>NZ_CP012257.1:0-2400000 GCF_001277175.1 Cronobacter universalis NCTC 9529 | reverse complement strand
GCCGTTTTGAGCGAACCTGAATTAGCCATTATTTACGATCTGCACAGCCATACAACGGCATCTGACGGCCTGCTGACTCCAGAACAACTGGTACACCGCGCCGTTGAAATGGGCATTCATACGCTCGCGATAACCGATCACGACACCACGACGGGCCTGCCGGCCGCGCACCAGGAAATTGAACGCGCGGGCCTGGCGCTGCGGCTCATTGACGGCGTCGAAATTTCCACGCTCTGGGAAAACCACGAAATTCATATCGTCGGACTGGGCATTGACATTACGCACCCTGAAATGGTCGCGTTTCTCAACGGTCAGGCGCAGCGCCGCATGCAGCGCGCCGAGATGATCGCCGAGCGGCTGGAGAAAGCGCGCATTCCGGGGGCGCTGGAAGGCGCGCGGCGTCTGGCGGACGGCGGCGTCGTCACCCGCGGGCATTTCGCGCGTTTTCTCATTGAGGACGGACGCGCCACCAACATGGCGAACGTCTTCAAACACTATCTGGCGCGCGGGAAAACCGGTTACGTTCCTCCCCAGTGGTGTACAATAGAACAAGCTATTGATGTGATTCATCATTCTGGCGGACAGGCGGTGATAGCCCATCCCGGACGCTATCAGCTCAGCGCTAAATGGCTTAAGCGCCTGTTAAACCAGTTCGCTGCGGCGGGCGGCGACGCGATGGAAGTGGCCCAGTGCCAGCAGGCGCCCAATGAGCGCAACCAGCTGGCAAGCTACGCCGGGCAGTTTGGTCTGCTGGCGTCGCAGGGCTCTGATTTTCATCAGCCGTGCCCGTGGATTGAACTGGGCCGCAGGCTACGGCTGCCGGAAGGGTTAACGCCCGTCTGGCACCGCTGGCCGCCGGAACTGAGTAAAGAGAGGGCAGTATGAGTCAATTTTTCTATATCCATCCGGACAACCCGCAGCCGCGTCTTATCAAACAGGCGGTGGAGATCGTGCGTAAAGGCGGCGTTATCGTTTATCCGACCGACTCCGGCTATGCGCTTGGTTGTAAGCTCGAAGATAAAGGCGCGATGGAGCGCATCTGCCGCATCCGCGATCTACCGGACGGCCATAACTTCACGCTGATGTGCCGCGATCTCTCGGAGCTGTCGACCTATTCGTATGTCGATAACGTCGCGTTCCGTCTTATCAAAAACAACACGCCGGGCAACTACACGTTTATTCTTAAAGGGACGAAAGAGGTGCCGCGCCGTCTGTTGCAGGAGAAGCGTAAAACCATCGGGCTGCGCGTGCCGTCAAACCCGATTGCGCTCGCGCTCCTTGAGGCGCTCGATGAGCCGATGCTCTCGACATCGCTGATGCTGCCGGGGAGCGAGTTTACCGAATCCGATCCGGATGAAATTAAAGACCGCCTGGAAAAGCAGGTGGATTTGATTATTCATGGCGGTTATCTCGGCCAGCAGCCCACCACGGTGGTCGATCTGACTGACGATGCGCCGGTCGTGCTGCGTGAGGGCGTGGGCGACGTTAAGCCTTTCCTGTAAGAGGGCTTACCGCTATACTACGCGGCCTGAAATCGGGGGGCGGTCACATGCTGGCGCGCCCCAGCCCGGTTATCCTGTTCGACGCCTGGGAAGGCGACACCTGAAGGAAGCTCCATGAGCGAAAAGTTACAAAAAGTGCTGGCGCGAGCCGGTCATGGCTCCCGCCGTGAAATCGAAGCCATGATCGAAGCCGGTCGCGTCAGTGTCGATGGCAAAATCGCCACCTTAGGCGATCGCGTTGACGTCACGCCCGCGCTGAAAATTCGTATCGACGGCCATCTCATCTCGGTAAAAGAGTCTGTAGAGCAGATTTGCCGCGTACTGGCCTATTACAAACCGGAAGGCGAGCTGTGTACGCGCAGCGATCCGGAAGGCCGTCCGACCGTCTTTGATCGTCTGCCGAAACTGCGCGGCGCGCGCTGGATTGCGGTAGGACGTCTTGACGTGAACACCTGCGGCCTGCTGCTGTTTACCACCGATGGTGAACTGGCGAACCGCCTGATGCACCCGAGCCAGGAAGTTGAGCGCGAGTATGCGGTGCGCGTGTTCGGCCAGGTGGATGACAATAAAGTTCGCGAACTGGCGCGCGGCGTTCAGCTTGAAGACGGCCCGGCGGCGTTTAAAACCATTCGTTTTAGCGGCGGCGAAGGCATCAACCAGTGGTACAACGTGACGCTGACCGAAGGGCGCAACCGTGAAGTGCGTCGCCTCTGGGAAGCGGTCGGCGTGCAGGTAAGCCGCCTTATTCGCGTGCGTTACGGCGATATCCCGCTGCCGAAAGGCCTGCCGCGCGGCGGCTGGACCGAGCTTGATCTGGCGCAGACCAACTACCTGCGCGAGCTGGTGGGTCTTGAGCCGGAAACTGCAAGCAAAGTGGCGGTGGAGAAAGATCGTCGCCGCATGAAGGCGAATCAGATTCGTCGTGCCGTGAAACGCCACAGCCAGACGGCGGGCGCCTCACGTCAGGGCGCGCCAGCGCGTCAGGGCCAGGGCCAGGGGCAGGCGGGCGCTGCGCGTCCGGCAGGCAGCGCGCGTCCCGCAGAAAATAGCCGCGCGGGTAATAACACCTCGCGCGCCAGCGGTAATGCGCGTCCGGGCGGCGCTCGCGCCACCGGCAGCGGTCGTCCGAACAGCGGTAGTGGCCGTCCAGGCAGCAGCAGCGGTCGGCCGAACAGCGGCGGTAACCGTCGCTCCGGCGGCGGTCGCGGCAACTAAGAAAAACGCCCTCTGATGAGGGCGTTTTTTTATGTAGGGCGGGTAAGCGTGAGCGCACCCGCCTTTTTTATCCCTGCATGAACACCACCTCCTGTGAAGGGGGTCAGCAACAGGTTTTGGCTTTGCCTTATCGTCTTTGGATTTAAATCTTTCAGAACAGGTCGAGATTTTTTGTCAGGGCTTTGAGTACGCCCTACGGGGCGTTATCAATGCCACCTGCTATGCAGGTGGTTTTTTTATGGCAGCGAATCAAAGTGCGCGTTAATAATCGATACCGATCTGCGCTTTAATGCCTGCGTCAAAGGCGTGTTTCACCGGGCGCAGCTCGCTCACCGTATCGGCATAGTCCAGGATATCGCGGTGGCAACCGCGACCGGTAATAATCACCGTCTGATGCGCCGGGCGCTCACGCAGCGCCGTCAGCACGTCCTCCAGCGCCAGATAATCATAAGCCACCATATAGGTGAGCTCATCCAGCACCACGAGATCGAGCGAGGCGTCAGCCAGCATCCGTTTGCCATGCTGCCACACGGCCTGACAGGCCGCGGTATCGCTTTCACGGTTCTGCGTGTCCCAGGTAAAACCGGTCGCCATCACCTGAAACTCAACGCCGTGCGGCTCCAGCAGGTTGCGCTCGCCGTTCGGCCATTCACCTTTGATAAACTGTATGACCGCCGCTTTTTTGCCGTGGCCGACCGCGCGCGTGACGGTGCCGAAAGCGGCGGTGGTTTTGCCCTTGCCGTTGCCGGTAAAGACGATCACGATGCCGCGCTCATCCTGGGCGGCCGCGACGCGCGCTTCGACTTTCTCTTTCACGCGCTGCTGGCGCTGCTGGTAACGTTCATCGCTCATTCGGCTATCCCCGGTTTACGTCCTGGCTGGACGTCAAAGCTAATACCGGTTTTCCGGCGGCTGTCGTCGCCCATCAGCCACAGGTAGAGCGGCATGAGATCGGCCGGTGTTTTCAGCTTATCGGGATCTTCGGTCGGGAACGCGCTGGCGCGCATTTTAGTGCGCGTGCCGCCAGGATTGATGCAGTTCACGCGCAACTGGCGGCTTTGATATTCTTCGGCGAGCACCTGCATCATGCCTTCGGTCGCGAATTTTGAGACGGCGTAAGCGCCCCAGTTAGCCCGGCCCTGACGACCGACGCTTGAGGTGGTGAACACCAGCGAGCCGGCCTCTGATTTCAGCAGCAACGGCAACAGCGCCTGCGTTAAAAAGAAGGTGACGTTAACGTTCACCTGCATCACTTCGCTCCAGACCGCCGGATTTTGCTGATCCATCGGAACGATGTCGCCGAGCACGCCCGCGTTATGCAGCACGCCGTCGAGGCGAGGTACCTGTTCGCCGATTGCCTCAGCAAGACGCTGGCACGCTTCGGGGGTCGCGGTGGCGTAATCCAGGGTAAACCAGTGCGCCCGGGCAAGGCCTTCCTGTTCGATTTCACGGGCGACGCCGCGCAGTTTCTCTTCGCTGCGCCCAAGTAGCAGGACGTGCGCGCCGTAACGGGCGTAAGTCAGCGCCGCCTCGCGGCCAATGCCGTCGCTGGCGCCGGTGACAAGAATGATTCGGTTTTGCAGCAAATCGCGTTGAGGTTGATAGTGCACGGGTCACTCCTTGCAGGGGCGAAACGGCGTGCCGCCAGGCTTCGCTTCGCATCGGGTAAAAACGCTTTATGCCTTAATCCTTCGCGTATTTCAATCGGGCGGCGGGAGGGTTGCGCTGTCGCAACCTCATTTGCAACTGTTTCATCGGTAAAGAAATCTTCAGCGAGAGGTCTCGCACAGTTTCGCTTTGTTACAAGACGCGAGCCCGGGGCTCAGTTACACTAACGCCCGAGTCATGCCTGAATAAAAGGTGGAGAAGTGAATTTACTTGCAGAGTATGGACTGTTTTTAGCCAAAATCGTCACGGTCGTCGTGGCGATCGCTATCGTCATCGCGCTTATCGCCAACCTGACGCAGCGGAAAAAAGCCCAGCGCGGCGAGCTACGCGTCACGCGGCTCGGAGAAGACTATAAAGAAATGAAGGAAGAGGTGGCTGCCGCGCTCCTCGAGCCTCATCAGCACAAGCAGTGGCATAAGAACCAGAAAAAGAAAAACAAGCTGGAGGCGAAAGCCGCTAAAGCGCGCGCAAAGCGCGGCGAAGCGGCGCCTGCCGGCAAACCCACGCTCTATGTGCTCGACTTTAAAGGCAGTATCGATGCCCATGAAGTCAGCGCGCTGCGTGAAGAAGTGACCGCCGTGCTGGCTGTCGCAAAACCTGCCGATGAAGTCCTGCTGCGCCTGGAAAGCCCAGGCGGCGTAGTGCACGGTTACGGGCTTGCCGCATCGCAACTCCAGCGCCTGCGCGAGCGCCAGATCCCGTTGACTATCGCGGTCGATAAAGTCGCCGCCAGCGGCGGGTATATGATGGCCTGCGTGGCGAATAACATCGTGGCGGCGCCGTTCGCCATCATCGGCTCAATCGGCGTGGTCGCGCAGATCCCGAACTTCAACCGCCTGCTGAAGCGCAACGATATCGATATCGAACTGCACACCGCCGGGCAGTACAAGCGCACGCTGACGCTGCTTGGCGAGAACACCGAAGAGGGGCGTGAGAAATTCCGCGAAGACCTCAACGAAACGCACCATCTCTTCAAAGAATTTGTGCACAGCATGCGTCCTTCGCTGGATATTGAAGCGGTCGCGACCGGCGAGCACTGGTATGGTGTGCAGGCTAAAGAGAAAGGTCTGGTGGACGAAATCAGCACCAGCGACGATCTGATCATTGCGCGCATGCAGGAGCGTGAGGTCGTCAGCCTGCGTTATCTGCAGCGTAAACGGCTGATGGACCGCTTTACCGGCAGCGCCGCGCAGAGCCTGGATCGCCTGCTGTTGCGCTGGTGGCAGCGTGGACAGAAACCGCTGCTGTAAGGCAAATAAAAAAGCGAGGCGTCAAACCTCGCTTTTTTTCTGGCTTCATGATGACGCTGTCATCAACGTCGCGAGCGCTTTTAAGGCAGCAGGTGATATTTCTCGGAAAGCTGATGCGCCAGGTATTTAAACATATTAAATACCGCCGTGGTTTTCGCCGTTGGCAAGCCTTGTTCGTCCATAAAATATTCGCCGCGAAAGACGAGTACGCCATTTTTTTGCTCAACGTCGGTGGCCACCATACCGGCAATATAGTCTTCATGCTCGCGGATCATTTTATTGGCCTGCGCCAGCAGCGTGGCGCGATCGATAGGCTGAGTTATCTCTTGCATAATCATCTCCTTACTGACAGGGGGATAGTGTACGTCTCACTGGGTGTCATGGGCAAATTTTCCCTGCGGTTCAAAGGGCTTTTCAAAAAGGTTCGCTGGTGGCGTTAATCACTTTTGCATGCTAATAAAGTTGCGTAACGAATTTTATCAGGTAGAGTGTGACGCTTTCGCAAATCTGGCAACAGAATTGCTTGACATTCGACCGAACTTCCGTCGTGCTGTAGCGCATTTGCACGATAAACCTGACGACTCAGCCACCGGTAGTAGCGTGAACCGCGCCTGGTGATGGATTAAGGGGTTGATAAGCTTTGCGATGGCCACAATATACGAGGCTTGTCGCCAGTGACGGCGAATCAACGTGCGACGTATTCTGGAAGAATCAAATCAGGTAAAGGTGAATATGGGTAAAGCTCTCGTCATCGTTGAGTCCCCGGCAAAAGCCAAAACGATCAACAAATATCTCGGTAAAGACTACGTGGTGAAATCCAGCGTCGGTCACATCCGGGATTTGCCGACCAGTGGCTCCGCCCCTAAAAAAAGCGCTGAATCCGCCCCGACGAAACCGGCTAAAAAAGTCAAAAAAGATGAACGCGGCGCGTTAGTCAATCGCATGGGCGTCGATCCCTGGCATAACTGGGAAGCGCAATACGAAGTGCTGCCCGGCAAAGAGAAAGTGGTTTCCGAGCTGAAATCGCTGGCTGAAAAAGCAGACCATATCTATCTCGCAACCGACCTTGACCGCGAAGGGGAAGCCATCGCCTGGCACCTGCGGGAAGTGATCGGCGGCGATGAGACGCGCTACAGCCGCGTGGTGTTTAACGAGATTACCAAAAATGCGATCCGCCAGGCGTTTGAAAAGCCGGGCGAGCTGAATATCGATCGCGTCAACGCGCAGCAGGCGCGCCGCTTTATGGACCGCGTGGTGGGGTATATGGTCTCCCCGCTGCTGTGGAAAAAAATCGCCCGTGGGCTGTCCGCAGGCCGCGTGCAGTCCGTGGCGGTGCGTCTGGTGGTCGAGCGCGAGCGTGAAATCAAAGCGTTTGTGCCGGAAGAATTCTGGGAAGTGGACGCGCTGCTCTCAACGCCGAAAAGCGATCAGCTCAGCGTACAGGTTACGCATCACAAAGATAAACCGTTCCGCCCGGTAAACCGTCAGGATACCGAAGCGGCGGTAGCGTTGCTGAAAGCGGCGAGCTATCAGGTTATCGAGCGTGAAGATAAGCCGACCAGCAGCAAACCGGGCGCGCCTTTTATTACCTCCACGCTCCAGCAGGCGGCGAGCACCCGTCTGGGCTTTGGCGTGAAGAAAACCATGATGATGGCCCAGCGTCTCTACGAAGCAGGGTACATCACTTATATGCGTACCGACTCCACCAACCTGAGTCAGGACGCGGTCAGCATGGTGCGTAGCTACATCGGCGAGGAATTCGGCAAGAAATATCTGCCGGAGAACCCGAACCAGTACGCCAGCAAAGAGAACTCTCAGGAAGCGCACGAAGCGATTCGTCCTTCGGACGTCAGCGTGCTGGCGGAATCGCTGAAGGATATGGAGAACGACGCGCAGAAACTCTATCAGCTGATCTGGCGCCAGTTCGTCGCCTGTCAGATGACGCCAGCGCAGTACGATTCCACGACGCTGACCGTCGCCGCAGGCGATTTCCGCCTTAAAGCGCGCGGCCGCATCCTGCGCTTCGACGGCTGGACCAGAGTGATGCCGGCGCTGCGTAAGGGCGATGAAGACCGCACGCTGCCAGCCGTGAATCAGGGCGATAAACTTTCTCTGGTTGAACTGACGCCTGCGCAGCACTTCACCAAGCCGCCTGCGCGCTTTAGCGAAGCGTCGCTGGTGAAAGAGCTCGAAAAACGCGGTATCGGCCGTCCGTCTACCTATGCGTCTATTATCTCGACCATTCAGGATCGCGGTTATGTGCGTGTGGAGAACCGTCGCTTCTATGCTGAAAAAATGGGTGAAATCGTCACCGATCGTCTGGAAGAAAATTTCCCTGAGCTGATGAACTTCGACTTCACCGCGCAGATGGAAGATTCGCTCGATCAGGTGGCCAACCATGAGGCTGAGTGGCGCGCGGTGCTGGACACCTTCTTCGACGATTTCTCAAGACAGCTGGATACCGCCGAAAAAGATCCTGAAGAAGGCGGTATGCGCCCGAACCAGATGGTGCTGACCAGCATCGATTGCCCGACCTGCGGCCGCCCGATGGGCATCCGCACGGCCAGCACAGGCGTATTTCTGGGCTGCTCCGGTTACGCGCTGTCGCCGAAAGAGCGCTGCAAAACCACCATTAACCTGGTGCCGGAAAACGAAGTGCTGAACGTGCTGGAAGGCGACGACGCGGAAACCAACGCGCTGCGCGCCAAACGTCGCTGCCAGAAGTGCGGTACGGCGATGGACAGCTACCTCATCGATCCGAAGCGCAAACTGCATGTGTGCGGCAACAACCCGACCTGCGACGGCTACGAAGTCGAAGAGGGCGAATTCCGCATCAAGGGTTATGACGGCCCGGTGGTTGAGTGTGAGAAATGCGGTTCTGAAATGCACCTGAAGATGGGGCGTTTCGGTAAGTACATGGCCTGCACCAACGACGACTGTAAAAACACCCGTAAGATCCTGCGTAACGGCGAAGTTGCGCCGCCGAAGGAAGATCCGGTGCCGCTGCCAGAATTGCCGTGCGAGAAGTCGGATGCTTACTTCGTCCTGCGTGACGGCGCTGCTGGCGTGTTCCTGGCGGCGAACACCTTCCCGAAATCGCGTGAAACCCGCGCGCCGCTGGTGGAAGAGCTGCAACGCTTCCGCGATCGTCTGCCGGAAAAACTGCGTTATCTGGCGGATGCGCCTGCGCAGGATCCGGAAGGCAACCCGGCGGTGGTTCGCTTCAGCCGTAAAACCAAACAGCAGTACGTGGCGTCTGAGAAAGACGGGAAAGCCACCGGCTGGTCAGCGTTTTATGTTGACGGCAAGTGGGCCGAAGGCAAAAAGTAAGCCTGACGCGTGCAAAAACAAAGGCCAGCCTGAGCTGGCCTTTTTGCGTTTATAACGACCTTATTATTTTTTTCACTGAACTATACACATAAGCTATAAAAGCCTGCCCGGTTATAGTATCTTCCTTTTTTATTATCAAATCGTCTTAAGCCTGCGCGCAGGCGCTGATTCTGGATGGTCAGTTATGAAACTACAGCAGTTACGCTATATCGTTGAGGTGGTGAACCATAACCTGAATGTCTCATCTACGGCGGAAGGGCTTTATACGTCGCAGCCCGGCATCAGTAAGCAGGTGCGTATGCTGGAAGATGAACTGGGAATTCAGATATTTGCCCGCAGCGGCAAACATCTGACGCAGGTGACGCCCGCCGGCCAGGAAATTATCCGTATCGCACGCGAAGTCCTCTCCAAAGTCGATGCAATTAAATCGGTGGCGGGCGAGCACACATGGCCTGATAAAGGCTCGCTGTATGTCGCCACCACGCATACACAGGCGCGTTACGCGCTGCCTGGGGTGATTAAAGGCTTTATCGAGCGTTACCCGCGCGTGTCGCTGCATATGCATCAGGGGTCTCCCACGCAGATTGCTGAAGCGGTCTCCAAAGGCAACGCAGATTTCGCTATCGCGACCGAAGCGCTGCATCTCTATGATGATCTGGTGATGCTGCCGTGCTACCACTGGAACCGCTCGATAGTCGTCACGCCTGATCATCCGCTGGCGTCCAGGGAGAGCGTGAATATTGAGGAGCTGGCGCAATATCCGCTGGTCACATACACCTTCGGCTTTACGGGCCGCTCGGAACTCGATACCGCGTTTAATCGGGCCGGACTGACGCCACGTATTGTTTTTACCGCCACCGATGCCGATGTGATCAAAACTTACGTCAGATTAGGGTTAGGGGTAGGGGTGATTGCCAGCATGGCCGTGGATCCGGTCTCTGATCCGGACCTCGTGCGTCTCGACGCGCATGACATTTTCAGCCACAGCACCACAAAGATTGGTTTTCGCCGCAGTACTTTCCTGCGTAGTTACATGTATGATTTTATTCAGCGTTTTGCGCCGCATTTAACGCGTGATGTGGTGGATGCCGCGGTAGCGCTGCGTTCGAATGAAGATATTGAAGCGATGTTTAAAGATATCAAATTACCTGCCAAATAATCCCTGCGCGTACCTTTCCACTGGTGCAAAGGTACGCTGATTTTCCCCTTCTTTATTCAAATTAAAAACATAATCATTCGTACTAAGTGAAATTATTATCGCGCTTATCCATACAGAAGATGCGGATAAGGTGTCGTCTCGTCACGACAAAAGTAGGAAATAATTCTCAGCTACGCAAATTCACAACTTCAATAATTTATTTCACGTCAAAAGATTGAATATTTTCTCCAAAAATGATCGTAAAGGTGCTGGATTTTTGGCTGGTTTTTATTTAGGATTTATCTCAACTGATGATTACTTCTGCCAATTGTTTGGTGTCCATATGATAAGCAATGTCGATTGTACGAGGTTAGCAATGCCATCAGAAAGCGACGATTCGCAAAGAGATCCCGATCTTAAGCGTAAAGCGTGGCTGGCGGTGTTCGGCATCTCAACCCTGTTCTGGATTGGGATTGCGCTTCTGGTGTGGACATTTTGGGGTTAAGCATGGCTTTACAACAGCACGCTTTCACTCGCTCGCCAATATGTCAACCAGATGACAGGCACGAAAACAGCTCAAAAGGGGGTTTTTTGACCCTTCCGACAGGCTGGAAGCTAACAAAAGAGCAACAAGATTTTATCGCTTTATTTTCTGAAGACGATCACAAAAACAATAAACGCTGAATGGCGTTGATAATAAAAAACAAGAATTTAATTTAACCTAAATTTATCTGTTCTCGTTGTAAACACAGCGAGAAAAATTACACACAGCAATCTTTACAACGCTGGCAAGCGCCAGATTGATCAACGGTATTAATTATTGGTGTAACAGGTATGAATAATCAGCTCACGCTCAAATACTGGTCATGGATTGGCGTATTTACAGTTTCCTCCTTGTTCTGGTGTCAGCTTGTCTGGATGCTTGCTCACTGATTCCTCTGCGCCCGGCTCCAGCCGGGCGCTTTGTTTTTCCCCTCTCTTCTCCTTCACTTTTAGCGATTCGGGTTGTTATCAAATCGTTACGACATGTTTGTGTTATCTTTAATACAGACCCTGATAACAATCGGGGCATCGCTATCTCAGGACTGAAGGAGGAGCTATGTCGTCGACCCTACGCGAAGCCAGCAAGGATACATTACAGGCGCAGGATAAAACCTATCACTACTACAGCCTGCCGAAAGCCGCCCGGGAGTTGGGCGATATCGCGCGGTTACCCAAATCACTGAAAGTGTTACTTGAAAACCTGCTGCGCTGGCAGGATGGCGAGACCGTCACGCTTGAAGATATCCAGGCGCTGGCGGGCTGGCTTGAAAACGCGCATGCCGATCGCGAAATCGCGTATCGTCCTGCGCGTGTATTGATGCAGGATTTCACCGGCGTTCCGGCGGTGGTGGATCTCGCGGCCATGCGCGAAGCGGTGAAGCGTCTCGGTGGAGACGTCTCGAAAGTGAACCCGCTCTCATCGGTCGATCTGGTCATCGACCACTCTGTGACTGTCGACCACTTCGGCGACGATAATGCGTTTGAAGAGAATGTGCGCCTGGAGATGGAGCGCAACCACGAGCGTTATGCGTTCCTGCGCTGGGGCCAGCAGGCGTTCAGTCGCTTCAGCGTGGTCCCGCCGGGCACCGGCATCTGTCACCAGGTTAACCTTGAGTATCTGGGTAAAACCGTCTGGAGCGAACTCCAGGATGGCGTGATGGTGGCTTATCCCGATACGCTCGTCGGCACAGACTCCCACACCACGATGATTAACGGCCTTGGCGTGCTCGGCTGGGGCGTCGGCGGTATCGAAGCCGAAGCGGCGATGCTCGGCCAGCCCGTATCGATGCTGATCCCGGATGTCGTCGGTTTTCGTCTCACCGGCAAGCTCAGCGAAGGCATTACCGCTACCGACCTGGTGCTGACGGTCACGCAAATGCTGCGTAAACATGGCGTGGTCGGAAAATTTGTCGAATTCTTTGGCGACGGGCTGGATACGCTCCCGCTGGCAGACCGCGCGACGATTGCCAACATGGCGCCGGAATATGGCGCGACCTGCGGCTTTTTCCCGATTGATGATGTGACGCTGGGCTATTTACGTCTGAGCGGACGCAGCGAAGAGCAGGTGGCGCTGGTAGAGGCGTATGCCAAAGCGCAGGGCATGTGGCGTAACCCTGGCGACGAGCCGGTGTTTACCAGCACGCTTGAGCTTGACATGGGCACCGTAGAAGCCAGTATCGCCGGGCCGAAACGTCCGCAGGATCGCGTAAGTCTGGGCGACGTGCCGAAGGCCTTCGCCGCCAGTACTGAGCTTGAAGTTAATTCGCCGAAAAAAGATCTGCACTCGATTGGGTATACGCTGAACGGGCATCAGTATGAACTGCCGGACGGCGCAGTGGTGATTGCCGCGATTACCTCCTGTACTAACACTTCTAACCCGAGCGTGCTGATGGCGGCGGGCCTGCTGGCGAAAAAAGCCGTGCAGTTGGGGCTTAAGCGGCAGCCGTGGGTGAAAGCGTCGCTGGCGCCCGGCTCAAAAGTCGTCTCCGATTATCTGGCTCATGCGAAGCTGACCCCGTGGCTCGACGAACTGGGCTTTAACCTGGTCGGGTATGGCTGCACCACCTGTATTGGTAACTCCGGGCCGTTGCCGGAGCCTATCGAGCAGGCGATTAAAAAAGGCGATCTGACGGTTGGCGCGGTGCTTTCGGGCAACCGTAACTTTGAAGGGCGCATTCACCCGCTGGTGAAAACCAACTGGCTGGCGTCGCCGCCGCTGGTGGTGGCGTATGCGCTGGCGGGGAATATGAATATTAACCTCGCGACCGATCCTCTTGGCCACGATCGCAAAGGCGATCCGGTCTATCTGAAGGATATCTGGCCGACTGGTCAGGAGATCGCCCGGGCGGTGCAGGAAGTCTCCACCGATATGTTTCGCAAGGAGTACGCGGAAGTTTTTGAAGGAACCGAAGAGTGGCGTTCCATTCAGGTTCAGGCGTCAGACACCTACGACTGGCAGAACGACTCCACCTATATTCGCCTGTCGCCATTTTTCGATGAGATGCTTTCCGAGCCGGCGCCAGTGCAGGATATCCACGGCGCGCGCATTCTCGCGATGCTGGGCGATTCCGTCACCACCGACCATATCTCGCCGGCGGGCAGCATCAAGGCGGACAGCCCCGCCGGGCGTTATCTGCAAAGTCATGGGGTGGAGCGCGCCGACTTTAACTCCTACGGCTCGCGACGCGGCAACCATGAAGTGATGATGCGCGGCACTTTCGCCAATATTCGCATTCGTAACGAAATGGTACCGGGCGTGGAAGGCGGCATGACGCGTCTTATTCCGGGTAACGAGGTGATGTCGATTTACGATGCCGCCATGCGTTACCAGGAGCAGGGAACGCCGCTTGCGGTCATCGCCGGGAAAGAGTACGGCTCGGGCTCCAGCCGCGACTGGGCGGCCAAAGGCCCGCGTCTGCTCGGTATTCGCGTGGTGATTGCCGAGTCGTTTGAGCGAATCCACCGCTCTAACCTGATCGGGATGGGGATCCTGCCGCTGGAATTCCCGCAGGGCGTGACGCGCAAAACGCTGGGACTGACCGGCGACGAGACGCTGGATATCGGTAATCTGCAGTCGCTTACGCCGGGCGGCACGGTGCCGGTCACGCTGACGCGTGCCGATGGCTCAACCGAAATACTGGAGTGCCTCTGCCGCATCGATACCGGTAATGAGATGACCTATTACCGTAACGACGGTATTCTGCACTACGTCATCCGTAACATGCTGCGCTAAAGACGAGGCATACGGTGCAACAAAAAGGCCTGCGTTTGCAGGCCTTTTTTATGACGCCGGTTAGTTACCGGAGAGCAGATGCCCCATCTTGGCGGCTTTGGTATCGAGATAGTGCTCGTTTTTCGGGTTACGCCCGACGATAAGCGGCACGCGCTCGACGATATTAATCCCCGCTTCGGTCAAAATTTCAACCTTGCGCGGGTTATTGGTCAGCAGGCGCACTTCATCCACGCCCAGCAGCTTAAACATATCCGCGCACAGCGTGAAATCGCGCTCGTCGGCGGCAAAGCCGAGCTGGTGGTTCGCTTCAACGGTATCGTAGCCCTGATCCTGCAAGGCATAGGCGCGGATTTTATTCAGCAGACCGATGTTGCGCCCCTCCTGGCGATGATAGAGGAGCACGCCGCGCCCGGCTTCCGCAATGTGCGACAGCGCCGCTTCCAGCTGGAAGCCGCAATCGCAGCGCAGGCTGAACAGCGCGTCGCCGGTCAGACACTCAGAGTGGACGCGCGCCAGCACCGGATCCGCACCGGTAATATCACCAAATACCAGGGCTACGTGATCCTGTCCGGTGGCCAGTTCTTCAAAACCCACCATCAGGAAATCGCCCCATGGGGTTGGCAGTTTGGCTTCTGCCACACGTTTAAGCTGCATGTGATTCTCCGGATATTATGAACGCCCGCAGGCGCCTGCCAGTCTGTTGGCTTTCTGTCGTTATTCACTATTTTGCCACATCCCGGCAGGGTTCGCCTCACTCAGTCGTGCTCTCAATATCAATCGCATCAATAGTTAACTATCCTGCCATGCGCGATTTTCGGTTATTCTTGAAGGACTTCAGGAAAAAGGAGAGAACATGCTGGCAATTGCGAAACGAACCGCGGTCGGCGCCGCGCTGTTGCTCATCATGCCCTTGACCGTCTGGATCTCAGGCTGGCAGTGGCAACCGGGCGGCGGCTCGCTGTGGCTTAAGGCGCTGTTCTGGATGACAGAAACGGTCACTCAGCCTTGGGGCATCATTACTCACGTTTTGCTGTGCGGCTGGTTCTTGTGGTGTCTGCGTTTTCGGCTGCGTCCGGCGCTGATGCTGTTTGCGATTCTGGGCGTCGTCATTATGGCGGGGCAGTGGTCTAAGTCGCTGATTAAAGAAAAAGTTCAGGAACCGCGCCCGTTTGTTATCTGGCTTGAAAAAAACCGTAACATCCCGGTTGACGAGTTCTACAATTTAAAGCGCAAGGAAAGAGGGGCGCTGGTGAAAGCGCAGTTGCAGAACGAAACCGATATCCCGGCCTGGCTGCGCAAACACTGGCAAAAAGAGACCGGATTCGCGTTTCCGTCCGGGCACACCATGTTTGCCGCAAGCTGGGCGATGCTGGGATTCGGGCTGCTCTGGCCGCGCAGGCGAACCATTACGCTTGCGGTGCTGACGCTCTGGGCCGTCGGCGTGATGGGCAGCCGAATGCTGCTCGGCATGCACTGGCCGCGGGATCTGGTGGTCGCCACGCTGCTCTCCTGGTTGCTGGTGACCATCGCCGCCTGGCTTGCGCAGCGTCTCTGTGGCCCGCTTACGCCGCCGGTGGAAGAGAAAGTGGAAATCGCCCGGCGCGAGACAGAAGAGTGACGGCGGCTTGAGTTTCGCCGTTCCGCCCCTATTTATAAAGGATGTCCCGGCGCTTTATCATTTCACGCAAAGGGTGGAAATGATAACGTATAGCGCGTTGAGCCGAGGCCGGGACATTGGTCGCACAAAACACATACGGGATGTCATGTGAAATATCTGATTATTTTTTTAGTGGTATTAGCGATTTTCGTCGTTTCCGTCACGCTGGGCGCGCAAAACGATCAACAGGTCACCTTTAACTTCCTGCTGGCGCAGGGCGACTATCGGATCTCTACGCTGCTGGCGACCTTATTCGGCGCAGGTTTTATCATCGGCTGGATCATCTGTGGACTGTTCTGGCTGCGTGTTCGCCTGCAACTGGCGCGCGCCGAACGTAAAGTGAAACGCCTTGAGCAGCAACTCGCGCCCGCAGAGCCGGTTCCGGCAAACGCCGCCGCGCCTGCTGTTAAGGATTAACCCTCTATGCTGGAGTTGTTGTTTCTGCTGTTGCCTGTCGCCGCTGCGTATGGCTGGTACATGGGCCGCAGAAGTGCGCAACAGGACAAAGAGCAGGAAGCGAACCGTCTGTCACGCGATTACGTCGCAGGCGTGAACTTTCTGCTGTCCAATCAGCAGGATAAAGCGGTGGATCTGTTCCTTGAAATGCTCAAGGAAGATACCGGCACCGTTGAAGCCCACCTGACGCTTGGTAACCTCTTCCGCTCGCGCGGCGAGGTGGACCGGGCTATCCGCATTCACCAGTCGCTGATGGAAAGCGCGTCGCTCACCTACGATCAGCGCCTGCTCGCCGTTCAGCAGCTCGGCCGCGATTACATGGCCGCCGGGCTCTACGATCGCGCCGAAGACATGTTCAACCAGTTGGTGGACGAAACCGATTTCCGCATCGGCGCGCTTCAGCAACTGCTGCAAATCTATCAGGCCACCAGCGACTGGCAGAAAGCCATCGATGCCGCCGAACGGCTGGTTAAGCTCGGCAAAGAGCATCAGCGCGTCGAAATCGCCCATTTTTACTGCGAGCTGGCGCTCCAGGCGATGAGCAATGAAGATATGGATCGCGCCATGTCGCTCCTGAAAAAGGGCGCGTCGGCGGATCGCAACAGCGCGCGCGTCTCCATTATGATGGGGCGCATTTTTATGACGCGCGGCGATTATGCGCACGCCGTCGAGACGCTGGAGAAAGTCATCAGCCAGGATCGCGAACTGGTGAGCGAAACGCTGGAGATGCTCCAGGTCTGCTATCAGCAGCTCGGTAAACCCGACGAATGGGCCGAATTCCTTAAACGCTGCGTGGAAGAAAACACCGGCGCCGAAGCGGAACTGATGCTTGCGCAGGTGCTTGAGCAACGCGAAGGCGCGGACAGCGCGCAGGTCTATATCACGCGCCAGCTACAGCGCCACCCGACCATGCGCGTCTTTCACCGGCTGATGGATTACCATCTGCACGAGGCGGAAGAAGGGCGCGCGAAAGAGAGCCTGATGGTGCTGCGCGATATGGTGGGCGAACAGGTGCGCACCAAGCCGCGCTATCGCTGCCAGAAGTGCGGCTTTACCGCTTTCACGCTCTACTGGCACTGCCCGTCGTGCCGCGCCTGGTCGACGATTAAGCCTATCCGCGGCCTTGACGGCCAGTAATTTATTCTCAGTCCCTGCCGCACATACCATCGCGGCTATGCTTAACGCGCAATTTAGTTACAACATACTTTTGAATTTATGTTCATCTGCCGTGGCGACAGCGCGTTAACGGCCAGAAGGCCGCCTGGCAGGGCGATCTTGCCTGTAAATTTCGGCGGACGGCGGGTAGAATGCTTGCCGTTTATCAATCCCGCGCCACGCCGGTGCGCCTGTCAGAAGGTCTGGTCATGACATCATTTGCCTCATCCTCTCATTCTGTAACTCATTCCCCCGTCGTCGTCGCGCTCGATTACGACAACCGCGACAGCGCGCTGGCCTTTGTGGATGGCATCGATCCGCGCGATTGCCGTCTGAAAGTCGGCAAAGAGATGTTCACGCTCTTCGGGCCGCAGCTGGTGCGCGATCTGATTTCGCGCGGCTTTGACGTCTTTCTGGATCTGAAATTTCACGATATCCCGAATACTACCGCGCGCGCCGTTGCGGCGGCGGCGGAGCTTGGCGTCTGGATGGTGAATGTGCACGCGGGCGGCGGCGCGCGCATGATGACGGCGGCGAAAGAGGCGCTGGCCTCGTTTGGCAACGACGCGCCGTTACTGATTGCGGTGACGGTGCTGACCAGTATGGAAGCGGAAGATTTACAGGGGCTCGGCATTACTCTCAGCCCGGCAGAGCAGGCGGAGCGTCTCGCGCGCCTCACCCGGCAGTGCGGTCTTGACGGCGTGGTCTGTTCCGCCCATGAGGCCGTGCGTTTTAAAGCGACGTTCGGGCGCGAATTTAAACTGGTCACCCCCGGCATTCGTCCGGCCGGCAGCGACGCGGGCGATCAGCGCCGTATTATGACGCCTGCCGAGGCGCAAGAGGCGGGCGTCGACTATATGGTTATCGGACGTCCCATCACCCGCGCGGCTAACCCGGCGCAGGCGTTGCGGGATATTCTGGCGTCTCTGAAGCAGGAGGGATAATGAACGATAATAACAGCCGTCTGGTCTATTCGACGGAAACCGGGCGCATCGACGAGCCCAAAGCTGCGCCCGCGCGCCCGAAAGGCGACGGTGTGGTGCGTATCCAGCGCCAGACCAGCGGCCGCAAAGGGAAAGGCGTATGCCTTATCACCGGCATTGACGCTGACGACGCGACGTTAAATAGTCTCGCGGCCGAGCTTAAGAAAAAATGCGGCTGTGGCGGCGCGGTCAAAGATGGCGTAATAGAAATACAGGGCGATAAAAGGGACTTAATAAAAAGTCTGCTGGAAGCGAAAGGAATGAAAGTTAAACTGGCGGGCGGGTAATTGTTAGCCACGGCGAAAACGCCGTGGCTATTTTGTTATGTTTACTGCGGTATAGCCAGACCTGTAATTATTCGGTGATGCGAGTAATACGTCAAAGCGTTATGCTTTTGCGGGCCGCAGATTAATCAACCTGATGACCGATAATACCGCCTACCGCTGCGCCGCCGAGGGTGCCGAGCGCGCTGCCGTCAGTCAGCACGGAGCCGCCGATTGCACCTGCACCCGCGCCGATAGCGGTATTGCGGTCACGTTTAGACCAGTTAGAGCATGCGCTCAGAGAAGCTACCAGAGTAACGGCCAGCACTGCCGCGGCTACTTTTTTGTAATTTAATGACATAATACTTTCTCCTGAATAATTGATTCACGGAAAGGCTGTTCACTTTAAGTATAGTGGCTAAATCGCCGCTTAAAGCGCCAGTTCGTGAAACGGTGCAGCGATACGGAATAAAGAATCACGCAGGTGACAATCAACACTCAGTAATATCGCTGAGGTTAATTTTAATTTCTTCAGCGAATTCAGACAGGTAAAAAGTCTTAATTGAGGCTGAGAATAGTCTCAAGCGAAGGCGCGCCGTGTCGACGCGCCAGCAAAGCTTCAGGCAGGAAAGGGCGAAATAATATCCAGCGTCAGGCCGGAGGCGGCGAGGACGTCACGGGCGGCGCCATTCAGGCCGTCATCGGTAATCACCCGGTTAAAGCGCGAAACCGGGCCGAGCGTATAGGGATGTACCGCGCCGAACTTACTGCTGTCGGTGAGAATAATGGCCTCGCTGCCTTTTTCCAGCACCGCGTTCACCACGTCGGCGCGCATCATGTCGCGACCGGTAAAGCCCGTCTCAGGCGACCAGCCGTCAATCCCGATAAACGCTTTACTGAAGTGCACCTGCGAAATGTACTGGCGCGTCAGCGGGCCGACCATGGTTTCGCTTTTCTTCTGGTAGATACCGCCGAGCAGAATAATTTCACACGAGGTTTCTTTCAGCAGATGGGCGATAAAGCTGCTTACGGTGATAAGCGTCACCTTCTTTTGTTCAGCCAGCGCCCGCGCCAGCAGGGCGTTGGTACTGCCGTTTTCGATAAACACCGTTTCGCCGTCATTCACGAGCGAGCAGGCGAAATCCGCGAGCCTGCGCTTGAGCGCGAAATTGTTCATCATCCGGGTTTCTACATCGTCGCTGTCGAGCGGCACGGCGAACCCGTGGGTGCGGCGCAGATAGCTCTGCTTTTCAAGGAGGTTCAGATCCTGACGAATGGTGACTTCAGAAACGCCGGTGATTTTTGATAGATCCGCCACGCTCATGCGGCCGCGGTCAATCACCATCTGTAAAATGATTTGTTGTCGGGAGTTCATATCTGCATCGTTATGCGCGGTGGCGTGACGCCACCGCGGTTTCATTTAAAGCGTATGTTCGGTACGGGCGATAATATCATCCTGCGCATCAGGGGATAAGGCCGTAAAGAACGCGGAGTAACCCGCCACGCGCACGACCAGATCGCGATACTTATCCGGGTGTGCTTTGGCGTCCAGCAGGGTTTCACGCGAGACAATGTTGTACTGAACGTGCCATCCCTTATGCACTTCAAAGAAAGTGCGCAGCATCTGCATCAGTTTCTGGCGATCGCGTAAGTTATCCAGTGTGGACGGGTTAAGCTTCTGATTCAACAGCACGCCGCCAAGTATTTTCGCCACCGGCAGTTTTCCGACCGAGTTAATCACCGCCGTTGGCCCCAGACGGTCAGTGCCTGACGCCGGGCTTGCGCCTTCCGCCAGCGGCGTTCTGGCCTTGCGTCCGTCCGGCGTCGCCATCGTCGCCGCGCCAAAAGGCACGTTCGCGGAGATAGACGACGTACCCGCGTAGTAAGTGCCGCCGATCGGGCCGTGCCCGAAGCGGGTATTGTGATACTGCTTCAGCTCGTCGATGTACGTCTGGTACGCGCGCGCCAGCAACAGATCGACATCGTCATCGTCATTGCCATATTTCGGGGCGCTGTTGATCAGTCGCTGGCGCAGCTGTTCGCCGGTCAGCCCTTCAAAATCGTTATTCAGCGCCTGCGCCAGCTGCGGCTGCGTCACCACGCTCTGTTCGAACACCAGCCTGCGCACCGCGGCGAGACTGTTGCCGAGGTTGGCGATCCCCACCTGCAACCCGGATACCCAGTCATATTTCGCGCCGCCTTGCTTAATGCTCTTGCCGCGCTCAATGCAGTCATCGACCAGCGCCGAGCAGAGAATATCGTGCGCGTTCTCTTCAAGAACAGTATCCACCACGCATTCAATTTCAATCGATTTGCGGGTGTAGTAGCGGATCTGGTTATCCCAGGCGTCCATCACTTCGCTGAAGTGGCTGAAATTGCCGGCGGAGAGCGCCTTTTCCTGCGGCAGGAAAACTTTACCGGTCGTCGCGTCGCGACCGCCTTCCAGCGCCGCCAGCATCACGCGGGCGAAGTTAATAAAGCTCATGCCGGTGCAGCGATAACCCCATTTCCCGCCGACCGCCGTTTCAATGCAGCCAATGGCCGCGTAGTCATAGGCGTCTTCGCGGCTGACCCCAAGCTTAATAAATTCGTCGATGACTATTTCATCGTTGTTAAACGCAGGCATCCCGAAGCCGCAGCGGATCACCTGGACGCAGGCGTCGAGGAATTCATTACTCATTCCGGCGTGGTAACGCACGCTGAGGTTCGGCTGGGTGGAGCGCAGCCGACCGCACGATTCCAGCACCGCCCACGAGAGCGGGTTGACCGCGTCCACCGGCTCGCCGTTAAGCAGACGTTGTCCGCCAATCGTGACGTTCTGGTAGAGCGGGCTGCCTGCAGAGGCTTTTGAATGCGATCCGGAACGGATTTTGTTGACCTCCAGCAGCTTCAGCCAGCAGCTCTGCAACAGTTCGATGGCGCGCTCGCGCTCCAGCGTCTGTTCAAGTTCGACATCGCGGCGATACCAGGGATAGAGATATTGATCGAGGCGGCCAAACGATACGGAATGTCCATTGGACTCAATCTGCAACACCAGCTGCACAAAATAGCAGAGCTGTAACGCCTGCCAGAAAGACGCAGGCGGCTGGTGCGCGATATGCGCGCAGTTAGCGGCAATGGCGAGCAACTCATCGCGACGCGCCGGGCGTTTTTCCTCCTGCGCCATTTGTGAAGCGAGCGCCGCGAAGCGCCGGATATGCTCGCTGAGCGCGCTAAAAGTAATGTCGATCGCTTTCAGGAACTGCTCTTTATGCAGATCGCCCTGATCGGTCAGCAGCAGACGCGCGCGGCGCTCCGCCACTTTGGCTCGCAGGCCGTCGAGACCTTTTTCCAGCAGCAGCGGGAAATTCACCGCCAGATGCGCGTCGCCGGAGGTCATATTGCCTTCCGCTTTGATAATGCCCGACGCCAGCAGTTCTTTTTGCTCATCGGTAAACATGCCGTAGCAGCGATCCTGCACCGTCTGGCCGCGCCACCACGGGCAGATTTCATGCATCACGGTTTTATCCTGCGGGCTGACGGAGAACCCGGCGCCGGGGCGGTCGGCGAGATCGTCAATCTCTTTCTCAATCCAGCTGACGGTATATTCCGGGAAAAACGGAGCCGCGCGCACCTGACTTGCCTGATTGCCGACGATCAGCTCGTCATGTTTGATCCAGATAGTGCGGTTCGCCAGGTGATGCGCCAGCGCCAGCGCGCGGCGTACCGGCAGCGGTTTATCCTGATGCTGCTGGTACATTGCGGTGTAGTGCTGCGCGCGCTCAGTACAGACCGGCGGACGCACGATTTGCACCAGCGCCGCTTTGTGGGCTTTGATGCGCTCGGGGAGAAAAGCGAGATTGAGTTCAGTCATGATGGTTATCCTCTTATCCATGCGGTGAGCCCTTTCTGGCGGGCGTAATCTTCGGCAAACGCCAGCAGCGCCGGTTCGTCGAGCGGCGTTGCGGGTGCCAGATAGGGCCAGTCCAGCAGGCGGTACTTATTGATGCCAAGGGTGTGGTAGGGCAGAAAATGAATGTCGCGGGCGCCGGTTTCATCGGCCGCGAAATCCGTGATAGCGCGAATGGAAGCTTTATCAGCGTTAAAACCGGGGATCAGCGGGACGCGGATCGTCATCTTCACGCCCGCCGCGGCCAGCCGCCGGAAATTATCCAGCACACGTTCAGCGCTGCCGTCGGTCCAGGCGTGAAAACGCTCAGGGTCGACATGCTTTAAGTCAGCCAAAAGAAGATCAAGAAACGGCAGCGACGGGGCGATATGCTTCCACGGCACATGCAAACACGATTCCACCGCCGTATGGATGCCCGCTTCACGGCTGCGCTGTAACAGCATTTTCGCCATCTCCGGCTGCATGAACGGCTCGCCGCCGGAAAGCGTGATACCGCCGCCGCTGCGGGCGTAGAAGGGACGATCGCGCAGCACGGTGTCCATGATCGTCTCGAGGCTTCGGGATTCGCCACAGACGCTCAGCGCCTGCGTGGGGCAGCAGTCGGTGAGCGCATCGAGCGCGGCGTCATCCAGCGCCGCACGGTCAATCACGACGGTCTCGCCATTGCGATGAATCGCCTGCGGGCAGGTGCGCTCGCAGAGATCGCAGCCGCTCAGGCACAGCCGCTCGTCAAACAGTACGTCGCGCTGGCGGCGACGGCTTTCCGGGTTCTGGCACCAGCGGCAGCCGAGCGAACAGCCTTTCAGGAAGACGACGGTTCGAATGCCCGGCCCGTCATGCGTGGAATAGCGTTGCAGGTTAAAGATCATCGTCGTTATGCTCGTGTTGTTTCATTAGAAAATGATCTTACTTTCGAATGAAAGTTTTATTGACGGCGATCAGCTTTATCCGCACCGGCTGATTTAAGATGGCGGCAATGTTAACTTGCTCAAAACAGGAGTCGTTATGGAACTGTATCTCGACACCGCGGATGTCGCGGCTGTTAAACGTCTGGCGAATATTCTGCCGCTACAGGGCGTCACCACGAACCCTTCCATTGTGGCGCGCGCGGGCGTGAAACTCTGGGATCTGCTTCCCGCGTTGCAGGAGGCGCTGAACGGTGAAGGCAAACTTTTTGCGCAGGTCGTGGCGTCAGACACGGCGCAGATGGTTCGGGAGGCGGAACTGCTGGCGCAGCGGGCGCCGGGGCTGGTGGTGAAAATTCCGGTCACGCCTGCGGGGCTCGCGGCGATGAAAATCCTTAAACCGTCCGGGATTCCGCTGCTTGGCACGGCGGTGTACGGCGCGATGCAGGGGCTGATGGCGGCGCTGGCGGGGGCGGAATATATCGCGCCTTATGTCAATCGCCTGGATGCGCAGGGCGGTGACGGTGTGGCGACGGTCAGTGAATTGCAGGAACTGCTGACGCTGCACGCGTCGCAGTCAAAAGTGCTGGCGGCGAGCTTTCGCACGCCGCAGCAGGCGCTTGGCTGTCTGCTCGCCGGGTGCCAGTCGATTACGCTGCCCGTGGATGTCGCCGATCAGTTGCTCAATACGCCCGCGGTCGCGGCGGCGGTTGAGGGTTTCGGGCGCGAATGGCAGCAGGCGTTCGGCACGCTCAGCCTGTAAGCGCTTAAGGCGTCAGATCTCCCAGGGCGCCTTCTCTTTTTTCTCCCCCGGCTCCTCTCCCTGCTGGCCCTGCGCCAGCAGTTCCGCCTTCAGAATTTCCAGGTTATGGATGGCGGAGTGGTAATCGCCCGCCACCAGAATATCCAGAACGGTATCGATACGGTCAGCCAGCTGCTGCGGATTTACTGTCGGCATAATGCTTCCTTTTTACGGTTGGTACAGGCCCATGATGCAGAAAAGCGGCGTCAAAGAGAAGCGGGCGGCTCTCTTAATACGCCGCCAGAATCAATCATTTCGCTTTAAAAGATAAATTATGGTTATAAAACAGGCCGGCTTCCCGTGCGAAACGCGGCTGTGAATTAGTCTGATCCTGCGCATAACGCGTTAACTTACATGAGGAAAGACTATGTCAGTATTCAACCAATCGACCTGCAAACTCTTTACCGATACAGCGCGTTTTACTCAGCTTTCCGGGTTTTACGAGGAAGAACGCCGCATTATCTGGATGATGCTGCGGGCCCAGCCGCGTCCGTGTTTTAACCATGTTCTTATCGAAGAGATCATGAACCTCAGCTATCTGGTGCAGGAGGCCAGGCTGGAGGTGGATTTCTGGGTCACCGGCTCGCTGGTCCCCGGCATGTATAACACCGGCGGCGATTTACAGTTTTTCGTCGACTGCATTCGCAACGGCAAACGCGAAGCGCTGCGCGCCTATGCCCGCGCCTGCGTGGACTGCGTACACGCCGCCTCGCGCGGATTTGACTGCGGCGCCATTAGCCTTGCGATGGTAGAAGGCAGCGCGCTCGGCGGCGGTTTCGAAGCGGCGCTGGCGCACCATTTTGTTCTGGCCCAGCGCGACGCCCGCATGGGGTTCCCGGAGATTGCGTTTAATCTCTTCCCCGGCATGGGCGGCTATTCGCTGGTGACGCGCCGCGCCGGGATGCGCCTTGCCGAGGAGCTTATCTGGCAGGGCGAATCTCACACCGCCGAGTGGTATCAGCCACAGGGGCTGGTGGATCAGCTCTTTGAGCCAGGCCAGGGGTTTGTGGCGACGAGGACGTTTATCGACACCCTCAAACCGCGGCTGAACGGGGTGAGGGCGATGCTCCGGGCGCGCCAGCGCGTGCTGCGCCTCTCGCGTAACGAGCTGATGGAAATCACCGAAGACTGGGTGGACGCAGCGTTCAGCCTGGAGCCGAAAGATGTGGGCTATATGGAGCGCCTGATCCAGCTACAAAACCGCCATACCGCCGCGGCGCTGCGTAAAGCAGGCTAACGGCCATCACCTCAGACGCCGTTTACGGCGTCTGTTTCCCGGCGCGATAGCGTTGATACCAGCGTTCAAGATCGCTGGCGGTCATCGGGCGGGCGAACAGAAACCCCTGGCGCTGATCGACGCCGTTTTGCGTCAGAAACGCATCTTCCTCTTCGCTTTCGACGCCCTCAGCGATCACCTGCAAATCGAGCGCTTTCGCCACCGCGACGATGGCGTGCACGAGCGACTGCGATACCGGCTGCTTATGAATATCGCGCACGAAGCTTTGATCGAGTTTAATGGCATCCAGCGGGAAACGCGCCAGCTGCGAGAGGGATGAATACCCGGTGCCGAAATCGTCCAGATGCACCTGCGCGCCCAGCGCGCTGAACTCGTTGATCACCGACAGCGCCAGCTCGGCGTTTTCAATCAGGCAGCTTTCGGTGATCTCTACGTCAATAGGGCTGCAAGTAAAATGCATATCGGCAAGCGCCTGGCGCAGATCGCTTATCAGCGTCTGGTCGGCAAGCTGGCGCGCCGACACATTCACCGCGACCCGCAACAGTATGCCCGCATCGCGCCACTTCGCCACCTGGCGCACCACGTCCAGCATCACCCAGCGCCCGAGCGGCACGATGAGTCCGGACTCTTCGGCATAAGAGATAAAATCGAGCGGCGGGATCAGCCCCCGCTCCGGCGACTGCCAGCGCACCAGCGCTTCCAGGCTATCCACCACGCCATCCGCCGCTATTTTCGGCTGATAGTGAATCACCAGCTGATTCTTCTCCAGCGCCTTGCGCAGGTTGGTATCAAGCCAGAGATACTCAAACACCCGCTGGTTCATCTCCGGACAAAAGACGCAGAATTTGCCGCGCCCATTCTCTTTGGCGTTATACATCGCCGTGTCGGCGTTGCGGATGACGCTCTCGCGGTCGTCGCCATGCTGAGGCGCGAGGGCAATGCCGAGTGAGCAACCGGTATAGACTTCAATCAGCCCGATACGAAACGGATGCTTTAGTCGGGAGATGATCCGCGACGACATCGCCTCCAGCGCCGCCTGCGACGTATCGGTCGCCATCACGATAAACTCATCGCCGCCGAGGCGCGCCAGCACCTGATCTTTCTCAAGACAGCTCAGAATGGCGAGCGACACCGCCTGGAGTAACTGGTCGCCAAACATATGCCCGTAGGCATCGTTAACCTTTTTAAAATTATCGAGATCGAGATAAACGATGCCCACCTGCGTGTCGCCGCGTTTAGCGATGGCGTCGCTGATCATTTCATGGATAGCGTTGCGGTTGGGCAGGCCGGTAATGGCGTCGGTATTGGCAAGCACGCGCAGGCGCTCCTGCGCGCGGCGCTCCTCGGTGATATCGGTGCCGGAGCAAATCAGGAAAATTTCGTTGCGCCCGCTGCCGCTGTGGACAAACTTATTGCGAAACAGAAACAGCCGCTGGCCTTTGCGCGTCTTGATCCAGCGTTCGACTTCATAGGAGCTGCCGTTGCGGAAAAAACCGGTGATATTGCGCCGCGAGGCAGATGCTTCGGCGGGCGTCATAAACAGCTTAAAGACATTCTGCCCGATCACTTCCTGCTCTTTCAGGCCCGTATATTCTTCGCTCAGCCGGTTGAAGCGCTGGATATTGCCGTGGCGATCGAGGATCACGATGACCGAATTGGCTTCAGACACCACCTGTTCGGCGAAGGAGAGTCCTTGCACCAGATCGCGCGCCACCGAGGTGGTGTCGTGCCACGCCGACGCCGTGCCCGCCCACTCTTTGCGGGAGACTTTGCGCCCCACCAGATGCACCGGCACCGGTTCGCCAAACAGCGATAACGACAGCGTGACGCTTGAGGTAATCACACTCATGGTACGGATCTGCGCGGCCTGTTCCGGCGTCAGCGGCACCACATGGCTGGTGACGGCCTCTTCGCTGGCGGCAAGCTGCAACGCGTTGCTGTCCAGCGGCAGGCGCCAGAAAGGGCTGGTGGCGCCGCAGTAGCGGTACAGCAGATTATTCTCCAGGTCGTCTTTCATGCTCTCTCCCGAACCCACACCAGGCGCTGCGCAAACGGCACAGCCGGACTCTGCCGGCAATAACAGGCAAAACGTTTGTTTTTACGGGAATATATTGTTGGCGAAGGCGGCAAACCCGGTGCGGCCACGGCCATTTCGCTTAATTCTCAAAGCGTTAAATTACGACGCACTCTGTTAGTGTGATCGTTTTTTAGAAAAATGCCCAAGTGAGACGGGAAAATTGTGCGCGCTCACACAGAGGGGAAGACGAGACGGGGGAGAAGAAGCACTCCCCGGCGGGGCCGGGGAGTGGAGGGTCAGGCGACCGGGCGTGCGATCACGCTGCGGGTTTCCATACGCACTTCGGCGATGGTCACGTCGATAACATCGGTCACTTTATAGACGGTTTCGCCTTTGATCTGTACGGTGCCGTTTTCCTGGCTGCAGACCAGCTCATCGCGCACCGCGTGCAGGAACGGCGCAGGAATAAAGGCGACCGCGCCGTTATCCACCAGACGCACGCGCATGCCGCCGCGGCTGACATCGATAATTTCCGCCGCGAAGCGGGTATCGGTGCCGGCTTTGTCTTTCAGGAAACGGGCATACAACCAGTCGCCCACGTCTCGCTCCGCCATGCGGTTGAGACGACGGCGCTCGGCCATCTGTACGGTGGACGCTTCCTGCGGACGTGACGCGCTTTCGCCTTTAATGATGGCTTTCAGCAGACGGTGGTTAACCATATCGCCATATTTACGGATCGGCGAAGTCCAGGTCGCGTATGCTTCGAGGCCCAGGCCGAAGTGCGGGCCCGGCTCGGTGCTGATTTCCGCAAACGACTGGAAACGGCGGATGCGGCTGTCGAGGAAGCCGGACGGCTGCGCGTCGAGTTCGCGGCGCAGCTTGCAGAAGCCTGGCAGGGTCAGCACGTCGTTCGCATCCACATGCATGCCGTGGCTTTGCAGCAGCGTCGCCAGCTGTTCGGTGCTGGCCGGGTCGAAGCCTGCGTGCACGTTATACACGCCGAAGCCCAGCTTGTCGCGCAGCACGCGCGCGGCGCAGATGTTCGCGGCAATCATCGATTCTTCAACGATACGGTTAGCGATACGGCGCGGCTCGGCCACGATATCCAGCACTTCGCCTTTTTCGCCAAGCACAAAGCGGTAATCCGGGCGGTCTTTAAACACCAGCGCATGTTCGGTACGCCAGGCGCTGCGGCGCTGGCAAATCTGCTGCAGCAGGCGGATCTGCGCGGCAATCGCCTCGCTGCCCGGCTGCCAGTCGCCTTTTTCTTCCAGCCAGTCAGAGACATCGTCATACGCCAGTTTGGCTTTCGATTCGATGGTCGCTGCGAAGAAGTGAATGTCGTCGCTGATAGCGCCGTCGGCGTCGATAATCATGCGGCAGACCAGCGCCGGGCGCTGTTCGCCTTCGCGCAGCGAGCAGAGATCGTCGGAAAGCTCGCGCGGCAGCATCGGGATGTTAAAGCCCGGCAGGTAGTTGGTGAACGCGCGCACTTTGGCGATGTTGTCGAGCTTGCTGCCTTCGGCGATCCACGCGGTCGGATCGGCAATCGCGACGGTCAGCTGCAGGCGGTCGCCCTCCAGCGCTTCGACATACAGCGCATCGTCCATATCTTCGGTGCTGGCGCTGTCGATAGTGACGAAATCGAGCGCGGTTAAATCTTCACGCGTCAGGTTTTCATCCAGCATTTCGGTCGCCACGCCGTCCGGCGCTTCGCGCTCAAGATTGTGGCGGGCAAGCGTCACCCACCACGGCACGAAATGGTCGTCGCCGAAGGTAATAAACTGGGTCAGTTCCGCGTAGAAGCCGCGATCGCCTTTCAGCGGATGACGGCGCATCTCCGCCACCGCCCAGTCGCCATTCTGAAAATCATGGCTGACGCCGCGTTCAGCGCGGCACGGGATGGCGTCTTTCAGCAGCGGATGATCGGGAACGATAGAGAGACGATCGTCTTTCTTTTGCACCCGGCCCACAAAGCGGGTCAGGAAGGGTTCGATAAGCTCTTCGGGCTCGGCGGATTCTTTTTCCTTTTCCGTATGGATAACGGCAATGACGCGATCGCCGTGCATCACTTTCTTCATCTGCGGAGGCGGAATGAAGTAACTTTTCTGCGCGTCAACCTCAAGGAAACCAAAACCTTTTTCCGTGGCTTTTACTACCCCTTCGGCGCGCGGCGTCTGGGAATGCAGTTGCTGTTTAAGCTGCGCAAGCAGCGGGTTATCCTGAAACATAGTGTCGAATTTTCGTGGCCAAAAGAGCGGCTGACAGTTTTACGCGATTGCGCGCCTCCCGGCAAGCGCTCTTTAGGCCGCCGCGGGCTACGCGGCGACGCCAAGACCGAGCCGCAGACGGTTTACCCAGCCGCAGGCGCTGCCGAAAGCGAGCAGGCGTAGCGCCGTCTGCGGAGCGAAACCAGCCTCAATCAGCGGCTCAAGCTGCGCGTGACCAAACCGCGCGGGCGCGCGGGTCAGCATCTGCATCGCCTGGATAATGGCGCGCGCTCTCGGGTGATTATGGCTCCAGGCGAGCAGCGCCCGTTCGCCGTTGCGCGCCGCATCCGCAAGGCCTGGCTCGGCGCGCAGGCGCAGCGCGGCCTCGTCAAAACAGCTGGCGCTGCCGTTAATGCGCGCGGATACCAGCGCCGCCAGCGCCGCGTCAGCCGCGTCCTCCGGCCTTTGCAGCGTGGCGAGCAGGGCGGCGAGGCCCTGTAACGCGCTTGCGTCATGGGCCAGCAGAGAGAGCAGCGGTTGCAGCAACGGTTCGTCAAGCGCCGCGTTATAGGCGGCCTGTTGTTCGGGACTGGCCCAGCCCATTTCGAGCGCCGGGAGATCGGGCTGCCAGCGCGATTCGGACGCGGTGAAAAGCGAGGCGGGCGCGTCCTGTTGCATGTCGATGCCCGGCAGCCAGCGCGCCGGCTGGCCGGGCTGCGCCTGTAACAGCGCCACCGCGCGGGCCTGAAAGCCCACGAAACCGATAATCTGCGTAAAGGTGACGATGTCATACACCGAGAGCCCGGCGTCTTCCAGCTGCGTGCGCGCCGCGCTGTCAATCAGCGTCGGCTGGCTGGCGAGCTGGCGAGCCGTCTGTGTGAGCAGCGTCAGGCGACGGTTGCTTTCCCGCGAGGAATCCGGCCCCGGCTCCGGCGCCAGACGGGCGGCGTAATGGTTGCACAGCCGCTGCACGCCGCAGACCTGAGCCACGGTCAGCGCGGCGCTGAGGCGGTCATAGACGCTGAGCGTATGAAGGCGGGTGACGTCGTGTTTATCAGGCAGCAGGGAAGGGATAAGCGCACGCGCGGCGTCGCACCAGGGCGCATGGGCGGCGATGTTCATGTCGTCCAGCGGCAGGTCGAGCAGAAAACGGTCCTCCACCTTTGCGGCTTCGGGAACTAACGGCAGCGGATCTGCCGGACAGAGGCTGGACTGGGTTTCATGATACCAGTGGCTTTTGCCGGTAAGGCGGCGTTGTTCCATGGTCGTTCCTTGTCTGAAAATGAGCGCCCGGAACGGCGGAAACAATACGCGGCGCCGGGCAGGTCACGCACGACTATCCTGGCGTAACACGTCACGGCGATAAAAGATTGTTCGGTGATAACAAATATCAGAAAGGCATAAATAAAAAGGGCAGGTTGAAAACCTGCCCTTTGGCGAGAAACCGGAAGATTATTTCAGTTCCAGCTCATTCATCGCAGCGATGCTGAAACCGCCGTCAACGTGAACCACTTCGCCGGTGATACCGCCGGAGAGATCGGAACACAGGAACGCCGCGGAGTTACCCACGTCTTCGATGGTGACGGTGCGGCGGATCGGGGTGACCGCTTCGCAGTGCGCCAGCATCTTACGGAAATCTTTAATGCCGGAAGCCGCCAGCGTGCGGATCGGGCCTGCGGAGATGGCGTTAACGCGCACGCCTTCCGGACCCATCGCGTTCGCCATGTAGCGTACGTTGGCTTCCAGAGACGCTTTCGCCAGACCCATCACGTTGTAGTTCGGGATAGCACGCTCTGCGCCCAGGTAGGAGAGGGTCAGCAGCGCCGCGTTCGGGTTCAGCATAGAACGGCACGCTTTCGCCATTGCCACAAAGCTGTATGCGCTGATGTCGTGCGCGATTTTGAAGCCTTCACGGGTCACGGCGTTAACGTAGTCGCCGTCCAGCTGATCGGCCGGCGCGAAACCGATGGAGTGTACGAAACCGTCAAATTTCGGCCAGACTTTGGCAAGCTCGGTGAACAGCGCGTCGATGCTTTCATCTTCCGCAACGTCACACGGCAGCACGATGCTGGAGTCCAGTTGAGCGGCAAACTCTTCCACGCGGCCTTTCAGCTTGTCGTTCTGGTAGGTGAACGCCAGTTCAGCCCCTTCACGGTGCATTGCCTGTGCGATACCGTACGCGATGGACAGTTTGCTGGCTACGCCAGTCACCAGAATGCGCTTACCGGTAAGAAAACCCATAGCTTTTAATCCTTATCGTCATTGTTATGGCGGCAGGCCGAAAACGCCAGCCGTCGTTAAAACGCGGCGATTCTAGCATGACTCGCCGGAGGAGTTAATCCGACCACTACAGATGGCGGATTAGCGGTCTTTCCGCCAGGCGTCGGCGGTTAAGGCTTCGCCGAAATGACTGGCGATAAGCCGTTTGGTTAAATCGTGCAGCGGCGAGGCGAGGACATCGGCCGTGCTGCCGCGCTCCACCACTTCGCCCTGATGCATCACCATCACCTGATCGCTGATGTGTTTCATCATGCCGATGTGCTGGGTCACATAAATATAAGAGATACCCTGTTTTTCCTGTAATTCCAGCATCAGGTTGATTAACTGCGAACGCATCGACATATCGAGCGACGCCAGCGCTTCGTCGGCGATAATCACCTTCGGGCGCAGGATCAGCGCGCGCGCGAGGCCCAGGCGCTGCTTCTGACCCGGCGCCAGCATATGCGGATAGTAGCTGACGTGATCGGGCAGCAGGCCGACCATGCGCAGCGTCTCTTTAATGCGTTTCGCGCGGGCTTCCGGCTCCAGATCGGTATTGAGCCGCAGCGGGAAGTCGAGAATCTGCGAAATACGCTGGCGCGGGTTGAGCGACGTCGACGGGTCCTGAAAAATCATGCGGATCCGCTGGCTGCGAAACGAATAATCGCCAAACGTCAGGGGGTGATCGTCAATCACCAGATCGCCTGTGGTCGGCGCGACCATGCCGGCCAGCATTTTGGCGAGCGTGGATTTGCCGGAGCCATTCTCGCCGATGATAGCCAGCGTCTGGCGTTCGCGCAGGGTAAAGCTCAGCGGCTTCACCGCCTCGACGGTCTGGCGGCGAAACCAGCCGGTGCGGTAGCGATAGGTTTTACTCAGGTTGCGAACCTGCAACAGCGTTTCCACCATTTCACTCTCTCTCCATGTTCAGCGGGAAATGGCAGGCGAAAAGATGATTTTTCGGCCCGTCGAGACGCGGGGTTTCGATGCACTTGCGCTGGGCATACGGGCAGCGCGGCCCGAGGCGGCAGCCAATCGGTAGATGCTCAAGCAGCGGGATCGCGCCCGGCAGCGTATTGAGACGGCTTTTATGCGGCATCGCGCTGCCGAAATCCGGGATCGCGCGGATCAGCGCCTGGGTGTAAGGGTGGTGCGGGGTGGAGATCAGCTCCTCGCTCGGCGCGGTCTCCACCGTCTGCCCGCAGTAAAGCACGTCGATGCGGTCGGCCCACTGGCTCAGCATCTGCAAATCGTGGCTGATAAGCAGAATCGTCGTGTTGTTATTCTGATTCAGCCGCGAGAGCAAGCGGAAAATCTGCGCCTGGGTGGTCGGCTCCATCGCGTTGGTCGGCTCATCGGCAATCAACAGACGCGGCTGGTTGGCGAGCGCAATCGCGATCATCACCTTCTGGCATTCGCCTTCCGTCAGCTCATAGGGGAAGCTGCGCATGGCGTCTTTGTGATCTTTGATCCCGACGCGATGCAGCAGCTCGATGGCCCGGCGCTTGCGCCAGCCAAAACGCTGCCACCAGCGGCCTTTGTACGTCCAGCCGGGGATGTTTTGCATCAGCTGGCGGCCAATTTTCTCGGACGGATCGAGACAGGATTGCGGCTCCTGAAAAATCATCGACACGTTATGGCCCACCAGACGGCGGCGCTCGCGCGGCGAGAGGCGCAGCAGGTCGATATCGTCAAAGCGCATACGGTCGGCGGTGATGCGCCAGTTGTCTTTCGTCACTCCGCAGATCGCTTTCGCAATCAGGCTCTTACCGGAGCCCGATTCGCCCACCAGCCCGCGAATGTCGCCTTCCGGCAGACTCAGGCTCACGCGGTCCACGGCTTTCACCCAGCCTTCGCTGGTTTTAAATTCAATCGTCAGATTACGGATATCCAGCAGCGGCATTATTCCACCCCCGCGTCGATGGCGCGACGAATACCGTCGCCCAGTAAATTCACCAGCAATACGCTAATCATGATGGCAGCGCCCGGCAGCATCACCGTCCAGGGGGCGACATATATCAGTTCCAGCGCGTCGCCGAGCATCGCGCCCCATTCGGGCGAAGGGAGCTGCGCGCCGAGATCGAGAAAACCGAGCGCCGCGATATCGAGAATGGCAATCGACAGCGCGCGGGTGATTTCGCCGACCAGCACCGAAGCGGTGTTAGGCAGCACGGCGAACCACAGAATATTAAAGGTGGTCGCGCCATCCAGCCGCGCGGCGATGACATACTCTTTTTCCAGTTCGTCATGCACCATGCTGTATACCGAGCGCACCATGCGCGGCACCAGCGCCAGCCAGACGGCCAGCATCGCATGGCTGAGCTGCGGCCCCGCGAAGGCGACCACAATAATCGCCAGCAGCAGGGACGGAATAGAGAGCAGCGTGTCGAGCACATGATTGAGCACCGCCGAGCGCAGCCCGTGGGTGGCGCCCGCCAGTACGCCCAGCACCAGCCCGCAGACGGTCGCGGCGAGCGTCACCACGAACGCGCCGCCGATGGTTGGGGCCGCGCCGCTCAGAAGACGGCTTAACAGATCGCGCCCTAAATCGTCGGTGCCGAGGAAGAACGAAACTTCGCCATAGCGCGACCATGACGGCGGCAGCAGCTGGTAACCGAGAAATTGTTGATCGATGCCGTAGGGCGCGAACAGCCTGCCGAACACGCATAACAGCACCAGACCCGCACAGCCGTACAGGCCCACCATCGCGACGGTGTCGCCGTAGAATTTGCGCCAGACGGTGCGCAGCGCGCCCGGCGGGCGTTTTTCGCGATAGACGCTATCGTAAGGCATACCATTCCTTATGTTTCAGCGGGTTCGCCAGCGCGCCCAGAATATCCGAAATCACGTTCACCAGAATCACCAGCGACCCGACAACCATCACGCCTGCGGAGATCGCGGCGTAGTCCTGCTGGCGAATGGCGTTAATCAGCCAGCGGCCAAGCCCTGGCCAGCTAAAGACCATTTCGGTGATCATCGCGAGGGTCAGCATGGTGGAGAATTGCAGCCCCAGACGCGGGATCACCGGCGGCAGGGCGTTATGCAGCACATGGCGGCGCAGAATCGTCAGGCGTGACAGCCCGCGCGTGGATGCCGCTTTGATGTAGTTGCGCTCCAGGATCTCCACGGTGCTGACGCGCACCAGACGGATCACTTCGGTGGTCGGCGCGACGGCGAGCGTCAGCACCGGCAGCACCATGTGGCGCAGCGCGCTTAAAATCATCTCGTGACGCCACGGCGAGTCAGAAAGCCAGGCGTCAATCAGCGCGAAACCGGTCACCGTTTTCACTTCATACAGCAGATCGAAGCGCCCGGAGACCGGGAACCAGCCGAGCGTCAGTGAAAAGAAGAGGGTGAAAAGCAGCGCCAGCCAGAACACCGGAATCGAAAAACCGAGCAGGGCCACGGCGCTGATAAGCTTATCCTGCCATTTACCGCGCAGAATGCCCGCCGCCATGCCGACCGGAATGCCCACCAGCAGCGCCAGGCCGAACGCCAGCACGCAGAGCTCCATCGTGGCCGGGAACACCTCACGCAGCTGCGTGGAGATCAACTGGCCGTTAATGCTGGAGACGCCGAAATCCCAGTGCAGCACGCTGTCACACCAGAACAGCCAGGCATTCCAGAGCGAGGCGCCCTGGAGCGGCGCGTGCGGCGTGAAATAGCTCAGGCAGAAGCCGACGATGGTCAGGAAAAACAGCGTGATAACCAGCAGCACCAGACGACGCAGGGTAAAGATAATCATGGCTGTTTGTCCTCAGTGGGTTCGCGCGAGACGCCCGCGAACGAGGCGTTGCCGAACGGGCTCAATACCAGGCCTTTCATATCGTAACGATACGCCTGCAGCCGCAGCGATGACGCCAGCGGCAGCACCGGCAACTGTTCCGCCAGGATCGTCTGCGCGCGGGTATAGGCTTCAATCCGGTACGCCAGCTGCTGCGAGGAGAGGGCCGACTGCAGCACGCCGTCAAAATCGCGATCGCACCAGTGGGCGTAGTTGGTTTGCGACCGAATAGCCGCGCAGCTTAGCAGCGGCCGGAAGAAACTGTCCGGATCGTTACTGTCCGTCGACCAGCCAGCGAGCGTTAAATCGTGGTTCATGTCCATCAGACGGGCCTCCTGAAAACGGCCCTCCACCGGGACGATATCCACCGTCACGCCCACCTGCGCCAGATCCGCCTGCAACAGTTCGGCCGTTTTGAGCGGGCTCGGGTTCCAGGCCTGGGAGCTGGTGGGCACCCACAGCTTCAGCGTCAGGTTTTCAAGCCCCAGCGCTTTCAGCTGCGCGCGCGCTTTATCCGGGTTGTATTCGGTGATTTTCGCGTTGTTGTCATACGCCCAGGAGGCGCGCGGCAGAATCGACGCGGCGGTTTCCGCCGTGCCGTAATAGATAGACTGCATCAGACGCTGGTTATTAATGGCCAGCGCCAGGGCGTGGCGCACTTTCGGGTTATCGAGCGGCGCTTTATGGGTATTAAACGCCAGATAGGCGATATTCATACCGGGGCGCAGCGTCAGGCGCAGGCGCGGATCGTCCCTGAGGCTGGTGAGCTGACTCGCGGCAGGCCAGGCCAGCACGTCGCACTCGCCGGTCAGCAGCTTGGACAGACGCCCCGTGCCGCCGGAGCCGAGATCGATAACCACCTGCGGCATCTGCGGTTTGCCGCGCCAGTAAGCGTCGTGGCGCAGCAGGCGAATGTACTGCCCGGCGCGATACTCGCCGAGACGGAACGGCCCGGTGCCGACAGGCTCGCGATCCAGCTCCTCCTGATTGCCGCTGCGCTCAAGCGCCGCCGCATACTCCGCCGACATCACCGACGCGTAATGCGTGGCGAGATGCCATAAGAAGGAAGCGTCCGGCTGGCGTAAGCGAAACTCCACGGTGCGGTTATCCAGCTTGCGCACGCTGCGGACGTTATCGGCGAACTGGAGACTGTCGAAATAGGGATAGCTGCCGCCGTTGACGTTATGCCACGGGTGTTTCGGGTCGATAATACGCTGAAAGCTGAACACCACGTCGTCGGCGTTCAGCGCGCGCGTGGGCGTAAACCAGCGGGTGTGCTGAAACTGCACGTTCGGGCGCAGGCGAAAACGCCAGGTGATACCGTCATCCGGCGTCTCCCAGCTTTCGGCAAGCTCCGGCACCAGCCGATAGGTATAAGGATCGACATCCAGCAGCCGGTCATAAAGCTGGGCGGCGAGCGTATCGACCGTCAGCCCGCTCCCCACTTTTTGGGGATTAAAGGTATTAACCTGGCCATTAACGCAATAGACAAATCCGCTCTGGCGAATATCGCCGGGCGATTCGGCGGGAAGCGCAGCAAAAGCCGGTACGCTCAGTAGCCCGAGCGTCGCTAAAAAGGAGGAGAGAATTCCGCGCATAAGTTTTTGAGTTGTTTTAGTCACCAGGCAAAGTGTATCGCACTTACGCGCCCTGCGTAAAAAACTCTGCGGGCGTTTGGGTTAAAAGTATCCGCCCTTAGCGAATTTCATGTTTTTTCAGCAGCGCGCGCAGCTGGTGATAGGTTAAACCCAGCAGTTCCGCGGCCTGTTTCTGGTTATATTTCGCCGCCTGCAGGCTCGCTTCCAGCAGCCGTTTTTCTTCGTCATGCTGCCATTTGCGCAGGTTCAGCGGCAGCGACGGGCCGCTGGTCTGTGCATCGATCGTCGTCGCAGGCGGCATCTCCGCCTGCTCGCGGCGAAACGGATCGAGAATAATATTATCCACCGGCTCGTCGCTGCTGGCGTGACGGTACACCGAGCGCTCCACCACATTTTTCAGCTCGCGGATATTCCCGGGCCACCGGTAGCCGAGCAGCGTCTCGCGCGCCCGTTCGGTAAAGCCCGGAAAGAGCGGCAGGCCCAGCTCGCGGCACATCTGGATGGCGAACTGCTCCGCCAGCAGCATGATATCGCTGTCGCGCTCGCGAAGGGCGGGGAGCAACACCACATCAAAGGCGAGCCGGTCGAGCAGGTCGGCGCGAAACTTCTCTTCCTCGACGAGTTGCGGCAGATCGGCATTGGTGGCGCAGATAAGACGCACGTTCACCTGCAAGGGCTGGCTACCGCCGACGCGCTCCAGCTCGCCATATTCAATCACCCTTAGCAGTTTTTCCTGCACCAGCATCGGCGCGGTGGCGAGTTCATCCAGAAACAGCGTGCCGCCGTCGGCGCGCTCAAAGCGGCCGGGGTGGCGCTTCTGCGCGCCGGTAAACGCCCCGGCCTCATGGCCGAACAGCTCGGAATCGAGCAGATTTTCATTCAGCGCCGCGCAGTTGAGCGAGATAAACGGCCCCTGCCAGCGGCGCGACAGGTAGTGCAGGCGGTGGGCGATAAGTTCCTTGCCGGTGCCGCGCTCGCCAATAATCAGCACGGGTTTATCGAGCGGCGCGACTCGTGAGACTTGTTCCAGCACCTCAAGAAACCGGTTCGCCTCGCCAATCAGGTTATCTTTGTATTCTGTCATGATGAAATTCACCACTTAGTAGCGTATATCACTACTCTAGCCTGGAAGGCACTAACGGCAAAATTTTCATTATCCTTTATAATCAAGGCATTAAAAAACTGGCACGGAGTTTGTATTAAGCCATACAGCAAGGGCTTAGCCCGTCTTACCATGTAGAGGATGAAATTATGGGTATTTTTTCTCGTTTTGCCGACATCGTGAACGCCAACATCAACGCCCTGCTGGAGAAGGCGGAAGATCCGCAAAAACTGGTTCGCCTGATGATTCAGGAGATGGAAGACACGCTGGTGGAAGTACGCTCAACCTCAGCCCGCGCGCTGGCGGAAAAGAAACAGATCGCGCGCCGCATTGAGCAGGCCAACGCGCAGCAGGCCGAATGGCAGGAAAAAGCGGAACTGGCGCTGCGTAAAGATAAAGACGATCTGGCCCGCGCGGCGCTTATCGAAAAACAGAAACTGACCGACATTATCCGTGTGCTGGAAGAAGAAGCGACGCAGCTTGATGAAACGCTGGCGCGGATGAAACAGGAAATCGGCGAGCTTGAGAACAAACTCAGCGAAACCCGCGTGCGTCAGCATGCGCTGACCCTGCGCCACCAGGCGGCGTCTTCCTCGCGCGATGTGCGCCGTCAGCTCGACAGCGGCAAAATCGATGAGGCGATGGCGCGTTTCGAGTCGTTCGAGCGTCGTATCGATCAGATGGAAGCCGAAGCGGAAAGCCACGGTTTTGGTAAGCAGAAATCGCTGGATCAGCAGTTCGCCGAACTGAAAGCCGATGATGACATCAGCGTACAGCTGGCGGCGCTGAAAGCGAAAGTGCAGCAGCGCGACGGCGAATAATCGCCCGCGTTGACAAGGAGCGCGGCGGCAGCTTGCCGTCGCAATATTGACCCGTAAGGAGAACCCATGAGTGCACTGTTTCTGGCTATTCCGTTAACGCTGTTTGTGCTGTTTGTGTTGCCGGTCTGGCTCTGGCTTCACTACACCAACCGCGGCGGGCGCGACGCGCTCTCCCAGAGCGAGCAGCAGCGCCTGGCGCAGTTAAATGAAGAAGCGCAGCGTATGCGCGAACGCATCCACGCGCTGGAGCAAATTCTCGATGCCGAACACCCGAACTGGAGAAACCAATAATGACGCGTACGTTTAGCGGCAAAAAGCTGGGACGTCTTCCCCGCGAAGGGATGGTGAAGGGCGTTTGCGCCGGTATCGCGCACTATCTTGATGTGCCGGTCAAACTGGTCCGTCTGATAACCGTGCTGTCGATGCTCTTCGGGCTGTTTTTTATCACGATCGTCGCCTATATCGTGCTGACCTTCGCGCTCGATCCGCTGGATGAGACGCAGGAAGGGGAGGCCGCGCCGACCAGCAGCGACTTGCTGAATGCGGTGGACGCCGAGCTTGCCGCGGGCGAGCAGCGTTTGCGGGCGATGGAGCGTTACGTCACGTCGGACGCCTTCTCGCTGCGCAGCCGTTTCCGCCAGCTATAATGTATTTATCAGGGGGCCGCGCCCCCGGTTATAAAGGAGCCGCCATGAATTCCACCACCCGTTGGCAACGAGTCTCCCGCCGTGCGAAGCCCGGCCTGAAAATCGCCGGCAAACTGGCGCTGATGACCGCGCTGCGTTACGGCCCGGCAGGGTTTGCCGGTTGGGCGGTGAAATCCGTCGCCCGCCGACCGCTTAAAATCGCGCTGGCGTTTGCGCTTGAGCCGCTGTTAAACCGGCTCGCGAAACGCGTCTCGGCGCGTTATATCACTAAACCCTCCCGTAAATAGCCCGAGCCTCTCGGGCTTTTTTATTTCTGGCTTTTTTTGCGCTACTTCACAATTACTCACACTGATTTCCGGAAACCGGGTTTTATTCCTAAAACCAAATTTTTCGCGCGTTGACACCTCTATTTGCCAGGGGTAGCCTTTCTCCGTGGGACCGCTACCATGGAAATGTTATCAATGGAAAAAATAACAACCTCCGCGATAAATTTCGGCGTAATTAAAAACCTGGTTACGCGAATTTATGGCGATGCATTTAATCAGGCGCATTTGAGCGCGCTTGAAAATCATATTTTACAAACGCGCAATGAAATTACCGCGCAACGTAAAAAAGGGTGGGATGAAACGGACGTGGTATTAATTACCTATGCCGATCAGTTCAGCGCGCCGGGTGAAAAACGCCTCGCGACCTTTCAGCGTTTTTTTGAAACCTGGCTACAGCCGTATTTCTCACATATTCATCTTTTACCGTTTTATCCCTGGTCGTCCGACGACGGGTTTTCCGTGGTGGATTACCACCGCGTTGACCCGCAGTGCGGCGACTGGCCCGATATCGCCAGGCTTAGTGCCCATGCGCGGCTTATGTTTGACTTCGTTTGCAACCATATTTCCGCGCAAAGCGAATGGTTTGCGGATTATCTGGCGCAAAAACCGGGCTATGAAGATTTCTTTATCAATGTCGATCCCGGCACCGATTTATCCGCCGTCACCCGGCCGCGGGCGCTGCCGCTATTAACGCCGTTTACGATGCAGAACGGACGCGTGTGCCATCTCTGGACCACCTTTAGCGAAGATCAGATTGACCTCAATTTCGCGAATCCGGTCGTACTGCTGGCGATGGTGGATGTCCTGCTGCATTACCTGCGTGAAGGCGCGCAGTATGTCCGCCTCGACGCCGTCGGGTTTATGTGGAAAACACCCGGAACGAGCTGCATCCATCTGGAAAAAACACACCTGTTAGTGAAGCTGTTTCGCGCTATCGCCGATGTGGTGGCGCCGGGTACCGTGATCATCACCGAAACCAACGTGCCGCATAAAGATAATATCGCGTACCTTGGCAACGGTTTCGATGAGGCGCAGATGGTCTATCAGTTCCCGCTGCCGCCGCTGGTGCTGCACGCCATTCATACCCAAAATGCCCGCACGCTTTGCCGGTGGGCGCAGGGATTAAGTGAAGCGCGTATCGGTGAAACCACCTGGTTTAATTTCCTGGCCTCGCATGACGGCATCGGTCTTAATCCGCTGCGCGGCATTCTCCCCGAAGCCGATATTTTACGGCTGGTGGACGGTCTTCAGGCCGAAGGCGCGCGCGTTAACTGGAAAAATAACCCGGACGGCACCCGCAGCCCCTATGAAGTCAACGTCACCTATATGGATGCGCTCAGCGCGCGACATGACGACGACGCGACGCGCCTCGCGCGTTTTCTGCTGGCCCACGCGCTGCTATTAACCTTTCCCGGCGTCCCGGCGATCTATATTCAAAGTATTCTCGGCTCGCGTAATGACGAAGAGGGCGTCGCGCGTCTTGGCTATAATCGTGCTATTAATCGTCAAAAATATACCGAAGCGGAAATAAACGCGGCGTTACAGGCCGAAGGAAATTTACGTCACGACACCTGGAAACAGCTCGGCGAACTTATTACGCTGCGCCGCCAGCACGCCGCGTTTCATCCCGACAGCGCCTTTGTCGCTGATTGTATTAATGATGCGGTGCTGGAAATTATTCGTTCCGCGGAAAATGGCTCGACAATAATTGCGCTTTTTAATATCAGCGATAAAACGCAGGTTATTGCTTATGACGCCTGCGGCTGTCGTGAATTAATCACCGGCGCGACGATAAATACCGCCTCGCTCACTCTCGCCCCGTGGCAAGCAATGTGGCTTAGTAAAGCCTGAAAGGACTGAATATGCGAAACAATAATATTGTGCTGGTTTCAGCACTGGTTGCCTGCGCCCTGATGTCAGGCTGTGACGACAAGAAAAAAGAGAATGTCGCCATCGAATTTATGCATTCGTCGGTGGAGCAGGAGCGCCAGGCGGTGATTACGCGGCTTATCGAGCGCTTTGAAAAAGCGAATCCGGGGATCACCGTGAAACAGGTGCCGGTCGAAGAAGACGCGTACAACACCAAAGTCACCACGCTCGCGCGCTCCGGCGCGCTGCCGGAGGTGATTGAAATCAGTCACGACTACGCCAAAGTCATGGATAAAGAGCAATTGCTCGATCGCGAAGCCATCAAAGCCGCCGTGGCGCAGGTGGGTGAGAACCAGTTCTTTGACGGCGTGCTGCGTATTGTGCGCACTGAAGACGGCACGGCCTGGACCGGTGTGCCCATCAGCGCCTGGCTTGGCGGCGTCTGGTATCACAAATCGCGTCTGGCGGAGGTGGGCCTCGGCGCGCCGCAGGACTGGCAGTCGCTGCTGAACGCCGCGACGCTTTTGAATAAACCGTCCGAGAAAAAATATGGCATCGCGCTGCCGACCGCCGAAAGCGTCATGACCGAACAGGCGTTTTCGCAGTTCGCGCTCTCCAACGGCGCGAACGCCTTTGACGCCAGCGGCAACATCACACTCAACACGCCCGAAATGCGCGAGGCGCTGGAGTACTATCGGGAACTCGCCTCGCTCTCCATGCCAGGCTCAAACGACGTCATGGAAATCAAAGACGCGTTCATGAACGGCACCGCGCCGATGGCTATCTATTCCACTTACATTCTTCCTGCGGTGTTTAAAGAAGGCGACCCGCAGGATCTCGGGTTTGTCGTGCCGACCAAAAAATCCGCCGCCGCCTACGGGATGCTGACCTCGCTCACCCTCACGGCCGGGCAGCGCGAAGAAGAGACCGAAGCGGCGAAGAAATTCGTGGTCTTTATGGAGCAGGCGGAAAACGCCGCTGACTGGGTGCTGATGTCGCCGGGCGCGGCGCTGCCGGTCAACAAGGCGGTGGTGGAAACGCCCGTCTATCAACAGAACCCGGTGATTAAAGCGTTTGGCGGGCTCACCCGCGAGCTTATCGCGCAATTCCCCAACGTGCAGGTTTTCGGCTCGGTCGGCGACAAAAACTTCACCCGTATGGGTGACGTGACCGGCTCTGGCGTCATCAACGAAATGGTCAACAGCGTCACGGTCGGCGGCAAGTCGCCGGAGGCGGCGCTCGTGAACGGGCAAAAACGCCTTGATGAACTGGTCGCCAGACCGTAAACCCGACGCAGGAAATGGCTCTCATGAAGAAGTTAACTTCAGGTGGTTCTGATATGCCATTCGCCATGCTCCTCCTGGCCCCCAGCCTACTGTTGCTGGGCGGCCTGGTGGCCTGGCCGATGCTGTCGAATATCGAAATCAGTTTTTTACGTCTGCCGCTCAACCCGCGCCTGCCGTCGCAATTCATCGGGCTTGAGAACTACCTCAAAATTCTCAGCGATCCGGGCTTCTGGCATTCGTTGTGGATGACCTGCTGGTACACGGCGCTGGTGGTGGCGGGCAGCACCGCGCTGGGGCTGGCGGTGGCGATTTTCTTTAACCGCGAATTCCACTTTCGCAAAACCGCGCGCTCGCTGGTGATCCTCTCCTACGTTACGCCATCTATTTCGCTGGTGTTCGCCTGGAAATATATGTTCAACAACGGCTATGGCGTTGTGAACTGGGTCGCGGGCGATCTGCTGCATCTTTACGACCAGGCGCCGCTGTGGTTCGACAACCCTTCCAGCAGCTTCGCGCTGGTGGTGCTGTTCGCCGTCTGGCGCTACTTCCCCTACGCCTTTATCTCGTTTCTGGCGATTTTGCAGACTATCGACAAATCGCTCTACGAGGCGGCGGAGATGGACGGCGCGAGCGCCTGGCAGCGGTTTCGTATCGTGACGCTGCCCGCCATCATGCCGGTACTGGCGACCGTCGTGACGCTGCGCACGATCTGGATGTTCTACATGTTCGCCGACGTTTATCTGCTGACCACCAAAGTCGATATCCTGGGCGTCTACCTCTACAAAACCGCCTTTGCGTTCAATGACCTCGGTAAAGCGGCGGCGATCTCCGTCGTGCTGTTCATCATCATTTTCGCAGTGATCCTGATTACCAGAAAACGGGTGAATCTCCATGGCAACAAATAAACGCTTTGCACGGCGCGCCGGGTTTTATCTCGGGCTGGCGCTGTTTCTGATTGTCACGCTGCTGCCTTTCTTTGTGATGCTGATGACCTCGTTCAAAAGCCCGAAAGAGGCGATTTCGCTGCATCCGACGCTATTCCCGCAGCACTGGACGCTGGAGCACTATGTCGACATCTTCAACCCGCTGATCTTTCCGTTCGTCACCTATTTTCGCAACAGCCTGGTGGTGTCGGTGGTGTCCTCCGGCGTCGCGGTGTTTATCGGGATTCTCGGGGCCTATGCGCTGTCAAAGCTGCGCTTTAAGGGCCGCATGACCATCAACGCCAGCTTTTACACGGTCTATATGTTCTCCGGCATTCTGCTGGTGGTGCCGCTGTTCAAAATCATCACCGCGCTTGGCATCTACGACACGCAGCTCGCCATTATCGTGACGATGGTGACCCAGACGCTGCCGACCGCCGTGTTCATGCTGAAAAGCTACTTCGACACGATTCCTGATGAAATCGAAGAGGCGGCGATGATGGATGGCTTAAACCGTCTGCAAATCATCTTTCGCATCACCGTGCCGCTGGCGGTTTCCGGTCTGGTCTCGGTGTTCGTCTACTGCTTTATGGTGGCGTGGAACGACTACCTCTTCGCCTCGATTTTCCTTTCCAGCGCCTCGAACTTCACGCTGCCGGTCGGGCTGAACACGCTCTTCAGCACGCCGGACTATATCTGGGGACGCATGATGGCGGCCTCGCTGGTGACGGCGCTGCCGGTGGTCGTGATGTACGCGCTTTCCGAACGTTTCATAAAAAGTGGCTTGACCGACGGCGGCGTTAAGGGCTGACCGGGTCATTTTCAGGGAGATAGTAATGAAAAAATTAGTGGCTCAGGCGCCGCGCGTGGCGGCGCTGGTGGAGTATCAGGACCGTGCAGTCGCGGATAACGAAGTAAAAATCCGCGTGCGCTTCGGCGCGCCGAAACACGGCACCGAAGTGGTGGATTTTCGCGCGGCCAGTCCGTTTATCGATGAAGCGTTTTCCAGCGAATGGCAGCTCTTTACGCCGCGCCCGGAGGGCGCGCCGCGCGGCATTGAGTTCGGCAAATTCCAGCTCGGCAATATGGTGGTGGGCGAGATTATCGAGCGCGGCGCAAGCGTCGCCGGTTATGCCGTGGGCGATATGGTCTGCACCTATGGCCCGCTGATGGAAACGGTCATCGTCAACGCCGTGGATAACTATAAGCTTCGCAAAATGCCGCAGGGCGGTAGCTGGAAAAACGCCGTCTGCTATGACCCGGCGCAGTTCGCCATGAGCGGCGTGCGCGACGGTAACGTGCGGGTCGGCGATTTCGTGGTGGTAGTGGGGCTTGGCGCCATCGGGCAGATCGCCGTACAGCTGGCGAAAAAAGCGGGCGCGTCGGTGGTCATCGGCGTCGATCCTATCGAGCACCGCTGCGCCATCGCGCGCCGTCACGGCGCGGACACCACCTTTAATCCCATTGGCGCGGACATCGGGCTGGAAATTAAAAAGCTCACCGGCAAACAGGGCGCGGACGTCATTATCGAAACCAGCGGCAACGCCGACGCGCTCCAGGCCGCGCTGCGCGGTATCGCCTACGGCGGCACGATTTCTTATGTGGCGTTCGCCAAGCCGTTTACCAGCCTCAACTTCGGGCGCGAAGCGCACTTCAACAACGCCAAAATTGTCTTCTCGCGCGCCTGTAGCGAGCCGAACCCGGACTACCCGCGCTGGAGCCGCAAGCGTATCGAAGAGACCTGCTGGGAACTGCTGATGAACGGCTATCTCAACTGCGAGGATCTGATTGACCCGGTCGTGCCTTTCGCGCAGAGCGCGGAGAGCTACATGAAGTATGTCGACCAGCACCCGGAACTGAGCATCAAAATGGGCGTCACTTTTTAATTCACGGATGAAACAACAATGAAAATCGCAACGCAAAATCAGGCCTTTTTCCCGGAAAATATTCTGGAGAAATTCCGTTACATCAAAGCGATGGGCTTTGACGGCTATGAGATCGACGGCAAGCTGCTGGTGGATAACCTCGCGGAGGTTAAAGCCGCGATTCAGGAGACCGGCCTGCCGGTGACGAGCGCCTGCGGCGGCTACGACGGCTGGATTGGCGACTTTATCGAGGAGCGCCGTCTGAACGGGCTTTCACAGATCGCCCGCATTCTGGAGGCGCTGGCGGAGGTGGGCGGCAAAGGGATTGTGGTGCCTGCGGCCTGGGGGATGTTCACCTTCCGCCTGCCGCCGATGACATCGCCGCGAAGCCTGGCGGGCGACAGAAAAGCGGTCAGCGATTCGCTGCGCTATCTCGACGAGGTGGCGGCGCGTACCGGCACCACGGTTTTCCTTGAGCCGCTCAACCGCTATCAGGATCACATGATCAACACGCTCGCCGACGCGCGGCGCTATATCGTTGACGGCGGCCTGAAGCACGTCAACATCATCGGCGATTTTTACCACATGAATATCGAGGAAGATAACCTCTGCAAGGCGTTCCACAATAACCGCGATCTCTTAGGCCACGTCCATATTGCGGACAATCACCGCTACCAGCCGGGCAGCGGGGCGATCGATTTTCGCAGCGCGTTCGACCAGCTGCGCGCCGACGGCTATAACGGCTACGTCGTCTATGAGTGCCGCATCCGGGCCGATGACCCGGCGCAGGCCTACCGGCAGTCGCTCGACTTCCTGCGTCAGTGTTAAGAGGCGGCGTGCGAAATGAGTGCTCATCAATCCTCGCCGCTGAAGGTCGCCATTATCGGCGCCGGTCAGGTGGCGGATACCGTTCATGCCTCGTTTTACCGCACGCGTGAAGAGGTGCAACTGGCGGCTGTCTGTGACAGCCGCCCTGAACAGGCGCAGGCGTTCGCAGAACGCCACGCCATCAGGCACGTTTTCACGGATGTCGCCACGCTGCTGTCAGAGGCGCGTCCCGATATCGTCAGCGTCTGTTCGCCGAATCGCTTTCATCATGAGCATGTGATGCAGGCGCTGGCGGCGGGGTGTCATGTGATGTGTGAAAAACCGCCCGCCATGACGCCCGAACAGGCGGACGAGATGCGTCTGGCCGCCCGGCGGGCCGGTAAAGTGCTGGCCTACGATTTTCATCATCGTTTCGCGCGCGATACCCAACTGCTGCGCGAACAGGTAGCAAGCGGCACGCTCGGCGACGTGTATGTCACCAACGCGCGGGCGCTGCGGCGCTGCGGCGTGCCGGGCTGGGGCGTGTTTACCAACAAAGCGCTGCAGGGCGGCGGGCCGCTTATCGACATCGGCATTCATATGCTGGATGCCGCGCTGTTTGTGCTCGGGTTTCCGCGGGTATCGCGCGTGACGGCGCACACGTTTCAGAAACTCGGCACGACCAAAAGCAGCGGTCAGTTTGGCCGCTGGGACCCGCAGCAGTACACGGTGGAGGACGCGCTGTTCGCCACGATGGAATTCGCCAGCGGCAATATTCTGCGGCTGGAAACCTCGTTTGCGCTCAACATCGCGCCGCAGTCGCTGATGAACGTCGAATTTTGCGGCGATAAAGCGGGCGCGACGCTCTTTCCGGCGCACATTTATCAGGACTGCGATGGCGAGCTGCTGACGTTAATGCAGCGCGAAAAGGCGGATGACCGGCGTCACCAGCGCAGCATGGAAGCGTTTCTTGACCGTGTGCAGGGCAAACGCACACCCATTGCCGACGGCGAGCAGGGCTGGCAGATCCAGCGGCTGGTGGCGGCCATCTATCAGGCGGCAGAAACAGGGAAGTGTGTTGAGCTATGAATTCATTAACCACGCTGGTCGAGGCGCGCTTCGATCCGCATTACCACAATAAATACGCCACGCTGATGGCCGCCGGCAACGGCGCGCTGGGTATACGCGCCACCCATGAAGAGGCCTATACCACCCAGACGCGCGGTATGTTTTTCGCCGGGCTTTACCACCGGGCAGGCGAGGGCGAAACCACGGAGCTGGTCAATCTGCCGGATCTGGTGGGTATGGAGATTGAGCTTAACGGCGACATTTTTAGTCTGCTGAGTGGCGAGATCCTGAGCTACCGCCGTGAACTTAGCTTTGCGAGCGGGGAGCTTGCGCGCATCGTCGAGTGGCGTTCGCCACACGGCCAGCGTTTTACGTTGAAAAGCGAGCGTTTTGTCTCGGATACGCGACCCGGGCTGTTCTGCCTGCGGCTCGCCATTACGCCGCACGACGGCCCGGCCACGGTGCGCGTGGCGACCGGCATCGACGCCACCCAGACCAACAGCGGGCGTCAGCACCTGGCGGAGCGAGAGCTGCGTGTATTTGAGAACAGCTACCTTCAGGCGCGGTACCGCACGCTCGATAACGTCTCGGATGTAACGCTGGGCTGCGCCTGTCGGGTGAGCCCGCAGGCGCAGGTGAGCTTTTCGGCCAAAAACCGTCGGCTGTTGCAGCACAGCCAGCAGACGCTCGCGAAAGGCGAATGCTTTACGCTTGAGAAGTGCGCCTGGGTCAGCGCGTCGCCTGACGCGCCGGATGATAATGCGGCGGCAGCGGCGCTGGCAACGCTGCGTGAATGCGCCACATTGGGTTACGACGCGCTGATGGCGGAGTCTTCAGCGGCCCGTCGTCTCTGGTGGCGACAGGCGCGCGTCGAGGTCGAAAGCGATTGCAGGCAGGATCAGCAGGCGCTCGATTTCGCGCTCTATCACTTGCGCGCCATGACGCCGCGCCACGACGAGCGCAGCAGCATCGCCGCCAAAGGTTTAACCGGCGAAGGCTATAAAGGGCACGTGTTCTGGGATACCGAAGTCTTCCTCCTGCCGTTTCATCTGCATACCGCGCCCGCTGTCGCGCGCCAGCTGCTGCGCTACCGCTGGCTGAATCTCGCGGGCGCCAGGCGCAAAGCCGCGCGCGGCGGCTGGCAGGGGGCGCTGTTCCCGTGGGAGAGCGCGCGCAGCGGCGAGGAAGAGACGCCCGAATTCGCGGCGATCAACATCCGCACCGGCCTGCGCCAGAAGGTGGCGTCTGCCCTTGCCGAGCATCATCTGGTGGCGGATATCGCCTGGGCGGTAGCGGCGTACTGGCAGGCGACGGGCGACGACGCCTTTATGGCGCAGGAAGGCCGCGAACTGCTGGAGGAGACCGCGCGCTTCTGGCTGAGCCGCACGCGGGACGTTAACGGGCGGCTGGAGCTGCACGATGTCATCGGCCCGGATGAATACACCGAGCACGTAAATAACAACGCTTACACCAGCTATCTGGCGCACCACAACGTCGCGCTGGCGCAGGGTGTCCGCCGTCGCCTCGGCGTGCCCGACGACGCGTTTACCGCGCAGTGCGACGATTTTCTCGCGCGGCTGTATCTGCCCGGCGCGCGCGCGGACGGCGTGATCCCGCAGGACGACACGTTCTTCAGTAAGCCGACTATCGATCTTACGCGCTACCGCGCGAGCGCGGGCAGCCAGTCGGTGCTGCTCGATTACTCGCGGGCGGAAGTGAACGAGATGCAGATCCTTAAGCAGGCGGATGTCGTGATGCTGCTCTACATGCTGCCGTGGCGGTTCGATAACGCGACGGCGGCTGCGAATCTCGACTACTACGAGCCGCGCACCATTCATGACTCCTCGCTCAGTAAAGCCATTCACGGCATCGTGGCGGCCCGCTGTGGGCGACGCGATGAGGCGTATCGTTTCTGGCGCGCGGGTTGCGACATCGATCTCGGCGACGCGCCGCACAGCAGCGACGACGGCATTCATGCGGCAGCGACCGGCGCCATCTGGCTCGGCGCGGTGCAGGGGTTCGCCGGCATCAGCGTCAAAGCGGCCGAACTTCATGTGACGCCGTCACTTCCACCGCAGTGGCGCCGGCTGGCGTTTCCCTTCTGCTGGCAGGGGCGGCAGCTTCATTTGGTCATAACTCACGACGCGCTGACGGTCAGCAGCGATCACGCGGTAAGGCTGTTTATCAACGATACGGCGGTGGACATCAACGGCGAACGGACGTTCAGCCTGTCTGACAGCCCATGCAGGGAGGCAACATGAAACCGGACGCGGTGATTTTCGATCTCGATGGCGTGATTACCGACACCGCCCACCTGCACTTTGTCGCCTGGCGGCAGGTGGCGGCAGAGGTGGGGATCGCTATCGACGAGCAGTTTAATCAGCAGCTTAAGGGCATCAGCCGGATGGGCTCGCTGGAGCGCATTCTCGCCCGGGGCGGAAAGGCGGGAGTATTCAGCGAGGCGGAGAAAGCGGCGCTCGCGGCGCGCAAAAACGCGCTTTACGTGGCGTCATTACGCACGCTGACGCCGCAGTCGATCTTGCCGGGCATCGCCTCGCTGCTGGCGTCGCTTCGCGAGCGGGGCATCGGCATCGGGCTGGCCTCGGTGTCGCTCAACGCGCCGGCGATTTTGCAGGCGCTGGGCCTTGCCGCACAGTTCGACTTCTGCGCCGACGCTGCAAGGCTGACGCGCTCCAAGCCCGACCCGGAGATTTTTCTCGCCGCCTGCGCGGGCCTGGGTGTGGCGGCGGCGCGCTGTATCGGCGTGGAGGATGCGCAGGCGGGCATTGATGCTATCAATGCCTGCGGCATGACAGCCGTGGGCATCGGCGAAGGGCTTTGCGGCGCGCAGTTGCGGCTGGATAACACCGCGCAGCTCACCTGGCCGCGGCTACACGCGCTCTGGAATCAACAACAGCGCGCCGCGGCGTGCTGACAACAAGGACAGATTATGGCTCAGCTCTCTCTTCAACACATTCAGAAGATTTATGACAACCAGGTTCACGTCGTTAAAGACTTCAATCTGGAGATTGCCGATAAAGAGTTTATTGTTTTCGTCGGGCCGTCAGGCTGCGGCAAATCCACCACGCTGCGCATGATCGCGGGCCTTGAGGCCATCAGCGGCGGCGATTTGCTGATTGACGGCGTGCGGATGAACGACGTGCCCGCTAAAGCGCGCAATATCGCAATGGTGTTCCAGAACTACGCGCTGTATCCGCATATGACTGTCTATGACAACATGGCGTTCGGGCTGAAAATGCAAAAGGTGGCGCCTGCGATTATTGAAGAGCGCGTCGCCTGGGCGGCGCAGATCCTCGGGCTGAAAGAGTACCTGAAGCGCAAACCGGGCGCGCTTTCCGGCGGCCAGCGCCAGCGCGTGGCGCTGGGACGCGCGATTGTCCGCGAGGCGGGCGTCTTCCTGATGGATGAACCGCTCTCGAATCTCGACGCTAAACTGCGCGTCCAGATGCGCGCCGAGATCAGCAAGCTGCACCAGAAGCTCAACACCACCATGATATACGTGACTCACGATCAGACCGAAGCGATGACGATGGCGACGCGGATTGTCATTATGAAAGACGGCATTGTGCAGCAGGTCGGCGCGCCGAAAGAGGTCTATAACCATCCGGCGAATATGTTTGTGGCCGGTTTTATCGGCTCGCCCGCGATGAATTTTATTCGTGGCGCGATCGACGGCGAGTATTTCGTGACGGAAACGCTGAAACTGCCGCTGCCGGTAAATAAACTCGCGCGGCTTAATGACAGCGGCTACCAGCGTAAAGCGGTGGTATTAGGCATTCGCCCGGAGGATATTTTTCCTGGCGCCACTGGCGATGACGCCATCGAAGCGAAAATTACCGTCGCGGAATTAACCGGCGCGGAATTTATGCTTTATGCCACCGTGGGCGGTCATGAAATGGTGGTGCGCGCAGGCGCGGATAAAGATTATCAGGCCGACCAGCGTATTAATATTGCTTTTGATATGGATAAATGCCACGTCTTCGACAGCGAGACGGAAGCCGCGATAGCCTGAGTGTTATACCGGTGAAAAATAAGCTCCGCGTCAGGCGGAGCTTATTATTTCAGTTTATCGTTGTAGGAATTAACGTGCGGGCCGGAACAGGCTCACCGGCGATACGGGAGAATAGCAACGCGCTGCTGACGTCCCCCAGTTGCCGCGTGGGGACGTTAATACCGCCGGGCGGCGGAGCGAGCAGGAAAGAGAGCGTTTCGTTGCTGTAGCCGACGACCGTCAGCGCATCCGGGATAGCGATGCCGCGCTCGGCGGCGGCGCGGTAGACGCTCATTAATTTCAGGCTGTCGGTAGCGAAGACCGCATCGGGCGGTTCGGGAAGCGCCAGCAGGCGGCGCGCCGCATCCAGCGCGCTCTCCTGGGTATAACCGCCGTCCACGATAAGCGCGGCGTCGTCAGGCCGCTGATGCCTGGCGAGGCTTGCGCGAAACCCGGCCAGCCGGTCGACCGAGACGTGATAATCCAGCGGCGCGTGCAGGCAGGCGATGCGCTGACAGCCTCTTCCGATAAGCGAATCGGTCAGCGCGATGCTGTCGTGATAATTATCGGTATCGACCGACGCGATATGCCGGTAATTCCCCGCGACATTACCGATGACCACCACCGGAATTCCGCATTCATCGAGCTTCGCGAAAAAAGTTTCATCCGCCGGCGCGCTCAGCATAATAATCCCTTTAATCATTTTCTGACGAATGCGCGTTAAACACTTCTGTAAATCATCGTCGCTATTCCGGGAGGTCTGGAGAATAACGTCGAAGCCTGTCTCTTCCGCGCGCGCCATTATCGCGTGCAGCACTTCAGAGAAAAAAGGATTACCCGCCGTGGTTTTCGTCGAGCGCGTGGAAATCACCATAATGGCGTCGAAACCGGAAGAGGTGAGCGCGCGCGCCATTTTATTCGGCTGATAATTTAACTCTTCGATGGCTTTTAACACCCGCTCGCGCGCGGCGTCGGAAATATTGGTCTGATGATTCAGCACGCGCGACACCGTCGATTTGGACACATTCGCCGCGCGGGCAATATCGTAAATGGTCGGGGACATTCCCGTGCTCCATCACATCGCTTCAACAAAATTATCTTACTGAAGCCCCGACGCACTGTCCATGCGCCACGTTTTTGTAAATCGGCGTCAGCGGCGCTTGAATCGCCGCCGTTGGGCCTTACTGTTATCATCAGAGAATATCAACGCATCGGGCAGGGAAATGATTAAACAGCTTCAGAATGAAATGCAGGCGCTGATGAACCGCAGCGTCGACAGGCATTTGCGCCTCGCCGTAACGGGGCTTAGCCGCAGCGGGAAAACCGCGTTTATCACCGCGCTGGTGAATCAGCTGCTTTCTGTGAACAGCGGAGCGCGGCTGCCGCTCTTTTCGCCGGTGCGCGAAGAGCGCCTGCTCGGCGTGCGTCGCGTGCCGCAGCAGGATATGGGCGTCGCCCGCTTTACCTATGACGAAGGGCTGGCCCAGCTCTATGGCACGCCGCCCGCCTGGCCGACGCCGACGCGCGGCGTGAGTGAAATCCGCCTCGCGCTGCGCTATCGTTCGCGCGAATCGCTGCTGCGCCACTTCAAAGATACCTCCACGCTCTATCTCGATATTGTCGATTACCCTGGCGAATGGTTGCTCGACCTGCCGATGCTGGCGCAGGACTACCTGAGCTGGTCGCGCCAGATGACGGGCCTGCTGCAGGGCGACAGAGCGGTCTGGGCGCAGCGCTGGCGCAGTTTGTGCGAAGGGCTCGATCCGCTGGCGCCGGGCGATGAAAAAAGGCTGGCGGAGATAGCGGAGGCGTGGACCGACTACCTGATGCAGTGCAAACGCGAAGGGCTGCACTTTATCCAGCCGGGCCGTTTTGTGCTGCCGGGCGATCTGGCCGGCGCGCCAGTGTTGCAGTTCTTCCCGTGGTCCGGCGTCGATGAGGTAGGCGAGACAAAACTGGCGCAGGCGGGTAAACAGACCAATATCGGGATGCTGCGCGAGCGCTACCGCTACTACTGCGAAAACGTCGTGAAAGGCTTCTACCGGGAGCACTTCGTGCGTTTCGATCGTCAGATTGTGCTGGTGGATTGTCTTCAGCCGCTCAATAGCGGGCCGCAGGCGTTTAATGATATGCGTCTCGCGCTGACGCAACTGATGCAAAGCTTTCATTACGGTCAGCGGACGCTGTTCCGCCGTCTCTTTTCCCCGGTGATCGACAAACTGCTGTTCGCCGCCACCAAAGCGGATCACGTCACGCACGATCAGCATGCGAATCTGGTATCGCTGCTCTCGCAATTGGTGCAGGAGGCGTGGCAGAACGCCGCGTTTGAAGGCATTGAGATGGACTGCATGGGCATCGCCTCGATACAGGCGACGGAAAGCGGCATGGTGGAGAGCCGCGGCGAAAGCGTGCCGGCGCTGCGCGGCAACCGCTTAAGCGACGGCGCGCCCCTGACTATTTACCCCGGCGATGTACCGGCGCGGCTGCCGGGCAGCGCATTCTGGGAGCAGCAGGGCTTTCAGTTTGAAGCGTTTCGCCCGCGCGTCATGGACGTCGACCGGCCGCTGCCGCATATCCGTCTCGACGCGGTGCTGGAATTTTTAACAGGAGATAAGCTGCGATGAGCGAGATAAAACCGCGCCGCGAATTTGACGAACCGCTGCGCCTGGAAGAGGGCCCGACGCTTCGTTCCACCCAGGCCTTTGACGAGGCGCAGGCGTTTGTGCCGGCCATGGAGGAAGAGGCGTTGACCATAGACGCGCCCGAGCGCGTCGTGGAGAACGCGCTGAAACCCCGGCGCAGCCTGTGGCGGCGTATGGTTGTCGCGGGGCTTGGCCTGTTTGGGGTGAGCGTCGTGGCGCAGGGCGTCCAGTGGGCGGCAAACGCCTGGTACACGCGCGACTGGATAGCGCTCGGCGGCTGCGTCGCCGGTGGGTTGATTGTGGCGGCAGGCGTCGGGGCGCTTGCGAGCGAATGGCGAAGGTTGTATCGCCTGCGCGAACGCGCGGAGGAGCGCGACGAGGCGCGCGAACTGCTGGCGAGCCACGGCAGCGGCAAGGCGCGCGCGTTTTGCGAAAAGCTGGCGAGCCAGGCGGGGCTGACGCAGGGGCACCCGGCGCTGGCGCGCTGGCGCGCCGCGATTCATGAAACCCACAGCGATCGCGAAGTGGTAACGCTCTACGCGCATATCGTCCAGCCGGTGCTGGATAGCCAGGCCCGCAGCGCCATCAGCCGCTCGGCGGCGGAATCGACGCTGATGATTGCGGTCAGCCCGCTGGCGCTGGTGGATATGGCGTTTATCGCCTGGCGCAACCTGCGCCTGGTCAACCGCATCGCGGCGATCTACGGCATTGAGCTTGGCTATTACAGTCGTATTCGTCTGTTTCGTCTGGTGCTGCTGAATATGGCCTTTGCGGGCGCGAGCGAGATGGTGCGCGAAGTGGGGCTCGACTGGATGTCACAGGATCTTGCCGCGCGCGTCTCCGCGCGCGTGGCGCAGGGGCTGGGCGCCGGGCTGCTGACCGCGCGTCTTGGCGTGAAGGCGATGGAGCTGTGCCGCCCGCTGCCCTGGACGGAAGACGACAAGCCGCGCCTGGGCGATTTCCGCCGCCAGCTGTTAAGTGAAGTTAAAGCCACGCTGCAAAAACAGAAGCGCGAGCGCGAAGAGTAACCCCAACGGCGTCATGCCTGCTCAGGTTTACAGCATGGCGCCGCATTTTTCCGCACTCTGTCAATTTTTGTTGACAGACCACTCCCCCGGTTGCGGCAACTGAAGTATCATCTCGCCATTCGTTGGATCAATGCGTGAAGGTGCTGCCATGCGTCTTGAAGTGTTTTGTGAAGACCGCCTCGGTCTGACCCGTGAGTTGCTCGATCTCCTGGTGCTGCGCAGTATCGATTTACGCGGTATCGAAATCGACCCGATCGGGCGAATTTATCTCAATTTCTCTACGCTGGAATTTGACGCCTTCAGCAGCCTGATGGCGGAAATCCGTCGCATTCCCGGCGTCACCGACGTGCGCACCGTGCCGTGGATGCCGTCCGAGCGCGAACACCGTTCGCTGAGCGCCCTGCTGGAAGCGCTGCCGGAGCCGGTGTTCTCGGTGGATATGAAAAGCAAAATCGAGCTGGCCAACCCGGCGAGCTGCGCGCTGTTCGGCCAGAATGAAGCGCGCCTGCGCAACCATAACGCCGCAAGTCTTATCAGCGGTTTCAACTTTCAGCGCTGGCTGGAGAGCAGTCCTGCAGAGTCGCATACCGAGCATGTGGTGATTAACGGCCAGGATTTTGTACTCGAAATCACGCCGGTGCATCTGGAAGAAGAGAGCGGCGCCAGCGTGCTGACCGGCGCCGTCGCGATGCTGCGTTCAACCGTGCGCATGGGCCGCCAGCTTCAGAACCTGACCAGCCTCGATCTCCACGCGTTCAGCCATATCATCGCGGTCAGCCCGCGCATGAAACAGGTGGTGGATCAGGCGCGCAAACTGGCGATGCTGAACGCGCCGCTGCTCATCACCGGCGACACCGGCACCGGTAAAGACTTGCTGGCGCACGCCTGCCACCTGGCCAGCCCGCGCGCCGATAAACCCTATCTGGCGCTCAACTGCGCGTCGATCCCGGAAGATGTGGTGGAGAGCGAGCTGTTCGGCCACGCGCCGGGCGCTTACGCCAACGCCCATGAGGGGAAAAAAGGCTTCTTCGAACAGGCCAGTGGCGGCTCGGTGCTGCTGGATGAAATCGGCGAGATGTCGCCGCGCATGCAGGCCAAGCTGCTGCGCTTTCTTAACGACGGCACATTCCGTCGGGTCGGCGAAGAACACGAGGTGCATGTGGATGTGCGTGTGATCTGCGCGACGCAGAAAAATCTTGTGGAGCTGGTGCAAAAAGGGGCGTTTCGCGAAGATCTTTATTACCGGCTCAATGTGCTGACGCTGAATCTGCCGCCGCTGCGCGACCGCCCGCAGGACATCATGCCGCTGACGGAGATGTTCGTGGCGCGCTTTGCCGATGAACAGGGCGTGCCGCGCCCGAAACTCGCCAGCGATCTCGGCCAGGTGCTGACCCGCTACGGCTGGCCGGGCAACGTGCGTCAGCTGAAGAACGCCATCTACCGCGCGCTCACGCAGCTTGACGGCTATGAACTGCGCCCGCAGGACATCCTGCTGCCGGATTTCGACGCCGCCGCGCTGCCAGTGGGCGAAGAGGCGATGGAAGGCTCGCTCGACGATATCACCCGCCGTTTCGAACGTTCGGTGCTGACCCAGCTTTATCGCAGCTATCCGAGTACCCGCAAGCTCGCGAAGCGACTGGGCGTCTCGCATACCGCCATCGCCAATAAGCTTCGCGAATATGGCTTAAGCCAGCGCAAGGGCGAAGAGTAACGCCGCAAACAAAAAAGCCTCCGCATGCGGAGGCTTTTTTTAAGAAGCGATTTACGCTTTCAGCGCGTCGAGCGCCGCGTCGTAGTTCGGCTCGTGGGTGATTTCATTCACCAGCTCGCTGAAGACCACGTCGTCGTTTTCGTTCAGAACCAGCACCGCGCGAGCGGTCAGACCTTTCAGCGCGCCTTCTTCGATGCCCACGCCGTATTCTTTGGCGAATTCCGGGTTACGTAGGGTGGAGAGCGTGATGACATTGCTCAGGCCTTCCGCGCCGCAGAAGCGGGACTGCGCGAACGGCAGATCGGCGGAAACGCACAGCACGACGGTGTTTTCCATGCTGGTCGCCAGCTGGTTGAATTTGCGCACGGACGCCGCGCAAACGCCGGTGTCGATGCTCGGGAAAATGTTCAGTACTTTACGCTTACCGGCAAACTGGCTCAGCGACACGTCAGACAGATCTTTTGCCACCAGGCTGAACGGCGCCGCTTTGCTGCCTGCCTGCGGGATCTGACCCACCACGGAAACCGGATTGCCCTGGAAATAGACGATTTGTGACATAGTTATCTTCCTGTTTACATATAGTTAACGTCGCCGCTAGTGTATGTGATCCCGCAGGGGATGAATATAAAAAACTGTCCCGGCAGGCTAACTTTCCAGTCGCTATACTGAGGCAAAGCCCGTTGCGAGGAAAATAATGAGAAGCGTAAAAGTGTATCAGGAAGCCTGGCCGCTCCATTCGCCGTTTGTGATCGCCCGTGGCAGCCGCAGTGAGGCGGTGGTGGTCGTGGTGGAGCTGGAAGAAGAGGGCGTCCGGGCGGTGGGCGAATGCACGCCGTATCCGCGCTACGGCGAAAGCGTGGCCTCGGTGATGGCGCAAATCATGACCGTCGTGCCGCAGCTCGAAGCCGGGCTCGATCGCGCCGGATTGCAGAAATTGCTGCCGGCGGGTGCCGCGCGCAACGCCATCGACTGCGCTCTCTGGGATCTCGACGCGCGCCGCGCGGGCGAGACGCTGGAGTCGTTTTTACAGGTCACGCTGCCGGACCAGCACACCACCGCCCAGACCGTGGTGTTAGGCGCGCCGGAGCAGATGGCGGGTAACGCCGCGCTGCTGTGGGAGAAGGGCGCAAGGCTGCTGAAAATCAAACTCGACGACACCTTTATTACCGAGCGGATGGTGGCCATTCGCGGGGCGGTGCCGGACGCGACCCTTATTGTGGATGCCAACGAATCCTGGCATGCGGAAGGACTGGCCGCGCGCTGTCAGCTGCTGGCGGATCTCGGCGTGCAGATGCTGGAACAGCCGCTGCCGGCGTCTGACGATCGCGCGCTCGAAAACTTTATTCACCCGCTGCCCATCTGCGCCGATGAGAGCTGCCACACGCGCGGCAGTCTGAAGACGCTCGCCGGACGCTATGAGATGATTAACATCAAGCTCGATAAAACCGGCGGTCTGACCGAGGCGCTGGCGCTGGCCCGTCAGGCGACAGAGGACGGATTCGGGCTGATGCTCGGCTGTATGCTCTGTACCTCACGCGCCATCGGCGCCGCGCTGCCGCTGATCCCGCAAATGCGCTTTACCGATCTCGACGGCCCCACCTGGCTTGCGGTGGATGTCGAGCCCGCCTTACGCTTTACGCCTGGTCAGCTCTATCTCTATTCTGACGTCGGGCCTCAGCTCTCATCGTCATAGTGCAGCAGCGCGGTCATCGCCGCCAGATAACGCTCGGTGGCGTCGTCGGCGGAGATGGCCGGAAACTCGGCGGTAACGCAGGTTAACCCCAGATCGGCGCACCAGCTGCCGAACGAGCCCGGCGTCTCGTAACCGACGCTGGTGACGTGCGGCAGGCCGAACGCGTCGGCGAGCCAGCGGCCGAGCGGCGTCTGCTGCGGATCGTCAATACAGCCTAACGGATCGTGAAACGACACCACCCAGGCGGGTTTTAGCTGATGAATTAACTGGCACAGCGCGGCGGTTTCCGGCTCCGAGCCCGGCTTTTCCCCGGTGGAGAGCGTCACGTCGCGCGCATCTGCCGCGCTGTTCCAGCGATAGACGGTTTCGCCCGGTTGCCAGTTGGCCGCCGGAAAATTGCGGTTGAGATCGACCCCGCGGGCGTTGGCGCGCAGGCCGAGCTGGCAACCGTCCGGGTTGACCGCCAGCACCACATGATGCCGCCGGTGCGCCGGCTCCAGCGTGCGCAGCGCGCAGGAGAGGGTCACCAGCGCCGCGTTCTCATCCCCGTGAGTACCGGCGATGATAAGCCCTGGCGCGCGCTGCGCCTCCGGTGCCGGGAACCAGAGCAGCGGCGCGCCGAGCGCCGATTCGCCATAGCGCCTGGCATCGTCAGGTAAAGCGCCGCGCCGGGCGCGGGGTCGAAGCGTATTCATAGGGGGCCGCCGTCAAAGGGAGATAACAGGAGTGTTGACGACATTTCGCCGAAATTCAACAGCCTGACAGTCATCGGCGCGTTGCGCGTTATGTAAACGTTCAGGCATTAACGCTTTGATCTGACGCCGGGTAAGCGCGCAAAATCGCGGCCAGTGGTTTGCAATTTATATTCATCCAACAAATAATTCCCCGACAGCGCCCGGAGAGCGGTTCGGCGCGGGACCACGAGAACGAGGACCTCATGAAAATTCCTGTAAGCTTTACCCTGAGCGCATTATGGGTCGCGAGCGCGCTGACCGGCGCGTTTGCCGCCGACGTGCCGCCCGGCACGGCGCTTGCCGAACGCCAGACGCTGGTGCGCCACCTGAAAGACGAGCCCGCCTCGCTGGATCCGGCGAAAGCGGTAGGTCTGCCGGAGATTCAGGTGTTGCGCGATCTCTTTGAAGGGCTGGTTAACCAGAATGAAAAAGGCGAGCTGGTGCCGGGTGTCGCCACGCAGTGGCAGACCAACGACAACCGCATCTGGACATTTACGCTTCGCGACGACGCGAAGTGGTCCGACGGCACCCCTGTGACGGCGCAGGATTTCGTCTACAGCTGGCAGCGCATGGTCGACCCGAAAACCACCTCGCCGTTCGCCTGGTTCTTTGCGCTGGCGGGCATCTCGAACGCACAGGCGATTATCGACGGTAAACAAGCGCCGGCAGCGCTCGGCGTGAGCGCGCCGGATGCGCATACGCTGAAAGTGACGCTGGATAAACCGCTGCCGTGGTTCCCGGCGCTTGCCGCCAACGCGGCGCTCTACCCGGTGCAAAAAGCGAACGTGGAGCAGGGCGGCGAGTGGACGCGCCCCGGCAAGCTGGTGGGCAACGGCGCGTTTGTGCTGAAAGACCGCGTGGTCAACGAAAAGCTGGTGCTGACGCCCAATACGCACTACTGGGATAACGCGAAAACCGTGCTGACGCAGGTAACGTTTTTGCCGGTGAACCAGGAGTCCGCCGCCACCAAGCGTTATCTGGCGAATGATATCGACATCACCGAATCCTTCCCGAAAAACCTCTATCAGAAGCTGAAAAAAGAGATCCCCGATCAGGTCTTTACGCCGCCGCAGCTGGGCACTTATTACTACGCCTTTAACACGCAGAAAGGCCCGACGGCGGACCCGCGCGTGCGTCTGGCGCTCAGCATGACCATCGACCGCCGTCTGATGGCCGAAAAAGTGCTCGGCACCGGCGAGAAACCGGCCTGGCGTTTTACGCCGGACGTGACCGCAGGCTTTACGCCCGCGCAGTCGGAGTGGGAGCAGATGAGCCAGCAGGAGTTAAACGCGCAGGCGAAAACGCTGCTTCAGGCGGCGGGTTATGGCCCGGCGCGTCCGCTCAACCTGACGCTGCTCTATAACACCTCTGAAAACCACCAGAAAATCGCCATCGCCGTGGCGTCGATGTGGAAAAAGAATCTGGGCGTGGAGGTGAAGCTGAAAAACCAGGAGTGGAAAACCTATATCGACAGCCGCAATACCGGTAATTTCGATGTGATCCGCGCCTCCTGGGTGGGAGATTATAACGAGCCGTCAACCTTTCTTTCGCTGCTGACCTCCACCCACAGCGGAAATATCGCGCGCTTTAAAAACCCGGATTATGACAAAGTGCTGCAACAGGCCGCACAGGAGAATTCCGCCAAAGCGCGCAATAGCGATTACAATAGCGCCGAGAGAATTATCTCAACTCAGGCGCCCATCGCGCCGATTTATCAGTATACCAATGGGCGGTTAATTAAACCGTGGCTGAAAGGTTATCCGATTAATAATCCGGAAGATGTGGCGTACAGCCGCACCATGTATATTCTTAAGCACTGATGTTTTCCGGCGCCTGCCGTCATGGCGGCGCCGGAAATAGCCGCTTTGCCCTTAACGCAAAATTATTTTTCCCCTTCCGGGTGGATCAGTGCGAGCTCCTGCACGCGGCGCTGGTTCATATTAATGACGCAGCTTAACGCGTGGGCCGCAAGCCAGGGCGTACCCGCGGCCGAGGCGCTCGCCGCCGTACAGAAGGCGTCCCTGGCGTCGGTCCACTGCTGCTGGCTGACCTTCAGCGCCTCCACCATCTGGGTACGCCGCGCCTCATCGCCCTGCGGCCAGCGGGTATAGTCGAAGTTCTGCAACTCCGTCACTTTGGCGTTAAACGCCTGCTTAAGCTGGTTATCGGACTCCAGCCCCGCCGCTTCCAGGCACTCACCGCTGTTTTCGCCTGCCTGCTGGCTACAGGCGTCCGCCGCCGCGCTGCGCGTAATCTCATCCGCCTGCGCGCAGAGCGGGCTTAACGCCAGCGCCAGCAGCGCGGATTTCAGAAAGTATTTCACGGACATGTATTCCTGTTATTTAAAATAAAAAGACGCTGGCACGTCGGCTCCGGGCGGCGTGTCGGTGTGAGATTGAACCATGCCTGTCAGGAAAATACTATGCGAAACGGCTTAACGATCAGTGCTGCTGGAACGGGCAGTAGAGGAGTTTGCATTTACTGCGGTAAACGCACCGGCTTACGCTCTGCTGAAGGTTGCCGGCGCAGTGGTTATTGCTGTGGAGAATGGTTTGCCAGAACCGGGTATTATAATAGAGGGTGCGGTAGAGACTGAGCTGAACAGGAAAGTTATTCACAGCCATCGCATCGCCGTTAATTGAGATCGTATCGCCTGGCGATAAATAATACGTGGCTTTATACCAAAGGATTAGTTTAATATTATGTTGCGAAGAAATTAAGGTAAATACAGAATTGGTGTTGGTGCTTACTATTGAATCAACCACCCGCCAGTTCATTTTCCTCTCCATATTCATTTTATATGCTTAATTAACGTACGCATCGGGTCAGCGATGCAAGTGTTTCAATTGTAACGTGAGAAAAGTAAGTTTTTTGGAAGGAACGCGAGGGAATGACAGGGAGAGTAAAGAAATATTATATATGCTAAACAATTATTGCTGATTTTTCATTCTAAATGGCTAATGGCGCTAATAATCACTATTGGTTTAAATTTCTATTGAAATAGTCACGTAAGCACAATAATAAAAAATATAAGCACATTCCCGATAGTATTTCTGTAAAACCGAAATCAGCGCCGATTTGCATATCTACCGGCAAGTGACTGCATAAAAATTCATTCCGACCGTGGGAAGAGGATTGTGAAAAAAATTTAACTTAAGTCAGGGTATCGATTGCGCAAAAAACAACCGCTAACGGAGGGCGGTGGCCGGGGATACCGCCCGCCAGCGGCACACCGAGCCGCCTTCACATTCAGAGCGCGCTGAGCTGGCGGTAAAGCGGGCCCGCGTTTTTATCAAGCTGCGGAAACAGGCTTTGCGGCCAGAGATCGGCAAGGGTATCCTTGTAAGCCAGCGCAACAAACTTATCGGGCTGGTTGACGCTGTAGCTGAAGCTGGAAAACGTGGTGGCGGCTTTTACTTCCACATCCGCAAGTTGCGGCGCCGCGCCGTCGTTAATGCGCCAGACATACAGGAGCTCCACGTCACGGATACTCATTTCGCTCATGACGCGGGCGATATCGTCGCGGTGGGCTGCGCGCCAGCGCGCTGTGGTGTTCTGTTCGACCATCTGGTTGCTGTGCACGCGGAACTTGTCGGTCAGCTTAGCCAGCTCAGGCGCGGGTAGCTTACAGGAATAGAGCACGACATCGCGCCCACCCGCATCTTCGAAGCTGCGCCAGGCGCCCTGTACGCAGTCGGTGCGCGACTCAAAGACCTGACCGACTGAACTCTCCCCGATGCTGAGGGATTTGACCTGGTCGATGCTGTCCGAATGACACCCTTGCAATAAAAACACTGCCCCGACAACTGCCAGAAGGCCGGACCGCTTCATATCACTCTCCCTTTGCCTGTCAGCGCGATGGCACGCACCCTCGCTTCAGGTGTGATGGTTGGCTGGTGTGGCGTAGCAGGCGCCAGCCGCAGGTTACTGCTTTCATGCATATCAGTTATCGGCCGCGTTTCGTATCGCTTTAATTTTATTGGTGAACTCGCTTAAGCTTGTCACAGGACGTCCACAGGAACAACGGGCGTGGGCTACACTTACAGGGTCTGAGTCACTCGGGGAGCCGATATGCCTTCTATCCAGCTGCATCTGAAAGACCGCCCGGAAGTGGATTTTACCGCCAGCTACAGCGTGAGTGAACCCGATACCGTTACCGGGGAGACGGTAAAAACGTTCGAAATTGATAAATCGCAGGAGATAAGCGGTTTTACTGCGCTGCGTCAGGGGGAACGCGTGTATTTTGTACTGCCCAGCGGGGAGGCGCAGGAGGTGTTTCTCACCGACGACACGGGGGAAAACTATATATTCAGCAGTCGGCAAAAATAGGTCGCTGCTTTTACCACCGTCTGAACGACAAAAAAGGAGAGCGTTGCGCTCTCCTTTATATTCCCTGATGGTCAATTCGTCTGAAGCATTGCCTTTGACATTACGCTTCAGGGATACAGGCTATGAGGATCGTCCGCCGCCGTGGCTGTTTTCACCACCTTTACGTCCGGCTTCAGAGGCGCGCTCGCGGTCATTTTTAAAGTTACCCCCGCTCTGCTGGCCGCCTTTGTGGCCTGCTTCTGCGGCGCGATCCGGATCATTTTTAAAATTACCGCTACTGTGCTGACCGCCTTTCTGGCCTGCTTCGGAAGCGCGCTGACGATCTTCTGCGAAATTACCTGAACCACCTCGATGCTGAGTCATAGGTTTCTCCTCATGTTGTTGGTCGTACTTATTACAGCAGTGCGTGACTGCTATCGAAAAGGTATTGATAACTGTAGGCAAGGTATTTCCATGCTGCAAGTCTGTGAAGCAATAAAATAAGGTGTGAACAGGAAATGCCTGTTTTTATGGTAAATTAAAGGGGCTTTTTCAGGTCTGTTTTTATTTATTTGCGCTTCGCTTGTTTTATTATTTTATCGTCCATGACGAAACGGCAGTGTGATTATTAACCGTTATATTTCCGTGAAGGGAAAAATTAATATTCTGAAGATTGATGTAATATTTCGTCATATTTCACAGGAAAGCAGAATGTAATGATTAACAGAACAGAAAACGTGCGCTGGCGGCTTCTCATGCCCGCCAGGAAGGCGGCATCGCAGAGGTGACATGGCGTGACGAGAAGAGGCGTCCAGGGACGGGCAGTAAAGGGGGTTCATCCGTGAACCCTGTTTCCCTGGTGATGGCAAAGTGTGCCTTAGTGGATCGCTAAGGTCTGCAAATAAGCGTAGACGGGAAATATTCCGGCATAACATTATTTTTCTGTTTAAGCCATGCTGATCGCGTATTACAGGAAGCCAGGAGTCGGGAGTGTGTATTAATACACTGACTTGCTTACCAAATAATTAATAATAAACCGCAGAAACAAACAGGTTATTATGCCGCTAAAATAAAAGGCGCAGATAATGTTTTCCGGCGCGCCAGCACACCGGAAAACACGCTTTATATCCACTGCGCGATATATTCCGGCTCCACCGGGCGCGAGAAAAAATAACCCTGCGCTTCATCGCAGCCGAACTCCAGCAGCAGGCGCGCGGTTTCGGCATCTTCCACGCCTTCGGCCAGCACCACGTAATCCAGCTCTTTCAGCATCTGGATTACGTTACGGACAATAATCTGGCTGCTGCGCTCCTGCGCGATACTGGAGGTGAGCGATCGGTCGAGCTTGATAATGTCGATAGGAATGCGACGCAGGTAGTTGATGTTGCTGTAGCCTGCGCCGAAGTCGTCCAGCAGGATTTTAAAGCCGCGCAGCTTGAGCATATCCATTTCGCAAAGCGCGGTTTCGCTCTCCAGCGCCTTTTCCGTCTCCAGGCATTCGATACGAATGTCGTTCGTCGAGAGCCCGGCGCGCAGCACACGCGCTTCCAGCGCGTCCGCGAAACCGGCGCGCGAGAGATCGCTGACGCTGATATTGACCGACAAGGGCAACGTAATACCCTGTTTACGCCACTGTTGCAGTTGCTGCAGCGCGGCGTCGATCACCCACTGGGTAATTTCTTCCATCAGGCTGGTGTTTTGCGCCAGCGGAATAAACACGCCTGGTGGAATATCGCCGCGCGTCGGATGGCGCCAGCGCAGCAGCGCTTCCGCGCCGACCGCGCGGTTAGTGCTGAGCTTGATTTTCGGCTGGTACATCAGATAGAGCCCGCGGTTTTTGGCGATGCTCTCGCTGAGGTCGTGCAGCAACTGGAAATCGACGTTGCGCTTCTCATCGCGCTCAGGATCAAACACCATATGGCGCTTGTTAAGCCAGATGGCTTCATGCACCGCGCTGATGGCGCGACGCAGCGCCTCGTTGGGCGTCGTTTTCTCCGGCTGCCAGCCCACTTCCCCCGCAAAGATATTGAGCCGAATGTTGATGCCCTGGAGCATTCGCGCATTCACCAGCGGCAGCACCGCGGCATTGCGGCGTATGGCTTTCTGGTTGCGCGTTTTCAGCAGGAGCGCGTAGCGGCCTGTCGCCACGTTATAGAGCACGGTGTCGCTTTTCAGCCGCAGCTTCATGCGCAGCAACGGGCCGAGATCGTTTAGCAGCGTCTCCAGCGCCGGCATACCGAGCGAGCGCGCCAGCTCATAGGCCGTCGGCATGTCGATGCAGTCGAAAATCATCAGCGTATAGCGTTCGATGCTGCCGCTCGCGGAAAGCCGCTCCATATCGGCCAACAGTTTCTGGCGATTGGGCAGGCGGGTCACCGGATCTAAAAAGCCGACCGCGTTTAATGTCTCAAGCCAGGCGCCGGTCAGTCCGGCGATAAGCGAGAGCGTGCGGGCGCGTTCATCGTTAAATGGCTGCGCCACGGTATCCGTCATACCAATGGTGCCGGTCAGGCTGCCGTCGCGCGTGCGTAGCGGCGCCAGCGCGTAAAACCGTACATCAGACGAGGAGGCCGCCAGCGGATGCTGACGCGCCTGGTCATCCAGCGTCGTATCGCAACACCAGACAGGCGCATCGTCTTCGCATAATGTCTGCGTGAGTACGGCGGCGTCGACCTGAAGCGGTTCAGGGTGCGCGAGATGCACCGGCAGTCCCGCTTTATCCACCACGGCGATAAAACAGCCTGGGATGCCGAGCGCGAGGCTGGCGAGCCTCGCGAATTGCAGCAGTACCGGGTCCTGATGCCCGTGATTTCCCCGGAGCATATCCAGGGCTGCCATGCGTCTGGCATCTTTTCTGTCGATGTGGCTGAACATAGTGGGTGCTACCTTTAAGCACGGCTTCTTTTACGGCGCGAACGCCTCGGGCTTTTACTGTCAACGCGGGCGTTGGGTTATCTGCATCATCGGCAAGGGGACGCGGAGCTTTAACGCTATGCGCGGGTTCGCCTGAATATTTCAGCGGGCGCGGCGTGACGGGGCGAGGATAACGCGCCCGGCGAAGCCCGCGTCAGGCGCAGGTCAGAAATAGCGGCGCGCTGGCCACTTCATACAGGCGAAACACCACCAGGCGATGATATTCAGGCCTGGCAGCGTCAGCAGCAACGCCATCGACCAGCCGAAGCCCGCGCGTCTGGCTATCTTGTAAGAAGGGATAAAAATCAGCAGCCAGACCGTAAAGGCCAGCGCCAGCGTGGGTATTCCAGGCAGCATAACGTTCTTCCCCGTCCATTTTCAGAAGGTTATCGGCAGAGCAGGGGAGAAGTTGAGAATTTTCTGAAAGTGCTCAGCGAACGGCCAGCACCGTCAACGGCGCGCGCAGCATGGTGAAAATCTGAAACTGGCTGGCGTCCGAGACGTCGCGCAGCACATCGCCGTTGCGGTATACCAGGCTTTTGACATGGCCGAGCTGACGCCAGACCACAATCGCGGAGGCGATAAGCGAACAGTTCCGCTCCGTCTGAATACATTCCAGCGTGGCGTACTGGGTTTCATCCAGTTGATTAATAAAGACCTGAAGCGCATCCGCAGGGATAATGGCTTTAATGTCATCAAGCATAACGTCGCTGACGGCGTGGGAAAGACGTAACGTAACGCGCGTGGTTCTCATTGCGGCAGATCGGCCCTGAATTGTAAAATTTATGTGTGAGTTGACGTTAACACATCACGCGCGGATTTGATTCATCCTTGTTAGCAGCAGGGATATGGTGAGGCAGATCAAGTTTTTCTGCGCGGCGGCCTTCTGTGATACTTGATCTGCGTCATAAAAAATCGCATATTGCGACCGCATTCTCAGTATGGATACGCCATCATGACGCTCTATCAACATATGCTCGTGTTTTACGCCGTTATGGCGGCAATCGCGGCGCTCATCACCTTTTTCATCGCGAAAGACAAAACCAGCATTAAGCTGCTTTGCGCGACGCTTATCGGCGCGACCTGGCCGATGAGTTTCCCTGTCGCCCTGCTGGTGGCGCTGTTTTAATCCGCAACCGAATCGCTCCGGCTTGAAATTCCTGCGCAATGTATCACCATAAAGCCAGTTGAATGACCGGAGCGCGCTATGCTGCCTGAAAATTACCCCTCCCGCAGCGATGCGGAAAAACGTCTGCTGGCGGTGAACGCCGCGCTGGAGCTGATTAAAGCTTCCGTGGCGGCGCCCAACAATTACGAAGGGCGCGATAAACTCGCCAAAGATATCGAATATACCCGCCACCATCTGGCTGAACTGGCCGACGCCATTCAGGCCGCGCTGGAAAGCCGCTAACCGCGGCGTTGGGCATGAGCGGGGCGCTGGCGGCCGCCAGCTTTCATCATCTGAATTGAACATCAGGAGACGCGATGGAGGCCATTAAGGGCTCTGAAGTGAACGTGCCGGACGCGGTCATCGCCTGGCTGCTGGACGGACACGGCGGCGTAAAGCCGTTGCAGAATGACTGCGTTATCGATAAAGACCAGCCCTGCTGGCTGCATCTGAATTATGCCAACCCGGAGAGCGCGCAGTGGCTCGCTGAGACGCCGCTGCTACCAAACCTGGTGCGCGACGCGCTGGCGGGCGAGAGCCTGCGCCCACGCGTGACGCGCATGGGCGACGGCACGCTGATTACGCTGCGCTGCATCAACGGCAGCACCGACGAACGGCCAGATCAGCTGGTGGCGATGCGGCTCTATATCGATGAACGGCTTATCGTTTCCACGCGCCAGCGTAAGGTGCTGGCGCTCGACGATATTATTCACGATCTCAATGAGGGCAGCGGCCCGGCGGATGTCGGCGGCTGGCTGGTGGATGCCTGCGACGCGCTCACCGACCACGCCAGCGAATTTATCGAAGAGCTGCACGATAAGATCATCGATCTGGAAGACAATCTGCTGGAAGAGATCGTGCCGCCGCGCGGTGTGCTGGCGCTGCTGCGCAAGCAGTTGATTGTGATGCGCCGCTATATGTCGCCGCAGCGCGATGTTTTCTCCCGTCTCGCCAGCGAGCGATTTAGCTGGATGAATGACGATCAGCGCCGCCGGATGCAGGATATCGCCGACCGGCTTGGCCGCGGGCTGGATGAAATCGACGCCTGTATCGCGCGTACCGCCGTCATGGCCGATGAAATCTCCCAGACGATGCAGGAGTCGCTGTCGCGTCGCAGTTATACGATGTCATTGATGGCGATGGTTTTTTTACCGAGTACGTTCCTCACTGGATTATTCGGGGTCAACCTTGGCGGCATTCCCGGCGGCGGCTGGCATCTCGGTTTCAGCGTCTTCTGCGTGGCGCTGGTGCTGGTGATTGGCGGTGTTACGTGGTGGTTACATCGAAGTAAATGGTTGTAAAAAAACGGTTTTCGCCGGTGTGCTGAAGCAAAAAAGCCCACGAATTTGAGCGATATCAAGAAATGCCACGCGGTTTCACGGCATCATTCTTGTCGCAGGTGAATGCAACGTCAAGCGATGGGCGTTGCGCTCCATATTGTCTTACTTCCTTTTTTGAATTACTGCATAGCACAATTGATTCGTACGATGCCGACTTGATTAAGTCGGCTTTTTTTTGCTCGTTTCTCGTGGTCTGATCGGCGCGCCGCCGCGCTTTTCCCTTCTGTGACGCATCTTCTACGCTTAATGTATACGCCATTAAAGAGGAAAAGACGATGCATCATCTGTATCAAACCAGCATGAGCGATCCGGTGCCCATCGATCCCGTACCGGTGCCGGACCCGATCCCAACGCCGCAGCCGGTTCCCGATCCGCCATCGCCGGACCCGCGCCCCATCGACGATCCGCCGCCGCACATGCGTTAAACGGGCAAAAAAAAGCCCTCCGCGAGGAGGGCTTCAGGCTTATTTGATTTCCAGCACATCGAGGCGCTGCATCGGCGGGGCCTCTTCATCTTCCGGTGCCCAGCCGGCGGGCATCATCGGGATCTCTTCACGGTCGAACGCCAGATCGCCGCCGTTCACCACTTCAGAGCCGTGATGAATGCCTTTGAAATCGAACAGTTCGGTGTCGCACAGGTGCGACGGCACCACATTCTGCATCGCGCTGAACATGGTTTCGATACGGCCCGGATAGCGTTTATCCCAGTCGCGCAGCATATCGGCGATCACCTGACGCTGCAGGTTCGGCTGTGAGCCGCAGAGGTTGCACGGAATAATCGGAAAGCCTTTCGCCTGCGAGAAACGTTCAATGTCTTTTTCGCGACAGTAGGCGAGCGGGCGAATCACGATATGTTTACCGTCATCGCTCATCAACTTCGGCGGCATGCCTTTCATTTTGCCGCCGTAGAACATGTTCAGGAACAGCGTTTGCAGAATGTCGTCACGGTGATGGCCCAGCGCGATTTTGGTCGCGCCAAGCTCGGTGGCGGTGCGGTAAAGAATGCCGCGACGCAGACGCGAGCACAGCGAGCAGGTGGTTTTCCCCTCCGGGATCTTCTCTTTGACGATCCCATAGGTATTTTCCTCAACGATTTTATATTCCACGCCGAGGGCCGCCAGGTACTCCGGCAGGATATGCTCCGGGAAACCCGGCTGTTTCTGGTCGAGATTCACCGCCACCAGCGAAAAATTCACCGGCGCGCTCTGCTGTAAGTTGCGCAAAATCTCCAGCATCGTGTAGCTGTCTTTGCCGCCGGAGAGGCAGACCATAATCCGGTCGCCTTCTTCAATCATATTGTAATCGGCGATAGCCTCCCCGACATTGCGGCGCAGGCGCTTTTGCAATTTGTTGAGGTTGTACTGCTCTTTTTTGCTAATTTCTTGAATTTCAGACATTTAAAAGTGGCTCAGTTCTGCGTTGCGGCGCGCCCTGGCGGATTGCCCGGCGCGCGTATTCACCGTTGGCCTGCCCGCGCGCGGCGGATATCGCCGCAGGCGCCAGCAAGCCCGAATGTGTTCCTGTGCGTGGCGTGTATGGTACGGATTACGGCGACGAATGCCAGCGCGTTTTGCGCCGTAGCGCCTGTTTTGAAGCCGTAACATTTTGCTGCCACACTGAGAAAGACCTGATGCCGGGCCTGAGCGCCTGCGGCGGGGGATAACCACAACGGGAGGGGCTATGCGTCTGGCGTCTTATAATGTAGAAAACCTGTTCGATCGCGCGCGCGTGATGTCGCAGAGCAGCTGGTCGCAGGGGCGACCGGTGCTGGAAAAATTCGCGCGGCTGAATGAACTGCTCGGCGACATCACCTATAGCGAGGCCAGTAAGAAAGAGATGGTGAAGCTGATGGTGGCGCTCGGGCTTGAGAAATCGGACACCGGGCCGTTTGTTATTCTGCGCCGCAATCGCGGCAGCCTGCTGAAGCGCCCGCGCGATGGCGGTATCGATATTATCGCCGGCGGTCGCGCCGACTGGGTGGGTTCGCTTGAGCTTATCGAATCGCCGGTGGATGAAGTCGCCATGCGCATCACCGCAAAAGTGATGAGCGATCTCAACGCCGATGTGCTGGCGGTGGTCGAGGCGGAAAGCCGCCCGGCGCTGGCGGCGTTTAACCAGGAGATTATCGCGGCGCTCGGCGGCGAGCCCTTTCGTCATGTGATGGTCATCGACGGCAACGACAGCCGCGGCATCGACGTTGGCCTGCTCACCGGCGCGGCGTACCCCATCGGCCCGATGCGCAGCCATGTTGACGATCGCGACGCGCGCGGCCAGCTGATTTTTTCGCGCGACTGTCCGGAATATTCCGTGCCGCTGGCGAACGGCGATACGCTGTGGGTGATGGTCAATCACCTGAAGAGTAAAGGCTATGGCGGCAAGGCGGAGTCCGACGCCCGCCGTAAAGCGCAGGCGCAACGGGTGGCGGAGATCTATAAGGCGCGCCGCGACGCCGGCGAGCAGTTTATCGCTATCGCGGGTGATTTCAACGACACGCCGGAGAGCGACGCCCTGGCGCCGCTGCTGAAAGAGACCGATCTGCGCGACGCCTTTACCCACCCGGCGTTCGACAACGGCGGATTTCCCGGCACCTGGGGCAACAGCGCCAAAAACAACAAGCTTGATTATATTCTGCTGTCACCCGCGCTCTGGGAGCGCGTCACCGCAGGCGGCGTTATTCGCAAAGGGATGTGGCCCGGCGAGCGGCCCGTCAAATGGGACGTTTACCCGGAGCTGAAAAAGCCGCAGCAGGCAGGCTCCGATCACGCGGCACTGTGGGTGGATATCGATATTTAATTGCAACATTTTTAAACACCGGGCCTGGTGATTCTGGCGCTGGCCCGGATTTATCAGCGTTTTCTCATCCATTGTAAAAATAATAAATACCCGCCCGCCGCGCATTATATTTCGCCCGTTTCACAATAAAATTATTCGCTTCCAACCCCTTATTAATAAAAGACTTTGCAGAAACAGACTCCGTCTCGCTAATAAGCCAATCCGCATGGCATAACGCCACCAGAATAATCGCCCGCACCGGATAAAAATTACCCGTCTGGTTTCCCGCTTCGCTTGCATAAATATCTCGTCAACTATACTGAAACCTGAATTTATCGTTGGCGCTGATAAGCGTCAGGTTCCTGAAACCCGGATGTCTTTCGCGTTTTAAAGGCGCGAAACGAAAAGAAACAGGAGAACAAACCATGACGACACGTCCGCAACTGCCATTCCCGGAACAGCAGCAGAATGTCCCTGGCAGCACCACCAAAATGCAGCCGCAGCCCGATCACGGCGAAACGAGCTACAAGGGCTCAGGCCGTCTCACCGGTAAAGCCGCCATCATCACCGGCGGCGATTCCGGCATTGGCCGCGCGGTCGCCATCGCCTATGCCCGCGAAGGGGCGGATGTGCTTATCTCGTATCTTGATGAGCATGACGATGCCAAAGACACCGCGCGTCTCGTTGAAGAGGCGGGCCGTAAAGCGGTTCTGGTGCCCGGCGATATCACCGACGCCGCCCACTGCCGCGCGCTGGTGCAAAAAGCCGCCGATGAATTCGGCAAAATCGACATCGTGGTCAACAACGCGGCGTTCCAGATGACCCGCGATTCGCTGGATGAAATCAGCGATGAAGAGTTCGACCGCACCATGAAAACTAACCTCTACGGCATGTTCTGGATCTGCAAAGCGGCCGTGCCGCATATGCCGGCGGGCGGTTCTATCATCAACACCGCGTCGGTGAACGCCGACCAGCCGAAGCCGAAGCTCATCGCGTATTCCGCCACCAAAGCGGCTATCGTGAACTTCTCCGGCAGCCTGGCCGCGCTGCTTGCCGAAAAAGGCATTCGCGCGAACGCGGTCGCACCGGGCCCCATCTGGACGCCGCTTATCCCGTCCACGATGCCGCCGGAGCAGGTGAAAGAGTTCGGCAGCCAGGTGCCGCTGGCGCGCGCCGGTCAGCCTGCGGAACTGGCGCCGGTTTATGTGATGCTGGCAAGCGACGAGGCAAGCTATGTCTCCGGCGCGACCGTGGCGGTCACGGGCGGCCAGGCGGTCATCTGATAAAAAGGAGAGAGGGATGCTCAACTATCCGCTGACGCTGACGACGCCGCTCGCGACCCACATCTTTGGCGGCACGCGCATCAAAACGCAGCTCGGCAAGGCGGAACTGCCGGGATCGCGCGTCGCTGAAACCTGGGAGGTGAGCGATGTGGACGGCATGATAGCCACCGTCACCAACGGCGAGTTCGCTGGCATGTCGCTACGTGAGCTGACGACGCGCTATCCCGATGAACTGGTCGCGCCTGGCTGGCGCGGCCCGTACTTTCCGCTGCTGTGCAAATTTATCGACGGCAGCGGCATGCTGCCGGTGCATCTGCATGCCAACGACGAAATGGCGCAGCGCCTGGAAAACCAGCCCAATGGTAAAACCGAGGCCTGGCATATTCTCTGGGCGGCGCCCGGCGCAACCTGCCTTGCCGGTATTAAAACCGGTATGAAAAAAGAGGCGATCCGCGAGGCGCTGCTGGCGGGCGATTATGACCGCGTCATGTACCGCCTGCCGCTGAAAACCGGCGACACGATCTATGTGCCGGGCGGCCAGTTGCACTCTTTCGGGCCGGACACGCTGATCTATGAAATAGAACAGACGTCTGATATTCAGCAGCATGCGATGCCGTGGAATATGGAAGATGGCTCGCCGGTCCCCCCTGATGAGCAGGCCAGGAACATCGATAAACTGCTGGAAGAGTTGCGCCCGGAACTGCTGACCCAGCCGCAGCGCGGTCTGGTGCTGGAGGAGTGCGTCGCCGTGCAGCGCCTGCTGTGCTGCGCCGGGCCCTATTTCGCCCTGGAGCGCTGGCGTTTTGATACCTGCTACGACTACCACTTCTCCTCGGTGCGTATTGTCACCAATATTGGCGCGCCGGTGACGATTCACACGCCTGATGGCGCAGTGATGACGCTTGAGCGCGCCCAGAGCGTGATTCTGCCCGCCGCGCTCGGCGAGGCGGAGTTCTGCGGCAAAGGGGAGTTGCTGGTCGGTTACGTGCCGGATCTGGCGCAGGAAATTGTCGCGCCGCTGCGCGCCGCAGGCTACCCGCAGGCGGCCATCGACGCGCTCGGCGATATCAGCGGACGTCTGCGCTAGCGCGCTGTTTCTCAAGCCGCCGGTAGAGCGTGCTGCGCGAGACGCCAAGCTTGCGCGCCGCAAGGCTCATATTACCGTTCACGCTCTGTAATACGGCGTCCACATCCGGCGCAGCGTTCTCTGAAGGCTGCGCCGTTTCTTTGGTCTCGCCTGCGGAGCGATACGGATGAGGCAGATCGTCTAACGTGACAACGTCACCGTCATCCGCCAGCGCCAGCAAGACTTTCAGCACGCTTGCGAGCTGGCGCACGTTCCCCGGCCAGGGGAGACGCGCGATATGGTCGACCAGATCGGCAGAGAGCGTGACGCCGCGCCGCGCGCCGCCGAGCTCCTGCCACAACCGCTGCACAAACCGCGGCAGCGCAGGCCAGTCGCGCAGCGGCGGAATGCGCAGACGGTACTCTTCAATGCGGTAAAAGAGATCTTCGCGAAATGCGCCGCGCGCCACCATTTCGTCGAGCGGGCGGTGGGTGGCGCAGATAAGCGTAAACGCCACCGGCACGGCGCGGGTGCCGCCGAGCGGCACCACTTTTTTCTCCTGCAATACCCGCAACAGGCGGGTCTGCATGGCAAGCGGCATATCGCCGATCTCATCCAGAAACAGCACGCCGCCGTCGGCTTCACGGATTTTACCGATATAGCCGCGACTGCTGGCGCCGGTAAACGCGCCGGGCTGGTAGCCGAAAAGCTCCGATTCAATCAGTTGCTCGGGCAGCGCGGCGCAGTTAATGGCGACGAACGGGCCGTCGCGCCACTGGCTCTGCTGATGCAGGCGGCGGCTCAGGTGCTCTTTGCCGCAGCCGGTTTCGCCGGTCACGCACAGCGCGATGCCCGCGTTCAGCAGGCGCAGCGCCTTGGCGGTCTCAACGCCGCTCTCTTCTTCCTGCGCGAGCGCAGGATGCGCGGCCCAGACGCGCCGCGCCGGAAGCTGGCGGCGGGTGTGGTAACGGCGCTGGTTAATGGCGGTGAGCGCGGCGTCATCGCCCGCCGGCAGCGCCTGCGGGAAGAGCGCATCAAGAGAAAGCGTGCCGATATGCGCGGTAGAAAGCTTGAACTCATCCATCGCCAGCTTATTGGCGGCCACCAGCCGGTTGTCGCTGAACGCCAGCAGCAATTCCTGCGCCGAGCCGAGGGCGGTCGGGTCGGTGTGCAGACGCAGGAGCCACTGCTGCGCGTCGAGCTGCGCGATAACCCAGTCATGCTCCAGCTGGCGCACGGCCTGGCGCATCAGACGGCCTGCTTCCGCCACGGGCTGGCGGGCGGGCGTCGAGAGATCCAGCACGCCCGCGATCTGCCCGTCCGGGCGAAACACCGGCACGCCGTAGCAGTAAAGCCCCGCGTTCTGATTGAGAAAATGCTGGTTGCCGTGGACTTCGCACGGCGCATGCAGCGCCAGCGCCGTGCCGATGGCATTGGTGCCGCGCGCATGTTCGCCCCACAGATTGCCGGGCGCGAGCGCCACGCGCTGCGCCTTTTGCAGAAACTGGTTGTTGCCGAAGGTATCCAGCACCAGGCCGGTATCGTCAGAGGCGACCACGACAGAGGGCGCGCGGTTGAGGCTTTCGCCGAGCCGCTGCATTAGCGGGCGGGCGAGCGTTTTCAGCCAGCCGTGTTGCGATCGCGCCTCTTCAAGCAGTGCGCGGCTCACAAACGAGGTGGCGTCGTCGTCGCGGGTCAGCCCGTATCGCTGGCTGCGCTGCCAGGAGTCGTTGAGCAGACACGGAAAAGACAGCTCGTCGCAGTACGGCGTTAAGCCTGCGGAGGTCAACGAGGCGCTGTGCGGCATGGCATTCTCCGGTGGGTGTACATGTTTCAAATATGTAGCATTTTGGTGTCCCATGTGTTGCGACACATGACACAGTTCCGCGACATTTTCCGTGTCCCGCACCCGCCCGGCGCGCCATCACGTAAAACGAATCATTCGTAACTTTCTGTTTATAAACAGGTAATGGTGAATTTTTTTCGGGCGTATCACTCTGGCATAAGAACTGCTTATCTCTGTACGCCGCACAGCAGACTGTGCTTAACCGATTGTCGCTACACTGAGGAATCTGCCATGAAATATGCTCACCCCGGTCAGCCTGGTGCTCTCGTTAGCTTTAAACAGCGTTATGGAAACTATATTGGCGGTCAGTTTGTCGAGCCTGTTGAAGGTCAATATTTCACTAACACCACGCCGGTGACGGGCGCGGTGGTGGCGGAGTTCCCGCGCTCAGGCGCCGCCGATATCGAACGCGCGCTGGATGCGGCCCATACCGCGGCGCCCGCGTGGGGCAAAACCAGCGTGCAGGAGCGCTCCAATTTGCTGCTGGCCATCGCCGATCGCATGGCGGGCCATATCGAACAGCTGGCGCTCACCGAGAGCTGGGACAACGGTAAACCGATTCGCGAAACGCTGAACGCCGACATTCCGCTGGCGGTAGACCACTTCCGCTACTTCGCCGGTTGTCTGCGCGCCCAGGAGGGCAGCGTGGCGGAAATCGATCAATATACCGTGGCTTATCACATCTACGAGCCGCTCGGCGTGGTCGGGCAGATAATTCCCTGGAACTTCCCGATCCTGATGGCGGCGTGGAAACTCGCGCCTGCGCTGGCGGCGGGCAACTGCGTGGTGCTCAAACCTGCGGAACAGACGCCGCTTGGCATTTCCGTATTTATGGAGCTGATTGGCGATCTGCTGCCGCCGGGCGTGGTGAACGTGGTGCACGGGTTCGGGCAGGAGGCGGGCGAGGCGCTGGCGCGCAGTAAACGCATCGAGAAAATCGCGTTTACCGGTTCGACGCCGGTCGGACGGCATATTCTGGCCTGCGCGGCGGAAAATATTATCCCCAGCACCGTCGAGCTTGGCGGAAAGTCGCCTAATATTTACTTTGCCGACATTATGCAGGCAGAGCCTGAATTTATCGAAAAAGCGGCCGAAGGGCTGATTCTGGGCTTCTTTAACCAGGGGGAAGTGTGTACCTGTCCTTCCCGCGCCCTGATTCAGGAATCGATTTACGAACCCTTTATGGAGCGTGTGCTGGCGCGTATGGCCAACATTCGTAAAGGCGACCCCTATGACACTGACACTATGATTGGCGCGCAGGCCTCTCAGGAACAGTTCGACAAGATTCTCTCTTATATCGATATCGCGCGCGGCGAGGGCGGCCAGATCCTCGCGGGCGGCTCGCGTCTGAACCACGGCGCGGCGCTGGAGAAGGGCTTCTACATTGAGCCGACGCTGATTAAAGGCGAAAACGAGATGCGCTTCTTCCAGGAAGAGATCTTCGGGCCGGTTATCGGCATCACCACCTTTAAAGACGCCGAAGAGGCGCTGAAACTGGCCAACGCCACGGAATTTGGCCTCGGCGCGGGGGTCTGGACGCGCGACACGAATCTCGCCTGGCGCATGGGCCGCGAAATCAAAGCGGGCCGCGTCTGGACCAACTGCTACCACCTCTATCCGGCGCATGCCGCGTTCGGCGGCTATAAGAATTCCGGTATCGGCCGCGAAACCCATAAGAAAGCGCTGGAGCATTACCAGCAGGTGAAAAATTTGCTGGTCAGCTATGACATCCAGCCTCTGAACCTTTTCTGATCCATCCGAACGACCCGTTAACGAGGTGACTGATGAAAGTGATGAAAATGAAAGCGGCAGTGGTAAAAGCCTTCGGGCAGCCGCTGGAGATCCAGGAAGTGCTGGTGCCGGAAGTAACGCCGGGTAAAGTACTGGTGAAAATCGCCGCGACCGGCGTCTGCCATACCGATTTACACGCGGCGGAAGGCGACTGGCCGGTGAAACCGAACCCGCCGTTTATTCCGGGCCATGAAGGCGTGGGCCACGTCGTGGCGGTCGGCCAGGGCGTGACGCACATTAAAGAGGGCGATCGCGTGGGCGTGCCGTGGCTCTACTCCGCCTGCGGCCACTGCGAGCATTGCCTTGCGGGATGGGAAACGCTCTGCCACGGCCAGCAAAATTCCGGGTATTCGGTCAACGGCACCTTTGCCGACTACTGTCTGGCGGACGCCAATTACGTCGGCATCTTGCCGGATAATGTCGAGTTCACCAGTATCGCGCCGATCCTCTGCGCGGGCGTCACGGTCTATAAAGGGCTGAAAATGACCGACACCAAACCGGGCGACTGGGTGGTGATTTCCGGCATCGGCGGGTTAGGGCATCTGGCGATTCAGTACGCCAACGCGATGGGGCTGAACGTGGCCGCGGTGGATATCGACAAGGATAAGCTGGACTTTGCGAAACGCCTTGGCGCGCAGGTGACGGCCAACGCGCTGGAAGTCGATCCGGGCAGCTATTTCCATGAGACCTTCGGCGGCGCGCACGGCGTGCTGGTGACGGCGGTGTCGCCGAAAGCGTTCGCCCAGGCGACCACCATGATGCGCCGCGGCGGCACGATGGTGCTCAACGGTCTGCCGCCGGGGAAATTCGATCTCTCTATCTTCGATATGGTGCTGGACGGCACCACGGTGCGCGGCTCGATTGTCGGTACGCGTAAGGATCTGCAGGAGGCGCTCGATTTCGCCGGGCATAACAAAGTGGCGGCGGAAATTGCGGTCGAGCCGCTGGAGAATATCAACGATATTTTCGATCGTATGCGTAACGGGAAAATTACCGGCCGCATCGTGGTGGATATGTCGCTGTAAAAATCAGCGCCGCAGGGAGGCGGCGCTTTTTGTTTCCAGTAATGCTGAGGTATTAACGCTTACGCTTTTTGACAGCCATAACAATAAAAACCACCAGCAACGCGCCAATAATCATCCCTAAAGTATGCATCTCAGTTCCTCGGGTTTACGTGAAGCCCTTACAGGCAGGCGGCGGAGTATAGCGAATTCCAACTTCAGATTATACCTGGCGGTATGCCCTTAATTCTGAGGGGCAACATCTGTGGCGACGCTTTCATAAATAATCACGTTGCGTCATTACACCTTTATGGTCAGGTTGCAGGTAAAAATATTTCTCATTAAGGTGTGGGGTTTTCTGACTTAAGGAAAGGTCATGTTCGGCTTATTGCATAAACTACCGTGGCAGATGCCCGCGCTTATTCTCTTCTGGTGTATTAACTGGGTCATTACGCTTTTTCTTCTGGCCGTGGCGAATAAAACCCATGACCCGTCGCTTATCGGCGCGGCTATCTGGTTTAATATGCTGTGGGTGTGTGCGTATGTTATCGAATATAACGGACGTGTGGCGTTTCATACTCAGGAGCGCAAACGTCTGAAGTGTTTTCTGCCGCGCAAGCAAAACAGTAAAGTGAAAGCCTCGGTAGCGCTGTCTCGCACCGCCATGCTTTCAATCTCTTTAAGCTTTTTACTGGCGGTCGCGCACGCACCTGGCATTATCGTCTGGTCTCTGGTGGCTGCTTCTTGCTTTTTCGGCGTGTTCAGCCTGCTCCTGTCTTATCTGTTTTGTCTTTCGGTCCTCTCCCCGCTTGCTGCATCGCTACTGAACAAAGCACTGACCCTGCTGCTGGCGCTGGTGTTGTTTCTTGCCAGAATGATCGCCAGCGGCATTTTGCTTGAATCGTGGGATATTTCTGCAGCGCAGCTCCCGTATACCACCTGGTCAATGACGTTATTTCTGGCGGCATTGATCGTGGTGAATATTGCCTATTTAATTGTGATTGTGATTGCAGGCGTGATGGAGGCGAACCTGAAAAATCGCAAGAAACGGGCCAAACTCTCCATGGACAGTCAGTATATATTTGTTGTGGTATTCACCTGCATTTTATCGGGTCTTATTATGGCCAATACCCGCACGCTGGGCGGCGCGTTATTAAATTCCTTTTATCAGTTTGATACCCGTACTACGTTTCGTTGCGGCGATCGCTACCAGACGATTTATGATCTCGGTGAAAAGGCGCGTTATTTAGCGGTGGGTGAAAATCAGTACCGCGGGTTTTTCCTGAAAGACGGGGATTTACACGGCGTGGCGGTGAAGTGCACGACCGGCGATAAATTTACCTGGTATCGGGTATTAAGCCGCGAAGAGCTGGGTGCAAACGCCCCTGCAAAAAACAGGGGCGATAACGATAAGCGCTAAATTACTCGCTGACTTTCTCTGCTTTGCCCGCGAGCTGCGCCAGGAAGTCGTAGCGTTTTTGCAGATCGGCGGCGGCGTCTTTCCAGAGCTGTTCAGCCACCTCCGGCTGCTGCGCGTTGAGGCGACGGAAGCGCTGCTCGGCGAGCAGGGTTTCCGCCAGCGCGTCTGACGGCGGGCGGGAATCGAGCGCCAGCGGCAGCTTGCCTTCATCGGCGCGACGCGGGTCGAAGCGATAAAGCGGCCAGAAGCCCGTCGCGGTGAGCTGGCGCATCTGATCGTGGCTCAGCGCCAGATCGTAGCCGTGCTCCTCGCAGGGGCTGTAGGCGATAATCAGCGACGGGCCGGGGTAGGCTTCCGCCTCCTGAATCGCTTTCACCGTCTGGTTAAGCTGCGCGCCCAGCGAAATCTGCGCCACATACACATGCCCGTACATCATCATGCTCACGCCGAGATCTTTGCGCGCTTTGCGTTTGCCGTGCTCGCCGAATTTCGTCACCGCGCCGAGCGGCGTGGCCTTCGACGCCTGGCCGCCGGTGTTGGAATAGCACTGCGTATCGAGCACCAGAATATTGACGTTCTCGGTGAGGCTCAGCACATGATCGAGGCCGCCAAAACCGATGTCATATGCCCAGCCGTCGCCGCCAATCAACCAGATGGATTTTTCCACCAGCGCGTCGGCGTCGGTGAGCAACTCCTGCGCGCCTTCCACGCCCTGTAACTGCTGGCGCAGTTCCGCGACCTGTTCGCGACGCACGTCCGGCGTGGCGTCAGTTTGCAGCGCATCAAACAGCGCGGGCGTGAGTTTATCGGCAAACTGTGTGAGCAGGCGCTGCACGCGCGCCTTATGCTGATCGACCGTTAAGCGAAAGCCGAGGCCGAACTCCGCGTTATCCTCAAACAGCGAGTTCGCCCACGCCGGACCGCGGCCATTGGCGTCGGTGGTATACGGCGTCGAGGGCAGATTGCCGCCATAAATCGACGAGCAGCCGGTGGCGTTGGCAATCAGCAGTCGGTCGCCGTAAAGCTGGGTCAGCAGCTTGATGTAGGGCGTCTCCCCACAGCCTGAGCACGCGCCGGAGTATTCAAACAGCGGCGTGATGAGCTGCGAGGTGCGAATGTCGATACGCTCCAGCGTGCTGCGGTCGATCTCCGGCAGGTTCAGGAAGAAGTCGTAGTTGCGTTTCTCTTCCTCCACATGCTCCAGTCGCGACATCATATTAATCGCCTTGATCTCCGGGTTCTGGCGGTCTTTCGCCGGGCAGACCTCGACGCACAGGTTACAGCCGGTGCAGTCTTCCGGGGCCACCTGGAGCACATATTTCTGGCCGCGCATGTCGCGGGATTTCACATCCAGCGCGGCGAGCGAGGCGGGCGCGTCGGCGAGGGCGTCCGGCGCCACCACTTTGGCGCGGATCGCCGAGTGCGGACAGGCGGCGACGCAGTGGTTACACTGGGTGCAAAGCTCCTCTTTCCAGATGGGGATCGCTTCCGCGATATTGCGTTTCTCCCACCGGGTGGTGCCGAGCGGCCATGTGCCGTCCGGCGGCAGCGCGGAGACCGGCAGCGCGTCGCCAAGCCCTGCCAGCATCGCGGCGGTCACCGTTTTGACAAAATCGGGCGCGGCGTCGGAGACCACCGGCGGGCGCAGATGGCTGGTTTCATCCACCGGCTGGCGCGCCACTTCGAAGAGCGATTCGCGGGCCAGCGCCAGCGCCTGCCAGTTGCGCTCCACCAGCTCCTGGCCTTTGCTGCTGTAGCTTTTGGCGATAGCGCCCTGGAGCGCCTCCAGCGCGCGGTCGCCCGGCAGGATCTGGGTCAGATGGAAAAACGCCATCTGCATCACGGTGTTGATACGCGCGCCGAGCTGGCATTCGCGGGCGATCTTCGCGGCGTTGACCACAAAGACGCGCGCGTTTTTGTTATTCAGCACCGCCTGGACTTCCTGCGGCAGACGGTGCCAGACCTCGTCCGGCGCGTAGGGGGTGTTGATGAGGAAAATGCCGCCAGGTTTCAGGCGTTCGGCCATCGGGTATTTATCGATAAACTGCAACTGATGACAGCCGACGAAATCCGCCTGGCTCACCAGATACGCGGCGTTAATGGGCCGCTCGCTGACGCGCAGGTGGGAAACGGTCAGGCCGCCCGCCTTTTTGGAGTCGTAAACGAAATAGCCCTGGGCGTACCACGGCGTCGCGTTACCGATAATTTTAATGTTGTTCTTGGTGGCTGAGACGCTGCCGTCACTGCCAAGCCCGTAAAACAGCGCTTCCAGGCGCGCGTGAGAGGGCAGCGTATTCTCCGGCAGCGGCAGGGAGAGATGCGTCACGTCGTCGTAAATGCCGACGGTAAAGCGCGGCTTCGGCTTTTCCGCGCGCAGTTCATTAAACACCGCCAGCACGCAGTCAGGGCCGAACTCTTTAGAAGAGAGCCCGTAGCGCCCGCCGATGACGCGCGGCAGGCTGTCGCGCTCGCCGTTGTTAAAAGCTTCCGCCAGCGCGGTCATCACATCCAGATAAAGCGGCTCCGCCTGCGCGCCTGGCTCTTTGGTGCGATCGAGCACCGCGACGCGCTGCACGCTCTGCGGCAGCGCCGCCAGCAGGTGACGCGCGCTGAACGGGCGGAACAGGCGCACTTTCAGCACGCCCACTTTCTCGCCGCGGGTGAGCAGTTCATCCACCACCTCTTCGCAGGTGCCGCTGGCGGAGCCCATCAGGATAATCACCCGTTCGGCTTCCGGATGGCCGTAATACTCAAACGGCCGGTACTGGCGGCCGGTGGCGGCGGCGAAGTCGTTCATCGCCTGTTCGACATGGTCATAGACCGCGTTATACCAGGGGTTGGTCGCCTCGCGGGACTGGAAATACGAATCCGGGTTGGCGGAGGTGCCGCGAATTACCGGGTGTTCCGGGTTGAGCGCGCGGGCGCGGTGGGCGTCTATCTCCGCCTGCGGCAGCAGAGCGCGGATGGTGTCATCGGCGAGCGGCGCGATTTTGTTGATTTCATGCGAGGTGCGAAAACCATCGAAGAAATGAATAAACGGCACGCGGCTTTTCAGCGTGGCGATATGGGAAATCAGCGCGAAATCCTGCGCCTCCTGAACGCTGGCGGCGCACAGCATCGCGCAGCCGGTCTGGCGCACGGCCATGACGTCTGAATGATCGCCGAAAATCGACAGCGCATGGGTGGCGACGGTACGCGCCGCGACGTGCAGCACAAAGGGCGTCAGCTGACCCGCGAGCTTATAGAGCGTCGGGATCATCAGCAGCAGGCCCTGGGAGGACGTAAACGAGGTGGAGAGGGCGCCGGTCTGGAGCGCGCCGTGGACGGCGGCGATAGCGCCCGCCTCGGACTGCATCTCGATCACGCGCGGGACGTCGCCCCAGACGTTTTTCATCCCGTTGCCGGCCCAGGCGTCGGCCTGCTCCGCCATCGTGGAGCTCGGCGTGATGGGATAAATGGCGATAACTTCACTGGTGCGAAACGCGACTGACGCGACTGCGCCGTTGCCGTCGATAGTAATCATATAAGACCCTTACATTGCGCCACATTATGAGGTCTGCGCTGGCGTAACAGACCCCTGTAGTAATAAGGGAATTCTAGCAAACCCCCGGTGCCGGGATTTTCGTTTTTGTGTACTGACTATTCGCGAGGTGAATCATTTCATGCGCAGGATCAAGAGAAAGAGACCGAAAAGCGCGAAAAAATGTGTCTTCGTCCAAAAAAGCAGCAGCGGGAATCTCGACGCGCCGCGTCGGGCGGCCTATGATGCTCAGGTTTTGCTTGTCAACGAAAGGGGAGAAACATGCGAGCAGCGTTTTGGGTAGGATGTGCCGCGTTACTATTATCGGCATGCAGCAGCGAACCCGTTCAGCAGGCCACCGCGGCCCATGTGCCGCCGGGAATGCGGGCTGCGATGTCGAGCGCAGGGCAGGCGAACTGCGCGATGGTCGGGGGCTCGCTGTCGGTCGCGCGCCAGCTTGACGGCACGTCTACCGGCATGTGCGCGCTGCCCAACGGCAAACGTTGCAGCGAAGCGGCGCTCGCTTCCGGCGCCTGCGCCGCGTACTGATTACTGCACCAGATCCGCCAGTTTATAAACCAGACTGTACTGGCGGTATTTCAGGGTGAGCTGCTGTTTCTCCACGCTCACCGTCGCCCCCTGGCTTAGCATCTCATTAATCAGCTTATCCAGTTCATTGAGCTGCGGCTCGGCGCATAACATGCGCGTTGACGCAAGCCCCTGCACCTTCAGCGTATCGCCATGCAGTTCGCCCTGACCCATAAAACGGTTACACATGCTGCCGGAGACATGCATACGCTCGCCAAAACTCAGCTCCGGCACGCGGCGCGTGGCATCAAGCGGCGCGCCGTTCACCGTTTGCAGCACATAGCGGTGGTGTTGCAGCGCGTCGGGCGTGACGTGCGCGTTCTGCGCGGCGTTCTGGCAGCCGGCGAGGGTCATGCCCGCCAGTAAGGTGAAAAGGGTTTTTTTCATGAGCGTCTCCCGGAGGTAAAAAAACGCGACGCGCCAGGCGGCGCGTCGGCGGTGTCACACCAGTTCGTTAGGGCAGGGCTGGCCTTGTTCCAGCTGGCGCAGATTGCCAAGCGTGGTTTCAGAAATGCTGATGAGCGCCTCTTCCGTCAGGAACGCCTGGTGGCCGGTGAACAGCACGTTGTGGCAGGCGGAAAGACGGCGGAACACATCATCCTGAATCACGTCGTTGGATTTATCTTCAAAGAACAGATCGCGTTCGTTCTCATACACGTCCATGCCCAGCGCGCCGATTTTCTGGCGTTTAAGCGCTTCAATCGCCGCCTGGGAATCGATCAGGGCGCCGCGACTGGTGTTGATGATCATCACGCCATCTTTCATCTGCTCGAACGCGCTCTGGTTGAGCAGATGGTAGTTTTCCGGCGTCAGCGGGCAGTGAAGGCTGATGACATCCGATTCCGCCAGCAGGGTCGGCAGGTCGACATATTCAACGCCAAGCTCCAGCGCGGCGGCGCTCGGGTACGGATCGAACGCCAGCAGGCGCATCCCGAAGCCTTTCAGAATGCGCAGCGCCGCGACGCCGATTTTACCGGTGCCGATAACGCCCGCGGTTTTGCCGTACATCGTAAAACCCGTCAGCCCTTCGAGGTTAAAGTTAGCGTCGCGGGTCCGCTGATACGCGCGGTGAATGCGGCGGTTGAGGCACATCATCATGCCCACCGCGTGTTCGGCCACGGCTTCCGGCGAGTAAGCCGGAACGCGCACGACTTTCAGCCCCAGCTCTTTCGCCGCGTCGAGGTCGACGTTATTAAAGCCCGCGCAGCGCAGCGCGATAAACTTCACGCCATGCTTTTTCAGCTCTTCCAGCACCGGGCGGCTGGCGTCGTCATTCACGAAAATACAGACGCCGTCGCAGTGAATGGCGGTTTTCGCCGTGCGCTCGGTTAACAGGAAGTCATAAAATTCAAGATCGAAGCCATATTCCTGGTTAACATGCTGCAAATACTTTTTGTCGTACTGCTTTGTGCTATAAACCGCCAGTTTCATAAGACTTTCTCCAGTGATTTTCTGTGATCACGTTAGCATAATTAAAAATATCGTACAAAGATTAAAAATTAATTGTCGAACAGCTGCTTACCTCTAATTCTAGGTCAACTATGCTTTCAGAGCCGCCCTGGCTTCACCTCGTCCGGCAAAGCTGTCAGAATAACGGCTTTCTTCGGCATAATTTCTCGCTGAATCAGGATATTAACGGCCCATGAAGGGTAAATACAGAGCCGTCATCGCTTTATTACTTCTGGTTGTGCTGCTTCCTCTGGCGCTGCTCTTAACCGCGGGCTACTGGCTGCCGACGCTTGCGGGCGTCTGGCTGCCGCAGGGTACGCGCATTGCGCTGGAGCAGCGCCCGCGCCTGACCCGCTCCGCTCTTGTGCTGCCGGAACTGCGTTATTTCGCGGGCGATTGCGAACTCGCCCACGCCCAAAATGTCGTGCTAAGCCACCCGACGCGCTGGCGGCTGCATCTTGGCGCGCTCACGCTCAACACCGGCTGCTTCAGCGCCATACCTGACGACCCTGCGCCCGGCGCGCCGCGCACGCTCGCGCAGTGGCAGGCGATGCTGCCGGAAAGCGAGGTGGAGATAGCGCGTCTTAAACTCGCCGACCTGCCGGATTATGACGGCGCGCTAAGGGCGAGCCTGAGTCCGCAGGCGCAGGTCATCACGTTTACCGGCGACAAACTGGCGGTGTCCGCCCGTCTCGAAGGGCAGGCGCTGAAGATTGAGCAGCTACGTTTGTCTCTCTTTGACGGCCAGCCGCCGGTGTCGCTGCTTGGCGATTTCACGCTCGCGCTGATGCCGGACGGCATTCCGACCAAAGGCGAGGCGCAGGCGCGGTTTTCACTCCCCCAGGCGCCGTATAACGCTCGCGCTGAGGTAACGTGGCGCGGCGGCGAAGGGCAGTTGCTGGTCTTCGCGCAGGACGATCCCGATCCGCTGCTCGATCTTCCGTGGCTCGCGGGCCACAATTCGTTCGCCTTCAGCGACGGACGCTGGCGCTGGCCGTACCAGGGCTTTCCGCTGAGCGGGCGCGCGGCATTGCGCGTGGAAAACTGGCGCGGCGGGCTGGACGCGGCGCGCGTCAGCGGGCGCATGAATGTGGTGACGCAGGGGAATGCCGGGAAGGGCAACGCGGTGCTGACTTTCGGCCCCGGCGCCCTGAGCCTGCGCGAGAGCGCGATGCCGCTGCGCATTACCGGCGAGGCTAAACAGGACGCGCTGGCCTTTTACGCCAGCCTCCCCGCCATGCTGCGCGGGCCGCTGCTGTCGCCGGAACTGCATTTTATGCCAGGCGCGCTGCTGCGCTCGCGCGGGCGAGTGATTGATGCGCTGAATATTGAAGAGATCCGCTGGCCGCTCGCGGGCGTCACGGTGACGGAAAAGGGCATCGACGGGCGTTTGCAGGCGATTGCGCGCGCCAGCGAGCCCGGCCAGGGCGATATGCTGCTGCATCTTGATGGCCGCGCCGATGATTTTCTGCCCGATGCGGGACTGTGGCGCTGGCGCTACTGGGGCAACGGCACCTTTGAACCGATGCGGTCGCGCTGGTCTGTCGGCGGGCGCGGCGAGTGGCGCGACGACGTTATCACCCTCAGCGAGCTCAACACGCGTTTCGACCAGTGGCAGTACGGCAGCATGACGGTCGAGCGCCCGCAACTGGCGCTCAGCACGCCGGTGCGCTGGGCGCGTGGCGGCGCCGCGCAGGCGCTGGAAGGCGCGCTGAAGCTGGATGCCGGAGCCACGCGCTTTACCAGCGGCGCCAGCCTGCCGCCGTCGACGCTCAATTTCAGCGTCCAGGGGCGTGACCCGAGCGCGTTTCAGTTTAAAGGCGATCTGCGCGCGGGCGAGATAGGCCCGGTGCGCGTCAATGGCCGCTGGGACGGCGAACGGCTGCGCGGTCAGGCCTGGTGGTCGCCGCAGCCGCTTGCGGTTTTCCAGCCGCTGCTGCCGCCGGACTGGAAACTGCTGCTGCGCGACGGCGGTTTTTACGCGCAGGTGGCGTTCTCCGCCGCCGCAGGCCAGGGTTTCGAGGCGGGCGGCCACGGCGTGGTGAAACAGGGCAGCGCCTGGATCAAAGACAATCAGTTTAACGGCGTGGACTTTGTGCTGCCGTTCCGCTTTCGCGATTCGACCTGGCAGTTTGGCACGCGCGGTCCGGTGCGCCTGAATATCGCGGAGATCCAAAGCCAGGTGCCGGCGCGTGATATCACGGCGTCGCTCCAGGGCAGCTACCCGTGGAGCGAGGCGCATCCGCTGGTGTTAAGCGACGTCAGCGCGTCGCTGCTCGGCGGCAAAATCCGCATGCAGCAGTTGCGCCTGCCGCAGCACACGGCCGCGCTGCTGCGTCTGGAAAATATCTCGTCGAGCGAACTGATCACCGCGACCAACGTCAAACAGGTGGCGCTCTCCGGTGCCATTAACGGCGCGCTGCCGCTGTGGCTCGATAACCCGCAGTGGATTGTGCATGACGGCTGGCTCACCAGCCCCGGCCCGCTGACGCTGCGCGTCGATAAAGAGATGGCGGACGCGATGGCGCGGGATAACGCGGCAGCCGCGGCGGCGGTCAACTGGCTGCGCTATATGGAAATCTCCCGCTCCTGGACGCGGCTGGACGTCGATAATCTCGGCGTGTTGCGCATGCGATCGGAATTCCAGGGCGAAAGCCACGTTGACGGCAAAACCAGCGGCGTGCGGCTTAACTATCAGCATCAGGAAAACCTTTTCACGCTGTGGCGCAGTTTACGTTTCGGCGACAATTTACAGTCCTGGCTTGAACATCACGCGACGCTCCCCGCCGCGCGGTGCAAGGCAACGTCAGGGAAGACCTGCGAGGAACAACCATGAAAACCGTAATCACGCTGATGGCGGGCGTTATCACTCTGGCGCTGTGCGGCTGTACGCCGCGCATTGAGGTGGCGGCGCCGAAAGAGCCGATTACCATTAATATGAACGTTAAAATCGAACACGATATCCATATCAAAGTGGATAAAGACGTCGAAGCGTTGCTGCAAAGCCGCAGCGATCTCTTCTGAGGAGGCGAGCCAATGAGAAGCCTTCTGATCGTGACGCTGGCGCTGCTGCTGGCAAGCCCCGCCAGTTATGCGCTGACGCTGGAAGAAGCCCGCGCGCAGGGGCGGGTGGGCGAGACGCTCACCGGCTATCTCGCGCCCGTGGCGCAGGATGCGGAAACGGCGACGCTGGTGGCGCGCATTAACCAGGCGCGCGCCGCAAGCTACCGCGAGGTGGCGCAACAGAACGGATTGCCGGTCGATGAGGTGGCGAAAATGGCGGGACAGAAGCTGGTGGCGCGCAGCAAACCCGGCGAGTACGTGCGCGGCATCAATGGCCGGTGGATGAAAAAATAACACCGCTACCCCCCACGGGTAACAGACGAGGCTGCGCGCCTGTGTCAGGCTCGGGAAACGTTTTTACAGGAGAAACCTTATGGCAACCGAATATACTCTGCCGCTGGACGGCGAGCAGGCGTCATCGTTACCGGCTATCGCGCAGGTGCTGCGCGCCAACGCGGGGCTGTTTAAACATCTGGTGATGTCCGAGCACCCGGACGATATCCGCTACGCCTATCAGCCGGAATCGTTCGAGATAACCGACATTACCGACCGCACGTTTACGTTCCGCTGTCTGGTGCACTATTTCGAGCCCTGCGGGGATCGCGATATACACGATCCGCGAACCTACACCATTCCCTACCAGGTGCGCGACAACACGCTGGTGTTCGCGCTCGATGAAACGCCGTGGGTCGTGGCGTAACGCCGCTTTCGCCCATAAAAAAACCGCCCCGGAGGGCGGTTTTTTCATCTGGCCGTCTGATTACGCAGAGGCCAGCGCGTCGATAGCGGCTTTGGCGTCGCTCTGCGCCTTGGTCGCCATTTCCGGGCCGTAGGCCACGCCTTCGGCAAACACGAAGTTCACGTCGGTGATGCCGATAAAGCCCAGGAACAGGGAGAGGTACGGGGTCACCAGATCGGTCGGGGTATCTTTATGGATGCCGCCGCGAGTGGTCAGCACGATAGCGCGCTTGCCGGTCACCAGACCTTCCGGGCCTTTCTCGGTGTAGCGGAACGTCACGCCAGCGCGGGCCACCAGGTCAAAGTAGTTTTTCAGCTGGGTCGGGATGTTGAAATTGTACATCGGCGCCGCAATAACAATCACGTCGTGCGCCTGCAGCTCAGCAATCAGTTCATCAGAGAGCGACAGCGCGTCCTGCTGACGCGGGGTCAGCGGCGCGTCTGACGGACGCAGGGCGCCGACCAGCTCGCCATCCAGTACCGGCACCGGGTTCGCCGCCAGGTCACGCACGGTGATTTCATCCGCGCTGTGCTTTTCACGCCACTGTTCCACGAAATAGTCGGAAAGCTGGTTGGACTGGGAGTAACCTGCCAGAATACTGGACTTCAGAACGAGTACTTTGCTCATGGGATGTTCCTTTTTGATTTGGTTGTCAGGGCGGTTGCCCCCGTTGCTTGTCGACAACTCTATTCACAAACCGATTACAGTGATAGCGCAATATATCGAATTCTATGTTCTAAATTTTTGAACAAGGCACGCCAGAAAGCGGTGTGGTACTCTACGCTTAACGAAACTTTTAGAATTAACGGGCCGCGCACAGGCCGTATAACGCAATGATGGAAAAACAAAATATTACCCTTTCCGCCCTGATGGCACGTCTCGACTCGCTGATGCTGCGCGATAAAAGCCGCTTCGCCCGTCGCCTCCACGGGGCTAAAAAGATTAAAAATACTGAATCTCAGCAGGCGCTTTTCGAACAGCTCTCTCAGGAGATGAGCGAGGCGGCAGGGAAAGTCCTGCTGCGCGAAGCGGCGCGCCCGGCCATTACGTATCCGGAAAACCTGCCGGTCAGCCAGAAGAAACAGGATATTCTCAACGCCGTGCGCGACCACCAGGTGGTGATCGTGGCGGGGGAGACCGGCTCCGGGAAAACGACCCAGCTGCCGAAAATCTGTATGGAGCTGGGGCGCGGGGTAAAAGGGCTTATCGGCCACACCCAGCCGCGTCGCCTCGCGGCGCGTACCGTCGCGAACCGCATCGCCGAAGAACTGCAAACCGAGCCGGGCGGTTGCGTCGGTTATAAAGTTCGCTTTAGCGATCACGTCAGCGACAACACCATGGTCAAGCTGATGACCGACGGGATCCTGCTGGCGGAGATCCAGCAGGACCGTCTGCTGATGCAGTACGACACCATCATTATCGATGAGGCGCACGAGCGCAGCCTGAACATCGATTTTCTGCTGGGCTACCTGCGCGAACTGCTGCCAAAGCGCCCGGATCTGAAAATCATTATTACCTCGGCGACCATCGATCCTGAGCGTTTCTCGCGCCACTTTAATAATGCGCCGATTATCGAAGTCTCTGGCCGTACGTATCCGGTTGAGGTGCGCTACCGGCCGATTGTGGAAGAAGCAGACGACACCGAGCGCGATCAGCTGCAGGCGATTTTCGATGCCGTGGAGGAGCTTGGCCGCGAAGGGCCGGGCGATATCCTGATCTTTATGAGCGGCGAGCGCGAAATCCGCGACACCGCCGACGGCCTGATGAAGCTCAACCTGCCGCACACCGAGGTGCTGCCGCTCTATGCGCGGCTCTCAAACAGCGAGCAGAACCGCGTCTTTCAGTCGCATTCCGGGCGACGCATTGTGCTGGCGACCAACGTGGCGGAAACCTCGCTGACCGTGCCGGGCATTAAATATGTGATAGACCCCGGTACGGCGCGTATCAGCCGCTACAGCTACCGCACCAAAGTGCAGCGTCTGCCGATCGAGCCGGTGTCGCAGGCGTCCGCCAACCAGCGTAAAGGCCGCTGCGGGCGCGTCTCGGAAGGCATCTGTATTCGCCTCTATTCGGAAGACGATTTTCTCTCGCGCCCGGAATTTACCGACCCGGAAATCCTGCGCACTAACCTGGCGTCCGTTATTCTGCAAATGACGGCGCTGGGGCTTGGCGACATCGCCGCGTTCCCGTTTGTCGAAGCGCCGGATAAGCGCAACATTCAGGACGGCGTGCGCCTGCTGGAGGAGCTCGGCGCTATCACCACCGACGCGCAGGCGTCGGTCTATAAACTGACGCCGCTGGGCCGTCAGCTGTCGCAACTGCCGGTGGACCCGCGTCTCGCGCGCATGGTGCTTGAGGCGCAAAAGCATGGCTGCGTGCGCGAGGCGATGATCATCACCTCGGCGCTGTCGATTCAGGACCCGCGCGAGCGGCCGCTCGATAAACAGCAGGCGTCGGATGAAAAACACCGCCGCTTCCATGATAAAGAGTCCGATTTTCTGGCTTTCGTGAACCTGTGGAATTACCTCGGCGAGCAGCAGAAAGCGCTCTCGTCCAATCAGTTCCGCCGTCTGTGCCGTACCGATTACCTTAATTACCTGCGGGTGCGCGAATGGCAGGATATCTACACCCAGCTGCGCCAGGTGGTGAAAGAGCTGGGCATTCCGGTAAACAGCGAACCGGCGGGCTACCGCGAGGTGCACACGGCGCTGTTGACCGGCCTGCTGTCGCACATCGGCATGAAAGACGCCGATAAACAGGAATACACCGGCGCGCGCAACGCCCGTTTCTCTATTTTCCCGGGCTCGGGGCTATTTAAAAAGCCGCCGAAGTGGGCAATGGTGGCGGAGCTGGTGGAAACCAGCCGGCTGTGGGGCCGCATCGCGGCGCGTATCGATCCGGAGTGGATCGAGCCGGTGGCGCAGCACCTCATTAAGCGCTCATACAGCGAGCCGCACTGGGAGCGCGCGCAGGGCGCCGTGATGGCGAGCGAGAAAGTGACGCTCTACGGCCTGCCGATCGTGGCCGCGCGCAGCGTCAACTACAGCCAGATCGATCCGGCGCTTTCCCGCGAGCTGTTTATCCGTCATGCGCTGGTGGAAGGCGACTGGCAGACGCGCCACGCCTTTTTCCGCGAGAACCAGAAGCTGCGCGCCGAAGTGGAGGAGCTGGAGCATAAATCGCGTCGCCGCGACATTCTGGTGGACGACGACACCCTGTTCGAGTTTTACGATCAGCGCATCAGCGTAGATGCGATTTCCGCCCGCCACTTCGACAGCTGGTGGAAGCAGGCGAGCCGCGAGACGCCGGATCTGCTCAATTTTGAAAAGAGCATGTTGATCAAAGAGGGCGCGGAGAAGGTCAGCAAGCTTGATTACCCGAACTTCTGGCATCAGGGCAACCTGAAGCTGCGCCTGTCGTATCAGTTTGAGCCGGGCGGCGACGCCGACGGCGTGACGGTGCATATTCCGCTGCCGCTGTTAAACCAGGTGGAAGACGCGGGCTTCGAATGGCAGGTGCCGGGAATGCGCCGCGAACTCATCATCGCGCTGATTAAATCGCTGCCAAAACCCGTGCGCCGCAATTTCGTTCCGGCGCCCAACTACGCCGAGGCGTTTTTAGGCCGCGTTACGCCGCTGGAGCTGCCGCTGCTGGACGCGCTGGAGCGCGAACTGCGCCGCATGACCGGCGTGACGATTGACCGCGAGGCGTGGCAGGCCGAACAGGTGCCCGATCATCTTAAAATGACCTTCCGGGTGGTGGATGAGAAAGGCCGCAAGCTGCGCGAGGGCAAAGATCTCCACGCGCTGAAAGAGGGGCTGAAAGAGAAAGTGCAGGAGACGCTTTCGGCGGTGGCGGATGACGGCATTGAGCAGAGCGGGCTGCATATCTGGAGCTTCGGCACGCTGCCTGAGCGTTATGAGCAGAAGCGCGGCGGCTACCAGGTGAAAGCGTTCCCGGCGCTGGTGGATGAGAAAGAGAGCGTCGGCATCCGGCTGTTCGATAATCCGCAGGAGCAGCAGCACGCCATGTGGCGCGGCCTGCGCCGTCTGCTGCTGCTGAACATTCCGTCGCCGATTAAATATCTGCACGAGAAACTGCCGAACAAAGCCAAGCTGGGGCTCTATTTCAACCCGTACGGCAAGGTGCTGGATCTGATTGACGACTGCATCTCCTGCGGCGTCGATAAGCTTATCGCCGAGAACGGCGGGCCGGTATGGAGCGAAACGGGCTTTGCGCAGCTTCACGATAAAGTGCGCGCGCAGCTGAACGACACTGTGGTGGATATCGCAAAACAGGTTGAACAGATCCTGACGGCGGTCTTTAGCATCAATAAGCGCCTGAAAGGGCGCGTGGATATGACGATGGCGCTCGGCCTGTCCGATGTCAAAGCCCAGATGAGCGGGCTGGTGTACCGCGGTTTTGTGACCGGCAACGGTTATAAGCGCCTCGGCGATACGCTGCGTTATCTCAACGCCATTGAAAAACGGCTTGAGAAAATGGCCGTCGACCCGCACCGCGACCGCGCGCAGATGCTGAAAGTGGAAGCCGTACAGCAGGCGTGGCAGCAGTGGCTCAATAAACTGCCGCCCGCGCGTCGCGATGACGACGACGTACAGGAGATCCGCTGGATGATCGAGGAGCTGCGCGTGAGTTATTTCGCCCAGCAGCTCGGCACGCCATACCCGGTATCCGATAAGCGCGTGTTACAGGCGATGGAGCAGGTGAGCGGGGCGTAAGGGTGCGTTATGTGGTAAAGGTGGGTGCGCTTCGCTTACCCACCCTACAACACCGGCGATAACCTGCACGTAATATGTAGGGCGGGTAAGCGTAAGCGCACCCGCCGTCCCAACAAACCGCACCCGCCAGGCCGTAATTACTTCACCACCGCCAGCGTAAAACCGTCCCAGCCCTTGCTGCCGACGGTTTGCAGCGCGGTGGCGCGCAGGCGCGGGTGGTTGCCGAGCATCTCGATAAACGTTCGCACGCCCTGCACGCGTAAATCGTCGCTCTGCGGATCGGTCACGGCGCCGTCGCGCACCACGTTATCACCCACAATCACCGTTCCGGTGCGTGAAAGCGTCAACGCCCACTCCAGGTACAGCGGGTTATTCGGTTTATCGGCATCGATAAAAATCAGATCAAACGGCGGCTCGTCGGCGTACAGCGGCAGACTCTCCGCCGCAGGCCCCACGCGCAGCTGCACCTTCGGCGTCACGCTCGCCAGGGCCAGGTTGGCGGCCGCGACTTCGGCGTGTTCCGCGTTCGCCTCAAGCGTCACCACCAGCCCGTCCTCCGGCAGCGCGCGCGCCAGCCACAGCGTGCTGTAACCGCCGAGCGTGCCGATTTCCAGCACCCGCTTCGCGCCGGTCATCATCACTAAAAGCCCCAGAAATTGCCCCTGCAAGGGCGAGACGTCATGCGGCGGCAGGCCCGCCAGACGGTTGTTCTCAAGTACCTGCGCCATCAGCGGATCGGCGGGAATCAGCGCCTGCGCCAGATATTCATCGACTTCACTCCATTGTTGCTGCATCGAACCGCTCTCCTGAAAGCGCCGTGCAGGCGCATGAAATTACGGATTGGCTACCTTAGCAGCATAGCTGTGATTACCGTTTTGCGCAGCGGCACCGGGCCACCCGCCGCCGAGCGACCGGTAGAGATCCACCTGCGCCAGCAGCAGATTGTTTTTCACCTGCACCACATTAAGCTGCGCCGAAAAGAGCGTGCGGCGGGCGTCCAGCTCATCAAGATACGAGGCGTACCCGTTCTGGTAACGGTTATGGGCGATACGCAGCGTCTCCTGCGCGGCCTGCTCCTGCGCCTGCAGCTCAACGAGCTGTTCGCCAAGACGCTGCACCGCGTCGAGGCTGTCGTTCACTTCCCTGAACGCATTGCGCACTGTGCTCTCATAACTGTAAAGCGCCTGATTTTTCTGTGACGTTGTCACGTCAACCTGCGCATTCAGCGCCTCGCGGTTCAGCAGCGGCGCAAGAACGCTGGCACCCACGCTCCAGAGCCGCAGCGGGTTGGCGAGCAGTTCCGGCAGGGTATTCTCCTGGAGCGAACCCGACGCGGTGAGGTTAATGCCCGGCAGCAGGCGCGCGCGGGCCACGTTCAGCTGCGCGTCGCTCGCCACCAGCGTCTGTTCGGCCTGGACGATATCCGGACGGCGGTTTAACAACGACGACGGCAGCTGGGATGGGATCGTAAGCGGGCTTAAGGCGTCGAACTCGCCGCCGCGCGCGACCGGACCAGGGTTCTGGCCGATGAGAATACTGAGCGCGTTCTCCTGCTGGGTTATCTGGTGCTGAATCTGCGGGATCTGCGCGCGCGTGGCGCGCAGTTCAGATTCCGACTGCATCAGCTCCAGCCGTGAGCTGTAGCCGGTTTCATACTGGCGTTTCGCCAGCTTCAGCGCGTCTTCGCGCGCGCTAAGCGTCGACTGCGTCACCCGAAGCTGCTCATCCAGCGCCAGCAGCGTGATATAACCGCTGGCGACCTGCGAGGCCACCGTCAGGTTGGCGGCGGCGGCCGCGGCTTTCTGCGCCTCCAGGCTCGCCCTGGCGGCGTCGGCGGCGCTGGCGTATTCGCCCCAGATATCGACGTTATAACTGGCGTTCAGGCTGCCTTTGTAGAGATCGCCATACACCGGCAGGCCCGTCGCGGCCGATTGCGAACGGCTGCGGCCGGCGCTGAAACCGGCGTCGAGCGTCGGGAAGCGATCGCCGAGTGCCGCCTGTACCTGCGCCTGATACTGATTAACGCGCTCGCGAGCCAGCAGCACATCGCTGTTGTAGCGAAGCGCCTGATCCACATAGCGGTTCAGCGCCGAATCGTGAAAATTGCGCCACCAGAAGCCTTCCGTGGGCGAGGACGGGCCGACGGCGGCGCGCCAGGCGGGCGGAATAGTAAGCGAGGGGCGGGCCTGCTCCACGTTGCCGGAATGACAGCCTGCGAGCAGGAGGGCGGTGGTCAGCAGTGTCAGAGCGCGGCGCATTATTTCGCCTCGCTGCGGGTGTTGATGGTGACCTGAACCGACATGCCGGGACGCAGGCGGGCGCGTTTTTCGGCGTCGCCCAGCACCTCTATGCGCACCGGGATACGCTGGGCGATTTTTACAAAGTTGCCGGTCGCGTTATCGGGCGTAATGGCGCTGAACTCCACGCCTGTCGCCGGAGAGATGCTCTGCACGCGGCCTTCGAATTTCTCATCGTTCAGCGCGTCCACGGTGAACGTCACCGGTTGGCCGGTTTTCACGTCGGCAAGCTGGGTTTCTTTCAGATTGGCGATAACCCAGTTCTGCGGCGGCACCAGCGACGTCAGCCGCGTTCCGGCGGTCACGTAGCCGCCCTGACGCACGGTAATTTGCCCGAGCTGGCCGTCGCGCGGGGCGATAATACGGGTGTTTTGCAGGTCGATTTCAGCAAGCTCCAGCGCCGCGCGGGCGTTTTCGACATCCGCTTCGAGCGATGCGCGGTTCACAATCACGCTTTGCAGATTCTGGCGCGACACCTCAAGCTGGGCGGCGGCCTGCTCTACGCTGGCGCTGCCCTGCGCGGCGCTGGCGATGGCGGCGTCGCGCTCGCGCACCGACAGCGAGCCATCCTGTGTCAGTTCCTTCACGCGGCGTAAATCGGCCTGGTTATGCAGGCTCTGGGCGCGGGCGCTGGCGAGCGCCGCTTTATTCTGGGCGACCGTCGCCTCGGCGCTGCGGCGCTGTTGCAGGTTATTAGCCAGCGCCGCCTCGCGCATCGCGAGCGTCGCCTGCGCCTGATGCACCCGCTGTTTGTAGATGCGGTCATCGATCGTCATCAGCACGTCGCCCTGGTTCACATGCGCGAAATCCTGCACGTTAACGTTGGTGATATAGCCGTTCACCTGCGGGCTGATAAACGTCGTCATACCGCGCACGTAGGCGTTATCCGTCGACGCCGCGTGGCGGGTAAACGGCGGAAGCTGCCAGGCGTACATAATTACCAGCAGGCCGACCAGCCCGATGGCGCCGGCGGCGAAAAAGGAAACCACGCGCAGGTTGTTTTTTTCCGGCGACGCGGGGGTGGGGGCGCCTTGTTGGCTCATCACTACTCCAGAATCATGTCAGTCAAAAAATCGTCAGGTTACTGGCCGCTCTGCATCGCCTGCTTCAGGGCGCGGCGCGCGGCGAGCCGCAGGCGGATAAGCCGCCAGAAAATCCATAACAGCGTCGAGGCGGCGATGGCCGCCGTCAGCAGACAGGTATCGTTATAGGCCAGAATATTGGCCTCGGTGGTCGCCACGCTCTGCAACTGCTGCACCGCCTGGGTGTTTAACAGCGTCGGGTCGGTAAGCAGGTTGCTCCAGATCTGGCTGTACTGCGCGAGCCGTTCATTCACCAGTGGGTTGAGTGACGAGAGCTGGTCGGCCAGCAGGCTGGAGTGATACTTCTCCCGCCAGGTCTGGAAGGTGCCGAGCAGCGCCGAACCGATAAGCCCGCCCAGGTTCTGGCTCATGCCGAACAGCACCGAGAAGCTCACCAGGTTGCGCGGATCGGCGATCACGCCGCCAATGCCCGCCAGCATCGCCGGCGCCAGGAAAAAGGCGCTGCCGAAGCCGAGCAGGAACTGGCTTATCAGCATCTGGTCGGCGCGGGTCTGGCTGGTGGCCTGGCTGTCCATCAGCGAGGCGACAATCATCAGCGCCAGCGAGACCATAATCGGCCAGACGGTTTTCTGCGGGTTGATAGTGAGCGCGCTGGTGACGATGCCGCAAATCACGCCCGCCAGAATCGCCAGCGCCAGGTGCGTCATCTGCTCATTCTGTAAACCGATATACTGCAACCAGCCGATAGCGCCGGTATTCTGCTCCGCCAGCACGATGCGGATCAGCACCATAATCAGCCCGAGGCGCACAATACTGCCGCTGGAGAGCCAGCGGGTGTTCAGCAGCGGATTAGTGCGGTTATGCTCAAACACGATAGCGGCGAGGATAAGCACCAGCGACGCGCCGAGCGCCCAGCCTATCCACGGCGCTTCAAACCACCAGTCGAGCCGCCCGAGCGACAGCGCGCCGCAGAGCAGCGCCATGCCGGGCGCCATCAGTAAGAACGTAATAAAATCTTTTTTCTCAAACACTTTACGGCGATCGCCCGGCGGCAGTTTCAGCGCAATCACGCAGGCGAGCGAAATCAGCGCCAGCCCCAGCTCGAACAGATACAGACCGCGCCACTCCTCCAGTTGCAGCAGCTCGGTAGAGAAGAGGCGGGCGATGGGGATCGCCAGCTGCGAACCGGTAATACCGATGGTCAGCGCCTTCAGGCGATGCTTCGCGGGCCAGGCCTGGATCTGGTAATAGATGCCGAGCGAGCTGAGCGCCGCGCCCACCATGCCGTGCGCTGCGCGCACCATGATGGCGGTGTTGAGATCGTTAACGAACAGGTGGAAAAACGTCACCAGCACATAGAGCACCAGGAACCCTTCGGTAAAGGCGCGCAGCCCGTACTGCTGGCGAAATTTCACCAGCAGCAGGTTGATGGAGACGTTGGTCATGACATAAACCGCGGGGAGCCAGGCTATTTCCGTCGACCAGGCCGCGAACGTGCCCTGCAAATTTTGCAGGTTCGCCGTGACCATCGCGTTACCGAGCGCGCCGGTCAGACACACCAGCAGCCCGACGATGCCATAGGCGATGCGCTTCCAGGGCGCATGGTGCGGCGTCGACGGCGAGCCGAGCAGCATCGGTTTTTCATGGGGCGCCCATTCGCGCGGCGCATAAGGGTCGTGTTTCACCGATCGCATTACTGTTTTTCAATTTCCTGCAATAAACGGTCCAGTACGCGACGCGTGACGGCCAGTTCTTCCGGGGGAATGGTGGAAAGGATAGTCTCCCTCAGGCTGTCCGCCTCGACTTTCACCTTTTCAAACAGCGCCTGGCCCTGGTCTGTGGCGACCAGCAGCCGCTTGCGGCGATCGCCGGGCGGCGTGACGCGCCCAATGAGTTGCTGTTCCACCAGACGATTCAGCAGCGGCACCAGCGTCGCGCTCTCCACGCCCAGCTGTTGCGCCAGCTCGCCCTGCGCCAGCGGGGTTTCATGGCGCGCAATCGCGGCGACGGCCACCCAGCTCGCCTGGCTCATGCCAAGCCCTTTCAGCCGCCGATCCATCGCGAGACGCCAGTGGTGGGCGGTCATCCACAGCAAATGAGAGAAAGTCAGGTCACGCGTATCCACGGCGGTTATCCATTCGTTAGTGCTCTAACTATTCTAGGGCGCGCTATTTTAATAATTCAAGTGAATGTAAATTAATCTTTAAAAAATATTGTGAATGTATGGCGGCGCGTTGTCTGAATTACAGCGGAACTGGTTGCCGCTGCGCTATGCTGTGATGCGGCCTGACGCCGCGTGAATGAGAGAGAAAGATGCCTGATTACCTGATTGAACCGAGCGACCCGACGCACCCTGACGCTATCGTTTTGCTGGCCGCGCTCTCCGAGACGCTGGCGGCGCTCACCGGCAGCTCGGGCAGGCAGTCGTTTGATAATGACGATGTGCGCGTTAAGGGCGCGATCTTTTTGCTGGCGCGTAACGCCAGCGGCGCGGCCATCGGCTGCGTGGCCTGTCGTCCGCTTCAGCCTGGCGTCGCCGAAATCAAACGTCTGTTCGCGCTGCCGGATAACCCCGGCGCGGGCAGCCAGTTATTAAGCGCGGCGGAGCGCTTCGCGCGTGACTTCGGCTATCAGCAGGCATGGCTGGAGACCCGCCGCACTAATCAGCGCGCGGTGGAATTTTACCTGCGCCGCGGTTATGAAATTATCGACAATTACGGCCGCTATGTGGGGCAGGAGGATGCGGTCTGCTTCGCCAGGCCGCTGCAGGACGGGGGCGCGGCAGATGCTCAGCGGGCTTAACCACCTTACGCTTGCCGTGCGCGATGTGGCGCGAAGCCTCGCGTTTTACCGGACGCTGCCAGGGCTGCGGCTGCATGCGCGCTGGGACGGCGGAGCGTATCTTTCGTGCGGCGATCTCTGGCTCTGTCTGTCGCTGGATGACAACGCCGGGCAGCCTGCCCGTGACTACACGCATTATGCCTTTACCGTGAGCGAGGCGGATTTCCCGCAGGTGGTGGACACCCTGACCGCCGCGGGCGTGAAAATCTGGAAAACCAACCGCAGCGAGGGCGATTCCTGGTATTTTCTCGACCCGGACGGGCATCAGCTTGAGCTGCATGTCGGCAGTCTCGCCACCCGGCTGGCCGCCTGCCGTACGCGGCCTTACCGGGGAATGACGTTTTTTGATTGATTACCGCACAGTGGTTTCGCCTTCCACAGGGGCTTCACGGCTATTCAGGCGGCTGGCGCACAGGATAGCCAGAAGCGAAATCGCGACGGTGACTGCCAGATACCAGGCGACGGGCGTCCAGTCGCCGCCGGAGTGGGCCAGCAGGCCCGTGGCGATAAGCGGCGCGGTACCGCCGGCGAGCGCGGCGCCCAGTTGATACCCAAGCGTAATACCGGTATAGCGCACCCGTGCGTGGAAAATCTCTGAACAGAGCGTGCCGAGCACCGCGGTGATCGGCGCCCACAGTACGCCGAACGCGATAACCGTCGCGAGCACGATCCCCCAGGTGGTGCCGGTGTCGAGCAGCATAAACCACGGCACGATAAAGGCGCCCAGCAGCATAACGCTCACCGCATACATCCGCTTGCGGCCAATTTTATCCGACAGCAGCCCCATCACCGGGATCAGTACCGTCGCCACCAGTGCCGCCAGCGTTACCGATTCCAGCGCCTGGGATTTTTCATAGGCCAGCGTAGTGGTGGCGTAGCTCACCACGAAAGTCGAGAAAATGTAGAAGGGCGCGGTTTCCACGACTTTTAAACCGGCGGCGATAAGCACTTCGCGCCAGTGGTGGCGTACCGTCACGCGCAGCGGCGTTTTGCTGAGCTGCCCGGTGCGCTTCGCCTGCTGGAAATCAGGCGTTTCATCAATTCCGCGACGGATCCACAACCCCAGCAACACCAGCACCGCGCTAAAAAGAAACGGAATACGCCAGCCCCAGGCGAGAAATTGCGCTTCGCTAAACAGCGTCATCAGCGAGACGATAAATGTCGCCATCAGCATGCCGATGGTCACGCCCGCCTGCGGGATGCTGCCGAAAAATCCTTTGCGCTTTTCGGGCGCGTATTCGTAGGCGAGGAGCAGTGCGCCGCCCCATTCACCGCCAATGCCCATGCCCTGGATAATGCGCATCAGGATCAGCAGCACCGGCGCCCAGATACCGATCGTTTCATAATCAGGCAGCAGGCCAATCATCACCGTCGCGCCGCCCATCAGCGAGAGGGTCAGTACCAGCGTTTTCTTACGCCCGATGCGGTCGCCGATATGGGCGAAAAACACGCCGCCAATCGGGCGGATAAAAAAGGTCAGCGAGAAGGAGAGCCAGGAGAGGATAAGCCCAATCACCGGGTCAACCATCGGGAAAAAGATCTTGTTAAACACCAGTGCGGCGGCGGTGCCATAGAGAAAGTAGTCGAACCATTCAATAGCGCTGCCTGTGAGGCTCGCGATCAGCACTTTTCGGTTCTTTTTGAGGATAGCGATACTGCCGTCGTGTGTCGTCATTAGAGTGAAACCCTCGCACGTTGAGTGGTGGTGCAAGGCGCTACCTGGCGCGCTACAGGTGCAACCCTGAACGGTAAAAAAGGTTGTCAAAGTGTTAAGCAAATTAAGTTTGGTCGGCGTATTTGGCAAACCACTGGTCGTGCCAGTGGTGCTAAATCAGCCATATCGGCCAGGGATAAAACCTTAATTAACGATGGTTTGCCGCAGATTATTATTCGGGATGGGGAATCCGTCAGAATGGGAAACAGGTGCAACCCGACGATTTTCAGCAAATTCGATTTATTTCAAATTTGTAACATTTAGCGGTCTGCTGAGCAGCAGGCGCAGGCAGATTAGGAGCTCTCCGGTAGGGGAGCCGAACGCCAGTCGGTACGCTGGATGCTGGCTTTGACTATGGAGGTGACCATGAACATGATGCCTTTTCCTCTGCTTTCGGAAGGCACGCTGCAGCGTATTAACCTCATCGGCGCCTGGCTCGCCCGTAACGATTTTGCCGCAGCGCCCGCCGCCGGGGACGCGCAGCTGATTGTGCTCGCGGGCAACGCGGTGCTGCCAACCGTGGACGCCGCCGCGCGCCTGGCTAAAGAGAGCGGGCTGCCGCTGCTGATTACCGGCGGGCTGGGTCACTCGACCACGTTCCTTTATGCCGCCGTGGCGCAGCATCCCCGTTACAACCATCTGCGCACCACGGGGCTTACCGAGGCGGGGATCCTGGCCCGTATCGCCCGCGAGTTTCATGAAGTGCCTGACGAGCAGATTATCGTTGAGGAGAAATCCACCAACTGCGGCGAGAACGCCCGTTTCACCCGCGAGCTGCTGGATGCTCGCGGTGAACTGCCTGCGCGCGCGATACTGATTCAGGACCCGACCATGCAGCGGCGCACCCACGCCACCTTTACCCGCGCCTGGCGCGACGTGCCGTCCCTGACCGAATGGCTGAGTTACCCCGGCGTACAGCCGGTGCTGGAGAACGGCGCCAGGGCAGTGCGGTTCCGCGAGCCGTCCGAAGGGCTCTGGCCGGTAGAGCGGTATCTGTCGCTGGTGCTGGGCGAGATCCCGCGCCTGCGTAACGACGCAGACGGCTACGGCCCGGCGGGCCGCGATTTCATCGATGAAGTGGCGATCCCGCCTGAAGTACTGAACGCCTGGCAGGCGCTGCACGATGAACCGCAGCTCACCAGCTTTCTGCGTCATCGCTCGCTCGCCTGACGTCCAGCCTGCCCGTTTGCGCGATTTACGGCGCAAACGGGCAGCGGCGTGTTGAATAATTGTTATCTCATGGCGGTTTCTCCGCCGTTTTTCCCGACCTGATTCACATTTTCAGCCAAAACGTTTCTCTGGCCTGCCCGCCGCCCGTAGTTTTTTAACAATTCATTCACCTGTTAAAAACCATACGACAGCAGGAGCACGCGATGACAGCACCCGTACAACATCCTATGTATATCGACGGTCAGTTTGTTCAGTGGCAGGGCGAGGCGTGGATCGATGTGGTCAACCCCGCCACGGAGGCGTTGATTTCTCGTATCCCGGACGGCACTGCAGAGGACGCGCGCCGCGCCATTGACGCCGCCGCCCGCGCGCAGGCGGGCTGGGAGGCGCTGCCCGCCATCGAGCGCGCCGGATGGCTGCGTAAAATCGCCGCTGGCATCCGCGAAAAGGCGGCGGAAATCAGCGCGCTGATTGTGGCCGAAGGCGGCAAAACGCAGCAGCTCGCGAGCGTTGAGGTCAACTTTACGGCGGATTACATCGACTATATGGCCGAGTGGGCGCGCCGTTATGAAGGCGAAATCCTGCAAAGCGACCGGCCTGGCGAAAATATTCTGGTGTTTAAGCGCGCGCTTGGCGTTACCACCGGCATTCTGCCGTGGAATTTCCCGTTCTTTCTGATCGCCCGCAAACTGGCGCCTGCGCTGATTACCGGCAACACCATTGTGATTAAACCGAGCGAATTCACGCCGAATAACGCCATCGCGTTTGCGCAGATCGTGCATGAGGTGGGGCTGCCGGCGGGCGTATTTAACCTGGTGCTGGGGCGCGGAGAAACCGTCGGCCAGGAGCTGGCCGGCAACCCGAAAGTGGCGCTGGTGAGCATGACCGGCAGCGTCGGCGCGGGCGAAAAAATCATGGCGGCGGCTGCGAAAAACATCACCAAAGTCTGTCTGGAGCTTGGCGGCAAAGCGCCCGCCATCGTGATGGACGATGCGGATGTGCCGCTTGCGGTAAAAGCGATTGTCGATTCGCGCGTCATTAACACCGGGCAGGTCTGTAACTGCGTTGAGCGCGTCTATGTGCAGAAGGGCATTTACGACCGTTTTGTCAGCGCGCTTGGCGAGGCGCTGAGCGCGGTGACATTCGGCGATCCGGCGGCGCATGACGATATCGCGATGGGGCCGCTGATCAACGCGGCTGCGCTGGCGCGCGTGAAAGAGAAAGTGGCGCGCGCGGTCAGCGAGGGCGCGACGGTGGCGCTCGGCGGCAAGGCGGTGGAAGGCAAAGGCTATTTCTATCCGCCGACGCTGCTGGTGGATGTGCGCCAGGAGATGAGCATTATGCATGAAGAGACGTTCGGCCCGGTGCTGCCGGTCGTCACGTTCGGGACGCTGGAAGAGGCCATTGCGATGGCGAACGACAGCGAGTACGGCCTGACGTCGTCAATTTATACACAGTCGCTCGCCACCGCCATGAAAGCGATTAACGGGCTGAAGTTTGGCGAAACTTACATCAACCGTGAAAACTTCGAAGCGATGCAGGGGTTCCACGCGGGCTGGCGTAAATCCGGCATCGGCGGAGCGGATGGCAAACACGGGCTGCATGAATATCTGCAAACCCAGGTTGTCTATCTGCAAAGCTAACCGTTTCAGGGCCGCCTGCAGGCGGCCCGCTGCGTCAGCGTTTGCTCTCAATCCAGTTCATCAGCAGCTCCGGCCAGACGTGCGCGGGCAGCCCCAGGGCATCGCGAATGCCGAATCCGTGTTGCCCCTGTTCAAAAAGATGCATCTCCACCGGCACGCCCTGCGCGTGCAGCGCGTTAAACATCAGCAGACTGTTTTCCACTTTCACGGCCGGGTCATCCACCGCGTGCAGTAAAAACGCGGGCGGGGTGGCGTGGGTGACCGCTTTTTCCGGCGAATAGCGGCGGATGGCGCGTTCATCGGGCGCGTTGCCTACCAGCGCCTCCCGCGAGCCGGGGTGCGCCACCGGCTCCTCCATGGTCATGACCGGATAGACCAGCCCCATAAAGGCCGGGCGGGCGCTGAACGCGTCGGTTTCATCCAGCGGCGCGTACACCGCGTCGTTCCAGCGGGTGCCGAGGCTTGCGGCGGCGTGACCGCCCGCGGAAAAGCCCAGCACGCCGAGTTTGTCCGGGTCGAGTTGCCAGCGCGACGCCCGGGCGCGGATAAGCCGCATGGCGCGCTGGAGATCGGCGAGCGGGGCGTCGGCGCCTTCGGCGTGGCCGTCGGCGGGCAGGCGATAGGTCATCACAAACAGCGTATAACCGCGATCGTTAAACGCGGGTGCCAGCGCGCTGCCTTCTTTATCCAGCACCACGCGGCGGTAGGAGCCGCCGGGCGTCACCAGAATGCCGGTGCCGTTAGGATGTTCCGGCGCGTAGACCACAATACGCGGCGCGCACACGCCGGTGACGGAGCGGTCGAGGTCGCTGTCGCCGGTCAGGCGCTCTTCAAGGGTGAACACCGCCGGGCTCTGACGCGCGCCTGGCGCCTCGTCCTGCGGCCAGACGGCGAGTTCGCTGGCGCGTTTGACCGCCTCGCGCATGCGGGTTAACAGAGCGTCGTGGGCGTTCATACTCTCTCCTTTCATTATTCTGTGGGGGCGTGAAAACTAATGAATAATTCATCTTCAGCCGTTATCCTGGTGTTTTCGTTGCGTTTAATCAGGATAGTCTTATGCGCAGTAAATACACGTCATTACAAATCACGCTTCACTGGCTGGTGTTCGTTCTGGTGGTTATGGCTTACGCGGCGATGGAGCTGCGCGGGCTGGTGCCGCGTCCTGTCGGGCGATTGTTTATCTGGACGCACTTCAGCTGCGGCATCGCGATTCTGGCGCTGATGGTCACACGCCTGCTGGTGCGCATTAAATATCCCGCGCCGCCCATCGTGCCGAAACCGCGCGCGATGTATATCGGGCTTTCCCATCTGGTGCATCTGGTCATCTACCTGATGTTTATCGGCCTGCCGCTGCTCGGGATCGTTGCCAAATATTATGGCGGCAGCCCGTGGTTTGCGTTTGGCATCAGCATGCCGGTCGCCGCCGAACCTGATGAAGATCTCGAAATGCAGTTGCGCGCCATTCACGCCTTTATCGCGAATCTCAGCTATTTTGTCATAGGGCTTCATGCGGCGGCGGCGCTGGCGCATCACTATTTCTGGAAAGACAACACGCTGCTGCGCATGATGCCGGGCAAGCGCGATTAACGCGGGCCGAAATGTGATCTTTCCGGCTTTTTGCAGAGGACTGCGCGGCAGAGCTCACATTTTAAACGATGCAACATGGGCGGTCTGGCAACGGCGGCTTATAGATCTATATCTATTATAGAAACACTCGCGCGATTGTCAGCGCGCCAGCCGGGAGAGACAGCATGACGCAGTCAGTACAACATGAAGCGACAGGGGCAGCAGTGGACGAACAGGCGCATCTGGCGCGTAAACTGCGTAAGGTACTGCTGGCGACCGGCGTCGGCCATTTTGTGGAATGGTTCGATTTCGGGCTCTACGGCACGCTGGCGGCCATTATCGGGATGCAGTTTTTCCAGACCGGCGACCCTGCGGCGGCGCTGCTCTCGTCCTTCGCGGTGTTCGGCGCGGGGTTTATCATGCGCCCGCTCGGCGGGCTCTATTTCGGCTCGCTTGGCGACCGCATCGGCCGCAAGCGCGTGCTGGCGACGGTCATTCTGCTTACCTCCGGCGCCACCTTCATTATGGGCCTCTTGCCGACGTATCATCAGATTGGTCTGCTGGCGCCCGCGCTGCTGGTGCTCACCCGCCTGGTGCAGGGCTTTGCGGCAGGCGGCGAGACGTCCGGCGCGACTACGTTCCTGGCGGAGTACGCGCCGGTGCATAAGCGCGGTTACTTCACCTGCTGGATCGATAACTTCGGCTTTATGGCGTTTGTGGCGGGCTCCGGACTTGTATTTTTACTGACCGCCAGTCTTGGCGAAACCGCGATGAACGACTGGGGCTGGCGCATTCCGTTTTTGATCGCCGGGCCGCTCGGCTGGGTGGGGCTTTACCTGAGAACGCATCTTGAAGACACGCCGGAATTCCAGGCGGCGGCGAAAGCGGGCACCACACAGGCCGCGCCGCTGCGCAGTACGCTCAAAAGCGCCCGCGGCGCGCTGCTGTTCTGCGTCGGGTTTGTGGTTATCAAAGCGGTCGGGCACTGGATGCTGCAAACCTTTATGCCGGGCTACCTGATAACGCAGATGCACTTCAGCAAGCTCGACGCCTACGCGATCACCACCATCGGGCTGTTCGGCATCGCGGTGCTGGTGCCGTTTATGGGCTGGCTCTCCGACCGCTATGGCCGTCGCCCCCTGATGCTCGCGGGCTGCGGCGGATTTATCCTCTTTACCTACCCGGCGCTGATGGTGATGGCGAACGGCGATATGCTTTCCGCCGTGCTCGCGATGCTGCTGCTGGGCGCGTTTATCGCCGCCTTTGACGGCGCGTGCAGCGCGGCGATGGCGGAGCTGTTCCCGACCAGCGTGCGCTACGGCGGGCTGTCGGTCGCCTATAACCTGTCGGTCGCCTTTTTCGGCGGCATCACGCCGTGGTTCTCGGCGTTTCTCATCGCCTCCACCGGCAACCTTTTCTCACCCGCGTTTTATGTCATGGGCGCGGCGCTGATCACCTTTATTACCGTGATGCGCGCCAGAGAAACCGCCGGGCTGCCGCTGCGGCGCTAAACCGCCACGCTTCGGCCGGGTTTATTCCAGAAACACCGGGAGATCCACCGGCCAGGCGTTGCGCAGGCTCAGAAGCCGGCAGTGGACGAACCTGGCTTCGCGTTGATACCAGAAGCCGAACGACTGCGTCATCTGGTCATATACCATGCTGTCCAGATTCGCGAACGGGAAGATCACTAAACTTCCCCGCTGCCTGTGACCGCCGCCGGTTTCAAAATGATCCCGGCCCCAGGTCTCCTGCGTATGTTCATAGCGGTGCAGTATCACTTCAATCGTCTCTCTGCCGGGGCAGCGCAGCATCAGCACACTGTTGTCAAAAGCGAAGGGGTAAACGGATGGGGGGAAGATCGCGAGTAAAGCCACTAACAATAATTTTTTCATACCACTCCTGTCCTCTGCAGGGCGGCAGTTATGTCATCCTGCGAAGGCGTTGGTATTGAGATATATCATGCTGTTAGTTTGGTTGAGGGCTATATATACAACTGGTGAATGATTAATGGCAGTAATGCGGGAGTGGTGTGGCGTGCGATTTATCGGTGACGACGAAGACGCAACAGGCAGAAACACAGCAGTGAACTGATTAACACTGCAATGCCGGTAAAGGTGTAGAGGATAGCGTCCATGACGCTTTCGTCGCCAAAGTAGCCCATGCGTTCTGCAAAAGGGTACTGCGCCGCGGGTGGTATGAGCAGATAAAGGCTTTTGGTTATCAGCATGACGGTCAGCAGCCAGGCTACCGTTGGCAACAATAACTTCATGAAGGCTCCTGCGGTTTATTGGATGTGGAGGTGATTTACACAGCGTTTAAGAATGCCAAAAAGGGTTAATAAAATGGCGCCTTTAACGCGTGTTGTTTTGATTTATTGTGCTATAAATATTTTAAAATCAATAAGTTGAATTGTATTTGTTGTATTCATTCACCCGCTTAATGACCTGCTCACGCATTTTATCTAAAGCCGTTTCCCTTCCCGCAAAAACGTACCGCCAGAAAATGACCGTTTGCAGAGGCGCATGCACTTCTATACCATACCCCCCTATAGTATCCATGAGGCCAAAACCATGCCGCATTCTCCTGAAGACAAAAAGCGCATTCTGACCCGCGTGCGTCGCATTCGCGGGCAGGCGGAGGCGCTGGAGCGCGCGCTGGAGGCGGGCGAACCCTGTCTCCATATTCTCCAGCAAATCGCCGCGGTACGCGGCGCCGCCAACGGCCTGATGGGCGAAATGGTGGAAATTCACTTAAAAGATGAGCTGGTCAGCGGCGACACCACGCCGGAGCAGCGCGCGCAACGGATGACGGAAATCGGCCAGCTTTTGCGCGCTTATCTAAAATAACTATGACGACTCACTACAACGGAAGGACATTATGAAATCACGTGCAGCAGTCGCATTTGGCCCAGGCAAACCGCTGGAAATCGTCGAGATTGACGTCGCGCCGCCGAAAAAGGGCGAAGTGCTGGTCAAAATCACCCACACCGGCGTGTGCCACACCGATGCGTTCACGCTCTCCGGCGACGATCCGGAAGGCGTATTCCCGGCGGTGCTCGGCCATGAAGGCGGCGGCGTGGTCGTGGAAGTGGGCGAGGGCGTCACTAGCCTGAAGCCGGGCGACCATGTGATCCCGCTCTATACCGCTGAGTGCGGCGAGTGCAAATTCTGTAAATCCGGCAAAACTAACCTCTGCCAGGCCGTGCGCGCCACCCAGGGCAAAGGCCTGATGCCGGACGGCACCACCCGTTTCTCTTACAACGGCGAGCCGGTTTATCACTACATGGGCACCAGCACCTTCAGCGAATACACCGTCTGTGCGGAAATTTCGCTGGCGAAAGTGAACCCGCAGGCGCCGCTCGATAAAGTCTGCCTGCTGGGCTGCGGCGTCACCACCGGCATCGGCGCGGTGCATAACACCGCCAAAGTAAAAGAGGGCGATACCGTTGCCGTGTTCGGCCTCGGCGGTATCGGCCTCGCGGTCATTCAGGGCGCGGTACAGGCGAAGGCCGGGCGCATTCTGGCCATCGACACGAACCCGGAGAAATTCAAGCTGGCGGGTGAAATGGGCGCGACCGATTTCGTTAACCCGAAAGATTACGACAAGCCGATTCAGGACGTTATCGTTGAGATGACCGACGGCGGCGTCGATTTCAGCTTCGAGTGCATTGGCAACGTTAACGTGATGCGCGCGGCGCTGGAATGCTGCCATAAAGGCTGGGGTGAAAGCGTTATCATCGGCGTGGCGGGCGCAGGCCAGGAGATCAAAACGCGTCCGTTCCAGCTGGTGACAGGCCGCGTCTGGCGCGGGTCGGCGTTCGGCGGCGTGAAAGGCCGCACCCAGCTGCCGGGCATGGTGGAAGACGCGATGGCGGGCAAGATTCGCCTCGATCCTTTCATCACGCACCGCCTGCCGCTTGAGCAGATTAACGAGGCGTTTGACCTGATGCACGAAGGCAAATCGATCCGCACCGTTATCCACTTCGGCGACAAATAACCTTATCTGCCAGCGGCTTAGCGGCTGCTGGCCTCTTCGCTTTCCCCGACTTTAGCCCCTCTTTTCGAATCTGTGAGCCAGGTATCGCTTTTAAGGGTAAGCGTTTACGCAAAACTGCCGATGTCCTAAAGGCAAGACTATTTTTGCATCTTACCCAAAGGGAAATCGTGGCCATGAATAAAACAACAACCCGTGATTCCGGGGCGCTAAGCTTCTGGCATCACATTCGGCTTGTCCCGCTGTTCTCCGTCATCCTGGGAGGGATTCTGGTGTTGTTCGCGCTTTGCGGCGGGCTGGCAGGATACTTCCTTATGCAGGGCGACAGCGCGCTTAACAACGTAACGCAAGAGATACAGATTCGCAGTGGGCTTGCGGATAGCGCCAACCAGCTTCGCACGGCGCGTATCAATATGATCCACGCGGGCGCGGCCAGCCGCGTCGCGGAGATGGACGCCATGAAGCGCAACATCGCCGACGCGGAAAAAGCGATTGCGCAGGCCAACGTCGGTTTTAAACAGTATGTGGATCGCGCTACCCAAGCGGATTCCGAAGCGGCGCTCGACACCGAGCTGAAAGCCCGTTACGACGCCTACATCAGCGGCCTGGCGCCGATGCTGAAATATGCCAAAAACGGCATGTTCGAAGCGATTATCGAGCATGAAAACGAAACCGCCCGTAAGCTTGACGACGACTACAACCAGGTGCTGGCGAAAGCGCTGGCGAGCCGCACCGCGCGCGTTGAGCAACTGCGCAGCGACGCCAGCAGCCGCACCCACTTCAGCCTGATGGTGATGGTCGCCGCGTTCGCGGTCGCGCTGGTCATGACGCTGCTCACCTTCGTGGTGCTGCGTCGCGTGGTTATCGTTCCGCTGCAACATGCGGCGACGCGCATTGAAACTATCGCCAGCGGCGATCTGACGCTGCCGGAAGAGGCGACAGGGCGCAGCGAAATCGGCCGCCTGAGCCAGCATCTGCAAATGATGCAGCGGTCGCTGGTGAAAACCGTCAGCGCCGTGCGCGAAGGCGCGCAGGCGATTTACCAGGGCACCAGCGAAATCTCCGCGGGCAATACCGATCTCTCTTCACGCACCGAGCAGCAGGCCGCCGCGCTGGAGCAGACCGCCGCCAGCATGGAACAGCTGACCGCCACCGTGAAACAGAACGCCGACAACGCCCATCACGCCAGCAAACTGGCGCAGGACGCCTCCGGCAAAGCCACCACCGGCGGGCAGATTGTCTCCGGCGTAGTGACCACGATGGGCAATATCTCCAGCAGCTCGAAGAAAATCTCTGAAATCACGGCGGTGATTAACAGCATCGCCTTCCAGACCAACATCCTCGCGCTTAACGCCGCGGTGGAAGCGGCGCGTGCGGGCGAGCAGGGCCGCGGCTTCGCGGTCGTCGCCAGCGAAGTGCGCACGCTGGCGAGCCGCAGCGCCCAGGCGGCGAAAGAGATTGAAGGACTTATCAGCGAATCGGTGGCGCTTATCGATCGCGGCTCCAGCGAAGTCGTCAACGCCGGGGATACGATGAAAGGCATCGTCGAGGCGGTGAAACGCCTGACCGACATCATGCTGGAAATCGCGGCGGCGTCGGATGAACAGCGTCAGGGCATTGAGCAGGTGGCGCAGGCCATCGCCGAAATGGATAACGTGACGCAGCAGAACGCCTCGCTGGTGGAAGAGGCCTCCTCGGCGGCGGTATCGCTTGAAGAGCAGGCCGGTCGCCTGACGCAGGCCGTGGGCGCGTTCCGCTTAAGCGCCGCTTCAGCCGCGCGTAAAAACGAGCCGCAACCGCCCGCCGCGCAGCCGCTGGCGCCGGTCGTACCGCGCGCGGCGCTCGCCCAAAGCGACCACTGGGAAACCTTCTGATCTATCAAGGGCAGCGCAGCCTGCCCGCCGTTATACTCTTAGCCTGACTTTTGCCGCTCCCGTGAGCGGCTTTTTTTGGCGTGTCGTTTTCGGATTATGCTGTATCACTTTTCGCGTTTGCCGCCTGGCTTATTTCCGCATTCGTTGTCCATGCTTAAAGGGCTTTACTTTTGACAACCCTAATGGAGGCACGAGATGCAGATCAAAACCGCTCAGGATCTTTTTGTACATCTACTTTCAGACACCTATAGCGCCGAGAAACAGCTGACCCGCGCTCTGCCGAAGCTGGCCCGCGCCGCATCCGATGAAAAGCTGGCCGCGGCATTCCGCGCTCACCTCGAGGAAACCCGGGGCCAGATTGAACGCATCGATCAGGTGGTGGAAAGCGTGCCTGAGCTTAAACTGCGCCGCATCAAATGCGTGGCGATGGAAGGGCTGATTGAAGAAGGCCAGGAAGTGATTGATGAAATCGCCCAGGGCCCGGTACGCGACGCTGGCCTTATCGCCGCGGCGCAGAAAGTGGAGCACTATGAAATCGCCGCTTACGGCACGCTCTGCACCCTGGCGGAACAGTTAGGCTACAAAGACGCGAAAAAACTGCTGGCAGAAACGCTCGAAGAGGAGAAATCCACCGACGGCAAACTGACCACCATCGCGGAAACGGCGATCAACGCGAAAGCATCCAAAGCGGCGTAACCCCGCTTCTGCGCGCTTTACCCTCAAAGCGCGACGCGCCCAACCCCCGGCTTGCCGGGGGTTTTTTTATGCCTGCGTAAAAAGAAAAGGGCGCCGCAGCGCCCGGAAGTGAGAGTCATTTTTACTGCGTATTATCATCAAGGAACGGATAGTCGGTATAGCCGGTCGCGCCTTCGGCGTAGATGGTGGCGTCATCAAGCGGATTGTAAGGCCCGTTTCTGCGAAAACGCTCCACCAGATCGGGGTTAGCGATATAGATCTTGCCGAATGCCGCCGCGTCCGCTTCGCCGCTCGCAATGACCGCCTCGGCGCTCTCTTTGGTCAGCCCTTCGTTGGCAATCCAGGCGCCGGTGAATTTATGGCGGATCTGCGGCCCGACGCGGTTGGGCGTATCCAGCGCCTCACGCGAGAAGACAAACGCCAGGCGGCGCGCGTTCAGTTGCTCCAGCACATAACCGAACATCGCCACCGGGTCAGAATCGTGCATCGAATAGGAGTTAGACATCAGATTGAGATGCACCCCGACGCGGTCGGCAGGCCATTCGGTCAGCAGCGCGTCCACGGTTTCCAGCAGGAAGCGCGCGCGGTTTTCAATGCTCCCGCCGTATTGATCGGTGCGCTGGTTGGAGCCGTCATGCAGGAACTGATCGAACAGATACCCGTTCGCCGCATGGATCTCCACGGCGTCGAAGCCCGCGCGTTTGGCGTTAATCGCCGCGCGGCGGAAATCTTCCACGATGCCCGGAATTTCATGGGTTTCCAGCGCGCGCGGGGTGCCGTAAGGACGTTTCGGGCGCACTGTGGTCACATGGCCTTCCGGGGCGATAGCGCTCGGCGCGACCGGTTTTTCGCCGTTCAGAAAAACCGGGTCGGAGACGCGGCCTACGTGCCAGAGTTGCAGCACCATCCGGCCGCCCGCCTGATGCACCGCATCGACGATTTCGCGCCACGCGCCGACCTGTTTTTCCGACCAGATCCCCGGCGTGTTCGGGTAGCCGACGCCCTGCGGCGTCACGGAGGTGGCTTCGGTGAATATAAGCCCGGCGCTGGCGCGCTGCGTGTAGTACGTTTTCACCACGTCGCCCGGCGTGCGCTCGTCCACCGCGCGCATGCGCGTCAGCGGCGCCATCACGACGCGGTTTTTTAACTCCAGCGCGCCAATGTTTACCGGTTCTAACAGCGTTGACATAACAGAACTCCCGTCAGGATAAAGGCGTATCTGCCATTTAAACGATATCACGCGCCAGATGGCAAGCCTCGAGGCTTATTACTTTTCACGCTAATTAATTCCGCAACGGGTTTTGGGCTCAGTTGAGCATCGATTTGCGAATCGACGACAGCAGCGCCCGCGCGCCCTGGGAGAGCGGGGCGTCGACGCGGGTCAGAATGCCGATAGGCTCGCCGGGGCCAGGGATGGCGATGGGCAGCGCCGTCAGCGTGCCCTGGCGTAAATCCTCTTTGACCGCGCCCGAGGGCACAAACCAGACGTAGTTATAATCGACCGTTAACTGGCGCGAGAGCGACGCTGAGAGCGTTTCGATACAGGTGGCGGGGAGCTGGCACCCCTGACTTGCCAGCAGCGTTTCGGCGTTATCGCGCGGCACGGTGCCTTTGGGCGAAACCACCACCGGCCACTCCATCACCCGGCTCAGGGTGACGGTATCCTGCAACAGCGGGTGTCCGGGGCGCACCACCAGCTTCAGGGCTTCCATAAACAGCAGTTCGTAATTCAGCCCGTTCATCAACTCCGGATCGGACATCCGGCCCACGCCGAGATCCAGCTCGCCCGATTTCAGGCCCGCCAGCAGCATGGTGTTGTTCATGATGGCCACCTGCAGCGTGATATCGCTCTGCTGCTTGTGAAAAGGGCCAATCACCGCGGGCAGGACGCCGAGCGCGGCCGTGGGCAGCGCGCCGATACGCACGACGTCGCAGCCTTCTTCCGGCTTACGGTTCAGCGCCTGGCCGGCGTGATTGAGCGCGTCGAGCACTTTCACCGCGTGGGTGAGAAACTGCTCGCCAAGCAGCGTGAGCTGCGCGCCGAGGCGGCCGCGTTCAAACAGCCGCGCGCCGGTGAGCTGCTCCAGCTCGTTAAGCGTTTTGGAGAGCGCCGGCTGGCTGAGATTAAGGGTTTCCGCCGCACGCCCGAGGGTGCCCTGCTGAGCGACGGCGACGAAGGTATGCAAGTGGCGCAAGCGAATGCGCTGGGAGAACAAACCGTTTTTTTCCATAGCTGATGTTAAAAACAGAGCGGGAGCCGTGACAAGATAACTTGTTTAATTTTGATAACTTGCTAGCAAAATAATATTAACAAAACAGATAAATATGCAACATCATCCTCGGGACAATGGCGAAAAGAGTAACCCGCGGATCGGCCAGACGATTTTCATATGACAGGGTGTAAACCAGACGGCAGGCGGGGCCCGGAGTAAATGCGCGGTTCCCGGTTGTTTTGCCATGCGTTTTGCCGGACGTGCGGCGGCGGATGGCTTGTTACGTTTTGGATCACAAATTGTAAATTCTTCACCGCTGAAACTGCCGCGATTCTCTACAATCTCAGCAATATTCACTGGAGGCACGACACCATGGCGAACAGCATCACGGCAGATGAGATTCGGGAACATTTTTCGCAGGCCATGTCGGCCATGTACCAGGAAGAAGTGCCGCAGTACGGCACATTGCTGGAACTGGTGGCCGACGTGAACCTGGGGGTACTGGAAAGCCACCCGCAGCTGCATGAGCAGCTCGCCAACGCTGATGAGCTGGCGCGGCTTAACGTCGAGCGCCACGGGGCGATTCGCGTCGGCACCGCTGAGGAGCTGGCGACGCTCCGACGGATTTTCGCCATTATGGGAATGCACCCGGTTAGTTATTACGATCTCTCCCAGGCGGGCGTGCCGGTGCATTCGACGGCGTTTCGCCCGGTGGATGACGTGGCGCTGGCGCGTAACCCGTTTCGCATTTTTACCTCGCTGCTGCGCCTTGAGCTTATCGAAGACGAAAAGCTGCGCAAGCGCGCCGCCGCCGTGCTCGCCCGTCGCGATATCTTTACCCGCCGCTGCTATGAGCTGCTGAACATTTACGACGAACAGGGCGAATTTAACGCCGACCAGGCGCAGGAGTTTGTGCGCGAGGCGCTGGAAACCTTCCGCTGGCACAGCCATGCGACGGTGGACGCCGCCACCTATCAGGCGCTCCATGACGAGCACAGGCTGATTGCCGATGTGGTCTGCTTTCGCGGCTGCCACATCAACCACCTGACGCCGCGCACGCTGGATATCGACCGCGTGCAGGCGCTGATGCCGGAGTATGGCATTGAGCCGAAAGCCGTTATCGAAGGGCCGCCGCGCCGTGAGTTTCCCATTCTGCTGCGCCAGACCAGCTTTAAAGCGCTGGAGGAGCCGATTCGCTTTGGCGGCGACAGCCCCGGCACGCACACCGCGCGCTTCGGTGAAATCGAACAGCGCGGCATGGCGTTGACGCCCAAAGGCCGCGCGCTTTACGACGAACTGCTGGCGACGGCGGGGAGCGGTAAGGATAACCTGACGCATCAGCTTAAATTACAGGAGGCGTTCAGCCGCTTCCCGGACAGCGATACGCTGCTGCGCCGCCAGGGCCTGGCCTATTTCCGCTACCGCCTGACGCCGGTCGGCGAAACGCACCGTCAGGCTATTCGTCCCGGCGACGATCCGCAGACGCTCATCGAGCGCGGCTGGCTGGTGGCGCAGCCGATCATCTACGAAGATTTTCTGCCGGTCAGCGCCGCGGGGATTTTCCAGTCCAATCTCGGCGAGGACGCGCGGGCCCGCCGCCACGGCAACGCCAGCCGCGACACCTTCGAAGCGGCGCTCGGTTGCCCGGTGCTCGATGAGTTTGCGCTCTATCAGGAGGCGGAAGATCGCAGCAAACGACGTTGCGGTCTGCTCTGAAACGGCTACGCTCCCAGGATTGCCGTTTAAAAAAGGAAGAGGGATGCGCAACCTGGAAATGCCGATAGCTACCACCACGCACGGCGACGTGCGGGGGTGTACAGAAAATGATATCGCCGTGTGGCGGGGCATCCCGTATGCCGCGCCGCCGGTGGAAGAGCGCCGTTGGCGCGCGCCGCAGCCGCTAACCGCCTGGCAGGGCGTGCGCGACGCGACCGCGTTTTCCGCCGCCAGCTGGCAGAACGCCGGATTTTGCCGCGAGCTTGCCGGAGGCGATCCGGGCGCGTTCAGCGAAGATTGTCTCTATCTCAACGTCTGGGCGCCGGTCGCGCGCGAGACGCCGCTGCCGGTGATGGTCTGGCTGCACGGCGGCGGCTTTACGCTCGGCGCGGGTAGTCTGCCGCCGTATGACGGCCAGGCGCTGGCGCGCCGCGGCGTGGTGCTGGTGACGGTGAACTACCGGCTCGGGCATCTCGGCTTTTTCGCCCATCCGGCGCTGGAAGGCGAAGATCCTGCCGGGCCGGTTTATAACTTTGCGCTGCTCGATCAAATCGCCGCGCTGCGCTGGGTGCAGGATAACATCGCCGCCTTTGGCGGTGACCGTGACAACGTCACGCTCTTTGGCGAATCCGCCGGGGCGCGCAGCGTGCTGTCGCTGATGGCCTCGCCGCTCGCGAAAGGGCTGTTCCATAAAGCGATTATCCAGAGCGGCTACACGCTGCCGGATATCCCGCGCCGTAAAGCGCTGCGTAATGGCGCGGCGCTTACCCGTCATCTCGGGCTTGATAATCCCACCGCCGCTGATTTGCGCGCGCTGCCCGCCGATACCTTCTGGCCGCTCACCGCGCCATATGTCACCGGGCCTGCGCCGATTGCGGGCGATATCGTGCTGCCGGAGCCGATGCTCGAGACCTTCTTCGCCGCGCGCCAGCATCCGATGCCGGTGATGGTCGGCAGTAACAGCGATGAAGCCAGCGTGCTGGCCTATTTTGGCGTCAATCTGGAAGAGCAGATCCGCAAGCTGCGCCGCGAACGGCGTTTCGGGCTCGGGCTTATCCGGCTGCTGTACCCCGGCGTGCGCGGCGACCGCGAACTGGGGCGACAGGTCTGCCGCGATATGGCGTTCACCACGCTCGGCTTTGTGGTGATGCAGGCGCAAAGCCGACGCGGCGTGCCGTGCTGGCGCTACTGGTTTGATTATGTCGCCGTTGGCGAGCGGGAGACGTTCGCCAACGGCGCGTGGCACGGCAATGAAGTGCCTTACGTGTTTGATAACCTGGATCAGGTCGAGCCGCTGAAAGACTACGCCACGGCGGCGGATCGCGCTTTCGCAGGACAGGTGGCGGATTACTGGGTCAGCTTCGCAAAACACGCCAGCGCCCAAAGCCAGGCGCTTGACGGCCCGGTGCGCTGGCTCGCCTGCGTGCGCGGACGCGACCGTCTGCTGCGCATGGGGCTTGATAAAAAAGCGGGGTGGCGGCTGGAAAACCGCTTTATGCGCGCGCGCCTCGCGCTTTTTAAGCGCGTGATGCGCTACCACGTGACGCTGGACTAAGCGCGTAAAAAACAAAACCCCGCGCGGATGCGTGGGGTTATTACGGCGTTTCCCGAAAGAGAACCCGGCAAGGCCGGGCCACCGTGAGCTATCATCATTAAAATTATGGTGTCGACCGACGGTTTTGTATCGTGCTGGTGTCGGCCCCTCCCACAGGGAGGAATATTATAGGCATATACAGGGGCCTGAACGGCGCGACGCCGCCAGTCTCTGCGATGCCAGAAACTATCCTGTCCCGGTGCGGCTGGCAAGATGGCGCGTCATCGTTTTTTGTGATGGTTCCCGCGAATCCCTCCGAAACCCGCCGCGCCGCGCGGTTTTAGCGGGTGTGCATAAAGTAACCCGTTGATTTTACGGCTGCCCGCGCCGTCGCCCCTGACATAAATTTACCTGGCTTTAATCATCTATTAACCTGAAAAATAAGAAATTATTTAATTTTTCAGCCGCCTGTTGGCTTCATCCTGAATTTTGTCTAGAGTGAGCGGTCATATTGCTTGTAACATTTGCCGCCGCCAGGCTTCGGCCTCGCGAAATACCCCGACAAAAAAGGACGGTTTTCAGGCATGAACCGCAGACGTTTTATCAAGGCCTCGTTGGCCCTCGCCGCGGCATGCGGCACTCCAGGTCTCGCCACGCTTTTCTCCCGCAACGCCTGGGCGCAGGAGTCCGATATCGCGGACGGCCAGACGCGCGCCTTTGATTTCAGCGTGTTACAGGCTATGGCCTCTGAACTCGCGCAAAAACCGTGGGGCGGCGCGCCGCGCCCGCTGCCCGATACGCTCGCAAAGCTCACCCCGCAGGCCTATAACAGCATTCAGTATGACGCCGGGCATTCGCTGTGGAATAACATCGAGGGCCGCCAGCTCGACGTGCAGTTCTTCCACGTCGGCATGGGCTTTCGCCGCCGGGTGCGGATGTTCTCGCTCGATCCGGCGACCCGCCAGGCCCGCGAAGTGCATTTCCGCCCTGAGCTCTTTAACTACCACGACGCGGGCGTCGATACCCGCCAGCTGGAAGGGCAGACCGATCTCGGCTTCGCCGGTTTTCGCGCGTTCAAAGCGCCGGAGCTGGCGCGTCGCGATATCGTCTCCTTCCTTGGCGCAAGCTATTTCCGCGCGGTAGACAGCACCTACCAGTACGGGCTGTCGGCACGCGGGCTGGCGGTTGATACCTTTACCGATACGCCGGAAGAGTTCCCGGATTTCACCGCCTTCTGGTTTGAAACGCCGAAAGCGCAGGACACCACGTTTATCGCTTACGCGCTGCTGGACAGCCCGAGCGTGACCGGCGCCTATAAATTCATCATTCACTGCGAATCGAGCCAGGTGATCATGGAAGTGGAAAACTTCCTGTTCGCGCGCAAAGACATTAAACAGCTCGGTATCGCGCCGATGACCAGCATGTTCAGCTGCGGCACCAACGAACGCCGCATGTGCGACACCATTCACCCGCAGATTCACGACTCCGACCGCCTGGCGATGTGGCGCGGCAACGGCGAGTGGGTGTGCCGCCCGCTCAATAACCCGCAGCGCCTGCAGTTCAACGCGTTCGCGGACGAAAACCCGAAAGGGTTTGGCCTGTTGCAGACCGACCATAAATTCGAGAGCTACCAGGATGTCATGGGCTGGTATAACAAGCGCCCGAGCCTGTGGGTGGAGCCGCGCAACCGTTGGGGGAAAGGCTCCGTCTCGCTGATGGAAATCCCGACCACCGGCGAAACGCTGGATAACATCGTCTGCTTCTGGCAGCCGGAGAAACCGATCCGCGCCGGGGATAAGCTTAACTTCCAGTATCGTCTCTACTGGAGCGGCGACGCGCCGGTACGCACGCCGCTGGCGCGCGTTTACGCCACCCGCACCGGGATGGGCAGCTTCCCGGAAGGCTGGGCGCCGGGCGAGAACTTCCCGGCGCAGTGGTCGCGCCGCGTCGCCGTGGATTTTGTGGGCGGCGATCTCAAAGGCGCCGCGCCGCGCGGCATCGAGCCTGTGATCACGCTCTCCAGCGGCGAGGCGAAACAGGTGGAGATCCTCTACGTCGAGCCGTTTGACGGCTACCGCATTCAGTTCGACTGGTATCCGACGTCCGACTCCGTCGATCCGGTCGAAATGCGCATGTTCCTGCGCTGCCAGGGCGAGGCCATCAGCGAAACCTGGCTGTGGCAATATTTCCCGCCCGCGCCGGATAAACGCAAATATGTCGATGACCGGCAGATGCGCTAAGCTGTTCTCCACAAGCCCCGTTTCGACGGGGCTTTTTTTTGCGCTCAGGCGCAGAAAACCATGGGAAATCGGTTAACCCCGCCGATTCAGGCAGTGTTTTTACGCCGCGCGCTATGATAACTGTAGAGGTTCACTCATCAGAAGGAGACTCACTTGCCAAACGCCATCTCTCAGGACGAGATACTTATCGTTAACGAACATCTTGCGCTGCATGCCGTTCATGAACGGTTCGCAGAGCCGCTGTTCTCCCTGGTGCAGCGCAATAAAGACTGGCTGCAAAAAGCGATGAACTGGCCGCAGTACGTCACTAAAATCGAAGACACGCGCCAGACCGTTCAGAGCAACATGATGCTGCACCAGCGCGGCTACGCGAAAATGTTTATGATTTTGCTGGATGGCGAGATGGTGGGCGTGCTGTCGTTTAACCAGATAGAGCCGACTAACAAAACGGCGTATATCGGCTACTGGCTGGATGAGCGGCATCAGGGGCAGGGGATTATCTCTGGCGCGCTGCAAACGATGATGGCGCACTACGCGCAAACGGGCGAAGTACGACGGTTTGTCATTAAGTGCATCGTCACCAACGCGGCGAGCAACCGCGTGGCGCAGCGTAACGGCTTTACGCTGGAAGGGCGTTTAAAAGAGGCCGAATACCTGAACGGCCAGTTTCACGATCAGCATATCTACGCGCGTATTATCGACGCGGAGGCTTAAACCAGGCCCGGCAGCGGCGTGCGCTGAATATGTTCATCGCCGCCCAGCGTTTTAAAGCCGCACAGCCGGATGGTTTCGCCGGGCGGCGCGTCGATGACGACATCATCGTTTACCGTCACGCTGTCTTCGAGGATAACGTCGCCGCTGATACGCGCGCGTCCGGCGACCTTTACATGGTTATCGAGCCGTACCGGGCCGCCGGTAATCACCGCGTGCTCACCCACGCGCACATGATGCCCCAGCAGGCATTCGCCCTCGATAACCGCGTGGCCGGAGACGTCCGAGCTGTAACGCACCGTCGGCGAGGCGTTCTCCTCCGTGCCCGCCACCAGCCGGGCGTGACCGTGAATTTTCGCGCAGTCGCAGACCCAGACGTCGTTCTCGTCGTTGCCTTCGAGAATAGCGTTTTCAAACACCTGCGCGCGATGCTCGATAAACGCGTGCGTCACCAGCGCGTGGCCGTAAATCCGGGCCTGATGCACCACCCGCGAGGCGCTGACCGTGGCGCTGCCGTAAATATGCAGCGCGCTGTCGCTGTCCGCCGTTAAGCCTTTCGCGCCGACCACCAGGCTGTTTTGCATCACCCGCGCATCACCAAAAATATGACATTCGCCGCGCACCGCCGAGCGCTGCACCATCGCGCGGCCGCTGACGTGCGCGCCGTCGCTGATTTCGGCGGCGTCAATCCAGGCATCGTCGCCGATAACCGCGTCATGATGAACAACGCAGGTCTGGCTTAAGCGCGCGTTGCCGCGCACTTTCGCGCCCGCAAACACCACGCTGTTGTGGTCATACACCCAGCACGCGCCCTGCTGGCTGAGGTTCTCCTCGCTTTCCACCCAGCCGCCGGGCGTCCCGGCGCTCACATCGGCGAAATCGCGCAGCGCGATAAGCTGGCGCAGCGTCACGGTGCAGGGCTCGCCGTGGCGGGTATAGCGAAAGACGCGCGTGGCTTCGCTGAGCTGGTATTTATTCATCAGGATTTCCTTGCCAGAGACGATAAATTAACCGTAGCAAATTTTTACGCGCCGGGAAGGCGATAGCGTTCGTGAGGGAAGTTTTATAAAATGCATGCAGAATATATCTTTGCCGCTTCGCCGGCAGACCTCTCTTAAGGAACCCCCATGACCGTTCGTGATGAAAACTATTTCACTGAAAAATATGGCCTGACGGCCACGCACTCTGACGTGTTAAACGCCGTGAATTATGTCGAGCCGGGCCGCGCGCTGGATCTCGGCTGCGGCAACGGGCGCAACAGCCTTTACCTCGCCGCCCGTGGGTTTGACGTCACCGCGTGGGATAAAAACCCGGCGAGCATCGCCAACCTTGAGCGCATCGCGGCGGCGGAAGGGCTCAGTAACCTGCATATCGCGGTGAAAGATTTAAATACGCTGCGGTTTGACGGGGAATATGACTTTATTCTCTCCACCGTGGTGATGATGTTTCTTGAGCGCGACACTATTCCCGGGCTTATCGATAATATGCAGCGCTGCACCGCGCCGGGCGGGTATAACCTGATTGTCGCGGCGATGGATACCGATGATTACCCGTGCACTGTCGGCTTTCCGTTCGCGTTCCGCGAAGGGGAACTGCGCCGTTATTACGAGGGCTGGGAGCTGATTAAATACAATGAAGATGTCGGTCAGCTTCATAAAACCGACGCCAGCGGCAACCGTATTCGCTTACGTTTTGCGACGATGCTCGCGAAAAAACGTTAATGTGATTATCTTTTACGGAGCCGCCGTCAGCGCGGCTCTGAATTAATGCCATTAACTTTTTTATATATTTTCATAATTAGCATCAACTTTATTTATTGTTCTAATCCGATTTTATAGCCCCGATCGCTTTTTTCTCTTATCCCGTCGTTTTTATTACTCTTTTCTCACCGCCGTTTGCTATACATTCTGTGCACATCCAATCACAGGTAACGTTCTATGCACAGCACATCGGTATTTAAAGCTTCCGGCGTGGCGGCGCTATTGCTGCTTGCCGGTTGTTCCTCCAGCACCACCAAACCCGAGCAATACTCCGGCTTCCTGAAAGACTATTCGGGCCTTGAAAAAACCACGTCAGCTACCGGCAAACCGGTGATGCGCTGGGTCGCGCCGGGCTTTAATCTGAATAATTACGATTCTATCGTTTACAACCCGGTGGTCTATTATCCGGCCCCGAAACCGACCGGACAGATCTCTCAGAAGGTTCTCGATGGCCTGCTGAATTACACCAACGACAAACTGAAAACCGCGGCTGCAAGCCGTAAGCCGCTGGTGGCGACGCCAGGGCCGCGCAGCGTGATTTTCCGCGGCGCGATTACCGCCGTCGACAGCAGCAAAGAGGGGCTGCAATTCTATGAAGTGCTGCCGATTGCGCTTGTCGTGGCCGGTACTCAGGTCGCGACTGGCCATCGCACGATGGACACCAGCCTGTTCTTTGAAGGCGAGCTGATTGACGCGGCGACGCAAAAAACCGTGGTGAAAGTGGTGCGTAAAGGTGAGGGGAAAGATCTCAGCAACGAGAAGACCCCGCTCACGGTCGATAACCTCAAACAGGTGATCGACGACATGGCAACCGACGCGCGCATGTTCGATCCCGCGCCGAAATAAACCGAACAGAGGGAGCCCGACTCCCTCTTTTTTATCCCGCCCGGCGCGCCAGCAGCGCGTAGCTTATCCCGCCCGCTATCAACCCCCAGAACGCCGACCCGACGCCGAGCAGCGTGACGCCGGACGCCGTCACCAGAAACGTTATCAGCGCCGCGTCGCGGGCGCGCTCATTCACCAGCGCCTGATGCAGACTGCCGCCAATGGTGCCGAGCAGCGCCAGCCCGGCGAGCGTTTGCAGCCACGGCAGAGGCAGGGCGGTCATCAGCGCGCCGACGGAGCCGCCGCACACGCCCGCCAGCAGATAAAACACGCCCGCCATCGCCGCCGCCATCCAGCGTTTTTCGCGCTCCGGGTGCGCCTCCGGGCTCTGGCAGATGGCCGCGGTAATGGCGGCAATGCAGATGGAAAAAACGCCAAAGGGCGCAAGGAGCAGCGCCAGCAGGCCGGTCGCGACCATCAGCGGCGAGACCGGCACCCGGTAGCCGGACGCCTGCAGCGTGGCGACGCCCGGCGCGTTCTGCGAGGCCATCGTCACCAGAAAGAAGGGCAGGCCGACGCCGAGCAGCGAAGAGAGGCTGAACGCGGGGGAGACAAACTCCGGCGGCGCGAGGCGAAAATGCAGCGCCGCCGTATTCACCTCGCCCTGCAACAGACAGACCGCGACGCCCGCCAGCAGCGCGGCCACCACGGCGTAGCGCGGCGCGAAGACTTTACAGAGCAGCCAGGCGCCCGTCATGGCGGCGCACAACGCAAAATGCCCCTCCAGCATGCCGAACGCCTGTAGCCCGAAGCGCAGCAGAATGCCCGCCAGCATCGCGGCGGCAAGGCCCGGCGGAATAATGTTCATCAGGCGGGCGAACAGCCCGGTAGCGCCGCAGATGACGATAAGCGCCGAGGCGAAAATAAAAATCCCGACCGCCTCATGCAGATCGCTGCCCGCAAGCCCCGTCGCCAGCAGCGCCGCGCCGGGCGTCGACCAGGCGGTCAGCACCGGCGCGCGATACCACAGGCTTAGCGCGAGCGTGCTGACGCCCATGCCGATGCCGAGCATCGTCATCCAGCCCGCCGTTTGCGCGGGCGTGGCGCCTGCCGCCGCGGCGGCCTGCCAGATAATGGCGGCAGAGCTGGCGTAGCCCACCAGTACCGCCACAAACCCTGCAATGACGGCAGACGCCGGGGGAAGAGAAAAGCGCATATTTGCTCCGCTGTGCGTTATAACGTCCAGCGACTCTATCATCGTGCGCTATAACGCACAAGGCGCTATACTGGCCGCTATTAAAGGAGAGCGTATGGATATCACCGCCCATCTCGCGCAGACGCTGAAAGCGCTGCGCCAGCAGAAAAACTGGAGCCTGACCCAGGCGGCGCAGGAAACCGGCGTGTCGAAAGCGATGCTCGGCCAGATAGAGCGCAACGAATCGAGCCCGACGGTCGCCACGCTGTGGAAAATCGCCACCGGCTTTAACGTGCCGTTTTCGGCGTTTATCACGCCGCCTGCGCCGGGGGCGCGCACCGTGTTTGACGCCCAGCAGACGATGCTGGTGGAGCCACTGTTTCCGTGGGATGAACAGCTGCGCTTCGATATGCTCGCCGTCACGCTCGCCCCCGGCGCGCAGAGCGACTCCACGCCCCATGAGCGCGGCGTAACGGAGCATGTGGTGGTGATTGAGGGCGAGCTGGAGCTACAGACAGACGGCGTCTGGCGGCGGCTCGGCCCCGGCGAAGGGCTGAAGTTTTCCGGCGACCGGCCGCACGCCTACCGCAACGCGACGCCGCTGCCGGTGCGTTTTCATTCGCTGATCCACTACCCGGCGCCATAAAAAAAACCGCAAGCGAGCTTGCGGCCAACGACAATCTACAACGACACGATGAAACTGAGGTGATAAGTCAGGAATACCGCTCCAGCGTATCCCTTGCGCCGCGCCGCGTGAAATAAACCTTTGTGCAATACTTTGCCGTAAAACGGCAAACCCGCGACGGGGCCGTGAAAGAGTTTCCGAACGCCCGGAATGTGACTACAATAGCCGCCTTTCAAATAACGGATAACGACGAATTATGCGCCTGCAATCGCATCACCTTGAACTGCTCAGCCCCGCCCGCGATACCGCCATCGCCCGCGAAGCCATTCTGCACGGCGCAGATGCAGTCTATATCGGCGGCCCCGGTTTCGGCGCCCGCCACAACGCCAGCAACAGCCTCCAGGACATCGCAGACCTGGTGCCGTTCGCCCATCGCTTCGGCGCGAAGGTGTTTATCACCCTTAACACTATTCTGCATGACGACGAACTGGAGCCGGCCCGTAAGCTTATCGGCCAGCTTTATGACGCGGGCGTCGACGCCCTGATCGTGCAGGACATGGGCATTATGGAGCTGGATATTCCGCCCATCGAGCTGCATGCCAGTACCCAGTGCGATATCCGCAGCGTCGAGAAAGCGAAATTCCTCTCCGATGCCGGTTTCTCGCAAATCGTGCTGGCGCGCGAGCTGAACCTCAACCAGATCCGCGCCATTCATGAAAACACCGACGCCACCATCGAATTCTTTATTCATGGCGCGCTGTGCGTGGCCTATTCAGGCCAGTGCAATATCTCCCACGCCCAGACCGGGCGCAGCGCCAACCGCGGCGACTGCTCGCAGGCCTGCCGCCTGCCGTACACCCTGAAAGACGATCAGGGCCGCGTGGTGGCGTATGAGAAACACCTGCTGTCGATGAAAGATAACGATCAAACCGCCAACCTGGCGGCGCTGATTGACGCAGGCGTGCGCTCCTTCAAGATTGAAGGGCGCTACAAAGACATGAGCTACGTGAAAAACATCACGGCGCACTACCGTCAGATGCTCGACGCCATTATTGAGGATCGCGGCGATCTGGCGCGCTCATCAGCAGGCAACACGGCGCACTACTTCGTGCCGTCCACCGAGAAGACCTTCCACCGCGGCAGCACCGACTACTTCGTTAACGCCCGTAAGATAGATATCGGCGCGTTCGATACCCCGACGTTTGTCGGCCTGCCGGTCGGCGAAGTGCTGAGCGTCGGCAAAGAGCATCTGGATGTGGAAGTCACCGAGCCGCTGGCGAACGGCGACGGGCTGAACGTTATGATCAAACGCGAAGTGGTGGGCTTTCGCGTCAATGTGGCGGAAAAAACCGGTGAAAACCGCTACCGCGTCTTCCCGAACGAGATGCCGGCGGCGCTGAAAACACTGCGCCCGCACCACAAGCTTAACCGCAACCTTGATCACAACTGGCAGCAGGCGCTGCTGAAAACCTCCAGCGAGCGCCGCATCGGCGTGGATATCGAACTCGGCGGCTGGCAGGAACAGCTGATCCTGACCATCACCAGCGAAGACGGCGTCAGCGTGACGCATACGCTCGACGGGCAGTTCGACGAAGCTAACAACCCGGAAAAAGCGCTGACCAGCCTGAAAGAGGGCCTGGCGAAACTGGGGCAGACTATCTATTTCGCCCGCGACGTGCAGATTACGCTGCCGGGCGCGCTGTTTGTGCCTAACAGCCAGCTCAACGCGTTCCGTCGTGAAGCGGTCGAGGCGCTGGACGCCGCGCGCCTGGCGAACTACCAGCGCGGCGCGCGCAAGCCGGTCTCCGTGCCGCCGCCGGTCTACCCGGAAACGCACCTGAGCTTCCTCGCGAACGTCTACAACCATAAGGCGCGTGAATTTTACCAGCGCTATGGCGTGCAGCTTATCGACGCCGCGTATGAGGCGCATGAGGAAAAAGGCGACGTGCCGGTGATGATCACCAAACACTGCCTGCGCTTTGCCTTTAACCTCTGCCCGAAACAGGCGAAAGGCAACATCAAGAGCTGGAAGGCGACGCCGATGCAGCTGGTGCACGGCGACGAAGTGTTAACGCTGCGTTTTGACTGCAAACCCTGCGAAATGCACGTCGTCGGCAAGATCAAAAACCATATCCTGAAAATGCCGCAGCCGGGCAGCGTGGTCGCGTCCATCAGCCCGGAAGATCTGCTGAAAACCCTGCCGAAACGCAAAAACGCCTGATTGTTCTTCCCCAAAAGCCAGAGCCTGCGCTCTGGCTTTTTTTTATCTTCATTCCATGCCGCTCAACAAACCCGCACAAACTGGCCGTTCTCCAGGCAATTGCGCCGCTTCGCTTAAAAATAGGGTTGTCAGAATACCGCAAATCAAACTACTGTATATAAACACAGTAAATAACAACATAATGAATGGATGGAGCACGCCATGTTAATGATGCGTCTCTTGCCACAACCTGATGCCGGGGAGTTGCCGCTGTTTCTTGAGACAGTGGCCTGCGGTTTCCCGTCGCCCGCTCAGGATTACGTCGAAAAGCGCGTGAGCCTCGACGCGCACTGCATTGTGCACCCGAATGCCACCTATTTTTTACGGGCGGCCGGGGAGTCGATGAACGGCGCCGGGATCGAGGATGGCGATCTGCTGGTGGTGGACAGCGCCCTGAAGCCGCAGGAGGGCGACATTGTCGTGGCCGCGCTGGAAGGGGAGTTCACCGTGAAAACCCTGCGGCTGCGTCCGGTCGCGCAGCTGGTGCCGATGAACCCGGATTTCGCGCCGATCCCGCTTGGCGGTGACGCCGAGGTAGTGATTTTCGGCGTGGTGACCTGGGTGCTGAAGAAGAGGCGCTGAGATGTACGCGCTGGTGGATGTGAACAGCTTTTACGCCTCCTGCGAGATGGTGTTTCGCCCGGATCTGCGGGATAAACCGGTCGTGGTGCTGAGCAACAACGACGGCTGCGTCATTGCCCGCAGCCGCCAGGCGAAGGCGCTCGGCATCACCATGGCGGAGCCCTATTTCAAACAGCGCGCGCTCTTTGAGCGTCATCGCGTGGCGGTCTTCAGCTCCAACTACGCGTTTTATGCCGACATGAGCAAACGCGTGATGGATATTCTCGAAGAGATGGCGCCGCAGGTGGAGATCTACTCGATCGACGAGGCGTTTGTCGATCTGCGCGGCGTCAGTAACGTCATGTCGCTGACCACGTTTGCGCAGGAGATCCGCGACCGCCTCTGGCGCGAAACCCATCTGCCGGTCGGCGTGGGCATCGCGCCGACTAAAACGCTCGCCAAGCTCGCCAATCTCGCCACTAAAAAATGGCCGAAGTCGGGCGCGGTCGTCGATCTCTCCGACCCGGCCCGGCTGCGCAGGGCGCTGGCGCATTTTAAGGTGGAGGACGTCTGGGGCGTCGGGCGCAGGCTCAGCAAAAAGCTGGCGGCGATGGGCATTGAGACCGCGTTTGATCTGGCCAACAGCCCGGCGTGGGTGATCCGCAAAAATTTCAATGTGGTGCTGGAGCGCACCGTGCGGGAACTGCGCGGCGAGCCCTGTCTGGCAATGGATGAATTTGTCGCGGCGAAACAGCAGATCGTGTGCAGCCGTTCGTTTGGCTACCGCGTCACGGCTTATCAGGATATGCGCCAGGCGGTCTGCGCCTGGGCGGAGCGCGCCGCGGAGAAACTGCGTCAGGAGCATCAGTTCTGCCGCCAGGTGGCGGTGTTTATCCGCACCAGCCCGCATGACGAGCCGGACGACCGCTACAGCAATCAGGCGCTGTGCCAGGCGCTGACGCCCACCAACGACACCCGCGAAATCGTGCGGCTGGCGGTAAGCGCGCTGGACGCCATCTGGCGCGAAGGGTATCGCTATATCAAGGCGGGCGTCATGCTGGGGGATTTTTTCAGCCAGGGCGTGGCGCAGCTTAATCTCTTCGACGAACACCCGCCGCAGGCCAACAGCGCGCCGCTGATGCATCTGCTGGATGAATATAATCGCTCAGGCAGGGGGAAGCTCTGGTTCGCAGGCCAGGGGATCGTCAAGCCCTGGGCAATGAAGCGCGAATTTCTCTCGCCCGGCTACACTACCCGTTTCAGTGAATTGCCGCGCGCGAGTTTGTGGTGAGGCGGGCTAAAACATTTATGTTGTCTTTACGCCTTCGCCGCGCTGCCGGTTAAACCAGACCATAAACGCTGCACGGCGACAATAAAAGTCCGCCAGGTAAGGCGTTTCTGATCTTGTAATACCCCCTCAACACCGCTCCACCAGGCCAAACTCCTCAAACATCAGCGGCATGTCGGGAGAGAAACAGCCGGCGCGGGTGAAAAACGCTTCATGCTCATTGCGCCAGTAAGCGAGGCTTAAGTCGCCTTCGCCTTCCAGGGCGGCGAGCTGTTCGGTGACGTCGCAGAAGTTCACCAGCCGCAGCGTGTGGGTGCGAATAACGCACAGCGGCTCGCCCGCGCCGTTGAGGATAATATGGTAATCCCCCGGCAGGGTCGGGTCGGCGTCCTGCCGCCAGGCGTGATAGTCGCTGCAGCTGGCGCGTTTGGCGCCGTCCGCCACCAGCGCGCCCAGCTCATCCGCCATGTGCGGTGAGTCGCCAAAGCCCCAGGCCCGCGCGCCGGGATATTTCTGTTGCAGTTCGTCTACGGTCATTCTGATACTTCCTTGTTAAATTAATGTAAGAAAATAGCATATCGTGAAAAAAGAAAGCCAGCTAATGATTATTTAACCGTCTGGCGTGATTAATTAATCGGCCCGGTGAAATAAGCCGCTGTTTTTACCCTATATAAACAGTCAATCGTGCCGTAAAGTAGTGTAAACGAGTTGAGAAAAGTCTAACGGCATGGTTTAATTCAGGCGTGTTTGACTACCGAGGCCAATTTTGATCCGCAACGACGAGAAGCAAGACCGCGGATAAATTGAAAGATTATGGACAACCTGTTCAATTGTTTTATTTCCCTGTTTTACGTTTCTTCCACTCCTTTTCCTGCCACCTTTCTTTGCGGTGAACAGCACTGGCATACGGCGCTTTAGTCCGTCTCTCTTCTGAATTTTTCAGGCCGTCACTGTACGCCTGTCACTGTTTTAATCGTTTTTAATGACGCGTATTTACGCGCCATCTGATATGCCTGTGTATTTTTTCAGGCAGGAGAGAGATTATGATTTACTGGATTTTATTAGCATTAGCTATTGTGGCGGAAATTACCGGGACGCTGGCATTAAAATGGGCAAGCGTTGGCGGCGGCCACGCCGGATTTATTTTAATGCTGGTGATGATTTCCCTTTCTTATATTTTGCTGTCTTTTTCTGTTAAGCGTATTGCGCTGGGTGTGGCTTACGCCCTGTGGGAAGGTGTCGGGATTGTTTTAATTACGCTCTTTAGCGTATTGCTGTTTAACGAAACCGTGACGGTGCAAAAAGCGCTGGGTCTGTTGGTATTAATTGCCGGGATTTTGCTGATCAAAACCGGCACCCGTACCGTGAGCCGCAACGCGGAGGTGCGTCATGTCGCAGGTTGAGTTACAGCATATTCTCTGGCTGCTGCTGGCGATCGGCCTCGAAATTATCGCCAATATCTGGCTGAAGTTTTCCGACGGTTTTCGCCGTCCGGTGTATGGCGTGGCGTCGCTTGCGGCCGTACTGGCCGCCTTCAGCGCGCTGGGGCAGGCGGTGGAAGGCATCGATCTGGCGGTGGCGTACGCGCTGTGGGGCGGTTTCGGGATCGCCGCGACGGTAGCGGCAGGCTGGATCCTGTTCGGCCAGCGGCTTAACCGCAAAGGCTGGGCCGGGCTTGGGCTGCTGCTGGTGGGGATGGTCATCATCAAGCTGGCGTAAGCCGCAAGGGAACGAGAGAGGGGCGCTGAGCGCCCCTTTTTTTATTCGCTCGCCAGCGCTTCGAGGCGCTCGCGAAAACCGGTGACCGAAATCGCGCGGTTATCGGCGCGCCAGCGATCTTTGGCGGCGGGCGCCGAGCTCTGCACGCCAATCAGCTGCCAGCCGGCGTCGGTGCGCAGCATCAGCGGCGAGCCGCTGTCGCCCGGCAGCGTGTCGCACTGGTGCGCCAGCACGTTACGCTGCGCCCAGCCGGTGATAAGGCAATCCTGATGGCTGTAGAGCGCGTCGAGATGATCTTCCGGGTAGCCGGACTGCGTCACGCGCCGGCCCGTGGCTTTCAGGGCGCGGTTCAGGGCCGCGCGATCGCCTTCGAACAGCGGCAGCGGCGTCAGGCCCGACGGCGGGTTACGCAGAATAATCAGCCCGAAATCTTCCGGCGCGGCGGACGACGGCACAATCCAGCCTTCGCCGTCGGCTTTCAGCTTATGCCCGAGCGACGGCGACACGCGTCCTTCGATGCTGTGAATTTCGTAGCGCCAGGCCCCTTTATGAGACACAAAACGCAGCGCCACCGCGCGATCCGGCGTGCCGTCGGGCGGGGAGAGCAAACAATGCCCGGCGGTCAGCGCCAGGTGCGGCGAGATAAGCGTGGCGGTGCACAGGTTGCCGCTCTCGGTTTCGAGCTGGCCGATGGCGTCCCACGGGGACGCGGCCGGGTCCGGTACGGGCGTGCGGTCATCATGATTGAAAAAGAGGGTCTGAACGTCGCTTGCGGTCTCGGACGCGTCATCGCCCTCGTCGGCGTGCGTAATAAAAACGGGTAATAGTAGCGATCCCAGTAACAAGAAAACGGTTTTGCGCATATCACTCTCTGGTGGGGCAATTATGATTATTAAAGTAACCCTGTGAGGTAACTATAGACGTGACGCGAGCAAAGTGAGAATAAAATCAGCGTGCTAGCGACGTTTACCAGTAAAAAAAGATCGACAGCGCGCCGCATAACAGCAGCAGCGTCAGGATTATTTCAAACTGATAACGGCGGATCATATCGGGCCTCCGGAAACGCAGCCCGCGCGTCCGGCGCAAACGGCGACGCGCGTGCCTGAGCGCGCAGGCCTGACAAAAGCGGCGAAGAAAAACGGCGGGGCGTGAGGAGACTATAACGGCGCGACGGGGCGGGCGTCCGTAGGTGATTAGTATCGGCGTGTAACGGAATGTACACACCGGGCGCGCGGCCCGGCGTATACAACGGCGCTAAAGATAGCGCGCCGTCAGGTGCTCGCGGAAATAGCGCGGGTTGAGATCGTCGCCGGTGGCGTTAATCATCAGCTGCGAAGTGGTAAAGCGGCTGCCGTGCTGCCATACCGACTGGCGCAGCCAGTCGAACAGCGCGCCCAGATCGCCCGCGGCAATCGAGGCGTCCAGGTTCGGCAGCGCCTGGCGCGCGGCCTGGAAAAGCTGGGCGGCATACATCGCGCCAAGCGTATATGACGGGAAGTAGCCAAAGCCGCCATCCGTCCAGTGAATATCCTGCATACAGCCGTCGCGGTAGTTGCCGGTGGTGGAGATCCCCAGCCACTGCTGCATTTTTTCATCCCACAGGGCCGGAATGTCATCCACTTCAATATCGCCGTCGATCAGCGCCCGCTCAATCTCATAGCGCAGCACTACGTGGGCCGGGTAGCTCACTTCATCGGCATCGACGCGGATAAAACCTGGCTTCACGCGCTGGTTCCAGGCCAGATAGTTCTCTTCCTCAAACGCCGGTTGCTGACCGAAACGCGAGACGACCTGCGGCAGCAGCAGCTTCAGGAACGGACGGCTGCGCCCGAGCTGCATTTCGAAGAACAGGCTCTGGGACTCATGGATAGCGGTGGAGCGCGCCAGCGCCACCGGCTGGCCCGGCCATTCGCGCGGCAGGTTTTGCTCGTAACGGGCGTGGCCGGTTTCGTGGATCACGCCAAACAGCGCGCTGAAGAGTTCGTTTTCGTCATAGCGGGTGGTAATTCGCACATCTTCCGGCACGCCGCCGCAGAACGGGTGCGCGCTGACGTCCAGCCTGCCGCCGTCGAAATCAAAGCCGAGCAGGCGCATCGCCTCAAGGCCCAGCTCGCGCTGCTGCGCCACCGGGAACGGCCCCTGCGGTGTGATCAGCGCGGTGCGCTCCTGTTTCTCCACCGCGCGGGCGAGGAGATCCGGCAGCCAGGATCGCAGATCGCCAAATAGCGCATCGAGGCGCGCGCTGGTCATGTCCGGCTCGAAAATATCGAGCAGCGCGTCATAGCGCGAACAGCCTTTAGCTTCGGCGCGAATGGCGGCCTCTTCACGGCTCAGCTTCACCACCTCTTTGAGATTTTCCGAGAAGCCGTCCCAGTCGTTGGCCGGACGCTGGCTGCGCCAGGCGTGTTCGCAGCGGCTGCCCGCGAGCGATTTGGCCTCGACCAGCGCTTCCGGCAACAGCGCCGCCTGCTGGTAATGGCGCTGCATTTCGCGCAGGTTCGCCTGTTCGAGATCGTTTAAGTCTTCCTGTTCCGCGCCGCGCAGCCATTCGGCCATTTTTTTATCGGTCAGGATCTGATGCTGCAGCACGCTCAGCTCCGCCAGGGCTTCGCCGCGCGCACGGCTGCCGCCCGGCGGCATCATGGCGAACATGTCCCAGCTGGCGATAGCCGAGAGATGAGAGAAGCGGGAAAGCCGCAGGAACGTGCGGCTAAGCTGTTGATAGTTTTTGTTTTCCATAAGGCCTCGTGACGTTGTCGGCAAGCTGAAAAGGTAGCACTAACCCTGACGAAACACGAGGCCTGGCGGGCGATTAACGGACGCGGCGATGCAGCCCGCCGCCGACCAGCAGCGCCAGCACCAGCAGGAGCGCGATAAACCCGCCGACGCCGTTCCAGCCGTAGCGGTGCCAGAACAGCCCGCCGAGCGTGCCCGCAAAGCTTGAGCCCAGGTAATAGCTGAACAGATAGAGCGAGGACGCCTGGCCTTTGGCGCGCCGCGCCCGCGGGCCAATCCAGCTGCTGGCGACGGAGTGGGCGGCGAAGAATCCGGCGGAGAAGAGCAGCATACCCGCGAAGATCAGCCACAGCGACGAGAACAGGGTGAGCAGCAGGCCGCACAGCATCACGCCGGTAAAGCCGAGCATCACCGGGCCGCGGCCGAAGCGCGCGGTCATCGCGCCCGCTTTCGGCGAGCTCCAGGTGCCGGTGAGATACGCGACCGACAGCAGGCCCACCGCCGCCTGGCTTAAATGCCAGGGCGAAAGCATCAGCCGGTAGCCAATGTAGTTAAACAGCGTCACGAACGCGCCCATCAGCAGAAAGCCCTCCGCGAACAGCAGCGGCAGGCCGTCGTCGCGCCAGTGCAGGCGGAAGTTAATCAGCAGCGTGCGCGGGCGCAGCGACGAGGCGCGAAAATGACGAGAGGCCGGAAGGATTTTCCAGAACATTAATGCCGCCGCGAGCGCAAAGCAGCCGATAAACGCCATCGCCACGCGCCAGCTGAAGAAATCGGTGATAACCCCGGTGAGCAGACGGCCGCTCATGCCGCCAATCGAGTTGCCGCTGATGTAGAGGCCCATCGAGAACGCCACCATGCTGGGGTGGATCTCCTCGGAAAGATAGGTCATGCCGACGGCCGCCACGCCGCTCAGCGACAGCCCAATCAGCGCGCGCATCAGCAGAATGCCGTGCCAGCTGTGCATCATGGTGGCGAGCAGGGTGCAGATGGAGGCCAGCAGCAGGGCGGTGACCATCACATTCTTGCGCCCGATGGCGTCGGACAGCGGCCCGGTGAACAGCAGCCCCACGGCCAGCATCCCCGTGGCGACCGAGAGCGAAATACTGCTGGCGGCGGGCGTGACGCCAAATTCCTGCGACAGCACCGGCAGAATAGGCTGTACGCAATAAAGCAGGGCGAACGTGGCGAGACCGGCGGAGAAGAGCGCGAGCGTGACGCGCATAAAAGCGGGCGTGCCGCGTTTGATGTACGTTGCCGGCGCGGCAGTAACGGCATCGTCAGCGGCCTGCGCCGGGGCGGCGCTGACGGTAGTGGTACGACTCACAGCATATCCTTACGTAATATCCCCGCGATTGCTGGCTGCGGGTGAGGCACACACGAAGAGTAGAAAGCGGCGAATCATCTGTCTAATATATTAATAATCTCAAATAATACGTATTAAATATGAATATCGAACTGCGTCATCTTCGCTATTTCGTGGCGGTGGCGGAAGAGCTGCATTTCGGCCGCGCCGCCGCCCGGCTGAACATCTCCCAGCCGCCGCTGAGCCAGCAGATCCAGGCGCTGGAAGCCCAGACCGGCGCGCGGCTGCTGGCCCGCACCAACCGTAGCGTCACGCTCACGGCGGCGGGCCGGCAGTTTCTCGCCGACAGCCGCCAGATTTTAAGCGAAGTGGAAGCCGCGGCGGTGCGCGCCGCGAGGCTGCATAACGGCGAGACCGGCGAACTGCGCATCGGTTTTACCTCGTCGGCGCCGTTTATCCGCGCCATTTCCGACACGCTTTCCGTGTTTCGCCGTCGCTACCCGGATGTGCATTTGCAAACGCTTGAGATCAACACCCGCTCGCAGATAGCGCCGCTGACTGAAGGGCGGCTCGATGTGGGGCTGATGCGCAATACGCCGCTGCCGGAGACGCTCGCCTGGCAACTGGTGCTGCGCGAGCCGCTGCTGGCGCTGATCCCCTGCGATCACCCGCTCGCCGCGCGCGAGGCGGTGTCGCTGAGCGAGCTGGCGGGCGAGCCGTTCGTCTTTTTCGACCCGCACGTCGGCACCGGGCTGTATGACGATATTCTCGGGCTGTTGCATCGTTACGGCGTGCAGCCGCGCATTACGCAGGAGGTGGGCGAGGCGATGACGATTATCGGGCTGGTGGCGGCGGGGCTCGGCGTGTCGATTCTTCCGGCCTCGTTTCAGCGCGTGCGGTTAGAGGAAATGCGCTGGGTAAAACTGCGCGAGCCGGATGCAATTTCAGAAATGTGGCTGGTCTGGGCGCGGCATCAGGAGCAAAGCGCCGCGGCACAGCGTTTCATTTCCCTGCTTAACGGCGCCGCGCAATGGCCGGAAACGGCGGCGAATCCCCGTAAAAATGTGCGGTAAATCACAAGGCTAAGTAAAAATTTGACGCGCCCTGGCGAAGTGATTCACCATAGCCGAATGTTTATTTCGAAGCGCGAAAATAAGGGAGTGAGACGTGGTTGCTGACAGTCAACCGGGCCATATCGATCAGATAAAACAGACCAATGCGGGCGCTGTCTATCGCCTGATTGATCAGCTTGGCCCGGTATCACGTATCGATCTTTCCAGACTGGCGCAACTCGCCCCCGCCAGCATTACCAAAATCGTGCGCGAAATGCTGGAAGCGCATCTGGTTCAGGAGACGGAAATCCAGGAGCCCGGCAGCCGTGGCCGTCCGGCGGTAGGGCTGGCGGTGGAAACCGATGCCTGGCACTACCTTTCAGTACGCATCAACCGCGGCGAAATCAACCTCGCGCTGCGCGATCTCAGCAGCAAACTGGTGGTGGAAGAGCAGCTCGACCTCCCGTTGCAGGACGCCCGCCCGCTGCTCGATCGTATTATCGACCATATCGATCGCTTTTTTATCCGCCATCAGCGCCAGCTGGAGCGCCTGACCGCCATCGCCATTACGCTGCCTGGCGTGATTGATACCGAACACGGGCTGGTGCGCCAGATGCCGTTTTACGATATCACGGACATGCCGCTTGGCGCGGCGCTGGAGGCGCATACCGGCGTGCCGGTGTTTGTTCAGCACGATATCAGCGCCTGGACGATGGCCGAAGGGCTGTTCGGCGCGTCACGCGGCGCGCGCGACGTGATTCAGGTGGTTATCGATCATAACGTCGGTGCGGGCGTCATCACCGATGGCCGCCTGCTGCACGCGGGCAGCAGCAGCCTGGTGGAGATTGGCCACACGCAGGTCGATCCTTACGGCAAGCGCTGCTACTGCGGCAACCACGGCTGTCTGGAAACCATCGCCAGCATCGACAGCGTGCTGGAGCTGGCCCAGCAGCGAATGAACCAGTCGATGGGCTCGATGCTGCACGGCCAGCCGCTCGGCGTGGAATCGCTGTGCGACGCGGCGCTGGCGGGCGATCTGCTGGCGCGCGATATTATTCTCGGCGTCGGCGTTAACGTCGGGCGCATTCTCGCCATTATGGTTAATCTCTTTAATCCACAAAAAATTCTGATTGGTTCGCCGCTTAACCGGGCGTCCGATATTCTCTTTCCGGCGATCGCTGACGCGGTTCGCCAGCAGTCGCTGCCCGCCTACAGCCGGAACATCAGCGTGGAAAGCACCCAGTTCTCTAACCGCGGCACGATGGCGGGCGCAGCGCTGGTGAAAGACGCGATGTATAACGGTTCGTTGTTGATTCGCCTGTTGCAGGGGTGACAACTTTTCCCTGATCCACTAAAAATTGCGCTATCTCAAGCTGACCCCGAAAGTCTTCTTTTAGACTTTTGCCACTGGATCATTCTCTTTAACACATTGGCAGATGGAGTCAGCGATGCTTAAGCGCGTCTTTATTACCGGTACAGATACCGCCGTCGGGAAAACGGTGGTGTCCCGCGCCCTGTTGCAGGCGCTGGCCGCCACCGGCAAACGCGTGGTGGGCTATAAGCCGGTGGCGAAAGGCAGCAAAATCACGCCGGAGGGGCTGCGCAACAAAGATGCCCTGGTGCTGCAAAGCGTGTCCACCCTGACGCTGCCGTATGAGGCCATCAATCCCATCGCATTCAGCGAAGAAGAGAGCAGCGTGGCGCACAGCTGCGCCATTAACTATTCGCTGCTGTCAAACGGCCTCGCGCAGCTGTGCGAACAGGCGGATCACGTCGTGGTGGAAGGCACCGGCGGCTGGCGCAGCCTGATGAACGATTTACGCCCGCTCTCCGACTGGGTGGTGCAGGAGCAATTACCGGTGCTGATGGTGGTCGGCATTCAGGAAGGGTGTCTGAACCATGCGCTGTTGACCGCCCAGGCGATTGCCAGCGACGGTCTGCCGCTGGTGGGCTGGGTGGCGAACCGTATTAATCCGGGGCTGGCGCATTACGCGGAAATTATCGAGGTGTTAAGCCAGAAATTGCCTGCGCCGTTGATAGGCGAATTGCCGTACCTGCCGCGCGCCGAACAGCGCGATTTAGCGAAGTGGGTGGATGTCACGCGCCTGGGCGCGTCCGATCCGTTGCGCGCTGTGGTGTGAGTGGTTTTATGGCGGGTGCGCTGCGCTTACCCGCCCTACGGAACAGACGGTGGGTCAATAATGTAGGGCGGGTAAGCGGAGCGCACCCGCGTTATGGAACAGACGGCAGGAGAATAATGTAGGGCGGGTAAGCGGAGCGCACCCGCCGTTTTACTCACCCCTCGTGAATATTGAGCGCCCGCCGCGTGCGACCGGAACTGAGATAATCGGCGATATAATCCTGCGAAATCTCGCCGCTGTAACGGCCGTCTTCATCCACGATCGGCATCCAGACCGTGTTGTGCTCGTACAGACGCGATAACACCACGCGCAGGTTATCCTCCGCTTTACCGGTCACCCGGAACGGGTGGGTGATATCGGCGCAAACGCCTGTCGCGCCGCGCGCTTCGCGACGTTTTACAAACCCCAGCGGCTTCTCGTTTTCATCCACCACCGTCACGGAACGCATATCGTTGTCGTCCATCAGCGCGAACGCCTCTGCAAGCGGCGTCGACGTGCGCACTGTGATGGTCGGCTGTTTATCGGTCACATCGCCCGCCTGGATCAGCAGCAGGCGTTTGAGCGTGCGATCCTGGCCGACGAAAGAGCCGACAAACTCGTTGGCCGGTTTCGCGAGCAGCTCGTCTGGGCTGGCGCACTGAATGATTTTCCCCTGGCGGAACACCGCGATGCGGTCGCCAAGCTTGAGGGCTTCGTCGATATCGTGGCTCACCAGCATCACCGTTTTCTTCAGCTGGCGCTGCATTTCCAGGAACTGATTCTGGATAACCTCGCGGTTAATCGGGTCTACCGCGCCGAAAGGTTCATCCATCAGCAGCACCGGCGGATCCGCCGCCAGCGCGCGGATAACGCCGATACGCTGCTGCTGGCCGCCGGACATCTCTTTCGGGTAGCGGCTCAGGAAGCGTTTCGGGTCCAGCGCCACCATCGCCATCAGCTCGGTCGCGCGTTCCTTGCAGCGCGCTTTATCCCAGCCCAGCATCCGCGGCACCACGGTGATGTTCTCTTCAATCGTCATATTCGGGAACAGGCCAATCTGCTGGATGACGTAGCCGATATTGCGGCGCAGCGTGACGGTATCGAGATCGGTCGTGTCTTCGCCGTTAATGAAAATCTTGCCGCCGGAGGGCGCTATCAGCCGGTTAATCATCTTCAGCGTGGTGGTCTTGCCGCAGCCCGACGGGCCGAGCAGCACGCACATTTCGCCTTCCGGCACGTTCAGGTTCACGTTATCGACGGCGTTAAACGTCTGGCCGTTCTTCTGCACAAACTGTTTGGTGAGGTTTTCGAGTTTAATCATTAGCGGATCCCCTTCGGCGTCAGCACAACCTGCAGGCGGTGCAGTAACCAGTCCAGAATAATGGCCAGTAAACAGATCATCAGCGCACCGGCGATAAGCATACGAATGTCGCTCCCGCCGATGCCGTTAAGCAGCAGTAGCCCCAGGCCGCCTGCGCCGATAACGGCGGCGATCGCCATAACGCCGATATTCATCACGACGGCAGTGCGGATGCCGCCGAAAATCACCGGCAGCGCCATCGGGATTTCCACCCAGCGCAGGCGCTGCCAGAACGTCATGCCGATACCGCGACCGGCTTCGCGCAGCCCCGGCGGCAGGCTGTCGAGCGCGGTATGGGTGTTACGCACAATCGGCAGCAGCGAATAGAGAAACACGGCGGTGATGGCGGGCAGGGCGCCAATGCCCTGGCCTATCAGCGAGAAGAGCGGGATCATCAGCCCGAACAGGGCGATGGACGGAATGGTCAGCACCAGCGTCGCCAGCCCCAGCACCGGCGTGGCGAGCCATTTATGGCGCACAATCAGAATGCCGAGCGGCACGCCGATGACAATCGCGAAGCCCACCGCCAGCAGCACCAGCCACAGGTGCTGGAACGTGAGGCTCGCCAGGAAACCGGCGTTATCGATCATATAGTGAATGGTATCCATCATCCCTCCTTAAAGCAGACCTTTGTCGCGCAGGAAGTCGCGGGCGACCTGCTGCGGCGTCTGGTGATCGATATCCACCTTCGCGTTAAGCGTGGTGATGGTCTCGTTGTCCATCAGGCCGGAGATCGTATTCAGCGCCTCCTCAAGCCCCGGATTCGCCGCCAGCGTATCCTTGCGCACGACCGGCGTAACGGCGTAGCTCGGGAAAAAGCCCTTATCATCCTCCAGCACTTTTAGATCGAAGCCTTTCACGCGCCCGTCGGTGGCGTAGACCAGGCCTGCGTCCACAAAGCCGTCGCGGATGGCGTTATAGACCAGCCCCGGGTCCATCTGGCGGATCTGCGGGCGGTCGAGCGGCATGTTGTACGCCTGTTGCAGCGGCTTCATGCCGTCGCTGCGCCCGTAAAACTCCAGGTCGAGCGCCAGCATCCAGTTGTTATCCGGGTCGGTTTTGCGCACCTGTTCGATTTTCTCCGCCAGTTGCGACATCGTCGAAATATGCTCCTCTTCGGCGCGTTTGCGCTGCATCGCGAATGCATAGGTGTTGTTCATGCTGGCGGGTTTCAGCCACACCAGCCCGAGCTTCGCGTCGAGCTTTTTCACCGTGTTATAGGTTTCCTCGGGCGTCATCCGCTTGTTGATATGGTTGAAGATAATGAGCGAGGTGCCGGTGTACTCCCAGGTCATGTCCACCTGTTTGTTGATCATGGCGTTGCGCGAAATCACCGTGGCGATATTGGTGCGCGGCTCCACCTGAAAGCCTTTCTTTTGCAGGTACAGCACCGTCATGGCGGAGAGAATATGTTGCTCGGTAAAGCTCTTGGTGGTGAGCACCAGCGGTGCTGCGCGAGCGGCGGTTGTAGCCAGCAGCAGACCTGCGGCTGCAATGGTCAGCCAGCGATTCAGCAGGGTCATCGAAAGCTCCTTATCATCAGGCGGTATGCGGACTGAGCACGCGGCCCAGTGCTGCAAGCGCCATATCCAGAATCAGCGCGAACAACGCCGTCGCGGCGGCGCCAAGTATGAGCGTCGGGAAATCGTTCAGGTAGATGCCGGGGAAAATCAGCTCGCCGAAGCTGCTGGCGCCGATAAGAAAGGCCAGCGGCGCGGTGCCGACGTTAATGGCGGTGGCGATGCGGATACCCGAGAGCATCACCGGCCAGGCGTTCGGCAGCTCCACCTGCCACAGCCGCTGGCCTTTGGTCATGCCGATACCGTTAGCCGCTTCAATCAGCGAGCCTGGCACCGAGCAGAGCCCGGCATAGGTGTTACGCACAATCGGCAGCAGAGAGGCGAGGAACAGCGCCACGATAGCGGGTTTATCGCCAATGCCGACGACGACCATCGCCAGCGCCAGTACCGCCAGCGGCGGCAGGGTATTGCCGACATTAAAAATCTGCATCGCGTATTCCGCGAAGCGGCGCGCGGCCGGGCGGCTTAACAGAATGCCGCTCGGGATACCGACGGCGAGCGCCAGCGCCATAGAGCTGAACACCAGAATCAGGTGCTGTTTACCCAGATAAAGCAGATCTTCGCGGCGGGCGGCGATGGTTTGAGGGCCGATGCCCCAGACCAGCAATCCGATGACGACCGCGAGCCCGGCCAGCGCCCCGATGGCGCGTAAAGTCAGTGAGGCTTTCTGCATGAGGCGTTGTCTCCCTGGTGCACGTTTTATGGCGATGAGGATCGCCTGTTGTTATGCCGTGTGTCGGCAGGGTGTATTGACCTATAGCAACCGGGCGGGAAGGATTCCACATTGCGTTACCTTTACCCGGCGAATGATTTACCCCGGCAATTAACGATTTTCCCTTACCCCGCCTCGTTTAATGGGGGTGACAGAGAATTATCTTAAAAGGGGCGGGCGCTAAGTGACACCGTAACAATCAACCGGGCTGTGACGAAAAAATCCCGGTATAGCGCGCAGTTATGATAGGGTCGGAAAAAACCGAAACAAGAAGACGGAACGTAAAACGATGGGGCTGTTGATAAAAGCGCTGCTCGGCGCGGCGGTCGTGGTGCTGATAGGGATGCTGTCGAAAACGAAAAACTATTACATCGCCGGGCTTATCCCGCTCTTCCCGACGTTTGCGCTGATCGCCCACTATATCGTCGTCACCGGGCGCGGCGTGGAGGCGCTGCGCACCACGGTGATTTTCGGTATGTGGGCCATTATTCCTTACTTTGTCTATCTGGCCTCGCTGTGGGTGCTAAGCGGCATGGTTAAAGTGCCGCTGGCGCTCGGCGGCGCGGTGGCCTGCTGGTGCCTGAGCGCCTGGCTGCTGATTGCGCTCTGGAGCCGCTTTCACTAACGGTAGAGCGGTTTTTGGGCCACGGGCATGAGAAGCCCGCTGCGCCAGTGGGCAAGCGTCGCGCGGGTCAGCTCGCCCAGCGCCTCGTAAAACGGATGCTGAGCCTGCGCGCAGAAGACCTCCAGAAAGCGCGGCGCGAACGGCAGCAGATGCCAGGCCAGCAGTTCATCCAGCTCGCGGGTTTTTCCCTGTTCCGCAAGCCAGGCGGCCAGCAGCAACAGCAGACCGATATGATCCGCGGGTTCATTTAGCGGCGTTTCAAAAGCGATGGCGTTGTCACGCAGCCAGCTCTGTAACGCAAGCGTGGAGTCGCCAAACAGCACCGACTCGCGATCGAGCCAGACCGATCCCCACGGCGGCGCGGGCAGCGCGTGCGGGCCGATAAAGAGCCGCTGCCACGCCTGCGCCAGCGTTTCGTCATGGGTGTTCAGCATGACGAACCCTGCCATACGCGCGGTATCGAGCGCGCAGGGCCATTCCCGCTCCCAGCCTGGCGCGCGCAGCGCGTCGACGATAGCGTGCGCCTCGGGCGCCTCCGGCGAGTAATAAAAGAGCGCGCCCAGAATGCGGGCGCAACAGGCGATATCCGTTAATTTTTCTTTCACTGCGTCACTGTCCTGTAAAAGCCGGGCGGCGGGGCCGCCCGGAGATTATCCCGCAACGGCCATGCCAACCGTCATGTGCAGCCCATAAAAGAGGCCGCGACCGATAAGTTCGCCTGCCAGCACCAGCGCAAACCCCGCCGCCAGCCCCCACGGGCGCGGCGGAACGCGGCGCGCCAGCGGGCAGAGCCAGCAGCCGATGCCAAGCGCCAGCAGCGCCATGCGCCACGCCTGCCAGAAACCGTAATCCGGCAGCAGGGCGCTCGCCTGTTGGACGGAGCTGTGAATGCCCGCAAGGCTCGCGCTCTGCATCAGCGTCGCCGCCAGGCTTACCGCCAGCGCGAGCACGCACGCCACCGCGAAGGCCCGCGGGGCAGCGACGCCCGCGACGGCCAGAAGGAGCGCGCCGAGCAGCGGCCCGCCGAGAAACGCCGTCAGGAAAAAGCCGAGCGTGGTATAGCCGTTATGCCAGGTGGGCACGGTGTCTATCTGATACACGCGGGTCATCGCGAAGATAAACAGCACGCCGAGCGCCATCGCCACGCTGAGCCAGATTTTCCCGAGCGTCTGCGGCATTTTCCCGAGCGCCGCCACCAGCCACCACAACCCGCCGACCGCGAAAAAGAGCGATCCGCTGGCGATTTCATTACTGAGCGGCGAGTGCCCGAGGCGGTTCAGGGAATTGAACGCGCGCAGCGGCGAGCCGAGATGCATCACCGAGGCGATAAACGCGATACCCATTAAGACCCACAGAAAAAACATGGCGCGCACAATGCGCGTGCGTTCATCCTCTGTGCCTGTTAACCACGCCAGCCCGGTGACGATAAGCCCGCCCGCCACGCACTGGCCGAGCACGGTGAATAACACCAGCGGCCATTCATGCCATCCGCTTCCCATTTCAGACCTCCTTCGGATTCGCCAGTTTGCCGGTGGTGTCACCGGTCGGGCGGCTGTTTGCGTTGGGTTTAATCACGATATTCGGGCGGGTGAAGCGCGCGGCGGGCAGCGGCGCGACCTGCGCCAGCGAGCCGTACTTTTTACGCAGTTCGTCAATCGGCGCCATATCCAGCGCGCGCAGCGGGCAGGATTCGACGCAAATCGGTTTTTTGCCCTCAGCGAGGCGTTCATAGCAGCCGTCGCATTTAGTCATATGCCCTTTGGCGGCGTTGTACTGCGGCGCGCCGTACGGGCAGGCCATATGGCAGTAGCGACAGCCAATGCAGACGTCTTCATTCACCACCACAAAGCCGTCCTCGCGCTTGTGCATCGCGCCGCTCGGGCACACTTTGGTGCAGGCGGGATCTTCACAATGGTTGCACGCAATCGAGAGATAGTAAGCGAAGACGTTTTGCTGCCAGACGCCGTTATCCTCCTGCCAGTCGCCGCCCGCGTATTCATAGATGCGGCGAAAGCTGACGTCCGGGGTGAGATCTTTGTAATCCTTGCACGCCAGCTCGCAGGTTTTACACCCGGTGCAGCGGCTGGAATCGATATAAAAGCCATATTGTGTGGTCATCAGGACTCCTTAAACCCTGGCAAGCTGAACCAAATTACTGTGCGACGGATTGCCTTTCGCCAGCGGCGACGGCCGTTGCGTGGTCAGAACATTAATGGAACCGGCGTGGTCGATGCCCTGCGCGTCAGGCTGGTACCACGCGCCTTCGCCCAGCGCCACGACGCCCGGCATAATGCGCGGCGTCACTTTCGCCTCGATGCGCGCTTCGCCGCGTGCGTTCCAGACCCGCACCGGGTCGCCGTCGTTGATGCCGCGCGCCTGCGCATCCTGCGGGTTGATCCAGATCTGCTGGCGACACGCGGCCTGTAAAACGTCCACGTTGCCGTAAGTCGAGTGGGTGCGGGATTTGTAGTGAAAACCGGTGAGCTGGAGCGGATACTGCGCGCGCAGCGGATCGCTTGCCTGTTCAAAACCGGGGCTGTAGACGGGCAGAGGGTGGATGACATCGCCTTCCGGCAGCTGCCAGTTTGCTGCGATATCGGCAAGCGCCGGGGAGTAGATCTCGATTTTACCGGAGGGCGTGGCAAGCGGATTCGCGGCCGGGTTTTCACGGAAAGCCTGATAAGCGACGTGATGGCCCTGCGGATCGCGAAGCTTAAAAATGCCCTGCTTGAGGAAGGTGTCGAAATCCGGCAGTTCCGGGATCGCGCGTTGCGACTGCGCGTAAAGATGCCGCAGCCAGCCTTCCTGGGTGCGGCCTTCGGTGAATTGATCGCCGACGCCCATGCGCGCCGCGAGGGCGCTGGTAATGTCATAGATAGTGCGGCACTCAAAGCGCGGCGCAATCGCCTGGTCAGCAAAGATGACGTAGGCCATGTTGCCGCAGGAGGCGTCGAGCGCGAAATCCATCTGCTCAGAGGCGGTGCAGTCCGGCAGCAGGATATCGGCATAGCGCGCCGAGGCGGTCATATGGCAGTCGATCACCACAATCAGCTCGCACTTTTTGTCATCCTGCAAAATGTCATGGGTGCGGTTAATGTGCGAGTGCTGGTTGATAAGACAGTTACCGGCGTAGTTCCAGATCATCTTAATCGGCACGTCGAGTTTCTCTTTGCCGCGCACGCCGTCGGCGGTGGCGGTCATCGACGGGCCACGCTCAATGGTGTCGGTCCAGGTGAACATCGAGATGCTGGTCTCAACCGGGTTTTGAAGCGTCGGCATCCGCTCGAAGGGGAGCGCGAACGATCCTTCGCGCGCGCCGCTGTTGCCGCCGGGAATGCCGACGTTCCCCGTGAGGATGGGGAGCATCGCTATCGCGCGGCAGGCCAGTTCGCCGTTGGAATGGCGTTGCGGCCCCCAGCCCTGCGCGATAAACGCCGGTTTCGCCTCGCCGATTTCGCGGGCGAGTTTGATAATGCGCGCCTCGGGAATGCCGGTGATGGGCGCGGCCCAGGCGGGCGTTTTGGCGGTGCCATCCGGCCCGTCGCCGAGAATATAGGCTTTATAGTGGCCATTGGCAGGCGCGCCGGGCGGCAGGGTTTTCTCGTCGTAGCCGACGCAGTAGTTATCCAGAAACGGCTGATCGACATAGTTTTCGGTGATTAACACCCAGGCGATCGCGGCGACCAGCGCGGCGTCGGTGCCGGGACGGATCGGGATCCACTCATCCTCGCGTCCGGCGGCGGTGTCGGTATAGCGCGGATCGATGACTATCATCCGCGCCTGCGATTTCGCGCGCGCCTGCTCAAGGTAGTACGTCACGCCGCCGCCGCTCATGCGGGTTTCGCCAGGGTTATTGCCAAACAGCACCACCAGCTTGCTGTTTGCAATATCGGACGGGCTGTTCCCGTCGGCCCAGCCGCCGTAGGTGTAGTTCAGGCCGGCTGCGATCTGCGCGCTGGAGTAGTCGCCGTAATGATTAAGATAGCCGCCGCAGCAGTTCATCAGCCGGGCAATCAGCGTTTTCCCCGGCGGCCAGGAGCGGGTCATCGTCCCGCCCAGCGTGCCGGTGCCGTAGTTGAGATAAATCGCCTCGTTGCCATATTCGCTGATGATGCGCTTCATGCCCTGGGCGATGGTATCCAGCGCCTCTTCCCAGCTGATGCGCGCGAATTTGCCTTCGCCGCGTTTGCCGACGCGCTTCATCGGGTATTTCAGGCGGTCCGGGTTGTAGACGCGTCGTCGCATGGAGCGCCCGCGCAGGCAGGCGCGCACCTGGTGCAGCCCGTCGTAGTCGTCGGTACCCGTGTTATCGGTTTCGACATAGCGGATTTCGCCATTCACCACATGCATACGCAGCGGGCAGCGGCTGCCGCAGTTGACGGTGCAGGCGCTCCAGACGACGCGCTCATCGGGCGCAATGGCGCGTCCCACCGCGGCCGCCGCAGGCCGGAACCCGAAGGGCAGGGAGACGCCGCCTGCCGCCAGCGCCAGACCGCCCAGCGCGGTGGATTTCACCAGCGTGCGGCGGCTGATCCCGACAGGACTATCGTTATTTGACATCACTCACTCCTTGTCTCCAAACGGAGACTCAATGTGCTTTCTGATGGTTATGATTTTTGCGTCAGCCCGCGTCAGATTTTCGCTATCTGCACCAGATTGGTGTGCTGCGGGTTGCCTTTGGCGAGCGGCGACGGGCGCTGCGTCGTCAGAACATTGACGCAGCCGCCATGATCGACGCGGTCGCCGTGCATATCGGCGTGGTGCCACGCGCCCTGGCCCATGGCGCTCACGCCCGGCATGATGCGCGGCGTCACTTTCGCCTCCAGCCGCACCTCGCCGCGGGCGTTAAACACGCGCACCCGATCGCCGTTTTCGATGCCGCGTGCGCGGGCGTCGATGGGGTTGATCCAGACTTCCTGACGGCAGGCCGCCTGTAATACGTCGATGTTGCCGTAGGTGGAGTGGGTGCGCGCTTTGTAGTGGAAGCCGAAGAGTTGCAGCGGGTAGTCGCGACGCGCCGGAGAATCCCAGCCTTCAAACGTGGAGGCGTAAACGGGCAGGGGGCTGATGGTTTCATCCTCGCGCAGCCGCCAGGTTTGCGCGATGCGGGCAAGGGCGGCGGAGTAGATCTCGATTTTGCCGGAAGGGGTTTTCAGCGGATGCGCGTCGGGATCGTCGCGAAAGTCTTGATAGGCCACGTAATGCCCGGCCGGATCCTGGCGCTTGTAGATGCCCTGCTGCTTGAGCGCCTCATAGTCGGGCAGTTGCGGATCGCGGGCGCGCATTTTCGCATACAGGTATTGCAGCCACTGCGCCTGGGTGCGCCCTTCGGTAAAGCGCTGGTAAACGTCCGGCCCCAGGCGCTTCGCCACTTCGCTCATGATCCAGTAAATCGGCCTGCGCTCGAATTTCGCGGAGGTGGCGGGCTGGGTGAAGATCAGATAGCCCATGTTGCCCGCGTAGTCGTTGGGGATGATGTCCTCCTGCTCAACGGTCATTAAGTCCGGCAGGAGGATGTCGGCGTAGCGCGCTGATGAGGTCATGAAATTTTCAATCACCACGATGGTTTCGCACCGGGTGTCGTCCTGCAAAATTTCATGCGTGCGGTTGATATCGGAATGCTGATTGATGAGGGTGTTGCCCGCGTAATTCCAGATGAACTTGATGGGCACGTCGAGCTTTTCTTTACCCCGCACGCCGTCGGCGAGCGCGGTCATCTGCGGGCCGCGGGCGATGGCGTCGGTCCAGCTGAAGCAGGAGATCTGCGTTTTCACCGGGTTTTCCAGTACCGGCATACGCTCAATGGTGATGGTGTACGTTGATTCACGCGCGCCGCTGTTGCCGCCGTGAATGCCGACATTGCCGGTGAGGATCGGCAGCATCGCGATGGCGCGCGACGTCAGCTCGCCGTTGGCCTGACGCTGCGGCCCCCAGCCCTGGCAGATATACGCCGGTCTGGCGCCCGCGATTTCACGGGCCAGCTTTACGATCCGTTCTTGCGGGATACCCGTGATGCGCGCCGCCCAGGCGGGGGTTTTGGCGACGCCGTCCTCGCCCTCGCCGAGAATATACGCTTTGTAGTGGCCGTTCGCGGGCGCGCCTGCCGGGAGCGTTTTCTCGTCATAGCCCACGCAGTAACGATCGAGAAAGGGTTGATCGACTAAATCTTCACCGATCATCACCCACGCGAGCGCGGAAACCAGCGCGGCGTCGGTGCCGGGGCGGATCGGGATCCATTCATCTTCACGCCCGGCGGCGGTATCGGTGTAGCGCGGATCGATAACTATCATGCGCGCCCTGGACCGCTCGCGGGCCTGTTCAAGGTGATACGTGATCCCGCCGCCGCTCATGCGGGTTTCCGCCGGGTTGTTGCCGAACATTACCACCAGCTTGCTGTTAACGATATCCGACGTGCTGTTGCCCTCGTTGGAGCCGTAGGTGTAGGGCATGGCAGCCGCGATTTGCGCGGTGCTGTAGGTGCCGTAATGGCTGAGAAACCCGCCGTAGCAGTTCATCAGCCGCGCCACCAGCGAGGCGTAAGGCGAGGAGCGGGTGATATTGCCGCCCACGACGCCGGAGGTGTAGTTGATATACACGGCTTCATTACCGTACCGCGCGATGGTTTTCTTCAGGCTATTGGTGATGGTATCCAGCGCTTCGTCCCAGCTGACGCGCGCAAATTTCCCTTCGCCGCGCTTGCCGACGCGCTTCATCGGGTAGTTCAGGCGGTCAGGGTGATTGATACGCCGACGGATCGATCGCCCGCGCAGGCAGGCGCGCACCTGATGATCGCCATACGTATCGAGGCCCGTATTGTCGGTTTCGACGCGCCAGACGGTATCGTCGCGCACATGCAGGCGCAGCGCGCAGCGGCTGCCGCAGTTTACCGAGCAGGCGCCCCAGACGACTTTATCTTCAGGCGGGTTAACGGACGTGCCGACGGCGGCGGCGATGCGGCTGAAACCGAAAGGCAGCGTGACGCCGCCCGCCGCCAGCGCCAGGCCGCCCAGCGATGTGGCGGTGAGAAAATGACGACGGCTGACGCCCTCTTGTGATTGTGACATAACGCGCTCCCTGGCGGGCCGCTGAAGAGACCGGGCGACCATGAGGTAAAACACTCAGACGGTTAGAGCGCTAATGATTAGCGCAGGAAGAGTTTTACCCAGAATGGAGTAGAAAACGTTAACGAGGGTCAATAGACAGGGCGTAAGGGAATGATGGATATAAAAAAGGGGCCGAAGCCCCTGATCTGATTATTGCGGCTCGCTGGCTGCGCCCTGCGAGGTTCCGCCGCCTGCGGCGTTGCCGCTCTGGGTGCGGGTGTAGAGAATTTTTTGCGTATCGTTGGCGCAATGACCGACAACCTGCGCATCCGGCTGGTCAGCCTGGTCGTTAGGAACGATAGTTAACGTAAACCCGTTTTCCGGTACGCCATTATTAATGATGCGCTGTTCAATATCGGCTTTGACCCGTTCACAGGAGTTTTGCGCGGCGCTGACCGGTAATGTCGCGGCCAGCAGCAGGGCGCCTGCCCAGTAACGTTTTTTCATTAACGGCTCCTTATTGACGTAAAACAGATGTAGTAAGCATAGCAGTTGTTATATATATCACTGACTTTTCAGATATCATGCCGCTTTTGGCGAGGCCGCAGAAGGATAATAAAGACGTGAAAAAATACGTGACGGTAATGATGGTATCGCTCGCACTCACTGGCTGTGATAAGCCGGACGCGCTGGCGCCGTTCAGCCCGGAAATGGCGAGTTTCTCCAGCGAGTTTAATTTCGACCCGCTGCGCGGCCCGGTAAAAAACTTCACCCAGAAGCTGATTAACGACAGCGGCGAGGTGGAGACGGAAGTCAACGGTACGCTCTCGCAAGAGGGGTGTTTCGAGACGCTGAACTATTCTGACAAACCGAGCAACAGCCACATGTCGCTGGTGCTGGACGCCAACTACTACCTTGACGCGCTGAGCCGCGAAAAACGTATTCGTTTGCAGGGCAAATGCCAGCTGGCCGAGCTGCCCTCGGTGGGCATGGTCTATGAAACCAACGATCGCGAATTTGTGGTGAAAGGGCATACGCCGGAGGTCACCGTGAGCTACCGCTACGATGAAGAAGGCTATCCGCTCGGCAAAACCAGCAAAGCGAAAGACGCCGAACTCTTAACCGTCGCCACCCCCAGCGATAAGCGTAAAAAACACGATTACACCTCGGTGACGAAGCTTAACGATAAAGTGATCGATACGGCAAAGCAGAGCTGCGAATACGATCGCCACCTCAACCCGTCAAGCTGCGTGCTGGAAATCACCGACGCCAGCGCGACGCCGCCCGTGCTGCATAAATTCACGATTCAGAACGAAATCAATTACTACTGACAGGCTGTTACGAGAGATCGTGTTAAAAGCGCAGGCACGCCTGCGCTTATACGTTACTGCGCGGTCGGTTTCAGCAGCGTCGTCCCGGCGGGTTTAAGGTGCGTCAGGTACTGGTGCTGGAAAATACACATGCGGATGGTGTTGCGGTACTCGCCGTTAATGAAAAATTCATGGATCAGCTCGCCTTCCACCATAAAGCCCAGCTTGCGATAAATATGGATCGCTTTGGCATTCTCTTTATCCACGATGAGATAGAGCTTATAGAGATTCAGTACCGTAAAGCCGTAATCCATCGCCAGTTTCGCGGCGCGGCTGGCGAGGCCTTTGCCCTGATGCTCCGGTGAAATAATAATCTGAAACTCGGCGCGGCGGTGTACGTGGTTAATCTCCACCAGCTCCACCAGGCCTGCTTTATCGCCGTCACACTCCACCACAAAGCGGCGTTCGCTCTGATCGTGAATATGTTTATCGTAGAGATCGGAGAGTTCGACGAACGCTTCATAAGGCTCTTCGAACCAGTAGCGCATGACGCTGGCGTTATTGTCGAGCTGATGGACGAAGCGCAAATCTTCACGTTCCAGCGGGCGCAGTTTGACATCAACGTAGTCTGACATCGTTCACATCCTTTATATGCGCGGGAAAAGCCGGCCCCCGCGGCGCGGGAGCCGTGATGCGAAAGGGCTTACGGATTGATGACGCGGCCGGTGCGGCGGTCAAGACAACGCAGGGTGTTGGGCTCCCAGTAGGCGTTGAGGTTCGCGCTTTTCTCGCAGTTGTCTTTGGCGTCGAAGGCGACATCCGCTTTATCCCACTCTTTCTCGGTGCGCTTGTTGACTTTCTGGCGTAAAGAACGCGTGTCATTCCATTGCTCTTTATCCATCGCAGCGTCCTGGCGGGTGCGGGCGTTATCGCCGGACTCAATAATCAGTTTATCCGTTTGCGCGTGGGCGACGCCTGACAGCGCGCCGGTCAGCAACGCCAGCAGCAGTGAGTGGCGAAGGAATTTATTCATGGCGATATCCTTAATGAAGCTGTTCTTGTCGTGAAGCCGACACGCTTTACTATATCATCGTGCGCGAATCGCGCACAGCGGCAGCGAACGCCGATATTACCTCAAAGAGTCTCAATATGATTAAAACCACTTTGCTGTTTTTTGCCACCGCGCTTGCGGAAATTATTGGCTGTTTTCTGCCGTGGCTGTGGCTGCGCAAAGGGGCGAGCGTGCTGTTACTGCTGCCGGCGGCGCTGTCGCTGATGCTGTTCGTCTGGCTCCTGACGCTGCACCCGGCGGCGAGCGGGCGGGTGTATGCCGCTTACGGCGGCGTCTATGTGATGACCGCGCTTATCTGGCTGCGCGTCGTCGACGGCGTGCGGCTGAGCCTTTATGACTGGGCAGGGGCGGCGGTCGCGCTGTGCGGTATGTTGATTATTGTCGCAGGCTGGGGCCGCGCCTGACGTTCTTCCTGATCTCTTCCCGTTTTTGGCGCTGACAGCGCTTCACGCTTTGTGAAGCGTCGCGCATTTTTTCATGCAATCAACTTGTATGGTAGTTAAGTCAGTTGATCGCAATGCGTACAGCATTGCCGTTTCTAAAAGGAAGGATGCATGAAGATCAGTAAAGCGGAAGTGTTTGTCACCTGCCCGGGGCGCAACTTCGTGACGCTTAAAATCACCACCGACGACGGCCTGACGGGGCTTGGCGACGCCACGCTTAACGGACGCGAGCTCTCTGTCGCCAGCTATCTGCGCGATCACCTCTGCCCGCAGCTGGTCGGGCGCGACGCGCAGCGTATCGAGGATATCTGGCAGTTTTTCTATAAAGGCGCGTACTGGCGGCGTGGGCCGGTGACGATGTCGGCGATTTCCGCTATCGACACGGCGCTGTGGGATATCAAAGCCAAAGCCGCCGGAATGCCGCTTTATCAGCTGCTGGGCGGCGCGTCGCGCGACGGCGTGATGGTCTACTGCCACACCACCGGCCACACCATCGATGAGGTGCTGGAAGACTACGCCCGGCACAAAGAAATGGGCTTTAAGGCGATTCGCGTGCAGTGCGGCGTGCCGGGCATGAAAACCACTTACGGTATGGCCAAGGGCAAAGGGCTGGCGTATGAGCCCGCCACCAAAGGCCAGTGGCCGGAAGAGCAGCTCTGGTCCACCGAAAAATATCTCGATTTCACGCCGAAACTCTTCGAGGCGGTGCGTGAGAAGTTCGGCTTTAACGAACATCTGCTGCACGACATGCATCACCGCCTGACGCCCATCGAGGCGGCGCGTTTCGGTAAAAGCATTGAGGATTACCGTCTCTTCTGGATGGAAGATCCGACACCTGCCGAAAACCAGGCCTGTTTTCGCCTCATCCGCCAGCACACCGTGACGCCGGTTGCGGTCGGTGAAGTCTTTAACAGCATCTGGGACTGCAAACAGCTCATCGAAGAGCAGTTGATCGACTACATCCGCGCCACGGTGACCCACGCGGGCGGTATTACCGGGATGCGCCGCATTGCGGATTTCGCCGCGTTGTATCAGGTGCGCACCGGTTCGCACGGGCCGTCGGATCTCTCGCCCATTTGCCATGCCGCCGCGCTGCATTTCGATCTCTGGGTGCCCAATTTCGGCGTGCAGGAATACATGGGCTATTCAGCGCAGATGCTGGAGGTCTTCCCGCACAGCTGGACATTTGACAACGGCTATATGCATCCGGGCGAGAAGCCGGGGCTGGGCATTGAATTTGATGAAAAGCTGGCGGCGAAATACCCCTACGATCCGGCGTACCTGCCGGTGGCCCGGCTTGAAGACGGCACATTGTGGAACTGGTAACCCCGCATCACCGCGGCGCGCTGCGGTGACAATAATAAAAAACCTCCGGACCCTACCCATGAAAATTAAACATTTACGCTGGTATATGATAGGCCTGGTGTCGCTGGGCACGATTATAAACGCACTCGCGCGCAGCTCGCTCAGCGTCTCTGCACCGACGCTTTTCACCGAACTGCATATTAATGAGCAACAATATTCCTGGATCTTAAGCGCCTTTCAGTTCGCCTATACGATTGCCCAGCCTCTGTGCGGGTTCTTTATCGACGTGGTAGGCTTAAAGCTCGGCTTTTTCATTATGATTATCGCCTGGTCGCTGACCAATATGGCCCACGCCGCGTGCCACTCGTGGGGCGGGCTGGCCTTTTTACGCGGGCTGATGGGGCTTAGCGAAGCCTCGGCGATCCCGGCGGGCGTGAAGTGCAATTCCGAATGGTTTCCGGCGAAAGAGCGCGGCATTGCCGGGGGTGTTGCGAATATCGGCACGTCGATTGGCGCTATGCTGGCGCCGCCGCTCGTGGTGTGGGCCATCATGGCCTACAACTGGGAAATGGCGTTCGTGATAACCGGCGCGCTCGGGCTTGTCTTTGCGGTAATCTGGTGGTTTGGCTATGAATCGCCCGCACGTCATCGCGCGCTCAGCCTTGAGGAAGCGCGGCTCATTGAAGACGGGCAGGAAAAACATCTGGAAGCCAGCGGCACGAAACCCTCCGTGATGCAGATCCTGCGCCAGCGTAACTTCTGGGGCATCGCGCTGCCGCGCTTTCTGGCCGACCCCGCCTGGGGCACGATCAACTTCTGGCTGCCGGTCTATCTGATGACGGTGCGGCATATGCCGCTTAAAGATATCGCGCTGTTCGCCTGGCTGCCGTTTCTGGCGGCGGATTTCGGCGGCATGGCGGGCGGCTTTCTGAATAATTTCATGATGAAGCGCTGGAACATCTCGACTATTAACGCGCGGCGTATCGGGTTCAGCGCGGGCGCGGTGCTGATGCTGCCGCTGTCGCTGGTGGGCTTTGTGGAGAGCGCCTATGTGGCGATAGGGCTGGTTTCCGTCTGCGCGTTCGCCCATCAGATGCTCTCCACCCAGGTGATTACCATGGCGACCGATCTCTTCCGGCGCAACGAAACCTCCACCGTCAGCGGTTTCGCCGGTACGGCGGGCTGGACGGGCATTTTTATCTGCACGCTTATCATGGGCGGGCTGGTCAAGAGCGTCGGTTACAATCCGTTCTTTATTATTCTGAGCCTGATGGATATCGTCGGCGCGATAATCCTCTGGACGTTCGTGAAGGCGCGCACGGCGGATAATCTGGCCGCGAAGCCTGTCACTGTCTGACCCCCGGTTTCTTTCCCTAAAATGTAAAGCGTGATGAAAATCACGCTTTACTACCATTCTAGTTAATGTAGTCACCAAAAACTGTCGTAAATCATAAAGCGTACCGCTGTGGAGCGTAGGCTTTATACAAATTTCTTTATTTATCAAACGAGTCACGACCATGGAAAATACGCTGCTTCACGCCAACGCCATTCTCCCTGCCTATCACCGCGACGCGCTGGTCGCCCGCATTGTGCATCTTGGTTTTGGCGCGTTTCACCGCGCGCACCAGGGGGTTTATGCCGATATTCTTGCCGCCGAACACGGCAGCGACTGGGGTTACTGTGAAATTAACCTGATTGGCGGCGAGCAGCAGATCGCCGATATCCGCCGTCAGGATAATCTCTACACCGTGGCGGAGATGTCCGCCGACGCCTGGCGCGCCCGCGTGGTGGGCGTGGTGAAACACGCGCTCCATGCGCAGGTGGATGGCCTGGAAGCCGTCTTCGCCGCGCTGTGTGAGCCGCAGGTGGCGATTGTCTCGCTCACCATTACTGAAAAAGGCTACTGCCATTCGCCCGCGACAGGCGAGCTGATGCTGGATCATCCGCTTATCGCCGCCGATCTCGCGCGCCCTGAGACGCCGTCATCCGCCGTTGGGGTGATTGTGGAGGCGCTGGCGCGCCGCAAAGCCGCCGGGCTTGCGGGGTTCAGCGTGATGTCCTGCGACAATATGCCGGAAAACGGGCATGTGGCCCGCAACGTCGTGATGGCCTTCGCCCGCGCCGTGGACGCCAGTCTGGCGGCGTGGATCGAGGAGAACGTGACGTTCCCGTCCACAATGGTGGACCGGATTGTGCCAGCGGTGACGCCGGAAACGCTCGATAAAATCGAACAGCTGACCGGCGTGCGCGACCCGGCGGGTGTGGCCTGCGAGCCGTTCCGCCAGTGGGTGATTGAAGATAATTTTGTGGCGGGCCGCCCGGCGTGGGAAAAGGCGGGGGCGCAGCTGGTACGCGATGTGGTGCCGTTCGAGGAGATGAAGCTGCGTATGCTTAACGGCAGCCACTCGTTCCTGGCGTATCTCGGCTATCTGGCGGGGTATCAGCACATCAACGACTGCATGGACGATGCGAACTACCGCCATGCCGCGCATGCGCTGATGCTTAACGAGCAGGCCCCGACGCTCCGCGTGCAGGGCGTTGATCTGGCGCGTTACGCGGATCTGCTGATTGAGCGCTACAGCAATCCGGCGCTGCGGCACCGCACCTGGCAGATCGCGATGGACGGCAGCCAGAAACTGCCGCAGCGCTGGCTTGACTCTCTGCGCTGGCATCAGGCGCACGGCAGCGCGGCGCCGCTGCTGACGCTCGGCGTGGCGGGCTGGATGCGCTACGTGAGCGGCGTCGATGAGCAGGGCGATGCGATTGAAGTCTGCGATCCGCTGCTGAATGTTATTCAGACGGCGGTACGCGCGAGCGAAGAGGGCGACGCGCGGGTGAAAGCGCTGCTGAACATTCGCGAGATTTTTGGCGAGGACCTGGCGACGCGGACAGAATTTGTGGCGCAGGTGACGGAGGCGTATAAGCTTTTGTGTGAGAACGGCGCCAGAGCAACGGTGGCGCGGTATGTGAAAGCGGGGTGTTGACGGGTTATTAAAGGTGGTGGGTAGTGGTGGGTGCGCTGCGCTTACCCACCCTACGAAAACCCATCGCGTTTATTATGAGTAGGGCGGGTAAGCGGAGCGCACCCGCCGTTCACCAGCCTTGCACCCGCCGTTCAACAACACCCGCCCGACAAATATTAATGCATACCCAGACGAATTAACTCGATCGGCTCGAATTTCCCTTCGCAACCTTCCACCTCAACGGTGCGGCCACGGCGGATCTGCTCCGGCGTCATGCCGTCGCCGTGAATCGCTTTAATCACGCCGGTCTGCCCGGTGGTGCTGATCATCACGCGGCTGCCGGTGGTAATGGAATTACGGTTGCGATCGTAGGTCATCATGGTGTTATCTCCTCTGAATAGTTGGGAATGATCCAGACGAGCCCCATTTTAAAAATCACGACCTGAAAAACGTTAATCTCGATCAAAAACGAGGCATTTGTGTGATGAATGTCACTGCCCGCGACTACTCGCCTGCGGGCGCGTCACGCACGATCTTTCCGCTGGCGATATCAATATCGATGTTCGCCACCACCGGCGCGACTTCAGGGGCGGCAGCACCGCGGCAGCCTTCACGGGTATGATTTTCACGCACCAGCAAACGGTAAATACCGCCGTCCTGCGCGTTCTCATAGAAAATACACTGGCCGTTGGGGTTGAGCTGCAACGAGACGGTGCGGGTCACGCGGGCCAGCGGGCTGGCGCTGATATCCTCGCGCCATGTCTCGCCCGCGTCGGTGGCGTGCAGGGCCGCCGATGCCAGCCAGCCTTTCACAATATGCCCGTCCTTGCCGTACCACGTCGCCTCGCTGAACCCGCGCAGCGTGCGGTTCACGCTCACCGTATCGCCCGCCACCAGAAACACCTGCTGACTGCGGCACTGCGCGTCGGGGGCCGTGTAAAAGAAATGTCGTCCGCTGCCAGTGACTTCGTAGCGGTTCGCGGTCTCCGGGGTATCCTGTACACCGTCCAGTTCCCGCAGGCGAGCGGCGCAGACGCCTTCCGGCTTAAGGGTATCCTGCTGCGCGTTAAGCGCCGCGGTTTCTACCCAGCCGGTCGCCACGCGGCCTTTACTGTCGCGATAGCTCACCCAGGCGAACGGGCGCGCCTTATCATCCGCGTTCTGGCTGTCGCTTTGGGAAAGACGAAACACCTGCACGGCGTCGCCCGGCAACAGAAACGCGTCAAGGCGGCATTCCGGCGAGGGCGCGGAATAAAAATGCGCGCGCGGCGTGGCGGTGACGGTACTCGCCGACCACGTAAAATCCGCGGCGGCCGTGGCGTTCGCCTCGCTCTGGAGACAATCGGCCAGCAGCGGTGAAGAGAAAAGGGTGCAGCCCATGAGCAATAGTGCGCGCATTACATATCCATCCCTGAGTCGGTTAACAACGTCGCGCGGTTACTCTTCGGTGAACCAGTCGCGGTTTTCCTGACGGATCAGCAATACCGATTCGCTGATCTCCTGCAAGTGCAGGCGCATGGTTTCATCGGCGGCCTGCGGGTCGCGGCGCTCCAGCGCGTGAAAGATATCGTTATGCTGGCGCAGCAGCATTTCCGGCGGGGAGACGTGATCGAGGCTCATATAACGCACCCGGTCGATGGTCGCTTTGATGTTTTCCACGGTGTCCCAGGCGAGCTGGCAGTCGGCGACCTGCGTCAGGCGGTGGTGAAATTCGTCGTCAAGCTGAAAAAAATCGCTCAGCTGCTTGCGGTCGATGGCCGTGCGCTGCTGATTAAGGTTTTGCTCAAGCTGATAGAGATCCGCGTCGGTCACCATGCCCGCCGCCCGTTGCACCACGGCCCGCTCAATGGCCTGGCGCACAAAACAGCCGTTGCGCACCTGGCGCAGCGAAATCTTATTCACAAAACTGCCGCGCTGCGGGCGGATCTGAATCAACCCGTTTTCGGCAAGCTTGATAAACGCCTCACGCACCGGCTGGCGCGACACGTCAAAGCGCACCGAGACTTCCTTTTCAGAGAGCGGCGTGCCTGGCGGGATCAGACAATGCACGATATCGCGGCGCAGGATGCGGTAAATCTGTTGGCTCACCGGCTGGGTCGGGTTGAGCGGAGTTTCAGCGGCCATTCTTTTGTCTTTATTTGCGGGTAACTGCGGCAATTTAACATTAATTGCCCACCCCGCCCAGCGTGGACGGGGTACGGGCAGAGGAGCATTACTGGCGGTGCACGCTGAGCCCGGCGAAGCTCTGGCTGACCGGCATCATCTCGACGGTGTTGATATTCACATGCGGCGGGAGCGTCGCCACCCACCAGACCGCTTCGGTCACATCGTCCGGCGAGAGCGCGGTGGTATTCTCGTAGGTTTTACCGGCTTTATCGTCGTCCCCTTTAAAACGCACGTTAGAGAATTCGGTGCCGCCCACCAGGCCCGGCTCGATATCCGTCACGCGGACCGCGGTGCCGTGCAGATCGGTGCGCAGGTTCAGGCTGAACTGGCGCACAAACGCTTTGGTCGCGCCGTACACGTTGCCGCCCGCGTAAGGCCAGCTGCCCGCCGTGGAGCCGATGTTAATGACGTGGCCGCGGTTACGCTCAACCATGCCCGGCAGCACCGCGCGGGTCATATAGACCAGGCCTTTATTGTTAGTGTCAATCATGTTTTCCCAGTCTTCGACGCTCGCTTTATGCGCGGGCTCCAGCCCCAGCGCCAGCCCGGCGTTGTTGACCAGCACGTCGATATCGCGCCATTCCAGCGGCAGGCTGCTGATGGCTTCTTCGATCGCCGCGCGGTTGCGCACGTCCAGTTGCAGCGTCAGCACGCTCTCGCCAAGCTCATCCTTTAGCGCGTCGAGGCGCGCCTGGCGGCGGCCTGTCGCGATGACTTTATGACCGTTCTTCACAAAGCGACGGGTAATGGCTTCGCCAAACCCTGCCGTCGCACCGGTAACCAGAATAATCATCTCGCTGTTCCTCAAGGCTTTTTCAGAGCTGTTACCTTAGCACGCCCGACGCGCCCTGTGGAATATCACTTCCTGATGCCTGGGGGCGTTAAAGCATTGCCGTTTATGGCGAGGCTGCATAAGCTGTGTTTTTACCATCACGCTTTTGCGGGAGATCCTCATGCCGGTAACCACCCCTTTTTCTTCAGCCAGTACGCTGCCTTACGAGGCGCCGCCGTTCGACGCGATAACGGACAACGACTATCGCCCGGCCTTTGATGAGGCGGTGCGTCAGAAGCGCGCCGAGGTAGAGGGCATCGCCGCCGATCCCGCCGCGCCGACGTTTGAAAATACGTATCTGGCGCTGGAGCGCAGTGGGGCGATGCTGACGCGCGTCACCCACGTTTTTTTCGCGATGACCTCAGCGCACACCAATGATTATCTGCAAACGCTGGATGAAGAATTTTCCACCGAGCTTGCGGCGCTGGCCGATGACATTCACTTTAATGAAACCTTATTCGCGCGGCTCAACACCGTGTATGAACAGCGCGACGCGCTGGGGCTGGATGAGGAATCGCGGCGGCTGGTGGAGGTCGTCTGGCAGCAGTTTATGCTGGCGGGCGCGACGCTCGGCGCGGAGCAAAAAGCGCAGCTTAAAGCGCTTAACCGCGAAGCCGCGCAGCTCACCAGCCAGTTTAACCAGCGCCTGCTGGCGGCGGATAAAGCGGGCGGGCTGCTGGTGTCATCACACGAGGCGCTGGCGGGGCTAAGCGAGGCCGAGATCGCCGCCGCCGCGCAGGCCGCCAGTGAAAAAGGGCTGGAAGGACGTTGGTTGATTGCGCTGCTTAATACCACCCAGCAGCCTGCGCTACAGGCGCTGGAGAGGCGCGAGACGCGCGAGGCGCTCTTTAAGGCGGGCTGGCACCGTACCGAAAAAGGCGACGCCAACGATACCCGCGCGCTGGTGTTGCGTCTGGCGCAGCTGCGCGCGCAGCAGGCGGCGCTGCTCGGCTTTAAGGATTTCGCCTCCTGGACTATCGCCGATCAAATGGCCAAAACGCCGGAGGCGGCGCTGCGCTTCATGCGCGATATCGTGCCGGCGGCGACCGCGCGCGCCAACCGGGAGCTTGCGGATATTCAGCAGGTGATTGACCGCCAGAACGGCGGTTTTCAGGCCGAAGCCTGGGACTGGGCGTTTTATGCCGAACAGGTGCGGCGCGAGAAATACGCGCTCGACGACGCGCAGATCAAACCGTATTTCGAACTCGACAATGTGCTCATCCACGGCGTTTTTTACGCCGCCAGCACGCTGTTCGGGCTTCGTTTCCAGGAACGTACCGACATTCCGGTCTACCACCCGGATGTCCGCGTCTGGGAGATTTTCGATAAAGACGGCAGCGGGCTCGCGCTGTTTTACGGCGATTTCTTCGCCCGCGACAGCAAAAGCGGCGGCGCCTGGATGGGGAATTTTGTTGATCAGTCCACGCTGACTGGCCACAGGCCGGTTATCTACAACGTCTGCAACTACCTCAAGCCCGCCGCCGGTCAGCCTGCGCTCATCTCCTGGGATGACGTTATCACGCTGTTCCACGAATTTGGCCATACGCTGCACGGTCTTTTCGCCAGCCAGCGCTACGCGACGCTCTCCGGCACCAGCACGCCGCGGGATTTCGTGGAGTTCCCGTCGCAAATCAACGAACACTGGGCGAGCCACCCGGACGTTTTCGCGAACTTTGCGCGCCATTATCAGACCGGCGAGCCGATGCCGGACGCGCTTCGCGAAAAACTCTTCCGCGCGGCGCGCTTTAACAAAGGCTATGACATGACCGAGCTGTTAGCCGCGGCGCTGCTCGATCAGCACTGGCACAGCCTGACGCCGCAATCCACACCCGAGGACGTGTCCGCGTTTGAGGCCGCGGCGCTTTCGCAAGAGCAGATAGCGCTGCGGGCCGTGCCGCCGCGCTATCGAAGCAGCTATTTCGCCCACATCTTTGGCGGCGGTTATGCGGCGGGTTATTACGCCTATCTCTGGACGCAGATGCTGGCGGACGACGGCTATCAGTGGTTTGTGGAGCAGGGCGGGTTAACGGCGCAAAACGGCGCGCGCTTTCGCGAGGCGATTCTGTCCCGCGGCAACAGCAGCGATCTGGAAGGGTTGTGGCTCGCGTGGCGAGGTCATGCCCCGCGCATCGAGCCGATGCTGGAAAACCGTGGCTTAACGGAATAAAACCCCACGTTTAGGTGGCGTTGAACCTGCGCATGGCATGATGCGGGAATAAGCGTGATGTTGAGCGCAGGACAATAACAATCCATGCAAGCCTTACCGTCAGTCGATACTGGCGGTATTTTTTTGCCTTACGCTCAGTCATCCCATTTGTTGCTGCAATACGCGGCAAGAAACCCCACCAGTAATACAATTCCCGGCATACAGATAAACAGATCCGCGGCACCCGGCATCGCCACTCCCGCCTTTAGTCACACCCTCCTTTTACAAAGCCCTGAACGTGTGACGTTAAGACGACAGCGGGATAATAGTTTGGCGACAGCGGCGCTTACCGTGCTTTTTCGCAGAGCGGCTCGTCGGGAAGGTTGGCGGCGTCAGGTAGCTCAGGCGGCGTTGCGAAACCGGGTCCGGCGCTGAACAGCGGCATACCGTCAAGCTGCCACTGCTGCCAGAGCGTGAGCTGGGCGGGCGTGAGCGGCACATCGCTGTACACCAGATAGTGATCGGCGGCGAACTGCGTGAGATCGGGCAGCGGTACGGGCTGTTGCAGAACATCGATACGAAACCCTTCGCCGGAGAAGCGGATCGCTTCCAGCCAGACGTTTAGCGGATCGTGGCTGTTCATCGCCATAACCACCAGCCCGGAGGCCGGACGCTTGCGCAGCGTCTGCATCAAAAAGGTGGCGTACTCAATAATCAGCGTGTCGAAGCGCGCGCGGCGTGTCAGTTGCGCGCTGGCGTGGCCGTGGCTCAGCCACAGACGCAGGGGCAGCACGACCTTATCCAGCAGCATCGCGGCGGGCAGTTCGCGGCCCATTTTAAGCAGCTGCGCACGGCCCTTTTCGAGGCTCGGTTTCTCAAGCGTGGCGAGCAGTTGCTCCTGCCACACTTCCCACTGGCTGACCCGGGTCGTCTGTTCACCCTTCAGAATGCGGGCGACTTCATCCAGCGGCAGGCCGCGATCGAGCCATTTCAGGATGGCGTGAATGCGCATCAGATGGCTGTAGTCAAAATAGCGTCTGCCGCTGTCGTCGCGCACGGGCTGCAGTAATCCTGACCGCTGCCACGCGCGTAAATTAGGCATGCTGACTCCGCACTGATCGGAGAGCATTTCGATCGTGAAATGAGACATGGCGATTCCTTAATGCCAGGCTGCAATACAAAACAGGAGAAGAATGGCCCTTTAATGAGAAACGAAAAGGAAGAAGAGAACAGGGTCTACGCTAACACACTTCGTACACCCTGCTAATCATTAACTGCGCATTATTCATTATTCGTGGTGAATATGAATATGCATTAGGTGAGCTGATAATGCCGGTTCGGCAATAATTTCACCGGTTTCTGCGGCTCGTCGTTCATTTCACGTAAATCTATTTCAATATTATTACAAAGCGCGTCCAGGGGCAGATCGTTATCCTCGGTGCCGAACGGATCTTCGAGTTCTTCCGCCAGCGTATCCAGCGCGATAAAGGTGTACGAAATAAATACTGACACAAATGGCGTCATAAAATGCAGATCGGTCACCAGCGCGAAGGGCAGCATAATACAGAAGCAATAGACCGTGCGGTGCAGCATCAGCGAATACGCGAAAGGCGGCGGCGTATTAGCGATGCGCTCGCAGCCCGCCAGAACCGCGGCAAGCTGGTTAATATGCGCATCGAGCGTCTGGAACAGAATATCGGAGAGGCCGTTGCGCCGCGCGGCGAGCCATTCGCCCATAATCAGTAAAATCGTATTGCAGGGGGAATTGCTGTGCATCACGCGCGCCATTTCAGCGCGGGTGAGATAACGGTCAAGCACGTTATCGAGTTTTTTGCGGCGCAGCGTCAGGCGCAGGCAGTGGCAGAACGCCACTTCCAGGTTGACCAGGTGATGCAGCTCCTGGGCATTATCCGGCATCAGCGTGCGGGCGGTGCGCAGCAGCGAACGACAGTGGATAACCAACTGCCCCCAAATCTGGCGCGCCTCATTAAATCGGGCGAAACAGGTGCTATTACGGAAGCCGAGAAAAATCGCAATCGCCACGCCGAGAATACTGAATGGCGCGGTGGTGAGTTTTATTCCGAGCGCCTCATACCACGGTAAGAAGAAAATTACCGTCACTGACAGCAGGAAATTAAGGAGTAGACGCGTGGAGATTTTGGCTAATACGGAGCCATGCCAGACGAAGAGCCGGGCAAACCAGTGCTGAGGGGGACGAACAATCATGATACTCACAGGGGGTTAACAAAAGCGCTACATATTAAACGAGATAGCGCTTTTGTCTGCAACCAGAAAAACGCAGCGTCTTACCCTAAAGGAATAAAATTCGCCTTCTCACGCGCCAGCCAGTCGCGGGACTTTCTCAGCGAACCGCCTTTGCGGAACAGCAGAAACACATCCTGTCCCATAATCAGCACCATAAACCGGTCTTTTAACTTCATGGTGGGGCAGCAGTACCATTTCTGTTTCATTAATCACTCCTCGGCGGAAATTAAATCAACGAACGACACTTCGCAGATAAAGAATAGCCCTGTCAGCGGCGCTGAAATAATTAACCCTTTCTTTTGGGAATTTTCTTATTAAGCGAAGGCGCTGGGGGAGAATTTCCTTTGCCATTCAGCAGATAAAGGCGTAACGCGGGATATATCATGCAGGACGTAACGGTTAGATAGATGATTGCGGCTTATGTAACTTGCGAAACGGGAATGCCTGCCTATAGTTACTTCTGCGTTCGCATTGTGAGGACGCGGTTTAAATTATCTCTGCTTATCCGAGGAGAATATTATGGCTCAACATCGTGGTGGTTCAGGTAATTTTGCTGAAGATCGTGAACGCGCTTCTGAAGCCGGTCGTAAAGGCGGTCAGAACAGCGGCGGGAATTTTAAAAATGACCGCGAGCGCGCAGCAGAAGCTGGCCGCAAAGGCGGCAAAAGCAGCAGCCGTTCGTCTTCCTGACGGACCTGCGGGCCGCATGCGCCCGATATAACGTCCCTCCGGTATGGGTTAATGCTCATACCGGAGGTCGTTTCGCGCATGGCGTAAATACCTCTTATTTGTTTAATTACCTTATGAAATTACAACGCGCATTAAAAATAACGCTGCTGCCGCTTCTTTCCGTCGCCTTTTTAGCGCAGGCAGAAAAAGATACGCCGCCGGGCGCGGATAAAAGCACGACGACGAATTTACTCGAAACCGGCTCGGCGGTATTGCAAAGCAACGCCCCGTTAAAAGGATTTGATATCTATCTGGTCGGCTTTCACCCAATGAAAGAGATCCCCGAAAAACAGATGGAAGCGCATCACTATTGCCATCAGGTGAATCAGGATTTCGCCCAGTGCGTCTTATTTGATGGTAATTCCAAAGACGCCAGGATGAATGGCGTAGAATATATCATCTCTGAAAAACTCTTTAATGAACTACCAGCGCAGGAAAAACAGTACTGGCATCCGCACAACGGTGAAATTCTTAGCGGCCAGCTTATCGCGCCGGGTATTCCGGCGCCGGTAGAGCACCGTCTGATGCAGGATAAAATGAACAGTTATGGCAAAACCTGGCACGTCTGGCACACCGGCGGACCGGGCGATAAAGGCGACGCGTTGCCGCTCGGCCCGCCGATGCTCGCCTGGTCATTCAACCGCGACGGCGAGGCGAAGCCGGAACTGGTGTCCGAACGTGATAAAAAGCTGGGCGTGAATACTGAAGAGATCCGCCGCTCGCGCGCCGATCTGGAAAAACTCGCGAAGCCGCAGAGCGGCGTCGACGCCCTGAAAGGGAAGTTCAACGGTGAGATTAAAGCTATTCCCGGCGTCGTGGACAGCAACGCCGCCTCCGATAAAAACTAATCCCTTGTTTGTGCCTTTCGTTTTCCCCACTCCGGTGGGGATTCTTTTATCTGCTGCATGAAATATTTTCAACACCCATGAAATTTCCTCGTTTGCCAGAGGACGGTCGGCATGCGACTCTCTGGACATATAGCCATCCAGACGGCCAAATATTCAAGTTTTGAACTATCACCTGACGTGACCATCGCGACAGGCTACGAGGAGAACACCATGCAGCGTCAACACGCCCCGTTTCGCGCCGATATCGTCGGCAGCTTTTTACGCCCGGATGCCATTAAGCAGGCCCGCCAGCAGTTTGCGGCAGGGGAGATAGACGCCGCGCACCTGCGCAAAGTTGAAGATGACGCCATTCGCCATGCTGTCGAGCAGCAGTGCGCCTGCGGCCTGCATGTGGTGACCGACGGCGAATTCCGCCGCGCCTGGTGGCATCTCGATTTCTTTGGCGCGCTGCAGGGCGTGGAGCTGGTGGAAGTGAATCAGGGCATTCAGTTCAACGGCATCCAGACCAAAGCGCAGAGCGTGCGCGTGACCGGTAAAGTGGCGTTTGGCGACCACCCGATGCTGGAAGATTTCCGCTTCCTGAAAAGCGTGAGCGGCAACGCCGAGCCGAAAATGACCATTCCAAGCCCGAGCGTACTGCATTTCCGCGGCGGCGCGGCCGCCATTGACCGTAACGTTTACCCGGATCTGAAAGACTACTTCGACGATCTCGCCACCACCTGGCGCGACGCCATTCGCGCCTTTTACGACGCGGGCTGCCGCTACCTGCAACTGGATGACACCGTCTGGGCGTATCTGTGCTCGGACGATCAGCGTCGTCAAATCCGCGAGCGCGGCGACGATCCGGACGAACTGGCGCGCATTTATGCCCGTGTGCTGAACCAGGCGCTGGAAGGCAAGCCGGACGATTTAACCATCGGTCTGCACGTCTGCCGCGGGAATTTCCGCTCCAGCTGGATAGCCGAAGGCGGCTACGAGCCGGTGGCCGAAGTGTTGTTTGGCACCGTGAATATCGATGCATTTTTCCTGGAATATGATAACGACCGTTCCGGCGATTTCGCGCCGCTGCGCTTTATCCGTCCGGGCAAACAACAGGTGGTGCTGGGGCTTATCACCACCAAAAACGGCGAGCTGGAGAACCCGGAGCTGATTAAAGCGCGTCTGGAAGAGGCGGCGAAATATGTCGATATCAGCCAGATTTGTTTAAGCCCGCAGTGCGGTTTCGCCTCGACGGAAGAGGGCAACAGCATTACGCCAGCCGAGCAGTGGGAAAAAGTGCGTCTGGTGACAAGTGTCGCCAGCGACGTGTGGTAAGGCGCGTTTTTGAACGGCGGGTGCGCGATGCTTACCCGCCCTACAGAAATATGACGCTGACGCTGATGTTGATGGTTTTGCTCCGGCTCAAAAAAATCGGCCTCGCCGTTTCGCCGCAGGCCGGGGCGCACCGGAGGGACCCGGTGCGAGGGCATGACAATACAGGGAGGTATTGTCTTGCCCGACCCGCAGCCGGAGGGAATAAGGCGAGGCTTCCCCGCAGGGGCGATTTTCCGCCGGGAGCCGGGATTGCAAAGGGGGCGGCGGCGAGCCCCCTTTGCACGTTCGCGTGAGGTGAGCGTCCATATAAAGGTAACGTTCTGGCGAACGGAACGAATTCACTGACCTGATATAAAAAAATGGCTGGCGGGTGCGCTTTGCTTACCCGCCCTACAAAACTACAAAACGCCACCCTCATCGTAGGGTGGGTAAGCGCAGCGCACCCACCATGCCCGCCACACCATTAAAACCCGCCCACTGAAACCATCGCAAAAATTTATTCCTGTTCCCGTTAATCATCATCTTTATTTATTTTTTCCGCGCATTGCACATTTATGTCGCATCGCTGCACCATAACGGGCCTGGTTATTATCTGAAAGGATAATTTTTTTATTTTATGCACAGGCTTATTTTGGGTTTAATTTGTAATTAACTGAAAATTAATGAATTTATAAAACTGGCACTCCCTTTGCTAAATAACTCCCATCTTGTATACCAGATGGGATGCCAGTTATGTCACAGAGTTCACCGCTGTTTACGCCTCTGACGCTTGCTGAGTGGCGCAGGGAATATCAGGACGATCCGACGCGCATTACGGAAATTTATTCCGCGGCTTTTACCGATGGAGAGAATAACGATCCGGCATGGATCACCCGCGCCAGCCCGTCGCATCTGGAAGCCCAGATTGCGCCATTGCTGGCGGCCATCAACGCGGGCAAAAGCCTCGCGGATTTTCCGCTCTTCGGCGTGCCGTTCGCGGTGAAAGACAATATCGACGTCGCCGGTTTGCCCACCACCGCCGCCTGTCCGGCGTTTGCGTATACCCCGCAACAGGACGCCGCCGTTGTGGCGAAACTCAAAGCCGCAGGGGCCATTGTGCTTGGCAAAACCAATCTCGATCAGTTCGCGACCGGGCTGGTCGGCACCCGCTCGCCCTACGGCGCGGTGCCGAACACCTTTAACCCGGCGTATGTCAGCGGCGGCTCCAGCGCCGGCTCGGCGTCCACGGTGGCGCGCGGCCTGGTCGCTTTCGCGCTCGGCACCGACACCGCAGGCTCCGGGCGCGTCCCGGCCGGTTTCAATAACATCGTTGGCCTCAAGCCCACCAAAGGCTGGCTGTCAAACCGCGGCGTGGTGCCCGCCTGCCGTCTGAACGACTGCGTTTCCGTTTTCGCGCTAAGCGCCGCCGATGCCTTTCAGGTGGCGAGCCTCGCAGGGGGTTATGACGCCGCGGATGCGTACTCGCGCGCTAATCCGCGCACCGCGCCCGCGCGTCTGCCCGCACAACCCCGCTTTGCGGTGCCCGATGCGCCCGAATTTTATGGCGATACCCACAGTGAGACGGCGTACCGCCAGACCCTGACGCGCCTGGAAGCGCTCGGCGCGACGCTGGTGCCTGTCGATTTCACGCCGTTTCGCCAGCTTGCGGAGCAGCTCTATCAGGGCGCCTGGGTCGCCGAGCGCACCGTCGCGGTAGGCGAGATGCTCAATGAGCCGCCGGAGGTGATGGATCCGACCGTGCGCGGCATCGTTGAGGGCGGCCTGAAATACACGGCCTGCGACGCCTGGCAGGCGGAATATACCCGCGCCGCGCTCGCCCGCGAGATTGCGCAGGTGCTGGAGACCGTGGATGCGCTGGTGGTGCCCACATCGCCCACCATTCATACGCTCGATGAAATGAAAGCGGAGCCGGTGCGCTACAACTCGCACTTCGGCTACTACACCAATTTCACTAACCTGGCCGATCTCTGCGCGCTGGCGCTGCCCGGCGATTTCCGTGACGACGGTCTGCCGGCCGGCATTACGCTCATCGCGCCCGCCTGGCATGACGCGGCGCTGGCGCACTTCGGCGCGCTCTGGCAGCAGGCGGTGCCGCTGCCGCTCGGCGCAACGAATAAAGCGCTGCCCGCGGCCGAACCGTTTGCGCTATCGCCGCACCATGTGCGCCTCGCGGTTGTCGGCGCGCACCTGCGCGGCATGCCGCTCAACCATCAGCTCACCACCCGCGACGCGGTGTTTATCGAAGAGACCGCCACGGCGGCGGACTATCGCCTTTATGCGCTCGCCAACGCCACGCCGCCGAAGCCGGGGCTTGCGCGGGCAGACAGCGGACAGCCCATCGCGGTGGAGCTGTGGGATATCCCGCTCGCGCGGTTTGGCGAATTTGTCGCGGAGATCCCGGCGCCGCTCGGTATCGGCACGCTGACGCTTGCCGACGGCCGCGCCGTAAAAGGCTTTATCTGCGAACCGCAGGCGCTACAGAGCGCCACTGACATCACGGAATGGGGCGGCTGGAAAGCCTGGCTTGCCCGTCACCAGAGCGCCTGAGGAGAAAATCATGTTCAGTAAAGTGCTTATCGCCAACCGCGGCGAGATCGCCTGTCGCGCCATTCGTACCCTCAAGAAAATGGGCATCGCCAGCGTCGCGGTCTACTCAGCGCCGGATCGTAACGCGCAGCATGTGCTCGACGCCGATATCGCCATCGCGCTCGACGGCGACGCGGCGCGCGATACCTACCTTAATGTCGACAAAATTCTCGCGGCGGCGAAAGCGAGCGGGGCGCAGGCGATTTTCCCCGGCTACGGCTTTCTTTCCGAGCGCGCCGAATTCGCGGCGGCGTGCGAAGCCGCGGGCCTGGTATTCATCGGCCCGACGCCGCAGCAGATTGGCGACTTCGGCCTGAAACACCGCGCCCGCGCGCTCGCGGCAGAGGCGGGCGTACCGATGACGCCGGGCAGCGGGCTGCTGCGCTCGCTTGAGGAGGCAACCCAGGCGGCCGAAGAGATTGGCTACCCGGTGATGCTGAAAACCACGGCGGGCGGCGGCGGCATCGGACTGACGCGCTGCGACGACGCGCCTTCGCTGGCGCAGGCCTGGGAGAGCGTCAGACGCCTGGGCCTGCAGTTTTTCAGCGATGATGGCGTGTTTATCGAGAAATTCATCAGCCGCGCGCGTCACCTGGAAGTGCAGATCCTGGGCGATGGCAAGGGCTACGTGGCGGCGCTCGGCGAGCGCGACTGTTCGCTCCAGCGCCGTAATCAGAAAGTAGTGGAAGAGACGCCCGCGCCGGGGCTGCCGCAGGCGACTCGCGAAGCGCTGCACGCCGCCGCGGTGGCGCTTGGCGAATCGGTCAATTATCGAAGCGCAGGCACCGTGGAGTTTATCTACGACGCCGGGAGCGATCGCTTCTGGTTTCTGGAGGTGAACACCCGCCTTCAGGTGGAGCACCCGGTAACCGAGGCCGTGACGGGGCTCGATCTTATCGAGTGCATGATCGATGTGGCGGCGGGCGAGCCGCTGGACAGGGCGCGTCTCGCAAAAGCTCCCCAGGGCGCGTCAATAGAAGTGCGTCTCTATGCCGAAGATCCGCTGAAAAACTTCCAGCCGTCGCCGGGGCAGCTTACCGACGTGCATTTTCCCGACGGCGTGCGGGTGGATGGCTGGGTCAGCACCGGCGCGGAGGTCAGCGCGTTTTACGATCCGATGATCGCCAAAATCATTGTTCACGGCGACGACCGCCCGCAGGCGCTTTCGAAACTGCGCCAGGCGCTCGACGCCACGCGCCTGCACGGCATCGCCACTAACCTGGATTATCTGCGTCAGATTATCCGGCTGGAGGCGTTTGAAAACGCCACCATGTGGACGCGTCTGCTGGATGAGGTGAGCTACCGCGCGCACGTCATCGAAGTGCTGGAGCCGGGTACCTGGAGCAGCGTGCAGGATTATCCGGGGCGTCTGGGCTACTGGGATATCGGCGTGCCGCCGTCCGGGCCGATGGACGATTACGCTTTCCGGCTGGCCAACCGTATCGTGGGTAACGCGCCGGAGGCCGCCGGACTTGAATTCACGCTTCAGGGGCCGACGCTGCGCTTTCACAGCGACGCCATCTTCGCGCTCACCGGCGCGGACTGCGAGGCGACACTGGATGGCGAGCCGGTCGCCTGCTGGCAGCCGGTCACCGCCCGCGCCGGACAGACGCTGACGCTGGGCCGCGCCCGCACAGGCTGTCGCGGTTATCTGGCGGTGCGTAACGGCATCGACGTGCCGCAATATCTCGGCAGCCGTTCCACCTTCGCGCTCGGGCAGTTCGGCGGCCATGCGGGCCGCACGCTGCGCCCCGGCGACGTGCTGGCGATATCGCGACCGGCGCTCGCCGCCTGCACCACGCCTGCGCCCATCTCGGCGCCCCAGTCACCGGAGCCGGGGCTGGTCCCGCGCTATGGCGAGGTCTGGGATATCGGCGTGCTCTACGGGCCGCACGGCGCGCCCGATTTCTTCACGCCCGCGTCGATGGACGCCTTCTTCGCCGCCGAATGGCAGGTGCATTACAACTCCAACCGTCTCGGCGTGCGGCTGGTCGGCCCGAAGCCGGAGTGGAGCCGCGCCGACGGCGGCGAGGCGGGGCTACATCCGTCAAACGTCCATGACTGCGAATACGCCATCGGGGCGATTAACTTTACCGGCGATTTTCCGGTGATCCTCACCCGCGACGGGCCGAGCCTCGGCGGTTTTGTCTGCCCGGTCACCATTGCCCGCGCGGAGCTGTGGAAAGTCGGTCAGGCGAAGCCTGGCGACCGCATCCGTTTTCATCCGATTAGCATCGAACATGCGCAGTCGCTGGAGCTCGCGCAGGAAGTGGCGTGCAACCATCTGCGCGCGGTAACCGCACGCCCGGATGAGACGCCGGCGCTGCTGCCCGGCACGACCGGGAGCGCGGCGATCCTCGCCGAAGTGCCTGCGCAGAACGGGCTGCCCGCCGTGGTCTGGCGGCAGGCGGGCGACAGCTACATTCTCATCGAATATGGCGACAACGTGCTGGATCTGGCGCTGCGCCTGCGCGTGCATCTGCTGATGAAAGCGATTCGCAAGAGCGGCGTTGAGGGCGTGGAGGAGCTCTCTCCCGGCGTGCGGTCGTTGCAGGTGCGTTACGACAGCCAGCGCCTGGGGCAGCGGCAATTGTTAAGCCTGCTGATGAACCTTGAAAAACAGCTCGGCGATGTGGAATCGCTGACGATCCCCTCGCGAGTCGTCTGGCTGCCGATGGCGTTTGAAGACAGCGCGACGCTTGGGGCGGTCGAGCGTTACCAGCAGACCGTGCGCGCCCAGGCGCCGTGGCTGCCGAATAACGTCGATTTTATCTGCCGCGCGAACGGGCTGTCGCACCGCGATGAAGTGAAAAAGATCGTGTTTGACGCGAGCTATCTGATCCTCGGGCTGGGGGATGTCTATCTCGGCGCGCCGTGCGCGGTGCCGGTCGATCCGCGCCATCGCCTGCTCAGTTCGAAATATAACCCCGCGCGCACCTGGACGGCCGAGGGCACCGTCGGCATCGGCGGGATGTATATGTGCATCTACGGCATGGATTCGCCCGGCGGCTACCAGCTGGTGGGGCGCACGCTGCCCATCTGGAACAAATTCCTCAAAAACCCGCAATTCGGCGAGGAGCCGTGGCTGCTGAAGTTCTTCGATCAGGTGCGCTTCTACCCGGTGAGCGAAGCGGAGCTGAACGATTTCCGCGACGCCTTCCGCGAGGGCCGCGCGTCTGTCCGCATTGAAGAGAGCGAGTTTGATTTTGCGGCGTATCGCGCCTTTTTAGCGGACAACGAGCAGGATATCGCCGCGTTCCGGGCGCGTCAGCAGGCCGCGTTCAGCGCCGAAGTGGCGCACTGGCACACCCAGGAGCCGGAGGCCGACGCGCCCGCGATGGAGGCTGAAGAGGAGACCGAAAGCGACGGGCGGCTGGTGAGCGCCGATCTCAACGGCAACATCTGGAAGATTCTGGTCGAGCCGGGCCAGCGGGTGAAGCAGGGCGAGCCGTTGCTCGTGGTGGAGGCGATGAAGATGGAGTTGATGGTGCATGCGCCGGTGGATGGCGTGGTGGCGCGTATCCGTTGCCAGCAGGGGCGGCCTGTCGCGCCGGGCGATGCCCTTTTGTGGCTGAGTTGACCTGGCTTACGAGTCGTGCGAGGCGGCGGGTGCGCTGACGCTTACCCGCCCTACAACGGAAGCAGTCCCTCGTAGTTAAACCAGGCAACGGAAGCTTGTAGGGCGGGTAAGCGACGCGCACCCGCCATGTCAAACCAGACGCCAACAGGAGGCGCTATGCCACTCACTGCCCGACAACGCGCGGCGCACCCGGAGGCGCAGGGCGATCGCATCTACCGGCTGATGAAACAGGCGATCTTCGATTTCCGGCTGCTGCCCGGCGATCGCTTCAGCGAAAACGACGTCGCCGCGCGCATGGGCGCGAGCCGCACGCCGGTGCGCCAGGCGCTGCACCGGCTTGAACAGGAAGGCTATCTCGACGTCCAGCCGCGCAGCGGCTGGCAGGTGCGGCCGATCGATTTCGACCATCTGGAGGCGCTCTACGATCTGCGCATTGTGCTGGAGACAGAAGCCGTCGCGCGCCTCTGCGCCCTGCCGGCGCACGTCACGCCGCTGCCGCTGCGTCAGCTGCGCGAATTCTGGATAGATGCGCCGCCGCTCGCCGAAGGCGGCGATGTCGCGCCGCACGATGAAGCGTTCCACATGACGCTCGTCGGCACCGCGGGCAACCCGGAGATGGCGCGCGTGCATCGCGAGGTCACGGAAAAAATCCGCATTGTGCGCCGCATGGATTTCACCCAGGCGTCGCGCGTCAGCGCGACCTACGCCGAGCACGGCCAGATCCTGCTCGCCATATTTGAACGCAACCTGAAGGAGGCCCGGACCCGACTGCACGACCATATCGCCCAAAGCCAGAAAGAGGTTCGCAAGATTACGCTGCACGCCCTGCAACAGGCGCGGCGTGGCACGTCAGATTAACCGTACACACAGCATCCATTATCAGGAGTCACCCTTATGCATCGTCGTACTCTGTTAAAAGCTTTCGCCCTTTCCGCCTCGGTCATCAGCATGGGGTTCGCCTTCAGCGCCCAGGCCGCCGACACCATTAAAGTGGGCATTATGCACTCGCTCTCCGGCACGATGGCGATTTCCGAAACGCCGCTCAAAGACGTGGCGCTGATGACCATCGATGAGATCAACGCCAAAGGCGGCGTTCTCGGTAAAAAGCTGGAGCCGGTGGTGGTCGATCCGGCCTCCAACTGGCCGCTGTTCGCCGAGAAAGCCCGCCAGTTGCTGAGCCAGGATAAGGTCGCCGCCGTCTTTGGCTGCTGGACGTCGGTCTCGCGCAAATCGGTACTGCCGGTCTTTGAAGAACTCAACGGGCTGCTGTTCTACCCGGTGCAGTATGAGGGCGAAGAGATGTCGCCGAACGTCTTCTATACGGGCGCCGCGCCCAACCAGCAGGCGATCCCGGCGGTGGAGTACCTGATGAGCGAAGATGGCGGCGGCGCGAAGCGCTTCTTCCTGCTCGGCACCGATTATGTCTATCCGCGCACCACCAATAAGATCCTGCGCGCGTTCCTGCACGCCAAAGGCGTTCAGGACAAAGACATCGAAGAGGTCTACACGCCGTTTGGCTACAGCGACTACCAGACCATTGTCGCCAGTATCAAGAAATTCTCCGCGGGCGGTAAAACGGCCGTCGTTTCCACCATTAACGGCGATTCCAACGTGCCGTTCTATAAAGAGCTGGCGAACCAGGGGCTGAAGGCGACCGACGTGCCGGTGGTGGCATTCTCGGTGGGCGAAGAGGAACTGCGCGGGATCGACGCCAAACCGCTGGTGGGCAACCTGGCCGCGTGGAACTACTTCGAGTCGGTGGATAACCCGGAAAACAAGAAATTTGTCGCTGATTACCGCGCTTACGCCAAAGCGCACAAGCTGCCGAACGCCGATACCGTGGTCACCAACGATCCGATGGAAGCGACCTATGTCGGTATTCATATGTGGGCGCAGGCAGTAGAGAAGGCGGGCACGACGGATGTCGATAAAGTGCGCGCGGCGATGGCGGGGCAATCGTTTAAAGCGCCATCCGGCTTTACGCTGACGATGGATAACACCAACCACCATCTGCATAAGCCGGTGATGATTGGCGAAATCGAGGGCAATGGTCAGTTCAACGTGGTGTGGCAGACCGAAGCGCCCGTGCGCGCGCAGCCGTGGAGCCCATATATCGCCGGGAACGACAAAAAAGCCGATACGCCGGTAAAAACCGCCAGCAATTAAGGGGCGGTCACGGGCCAGGCAATTGTGCCGGTTAATGTGGCGGGTGCGCAAGCTTACCCGCCCTACAAAACACATTTGTTCTTCGTAGGGCGGGTAAGCTTGCGCACCCGCCATGAATACCGCTCGACACCGTTGCTTACATACCGAGGCCATAAAGGTTGCAAAGGAGATACCCATGACATTATTCCGCTGGCTGATGGTCGCTGCCTTGCTGGTGCCGTGGCTCGCCCGCGCGGGTGACGCCGATGATTTCGCGGCCGCCAGCCGAAGCACACAGGCGACGCTGCTGCAAACCTGGGCGACAGCGCCGGACGCCGCCCGTCTGCCGCTGCTGGTGGCGCTCGGCCAGGAGAATCTGGTCGTCGATACGCAGAAACATCCGTTCGCGCAGCGCCCGGAAGGACTGACCGCGCTCGGGAGCGCCGCCACGCCGGAAGGGGCGGTAAAACCGCTCCGCCTCACCAATCGCCTGCGCAATCTGGCCGCCGCGGCGCTGGCCGCGCACCGCCTGGTAAGTGACAACGTCACGGAGCGTCTTGATGCCGCCCGCGCGTTACAGCGCGACGGCGATCCGCAAATGATGCCTTTACTGACCCAGCGCCTGGCCGCCGAAAAAGACGATACCGTGCGCGGGGCGCTCTCCACCGCGCTCGCCAGCCTGCAACTGGCAAGCCCGGATGCGGCGGTGCGCCTGAACGCCGTCACGCTGCTTGGCGAATCCGGCGATCCGCAAACCCGCGCGCGGCTCAAGCCTTTTACCGACGCGGCCAGCGAGCCTGACGCCCGGGTACGCGAGGCCGCGGCGGCAAGCGTGCGCGCGATTGACCATCGCCTGATGGCGGGCGATCTGCTCGGCCAGGCCTTTATGGGGCTGTCGCTCGGCTCGATTCTGCTGCTGGCCGCGCTCGGTCTTGCGATTACCTACGGCCTGCTTGGCGTCATCAATATGGCCCACGGCGAAATGCTGATGCTCGGCGCTTACGCCACCTGGTGCGTGCAGAACGCGCTGGCGGAATTTGCGCCGCAGTGGCTGGCGTTCTATCCGCTGCTGGCGCTGCCGGTGGCGTTTCTGGTGACGGCCTGCGCCGGAATGGCGCTTGAGCGCACCATTATTCGCCATCTGTATGGCCGCCCGCTGGAGACGCTGCTCGCCACCTGGGGCATCAGCCTGATGCTTATCCAGCTGGTGCGCATGGCGTTTGGCGCGCAAAACGTCGAGGTGGCGAACCCGGCCTGGCTCTCCGGCGGCGTCCAGGTGCTGCCGAACCTGATCCTGCCGTGGAACCGACTGGTGGTAATGGGCTTTGTGCTGCTGGTGCTGTTTTTCACCTGGCTTGTGCTTAATAAAACGCGGCTTGGTATGAATGTGCGCGCAGTCACGCAGAACCGGGCGATGGCCGCCTGCTGCGGCGTGCCGACCGGGCGCGTCGATATGCTGGCCTTCGGGCTTGGCTCCGGTATCGCGGGGCTTGGCGGTGTGGCGCTCTCACAGCTTGGCAATGTCGGGCCGGAGCTCGGTCAGGGCTACATCATCGATTCATTCCTGGTCGTGGTGCTGGGCGGGGTCGGCCAGCTCGCGGGTAGCGTGGCGGCGGCGTTTGGTCTGGGCATCTTTAATAAAATCCTCGAGCCGCAGGTCGGCGCGGTGCTCGGCAAAATCGCCATCCTGGTGATGGTTATTCTGTTTATTCAGAAGCGCCCGCAGGGGCTGTTCGCACTCAAAGGGAGGGCCGTGGAATGACGCAGCCGGTTACATTGACGCTGGTCCGAAAAGCGCCGCGCCTGAGCCTTATCGCAGGCGGGCTGGCGCTGGCGGCGCTCTTCGCGCTGCCGTTTCTGACGCTGTTACCCGCAAGCCACCCGCTCGCGGTCTCCACCTGGACGCTGACATTAATGGGTAAAATACTCTGCTACGCGATTGTCGCCGTGGCGCTGGATCTGGTCTGGGGCTACGCCGGGCTTTTATCACTCGGCCACGGAATTTTCTTCGCGCTCGGCGGCTACGCGATGGGCATGTACCTGATGCGCCAGGCGGCCGGCGACGGGCTGCCCGCGTTTATGTCGTTTCTCTCCTGGAGCGAGCTGCCGTGGTACTGGTGGGGCACGTCGAATTTTCTCTGGGCGCTGCTGCTGGTGGTGCTGGTGCCGGGGCTGCTGGCGCTGGTTTTCGGCTTTTTTGCGTTCCGCTCTAAAATCAAGGGCGTCTATTTCTCCATCATTACCCAGGCGCTGACCTTCGCCGGGATGCTGCTCTTTTTTCGCAATGAAACCGGCTTTGGCGGTAACAACGGCTTTACCGGCTTTACCACGCTGCTCGGGTTTTCGCTCACCGCGACCGGCACGCGCATCGCGCTCTTTATCGCCACGCTCGCTTTGCTGCTGGCCTGTCTCGCCGTCGGGCTGTGGCTCGCGCGCAGCAAATTTGGCCGGGTGCTGACGGCGGTGCGCGACGCTGAAAGCCGCCTGATGTTCTGCGGCTACGATCCGCGCGGCTTCAAGCTGCTGGTCTGGACGATTTCGGCCGTGATGTGCGGTCTCGCAGGCGCGCTCTATGTGCCGCAGGTCGGCATCATTAACCCCGGCGAAATGTCGCCGACCAACTCCATCGAAGCCGCTATCTGGGTGGCGCTCGGCGGACGCGGCACGCTGGTGGGGCCGGTGTTCGGCGCGCTGCTGGTCAACGGGGCCAAAAGCCTCTTCACCGTGGTAATGCCGGAGTACTGGCAGCTCTTTTTAGGACTGATATTTATCCTGATCACCCTGTTTTTGCCGCGCGGCGTGGCGGGGCTTCTGCGCAGAGGAGAGAAATAATGCACGCCACGGATACGCTCTACACCCGGCAGTATGAGACCGACCGCTTTCGCGCGCAGACCGATCCGGTGCTGCAACTGGAGAAAATCAACGTCAGTTTTGACGGCTTCCAGGCGCTCACCGATCTGACGCTCTCCACCGGCGTCGGCGAACTGCGCTGCATTATCGGCCCCAACGGGGCGGGCAAAACCACGCTGATGGATGTCATTACCGGTAAAACCCGGCCTCAGAGCGGGCGCGCGATTTACGATCAGCAAACCGATCTGACGCGCCTTGAACCGGTAGAAATCGCCCGGCGCGGCATCGGGCGCAAGTTCCAGAAGCCGACGGTGTTTGAGGCGCTGACGGTGTTTGAAAATCTGGAACTGGCGCAAAAGGGCGATAAAACGGTGCGCGGGACGCTGCGCGCGCGGCTGAATGCCGAACAGACAGACCGTATCGACGCGATGCTGGCGACGCTGCGGTTAGGGGCAGAGCGCCAGCGCCAGGCCGGCGCGCTCTCGCACGGCCAGAAGCAGTTTCTGGAGATCGGCATGCTGCTGATGCAGGAGCCGCACCTGTTGCTGCTCGACGAGCCCGCGGCAGGCATGACCGACGCGGAAACCGACTACGCCGCCGAGCTGTTTCGCGCGCTGGCGGGGAAACACTCCCTGATGGTGGTGGAGCACGATATGGGCTTCGTGGAGACCATCGCCGACAAAGTGACGGTGCTGCATCAGGGCCAGGTGCTGGCAGAGGGCTCGCTGGCGGAGGTTCAGGCCAACGAACAGGTCATTGAGGTCTATCTCGGGCGTTAAGGAGCCGCGATGTTAAAAGTTGATGAACTGCATCAATACTATGGCGGCAGCCATATCCTGCGCGGCGTGTCGCTTGAGGCGCGCCCCGGCGAAGTGACCTGTCTGCTCGGGCGCAACGGTGTGGGCAAAAGCACGCTGCTGAAATGCCTGATGGGGCTGATCCCGGCGAAAACCGGTTCCGTAACCTGGCAGGGCGACGTCATCACCCGTTACAAACCGCACCAGCGGGTGGCGGCGGGTATCGCGTATGTGCCGCAGGGGCGCGAGATTTTCCCGCGGCTCACGGTGGAGGAAAACCTGCTGATGGGGCTGTCGCGCTTTCGCGGCGCCGACGCCCGAAGCGTGCCTGAAGAGATTTATACGCTCTTTCCGGTTCTGAAATCGATGCGCCAGCGGCGCGGCGGCGATCTCTCCGGCGGGCAGCAGCAGCAGCTCGCCATCGGGCGGGCGCTCGCCAGCCGTCCGCAGTTACTGATCCTCGACGAACCCACCGAGGGCATTCAGCCGTCGGTCATCAAAGAGATTGGCGAGGTTATCCGCTCGCTGGCCGCCCGCGGCGATATGGCCATTCTGCTGGTGGAGCAGTTTTACGATTTCGCCGCCGGGCTTGCGGATAACTATCTGGTGATGTCCCGCGGCGCTATCGTACAGCGCGGCCCTGGCGCTGCGATGGAAGCCGACGGCGTGCGGGGGCTGGTGGCGATTTGATAGCGGTAAAAAGGCTGGCAGGAGGCTGGCTTTTTATTACCGACTTGATGAATTCTTATTTCAGCAGTGCGAAACCCGTTACTTGATGTCTAACACACACAAGAGTAATGCTTTGTATGCCATTATTGAGGCCTTACGATTTTATTAAAAAAGGGCTTTAACGAATGGATACAACTGAAACATTAAAAGGAACTTATTTTTACGGCGGCGTATCAAATCTGACGCCCCAACAACTGTGGTGGGCTATCACAACCGTAGTTGTCAGTCAGCGTCTAGGTATTTCAGTCATTGATGCAGCGCTTGTGATTTCAGGCCAACCCATTATAAAAACCAGAGCTAAACCTGGCAACGCAACACCTGGCACGTCGATCGCTTCAAAATATATTAGCCGTTGGTTAAACTATAGGTTGCCGCGGGGTGTGAGACTGCCTACTTATACTGGCGCATCTATTTCTACCCTGAAACTGACATCAACGAATAATTTAGGACGATTTGTCGGCCGCAGCATGCCATGGCTTGGTTGGGTGATGAGTCTTACTACTATCTACAGTATCCAGCAAGAAGTGAAAGAAACGTTTAATCTTATTGTGGCTCCTCAGGATCGCATACAGTGGACAAGCTTCTGATGAGAGATATCGAGAAAGAAATCATCGAATTCATAGATCGGGATTATAACCCCAGAAAGTATTTTCTCTTTGGCCCCAAACGTCCCGTGACGCGCGACACCCGAATCAGAGATGACCTGAAACTTGTCTTCGAGGATAATGAAGAACTACTGCAAGCCTATTTTAGCCGCTGGCGTGTCGAGCCGGGCAGCTTTGAAATTCTCGATTATTTCCATCCCGACTATTTTGGAAGCAAAGAGCCTGACCCGCATAAACCGCTTACCATCGGAATGCTGGTGGAGAGCGCCAAGGCGGGGCGCTGGTTATATGAATAAATCCCGTTAATCTCTTGACGAGATGGCTACATTTCTCAACGAAGTGGACTGAATGCGGTCTGGCAGAAAGGATAAAAGATCATGGATAACGATTTCAGGCGTTTCTTCTGTGAGATAATTTTCCGTCCCTTAATGGTGCTCGCCTCCATGTCCTGCATACTCATATTACACGATGCGCTCTATTATTTTGTATGGCGGGCATTTTATGGTGCTTATAGCGTTCGGGTGACAGTCTCGCTTAATTTAGCCTTGAGGTATGGCATATTTCCAGCATTCATGATGATGGCGTTATTACCGCTTCGCTTAATTAAGGGGCATTTCTTTCTGATGTTTTTAATACCGACACTGCTTTTTTGTTTCGGTGCCTCAACACGTTTCATGCTCTGCGCACTGTTAAGCTTTTACTGGCCTCTCGGCTGTGGGCTGATGCTTTTTATGAAATATGCGGTCTATCGGCAGGTCGCCGTTTTACTAAAAATCCCTCCGCTATAAAACGTGCGGGCCAGGCGTTTACCCGGCCCGCACTTCGCTCAGCCTGGCTGCATCACCCCAACGGCTTTCACGCGCATGCCTTTCACCATCATCAGATACGCGGTCGCTGCAAAGACCATCAGCGACGCGAACAGCGACCATGACGGCAGCGTGGTCAGTACAAAGCCGCTGTACATCGGGTTGAACGCCGCGCCCAGCCAGCCGAGCGACTGTACGGAAAAGTAGCCCGCTTTCAGTCCCGGCGGGGCGATATTGTCGATCAGCATATATTCACCCGGCGCATAGATGATTTCGCCAAGCGTAAAGACCGCCGCCGCCGCGCCCCACATCCAGAGATTAGTGCCCGACATCAGGAAACCGCCGAGACCGAGAATAAAGCAGACGGTGCCGAAGAGCATCAGGCGGCTTAAGTTCTCGGCGCGCAGTTTTCGGCCCACCAGATATTGCAGCGAAACCACAAGCACGGCGTTCACCGGCAGCACTACCGCGACAATCTGCTGCGCCAGCGCGCTGTCGGAGAAGGTCAGGACATATTGCGAAATACAGACGGCAAAGGAGCCGGCCACCAGCGAGCCGAGAAACGCCGAGCCGGTAAACCACAGCAGACGCTGGTCACGCCACAGCAGCGAGAGCGGCGGCGGGCCTGAAGGGGAATCCGCCTGCTCGTGCGCCGGCGTCACGCGCTGCACAAAAACGCTGATCACCACAAAGGTCATGCCGGAGGTCACCGCCGAGAGCCAGAACGGCATATTGAGGCCATAGACCATCAGCAGCGTGCCGATGGGCGGGCCGACCGTCCAGCCGATATTCAGGAAGGTGTAGTTAAGCGAGAAAATACGCGCTTTTGCCGCCGCGCCCAGCGTGTCGGCGAAATAGCTTTTCAGCACGGTAGAAAAGACGGAGTACGCGCAGTTAATGATGGCGAAAAAGAGGATCACCAGCAGGGCGTTATGGGCCAGCGGGATCGCCACAAAGCCCGCCACAAAGATGGCGATGGCAATAAGCATATAGCGCTTTTTGTCGAAGCGGTCGGCGAACACGCTGAACGCCAGGCTGAAAAAGACGCCTGCGGTCATGGCGCTGGTGAGCGCGACACCGATTTCATCGACCGACATCGCGAAGCGCTTCGCGAGATAAATCGCCATAAACGGCAGCGTGGCGCCGCGGCCGATGGTCAGCATTAACGATGAGCCCAGCAGCGCGACGGTGGAACGCGTTTTCTTTGATAACATTTTCTTATCTTTTTTATAAGGTGAGCGGAAGAGCGAGCCTTTTCAGCGCGCTTTTAAAGCAATAACACGGCGTCAGGGCGCTGTACACCCCGTCCTGGGTTCAGAAGTGCTTTACTTTCCCCCCATAAATTAGTGATCTGTCTCTCATCGGAAGATTCCGGTATGGTGAAGTATTAACATAATTTTAATAAATAACAGGGGCAGGGGATGACGCGTAAAGACGGACTGCTGGCGCTGCTGGTCGTGCTGGCCTGGGGGTTGAATTTCGTAGTAATCAAAGTCGGGTTACATGCCATGCCGCCGCTGCTGCTGGCGGGACTGCGGTTTTTGCTGGTCGCCTTTCCCGCGCTGCTGTTTGTCGCCCGCCCGAAAGTGCCGTTTCGCCTGCTGCTGGGCTACGGACTGACGATAAGCTTCGGGCAGTTCGCGTTTCTCTTCACTGCCATTAAGTTCGGGATGCCCGCGGGGCTCGCCTCGCTGGTGTTGCAGGCGCAGGCGTTTTTCACCATTGTGCTCGGCGTGTTCGCCTTTCGCGAACGCCTCCAGGCCAAACAGCTCACCGGCATCGCGCTCGCCGTCGGCGGGATGCTGGTGCTGATTGAAGGCAGCCTTAACGGCCAGCATGTGGCGCTGACCGGCTTTATGCTGACGCTCGCCGCCGCGCTGAGCTGGGCCTGCGGCAATATCTTCAACAAAAAAATCATGCAGCTGCCGACGCCGCCTGCGGTGATGTCGCTAGTGGTGTGGAGCGCGCTGATCCCGGTGCTGCCGTTTTTTGCGGCGAGCATGGTGTTCGACGGCGCGGATGCGGTGGTGCAGAGTCTGGTGAATATCGACAGCGTGACGGTGCTGTCGCTGGTCTATCTGGCGTTTATCGCGACGATCCTGGGTTATGGCATCTGGGGGACGCTGCTCGGGCGTTATGAGACCTGGCGCGTGGCGCCGCTCTCGCTGCTGGTGCCGGTGGTGGGGCTTGCCAGCGCCGCGCTGCTGCTGGATGAGCGGCTCTCAGCCTTACAGATTATCGGCGCGCTGCTGGTGATGGCGGGGCTGTATATCAACGTCTTTGGCTGGCGGGTACGGCGGGCGGTGCGCAGCGCATAAAAAAACCGGGCTGAGCCCGGTTTTTTTTAACGCGACTGGTTGTAGTACGGCACGCCCAGTTCGTCTGATTTATCGCTGCCCGCGCTGCGATGGCTGAGATCCAGCGACTCGTGATGCTCAATCGGCACCATCATTGTGCTGGCGTCTGCGGCGCACGCGTCGGTTTTGGGGCTGCCTGCCAGCGCGTAGCCGGAGGTCAGCGCCAGAAACAGCGCCGCGGCGCGCGTGATGGATTTCATAATATCCTCGGTTATCTCCTTAACGGAGAAGTGTAACGGCGGAGTGCCGCCGTCGGCGTTTTGTGCTGCTCAGTGATTCAGCGGGTGGAGGTATTTGCCTTCGCCCGGCATCCGCGTCACCCGATATTTATGCGGCGGCACGGAGAAATAGTTCTTAAACGTGCGGGTCAGCGTCTGCTGGGATTCAAACCCATAGCGCTCGGCCAGATAAAGAATCGGTTCGTCGCTCTCTTTGAGTTTGAGGGCAATCTCAGTCAGTTTCCGGTTGCGGATATACTGGCCCAGCGAGTGACCGGTCTCTTTTTTGAACATACGTTGCAGGTGCCATTTCGAGTAACCCGAACGCGCCGACACTTTCTCAAGGGAAAGGGGGGATTCCAGGTTATCTTCAATCCAGTCCAAAATGCTATGAATAGTAATGGCATCATTGTTGCGTCTGGACATCGTCTTACCTCTTTGCTGTTACGGCAGCACCCTTTTAAGCAGGTATTCGAGGGTCGCCACTTCGTCTGCCGTCAGGTTTTTTGTTAATTCTTGATGCAGGTTTTGTCCTACCAGCTGGTGGCACTGTTCGCACAGCGCCGCGCCTTCTTCCGTGAGCTCAACCAGTACGCCCCGTTTATCGTTCGGGTTAGGCAGACGCGCCACCCATCCCTTGCATACCAGACGATCCAGCATGCGCGTCAGAGCGCCTAAATCTACTGAGAGCACTTTTTTCAGCTCCCCCGGCGTGATGCGGCCAGGACAGCGAATGGAACAGAGCACCTTAAACTGCGCCGCGGTGATATCGAGCGGGGCGAGGTACTCATTGAGCAGGCGATCCTTTTTCTGATTCACCAGATGAATCAGCCGTCCTAAAGGAATAATCTCGTTAAACAGATCGCTGTTATTTTCCAACATAGTTGCCCAGGCAAGTAGATTAGTCACGCGAGATATTATTGCCCAGGCAAACATAAGTCAACCGAATGATTTTTTCGATCACACGATCTGCTAAAAAACGTTAAAAAACCTTCAGAATCAAAGGAAAGACAGAAGCTATCAGTGCGATAGCCGCCGCCTTTTAAGGGCGCGATGACGTAACGCGAAGCGGGGAAAACAGAGAAAAAAGATAAAAAAACGCCGCCTGAAGCGGCGGCGTTAAGGTTAACCGTGGTGCGGTTGTTCCTCAGGAAGCTGAACCGGCCAGCGGCGGAAAATCACAATCGCCCAGACAAACGCGGCCAGCGCCGGGATGGCGCCCATATACCCGATGGACGACATCGAGAGCTGAAGGCTCACCTGATTGCCCACCAGCGCGCCCGCGCCGATGCCGATGTTAAAGATGCCGGAGAAGAGCGACATCGCGACATCGGTGGCGTCCGGCGCCAGCGCCAGCACTTTCACCTGCATCCCGAGGCCAATCAGCATAATCGCGATGCCCCAGAAGGCGCAGAGGACCGTCAGGTTAACGGCGCTGTGCGAGGCCGGCAGCAGCAACAGCAGACAAATCACTAGCACGCCGATAGCGCTGCTGATAAGCCCGGACGCGTGCAGGTTGCCGAGCTTGCCGAAAATCACGCTGCCGATAATCCCCGCGGTGCCGAGCACCAGCAGCAGGAAGGTGGCGAAGTTTTCGCTCAGGCCCGCGACGTTCTGCACGAACGGCTCAATATAGCTGTAGGCGGTGAAGTGCGCGGTCACCACAACCGCGGTCAGCACGTAGATGCACAGCAACGCCGGGCGGCGGAACAGCGCCGGCAGGCTCGCGAGAGAGCCGGAGTGTTCGCTCGGGATTTTCGGCAGCAGTTTCACGAGGCAGGCGAGCGTAATCAGCGCGCCGATGCCGATGGCGAAAAAGGTGGTGCGCCAGCCGAAATATTGTCCGACGATGCGCCCGATGGGCAGGCCGAGTACCGACGCCAGCGCGGTGCCGGTCGCAATCAGGCTCAGCGCCTGGGCGCGTTTGCCCGGCGGCGCCAGGCGAATAGCCAGCGACGCGGTAATCGACCAGAAAATCGCATGAGCGAAGGCAATCCCGATACGGCTGATGACCAGCACCTCGAAGCTCCAGGCCATAAACGACAGCATATGGCTCGCGACGAAGACCACAAACAGCGCAATCAGGAGCTTGCGGCGCTCCACCTGGCTTGTCAGCAGCATAAACGGCAGCGACATCAGCGCCACCACCCAGGCGTAGATGGTCAGCATAATGCCCGCCTGCGCGGATTCCATATGGAAACTCGCGGCGATATCGGAGAGCAGGCCCACCGGCACAAACTCGGTGGTATTAAAAATAAATGCCGCGACCGCAAGCGTAACCACCCGCAGCCACGCCGTTTTGCGAGAGACTGTATTCATCGTCATAAAAAAGATTCGCGCTGGTCAGAAGTGAATAAGAAGCAAGCGATCTTAAAACTTTCGCCTGCCGGGATACAACCATTTTGTGACGCAAATCTCATTTTTGTACCCGTTATGTAACAAACGAAGCGGCAGAAACGCAATTATCGTCACGCGTTTCAGGGCGCGTGATACGGTGTATAAAACAGCAACGACAAAAAACAGGGTGGGGATGACAATGCAATCAGTTGATTTTTATATGGTGGATGCGTTCGCCGATAAAACCTTCAGCGGCAACGCGGCGGCGGTTTGTCCGTTAAGCGAATGGCTGCCGGATGAGACGCTGCTCGCGATGGCGCAGCAGCATAACCAGTCGGAAACCGCCTTTTTCGTGCGCACCGACGACGGTTTCGAACTGCGCTGGTTTACCACGCGCTATGAAATCAACCTCTGCGGCCACGCCACGATTGCCGCCGCGCATGTCATTTTCGAGCACCTCGATTACCCGCACAGCGAAATCCGTTTCTCGACGCGCTTTGTCGGTGAGGTGTCCGTTACGCGCCGCGGGGACTGGCTGACGCTGAACTTCCCGGCGTGGCAGGCGCAGCCGGTGGAGGCGCCCGCGCTGCTGCTGAGCGCGCTGGGGATTGACGGCGCGGTGTCGGTGACGGCTTATCGCGACTATCTTGTGGAGCTTCCGACCCAGGCGCAGGTGGAGGCGCTGACCCCGGATATTCATGCGCTGCTGCCGCTCGGCAAACAGGTCTGCGTAACCGCGCCCGGCACGCCCGGCGGCCCGTATGATTTCGTCAGTCGCTTTTTCTGCCCCGGAGAGAGCGTGGCGGAAGATCCGGTGACCGGCTCGGCGCACAGTATGCTGATCCCCTTCTGGGGCGCAAAGCTTGGCAAAACCACGATGATGGCGCGCCAGGTTTCGGCGCGGGGCGGCGATTTACGCTGTGAATGGCAGGGTGATCGCGTGCTGATTGGCGGGCAGGCGGTCACTTATCTTATCGGCCAGGTATTGCTGCGCTGATGATTCGGCGCCCGTTGCGGGCGCCATTTTTATGATCAGGGCAGGCGGGCGATATTCTCTTTGATAACCGCGACCGAATGCTGAAACTTCGCCTGCTCTTCGCCTTCCAGCTGCAGTTCGATAATCTGCTGCACGCCGTTCTGGGCCAGAACCGCCGGTACGCCTATCGCCACGTTGTCCACGCCATATTCGCCGTCAAGAATGCACGACACCGCCAGCGCCCGGTGGCTGCCGGTAAAGATATTGCGGCAGATCTCCGCGATAGTGCCCGCGATGCCATATTCCGTACACCCTTTGCGGGCGTAAATCTCAAAGCCCAGCCTGCGCACGCGCTCGGCGAGCGCTGCGGTGTCGAGCGCCTTACCCGTTTTGCGCTCATAGACCTGCGCCACCGGGGAGCCATACACGGAAGAGTGCGACCAGACCGGGAACTGGGTGTCGCCATGTTCGCCCAGGATAAAGGCGTCGATGCTTTGCGGGCCGATCTCCAGCGCTTCGGCCAGCGTGCGGCGCAGGCGGGTGGTATCGAGCCAGACGCCGGTGCCGATCACCTGGTTGCGCGGCAAGCCGGAGAGTTTCCATACCTGCCAGGTGATGATATCGCACGGGTTAGTCGCCACGAGGAAAATGCCGTTAAAGCCGCCCGCCATCATCTGCGGAACGATCTGGCCCACAATGCGCGCGGTATTGGTCAGCTCGTCCAGCCGCGTCTGGCCGGGCTTCAGCGCGCCGCCGGAGACGGTGATCACCGCGATATCGACATCCGCGCACTCCTGTGCCTGGCGGGTGGAGATTTTGATCATCCCCGGCATATAGGCGGCGGCGTCGCGCAGATCCTGACAGTGCCCCTCGACGCGCGCGGCATCGAGATCCACCAGAATCAGCTCCTCGCCGATATTCTGGTTCAGCAGGGCCCAGGCGGCGGCGGTGCCGACGTTGCCCGCGCCGATAATCATCACTTTTCGTGCTCTGTTATTCATGGCGTCATTCCTTGTTAACCCATTTCGCCGCACAGAGTACCTGCACAAGCCGGTGCCGGGAAATCCCCATTGTGTATTAAAGCGCGCAACATAAGACAATCGTCTGACCGGTGGGTTGTCGGCGGCGCGCGCAAACGGTAAAGCTAATAAAAACAACGGAGGAGCCGCTATGTACCCGATAACCCCCGAAGCGCCAGGCAGCGCAGAAAGCCGGGCGCTGATTGCCGCGCTGGACGCTTACCAGAACACGCTGTATCCCGCAGAGAGCAACCATCTGGTGGATCTCGCCGACGTGCCGGATGATGAGATGATTTTTATGGTGATCCGCCATCAGGGCGAGGCGGTGGGCTGCGGCGCGGTGATGCTGAACGCCGACGGCTCTGGTGAAATCAAACGGGTATATATCGATGCGCGTCACCGCGGGCAGCGGCTCGGCGAAAAACTGATGGCGGCGCTGGAAGCCGCCGCGCTGTCACGCGGCTGCCATACGTTACAGCTGGAAACCGGCATTCACCAGCACGCGGCGGTGAAACTCTATGAGCGCTGCGGCTATACGCACACCGCACCGTTTGCGCCGTACCAGCCCGATCCGCTGAGCGTGTTTATGCGAAAGCGGGTGTCGGAGACGGCAGCAGCGCTGTAAAGGCGTCGAGCTGGCGGGTTTTCGCGCCGCGCCGCCAGATAAGCCAGGTATCGATATAGCGCCATTTATCGGCCAGCGGCCACGCCTGCACCTGATGGCTGCCCGGCATGCTCTCCAGCATACTGCGAGGGATCATCGCCACACCGGCCCCGGCCACCACGCACGCCAGCATGCCATGGTAAGACTCCATTTCGTGGATCTTGCCCGGCATCGCCTGATCTTCTTTAAACCAGCTCTCGAAATGCCGCCGGTACGAGCAGTTGGCGCGAAAGGCGTAAATGCTCGCGCCGTTAATCTCCCGCGCGCGCGTCACGGGCGGATGATTCGCGTGCGCCACCAGCATCATCTCTTCCTGATAGACCGGCATGCCTTCGAGATTCGGATGCAGGACCGGGCCGTCGACAAACGCCGCGCTCAGTTCGCCCGCCAGCACGCCGTCAATCATGGTGCCGGACGGGCCGGTCGCCAGATCGAACTGAATTTTCGGGTAGCGCTGGTTAAAGGCGGCGAGCACGGCGGGGATACGCACCGCCGCGGTGCTCTCAAGCGACCCGAGCGAGAAAATCCCCTGCGGCTCGTCGCCGGAGACGACCTCGCGCGCCTCCTGCACCAGCGCCAGAATACGTTTGCTGTAGGCGAGAAAACTGTGCCCGGCGGGCGCGAGCTTCAGGCGCTGGTTCTCGCGGATAAACAGATCCACGCCTAAATCTTCCTCAAGCTGGCGGATACGGGTGGTGAGGTTAGACGGCACCCGGTGAACGCGCTGGGCGGCGGCCGTGATGCTGCCGGTTTCGGCCACGGCGTTAAACATCTCAAGCTGGGTTAAATCCATCGCATTCTCTCCGGGTGAATGGAATCGTCAATATTATTCACTTTTCAGAAATACCAGAGCAGGCCAGGCTATGACAATAGGTTTGACGTGTTTTGTATAAAAAAGCGTCACGGATAACAACACATAAGAGAGAGGCCATTGATGAGCATTTCCCCTGCCACCCACGCGATTTCCGTAAACCCGGCCACCGGCGAAACCCTGGCGGCGTACCCGCTGGCGAGCGCCGAACAGGTTGAGCTCGCCGTTACCCACGTCAGCGAAGGCTTTCGCCGCTGGCGCGCCAGCCGCCTTGATGAGCGCGCGCAGACGCTGCGTGACATCGGCAATGCGCTGCGCGCGCGCAGTGAAGAGCTGGCGCAGATGATCACCGCTGAAATGGGCAAACCGATCCTCCAGGCGCGTGGCGAAGTGGCGAAATCCGCCGCGCTCTGCGACTGGTATGCCGAACACGGCCCGGCGATGCTCGCGACCGCGCCGACGCTGGTGGAAAACCAGCAGGCGGTGATTGAATACCGCCCGCTCGGTCCGATCCTCGCCGTAATGCCGTGGAACTTCCCCCTGTGGCAGGTGATGCGCGGCGCGGTGCCGATCCTGCTGGCGGGCAACACTTATCTACTCAAGCACGCGCCGAACGTGATGGGCTGCGCGCTGCTGATTAATGAGATTTTTGAAGACGCGGGCGTGCCGGCCGGCGTGTTCGAAGTCATTAATGCGACCAACGACGGGGTGAGCCAGGCGATTAACGATCCGCGTATCGCCGCCGTTACCGTGACCGGCAGCGTGCGTGCGGGTGCCGCAATCGGCGCGCAGGCGGGCGCGGCGCTGAAAAAATGCGTGCTGGAGCTGGGCGGTTCCGATCCGTTCATCGTGCTGGCGGACGCCGATCTCGACGAAGCCGTTAAAGCGGCGGTGGCGGGCCGCTACCAGAACACCGGACAGGTATGCGCCGCCTCCAAGCGTTTTATCGTGGAAGCCAGCATCGCCGATGCCTTTACCGAAAAATTCGTGGCCGCCGCGCAGCAGCTGAAAATGGGCGCGCCGACCGATGAAAACACCTTCCTGGGCCCGATGGCGCGTTTTGATCTGCGCGACGAGCTGCATGCGCAGGTGACGGCGACGCTCAGCGAAGGCGCGACGCTGCTGCTGGGCGGCGAGAAAGTAGCCGGGGCGGCGAATTTCTACGCGCCGACGGTGCTTGGCAACGTGACGCGCGAGATGACCGCGTTTCGTCAGGAGCTGTTCGGACCGGTCGCTGCCATCAGCGTGGCGCGCGACGCCGAACAGGCGCTGGAGCTGGCGAACGAGAGCGAATTTGGGCTGTGCGCGACCGTCTGGACCGCCGATGACGCCCGCGCGGAGGATTTCGCGGCGCGTCTGGAGTGCGGCGGCGTCTTTATTAACGGCTACTGCGCGAGCGACGCCCGCGTGGCGTTCGGCGGCGTGAAGAAGAGCGGCTTTGGCCGCGAGCTGTCCCACTTCGGTCTGCATGAGTTCTGCAACATTCAGACCGTCTGGAAAAACCGCCGCTAAGCGATACGGCGAATCAAAGCGTTATCCCGCCGGGCCGCGCACAGTTGTTTGGTCTGGCTGGCGGGTGCGCTTCGCTTACCCGCCCTACGAGCTTACCCGCCCAACGGTGACCGTGGTTCAGTTTGACCAGCGGGTGCGCTTCGCCTACCCGCCCTGGGAGTAAGGGCCGCTCATGCGGCCCTTTGTCATATGCGTGACATGGTTCTGTCATTTTTGCTTTGTAGACTCGCGGAGGTTTTCGCTGTTTAACGAAGAAAAACATGAACCTAACTAAAATTTCCCGCGCCATCCGGCGCGTCGTGCCGCGCACTCGCTTCGGGCTGATGGCCGGCATTCTGTGTGTTATTACGCTCTTCTCCGCACTGCAAATTCTCTCAACGCTCATGCTCTCGTCGCTGCTTGGCGACACGCAGCAGCAGGTCCAGCACCGCGAGGCGCAACGCCAGCAGCAGGCGGCGATGGATGACTCCCGCGTCACGCTCCTGATGGCAAGCGACTTGCTGAACCGTGCAGGCATCTACTTTATGCAGGATAAAGAAACCGGCTCGGTGGGAAGCTGGAACAGCCTGATGGATGAGGCGCAGGCCGCGCTGAAACGCTCCCATACCGCGTTTGAGCGCTACGGCAAACTCAATCCATCGAAAGACGATCCGCTGAAAGCAAGTTACCAGAATTTCTATGGCGCGCTGAAAGAGCAGGCGGACGGACTGGTCAGCACCAACAGCATTGACGCGTTTTTCGCGGTGCCGGTGCAGGCGTTCCAGGCCGATTTCAACGACAACTTCGCCCGCTATCAGAGCGCGAATGCGCAGCGAGCGGACAACGACAGCCGCGAGTTGCTGGGCGGGCTTGAGCAGGCGCAGCGGCTGTTTATCATGGCGCTCGGCGTGCTGCTGATTATCGCGCTGCTGGTATGGCGCAGTATGGCCGTCTGGGTGATCCGCCCGCTCACGCGGCTTATCGCGCATATCAACAGGCTGGCGGCAGGCGATCTCTGTGCGCCGCTGCCTGAGGGCAAGCTGGTAAACCGTGAAATGGCGGAGCTGAGCCAGAGCATCGGGCAGATGCAGGGCGGGCTGCAACAGCTGGTGAATGATGTGCGTGAGGCGACGTCCGCGATTGTCGCCAATATCGGCGAGCTGGCGGCGGGTAATGAGCAGCTTTTCAGCCACTCGGCACTGCAGGCGGAAGAGTTGCGAAAAGTCACTGAACATATCGAAACGCTGGAAGCGCATGTGGAAGAGAACAGCGAATACGCCCGCGTGGCGAACGCCCGCGCCGATGAAGCCCGTGGTGTGGCCGCCGGCGGTGACGAAATGATGCAGACGGTGAACCACTCGATGCAGGATATCGTCTCGCGCTCTTCCGAGATGCGCGGGATCGTGGCGATGATCGACAGCGTCGCGTTCCAGACCAATATTCTCGCGCTCAACGCGGCCATCGAAGCCGCGCACGCCGGAAACCACGGCCGCGGTTTCGCCGTGGTGGCGAAAGAGGTCGGGCTGCTGGCGCGTAAGAGCAGCCATTCGACGCAGACCATTCAGGAACTGATCCATCACTCGTTACAGGGGATAGAGAAAGGTTCGGAGGCGGTGTCGAAGCTTGAAGAGAATCTGGGCCGGGTGATGGCGCTGGTGAGTCATCTGACGGGGTTGCTGGGCGAAATCGCCGTGGCGACGGTCAACCAGGGCGACAGCATTCACCAGGTAACGCAGCGCATCGGCGCGCTCAACCAGGTGGCGGGTGAAACCGGAACGCTGGTGCAGCACACCACGCAGGCGTCGCTGCGCCTGCGTGATGAATCGCGCAGGCTCACGGAGGCCGTCTCCCGCTTTCGTCTTCCCGCCTGAGGTTGCTATACTCCCGGCCCGAACGATCGTCCTTCGCGCCGGGAGTCTCTGGTGACCCACACGCTTAATAACGAATTACTGGCTTCAATTCTCGAACAGGTGCGCCCGCTCGCCGCACAGGGCAAGGTGGCGGACTATATTCCGGCGCTGGCGGATGTACCCGCCGACCGGCTTGGCATCGCCGTCTGTACGGTCGGCGGCGAATGTTTTGCCGCAGGCGACGCCGATGAGCGCTTCTCCATTCAGTCGATCTCTAAAGTCCTGAGCCTGGTGCTGGCGATGGGCCGCTATGACGATCATGAGATCTGGGAGCGGGTAGGGAAAGATCCCTCCGGGCAGCCCTTTAACTCGCTGGTGCAGCTGGAGCTGGAGCAGGGCAAACCGCGTAACCCGTTTATCAACGCGGGCGCGCTGGTGGTCTGCGATATGCTGCAAAGCCGCTTAAGCGCCCCGAAACAGCGGATGCTGGAAGTGGTGCGCGGTCTGTGCGGCGCGCAGGATATTATTTACGACGCCGCCGTGGCGCGATCTGAGTTTGAGCACTCCGCCCGCAACGCCGCCATCGCGTATCTGATGAAATCCTTCGGCAATTTCCATAACGATGTCATCACGGTGCTGCAAAACTATTTTCACTACTGCGCGCTGAAGATGAGCTGCGCGGAGCTGGCGCGCGCCTTTCTGTTTCTGGCGAATCAGGGAAGGGCGCCGCACCTCGATACCCCGGTGATAAGCCCGTTGCAGGCCCGCCAGGTTAACGCGCTGATGGCCACCAGCGGAATGTATGAAAGCTCCGGCGAATTCGCCTGGCGCGTGGGGATGCCGGGGAAATCGGGCGTCGGCGGGGGAATTATCGCCGTGGTGCCGCACGAGATGTCTATCGCGGTCTGGAGCCCGGCGCTCGATCACGCCGGTAACTCTCTCGCCGGTATCGCGGCGCTGGAAATTCTCGCCCGCGAAATTGGCCGTTCTATTTTCTGAGGAGGCGTTATGGATGCGCTGTTCGCGCGCCTGAACCGCTCCGCCTTTCGCCGCCGTTTTCACCTCGGCGCGAAAGAGCGGCAGTATTGTATGGATAAAGGCCCGGAGGTGATTGACCAGCACGCCGCGGACTTTATCGCCAGACGGCTGGCGCCCGCCGAGCCCGCCAATGACGGCAAACAGACGCCGATGCGCGGGCATCCGGTGTTTATCGCCCAGCACGCCACCGCCACCTGTTGTCGCGGGTGTCTGGCGAAGTGGCATAACATTCCGGCGGGCGTGGCGCTCAGCGCGCCGCAGCAGGCGTATGTCGTCACTGTCATCCACCGCTGGCTGGTGCAGGAGATGAACCGCTAAACGGCGGCGCGATTTTCCGCTGACACGCGTAAACACCCGCAGATTTGTGTTTAAAACGTGTTAAGCTTATTGCCATTCCGTTATCCCGGCGCCGTCTCCCTGCCGCCGCCCGCAGCCGTAAGCGATAGATTATGTTTAACCAGGCGAAGCTGACTGGTTTTCGTGAAGAAAAAACGTTGCTCAACGCATCCCTCCTTTTTCTTCTGACCACGCTGTTTTATTTCCTGGGCGCCATGATGCGCCTGGTTGAGCCATTGTCGCTGTTCTGGCCGCTGAATGCGGTCATGGCGGCGGTGTTCGCCCGTTATCCGTTCTTAAATCGGCCCGGTTACTACGCCATCTGTTATGTGGCGATGCTCGCGTACGATGCGATGACGACCAGCTGGGGCGCCGCTTCGCTGCTGATTAACTTCTCCAATATGGTGTTTATCATCACCGTGGCGCTGCTGCTGGTGCGCGATAAACGGCGCGGGCCCGCGCTCGCACGCCCGGTTAACGCGCTGCGGCTTTTTAACTACTGTCTCGTGGCGGCGTTGCTGTGCGCCTTTTTCGGCGCGACGGGCAGCCTCGGGGTTAACGCGCAGGGGTTTCTGCCGCTTTTGTGCGACTGGTTCAGCGAACAGTTTTCGACGGGCGTGCTCCTGATGCCGTGGATCCTAACGCTTACGCGGCCGTCGTGGCCTGCACGCATAAAACCCGAAGCGCTGTGGCCGTTTCTGGCGCTGGTGGCGTCGCTTGCGGCCTCGGTGGTGATTGGCGGCGCGGGCTGTCTGGCATTCCCGGTCGCGGCGCTGATCTGGTGCGCGGTGCGCTATCCGCTCAATGTGACCTGTTTCTTAACGCTCTGCACCGGCGTGCTGCAAATTATTCTGGTGAGCGCCGGGATCATTGAAATCAGCTCCGCCAGGCTCTCTGTCGGCAGCCAGATGTTTTCGACGCGACTTGGCGTGGCGACGATCGCTATCTGCCCGGCGATTGTGGCGGTGAGCGTCAGCGCCATTAACTCACTGCTGGCGCAGATCTCCCGGCGCGCCAATTACGACCATCTCACCGGCGTTTATTCACGCTCCGGGCTTTTCGAGGCGCTGGCGCGCGACGATAACAATCCGGCGCTCGCCGGGCGGCCGCTGTGCGTGATGCTGATGGATCTGGACCACTTCAAGAGCATTAATGATAACTATGGTCATGAGTGCGGCGATGCGGTGCTGGCGACCTTCGGGGAGAAGCTGCGCGAGCTGACGGCCGACGCCGGGCGCGTGGCGCGGATGGGCGGCGAAGAGTTTGTGATCGTCTGCCCGGACATGACGCTCGATCGCGCCTGTCAGCTGGCCGAGACCCTTCGCCAGCGGGTGGCCGGGGAAACGGTCGTCTGGGAAGGGCAGACGCTCTCTTTCAGCGTCAGTATCGGCCTTGGCTATGACGCGGCGCCGCGTGAGCGGGTCAGCGACACCTTCACCCGGCTGATGCGCGAAGCGGACAGCCTGCTGTACCAGTCCAAACGGCAGGGGCGCAACCGGACCTCGGTGCACGATGAGCATCAGCCGACGCTGCGTCTGGCGCAACATCTGTCATAACCGTATCGCGACGATGCCGTGCCCCTGGCGCGCGAATAAGATATTGAACTGCCGTTTCTTTTCAGAATGTGAGCGATTGTTTCCGCGAGCGCTTTAAAGTACTTGCCGCCAGGATCCTGGGTTACTAAGATGGCTGGGTTTCGTCACCGGATACTGGTATGAAGAGCGCATCTGAGCAGCTAAACCGTCATCAGCATTCCTCCGCGCTCAGGTTCGTCAGGCGCATGTTTTTTATGCGCCAGCTGGGCACCACGCTCTGTTTTATCCCGCTGTTCGCCCTGTTGCTGGAGCTCCAGCGCCCGTTATGGACGCAGGCGCTGCTGGCGGCCAATGCCTTTGTCTGGCCTCTTGTCGCGCGTTACCGCGCGCGCCGCAGCCGCCATCCCGCACGCACAGAACTGCAAAACCTGCTGGCGGACGCGGCGGCGGGCGGCTTCTGGATAGCCCAGACGGCGCTGTCGCCGCTCACCTCTGTCGCGATCGCCACTATTTTGCTCTCCGACAGGCTTTCCGCGGGCGGTTTTCCCCTGATGCGCCAGGCCGCAGGCGTCATGGCCCTGATGTTCGGCGCGACCTGGCTTTTGCTCGGGCTGCCGGTGCATCTGGCCGTTTCTTCCCGCACGCTTTACGCCACGCTGCCGCTCATCGCGATTTATGTGCTGGCGCTCAGTGTCGTGAGCCATGCGCTCTCAACGCGTCTGCGCCAGAAAACCCGCGAGCTTGAACGCTTCGCCAATACCGATCCGCTGCTCAATATCGCCAACCGTCGCAGGCTTGAGCACGATATCGACGCGGCCCTGAGACGTTTTCACACCAGGGAACAGCCTGCGGCGCTGATGTTTATCGACATTGATGATTTTAAAGCGGCGAACGATCGTTACGGCCATGAGGCGGGCGACCGGCTGCTGGTCACCTTTGCAGAGATCCTGCGCGAGGCGACGCGTGCGGGCGATACCGTAGCGCGCTTTGGCGGCGATGAGTTTGTCGTGCTGCTGCCCGATACCGCCTTTGGCCGCGCCTGTGCGGTGGGCGATCGCATCATGGCGCAGGCCGCGCAGATGGACGTTTTCCCCGACAGCGCGCAGCGCTGCACGCTCAGTATCGGTATCGCGCGCCACGGCGGACATGCGGAGCGCGGCGCAGTGGCTGAAAGCCGCGGACGACGCGCTTTACAGCGCCAAGCGCGAAGGTAAAAATCGTATTTACGCGCTTTGACGGCGGCGGCCTCTTTGCCTGATGCCGGATACGCTATGCTTCAATTAAACAGTGCTTACAGGTTGCGCAATGAAAACACCCGATATCCCGGTTAATGAGCAGGCGCGTCTTCAGTCCCTGCATGATTCTGGCCTGCTCGATGCGGCGCCGACAGAGCGTTTTGACCGTCTTACCCGGCTTGCGAAGCGCCTTTTTAACGCGCCGGTGGCGTTGATAAGCCTCGTCGACCAGGAGCAGCTCTGGTTCGTCTCCTGCGATGGCGCCGAGCCCAAACCTATTCCGCGCCGCGTCTCGTTCTGCGGACATACGATTTTAAGCAACGCGCCGCTGATTATCGCCGATGCGCTTGGCGATGAACGGTTTCGCGATAACCCGCTGGTCAACGGCCCGCCGCATATTCGTTTCTATGCCGGTTGTCCGGTGCGGCTGCCCGATGGCGCGACCGCAGGCTCCCTGTGCATTATCGACACCGAGCCGCGGGAATTCACCGAGTCCGACGCGCTGCTGCTGCGCGATCTGGCGGCGATTGTCGAAGATGAGTTTATGGTGCTCAGCGTGGCGACCAGCGACGAACTCACCGGGCTGCTGAACCGCCGCGGCTTTACTTCGCTTGCCGGCTACGCGTTCTCGACCCACCGGCGTCGCAGCGAGCCGATGTCGCTCGGGTTTATCGATCTCGACGATTTTAAAGAGATCAATGATACCTGGGGACACGCCGCCGGCGATGAAGCGTTAAACGCGATGGCGATGGTGATGAAAAACGCGTTCCGCGACAGCGATCTTCTGGCGCGTCTCGGCGGCGATGAATTTGTGGTGCTGTTTAACGATACCGACGACAAAGGCGCGTGGATTGCGATGCAGTATCTGGTCGAGCAGACCGACGCCTTTAACCGGGAGAGCGGTAAACCGTGGCGGCTCGGTTTCTCCTGGGGCGTGGTGCAGTTTGATGAAGAGCGACAGTGCGATCTCGCGGGGCTGCTGAAAGCCGCCGATGACGAGATGTACAAGATGAAAACCACGCACAAACACGCCGCAGGATAAGATTTTCCTCTGACCCGTTGCGGCGAATCTCCGCCATGATAAGGCTTATCTGTTAACCCTTTGATAAACCCTCATGGCGGAGTACCAATGACCCTGGCGTATACCGTTCGTCGCCTCAGCGCGGCGGAGATCCCCACCCATTTAGATTCCCTGTGCGATGTGCTGACTGACTGCGTGGAAGGCGGCGCGTCGGTGAGCTTTATGCTGCCGTTCAGCCCGGAGAAAGCGCGCGCCTTCTGGCTTGATGTCGCGCAAAGCGCGGCCCGCGACGATCGCCTGGTGCTGGCGGCATTTGATGAACAGGGAAAGGCCGTCGGCACCGTACAACTGATCCTCAGCCAGCCGGAAAACCAGCCCCACCGCGCGGATGTCTCGAAACTCCTGGTGCATCGACGCGCGCGTCGCGGCGGCATCGCCCGGGCGCTGATGGAAACCCTGGAAAGCGAGGCGCGTAAAGCCGGTAAAACGGTGCTGGTGCTGGATACGTCTACCGGCAGCGATGCCGAACGATTTTATTCACGTCATCAATGGGAAAAGGCCGGCGTGATCCCGAATTACGCCCTGATGCCGGACGGCGCCCCCTGCGGCACAACCGTTTTTTTTAAGCAGCTATAAAATTTTTTAATAACTCAGCTCAATTTGATCGAAACGGGGTTTCATTAATGGTTGTTCTGATAGCGTGGAGGGCAGTTTCAGTCAGCGATCTGCTTTTAATCCATCAAGGAACACATTGTGAAAACATTGAATCGTCGTGATTTTCCTGGCGCGCTCTGGCCGGAGCGCATCATCCAGTTCGGTGAAGGGAACTTCCTGCGGGCTTTTGTCGACTGGCAGGTGGATCTTCTTAATGAACATACCGATCTGAACGCCGGGGTGGTCGTGGTGCGTCCTATCGCCAGCGATTTCCCGCCGTCTCTTAATACGCAGGACGGGCTCTATACTACGATTATTCGCGGTCTGAATGAGAAGGGTGAGGCGGTGAGCGAGTCACGACTCATTCGTTCCGTGAATCGTGAAGTGAGTGTTTATGCGCAGTATGACGAGTTCCTGAAGCTCGCGCATAACCCGGATATCCGCTTTGTGTTCTCCAATACGACCGAAGCGGGTATCAGCTATCACGCCGGCGATAAGTTCGAAGACGCGCCGGCGGTAAGCTACCCGGCGAAACTCACTCGACTGCTGTTCGAGCGTTTCAGCCACTTTAACGGCGCGCAGGATAAAGGCTGGGTGCTTATTCCGTGCGAGCTTATCGATTATAACGGCGGGGCGCTGCGCGAGCTGGTGCTTCGCTATGCCCGTGAATGGGCGCTGCCTGCTGCTTTTATCGGCTGGCTTGAGAGCGCCAATACGTTCTGCTCGACGCTGGTTGACCGTATCGTTACCGGCTATCCGCGCGATGAAGTGGCCCAGCTTGAAGAGAGCCTTGGCTATCACGACGCGTTTCTCGATACCGCCGAACACTTCTACCTGTTCGTGATCCAGGGGCCGCAGTGGCTCGCGCAGGAGCTGCGTCTCGATAAACTGCCGCTCAATGTGCTGATCGTCGATGATATTAAGCCGTATAAGGCGCGCAAAGTGGCCATCCTCAACGGCGCGCATACCGCGCTGGTGCCGGTCGCTTTCCAGGCCGGGCTGAACACGGTCGGTGAGGCGATGGATGACGCGCAGATTTGCGCGTTCGTTGAGAAGGCTATCCATGAAGAGATCATTCCGGTGCTGGATCTGCCGCGCGACGAGCTGGAATCTTTCGCCGATGCGGTGGTGAGCCGTTTTCGCAACCCGTACATCAAGCATCAGCTGCTCTCCATTGCGCTTAACGGCATGACCAAATTCCGCACCCGCATTCTGCCGCAGCTGCTGGCGGGGCAGGCGCAGAAGGGCACATTGCCGCCACGCCTGACGTTCGCGCTGGCGTCGCTTATCGCCTTTTATCGCGGCGAACGCAGTGGCGAAAGCTATCCGCTGCAGGATGACGCCCACTGGCTGGCGCGCTATCAGCAGCTCTGGACGAATCTCGGCGATAAGACCATTACGCTGCGCGAGCTGGTGGACGCGGTACTGGCGGATAGCGAGCACTGGGAGCAGGATCTGACCACCGTGCCGGGGCTGGCGGAGCAGGTGACGCGCGATCTTGACGCCATTCTTGCCCGTGGCATGCGTAACGCCGTCGCACCGCTGTGCTGATACGAAAAAAATGTAAAACCGAACCCGGCGCCGGCCGGGTTTTTTATTAAGCCATGATTTTAGTTACAACATACATTTTATAAACCTTTTAAACCTCTCACTTTAGCCTCCACGCACTGTGCTTTCAGGCAGTGAACAAAAGGCAAATCGTCACATTCTTCGCGCAGACTCTCAATTCCAGGCGTTATCCGGGTGCGCTTGCAGAAACGCTCTACACTCTATAACGCATGGCTTTCTTTCGATATTTACCTCTGAAACGCAGGAGCGCGTATGTCTTTTCCACTCTCTGGTCTTTCCCTGCGGGTAGGGCTGGCGCTGGGCTTAGCCTGTGGCGTCGCCGCGCCCGCCGCCGCCTGGGATAACCTCTATGTCTTTGGCGACAGCCTGAGCGATACCGGCAATAACGGCCGCTACACCTTCGACAGCAACCGCTATCCGCTGTATGACGAAATCCTCGCGCAAAACAATGGCCTCACGCTTTCGCCCTCTGATAAAGGCGGCAATAACTACGCCGCAGGCGGCGGCGTGGCGGTGCCTGCGCTTGGCGCAGACAACACCCAGGATCAGGTGCAGCGCTATTTAAGCCAGACGAATGGCCGGGCGGATCGCGACGGGCTCTATATCCACTACGTTGGCGGCAACGACCTTGGGGCCGCGGTGCTGCAACCGCTCCAGGCGCAATCCATCGTAACCGGCAGCGCCACGGCGGCGGCTTCACAGGTGCGCACGCTCTTAAACGCGGGGGCAGGAACGGTGATTGTCCCGACGGTGCCGGATGTCTCCGCCACGCCAACGTTAATCGAAACCGTTATTCAGCTGGGAACCGCCGGCAACAGCGCCGCGCTGCAGGCCGCGTTCGCCTCGCTCGGCAGCGCGCAAACCCCGACGCTCGCCGCGCGCCAGGAGGCGATCCGCAACGCGTTTTACGCCGCGGCGGGCGAGGTCAGTCCGCTCCCGGCGCTGCAACAGGCCCTTGGCGATGCGCTTTACGCCGCCTATGAGACGGCCGCCGGACAGGTCTCGGCGTTAAGCCAGCTCTATAACGCGACCGAAGAGCAGGCGCTGGTCGCGAGCGGCGGCGGCAATATTGTACGCGCCGACATCAACGCCATTTTCAATGAAATCCTCGCGAATCCGGCGCAGTTCGGCATTACCAATACCGCGGGCATGGCGTGCCCGCCGGGGCTGTCCGCCGCCGACTGCACCTCGTCGAGCGCGGGATTTAACGCCAGCCAGGCGTGGCTGTTTGCCGATCACTTGCACCCGAGCCCGCAGGTGCACCGCCTGATGGCGGACTATATCCAGTCGATCCTCGCCGCGCCGGCGCAGGTCGCCCTGCTGAACAAGGCGACGGCCGCGCAGGTGCAGAACAGTCGCGCCACGCTCGACAGCCGTTATCAGCAACGCCGTAGCGAGCAGGCGGAACAGGGCAGCGCAGGCGTCTTTGGCGGCTACAGCGGCGAATATGCACGCTACACGAAGAACGAGACCGGCGACGGCAGCGCCAGCACTAACAATCTGACCCTCGGCGCGGATTACCGGGTGACGGAGAACTGGCTGGTCGGCGCGCTGGTTGCAGGCTCGCTCGACGATCAACGACCGACGGATAACCTGAGCTATGACGCGCGCGGTTACCAGGCGGCGCTCTTTACCGCGGTCGATTTCGGGCCGGGATGGATCAATGCCGACGTTCACTGGCTGAAAGGCGAATACCGCAATATCCAGCGCCGCGTGGAGCTCGGGCCGCTGACGCGCGTCGAGACGGGCGAAACCGACGCTAAACTCTGGGGCGCGCGCCTGACCGCCGGGCTGGATCTGCCGGTGACCCGCGCGCTCACGACCGGTCCGGTGGTGCAGTACGCGTGGGATTACAGCCATGTGGAGGGTTACAGCGAAGCGGGCGACGACAGCACCGCGATGCGTTTTCGCGATCAGAACTTCCATTCGCAAATCGGCAGCGTCGGCTGGCGTCTGGATGCCGATCTCGGCATGGTGAAACCCTACGCGCAGGTGGATTATAAGCATCAGTTCGGCGATTCGGTCTGGCGCGGTCAGGGCGGGCTAAAATCGACGTCGCTCACCTTTAGTCGCGACGGGGCGGAAGATGACAAAAACTGGATGGATATCACGGCAGGCGCCAGCGTCGCGCTGAGCAGCAACGTGTCGGCGTTCGCGGCGCTGTCGCAAACCGCAGGCCTCAGCAGCGGCGAGCAGACGCGTTATAACATCGGCGTCAGCGCCTCGTTCTGAGTCGATTCACGCCATAAAAAAGGGCAGCCGCCGGGCTGCCCTCTGTGTTTACGCGATGAGCGGGTTACGGTTCGCCATAGAGCGCAATCAGGCGGCGCGTGACGCCGTTGGTCCAGCCGAAGCCGTCCTGCAACGGGTATTCGCCACCGCCACCGGGGCGGGGCGAGTAGTCGGCGATATGGTACTTCTCAATAAGCTTGTGGTTCTCATTGTAGAATCGTTTCACCGTACGCAACCAGTTGTTGGCGATAATATCCGCCAGCGCATCGTCGCCGTAGTTTTTCAGGCCCTGAATGGCCATCCACTGGAGCGGCGCCCAGCCGTTCGGTTTATCCCACTGCTGTTCCGTTTCCACTTCCGTGGTCAGGATCCCGCCCGGCGAGAGCAGGCGTTCACGCAGATTGACCGCAATGCGATCCGCCTGCGCATAACTGGCGAGCCCGACATACAGCGGCACCACGCAGGCCGCCGAAAACGACGCCAGCTGACCGCGACGCCAGTCGTAATCGCGGAACGCGCCCATGTCGTTATCCCACAGGTAGCGGTTAACCGCTTCGCGGCGATCGATGGCTTTTTTACGGAATACCGTCGCGGTGGCCGGAATGCCTTTTAACTGCGCGATATTGGCGATGGCGGTTTCCAGCTTGTAGATAAACGCGTTGAGATCCACCGGCAAAAAGTGCGTGGTGCGAATGCTCGCGAGCCGGTCGGCGTCGCGCAGCCAGCGGGAGGAGTAGTCCCAGCCGGACGCCGCGCCCGCGCGCAGGTCGCGATAGACTTCACTGGCCGGACGCCCGGAGAGCTTCGCGGTTTCCACATCCTCGCGCCAGGATTCATCCCGCGGCGTATCGCGATCGTCCCAGTAGCGGTTCAGCAGCGTGCCGTCTGCCATTTTCACCACATGGCGGAAGGCCTGGCCTGGTTCAAGGTTGTCCGCGCCATCCATCCAGAACGCGTATTCCATCAGCAGATGATCCAGGTAGCGTCGCGCGCCGCGCACGCCATCTTCTTCAAACAGCTCGACCATCAGCGCGAACACCGGCGGCTGCGAGCGGCTCAGATAATAGGTGCGGTTGCCGTTCGGGATATGCCCGTAGTTCTCAATCATCCAGGCGAAATTATCCGCCATGCAGCGCAGCATATCGTGGCGGCCGCTTTCGGCAAGGCCGAGCATCGTGAAATAGGAATCCCAGTAGTAGGTCTCCGTAAAGCGCCCGCCCGGCACGATATAGGCCTGGGGCAGGGGCAGCAGCGAGGAGTTCTCCAGATGCTCATGGGGCTGGCGCGTCAGAATTGGCCACAGGCTGTCGATATGTTCAGTCAGCGTCCGGCTCGGGTCCGAGACATACGGATTGGTATTGATAACCGGAAAGTAAAAATGCTCTTCGACAAAACGACGCAGGTCGAAGCCCGGCAGGCGTTTCGCCTGACGATAGTTCATCAGAATGGTCAGCGGCGACACTTTCGGCGCGCAGTCCGGGAACGTTTTACTGTCCGCGAAAATACGGGAGGCCTGAACATGCTCAAACAGCTCTAAATAGCGGTCTGCCGGCGTCAGCGCGTCCGGCGAGGGCATCCCCTCGATGGATTCAGGCTGCGGCTCGACATCGCGGGTCTCCGGGATGAGTTCACCCGATTCAGGGTCCATACGCGCCTTTTCAGCTAACTCCTCTGTAAAAGGTAAGCGTGTTGTCTGTTGAAACATGCTAATACGTACCTCCAGAGCGGCTTTCGTTTCAGATTCTGTAAGTTTAGCAAATCGTTATCGCTCTTTAACCGGACGGCAAAGAGTTTAAGAAGAGACTGAACGCCCTGAGGCGTCCAGTTATCCGTACAGTATGCGTAACGCCTCAGGGCGCGACGGTGGTCTCGTAAAAGTTACTGCCAACCGTTTTGCCTTGCGAATCAAGAATTTCATACTCGATACGCAGCGCGCCAGGGGCGGCGGGAGTGAACGTCAGCCGGGCAACCTGGCGGCTACTGTCAGGCGGGAGGGTCATCGGTTTGCTCTCTTGCTGCCCGGTAATGCCGGGCGTTTTCACGCGCCAGCGCAGTTTACACCCGTCGCAGGCCGAAAAACTATCGTTTATCGCCCATAATTTAACCGCCCCGGGCGTGCCGGCGCGCCAGTCAAGGGTGACGGGCTCGATGGACGGCAACAGCGGCTGGTACGCGCGCTGGAGCACATAGTAACCGGCTTTCGGCTGGCGCAGATAATCCACCACGCCCCAGTTAATCGACGGCCAGGTTTCGACAAACATAAAGTGGAACAGGGCGGTCACCGGCTGATAGCGCTGGCGACGATAGCTTTCGGCCGCCATGCCGACCAGATCGGCCTGATATTTCTGCGTGTTATGGATGAACTCTTCCATATTCTTGCCGCGCGGAATTTTGGCGAAGCCAAACGTCTGGAACGGCTGGAAGTTATGATATTTCCAGACTTCCCAGCCAGGATCGTCGGCTTTTGTCGAGGCGGGCCAGCGTTTGTCGGCAGGGATAATCGTTTTAAGCGTCGAGAGCTTCGGCAGCGCCTGGGCGCCGAATTCGGTAATGATGCCGGTTTTCGCCGGTTGCAGCACATCCGTCATCACGCCGAAATACCACCCCTGCCAGTAGTGCTCCTCCACCGCCGAGAAACGATGCACGATGCGGCTGTTATCCTTTGCCAGCGCGTCGGCCACCCGTTCCGTCAGTACGCGGTTGAGATCTTTATGCCAGTCCGGGAAGCGTTTCTCCATCCACGGCGAGTTCCACGGCGGCTCATTGTGGCCGCCCCAGACGATAATCGCCGGCGAGTTACCGATCTGCTCGGTCATCTCGAGGCTCTGGCGCGCGGCGTTATCGGCGAATTCCGGGCTGTCGTTATAGCCCCACTGGAGCGGCACGTCCTGCCAGATCATCAGCCCCATTTCGTCGGCCATACGATAGAGCGGGCGGCCCGCCACATGGCCATGCACGCGAATGGCGTTGGCGTTCATTTTCAGCGCGAGCTCGATATCGCGGCGATATTTTTTTTCATCCATCTCGCTCAGCCACGGCGAGCCGATATAGTTGCTGCCTTTGATAAAAATTCGCTTACCGTTCAGCACCCAGCCTTTGTTATCCGGCTGTTCGACAATCTGGCGCAGACCGGTGCGGCTTGCGATGCGCTCCATTTCGCCCTTATCGTCGCTGAAGACGGCGCTGACGCGGTAGAGGTGCGGAAAGCCATAGCCTTTCGGCCACCAGAGCTGGGCGTTTTCCATCGGCAGCGTGAATGAGAGGCGCTGCGGCGTGCTGCCGGTCGCCGCCAGCCGCACGTTCTGTTTCTGCGAAAACTGTTCGCCGGTAAAATTCGCCGGGCGGGCGCGCAGGGTCAGCTCCACCTCGCGCGCCTGCGCGGCGCGATAGACGAGTTCGACGCGAAGCTGCGGCTTATCAAGCCCGTGTTGAAAGTCGGGCCGCAGGATCAGGTTATCGACCGTCACGCCGCGGCTCAGATGCAGGCGCACCGGCGCCCAGATCCCGCCGGAGTTGGCGTCCTGGCCGCGCGGCGACCACGCGCCGCCGGGGCGCGTATCGTGCTGATTAAGCACCCCTTTCACCATCGTTTTATGCAGTGGCCAGATAGTTTTGGGGTCTTCAAACGGGCTGTCGACGCGCACCGCCAGTTTGTTGTGACGTTGTAACTTATCGGTGATGTCATACGCGAAACGCTGGAAGTAGCCTTCATGTCGGCCAAGCGGCTGACGGTTCAGCCAGGCGTCGGCGTAATAATCCACGCCGTCAAAGACCAGCGTCGCCATCGTCTCTTCCGGCAACGGCGGCAGGGTAAATTCATGGCGATACCAGAGCACGCCCTGATGATCCCAGCCTGCGGTATACCAGTTCGACGGCACCTTTAACGTGCGCCAGTCGCGCACCGGCCCTTGTTGACCCATAAACGCGGCGTCGTTGCCGTCGTGGGCGCGCCAGTCGCCCGCCAGCGACCAGTTGGCAGGCACCGGCACCGGCGGCGCCGTTCTGGCGGCCACCACGCCGCTCGTCAGTACCAGTAACGCACAGGCCAGACGTTTCATCATCCCTCCAGCAGTTGAATCAGGAATTCACGCACGCGACGCTGCTGCGTCCCGAGCGCCTGACGCCACGCCTCGCGCTGCGCCGATGGCGCGCCGGGTTCGCGACTTTCTATCTCCTGCAGCAGCGCGGTCAGTCCGTCGAAGCCGAACGTCGCCGCTTCGCCGCGCAGCTTATGCGCCAGACGGTGGGCCTGATCGCCGTCGCCTGCGGCAAGCGCGGCGTCGAGCAGCGCCGCCAGCTCGTCAAAGCCTTCCGCAAACAGCCCGAGCAGCTCTTTTAACAGCCCCATGTCGCCGTCAAAGGCCGCCAGCAGCTGCGCGCTGTCCGGCAGGCCGTCCAGCGGCGGCGGGGCGCTTTGCGGGGCGAAGCGCGACAGCTCGTCGGCAAGCGCGACCAGCGCCACCGGTTTTGAGAGGTAGCCGTCAAAGCCCATCGCGAGGCAGCGCTCTTTGTCGCCCTGCATCGCGTGAGCGGTCATCACAATCGCCGCCTGATGTCCGCCGCGCAGCGCTTCTTCCTGGCGCAGCGCGCGGATCGCCGCTTCGCCGTCCATGACCGGCATCTGCAAATCCATCAGCAGAATATCCCAGCCGCCGCGGCGCCACTGCTCCAGCGCCAGCAGGCCGTTATCCACCGTGACGCACTCATGGCCGAGTTTCTCCAGCAGGCGCACCGCCAGCAGCTGGTTTACCGGATTATCTTCCGCCAGCAGAATGCGCATCGGCGCGCTTTGCGTCAGTTCAGGAACCGCGGCCGTGACCGTCGTCACCGGCGCGGGTCTGGCAGGATCAGGACGCAGCGCCTCGCCAAGCGCGCGCGCCAGCTCCTGCTGATCGACCGGTTTATTGAGATACCAGGCGATCCCGGTGCGGCGCAGCGTCGAGAGATCGAGATCGCGGCTCATGGAGCTGAGCATGATAATTTTGCTGCGCGAAGCCTGCGGCAGCACGGATATCTCCAGCGCCAGCGAAATGCCGTCCATTTCCGGCATCTGGGCATCGAGCACGATCACCGGAAAATCGCTGTCATTCTCCAGCAGCGCCAGCGCCCCGGCGGCGCCGGAGACGCACACCGGGTTTAAGCCAAGCTGGTTGAGCATCGCCTGCATCAGACGGCGGTTAGTGGCGTTATCATCAACCACCAGCACCCGCTCGCCGTTGAAGTGCGTCAGCGGCTGGACTTCCGGCGTCGCCTGCGCGGCGCTTTGCAGCGGCAGGGTAAAGCTGAATTCGCTGCCCTGATTCGCCTCGCTCGCCACCGTCAGCTGGCCGCCCATCATCGCGACCAGACGTGCGGAGATCGTCAGCCCCAGCCCGGTGCCGCCATAGCGGCGCGTGGTGGAGGTATCCGCCTGACTGAACGCCTCGAAAATCACCTGCTGTTTTTCCGGCGGTATGCCTATGCCGCTGTCGCGCACCCGAAAGCGCCATTCGCCGTCCTGCGCGCCAGGCGCCACCGCCAGCAAAATCTCGCCCTGATGCGTAAATTTCAGCGCGTTGCTGAGGAGATTGGTCAATACCTGGCGCAGGCGCACCACGTCGACGCGCATCATCTCCGGCACGCGCTCGTCCACTTCGACCAGCAGCTCTATCTGTTTTTCGCTCGCGAGCGGCATTAGCGGGCGCACCAGCGACTGAATAAAGGGCCTCAGCGCCACGTACTCCTCATGCAGGACGATTTTACCCGCCTCGATTTTCGAGAAATCGAGAATGTCGTCGATGATATGCAGCAGCGACTGCGCCGAGCTCATCACCAGCGTCAGGTATTCGCGCTGCTCGCCGTTCAGTTCGGTATCCAGGCAGAGCTGCGTCATGCCGAGAATGCCGTTCATGGGCGTGCGGATCTCATGGCTCATATTGGCGAGAAACGCGCTTTTGGCCTCATTCGCGGCCCGCGCGGCGTTGGCCGCGTCGCGTGAAATCAGCTCGGCCTCTTTACGGCGGGTAATGTCCTGGAGAGTGCCTATCAGCCGCTCGATCTCGCCGGTGACGGTAAGCGCGATGATCTGCCCGGAGAGCAGCATCCAGAGCCATTTGCCGCTGCGGTGCTGAACGCGGATTTCGCACTCAAAAACCGGCATCTGATGCTTGCTGGCGCGCTGCATGGCGTTTTTCAGCAGATCCCGATCTTCCGGGTGGATCAGCGACAATAAAAAGCGGCTGGTATGTTGTAGCTGGCTGCGCGGCTCGCCCAGCAGATTCAGAAACGCGTCGTTGAGGTGCAGGATATCGGTGGTGACCTGCCAGTCCCAGATGCCGATGTGAATCGATTCCGCAGCCAGCAGGAAATCGTCATGCAGCAGCTGGCGCGTGCTTTGTACAGTATCAAGCGCGGTGATATCGGTATGCAGGCTGATGATGCCGCCATCGGCGGTTCGCTGATGCTGAATAAACAGCCGCCGCTCGTGTAACTGGCGCACTTCGCAGTGGCCGTCGTGGCGGCAATTGGCGAGCAGCGAGGCGATAAGCGTGTCGCGGCTGCGGCTGTCGGTCTGAAAACCTGTATTGATAAACTCCACCGCCAGCGCGCTTAAGGCGGCGCCCGGCACCAGATGGGGCGCGATGCCGGGATAAAAGCGGCTCACCTGGGCATTCCAGGCGACCAGCCGCTCATCTTTATCGTAAAACAGCAGGGCGGCGGGCAGCGCGTCGAGCGCGTCCGTAAAGGCGGCGCTGTTCATGGTTGCGCCCCTGGCTGATAATTCAGCTCGGCCTGGCGGCGCATATACTCAAGCCCCGGCGCTATCGTCATCGCCCAAGCGGTCAGCACCTCTTCATCGCAGTCAGGATCGAGCTCCGCCACGGTGTCGAGGATCGCGCGCCGCCAGTGGGCGAAAAAGTTGGGCGGCAGGCGCACGCCGTTACTCTCCTGCTGGCGCGCCAGGCGTTCCAGAAAATCGGGTACCATCAGCACGCCGTCCACCATCAGCATCGCGAAAAAGCTCTTATAGACGAAATTGCGCAGCAGCCGCGGCTCGACGGCCGCGAAGTGGTGTTCGGTTTCCGGCGTCATATGGATGAAGCGGGCGAAAAAACGTTCAAAAAACGGCTGCTTGTCGTCGTCGGGAAACAGGCGGCTGTAGCTTTCGTCAAACAGATCCCGATAGAGCATCATGGGCGAACCTCCGGGCGGCTTTCGCCAGGCAGACACTGGCGCAGGGGGTTGAACACATCGCTCAGGCGGCGGCTAAAGTAGCTGCCGGGGGCGGGGGCGTCGCTCGCCAGCAGCGGACCGCCGTTAGCTTTATAAAACAGCGCTTCCAGTACCGTGGCGTTGGTGGAGAGCGTAAGCGCCCGGTTATAGTCGCCGGTCGCCTCGACGCGGCCTTCATACCAGCCGCGTTTTTCGTCATACATCAGGTGCGTCGCCTGCATCAGCGCGTCGGTATAAGGGGTGTCCCACAGCACCCAGAGGGAAAACACCGCCTTGGTGGAGACCTGCGCGAGACGCGGGTACTCTTTGCCGTCGTCGCCCAGCGTGTTCCAGGGGTAGCCGTTGGCCCAGACGGTATCGGCGGCGTGCCACGGCGCGGTGGCGAGCGTGAAATCGGCGCGGGCGGTAAGGATCTTCTCCTGCTGCCAGCGGCTCTCCTGAGTGAGATAGACCGTCTTCGCGCGCTCGCGCAGGTTGTCGATTTTCTCGCGATCGACGCCCGGCACTTCCCAGCCAAACTCCAGACCCGGCAGCGTATAGGGCAGCGTGGTGATAAGCGACGGCTGCCAGGTGGTGCGCGGGTCGCGGGCGTCCACCGGCAGCGCGCGACCGTATAAAATGACGTTCTGCGACGGCGGGCCCCAGGCTTTCGCGGGCTGAAATCCCCACAGGCTGAAGCCCGCGGCGGCGTATTCGCTTTCGCCAAGGCGAATTTCATCGCGCGGCGCCAGCAGCCCGTTCTGCATCTGCGCGGCGTAGAGCGTGCCGGTCTTATCGATGACCGGGCAGAAATTCCAGCGCATCACCACGCGCTCCAGATATTCGCTGTATTGCGGGTGATATTGCGCCACCAGGCGCAGCGCCAGCATCAGACGCGCCATGTCGCGCGCCGACCAGCCCATCACGCCCGGTTTACCGGTGAAATCCACCATTGCGGGCGTCCAGGTGGAGTAGAGCCGGTTCGGGGTCTGCCGGGCGGTGAGCGGCAGACGATTCAGCGTGCCGAGCAGGCGGGTCAGCCTCTCGTCGAAAGTTTTCTCATCCACCAGCCCCAGCTCGCGCGCGGCGGTTAACGCGATAAGCGAATCGCCCATCTGCCAGAGCGAGGCGACGGGGCGTTTATCGCTGCCGTTGACGAGGCCCGTGGCCTCCTGGGTGTTATTTTCGAAATAGCGCCAGGCGATGGCGGCCCATTCGCGCTCCTGCGGCGTGAGCTTACTGATGCGCGCGGTGGTGTGCCAGCCCCCGTGCGAGAGCCAGCGCCAGCCCGCGCGATCGTCGCGCAGCAGCAGCCAGGCGATAACCGCGCCCAGCACGGCGAGGATAAGCAGCAGGCGGCTTACTGTTTTAAGCATGTCGCAGTTACCGGTGGCAGTTTCACAGGTTCGTCCTCTTTACAGGTCGCGCACTGGCAGGCCTGACAGGTCGGTTTGCTGCGTACCGCGGTGCCGCTCTGCTGACACCAGTTCTGGATGCCCGGCGTCATATTGAGGAACGGACGGTTACGGCGGGTGTTGTTATCTTCAAACAGGTCGACCAGCTTTTTCTCCCACAGGGACGGCGCGTAATTTTTATTCTTCGGATCGTTGGTATTAAAACGCAGCAGTTTGCCCTGTTTCTTATAGAGCAGCGCTTCGAGCATGATGCCGTTGTTGTTGCCGGTGAAGGCGTTGATCGGCCCGTCGCCGTTCTCATAGATGCCTTCGTAATAACCCTGTTTCGGATCGTTGGCGTTTTCAATGGTGGTGAAGAGACGATCGGTATAGGGCGAATCCCACAGCACCCACATGCCGAGCGCCGCCTTAAGCGACACCGCCGCGGCCTGCGGTACGTACTGGCCTTTGTCGGTAATGGTGTTCCAGTTAAACCCATCGCTGAAGACGGTGTCGTAAACGAAGTAAGGCGATTTATCGAGCTGATGCTCGGAACGGGCGGTCAGCACGCCGGTGATGGTGTAGCGGTTCTCCTGCGCCTGATAGACGCGGTCGGCGAAGTTTTTCATCCACGGGTGTGAGTAGTTATTGGGGCTGTCGTCGCGATCTTTGGCGGTATCCCAGCCCATCTCCAGGCCATAGAGCAGGTACGATTCGGTCACGACGTAGTTATGCTGGCTGGTACGGCGCGGATCGCGGGAGTCATAAGGCACCAGCACGCAGTAGATATCGGCCAGCGCGTAAGGCTCCGGGCGGTTCGCCTGGCAGGTATTAAAGCCCCAGAGCTGGTAGCCTGCGGCGCCATACTCCTCATACCCCAGACGGCCCTCCTGGACATATTTCGGCTGGTTATTTTCCAGGTAAGCGCCATACATGGTGCCGCAGGGATCGATCACGTTGGTGAAATCCCAGCCGAGCACAATGTTATCGACGCTGTTGCCATATTCCGGGTAGCGCTCTTTAACGTTCTGAAGCCATATCAGCATGCGGCCGATATCCAGCGCCGAGAAGCCGATTTCGCCCGGTTTGTTCAGGTAGTTCACCTTCTGCGCGGTAATGGTGTTATAGGCTTTGTTCGGCACCTGGTTGCGGAACAGATCGAGTTTATTCAGCGTGCCGAGCAGCTTCAGCATACGGCGGTCAAATTCCGCTTTGTCGATGATCCCCAGCTCGCGGGCGGCCACCATTGCGCCGATATAGGAGCCGGTATCCCACATGGTGGTAGACGGATACTGGTTGACGGCGTTGACCAGCCCGGTCGTCGGCTGGTAGTTGACCACGAAATATTGCCAGGCGTTTTTCGCCATTTTCATTTCGCGATCGGTCAGCTCGCCATGACGCGCCGGATAGTCGTTTGCGGGCAGTTCGCCCCGGCCCTGCGCCGTCACCGTGCAGCCGAGCAGCAAAAAGAGGCAGGCTACGCTGCGAATAAACAGGGATACAGATTTCAAAGTCATGGCGTAACTCCCGCAGAAGCATTGGCGGTGGAAGGCGTATGCTGGCATCCCAGACAGAGCAGTTGCCCGCCCGCGATATAGGCGAGGCTCTCCAGCACCACCGCGTTGGTGTCGGCATCAATCACATTATTCACGCTGTTATTAAGATTCAGACCGCGCTGCCAGCCTTTACCCGGCACCAGCAACGGCTGCACCTGCTGGCGCAGGGCTTCGCTCCAGCCGTTGCGAAACAGCGCATACCAGGCGAAGGCGGAGCGGGTCGAGGTAATGGCCGTGCGCTCCGGCGCGGTTTTGTCATAAGCGGTTTCGCCCGGCTCGCGCTGCGGCTGGCGTTCGGGAATGGCGGCGGCGTAGTCAGGCGCCTGCTCGGCGTAATCGGTACTGATCGGCGGCTTGCGCACCCGCAGGCTGTGGCGACGTTGCTGGATCTGCATGATGCGCCACGCCACTTCGCCGCTCTGCGCGTCAAAGCCGAGCTCAAGGCCGGTCAACAGCCAGGGGAGGCTCACCAGCGACGGCTGTTTGCCCCACGGCGTGCGCAGCCCTTCATCCGGCACCATGATCCCGTCGATATCGATCATACTCTGGCCCTCCGGCGGCTGCGTCACCGCAAGCCCGGCGGTGGTGTTGATAAGCCGCAGCGTATGGCTGGCATAGGTGCGATAGCCAAAGCTGTCGCGCGGCTCGTCGGTCGGGATCACCCAGTGGCGTACCGCCAGCGCGGCGCTGGTATTTTTCGCCTGGACAAACAGCGCGTCGAGATCCCAGCGCGCCAGCAGCGCGTTGACGGCAGGCGCATGCTGCGGGTAGTGCCACAGCAACACCTGGAGCGCCATCAACAGCCGTCCGGCGCCGACGGCGCTGCTTTCGGGCTTGCCTAAAATGTCCTGATTATCCGCGCGGTAGTAAGCGGCGGGCAGACCGTTCGGCGTGAGCGGCAGTTCGCCCAGCGCGAATAGCGCCTGCGTCACACGTTCGTCAAATTCATCGCGCGTGATAACGTCCAGCCGGTAGGCCGACACGGCCGCCAGCAGATAGCTGCCGGTGCTCCATAGACTGAACCACGGCGCGCCGTCCTGCGCGTTCACCAGCCCGTCGGGGCGGGTGTTATTGACGAAATATTGCCAGGCCACGCGCGCCCAGATGGCCTCATCATAGGTGAGCGGGCGGGAATTGGGCAGCGGAGGGAAATCTTCGCTTAAGGTAATGCCGCTGCTGCTCTCCACGCGCGTCGGCATCTGGCGCTCGACCCAGACCACCACGGCGAACCCAATCAGAAAGCCCACCAGAATAGTGATATAGCTGCGCGCGCTCAGCAGGGCGTCGGTCACTTTCATGCGCCGCTCTCCTCATCCGCCGGTTGCCACATGGCGGCCATGATCATGGGCAGCATGGCGGCGATATTCACCGCGCCCCAGAAGATGTTAATCACATAGCCGGAAGGGTCGTCCACCGCGCCGCGCGCTACCTGGATACCGCCCCAGATAAGCCCGATAAGCGTCAGCGCCACAATGGCGATTTGCGGTTTCACCAGGTAGAGAAACCGCCCGGTCTGGCGCTCTTTCGGGGTGACGTGAAACTTAATCTGTTCGCCGCGTAACACCGTATCGAGCGCCTTTAAATTCATCGAGAAAAACGCCAGATACGAGGCGCGGCCATCCCACGCGGAAATCCCCCAGGTACCGAACATAAACGCCAGCTCCGAGACAATGAAAAAGGGCAAAAAGTGCAGATAGAACGGCGTCGACCAGGCGGAGACGGGGGGAATGCCGGTGAAGAGATAAATCAGCGGCGAGATCAGAAACACCGTATTCCAGATGCAGGCGAGATAAGACCAGAATGTCGTGGCGTACATCAGCGTCTGCGGCAGCGAGAGCTTAAAGCGGCGGCGGCTGAAGATATTGTCGTGAAAGAGAATATCCAGCGAGCCCGCGGCATATTTAAAGCGCTGGATAATCCAGGTGAGCATATCCTGCGGCGAAAGCATTTTGGATTCGATACGCGGGTGCATCACCGAGCGCCAGCGGCGCGCGCTATCGCCATGCAGCACGATAGAGGTGTAAATATCTTCCGAGACGTGAAATTTATAGGGCGTCAGCTCGGTGTCATAGAGCACATGCGGGCGCATCGCGTCCTGAAGCGCTTCTCGCATCGACGGATCGCGGATATCGCGCGTGTGGCGGTCAATCTCTTCCTCCACCGTCCAGACATAACTGCGCAGCGCCGCCTGCATAATCGCCTCGCGGCGATGCACCGACGCCGCGCCGCAGCAGAAGGCCGCGTTGGCCCAGTTACGGCGGCGCAGGATCACATCATAAAACATGCGCGGATCGTTAAAGAACGGGTCGCGCCCGATAGTCACCGGCCCGACGATTTTCTCCGACAGCCAGCCGAGCGCGTAACCCGGTTTACCCGCTTTGCGCGACAGCCAGCGCGGCAGGCGTTCGCCTTCAGGGAGATCGAAAAACCACTGCGGCGTCTGCACCCAGGCGACATCCGGGTCGCGGAAGTAGCCGAGCGTATGCTCAAGCAGCGTAGGGAATACGCGGGTATCGGCGTCGCAAATCACGATAAAATCGCCATCGGTCTGCTCAAGGCCGTTGCGCAGGTTGCCCGCCTTAAAGCCGATATTGGTTTCGCGGGTAATGTAGTTAACGCCTTCTTCTTCGCAGACCGCGCGCATCGCGGGACGGCGGCCATCATCCAGCACATGAATGCGGTAATCGAGCGGGCCGGGATAGCGCATCTTCAGCGCGTCCTGAATGGAAAGCCGCACCAGTTCAACATCTTCGGAATAGGTGGCGATAAAGAGATCGACGCGCGCCGGGCGCGTCTCGGCCCGATCTTCACTGTTCAGGCAGTCGTTAATATCCAGCGGGGCGGGCTGCTGAGGCGGGTCATCCTCGCGCCACAGGTTGATGGTAAACAGTACGGTGCCAATCCAGGCGCAGGTCTCCGCGATGACCAGCGGCAGGGCGTACCACAGCGCGTCCATGTTGAGCGATTCCATCCAGCGCCAGCGAATATAATTCGCGCCCAGCACTAACGCCGCGACCGACATTATCTGCCAGAGAATTTTCACGGCGCGGGGCGTTTTTAGCGGCTCCGGCGGTTTACGATCTTCAAAACGGGAGAAATAAAAACCCATAGCGGCATCATCATCCAGACACAACAAAGACAGTGGCGGGAAATAATTATCAAAGGCAACTATTTACCGTCAGCGAAATATCTCTGGCACAACAGAACATTCGTTTTAAGTTTATGAAGTGATTGTAGATGCCCGCGCTAAACTTTCCAGCGACATAAATTCACGCAACGATTTGCAGCGCTTCGTTTTTTCGTTTACCCGTCACTGAAAATATATTTTCCACGAAACGCTGACAGCCGCTTATTGCCGTATACACTTTTCTGATAATACTCAGAATATATTGCGCCGCCGGAAACCGGCGGCCCCAGCCGATAAGAAACCAAGCCGATGAGCGATACTGCAAGCGTAGCTTCAACTCGCGATATGCCGCGCGCGCGCGTCTCCTGGCGCTATGTGGCGGCCGACCGGCGCGATCTGCGTATCGACCTGATGCGCGGCATTGCGCTGGTCATGATGGTGGTCGCCCACACGGAGGTGATGTCGATATTTAATATATTGACGTGGGAGCGTTTCGGATTAACCACCGGTGCCGAAGGCTTCGTGATCCTGGCCGGGTTTATGCTCGGCATGCTCAATCGCCAGCGTCTGCAAAAGGCCGTGTTACTGACGGTGGGCTGGACGCTGTGGCGGCGCGCGTGGAAGATCTATCTGGTTAATATCGTTATTATCCTGAGCGTACTGCTGCTGTCGAAAATACCTTTTATCAATACGTTTGAAATAAGCCATTTTGTCGACCGTTTCTCTGGAAATAGCTGGTCGCTGTTCCCGACCACGCCGCAAATTAAAGAAACCTGGTTCAACATTATTTTGTTTTTGCAGATTGGCCCGCACCAGACGCAAATCCTGGGGCTCTATGTCTTTTTACTGCTGATGAGCCCGTTCTTTCTGGCGCTGCTGCATTATCGTAAAACCCCGTGGCTGATTGCCGGGTCGGCGATGGTTTACGGGCTTTATCAGGTGACGCCGTTTCGTCTCACCGCCAGCGAATTCGAGTTTGCGTTCCCGCTGATGGCCTGGCAGTTCATCTACGTGCTGGGGATGTGCTGCGGCTGGTACAAAGAAGAACTGCTCTCGCTCGCGCGCACCGGCCCCGGCAAGGTGACGGTCGCGGTCATGGTGGTCTGCGCGCTGATTATGATGTTTATCGCCCAGAATCATACTAACCCCTTTATGCCGCCGGGCCTGCTGATGCATGTCATTTCGCCTGCGGATTTCAACATGATTTACCACACCTGGGCGGCCAAAAACGGACTCGGGCCACTGCGCGTGCTGAACGATTTTTGTCTGATGGTCACGGTCTATCTGCTGCTGACCTGGTGCTGGACGCCGCTCTATCGCCTGACCGGCTGGTTTCTGATCCCGCTCGGCCAGCATTCGCTCTACACCTTTATTTTGCATGTCTATGTGGTGCTGCTGGTCAGTCAGGTGGTGCATTTCGATTTATGGCATCAGGCCTGGCTTATGAACACGCTGGTTCACGGCGTGGCGCTGGGCATTCTCTGGCTGATGGCGAAGTATGACGTCGCCGGACGCTGGATCCCCAATTAAGGAACGACAAGGGTATGACGAGGATATATCACTGCGTCGGGCTGGCGACGCTCGCGCTGGCGGCCCAGCCGGCTTTCGCCGCCCAGCCTGCAAACGCGCAGAGCGGGGCAAGCGCCGATAACGAATCCGAGCCCATTCAGGCAGGCGTGTTTACGAGCCGCTGGGGACGGCTGTTTTCGGGGAACGATAAAAAATTTTCCGGCGCGCTGAGCTTTAACAGCGGGCTCAAAGAGCAGTACGTGACGATCCCGAACAGCGGCGATACGGCCTCGCAGACCAATAAAATTAACCAGACGCTCAACCTGAGCCTGCAATATTCGCCCTGGAGTTATCTCTTCGCCAACGTCACGCTGCGCGCGCCGGTGCGCGACTTAACCCGTTACACGACCGATTTCCGTTACAGCTTCGGCTATGACGACTGGCACGCCAATACCTTCAGCCTGGTCTACAGCAACTATGGCGATAACCATATCTGGCCGTCGGGTAACAAACGTCACAGCTATTTCGAGCAGGGCGGCGTGACGGCGGCCTACAAATTCTCGCTGCCGAAACCGCTGGAGAAACATCTGCTGATTAATAAAGGCGATTCGATTATCTGCCAGGTGGGCTACACCTGGGTGCCGCGTTATTACGATCTCAACAGCAACGACATCCGCAGTAATAAAAATGTCGTGCTGGGCGGCTGCGGCTACACGCTTAAACAACATTTCTTCGTGCGCGCCACCGCGTTCTGGTACCCGGACAGCAGCCAGCAGCAGCCGTGGAATGGCGACTACAGCTACAGCTTCGGCTACGCGGGCTATAAACCGGGCACGTTCTCGCTCCAGTACGCCAACTACAGCGGCACGCGTTATCCGGGCCATGAAAGCGGCAACGGCAAGTTCCGCGAGGGCACCGTCAGCCTTATCTGGTATTTACCGCTTTAAGGAGCTTTGATGCCGGACAGACAACGGGTTTTGATTGTTGATGACTCCACCGTGTACCGACGGCTGCTCGGCAGCATGCTGGGAAAATGGGGCTATGAGGTGCTGGAAGCCGTTAACGGCGTTGCGGCGCTGGAGGTGCTGGCGACGCAGCGGGTGAACATGGTGCTGAGCGACTGGGAGATGCCGGTAATGGACGGCCTGACGCTCTGCCAGGAGATCCGCGCGCGTTTTCAGGAGCACTATATCTACCTGATATTGCTCACGGCGCGCGAGAGCGTGGACGATCTGGCGCTCGGCTTCCAGGCGGGCGCGGACGATTTTCTCAGCAAGCCGGTCAACCAGAGCGAGCTGCGCGCCAGGCTGCACGCGGGCGAGCGTATTCTGGAGCTGGAAGCGACGCTCGCGGCGCGTAACGCGCGGCTGCGCGAGGCGCTGACGCAAATCGAAAGCGATCTCCAGGCCGCGGCGCAGTTGCAGCGCTCGGTGCTGCCGGCGCGGCGCATGCAGTACGACAGGTTCTTCGCCGACTGGCTGTTTGTGCCGTCGGCGTATGTCTCTGGCGATATTTTTAATCTTTTCCCGCTCGACAGACATCTCGGCTTTTACTGCGTGGATGTGGCGGGACACGGCGTGGGCGCGGCGATGATGTCGCTCGCCGTGGCGCGCCAGTTCCTGCACGGGCGCACGGTGGAGCGGTTTCTGTTCGATGGTGATGGCGTGACCGCGCCGCAGGAGGTTATCCGCATTCTGAACGAACGTTTCTGCCATGACGACACCGACATCGTCAGCTACTTCACGATGATCTACGGCGTTATCGACACCGAAACCGGCGAGGGCAAGCTGTGCCAGGCGGGCCACCCGACGCCGTTTATCACGCACCCGGACGGCTCCATCACCCGTATCGGCAGCGGCGGGGCGCCGGTGGGTTTACTGGAAAGTCTGAGCTGGGAAGACGCCGCGTTTACGCTGCGCCCTGGCGACCGCTTGTGCCTCTACAGCGACGGCATTACGGAGTGTGAAAATCCGCAGCAGGAGCAGTTTGGTCACGAGCGGCTGGAGCAGTGGTTACAACGTCACGTTTCCAGCCCGCTGGACGCCATTTTCCCGGCGCTGCATGAGAAGCTGGTCGACTGGCGCGCCAGAAAGCAGGGCGATCAGGTCACGATGGCCGATGATGTCTCACTGTTAATTATTGAACGAAGCCACGAGGGAGTGCGCGATGAATCTTGAAACTGAACATCTTAATGGCGTGAGCGTGATAACGCCGGTGGCAAGACGGCTGGACGCCTCGGTCGCCGCCGCCTTTCGCCAGGGCGTAAGTGAAGAGATAGCCCGCACCACGGGCGGGCTGATAATCGATTTTTCGCGCGTGGATTTTATCGACAGCAGCTGCCTCGGCACGCTGATTGCGCTGTTTAAGCAGATGAACGGCAAGGGGGAGATGGCGCTCTGTTCGCTGAACGGCAACATCATGAATATGTTTAAACTGACCCGCATGGACAGGGTGTTTATCCTCTGCCCGGACCGCGCCGCCGCGCTTGCCCGGTTGCAAAAAGGATGAGCCGATGAGCGCCGTCCTGACGCTTCCCGCGCGCCTCGATGCGCTCGGCCCGCTCGCCGACGCGCTGGCGCAGTTTATGGCGCCGCTGCCGGTGGATGACGGCTGGCGTTTCGCGTTTGATTTAGCGGTGTGCGAGGCGGCGGCGAACGTTATCCGTCATGCGCTGGAAGAAACGCCGGCACGCCATTTTACCGTTGAGTTTCACCGCGACGACGCCAGCGCATGGGTGAAACTTGCCGATGACGGCAACGCGATCCCTGATGACCGGCTCGACGCCGCTCGCGACCGTGCCCAGGATGACGACGCGGCGCTGATGAGCGAAGGCGGGCGAGGGCTGATGCTGATTTACGCCTGTGTCGATGAAGTGGATTACCGGGCGGGCCAGATCAACTCCCTGACCCTCCGTAAGCGGTTTACAGGTGACGTTGTCACCTAAGAGAAACCCTTAATGGGGCTCGTACACCGTCATGGTAAAGATTAACGTCTCTTGTTGTTCGTTGGCGTAACCGTGTGGCGCGTCGGTACGGGCGACGGCGGAAGCGCCCGCCTTCACCTGGAGCCGTTCATCATTAACCGACAGCGTCAGGATGCCTTGCTCAACGTGCAAGAGTTCAGACGTCCCCTGAGGATGCCCTGGCGAGGTAAAACGATCGCCCGGCCGCATCTCCCAGCGCCACAGCTCCACCATATTCGGCCCGCTGGTTCCCGCAAGCAGCCGTGCCGAACCGCCAGACTCTCCCGTCCACAACACCGGGATCTGCGAGGCTTCAATCAGGCGAGCCGCAGGCTGGCTCGCCACATCCAGCAGATCCGCGACCGATATTCCCAGCGCGCCGGCTATCTTACACAGGATGGCGATACTCGGGTTGGCGGCGGCCTTTTCAAGCTCGACCAGCATGCCTTTACTGACGCTCGCGCGCCGCGACAGCGCATCCAGCGTCACGTTATGTTCTTTACGCCAGCTTTTCAGCCGCTGCGCCAGCGCGACGCTGAGGGAGTCAGCATCGGCGCCTGGTTCAGTCAATATATTGACTTTATGCGTCACTGGTCATTACCATGAAATAAAATAGTCATTACAGGATTATCCGATGAAACCCTTAACACCGTCAATTACCCCTGAAATTACCCAGCTGGCGCCGGGCTTCCGCGCCATCAGCATCAATGTGATCGCCGCGCCGCTGGCCGACGAAACCGTGGGAAGAAGGGCGCTGGAAGCAGCCTGCCGCCACGTACACGAGAACGATTTTCCGTGGGCGCAGGCGCATCTTGCCGCCTGGGACGCCGTTTTCCAGGCGTTTGGCGCGAAGCCAAAACGCACGCCGTGCTCCGCGCAGGCGCTGCGCAAACGGGTCGCGCGCGACGGCACGATGGCGTCGCTCGATCCGGTGGTCGATCTCTATAACGCCGTGAGTATTAAATACGCCGTGCCGATCGGCGGCGAGAACCGCGCGGCGTACCAGGGCGAGCCGCGTCTGGTTATCGCCGACGGCAGCGAAGCCTTCGATACCTTTAAAGACGGCGAACCGGTAAATGAATCCCCGGAGCCCGGCGAGCCTGTCTGGCGCGACGACGTGGGCGTCACCTGCCGCCGCTGGAACTGGCGCCAGGGCGTGCGTACACGGCTGGATTCGCAGGCGCAGACAATGTGGTTTATTCTGGAGTGCTTGCCCGAAATGCCGGTGGAGGCCGCAGAGGCCGCCGCCCGCGAACTGGTTGACGGTTTAACTGCGATGATACCGGGGGCGCAGATCGCGACAGAAACGGTTCAGCTAGGCTGAACGTATTAAGGAGAATATAATGGCCGCACGACAGATCGCGCTGGAACCTTACAACCCGGCCTGGACCGCGCAATTTGTAGCGGAAGAGAAAAGGGTGCGCGAAGCGCTCGGCGACGTTGCGCTGGCCGTTCATCATATTGGCAGCACGTCGGTGCCGGGGCTTACAGCCAAGCCGGTTATCGACATGCTGGTTGAAGTTTCGAGTCTGAAAGCGCTCGATGCCCTTAACAGCGCCATGCAGGCGCTGGGCTACACGCCGCGCGGCGAGTATGGCATTCCGGGCAGGCGTTACTTTATTAAAGGCGAGGCCGTGCGCACGCATCATCTCCATGCGTTCGTCGCCGCAAGCGAGCAGGTGACGCGTCACCTGGCGTTTCGCGATTATCTGCGCCGCCATGACGACGCCGCGCGGGAATACGCGCAGATAAAATTCGCCGCCGCGCGCGACAGCGGTTTTCAGTCAGACCTCTACAGCCAGCTGAAGAACGATTTTATCGCACGCGTTGAACAGCAGGCGCTGGCGCAGCGATAAGCGCGGGGGAGCCAATGACAAACGACAGTCTGGAAGCGCGGGTTTACGCGCATGTGCGCAAGCATTACGGCTTTTATCTGTTCGGCAGACCTGAACTGACCGAACAGACGGATCTCGATTTTGACCTGCAACTGGACGATGACGAAGCGCTGGCGCTGATGGAGGATTTCTTTACGACATTTAGCGTGGCGCGCGGCAATTTTTCCATCACCACTTACTATCCGCCCGACCCGCCGCTGAGCGTCCTTCTCAACCCTTTCCGCAAACGCGAAATCCCCATGGTGCCGTTTTTCACGATCGGTATGCTTATTGAATCCGCCCGGGCTGGCCGCTGGCTCTATGACTGACGGCGCGTTTAGCCAGTTTCTTTTGAAGTATGACAACCATGACAGGAAATCCCGCGGCGCTTATAGCACTTATCACCAGTAGCCTGTTCAGGTTTTGCGGGTTTATTGCATGTTCAGGAAGTAATAAGGAAGAGAGAAAGAACACGAACGTGGTTACCAGATACATGATTGCTGTCTGTAGTGAAGAAAAACTGGCCCGTTGCGCATCCGCAGGATAGCCAACCACCACCGCTGATGCGCAAACCAGTCGGCTGTATGAGGCGCCCAGAAACAGGGTAATAAAGAGAAATACGCTGTGATAGCCCATCGCAGGCATGAGCAAAATTGCTACCAATAATAGCGTTGAAAAGATGGACAGGGCCAGGGGAGATATATGCGACGTAAGGACGCCTGTTATTTTGGTCGCGGCATAACCTGCGATTCCCCCACTTAAAAATAATAAGGGCAGGAGATGTTCTTGCGCGCCCATATAATAAATCATCAATGGCGTCAAAACAGGTATGAGAAGCATGGGGCTGAACTGCGCCAGTGCAGTACAGGAAGCGAAAAGCAAGGTATGAATATCAAAAGAGAGTCTGGCCTTTGCGCCCGAAGAGGCCGCGTCACGGGGAAGGATAAATACGATCAGCGGCAAACAAATCAGGCATAACACACTGATTAACCACAACGACGCCCGCCAGTCATAATACGTACATAAAAACATGACCGCTGGCATGCCGACGATACTTACGATCGAAAATGAGGCGATGACCGTTGCCAGCATTTTTCCGCGTAAATGAGCAGGGGCATAATTTATCAAAATACTCATACCCACTCCCATTGTCGTTCCTCCCACCAGGCCTGCGCAAAATCGTATTGCCAGCAGCGCGTCAAAATCCGTGGCCACTGTGCATAAAAAAGTAAGCATTCCAAGCAGCAGCATATTGCGGAATAAAAATCGCTGTTTATTAAATCTCTCGACCCAATAAAACGCCGCTACTCCGGAAATAACGGCCCCCAATGTATAAATACCCGACACATAACCAGAAAACGATACAGGAACCGCAAATCCGTCAGCCATAAAGGCAAAAACGGGCGTTAACGCCATATATTCCAGGGCATTTGTAAACTGGATAAAAGCCACAACAAGGGCTATTCGCATCAGGGAGTTATGATTAAAGATTTGTGTATTCAGTGGCATAGCAAGCGACCCGGCGATGAAAGATACCTGAGTGTAACTGCTATCAATGCTGATTGTTATATGGTAGAAATGGCAATCATTATTATCATATGTGGGATAGTCAATGCATCCGGTGCTGGATTTTAAAACTCTGAAAGTGTTTGTTGCGGTGGTAGAAAGAGAGAGTTTTGTCGGGGCTTCGAAACTTCTTGAAATGCCGACCTCCAATGTCAGCCGCTGTATTGCGCAGTTAGAAGAAAAACTGAGTCTGCAGCTCATTGAACGCAGCACCCGACATATGAAACTGACCCAGGCGGGTCATCTGCTTTATAGCCGGGCGAAGCCATTACTGGAGGCGCTTGAGCAAACGGAGACGGAATTAACGTTGCGGCAAATGCAGCTTAAGGGGCCGCTGCGTATCTGTATTCCCAGTGAATCAGGTCCTGCGTTGCTGGGTTCGGCTATCGCCGATTTCGCCTGCCAAAATCCTGATCTTGAAATCAGCTGCGTCACTAATTTGTCAGGTTTTGAATCCCTGCGAGACGATCTTGATGTAGCAATCATTATTACCCGAGGACAGATGGATGACAGTGACTATATAGCCCGTCATCTGATGACCATTCCTTGCACTATTGTCGCCGCGCCCTCGTTGGTCCAGCGCTATGGCACGCCTTCTCATATACGGCAGTTTGAAGAACTGCCTTGTATTACAACGGTCAGCGCGCTGAAAGGGGCGCCCTGGCAGTTTGTGAATACAAAAGGGGAATTCGAGACGATAAAGGTTAAAGGGCATTATCGCGTCAACAGCGGAGAGATGGCGGGACGCGCGGCCGTCGCCGGCGTCGGTTTTGCTATCCTGGCGAAACATGCCTGCCAGCCTTACATCAGCGATGGACGGCTTATCGAGGTTGAGTTCGAACAAGCGGCAGCGCCGTTGCAATTATTCGCCGTGTATTCAAACCGGCGTTTTTTGCCGGCGAAAACAAGAGCGTTTATTGATTTCGTACATCAGCGATTACGCGCTATGCCTTGAGCAACATCAGGCGGCAGCGCCAGACAGTAGCGCGGGTAAGCAGAGCGCACCCGCGGAGCGCAATAGCATGCCGATTTTTCAGGCTTTATGCGCACCCGCAAAATCTTATCGGCGTGAGGAATTTGCCCCGAACTTACTGAACATCACCGGAAACCTCCTTTGGTACGCATAATGTATATTATGTTAAATATGGTGGGTTTGTTCTTAAGTTCATGAGTTCCTCTCTTAGTCAGTTGCCAAAGTTTAGTTGTGGACTTACGATGGCTTCATAACGCAAAAATTACGGGGCATCCGCTAAGTTCATGGCATATTCCATCTTACATTTATCGAGGAACAACCAGAGAACTCATCTCATAGTTGATGATGTGACTACCCTACCGGTCATGTTCGCCACAATTTATGGAATGAATGAACTGAGCAAGAAACATCTGGGGACTCAAGAAAACATTCTGTGTTCGCTGCGTTTTTTTTACGTCTATTACTTTAAGAAGCACAAACGAACATTTGACTACGATTTCTATCGGTCTGGCTACAATATCTCCTGTTTTATCAGGGAGCTTGATGGCTTCTTTACTTACCTGCTCGGGAAGCAGCACCTGAGTTGACCTGCTCCCCGTTGATTAACACACCGCGATGTTAGTAATGTCTTCATAAGCCACATGAGGACATCCCCATGAAGAAGCGTTTTTCCGACGAACAGATCATCAGTATTCTCCGCGAGGCCGAAGCCGGGGTTTCAACCCGGGAACTCTGCCGTAAGCATGCTATTTCAGACGCTACCTTTTACACCTGGCGCAAGAAGTTTGGTGGCATGGAAGTTCCCGAAGTGAAGCGGCTCAAGTCGCTTGAAGAGGAGAACGCCCGCCTCAAGAAGCTGCTCGCTGAAGCCATGCTGGATAAGGAGGCGCTTCAGGTAGCTCTTGGCCGAAAGTTCTGACGACAGACCAGAAGCGGGAAGCCGTGGAAGTCATGTGTGAGGCCGCAAGTCTGTCGCAACGTCGTGCCTGCAGGCTGGCAGGTTTGTCCCTGTCGACCTGCCGTTACCCGGCTCAGCGTCCGGCTGCTGACGCGCAGCTGTCTCTACGCATCACAGAGCTGGCACTTGAGCGCCGCCGCTTTGGTTACCGGCGCATCTGGCAGCTACTGCGTCGGGAGGGCCTTCACGTCAACCACAAGCGGGTATACCGCATCTATCATCTCAACGGCCTGAGTGTAAAACGCAGGCGACGCCGCAAGGGACTGGCGACTGAGCGGCTTCCGCTTCTTCGCCCGGATGCGCCGAACCTGACATGGTCGATGGATTTTGTCATGGATGCACTTGCCAGCGGCCGCAGGATGAAGTGCCTGACCTGCGTGGATGATTTCACGAAGGAGTGTCTGACGATCACCACGGCATTCGGGATTACAGGCGTTCAGGTGACACGTATTCTGGACAGCATTGCGCTGTTTCGTGGCTATCCTGCAACGATAAGAACCGATCAGGGCCCGGAGTTCACCTGCCGCGCGCTCGATCAATGGGCCTTTGAACATGGTGTTGAGTTGCGCTTAATCCAGCCGGGCAAGCCAACGCAAAACGGATTTATTGAGAGTTTCAATGGCCGCTTTCGGGATGAATGCCTGAATGAGCACTGGTTCAGCGATATTCTACATGCCCGGGAAATAATTAATGACTGGCGGCAGGATTATAACGAGTGTCGACCACATTCATCGCTGAATTACCTCACGCCGGCTGAATTTGCAGCGGGCTGGCGAAACGGGAAATTTGAAGAAAAACCAACTGACATTACTAACTGAAGGTTGTATCTAATCCTGGGGGCAGGTCACACGACCGAACATTGCCGCAGAAACAGCCTTGCAAACCTGACCCACCGTCACTTCAGAAGCCAGTACCGGAGCAGCAAACACGAGCGGAACAAGAAGCAGCAGTTTCTTCATATGGATCCATCCTTTTAGTTATGTTCTTGAATAACGCTTATCGTATATTTCGGCAACCTGAAGCATTTCTTGACGAATATTTAGCATTAGGATGACAGGACTGACTAATAAAATCCCTGGCGTAATCTCACGCACTCCCTGACGGTTAGCCCTGCTCCTGCTGTACATCCTCAGCGTGGTACGCGAACAAAACATCGGGCATGAGGCCCGTTTTCTCTATGGTTGCCAGCACGGACTGCGTTGAAGCCTCAGCGATAACCTTCATCGCTTCATCACGAATTTCGACATACGCTTGGTCTTCACGGGGCACGAAAGGCTCAAGGAGGTGGGCGATGGCTTTACCGTTAACAGAAAGGCTGAACGTGCCAGCGGCACGATCCACATTCCAGATGTAGATGAGTGGCCATAAACCCAGTTCGTCGCATTCGGCCTCACTGCGGATCCCCGGCAGATACACAGGCATTGACAGCTTTTCATCACTCAGCGTCAGCGCGATAAACTGTTGCGCCGTCAGTCGGGAACCCTGCCCGGGCGCAGCGTCAGGTTTTTTCTTTTTAAAGAATCCGAACATGGTCTTTCCTTGTTTATGATGAATCGGAGGGATAGTCACTGTCTTACAGAGCGGATGAATCAGAGCGTCACGGACCACAGCGCAGACTCGCGGTAACTCTCATTCGGCAAAAGTGATTTTTACACATTTCATGTCACCAGAAACGAGAATTACTTATCGCTTTTCCTGGCAAGATAGCCATGATGATGGCCAACACATTGCTGGCGTGGATGCTGGCACTATCACGAAGAAACGAGGGAGATTCCTTCGATTACATATGCAGCATTATTGGTTGCCGTTTTATTGGGAAGTGGAGTCGTCACTTTTCTTAACGTCCTTCTGCCCTCTTCCGCCAGATCGAACCTCATAAAGTTGTTTAGAAATCAGCAGGTATTCAATGGCAGGCCATGCTGTGGTTCACGCTGCATTTCAAAGGCGTCACCAACATCAGCAAATGCTCCGGACAAAGACGCGCTGTTCATGTGGGCCAGATGCCCAAACGTCCTCTTCCTGCTACTAACCAATCCTGTCATGCATCCATTTGATATGGCCGCTTTGAGCGATAAGCGGGCCTAAATAAAAATGTGATATTAATCACGAAATCAGAAAAGCAGGCTCATGAACAAACAATCGCAATTTTGTATAAATTATGGCCCGATTTTCACACAGTTATGAACTCAAACTGAGTTCATAACTGTGTGATTTTGATTGTTTCATGAATAAAGTTATTTTAATACAGGATATTGCAAAATTTTTTGATTATAGATTTAGTTATGTAGCACCCGTAAACCCAGAATAGTTAAATTGAATCTGGCATCAGAACCATGCTTATTCACCCTGGCCGCCTGACGGCACCGTTGCCTGCCCTGCATGTCTGCACCCGCTTGAGACCCAAACCTCTCAGTCTCTCCCGGCGCGCTACGCGAAATCTACTGGCCTGAGCCTCACCACTTTTCTCAGATTTCACGTAGCGCACCGTTTTTTACATTGCCTTTCGCGGGTGCGCTCTGCTTACCCGCGCTACGGCGTTATCAGCAAACTCTTCCAGTTGCGCGTTAAACCGCGCGGCGTCTTCCATAAATGGCGCATGTCCTGCGCGTGCATACAATTCTGACTGTATGCGCGGATTGATCGCTTTCGCTCTTTTCAGCGAGGCGTCCGGGTTAACCAGCGCGTCGTGCCTGCCATAGATAAACAGCAACGGCACGCGCGCGGCGCCCAGCGCTTTTTCGGCGGGAACCTGTATCCGCGGCACGTTACGCTGCATGGTCCAGGACGCCAGCGCCGCGTTGGTCAGCAGACGCTCAAAAATGTCGCGGTCGGGTTGCTGATAAAAACAGAGCCGCAAAAATTCGCGTTCGCCATCGAGATGCGTTTGTAAATCCGCCGCCGTCATGTCGCGATAAATAGCCGGATGCGCCGGTATCAGCGCAGGCGTTAACTCCACCACGCCGCCCACGTATAACGCGCCGCCGATCCGGCTGTCGCCATGTTCAGCAAGATAAGCCGAAATCACCGCGCCGCCCAGCGACCAGCCGACCAGCACCGGATGCGAAGCCCGGCTCTGGCTGATTACCGCAGCCAGATCGTCTCCCCATCGCCTGCCCTCCCGATACGCCGCATCGGTGTCCGGTTTCCCGGATAGCCCGTGGCCGCGCAGATCGAAGGTGATTAACCGGAAACGTTGCAGCCGCGGGTCGGCGATTTGCCGGCGCCAGTTCAGGTGGCTGCCCAGCAGTCCGTGAATGAAAATTATCGCCGGGCCGTTCGGGTTGCCGCTCTCCTGCACGGCAATCGAGACGCCATCCGGCGCGGTGACGGTATAGCGCCGCTCTGCTCCATGCGCGGCGGCAGTCATCAGGAACAGCAGGATTATTAAAGTACGGGATAGCAGTGCATGCATTTTCGCTTCCTCATCTGTGGATTCCTGGCTAGCCTGAACCTTGACATTAATGTCAGAGTCAAGCGCCTGATGAGGAGAATGATGCAACTGACTATTGGCGAGCTCGCCAGAGCGACGGGCGTGAGCGCACGCGCTATCCGGCATTATCATAACAACGGCTTACTGGCGGCCGTTCGCGCCTGTAACGGCTACCGCTATTTCGACAAAGAGGCCATCACCCAGGTGCGCCAGATCCAGCGGCTGATCGCGACCGGTTTTAGCGTGGCCGAGATCCGCAGCTTTCCCGATTGCATGTTGCTGGTCGAAGGCGCGTCATTCTGCCCGGAAACGCAGGCCGTTCAGTATCAGCGCCTGAAAGATATCGAAGAACAGATAAGCGAACTCGAACAGCGCAAAGCGCGCCTGCTGGAGACGCTGCGGCAGAATGACAACAGCGATGCGGGAACGTTACACGAATAATTGCCTCCCGCGGGTGCGCTCCGCTTATCCACGCCACGGGCTTTATTCATCATCCATACCTGGCTAAACCCGCGGGTGCCCCCGCTTATCCGTGCTACGGGCTTGTTACTTCCGTAGGGTGGGTAAGCGGAGCGCACCCACCATTGGCTATCAATAAAAGCGTTAATTCTTTCGGGGGATAATTACGCCACGTTATTGCACGGTGCCGTAAATAATATTTATGGCTCGATGTAAAGCCCTTCTCTCACATTGAGTTGTTTCTGTTCATTAATATCTGCGCCAAAATGCATCTCTGGCAGAATAATATTTCCTCTGAGTGTCAGTAATTGTAAAGGATAAGAAAGCGCTGGAGATGAGACGCATTTTTAGTAAAAATCCCGGCACCTAACCGAAATTATCCTTTGTCAGTGAGTCGATATGGATTTCCGCGCCAAACCTTTATTCGCCCTTTTGTTCTGTGTTTACCTGACAGGATGCGCCCACAAGGCCCCAAAACCGAAAGCCATCGCCCCGCTCCCTGATACCTCTGCAAGCCATCAACGGCCGGATCTGATCCCCGTTATCGCCGCCCTTCACGACCAGATGAACACCTGGCAGGACACGCCGTATCACTGGGGCGGCACGGAGCGCGACGGGATCGACTGCTCCGGTTTTGTCTGGCGCACGCTGCACGACAGATTTAATCTGCCAATGGCGCGCGTTACCACGCGGGAATTAATTCAGATGGGCAAAGGCGTGGATAAAAATAAACTGCGACCGGGCGATCTGGTGTTCTTCCGTATTAAAGGCGCGCTGCATGTTGGTTTTTATGACTCTGACGGCGAATTTATTCACGCCTCAACCAGTAAAGGCGTCACCCGCTCCTCTTTGGATAATCCTTACTGGCAAACCGTTTATTTAGAGGCGCGCCGCCTGCCGGATAATATCAGCTCGGTCGTGACGCTGAATCATAATACGCCTCCGGATCTCGCCAGTAACCGCGGATAAGCCTGAGGGCCACAGAACTTCTGTGGCCTCGCTGGACGCGTTTTACGCCGCCGGCGGGTTATCGTCGCCGCCTTTATCGCTTAATTCATTGAGTACGATCTCTTTCGCGGGCGTGTCGTCTAACCTGCCTGCGTAGTCGTCAGAGACATCAGGCAGGCTGGTAAATTGCCCGTCGATAAAGAGAAACTCCAGATGTGCGGCGATATCATCAAGTACCGCGTCGGCATTTTTCAGCCCTTCGCCATGCTCATCGTTGCCGTCAAGCCGCCAGCCGAACGTGCCGTTCTCTTTCGTGGCTTCGCCGAGATCGATAATCCGGCCGTCAATGTTTTGCGCCAGCACGCGGCCGTCGCAGAGAAACAGAAAATAGGGCATCCCGTCGCGTTGGGTGGATTCCGGCATCGTTAACTCCTTGCTGATGAATGAAATAAAAGTATAGCAGGCGCTTTCACGCCCTCTCCGGATGTGAAAAAGGCCGCGCGCGGCGGCCTGGTTTTACTGCGCTGCGCTCACGCGCCAGATGGCGTTACCGGCGTCGTCGGCAATCAGCAGCGCGCCGGAGTTATCCTGCGTCACGCCGACCGGCAGCCCGCGCACCTGCTTCTGATCGTCCGTCAGGAAACCGGTGACGACCGGCTGCGGCATCCCGACCGGTTTGCCGTTTGCAAATTTCACCCACACCACCTGATAGCCATTGAGCGGCGAGCGGTTCCAGCTGCCGTGCTCGCTCACGAACGCCCCGCCGCGATACTGCGGCATGTTATCGCCGGTATAAAAATGCAGGCCAAGCGGCGCGACGTGCGAGCCGAGGGCGTAGTCAGGCTTAATAGTTTTCGCCACCAGATCCGGGCGCTGCGGCTCGGCGCGTTTATCGACGTGATTGCCGAAATAGCTGTACGGCCAGCCGTAGAAGCCCTTCTCCTGTACCGACGTCATATAATCGGGCACCAGATCGGAGCCGATTTCGTCGCGCTCGTTAACAATCGCCCATAGCTTGCCGCTCTCAGGCTCCCACTGAAGGCCGGTCGGGTTGCGCAGGCCGCTCGCGTAGATACGGCTGGCGCCGGTCGCGGCGTCCACTTCCAGCACCGCCGCGCGGCGATACTCCGCGCCGATGCCGTTTTCCGTGATGTTGCTGTTGGAGCCGACGCCCACGTAGAGCTTGCTGCCATCCGGGCTCGCCAGCAGCGCTTTAGTCCAGTGATGGTTGATCGGCCCGCCCGGCAGTTCAGTCACCTCTTCGCCCGGCGTGCGGATCTCCGTTTGCCCTTCCTGATACGGGAATTTCATCAGGCTGTCGGCGTTCGCCACCCACAGCGTATTGCCCGTGAGCTGAATGCCAAAAGGCGCATTGAGATTTTCAATAAAGTTATGCTTTTCCCATTTGCCGTTCACGTTACGCAAAAGCGTTATGCGGTTGCCGCCCGGCCCGCCCTTGCCCGACGCCTTTTGCACCACGCCCATGATGAGCTGTTTCGGGCGCGTGGTCGGTTTCGGCGTGCCGTTGGATTCCGCCACCAGAATATCGTTATTGGGCAGCACATAGACCTGGCGCGGATGCATCAGCCCGTCGGCGATTTTCTCAATCTTCAGCCCCTGCGCCACCTTCGGCTTTTCGCCCTCTTTCCAGGCGACGCCTTCCGGCACCTGCATCGGCGGCAGCAGGAAGTTTTTCGCCTCCGGGAGTTCCGGGTTTGGCCCGACCTGTTTTTGCGGATCGAGTGTGGCGCTGTTATCACAGCCGCTAAGCAGAGCGCCCAGCGAGACGGCCAGCGCGAGACGATGAATATTGTTCATGCGGGCTTCTCCTTAAGCAGCGCGTTGGCGTAACGCGAGTTGAACATTCGCCAGCAGCAGCAGCGCCACGACCAGCGTTGAGAGAATGACGCCCGCAGGCACCACGGCATAGGCATCACGGCTATGGATAAAGGCGTTGAAAATGGCCAGCACAATCGCCAGCAGATTCAGCCAGAAGTGCAGCCGCTGCGCCGGGCCATGCAGATGGCGGCGGCCCGGCCAGATCTGCCCGAGGCTAATCAGGCGCGGAATAATGGCGATAACGAGGCCGATGGCGATAAGCCAGCTGGCGGCATCGGTCCACATCTGCACGTAACTTTTCATGTACAGGATGTCGAAAATCCAGGCGGCCGTGAAGAAGCCTAAAGGAATGGGATTGAGCAGTTCATAAAGCGCCACGGCTGCTGCCGGGGATCGTGCGGTCGTGTGGGGGTGCATATCCGTCTCCTGAAGTCATCCAGAACCAGCGACGGCAGCGCCCAGGCGCCGCACGTCAGCGTGCCTGTAAAAGCGTAGTCAAGATGCGAGAGAATGACGGAATAATCGAAACCGTGTTTTAGCCTGATGGCGCGCAGGCGGCGTCATCCGGGCCGCCCGCGGAAAAAATCAGATAATGGTGTCGCCCCATTTCACCGCCTCATGGGTCATATCGATGATATCCCGCTCGCTAAGGTTCAGCTCCTGCGCCACATTCACCACTTCCGGCCAGTCGGCGCGCTCAAACTCCTCGCACAGCCGCACCAGCGCCCCCGGTACGCCCTCGCGGTTAAGCAGCGCTTTTTTAACTTCCTTCGAGACGTAGATTTGCTCCAGCAGCGTATCCATCGGGATATCCATAATCGCATCAAGACGCGAGAACAGCCCGGCGATAAACGCGTCGTCCTCACTTACGCCGCCGATACGGTGCGCCGCCAGCTCACAGAAGCGCCCGTACACCAGGCTGACGTTATAAAGCTCGCTCACCGACGGATCGCTGATGTGCGTCACGGCGAGGATCGTGATGAACCTTTTCAGCTCATAGAGCCCAAGAAACGCGAAAATGCTGCGAAACGGCAACGATTCAGCGTTAGCGTGAAAGTTATGCTGATATTTGATGTTATTGACGTAGCGCATCAGCTTATAGGTGATGGCCACATCGCGGCTGATCAGCTTTTCGATCTTCGCCATATCCGGGCGCGCCGCGTTGACCTCACGGATAAGCTCCAGGATAAAGACTTTTTGTTCAGGAAGCTTTTTGGTCTTGATAAGTTCCGGCTTGCTGTAGAAATAGCCCTGGAACAGGTGAAAGCCGAGCTGCAGATACTGGTCAAGCTCTTCGCGCCGTTCGACTTTTTCGGCGAGCAGCTTGCAGCGCAGATTCGGATGCGCTTTCAGAAACGCTTTGATCTGCTCAAGGCTTGTGGACTGAATATCGAACTTAATGACGCTGATGTAGGGCAAAAAACGGCTCCACTCGCTCTCCAGCGTAAAATCATCCAGCGCGAAGCAGTAGCCCTGCTCATACATCTCCCGCACGGTGGTAAACAGCGCGTTATCCGGCACGCTGTTCTCAAGAATCTCTATCACGACATTCTGGCGCGGCAGCGATTGCGCCAGCCCGTTGACGATCATTTCATACGGGAAATTGATAAACGACGTATGTTTCCCGGACAAACGCTGTAACGGCGTCACCAGAAAATGATCGGCAAGCAGCTGGCTGGTGGCGAACTCGGCGGTGACGGGCGGAAAGGCGTTGGTCAGCCCGTCCCGGTAGAGTAACTCGTAAGCCACCGTGTTCAGCGACGCATCAAAGATAGGCTGACGCGCTATGAAGGAATACATTTCAACCTCCGGTTTCGTTTTTTCGACGTCCATTACAGCGGTGCGCTGCTTGTTCGACCGGCACTAAAACATTCCTGGATATACTCTTCCGGCGCTCCGCCGGCAGAACCGCAAGCCAGGCGTAAGCTCCCGAGGTATTGCGCTTACGCTCACGCCATTAAGGCGCGGCTTTATAAGATGTTTATCGGCGTGCCGCCTGCTTTCTTGAGCATATATCCGGGTGACGCGCTGGCGTTTGTTCCGCCGGTAAACAGAGCGCGAGTATGGCCAGCGCCCCGAAAATACCGAGCGCGGGAACGGCGCTTAAGGTATCCAGCAGCACGCCAAAAAGCGCGGACCCCGCCATCTGACCAATAGCGAGCAGCAGAAACACCGCGCCGAGGCCTGCCGCCGGAAACTCCCCCGTCGCCGCGACACCGCTGACCAGCAGGACGCCGGAGAGCGTGATATAGGCAAAACCATAGAGCGCCGCCACGCCCCAGCACAGCCAGGGACAGGAGGCCGACAGCGCCAGCAGTCCGAACGCGGCTAGCGTAAGAAGCTGCATTAAACGGTGGGCGTTATTGATCCCGACGCGCCCAATCAGCACGCCCGTTAATACGCCAAAGCATCCCGCCACGCCGGTGACAAGCCAGAGCAGCGTGACGTCGCGGCCTTCCATCCCCGCCTGCGACTGAAACATCAGCGGCCCGAAGGACCAGTACGCCGCGCTCACCACGCCGCTGAGCAGCGCGATAATCAGCGGCGGGCGCAGCGCGGGCCGCCGGAGCGCTGCAAGCTGGGATTTAAGCGACGCACGCTCGCCCGCCGGCGCGGCGGGCATGGCGCGCCACGTCATGAGCGTTGGGATGACGGCGAGCGCGGCGAAGAGCAGCCAGATCTCACGCCAGTGGCCCGGCATCAGCAGTACGGCCAGGGCGGATAAAATGATGCCCCCGCCCGTTCCGGCATTGATCACTGTGTTGACGCCAGGGCGCTGCGCCGGTGTCACATCGCGGTTCACCGCTTCAGCCATCGGCGGCGAGACCAGCCCGGAACTCATCCCGGCAAACACGACCCCCACGGCGAGCCAGAGCGGCCCGGACGCTTGTGAAAGCACAATCAACCCGATAATCGCGAAGAGCCCGGCGAGCAGCGCAGGCAGCCGCGGCCCGGTGCGCGCCGTACAAAACGACGACGCCACACTCGCCACGCCATAGGCCGCGAACGACGCCGCCGAAAGCGCGCCGACCCGCGTCGGCGACATGGGAATATCCCGGATAACGTCAGGTAACTGTAATCCCCAGGAGAAACGCGCCAGCCCGTAGGCGGCGGCTATGAGCGAAAACCCGCTCAGGGCGAGAAATTTATGTCCGGACAGCAAGGCGACCTCAGCGAAGTAAATATCCTCCACTGAGTGTAGCCGCCCGCTGGCGCATGATCAGCGCATCAGGCGAGCAAGTTGTTCGCCGCAGGTTTGCGGCGCGCTCGCGAGCGCGTCGCGCGTCGTGTTATCCAGCCCCTGCCAGGTGCTGATGACTTTTTGGGCAAGCGCAGCGGAGTAGTGCTGGCGTTGCAGCGCGTAGTCGTTGTTGCTGCCTTCAATTACGTTTTCCATGCTCGCGGCCCAGTTATCGGGCTTTTCTGTCTGGATCGTGCAGAAAACCGAGGCGTAATACGCCTTGTCTTCATCGCTGAAATGCGGCGTAAGCCACCAGTACGCCATCGCGGCGCAGGCGATAACAGGAAGAATAATGCGCCAGGAGAGTAATTTCATAAGTTGATTCTGATACGTCAGTGAAAGCGCGGCTTGGTCGCGGCAAACGGACAGTATAACGGTTCTGCTTAAACTTACGCTCCACAACCCAACAAAACGCCCGCTTTACAGCCTGCTACACTGAAATCACTGACAACCGGAGGGTGCATGAAATTAGGTTTCGCGTGTAAATTTTTAGATTCAGGGCTCAAACAGGAATTTCCCTTTAAATCGACAACCCGCACCCGCTTTTTAAGTCTCGGCCATGAGCCGCGTCTGACGCTGTTATCGCAGCTCGCGCAGACGAATCTCAACAACCTGTATCTGACGCTGGAGCAGCTTGCGCAGTTACCTGCGGCGTTAAGGATGATGCGTATCGGCAGCGATCTCCTGCCGCTCTATACCGTGCCGGAGGCAGGCCCTGTCTATGGAGAATTTTTAACGGACCTGGCGCCGTTATTTACCCGCTGCGGCGAGTTTGCCCGCGCGCATGATATCCGCCTCTCCTTTCATCCCGGACAGTATTCCGTTTTAGCGTCAGATAATCCTGATGTTGTCGATCGGGCTATCGAGGATGTGGAATATCACGCCCTCTGCGCGGTAATGATGGGTTACGGCCAGCAGTTTCAGGATTTCAAAATTAATATTCATATGAACGGCAAGCGCGGTTTCGAGGGTTTTCGCGAAGCGTTTGGCCGGTTGAGCCCGCAGGCGCAGCGGATGTTGACGGTGGAGAACGATGAGATCTCCTGTTCGCTGGACGATGTGTTACAGGCGCAAGCGCTCTGCCCGATTGTGCTGGATATTCACCACCACTGGGTGAAAGAGAACGCGTTTATTATGCCGGACGATCCGCGCATTGAACAAATAAAAGCGTCATGGCGCGGCGTGCGCCCGGTTCTGCATTATTCCATCTCTCAGGAAGGGCTGATCCCGGAACAGGGATACCCTGAACAATCACAGCTCGGCATTCCCAAAACTAAACTACGCGCGCATTCAGACTATTATTTCAACAGCACGCTGAACGACTGGGCGCTCTCTTTCACCGATTTCGACATTATGTGCGAAGTGAAAATGAAAAACATCGCCCGCGACCGGTTGTATGATTACGCGTTATTGAAAGGCGTGGTGAAGGCGGCGTGAGTAAATGCGGCATGGGATATTAAATCTGATATGTATTTGTAGCGCGGATAAGCGAAGCGCACCCGCGGGTTTAATCAATGGTGGGTGCGCAGGCTTACCCACCCTACAGAAAAATATGCCACATATGCGGCGTAGCGCGGGTAAGCGAAGCGCACCCGCGGAAGGCATTGATTTATCATTACGCAATGTTTGCACTTCTTTGATGCCCTATACTCCCTGTTACGCCTGTTGTTACTCCACAATGTCTGAGCATAGATAATTTTTATCACTATGATATGGAGAGGGAGAAAGCAATTCATCGAATGTTTTACCCGCCGGCGGTGTGCAAGATGAAAGATCACAGTCATCAAAGCAAATCTCTTTCCATGTGGATAGTGAAAAATCTATGTTTTTCATAGTGTTGATGCCGGCACCCTCAGTTAAATCACTCACGTATTTACCGTGAAAGATGACATCTTCGAGTTTGCCTTTAAATTTACAGTCCTCAAAGCAACTGGCTTTAAAATCAGCGCCTTTGAATTTACATTCATCAAAAAAACAACCAGTCATTACTGGCTGATAAAAATATCCTTTGCGGAAATCGCACTTAGTAAATGTACAATTCGTATAAACACCACCGCCAGCCCCAATAGTCACATTGCGTAAATCCACACCTATAAAAACGCAGTTCTCAAAGTTACAATGGTATAATCTGCCATCAGAGAATTTTGTTTTTTCAAAACGACAATTACGGAACGTTACACTTTTAAAAATGGGTGAATTTAGATCTACGCCAGTGTAATCTTCTCCCTCAAATGATTCATTTTCGATTTGTGTTTTTGCAGGCCAGATTTTACCGATACGAGTTGTCATAATGTTAATCCCAAAAAAGACCTATTCCAGTACCACTATATCTTGAATCTTTAATAGCACGAGCCTGATGAGTGCCTCTGAGCCAATCAGCCCTTGTTGTCAAATCCCACCATTGTCCATCTGAGGGCCTGATCACATCAGGTCCACTTCGCCCTGCGACTTGCAAATGGCTAAGGCCTGGATCTGCTTTAACTCTGGCTTTAAATTCAGCATCCATTCTTTGTCCTACATACATACTTTCCTTGGTAATCGCTATGCTAAGGTGTTTCAACGCTTCAGCCATATTGCCTAATTTTTCTGCATTAATTGCTCTGTTCAGAGAACGTTGGATAGAGTTTAGCTGACGAAGAGTCATATTTCTGTGAGGCTGAGAGTTAATAAATTTTCTGGCTTCATCAGCATGTTGAAGAAGTTTTTTTGTGTCACTACATGCTTTAAGGCCTAACGGATCAATCCATCCTGACGGATCCAGCACATACGCATAATTATTAACCCCGCCCAGCATCCCTATCGGGTCCTGGCTGATATAGGCCGCGATGACCGGATCATAGTAGCGATAGCGGTTGTAATGTAAACCCGTTTCGGGGTCGAAATACTGGCCCTGGAAGCGCAGCGGGTTATCGATGCGGCTGGCGTATACCGGGCCTTTTTCACCCCATGCGCCGGCGCGTTCTGACCAGACTATCTCCCCCTCAACCGACGTCAGGCGCACCGGCGCGCCGTTCGGATCGCAGTGATAGTGCCAGCTTTCGCGCACGCCCCCCTCCTGAGTCAGAAGCGCCAGCGGGCGGAAGGTGCCGGGGTAATAGACATATTCACGCATCTGATGAAAAAGCGTTGCCTGCGCCTGCTCGCGTTTGATGCGCCCGCCGGTGTCGAAAAGGCTTAAGGGAGCGAGCGGCGCGGCCGTGCGCGTAACCGTTTCGCCAGCCAGCGCGTCGCCCTGCCAGTAAAACCAGCGCGTCTCTTCCGGCGTCTCTTTGAACACGCGCCGCCCGAGCGCGTCATAGCCGTAGCGCACCTGACGCTCGCCCTTGCGCACCGCGATAAGCTGGCGGTTCTCATCCCACAGGAAATCCTCTTTCGCCTCGCCGGTTTGCAGATTACGGCGCTGGCGCAGTTCGCCTGCGCGGTCAAAGACGTAGCGTACGCCCTCGTGAACGCCTTCCCGAAACCAGCCGCCCGGTGAATCATCCGCCGCCTGAATGCGTGTGTGCAGATGATTGCCTGCGGCATCCTGCACAAACTTGCGCAGCCGGTTGTCGGGTTCGGTATGTGCGATGAGACGCCCGACCGGATCGTAGTGATAACGGTCATCGCCCCACTGGCTGTCCTGGCGCAGCGTCATATTACCGGCGCGATCGTAGGCGAAACCGCTCGCGAACAGCGGCAGATCGCCCAGGGTCACTTCCTGCGCCGTCAGCCTGCCCTGCGCGTCATATTGCATCGCGCGCCGGATGGCCGGTGAAAGCTGTTCGCTCGCGAGCCTGCCCGTCTCGTCATAACGCAGCTCAACGGGCGCGTCGCCGTTGAGCTGCACCCGAATGAGCCGGTCGTTTTCGTTCCACGCATAACCCACACGGTGCCCGGCGTCGCTCTCCCGATAATCCGGCAGGCCGCGTGCGGTGTAGCCATAGCGGAGCTGGAAACCATCCTGATCCTCGCACAACACGCGGCCTGCGCGATCATAACGCCAGGCGAGCCGCCGCCACGGGTTTTCGCACAGCGTCAGACGGCCGCCGTCGTCATAATGGTAGCGGGCGGTTAAGGTGTCGCCCGTGCGTCGTTCCCGCACGCGGCCCGCGGCGTCGTAACCGTAACGCACCTCGCGCCCCAGCGGATCAAGGCGGCTTATCAGCCGGTCGCCTTTATCCCACTGGTAGCGGGTTGCCTGTCCCCAGTAGTCGGTTTCCGTCTCCACGCGGCCCAGCGCGTCGCGCGACAGCGTCCAGCGTTCGCCGTTCTGGTTGATAACGGCGAGCAGGCGGTCTTCAGGATCGTATTCATAGCCCGTCTGCGCGCCGTCCGGCGTGCGGCAGGCGGTGACCATCCCCGTGGCGTTATAGTCAAAGCGCGTTTCCCGGCCCGCTTCATCGGTATAACGCACCGGCTCATCTTCACGGTTGTATTCGACGCGGATCTCCTGACCGCCTGACGTCTGCATCGCGACAAGCCGGTCTTTCCTGTCCCAGAAATAGCGGGTCACGCCGCCGCTGGCGTCGCGTTTATCGAGAGGATTGCCGCGCGGCGAATGGCGCAGCCGGGTCTCGCCCGCGCCGGCCTCCTGAATGAGCGCAAGAAAGCCGTAATGGTCATAGTCGTAGCGCGTAAGCCCGCGGCCCGGCACATCGGCTTCGCGCAGCTGCCCGAGCGCATCGTAAACGTAATGCGCACAGACGCCGGTCGGGTCGCGCCCTTCGGTGAGGTTGCCCGCCGCGTCATACGAAGAGACCCACTGCGCCCCGCTTTCATCCGTGACGCACAGCGGCTGGCCATCGTCATTGAAGGTGGTGCGCACCACGCCGCCGCCGGGTAAATGCTCCGCCGTCATGCGCCCCTGCTCGTCATACTCCCAGCGGTACTGGCTGCCGTCCGGCTCTGTCACCTCCACCGTGCGGCCAACATCGTCATAGCGGAACACGGTGTTGCCGCCGAGAGGGTCTGTCTCCGACACCGGCAGGCCGTTCTCATCAAAGGTAATGCGCGACACATGGCCGAGCGAATCGGTGACCGCCACTTCATTTAATAGCGTGTGATACTCGAAATGATAATCCCAGACGCCGCCGTCGCCCCACGCGTGCACCACGCGCCAGGCGTCGTCATAGGCATAATGAAACCCCTGCCCGTTGCGATCGACATGGCTGACCATCCGCCGTTGCCGGTAATGAAAACGCCTGGGGTGAGACAGGGCGTCGATCTCCGCGCAAAGCTGGCCTGTGTCGTCATACTCATAGCGGGTGAGCGGCGTGACCTCGCCGCCCAGGGCGATGCGCAGCTGCATCGCCTGAAGCCTGCCGTGCTGGCAGGTCACGAGGATCTCGCGGCCCGTGGCGCCGTCAGCGCTGTATTCGCACAGGCGCGTTAATAGCCCGCCGTCGCGCTCAAACTGCCAGCGGTTGTGGTTGCGATCGGCGATGGCTGTCACCTTGAGCAGACCGTCGCGCCCGGCGAAACGCCAGATAAGCGCGCCCTCCTGTTCGACGTGCCAGCCGCGCTCGCCGCCCTGCTCCTCATACCAGAGACGGCTGCCGTCCGGCAGGCCGAACACCGCGTGCTCGCGCCCCGGCACCGCAGGCAGACCGGCGAACAGCGTCACGCCTTCCGGCTGGGTCAGCAGCGCCACGCCTTCCTCGCGCAGCACCTCAAGCGTGGTATCGGCGGGCGTCAGCCAGCCGAAGCCGCACAGCCCTTGCTGGTCGATATCAGCCGAGGAGTAAAAGCGCCCCCAGTCGAGCGGCAGCCGCCCCGGCAGCAGGAAATCGCGATGCTCCAGATGTACGCTGCCGTCGCGAATATCCACCGGCTCGGCGCGCAGTACACGGCATTTAAGAAACCCCGGCTCCATATTGCGAAAGAGTTTCTGTCGAAACTTCGCGAAGCGACGCATAAAGAGCCGCCACTGTGGCGTGGCCTTCAGCTTTTTAAGCCCTTTGCCGAGCCCGCTTAAGCCCGCGCGCATCAGCAGCGCCATCAGGTTAACGGTCGGCGGCCCGCCGACAATGACATTATTCGGCAGCGCCAGATTGAACGTGAGCGGCAGCGTCAGCGACGGCAGTTTCGGCTTGGCGGCGCGCTTTGGCCGGAACGGCGGCATCATGCCGACAATATTGCAGCTCAGTACCGGCATGCCGATGCGCGAGAACGGCTCGCCGTCCACCGCCACGGTTTTACTGCCCATAAAAAGCTCGTCATCGAGCTGCGGGCCGCCCGGCATACGCAGCGGCGGCACCCACGCCCCGCCGGTCGGAATATGAATCACGATGCCGCCCGTTCCGGCGCTGGCGCGGCGAATGCCGTTCACATGCACCGTCGTGCCGATAAACGGCAGATAGTCGAACACGTCGAATACCAGGCCGATATGCGGCGTCGGCAGCGGCCACGGATACAGATGAATATCCAGGCCGAGCTGCGGGTCGAAGTGGGCGCCGGAGTGCATCGGATGCTCGTCAGAACAGGGCGCGAAGCAGCGCGCGCAGGAAGGTGCGGATCTCTGTCGCAAGCTCGCTGTCAGAGAGGCTTATAAACAGTATCGCGAGCAGCGTCACGACGACGATGATGCCCGCTTTAGTGGCGAAATGGCTGTGGTTTTTTGAACGATCGTGGCGTTGTCTCATGCGTTGGCGCTTCCTGCAGGTTCAGATAACGGGGCCGCGGGCGCGCTGGCGCTCCAGGCGGGAAGGGATTGCCACTCGCCCGGCGGGGCGTCGAACGGGTGCGCAACATCCGGCAGGCCGTTCCAGTGAGGGTGAAGCATGGCGCGGGCGAGGCGAACCGTCTGGAGGACGCTGTCGTCGCCCTGTTCTATCAGCGCTTCACGCTGCTGGCGCAGCGCCAGAAACGCGGCTTCGAGACGCAGTTGCAGGCGGCTGTCCGCCGCTTTTACCGCCTCCGCGCCAGGTGCTGCGTGAAGCGCTACGGCCGCTTCCGCCTCAAGAATTAACTGCTGACACGTCTGCTGGTAACGCGTGGCGGCGGCTTCCAACGCCTCGCTGCGGCGCTTATCGTGCATACGCAGCAGATCGCCGAAAACCAGCGGCAGCGTGGTCTGCGCGCGCTCCTCAGGCGCAATCGCCTGCGCGGCGCGCAGAGCCGCGGCGTAATCGTCCATCGCCACGGTGCGGTGCCCCGCCTGCCAGAGCGCAAACCCGGCCATCCGACAGCCTTCCAGCTCAAAGAGCGGGTGCGGGATCCCCCGCGCCAGCGTGGCGGCGCGGCGGTAATGTTTCGCCGCCTCGGCGTAGTTTTTATCCGCAAACCACGCGCCCGCCTCGCCAAACGCGCCCTGCACGGCGAGCTGGCCGCGCACCGGGCCATCGGCGACGCGTGTCGCGGCGCTTTGCGCCTGCTGATAATGGGCGACGGCCTGCGGGGTGTTTTTCTCTTTCAGCCAGGCGCCCGCTATCAGGTGATGCAGCACGGCCTCCTGATCGGCCCAGCCGCGACGCTGCGCGATGGGCATGGCAAGCGAGGCCCGGCCCGCCACCTGCGCGGCGCTGCCTCTGTCGAGCAGCAACATGGCGTCGGCGAGATAACGCCGGAACAGCAACCGATCGCTGTCCGGATCGGTCTGCTGGCGGGCGGTCTGCTGCATCACCTGCATGGCGTCCGGTTCATCGGTCAGTAGCCGCACCTGCTGTGCGTGCGCGTTAACGAGAGGCTGCCAGAGCGGCTGTTCAGTGGTGTCGGTAAGCAGCAGGCGTACGCGCTGCGCCGGCGCGGCAAGCCACTGCGTCAGCCAGCGGTTGAACGCGGCGATATCGCTCACCGCGGAGGGTTTAAGGATCACGATCGCATGGCGAAAATCGTCCTGATGCGCACGCGCGAAATCTTCCAGCAGCGTACAGAGCGCCGCAGTGTGGTAACAGGGCAGAAAGCGCTCGCCCTCCCAGGGCCGCGCGTCCGGCGTCGCTTCCACGCTTTCAAGAAAGTCGCATGCCAGCGCCTGGCTGTAGCCATAGCCGGTATCAAAAGGGGTAACAAGCGTCACAAAGAGATCCGGCACGCTTCGCCCTTCCGGGTGCTGTTGCAGGGCGAAAAACGCGTTCAGCAGGCTTTCACCGCTCGCCGGCACGCGCCAGACGATCAGTTTAATCGCCGGATCGTCCGTTTGATCGAGCCAGCTAAGCTCCAGTTTACTGATGGCGTGTTCGGTCGGATTTTTTGCGCTCATCGTGGCACCTGTCAGGCGTTAAGCTCGATTTTCTTGCCGTTGACCATGACGCCTGCGGCATTAATGGTGATGCTGGCGCCGCCGGCGGTTATCTCTATGCTGCCGTTGCTGATAAGAATGCCGCTCTCGCCGACGTTTATCTGGAACGTGGTGGTGGCGCTGTCGGCGACGCTCCCCTCGGTAAAGCGCGTATCGCCGCCGGTGATGGTGAGCGTGCGCCCGGCGCCGATGGACACCACCTGTTTCTGGCTCACCACGCGGTTTTCATTGTTGTTCACCGTGACATCGCGGTTGCCGGTGACGTTCAGCGTCTGGTTGCCCGTCACCGCGACGGTGCGGTTCTGCTGCACCTGCACTTTTTCATTGCCGTTGACGGTGCGCGTGCGATCCTGATTCACCGTCAGCGTCTGATTGCCGTCGACGATGCCGGTCTGGTTGCTTTTCACCGTCGCCGTGTGGTTGCCGGTGATGGTTTCATCGCGGTTCTGTTCGACGCTCAGGGTTTCATTGCCTTTGACGGTTTCGGTGCGGTGCTGGTTGACCGTCGTGGTTTCACTGCCCTGAATGGTTTTGGTGCGGTTCTGGCCCACCGTCACCGTTTCGTTGCCGTCCACGGTGCGAGTCCGGTTTTGCTTGATATGGCTGGTTTCGTCTTTACCGACGGTTTTGGTGCGGTTGCTGCCGACCGAGTGCGTTTCATCCTGCTCCACTTCGGTATCCATATTGCGCTCGGCATGCAGCCAGAACTGCTCCTGGCCCGGTTTATCCTCAAAGCGCAGGGCGTTGGCGTTATCGGGCGATCCGTCTTTGGATCGGCTCATAAAGCCCATCTGCGTGGCGGCGGCGGGCAGCTCCCACGGCGGCATCCGCGCCTCGTTATAGACGCGTCCGATGATAATTGGCCGGTCCGGCTCGCCGTTGATGAAATCGACCACCACTTCATCGCCCACGCGCGGGATCTGAATGCCGCCAAACCCCTGGCCCGCCCAGGCGCTGGAGACCCGCACCCAGCAGGAGCTGTTTTCGTCGCCCTGGCTGAAGCGATCCCAGTGGAATTTCACCTTCACGCGGCCATAGCGATCCGTCCAGATTGATTCGCCCTTCGGCCCCACCACGCGGGCGGTTTGCGGGCCGTAGGTGCGCGGCCACGGCGTGACGAGCGCCGGACGAAACGGCGTTTGCGCCGGGATCACCGTGAAATCGATCCGCTGGCGGCCTTCGCCCAGCCCGCCGGAGGTATAGGGGTTTTCTTCGAATTCATACTCTGCGCCGACAACCAGCCAGTCGGCGTTATCCGCCACATGCGGCGCTTTGCTAAGCCGGAAGGTGTGCCCCGGCGCGATGCCGCTGGCGGTGCCGGAGCCGCGCGTTTGCTGCTGCTGCGCCTGCCAGGCCTGCTGGCGAATGCGGGCGTAGGCTTCGCCGTCGCCATGCTCCACAAAGCGGCCCGGCCAGTCGTACACATCGATTTTGCCGGGGCTTGGCGACACCGGGTTTTGCATCGTCTGCAACATCCACGCGTGCGGCTTGCGAAAATCGTAGTCGTCGGTGCTGTAGAGGCCGGGCGTCACCACATGGCTTGCGGTGAGCTGGCTCACGCCCTCTTCTTTTACCACGCCGCCGCCGCTGGTGGCGTGCCAGGCGATAACTTCGTAACCGGGAAACGGTTCAGCGCGGGTGTAGTCATCCATCAGCACCAGAGTGTGGCCGTCTTTGTCATGGCGAAACAGATAGCTGATGCCCTCAAGCTCCAGCAGGCGGCTGATGAAATCGAAGCTGCTTTCGGCGTACTGCACGCAGTAATCCCACTGCCGGTAGCTGCGGGTAAGCTGGTCTTCGAATTTGACGTTGTGCTCAGAAAAGAGCGTTTTGACGATATCGGGCACGCGCTGCTGCTGGAAGATACGGAAATTGCGATCGCGCGTCATCGGCCAGAGATCAGGCTCCAGGGTCAGCTGGTAAACGGCGTAACGCTTGCTGTCGATCTCCTCGCTGCGCACCGCGACGGCGGTGATATTGCCGGTCAGGTAGCGTGGGTTCAGCGTCTGGGTCGGGATCGTGACGGTCATCGGCTGGCCGAGCAGTTGCTGACGATCCAGCGTGAAATCGTCGCTCAGCAGATCGACGTTAAAGCGAAACGGCGACGAGAGTTTTTCTTCGCCCTTCAGCGCCCAGAATAACAGCGAGCCGGGCGCGCCCGGCGATGTCGCGGTAATACGGTTAACCATGACGACGCCCCTTGACGTTATCCATCAGAATGTCCGCATGACAAAATCTGGTTAATCGCATGGTGATATTCCCGTAATGGCGCGCCAGCGCGTCTCCTGTTTTCAGACGAAAAAGGAAAGCATACGCGTGAAATAATCGGTATCGGCTGGTGAAGATATCATCATAATATCGGCAATAGCGTGGCCGCCAAGTGGGAATATTCCCATTCGGCGCGGCCTGCGCGCAAAGCGAGAGGCGCGTCACAGGGCGCCGTGGAATAAAAGAAAGCAAAAAGAATGAAACCGGTAACGCGGGTAATTAATGCATTTCGCGTCATTTAAACCGGCACGCTAAATATATTCTCCGTTTATTGTCTGCATTAAATGACATATTTACGCTGTAAATCCGCACCTGAAAATATAGGCGTAAATAATTCCCGGACCGTTAATGATTCGCCGTCATCGCCTCAAACTGCGTGGGCGGCAGCAGCGCGAACGACTGTTTCATTTCACGGGTTTCCGCCCCCGGCGTGCGGCCAAACAGACGGCGAAACTCCCGGTTAAACTGCGACGGGCTTTCATAGCCGACGCGCAACGCGGCGGTGGCGGCGCTCAGATTGTCACGGATCATCATTAGCCGCGCCTGGTGCAGCCGCACCGCTTTGATGTACTGCACCGGCGAATTGCGGGTCACCGCTTTGAAGTGCGCGTGAAAGGCGGGCGCGCTCATGCCGGCTTCGGCGGCGAGCGTCGCGACATCGAGCCGCCCGGCGTAGTCGGCGTGAATGCGTTGCAAGACGCGGGAGATACGGCTGAATTTGCCGAAGCTTGCCAACGCCGCGCGGATCGCGCCGCCCTGCTCGCCAATCAGTACGCGGTAGTAAAGCTCTTTGACAATGGCCGGGCCGAGAATATGCGCCTCCTGCGGGTCGCTCAGGGCGCGCAGCAGCCGCAGCGTGGTATCGGCAAGCGGCGCGTCGAGCGGCGTCGAGAGGATGCCTTCCGGCGGCGAGGCGCCCGCCCCCCGTTCGCCGTCGAGCGCCAGCACCAGTTCGGCGATAACCGTCATCTCCAGCCGCACCGCCACGGCCAGCAGCGGCTCCTGCGGCGTGGCGTCGGTTTCGGTTGAGAACGGCAGCGGCACCGAGAGCACCAGATAATGACTGGCGTTATAGGTGTAGATCTTATCGGCGAGATAACCGCGCTTGCAGCCCTGGCAGACAATCACGATACACGGCTCATAGAGTACTGGTGTGCGTGGCAGCGCGCGGTTGGAGCGCATAAAGCGCACGGCATCGAGTTGTGAGCGGGTGTAGCCCTCCTGCGGGGCCAGCTGTTCCAGCAGTTGAATGGTTTCACGCTGTACTGGCGGCATCGGTATGGTCATTGCGGCGCTCCGTCATATTTTCCTGCAATGATTGTGGCACGTTGCGCGCAAAGCTTCACCAGGGGTAATAGGATCAGGCAATACAGCGAGAGGAATGGCGCTATTGAGACGAGTGCTGCGGGCGTAGGCTTTATGCATACGGCACCGGCAGCCCGCCGGGCCTTCTTGTGAAGGAGTAAGCACCATGACGATGACCGAAGAACGCAAAGTTATCCTGCTCACTGGCGCCAGCAGCGGGATCGGCGAAGCGACGGCGCGCCTGCTGGCCGCCCAGGGCTACCGTTTACTGATTGGCGCGCGCCGCACCGACCGTCTCGCGGCGCTGTGCGAGGAACTGCGCTTTAACGGCGCGCAGATAGATTACGCGGCGCTGGACGTGACGAAACTCGACAGCATGGAAGCCTTTGTGCAGACGGCGCTGGATAAATATGGCCAGGTTGACGCCTTCATTAATAACGCGGGCGTGATGCCGCTCTCGCCGCTGGCCTCGCTGAAAGTGGACGAGTGGAATCAGATGCTCGATGTCAACGTGCGCGGCGTGCTGCACGGCATCGCCGCCGTGTTGCCGGTGATGCAGGCGCGCAATCGCGGGCAAATTATTAATATCGCCTCTATCGGCGCGTATCGTGTCTCCCCGACCGCCGCCGTGTACTGCGCCACCAAATACGCGGTGCGCGCGATAACCGACGGGCTGCGCCAGGAAAATGAAACGATCCGCGTGACGTTAATCAGCCCCGGCGTCGTGGAATCGGAACTGGCGACGCATATCACGGATGAAACCGCCCGTGTGGCGATGGACGATTTCCGCCGCATCGCGCTGCCCGCCGATGCCATTGCGCGCGCCATCGCCTACGCCATCGAACAGCCCGATAACGTCGACGTGAGCGAAATCGTGGTGCGTCCGACGGCCAGCCCGCATTAAGACATTCTATTCTCTTCAACCATGCCGGGTTCGTCCCGGCTTTTTGCCTCTGTACGCCCTTTGCATTTTTTTACAGGCCCGTTTCCCCGGCGCGGCGCGGTCGTTGGCTATAGTCAACAACGTTTGCTGATGAAACCGTTAAGGAGAACCGCCTGTGTCATTACGCTTATCCAGCGCGGCGCTGCTCTACGCCCTCGCAGCGCCTGCGCTCGCCGAAACGCCCGCTTACGGCCCGGAACTTGAAGGCTTCGATTACGGCTGGCCGGTGGCGCGCTTTAGTTTTGAATCCCAGCGCCAGCCGATGCAGATGGCGTATATCGACGTTAAACCGGATAAACCCAACGGCCGCACCGTGGTGCTGATGCACGGCAAAAATTTCTGCGCCGGCACCTGGGATACGACGCTTCGCACGCTGCGCGACGCCGGGTATCGCGTTATCGCGCCGGATCAGATTGGCTTTTGCAAATCCACCAAACCCGAGCGCTACCAGTACAGCTTTCAGCAGCTGGCGCAGAATACCCACGCGCTGCTGGAAAAACTCGGCGTGAAAAAGGCGACCGTTATTGGTCACTCCACCGGCGGGATGCTGGCGACGCGCTACGCGCTGATGTACCCGGATGAAACAGAACAGCTGGTGATGATTAACCCGATTGGCCTGGAAGACTGGAAAGCGAAAGGCGTGCCGGCGCAGTCGGTGGACGCGTGGTATCAGCGCGAGCTAAAAACCAGCGCGCAAAGTATCCGCAAGTATGAACAGAACACCTATTACGCCGGACAGTGGAAACCGGAGTATGACCGCTGGGTCACGATGCTGGCCGGGATGTATCAGGGCGCGGGCAAAGAGAAGGTGGCGTGGAACTCCGCGCTGCTCTACGACATGATCTATACCCAGCCGGTGGTGTATGAATTCGGGCTGCTGAAAATGCCGACGCTGCTGCTGATTGGCAATAAAGACACGACCGCGCCAGGCAAAGACGCCGCGCCGGCAGGGGTGCAGAAGACGCTTGGCGACTATCCGGCGCTGGGTAAGGCGGCGGCGCGCGCCATTCCCCACGCGACGCTCGTCACCTTTGACGATCTCGGTCATGCGCCGCAAATCCAGGCGCCCGAGCGGCTGCATAAGGCGCTGCTGGATGGCCTGAACACGCTCAAATAATCCACAGCCCGCCCCGCAGGCGGGCTTTATTCATCAGATAAACCCGTAAAACCCCTTTCTTTCTCCCTGCCTTCACCAGGCTTTCTATACTGTTGGCCGGGAGGTTTTACATGCTAAGAATATTTCGCTCGCTTTTTACCAGCCCGGAAAAGCTGGTTCATGCCGTTCATCCGGCGCATATCCAGGATGCGATTGACGAAGGAGAACGCATTATCATCGATGAGGATGGCAACGCCTCGGTTAATGTGGAGTGTCTTGCCGTTCAGGAAGATTTCGCCCGTCACGTTGAAATGCTGAAGAGGGCTTAAGATGGGAACGGCGATATTTATGGTGCTGATGGTCTGCGGCTACTGGTATACCAGCCGCGATCTCTCCACCCGTTTTAAATTTATGCGCACCTCCGGGTGGGATGTCTATTTCCTGGTCGCGCTTTACGGCTGTATTTTCGTGTTGCAGGGCATTATCGCCACCGGCCTGCTGTGGCTGGCGCTGCTTGGCGTCTCAAGCCTGCTGAACGCGTTTCCGGCGTGGTCCGGCAGCGACGACTATCACTACCAGATGGCGTTTATGAACTGGAGCTTTCTCGGCATCCAGGCGCCGGTAGTGCTGATGCTGGGCTTCGCCATTCTGTTTTGTCTCTACCGCGCGAACTGGTCGCCGACGGCGAAGCTTGATAACAGCGGCCGCCGCTCGCTCTACCGCACGCTGTCACGCGCGAACGGCATCGAAGGGCTGCTCTATGAGTGTATGGAAGAGGGCGAGCTCATCTGGATTACCATGAAATCCCAGCGCGTTTATATCGGGATGATCCACAGCGCGACCTTCGACAGCACCCGCAGCGATATCAGCAATCTGGTGTTAATACCCATGCTGAGCGGCTATCGCGATCGCGAAACGCTGGATTTGCGCGTCGAGCATAACTACAGCGCCTGGTATGACAGCCATGACATTACCCTTCAGGCCGGGGAGAAATCAGCGCTGGCCTACCGCAAGGTCATTCTGCTCAATCAGATTGAGAGCCTGTCGCTGTTCGATCCGGCGCAGTCTCTCGCGCTCGGCATGCGCGACACGTAGCGCAAAATCGTTCGCGGGCGGGTGTGTTACCCTGCCCGCTTACGTCAACACAGGGTAATGCATATGAATGACAGCCACTCTTTTATAGCGCCGGTCCCGCTGGAAAAAGCGTACCGGTTAATCAATCATGGGCCGACGGTGCTGGTTTCCGCCCGTCATGACGGCGTGGAAAACGTAATGGCCGCCGCCTGGGCCTGCGGGCTGGATTTTATGCCGCCGAAAGTGACGGTGGTTATCGATAAAATCGCCCGCACCCGCGACCTGCTGGAGCGCAGCGGCACTTTTGTGTTGCAGGTGCCGACCGTCGCGCAGCGTGAAATGACGTATGAGTTAGGCACGCTGAGCCTGCATAACGAGCCGGAAAAACTGAAACTCGCCGGTGCGGAATTGTTCAGGATGGAGGGCGTCGAGGCGCCGCTGGTTGCGGGCTGTTCCGCGTGGCTCGCCTGCGAATTGATTCCCGAGCCGCATAATCAACAACAATACGATCTGTTTATCGGCCAGGTGACCGCCGCCTGGGCGGATACGCGCGTCTTTCACGATGGACGCTGGCATTTCGAGACGGCGCCGCCGGAACTGCGCAGCCTCCACCATGTGGCAGGCGGGCATTTCTACGCCATCGGCGAGGCCTTTGCCCGCCCCGGCAGCGAGATTTAAACGCCCTTCTTTCCCTTGGTAAAGCCAGCCCGCCTGGCTTTTTTTATGGCTGTTTTCCACGCGCCGCCCTGATTTTCTCCGTCTTTTTCATACTGCCAGACTTTTTACGGCGCTGACCTCACAGGATATTCATTGGATCGTTATTAGTATGTTGTAACTAAAATAGTCGTTTATCGTTCGATTAAGCCATTTTCCCACTTTTACGCGATGTTTTACGTGGCTTTTTTACCGGCGCGCGCATGGCGGCGGCAAGCCCTTCGTGCGCCCAGCGTACAAACGCCTGGTTATCCTCCACCAGCTCCTCCGCGATGCGGTAATAACCGAGCGTCACTTCCTGCTGGCCACCGCTGCGCCGGGTGGTGATATAGGTAAAAGGCGGAAAGCCTTCAGCGATAAACCGTTCGCGGTTCTGATCGTCGGCTTTGATATAAAGCTGCGCGTCGCCGTCCACCAGCGCAAACATCCGCCCCGCCTGGAACAGCGCCACGCAGCCAAACATGCGGCGGGTCTGCACCTCACCGAGGGGCGCCAGCTGGTCCAGCAGGAAAGTTACATACTCACGGGAAACGCTCATTGCTCTCCTCCTCCCGGTTTACGGGTATGGAAATTAACGCCAGCTTAAAAAGGCCGGGATTGAAATTAAGATCAACTTAATCTGCAACGATCCTTAAAAGTGACAGGGTTGATATCTCCGCAACCCGCAGGATCGAACGGGATCGCCGCTCAGGATATTTTTTGTTCACTTTGCACATGTTATCCACAGGCAAGCGGAGCCGCACAATAATATCTCTATGATAAATGAGTAACCTTTTGATAAGCAAAGTTAAAGTGCCACAACCTGCCCCCTTCTTAATTTGCGGCGCGAAAGTTTGGGTTACGTCACATTTTTTCATGACTTTTTATTTAAGCGAAAACAGGCAGTTACGTATATTCTCGCCGTCCCGACTTGCTAAGCGCGCAATGAATGCCAGAGTTAACAAGGACTTGATGATTAAGCACAGCATTGTGCCAGACACTGGAAAGGAGGATGTATGAACCGTTTTCAAGAAAAAGTCGTGGTCGTGACGGGTGCGGGATCAGGGATTGGCGCCGCGGCGGCGCGCCGGTTTGCCCGTGAAGGCGCAAGCGTCGTGCTGGTTGGCCGCACCAAAGAGAAACTCGATAAAGTGGCGGCGACGCTTGCGCAAGGTAAACATCTGGTCGCGCCCTGCGACGTTTCTGACGCCGCGCAGGTACAGGCGCTTGCACAGCGCGTCACCGATGAGTTTGGTCGCGTTGACGTAGTTGTGAACAACGCCGGCGTGATTGTGCAGGGCAAAATTCATGAGATTACGCTTGAGGACTGGGAAACGCTGATGGGCACCGATCTCAACGGCGTCTTCTATTGTCTGCATGCGTTTATGCCGGGCCTGCTGAAGACCAAAGGCAACGTCATTAATATTTCGTCCGTCTCGGGGCTTGGCGGCGACTGGGGCATGAGCGTCTATAACGCGGCGAAAGGCGCGGTCACGAACTTTACCCGATCGCTGGCGATGGATTACGGCGCTGACGGCGTGCGCGTAAATGCCATCTGTCCGGGCTTTACCTTTACCGACCTGACGGAAGATACAAAGCAGGATGACGCGCTGCTGCAAAAATTCTATGAGCGTATCCCGATGAAGCGTGCGGGCGAGCCGGAAGATATCGCCGATGCGATTGCGTTTCTCGCGAGCGACGACGCGCGTTATATCACTGGCGTGAATCTGCCGGTGGATGGCGGCCTGACGGCGTCGAACGGCCAGCCGAAACAGGCGTAATAAAAAAGCGGGCCCTCAGGCCCGCTGTTGCTTTCTGCATGTAAACCGAGCGCGTTACGCGGCCGTGACCGGCGCCAGACGCGCGCCCTGCTGGAGCGACGCCATATCAATGACAAAGCGATATTTCACGTCGCTCTTCAGCATCCTCTCCCACGCTTCATTGATTTCCTGAATGTTGATCACTTCCACATCGGCAGCGATATTGTGCTTCGCGCAGAAGTCGAGCATCTCCTGCGTCTCGGCGATACCGCCAATGCAGGAGCCCGCCACGCTACGCCGCCCCATAATCATCGGCACCGTATTGACCGCAGGCTGCACTTCCCCGAGCAGGCCGACAAAAACCAGCGTGCCGTCGATTTTAAGCGTGGACAGATACGGGTTGATGTCATGCGCGTAAGGCACGGTGTCTATTATCAAATCGAAATGCCCGGCGACCTGCTGCATCTGGCTTTGTTCTTCAGAGAGCACCACATGATGCGCGCCGAGGCGGCGGGCGTCCTCTTCTTTACCCGGTGAGCGGGTGAACAGCGTGACATCCGCACCGAGCGCATGGGCAAGCTTGATAGCCATATGCCCGAGACCGCCAAGACCAACCACGGCGACACGGCTGCCTTTGCCGACATTCCAGTGGCGCAACGGCGACCAGGTGGTTATCCCGGCGCAGAGCAGCGGCGCGGCGCCTTTGAGATCTAATCCTTCCGGGAGACGCAGTACAAAATCCTGCGAGGCGAGAATAATTTGTGAATAGCCGCCAAACGTCAGTTCGCCGTCGTGACGATCAATGCCGTTATAGGTCTGGATGCAGCCTTCGAGACAGTATTGTTCAAGCCCTTCGCGACAGGGAGGACAACTGCGACACGAATCGACCATACAGCCGATGCCCGCAAGATCGCCGGGTTTGAATTTTTTCACGTCGCTGCCGACGGCCGTAACGCGGCCAATAATTTCATGACCCGGCACTATGGGATACTGGCTGAAGCCCCAGTCGTCACGCGCCTGATGGAGATCGGAATGGCAGACCCCGCAATAGAGGATTTCAAGGACGACATCGTCGGGGCGCGGCGCGCGGCGGGTAAATTCAAAAGGCGCCAGCGGCGCTTCGGGGCTCTGCGCGGCATAGCCCAGCACTTTCATGGTCATTATTGTCTCCGGTTACGCGTATCAGCGGTGTTTACTTCTTATACTGCGCATCGGCGACTTTTGCCAGGCGCCGGGCGGCGCCGGTTAGGGTGGGTTTGGTAGAGCGGAGCGCTAACCTGTTGAAATTGTTATTGCCGCTCCCCTCCCCCGCCGTCTGCGGATTATTCTGCTTTCGGAAAATCCACCACGGTGTTGATTAGCCTGGCCAGCGTGACTGGCATCAGTCCTCAGGGTTATCGCGGCGCAACTGCGCCATCATCGCGCAGAACGCCTCGCGGGTAACGCCGTGTACCGGATGATCAAAGCGCATGCCGAAATCGCGTTGCAGGCAGTCATACACCGCGCCGTCATCCGCCAGCGTCTGGCGATCGCCATTGATGGTCAGATGCTGGTTCAGCAGTTTTAACGGTTTCTCTCCTGGCGGATGCAGCGCCGCCAGCAAATGATGGCGGAAATGGGAATCAGGCCAGTGGGCGATGAAGTGGTTGGCCATCAGGTAATCTGCCGGATACTGACGCGCCTGGTCAAAGCGGTAGAGCGCATGCCAGTCGTCACCCTCCTCTTTCATCAGCAGAAATTCACTCTGCCGGCTCTCAATACGAAATCGTCCTTCGGGGCCGGTTATCTCCGCGCCATGTGAGAGCGGGATCGGCGCGCTGAGCGTCGCGCCGCCAAAGCCGACGTCAGCAATCCACGGCGTGTCGTCAATCATCACCTGCACCAGCCGGTGGGTACGCGGCGGCATGTCGTCGGGGTGAGCAATTAATACCCGCGCGGCAAGCGCCTCTACGGCGAATCCGCACTCCGCCAGCGCCCTGGCGAACAGCGCATTCTGCTCAAAGCAGTAGCCGCCCCGGCCCGCCTCCACCAGCTTGATGAAAATCGCGTCGTCATCAAGCAGGATCTCGCGCCCTAACAGCACATCGAGATTTTCAAAGGGAATGGCGGCGGTGTGATGCCGGTGCAACGCGCCGAGCGTCTCGAGCGTCGGGCGCGTCTCGCCGGTATAGCCGATACGGGAGAAGTAATCCTGTCGTCTGAATGCCATGAGGTGTTCCTTAATCTGCGTCCTTAGCCTGTCTGATGATAGCTGCTTTCCGGTAAAGCGACGTGGCATGGCGTGTTCAGGTAATTGAATCTCAATCGAATCAGCGAGAACCCGAACTCCTCTGCCACGGGATTCCACATTTATCGCCGCCACCCGGAGCACCTATTTACCGTTTCGCTTAAAGCAGCCATGCGATGTTATTTTCTTTTATGTAAATGCAATGTAAAAATAAAATTCAAATGCAATTATATGTTTATTGAAGTTATACAATCACTCGCGTTTCGTACATATTTTCAACGCAAGTGAATAATTATTATCCAGTTAATTTAACTTAGGATTACTCTCAAAAAATAGAATATCCCGGATTACCGCTCCCTTTTTGAAATATCTGCTACGCTTTTTAGTGCGTATCAAATTTATAAATTCTGTAGAGGACGCATAAATATTTCTTTACAGGTAACTGTATATTTCGGAAGAGGTGATTTATGACGACATACGAAGAAAATTATCATGACTGGCTGCGTGACGCTCATGCGATGGAGAAACAAGCGGAACAGATGCTGGAGTCAATGGCCTCCCGTATTGAGCACTATCCTGACCTCAAATCACGTCTTGAGCAGCATCTGGAAGAGACGCGCCACCAGCAGCAACTGATTAATTCTGTTATTGAAAGAAATAACGTTTCGACCTCTGTCGTAAAAGACACCATGAGCAAAATGACGGCGATGGGCCAGGCGGTAGGCGGCATGTTCTCCTCTGATGAGGTCGTAAAAGGCGCTATCAGCGGTTATGTTTTCGAACAGTTCGAAATCGCCTGCTACACATCATTGATTGCTGCGGCAAAAGCCGTCGGCGATGAACAGGGTGTGGTGGTATTTAAACAAATCCTTGAACAGGAAATTGCGATGGCGGAATGGTGCCTGAACCATTTACCGGATGTTACTCAGCAATTCCTTAATCGCGCAGCCGCACCTGGCGTCGAAGCGAAAAAATAAATTCTTGATTAATTTGCCTGCCTCTTTTCTGGCAGGCACAAATTGAGTGTTGTCGTGTAAAACAGGAGAACCTGATGTTCCGACATGTAAAACAATTGCAATATACGGTCCGCGTCGCGGCACCGAACCCGGGGCTGGCAAATCTGTTGCTGGAACAATTTGGGGGTCCGCAGGGCGAACTCGCCGCCGCCACCCGCTACTTCACCCAGGGTCTGGGAGATGAAGATCCGGCACGTAAAGAAATGCTGATGGACATCGCCACAGAAGAACTGAGCCATCTGGAAATTATCGGTTCCCTTGTGGGGATGCTCAACAAAGGCGCTAAGGGTGACCTGGCCGAAGCCACCGAAGCCGAAGGCGAAATTTATCGCTCCATTACCGGCGCAGGTAACGACAGCCACCTGACCCAGGTCCTCTACGGAGGCGGGCCGCCGCTGACTAACTCCGCAGGCGTACCCTGGACTGCCGCGTATATCGATACGATCGGCGAAGTCACGGCGGATCTGCGCTCGAACATCGCCGCGGAAGCGCGCGCCAAGATTATCTATGAGCGACTGATCAACCTGACGGACGATCCGGGCGTGAAAGACGCGCTGGGCTTCCTGATGACCCGCGAAGTCGCGCATATGCTTTCGTTTGAGAAAGCGCTCTACTCTATTCGTAATAACTTCCCGCCGGGCAAACTGCCGCCGGTGGAACAGTACACGAATGTTTACTACAACATGTCCAAAGGTGACGACCTGCGCGGCAGCTGGAACAGCGACGAAAACTTCGAGTACGTCGCCGATCCGCAGCCGGCAGTTAATGGAGGCGACGGTATGATTGATATCCAGCTTTCGCCGGAACAGCAGGCGAGCGTACTGACTATGGCACAGCGTCTGCAGTCCGATCCGGGCATCAACCCGGTGACCGGCGCGGAAATGGGCGCATCTGTGCCCCCGGTTGAACGTCAGTCGAAAAAGCCGGTTGAGAAAAAATAACCGGCCTTAAAAAGAAAACCCTGCTCAGGCAGGGTTTTTTTATGGCTTACATCTCATAGCCCGGTTTGCGCGCCAGCGTGTCGAGCTGCGGCCCAATCTCCGTATCCCATACCTTGCTTTTCCACTGCTCCGGCTGCACTTCGTTGAGCGCCACGGAAACGGAACTCTCTTTGCTTTGCAGATGCTTAACAATTACCTGAGTCAGTTCGTCGGCCAGCGCCTGCTGTTGCGCGTCGCTCAGATCGCGCGGGAAGAATTTCACATCGATATGCGGCATAACGGTTCCTTAAACGTGAACGGCCTTTCATCATGCCCCAAAGCCGCCGGGTTAATCACCTTTTTTAACGAAGGCGGCACGCTTAATTTGTGACGTTGTCACACCTTTTGGCATTTTTTGCCGTCAAGCTGCCTCGCCCGTGGCCGCAGGTTTTTCTGCCGTCGGGTTTAGGCTACTATCCTTTCCCTTAATGAAGATAACAATGGTGTAACCTGCCCGCGACTGTCACTCACGGCGCGGCATTCAACCGGGAAACGTTTATGAACCTTAATGAAATCATTCGCACTCGCCATACCAGCAAAGCCTATGACAGCAGCCGCAAGCTGACTGCCGAACAGCAGCAGGAACTGCTGGATCTGCTGCGCTTCAGCCCCTCTTCCGTTAACTCCCAGCCGTGGCACTTCTTTGCCGTCACTACCGAGGAAGGCAAGGCGCAGATCCTGCCGGCCCTGATGGACGCCAACCAGGTGAAGGCGAAGAACGCCGCCATGACCGTGGTCTTCACCATTAAAGAAGAGCTGAACGAAGCGCACCTGCTGCAGCTGCTGGAAAAAGAGCAGCAGGATGGCCGTTACGACAGTGAAGAAGCGCGCGCCGGTAACGATAAAGGCCGCCGCTTTTTTGTGGGCCTGAACAGCGAAACGCCGGAGCAGCAGCGCGAATGGATGACCCGCCAGGCCTATCTGGCGCTTGGTTTCCTGCTGCTGGGCGCGGCCGCGATGGGTCTTGACGCGACGCCTATCGAAGGTTTCCACCCGGAGAAAATGGACGAGCTGCTGGGGCTGAAGGAAAAAGGCCTGCGCAGCGTGGTGGTGGCGACCATCGGTTATCGCAGCGATGCGGATTTCAACGCCAAACTGCCGAAATCCCGCCTGGACCAGGATGTGGTGATCACGCAGCTCTGAGCGCGATAATTCACAACAAGGCCGCCCACGGGCGGCCTTTTTTATGCGCCACTACTTATCAAGCGCCTGAATAATCGCATACGCCGCTCTGACGCGGTCGTCATTCGGGAACCACTTGTTGGCGAGCATAATCAGCGCAATACGCTTTTCAGGAATAAACACCGCATAAGTGGAAAAGCCGTTGGTCGAGCCGGTTTTGTTATACCACGCCGCCTGCGGCGCGGACTGCGGCGGCATGATTGCGGTGGCCGTAAGCCCCTTCATGATGCGCTGGCTGCTGTTGCCTTCAACGAGGCGCGAGAGCGGCGACGGCCACGGATAATATTCCCACATCAATCCCTGCGTGAATTCTCCGCTGCGGTAATAACCGTTGTGCGTGGCGTTAATCGCCTGACGCCAGCCCGGCGCGACCTCCTGCTCGCCAAGCTGAATTTGCAGATAACGCAGCAGATCGGCGCTGCCGGATTTCAGCCCGTAGGCTTCAGCATCCAGCGGGCCGGGCGTCACCCGCACCGGTTTGTCGTCTTTGTTGTAGCCCTGCGCGTAGTCGCCCATAGCTGCTTCCGGCACGTTGATAAAGGTGTGCGTCATGCCGAAATCCGTGAGCAGCCCCTGCTCCATCGCCTCGCTGAACGGCTTATCCAGCGCCTTCGCGGTAATCATCCCGAGCAGGCCGATCCCGAGATTCGAGTAGACGCGCTCAGTCCCCACCGGCTGCGCAGGTTGCCAGGCGCGATACCAGTCCATCAGCTGCGCGGTGTTTTTCACCGCATCCGGCACAAACAGCGGCGTTCCCGACGTGTGCGTGGCGAGATTCAGCAGCGTAACGTGGTCGAACGCGCTGCCCTTGAGCGCCGGCAGATACTGGCGGGCGGGCGCGCTGAAATCGAGTTTGCCATCCTGTTGCGCCTTGCTCGCGAGCGTGGCGGTAAAGGTCTTACTGAGCGAGCCGATTTCGAAAAGCGTTTTTTCATCCACTGGCTTACGCGTCGCTTTTGACGCCACGCCGTAATGCCAAAAATGCGTTTCGCCATTGACCGAAACCGCCACCGCCATCCCCGGGATCTGGTAGCGCGCCATTAGCGGCTTGACCACCGCATCCGGCGGCGCGACGGGCGCGGCCTGCGCATGGCCCGCAAGAAATAACATGATTAACAACGCACTGACCTGGCTTTTCATCGGCTCTCCTCGCCTCATTCACCGCACACAAAACGCCATTATCCGTATTTTATGGGAAAAATCGCCATGCCAGAGGGCGTTCTCTCGCCGGATTTGGGTTACCGCGCATACAACAACCCTGAGACTATTACGGGCTAATCCGTTCTGGCTCACACCCTTACTGGTAGGCTTTGCGAAGTCAACTATTTGCGGTTAGGATGCTGCGCCATGTTTTGTCTTATCCGCACAACATAATCACAGGAAAGACGAACATTTGCCGTACAAAAAACCAGCGCAGGCAAACGTTTGGTTGGTATACGGCGGTCGGTTATTTTGGCTCGTTCAGGTTCAGACAGGACTACAGGAAAACCAATGAAAACAACGAAGCAAAACGCGGCTGAGCATCGCGCCGCGAAACGACGCTGGTTGAACTCTCATGAAGAGGGTTATCACAAAGCGATGGGCAATCGTCAGGTGCAGATGATCGCCATCGGCGGCGCTATCGGCACCGGTCTGTTTTTGGGTGCGGGCGCGCGCCTCCAGGCGGCCGGGCCGTCGCTGGCGGTGGTGTATCTGGTGTGCGGCATCTTCTCTTTCTTCATCCTCCGCGCGCTGGGCGAACTGGTGCTCCACCGTCCGTCGAGCGGCAGCTTTGTCTCTTACGCCCGTGAGTTTCTCGGCGAAAAAGCCTCCTACGTGGCGGGCTGGATGTATTTCGTTAACTGGGCGATGACCGGTATTGTCGATATCACCGCAGTGGCGCTCTATATGCACTACTGGGGCGCGTTCGGCGATGTGCCGCAATGGGTTTTTGCGCTCGGCGCGCTGGCGATTGTCGGCACCATGAACCTGATTGGCGTGAAATGGTTCGCCGAAATGGAGTTCTGGTTCGCGCTTATCAAAGTGCTGGCCATTGTAGTGTTCCTGGTGGTGGGCGTGGTGTTTCTCGGCACCGGTAAACCGCTGGACGGCAACGCCACCGGCTTCCATCTGATCACCGATAACGGCGGCCTGTTCCCGCATGGCCTGCTGCCTGCGCTGGTGCTGGTTCAGGGCGTGGTCTTCGCCTTTGCGTCTATCGAGCTGGTCGGCACCGCCGCGGGCGAATGTAAAGACCCGCAGACGATGGTGCCGAAGGCGATTAACAGCGTTATCTGGCGTATTGGTCTGTTCTACGTCGGCTCCGTGGTGCTGCTGGTGCTGCTGCTGCCGTGGAATGCCTACCAGGCGGGCCAGAGCCCGTTCGTCACCTTCTTCTCGAAGCTTGGCGTGCCCTATATCGGCGACATCATGAACATGGTGGTGCTGACCGCGGCGCTCTCCAGCCTGAACTCCGGCCTCTATTCCACCGGCCGTATTCTGCGCTCCATGTCGATGGGCGGCTCCGCGCCGAAGTTTATGTCGAAGATGAGCAAATCCCAGGTGCCGTTCGCGGGCATTCTGGTGACCGTGTGCGTCTATATCGTCGGCGTGTTCCTGAACTATCTGGTGCCGTCGCAGGTGTTTGAGATTGTCCTCAACGTTGCATCTATCGGCATCATCTCTTCATGGGCGTTTATCGTGGTCTGCCAGATGCGTCTGCGCAAAGCCATCAAAGAAGGCAAAGCGGACGATGTCTCCTTCAAGCTGCCGGGCGCGCCGTTCACCTCCTGGCTGACGCTGCTGTTCCTGGCCGCCGTCGTCGTACTGATGGCGTTCGACTACCCGAACGGCACCTTTACCGTGGCCTCCATCCCGGTTCTCGCGCTCCTGCTCATTGCGGGCTGGTTTGGCGTGCGTAAACGCGTGGCGGAGATCCACAGCACTGCGCCGCAACCGCATCAGGATTAAAGCGTGTGTTGTGAAAAGGAGCCGCAAGGCTCCTTTTTTTATGCGTACTATTACTGGTAGCTTGCCCGAAACGCCGTAGCGCTTCACGCTATGACGCTGCACTACGTCTACAAGGAACCGTTATGAAATCTGCAACCCTGCGCGCGCTGGCCCTGGCGCCGCTCTGTGTGGCGCTGAGCGCCGCCGCCGTGATGCCCCAGCGCCCCGCTTTCAACCATAAAGACTGGGGCATGGTCTGCGATAACACCGGCACCTGCCGTGTGGATGCCTACGAGGCCGATGAAGGCACCGGCGGCTCGCTGCTGCTGACGCGCAAGGCCGGGCCGGACGCACCAATCACCGCCATGATTCGCCTGGGCGATATGGATGATGACGTCAAACCCTCAAAGGGTCCGATGCGCCTGGAGATTGACGGAAAAAATCTCGGTACGCTGACGGAAAACCGCAAAGAAGAAACCTGGCAGCTTAATGAAGCGCAGACCGCCGCCGTGATTAAGGCCGTGAAAGGCAAAGGCGGCGTGGTATTTACCTCGGACAATCGCCGCTTCGCGCTCTCCGCGGCGGGCGCCAGCGCCGTGCTGCTGAAGATGGATGACGTGCAGGGCCGTATCGGCACGCCAGGCGCCATCATGAAAAAAGGCGATAAGCCGGAAAGCGCGGTGCCGGCCCCGGTCCCCGCCCCGGTTATCCACGCGGCCGCCGTCAGCGATGCGCAGCCGACCACGCTCACCGGCGCGGCGCTCGCCACGCTGCTGCCGCGTCTTGAAGCGACTAAACTCGACGGCGACAGCTGCGACGGGCTCACGGATGAAACCCTGCGTAACGAGCCGGTCACCGTCACGCCGTTAAGCGACGGCAAAGCGCTGATCTCGGCGACCTGCTGGCGCGCGGCCTATAACGAAGGCAACGGCTACTGGGTCATTGACGACGCGCTGAAGGGCAAGCCGACGCTGGTGACGCTTATCGGCAGTGACTACGACAAAGGCGTTATCACCTCCGTTCAGCGCGGGCGCGGCATCGGCGACTGCATGGGCATCGCCAGCTGGACCTGGGACGGCAAGGCGTTTGTACAGAGCGACGACTATGGCACCGGCGATTGCCGGCTTATTCGGTCGGGCGGCGCATGGGAGATGCCGACGCTGGTCACGCAGGTCATTCCGGCGAAATAACCAGAGCGGGCTGCGGCCCGCTTTTTTTATTTCCGGCAAAGCTTCGCTAAAAAAAGCATTTATTTATTCGCGCTAAGTTATTCCAATAAACACTTTTCATTTTTAATCCCGCCCCTGCACGATAAAAGCCAGAACGATATATCACCCTTCACTTTTATTATTAGCGGGATAGTCATGAAAAAACTCACGGGGCGCGCCTGGCTGGGACTGGCGTTAATGTCGGCTGCCGGACTGGCGCAGGCTGAAGGCAATATCAGTATCGCGCAGCAGTTCGGCATCGGTTATTTACTGCTGGATGTGGTGCGCGACCAGCAGCTTATCGAAAAAGAAGGCAAAAAAGAGGGGCTCGATATCAAGGTGGAGTGGCGCACGCTCTCCGGCGCCACCGCCATGAACGAGGCGCTGCTCTCCGGCGCGCTGGACGTCGCCTCGGCGGGCGTGCCGCCGCTCCTCACGCTCTGGGATCGCACCAAAGGCCGCCAGAACGTTAAGGCCATCGCGTCGCTCGGCTCGATGCCCAATTATCTGCTGAGTAATAATCCGGCTGTCAAAAGCGTTCGCGATCTCACCGATAAAGACCGCATCGCCGTACCGGCGGCTGGCGTGGGCTTTCAGTCCCGCACGCTGCAAATCGAAACCGCCCGGGTTTATGGCAACAGCGACTATAAGCGCTTTGATAAACTCAGCGTGAGCCTGCCGCACCCGGACGCCAGCGCGGCGCTTATCGCCGGGAAGTCTGAAATCACCGCGCACTTCTCAAGCCCGCCGTTTCAGTATCAGGCGCTGGAGCACAGCAACGTGCATAAGATCCTGAGCTCCTACGACGTGCTGGGCGGCCCGGCCACTTTCAATGTGCTCTACACCACCCAGAAATTCCACGACGACAACCCGAAAACCTACCGCGCGTTTTACCGCGCCCTGAGCGAGGCGGCAAAAATTATTAACGCCGATAAAAAAGCGGCGGCCGCGGCCTATATCCGCACCGAAAAATCGCGTCTGCCGCAAGCGTTAGTCGAAAAAATCGTGAATGACCCGGAAATTGAATTCACCGTCTCGCCGCAACGCACCTTTATTTATGCCGAAAAGCTGCATGAGCTTGGCGTATTAAAAAATAAAGCCGACAGCTGGAAAGAGTATTTCTTTAACGAAGCCTGGGAAAACCCCGGCAGTTAATTCACCTGCGACGATAAAGGAAAAACCGATGACCACAACGCTCAACGCCGCGCCGGTTGCCGCGCAGCCGTTTACCATTACGCCCTTTGCGCGCCTCGGCGCGGAAATTACCGGGCTGGATCTGCGCCAGCCCGTGAATAACGCCGACTTTGCGCGCATCCATCAGGCGCATCTCGACCATCACGTCGTGGTGTTCCGCGACCAGAAGATCACGCCGCGTCAGCAGATCGATTTCAGCCGCCGCTTCGGGCCGCTGCAAATCCATGTGCTGAAGCAGTTTCTGTTGCCTGGCCACCCGGAAATTCTCATCGTCTCGAACATTATTGAGAACGGTCAGCCGATTGGGCTTGGCGACGCCGGTAAATTCTGGCACTCGGATCTTTCATACAAAACGCTGCCGAGTCTCGGCTCCATGCTCTATGCGCAGGAGCTGCCGGAGGAAGGCGGCGACACGCTGTTCGCCGATATGGAGCTGGCGTACGAAACGCTCCCCGACGACCTGAAGCGCGTTATTGAGGGCAGAAAAGCGGTGCACTCCTACACGGCCACCTACAGCCGCCCGAAATTCGGCAGCCACTGGCGACCGCAATTAACGGAACAGCAGCTGGCCGAGGTGCAGGCGGTGTCGCATCCGGTGGTGCGCACCCACCCGGAAACCGGGCGCAAGGCGCTGTTTGTCAGCGAAGGGTTCACCACGCATATCGAAGGGCTGCCGGAGACGGAGAGCCGCGACATTCTGGAGGCGCTCTGGGCCCATAGCGTGCGCCCGGAGCATATCTACCGCCACCAGTGGCAACCGGGCGATATGGTGTTCTGGGATAACCGTTCGCTGATTCATCTCGCGACCGGCTGCCCGGCGCACCTGCGCCGCAAACTCTACCGCACCACCATCGAAGGCGACGCGCCATTTTAACGGAGGCAGTCATGCTGAATGCACAGACCGACGGCCCGCTGCTGCGTCTCGACGCGCTGAGCCTGGAGTACCGCACCCGTGACAGCCGCGTTCGCGCGGCGCATGAGGTCTCTTTTGACGTCTGGCCCGGCGACCGGTTCATCCTGCTTGGCCCGTCGGGCTGCGGCAAATCGAGCCTGCTGAAAGCCATTGGCGGCTTTCTCACGCCCGTGAGCGGTGCCATTCGCCTTGAAGGTGACGTTGTCACGAAGCCTGGCCCGGAGCGCATGATGGTGTTTCAGGAATTTGACCAGCTGCCGCCCTGGAAAACGGTGCTGGAGAACGTCATGTTCCCGCTGGTGGCGAGCCGTCAGGCCAGCAAAGCCGAGGCGCGCGAGCGCGCCTTGCACTTTCTGAATAAAGTGGGGCTTGCCGCCTTTGCCGACGCGCTGCCGCATATGCTCTCCGGCGGCATGAAACAGCGCGTGGCGATTGCCCGCGCGCTGGCGATGAAGCCGAAAATCCTGCTGATGGATGAGCCGTTCGCGGCGCTGGACGCCCTGACGCGCCGCCATATGCAGGAAGAGCTGCTGGAACTCTGGGAGGACGCCGGCTTTACGCTGCTCTTCGTGACCCACTCCATAGAAGAAGCGCTGATGGTCGGCAGTCGTATTCTGGTGCTCTCGCCGCATCCGGGCCAGGTGCGCGCCGAGATCAACTGCCACCAGTTTGGCATGAATGACGCTGCAAGCCCGGCGTTTGCGCAGGCCGCTCGCCACATTCACGACCTGTTATTCCCCGTTAATGCCACCCAACCGGCGAAGGAGACCCGCTATGGCGCCGCTGCCCCCCGTCCGTCCCGAGTATCAGCGTGAAACCGCGCTGCCCGGCGCGCTGCCGCTGGACACGCCGCTGCCGCTCACCACCCGGCTGTGGAACCAGACCTGGGTACGCAAAATGCTGCTGGTCATTTTGCTGCTCGCCCTCTGGGAAGGCGTGGCGCGGATCCAGAATAACGATCTGATGCTGCCGGGGTTCTGGCAAACGCTGCGCGCCTTCAGCGAAGATATGCACAGCGGCGAGCTGCCGGCGAAAATCATTAACTCGCTTGGCACGCTGTTAAAAGGCTACGCCATTGGCAGCGTGCTGGCGCTGGTGTTCAGCGCGCTGGCGATTTCCACACGGCTGGGGCGGGATCTGCTCAGCACGCTGACCGCGATGCTTAATCCGCTGCCCGCCATTGCTCTGCTGCCGCTGGCGCTGCTCTGGTTCGGCCTCGGCCAGGGGAGCCTGATTTTCGTGCTGGTGCACTCGGTGATGTGGCCGATTGCGCTCAATACGTGGTCGGGGTTTCAGAGCGTGCCGGAAACCCTGCGAATGGCCGGGCGAAACTACGGGCTGAGCGGTCCGCGGCTGGTGCTCAACATCTTGATCCCGGCGGCGCTGCCGTCGATTATCTCCGGGCTGAAAATTGGCTGGGCGTTCGCCTGGCGCACGCTTATCGCCGCCGAACTGGTGTTTGGCGCCTCCAGCGGCGACGGCGGGCTGGGCTGGTATATTTTCCAGAACCGTAACGAGCTGTTTACCGACCGGGTCTTCGCCGGGCTGGCGACCGTGATTATCATCGGGCTGTTGGTGGAAGGTCTGGTGTTCGCCACGCTGGAAAAAGCGACCGTGCGGCGCTGGGGCATGCAGCGTTAAAAAAAGCCCCGCACACAGGCGGGGCCATTTTTTACAGGGCGATGCGGATGACGTCATCCGGGCTGGTGGCTTCCTGCTGGCGGCTGGAAGCCTGCTTCACCGTAACAAACAGCGTTTTGCCGTCCGGCGAGAGCGCCAGGCTGTTCGGGTGTACCGGCGTTTTAATACTTTTAGTGACAGTGTAACCTTTGGCGTCAATCACGCTGACGCTGCCCGCCTCGCGGTGCGTCACATAGACTTCGTCGCGCGCCGGGTTGAACAGCACCGCGAGCGCGTTCGGCACTTCTACGGTTTTTATCAGATCCCCGGTGCGGGTATCGACCACCCTCAGCTGCGGCTGTTTTGAATCCGCCACAAACGCGCGATGGTTAGCGGTATCCAGACTCAGGTTAATAAAGAAGTGCTCTTTATCGTCGTCGGCGAGCTTTTTGCGCGACAGGATTTTATTGGTCGCGGTATCGATGGTAATAAACTCGCCATCGGCATTGGTGGTGTACAGACGCTTCGCCGCGGCGTCGAGCGCGAGCCCCGCGCTGTATTTACCAAGGCCCGTAATGCTCGCGCGGTGTTTCACCGTCTCGCCATCCACCACCCAGATCTCGCTCTCGTTACCAATGCCGCCGATATAAACGGTATTGGTGTTTTCATCGACCACCAGCTCGCGCGGCTGCAACGGCTTCACGCTTTCTGAACGCACGCACCCGTCCAGCACCAGACGCCCTTTCACGTCGCCGGTTTTCGCGTCCACCGCCGTCACCGCGCCATTCACCGTATTACCGAACCACAGCGTGTTGGTTTTGGTGTTAATCGCGGCGCCAAAGGGTTTGAGATCGTTATGAATCACCTGGGTGACATCCAGCGTCGTCGGGTCGAGGCGGTAAATCACGCCGCCTTTATCGAGCTTACGGCTCTGGGACGTGGCGACGAACAGCGCCTGCTCCGCCGGGCTGTAGGCCATTTCATACGCGCCTTTGCCGACCGGCTTGCGCAGCAGCTCATCGGTCGCCTGTGTGGTGAACGTCGCAAACGTACCGGCGATAAACAGCGCGCCAAGCAGCGCGCGCGGCATGGAGAGGTGACGTAACGGCATAAGAACTCCCTTTTAAACAAACAGAATGGGTTGCATCACACTGGAACCAAAAGCAAAACGTTGCCCGATCGAGCCGTGGCGTTTTATTATGGATGAGAATAATAATCATTATTTTCGCGAAGGGAAGCCTTTTTACGGCTCGCGAAATGACAGGAGGCCGCTACACTTGCCAGAGTTAACGCAACGTGCCGTTAAGTTTTTCAAAAATTTACACAACGTTTAATATTACCTCACAGATTTTATTGATTTTGTTACTTCCGGGACTTCGTAAACCGCATGAAAATCTCCCGCGCTGTCTATGCGCCCTTCGCTTTTCTGCTGCCTGTCGCCTTCTCGCACGCCCAGGCCGCCACTGGTGAACAAACCATGATCGTGACCGCCGCGCCCGGCGGGATCTCCGAGCTTGATACGCCCGCGTCCGTCAGCGTCGTCAACGGCGACGATCTGCGCCACGCCGCGCCGCAGGTAAACCTCTCTGAAAACCTGGGCAGCGTGCCGGGCCTGCAAATTCAGAACCGGCAGAACTTCGCCCAGGATTTGCAGCTCTCGATGCGCGGCTTTGGTTCCCGCTCCACCTACGGCGTGCGCGGCATTCGTATGTATGTCGACGGCATTCCGGCGACGATGCCGGATGGCCAGGGCTACACCTCGAATTTCGATCTCAACAGCATTGAGAGCATCGACGTGCTGCGCGGGCCATTCTCGGCGCTCTACGGCAACGCCTCCGGCGGCGTGATTAATGTGCAAACCGAAACGGGCGAGCAGCCGCCGAAAATCGAAGCGGGCACCTTTTACGGCAGCTACGGCAGCGTGCGCTACGGCCTGAAAGCGTCCAGCGCGACCGGCGACGGCACCCAGGCGGGCGATGTCGATTACACGGTTTCCACCACCCGCTTCACGACTCACGGCTATCGCGACCACAGCGGCGCGCGTAAAAACCTCGCTAACGCGAAGCTCGGCGTGCGGCTTGACGAGGCCAGCAAGCTGACGCTGCTTTTTAATAGTGTGGATATCAACGCCAACGATCCGGGCGGCCTGACCCGCGAGGAGTGGCGTGAAAACCCGCGCCAGTCGCCGCGCGGCGATGAATTCAACACTCGTAAAACCACGAAGCAGACCCAGGCGGGCCTGCGCTACGAGCGCGCGCTGACGGAGAATGACGATATCAGCGTAATGGCGTACGCGGGCGAGCGCGAAACCACGCAGTTTCAGTCGTTCAAACAGGGCTTCCAGGCGGCGTCCACCAACCCCGGCGGCGTTATCGACCTCACCCGCCACTATCAGGGCATCGACAGCCGCTGGACGCACCGCGACGCGCTGCTCAGCCTGCCGGTGAGCTTCACGCTCGGCCTTGATTACGAAAATATGAGCGAAGACCGCAAAGGCTTTGAAAACTACCGCCTGGTCAACGGCGCGCCGCAGTATGGCGAGAAAGGCAACCTGCGCCGCAACGAGCGCAATCTGATGTGGAACGTCGATCCGTATCTGCAAACCACCTGGCAGCTTACCGATAAACTGAGCCTCGACGCGGGCGTGCGCTACAGCAACATCTGGTTCGACTCGAACGATTTTTACGTGGTGCCGGGCAACGGCGACGACAGCGGCGAGGCCAATTATCACAAGTGGCTGCCGGCAGGCTCGCTGAAATATGCGCTGACCGACGCCTGGAACGTCTATGCCTCTTATGGACGCGGGTTTGAAACGCCGACCATCAACGAGCTCTCTTACCGCTCCGGCGGTGAGAGCGGGCTTAACTTCGCGCTTAAGCCGTCAACCAGCGATACGGTGGAGATCGGCAGCAAAACGCGCATCGGCAATGGCCTGCTGACCGCCGCGCTGTTCCGTACCGATACCGACAACGAAATTGTGGTGGATCAGAGTGTGGGCAGCGGGCGCAGCAGCTATAAAAACGCCGGAAAAACCCGCCGTCAGGGCGTCGAGCTGGCGCTTGACCAGCAGTTCGGCGACGCGTGGAAGCTGAAAGCGGCATGGACATACCTTGACGCCACCTACCGCACCAATGTCTGCCGCGCCGGCGACTGTAACGGCAACCGGATGCCGGGCATCGCGCGCAATATGCTCTACACCTCGTTCGGCTACGAGCCGGAAACCGGCTGGTACGCGGGCGGCGATGTGCGCTATATGAGCAGCATCATGGCTAATGACGCCAATACCGACAAAGCGCCGTCTTACACAACGGTTGGCCTAAATACCGGCTATAAATTCCAGCGCGGCGACTGGCTGCTGGATGTGTTTGGCCGCGTCGATAACCTGTTTGATAAATCGTATGTCGGATCGGTCATCGTTAACGAATCCAACGGCCGCTACTACGAGCCTGCGCCGGGCCGCAATTATGGCGTCGGCGCGAGCGTCAGCTACCGCTTCGAGTAACGCTTTCGCGAGCTTTCAGCGGCGACGCAACAAAAAAACGGGCTTCACAGCCCGTTTTTTTATGCCCTCTGCAACCGTTGCAGATGCGAGAAATCAACAGACTGGCGCGCCTGAAAGAGATCGTATTCATTCTGCATGCCCAGCCAGACATGCGGCGAGCTGCCAAGGACCGCCGAGAGACGCAGCGCCATTTCCGGGGAGACGTCAGATTTGCCGACCAGCAGTCGCTGCACCGTCGACGGCGCGACGTCCAGCGCTTTGGCCAGCGCGCGGGCGCTGAGGCCGAGCGCTTCCATTGACTCCTGCACCAGCTTGCCTGGGTGTGGTGGGTTAAACATCGTTGCCATCAGTGGTAATCCTCATAGTTGACGATGAAGACATCGCCATCCCGAAACTCAAACGTGATGCGCCAGTTTCCGCTGACGGTCACAGCCCATATACCTTGACGCTCCCCCGTCAGGGGATGCAGGAAAAAGCCCGGTAAGTCGACGTCAGCGGGTCTTATCGCCTGATTCAGCACCGCCAGCCGCAGAGAAATCTTTCTGGCATGGCGGGCATGAATGCCTGCGGTGGAACCCGTTTCGAAATAGCGTTGCAGGCCTTTATGCCTGAAGCTTCTGATCATCCCTGCCACCTCGCTCCTGATGAAGATCGTAAATCAGTGTTGCGCTATACGCAACGCTTTTATAAGCGTTAAGTCACGGCTTACGCTTTCCACTGCGCAGCACCTTATCAGCGTTGCGCGTACGCCAGAAGCCGGAGGCTGAGTGACGGTTAAACTGTTCGGCGCGGCTCGCATTTCTGATGAAACCTCTCTGCGCGCTTTACAACACAGAGACACATCGTTCGCCATGCAGGCCGTGCCGTCGCGCCTATACTTAACATTCGTCGAATTCCGTTTAACCGCCAAAAGGAATCCGCTTATGAGCCGTCTGTGGCACCAGAACGCCGTCATTTACCAGATAGATCCCACCCGCTTTTTTGACAGCAATGCTGACGGCTGGGGAGACCTGCGCGGCATTGTCGAAAAGCTCGACTATGTTGAATCGCTTGGCGCAACCGCCATCTGGCTGACCCCGTTTTATCTCTCGCCGCGCCGCGATAACGGCTATGACGTGGAAAACCACACCGAGCCGGACCCGCGCATCGGCTCGCTGGAAGACGTTGAGTGGCTGATAGCCGAGGCGGAAAAGCGCGGAATTCGTGTGATTATCGAACTGGTGGCGCAGCACACTTCAGATGCCCATGACTGGTTTCAGGAGGCGCGCAAAGGCCGCGACAACCCGTTTCACGATTACTATCTGTGGCGCGACACGCCAGGCCCGGATGAACCCGCGCCGATGTTTCCGACAATCGAGCCGCACATCTGGCGCCGGGATGAGCAGGCGCAGCGCTACTACCGTCATCTCTTTTACCATCATGAGCCGGATCTCAACCTGCGCCACCCCGATGTCATTCAGGCCATCGACCGCGTGCTGCGCTTCTGGGCGGAGAAAGGCGTGGCGGGCTTTCGCGTCGATGCCGCTTCGCACATGGTCGAACAGGCCAGCCTGCCGGGCGATAAAGAGAGTGGCTACCGGCTGTTTAACCACTTCTACGACCTGCTGACGGAAGACAACCCGGATATGATCCTGCTCGGCGAAGTGGACGTGAACGTCTCGGAATTTGAAGATTTCTTCGGCGGCGGCGAACGCCTGACTACGCTGCTTAACTTCTGGATCAATAAAAATACGATTCTGGCGCTGGCCCGCGAAGAGGCCGCGCCGCTGGTGAAAGCGCTTAACGAACTGCCGATGCCGCCTGCTAACGGCGGCTACTGCTTCTGGCTGCGCAACCATGACGAGCTGGACCTGGAAGATCTGGAGCCGGAAGATTATGACTTTGTGATGAAGAAATACGCCCCCGATCCCGACATGCGGATTTACGGGCGCGGCATCCGCCGCCGCCTGGCGCCGATGCTCGACGGCAACGAACGTCAGCAGGCGATGGCGCATGCCCTGCTCTTTTCGCTGCCCGGCACGCCGGTGGTGCGTTATGGCGCGGAGATCGGCATGGGGGATCTGCTTTCACAGCCGGAGCGCGAATCGGTGCGCACGCCGATGCAGTGGCACGCCGGGCCGGGCGCCGGGTTTTCCGCCTGCGATCCGGCGCGCTTTGTGGAGCCGCTCATCACTGACGGCCCGTTTCGCTATCAGGCGATTAACGTGGAAGAACAGGAGTCGCGCGACGGCTCGCTGCTGCACCGTATCCGCCAGATTATCGCGGTCTGGCGCACCCTGCCGGAGATCTGCTATCAGCATTTCCACCCGTTCACGGTGCGGGAAAAGAGCGTGTTTGCGGTGCGCTATCAGAACCACAACGTCGCCACGCTGATGCTGACGAACCTGAGCCATGAGGCGGTGACGGTGGATTTAGGCGAGCTGGATCTGGAAGACGCCTGCGAGATACTGGCGGATGATAATTATCCGCCAGTCGCCTGCGCGCTTCGCATCAACGGTTACGGCTACCGCTGGCTGCGGGTACGGTAAGTTACCGGCGGCGGAACAGGCTTTTTAACAACAGCCCGGCCACCGCCACCGCCGCCACGCCCATCACGCGGGAATCGACGGCCACCGCCTTGCTCTTCGCGTGGCTGTCGAAGCGTCCGTGCGCCTGATGGCCGTTTTCCAGCGGCTGAAACAGATAATCGGGTCGCTGCGTCGGTTCGGCCTCGTCGGTCAGTTGCCCTTCCCAGGTTTTCGTCACATAGCGGTCCAGCAGACCAGGGAAGAACATGTTGCCGACTATCGACATCACCGTGTTTTTACCCAGCCACACTTCGCGCGGCGGACGGCGCGCCACGGCCGCGTCATAAATCGCTTTGGCGGCCACTTCCGGCTGGTAGATAGGCTCAATGGGCTGCATCCGGTGATGAAACTTATTGCGCGCCCAGTTGAACTGCGTGGTGTTAATGGCGGGCAGTTGCACCATTGAGACCCGCACACCGCTTTTCTGATGCAGCAGTTCGCAGCGCAGGGAATCGGTAAACGCGCGGATCGCCGCCTTCGCGCCGCAATAGGCCGACTGCAACGGAATCGAGCGCCAGGCGAGCGCTGAGCCCACCTGAATGATGGTGCCGCTGTCGCGCAACTGCATATAGCGCAGCGCGCTGCGGGTGCCGTTCACCGCGCCGAGATAGGTCACTTCCGTGACGCGGCGGAACTCGTCAAAACTGATGTCCTCTACCGGCGCGAGCACGGTCGTCATAGCGCAGTTGACCCAGACCGACATTGGCCCCAGCTCTTCCTCTATGCGTTGCGCCGCATTACTGACCTGCTGCGGATCCGCCACGTCGGCGCAGATGCCAAGCACCCGTCCGCCGTAACGCTTTAACTCTTCCGTGGCCTCCGCCACGCCCTGCTCTCCACGGGCAATGATCGCCACATCATAGCCAGAGGCCGCAAAGTAACTGGCCGTCGCGCGCCCGACTCCTGAACTGCCGCCGGTCACGACAGCAACAAAGGCGTTTTTTGTCATGTCGTTATCCTGATTTGCGTTAAGGGTAACGAAAGCTTAGTACAGCGCGGGAAAAGTGGGCGCCCGGCAAGCCGGGCGCGAGAGAAGAAAGTGCGATAAGGCGAAGACGAAACGTCAGAAAGTCGTCCAGCCCTCGTCCGTCGCGGGTTTACGCGGCGCTGCCGGAACAGGCGCCGCCGGACGGAGGGGCACCGCTTGCGGGCGCGGCGCGGCGGCCTGCGCCTTCAGGCGAAACGCCCCGGCCAGCTGGCGCAGACGGGCCGCCTCGGCGCCAAGATCGCTTGCGGCGGTGGAAGACGCGCTGACCAGCGCGGCGTTCTGCTGCGTGGTAGCGTCCAGCTCGCCGACCGCGCGGGCGATTTGTTCAATGCCGCGGCTCTGCTCCTGGGAGGCCGAGGAGATCTCTTCCATAATATCGTTCACGCGGGTGACCGAACTCACCACGTCATCCATCGTCTCACCGGCGCGGGTCGCCAGCGTGCTCCCGGTTTTAATGCGGTTGACCGACTCATCGATCAGTAGCGCGATATCTTTCGCCGCCTGCGCGCTGCGCTGGGAGAGACTGCGCACTTCAGACGCCACCACCGCGAAGCCGCGGCCATGCTCTCCGGCGCGCGCCGCTTCCACCGCCGCGTTGAGCGCCAGGATATTGGTCTGGAAGGAAATGCTGTTAATGACCTCAGTAATGTCGGCGATTTTGCGCGAACTGGCGGAAATCTCCTGCATGGTCTGCACGACATCGCGTACCACGTCGCCGCCGCGCCCGGCGGTTTTTGATGCCTGCGCGGCGATCTGGCTGGCGTGGCGGGCGTTATCGGCATTGTTTTTCACGGTCGCGGTAAGCTGCTCCATGCTGGCGGCCGTCTGCACCACCGCCGTGGTCTGCTGTTCGGTCCGCGCCGACAGCGCGCTGTTGCCGGAGGCAATTTCGTCCGCCGTATGGGTGAGACGCCCGACGCTCGCGCGCAGCTCGCCGGTCATGCTGCGGAGTCTCTCGTTCACGCGCGCCATCGCGCCGGTGAGTTTGCCGAACTCGTCATGGCGATCGATATCAATCTGCGCGGTTAAATCGCCATCAGCGATACGTTCGGCGAACGCCAGGTTCAGCTTCAGCGGGCGAATTATCTGGCGGCTGATGGCCCACGCGACGATAACGCCGAGCAGAATCGCAAAGGCTCCCAGGATCAGGGCAAGCGTTGAGGAGCCTGACGCCAGTTCGTCACTCTGCGCTTTGGTAAGCGCCACCATCTGTTTAATTGCGCCGCTACTCCGATCGCCTGCCGTTTTCACCGCGTTTTCCGCGCCCTTCAGCGATTCCCGGGCGGCGTAATAGTCGCGACTGAGCGTCTGGTAGCGCACCGTATCCTGCCAGAGGCCCGCGAACGGCGGCAGGAGTTCCGGCGAAAGACGGCTTACGAGCGCCTGATACTGCCCTTCCACCGCGCTGAAACGGCGCTGGAGCGCCTCGCTTGCCTGCTCTGTGCCGGTAAAGCGCAGCGCGTAAGCGTAATCCCGCAGATTACTGATGGCGAACAGGAGATCGTAAATCGCATAGGAGAGCTCAGGGTCGGCCACCGGCGTGCGGATAAGCTGGGTATAGCGCGCGGTTTCATCCTGGCCTGCCAGGGCGTCGAGCTGGCTGCGAAGCTGGCTGAGCGTTGTCGTGGCGTCGCTCATGGTGGTCACGCTGCTCTGGAAACTTGCCAGATAACGCTGGATATCGGCGACGATCGCGCGTTCGTTGGGTGACCAGCCGAGGGCGCTGGCCTCATGCGTTTTCGCGAGCGCCTCGTCGACATAGCGACTCATCAGCGCGCGGGCGTCGTCATCGCCGGTATAGAAATATTTAAGCCGGTTAATTTTGGCCTGAAAGACGTCGATATTGATGTCGTAGATAAGATTGCTTTTGACGGAAACGTCGCGGATGGCCATAAAACGCGCCACGGAAAGCGCTGTCGCCAGCGCCACCAGCAGCAGCACCACGCCAAATCCGGCGGCGAGCTTGCGGGTTATGCGAACGTTGCGTAATCGAGTTACCAGTACAGCCATCCTGCCTCCTGTTTTACGATAATCGGGCCTCGCTAAAAAGCCACAGGAGGTTATCGGCTAAGCCGCCGATATTTTTAGCAAAATGTGGAAAAAAGCGGCAATAAAAATAGGCCGCTCGGCGACGCTTAAGAATTTCGGGGGAAACGCCAGGAATGTTATACCGGAGAGATTCTGATTCGCTCATGATTGGGCTTCATGGCGTTTTCTGTAACGCCGTCATCGACGGGTAACCGTTATCCTTTCTCTTCCATCAATAACGCTAACCAGGGAGCATTATGGCGTTGTTAAGCAACTACAAAATTTATATGGCGACGCTTGCCCGACGCGCAGCTAAGACGCTGCTGTTTGTGGCGCTTTTCGGCGTCTTTGCGCGTGTGATTGACGCGTACGCTTTATCAGCCTGGATACGGCTAACGCGTTCGCGCGCTGGTTACACGGCAGCGCTAATCAGGAAAATTACGACGACCTGTGGTTTTTTACCGATCTCATTGCCTCTGCGCTGTGCGCGTTTATCGCCTGGCGCGCCATCATGGGCGTCTGACGCAAGATAGCGGCGTCGCGTAAGCGTCTGGCATAAACTCACACGCAATAAAAATGGCCTTTTACCCGACAGCCTCGCGGGAAGCTGTCGTGACAAAGGCCATCTGCAGCGTGCACAGCTCATTCCAGTAACGCAGCCGGATACCGCGACGGTACCGGTTAGCGCGTGCGGTGCAGGCCCGGATCGATATTGCCGAAATCAAGACCATAGAGATGTCCGTAAGGGATAAAGGATTCCAGCATCAGCGCGCGCGTCTCGGGCGGCTGCGGCGTGAGCCAGGCGCGGAGTATGCGGCGGATACGTGAGCGCGACGCATGACGACGTACGGAGATGTGCATGATGATCGCCTCCTCGGCGGTGCGCAGGCGTTGTGCTGCCCTGTCAGTAAAGCGCCGGGGAGACGAAAAGGGAAATACGCATTCCGGCAATGTTTTGCCGGTGTGCGGATTAGCCGAAATACTGTTTTTTCAGGATAAGCGCGCCGTCGTTAATCGCTTTATGTATCGCGCGTGCGGCCGCTTCGCCATCGCCCGCCTCAAGCGCTTCCAGCAAATCATCATAATTATGATGTCCGCGCACAAAATCTTCCGACTGTGGGTAGAGATAGTTAAAGCACGGGCCGATACGCATCCAGAGCTGTTCAATCAGCGGTCGGCATATCGGCCCAGCTGTAGAGCTGAAAACGAAACGCGCGGTTGGCCTGCAACGCCTGCTCAACATTGCCGGACATTTTGGCTTCGCGAAACGCGTCGCACAGCTCACGCAGATGGGCCATACGCGCCGGGGTGATATTCTGCGCCGCCGCTTCCGCCGCCATCCCTTCAAGATTTTTGCGGATCTTCGTCACTTCGTCGTAGCGCGCCTCGCTGATTTCCGGCACCAGAAACGCCTGCGCCGGGGTGGCGTTGAGCGCGCCGGAAGAGACCAGACGCAGCAGCGCTTCGCGTACCGGCGTGATGCTGATCCCCAGTTGATCGGCGATCTCCTTCGTGACCAGACGAGCGCCCGGACGCAGGCTGCCAACGATAAGGGCGTTTTTCAATCTCACTTCCACTTGCATGGTTAAACTCAGGCGTTGCGCTTTTTCCAGATCCAACATGTTTATTTCCTGTCGTAAAAAATTTACTTTGTATTAGCAGGCGCTTAACTGACGTCTCGTCATCCTGACCAGAGGATATATTCTATATCTTTGATAACACGGTTTTTATGGTCAGGAAAACCTAAAATAACCAAAACGTTCACTGACCAGTACGACAACCATTAAGGTATTGACCTAATGAAACGACTGTCCCGTAAGCTTCTCTCACTTTCTGTGGCGCTTTCTTTACTCGCTCCGCTCAGTCAGGCCAGTACGCTGACCATTGCGCAGCCCACTTCCGCTACCGCCATGGATCCCGGCTTTCTGAAAGAAGCCGCGACCCTGGTGGATAACGTATTCGATACGCTGGTGCTGCGCGACGCGCAGATGCAACTGAAACCCGGCCTCGCCACCCACTGGGAAGCCATCAACGACACCACATGGCAGTTCGATCTGCGTAAGGATGTCAAATTTACCAACGGCGAGCCAGTCAATGCCGCGGCAGTCAAGTTTTCCATCGACCGCATCCTCGACCCGGCCAACCACGCCCCCACCATCTCTTATATCCGAACGATTAAATCGGTCGAGGTCACCGGCGACTATCAGGTGCGTATTCACACCAATGGCCCCGATCCGCTCCTGCCCACCCGCATGAGTCGTTATCCGGCTTATATCGTGCCGCCTGGTTATGTAAGTAAAGTCGGTGCTGCGGAATTTGCACGAAAACCTGTCGGAAGTGGCGCTTATATCGTCAAAACTTTCATTCCCGATGAACGTGTTGTGATGGAGGCCAACCCCAACTACTGGCGCGGCAAGCCGTCCATTGACGAAGTCATCTGGCGCCCGATCCCGGAAGCGACCGCGCGCATCACCGCGCTGCTGACCGGCGAAGCGCAGCTGGTGGAAGGCGTGCCGGCGGATCTCGCCCCGCTGGTGAAAAGCAAACCCGGCGTGAAGCTTGAGCAGGTGAAAGGCGGCGGGCTGACGATTTACCTCGGCATTAAAAACAGCGAGCCGCCGCTGAACGACGCGCGCGTGCGTCAGGCGCTGTCGCTGGCGCTGAACCGCGACGCCTATACGCAGTCGCTGCTGCACGGTTTCGGCACGCCGACCGGCACGCTGGCGGGCCCGAAAGATTACGGCTATAAAGCCATCGCCGCGCCGAAACAGAACCGCGAAAAAGCCAAAGCGCTGCTGAAAGAGGCGGGCTACCCGCAGGGCTTCACCGTGAAATTCCAGGCGCCGCGCCGTTATATCGCCAGCGCTGACGTAGGCCAGGCGATAGTGGCCGATCTCGCCGCCATCGGCGTGAAGGCGCAGCTCGAGGTGCCGGAGTGGTCGGTCTACACCCAGCAGGTGGCGTCCGGCAAACAGGCCCCGCTCTATATGCTGGGCTGGGGCTCCACCCAGACGCTGGACGCCGACGCCGCGCTCTACCCGGTGCTGCACGCAGGCGAGCCGTACTCAACGGTGAGCGACCCGGCGCTTGATAAGCTCTTAAACGAGAGCCGCGCCACGGTGGATGCCACGAAGCGCAAAGCATTGCTGGAGCTGATCCAGGATCGCGTCGCCGCAGAACAGCCGCTCATCCCGCTCTACCGGGAGGACGCGATTTACGCTTCCAGTGACAACGTCACGTTTACAGGCCGTGAAGACGCCCGCGTGTCGTTGTTCGATATGAGGATGAAATGATCTTCCCTGGCCGTTACGCATCCCGTTCACGCCGCCGTCCCCTGCCGGGGGACGGCCTTCTCGGCGGCGCGCTGTTGGCTGTACTCATCCTGGCCGCGCTTCTCTCTCCCTGGCTTCCGTTACCCGATCCGCTGCAAAGCGATCTCGCCGCGGTCTTTCAGGCTCCCGGCCCGCAGCACTGGCTGGGCGCCGATCAGCTGGGCCGCGACGTGCTCGCGCGTATTCTCGCGGGCGCCCGCCTTTCGCTGTTCGTGGTGATTATCGCCGCGCTCATCGCCGCCACGATGGGCACGCTGATGGGCATGGTGGCCGGTTACTTCGGCGGCTGGGTCGACGCGCTCATCATGCGGCTTATCGACATTCAGCTGGCGGTGCCGTTTATTCTGCTGATCCTGCTGGTGATGGCGCTGTTCGGCACCTCGCTTACCAACATTATTGTGATTATGGGCGTGACCAGCTGGGCGATATACGCCCGCGTGGCGCGTGCCCGGACGCTGGAAATTCGCGAACTGGAGTATATCGACGCCGCGAAAACCATGGGCTTTTCGCACCTGCGCATCATGCTGCGCCATATTTTACCGGCGCTCGCGACACCGCTGCTGGTGCTGCTGACGCTCGATATCCCGCGCCTCATTGTGCTGGAAGCCTCCGTCGGCTTTCTCGGCATGGGCATCCAGCCGCCGACGCCGACGCTTGGCAATCTTATCGGCGAAGGCCGCGCCTATATGCTGCTCGCGCCGTGGCTGGTGGTCTGGCCCGGCTGCGCCATCGCGATGCTGGTGGTGGGCTGTAACCTGCTCGGCGACTACTGGCTGCGCACCACGCAGGCGAGGGTCGAATAATGGCGCGCTATCTGATTTCCCGCTTTTTCCAGGCGCTGCTGGTCATGTTCGGCGTCTCGCTGCTGATATTCTTCAGCCTGCACCTGACGGGCGATCCGGCGGCGGTCATGATGCCGCCCGGCGCCACCGCGCAGGAGATTGCCGATTTCCGCCACGCGATGGGCTTTGACAGGCCGCTGCTGACGCAATACGCCGACTACGCGGGCCACCTGCTGCGCGGCGATCTGGGCGACTCCCTGCGCTTTGGCCAGCCGGTCTCAACGCTGATTGCCGAGCGTCTGCCCGCCACCGCGCTGCTGGCGCTGACGGCGCTCGCCTGGAGCACCCTCGCGGGTCTGGCGCTCGGGCTGGTGAGCGCGCTGTGGCGCGACACTATCTGGGACTTGCTGGCGCGTCTGGTGGCCTTCAGCGGTCAGGCGGTGCCGGTGTTCTGGCTGGGACTGCTGATGATATTGTTCTTCAGCCTGCAACTGCGCCTGCTGCCCTCCGGCGGCTACGGCGAGCCGTTACAGCTCATTATGCCCGCGGTCTGCCTGGGCGCTTACTACATGAGCGCGATGGCGCGTCTGGTGCGCGCGAGCCTGATTGACGTACTGGATCAGGATTACATCCGCACCGCGCGCGCCAAAGGCCTCAGCGCCTGGCGGGTGCTGGTGCGTCACGGGCTTCGCAACGCGCTGATCCCTGTAGTGACCGTACAGGGGATTTCGCTGGCCGCGCTGCTTGGCGGCGCGCTGGTCACCGAGATTATCTTCGCCTGGCCGGGCATCGGCCGCCTGGCGGTGCAGGCTATTCAGAACCGCGATTTTCCGCTGGTGCAGGGCGTGGTGCTGCTCGCCGCGCTGACGTTCGTGGTGGTGAACCTGCTGATTGATTTGCTTTACCTGGTACTGAACCCAAGGATACGTTTATGACCGTTCAGCCGCATGCCAGCCTGGATGCGACCCTGGAGCTGCTCTCTTCTCTTACCGCCTGGCAAAGCGTGGCGGATGAGCCGGATGAGCAGCGCTCTCTCGCCGCCTGGCTCGAAGCCTGGCTAATCGACGAACTGGACGCCAGGGTGATCCTGCCGGTGGCGCAGCAGCCCGCCGACAGCCCGCCGCTGGTGCATGTCCGCGTGGACATCGGCGCGCCCGACACGCTGGTGCTCTACAACATGTATGACGTCATGCCCGCCGATGCCGAGGGCTGGCAGGTCGACCCGTTCACCGGCGGCATTCGCCGCTGGGCCGAGAAGGGCGACGTGTTTATTTCGCGCGGCGCGGAAAACAACAAAGGCCCGCTCGCCGGCATGCTCACCGTGGTGCGCGATCTGTGGGAGAGCGGCAGGCTGGCCACCAATCTGGAGATCCTGCTCGAGGGCGAAGAAGAGTGCGGCAGCGGCACGCTCCGACGCTATCTCGCCCGCACGCCGTGCCCGGTCTCGCCCGCGCTCGCCGTGCTGTTCCCGTCGCTGTGCGAATATGGCGGCGGCGCGCCGCGGCTCTATCTCGGCTTTACCGGCATGACCGCAGGGCGTCTGCGTGTCGCGGGCGGCGACTGGGGCGGCCCGCAGGCCGCCATTCATGCGAGCAACGCGGCGTGGATAGCCAACCCCGCGTGGCGGCTGGTGCAGGCGCTCGCCGCCATCGCGCCCGCCGGGCGCAACGGCGTGCTGGAAACGCTGCCGTTGGATGACGCCGCGCTGAGTATCCTGGACGAGCTGGCCCCGCAGTTCAGCATTGCCGATGAACTGACGATGCGCAAAAGCCAGCGGCTGACGATTTCAGGCGACACCCGCGAGGCGCTGGCGTTTTTACTTGGCAGCGCGGTGCTGAACTTAAGCGAAATCCGCACCACGCCGCTGCCGGGCCGCGGCATTATTCCCCCGCTCGCCTGCGCCGAATTCGCGCTGCGCACGCCGCCGGGCAGCTCACCCGAGATCTTGCTGGACGCTATGCGCGCGTCGCTCTCTCATCAGGAGATAACAGGCGTGGAGTTGGTCGTGGATGACAGCTACCCCGGCAGGCGCTTTTCGGCTGACGACGCAGGCGTAATGGAACTTATCAATAGCTATCACCAGCAGCAGGCGCGCCCGCAGATCTGGCCCTGGGCGCCTGGCTGCGCGCCAGCTTACGCCTTTGCGCCCGTCGCGCCCGCGTTTCTTATCGGCGGGCTCGGCTATGGCGGCAACGCGCACGGCGTGAACGAGTTTGTCACCCTGCGCGGGCTGTCGCGCTATACCCGGTCGCTGCGCGACTGGCTGCTCTCATTCTGACGGTTTCAGGAGATAACCATGCGATTTCTCACCGGCCAGCAGGTGGCGGCGCTCGGCGGGCTTGACCCGCACGCCGCACTCAGTGATGTCACCGACGCTACGCTGCTGATGGCCAGCGGCGACGCCGTCATGCCCGCCGAAACGCACGTTCCGCTCGATACCGCGCCGGGTAAGGTTTACGCCCTGCCCGCGCGCGTCGGCGGGCGGTTTAACGCCACCGGCGTGAAATGGACGGCGCACCGCCCGCAGCCGCAGGACGCGCTTCCGATGGCGCTCACGGTGACCCTCATTAACCGCGCCGACAGCGGCGTGCCGGTGGGGCTGCTGGAGAGCGGCGGACTGACGGCGGTGCGCACTGCCGCGGTCTCGGCGCTCGCCCTGCGCCACGCCGCGCCGCGCGAGGTAAAACGCGTGCTGCTGCTGGGCGCGGGCGTACAGGCGCGCGCGCATGTGGAGATGCTACGCGCGCACTTTCCGGCGCTCTCATGTTTGGGGTTATGGAACCGCACGCCCGCGCGGCTGGAGGAGATGCCCACTGCGACGCCGCCGTTTCCGTGTGACATCTACCGCGATCTGCGTGAGGCGCAGAAACAGCCGTGGGATGCCGTTATCACCTGCACCGGCGCGCAGCAGCCCTTTCTCGGCCCGGAATGGTTCCGTCCGGGGCGGCTTATCATGCAGATTGGCTATCACGAAGTGAGTTTCGCGGCGATACAACGCGCCACGCAGGTGGTGGTGGACGCCTGGGGGGAGTTTCGCCACACCAGCGCCAAAAGCCTCTTCCAGATGTACCGCGCGGGCGAATTTGCCGATGACGGCTGGGCGGCGGATCTCGCCGCGCTCTTAACCGGCGCGTGGCGCCCGATGCCGGACGACTGCGTTTACTTTTCGTCGTTCGGGCTGAACGTGTTTGATATCGCGCTCGCCGCCCGCGTTTTGCAGCGCGCGGAGCAGGAGAACGCCGGCGCCGCGCTACCGCTCTTTGGCCTTTCTTAAGCGCTTTCGCGCAGGCGCAGCGCCTGATGAATATCCGGCGCGCTGTCGATAAGCCGCCGGGTATACGCATGGGCAGGCGTTTGCAGCACCTGGCGCGTCGGTCCCTCTTCCACCACATTCCCGAGGTAGAGCACTAAAACGCGATCGCAGAGCTGGCGTACGGCCTGGAGATCGTGGCTGATAAACAGCACCGACAGCCCAAGCTTGTCGCGAAGTTCCGCCAGCAGGCGCAGGATCTGGCCTCTCACCGGCAAATCGAGCGCCGCCACCGCTTCATCCGCCACCAGCAGTTCCGGCTCCAGCGCCAGCGCGCGGGCGATGGCGATTCGCTGGCGCTGTCCGCCGGAGAACGCCGCCGGACGCCGCTGCGCCCATTCCGGCTTCAGCCCCACCAGCGTCATCAGTTCGCTCACCCGTTCGGCAACCGCCGGGCCGTGGCGCAGCCCGTGCACCCGCAGCGGCTCGGCGAGCTGATCGCCGATGCTCATGCGCGGATCGAGGCTCGCGTAAGGATCCTGAAAAATCATCTGCGCGCGGCGGCGCACGCGTTTCTGTTCCGCGCGGCTCGCCTGCGCCATCTCGATGCCGTCAAAGAAGATAGCCCCGCTGTCTGCCTCGATAAGCCCGATAGCGGCGCGCCCGAGCGTGGTTTTGCCGGAGCCGGATTCGCCGATAAGCCCGACGATTTCGCCGCGCGCCACGCTAAAGGTGGTCGGGTGCAGCACCTGCTGGCGCTCCGCCGGCATAAACGGCAGCCGCGCGCGGCGCGCAAAGCTTTTCACGATGCCCGTCACCTGTAACAGCGGCGTTTCATCGCGCGCCACCACACGCGCCGGCGGCTCCTGCGGTGTTGAAGCCGCAATCAGCCGTCGCGTCCAGTCAGCCTGAGGCGAGGTAAAGAGCGGCTCCACCGGCCCCTGTTCGACAATTTCGCCGCCGTTCATCACGCAGGCGCGATCGGCATAGCGCGCCACCACGCTGAGATCGTGCGTCACCAGCAGCACGCCCATCCCCATCTCCTGCTGGAGATCTTTCAGCAGGCCGAGAATTTGGGCCTGGAGCGTGACGTCCAGTGCCGTGGTGGGTTCATCGGCGATCAGCAGATCCGGTTTGCCGCTAATGGCGCTCGCTATCATGACGCGCTGGCGCATGCCGCCGGAGAGCTGGTGAATATACTGGCGCGCCCGCTTTTCCGGCTCGCCGATGCCGACATGGCCCAGCAGCGCCACCGCCTCGCGCGAGGCCGCTTTCCAGCCGAGCCCGCGATGGCGCACCAGCACTTCGGCTATCTGCTCGCCCACTTTCAGCACCGGGTTCATGCTGCTCATCGGCTCCTGGAAAATCATGGCGATGTGGCGGCCGCGCAGGCCCGCCGGGTATGGCGCATCGGGGAGAATGGGCGTGGTATCGTCAAAGCAGATCTCGCCGCCGCTCTGCCAGACGCCGCGCGGCAAAAGGCCCGTAACGGCAAGCGAGGTGAGCGTTTTACCGCAGCCGGATTCGCCGACCAGCGCGACCATTTCGCGGCGTTCGACGGTCAGACTGACATCACGCAACAGGGTTGCCTGGCGACTTTGCAGGCTAAGATGAGAGAGGGTTAACAGCGGCACAGGCGGCTCCCGACAACAGGCTTTGGTCGAGCATATCGGCAGCCGCCGTGGTTAACAAGTTGTTATTCAGCTGGTTTATGCATCGTCCTGGCCGACGCGGATAACGAGCTTGCCGAAGTTTTTCCCTTCCAGCAGGCCGATAAACGCCTCTGGCGCGTTCTCAAGGCCATCCACAATGTGCTCGCGGTAGTGAATGCGCCCTTCGGAAACCCACTGGCCCATTTCGCGCTGGAACTCTTCGATGCGGTGACCATAATCCTGGTTGATGATAAAGCCCTGCATGCGGATGCGTTTTTTCAGAAGCGTGCCCATCAGCAGCGGCAGGCGATCCGGGCCAGGCGGCAGGTCGGTGGCGTTATAGCCGGAGACCAGACCGCACAGCGGCACCCGCGCGCCGGTATTGAGCAGCGGCATTACGGCGTCGAAAACTTTACCGCCGACGTTTTCATAGTAAACATCGATGCCCTGCGGGCAGGCAGCGGCGAGTTTCTCAGCGAAATCCGGCGCGCGGTGATCGATACACTCGTCAAAGCCCAGATGCTCCACCGCGTAGCGGCATTTCTCTTCGCCGCCCGCCACGCCGACGACGCGACAGCCTTTGATTTTGCCGATCTGCCCGACGCTTGCGCCCACCGGGCCGGTCGCAGCGGCGACCACCAGCGTTTCGCCCGCTTTCGGCGCGCCGATATCCAGCAGGCCCATATAGGCGGTAAATCCTGGCATGCCCAGCACGCCGAGAAACCACGACGGATGCTCAGGCGATTTGCCGAGCGGCGTCAGCTGTTTTGGATCGCAGATCGCGTAATCCTGCCAGCCGCTATAGCCGACCACCCAGTCGCCGGGATGGAAATCGGGGTGGCTCGATTTTTCCACCACGCCAACGGTACCGCCGACCATGACTTCGCCGATTTGCACCGGCGGCGAATAGGACGGCTCGTCGCTCATGCGCCCGCGCATATACGGGTCGAGCGACAGATAGACCGTGCGCACCAGTACCTGGCCTTCTCCCGGCTCGGCGATGGCGTCTTCCTCAAGGCGAAAATTCTCCGCCACCGGTTTACCATGCGGACGGGAGGCCAGCACCCAGCGGCGATTACGGGACGATGGTTGGGTCATGATGTTCTCCTTAGTTTTCAGGGCATCCAGAAAGCGTAGTGCATACACGTCAACTGGCGACGTTATTCAGACGCACGATCAGATAGACGCAGGGCGCGTCGCTCTGATTGATAAAATGGCATTCGTTCGGCGGGCCAAGCTCCAGGCAGTCGCCCTCGCGCATCAGATGGCGGGCTTCGCCTTCGCGAAACACCAGCTCGCCCTGCTGCACCCAGATAAGCTGGCGGGCAAAGGCATAAGCCGAGGCGGGCATCGGGATATCGCTGCCGGCAGGCAGCTCCACCTGAACCATATCCAGCGGCAGATCAGATTTCGGCGAGACGTGGCGGCGCAGATAGTGGCTCTGCGGATCGCGCCACACCGGCTGATCGGCGAAGCGCAGCAGCCGCCCTTCGTTCATCTCCGCGCGGGCGATAAGCGTGGACATGCTCAGCCCCAGCGCGCCGGAGAGCCGTCCTAACAGCGTCGCCGTCGGGCTGCTCTCGCCGCGCTCGATTTTATGGATCATGGCGCGGGAAACCCCGGCGCGCTCGGCGAGTTCGCTCAGCGACCAGCCGCGGGTTTCGCGCTCGACGCGAATGCGCTCACCAATCCGTTGATTTAATGTGTCGATTATATTATTCATAACGTAACATTATAGTGTACGACTGCCGGGGTTCAACCATGCTGATACGCCATGCCACTGCGGACGACTGCGCCGCTATCGCTGAGATTTATAACTATGCGGTGTTGCATACCGCCGCCATCTGGAATGATGCCACGGTCGATACCGAAAACCGCCTCGCCTGGTTTTACCAGCGCGGCAACGCGGGCTACCCGGTGCTGGTGGCGGTTGAAGGCGACGTGGTCGTCGGCTACGCCTCGTTCGGCGACTGGCGCGCGTTTGACGGCTTTCGCCATACCGTTGAACACTCGGTCTATGTGCACCCGGAGCACCACGGCAAAGGCACCGGCAAGGCGCTGATGACGCGACTGATTGTCGAGGCGCGGGCTATCGGCAAGCATGTGATGGTGGCGGGCATTGAGTCGCGCAACGCCGCCTCCATCGCGCTGCATGAAAAACTCGGCTTTACCATCACCGCGCAGATGCCGCAGGTGGGCACCAAATTTGGCCGCTGGCTGGATCTGACGTTTATGCAGCTTCAGCTCGATAACCGCACCGAGCCGGACGCTGTGTGATGAATTCGTCGTTAAGCCTGCTGTTTCTGGCCGCCGCCGGGGCGGGACTCGTGGTGCAGAATATGCTGATGGTGCGCATCACGCAGTCGGCTTCCACCATTCTTATTGCGATGCTGCTCAATTCGCTGGTGGGGATTGTGCTGTTCTGCGCCATTCTGCTGCTGCGTAACGGCTCGGCGGGCTTCAGCGAGCTTATCGCCACCGTGCGCTGGTGGACGCTGTTGCCTGGGCTGCTCGGATCGTTTTTCGTCTTCGCGAGTATTAATGGCTATCAGTATCTGGGCGCGGCCACGACCATTGCGGTGCTGGTCGCAAGCCAGCTGATTGGCGGGTTGCTGTTTGATATCGCGCGCACCAGCGGCCTGACGCTGCGTATGCTGGCCGGGCCGGTGGCGGGCGCGGTGCTGCTGGTGATTGGCGCCTGGCTAGTCGCCAGGCGCACGTTCTGAAGGTTACGCTTTCGGTTTCTGCCCGCTGCGGCGCGCGCTGACGGTCGCCAGCGCCGCCCAGTCAAGCTGTTCATCGCCGTGGGCCAGCGCGTCAAGGTAGTTATCGCGCAGCACCCCTGCGATTCCCATCGGCACGTTTTTGCTCTCGGCGGCCTGCTGCGCGAGACGCACATCTTTCAACCCCAGCTTCATGGTAAACCCGGCAGGCGTATAACGGTCTTCGGCAATCATCGCGCCATAGTTTTTATACGCGGGCGCGGCGAACAGCGTGCTGGTCAGCATACCGAGAAAATCGCCTTTGCCGACGTCATAGGCTTCTACCAGCGCCGACGCTTCGCCCATCGTCTCAATGGCGCTCGCCAGCATAAAGTTCGCCGCCAGCTTCACCGCCGCGGCCTGCGCCGGGCTGTCGCCGAAGGTCCAGGTTTTCTGGCCCAGCACGTCGAAAATCGGCTGCGCTTTCGCAAGCCACTGCGGCTCGCCCGCCGCGAGAATATTCAGATTGCCGGCAGCGGCGACATCCACGCGCCCGAGCACCGGGGCAGCGAGATAGCCGATGTTCCGCTGACGGGTCAGCGCGTCCATCGCCTCAGTAAACGCCACGGAAACGGTCGCCATGTTGATCCACAGCGCGCCCGGCGCGAGCGACGCCAGCGCGCCCTGCTCTACCACCACATTTTCAGTAACCGCGTCATCCGCCAGAATGGTGATTAACACATCGGCGCCGTGAATATCCTTCGGGCTTGCCGCCACCTGCGCGCCGGACGCGCGCAGCGCCTCGGCGGAGGCAGGCGAGCGGTTCCAGACCGTCACCGTAAAGCCCGCTTTAACCAGATTTTCCGCCATCGGCTGGCCCATGCCGCCAAGACCGAGAAAAGCAATATGCATGAGTATTCCTTAAAGTTTATAAAATGGTGCCGCCGCGGGTGAGCTCTGCCAGGCGTTCCGCCGCCTCGCGCTCGCGATCTTCTTTATGCTGGCGGCCATGATGGGCAATCGCGGTGCGCAACTGCTGCTGCAGGTCGTAGCGCTCCTCGCGGCTCAGCTGCGCGTCATCGCTGAGCGCGATCAACAGCTCGTTCATCGGCGCGATGACGTGTTGTTCAATCACCGCGTCAACGCGGCGCTGCATTTCATCACGATGTGACATAAAACCTCCTTAAACGCGTCGCCGCGGCAGGTGCCGCGGCGCAGGGCTTAGTTGATTTTCGCTTTCGAGAAGTCGCTGCCCATCAGGCTTACGCTGTACCCCGTGACGTTGCTGCGGGTCGCGTAGAAGGTGCGGCCGTTGGCGAGCGGCACCCACGGCGCCTGCTGGTAGAAGATCTCCTGCGCCTGCTCATAGAGCTTCGCGCGTTCTTCCGGCGCGCTGACGCGCTTGGCCTGACCGATAAGGTCGGTGTATTTCTTATCGCACCAGCGGGCCGCGTTCGAGCCGCTCTGAATGCTGTCGCAGCTCAGCAGGACATCGGCGAAGTTATCCGGGTCGCCGTTGTCCGACATCCAGCCATACAGCGCGGTGTCGTGCTCGCCCTTGCGAATGCCGGAGAGGTATTCCCCCCACTCGTAGCTGACGATTTTCGCCTTCACGCCCACTTTCGCCCAGTCGCTCTGGATCATCTCGGCGATGCGGCGGGAGTTCGGGTTATACGGGCGCTGCACCGGCATCGACCACAGCGTCGCTTCGAAGCCCTTCTCCAGCCCCGCCTGCTTCAGCAGCGCTTTCGCTTTTTCAGGATCGTAATCGTAGGTTTTCAGGTTTTTATCATAACCGAGCATATTCGGCGGAATGGGTGATTTCGCCACCGTGCCGCTGCCCATAAACACCGCGTTGATGATCGATTTTTTATCGACGGCGTAGTTCAGGGCCTGGCGCACCAGCACGTTGTCGAACGGTTTTTTCTCGGTGTTGAAAGCCAGATAACCGACGTTCAGCGCCTCGACGCTGTGCAGCGTCAGGTTTTTATCGGCTTTGATCGGTTCAAACTGCACCGGGCTCGGCGCCGGGATAATCTGGCACTCGTTGGTTTTCAGCTTGGCGAGGCGCGTCTCGACGTTCGGAGTAATCGAGAAGATCAGATGTTTGGTCGGCACCGCGCCATCCCAGTAGTTCGGGTTGGCGATGTAGCGGATCAGCGAATCGACTTTGTACTGCTGCAGCGCGTACGGGCCGGTGCCGATGGGCCAGTTATCGACGTTCTCCGGCGTGCCTTTTTTCATCATCGCATCGGCATATTCCGCCGAAAGAATAGACGCGAAATCCATCCCCCAGTCGGCCAGGAACGCGGCGTTCGGTTCGCTCAGGGTGAACTGGACGTGGTAATCGTCGAGCTTTTTCACCTCCGTGATGAGCTTATCGAGACCCACATCCTGGAAATATTCGTAATTGCCCTGCGACACCTTATGGTACGGGTGGTTCGGGTCTTTCTGACGCATCACCGAGAAAATCACGTCGTCGGCGTTAAAATCGCGCGTCGGTTTAAAGAATTTATTGCTGTTGAACTTCACGCCCTGACGCAGCGTGAACGTCCAGGTTTTACCGTCCGGGCTGACCTTCCACTCGGTGGCGAGCGACGGCACCGGGGTATTGGTTTTCGGATCGAAATTCACCAGACGGTTATAGAGCACCTGGGAGCTTGCCACGAAGCTTGGGCCGGAACTCGCGATCTGCGGGTTGAAGGACTCCGGCGACGCCTCGGAGCAGTAAATCAGGGTATCGCTGTTCGCCGCGATCGCGCTTGCCGGTAACAGGGCGCTTAACAGCAGCCCGAGCAGTGTTTTTCCTGTCTTCATCTTGTGCCTTTTATTTTACTTTTCAGGAGGAAAGCCATCTCATCACAGCCTGTGCAGACTGGCAAATAACAAAAAACTGTAGCTTTATGCCTTTCCGGTATTTTTCGCCTGAATATCAGCCAATTTTAGATAAAAATGATTTACGCTCCGGTTAAGTCGCGCCATCACAGCGAATTTTTGCTTAAGTCAAGAAAATTCCTAAGATTCAATGACCCGAGAATTTACGCTTTTTCGCGTTTCTTTCACCCTTTGCTTGACCCGTCTATCGTTCAAAGTAGAGCCGTGAAAAAGTTTTTCCAGCAGAGAGAATGACGTGGCAAAAATTCTATTGCGCAGTGGCGACCTTGACGACTTCCAGTCGGTAGGCGAAAACGGTCAGGCGGTTTTCGAGTCTGCACTGCAAATCCGTGAAACCCTTCGCCTGCGCAAACAGCCGCTGGTGGAGTCTCTTGCTATCCCTCAGCTTAACGAAGAGGGCGACCGCGTGGACTGGTATTCGCCGGTCAGCGGCAAAGTAATGGGCTGGGCGTCCGCCAGCAGCGAGGAGCGCGAGCGCGCCCTGCGCTTTCTGGAAAGCGCGCTCTCCAGCGCCCGCGCGCTGAGCAAACGCTGCCTGGAATCGGAAAAGACCGCCCAGCAGCTTTTTGGCGCGCTGCTCGCCAAGGCCGTGCAGTTCCCCGGCGCGAATTTCCTCTATCTGGTGGATGGCAAGCCGGTCATCACCTTCTGGGGCTTCGTGAATTTAAACCAGGGCGCGCGCGATGACGTGCTCGAATGTTTACGCGAAGCCGAGCCTGTCGAGCCGGAAATTATCATGACGCCGCAGGAAGAGCCGGAGCCGGAACCCACGCCGGTGATGATGGCCGAGCCGGACGCGCCGCTGCTGGCTGCGCCGCCTGTCACGCCTGCGCCCGTAGCGCCAGCGCCTGCCGCCCCTGTACACGCGTCTGCCGCCGCGCTGGCGGCTTATGCCGCCGAAGCTGAAGCCGCAACATCGCCTGAAGACGCCGATCCCGCGCCGGTAAACGCGCCGCCGTCGGCCCGCCGTTCGCGCGTACCGCTCTGGACATGGCCGCTTGCCGCCGCCGTCGTCATGGGCGCCGTAGCCGCCCCTGTCACCTGGTATATGTTGCAGCAGAAAGAAGCGGCCGCGCCGACCATTTCGGTCGCGCAAATCAAAGCGCAGGAAATCGCGCCTGCGCCGGTGAAATCGGTCGACGCGTCGCCTGCGGTCTCCGCGGCGCCGGTGGCGCCCGTCGCCTCAACCACGACGCTGCCGCTCGCCGCAGCCCAGGTAACGCCGCCGGCGCCGGTGGTGGAAGAGAAGCCTGTCGTTGCCCCGGCTCCCGTCGATAAAAACGCGCTGGTGATGGACGCGAATCAGGTAAAAGCCGGAACCACCCGTTTCCTGAACGGCACCTGGCGTCTGAGTATCGGCAGCCCGGACCCGCTTACCGGCAAATCGACCTCGATGCGTATCGATATGAAAAACAACAAAGGCATGGCGCGCGTGACGCTTGGCGATAACGTTGTCTGTAAAGCCGAGCTGTTCTCGGGCCTGCACCAGACCGGCGAGCTGATGATCAAGACGCGCGGCAAAGCCCGCTGCAGCGACGGCTCCCGCTACCCGATGCCGGAAATCGCCTGTAAAGCCGGCCCGAATGATGTTGCCGAATGTACCGGTCGCTATGATGAAAAGACCGTTCTGCCCCTGACCATGAAGAAAGTGAGCGCCTGATTTATGCTGGCAAACCTGTGTGATTACAAACAGAGCGTCACCCTGATTGAAAACAGCGGGGTGCAATTTCTTGATTTCGGCCTGACGCCGATTGAAGCGCCCCACGACGGGCGTTTCGTGCGTAAAACCGCTAACGGGCCGCTGCTGCGCCTCGATTATGATATCGCCTCCGGCAAATTCACCCTGCCCGCCCGCCGCGGCGGACAGCCTGAAGTGGTGAAGCCGGAAAGCAGCGTCTCGCTGAGCCAGTCGCTCGCGATGATGGATGGCGTCTGGCTGCCCCTGCCGGTGCTGCGCTTCAACCCGCCGCGCACTTTCGTACAGGGCCCGGACAACTGGGCGCGCGTGCAGATCCGCAAGCTCAGCGAGCCGGACGGCGCGGGCAATACCCACCGCGTGACGCTGGCGTTCGACACGCAAATCCAGACTGATGAAGGCGCAGCATCGCAGCTCGCGCCGGTCGAAAACGACGTGCGCAACGGGACGCGTTTCGCGCTTGCCTGGCGCGACGATGAAGTCGCCGATTTTCTCGACCAGACCTGGGTCGACGGCTGGCTTCGCGAAGCCTTTACCCAGTTTGCTGGCGCGCATGAAGGACGCAGCGAACAGGAGATCCAGCGCGCGCTGAAAGTCTTTGAATATCAGGCCCACTGGCTCAACATGATGTCGCTCCTCGGCAACCAGCTGAGCGTGCCAGAGCTGAAAATCGTCACCGGCACGCTGAGCTCCCAGCCGGTGGCGGTGGATCTGATTCTCGATGTCGGCAACACCCACACCTGCGGTGTGATTATTGAAGATCACGGCGAAGCGAACGACGGCCTGCGCCAGACGATGGAGCTGCAGGTGCGATCGCTTAGCGAGCCGCAGTTTATGAACGCCCTGATGTTCACCAGCCGCCTGGCCTTCGCCGAGGCGCGTTTCGGCAAACAGCATTTTTCGGTGGAGAGCGGGCGCGACGAAGCGTTCGTCTGGCCTTCTATTGTTCGCGTGGGCGACGAAGCGCGCAAACTCGCGATGCAGCGTCTTGGCACCGAGGGCAACAGCGGGATTTCGAGCCCGCGCCGTTACCTGTGGGATGAAACCCCGGCGGCTCAGGAGTGGCGTTTTAACCTGATGACCCCGAAAACCCAGCGCGAGCCGCTGGCGACCGCGGGCCCGCTGATGAACCTGATGAACGACGACGGCGAGCCGCTCTGGCAGTTGCCGCCGGAAGAGCGTCTGCCGGTCTTTTCGCCGCAATACAGCCGCAGCTCCCTGATGACCCATATGCTGTGCGAGCTGCTCGCTCAGGCGGTCTGCCAGATCAACAGCGTCGCCAGCCGCCTGCGCATGGGCAACGCCAGTTCGCCGCGCCAGTTGCGTCAGCTGATCCTGACGCTGCCGTCGGCGATGCCGAAACAGGAGCGCGAGATTTTCCGCCGCCGTATGCAGGAGGCCATCGCGCTGGTCTGGAAAGCGCTGGGCTGGCACCCGCACGACGACGATTTCAGCGCCGAAAAAGGCCAGCGCAAGAGCCGCGTACCGGTGCCTGAGATTCAAATGGAGTGGGATGAAGCGAGCTGCGGCCAGCTGGTGTGGCTCTATAACGAAGCGATGGTGCATTTCGCCGGGCAGACCGAACGCTTTTTCGCAAGCCTCGCCCGCCCCGATCGTGAAACCCCGGCGGGCGCCACGCCGGGTCGTCAGTTGCGCGTCGCCTCGATTGATATTGGCGGCGGCACGACGGATATGGCGATTGCCGAATATCAGCTTGATGACGGCGTCGGCAGCAATGTGAAGATCAGCCCGACGCTGCTGTTCCGCGAAGGCTTTAAAGTGGCGGGCGATGATATTCTGCTGGATGTCATCCAGCGCTGCGTGTTGCCTGCGCTCCAGGAACATCTGCAAAAAGCGGGCGTGGCCGATGCCGCGACGCTGATGTCCACGCTGTTCGGCGATTCCGGCCGCATGGACACTCAGGCAATCCTGCGCCAGCAGACCGCGCTGCAACTCTTTATGCCGCTGGGCCACGCCATACTTTCGGCGTGGGAAAACAGCGATCCGGCCGACACCCAGAGCGGCCTGTACACCACCTTCGGCGAGCTGCTGAAACAGCCGCCGACCCGCAACGTGCATAACTATCTTCACCAGGCGATTGAACACGCGCTGCCCGCCGGCAGCCCGGCGTTTAACGTGCTGGACGTGCCGCTGCAGGTGAGCTTTAGCGAGCTTGAAGAGGCGCTGCATAGCGGGAAGTTCAGCATCTGCGCGCCCATTCAGGCGCTGTGCGAGGCTATCTCCTACTACTGCTGCGATGTCCTGCTGATAACCGGTCGTCCGGGCTGTCTGCCGGGGCTGCAATCGCTGATCCGTCTGCTGCAGCCGGTGCCGGTCAGCCGTATGGTCTGGCTCGATAACTATGAAGTGCATGAATGGTATCCTTTCAGTCAGCACCGCCGCGTGGGCAACCCGAAATCCACCGCCGCCGTAGGCGCGATGTTGTGCAGCCTGGCGCTTGATCTGCGCCTGCCGCGCTTTAACTTCAAAGCCGCGGACATTGGCGCTTACTCCACCGTGCGCTACCTGGGCGTGCTGGATAACGTGGTCAATACGCTGCGCGACGAAAACGTCTGGTATCGCGATATCGACCTCGACGCGCCGGGCGCGAAACTCGACGCCCGCCTGCATTTTCCGCTGCGCGGCAATGTGACGCTCGGCTTCCGCCAGCTCGATAACGCCCGCTGGCCCGCCACGCCGCTTTACACGCTCTCGGTCAACGCGCCGGAGCTGGCGAAAGCCATCGCCGGCGACGGCGTGCTCAATGTGCGCCTGCAACTGACCGGCGACAGCAAACATGAAGCGCCGGAAGGCTTTATGCTCAGCGAAGCCTGGCTTTCCGACGGCACCCGCGTGCCGCCGGAGCAGGTCACGTTTAAACTTAATACTCTGGCTGACCGTCGCAGTTCCGGCAGCCACTACTGGATCGACAGCGGGAGCGTTTATCTGAAATGACAGTTTCTACCCTCATTAACCAGACACTCACTACGCCTGTCGCCCTGACCCGCTGGGTCGAAACCACCCGCGCACATGCGCCGCTGCTCGATGAAGAAGCCGGCCCGCTGCTGGCGCGCCTGAACGCGCTGCGCGCCGGGGCGCAGACGCTCAGCACGCTCGCCGGCGAACCACGCACGCTCGGCCTTTACGGCCATTCCCAGGCGGGCAAAGCCCACCTGCTGGCGACGCTGGCCAATGGCTCGCAGGGCCAGGTGGCCGTCGCGCCCGGCGATAAGCATCTCGACTGGCTGACCCATATCAATCCCGGCCACAGCGCGACCGCGATGGCGGTGCGCTTTACCCGCACGCCGTCTGCGCTGCCGGAGGAGTTCCCGCTGCGCCTGCGGCTTTTCAGCGAGGCGGAGCTCGTGCAGATTTTCCTCGCGCACTACCAGACCAGCGGCCAGGCGCGCGCCGTCAGCGAAGAAGAGCTGCGCCAGCGCTTAACGCAGATGCAAAGCCTCGGCCAGCCGCAGAGCCACCCGGCCATCAGCGCGCCGGATGTCATGACGCTCGCCGCCCGCTGGCGTGAACTGACGCCCGCGCGCCAGCGCGCGCTGAGCGACGACGCATGGCACCAACTTGCAGAGCTGCTGCCCGCGCTGAATCTGCCCGAGCGGGCGCGGCTGTACGCGCTGCTGTGGGGCGATATCGCTGAACTGACGCAGCAGTTTATGACGCTCGCCGAAGGCCTGTTGCTGCTGGGCCATGCCCGCGAAGTGGCCGCGCCGCTGAGCCTGCTGGTCGATAACTTCTCCCTGCCGGTAGAGGGCTTTCTGCTCCCGGCGGGATCCGGCGAAGAGGCGCTGCCTGACGAAGTGCTGGTGCGCGCGCTTGAACAGCAGCAGTTGCAGGGCATGGTCAGCCTGCCGCTGACGACGCTGACGCTGCTGTGCGCCGAGCTGACGCTGCCGCTCGCAACACCTTCTGTACCGGAAGGCGTCGACCTGCTGGATATACCCGGCGCGACGTATCGCCACAACGACAGCCTGAACGCCAGCAAAATCGCGTTTCTGCTCGACTACTACCGCCAGCACCAGCAGCCGGACGTGCTGATGGTCTGTAACGCCGTACAGAGCCGCGCCGACATCGCGCCGGTCGCCCGCACGCTGCTGCGCTGGGTGAACGCCACGCAACCTGCTTCACCGGACGCGCTGCCGGGCCTGGTGTGGGCCATCACGCCGCACGACGCCCGTTTTCTTGATGGTCAGCATCTGGACGAGGGCGTACAGCGTCTGCTCGGCAAGCCGGGCCACACCTGGGGCACCTTACAGGCGCTCGACGGTCGCAACCTGCAACGCCTGACCGAATGGCTGTCGCAGGCGCTAAGCCAGAGCAGCCGCGAGCGCCGTCTGGCGCTGCTGACCGAACAGGCGCAGGCGCAGCCCGCGCTGCTGTTTAGCCGTTATCTGGCCCCGTTGACCGCCGATGCGGCGACGCTGCGGGCCACGGCGGAAAACGGCGTGCGCACGTTGCAGCGTCAGGCCGCGCGTCACGGGGATCTGCTCCAGGCGCTGCTGCCCGACCCGGCCGCGCTGCAGGCGCTGTGTGAAACCGAAGAGCGCCACGAAGAGACGCCGCAGGGGCTGTTCAGCGCCGAGATCGATCTTTTCGGCGAGTCCACTTCCGCGCGTCATGTTGATACCACCTCCGGCGCGTCGCTCGCCCGTCGCGCGCATCGCCTGTGGGTGAACCACGTTCGCCAGTGGATGCAGAACGAGGAACAGGCCGCGCTGCTCGGTATCGACGCCGCCACGCTGCACTGGCTCGGCGACACGCTGATTATCGCGAGCTATCGGCTCGATCTGGCGGCCCGTCTCGAAGCGCTGGCCGCGCACGAAGGGCTTTCCGGCGCGCAGCTGCGCGCTGAGCTTGGCAACTTCGTGAGCTGGCTGGGCTTCGAGCGCATACCGCAGGCGGAGCGACCGGCGAGCCGCGTCAATCCGAACGAGCGGCTGTTCGCCTCCGCCGTCGCGCATGATAAACGCCTCACGCGTCTTGGCGAAAAGCCTGTGCACGCCGCCACCCGTTACGTCTACGACTGGCTGGTGGCGCTTTACACCCGCGCGATTGAAAATATTGGCTACGAGCACCCGCTCGATATCAAACCTGCCGACCGTAAAGCGCTGGCGAAAATCATCGGCCCGCGTTAACCCTCTGCCGCCGGCGTACCCGCGCCGGCGTTTTACCGCGCTTTTTCCTGCGTTCGCCGGTTGTGGTACTCCACCAGACGGTTGTAGCGCACGTCATCACGCACAGCGCCGCGGCTCGCCGCAAACGGGCGTCCGGTGGTGGCCGCCGTGCCCCAGGGGGCTTTCGCATCAAAACCCGCATCGATGCAGGAATCTCGAATAAGCGCCTGCCCATTGGCGGTGCGGCCCGCAAGGTAGCCCGTTTCGCGCGCGCCGTGATCCCAGGCGCGGCCCAGCTTCGCTGACAGGGTTTCGCCAAAATCGCTGTCGGTGGTAAAGCGGCACTGCTGTACGAGAAACCCGAAGGGAACATCATATGGCGTGGACGGCGCCAGCACGTACGCTTCACCCGCGCCGCGTGTGGAGACCGTATGAAAGTGCACGGCTTCAAAAAGCGCGCTTGCCGCACCAAAAACGTAATCGACATCCCCTTCGATATAACAGTCTTTCACCCGGACGCGGCTGATGTACGATGCCTCGCCCTGCGCCGCGCCGCGGCTGTTAAGCCAGAGCGTATCCTGACGGCTGATCAGGCGCAGGCGCTCCAGCTGCGCTCTGTCGCCGTCGGTGCGCAGCGCCACGGCCTGGTGCGCCTGCCCGTCCGCACTGTCCAGCAAGGTATTAACCACGCTCAGGTTCAGCAATTGAAAGTCGTCCGACTGCGCCCATACGACCGCGGACGCGCCGGTGCCGATTTCCGACGCGCCGGACCCGGCGATACGCTGATACGCCGCCCATGCAGGATCGCCCGGCTGAAATTCGCCGCAGGCGTTGACCGCCGCCTGATACTGCTGCGGCGTGAAGCGCGCCTCCAGCGTCAGTTCAAGGCGCACCGCTTCCGGCGCATTTCCGGTGCCGTAAATCGTGATGGGCGGCGCGTTCGCAGGGACATACACCACCCCGCGATAAACGCCGGGCGTAACGGCTATCCAGACGCGCGCCCTGCTGTCTGCGCCATCCACAGCGGCATTCACCGCCTGCTGCACGGTGAAGAATGGCCCGCGCTGCGCATCAACCACCCGCGCGCGCTCAGCGGGCGGGGGCGTTATGCGGACCGGCCGCCAGGGGCCATCCGGCGAATGCAGCCAGCCGCCCCGCGCGAAGAGGTTTTGCGGGGTATAGCGCGCCGCTTCCGAATCCGTCAGCATCGGACGCGGTATGTCTCCCGGCACGATCTCATCAGGGTTGCCTGGTATTTTCGTCATCCTGTTCTCCTGTGCGCCCGGCTTCTCATCTCTGACTCGCTCAACCCGGAATGCCGTTCATTCCTGCGACGCTTACCGCGCTCTCATTAACTGGTTATTTATACAGCCATAATGCCGCCCGGAAACGGCGCAGGCAAACCGGCGTAACAATTTTGCGAGATGTCTTCCGAAGTGTGAAATCCAGGAAAAAGCGCAATCGATTTTTGTTGCCGTTATGCTGAAATAGCGTTGCTCCATCTGACTGAGGAAGGGTTATGAAAACGAAACGTCTGAGCGCGCTGGCGCTCCTGCTTGCGGCTTTTACCGTCTGCGCCACGCCTGCGCTGGCTAATCCTGGCAACGGGAACGGCAACGGAAATGGCAACGGCCATGGCAACAGCGGTAATCATGGCAACGGTAATAAGGGTAACAACGGTAATAGCGCCGGGAATAAAGACCAGGAAAAAGACAAGGGCAACGCATCGGGCCGAAAAAACTACGGCAAACCCGACCATGTGGAGTCAGATATCAGCTTCAGTCGCGCCCGCAGCCTGGCCGTGAATTATGGTCTTACCGGCTATGAATCGCTGCCGCCGGGCATCGCGAAAAACCTCGCGCGCGGTAAACCGCTGCCGCCGGGCATCGCGAAAAAATCGGTACCGGCCAGTATGCTGAACGAACTGCCCTATTATCCGGGCTATGAATGGAAGATGGTTGGCGATGACCTGGTGCTGATTGCGCTCAGCACGGCGCTGGTGACCGCCGTTATCAATAACGTTTTTGACTGATAAACGCTTTCTCATTCCTCAAAGCCGGGCGCAGCGCCCGGCTTTTTATTTGCCGGGGGGTAAACCCAGCATCGCGCGCGCCGCCTCGCGATCGTGTTGTCCGGGCGCGTAATCCTCAAAGTTTTGCTCAGAGACATGAATGATATGTTCGGCGATAAATTCCGCCCCTTCCCGCGCGCCGGTCTCGCCCTCCTTCAGGCAGCACTCCCACTCAAGCGTCGCCCAGCCGGGATAGTCGTAGCGCGCGAGCTTACTGAAGATGGCTTTGAAATCAATTTGCCCGTCGCCAGGCGAGCGAAAACGCCCCGGGCGATCGATCCAGGGTTGATAGCCGCCATATACGCCGCTGTCGGCTGACGGCCGGAACTCCGCGTCTTTGACGTGAAACGCCCTGATGCGCGAATGCCAGCGATCGATAAACCCCAGATAATCCATGTGCTGAAGCAGCATATGGCTCGGATCGTAGAGGATGTGGCAGCGCGGGTGGTTGTCCGTCAGTTCCAGAAACCGCCCGAAAGTGACGCCGTCGTGGAGATCTTCGCCCGGATGCAGTTCAAAGCAGAGATCCACCCCGGCCTCGTCAAAGCTGTGCAGAATCGGCAGCCAGCGGCTCGCCAGCTCGTTAAACGCCTCTTCCACCAGCAGCGGATTATGCGGCGGCCAGGGGTAGAAAAAGGGCCAGGCGAGCGAGCCGGAAAAGGTGGCGTGCGCCGTGAGATTCAGGTTTTGCGAGGCGCGCGCCGCAAGCTTCAGCGTGCTGACCGCCCACTGCTGGCGCGCAACCGGATCGTGGCGCACGGCTTCGGGCGCGAAACCGGCAAAGGCCTGGTCATACGCCGGATGCACCGCCACCAGTTGCCCCTGAAAATGCGTCGACAGCTCGCTGATTCGCAGCCCCATATTACCGAGCGTCTCACGCACCTGCGCGCAGTAATCAAGGCTTTCCGCCGCTTTCGCGAGATCGAAAATATGCGGCAGATGCGTCGGCAGCTGCACCGCTTTATAGCCAAGCCCCGCCGCCCAGGCCGCCAGCGTGTCGAGCTGATTAAACGGCGGACGGTCGCTGATAAATTGCGAAAGAAAAAGAGAAGGTCCCTGTAGCGTTTTCAATCTCGCTCCTTATGCGCCTGCGCGCGAATCGCTGATGCCAGCGTTAAGCATAGCCTGGCGATACATAAGCCTCGCTTATTGTACCTGTTATATATATAACCCTTTGTTTTTACGGATAATAACCTATTTAACCTAAATTTTTTGGCTGATATTCCGATAACCGTCTGGTGGCACTCCTCTTTTTGAGTGGCCGGGTCGCTGTGTTACAACCTCACGCAAGGGAACAACATGTCAGTAAGGCGTTTTTCATTTCTCGTTTTCAGTCTGTTACTTTTTATCTTTCTCGTCAGCACCGTCTCTAACCTCTGGTCGCTTACCCGCAGCAATCAGTCGCTGGATAACGTGAATAAAGAAATTCGCGTGGTGCTTTCGGTGATTGATCCGATTAACCACAGCCGTACGCTGCGCGTGCGCCTGATGGAGGCGATGATTAACGCCTCCATCGGCGATACCCAGAAAACGCAGGCGTCGCTTGAAACCGCCAACGAGGTGATGCAAAAAGCCATCGCGGCGTTCAATAACTATAAAGCAGCCCCTGCCGTTGAAGGTGAAGAGGCGCTGGCCGCCCCGTACCGTCAGGCCTGGCAGGCCTATGTCGATGACGGTCTGCGTCCGCTGATGGATGCCGCAAGCCGCAACGATACCGCGCGTTTTAACCAGCTGGTGAGCACGACGATCCCGCAACTGGATCGCCAGTTCGAAATCACGCTCGATCAGTTGCTGGCGTTCCGTGAGAAATATGCCCAGCGTCTGAACCAGGAGGCGCAGGAGCGCTTTGTAAACAGCATCATCACCATCGCGGTGTTCGCCCTGCTGTTTACGCTGCTGATTGGCGCGATGTTTATTCTGCTGAAGCGCCGCGTACTGGCGCCGCTGGATGCCGCGCGTCTTCACTGCCAGCAGATGGCGGAAGGCGAACTGCACACCCCGGTGCTGTCCGGCTCGAAAGATGAGATTGGCGATATGCTCGGCTCGCTTGAGCAGATGCGTCTGTCGCTGGTCGATATCATCGCCCAGGTGCGAGATTCCAGCCAGAGCGTGGCCCACGCCGCGGAAGAGATTGCCGCCGGTAACGTCGATCTCTCGGCGCGTACCGAAGAGCAGGCCGCGTCGCTCGGCGAAACCGCCGCCAGCATGGAACAGCTGACCTCCACTGTGAAGCACACCTCGGAGAACACCGCCGAGGCGAATAAGCTCGCGGGCAATATGCGCAGCGCCGCGCAGGAAGGCAACGCTATCGTCGAAGAAGTTGTGGTATCGATGCAGGAGATCGAGTCCAGCTCAAGCAAGATCGATAACATTATCGGCATTATCGAAGATATCGCCTTCCAGACTAACATCCTGGCGCTCAACGCCGCGGTGGAAGCCGCCCGTGCGGGTGAACAGGGCCGCGGTTTCGCGGTGGTGGCAAGCGAGGTGCGCAACCTGGCGCAGCGCTCGTCGGTCGCCGCGAAAGAGATCAAAGAGCTTATCGAGCAGTCCGGCGAGCAGGTGGTGCTGGGCAGCGACCGCGTGGCGCGCGCGGGCGAAAGCATGAAGCGCATTATCGGCTCGATTAAGCAAGTCTCTGAGCTGATGTCGGAAATCGCGCTCTCCACCGGTGAGCAGAGCCGCGGTATTGAGCAGATCAACCAGGCCGTGGCGCAGATGGATTCCGTTACCCAGCAGAACGCCGCGCTGGTGGAAGAAGCCTCTGCCGCCGCCCACTCGCTGAAAGAGCAGTCACAGCTGCTCAATCAGGCGGTCGCGGTGTTTAAACTGAGCTAACGGTTGTAAAACGAGTCAGGGCAGGCTTCGGCCTGCCCTTTTTTTTGCGCTTACAGCGGCTTATCGAGCTTGATCACCCACAGCTCATTTTGCGAGGCGGGTTTCTCGAGCGGTTTGATGCCGATTTTGCTGGCGACCGGCTTGCCGTCCAGGGTCAGATGCCCCTTTCCGTCGACGTTATAGTCATCCATCGCTTTTTTGTCGCCCTGCGGATCCAGTAGCTCTGACTGTAAACCGAAGTCGTTATCGTTAATGACCGCGAGGGTTTTCGAGTCGATAAGCGCCAGCCCTTCGGCTTTCTCCTGCTGCCAGCCCAGTTCACGCAAGTCTACCGCCAGCTGTTTTGTGGCGAGCTTCACGCCGCGCGCGCTGAGTTTTTCCGCATCGTCGAATTCCGGCGGCTGGGTGTTATCCAGCGTGCTCAGATCGGTGGCGTTGCTGAGATCGACCACATAGACGCGGTTGCGCATGGTTTTGTTTTTATCGCCGCCCTGCTCGATAAGCAGAATACGATGGTCGTCCAGCGCCGCGATATCGCCGATTTTGGCGTCTTTGGCTTTTTTATAGACGTCGATGTCAATCGGATAACCGTACATGGCGGTTTTGCCGGTGGCCGGGTCAAAACTCACCAGGCGCGTAAAGCGCGCGGTGTTTTTGGTTTTGCCATCGATATCCAGCGTGCTCTGCACCGCCGCGATAATGCGCCCGTCCGGCATCCGGGTCAGCCCTTCAAAACCGCGGTTAGGCTGGCGCCATTTAATGATATTCGGCAGGCCGCCCGCCACGCCCTCTTCGCCTTTGCCCGCCTGCGGGCCATGTTTAGCAAGGATCGCGCCGCTGGCATCCACATGGATGATAAACGGGCCATACTCGTCGCACAGCCAGTAGCCGCCTTCGCCGTCGGGGGTGATCCCTTCCGTATCCAGCCCGCGCTTATCGCCGGTGAGCGTTTGCAGCGCGTCGTTGAGCGCCAGTTCGTTCGTCGCGCCGATGAGCCCGGTCGGCAGCGGCAGTCCGCTGATGTTGCCCTGCTCGTCATGCAGCGGCATCGGGTCGCTCGCCTGCGCCTTATCTTTGCTGACGCGGATGGTCATCATCAGCGGCGTATACTCGGGGCTCGCGAAAATTTTCGACTCCTGCTTGCCCATTTTCGGCGAGTCGGCGTTCGGGCCGCGGTCGGTGACGGTCGCGAAAATCAGGTCATCGCCCTCTTTGCGTAAAAACAGCAGGCCGGAGCCCACGCCCACCGGCAGGCCGTCGGGAAATGCGCTGGCATAATTGCCGGAATAGACCACATGATCTTCCTGCGGGAATGTCACGACATAGCGTTCAACCTGCGGCGCGGCGGCCAGGGAACAGAGCGGGAAAAGCGCGGCGAAAGCGAGCGTAAGCGGTTTGATTTTCATGGTTTTCAGATCCAGAGTCGGGGTGGCACTGTTATAAGACGCAGGCGTGACAGATTAATGACAGCGCCCGTTTCCCCTGTGGATTCAGCAGGTCACTGCGTTAACCGCCGCGCATGTTGAAACCATGACGCCGACAAACCGGGCAGTGTTTTTCGCCCGGCCGCCAGGCGCGCCACGGCTCGCCGCAACGCTCGCAGCGGGCGTGATGCAACGCCCGGCGAATCAGCGGCCCGGCGTCGCCCTCCGTTATGGTTATAGCATCAACCGGACAGACCGCCGCGCAGTCACCGCAGCCATCGCAGCGCGTTGAATCGAGCGTAACGGCCTGTTCGCTAAAGCGTATCGCGCCGCTGGCGCATGCCCGGCCGCAGGCGCCGCATAGCAGACAGCGCGTAGCGTCCAGCGTCACAGCGTATGCTGATAAAAACGCCCCCACGGCGCGGCGCGCGGCGGCATCATGCGGTACGCGAGCGCGAGCGCCGCCAGGGCGCAGCAGACGGCGCTTCGCCTCACCTGCCGCGGGTGAAACCGCCACGCATTGCCAGCCCGGCTCGCCACGCTGTTGCAGTCGCAGGTTAAGTTCCGCCAGCGGGCGCAGCCAGTGGCTGTCGCGCGTGAGATCCACCGCGACGGCGCGAATAGCGTAATGCGAATGCCAGAGCAACAACTCTTCTGCCGCGACCGGCAGCGTGAACGGCCCGAGCAGTACGCCGTCGCGGTGGCATCGCGCCAGCGGCGAGAGATTCTCCAGCGCGTCCGCCGGGCAGACAAACAGGCAGATCCCGCAGCCGGTGCATCGCTCCGGCGCGAGAACAACCTCATGATTGTGGATGCTCAGCGCGCCGGTCGGGCAGCGCGTCACGCAATCATCGCAGCGGCTGCGGCGCAGCCGTTTTCTGGCGCAGCGCGCGCCCACGCAGGGCGGTATGGGCGTCAGAGCGTCAAAGAGATTCATCAGACATCGATGTAAAAAAACGCCAGCCGCAGCAGCAATTCGCCGAGCAGGATCAGCCCGCACCCGCCGATTTGCGGTGTCCGTGCCCCGTAAGGACGCGTCAGCCCGATGATCAACAACAGCGCGCCGCCGGCTGAACTGCACCAGCCCGCAAGGCGCAGCCCGGCGCAGGCGTCGAAGGCCGCCAGCGGGTGCAGCGGAAAAGCCACCGGCACCGCGGCGTGCGCTAAATAGTGATGATACGCGGGCTGAATCAGCAGCCGGATCATCACCGCCGCCAGCGCCAGCAACGAGAGGCGGCGGCTTATCGCGAATTGTGCCTGGGCGTTGAGCACCGGGCGCAGCGCGAGGCGCAGCTGTAGCAGCGACGCGCCGATTAACACTACCGAGCCCAGGAACATGGCCCAGGTATTAATGTGCTGCCATGTCACGACCGACGTATGATTGTAGATGGACGCCATCGCGGCCATATCCATAAGCCCCGCCAGCACGCTCAGCCACAGCAGGGGCCACGGCGTAGCGCGCTTCATCATCAGCAGTAAGATGCTAATAGCCAACAGCGCCATAAACACCCCGGCGAGCGCGATTTCCCGGCTCAGCCAGGAGCTGGAAAGATGGCGCAGCGCGTTAAACGCATTCAGCGGATACCCCAGATGCAGCATTGAGGCGATCAAACCGAGCGCTGCCGCGACGCCCGCGCCGACGAGCGCAGGCAGCGTGGCAAGCGTGCGTTGCCCCGCGCGCGGCATCTGCCCGGCGGTGAGGCAGAGCATCAGCATAAATCCCACCGCGCCCTGCAGAAGCAGCGTAAATATGACTAACGGAAACTCATGCATCGTGCTGCTCCTCTTGCTGCGCGCCCTGATGCGGCTTAATGACCAGATTCGGCTTCGTGACGGATGACGGCGGCAACCCTTTTACGTCAGAGAGCGCGCCAAAGCGTTCGCGCAGCATCGTTATCGGCCCGAACTGGATAGCCCCGAGCGGACAGGTGGCGACGCACACCGGCGGCTCGCCCTGCGCCAGCCGATCGATGCAGAAATCGCATTTCGACATCTGCCCGGTCTGCGTGTTGCGCTGCGGCGCGCCGTAAGGGCACGACCAGGCGCAGTAGCCGCAGCCGACGCATTTATCGGTATTCACCCGCACGATGCCGTCGCCGTCGCGTTTGTGCATCGCCGTGGTCGGGCAGTTGCGCGTGCAGAGGGGGTCGGCGCAGTGGTTGCACGAAACCGTCAGCGTGTAAGCGAAGACGTTATGCATAAGCCCGCCCGCGCCGGTCGGCGTGAAGCCGCCGCCGTGGACTTCATAGACGCGGCGAAAGCGCCGCCCCGGTTCGAGATTATTTTTGTCTTTGCACGCCACCTGGCAGGCTTTGCAGCCAGAACAGCGCGATGAATCGATAAAAAAGCCCAGTTGCTCGCCGCTGACCGGGGGATAGTCTTTAAACTGACTCATGTCTGGTTACCTCAACGAGCAGGGTTTGATGGGCGTTGCCTTTGGCAAGCGGAGTGATGCGCGCGCTGGTGAGCACATTCGGACAGCCGCCGTTATCGACGCCGTCAGCGTCCGGCTGCCACCAGGCGCCCGCCTGCATCGCCACCACGCCCGGCATAATGCGCGGCGTCACTTCGGCAGGAATGCGCACCACGCCCCGATCGTTATGAATCCGCACCAAATCGCCCTGCTCAATGCCGCGCGCCTGCGCGTCCTGCGGGTTAATCCAGAGCTGCTGGCGTTGCACCTCCTGCAGCCACGGGTTGGCGTATTGCGTCGAGTTGGCGCGGTTTTTACCCTTCCAGGTAATGAGCTGTAGCGGGTATTTCGCGCGCAGCGCGTCCTGCGGCCCTTCCTGTGCGGGAACATAGTGTGACAGCGCCGGGATCTCCGGATGTTTCATCTCCCAGAGCCGCTTTGAGAAGATTTCAATTTTGCCGGAGGGCGTCGGGAACGGATGGTTGTCCGGGTCGCGAATGTTCTCTTCAAACGCGACATACGGCGGCGATTTCAGGTAGACGTGCGGATTGGCGCACAGCCCGGCGAAATCGGGCAGATCGTGGTCCGCCAGCGCCTCGCGGGTTTTCTCCCAGATATGCTCCACCCACTGTTTTTCGTTGCGCCCTTCGCTAAAGCGCGCCTCGACGTCGAGCTTGCGCGCGACGTCGCGCAGCCAGTCGTAGTCCGAGCGGCGCTCAAACTCCGGCTCCACCAGCTTTTGCGACAGCAGCAGATAGTTGCCGGTGCCCCAGGTTTCGCCGATGTTCCAGCGCTCCATAAAGCTGGTTTCCGGCAGCAGCAGATCGGCGTAGCGGGCGCTGGGCGTAAGGAAGAGATCGCTCACCACGATAAACTCAACTTTACTTTCATCTTCCAGCACCTTAACGGTCTGGTTGATGTCCGGGTTCTGGTTCGCCAGATAGTTGCCCGCGAGATTAAAGATGAATTTGATGTTGCTGGTGAGCGTCTCAGCGTCTTTCAGGCCGTTTTCCGGCGTGACCTTCGCCGCGTCGTCGCAGGCCTGTACCCAGTTCATGATGGAGATTTTCGCCGCCACGGGGTTCGGCACGCTGTAGGGATCGGCGCAAAAAAGTCGGTTGCCGATGCCGCCGTAGCCTGCCGCCCAGCCGCCCTTAACGCCGACATTGCCGGTGATCGTGGCGAGCAGCGTGGAGCCGCGCGCGGTGCGCTCGCCGCAGATGTGGCGCTGCGGGCCCCAGCCCTGGATCAGCGCCGCCGGTCTGGCAGTGGCGAAGTCACGGGCGAGCTGGCGGATGGTCTGCGCGGGAACATGGGTGATGCGCTCCGCCCACTCCGGCGTTTTTTTCACGCCATCTTTTTCACCAAAGAGATACGCCATCAGCGATTCGCGCGCCGGTACGCCTTCCGGCATCGTGCTTTCGTCAAAACCGATCGCGTGGCGGGCGATAAACGCGCTGTCATGCAGGTTTTCGCTGATGATGACGTACATCATCGCGTCCATCAGCGCGTTATCGGTGGTGGGCAGTAGCGGCACCCACTGGTCGGCGAGCGACGCCACGGTGTCGGAGTAGCGGGGATCGACCACGATAAACCGCGTGCCGTTGCGCTTCATCTGCTGAAAATAGTAATTGGTGTGGCCGAAGATGGTCTCGTTCGGGTTATGACCCCAGAGGATCACAAGCTTTGTGTCTTTGAGCGTATCGAGCGAGCTGCCGCTCGCGGCGGTGCCGTAGGTGTAAGGCGTGGCCGCGGCGGTGTTGCCCATGCTGACGGAGTGGTATGACTCCAGATAGCCGCCGGTCAGGTTCAGCAGGCGTCGCGCCATTTTATCGCCGGAGAACGCGCCGCCGGAGACCGCCGTGTCGGTGTGCATAAAGCGCGACGCCGGGCCATATTGCGCGGTAATGCGCCGTAGGTTATCAGCAATCAGCGTCGTCGCCTCATCCCAGCTGATGCGCTCGAACTTGCCTTCGCCGCGCTTGCCGACGCGCTTCATCGGGTATTTCAGCCGGTCCGGGTGGTAGACAAACTGCCGATACCCGCGCCCGCGCTCGCAGGCGCGCATCAGCGGCATGGCGGGGTCAACCTCGTTATCCGGACAGGTGGAGATGCGCGTCACCACACCTTCTTTAACGTGCGCGCGGATATCGCATTTGCCGCCGCAGTCAAAGGTACTGCACGTCGGCACGATGTTTTCAGCGGCCTCTGCTACAGGCGCATTAGCGTTAGCCTTGCCGGCCTTCACAAAAAGCGGCGCGGCCGCCAGCGCCGACGTGGCGCGCAGAAAGTCGCGGCGCGACAGCCCGCCCTCGCCCGGCCCATCCTTTCGGGTAAGTGGTTTCATCATGTTCCCCCATCAAAAGGGCGTATTCTGCAAAGCCCTGAGCGGGGAAAGCTTGATGAGAATCAACGGGAAAAAACTGAACGGCCCGTAGCGGAATGTTTCAGAAAAACGGGCGGGAAGAAAGGTGAAAAAGAGAAAACCGGCGCCGCCTGTACCCGACGGCGCCGTAAGCGTTACTCGTTATGTTGTTGCTCGCGGGCCTCTTTCACCTGCGCAGGCGTCGCAGGCGCGGCGTGGTTGCCGAAACTGCCGCGGATGTAGTTGGTGACGTCCGCCGCGTCCTGATCGCTGAGCGCCCAGCCATAACCCGGCATGCTGTACGGCAGATGTCCCTGCGTCACCGCCGTTTTGCCGCCCTCCAGCACCACGCGAAGCAGCGTCAGCGGGTTATCGGCGTTAACGGTGAGATTGTCTTTCAGCGCCGGAACGGCGTATTCCGCGCCCTCGCCGTTGCTGGCGTGACAGGTGGCGCAGTAGCGGGCATAGAGCTGATGACCGTTCTCCATTTCCGCTTTCGCTACCTTCGGCGCGTCGCCTTTCGCCGGCTCGCTGCCCGGCAGGCTTAACAGATAACCGGCTATGGCGCGGTTGTCGTCATCGGTCAGGTATTGCGTGCTGTTGGTGACGACCTCATCCATCGGCCCGCTGAGCGCCGCGTGTTTGCTGCGCCCGTCGCGCAGCAGGACGGCGAGATCCTCTTCGGACATTTTCAGCCCGCGCAGCGACGGCGCGTACCAGCCGTTAAGCTCCTCGCCCGCGAGGAACTGCTCATCACGCTCGTCGAAAGCCTTCTCCTGCATCCCCACGCCGCGCGGCGTATGGCACGCGCCGCAGTGGCCCGGCCCCTGCACCAGATACGCGCCGCGGTTCCAGGCCGCGCTTTTATCCGCGCGCGGCGTAAACGGTTTATCGTCCACAAACAGGCTGTTCCAGACGCCGAGCGGCCAGCGCATCGAGAGCGGCCACGGAATGTCGCTCTCGCGGTTCACGGTGGCCTGCGGTTTCACCTCTTTTATCAGGTAGTCATAGAGCGCGCGCAGGTCGTCATCGCTCATCTTCGCATAGGACGGATACGGCATCGCCGGGTAGAGATGGTGGCCGTCCTTCGCGATACCTTCGCGCATGGCGCGGGCGAACTCGTCGTAGCTGTAGCTGCCGATACCGTGGGTTTTATCTGGCGTGATGTTGGTGGAATAAATATCGCCGAGCGGCGTGGCGAATTTCAGCCCGCCCGCGAGCGGCGCGCCGTCCGCAGCCGTATGGCAGGCCATGCAGTCGCCCGCGCGCGCCACATATTCGCCGCGCGACATCGTCTGCGCGCCCGCCTGCGTTGCCCACAGGCTCAGCGCCAGTAACGCGATACGTTTCATGCGCCCTCCTTCGCCATCTCGTGCAGCTCTTTCACCGCGCGGTAGCCCTGGTCTATCGCCGAGTTGGCATACGGGCTCCAGTCGGCGTCCGAGTTGGCGATGGTGATGCGCCCGACCGGCTGGCGGGCTTTTTCGATGATTTTTTGCGAACCTTCTTCATCGTCAAACAGACCGCTGAAGAAGTAAGAGTAGCCGTGCGACCAGCGGTTAACGGTGATCGCCGCGATATCGCGCTCGTGGTCAAAACCGGCCGCGCCGAACATGCCCTGCAACTGTTCGCGGATCATCTTCTCATGCACCTCGAACGGCGTGCCGAGCAGAAACGCGCGGCCCTTGCGGAACTGTTCGCGGGCGCTGAGCCCGCTGCCGGGGAACGTCGGCACATAGACCATATGCAGGCCGATGGGCGCGTTCGGATCGCGCGGATGCGGGTAGCCGCCCATATCCACCGGGTAGTCGAGCTTGACCCGGCTGTAGGGCGCGGCCGGCGAGTAGATCTCATGCACGCCGAGCTTCATAAACGGCTGCCAGTTGCGAATAACCACTTTGCTGTAGACCAGCGGCGCCTTGACGTTCTGCTTGAGCGCCTCCTGCTGGTGGTGCGGGATTTCCGGCACCAGATACGGAATCATCATGTTGTAGCCCGCCATCACGGTCTGCCCGGCTTTTACCTTGTGCAGCTTACCGTCGCGCAGGTAGGTCACTTCGACGCCGCCCGCCACATTGGCGGCGTGGACGCCGGTGCTGTTAAGACGCAGGCGCACCGGATGCGCCGGTTTATCCAGTTGGCTGTAGTCGAAGGTCGCCAGCACGATATCATCCATGCTGTTGCCTGGCGCCACGGCCGGAATAAGATGCCGCACCATCAGGCGCGCCAGCCCGGCGTTGCCGTCCGGGAAGTGATAGATGTACGGCTCTTCGAGATCCGCCAGCGATTCAGCGTCAAGCGGCGGCAGATCCATGCCGTCCAGCCCCGGCAGCGCGCAGATACGCGCGTCGCTCGCCGACGTGCCATCGATGCCAATCGCCTGGAAATCGTTGGTGCGCTGCTGGAAATAGCGGATGGCGCTGTCGCTTAACCCTACTTTGTCGCGCAGGAACTGGCTGTAGCTGTGGGAGTCGAGCCAGGCGACTTTATCTTCAACGCGCATCCCGGCGAGGTAATCTTTTTTCTCGGTGTGCAGCGCGATTAACGCGTCGCGATCCGCCTGCGGCAGCGGGAAATCGTTAATAAAGGCGCGAATGTCGCGGGCGTTCATACGATCGGGCGGAATATCGTCCGCCACCGCGCGGCCCGGATCGCCACTCACGATTTTATCGACGCCAAAGTTGGTTTTATCGAAATAGACGCCGCGGCTTAAGTTGAGATCCGGGTAGAAGGCCTGATCGAAGCTTTTCGCCATGCGCTCGATGCTGACGTTGAGCGTCTTCAGCAGCCCCATCGCGGTTTCGCTGAAGTTATTCGCAGGCGACTGGAAAGACTCGCTGCCGCCGTAGCCGAGCACGGTTTTCCCGTCGACGTGAAATTCGTTGCGCTTGGCGTGGCCGCCGAAGTCGTCATGGTTATCCAGCAGCAGAATGCGCTGCTGTTTGCCGCGCAGTTCCTGCCAGAAACAGGCGGCGGCGAGCCCGCTGATCCCCGCGCCGACAATCACCAGATCGTACTCCTCCTCCACCGGAACGCTGGCCGGGTCGAATCGCTTACCCTCACGCCCCAGCGCGTGCGCCTGTTCGAACGAGCCCGGATGGTTGCCGCGAAGCCCCGTGAGGGTCGGCGGATAGTAGAGCGACTGCGCTGCCGTCTGTGGCGAGGCGCGCAGGATTTGCCACGGCGTCATTCCGGCGGCCACGGTGATGGCGACGCCATTGAGAAAATCACGTCGGGTGATTGCCATAGAACTTCCTTAAAGGACAAAAATTATTGTTTTCAGTTTGTTATATAATGGTACAGAATTTTTGCCTGCCAGACACCCCGGCAGGCGTGGATTGCGGAAGATTCAGGCGGAAAGTTTGCCGGTTTGCGCGACTTCATCGAGCCGCTGCTGCATCTCTTTCAGGTTATCAAGCAGATTAGTATCGGCTTCGGTCGCCGTTTCGCCTTTGCCGGTAATGACAAAGTGGTAATTTTTCTCGCGACAGGTGGCCGTATATTCATACGCCCCGCCCGGCTGCTGTTTTTTGTCGATAGACAGTGACATACATCCTCCTTTCAGTCGTTATCTCTTAAAAGGTAGAGTATTTTCGCGCGCAGCGTCAGGGGATCGCCGAAAGCTCAGCCAGCCGGAAGTGATCGGGTTTGAATATGCGCGTGCGGCACGGCGCTTCAAAATGCCAGGTGTCATCCGGCGCGAGGTTAAAAGTGATGGCGGTGGTGTAGCCCACCACCATGCCGTTGCGCAGGAGATTAAACGCCACGTAAACCTGCCGTAAGGAGCGGTTGGTGAGGTTTTTGACCATCCCTTCAAGACGCAGCTTCCCCGCCTCGGTTTTCACAAAATGGACGTCTGTAAGCGCTACCGGCGCGATATCCGCCCGCGCGCACTGCATAAACAGCGCGCACGCGAGCGTAAACAGGATTAAAAGTGGTTTCATGCGTTCTCAGCGTTATGCGGGTGTGATGCCTGCTCAGAATGTTATCTGATTCATAACGCCGATTTAACCAGTAAAACCGCTAAAGGGTAAAGGGATGTGAATGTTAAGAGGTAGCGGAGTTGGTGTTTATACCGGGCGCTTCACAAACTGCTTACGGACTTCGCGATAACCCTGCGCGTCGTAAAAGCGATGCGCGCGAACGCCGCTTTCGCTACTCGAAAGCTTAATCTGCGTGCAGCCCTGCGCGCGCGCCTCGTCGTGCGCGGCTTCAGGCAGCCTCGCGCCAGTTCCCGCGCCGCGTAATGTTTCATCGACAATCAGCGCGGAAATGTGCCCCCATTGTCCGGTCTCATGCAGCGGCTGAATAACGTGCAGCACTATCGCGCCACAAGGCTTCCCGGCGGTATCGGCCACCAGCACACATGAACCGTTAGCCTCGCTGTGCGTAAGCAGCGCGGTCACGTCTGGCAAGGCAATCCTGTTCACACAGCCGGCAAAGCGCAGGCACATCGTCAAGAGTTGCATGGCGAATTATCACTGTTCGCCTCCTTCGCGCCCGGCAGCAACCAGCGATTTGCACAGATATTTCGGCGATTCGGTATAACCCTGACGGTAATAGAAACGGTGCGCGTCGCTGCGACGGCTGTGGCAGTGAACTTCAATACGATCGCAACCACGCGCGCGGGCGAGCGCCTCGCCTTCGCTTTCGAGCAGCCTGCCGATCCCTTTGCTGCGCGCGTTACCGTTGACGCAGAAATAGCTGATGCGGCAGAAATCGCCTTCAAGCGCCAGCTGGGGGATAAAATGCAGCGACAACACGCCCAACAGCACGCCGCCTTCTTCCGCCACCAGCACTCTTTCATCCGGGTGCGCCAGCAGTTCCGCGAGGCGTTGGCCGATAAAGTGCGCCGTATCCGGGTAATCCAGTTCGGTTAATAAGGCGCTGATGGCCGTGGCATCAGCAGGCGTCGCGGCTCGGGTCGTTATCATGGTTATCTGTCTCTTTATGCTGGCGAGGTACGAGTTGTTATGGAATGACATTAGCCTGAGCCGCGATAAGTGGCTGTGTCAACTGCGGTTTTTGGGGGAACTTTAAGAATTGCCTCCCCATTAAGCAGGTCGGGACAGGTATATACTTAATCAGTATATTCGCGTCACTGGAACAATTTGGAGCTACGTTCCCCTCTACTGAAAACTCCAGGTATGTCGTTGTATAGAGACATAGCCATCAACTTTTTGAAAAGCTGAATATGAATGCAGCAAGTATGTTTTTGATATTAATAAGAACTTTAACAAGAGTGTGATTTTGAGACGAGAGGAAGGGATAGAGATTGATTGCTTAATCAGAAATATTACAAAATGTGCAAAAAAAAATAAGTACACCACGCTGCCACTAAAGCCTGTTTAATAATTTGAAAAGGATAAAATTCACAAAAATAATTACTTGTTTGTCAATCACGATAAATCATGATAAACTTTAAAGTATATTAACGCTATAATTATCTGGTAATCATGCCGCAACCAATGTTACTTAAAAAAAATAATGAAAGAATGCTATTTATTGATTCCATTAAAGGTTTAGCGATCTTTTTGGTTTGTTGGGGTCATTCTATACAATTTGTTAAAAAAGCTGGAGTGTCGTTTTTTGAGAACCCGCTATTTATAATAATTTACAGCTTCCATATGCCATTATTCATGATAATAAGTGGATATTTATTCTTTTATAGTCTGCAACGGAATGAGATGGGTGAGCTGATAAAAAAGAAAATTCTTCAACTCATGTTGCCGTCTGCATCATGGTTTATACTGGAATCCATTTTAATAGGGAGAGATATCAACATTCCAAACCTTAGATATGGTTTAGTATTCCCTTTCTGGTTCCTGTCTTCTTTGTTTTTTTTATCGATAACGATGTCACTATCACAAGCCGTCTACAAAGGCAAACCCTGGTTAATATTTTCTGTTATATTCTTTGTTTCTCTCTTTTTTGGGGATTCCTGGAATATGGACAGAACAAAGTTCATGGCTCCATATTTTCTGCTGGGAGTAAGTGTACATTATTTCATTAACTACATACGTTCAAATAAGCACAAGCTCGGATTAATTTCTTTGATAACCTGGATCGTAATGTTGTTTTTCTGGGATAAAAGCGACTACATTTACATAACAAAAATGTCATTCCATGGCGTTGAATTTACTAACCAATTGAAGGTTGTTTTGTTTCGGTATGCTATTGGCTTTGCTGGATGCTTTTCTATCATATATCTATATTCATATACCACTAAACTCAAGTTGTTTACATTACTCGCATCATCGCTCGGTATCTACACATTACCAATTTACATAATTTCAACACTTATTTTATACAGAATAGCAAATTACATTGACATCACTGCTTATTGTGACAATAGCATCATATATAATTTTATAATAACTCCAATCTACGCATTCTTTATTATTGCCCTGTGCATTTTAATAGCGAAGTGCTTGAAAAAAGCATGGATAACAAGGTTTTTATTCTTAGGCGGCCGCTAATATTTATTGGTGTGGGTGGAGTTTAGCCATCATTAATTCCACCTTTTTTATCCAGGCAGTGCGACAATAAGCTTTATTGGGATAATGAAAAGTCAGAGGCAAACGATGAGCGCTTCATGATTCACGTTTTTGGCTGAAAAAACATATAATTTAATAAATCACACCGCCAGACCAAACCATGCCTGTAACTGATATACAGCAAAGCGTTCTAAAGGCATAAAAACCAAACCATAATGAATCCGAACTTTTGTATTAATATCATTTCAATAGCCATAGACATAGACATAGCGGATGGATATTGAGCGTATTTTATCCACCCGCTTATGAATACTAGTGTTTAATCATCATAGGCGTGCCTTTTCTGCGAAGGCGGGTTGATGTGGCAGAAAACTAGGTTGCAAGCAATGCATTAGCGCAAGACGAATCGACACCTCCCAAGGTTTTGAGTTGTTTTGCGCTAATTTTTTGCCCCATGCATGCCCCATGGTATGAGGGAGTTAATCAAGGCATTGGGAACCTTTCCTTGATCTCTTTTACCTTGGCCACCCACGCCGTGTAATCTGGCTTTGAGCCGCTGACTGCGGCATCATAGTCGGCTTCTACTTTCAACTGGTCTGACTCAGCCCTGTATGCTGCCAGGCGCTGACTTACCACGCTATCCCTCATCCTTAGATGCTCAGCATCAGACACGTCTTTAGCTTTGTTGAGTTTCGTCCAGTCGATCACCTTCGACCTCCTTTTTACCAAATGAGTATTCAACGCCATTTTCCATTTGTATCTCCATCTCCACATCTCCCGGCGCGCACGGATATACCAGAGCGGCACTTATGTCCCCATGCTCATCACAGAAAATCCCATCGACGAAAAATACGCAATCTACAGCTGAAAATGGCAGATAGTCACCCGCGCTCATTGGACTGAAATCATAGTCCTCACCATTTACAGTTAACACTGCGTTGTTCGCTTTGATTGATAATATGTCTTCTCTGTGCTGTGGAATTAGCTTTAACTTGAACATTATTTCCAGGTTCCTGTAGCAATTAACGTTAACGGATATAGTGAGGAGAACTGAATTGGTGCGTATATGCGAGCTGCAACACTTGTTGTGCTTAATCCTGAAATTGATGATCCTGTCATAACCGCACTGGCACCTGTACCGGCAGAACCACCCCACGCAGCGGTGGTTACAGAGATTGCAATTTTGGATGTATCGAAAAATGCCGCTGGAAAAACCCAACTATAGGCTAGCCAGTAAAAAGACGTGCTTCCTTCGGTTCGGGCTGAGCTGGTAACATCAATACTTCCACGGTTAAACCAACAGATCATTGAACCATCTGCGAACTTCAAATAATTACCACTGGATGTAGCTCCGGACTCAATAATGGCTGAACTATTACCTACTGAACCTACGGCATCCATTATGGCGGCACCTTTCAGCCCAAGGTTATTTCTTGCTGCCGATGCGTTACTTGCCCCTGTCCCTCCCTGAGCGACGGTGATAGCTGTAGTTAACGCTGACAGGCTTGTGATGTCATTATTTGCGCCTTTTTTTGCTTTGTCTGCAAGCGAGGTGGTTATGCTTCCCCACGATGGCCCAGTGAACGTGCTCCCATCCGGTAAAGTAACAGTCACATTTCCTGTCGCAGAGAAAACCTGCTGCCAGTTCATCTTGTCATAATTAAGCCCGCGCAACGCTTCTGCTGACTGAGTGGCAAGTGCCGAGGAAATTAGGCTCTGCGCTTCCTGCGGTACAGAAAACCACGCAACACCACTTTGTGTGGGCCCGGTATAATTACTAATAAGTGTCAATTGAGTGTTATTAGTAATTGCTTTCACAGGAATGGTATATGCCGTTCCTCCAACATTAAAAACAATGAAGTCTCCTACCTTTAGCTCCGTTGTGAACGATGTTCCAGTGCCTGAAACAGCAGCCGATTTGTTTGTAAGCGATAGAGTACCTGCCGACATGGCATTCTCCTGATTTAATGAGTCATGTTTATTTTTAGAAAACAAACCTAAATGGTAGGGAAAACAGCATAAGGTATTTTGAAGCCACGAGAGTAAAGCGGAGTGCTCACGTAATTTTTCCCGTTCTGGTTTATATACCTTAATATCACCGAGCCAGACTGCTGCTTCATGACGATGCCGTTTTTTGCACCAACGCCTTCCTGGTCTTCAGCTAAGGCTCCAGAAATGATATCCATTAGGTAAAAAGGAGTTCCGGACACGCCAACTGTCAAGGTGTTGTTTTGCAGATCATAATTAGGAGGTATCGTGATAAACCCGAGAACCCGTGGCATCTTTGCTGCCGACTTCGCCGACCATATCAATGTACCTTGAGCATTGAAAACGTCGAGATAACCACTCTCTACGGCCAAATCTATTTTCGTTTTGGCAATAAAAACCGAGCCCGGCAAAAAGTATCTCGCGCCCGGAACTCCCCATCCATTCACATTAAGCCTGAACCATGCGAGTTGTCCTGGAGAATACAGATTATCATCAAGTACATACCCAAGCTGATTGAGGTTCCCAAAACCAGGGATATTCAGGTCGAAATCACCAACTGTGTCCGTGCTGGCGGCAGCAGAGGATGCTAACAGTGGTGATTTATAATCGCTGTTTACAGTAAGAGCACCCGCTGAATTTCTTACTTCGAATCCGCTCATAGGAAATTATATAAATCCACTGTTATGGTATCTGCGTAGCTCGTCCCGGGAACGAAGTAGAGAGTGAATCCCCCATCATAACAGGACGTGCTCCATATTCTTACAACGCCAGTAAGCTTCACTATTGCAGCAAATGAACCGCTGGCAGTTAATCCAGCGTAGGGAACGTTCATTTGTGATATACCTGCCGGGGCATTTACTACGGTGCGCCCTATGTAGCGCACCATGTAGTCTCCAAGATCAACAATTAACTTCCCACTACCATCCCAGCACTGTAAGCCAGACATTAGAAAAGCCCCATTCTGATTCGCAGGATATTATTCGAGTCCCATATCTGAACAAGAGTGCTTGTTATGAGCATTTTCCCTCCGCCTGCAACACCGTTAATTTCGAAGTTACCATTTTTATCCAGCCTCCATCCAGTTGAACCAGCAACATAATTAGCAGACTGTATGAAGTTACCAATTTTGGCATTATCTATGCTCCCATCCTGAATAAACGCGGAGCGTATAAACACCTGCCCATTAACCACAAAGAAAGCCGCCTGATAATTACCCGGATCACTACCGGAATAAATACCAAACTGGTCAGCGGCAAAAACGGTAGTCGACTTATAACTTCCTGCACCGTCAGGCTCTATACCCATTGCAAAACCAGTATTATACAATTGGTCACCTCGTTTTATGCCGAGGTTGAGCGTATAGAATGCCTTGGCTGTTCCATTGTCCGTAACAGTTGCGGTTAGCTTTTGGTTAAGTGCTGCTGTAGTTTGCTCATATTGAGCCTGAACCTGAGTGGTTAATTCAGCAAGAGACTTATCTACATCGGCAACCGTGGTTTTAACGATAAGAATATCCGCTCTGACTTCCCCGTACTGCGCCCATTGATGGTCAACAGTAGAGTTATTGGCGAGAGCGTTTTCTAAAATCCCCTCAATATTGGTATCAATACCATTCTGAAGATTTTCAAATGCGCCTGAATTGCGGATAGCATCATCAATATAATCAAGCATGCCTGGGATATCAGCAGAAGCCTGCCCTGATGCTTCGACAAACGGAGAAACACCAAATGCGTTTTTTGTTCTTACGTACATATAGTACGTAGTGTCTGCTTTGAGATTATGAAGCGTCCACTGACTGGAGCGCCCCAGGAATTGGGTCTGATCCTCAATGAGCGAGGGGTCAGTGATGCGATTCTCGCCTGAATACCAAAACTCAAATGTTGTATCAGTTGTTGCTGTTACGCTCATCACCGGAACAATATCAGCCGAAAAAATTCCAGGCGTCCATATAACTGATGTTGGTGCCAGCGGCGCGCCTATCACCAGGCTAACCTGAGTTTCAGCGCCTTTCATTCCGTTCTCATTCCGGCCTCTGACGCCAAGCGTGTAGCTTCCGGCATTCAGTCCGTAGAAGTCATAGCTAAACTTCTCGGTCTGATATTGCGCAACCACTTTTCCCGAATCGTTATAGACATAGAGTTCGAATACCAGTTTTTTGGTGGTCGTGGCCGTCTCCCAGGTCGCCGTAACCTGTACAGTTTCGCTGTTTACGTTAATAACGCGCAGGTTTTCAATATTTGGCACGCGATAGCCGTTCAGCGTGTCGTTCGGGACCTCAAATACTGCGCCGGCATCTACCACAGCTTGTTTGTTCGGATCGTGCTGTGAGGCGGTTATGCTATAAACGGAGTTGTTTTCTGTCTCGCCAATACTCAGGATACGGAAAAGACGAGTAGAAACCTCCGTAGTTGAGATAGCAAATACAGTCCCGTCCCTTACCCATGCTGGCGTGGTTTTCAGTGTAACGACCGCTCCAGACACCGTTGTGATTTCATACTTCGAGAACTTCCCGTTGCTTCCCATAATGGACATAACATCGCCGGGAGATACCAGGCTGGAGAGATTCGCATCTACGGTGATTTTATTGCCTGAGTGCGAAAGTATTCGACCGCCAAGCCTTGCGCCAGCGTAATCATTATCCATGACCTCAATGATGTCGCCGGGTGTAAATGCGATTGCATCTCGCGCCATCTGGAACGTCAGTCTGTTGCTCTCACGTTTCGCAGTCTCAAGAATCCACTTACCCGCTCGCCATGCCTGGCCGCGTGACGTACACCCGAATGCCTCGATAGTGGTTTCGTTGTAATTGCCTCGGGAGATCATCTCATCATCAGAAACGTACTCCTTCACCTGTTCCCAGCCGTTATCCGGGTCGGTCCAGGACACCACGACAGCGTTGTACTTCTCCGATCGCTTAACCGAGCTGCGACTGAACTTCCCGTCAACCACGTTAGCATTGGTTACGGTGGCGATAGGGTCTTGCGGAGCATCCAGCATGACTGTCAGCCGCATGCCGTCCCAAAGTGCAATACCTCTGAACATCCCGGCAATTTTGTCGAGAATGTCGCGGGCGCTGGCCTGCTCAGTAATGTAGGCGTTCAGAGTCATTCTGGGCTCTTGACCACCGTAGCCATCATCTACAAGCTGATCGCAATACTGAGAAAGGACATACAGCGCGCCGTCATCGACATCAATTGAACCCGCCCTGCGTGCCAGTCCGAACCGAGTATTCTTTGCCAGTTCACGGAAAAGCCATGCTGGGTTATTGGTCCATGCCTTCTTAAAGCCCCCTAGCCATAACCCGGTATAGGTTCTGGTTATTGGGTTGTAATTATCCGGCACATCAACAATTAGCCCGCGCAGATGATATGTGCGGCTTGGGGTGTCTGTGTACTGGTCGCGGTCGATTACAGCGCCAGCAATCGCCGAGAATGGATAAGAAAGGTTATCGTCGGTTATCTCAGTAAAGCTGTTCCAGATAGTGCCGTTAGTCAGCAGGTCACTCGTACTGTCAGGCGTTACGCGGCGTACACGGATATCGAATGGTTTAATGTCAGGCGCATCGATGACATGAGCCTCAAGATATTCACCCGAAATCTTGCCGTTAATCGTGACCGTTTTCTGCTGAACCCAGCCTGCCGATGCAGTGCGGGTTTCAAGAACAAGCGTTACTGACGTGTTTTTCTGGTTTCCCTTTGTGTCCTGCTGAACAAGTCCGGTAACGCCAACGTTGAAGCGCACACGCGTCACATCCTGGTCTGTGATGGTTCGCACCAGAGGCGTTGCATACTTAACCTCTGTATTGACGATAGTGGTCGCCTCTATGGCAGAAAACCCATTTATTGGTGCCTGTGTCTCTGAGCCAGGACGCCAGGCAGCACTCACCCCGTTGATGCTTACATTACCGTTGCCATCTGTAATAGGCGTTTTGTTGAGCATGAAAGAGGAAAGGTGTGACTGGTCTACCGGACCGTAAATTGGCCCCTCACTGATGAGGTCCAGCACACGGTAAAACTGTTTTGATTTGAGGTTATCGTCGAGAAGTTTGGGGGTGCTGGCCTTGCCGCCGCCTGAAGACATAAAGCCACCTTAGCTAATTGATTCTGTCCAGTCCTGGTTGTTCGAAGTGTCGATACCGAGGGATATTACGTTTGAGCCAACCACCATCTCGCCAAGAAGAAGAGGCACCGGCCGGCCCTGACCGACGCGGTTTTCAGCGCTTGTAAAAGAGTTGTTCGTGATGGTGTTATTTTCTGCCGCTTCTGCAGCGTTCTTTGTTTTCATGTTACGCGCCATGTAGATGGAGTAGGCAACAGATGCCGCGGCTATAACGAGCGTAGCCACCAGGGCTACGGTGCCTGTGATAGCGCCTTCCACTACAGGAACGAAAAGCACGGTTGAGCCATCAGGAAGCTTCCTGTCCATGTGCAGGCGGATGGATTCTTCTGTCACATCTTCGCCAGCCATACGGATGCGTATGCGGGTTTTCAGGAAATCCTTTTTGAATTCGGGGCTCTGTGCCAACAGAAGACGCAACCCCTGAGCAGGGGTCTCAACATTCATCTTGACCTGGCGGAAATGTCTTCGTAAATGCCCTGCAAATTTAAAGATGAGCACCTTTCGTGTCTCCAGATGGAATGAGTTTGCTTAATGAACGCTGGCCTGTAAGGCTCCCTGCGGCTGAGGTGACCAGCGCAGTCATGATGGAGCACCATATTTTCGTGCAGGAGGATCATGGCGTGGCATGGGTCAGCACCAGGGAAAGGCTGGCGAATGATTACGTCGCCGGGCTCAACTTCCGACAGTTCCACCCGATGGAAATCATTGGCCTCCATATTTTTGAGATACAGGTTCTCTTCCCGCAGCCACCACCCCTGCGTCCTCTCAAAATCAGGCAGGTCGATACCGCAGAGATGATACGCATCACGAAAAAGGGTGTAGCAATCCATCACCCCATGCTCGAACCGGCGGCCAAGCAAATGCGGTACTGCCCTGAACTTGAGCAACCGGCCATTAGATGCCAGCCACCATGGCAGGTCAGTCAGCACCTGCGCATGACGATCTGCACCTGAGAGGACGGAGTAGCTTTCAGGGTGTGAATGGAATACCGCCGTGATATCACCCAGCTCTTCTGCTGCAAGCCAGTCATCGTCGCTTATACGGAAGTGTCGCGCTGGCTCAGGGTGTGAGTTACTGCATGGGAAGAACACTGAGTCATCAATGATTAGCCCGCACACCTCGTCACCTGATGTTACGGCATAATCGAGGCACTGCTGAATCAGCTCACCTTCTGTGAGCCTGGGAAGCTGCTTATCGGCATTGGCTCCGGGCGCGGGAATCGAAACCTGCATCCTGTCCTCCTGTGAGAGCATTTATCTTTGGCAGGGTCAGATGTCGGGTTATCCCTTTCGTCTGCAACTGGCGGACCATCGTATCCACATCCGGTCCCGCGATACTGCCACTGGCATACATCAGCAAGAATGGTTCTGGCCGGGATGATGGCGTTATCGCAATCAATTGGCGTTGCCAGGGTATAGGTGACCTGCTCGGCGGTTTCCTCTGTCATCTCTTCCACGACGTAACGAGAAACCGCCTCCATCGATGGATCTGCATCGGGGTTACCATTTGGAAAATTGACGGCATCGAGATGCTTAACCGGCACCTGGCGGCGAGTAATCACCACCCCGAGCATGTCGTCGAAGTCATGGTTAATGCCGGTTATCAGGCCGGTGATATTTGCAACCGTCATGGTTGGGCGCGCATACGCCCCTTCGTTATTGCTCTGAAACCCTTCAACAGCTATCGGGTATGCGGGATAGGTGGCCCCCTTCCAAACGACATCCCCGTAATATCCATTGGTGCCGGAGTGAAAGCGGATTACATCACCGCCATAGGGCTGAAGGTTTGCCTCGAAAAGGTCAATGAACGCGCCAACGCCCGCGTCAACGCTTTCGATAATCAGTTCCGCTGGTATATTGCGCACGGAAAACTCCCATTAAAAAAGCCACCCTAAGGTGGCTTATCTTGGTACTTGTTCGAAAGTGGCTGTCAGTTCGTAATATCCGCCCGTTTTGACCGTGATCCATGACCGACAGACAAATAACTTCTGTATCCCGGTATCTGACGGCGTCCAGTAGAAGGACTCGACGGCCATTCTTGCTTTAAGGAACGCGTCGATAGCTTTTACCGGATTAGCCCGACAGTTGTCGTCTGCACCCCTGAACACAAGCGAGTACTTATCCATGAGCGGGTTTATACCTTTAACCTGGCGCTGCTCATAACCGTCACCAAGCTTTACCACCGCTACATTAGGTGTACGCTCAACGGGGAACGCCTTTTGTGGTGACCAGGTGAATGTCTGCGGCATTATTTCCCCCGGTTTAGCAGGCCATTAGGCCGCTGCTGGTCACGAATGGTTTTGAGGCTAACTTGTTTCATCATCTGTGCCATCTTCGACATAGTGGCATCATCTATGCCGCCAGTAGTGTTTATTTCGAAGTTAATGTTCTGAACGATGCTGCTCCCACCGCTCCCGCCCTTCTGCATATCCCTGTTGCTAATCACCCGACCATTGTCACCCGGTATCATGTACTGGCTGCCGTTATTAGCCTGGTAAATCTCGGGCTTACCGCCCTCGCCTACCCGATACATGGAATTTGCGGATACAGGCCCACCATGCTCACGCGCGCCAGCAACAGCCATTCCTTTTGCTGCAAGCAGAGAGCCAGCATATGCCGTCTGACCGACAGCCGCCGCTGAGCCATAGGTGGCAATAGATGCGCTAATGGCTGCAGGAGCCCATGCTGATGCAGCTGCCGTTGCTTGTGCCATCGTTGAAGCAAGTGATGCCGCAGCCGCAGCCTGGCCCATGATTTGGCTTTTTACCCATTGAATGCCCATCTCAACCAGTCCGCCGACCACACTTCCGAGGATGGTAGTGCCGATATTGGCGAAGGCTTCCTGAAGGTTTTGGGTGCCGTTAACAAGCCCGGTTATCGCATTGGTTGCTCCGCCCTGAAGCGAGTCGATGGCAGAAGCGGCGAGCTGGTTGATTTCGCTCTGCTGCTGCCATTCCTGCCACATTGCAGCCATTCTTTGTTGGCGATACTGATCTTCTATAGCGGCGCGAGTTTGCTCAACCTCGGCAATTTTTTGAGGATAAAGTTGAACATACGCATCTAATGAGGCCATCTGTTGCTGGAACTGATTATCTGCTGACAAAACAGGTGAAGACTGATTGCGAACATTTTGATAAGCCTTTTCGGTATCTTGTCTCTGCTTCTCAGCCTTTTGCTGCTCCTTCAAAGCGCTTGCGGTGTCGTAGGCCTGCGCTGCGTATTCTCCAGCCAGTCTGATCTGTTCCTGGGTTGCGCTTTTACCAAGCGATTGTTGCGCCTGTAGAATGGCCTGCTCTCTGCTTAGCTCCTGAGTTGTCGCCCCAGCCAGCATTGCTTTCTGACGCAAGTTTTCAAGCTTCTGGGCTACTGATTCGGTTACTGTTGATTGTTTTTTCGCAGCCCGCTCGGCATCTTCCCTTGCTTTTTTTTCCTGCTCAAGTTGTGCATTTATTCTTGATGATGCGATGAGTTGGTCTTTTTGTTCTTTTGTTAGGTCCTGCTGAGAAATTCCGTACTCTACGGCGGCCTGTTTACCCTTAGTTAAAGCAATTCTCTGCGCCTCAAGCTGCTTGCTGATATTGTCGAAATTTGCTTGTTGAGCCTCTGTGCGTAAGGATGAAAGCTGGTTTTCAAGGTCTTTAACCGCTTGTTCTGCATTGGCTGCAGAAGCCCCTGACAATGTTAATTCTTCCCTAAATCCAGAAAGAGCTAATTTACCCTCTGAAGTAGTGGAGCTCATTTGCCCTATCGCTTGAGATAATCTTGTTACGTTATTAGGAGAGGGGTTTCGTGCCAGATCGTTGAGCATTCTGATTAGCTCAAATGCTGACTGGCGAGAAATTGAAAACTTATCTGCTAGTAACTCTACGGTGTTAGATATTGTTAGTGTGGTCTGATTGAAAGCTGGCCCAGCCGCGCTTGCTTGACTCATAGCGTCGGTATAGTTATCCGTGGTAATGCTCAGTGCATCTAATGCATTTCCAGCCGCCTTAACACTGGCAGCGCCACCATTGATACTTCGAAGCCATGATGATTGCTGATCAACGATATTGCCTATCGCCGAGCGCGCCTTTTCTACCTCTGAGGCGTATTTTGCGATAGCAGCATCTCTGAGCTGAGTGGCGAGCGCAGCATTTGTTACGGCAAGTCGAGCATAATCATTAGACAAAGCGGCCACACCTTGGCTATTGATGACCACTATTTTATTTAGGTCAGTAGCCGCTTTCTCAAGCTTTTCCATCTCATTGCTGGTACTTCCAAGCGCTGTCATTAATACGCCAGTCAATACCGAACCAAGGGCTATGAATGCACCAACTACTGCGCCAGCAGGACCAAAAGCTCCTGCTAATTGTGACCCCTGTTGACTGAATGCTACCAGAGCAGACTGACCTCCCTGCACTTGAACAATGAAGTCCTGAATTTGGTAGCCAGCCTGCTGGAATGTGCTTCTAAATTTTCCTGAGGAATTGGACGCCTCGTTGACAGCCTTAGCTGTACTGGAGAGCTGTGTGTCTAATTTTTTGAAGGTGTTAATATTTTCATTAACCGAAGATTCCAGGTCTGTAAGAGTCCGACTGGCTTGCCTCCCCCCTTGTAACAGCGGGGCTACTTCAGCGCTTATCTCATAAACGATACTGCCAGCATTTTGTTCGCCTGCCATGTTTATCTCCGGGCAACAAAAAACCCGCCGGAGCGGGTTTTTATTTATTAAAAAGATTCACTGTAGATGTTTTGCATATTCTGATATTTCTTTCGCCGAATCACACTGGTCTTTAAGCTTCTGATTCATATGCTGGCGAAGTTCTTTATTGCTTTCGCAGGTAGCATTAAGCGACGCAATGCTGTTTACTGCGTAGATAAGCGCTTTAACTGTTTCCTGGCACTGGTCTTTTTTTGAGTTATCAGCGCAGATAACTTCTGGCGAACGCTTTATTTGAATCAGCGCGTCAGACTCCGCAACTGCGTTACAGGCAAATAGCATAAGCATTGCTGCCGCAAAATGAGATTTCATAAACCCTCCGTTACATTTCCTGACATGCTATCAAAAAGCGATCACATATCAACCAACGAGAGGTGAACTTGCGGGGGATTGCATAGCGACTGATACAAAAAAGCCACCCGAAGGTGGCTATTTTTTAGCTCGCGTTCTCGCAACCTGGCTGGCGACGGTCAATGACCTCAGTCCCTTCAACAATAAAGCCAAACTTACCGAACAGGAAAGAGTGGTTGAACTGAGTCACAACGACATCAGAAAGCGCAACTGAGCAACGATTCTTCTCAATAGCTCTGTCGATAGCAGTCTTCACATTGGGAATGCCGAGAGGGAAAATTACCACAGGAGCTGAGTCTTCTCCCTGAACGCGAGCACCTTTAACGAAATTGTTTGAATTGAGGTTGTAGTTTTTTGTACTCGCCACGGTCAAATCGGCCACGCGTGAGCTACATCCTGCCAACAACATTACTACTGCGGCTAAAGCCAATGCCTTTTTCATTTTTTATGTTTCCATTGATTGCAATCAGAAACATCTTAACATCATAAGACCGCATGACTTACCCGCCATTTTTGGTAGCAAAAAACCCGCCGGAGCGGGTTTGGGTTATCCTTACTTTCAGGAGATTGGCTGACACACTAGTTCGACTAGCGGATTGCGCGCTCAATCATGCCTATTTTCTGTCGGAGGCTTTCAAGGTGATGCTGAAGAGAAAGCAGTTGGAACAAGGCCGCCTCCACTTCATATCCCATATTTCTCAAGTCACCCAGCATTCTTCCAAGAGGATTGGGGTTATCGCCATTTGGAACCAAATTATCTACCGGATATCTCCATGGCGCACTGAGAGTGTGATCATTCAATTCTCTGATATGGCTGTACTGATTGAAGTAGGACATTGGGTAAGAAATTGGCAGGGCCATTTGCTTATTGGCCTTTCCAAGAAACTCACCCTCTAAGCCGTTCAGGTACTCAATCGCTTCACCAATCTGAGTTGGTGTAAGCTGATGAATGTGTTTGACTTCAAACTTACTGTGAACGTGCTTCCAAATGTCGGGGTAAATGCGCCCAAAGCCCGTAGCAATCAGGCGCTCCGCCGTTTGGCGAAGTGGGGTGAGCTGAGCCGCTGATGACTGGTGATCCTTCTTAGCTACAACCGGCTTCACATACGCGCCATGCTTACGGATGGCGGGAAGCACTTCGGCAGTAACCCACTTGCGAAATGCGTGAGGAACGGAACCCTTGTTCACAGCATCGCGGCAGCGAAGCACAAGAGTGTACATGCCTGACTCACTAACGATGTTGGCTTGGTCATTACCGCGACTCAAGCCCTGAATTGAAGTTAGGGCTACCTCATCTTCATCGAGGTTCTTGATCGCCTTAGTAGGGTTGCCAAGCTCAAGCGCACGGCAAATATCGGCAGCTACAAACCACGGCTCCCCTGCCTTATCTATCACACGGATTTCGCTATCACCGAACTTGAAAATAGTGAATTGCACGCTTTCTTTTGCTACACTCTTCATTGTTAGTTCCTTGGAAGTTACTGACAAATTAGAAGCCCTGACTGTTAGCGCAGTTGGGGCTTCGTTCATTCCGGGCATCTGATTCCGTTCCTTTCTACATACTCCCTCACCGCCCTTACGACCTCTTTACTAAATGACCGGTCTGACTTTTCGGCCAACTCCTCAACGGCCCTTTCAAGCCACTCGGGCATGCGCAGCGTCTTTACTTTCATCCCTTCCTCCATATGTATGTGGTACGCATACATAGTATTGTGGTACGCATTGCTAGTCAATAGGTATGCAGTTTATATTGGAGGGAACTATCAATTTTAAAATGGGGACGCGTGGGCATCTTAAAGGTCGCCCGTGCGGTAGCTATGGCTGAAAGAAAGTACAAACATCCTCAGGTCAACCTGCGACTCCCAGAAGACCTCAAAAACAGAATTGCAGAGTTGGCAGAGAGCAATGGCCGCTCCGCTAATGCTGAAATGGTTGCAGCTATAGAGGCTTGGGTAAAGAAAAGTCCGAAACAAGAACCAGTTAAGGTAGATGTAGAGGCGCTAACAAGAAAAGTCGAAAAGCTTGAAAGCGTTGTAATGCAGGTTATCCAAGAAGTTAAATATCCCTCCCCCTCCTCACTCATCGAGGATAAAGAAAAAAAACAAGACTAAGAAAACTCTCCTTCAACACCCTTACTTATTAATTTAGAGCACTTACTGCCAAATCAGCCTCTTCAACTTACTCGTATTCACATATCAACCAGCGGGAGGGAAACTTGCGGAGGATTGCATGCAAAAAACCCGCCGGAGCGGGTTTATTTTGTAATCAGCGCAATCAGCAGCGGCACAATGATAGACGATACAATGAGGCCCACTAACCATTTCTGATTCTCCTCAATTTTGTCGCCCAATCGTCTTTCAAAACCACTCATCTCATGACGAATGCCGCGAATCTCTGAGCTAATGTCACTGATGCTCTTCTCTCGAATAGCATCATTGACTTCAAGCCTTGTTAGCCTCTCACTCTCAAACATACCGCCTCCTCCGCCACCTCCCCCTCCGTGATGGGTTTTTATGTCAACAACGTTAGCAAATGGGTCCTCATTCCTTTGATTCATTGAGTTTTTCCTCTACCCATTTAACAACCGGCCAAACGGAGTGATAGCTTGTGAAACCGCAGTTTCTGCAAATTATCCTGTGCTCATAATTTATAAAAGATAAAGGAGGTCCATAGGCATCCACCCTTACCCAAGAAACATATACGGAAGACCGACTGCCATTAGGACCAACTTCAACTTCTTGTGCTTGAGGCGATCCTACGTTATCGCTACCACAGCATAAGCACACTGGAACGGCAATTCCTTTGGATGCAAGAAAATCAGCAAACAACTCTGGAGTTACTTGCTTAAGCCTTTTCTCAAGATATTGTTGGTGCTCCAAATTGCGCCGTTCTTCTTCGCTCATAGAATTTACCACTTATGTTTTTGGTAAATTTACCACGACCATTTTAAGGATGTTACTGTTCATTTGTCAGGTAGAAGACAACCTTCTAGCCTTCCTGGCAAGATAATCATCTGCTACCTGATCGTACTCTTCGCGGGTAAATCCTTTCTGCTCAGGGTATTTGGTTGCCAGTAGCATCTGAAACTTGGTCATCGTCAGATTCCCGGCTTCCTGCTCGGTCATGCCGAAATGTGCCTGCGCGGCCACGATGTAATCAACGGCGCGGAACTCTGTGCTGGTCTCCCCGTTTTCATGCCGCTGGAGTCTGCGCACTTTCGCCTTGCCTATAACGCCATGGGTTATCAGTGACTGCGCAATCAGCAGCATGTCAGATTCAGGCAGCGCGCCCTTTCGAATCTTGAATGTGCGACCGTTGCCTTTCGACGGATGGAATACTCCGGTCAACGGGCCAGCGTCCTTTTCACAACATGCATTGAGAACAACCACTGAAGCGAGAAACGCCTTGCGGCCGTAACTGGTGGTCTTGATATGGCTGATAAGCCATTGCGGAACGTATCCGTAAGCCTCAACGGCTCGATTCACCAGGCTGGTTACTTCATCGTTGTGCAGGTCGTAAAACACCTGAACGATCTCCTCTGGCTCACCAATACGCGACATGTTCACAAATGACGGCCGGAAGAAGTAATCCTCACCGTCAACGCTGATGAGGCACTCGCCAATCTCTTTAAGGGGGATATTCACCGGTAAAGCCTCCACGCTTTTCTTCTCTCGGTTCTCGGCAGGCCGTCGAAAGCCTTTTCCACGGGCATCTCGTCGGCATGGTCTACAAGGGAATAGCAAGGGTAAACAACATCCCTTCCCCATGCGTCGCCGAGCGCATAGTCCGCCGGTTTACGCTGGCTCCAGTTCATCAGGATGCGGTTAATTCCGCTGGCTGGCAGCGCATAGCAGACGCCGTGAATCAGTCGGTTCAGGGTGATGTAATCCGCACGGCACCTGTCAGCTGCGATAAGACGTTCAGCAATCTGTTGCTGATACTGCGGCGGGCGACCGGTGCCAAGGTAGAAACTGATTAGCTCATCAGGGAATCTGGCGCACCATTCAGCCGCGAGTTCTGCAAAACCATCCACCGGCTGGGCATCATCTTCCAGGACGGTCACTCGCGCTGACTGGCCGGCAGCCCAATTAATTGCTCTCAGGTGATTCCAGTTGGCACCGTGGTCGGCATCATCGATAAAAAGCCGCGCATTAAGGCTCTCAGCAAGCCTGTGAGCCTGCTCGGCGCGTCGGTGATGACCTACCACCGCGAATGTCACTTGTGCTGCCACCATGCTGTTTCCTTGCCGATTCCGTTGGTCTTAAACACCGTGTGCACTTTCGGGCCGGTAATAACTCGGTCACCGAAAAACTTCGCCACGATGCCGAATGCGATCATGTCGCCAACCGCCCTGGCTGCCCCCTCTTTCTTCCAGAAGCGCTCCGACTCAATGCGGTAGTAAAGCCGCACGATGCGGTGAGCAAACTCCATGACATCTTCTCTTAACCCGCCAAGTAATCCGGCATTCAGCATGGTGTCGCTGGCGTACTGTTTCAGGAATGACTGATACACGCGCTCAGGATGATTTTTGATGGCCCATTCATCGGAATAAGTCTTCGGCTCAGAACCGACATAAATCACGCCGGGCTGCATTTCTTCCCATGGTGAGAGAAGCATCTCGACATCAGTCCCGTCGGTACACCAGACGAAACGATATTCCGGATGCTCGCGCAGGTGCTGCCAGATATGCAGCCAGCGCCGGAAGTAAACGTTCATATCTACAACAGGTACTCGCACCGTCGTCTGGCCTGGCGGTGAGTATTCAAACTCGTCAGCGAGAATGACTGCATCGGCCCCTTTAATCGATTCTGACCATCTGGCGACAAGCGACTGCTCTGGCTTCATCCTGGTTCCTCGCTGCGGGTCAGGATGACTGGTCAGTAAGGTTGTGATTACGGCATTACGCTGTCTGCGGTACGGCGCCCACCCGGTATAACCGGAGTCGCGGCGCTCATTGTGTATTTTTACGTTGTTGCTGACCTGCCGCTCGCGCTCTGGCTTGGGTACTGAGCGCTCTACCGACTCATGCTCATCCAGTGAGTAAATCAGCTTCCCAGAGCCGATAACGTCGGCATATGCCCATGAAGTAAGGCCTGCATTATGAATGCGCAGAGCGAGGTCTGAATGCTCGTACATCCCGCGCCCGTAAACCGGGTCGAACCCGCCGACCTTTTCAATCGCGCTCCGGTGGTAGTAGAGCATCACGCCGCGCTGCCCTGTGTAGGCGATGTGTTTTTCATCGCGGTACAGGACTGAAAGGTCATTCAGCTTTCGTGGGCCAGCCAGGTCGAGAAACTGATACGCAAGATGAGGCTCAGGAGACTCGATATACGGAATATGCCAGTCATCAGCAATCGGCCATGCGTCATCGTCCCACAGGAAGAGGTGTTCGCAACCGGCATCAATCAGGGCTTCAATGCTGGCGTTTTTGGATGCCACGATTCCCTGTGATTGTTCATGACGTATGAGCCGTGCGTATTCTGGCGCTACGGCAGCCGGCACCGAGCCATCATCGACAATCACAACCACTGCGCCGGGCGGCAGATGTTTCTGGTGCTGCTCAAGAGCGCGAGCCAGTACGTCTGGTCGGTTATGAGTGGTGATGGCAATACCAATGCCAGATGAGCGCGCCGACGCTGGCTCGTAAGGAATTCCGTTTATCAGAACCTGCATATCTCTGTCTCAGAAAGGGGGCTTGCGCCCCGCTGTGTTTTAGCTGGAAGGTTCGGAGGTGTCAGTAACCTGCACGGTGCTGGAGTCACCCACTTTGAACTCGGTGGTGAAGGTCACGATATCATTGGTGCCACCGTCAGAGCTGAGGGCAGTGATAACCATGTAACCCTGGAAGGTCACCGGACCGTATTCCATGCGAACCCAGATGCCAGGCTGACGCTTGGCTTTAAGCTCGCTAGCGAAGTACTTGATGAAACGACCGATGCCGTACTGGTCAAGCTTGTCGTTTTTACGCACCTCACCTTCAAAGCTGATGGTGAAGTCCGAGTTTGTGGTGATGCTCTCGACAAAGCCGCCGCCATCGTCAGCATCACTGGTCACGGTGTTCGGGCTGAAGTCGAACCCTTTCGACGTACCGGCGGCCAGTGCTTTAAATTCCGATTCAAGCGGCACGGTGTCCGGGCAGCCGTCGGCAACTTCAAGCACAATAGCGCCACCGAACAAGCGTTCGTTGCTGGTTGGGCAATTAGCCATGTTACTTCCTCTTTGACGTTTAATTACTCGCCGTAGGTGGCGACGAATTGAAGCCGATAGACAAGGCGTCCCTCGGTTGTAGGAACTGGTGCGGGCATAGCGCCCACATTCTGGAGATAACCGACGCAATCATCGGTCATAGGATTTTGCTGGACGTAATCGACAATCTGCTGCACGCGCTCATCGACAAAAGCATTGCCACCTTTTGCGCCGATAACGTCGACCAAGATGTACTGCTCATTGCCGAGGCCATTGCGAATATTGCTGCCGCCATTTGGACGAAACACTATGAACCGGTCAGATTCAGTGCCTGAGTCAGTCCACATCAGCAGCTGAACCTTAAAGCCATCCGTCAGACCAGCATTGATGAAGTAGTTACGCACGCGCGTATGCATCGGCGGATTCATAGTGACAACTCCTGCTTCATAACCCGATCAATCTGCTCGCGGGTGTCCTCAAAGCCTTTGGTCAAAAACTCTTTACGGGCTGTGGCGCGGCGGAAGGTTTGAGGAACATTCGGATCGTGAACATAAACCGCATACTTGGCCGAGTAACCCACCCTGCCAGTTACCTTTGTGCCGTTGGCGTCAATCTCACGAAATTGGCTGTTGAGAAGCGTTGATGTGTCGATTGGTGTGTATAGCGCTGCCTGAGCTCCGCCGATTAACAGCGCTGACTGCACAGCCCTAACGACCTTACGCCCCTGCACGTCATTAATCAGCGCGTCCAGATTAGCTTTCGCCTGGGCAATGCCGCGAACTTTACCGGCCATATCAGACTCCCGTTATGATGGCGTAGTCGTCGGCGATCCGCTCGAAGGTGTCTTCATCGCGAAGCACCTGTTGAATCTCATCGGCTCCAGCTTCTTTCGGGTCAGCCAGGTCGGAGATCCCTATCAGCACATAATCGCCAGCCTTAGCCAGTGCGTACTCAGTCCAGATTGTGTTTTTCGCAACGATTTCTGAACCAATACCGCCGACGCGCTTGCTCAGGCCGCCTTCATAGCCGCAAAGAATCTGCTCAGGCGCTGCATAACCGAGCGGGTCGCCGTAATCGTCCTGACCATCAAGCTTGCGCCAGATTGTCGCTGTCGCGGTGTATGACCAGTTAGCTACAGCGCTCATAAGGCATACTCCAGGTGCTGGTCTGGTTCTAACCCTACTTTGATGGGCTTAACCTTTACTCGTGTGACAATTGATGAGCTTACGTAATCACCTTTACCCAATGGGAAGAAAGGTGGTGGTGAATCGCTGTCAAACCCCAGGTAGAGGAAGAATGCCTTCGGATGTGTCTTGCGGTCTTTGATGGCTTTATATGTGTGCTCACCAGTGGAGTCGATATAGGTAATTTCGACATACACACCAGATAAGGATGAATTAATGCAATTTGCCATCAGCAGCCCCCAACAACATCAAAGAAGCCGACTCGGCTACCCACATCAATCGGCAGCGATGCCGTGCATCCGCTCTTGTCCAGTGACAGGAGCGAATCACGCATCGAAAGCACATCGCCGGTGTAGTCGAACGACCGCGACGCCCCTGAAGGCGCTGACTGCGATTTAATGCGCTGACTGTATGCCGTTAAGGCCATGAGAGATACGGCATAGACCTGAATCAGCACGACGTCACATTCGTCGTAGCCAGACGCCTCCAGGCACTGCTCAATGCTGCTGAGCTTGCAGAGATATGCGTCGATGATGAAATCAGGGATGGAGTAACCGAGGGACGACAGCTGCTGTTTAACCTGCGCTGCTGTGATTGGCGTGATAGCCATGGTCACTCCTTATCTTTGGGTTTCCGTCCGCGCCTGGGTGTGGCGACTTCCAGCTGGCGCTCTTCCAGGTACTCGGCCAGCCCGGCATTAACCCAGCGTTCGGCGATTGAATCGGCAACCTCTACCTCAGAGCCAATCTCCAGCTTCTGGAAATTGGCACCGGCAAAAAGGTTTGATGAAATTACTTTTACCAGTGCCATATCGCTTCCTTAGCTGGTCGCTTCGCCGGTGGCGTGAACCACGGAGTAGTGACCGTTGATGTCGGTTTTGACCATCAGGCCCATTGCACCCCAGGTGCGCCAGATGTAATCGCTGTTGTAGAACGGACGCGGGTCGGCAACGGTGCCGATGGCCTGGCCTACAATCGGAGCAACTACGCCAGCCTGCAGCGGAACAATCAGGATTTCGTTCCCCTGCAGCTTCGCGTCTTCTTTAATGGCCGCGATGCCGGTCAGGGTCAGGAGTTCCTGCAGCACGGTGCGGGACTGGAAGTTGTCGCTGTAATACTGCTCCCAGTTGGAGACGATTTCAGAGGAAACGTACCAGGTCTGCTGGCCGTACTGGTAGTTGCCAAGCTTCAGCACATCGCGCAGACGGATTGATTCGGCGCGCATGGCTTTCGGGTCGGTGCTGGTCGCCATGTTTACGTTCAGCGTCACCTGAGCGACACGCTCATCAGCGCGGAAGCCTTTCCAGGTCAGGCCGTCGAATACTGCGTAGTTACCAGCCGCGTCGCGGTAGCCGTCCCACATGTAATCAACGTACTGACGCTGAACATCTTCCACGGAGCCGCGCTGAGCGTCAGCCTGAGACTGAAGCGCCGACGGGCTGTTGAAGATTGGGTCACGCCAGGTGAACTTGAAGCCGGAATCGTGGATCGGAACCATCGTGCCGTCGAAGGTATAGACGCGAGCATCGAGTGCTGCGCCAATCTGGCCGGACATTGATGTGTGTGCCCAACCACGACCGCCGGTGCGGGCGTAGTCGTAACGGGATTGCTCGATACGTACAGAGCGGGAAAGCGGCATCAGGTCGTTCAGCAGAGTGAACTGCGTGTTGGGTTCGAACTGCTGTGTCACGGTGGTATCGTACGCACGGTACAGGCGACGGATATCATCAACCGCGTTAACGGCGTTCAGCGTCGGAGTATCTTCAGCAGCGCCACGCCATTGGGTGCGAGACAGAAAATCAGCAACCGCCTGGGCGGTAGCGTTACGTTCGGCCTGCAGCGCGCGGAACTGAGCCTGGTTTACTTCCAGGTTGCCAGTCTTCTCGCCAAGTGATTTGGAATATACAAACATTAATCGGTCTCCTTACTTGACCACTACGCGCAGCAGGTCGCCTGCAGCAACAGTTGTCGCTTTGTCTTCTTCCACGAACAGGACTGCGGATGCAGTGCCGCCGGAAGTGACGCGACCATTAGAGATAGCCAGTGCCTGGCCTTTGTTATAAGTGCCAGCAGCAGCGCGGACGTTCAGGAACATGCCTGGCAGTAACTGAATGCCGACGACCAGCTCGTTAGCAGGAATGACGTCATCGACGCCCATGCAGCGCAGATAGTCATAGTTCGCCACATACAGCACAGCGCTTTCGCCGCCGTTGGTGGATGCGGTGAATTTGCCGTTGGTGAATACGCCGATGGTGCCCGGCTGAGTCGCTGCGGCTGCCCCGCCTTCGCGGTTCAGAAGCGGGTTCGGGAATACGCCACCCGCGTGAATTACGTGTTTACCGTCTTTAGCCATTTTTATTACTCCGGCATCTCAGAGAAGGGTTTATCGGTGGAATGGTTGAATGCGCCGGACAGGCTGCGAGTGGTAGCGCACTGTGCATACAGGCCATCCAGAGCTGCGCCGTCGAGGGCGTTGACGGCCATGTCGTCGAGCTTGAACTTAGCTTTCACCGCTTCGCGCTTAGTCGCTTTTTCCTGGTCGGCGTTAGCGGTCAGGCCGGATTCGATAGAGCTCAGCTTGTCGGCAAACGGCTTAAACCATGCCGGTGCTTCTTCGCTATTGGTGGCTTTGTCTTTGGCGGCCTTTTCTTCGGCCTCTTTCTTCTCGCGAGCAGCCTTTTCTTCCGGCGTCCCACCTTTAGAAGCCGCTTTCTCAACAGCCATCTGGTTGAACGCATCCAGCAGCTCAGCTTCTGATTTGCCTTCTGTCGGCTTACCAGCGGCTTTCAGCGCATTGATAATCATGTCTTTCATCGGATCTCTTTCTCCGTTGGTTTTAATTTCGTACTCAGGTGGTTTGCGCACGACTTCTACAGGTTCGCCGACGAATTGAGCCTTGCCGTCATCGTCGATGAGGTACTTCTGTTTGAAATATTTATCTGCATCCCGATAAACGAAGGAGTCCGGCCATACGCTTTCCGGCCATACCCAATCATCGTTGTCACGACCCTCACGGAGCTTGTCGCTAATAGCCCGCTGGATATCGTCGAATGAGAAATTTGATGCGTTGGTAAAGAAGAATTTGGTCTTGTTAAGCAGGCCTTCCCTCGTGCAGTTCGATGCCTGCGCGAGGTCTGCGTTTTCTACGCTTACTTCCTGTTGGGAGTTGTCCGCGTTAACGAAGATGCCGACGCCTTCTTCAGGGGTTGCGGCTCCCCGCTCATCAAGAAGGATTGCCACATGGTCGAACTGCATATTGCGAGCGACCCATGAGTAGCTCTTACCCTTCGACTTGCCGCTGTTCTGCTCGCGACGCAGCAGGAGCCCGGTAGATACGTGGATCGGCTCAGCGTTTGAGTTGGCCTGAAGCTCATCAAGACGCTCGATGAGGCGCTTACCCTTCTCGCTGGACTGAGCGATACGCTTGTTGACCTTCATGTCCATAACGACGCGATCGCCGTCTTTGCGGACATTCTCAGCCCATGCGCCCACGTGAAACTGGTTAACCGCTCGAGGGTTAGTGGCGCTGACGTGCTCGTTGCCAATCTTCGGATGCCCGAAAGGCATGGGATTGCCTTCGAGCGTTTTAAAGCTCTTGTTAATCTCCTCAGCCGGATACAACCCGCCATTCATGACAACGTCATCCACGACAGGCACGACGCCACGAATGACGATATGCTCGTCACCGTCGATGGTTTCAGTTGAGATGTTTGAAGAGTTGATGGCGAGGGATTTAACGTGGATGCTGGATAGCTTCACGTTGCTTCCTCTTAATGAATTTTGTTTTTGCGCGCCTTGCGGAGTTGCTTCTTGGTTGGTTTGGCAGGAAAGAAGTGGCATAAGCACACATTCTCAATGTTTCCATTGTCCCACCGCATCTCTATACGCTTTGAGTAAACCCAGCCTCGAATCGGGAAATTAAGGTCATAAGCTAATTGCCACATAGCAGCCTCATTGGTGGATTTCAGGCAATAAAAAAGGCCGCCGTGGCGACCTTAGATTATGTGTTCATTTAGTTAGCAAGTAATTCTTCGTAATTAGCCGGGAAGGAGACGCCTGGCTGCTTTTTCAGGGCTTCAATCCGATCCTTGGCAGCTGCAGCCACGGCTGGGTCATGGTAATGCCGCTTAATTGCTTCCAGAATTAGATTACCTGTCGACGAAGACCCTATATTTCCTTCGTATTCGGCCCGGGTTAGAATCTTACGAATTTCTAGATCCAGCTCTTCCATTTTCATCTCCATTACAGTGAAAAATAGCTACCACCTAGCTTGCAGGTTGCCATTTCTTTCTTTCACTTGCCAACTTATCCGCCAGACCTTCATTAAAAATGTGTCCATCATCATCCAGCAGCACCGGAATCTGGCTGCAATAGCAATTCCAACGGTTGCCATTTTGCGCGTAGAAAGCCTCTACTTCTTCCGTGGTGAAAGTCTTACCGTGTCGTGCAGCGTGCCAGGGGCGTGTCGTCGATTTCAGAGCCGATATCCACAGCAGCGCTGTGTTAAGGCCCAGACGCTCCTTCGACCATTCTGCTTCTGACCATTGAGCCTGCCTTAACGCACCAACCTGCTCCGTCTGCGCTATTGTTTTGGCTCGGCTCATCGAAACATCGAGGCGCTTGCTAATCAGGCTTGCCGTCTCGCGCGGGTTAACGCCACGGCCTATCGCATCAGCTACGATGTTCGACAGGTCAGCACGGGCGGCATCACTTATCCCGCGCCATTCGCTGTAAGTGGAGATATAGGCCGCTGCAACCTGGTTTTGATACGCCGGACTGCTTAGCAACTGCTGAAGCGTCGTTGACTGCTCGTAGACAGCCGACTGCGCCGAAAGATTGGTGAACGCCTGCAATGTACCGCGCTGATACTCATCAGAAACGTACTGGAGCGCCCAAAGGTTGTTACTCCCACCCTCCAGGAGATAATCGTCCAGAATCGTTTCTATGCGCACTAGCAGGTCAGACAGTTGCTGTGGCGACATATCGTAGATGAAAGTTCCCGCATTCACCTGGTAGAGCGTGTCCGGCTTACTACCTTCCCTCGCCAGGATATAGCCGTACAGCGAATTGCCACTGCGCTCTCTGCCAACCAGATACCCATCGAGCAACTGCTTCAGTGCCATCTTTATCTGGTAATAACGGTTCTCGATATCCCGGAACATCCGGTTAACCGGTCGGTATGACTGCGTGGGGTCGGCTTTATTGCGCGGAATTATCGGGCTGCCCGGTCGTTGTCGGTTGTTCAATTGGGTCACCTGTCAGCGGGTCTGTAGTCGCGGTGCCGGCAGGCTCCTCTGGTTCACTGATTGGCTCAAGCTCACCGACAGCACGGATTTCATTCTCAGTAATCGCTGGAGTGCCGTATGCCTGCTGAGTGTCTTTAGCCACGGCTGCCATCGCCTGCATATTTGCGATCTTCTCTTTCTCACTCGGCGCGAGTAGGTCAGACCATGCGAGCGTAACCTCGCCAGACTTCGGTGGGTCGATGACGCCAATCTCCCAGAAGCGCTCAATGACGCGGGTGATGAAGTCAGACATGAAGCCCCAGCGACGACCATTGCAGCGCTTGGCCCAGTCCGTCTTGTCCTCATCTGAAGCAAGACGACCGGTCTGCTGGCCAAAGAGAATGGTGAACGGACACTGAATCGTCGCGGAGAACTCATTAGCAGCCACATTCCATGTAGGTGTCGGGTCGGCGGTAGCAACCGACAGCACAGACGTTGTTCCAGATTGAGTGACCAGCGCTGAATCAGTACCGCTATTAAGCTTCATCATCTTGTCATTCATCGCTTCGCCGAGGTCTTTATATCCCGCCTCCACTGCCATGCGAGCAATGTTCTCCATCTGCGTGGATTCACCAAATGCAATGCTAAGCTGGCGACTGGCATTCTTCAGGAATCCTTCAGCACTACCACCCGATGTTTTCTCAATGTCGAGAAGCTTGTTGTACCCGGCGCGCAAGAGCGGGATGCCGGAGAGCATATTCTCGTCTTCTGCGCCTTCACAGAGGATAATTACGCGGCTCGGGTGAACCTGAACGCTACGCACCTGACCATAAGTGCCATCATCACCGACTGGCTGCTCGTTGAAGTTGTACATCACAGGCTGGCCGTACGTTTCCGACATTGTATCTGTGTCGAAATTGCCTGGCTTAATCTGCGCTTCCCATGCCGGGATAAGCTTAACCACTGCCTTCAGGCGCTCGGTGCCGAGAGACCTGATGTAGTCGGCGTTGATCGGGTCTTTCCATTCGCGGCCATCCTTAACTTGAATTAACAGGGCCGAATAGCGCCCCACGAGATTGCGGCGGTCGGCGTCTTTCAGCTTCGCCCAATGGCGTTTGAGAAGCTTTTGAACGGTGCGCTCCCATTCGGTGGTCTCGCCAGATTCATCCTTCTCTTCGCCGTCGATGATGGTCGGATTATCGACCCAGCACGAGTCCAGAAGCTTATGCACCGCTGCATGAGCAACAGCATTACGTTCATAAGCGCGATAGTACTGGTCGAAACGTACCTCGCTCGGATATCCGAACTCGTCCCACAGCTTTGTGCGCTTGGTGTTCCCGTTCTGCCCGTGGGCGTACAGCATTCGTTGCCGCCCTATCGCATCAGCAAGGGCGTTCACGAGGAATGAAACCTCGCCTTGTTGTTCACTCACTGATGAACTCCTTAGAAGAAGATTGCGCCTTTAGCCTGGCCGCTTAATTCGGTCATCGCCCATACCAGCGCATCGAGGCGGTCGGGTGATTTTTTGGAGGTGGTTGGCACGTACTCCATTTGCTGGTTTTCCAGTTGATAGAGATTGCCGCGGTGGGCGACGCGGCCCTGTGCATACAGCGCTGATATTGGCTCGGCTCGCGCGAACTTACCCTTGCTCGCATGGACACGGATGATTCGGTCTTTGAACCCGGCATTGCGGAGCGTGTCCTCTGCCATGTCACCGCCCTGGTTGGTTTCAATCACAATCGCATCGGCGTCATGCTGTTTGTAAGCGTCCATTGCACGCGTTGCCCAACCGTTAGGGGAATATTTGCCGCTGTAGTCACCATCGGCTGAGTACTGTCGCTTATCTCCAGCACCGTATGAGCTTGCGGCCACAATCCCCGTTTCATCGCTCTCTTCGCTGTTGGTGGCTTGCGGGTCGATAGCAATAACCGTTCTGGATAGCTGCTCGGTGATGTTCAGAGCGCGTGCTGCTGCAATCATCTGCTCTGTCCACAGCGCGCCCTCTGCGTTGAACCTGCGAGGGTTCTGCATGTACTGCGCTTCGGCTGTACGGCGATGAGAGAACAGCGCTGTGCGATGGCTCTCGTTGTGCTTGAAAGGCCAGAGCCAGCCATCAGGCAAACCGTGCTCAATCGGTATGGCGTGACTGTTGTCAGGGTACTGCTCCAGATAGGATCGGCTGTTGTCGATGATTACCGGCAGATTCAGGTGGTGCCACATCTCACCACTACCACCTCGCAACAGATACCCGCTCAGGTCGTGGTAGTGGATGCGCTGCATGATGACTATCATCGGCGTGGTTTCGATAGCCAGACGCGATTTAATCGTCTCGTTGAAGCGGCTGTTTACGCCGTCACGAACAGTCTCTGAATAGGCGTCATCGGGTTTAACCGGGTCATCGATAATCAGCGCGCCCTGCCAGCCTGGCTCCATATGCCCGGCACGGAAACCCGTTACCTGCCCTGCTGACGATGAGGCATACACACCGCCGCCATACTCAGTCCACCACATCGCCTTACTGTCAGCATCGTCGCGCAGCTCCATCGGCCACATCGCCTGGTAGGCTTGCGACTTAATCATGCTGCGGGCAGTGGATGAGTTCAGAAGCGCGAGGTTGTGCGAGTAGGACAGGTGCATGAACCGGGCCCGCTTATTCAGCGCTAGCCCACGCCCCATCATGTTGATGGTTGCCAGCTCTGTTTTCGTGTACCCAGGTGGAACGTTGATGACAAGCCGGTTAATCTCGCCATCTATCACTCTATCCAGCGTTTGCTGAATAACCTTGTGATGAGGTGCAACTATCATCTTGCCGCCAGTTCGCTGTTTGAAGAAGTAGCGGGCAAAGTAAAGCCCGTCCTCTTCGCACTCTATCCGGCGCGCATAGTTCTTTTGCTCAGCAGTCGTCATCCTCCAACATCTCCCGCCGGGCAGCTTTGTATTCGTCTTTCGTTAATGCGGCAACTTCAATCGGTCCGCCGTTCTTGCCTGTATGCTCATGCGCCGCCTGCTCTTTGAAAGCCATCACGCTAATGTGCTTGCCGAGAAGCTCAAGGTTCTTAACCTTGTCAGGCCACTTAATCTTCTTCAATAAGGCAGCACTATCGGCGGCAGCCATCTCTATGACGTCAATTCCAGAAAGTGTTGTGCGCCATACCTTCGGCCAGTCCTTAATCGGCTTGATTTCCCCGTTAGCCAGTAGGATGTCAGCGACGTCCATCTGGTCGATATCAAACAAGCGTTTCAGCACATAATCAGCATCAACCTCGACCCGATCATTGCGTTCTGCTTTAAGTTCGGAGATTCTGGACTGGATGTTAAGTTTCGCTAAGTTTTGCGAGCCTTGTTCATTGGCGGTCTTTTCGCTGTACCCCGCCCGAATAGCCGCTTGCGTAGCGTTCAAATCGATGAGGTACTCGCGACAGAACATTTCTTGTTTGTCGGTGAGTGCCATAAATACCTTTTAACTACACGAAAATGTTATGGTTGAGTAAAGGATGGTCCTATGAGTAATTCAAGATCGATCTTAGATAGCAGTAAAAGCTGTGCAATTGTGATGGAAGACAGCCATGGTAATGACTTTTCAGGCATGAAAGTTAAAAACTTCGATGTGGGAGTCAGCCTTAACAATAGCAACAACAACAACTTCAGTGATTCTTCTTTTACCAACGATGAGAATTTTCATAAAACTATCGACACTATTGAGCAGGAGATGAAATCGAAGGTGCCTGTCGATGATTTTGTTAAAATTTCAAAAACTATCGAACAAATGAGAAATAATTACAAAGGTAAGGATTTCAAAAAATCCTATTTAAGATTTATAGAGGTCACAGCTCAACATGTGTCCATTGTTGCACCATTTCTGCCACTTCTTGCACCCTATATACCTTCCTCCTAAGTCATCAAGTGCCCTTGATATTATCCATAAGGGCATTCTTTCAGATTTTCTCATTATGCAGAATGTCGCTTTGAGCAAGTACGTACTCCATGTTGAGTACCTCATCAGGTGCCAGGTATACCCATGAGCCGTCTTCGCGAGCGATGCCGATGAAGCCGTTGATAATCTCTGGCTGAGATCGGTTCATCAGACCTTCATGCGTCTCGCCAGTTTTGGTTTTGACTGTGATGCGGTAGGTGTCTGTCATGCTCTCCTCCATTCGTCATTAAGTAATTAGGGCGGACTATAGGAGCAACAAAGCGTCCGATTAACATCCACAGGAGGATTCATGACGTCAGAAATTTATATTGCGGCTTTTATAGCCATCAGCCCATCCATAAATGAGATCGTAAAAACCGCTTGTCTCGCGATAAGGCTGTGCTTAATCAGGCCATATCATCAGGCGCACTCGCAAATGCGCCTTGTGATGAAAGCCGTTGTGAAAGAGGCTCTCACCTCTTCTTAGGCTGCCAGCTTGTGCTGCTCTTCAATCAGAGGCTGGCGATGATTGCGCTCAAACAGGCCGGTCAAACTCGCCTTCCTTTGCTCAAAATCCCATCCCATGGTGATGAATACCGTGTTTGCTCGCTGTAATTCGGTGATGCAGTGAATCTGCTCTGGCGTCAGGTAATCCCGAATAGGCTCTTTCTTGCCTATTTCGTGATGCACTCGAAACTTAGCAGAGGTCATGCCAAGAGCGATGCGGTTAATCAGGTCGGCTTCGTTACTGAAGTGATGAGGCGCGATCTGCTTACCCTGAGATTCGCGCTCATGCTTAATAGCGTCGGTCATAGGTTTGTATTCAAGGCGCGCGGCGTTGCGGTCCATCTTCTTCTTAGCCAACTCTCCACGCATCGCGAAGAATTCAGAGACCAGGCGTTTCTTGAATGCCCGGACAACTTCGTTGTTTCGCATGTAGGTGATTAGCAGCGTGGTTTGTTGTTCGTTTAACAGCGCCACCCTTTGCTTTTGCTTGCCGCCATTAGTTTCCAAGGTACGGATTTCAAATCCGACCCTTCCAAATTCCTCAATGTCACTTTTGTTACGGTCAACCAGCTTGATGATGGTGTCATGGTCTCGACCAACGCCTTTGGCGATGGCATCAGTGTTAGTGACAAGGTCGAGTTTCTTGATTTCAACTAATTGCATAGCGATTACCTTTTAGAAAGTTGAGCCTGTTCGCACAGAAAAGCCGCCCCGAGATGGTCGCCACCATATACGGCAGTTCTCAGGCTCAGCTTTCTGAAAGACTCGGGAATGTTATGCGCTGCGACGCGCGAAGGGGTTGTGCTGCTGATGTATCTGTAATGAATCTCGGTAAGCTTCACTAAGGATTAGTAAGCAAGGGATGGCAATTGAATTGGCACCCCTTTAACAACTAAACCAAACAAGGGGGCTTCATGCTTGATCAAATCGTCAGTGGTGTCGTAGTAATGCTCGTAGCAAACGCAATCCAGTCCGCTACTAAATGGACCTATCAATATTTCAGGCGACTTATTTCAGGCACTGCTGCCTGATGTAGTCCTGAAGCGCATCCGTGAATGCGCCTTGTGATGGTAACTTTGGTAGTAATAAGGCGGCGAATCAGTCTGCCATCTTCGCACTCCAAACAGACCATATTTCTGGATTGGCAGACATACGGCATATTTTCTTTCAATCTAAACAATTACTTACCCACCAGTTATTTTTGTGTGCAAATACCCTTAAGCTTGATAAAAGCTAATTCCTGTAACTGATACCAACAATAAAAAAGCACCCTATATAATCCACTGACGATATAGAGTGCTTACTTTCAAAATTATTCTACTTGGAAATTAATCCTTCCATTTTTCGATGATGACGCTCACAGAGCCAGAATCATCCTGCCGTACCCAGTCTTCTAAGAATAGGTTAAACGCGCCTCCTTGTGGAAAGGCATGCATCTGAGATGAAGCTTTAAGACCGTCATTATTCAAACCATAATAACTCACAGCAGCGGTTTTATCTGTGGTGGTCGTACGATCATAGGTCATTAGTACAGCGGATTTAGATTTCGTATTTCCCGCTTGGCCAGTGGCAAAGTCAACTCCAGCTGAAGCCGGGTCAATACGGAAGCGATAAACGCCTGAAGGCACACTTGTTTCACTGTAAACACTACCCCCGGGAATTGTATTAGTATAACCATCCAATACAACGGTTTTATAAGGCTGCCAGTCAGCCATAGCTGAAAAAGATGCGATCACAGAAACAGCTACGATTGAGGCTTTAACAATTTTCATCATGAATTATTTTCCTTAAGAGAGTTAATCAACACCTTATTTATATATTCCGAAAGGCTCGGACTATTGTTTGCGCGTGTGAAGCGCATAAAAAAGCCCCGCTATTGCGAGGCTCGTTTACTTTCTATCTTTCTGATCGTTCGAATCTGCCCGTTACAGGCGTCCAGTGAATCGAGCAACAGGATGTTGAGCTGTACGCTATCCCCGAAAGTCATGTTGCTTTGTATTTCAGGGATAACGCAGTCAACGAGAAGGTTTGCCGGTATCGGTAGCGTCGGTGCTTTCAACACCTCGTATTGCGTCGGCTTGTCGGCGCATCTGGTCAATAACAGAATCAGGAATAAGCTCGACAGAGCACTTGTTGTCTTTGAGCGCACTCTTCACTTCCTCCTGAAGCCGTTGTGACTTCATTTCTGCTGCTGCGCGACGGCGTGACTCTGCATCAACGAGCTGGTTCATCTCGCCGACTTTGTCAGCCAGATTTTGCAGCGTGTTCGCCAGGTCAGCGTTCTTACCGTTCAGTTCGCGGTTGTCTTTCACCAGAGAGCTGTTTTCAATGCGCAGCTGGCGATTATCAGCGCCAAGCTTTGCAATGAATCCGATGATGATGAGGGCGAACACGAACGGGATCAGGTTTTTGATAGTCGTGAAACTCATAACAAAACTCCTTCCGCTCGCTTCGTCCTGTCGATGCGGTCCTGCAAGCCATTAAGGCCGCCGTTAATGCGCCGGGTCAGACCGTTCACGTCGCCAGCATCAGCAAACTGGTTACAGCCGTTTGCTTTCCAGAACCATCCGGCAGAGAGAGCTGCGTATTTGTCCTGTAGTAACAGGCCCGGCGAGTCGACCAGATTGAGCCCAAGCGCTTTGCCGCACTCTTCGTAGTTGGCTTTGAAGGTGATTTGTTTCAGGCCGCGACCGCGATACTTCCATCCGTCGCCATTCAGGTTATTGCCGAATCGGCCGCCGTAGACGATGTTGGCAATAGCTGCCTGTCGTTCAGGGGATAAAGCCTTTTCGCCGGGCTTGCGACCTAACTGTTCGCGTTGGGCAGCTGTTAAACGAGAGCCGAATATCGCCAGACCGGCGACGCTGTAGTTCAGCGACTCCTGCACAGACTGGAAGCCGCCCGACTCGGTGCCGATTTGCCCAATGAAGTGAGCCTGGCGTTTTGGTGTGTCGATGCCGTAGGTGTTCATGGCTTCGACGATGTGCGGATACCACTTCTCAGCCAGCGAGCTACTGATGCCCGCAGCTCGCATGAACTGGTCTTTAGTCATTGGATACCTCTTTGCCTGATGCTTTGTTCAGAAAACGATTCTCAAGCGCTTTAATCAGGGAGGAACCAGACCAGCCAGCCATTCCACACACGCCGCCCATCACCTCTTGCGGCCAGTTATAGTGGATGGCGATCATGGTCATGATTAAACCAGCGAATATCGACACAATTAGCTGAAGGCACATTGTCCTCCAACTAAAGGATTCTCCGTTGAGAACTTTGAAGGAGTAACTGGCTATAGCGCCAACAAGGGTCATGCCGAAAGCGATGAGGATGGACCAGATATTCGGATCGCTTTTGTAGGGCATTTTCATATCTCTCACCTCGCGTTAAAGCGGGTGCTGTGGGTAGTGTCAGGAAAGGCCAGCGAGGCATCGGATGCGAGGGTTCATCTGTGATTGATTGCCTGTGGCCTAATACGAAAAAGGCCCGCCGAAGCGAGCCTAATAATTTGATTATTTGCTGGTTTTAGCAAAATAGTGCTTGCCTGATGATATAGGTTAACCTATAATTTATTTCATCAGCAAGACGCTGAAACGGGAAAGCCCCTACCGAAGCAGGGGCTAGTGAGGAACGGGTTATGATGAAGTTAATCATCATCCTGATTGTTCTCTTAGTGATTAGCTGGCCAGCTTACTAAGACAGTCAGGCGGAGGGGAGAAATCCCCTCCAACCCATAACTCAAAATATAAGGTTGGAGCATGGCACAGTCAATATCAGACATTCAGAAGCGTAGCGATGAGAAGCGCGGGATGAAGGTTAAAGGCATTAAGCTTCACACTGACACCATCGCGCTACTGGAGCAACTGTCAGACCAGATGGGAGCGCCGCAATCTCATGTTGTGACTACAGCACTCAACATGCTGGCGAAGCACCTGAAAGAATCTGACCAATAAAACAAAAGCCCCGGAGCGATAAACTCAGGGGCTTCATGTTTCTTTGAGCGCTTAACAACGTGCGCAACTTCCACTGTTAGAAATCATATCCGCAGGTTCGGGAAAAGTAAATAGCGCACGACAAATTAATGCGCTATTTTCGGTTTCTACCTGGTGACTTCTCGTAACTGTGCGTCAGCCCACGATTCTTCCACCTCAAACTTGATGATAAGAGCGTCGTAGAAAGGTTTAACTGACTTCTTCCACGTATCGAGTGAGATGGCATCAGTAATCTGGCATACCGCAGCAAAGGCCTCGGTAGACGGCAGTCGAGGGTAGCCGACGCCGCCGCAGCGTTTGCAGTCAGATATCACAGGAACGCCCTGCTTTTCTGTTTCCTCCTGGTTGATCGCCTTTCCACGCCCTTTACAGTCAGAGCATGCTGTCGAGACTACGCCCTTCCCTTTGCACTTCTGGCACAGCACTTTCACCTGCTCCCTCCTCGCCGCCAGATTCGGCCTGCCGATATGCTTCATAGTCACGACTTCAGCATGTATGAAGCCAGCGCCATTGCAGCATTCACACTGCCGGGTGCTCCCGGCGTTGCGTGAGTAGTCCTCAAAGGCGTAAGTTGCGAGCGCTTGCATTACCTTTGGCTTAATATCACATTCGAGCTTGCGTAAGGCGGCAACCTTATCGCAGCGCTCAATTGCATACAGGGTCAGCAGTTCAATAGCTTTCTCACGGTCATTGCTGCTGACACCCATTTTCCCCATAAATGCCGCAAAGCCCATCTGCGCGCGATTCTGCACCATTCCCTGAGCTGCCATGATATCAGTGCCGGTCAATGCGTCTGATGCCGTGGCTCTCGGGGAATCACTTATCATGGTCGATTTAGCGAAGTGGTATTTCAGTGCGTTTTCCAGGTTCATGCTGCATCGCCTCCATCTGGCTTATTGATGCCGAGCCGATTTACCAGCTCCCGGCGCATTTCCATCAGGCGCTTCTCCGTCTCGTGAACGTTGTTAAGCTGCCACTCAACAGCCTCAAGCATTTCCTTGTCCTTCTGGCGCTGCTGCGCTAATGCGATACTGGTTACTGTGGTCACGATGATGCCTCCTCATGCGAGCGGGCGCTGGTCATCAGCACGCCATTAATGACTGCGTGACGCTGAGCGTTAGTGTCACCGATGTACTTCCTGACAGTATCGCGGTGGCATGAAAGCTTACGGGCTACCTCGCTGAGGCATCCGTTACATTCCTGAAGTAAGCGAGGAACTGTCTGAACGATAATCATGCTGCCTCCATAATTTCGGCTATATCGGGTAATTTGCCGCCCAGCTCAGTCACCACCAAAACGAGCATTCCGCCTTTAACCGCCTGACAGCGCTTGATGCGCATATCGTCTACCTGACCGTCATCCAGCCAGAAGCCCGCACTTGTGAGTGCGTCAAAAACGGCTTTGGGTAGATTGTCCAAATCGCGTTTGCGGTTATCGGGGGGTGCTGCGTGGATGGTGATTCTGATGCGGGGTTGGATCTTGATGTCTAACTTGTGCTGCTGAATGATTTCGATTACTTCTCGTCGGTATCGCTTACCCCAATCGCTGATGTAGTGGATTCCTCTTGAGTGCCTCCAATACCGATTATTGGAAGGCGGCCAGGGCAGGACTATTCGGTATTGATTCATCGCACCGTTACCCTCCCTTCTCGCGTTAGCTTTTGCAGCGTCAGGACGATAGCGCGGTCCATTTCAGATCGCCTTTCTTCCCGGCTGAGGTCTTTGCCGTTGTCGATTCGCTCATGACATGACGGACAAAGCGCCGCTGTTAAGCTGTCGTCGACCTTGAGGCCGATTCCCTTCCCTTCGTTTCGATGTGCAGCCTGAACTCCATACCGACCACACATAACGCAGCAATCTATTTCCCTGACTGCCTGAAGCCATTTATTGCTCCTGAATATCGTCATTTGCGATATCTCCGTTCGGGTCTCGATACACAAGCCATTCGTTGATGCACTCGCCGCATGCGTAGGTTTCATCCGGCTCCAGTTGCTTGCTGCATCCTGCGCAGAGAGCTCTGGCTATGCTCTGCTGCTCGTAGGCTTGGGTTTGGATGGGGTTAAGCATGTTGGCTTTCCTGCATCATGAGGAAGACAATCATGGCGGCGCGGAGTGGGTTGATATGTCGGGTAAAATGGCGAGGAGTTCCATCGTCACCAACATCACGATGAGCAGCCTTCCATTCGCCAGCGCAAGGGGCTGGAATTATCCCAATCCTGTTACCTCGAATAATCGGCCATGCGGCGCCGGGGTCGTTGCAGTAGTCGGTGCGAAATCTCTGTGAAACTACGCGCCCTACCATGTTATTAATTTCATCATCACTTAACTGTGAATAGTCCATCAGTGCAGCCTCGCTGTGTTTGTGCCGTCGACTGGCTCAATGGTGATAACCAGCTCTTTGTCTTCCAGTTGCCAGATGAGCCCTTTGTCTTCTTCGCCCTCGCTCATCTGCTCAACGAAGCCCATGAGGTAATTCATCAGGATGTTCATCGCGTCCACGCCATCGCCCTGCATATCTTCCATCAAATCAGCAAAGCGCTCTGCGTACTCGTATTCAGATGACATTTTTCCTCCTGGCGCGACTACGCAACCAACGGATGTCGGTTAGGTGCGCGGTGTAATGGAATGAAGGTATTTCGGATGGAGATACTTCTGGCTTTCGTTTCTTTCGGTGGGTAACGCGGTAGATACAGTTTTCGCAGACTATGTCGGTGATACTTCGTCGCTGTCGCGCCATACGTCCTCCTGAGTCTGAGGTAGCGGAAACTGACCAATCGGAGAGCGCTCGCACCGGATACACCACTGAAACCAGTAAGGCTGTCCAGGGCGGAAAAGATAATCGTCTTTCAGCTCACCGCATCTGTAACATCGCTTCATGCCGCCACCCTTCTTCCTGTTCGTTTGGCCCACTCAATTGCTTCCTGAGCGTCCTCGCTCCACCGGACGCCTCTCTCTGCACCGAATGCGTAAATCAGCTCCAGAAGCTCGCTGAATTCGCTTACGCGCATCTTGCTGGTCGACTGCCCGAGCACGACAAAGCCGCCGTTGATGCCTGGCGCTGAGCGCTGCCCCTTAAGCGCTGCCGTGAAGATGTGCTTCCAGTCTTCGCTATCGAGCCTCATGCCATGCCAGACGACCTGTTCAGACACATCGCGCAGCGTGGCCCAAAGACGCTTGTTCTGCTCTACTGAGCGCGTCTTTTCCTGAATGGTCACGATGAGAGGTCTTTCGGGGTCGGGGTAAAGCTGCTGGATGGTACGGATGGCGTTTTGCTGGACTAGCGGAGTGCGGATTTCAAACGTTTGTTTCCTCATGGCATTCCTCGTCAAGTTTAAGCTCTTCAATTGCCCATGAAGTTATTCCTTTGCTCTTCAGATATTTATTCGCTTTTTTATATGTGGTGAATGCAGCCACTGATTCCATTTCACCCTCAAAGCCCCGGATGCTTACGACAAAAACTGATGCACTCATCACTCCCCCTTAATTTTCAGACCTGCGGCGCGGATGGAATTGGCACATTCTGCGACAGTGTTTTTATGCAGCTCACAAAACATTTTCGCCGTGCTTGGTCCGAGTGGGTGTACTTCTGTTGTTGGCGGCAACTCAATCTCAACCGCCGCGCGGGATGCCTGCCATGCCCACCATGCAAGATTGGTGTCATGGTCGATATATTGCTGTTCACCCACCTCTGAGAGCGCGTAGTTAGTCCGGTCAAGATTCAATCCTGTTTCACTTTTTACCCGAGCCTCAAACTGCTCTCTGCTCTTATCCACGGCGCTTCTCCTCTTTGGCCAGCAACAACGAACAGCAAATGAATACACAGGCGTTGGTGAACATCAGCCCATCTCGCATTGCGATAGCGCCAATAAGAAACATTGCGCCGGTAAATCCAGTCATCAGGACGCTCATATCAGGCTCCGATTCGTGAGGTGATGAGTTTTGCAAACGGGCTTATCGCCGCAGCTTGGTTAATTGGCTTGCGCTCAGGTGCCGGGTAATACTCGTAGCAGCGTGTCTTGCGGCCATCTGATAGCTCGGTGTGGACATACTTCCGTGTCAGCTCGCCGTTCATCTCCAGCACCCGCATGGTGTTGATGCAATACACCGGAGAAAGGCCGGTAATTTCGCTGGCCTGAATTGCAGTGAGCGCGCCGAACTCTTTCACGCAGCGGATTAGCTCGGCTCTGTGGTTAACGGAATCGACCAGACGCCAGCGCTTGGGGTTCTGACTTGTTCCGGTAAGCTCTCCGTCGCGCTTCATTCGATTGAGTACGCTGCGCACAGCCTCTAACGTATTTCCTGTCCGGTCAGCTATTTCGGTCGTGGTCATGACCTTCCCTGCCTGCATGATGGCGAGAATTTTTGCTCGTATCGTTTTCATGGGATTGCTCCGCTCAATACCTCGCGCGGCTTATCGCTTCTAAAGCAATTAGCAGGCTGGAATTGAGATATTGTTTAGTGAGTGTTTCGATGCTGAGGAAGTAAGGGGTGCCGATGTAGGCGGCTATGGTGTCTATGTCGTCACGGGTTATTTGCATGGCTCAGGCGCTGCGGCGAGCATGGCGATATAGGCATCCTCAAGCTCACAGTCATCTATGCAGCGCACTTTGCTGAACCATGTCTCAGCAAAGGCAATCTGCATTTCAACAGTCGGCTCAATTGGCACCAGTTTCCATCCCGCCGGCACAGACGCCTTACCTGCCAGCGATTCGAACTGCTGCGCGGTGTTGTCGGTTTCTGCTACAGGCTTTGCAACGCAGTTAGGGCATTGCATGTGCTCTATTCCCATCTCGCCGTGGTCGATTTCGACAGAGCCATTTCCGCCGCATTTTTCGCAGCCACCATTGACTACCTTCTCCCGATCTTTGCGCAGCGCCAGAAGCTCTTTCTCAAGTTGCTCGTAATCCTCGTACTTAACCCACCTGCCATCTTCCTTCTCTCTGTGACAGACGATGCCGTCTTCATCAAGACCTGCCCGATAACGGGTTACATTGCTAATAGTGCTCATGATTTCTTCCCTCCGATTTTGGCGATGGTTTCGTTGCGGGCGACTTCCAGTTTTCGGTTGATATCCCGGCGCAGGATGGCGTTCATAACCCGGTCGCGACGGTATGCCTTAAGCGGCTTCCGGTGCTTCACCTTCTCGCGCGTCGGCAGGCTTGAAGCTGACCAGTATCGCTGATTTCGCGCAGAGAACTCCTTCAGCGCTGCGCTCTGTAGCGCCGCCGTTGTGGTTGCCTTGCTCATGGTTAATCCTTGTGATGTTTGGTTAGACGTCAGGCAGCGCGTAACGCTGGCCCTTCTGTTTAGGCGCGGCGGCCTGCGTGCATTTCTGGCGGGCTTCGTCCTGGTCGCATGAAGTGAAGTGACCATGCACAAATCGCTGATACACGGTGCCGAGTGAGCCGAAGCGGTTTTTGGTGACGATGATTTCTGCAAATGGCGCAGCAGGGCTGTTCTCGTCATACACCGCCTCGCGGTAGAGCATGATGATTGAGTCGGCGTCCTGTTCGATGCTGCCGGAGTCTCGAAGGTCGGAGTTGTTTGGTCGTTTGTTGGGGCGTTTTTCCACATCACGCGAAAGCTGGCTAAGGCAGATAACCGGCGTTCGCAGGTCCTTTGCCATTGCCTTCAGGCTTCCCGATATGTGACCAATTGCCAGGTCGTTACGCTCCGCCTTTGGCTTCTTAATCAGGCCGAGATAGTCAGCCAGAATCAGCGAAAGGTTTGGATGTTCCTGCTTGTGCCGTTCTGCGATAGAGCGGATCTGCTCGATGGTCAGGCTCGACGCATCAACCAGCCACACATCCAGACCAATGAGAGCTGAAATGCCGTTAGAAATTCGGGCCCAGCCTTCATCGTCCAGTCGTGCTGGGTTGCGAAGCGCGTTTACCGGCAACATCCCGGCTCCGGCGATACTTCGCTCTGCTATCTGGAGATTGCTCATCTCCATGCTGAAAATCAGAACGCCGCGACGCTCACCGCCAGGCATTGCGTGACTTGCAACGCCTTCGGCAATCTTCAGCGCCAGCTCTGTTTTACCGCACCCCGGACGAGCCGCGATAATTACCAGGTCCTGCGCGTTCATGCCGCCGGTGATCGCATCCAGCTCATAAATCCCGGTCTTCAGCGTGTCAGACTCTTCGCCGTTGCACTGCCGTTTCTCCAGCACGTCGGCGTATTCGTTGATGACCTCAGCCAGATGAACAGGCCTTACTTCGTCGCGCGGCTTGCGGATTGCCGAAAGACGCTTAACCAGCTCGTCCATTGCCTGACCTGATGCGTCGATGGTGCCGCTCTGAATTGGGCCTCGCATCTCATCCATCAGCTGCAAAACCAGCCGCCGGTGATGGTTGTCCGCGACCATGCCAGCGTACCCTTTCAGGTTCGCCGCGCTGGGGCACGACTTTGCAGTCTCGATGATGTCGCCGAAATGCTCGTCGCCACACTCTTCCGCCACCATGAGCATGTCGATGAGGTTCCGGTTGCGGGCTTGCTTCTGGATAACGCGAAAGGCTTTCTGGTAGAGCGGGATCGTGAACGACTCCGGCTCAAGCGTCGCAAGAACCTCGCTCGCCATCGGCGTCAATCCGCCAATCATCAGGCCGCCAATCACGCTCGCCTCGATATCCTGTCTCATGCCATCTCCTTGCCTGCAAACTTGCCTTCACGAACACCTGTCAGGGTGGAGTCTCGCAGCAGGTAATCGATATCCGCCGACCAGCCAGAGTCATTCTCACCGAAGTAAAACGGCTTGGCCTGATGCACGAAAGCCCGCACGTAAGCGCGCCAGCCTTCTGCATTCGGGGTCTTCAGTTGCGGGATTAATTTCTTCAGGCGGCGCTTGCGGGAATCATTCAGCGCCACCGCGTGGGGTAGCAACTCGCCGACTTCTTCGTTGTAGGCCAGCAGGAATGCCTGGTAGTCGATGCGATTTGCTTTTCGCTTTTCAGGTTTAGAGCCCTGCCCGTCTCCCCCTTCAGGGGGTAAGGGGGTAGTTTCTTTATTTTCTTTTGTAATAGTTTCTTTTGTGTGACTCTGTTTTGGTGACAGCGCTGTCACCGTTTTGGTGACACTATTTGTCACCATTGCAGTGACATTATCACCAGAGTAGTGACACCCTTCGATTTGCCACTCACTGATTTCCTTGTTCGGCCCGATTAAGTGCCCGTCACGCTTGATAACTTTCATTGCGATCAGCTCATTCTTGGCCTTGTTGACTTTCTGTCTTGGCAGCCGGGTAAGTTGAGCTAATTGGCTGTCGGAGATGCGGTCCATTTTCTTACCAAAGCCGTATGTTTTTCGACAAATGGCATGAGCAACCTTGCTCTGGTTCTTCGTTAAATCTGCGCCGATAAGCTCGTCATACAGGGCATTTGCAAGACGGGTATATCCATCTTCAATTTCTGCCACGCGACGCTCCGCAGGCCGCTCTACAGGCCTTAACTGAGTTACTGTTGCGAGATTACTCATGACCTTTACCTCTGAATAATTTTTTCACCCGTTCCCACTCAGCCCGGAATCGACCAGGCTGCTTAAAACTGGACAGGTAGCGATCACGAATAATGTTTTTGTGTAATTTGTCCTGGTCAGGACTGAGTGTTTTTGACATAATTACTCCTGTTACTTGGCGTAACACAGTGTGCTTAAGCCTCTAAGAATTCACCGTTCTTAGGGGCTTTTTCATTTTTGAGTATCTTCGCTACCTGCTCAGCAAGGCGGGCCATCTCGTCATCCACGACACCCCATTCCAGCACTGCAAGTAACATCGAGAACTTCGGTATCCAGTCGCGTTTCCACCGACTGATTTGCGCTTTATCGACACCGACAGCTGCTGCTGTTTTCTCTGTGCCAATCATTGCGATCTTGTTAAGCAAGGCGCTCTCAATGCGTAACGACTCGTTGCGTTTATTTGCGTGTTCCATTCGGTATTCTTCCTTTGTTGTTTAGATAGATACGTGCGCAGACCGTGGGGTCTGCCACTTGGTTTTTGCTTACCCGGTTAGAGGTGAGCGGCCAGAACTGTTAAAGAGCGGGTACTACTTAGGCGGCTTTGTTACTGGATGGAGGGAAAACATCATCCAAAGAACATTGGCACCCTAACTTCCTGAGGCCTTCTACGATCATTCGGCAATCGTTAAGGCCAGGAGTACGGATATTCAGCTCATAGTTGGCGATGCGGGATTGCCCCCAACCAATTGCCGAAGCTAGTACAGCTTGCGAAACTCCGATTTTTTTTCGCTGCTGGGCAATTTTGTTCATTGCGGTCTCCCTAGCATTAATCACACACCCATTACACACAATTTGTGATTAACAGTCAACCTCAATTCGTGTACAGAGTTCAATCACGTTGCGTGTTACATTTAAGGGATGAAAACGATGCATGAAATTATCGGGGAAAGGATCAAGTCCCTTAGAGAAGCTAAAGGACTTAGCCAGGCTCAATTGGCCAAGCTTTGCGGCTGGGCTGCGCCTTCACGCCTGGGGAACTACGAGTTAGGAACAAGAAAGGTTAGCGCGGATGACGCGCTGGTTCTTGGGGCGGCACTTGGCGTATCTCCGGCAAAAATAATGTTTGGCGAGGATTCAGACGCCGTATTTCGCCAATATGAGTACCCGTTATTTTCTTCAGTGCAGGCCGGGCCATTTTCGGAGGTGGGAAGCTACACAGCCAGCGATGCAAAGGCATGGGTCCCAACGACTACAAAAGCCAGCGAAAAAGCTTTCTGGCTTGAGGTGAAAGGCCATTCTATGACTGCGCCACAGGGCGTAAGGCCGAGCTTTCCTGAGGGTATGCTGATACTCGTTGATCCGGCCGAGCCGGTAGAGTCTGGGGATTTCTGCGTGGCCTCTGCAAATGGTGATTCAGAGGCAACGTTCAAGAAGTATGAGAAGGATGCAGGGGTTAGTTACCTGGTGCCTTTAAACCCGGCATACAGAACCCTGGATTGCGACCATAGCTGCCGCATCATAGGCAAGGTAGTTAAGGCGCAGTGGCCTGAAGAGACGTTTGGGTAAAAATTCACTCTCATTAACCGATATAAACACACGAAGCCATTCCGGGATTAAATATGGATATCATCAACAAAAAAACTACCCTTGATGACATAAAGAAATTCTTATCAGAAAACGGTTATGAATGTGATGAAGTTGTTGAAAATAGGCTTATTTTTACTATAAAAGGCGTTAAATCAAGTGCCGCTATGATGCCCAGCGGTAACATCTTGTTCATGATTACCTTACAATTGAAGGATGGCCTAAATGAATATGAAGTATTAAAAAAGGTTAATGAAATCAACTTTCAGATTATTTCAGGAAATCTTTCTGTTAAAGATGGCGTTGCTATGTTTTGTTACACGCTAATTCGACCATACGGCATGGGCGCCAAAAGCTTTAAAGAATTTGTTGATTATCATACCTTTACTATGTCTTATATTGTTGAAGAACTAGGTCTTTCTGAAATCACAAAATGATCAATGATGATGCTTTTAATAAGTATTTAAGTGACTTAGATGCAATCCTATCGGAAGAGTCAAAGCTAAAATCACAGCAGGCTCGCATCATACTTGATCAAAACGATAGTGATAGCTGGGTCGAAGCAGAGCGGCATTATGAAGAAATAAGGAACGATCACAAAGACATAGATAGGATTTGCAGCAATATCTCTGAATCATCAAGAGTTGTGACTCGAGTAAAAGATCATGTCTTCTTTAGAGAACACATTTTTATAGTGGATGACTTGATTGAGAAAAGAAGATTCGATCCAGACCCAGAGATAGTCAATGCATGGAGTCGTCTCACCGAAGGTGACCATGTTGAAAGTGATATCGATTTCTTCAAGCACGAGCAAGTAGAGTCTATACTTGAGAGGAGAAAAGGATTAGATTACGTCAAAGCCCACAATGAAGCTATTGGACTAGGCTATCACTGGAACCCAGAGGAGGCATATGATGGCGATTCTGGTTAGGATAAAAAAAATTAAATCGACACCAACTAGTGTAACCTATTCTTTTGTAAGCGAAAAAGGGAGTGAGGGGAAGTTTGCGGTTAACTCACAAACAGGCGACCTTAAGCTGATATCTTCAATGCCAGATGATAACAGGAAATTATATTTTGCTAGGGCGGCCCGTAAGGTTATGACTGAGTGGCAAGCCAAAGGCACCCTACCTGATCAAACCTTTTGGGCTAGCTAAATCCGGCTTATCCATATTTCTGTTACCCCCATCCTCTAAAACAACCCGGCCACCGCGCCGGGTTTTTTATTTCCCGCCGATCACTATCAGGACAGCACCTGCCAGCCAGCGCAAGCCTTTGATTAAGTTACTATAATTCTTAATACAACTCCCATATCCCGCCATCTCGCCACCACCTACTTCGCTCGTTTTTCGAACTTTTCAGCACACCATCCTGCTGTTGCCCCCGACTTAAGTAAGCAAAACCATCGCGGGGAAAACTATTTACACCAAAAAATCATACACATAACGTGTCACATCCTTATTTTACACATTTTGTGATTGACCATTAAATCACAATATGTGACTATCATTTCCATCAGCAGGACGCTGGTAGCCAAACGGAACAGATTGGCGTCGCTCTTTAACATCGATGAACTCTCAACCTAACCGTTGAGACCAGAACCAAGGTGGTTTTGGAGATGGCGCGAATTGCAGCTCGCAGAAGCAACCAGAAGATAAGCATCTGGCGCGCCATGTACCTAAACCACTTAACCGGAGGTCAGCATGGCAACCATCATCTGGAAAGAAGCAAAAGGCACTGCCAAGAGCCGCTATAAAGCGCGCCGGGCCGCCAAGATTGAACAGGCACAGCAAGACGCTTCTCTTGCTCGCCGAATCGAACAGAAGCTCTCTGGTTGCGTCAGAGCATCGCGAGCCACTTCGCTCGTAGCTCTCCGCGACAAGAAGCCGGAAGTAACGCAGCAGAAACCTAACCGCAAATGGTACAGCGCGCCGCGCAATGAAATGGGTGTGACCTGTGTCGGCCGGCAGAAAATGAAACTTGGCAGCAAGCCACTTATCTGAGGTGAGATATGAGCGAATGGATTAAATGTAGCGACCAGATGCCGCCTGTGAATACAGACGTTATGGTCACAGATGGGAAAACAGTCGGCATGGCTGCTTGCAGGCAGTCAAGGCATTCAGAGAAGCATTTCCCGGTCATTCATTCTGGCAATGACTGGTCAACGATTGGAGAAGTGACACATTGGGCGGAATTGCCAGCTCCGCCCGCTGAATAGCAGCCGATAGCCGATTCATGGAGTCGGTTATCTGATGCAATCCGCATCATAACCAAGACAGGAGACGAAGACCTGTTCTGGTTAAATGGAGAAATAACCTTTGTTGTCTGTTCGCCCTCTCCGGAGGGCTTTTTTTCGCCTGGAGAATGCCATGTCAAAGAAAATTGAAGATTGCTATGCCCCGTATGTCCGCAACTTTCTGGAAGATAACTGGGACGATTTCGTAGATAAGCTCGCCGAAAATTATGGCGAAGACGACGCGGAAGAAATCGCCGAAGAAATCGTAAAAGGGCTGATCTGACAAAGGCCGCCTAAGCGCGGCTTTTTCATCGCCGCATATCAACAGCGCTTCATTCGAGGCGTTTTCGCTATGCCAATCATTCAAACATAAGGAATCCCACGATGACATTTGCTATCGCGGGCGGTGCCGTCTTGGGTGCCGCTCAACTCAATGAATCGCTACTCGACCTCATCACCCGCCGCATGCGCGGTATCTGCAAAACGCTTAAGGAGCTGACATGTACGGCAATCAAACAGTAAACCATCAGGCCCTTATGGCCGCGCAGAGCAAGGCGGTTATTGCCCGCTTCCTCGGTGACGCCGGGATGTGGCTACAGGCCAATAAGCAGATGAAGCAGGCAGTGAGCATGCCCTGGTACCGGAGGCCGCAATGACAACTCCAGTTCGCGAATGGTCGGATGATGCCTTTATCCGCCTCATGAAAGATTTGATGAAACAGCAACCCAAACCACAGGAGCAGAAGCAATGAGACTGACCCTGAACGACGTCAAAGAAATTGAGCAGATTATCGCGGCTCTGGATGCAACGGACAACGAGCGAATCAGCGATGAGGTTGAGCGTCTGGCGAAGAAAGCTAACCCGTTTATTTCGGCTCTGGCGTCGACGGATGCAGATGAGCATACCAATGACGCCATGAACTACCTCGAAGGCCATAGCATCGCGTTTCAGGACGCGTCGGAAGGTTGGTGGATTGATGCGCTGACCGAGCGCGTTACCTCTGAGTACGCCATCAGCATCTTCAAAGCGCGACATTCACACAGGGAGGCAGCGTAATGCCATTCGATATCGTCAGTTTCGTTAAGCAGCAGGAGCCACTGTTTTGCGGAGCAATGACAGACCAGACGGTCACATGGGCTAAGGAAAGCCAGTTTGCCATCCAACTATTTCAGAAAAACGACTTCCTCGCGAAGACGGCAATCAACAACCCTACCAGCGCGCAGAACGCCATCATCAATGTCGCGGCCATCGGCATCACGCTGAACCCGGCGAGCAAGCTGGCGTACCTGGTGCCGCGTGACGGCATGGTGTGCCTCGACATCAGCTACATGGGCCTGCTTCATCTGGCTCAGTCGTCCGGCTCAATTAAGTGGGGTCAGTGCAAGCTGGTATGCGCCAACGATACCTACGAATCCAATGGACTGGATAAAGCGCCGACGCACAAATACAACGCGTTCGGCGACCGTGGCGAAGTTGTCGGCGGTTATTGCACCATTAAAACGCCTGATGGCGATTACCTCACGGAAGAGATGAGCCTCGCAGAAATCAAGGCCGTAGAAGCTACCAGCAAGGCTAAGAACGGTCCCTGGAAAAACTTCTGGGAAGAGATGGCCCGCAAGACCATCGTTAAGCGCGCCAGCAAATACTGGCCTAAAGCGCAGCGTCTGGATAACGCTATTCACCTGCTTAACGATGATGAAGGGATGCATCAGGAGCCGGTAATGCCCTACCACTCCGAAGAGCAAATCAGGGAAGACGAGCGCAAGCGACAACAGGAAGTCATCGATAAAGCCAGCGACCTTTGTGATGAAATGGCTCAGTCCGAAACCATGGACGACCTGAAACGGAAATTTGCAGAGGCGTACAAGCTGACATCCGGCATGAAGTTGCAGCAAAACGTCCAGGCAGTTTACGCAGAATGCAAAGTGAAACTGGAGGCCGCCAATGAGCAAACTGTATGAAGTTGCCAGCGACTACGCCAGGCTGATGGATGCCGATATCGACCCGGAAGCAATGGCAGACACCCTCGAAGGGATTGAGGGTGAGCTGGCCGATAAAATCGAGCAACTGCTTGCCATCTGCAAAAACGAATCGACGTATGCGGAGCGCCTCAGGGATGAGGCAAAGAACCTGACCGAGCGAGCGGTGAGTATTGAAAACAAGGTTGCCAGCATCCGCGCCTACATCGCCACATCACTCGAAACCGCCGGTAAGAAATCAATTCGGGCCGGTATTCACCAGGTAACAGTCCGCGCGCCTTGTCGTTCAGTAGAGATAACCGACAGCGCCCTTCTCCCGCCTGAATACGTCGAATACGACACGGTGATTAAGCCCGACAAAATGGCTATCAAGCATCTGTTGGAGGGCGGCAAGGATGTGCCTGGCGCGACACTGAAGACCGGCAAGCCATCACTGTTAATCAGGTAGCTGCCATGAGCGAGCCATTCAAAAAACGCCGTGGCAATCAGCAGACGCTGGGCCGCAACTGGACTACCAAAGAGCTAACCCTCATCAAATCCCTGGCTGGCACCGTCCACCCTAAAGTCATCGCCCGCCAGTTAAACCGCTCATACGAATCTATCCGCCAGATGGCAAAGCGCGAGCACATCAGCCTGCGTCGCGTTTAATCGTGCGCCACGGACGGCGCGAGGAAAAATCCATGATTACACATGACCCGCTTATCACACCAAGCGAGCTGGCCGCTCGCGTCAAATCTCAGCCGATGCCGAGCCGCGAAGAGCTCATGAAGCGCAACAGCTTCGGCTCTGTGAATAACAACAAATACCTCAACCGCTGGCTGCGTAAAGGCGGTGCCGCATGAGCCGTCAAATCGAATTAGCGGATGCTGCACTGGTATTCACTGATGCATCAACAGGCCAGGGTTATATCCGAACTCTGAATGAGTGGGAGGCAAAACTGGTATCCGCTCAACTCGCAGCGCTGGACGATGGTGAGCTTAAAGCTATCCCTGTGCAGCCGGTAAAAATAAAACGCATGGGGCCCAACCATGAATAACACCAAAGAACTGATGGCAAAACTGAAAGCGGCGGCTGAGAAGGCGAAAGATGATTTCCGCCCCAACGTTGTGGTCTCAACGCGTGACGTGCTTGAGCTGATAGCAGCGCTGGAAGCCGCAGAGAAGCGCAATGCCGGGCTTGAGGCGCGCGCGGTTAAGTTGCCTGATAACTGCGAGCACGATGTGATGGCTCCTGTCGCCTCGTTCATGTACGAAGACGGTTATGAATTTGACGGAGAAGACTACAGCGCTCTCGCTGGGCGTGTTCGTAGCGAACTTGAGACTGTTCTGCGACGTTCTTTACGCGCTGCTGGCATCAATCTTGAGACAGGGGGTGAGTGAGTGAGCCACTATCACGGCTGACCTATTACGCCGGATAAGCGATATACTCCACTCAGGAGGTACCATCATGTCACGAAGAAAAAGCAGAAGTCGAAAAAAAGAAAATGATCTGCTCGCCAGAATGACCCCCGCTGAGCGTCACCGTCACATGCTGAAAAAATACAGCCATATTAAGCGTCTGATCGATGTGGCAAACGGTGAGCGCTTTGAAAATGGGATAGTCACCTCAGTTGACACCTACCGCTCGCCATACGAATTAAGAGTAAAGCGCGGGCGCTCGGCTGATGGTAAGGAGTCATGATGACAAATAATCTCTTAGCGCGCAGCAAAGAAGAAAGGGATAAGATTAACGTGGATTTAGTGGCTTCCTTCAGGCGTTGCTTATAAATAGCGCATGAATATGCCGGTAGTGGCGTATGAAGTTGAGATGCAACAGCCGGAAGCGCTTCGGGAGTACTTTCAGGAGCAGCTAAAGTTTTACAGGGAAGAGTCGATGAAGTTTCCACGGGGAACGGACCCGGTCTATCAAAAGGAAGGTTAAAATGGTCGAAGTGCATACAAGAGAGTATCCCGATCTGAAAATGCAGGCAGAGTTCACGCCTGGCATTAAGCCGGGAAGGAATGGCCCTTCAGTCAACAATCAATTAAAAGTATTAAAGTCAGAAGTTTCCATTCGTTTATTCAGTCAGTTAAATGACAAACGCTGCATTGGATTCTCACTTGATGGAGCAGGATATGTTGATTATTACTATCTTGCTGCTGATAAGGTTGGCTTTATTTTCCAGTCAAATCCATAAATAGCAGAATTTACTAATCGACCTCGCCCCGGCGGGGTTTTTTATTGCCTGGAGATAATCGAATGAATGAAGTGATTCAGCTTGTCCCCAACAAATGGGTATCCGAAGAAGTACTGATGGCGATCACCGGACTGACGAAAAATGCCATTAAATCAGCGCGAGAGAAGTCATGGATGGAGGGTAAGGAGTATCGGCACTACTCCGGCGACTGCCAGCCCAAGGATAACTCCCCTATCCTCTACAACCGGCATGAAGTCGATGCGTGGGTAGAGCGTCAACGTCCAGCGATTCCCCGCCAGAAATCTGCTTAAATACCCTTCCCCATTAACTGACGAGGAATCGTTATGAACAAGTATCCAACAGGAGTGGAGAATCACGGCGGAACACTGCGGATATGGTTCATCTATAAGGGTGCCAGGGTAAGGGAAAACCTCGGCGTCCCTGATACACCGAAAAACAGGAAAGCCGCTGGCGAGTTAAGGACAGCGGTTTGCTATGCAATCAGGACTGGTAATTTTGATTACGCATCGCAGTTCCCTAACTCGCCGCGGGTTACACAACATGAGGACACAAAAGCTAAGGTGACGATTGAGGAATTAGCCAATAAATGGCTTTCGCTAAAAGAAACCGTTTTGGCTAAGAACACCCACATGAGATACACATCTTACATAAAGATGTGCCTTAGAATTCTGGATGAGACGATGCCCGTTTCTTCTCTTACTCATGAGAACCTGCTTTCTTTGCGTCATGAGCTTTTGACCGGTTACCAGCTTGTAGGGAAAACGCTGGAGCGATCACACAAAAAAGGCCGAACAGTAAGAACCGTTAACGGATACATGGCGGTTATGCTGGAGATGCTTAAGTTTGCAGAGAAAAATGGATATACCGGCGGGAAAGTAATTTCAGATGTGAAGCCTCTCAGAAAGTCCAGGTCTGAACCAGATCCGCTAAGCAAGGATGAGTTCGTAAGGATGCTGGCAATGGCTAATCACCCGCAGATAAGAAATCTATGGATACTGGCCGTTAGCACCGGCATGCGGCATGGAGAGATATGCGCACTGGCATGGGAGGATATCGATACCACAGACTGGACAATTAAGGTGCAGCGCAACCTGGCTATTTCAGATCACTTCACACCGCCAAAAACTGAAAGTGGAATCCGCACAATCATTCTGACCACCGCAGCCATCGAGGCCATAAAGGACCAGATGCAGTATACGAGAATGCAAAAACAGCATGACGTTACTGTCCACCTCAGGGAGTACGGTAAAACAAGGACTGACCAGTGCACATTTGTTTTCAATCCATCAGTTTCCGGACGGTATCCAACCAAAAGCATATGCTACATTCCAGGATCGATTGCAGCCTCATGGAACCATCTGCTAAAGCGAGCCGGAATCAGGCATAGGAAAGCATACGAATCCAGGCATACATTTGCATGCTGGGCTCTAAGCGCCGGAGTGAATCCGAGCTTCATTGCAAATCAGATGGGGCACACAAATGCACAGATGGTTTTCAACGTCTATGCAAAGTGGATGTCCGATAAAAACGGAGACCAGGTAGCCATACTGAACCAAAACTTTGGCTTTAATGCCCCACCGATGCCCCAGGGTAAAGCGGCTGACATGTAATCCTTTAGCAAATCAACCACTTCACCACCTCCTAGTGTTTTATCATCACATGCCGCACCACAGTGTAATCCTCAAGCCCGTACATCGACATATCCTTACCGTAGCCGGAGAGTTTCTGGCCGCCGTGGGGCATTTCGCTCACCAGCATAAAGTGCGTATTCACCCAGGTGCAGCCATATTGCAGGCGGGCGCTGAGGCGGTGCGCGCGGCCCACGTCGCGGGTCCAGACGGATGACGCCAGGCCATATTGCGAATCGTTGGCGTAGGTGAGCGCCTGCGCTTCATCCTCAAACGGCGTCACGCTGATGACCGGGCCGAAGACTTCGCGCTGCACGATGGCGTCCTCCTGCTTCGCGCCGGCGAGAACCGTCGGCTGGAAGAAATAACCCGGCCCGTCGACTTTCGCGCCGCCGGTCACCACACGAATATGCGGCAGCGCTTTCGCGGCTTCCACCGCCTGGCTCACGCGCTCCAGATGCGCTTGTGAACTGAGCGGCCCGAGTTCGGTGGTTTCATCCTCCGGCGCGCCCGTTTTCAGGCTGCCCACCGCGGCGCCGAGCTTTTCAACGAGCGCGTCGTAGATCCCTTTTTGGGCGTAGATGCGGCATGCCGCCGTACAATCCTGGCCCGCGTTATAGAACCCGAAGGTACGAATGCCTTCGACGACGGCGTCAAGATCGGCGTCGTCAAACACCAGTACCGGCGCTTTGCCGCCAAGCTCCATATGGGTGCGCTTGATGGACGACGCGGTACGGCTGATGATGTGTTCTCCGGTCGCGATAGAGCCGGTGAGCGACACCATGCGCACTTTCTCATGGCTGGTGAGCGGGTCGCCCACCGTCTGGCCGCGGCCAAACAGCACGTTCAGCACGCCCGCCGGGAAGATATCTTTCGCCAGCTCCGCGAGTTTAAACGCGGTCAGCGGCGTAATTTCAGAGGGCTTGAGCACCACGCAGTTGCCCGCCGCCAGCGCCGGGGCCAGTTTCCAGGCGGCCATCATCAGCGGGTAGTTCCAGGGGGCGATAGAGGCCACGACGCCCACCGGATCACGGCGGATCATCGAGGTGTGATCCGCCAGATATTCCCCGGCGGCAAGTCCGTTTAAACAGCGCGCGGCCCCGGCAAAGAAGCGGAACACATCCGCCACCGCCGGGATTTCGTCACCCGCCACGCAGTGCAGCGGCTTGCCGCAGTTTTTCGACTCCAGCTCCGCGAACGTCTGCGCGTTCGCCTCAATCACCTCCGCAAGTTTGAGCAGCGCCTCGGCGCGCTCCTTCGGCGTGGTCAGCCGCCACTGTTCAAACGCCGCGTCGGCGCTCTTTACCGCCGCATCCACCTGTTCAGGGCTGGCTTCGGCAATCTCCAGCAGCACCTCGCCCGTCGCGGGATTATAGACCGGCAGGCGCTCGCCCTTGCCTTCCACCAGCGCGCCGTTAATCAGTAATTGACTCTGCATAGCGTGTTCCTTTGAGGTTATTTGCCGCTACCGGCGACAGTTTCATCATCGCGCGTCAGCCACCACGCCCCGAGGATCGGGATCATGGTGAGGAGCATGACGCACAGCGCCACCACGTTGGTCACCGGCACGTCGCGCGGACGGCCAAGCTGGTTCAGCAGCCACAGCGGCAGCGTGCGCTCGTGGCCTGCGGTAAACGTGGTGACAATAATTTCATCAAACGAGAGCGCGAAGGCGAGCATCCCGCCCGCCAGCAGCGCGGTGCCGAGATTGGGCATCACGATATAGCGAAAGGTCTGCCAGCCGTCGGCGCCGAGATCCATCGACGCCTCAATCTGGCTGTACGCCGTGCGCCGCAGTCTCGCAATCACATTATTAAAGACCACCACCACGCAAAAGGTGGCGTGGCCCACCACCATCGTGAGAAAGCCCGGTTCGATGTCGAGCTGTTTAAACGCGGTCAGCAGCGCGATACCGGTAATGATGCCCGGCAGCGCGATGGGCAGCAGCAACAGCAGCGACACCGCGCTTTTGCCGAAAAACTCGCGTCGCCAGAGCGCGGCGGCGGCCAGCGTGCCAAGCACCAGCGCCAGCAGCGTCGCAAGCGTCGCGACTTTAAGTGACAACGTCACGGATTCGAGCATATCGGCGCGCTGCGCCGCCACCTCAAACCAGCGCAGCGTGAAGCCCTGCGGTGGAAAGCTGAAGGCGGATTCTTCGGTGTTAAACGCGTAAAGCGCGATAATCGCCAGCGGGAAGTGCAGGAAAATCACGCCGCCCCAAGCGGCGATTTTAAGCAGCCACGGCGCGCGGTCAGAGTGCATCGAACGCTCCCAGGCGCTTTACGAACGCCAGATAAACGGCAATCAGGATAATCGGCACCAGCGTAAACGCCGCCGCCATCGGCATATTGCCAATCGCCCCCTGCTGGGAATAGACCATATTGCCGATGAAAAAGCCCGGCGGGCCGACGAGCTGCGGCACGATAAAATCGCCGAGCGTTAATGAAAACGTGAAAATCGAACCGGCGGCGATGCCCGGCACCGCCAGCGGCAGCACAACGTGGCGAAACGTCTGAGAGGGCCGGGCACCGAGATCGGCGGAGGCCTGCAACAGCGACGGCGGCAGACGCTCCAGCGCCGCCTGCACCGGCAGGATCATAAACGGCAGCCAGATATAGACGAACACCAGAAACCGCCCGAGCCCGGAGGTGGAGAGCGTGTTGCCGCCAATGCCTGGCAGCGTCAGCAGCGCGTTAAGCGCCCCTTCCAGCCCCAGATGTTGCAGGAACCACTGCGCCACGCCGTCGCGCGCCAGCAGGAGCGTCCAGGCGTAGGCTTTAACGATATAGCTTGCCCACATCGGCAGCATGACGGCGATATAGAAAAATGCCTTCAGCGAGCCGCGCGTGTAGCGCGCCATGTACCAGGCCATCGGGAACGCGAGAATGGCGCAGGCGATGGAAACGGCCATCGCCATCACCAGCGTGCGCACGATGATGTCGTAATTAGCGGGATTAAACAGCGCGCTCAGGTTGGCGAGCGTGAAATCCGGCGTCACCGACATCGTAAAGTCGTCGAAGGTGTAAAACCCCTGCCACAGCAGCGTCAGGAGCGAGCCGAGATAGATAATGCCGAACCACATCAGCGGCGGCAGCAACAGCAGAAACAGCCAGAGATTGGGACGCCGCCAGAGCAGCGCCGCCGCGCGTCGCAGCGGGCCGCTGGCGCGCGCAGGAGGCGAAAGCGTCATATCCATCTCACCCCTCTCCCTGCAGTCGGATCATGGCGGCGCGCGCCCAGGAGGCGGTCACCGCCTGGCCTGCCCGCGGCAGCGCCGCATCGGCGACCGGCGACGGGTTCGCCTGGCTCACCAGCAGTTTTTCGCCGCTCTCCAGCATCAGTTCTATGCGCGTGGCCGCGCCCTGGAACTGTACCGCCTGCACCGTGCCGCGGACATGAATATCGCCAGGCTCGTTAAGCCGGATATGCTCAGGGCGCAGGGAAAACGTGCCCGGCTCGCCGCCGAGTTCGCGCATCATGGCGTCGCTCAGCACGTTCGCGGTACCGACGAAGCCCGCGACAAACGGCGTGCGCGGACGCATGTAGAGCTCGCGCGGCGCGTCTATCTGCTCGATGCGCCCGTTGTTAAACACCGCCACCCGGTCGGACATCGACAGCGCTTCGCCCTGATCGTGCGTGACAAACACAAACGTAATGCCGAGCGAGCGTTGCAGGTTTTTCAGCTCCACCTGCATCTGCTCGCGCAGTTTGAGATCGAGCGCGCCGAGCGGTTCGTCGAGCAGCAGCACGCGCGGCTGGTTCACCAGCGCGCGGGCGATGGCGACGCGCTGGCGCTGGCCGCCGGAGAGCTGCGACGGTTTACGCGCATGGGTAAAGCCGAGCGCCACCCGCTCCAGCGCCTCGCGGGCGCGGGCCAGCCGCGTTTTTTTATCGACGCCTTTGACCATCAGCCCGTAGGCGACGTTCTCCAGCACCGACATATGCGGAAACAGCGCGTAATCCTGAAACACCGTGTTAACGTCGCGCTCCCACGGCGGCAGCTCGCTGGCTTCGCGGCCAAACAGGCGAATCGCGCCGTCGCTCAACTGCTCAAAGCCCGCGATCATCCGCAGGCAGGTGGTTTTGCCGGAGCCGGACGGCCCCAGCATGGAGAAAAACTCCCCGTCTTCGATGGTCATGCTGACGTTATCGACCGCGCGCACGTCGCCGTAGCGCCGCGAGACCTGCTGAAACTCCACTGCGTAAGCCATACGTCCCCCGCGCTTAGCGCCCGCCCATGATGGCGATGTAATCCTGGGTCCAGCGGCTGTAGGGCACATATTTCCCGCCCTGCGACACCGGGGTTTTCCAGAAGGCGATTTTGTCGAAGAAGGTAAAGCCGTTGGTTTCGCAGCCCTTCTCGCCGAGCAATGTGCTGGCCTTGCAGCCTTCCGGCACCGCCGGGAGCGAGCCGAACCAGGCGGCGACATCGCCCTGCACTTTCGGCGTCAGCGACCAGTTCATCCACTGGTAAGCACAGTTAGGGTGTTTCGCGTCGGCGTGCAGCATGGAGGTATCGGCCCAGCCGGTCACGCCCTCTTTCGGGAAAACGGTGGCGATGGGCTGGCCTTCGTTTTTCAGCGCGTTCGCCTGGTACGGCCACGCGCTGGCGGCCACGACGCCCTCGTTTTTGAAATCGCTCATCTGTACCGTGGTGTCGTGCCAGTAGCGGTGGATAAGCTGATGCTGGTCGCGCAGCGCTTTCAGCACCGCGCCATACTGCGCCTCGGTCAGCTGGTAAGGATCGGTGATGCCGAGCTCAGGCTGGGTCGCTTTGACGTAAAGCGCCGCGTCGGCGATATAAATCGGCCCGTCGTAGGCCTGGACGCGGCCCTGGTTGGATTTGCCGTCCGCCAGCGCCTGCTTCACAAACAGCACCGCCCAGCTGTCCGGCGGCGTCGGGAACGCTTTGGTGTTGTACATCAGCAGGTTTGGCCCCCACTGATACGGCGTGCCGTAGACTTTGCCGTCAAGGTTAAACCATTCGCCTTTAACGAGGCGCGGGTCGACATTTTTCCAGTTCGGGATGAGCGCGGTGTTAATCGGCTGCACGCGCTTGCCCATAATAAGGCGCAGCGAGGCGTCGCCGGAGGCCGTGACCAGATCGTAACCGCCTTTCGCCATCAGGCTGACCATTTCATCCGACGTGGCGGCGGTTTTCACATTGACGGCACAGCCGGTCGATTTTTCAAATTCAGTTACCCAGTCATAGGCTTTATCCGTCTGGCCGCGTTCGATATAGCCCGGCCACGCGATGATATCGAGGCGGCCTTCTCCCTGGCCGAGTTGTGAAGGCGGCTCGGCGGCGCTGACGATGCCGGTCGTCAGACACAGCGCGGCGGCCGCGCTAAGCGCGAAGGATTTGGTCATGGTCGTTGCTCCTGTCTGAATGATGAATCGGCCGCCGTGCCGTAAAAATATCTCCCAAAATAACCATATACAGGCCCGGATAAACGCGCCTGTGACCGCTGGCGGAATTTATTCAGGTTGTGACAAACCGCGCACTCTTTATTGTTTCAGTGCTGTCGTTACATAAATCATGGGGTGGTTTTTCACAGTGTAGACAGGCGCTTAGCGATGTGAAGCGTTTTCCGTTAACTATTATGATTTCGTATGCCCGAACGGAAATACGATTAACAGAAATAATCGCTGCGGAATAAGCCTGAAGCAGGCGTGGTTTTTTATTTCGGCAATAACCTTTTCTTTATTTGAGAATATAAACGCGCGCCCGAAAGGTTATTTCGCGCGTTTATCGCTTCATTGCGGCGCCTTCGCCAGCGCCTCGCGAATAAGCCGCGCGAGGGTCCTGACCGCCTGCTCTTCGCGCTCGCCCCACGCCCAGGAAGCGTTAAAGCGAAAATAGTTATGCCAGAGCGTACTGGTGGTGAACATCTTGCCCGGCGCGATGCTGATCTGGTGCGCCAGCGCGCGCTCGTGCAGCCTGCCGGCGTCCAGCGACGCGGGCAGCTCCACCCACAAAAAATAGCCGCTCTCGCTGCGGTGAATTTTGACGGCCTGCGGAAAGTGGCGGCGCAGCGACTGCCATGCCGCCTGTTTGCGCTCCGCCAGCACGCGCCGCAGACGGCGCAGGTGGGTGTCATAGCGCCGGGTGGCGAGATAATCCACCAGCGCCATCTGCATCGGCGAGCTGGTGGAGAGCGTGCTCATGAGCTGGAGCTGCTGGATGCGCTGCGCATGACGCCCCGCCGCCACCCAGCCGATGCGAAACCCCGCCACCAGACATTTAGAAAAAGAGGAGCAGTGCAGCGTCAGCCCCTGGTCATCCCAGGCCTTCACCGGCAGCGGTTTCTCGCGCCCGTAATAAAGCTCGCTGTAGACGTCATCTTCAATCAGCACCACGTTGTAGCGCGAAAGCAGCGCCATCAGCTGCTGCTTTTTCTGCGCGCTCAGCGTAAAGCCCAGTGGGTTCTGGGCGTTGCTCATCAGCCAGCAGGCTTTCACCGGATACTCCTGAAGCGCTTTTTCCAGCGCCGCGAGATCGATGCCGTTGACCGCGTCGGTCGCCACAGAGAGCGCCTTCAGCCGTAAGCGCTCCAGCGCCTGGAGCGCCCCGTAAAAACACGGGTTTTCGACAATCACCCAGTCGCCGGGCTCGGTCACCGCCTGGAGGCTCAGGTTTAATGCTTCGAGCGCGCCTGCGGTAATGACAATTTCATCCGGCGAGACATTCATCCCCTGCATCGCGTAACGTCGGGCGATGGCGTGGCGCAGCGCCTCGTTGCCCGGCGGCAGGTTTTCAATCACGCTCATGGCGTTGGCCGAACGGCTGACGCTTGAGAGCGAGCGGTTAAGCTGCGCCAGCGGAAACAGACGCGGATCGGGAAACGCCGAGCCGAACGGCACCACGGCGGCGTCGGTGCTCGCCTGGAGCACATCGAAAATATAGGTGTTGATGTCGACCTGCTCGTCACGCGTCACCTGTTCGAGCGCCTGCGGCGCGCGGGGCGTCGGTTTCGGGGCGACGTAGTAGCCCGACTGCGGGCGCGCCACGATGATCCCCTGGCTTTCCAGCGTCTGATAGGCGTGGCTCACGGTCATAAAGCTCATGCCGCTGTTCGCCACCTGCTCGCGCAGGGACGGCAGCCGGTCGCCGGGGTGCCACACCCCGAGGGCAATCTGATCGGTAATCTGCTGAGCCAGTCGCTGGTATTTTTTCATCGCACCTCGCGGCATCCGGCCGCCTTCACAAGGGGTTAACGCAGAGCGCGTATCATCGTGCCGTCTGGTTAGATCAGGCAAGCGAAATCGCAACTTTTTATTTAACTGTTATAGTCAAATAACGTTTTTCTGTTTCTGCACGTGAGTGCTGCTCCTGATTACTATGATCGCGGACAACTATATGTCATGAGGTTTGCATGTTCGGTTTAGATGCGTTTCATCTGGCAAGGATTCAGTTCGCTTTTACTGTCTCTTTCCACATTATTTTCCCCGCTATCACTATCGGTCTCGCCAGCTATCTGGCGGTGCTGGAAGGGCTGTGGGTGAAAACAAAAAATCCGGTATGGCGCTCGCTGTACCATTTCTGGTCGAAAATCTTCGCCGTTAACTTCGGGATGGGCGTGGTCTCAGGGCTGGTGATGGCCTATCAGTTCGGCACGAACTGGAGCGGCTTTTCGCAGTTCGCGGGCAGCATTACCGGCCCGCTGCTGACCTACGAAGTACTGACCGCCTTCTTCCTTGAAGCCGGTTTCCTCGGCGTAATGCTGTTTGGCTGGAACAAAGTCGGCCCCGGCCTGCACTTTTTCTCCACCTGCATGGTGGCGCTCGGCACGCTGATCTCGACCTTCTGGATCCTCGCCTCCAACAGCTGGATGCACACGCCGCAGGGCTTTGAGATCCACAACGGCCAGGTGGTGCCGGTGGACTGGGTGGCGGTGATATTTAACCCCTCCTTCCCGTACCGCCTGCTGCATATGTCGATAGCGGCGTTCCTGAGCAGCGCGTTTTTCGTCGGCGCGTCCGCCGCCTGGCATCTGCTGCGCGGCAACGATACCCCCGCGATTCGACGCATGTTCTCGATGGCGCTGTGGATGGCGCTGATCGTCGCGCCGGTTCAGGCGATGATTGGCGATATGCACGGGCTGAATACGCTTAAGCATCAGCCAGCCAAAATCGCGGCCATCGAAGGCCACTGGGAGAACCCGCCGGGCGAAGCGACGCCGCTGACGCTCTTCGGCATTCCGGATATGGATGAAGAACGCACTAAGTACGCGCTGGAAGTGCCGAAACTCGGCAGCATTATCCTGACCCACAGCCTCGATAAACAGGTGCCAGCGCTCAAAGAGTTCCCGAAAGAAGACCGACCGAACTCCACTATCGTGTTCTGGTCGTTCCGCATTATGGTGGCGATGGGGCTTTTGATGATCCTGCTTGGCGTGGTGAGCGTCTGGCTGCGCTATAAGAACCGGCTCTACACGTCTCGCCCCTTCCACCACTTCGCGCTCTGGATGGGCCCCGCCGGACTGATTGCCATTCTCGCGGGCTGGGTGACGACCGAAGTGGGCCGCCAGCCGTGGGTGGTCTACGGGCTGCAACGCACCCGCGACGCGGTCTCCGGCCACGGCGATTTGCAGATGAGCCTGAGCCTCATCGCCTTTATCGTGGTCTATACCTCGGTCTTCGGCGTCGGCTACAGCTACATGATCCGACTGATTAAAAAAGGGCCGCAGCCGCTGGACGATATGCCTTCCAGCACCGACGGCAGGCCAGCGCGTCCGCTGTCGGCGGCGGGTGAATCTCTGGACAGCGCAGAGGAGAAAGCGTAATGGGTATCGATCTCTCCATTATCTGGTTCGTGATTATCGTCTTCGCCACGCTGATGTATATCGTGATGGACGGCTTTGATCTCGGCATCGGCATTCTGTTCCCGTTTGTGCGGGACGGCCACGACCGCGATGTGATGGTCAACAGCGTGGCGCCCGTATGGGACGGCAACGAAACCTGGCTGGTGCTGGGCGGCGCGGGCCTGTTCGGCGCGTTTCCGCTGGCCTACGCCGTTATCATCGACGCGCTGACCATTCCGCTGACGCTGATGCTGATTGGCCTTATCTTTCGCGGCGTGGCGTTTGAGTTCCGCTTTAAGGCGACGCCCGCCCACCGCCCCTTCTGGGATAAGGCGTTTCTGAGCGGCTCGATCCTGGCGACCTTTTGCCAGGGCATTGTCGTGGGCGCGGTGATCAACGGCTTTAAAGTCACCGGCCGCACCTTCAGCGGTTCGGCGCTCGACTGGCTGACGCCGTTCAACCTCTTCTGCGGCGTGGGCCTGGTGGTGGCCTATGCGCTGCTCGGCGCAAGCTGGATTGTCATGAAGAGTGAAAACCAGCTGCACCAGAATATGCGTCGCCTGGCGCGCTCGCTGCTGCTGGCGCTGCTGGCGGTGATTGTCATCATCAGCGCCTGGACGCCGCTCTCGCATCAGGCGGTGGCCGATCGCTGGTTCACGCTGCCGAACCTCTGGTTCCTGCTGCCGGTGCCGGCGCTGGTGGCGCTGTTCAGCCTCTGGCTGTGGCGCAAACTGGCGGATACTGAGAGCCACACGCTGCCATTTGTGCTCACCCTGGGGCTGATTTTCTTAGGATTCAGCGGGCTTGGCATCAGCATCTGGCCCCACATCATTCCGCCTGATATCACGCTCTGGGAGGCCGCCGCGCCGCCCGCAAGCCAGGGCTTTATGCTGGTGGGCGCGCTGCTGATTATCCCGATAATCCTGGTCTACACCTTCTGGAGCTACTACGTGTTCCGCGGCAAAGTTCAGCATGGGGAGGGCTATCACTGATGGAACAGCACGATTCGCCGCGCTGGAAAAAGCTGATGTGGCTGGTGGTAATCTGGTCCGCGAGCGTTCTGGCGCTCGGCGCGGTCAGCATGGTGTTGCGCCTGCTGATGAGCGCCGCAGGCTTAAAAGCGCATTAATCCCCTTTCAGGCCAGCCTTCGCGCTGGCCTTTTTCGCTTTCCCTGCCGCGTGACGATAATGAATATGCGTCGTCTGAAATAACGCGGCGCGAATCGAAACCTTACCGGCAATGACGGAGTGACGTTATGACCTGGCTGCTGCTCTCTGTGGCGATTGTGTGTGAAGTGATTGGCACCACGTTTCTGAAACTCTCTGAAGGCTTCAGCCGCCTGCTGCCGACGCTGGTGACGGCGGTTTGTTACGGCATTGCGTTCTGGTGTTTAAGCGTCACCATGCGCACCATCCCGACCGGCATTATTTACGCCATCTGGTCCGGCGTCGGCATCGTGCTGATTAGTGTGGTGGGCTGGATCTTCCTCGGCCAGAAGCTCGATCTGCCCGCCATGCTCGGCATGGGGCTGATTATCGCGGGCGTTATCGTGATTAACCTTTTTTCTCGCGCCGTAGCGCACTGATTTTTCGCCAGGCCGGTGAGCCCGGCCATCGCGTTTTCTTATTATCCCTCCCTGCCTGGCCTGAAGCTATGGTTTTCCAGACCTAAGGATAATCCTAATACAGAAAATATATTTTTATTATGCCATCCAATATAGGCACACCATTATTAAGCCTATAAGCGTAGCGGCAAATAATAACAGCAAATATCTCCGGGATTATTTCCTGAAATTATAATCACTTTAAGAAAGTAATTATCTCGCCACATTAATTTTCATTCGAAATAGCGGTATGTATTTTTTTGTCGTTTATATGGATGAGATGCGGCATTTATAAAATATAAAAAGCGCGCCACATCGCACCGGGTATTCCTCCGCTACCTTATGCTCACCCTGGCTTTCAGGTATTTCATTTAACGAGGTTTATCATGGTGCAGCAATCAGCAGTGCTGGATAAAGTGACGCCTGCCCAGGACCGTCTGACGGTCCGGGAGAAATTAGGTTTCGGATTTGGTGATGCGGCCTGCAATATGAGCTGGGGTCCGGTAACCATGTTTTTAACCTGGTTTTATACCGATATATTTGGTTTAAACGCCGCGCTTATCGCCACGATGTTTTTAGTCGTGCGCCTGCTCGATGCGTTTATTGATCCGCTGATCGGCGCGCTGGCCGACCGTTACCCGACCCGCCACGGCCGTTTTCGCCCGTGGATCCTCTACGGCTGCGTGCCCTTTTGCGCCATCTGTATTTTCGCGTTTTATACGCCGGATTTAAGTACCGGCGCGAAAGAGATTTACGCTTTTGTCACCTATTTACTGCTCTCGGTACTCTACAGCACCGTGAATATTCCTTACTGCTCGCTTGGCAGCGTGATTACCGCGAACCCGGTAGACCGCGTGGCCTGCCAGTCCTACCGCTTCACCATGGCCAACAGCGCCGTGCTGCTCTGCTCCCTGACGCTGCTGCCGCTGGTGGATTATCTCGGCGGCGGCAATCAGCAGAAAGGCTTTTTTATTACTAACGCGATGTTCTCGGTTATCGGCCTGTGCCTGTTTTTACTCTGCTTTTTTAATACCCGCGAGCGCATTATGCCGCAGCGCGAAAAGCAGGAAAATATCGTGCGTAATTTCCGCTCGGCCTTTAAAAATGACCAGTGGCTGATGGTGGTCGCCGGGATGTTTATTGGCTGTATTCCGGCGTTCGTCTGCGGCGGCGCGACTATCTATTTCACCAAATATTTAATGCATCTCGATAACACCATGACGACGCTGTTTATCAGTATTGGCGTGGTCGCCTGCGTGCTCGGTAATCTCGCGACGAGTGTCGTCACCCGTTATATCTGCAAAGTGAAACTCTATATCGCGGTGGGTTTTATTACGGCTGCTATTTCCGTGGTGATTTATTTTGTCGACCCGCAAAATGTGATGCTGATCTTTATTCTGAATACGCTGCGCGCGTGGATTGGCGCGATTACCGTTCCGGTATTCTGGTCGTTTATCGCCGATGCCGACGATTATGGCGAATGGAAACTGAAAAAACGCATGTCCGGTATTTACGCCTCCGGCAACCTGTTCGCGCTGAAAGTGAGCCTCGCCATCGGCGGCGCCATTACCGCGCTGGTGCTCTCCGCCACGCATTATGTCCCGGAAGCCGCCGTGCAGGCGCCCGCCACCCAGCAGGCCATTATGATGCTGATTACTTTTATTCCGGCCATCGGCGGCGTACTGACCTCCACCATTTTCCTGTTTTATAAGCTCGACAAAAAGACGATGCAGAAAATTCAGGATGACCTGAGCGTCGGCAAATATGCCAGCGATGCCGCCCTTCGATAATAAGGAGACGTTATGACCACGCTTTCGTTCACGCTCGACCCGCAGAACGTGATTTCCGCCATCGATCCGCGCCTGTTCGGCTCGTTCATCGAACATCTGGGCCGCGCGGTCTACACCGGCGTCTATGAGCCGGCGCATCCGCTCGCGGATGAGGACGGGTTTCGTAAGGACGTGATTGACCTCGTCAAAGGGCTGCACGTCACCACGGTGCGCTACCCCGGCGGGAATTATGTCTCCGGCTTTAACTGGCGCGACAGCATCGGCCCGAAAGAAGATCGCCCGGTGCGCCTCGATTACGCCTGGATTAGCAAAGAGACCAACCAGTTTGGCATAGATGAATTTGCGCGCTGGTGCGAAAAAACCGGCGTCGAGCCGATGATCGCTGTGAACCTCGGCACCGGCACGCCGCAGGAAGCGGGCTATTTCGCCGAGTACTGCAACCACCCCGGCGGCACGACGCTCAGCGACTTGCGCATTCAGCATGGCCGCCGCGAGCCGTATAACTTCCGCCTGTGGTGTCTTGGCAATGAGATGGACGGGCCGTGGCAGACCGGCCAGATGAACGCCCGCGAGTATGCGCATAAGGCGCGCGAAACCGCCAAGATCCTGCGCTGTATCGACCCTAAGGCGCAGCTGGTGGCGTGCGGCAGCTCCAGCTCGGCGATGACGACCTTCCCGGAGTGGGACCGCATCGTGCTGGAGGAGCTGTACGATTATGTCGATTTCATCTCCTGTCACCAGTATTACGAGAACGAAGGCAGCGAGACCGATTTCCTCGCCTCGTTCGTCAATATGGACAATTTCATCGAAACCATCGTCAGCACCGCCAATTACGCCAAAGCGGTGCGGCGCAGCAATAAAGAGATGATGATCTCCTTTGATGAGTGGAACGTCTGGTATCTGCGCGGCGATCCGTGGGACGCGCCGATGAAAGATCCGGCGAACCGCTTTCGCGAGGCCCCGCCGCTGCTGGAAGACCGCTACTCGTTCCTCGACGCGCTGGTGATGGGCGGCCTGCTCTGCTCGCTGCTGAACCACGCCGACCGGGTGAAAATGGCGAGCCTGGCGCAGCTGGTGAACGTCATCGCGCCGATTTTCACGGAGCCCGGCAAAGGCGCGCTCTGCCAGACGCTCTACTGGCCGTTCGAGATGGTCGCGAGCGTCAGCGACGGCGTGGTGCTGCGCCACCAGCTGCCGGTGCCGACGTTCGCCAGCAAATATGGCGACGCCCGCAGCGTTCAGTCGTCGGTGGTGTATAACGAGGCGCGCGGCGAAATTTATCTATTTGCCGTCAACTGCGATTTCACCACCGCTTATGAGCTTGATATCACCCTGCCCGCCTTCAGCGACTGCCGCCTGACGGAACACAAAATACTGCGCAGCGACGATCTGTACGCGAAAAACACTTTCGACGATCCGAACCGCGTGCGCCCGGAGATTATCGACTACCCGCACGGCAGCCTGCGCGAGAACACGCTCACGCTCGCGCCGCTCACCTGGAACCGTATCACGCTGTCGGTCGCCCGCGCGTAAAGAAGAACGCCCCGCGCGTACGGAATAAAACCTCTGACAGGCCCGCACCGCCGTTTTCGGACGGCGGTAAGGCCGCCTTATGCCCAAAAACTGACAACAATAAGAGAGACACGATGAAAAAGATGATGGTACTGCCCTGTGTGTTCAGCCTGCTGGCGCCCTGCGCGATGGCGGAAATGAAAGTGAATACGCCGCAGGGCGAGCTGAAATTCTACGGCGACGTGGAGTTTAACGTCGATGCGGCGAGCCGCACCGGACAGCTTACGTCGCTGCGCACCTCTGACGATAAAGACTGGAAACCGGGCGACCACGAAAAGTGGGACGTCAACGGCCGTATTCTGCTGGGCGTGGATGGTTACCGCGAGAAAAACGGCAATTTCGCCGGGTTCACGGTGCAGCCGCTCGCGGATCTGTCGGGGCACACCAATCTCGATGACGCGGCGTTTTACTTCGGCCAGCCGCAGGCCTGGAAAATCAAGGTCGGCCGTTTTGAAGCCTACGACATGTTCCCGCTCAATCAGGACACCTTTATTCAGTACTCCGGCAACACCGCGAACGATATCTACGGCGACGGTTTCGGCTATGTCTACATGATGAAAGAGGGCCGCGGGCGCAGCAGCAACGGCGGCGCGGTGCAGTTCAGCGGCGAATATGGCAACTGGTATTTCGAGTTGAACAATATGGTGAAAGACGGCACCACGCTGTTTGCCGACGATACCTATCACGGCAACGCGCTGGAGAACAAAAAGAACGTCATTTATATGCGCCCGGTGATTGCGTGGCGCGACGACCACTTCTCCGCCGCCGTGGCGATGGAAACCAACGTGGTGAGCAACGCTTACGGCTATAACGACGCCCAGGGGCGTTTTCAGGATCAGTCAGACCGCACCGGCTATGGCGCGACCTTCACCTGGAACAGCCTGAAGAACGATCCGGACGACGGCACGGTGATAAACCTTAACACCGCGTATATGGACGCCGACGACGAAACCGACTTCAGCGCCGGGGCCAACGTGCTGTGGCGTCATCTGGAGCTTGGCTATATTTACGCGCACAACAATATTGATGATTTCAATATGACGAGCGTCGGTGAAGAAGACGGCCAGCTGAAATACCCCGGCAAATATGATATCCACACCGTCCACCTTTCATACGGCTTCACCAACGTGATGGATATGGACAACTTCAATATCTACCTCGGCGCCTACTGGTCGCAGCTGTCGCTCAAAGAGAGCGAGTATGACAACGAGGGCGATAAAGACCGCTACGGCGCCCGCGTGCGCTTTAAATATTTCTTCTGACGCCCTCGCCCCTTCGCGCCCGCGGAGGGGCCAAATATATTTTCCGCATTTAGATAGCGATTTTTGTTGGTTCTCATCCCCGACGGCCTGCGTTTTTATAACGTCGACAGACAGTTAATAACAACGGACGATAAGGGACATTCACCATGCATTTTTCCATTACCGCGCGCGGCGTGGCGCTCGGCCTCGCGTTTGGTCTGATAAATACGGCCAGCGCCGCGCCGGTGAAAGGCGGCACGCTGATTTATCTGGAGCAGCAGGCGCACACGACGCTCTACCCGCCCGCAGGCGGCTTTTACCCCAACGGCGGCATCCTGAACCAGATAACCGATAAGCTCACCTGGCAGAACCCGAAAACGCTGGAAATAGAGCCGTGGATAGCGCAGTCCTGGAGCAGCAACGCGGATAAAACCGAATACACCTTTAAAATCCGCCCCGGCGTAACGTTCTCTGACGGCACGCCGCTTGACGCCAGTGCGGTGGCGAAAAACTTCGATACCTACGGACTTGGCAATAAGGCGCAGCGCCTGCCGGTTTCCGAGGTGATTAACAACTACCAGCGCAGCGAAGTCATCGATCCGCTGACCGTGAAGTTTTACTTCAGCAAGCCCTCGCCCGGCTTTTTACAGGGCACCTCGGCGATCGGCTCCGGGCTGGTGTCGCTCAGCACGCTCGCGCGCAATCTTGATGAACTCGGCGACGCGCGCCATATCATCGGCTCCGGCCCGTTTGTGGTGCAGAGCGAGACGCTGGGCCGCGAGGTGAATCTTACCGCGCGCAAGGATTACCAGTGGGGCCCGCAGAACAGCGCGCAGCAGGGCCCGGCGAATCTCGACGGCATTAAAATTGTGGTGACGCCGGAAGACAGCGTGCGCATCGGCGCGCTGCTGGCAGGCCAGGCGGACGCCATTCGCCAGGTGCAGGCCTATGATGAAAAACAGGCGGCCGACCAGCAGTTCCCGGTCTATGCCGCGCCGACCCGCGGCGTCAATGACAGCATCGCCTTTCGCCCCGCCAACCCGCTGGTGGCCGATCTGAAAGTGCGCCAGGCGCTGCTCCATGCGACCAACGCGCGCCAGATTGTCGATACCCTCTTTTCGCCGAATTATCCGGTCGCTACGTCTGTGGTGGCGAAAAGCGCGCCCGGCTATCGCGATTTAAGCGCCAGACTGACCTTTGACCCGGCGCTTGCGAACCGTTTGCTGGACGAAGCGGGCTGGCAAAAAGGCGCCAACGGCATCCGGGCCAAAGCGGGACAGCCGCTGAGCCTGACGGTCTATGAATCGCTGCCGCAGCCGCAGAATAAAGAGGTGCTGCAACTGGTGGCGCAGCAGTGGAGACAGGTGGGCGTGCAGCTCAACGTGCGCGCGGGCGACGCGGGCACCAAAGCGCAGGACAGCCTCGACCCGGCCAAAACGCCGGTTAACGTGGTGGAAGTGGGCCGCGCCGATCCGGACGTCATCAAAAGCCAGTTTCACCCGTTAAACCGCGACGCGCTGCTGCAAAAAGGCGGTCTGAGCCAGAAAACCGATTTTATCGATGACAAACTCAATGCGCTGCTCACCACCATCGCCTCGGAGGTCGACCCGCAAAAACGCCTCGCGGCGGCGGGCGACGCGCAGACCTATCTCATCGATAACGCCTATATCATTCCGATCTTCGAAGAGCCGCAGGTCTACGCCGCCGCGCCGTGGGTGAAAAACCTCGCGTTCGAAGCGGTGGGCCGTCCGAGCTTTTACGGCGTCTGGCTGGAGAAACACTGATGGACGGGCGTTATCTCGCCGCGCGCGTCGCTCAGGCGCTGCTGGTGCTGTGGGCCAGCTTTACGGTCTCGTTCGTCTTGCTGCAACTGCTGCCGGGCGATGCGATCGCCATTAAGTTTCAGAACCCGGAGCTGGGGTTAAACGCCGCTCAGATAGCGCAAATGCGCACCGCCTATGGGGCCGACGCGCCACTGTGGCGGAAATACCTGGAAAGCCTCGGCGGCGCGCTGCGCGGGGATTTCGGCTTTTCTCTCCAGGCGGGCGTACCGGTGAGCGCCCTGCTCGCCGAAAGCCTTCCCGCCACGCTGCGCCTCGCCGCGCTCGGGTTTACGCTGGCGCTGGTTATCGCCGTCCTGCTCGCCGCGCTCTCCACGCTTAGCCACGGGCGCGTGCTGCGCCGGACGTTCGCGGCGCTGCCGTCGCTGTTTGTCGCGGTGCCGACGTTCTGGCTTGGGATCACGCTTATTCAGCTTTTTTCTTTCCAGTGGCGGCTGATCCCGGTGATTAATCCGGGATTCTGGGAGGGGCTGATACTGCCGGTGATGACGCTTGCGGTGCCCATCAGCGCCCCGCTGGCGCAACTGCTGATTCGCAATATTGACGTGGTGATGCACCAGCCCTTTGTCACCGTCGCGCGCGCCAAAGGCGCCAGCCACCGCGGCGTGCTGTGGCGCCATGTCGCGCGCAACGCCCTGCTGCCGGTGCTGACCGTCGCGGGCCTGCTGCTGGGTGAGCTTATCGCCGGCGCGCTGGTGACCGAAACCGTGTTTGGCTTAAACGGGCTTGGGCAACTGACCCGCGACGCGGTGAACAATCAGGATCTGGCCGTGTTACAGGCGATTGTGCTGGTGGCGGCGCTCGGGTTTGTACTCATCAATCTGCTGGTGGATCTGCTCTATCCGCTGCTCGATCCCCGGCTGTCACTGTCGCGGAGGGCCGCCTGATGACCACACTTGACCTCTCGCACGTCCGGGCGCGCCGCGGGCGTTTTTTGCGGCGTCCTCATCTGCCGCCAGGGCTGACGCTCGCCTGGCTTACGCTGTTGCTGACCGCGTTGTGGGCGCTCTTTCCGTCCGTCTTCACCGCGTTTGATCCGCTCACCGGCACGCCGGGCGCGCAGCGCCTGCCGCCGGGAGCCGAACACTGGCTCGGCACCGATCAACTGGGGCGCGATCTTTACGCCCGGCTGGTCTGGGGCGCGTCGCATACGCTCAGCGGCGCGCTGGTGGCCGTCGCGCTGGGGCTTGGCGCAGGCACGCTGTATGGCGTCGTCGCGGGTGCCGCGGGCGGTCGCACCGAGCAATGGCTGATGCGGCTGGTGGATGTGCTGCTCGCGATCCCAGGCCTGCTGCTGGCGCTGTGCGTCATCATTCTGCTCGGTTTTGGCACGGTGAACGCCGCGCTGGCGGTGGGCGTCACCTCGGTGGCGAGCTTCGCGCGTCTTGCCCGCGCCGAAGTCGTCCGCGTGCGGCATACCGATTATGTCGAGGCGGCGATCGCCTGCGGCGGCACGTTCTTCAGCACGCTGTGGCGCCATATTCTGCCCAATTCGCTGACCTCGGTGCTGGCCTACGCCGCGCTCCAGTTCGGCAACGCCATTCTTGCGCTCTCCACCCTGAGCTTTCTCGGCTACGGCACGCCGCCGCCCACGCCGGAATGGGGATTGCTGATTGCCGAAGGGCGCAACTATCTCTCAACCGCCTGGTGGCTCACCACCTTCCCCGGCCTTGCGGCGATCGCCGTGGTGCTGGCCGCCAATACCCTTAGCCACCACTACACCCGGAGAGCATGATGAGCGAACCTGTACTGGATGTGCGCAATCTCAGCCTCGGCTGGCGTCACGGGCGCGACGTGCGCCGCGTGGTTCATAACGTCTCTTTTTCCGTCGATCCCGGCGAAGTGCTGGCGATTGTCGGCGAATCCGGCTCCGGCAAGACTACGCTCGCGCAGACGATCATCGGGCTTGCGGGCGAAAACGGCGTATGGCTGGGCGGGGATATCCGCCTGAACGGCGAAACGATAACCCACGCAAGCGAACGGCGGATGAACGCCCTGCGCGGCAAAGTCATCAGCCTCGTGCCGCAGGACCCCGGCAGTTCGCTGAACCCGGTGAAAACCATCGGCGATCAGGTCGCGGAGGTGTTAGCGCTTCACACCGGGCTTAGCCGACAGGCGCGTGACGCGGAAGTGGCGGCGCTGCTCGCGCGCGTCGGGCTGAGCGAACCGGCGCTGCGGGCGAAGCAGTATCCGCACCAGCTCTCCGGCGGCATGAAACAGCGGGTGCTGATAGCCATCGCGCTGGCGCTGAAGCCCGCGCTTATCATCGCCGATGAGCCCACCAGCGCGCTGGATGTGACGGTACAGGCGCGCATTCTCGATCTGCTCGATGAACTGCGCCGCGACGCCGGCACCGCCGTGCTGTTTATCACGCACGATCTGGCGCTCGCCGCCTCGCGCGCCGACCGGCTGCTGGTGTTTCGTCACGGCGAGATCCAGGAGCTGGGGGGTGCTACGCAAATCACCCACGCGCCGCGCGCGGCCTATACCCGGCAGCTCTTTGCCGACGCTCCGGCGTTCGCCGACGGCTTTCGGACGCGCCCGGCGCGAAATGGCCCGCCGGCTGCGGAGATCCGCGCGCTGACGCAACGCTTCACGCTGGGCGGCGGCCATACGTTGACCGCGCTGGATGCGGTAAACCTGACGCTGGAACGCGGCATGACCCATGCGCTGGTGGGCGAATCCGGCAGCGGCAAAACCACGCTGGCGCGCATTTTGCTCGGCTTTCAGACGCCGGTCAGCGGCACGGTGACGGTTAATGGCAAAGAGTACGCCACGCTCAGCCGCGAGGCGCGCCGCTCGCTGCGCCAGACGATTCAGATGGTCTGGCAGAACCCGTTTTCGTCGCTCGATCCGCGCCAGAGCCTGTTCTCGATTATCGAAGAGCCGCTTCGCAACTTTACCCGCCTCTCCCGCGCCGAGCGGCGCGAGAAAGTCTATGACATGGCCGCGCGCGTGGCGCTGGCCCCTGCGCTACTGGCGCACAGGCCGCATCAGCTCTCCGGCGGCCAGCGTCAGCGCGTGGCGATCGCGCGGGCGCTGATCCCCGGCCCGCAAATCGTCATTCTTGATGAGGCGACGTCAGCGCTGGATGTCACCGTGCAGGCGCAGATCCTGACGCTGCTTGAAACCTTGCAGGATGAGCTCGGCCTCACCTACCTGTTTATCTCCCACGATCTGGCGACCGTGCGCCGCTTCGCACATCAGGTCTCGGTGCTGCGCGCCGGTAAGCTTGTGGAGCACGGCGATGTCGCCTCCGTGTTCCACGCGCCGCAGAGCGATTACACGCGCCAGTTGCTGGACGCCATTCCGGCGCCCCGCCCGTTTAATAAGGATGTCGCATGACCAAAAAACGTTTAGGTTTTTTCACCCGTCTGCTGGACCGCGTCAGCGCGGCCGAGCGCTACCGCCTCGCCACCGAGCAGATCCTGCACGCCGAACGCAGCGGCTTTGATACCGCCTGGGTGGCGCAGCACCACTTTCATGAAGCGGAAGGCGGGCTGCCCTCGCCGCTGCTGTTTTTAGCGCATGTGGCGGCGCAGACGCGACGCATCCGTCTCGGCACGGGGATCATTACGCTGCCGATGGAATCGCCGCTGCGCGTGGCGGAAGACGCCGCCGTGCTGGATCTGCTCAGCGACGGGCGCGTGGAGCTGGGGCTGGGCTCCGGCGGCACGCCCTCTTCGTTCCCGCCGTTCGGGCTGCAGAGCGAAGAACGCGGCGAGGCCTATGGACGTCATCTGGCGCTGCTGCGCGCGGCGCTGAACGATGAACCGCTGGCGGGCACCGATAATCACCTCTACCCGGCGGCGCGCGGGTTGCGTCTGCGGCTCTGGCAGGCGACTTTCTCGGTGGACGGCGGCGCGCGCGCCGGCCGCGACGGCGACGGCCTGATGCTGTCACGCACCCAGCCGCGTCCGCCAGGCGAGCCGGATATGCCGCTGGACGCGCTGCAAAACCCGATTATCGACGCCTATCTCGACGCGCTGCCCGCCGGCGTCGCGCCGCGCATTATGGCCTCGCGCACCGCGTTTGTGACGGATAACGGCGACGACGCCCGCCGCTTCGCGCAGACCGGGCTTGCGGCCCAGGCGACGCAGTTCCGCGCCCAGGGCCACCGGCTCGCGGGCGAGACGCTGGAGGACTATATCGCCGCGTTCGATGTGCACCTCGGCACGCCGCAGGAAACGCTCGCCACGCTGTCGCGCGATACGGCGCTGGCGCGCGCCACCGATCTGTCGTTCCAGGTGCACTCCATCGATCCGCCGCACCCGTTTATTTTGCGCTCCATCTCGCTGCTGGCGCAGCAGGTGGCGCCTGCGCTTGGCTGGAAACCGGCCGCGCCGTTCGCTGATGTCGCCTCCCTTAACCCGATCAAGGAAACCTTATGACCCGCTCGCCCGATCTTCTCGATACCCTGGCGGATATCGCCCCCGGCTCTCCGCTGGCGCTGGCGCGCGCCACCCGCGACGCCGCCACGCAGAACATTGCACGTAGCCGCGAGGCGCTGTTTGACGGCGCAAGCGATCTCACCCGCGCGGAGCGCCTGCATCTCGCCCGCGAGGTGGCGCGCTGGCATGAGGATGAGGCGCTGTACGCGCACTATTCGGTGGCGCTGAAAGACGAACAGGCGCCGCCCGCGCGTCTCTCCGCCGCGCTCGGCCATGCGGAGATCCTGGCGTTTCGCCCGGTACAGGCGACCGCGCAGGCGATAACGGCGCTGACGGACGCCGGGTTCAGCGAAGAAGCCATTGTGACGCTCGCGCAGGTGGTGGCGTTTGTCAGTTTTGAGAGCCGACTGCTGCGCGGCTACCGGCTGATTAACGGCGGGCGCGTGGCGGGCGAGACGGCCATACCGCCCGCTGGCCGCTGGCATACCACGCCCACCACGCAGAGCGGACAGCCTGCCCCGACCGCCTTCACGCAGGCTGAACTGGGCTGGGAGCCGTGGCTTGCGCCGAAAGCGCTCGCCGCCTTCAGCCCGGATGAGCAGGAGACGCTGCGCCGATTCGGGCATCAGGACTCCGGCTATTTCCGCCTGCTGGCGCGTAACCTGCCCGTGCTGGAAGCCCGGACGCTGACGGACAAAGGGATTTTCTACACCCCAGGCGGGCTGTCGCGGGCGGAGCGGGAGCTGGCGGCGACCGTCGCGAGCAAAGTGAATGGCTGCATTTACTGCGCCTCGGTCCATGCCCGCAAGGCGAGTCAGCTGTCGAAAGATAACGACGCGGTGCAGCGTTTGCTGGAGGTGGCGCCGGGCGGGAGCCTGAGCGCGGGGCAATCGGCGCGCTGGCAGGCGATTATCGATTTCAGCACCGCGCTGTCGGCCACCCCCGCCACGGCTGGCGCGGCGCATGTGGCAGCGCTCCGTGAGCAGGGGTTGACCGACCTGGAACTGCTGGATCTGGCGCAGGCCACCGCGTTTTTCGCCTGGGCGAACCGCCTGATGCTGACGCTCGGCGAGCCGTTTGTGCCAGCCTGATCTGCCGCCGGGCGTCTGTGCGCCCGGCTACTGCGCGTTAAACGGGCTGTGGTGAGACAGCACGGCGTCGATCACCTGCAGCGCGCCGCTCTGGTTGTTCGATCCGGTCGCATAACGCGCCGTCTCTTTCACTTCCGCCGCCGCGTTATCCATCGCAAACGAGTATTTCACCAGACGCAGCATTTCGAGGTCATTGGCGCTGTCGCCCACCGCCACGCAGGCCTCCGGCGTGATATTCCAGCGCGCCATCAGGCGCTCAAGACCGCTGGCTTTGTGCGATCCGGGGATAATCAGATCCACAAACCCGTAGCCGCTGGTCACGGGCTTAACGACGCCTTCAAGCTCGTTGTGCAGGTTCTCAATCAGCGCCGGGATCTGGTCATCCGGCAGGTTGAGGGAAAATTTAAAGATGGTGTCGTCGATATCGAGCAGGTTTTCCACCGGCTTCAGGCGGTGATAGTGCTTCGACATCAGGCTGATAAACGCCTCCGGCGCGCCCGCCTGGTAATACGCGCTCGCAAGCCCGCAAACCACATAGTTGAAATCGCCCTGCGCTGAGAGCGTATTCACCACCTGATGATACTGCCCGCGGGTCAGCTCGCCGTGATGGATGCGCTCGCCGTGGTCATAGACCAGCGCGCCGTTTTCAGCGACAAAGGCTATCTCATCTTTGATCTCCGGGAAGAACGAGATGAGCTGGTAATACTGGTTGCCGCTCGCCACCACAAATTTAATGCCTTGCTGCTTCAGCGCCGCATACTGCGTGGTAAACCTTTCTTTGTCGTACTGTTTGTTGTCGTTGAGAAAGGTGCCGTCCATATCTACTGCGATGAGCTGAATTTTCATACTGCCTCATTAAGTCGTTACCACATAAGCGGCTCATGCTAACACTGTTTTATTCGGTTTCCATATGAGTAAAGCTGCAATCATTTTCATATGAAACCTCCAGGCGACAGGGAATGGTCCTGTTAAAGATAGCGGAAACCGCAGCGCGGCAGCTGGAAGGTGTCATGCAGAGATACCGGGCGACTGCCGCCCGGTGCGGATTAGCGGCTGCGCTTGGCGTGGCGCTCCCAGTTCTCCTGCTTCGCCTCGGCGGATTTTTTCAGCGCCACGTAACAGGCCCCGCTGCCGCCGTGGTGGGCGAGCGCGGCGCAAAACGCCTGCACGTCATCGAGCTCAGTCAGCCAGCGCGCCAGATAGCTGCGGATGACATTGGCGTGGGAGTTATCCTCGCGCCCTTTGCCGTGAATGATCAGGAGATTGCGCAGCCCGTCGCGTTTCGCCTGATGGATGAACGTAAAGAGCATCTGGCGGCACTGCTCCACCGGCTGGCGCAGCAGATTGAGGCTCGCCTGCTGGGTATATTTACCGAGCCTCAGTTTATCCAGCACGCCCTGCTGGAGCCCCTCGCGGCGAAATTCGAGCAGCTGTTCGCGCGGGATGAGATCCAGAAAGCCGGTGGTCAGCGGGTTGTCGAGCTGTAAGGTGTCGACACGCGGCACAAGGCGCGGGGCTTTCGGTTTCAGGCACGGCGCGACGTTGGCGTTTTTCAGGGGTTTGACATCTTCCATGGCGTCAAGAAAGAGTGATTTGTCGTCAGGGTTCACGGTCAATCCTCCGGGACTTCGTCAGGGCGCACACTATAGCTTCCCTTTCAGAATGGCTCAATGTGCGGCGCTGTGCGCACTATTTTCTGCACGGTTATGTCGCGTACCGTTCAGGCGAAGCGGAAAAGAGCAGAAACGCAGGCGCATTGTCCGCGCGGCGGCGCAATGAACATTGTCAGCCGGGATCACATTATTTAGCTCTGTTAATGTTTGGTGTTAAATATATGTGAATGAAATCACCCCTTCGCTGTGACAATATGCATTTATGTTGCTATATATTTCTTATCCGCATGTTAAGGAATAATAATCGCGGTACAAAGCCTGGATGCGCTGCTGTGTGTACTGTGGGGCCTGAATATGATGTCTTCAGGCTCTGTTTTTTTATTTTCCAGAAAAAAGAGAGCCCGCTCTGTTTTTTCCGGAAATGCAGGCGGCTTCGCGCAAAGGTTATCCCTTACCCTGCCATTCGCAGTGCTGTGGGCGCGCCGTTTACCGGCCGCTTCGGGCAATGGAGTGCCCGTTATTATCCCCCTCCGCTCCCCCTGTGGCGGTATGGCGAGCCGCTGGTCGCCATGCTATGTTGACGCCTTAACAAGGAGACGCGCATGCTCACGTTACTGGAAGATAAAATCGACACGCCCCTGGGCCCGCTGTGGATCATTGCCGATGAAGCGTCGCGTCTGCGCGCCGTCGAGTGGGAAGAACACAGCGATCGCATGGAGCAGCTGCTCGCCATTCACTACCGTCAGGAAGGCTTTCGCCGCGTGGGCTGTGTTAACCCGGGCGGGCTCTCAGACGCGCTGCGCGCGTGGTTCGCCGGCGATCTGGCGGTGATTGACACGCTGCCCACCGCCACGGCGGGAACGCCGTTTCAGCGGGAAGTCTGGCAGATGTTGCGCACCATTCCGTGCGGCCAGGTGACGCACTATGGCGAGATGGCGGCGCGTCTGGGACGTCCGGGCGCGGCCCGCGCCGTGGGGGCGGCAAACGGCTCAAACCCCATCAGCATCGTGGTGCCATGCCACCGCGTTATTGGCCGTAACGGCACCTTAACCGGCTATGCGGGCGGCGTGGCGCGCAAAGAGTGGCTGCTGCGCCATGAAGGTTATTTACTGCTTTAATTCACATCGTAAAATAATATTTTCCGGCAATTATTAAATACGCCGTAATTCAGATGGATGGCAGTAAACGTCAGATTTGAACCAGGATCTTTTGTCTTATTGCGCATTAGCCCGATTTACCTGTGCGGTCAATTTATGTTAAAATTGACTAATATCAATTAAGGCTTGAGCGAACTTATGATCCCGGAAAAGCGAATTATACGACGCATTCAGTCTGGCGGTTGTGCCATCCATTGCCAGGATTGCAGTATCAGCCAGTTGTGTATCCCTTTTACCCTGAATGAGCATGAGCTTGATCAGCTCGATAATATTATCGAGCGCAAAAAGCCCATCCAGAAAGGGCAAACGCTCTTCAAAGCGGGCGATGAATTAAAATCGCTTTACGCTATCCGTTCCGGCACGATTAAGAGCTACACCATCACCGAACAGGGCGACGAGCAGATCACCGGCTTCCACCTGGCAGGCGATCTGGTGGGTTTTGATGCTATCGGCACCGCGCATCACCCAAGCTTCGCTCAGGCGCTGGAAACGTCCATGGTCTGTGAAATCCCGTTCGAGACGCTCGACGATCTCTCCGGTAAAATGCCGAGCCTGCGCCAGCAGATGATGCGTCTGATGAGCGGCGAGATCAAAGGCGACCAGGATATGATCCTGCTGCTGTCGAAAAAGAACGCCGAGGAGCGCCTCGCGGCCTTTATCTATAACCTGTCGCGCCGTTTCGCCGAACGCGGCTTCTCGCCTCGCGAATTCCGCCTGACCATGACCCGCGGCGATATCGGCAACTACCTCGGCCTGACGGTAGAAACCATCAGCCGTCTGCTGGGCCGTTTCCAGAAGAGCGGAATGCTGGCGGTAAAAGGCAAATATATCACCATCGAAAACCACGAAATTCTGGCGGAACTCGCCGGTCAATCGCGCAACGTGGCTTAAGCTTTTCCTCTCCCGCCGGATCGTTAATTTTTCGTGATTTATTGATCCGGCTGGGAATTCTCTCCTGTTTCATTCACATCATATGGGTTACTCTTAAACGACAAACTGTGGGTAAGCAGTTGTAAGGAGACCCTGTATGGCAAGGTATCAAAACATGCTGGTGGCCATCGACCCCAATCAGGATGACCAACCGGCTCTACGGCGTGCAGTTTATCTACACCAGCGGATCGGCGGGCGAATCAAAGCCTTTCTGCCGATCTATGACTTTTCCTACGAAATGACCACCCTGCTCTCCCCTGACGAGCGCACCGCGATGCGCCAGGGCGTTATCAGCCAGCGCACCGCGTGGATCCGCGAGCAGGCGAAATATTATTTAGAAGCGGGCGTGCCCATCGATATCAAAGTGGTCTGGCATAACCGTCCCTTTGAAGCCATCATCCAGGAAGTGATCAGCGGCCATCACGATCTGCTGCTGAAAATGGCGCACCAGCACGACCGTCTGGAATCGGTGATTTTCACGCCGACCGACTGGCACCTGCTGCGTAAATGCCCCTGCCCGGTCTGGATGGTGAAAGACCAGCCGTGGCCGGAAGGCGGTAAAGCCGTGGTGGCGGTGAATCTCGCCAGCGAAGAGCCTTACCACACAGGCCTGAACGAGAAACTGGTGCGTGAAACGCTGCACCTGGCCGAACAGGTTAACCATACCGAAGTGCATCTGGTGGGCGCCTACCCGGCGACGCCGATTAACATCGCCATCGAGCTTCCCGATTTCGACCCGAGCGTTTATAACGACGCCATTCGCGGCCAGCATCTGCTGGCGATGAAAGCCCTGCGCCAGAAATTCGGCATCGGCGAGCGCGTCACGCATGTCGAAAAAGGGCTGCCGGAAGAAGTCATTCCGGATCTGGCGGAGCATTTACAGGCCGGGATCGTGGTGCTGGGCACCATCGGGCGCACCGGGATTTCCGCGGCGTTTCTCGGCAACACCGCCGAGCAGGTGATTGACCATCTGCGCTGCGATTTGCTGGTGATTAAGCCGGACGATTTCCAGAGCAGCGTCGAGCTCGATGATGAAGAGGACGATGACGACTGACGTCACTCGTCTGAAGAAAACCCGCCGCCCGGCGGGTTTTTTATTGCCGCAACGCAGGCGACGGGCGAAAAAAACCGCCAGCGGGCTGGCGGTTCTGGATATAGAAGCAAATTACAGCGCTTTCAGGATGGCGTCGACGCTCGCTTTGGCGTCGCCAAACAGCATCTGCGTGTTCTCTTTAAAGAACAGCGGATTCTGCACGCCGGCATAGCCGGTGTTCATTGAGCGTTTGAAAACGATAACGTTCTGCGCCTTCCACACTTCCAGCACCGGCATCCCGGCGATCGGGCTCTTCGGATCGTCCTGGGCGGCCGGGTTGACGGTATCGTTCGCGCCAATCACCAGCACCGTGTCGGTATCGCTGAAATCGTCGTTGATCTCATCCATCTCCAGCACGATGTCATAAGGCACTTTCGCCTCCGCCAGCAGCACGTTCATATGCCCCGGCAGACGGCCCGCCACCGGGTGAATGCCGAAACGCACCTTGATGCCGCGCGCGCGCAGCTTCTCGGTGATTTCCGCCACCGGATATTGCGCCTGCGCCACCGCCATGCCGTAGCCGGGGGTGATGATCACAGACGTAGAGTTGCGCAGCATTTCTGCCGTCTCTTCCGCGGTGATTTCGCGGTGCTCGCCCACCTCGTCGCTCTCGCCGGTGGAGGAGCCGTCGGTGCCGAAGCCACCGGCAATCACGCTGATAAACGAGCGGTTCATCGCCTTACACATAATGTAAGAGAGGATAGCGCCCGAAGACCCCACCAGCGCGCCGGTGACGATCAGCAGATCGTTGCTCAGCATAAAGCCTGCCGCCGCGGCCGCCCAGCCGGAATAGGAGTTCAGCATGGAGACGACCACCGGCATATCCGCGCCGCCGATAGACGCCACCAGATGCCAGCCGAACGCCAGCGCGATAACCGTCATCACGAACAGCGCAAAGCCCTGCATGCCGGCGCTCTCTGTCTGCACGAAAATCAGCAGCAGAATGAAAGAGACCACCAGCGCCGCCAGGTTCAGTTTGTGACGGTTCGGCAGCATCAGCGGTTTAGAAGAGATCTTGCCGCGCAGTTTGCCAAACGCCACCACCGAGCCGGTAAAGGTCACCGCGCCGATGAAGATGCCGAGGAACACTTCGGTCAGATGGATATTGACCAGCACCGGCGCGAGACCCGGCTCGTGGTGCAGGTAGCTGTTAAAGCCCACCAGCACCGCCGCGAGGCCCACGAAGCTGTGCAGAATCGCCACCAGCTCCGGCATTTCGGTCATTTCAACGCGTTTAGCAAGGCGAATACCGATAGCCCCGCCGATCGCCATCGCGATGATTATCCAGCCCACATTGCTGGCGTATGGCCCGAAAATAGTGGCGATCAGCGCGATCGCCATCCCCGCGATGCCGAACAGGTTGCCCTGCCGTGAGGTTTCGTGCTTCGAAAGCCCCGCCAGGCTGAAAATAAAGAGAATTGCGGCGACGATGTACGCAGCCGTAACTAATCCTCCAGACATAACTTACCCCTTAGTTCTTCCGGAACATTTTCAGCATGCGCTGAGTGACGGTGAAACCACCAAAAATATTGATGCTGGCGATGAGGATCGCGATAAAGCTGAAGAAGCTGATCCAGCCCCCGTCGCCAATCTGCAACAGCGCGCCGACGACGATAATCCCTGAAATCGCGTTCGTGACTGACATGAGCGGCGTATGCAGCGCATGGGAAACGTTCCAGACGACGTAGTAGCCGACCACGCAGGCGAGCGCGAACACGGTGAAGTGGCCGAGGAACTCTTTCGGCGCCACGTTCGCCAGCCAGCCAAACAGAATAATGGCGAGCGCGATCAGCGCATATTTACGCCACGGCGACGACGGCGCAGGCGGCTCGACCGACGCAGCCTTTGGTTTCGCGCTCGCGGCGGCCTGCGGCTGTGCGGAAACCTGAATCGGCGGCGCAGGCCAGGTGACTTCGCCGTCGCGAATGACCGTTACGCCGCGCACCACGACATCGTCGAAATCGACCACGACCGCCCCGTCTTTCTCCTTGCACAGGAGTTTCAGCAGGTTGACGAGGTTGGTGCCGTAAAGCTGTGAAGACTGCGTCGGCAGGCGGCCCGGCAGATCGGTATAACCAATCACCTTGACGCCGCCAGGGGTGACGAAAATTTCATTCGGCACGGTGTATTCGCAGTTGCCGCCGTTCTGCGCCGCGAGATCGACAATCACGCTGCCCGGCTGCATGGAATCGACCATTTCACGGGTGATAAGCGTCGGCGCCGGTTTGCCCGGGATCAGCGCCGTGGTGACGATAATATCCACCTCTTTCGCCTGGGCGGCGAACAGCGCCATTTCCGCTTTGATGAAAGCCTCGGACATCACTTTGGCGTAGCCGTCGCCGCTGCCCGCTTCTTCTTTAAAATCGAGTTCAAGGAACTCGGCGCCCATGCTCTGCACCTGCTCTTTTACTTCCGGACGGGTGTCGAACGCGCGCACGATAGCGCCGAGGCTGTTAGCGGCGCCGATAGCGGCAAGGCCCGCGACGCCTGCGCCAATCACCATGACTTTGGCAGGCGGCACCTTACCGGCGGCGGTGATCTGGCCGGTAAAGAAGCGGCCAAACTCATGGGCGGCTTCCACAATCGCGCGGTAACCGGCGATATTGGCCATTGAGCTTAAGGCATCCAGTGACTGCGCGCGGGAGATGCGCGGCACGGAATCCATCGCCATGACGGTGACGTTTTTCGCGGCCAGTTTTTCCAGCAGCTGTGGGTTTTGCGCAGGCCAGATAAAGCTAATCAGCGTCGTGCCGGGACGCAACCGCTCGATTTCGTCCTCCTGCGGCGCATTGACCTTCAGGATGACATCCGATTCCCAGACCTCGGCGGTCTCCACGACGCTTGCGCCTGCGGCGATAAACGCGTCGTCATCGAAACTCGCCAGCTTACCGGCATCGCGTTCCACCGCGACGCTGAAACCAAGCTTCAGCAGCTGCTCCACCGTTTTTGGGGTCGCCGCGACGCGGGTTTCCAGAGTTACCCGCTCTTTTGGTACACCAATACGCATAGTATTCCCTTCCATCGATTTTTAAGATGGTCTGTCACTCGCTTAGCAGACGAAAACGCCCGGCGAAAAAGCGCGGCGCCGTGGTGTTCGCCATCCATATCGTTGTCACAAACTTTCTATAACCTACTGAAATAACCGCCTTCGATCCACCGTCCGGGACAACTATTTAACGGTTAATGCGTGAAAGTGTAGCGTCCTCGCCGTCTGACAGGGATTTTTGCTTAAAACCGGCTGCCAGCCGCTACGTTTACGCTCTTTCCGGCGAGGAAAAAACGATTCTGCGCCGGGGAAGCACGCAGGTTTAACAATGATTTAACTTAAAAAGTCATAAGCTTTATCAATTTTAGTGGTCAGAAGAGGATTTTCCCTATTCATAACCTGAAGTTATTTATAAACGGCAAGCGACAGCATTAGCTGTGAAAAATGCCGCAGACATCTGGCACCTTTCAATGCAATAATCAACGACTAACCATTTCACACAGGCTGTATCAGTACCTGTTTTGCGCAAGGCGAAGGATCATTTTTATGAAGCTCAAGCATACCCTTCTGGCGACCGCTCTCTTTTCCGCGGCCTCGCTGTCCGCTCAGGCGGCGACAGAATTAACGCCGGAACAAGCCTCGGCGCTGAAACCGTTTGACCGTATCGTCATTACGGGTCGTTTCAACGCCATTAACGAAGCGGCCACCGCCGTTTCCCGTCGCGCAGACGCTATGGGCGCGGCGTCTTACTATATTCAGGACACCAGCGACACCGGCAACAGCGGCAACTGGCGCGTGGTGGCCGATGTCTACCGTGAAAACGCGCCGAAAGCCGACGCGCCGAAAAACCGCGTGATCAATGGCGTGGTCGAACTGCCGAAAGATCAGGCTATCGCGCTTGAGCCGTATGACACCGTAACCGTGCAGGGTTTCTACCGCAGCCAGCCGGAAGTGAACGACGCCATCACCAAAGCGGCGAAAGCCAAAGGCGCGGCCTCTTTCTGGATCGTGCGCCAGGTAGACACCAACCAGGGCGGCAACCAGCGCATCACAGCGTATATCTATAAAGCCGATGCCAAAAAACGCGTACTGCAAAGCCCGGACGCGATCCCGGCCGATTCCGAAGCAGGCCGCGCGGCGCTGGCTAAAGGCGGCGAAGAAGCCAAAAAAGTGGAAATCCCGGGCGTCGCCACCACCGCCTCGCCAAGCAGCGACGTAGGCCGCTTCTTTGAAACGCAGGAATCGAAAGGCGGACGTTACACTGTCACCCTGCCGGACGGTACTAAAGTCGAAGAGGTGAACAAAATCACCGCCGCCCAGATGGTGCCGTTCGACAGCGTCAAGTTCACCGGCCACTACAGCAGTATGACCGATATCTCCTATAACGTGGCGAAACGTGCCGCGAAGAAAGGCGCCAAGTACTATCACATCACCCGTCAGTGGGAAGAGCGCGGCGGCAACATGACCATCAGCGCCGACCTCTACAAGTAAGACTCAGTCTCAAAACCAAGCGGCTACGGCCGCTTTTTTTGTTTTTCCGCTACATTTTGTGTACGCCGCATTGCAAGCGAGCTTCGCACTCCGTAAAATCCCGCGCCTTAGTGCGATCCACCATTTTTATGCGCTCTGGCACAATAATTATTCTGGATCTTTCCTTTTGCAAAACAGGTTGTCTATGGAAAAGAAGCTGGGCCTCGCCGCGTTAACCGCGCTTGTTTTAAGTTCCATGCTGGGTGCCGGAGTATTCAGTCTGCCGCAGAATATGGCGGAGGTGGCGAGTCCTGCGGCGTTGCTGATTGGCTGGGGCATTACCGGCGCGGGGATCCTGCTGCTGGCGCTGGCGATGCTGTTCTTAACGCGCCTGCGCCCTGACCTTGACGGCGGTATTTTTACCTACGCCCGCGAAGGATTCGGCGAACTGGTCGGCTTCTGTTCCGCCTGGGGTTACTGGCTGTGCGCCGTGATCGCCAACGTCTCTTATCTGGTTATCGTCTTCTCCGCGCTGAGCTTCTTTACCGACACGCCGCAGTTGCGCCTGTTTGGCGACGGCAACACCTGGCAGGCCATCGTCGGCGCGTCGGTGCTGCTGTGGGTGGTGCATTTTCTGGTGCTGCGCGGCGTGCAGACCGCGGCGAGCATCAACCTGGCCGCGACGCTGGCTAAACTCCTGCCGCTCGGCCTGTTTGTGGTGCTGGCCGTCATCGCGTTCCGCCTGCCGACCTTTACGCTGGATTTCACCGGCGTCGATCTCGGCGTGCCCGTCTGGGAGCAGGTGAAAAACACCATGCTGATTACCCTGTGGGTGTTCATCGGCGTTGAAGGCGCGGTGGTGGTGTCGGCCCGCGCGCGGCAGAAAAAAGATGTCGGCCTGGCGACGCTTCTGGCCGTGCTTGCGGCGCTCGCGGTCTATCTGCTGGTGACGCTGCTGTCGCTCGGCGTGCTGGCGCGCCCGGAGCTGGCGCAAATGCGCAACCCGTCGATGGCGGGCCTGATGGTGAAAATGATGGGCTCCTGGGGCGAAGTGGTGATCGCCGCCGGGCTGATCGTCTCGGTGTGCGGCGCGTACCTGAGCTGGACCATTATGGCGGCCGAAGTGCCGCTGCTGGCCGCGCAGTATAAAGCGTTCCCGCGCCTCTTCGCCCGCCAGAACGCGCGCAACGCGCCGGCTGCCTCGCTGTGGCTGACAAACGCCAGCGTGCAGATCTGTCTGGTGCTGATCTGGGCGACCGGCTCTGATTACAACACGCTGCTGACCATCGCCTCCGAGATGATTCTGGTGCCCTATTTCCTGGTCGGCGCTTACCTGCTGAAAATCGCGAAGCGTCCTTTACATCAGGCGATTGCTGTCGGGGCGTGCATTTATGGCCTATGGTTGCTGTATGCCTCAGGCCCGATGCATCTGCTGCTTTCCGTCGTGCTGTACGCGCCTGGGGTGGTGTTCTTCCTCTACGCGCGCCGCACCCATGTGGATAACGTGGCGCTGAAAGGTCAGGAGAAAATCGTCATCGGCCTGCTGCTGATTGCCGCGCTGCCGGCGACCTGGATGCTGGTGCGCTAATCTCCTGCCGCTATTGCTTAAGGAGAGTCGTGGTGAAAAAACTGGATAAGCCCATTGTTATCACCGGCGCGGGCCGCCGTATCGGCCTTGCGCTGGCGCACCATTTCCTGGCGCAGCAGCATGATGTGATTGTCAGCTACCGCACCCGTTACCCGGCGATTGACGTGCTGGAAGACGCGGGCGCGGTCTGCATTGAAGCCGATTTTTGCCACGATGACGGCATTCTGGCCTTTGCCGACGCCGTAAAAACCCGCACCACCCACATTCGCGCGCTGTTGCATAACGCCAGCACCTGGCAGGATGAAAGCCCGCCTGTGCCGCCCGCTGATGTGCTGAACGCCATGCTGCAAATTCACGTTCACGCGCCCTATCTTCTTAACTTCGCTCTGGAGCCGCTGATGCGCGGCCAGGGCCACGCCGCCTGCGATATTATTCACTTTACCGATTATGTCGTGGAGCGCGGCAGCGCGAAGTACATCGCCTATGCCGCCAGTAAAGCGGCGCTCGATAATCTCACGCGTTCGTTTGCCCGCAAGCTCGCGCCGGAGGTAAAAGTCAACGCCATCGCGCCGTCGCAAATCCTCTTTAACGAGCATGACGATCCGGAGTATCGCCAGAAGGCGCTGAATAAATCGCTGATGAAAATCGCGCCCGGCGAAAAAGAGATTATCGACCTGGTGGATTATCTGCTTACCAGTCGTTACGTGACCGGCCACAGTTACCCGGTGAACGGCGGTCGCCCGTTGCGTTAACCTGTTGAGCCGCCATTGCTGGCGCGTCGCGCCGGCCCGGTGTATCCTGGTGTTTTTACCGCAACGCAGAAACCTATGAGCAAGATCGTTTTTGTTGAAGATGACCCGGAAGTCGGCGAGCTTATCGCCGCCTATCTGGGCCGCCACGATATCGATGTGATTGTCGAAAGCCGCGGCGATCGCGCCGAAGCGGTTATAGAGCGCGAGAACCCGGATCTGGTGCTGCTGGATATTATGCTGCCAGGCAAAGACGGCATGACGCTGTGCCGCGATCTGCGCGCACGCTGGTCGGGCCCCGTGGTGCTGTTGACGTCTCTCGACAGCGATATGAACCATATTCTGTCGCTCGAAATGGGTGCCAGCGATTACATCCTTAAAACCACGCCGCCCGCCGTGCTGCTGGCGCGCCTGCGTCTGCACCTGCGCCAGCATATGACCGCCGCGCCCGTGACGGCGGATAGCGCTCCGACGCTTCAGCCTCACAAGGCGCTGCGTTTCGGCACGCTGTGTATCGATCCGTTGAACCGTCAGGTCACGCTGCTGGGCGAGCAGGTGGCGCTCTCAACCGCCGATTTTGATCTGCTGTGGGAGCTCGCGACCCACGCCGGGCAGATCATGGATCGCGACGCGCTGTTAAAAAACCTGCGCGGCGTGACGTATGACGGGCTGGATCGCAGCGTGGACGTGGCGATTTCAAGGCTGCGTAAAAAGCTTAACGACAGCGCGACCGAGCCTTATCGCATCAAGACGGTGCGCAACAAAGGGTATCTGTTCGCGCCGCACGCCTGGGAAAGCGAGGCGTAACGTATTGCGCCGCGCTTCCCGCGCGGCGCTGACGCTTAAATCTGCACCATCCCGCCATCGACGAACATTTCAACGCCATTCACAAAGCTCGCCTCGTCAGACGCCAGGAACAGCACCGCGCGGGCGATCTCCTCCGGCTTGCCGACGCGCCCGAGCGGGATCTGCGCGGTGAGTTCGTTTTTCACGTCTTCGGCCCGATCGCCACCGCCAAAGAGGTCATTCAGCCCCGCCGTATTGACCGGCCCCGGACTGATGGCGTTGACGCGAATGTGGCGGTCTTTCAAATCGAGTATCCAGTTGCGTGCGAAGCTGCGTACCGCCGCTTTGCTCGCGGCGTAGACGCTGAAGGCGGGCGTGCCGCTGGAGCCGGCGGTCGACGCGTTCAGCACCACGGCGGCACCGTCACGCAGCAGCGGCAGCGCTTTCTGTACGGTGAACAGTACGCCTTTCACGTTGGTGTCGAAGGTATCGTGATAATGCGCCTCGGAAATCTCGCCGAGCGGTGCCAGCTCGCCGCCGCCCGCGTTGGCGAATATCACGTCGATATGGCTGTGGCGTTGCTGCACCGCTTCATATAGGCGATCGATATCCGCCAGCAGGCTCATATCGCCGCGGATTCCTGTGACGTTGTCACCTAATTGCGCTAGCGCCGCATCCAGCGCTGCCTGCCGGCGCCCGGTGATAAATACGTGCGCGCCTTCGTCGGCGAACGCTTTAGCAGTAGCCAGGCCAATGCCGCTGGTGCCGCCGGTCACGATAACCACTTTATTGCTAAAACGTGCGTTCATAGTTTTATCCTCATTGAATGATGACCTCTGTCATGGGCTGAGAATAAGCGCTTCCCATCGGGCTGTGTACCAGGACAAAATGGCACCCTGCGTTCTGTCTGAGGAACGATAATGCAAAGCGATCTTAACGACTATTTTTACTATGCCGAAGTGGTTAACCACGGCGGTTTCGCCGCCGCCAGCCGGGCGCTGAAGCAGCCGAAATCGAAGCTAAGCCGCCGCGTGGCGGGGCTTGAGGCGCAGCTTGGCGTGCGCCTGATTGAGCGTTCCAGCCGCCGTTTTCGCGTCACCGATATCGGCCAGGCGTTTTACGACCAGTGCCGCGCGATGTTGCTGGAGGCGGAAAAAGCGCAGGCGATCATCGCCCAGGCGCGTAAGGAGCCGCAGGGCGTGGTGCGTTTCAGCTGCCCGACGGGCATGGTGGAGATTATCCAGGCCATGCTGCCCGACTTTATGAACCGCTACCCGCAGGTGAAACTGCAAATCATCGCCATCGACCGCCCTGTCGATTTAATCGAAGAGCGCGTGGATGTGGCGCTGCGGGTGCGCACCGAACTGACCAGCGACGCCGAGCTGATTATGCGCACGCTGGGCACGTCGAACCGTATCCTGGTAGCCAGCCCGCAGCTTGCCAGTAGACTTAACGGGGCTGTCGACACCCTCGCCTGTCATCCGACGCTTGGCACCAGCGACGAGCCGGGTGAAATCAGCTGGGCGCTGGAACATGAACAGGGAAAGCGCTGTCTGATTCGCCATCATCCGCGGCTAAGCTGCAGCGATTTTACGGCTGTTCGCGCGGCGGCCATCGCGGGGCTGGGCATTGCGCTGCTGCCGGATCACGTCTGCGCAAAGGCGCTGAAAACCGGCGAGCTGGTGCATGTGTATCGCGGCTGGCAGGGCCAGCGCGGCATTGTGCATCTGGTGTTTACCACGCGTCGCGGTCTGCCGCCCGCGGTCAGAGCCTTTATCGATCATCTGGCCGCGCACTTTCCGCATACGACATCTGCTATCCAGTAACCGCGCCGCAGGCGTGAGATATCTCCATGAAAAAACTCTTTATTCAGTTCTATTTGCTGCTCTTTGTCTGTTTTCTGGTCATGACGATGCTGGTCGGGCTGGTCTATAAGTTCACCGCCGAGCGCGCCGGGCGTCAGTCGCTGGACGACCTGATGAAAAGCTCGCTCTACCTGATGCGCAGCGAGCTGCGTGAAATTCCGCCGCACGAGTGGAATAAAACGATCAAAGAGCTGGATCTGAATCTGTCGTTTAAGCTGCGCATTCAGCCGATGAATCAGTTTCACCTTGATGACATCAACAGCCGCCGCCTGCGCGAGGGCGAAATCGTGGCGCTGGACGATGAATATACGTTTATCCAGCGTATTCCGCGCAGCCACTATGTGCTGGCGGTCGGCCCCGTGCCCTATCTCTACTTTCTGCATCAGATGCGCCTGCTGGATATCGCCCTGATTGCGCTGATCGCGATTTCACTGGCGCTGCCGGTGTTTATCTGGATGCGCCCGCACTGGCAGGAGATGCTGCGGCTGGAGTCTGCGGCGCAGCGGCTTGGCGAGGGGCATCTGGATGAGCGCATTCATTTTGATAAGGCGTCGAGTTTTTCACGGCTCGGCGTGGCGTTTAATCAGATGGCGAACAACATTAACGCGCTGATCGCCAGTAAAAAGCAGTTGATTGACGGGATAGCCCACGAGCTGCGCACGCCGCTGGTGCGGTTGCGCTACCGACTGGAGATGAGCGATAACCTGAGCGCGGCGCAATCGCAGGCGCTGAACCGCGATATCGGCCAGCTGGAAGCGTTGATCGAGGAGTTGTTGACCTACGCGCGGCTGGACCGGCCGCAAACCGAGCTTCATCTGACGCACCCGGAACTGCCGCGCTGGCTGCATGATTATGTGGACGACGCGCGCCTGCTGCACCCGGAGCGCGAGCTTATCGTCACGCGCGTCGACGAGGGCGATTACGGTGCGCTGGATATGCGTCTTATGGAGCGCGTGCTGGATAATCTGGTGAATAACGCGCTGCGCTACAGCGAGCAGCGGCTGCGAATCGGCTTATCGCTGGATGGCGCGCAGGCGATCCTTGAAGTGGAAGATGACGGAACGGGGATACCGGAAGATGAGCGCAGCCGGGTGTTTGAGCCGTTTGTACGTCTCGATCCGAGCCGCGATCGCGCCACCGGCGGGTGTGGTCTGGGGCTCGCGATTGTACATTCCATCGCGACCGCCATGAATGGCGAGGTGAGCGTGACGCAAAGCGACCTCGGCGGCGCGCATTTTCGTTTTTGCTGGCCGGTGGTGTTGCCCGCAGAAGAGGTGTAATGGTTATGGCATATCTGGCGGGTGCGCGAAGCTTACCCGCCCTGTGGTTAACTGTATTGGCGTTATCTTCTGTTTCGCGGCGGGTGCGCTGCGCTTACCCGCCCTACGGTTAACTGTATTGGCGTTATCTCCTGTTTCGCGGCGGGTGCGCTGCGCTTACCCGCCCTACAAAACACTGCGCATAAGACTCGTAGGGTGGGTAAGCGCAGCGCACCCACCATTTCTCGTCCCCACGTCGCCCGTATCTTCCTGCTTGGCTTTTAACTCGCTATGGTCAAACCCGGCAAAACTGTGTTAAACATAAAGTATGTTGTAACTAATGTGAGAGCATCATGGCCCGTTACGATCTCGTTGAACGCCTTAACGTCACCTTTCGCGAATTAGAACATGCATTAATGGAGATGCGCGAGGGCCTCGCGGCCTGTCGCCTGCTGGCGGCGCGGGTGTTCAGCCTGCCCGAGGTGGAAAAAGGTAAAGAGCACGACCCGCTGCTCACCATATCGGTGACGCAAAAAATCGGCAAAGAGGCGCAGGAGGCGGCGCTGCGTCACTTTACGCACCTGTTTATCCAGCAGCAGTCGGAAAAGCGCAGCAGCAAGGCGGCGGTGCGCCTGCCTGGCGCGGTCTGTTTCAGCGTCGATGATGCGCAGCACGAGGCGCTGCACGCGCTGGCGGACAAAATCAACGCGCTGAAAGCGCAGCTGGAAGAGATTATCACCGTGGAATCGGGCCTGCCCTCCACCCAGCGTTTTGAATGGGTGCACCGCTACCTGCCAGGGCTGATTACGCTCAACGCCTACCGTCGGCTCACGGTGCTGGACAACCCGGCCACGCTGCGTTTCGGCTGGGCGAATAAGCACATTATTAAAAACCTGACGCGCGACGAGGTGCTGGCGACGCTGGAGCGCGGGCTGAAAGCGCCGCGCGCGGTGGGCGGGCTAACCAAAGAGCAGTGGCATGCGCGCCTCACGCAGGAGTACAACGATATCGCCGCGCTCCCGCAGAAGGCGCGGCTGAAGATTAAGCGTCCGGTGAAAGTGCAGCCGGTGGCGCGCGTCTGGTACGCGCAAAACCAGCGGCAGGTGCAGTATGCGTGCCCGTCGCCGCTGATTGTTCTGTGCCATGAAACGCGCGGCGGCGCGGTGCCGGATATCGGCGAACTGCTGAACTATGACGCGGAAAACGTGCAGCACCGCTATAAACCGCAGGCGGAAGAGCTCGTCATGATGATCCCCCGCCTGCACCTCTACCTCGCGCCCTGATCAGGGCTTCATACTGCCCACCATCTCTTCCGGGCGTACCCAGGCGTCAAACTCCTCCTCGCTGAGATAACCAAGCTTCAGCGCGGAGGCTTTCAGCGTCAGCCCCTCTTTATGCGCTTTTTTGGCGATCTCGGCAGCTTTGTCGTAGCCGATATGCGTATTGAGCGCCGTTACCAGCATCAGCGATTCATTGAGCAACTGGCTGATGCGGTCACGGTTCGGCTCGATGCCGATAGCGCAGTGATGGTTAAAGCTCTCCATGCCGTCGGCCAGCAGACGCACCGATTGCAGGAAGTTATGAATGACCATCGGGCGGAACACGTTAAGCTCAAAGTTGCCCATCGCCCCGCCCATATTGACGGCCACGTCATTGCCCATCACCTGACAGCACAGCATAGTCAGCGCTTCGCACTGCGTCGGGTTCACTTTGCCTGGCATGATGGACGAACCGGGCTCGTTTTCCGGGATCGAGATTTCGCCGATGCCGCAGCGCGGGCCGCTCGCGAGCCAGCGCACGTCGTTGGCGATTTTCATCAGCGAGGCGGCGAGCCCTTTCAGCGCGCCGTGGGCGTGCACCAGCGCGTCGCAGGTGGCGAGCGCCTCAAACTTGTTTGGCGCGGTGACGAACGGCTGGCCGGTGAACGCGGCGAGCTCTTTTGCCACGCGCTCCGCATACTCCGGATGCGTGTTCAGACCGGTGCCGACCGCCGTGCCGCCGAGCGCCAGCTCCGCCAGATGCGGCAGGCTGTTATCGATATGCTTCAGGTTATGCTCAAGCATCGCCACCCAGCCGGAGATCTCCTGGCCGAGCGTCAGCGGCGTGGCGTCCTGCAAATGGGTACGGCCGATTTTCACGATATCGCTGAACGCGCTCGCCTTATCGCTGAGCGTTTTATGCAGCACTTTAAGCTGCGGGATCAGCTGTTCGCGCAGCGCGATCACCGCCGCGACATGCATCGCCGTCGGGAAAACGTCGTTTGAGCTCTGGCTCTTGTTAACGTCATCATTCGGATGCACTTTACGCGCCATGCCGCGCTCGCCGCCGAGAATTTCGCTCGCCCGGTTCGCCAGCACCTCGTTCATGTTCATGTTGGTCTGGGTGCCGGAGCCGGTTTGCCAGATAGCGAGCGGGAACTCCTGCGGATGCGCGCCTTCCAGCACTTCATCGGCGGCGTTAATGATGGCCTCGCCGCGCTCTGCGGGCAGTAAGCCGAGATCCATATTGACCTTCGCGGCGGCGCGTTTGGTGAGCGCCAGCGCCTCAATCAGCGCGGTCGGCATTTTCTCGGTGGAAATGCGGAAGTGCTCCAGCGAACGCTGCGTCTGCGCGCCCCAGAGTTTATCGGCCGGCACGTCGATAGCGCCCATGGAATCTTTTTCACTGCGGTAGGCGGTCATTACTTTCTCCTTGATAACAAAGATGGGATTGCTCGCATGCTTCAGGAATAAGTATTGATGGCTTCGGCGAATTTGTATGGCGCTTTGTGCGCTCTTTTTTGCGGTCAAAAGGCCGGGCGGCTGCGCCTTACCCGGCCTGCATCAGGGTCTGTTACGTTACTTCAGGCACGCCGAGCACTGCCCGGCCTGGATTTGCTGGAAGAAATCGTTGCCTTTGTCATCCACCAGGATAAACGCCGGGAAACCTTCAACCTCGATTTTCCAGATAGCTTCCATACCGAATTCCGGGTACTCGACGCACTCCAGATGCCGGATGCTGTTCTGCGCCAGCACCGCCGCCGGGCCGCCGATGCTCCCGAGATAAAAGCCGCCATGTTTCTTACAGGCGTCCGTCACCTGCTGGCTGCGGTTGCCTTTGGCGAGCATGATCATGCTGCCGCCGTTGGCCTGAAGCAGATCCACGTAGGAGTCCATACGACCGGCCGTCGTCGGGCCGAGCGAGCCGGAAGCATACCCTTCCGGCGTTTTGGCCGGGCCTGCGTAGTAGATCGGGTGATCTTTCACGTACTGCGGCAGCCCCGCGCCGCTGTCGATGCGCTCTTTCAGTTTCGCATGGGCGATATCGCGCGCCACGATGATAGTGCCTGAGAGCGACAGCCGCGTGGAGACCGGATACTGCGAGAGCTGCGCGAGGATTTCGCTCATCGGACGGTTGAGATCGACCCGCACCGCTTCGCCCTCGCCTGCGCGACGCAGCGCTTCGGGAATGTATTTACCGGGGTTGCTTTCGAGCTTCTCGATCCAGATGCCGTCGCGGTTGATTTTGGCTTTGATATTGCGGTCCGCCGAGCAGGAGACGCCCATGCCCACCGGGCAGGACGCGCCGTGGCGCGGCAGGCGGATAACGCGGATATCGTGCGCGAAATATTTGCCGCCGAACTGCGCGCCGAGGCCGAGATTACGCGCCTCCTGTAGCAGCTCTTCTTCCAGTTGGACATCGCGGAACGCCTGGCCGTGTTCGTTACCTTCGGTCGGCAGGCCGTCGTAATATTTGGTCGAGGCGAGTTTAACGGTTTTCAGCGTCGCTTCCGCCGACGTGCCGCCAATCACAAACGCCACATGGTACGGCGGGCAGGCCGCGGTGCCGAGCGTGCGCATTTTCTCCACCAGGTACGCTTTCAGCTTACCGGGCGTGAGCAGCGCTTTGGTTTCCTGGTACAGATAGGTTTTGTTCGCGGAGCCGCCGCCCTTGGCGATGCAGAGGAATTTGTACTCCTCGCCGTCAACGCTGTAGAGGTCAATCTGCGCCGGCAGGTTGGTGCCGGTGTTGACCTCTTTGTACATATCGAGCGCCGCGTTTTGCGAATAACGCAGGTTATCCTGGGTATAGGTCTCGTAGACGCCCTGCGCCAGCGCGGCTTCATCGCCGCCGCCGGTCCAGACGCGCTGGCCTTTTTTGCCCATGATGATGGCGGTGCCGGTATCCTGGCATGTCGGCAGAATGCCTTTGGCGGCAATCTCCGAGTTGCGCAGGAATTGCAGCGCGACATATTTGTCGTTTTCGCTGGCTTCCGGGTCGCTCAGGATATCCGCCACCTGCTGCTGATGCGCCGGGCGCAGCATAAACGAGGCGTCGTGGAAGGCGTGGCGGGCCAGCAGGGTCAGCGCCTGCGGCTCGACTTTCAGGATTTCCTGACCTTCAAATTCGGAAACGGAGACGTGATCGCGGGTTAACAGGTAATACTCGGTCTCGTCCTTTTTCAGTGGAAAAGGCTCTTGCCAGAAGAAGGGTTTGCCAGACATTGCACTCTCACTTACAGCTACAGTTAAGAAATTCGTCGTTCCGCCACTGATTCCGTGTGCGGCATGAAAAAGCGAGTCGCTACATCGTACACAATTTTTTAACAAAAACTGAGACTAAACCGACTTTTTACCCAGCCGGGTTACTTCGCGTCGCTTTATTGGTTTAATACCGAAAAATGTTTTCCTTCGAATACAGGGACTGATCATGCAGAAACTCATTAACTCGGTGCAAAACTACGCCTGGGGCAGCAAAACGGCGTTAACGGAACTCTATGGCGTGGCGAACCCGGAAGGCCTGCCGATGGCGGAGCTGTGGATGGGCGCACACCCCAAAAGCAGCTCGAAAATTCAGGATGCGCAGGGCCAGACCCGCGCGCTTCGCGAGGTGATCGAGGCGGATAAAACTGCCCTGCTCGGCGCGCCGGTGGCGGAGCGCTTCGGCGAACTGCCGTTCCTGTTTAAAGTGCTGTGCGCCGACCAGCCGCTCTCTATTCAGGTACACCCGAACAAGAACGCTTCCGAAGACGGCTTCGCGCGTGAAAACGCGGCGGGCATTCCGCTGGACGCTGCCGAGCGCAATTATAAAGATCCGAACCACAAGCCGGAGCTGGTCTTCGCCCTGACGCCGTTCCTCGCCATGAACGCGTTCCGTGAGTTTTCTGAGATTGTCTCCCTGCTGCAGCCGGTCGCGGGCGCGCATACCGCTATCGCTCATTTCCTGGCCGAGCCGAATGCCGACCGCCTGCGCGATCTCTTCGCCGGGCTGCTGAATATGCAGGGCGAGGAGAAATCCCGCGCGCTGGCGGTGCTGAAAGCGACGGTCGCGAGCCAGCAGGGCGAGCCGTGGGACACCATCCGGTTTATCGCGCAGTTCTATCCGGACGACAGCGGCCTGTTCTCCCCGCTGCTGCTGAACGTGGTGAAACTGAACCCCGGCGAGGCGATGTTCCTGTTTGCCGAAACGCCGCACGCCTATTTGCAGGGCGTGGCGCTGGAGGTCATGGCCAACTCCGACAACGTGCTGCGCGCGGGCCTGACCCCGAAATATATCGATATTCCTGAGCTGGTCGCCAACGTGAAGTTTGTCGCCAAACCCGCGGGCGAACTGCTGACGCAGCCTGAGAAAGACGGCGCGGCGCTGGAGTTCCCGATCCCGGTCGAGGATTTCGCCTTCTCGCTGCACGATCTTCATTCGCAGCCGCAAAGCCTGGCGCAGGAGAGCGCCGCGATCCTGTTCTGCGTCGAGGGCGAAGCGGTGCTCAGCAAAGGCGACGAGCGCCTGAGCCTGAAACCGGGCGAATCGGCCTTCATCGCGGCGAATGAATCGCCGGTCAGCGTGAGCGGCGTGGGCCGTCTCGCGCGGGTCTATAATAAGCTCAACTAAGTTACTGATCTTTTAAGCAAGGATTGCTAAGCTTGGTAACATCTTTGCCAGTCATGCCAGACGGACCGCCGTCTGGCTTCGTTTTAAGGGAACTGAATCATGAAAAAATCGCTGGTCGCCGTGGGCGTGATTGTCGCTCTCGGGGTTATCTGGACAGGTGGCGCGTGGTACACCGGTAAGCAGTTTGAAAAACATGTCGGCGAAATGGTGGCCGAAGCCAACGCGCAGCTTAAGCGCAGCGCGCCGCAGGCGGGGCTTGAGCTGAGCTACCAGGATTACCAGCGAGGGATTTTCAGCAGTCATCTGCAACTGGTGGTGAAACCCGCGGCAGGCCAGCAGGAAGCCCTGCTGAAACCTGGCCAGAGCGTGGTGCTGGAGCAGGTGGTGAGCCACGGCCCGTTCCCGCTCGCCGATCTGAAAAAACTCAATATCCTGCCCGCGATGGCGTCCGTGCACACCACGCTTGTGAGCAACGCCACGACCAAAGCGCTGTTTGATATCGCGAAAGGCAAATCGTTCGCCGACGTGCAGACCCGCATCGGCTACGGCGGCGCGACCTCCAGCGATATCCAGCTTCAGGCGCTGAACTACGACACGCCGGATGAGAAAGTCTCGTTCAGCGGCGGCGAATTCCAGCTGGATGCCGATAAAGACGGCAATGAAGTGAGCCTGAAAGGCGAAGCCGGAAGCGGCCTCGTTAACGCGGTCAACGAGTACGGCCAGCACGTTCAGCTCACCTTCAATGGCCTGAAGGCTGACGGCAACACCAAAATGACAAGCTTTAACGAGCGCGTCGGCGAGCAGAAGCTGGATCTCGAAAAACTGGCTATCGCGATTGAAGGCCAGGAGATGGCGCTGCTGGAAGGCATCAGCCTGAACGGCAAATCCGACGTGGCGAAAGATGGCAAGAGCATCGACAGCCAGATGGATTACGTCATGAACAGCCTGAAAGTGCAGAACCAGAATCTGGGCAGCGGCAAGATGACGCTGAAAATCGGCAACATCGACGGCCAGGCGTGGCACCAGTTCAGCCAGCAGTATAACGAGCGCAGCCGCGCGCTGATGGCGCAGCCGGGCATTATGGATAATCCGGAGCAGTATCAGCAGCAGGCGACCGAAATCCTGCTCTCGTCGCTGCCGCTGCTGCTGAAAGGCAACCCGGTTATCACTATCGCGCCGCTGAGCTGGAAAAACGCCAAAGGCGAAAGCACCTTTAACCTGTCGCTGTTCCTGAAGGATCCGAGCCAGACGCCGGTCAGCGCAGCCCAGGCCGCGCCTGCCGAGCAGCTGGATCGCGTGGTGAAAACTCTCGACAGCAAGCTGGTCATCCCGGTGGATATGGCGACGGAGATGATGACGCAGGTGGCGAAACTGGAAGGCTACCAGCAGGCGGACGCCGAGAAGCTGGCGGCGCAGCAGGTGAAAGGCCTCGCGGCGATGGGCCAGATGTTCCGCATCACCACGATGCAGGACAACAGCATCGTCACCAGCCTCCAGTACGCCAACGGTCAGGTTAACCTGAACGGGCAGAAAATGCCGCTGGCGGAGTTTGTCGGCATGTTCGGTATGCCAGGTCTGACCGCGCCGGAGCCGCAGGCGGTGCCGGCACCCGGCGCGCCGGGCGTGACGCCGCAGCCGGTACCGCAGCAGTAAAAAAGAAAACGGCCTCTCAGGAGGCCGTTTTTTATTGCGCCTGTCAGCGCCGCGCCACCAGCCGCGGGCCGAGGATCAGGCTGCCGGTAGATTCCTCGCCGTGCTGAATACGCTGCATCATGCGCTCCGCCACGCAGTGCCCCATTTCGCGGGCGGGCGTCGTCACCCAGGTCAACGGCACATCATCCAGCCGCGCCTCCGGCACCTCCGCGAACGCCGCCAGCGTCACGCTGTTCTCAAAATAGCTCTCATAGCCCCCGTCGCCGCTCTGCCGCCCGGCGCGCATCAGGCCGAACCACGCGCCCATCGCCACGGTACTGTTATGGCACAACACGGCGGTAATGGTCGGGTTTACGCGCAGCAGTTCGGTGATGGCCTCCGCCGCCTGTTTCTGCCCCGCCGGGCATTCAACAATCCACTCGCTGTGAAACGGCAGGCCATACTGCAAAAGCGTGGCGCAGTAACCGCCGAGCCGTTCGGCGCGGGTCAGCGACGAACTCGCGCCGCCCAGCCAGGCGATACGCTGATGGCCGCGATGAATAAGATGCTCGGTCACCAGCCGCGCCGCCTGTTGATTATCCGGGCGCACCGTGTCCACTTCATCATGATGGCTGGCGCGCGAGGCAAAAAGCAGCGGAATGTTGCGCGCGCGGGCCTGCGCCTGCCACGCGGCGACCTGACCCGTACCGCCGGCCACCACCACGCCGTCCACGCCCTGGTCGAGCAGCGTATCGAAACAGCGCTGCATCCGGGCTTCATCACGCCCGCCCTGAAGCAGAAAGAGCATTCGCCCCTGCGCTTCCAGCGCCTCGGAGAGGCCTGCGGTGAGCTCGGCGTAAAACGGCGTGGTGAGATCGCGCACGATAAGCCCAATCACCCCGCTTGGCCCGCCGCGCAGCGCCGACGCCTGCCGGTTACGCACAAATCCTAACTGCTCAATAGCGTCATTCACCCGCTGGCCGGTGGCGCTGGAGATCCGTCCTTTGCCGCTCAGCACCAGCGAAACGGTGGCGACCGACACCCCCGCCGCCTGTGCGACATCATTGATAGTGATTCTTTTCGCCTGACTCATTGGCTGTGCTTTTTGCTCCGCGACTGGCAGATAAAACCTTTTACCTGTCCCGCTATTATAACGGTCAGGCCTGGGTAATGTTCTGTGATTCAACGCGCATTAAACTTTGGTAAAACGTTTTATCTTGCGATCCTTCGTTCAGGGGCTGGGATCATTTAACGCGAGGTGTCGTTTATGACGGCGAATACGGGTCAAAAAAATACGCTTTGGGGATTTATGCAGCAGCTCGGCAAAACGTTTATGTTGCCGGTGGCGCTGCTGTCGTTTTGCGGCATTCTGATGGGCATCGGCAGTTCGCTCAGCAGTCACGACGTGATTACGCTCATGCCGTTTCTTGGCAACGGCGTGTTGCAGCTCATCTTCACCTGGATGAGCAAAATGGGCTCTTTCGCCTTCAGTTTTCTGCCGGTGATGTTCTGTATCGCCATTCCGCTGGGGCTGGCGCGTGAAAACAAAGGCGTGGCGGCGTTTGCCGGTTTCGTGGGCTACGCGGTGATGAACCTGGCGGTTAATTTCTGGCTCACCGCCAAAGGCATTTTGCCGACACAGGACGCGGCGCTGCTGAAAGCCAACAACGTGCAGTCGGTGCTCGGCATTCAGTCCATCGATACCGGCATTCTGGGCGCGGTGATTGCAGGCGTAATTATCTGGCTGCTGCATGAGCGCTTTCATAAAGTACGCCTGCCGGACGCGCTGGCGTTTTTCGGCGGCACGCGCTTTGTGCCTATCGTCACCACCGTGGTGATGGGCCTGGTCGGCCTGACGATTCCGCTCATCTGGCCGTTCTTCGCCAAAGGCATTAACGCGCTGGGCTGGCTGATTAACAGCACCGGCAGCTTCGCGCCGATGATTTTCGGCACCGGCGAGCGCCTGCTGTTGCCGTTCGGCCTGCAACATATTCTGGTGGCGCTGATCCGCTTTACCGAGGCGGGCGGCACGATGGATGTCTGCGGGCATAGCGTCTCCGGCGCATTGACTATTTTCCAGGCGCAGCTTAACTGCCCCACCTCGCACGGCTTCGCCGAAAGCGCCACCCGCTTCCTGTCGCAGGGGAAAATGCCGGCGTTCCTGGGCGGCTTGCCTGGCGCTGCGCTCGCCATGTATCACTGCGCCCGCCCGGAGAACCGACATAAGATCAAAGGGCTGCTGATTTCCGGCGTGATCGCCTGCGTGGTGGGCGGCACCACGGAGCCGCTGGAGTTCCTGTTCCTGTTTGTGGCGCCTGCGCTCTACCTTATCCACGCGCTGCTGACCGGGCTGGGTTTTACCATGATGGCGCTGCTCGGCGTGACCATCGGCAATACCGACGGCAATATTATCGATTTTGTGGTTTTCGGCGTGCTGCACGGGCTTTCCACCAAATGGTACTGGGTGCCGGTCGTGGCGGGCGTCTGGTTTGTGGCGTACTACGCGATTTTCCGCTTCGCCATCGCCCGCTTTAACCTGAAAACGCCGGGCCGTGAAGCTGAAACCGCGGCCGTTAACGTCGCGCCATCAGGCCATACCGGGAAATCGGGCTATGACGTCCCGGCCATTTTGCAGGCGCTCGGCGGCGCGGAGAATATTACGTCGCTCGATAACTGTATTACCCGCCTGCGCCTTTCGGTGAAGGATATGTCGCGGGTCGACAGCGCCGCGCTCAAGGCAAACCGCGCCATCGGCGTGGTGCAGCTTAACCAGCACAATTTGCAGGTGGTGATCGGCCCGCAGGTACAGTCGGTCAAAGATGAGATGGACAGCCTGATGCACACGGTGCAGGCGTAAAGCGGGAGGCGATATGTTCGATTTTTCACAGGCGGTGGATCGCCGCGGCACCTGGTGTACTCAGTGGGATTACGTGGCGGACCGGTTTGGCGCAGACGATCTTCTGCCCTTTACCATCTCTGATATGGATTTCCCGACCGCGCCCTGCGTGCTGGAGGCGGTGTCGCAGCGGCTGGCCCACGGCGTGCTGGGCTACAGCCGCTGGCAGAACCCGGAGTTTACCGGCGCGATTGCGCACTGGTACGCCACGCGTTTTGGCTGTGACATTCCGCGTGAGGCGCTGGTTTACGGGCCGTCGGTTATTTACATGGTGTCACAACTCATCCGCCAGTGGTCAGCGCCGGGTGATGAGGTGCTGATCCACACGCCCGCTTATGACGCGTTCTGGAAAACCATCGTGGGCAACGGGCGGCGTGTGCTCGGTGCGCCACTCACTCAAAACGCACACGGCTGGCAGTGCGATATGACGGCGCTTGAGGCCCTGCTGGCGCGACCTCAATGTAAAATCATGCTCCTGTGCAGCCCGCATAATCCGACCGGCAAGGTGTGGCGACGCGACGAGCTGGAGACGATGGCGGCGCTCTGCGCGCGTCACGGCGTGCGGGTGGTGAGCGACGAAATTCATATGGATATGGTCTGGAGCGAACACCCGCATATTCCCTGGAGCGCTGTTGGCCAGGGGCGCTGGGCGCTGTTCTCGTCGGCGTCGAAAAGCTTCAATATTCCGGCGCTGACCGGGGCCTGGGGGCTTATCGCACAGGCTGAAGACCGTGAGACGTATCTGCAGGCGCTGAAAGGCCGCGACGGGCTCTCATCGCCCGCCGTGTTATCGCTGGTCGCGTATATCGCGGCTTACCGCGACGGCGCGCCCTGGCTTGATGCGCTGCGTGATTACCTGCGGGAGAACCTGCGTTTTGTGGCACAGCAGCTTAATGGCGCGTTTGCGCAACTTAACTGGCAGCCGCCCGAGGCGACCTATCTGGCCTGGATCGATTTACGCCCTCTCGGCATTGATGACGAGGCGCTACAAAAGGCGCTGATTGAGCGCGAGAAGGCGGCGATTATGCCCGGATACACTTACGGAGAGGAAGGACGCGGCTTCCTTCGCCTGAATGTCGGCTGCCCGCGCAGCAAACTCGAGCAGGGCGTGGAGCGGCTAATTTGCGCAATTCGTTCACTTTAACCGCAAAAGGGGCCGTTGCGGCCCCTCTTTTGTTGCGCAACGTAGCATTTGTGCGGCAATTATTTTTATAATGGTATGCACTTTATTCTAAAAAAGAGTGCCATCATGATTGATACCCGCCTTCCCCTTACCGACCTTCATCGCCATCTTGACGGCAACATCCGCACGCAAACCATTCTCGACCTGGGCCGCCAGTTTAATCTCGCCCTGCCCGCCGACACGCTGGAGACGCTGCGCCCGCACGTCCAGATCACTAAAAACGAACCGGATCTGGTGAGCTTCCTCGCCAAACTCGACTGGGGCGTGAAGGTGCTCGGCTCGCTGGAAGCCTGCCGCCGCGTGGCGTATGAAAATATGGAAGACGCCGCGCGCAACGGCCTGCATTATGTGGAGCTGCGTTTCTCGCCGGGCTATATGGCGATGACGCACAACCTGCCGGTGGCGGGCGTCGTCGACGCCGTGATTGACGGCGTGCGCCAGGGCAGCCGCGACTACGGCGTGGACGCCCGTCTTATCGGCATCCTGAGCCGTACTTTTGGTGAAGAGGCGTGCGTGGCCGAACTGGACGGCCTGCTGGCGCATCGCGACCACATCACCGCGCTCGATCTGGCGGGCGACGAGCTGGGCTTCCCCGGCAGCCTGTTCCTGAATCACTTTAACCGCGGGCGTGACGCGGGCTGGCATATCACCGTACACGCGGGTGAAGCCGCAGGCCCGGAGAGCATCTGGCAGGCAATTCGCGAACTGGGCGCCGAGCGCATCGGTCACGGCGTAAAAGCGGTGGAAGATCCGGCGCTGATGGATTTCCTGGCGGAACAGGGGATTGGCATAGAATCCTGCCTGACCTCGAATATCCAGACCAGCACGGTGGCGTCACTGGCGCATCACCCGCTGAAGACCTTCCTGGAGCACAATATCCTGGCCACGATTAACACCGACGATCCGGGCGTACAGGGCGTGGATATCGGCCATGAATACCAGGTAGCGGCACCCGCGGCGGGGCTGAGCGCGGCGCAGATCCGCACCGCGCAGGAGAACGGCCTGAAAATCGCGTTCCTGACGGACGCGGAAAAACAGGCGCTGGTGGCTAAAGTCAGCGCGGCGTAAGCCGCGCCGCCGGGTCAGGAGGCGGATGCCTTCTGGCCTGTTTTCTCTTCATTGCGTCTCGCATAGCGCTGGGCCATGACCGCGCAGACCATCAGCTGGATCTGATGGAAAATCATCAGCGGCAGCACCATGATCCCCACCTGGCTTGCCGGAAACAGCACGTTCGCCATCGGCACGCCGTTCGCGAGGCTCTTTTTGGAGCCGCAGAAGACGATGGTTATCTCATCTTCTTTATTAAAGCCGAACAGGCGCGACATCCAGACGTTCACCACCAGCACAATCGCCAGCAGCACCAGCGACACAACGACCACCGCCAGCAGCGAAAGACCCGTCACCTGATGCCAGATGCCCTCTACTACCGCCTCGCTGAAGGCGACATACACCACCAGCAGAATCGACGAGCGGTCGGTCATATTGATAAGCTTTTTATGTCGGTCGACCCAGCGGCCAATCAGCGGGCGCGAGAGATGCCCAATCACAAACGGCACCATCAGTTGCAGCACAATTTTCCCGATGGCGTCGAGCGTGTTGGTGTCGCCCTGCTGGGCCTGCATCATGACCCCCACCAGCACCGGCGAGAGAAAAATCCCGAGAATGCTGGACGCCGACGCGCTGCATACCGCCGCCGCCACGTTGCCGCGGGCGACGGAGGTAAACGCGATGGCTGACTGTACCGTCGCAGGCAGCGCGCAGAGATAGAGAAAGCCCATATAGAGCGACGGCGGCAATACGCTGTGCGGAATAAACTTCATCGCCAGACCAATCAGCGGGAAGAGCACGAACGTGCTGAGAAACACCATCAGATGCAGCCGCCAGTGCCCCATTCCGGCCAGAATCGCCTCACGGGAGAGTTTCGCGCCATGCATAAAAAACAGCAGCGCGATGGCGGCCGTGGTGAGGTATTCAAACACCGTTTTGACTCGCCCTTCGCAGGGAAACAGCGACGCGACAATCACGACGCCAATCATAACCAGTAAAAAAGTGTCAATTTTCAGGCGTTTCAGCCAGTTCATTGTCAGTTCCTTGTCATGTTGCAGGTTGATCTACTTTGCAACAAAAAGCCGATCCTGGCGAGTAATGCGGCTGAAACGGTGCGTCTGAGTGACGCGCCGTTTAATAAGGCGGGAAAAGCGACGCCCCGACGACCCGCGCCGGAGCGTCATACTTTAACTGCGCAGGCAGAATGCCGCGCGGCGTTTCGCCGATTCAATCCCTGCTTCAATCAGCTCCATCACGACGATGGCCTGGCTTGCGGGCACCGGGTTTTCGCCTTCGCCGCGAATGGCGCTGCGCACGGCGGCATAATAGGCCGGATAGTTGCCCGGCACCGTCAGCAGCGTCTGCTCATCGAGCATGTCGCCGCGCGCCACCGTCAGCACGCCGTCGCGCATGTCGTAGCCCCAGTTTTCCTGCGGCGGACGCACGCCCGATTTCAGGCTCTCCTCCTGGGGATCCAGCCCGAACTTCACATAGCTGCCGCGGGTGCCGTGAACGATATAGCGCGCGGATTCCGCCGCCGCCAGCATGGTGCCGTGCAGCACGACGCGACGCTCCGGGTACGCCAGCACCGCGTGAAAATAGTCGGTCGCCTGCGCGCTCGGGCGTAGCTCAGCCAGATCGACGTTAATACTGACCGGCAGGCCGAAGAGCTGTACCGCCTGATCCAGCAAATGCGGCGCCAGATCGTACCAGATGCCGCTGCCCGGCCCGGCCTGCTCGCGCCAGCGGTCGCGCACCTTGGGGCGAAAGCGGTCAAAATGCGATTCGAAGTAGGCGACTTCGCCAATCTGCCCTTCGGCGATAATCTGTTTCAGCGTCAGGAAATCGCTGTCCCAGCGGCGGTTATGAAACACCGACAGCACCAGGCCTAAGCTTTTCGCCAGCGTCTCCAGCTCGCGCGCCTGCGACAACGTGACCGTAAAGGGTTTATCCACCACCACATGTTTACCGGCTTCCAGCGCCGCTTTCGCCAGCGGGAAGTGGGTATCATTCGGCGTGGGAATGACAATCAGATCGAGATGCGGATTGTTAAACAGCTGTTTGGGATCGGAGACCACGGCCATTCCCGGCCAGTCGGCGTGAACTTTCGCGGCGTCGCTGCTGGAGACGGCGGCAAGCTCCATCCCTGGCGTGCCGGCGATAAGCGGCGCGTGAAAGGTTTTACTGGCGTAGCCGTAACCGATTAATCCCACCCGGACATTATCTTTCATGTTCATTCCTCTGCTGAGTTCACACCCGTATTTGACACCATTCGCAACGTCGCCTCAACGCTTTCATAACCAAACGAAAATAAACGGCTTATTTCAGAATTTTCATCATTTTTTTGGCAGGCGTCAGAATCATTCCGGTAAGTCAGTGAAGATGTCGCCCTTCGGGTACGTTCAAATGTGAACGCGGCTTCACCTGATGAGATGTGCGCCCTTTATTGTTTTGATGAAATAAGCAACACGACTTAAAGAAATAGCGTGGCGTTTATCGCGCCATTAATGTTGCCTCCACAAGAGCGAATAAAACCTGAACGCGCAAGGCGTCTGCTGAAAAACACCTGGAAATAGCAGGTCTGCCGTCAACCGCGCCGCGCGCGGCGGGGCGTGCGGCGTCTGGAATCGGGTTTACATATTGTCGTAAAAAGGCGGGAAACAGGCACGAACGGGATATTGCCAGCGCTGGCGAAGCGCGTTACTCTTTCTCTCCCGGATGCCGGGCCTGCGTTAATTCTCAAGGAAAACTCTTAAATGTTATTCAGGCTTTTATTAAACCTGCATAACCCCGTTTTTGCGTTTATTCTTTACCCGGCCCGCCTTTCCCGGCGACATCTCATTATTATTCTATTGCGCGGATAACGATTAACATGACCGTTCAGGACTATTTATTAAAGTTTCGTAAAATCAGCACGCTTGAAAGTCTGGAAAAATTGTTCGATCACCTTAATTACACCCTTACGGATAATCAGGAAATTATCAATATGTATCGTGCCGCGGATCACCGCCGCGCGGAGCTGGTGTCAGGCGGTCGGCTGTACGATCTCGGCCAGGTGCCGAAAACCGTCTGGCGTTACGTACAGTAAGCCGTAAAGGTAGCAATCAGACAGAAAATCTTTATAATCTTTGCGCTGTAATTAATCTTTAGCCATTTGTTGAATTTATATCCCGGGAGGTTATATGACCGACGCGTCCCCGATGCGTATCGGAGGCTGGTTGCTCGCCCCTCTCGCCTGGTTATTGATGTCTTTACTTAGCACCACGCTTGCCGTCGCGCTCTATGTGATGGGACTTGCTTCCCCGCAAGTCCATCAGGCGCTCAGCGCACAAGGCACAACGCAAGTGCTTTTCTGGTATGGCTCGATGCTGTGCGCCATGGCGATGTGGGGCTATACGCTCTGGCTGACCGTCGCCTTTTTCAAACGCCGTCAGGGCGTGCCGCGCCACTATATTATCTGGCTGCTGCTGACCGTCCTGCTGGCGATTAAATCTTTCGCGTTCTCGCCGGTGAGCGACGCGCTGGCGGTGCGTCAGCTGCTGTTTCCGTTACTGGCGGCCGCGCTGCTGGTGCCCTATTTTAAGCGCTCGGCGCGCGTGAAGCAGACGTTTGTCAGGGCAAAATAACCTTACAGATTCTCCGTTGTCGCCCTCTGTCGGATGTCCGATAATGAGCGGCTTTTTTCGTTTCAGGTCGAATAATGTCTGATTATTTGCTGTTATTTGTTGGAACGGTGCTGGTCAATAACTTCGTTCTCGTGAAGTTTCTCGGCCTGTGTCCGTTTATGGGCGTTTCCAAAAAACTGGAATCCGCGATCGGCATGGGGATGGCCACCACGTTCGTGATGACGCTGGCGACCATTTTCTCATGGATCATCGATCATCTGATTCTGGTGCCGCTTGAGCTGGTCTACCTGCGCACGATGGCCTTTATTCTGGTTATCGCGGTGGTGGTGCAGTTTACCGAAATGGTGGTGCGCAAAACCAGCCCTGCGCTCTATCGCCTGCTGGGCATTTATCTGCCGCTGATTACTACCAACTGCGCCGTACTGGGCGTGGCGCTGCTGAGCATCAATCTTAACCATACTTTTTTGCAGTCGGCGCTCTACGGCTTTTCCGCCGCGGTCGGCTTCTCGCTGGTCATGGTGCTGTTCGCCGCCATTCGCGAGCGTCTGGTCGTCGCCGACGTCCCGCTGCCGTTTCGCGGCAACGCCATCGCGCTGGTCACAGCGGGCCTGATGTCTCTGGCCTTTATGGGCTTTAGCGGGCTGGTGAAGTTCTGATGGAAATGATTGTTATCGCGGTTATCGCGCTGACGCTGCTGGCCCTGCTGTTCGGCATGCTGCTGGGCTACGCCTCGCGCCGCTTCGCCGCCGAAGAAGATCCCGTGGTCGATCAGGTTGACGAACTGCTGCCCCAGAGCCAGTGCGGCCAGTGCGGGTATCCGGGCTGTCGCCCGTATGCTGAAGCGGTCGCCAATAACGGCGAGCAGATCAACCGCTGCGTGCCTGGCGGCGAGCCGGTGATGCAGAAAATCGCCACGCTCCTTAACGTCGAACCGCAGCCGCTGGACGGCGACGCCGCGATGGCCGAGCCGGTACGTATGCTGGCCGTCATCGACGAGCCGAACTGCATCGGCTGCACAAAATGTATTCAGGCCTGTCCGGTGGATGCTATCGTCGGCGCCACGCGCGCCATGCACACCGTGATGAGCGACCTCTGCACTGGCTGTAATCTCTGTGTAGATCCCTGCCCGACGCAGTGTATTGAACTGCGTCCGGCCGCCACCACAACGGATAACTGGAAGTGGGATCTCAACACCATTCCGGTGCGTAACATTCCTGTGGAACAACATGCTTAAGTTATTTTCTGCGTTCAGAAAAGAGAAAGTCTGGGATTTCAACGGCGGCATTCATCCGCCGGAGATGAAAACCCAGTCTAACGGCACCCCGCTGCGTCAGTTGCCGCTGCCGGGCCGTTTTATCATTCCGCTTAAACAGCATATCGGCAGTGAAGGCGAGATCTGCGTGGCGCCAGGCGATAAAGTCCTGCGCGGCCAGCAGCTCACCGTAGGGAGCGGCCGGATGCTGCCGGTACACGCGCCGACTTCCGGCACCGTAACGGCGATTATGCCGCACCCGACGGCGCATCCCTCCGCCCTGCCGGAACTTTCCGTAATCATCGACGCCGACGGCGAAGACAGGTGGATAGCACGCGACGGCTGGAGCGACTATTCGTGCCGCAGCCGCGAGGCGCTGATTGAACGTATTCATCAGTTTGGCGTCGCGGGCCTCGGCGGCGCCGGGTTCCCGACCGGCACCAAGCTGCAGGGCGGCGGCGATAAAATCGAAACGCTGATTATCAACGCCGCGGAGTGCGAGCCCTATATCACCGCCGATGACCGCCTGATGCAGGATTGTGCCGCGCAGATTATCGACGGCGTGCGCATCCTTGCGCATATTCTTCAGCCGCGCGAAGTGCTGATCGGCATCGAAGATAACAAGCCGCAGGCTATCTCGATGATGCGCGCCGTACTGCACGGCGAACATAAAATTCGTCTGCGCGTGATCCCGACCAAATACCCGTCGGGCGGCGCGAAACAGCTCACCCAGATCCTCACAGGCAAACAGGTGCCGCACGGCGGTCGCTCCTCTGACATCGGCGTGCTGATGCAGAACGTCGGCACCGCGTTCGCCGTCAAGCGCGCCATTATCGACGGCGAGCCGCTGACCGAGCGCGTGGTAACGCTGACGGGCGAAGCCGTGGGCCGTCCGGGTAACGTCTGGGCGCGTATCGGCACGCCGGTGCGCCACTTGCTCGAACACGCCGGCTTTATCCCGACCAGCGAACAGCTGGTGATCATGGGCGGCCCGCTGATGGGATTCACTCTGCCTGGCCTTGACGTGCCGGTCGTGAAAATCACTAACTGCCTGCTGGCGCCTTCCGCCACCGAGATGGGCGCGCCGCAGGAAGAGCAGCACTGCATCCGTTGCAGCGCCTGCGCTGACGCCTGCCCGGCCGATCTGCTGCCGCAGCAGCTTTACTGGTTCAGCGTCGGCCAGCAGCACGATAAAGCCACCGCGCACAATCTGGCTGACTGCATCGAATGCGGCGCGTGCGCCTGGGTCTGCCCGAGCAATATTCCGCTGGTGCAATATTTCCGTCAGGAAAAAGCGGAAATTCGCGCCATCGCCGAAGAAGAAAAACGCGCCGCCGAAGCCAAAGCGCGCTTTGAAGCGCGCCAGGCCCGTCTCGAACGTGAAAAAGCCGCGCGCCTTGAGCGTCATAAAAAATCGGCGGTACAGCCTTCCGGCCAGGATCAGGACGCTATCCAGGCGGCGCTGGCCCGCGTGCGCGGCAAGAAAGCCGATGACCAGCCTGTTGTCGTGGCCGCGGGCGAGAAACCGGATAACAGCGCGGTGATCGCTGCCCGCGAAGCCCGCAAGGCGGAGGCGCGCGCGCGTCAGGCGGAGAAAGTGCAGCAAGAGATGGCGGCGAACAGTTCCGTGCCTGCGCACGAAGCGACCGAACCTGACATTGACGCGTCGGCAGACTCGGTCGACCCGCGCAAGGCCGCGGTGGAAGCCGCTATTGAGCGCGCGAAAGCGCGCAAAGCGGCCCAGGCCGGGGAAAACGCGACCGCAGACGAAAAACCCGCCGGGCCGGCCGACCCGCGCAAGGCCGCCGTCGAAGCCGCTATTGCCCGCGCTAAAGCCCGCAAAGCGGCGCAGGCCGGGGAAAACGCGACCGCAGACGAAAAGCCTGCCGAACCGGTCGACCCGCGCAAAGCCGCCGTAGAAGCCGCTATTGCCCGTGCTAAAGCCCGCAAAGCGGCGCAGGCTGCTGAAAGCGCCCCGGCGGAAGAAACGCCTGCCGAACCGGTCGACCCGCGTAAAGCCGCCGTTGAAGCCGCCATCGCCCGCGCCAAAGCGCGTAAAGCGGCGCAGGCTGCTGAAAGCGCCCCGGCGGAAGAAACGCCTGCCGAACCGGTCGACCCGCGCAAAGCCGCCGTGGAAGCCGCCATTGCCCGCGCCAAAGCCCGCAAAGCGGCGCAGGCGAATGAGCGCGCGCAGGCGGCGAACGAAGAAGAAGATGAAGCGGACGATCCGCGCAAGGCCGCGGTTGCCGCCGCGATTGCCCGCGTGCAGGCGCGCAAGGCTGCCGAAAAGGTTGTTAACGAGGATTAAATGGTTTTCAGAATCGCGAGTTCCCCTTATACCCATAACCAGCGCCAGACGTCGCGTATCATGATGCTGGTGACGCTGGCCACCGTGCCGGGCATCGCCGTGCAGTGGTACTTTTTCGGCTACGGCAGCCTGGTACAGATTCTGTTAGCCATCGTCAGCGCGCTTGCCAGCGAAGCGCTGGTGGTACGCATGCGCAAACTGCCGCTGAAAAGCCACCTTGGCGATAACTCCGCCCTCCTGACCGGTCTGCTGCTGGGAGTGAGCATTCCCCCGCTGGCCCCGTGGTGGATGGTCGTGCTCGGCACCGTATTCGCGGTGATTATCGCCAAACAGCTTTACGGCGGGCTTGGCCACAACCCCTTCAACCCGGCGATGATTGGCTACGTAGTATTGCTTATCTCATTCCCGGTACAGATGACCAACTGGCTGCCGCCGCAGCAGATCGCCGCCGCGGCGCCGGGTTTTCTCGACGCGCTACAGGTGATTTTCCACGGCGCGACCGCCAGCGGCGACACCATGACGCAACTGCGTCTCGGCATTGACGGCGTAAGCCAGGCCACGCCGCTCGATACCTTTAAAACCGGCCTGCACGCCGGCCATCCGGCAGGCGAACTGCTGGCGCAGCCGATTTACGGCGGCGCGCTGGCGGGCCTCGGCTGGCAGTGGGTGAATCTGGCTTATCTGGCGGGCGGTCTGTTCCTGCTCGCGCGCGGTACGATCCGCTGGCATATTCCTGTGAGCTTTATCGTCACGCTCGCAGTATGCTCAACGCTCGGCTGGCTTATCGCGCCGGAGAAATTTCTGTCGCCGCTGATGCATCTGCTCTCGGGCGCGACAATGCTTGGCGCGTTCTTTATTCTTACCGATCCGGTCACGGCCTCGACCACCAATAAAGGCCGCCTGGTGTTCGGCGCGCTGGCGGGCCTGCTGGTGTGGTTGATTCGCAGCTTCGGCGGCTACCCGGACGGCGTGGCGTTTGCCGTGCTGCTGGCGAATATCACCGTGCCGCTCATCGATTACTACACCCGCCCGCGGGTTTACGGTCACCGGTAAGGAGAGCCCATGCTTAAGACGATTCAGAAACATGGCGTGACGCTCGCCGTTTTCGCGGCCCTGACCACCGGGCTGACCGCGATGGTCAACGCGCTGACGAAAACCACGATTGAAGGCCAGGCGGCACTACAGCAGAAACAGTTGTTCGATCAGGTGCTGCCGCCAGAGATGTATGACAATGATATTCAGCAAAGCTGCTATCTTGTCAGTGCGCCCGCGCTGGGGCGCGGCGAAAAACAGCTGTGGGTGGCGCGTAAAGGCGATACGCCGGTGGCGGTCGTCATGCAGGCGACCGCGCCTGACGGCTATTCCGGCGCGATACAGTTGCTGGTTGGCGCGGATTTCAAAGGCACCGTGCTCGGCACCCGCGTGACGGAGCATCATGAAACGCCAGGGCTTGGCGATAAAATCGAAACCCGCATCAGCAACTGGATCACCGGTTTTGCCGGTCAGGTGATTCAGGGGCCGAATGATACCCGCTGGGCGGTGAAAAAAGATGGCGGCCAGTTCGATCAGTTTACTGGCGCGACGATTACGCCGCGTGCGGTCGTCAACGCGGTCAAACGCGCGGGGCTGTACGCGCAGACGCTGGAGCCGCAGCTTTCCACCCTGCCTTCCTGTGGAGAAAATCCATGAATGACGTGAAATCGATTCTGGTCAACGGGTTATGGAAAAATAACTCGGCGCTGGTACAGCTGCTCGGTATGTGTCCGCTGCTGGCCGTGACCTCCACCGCCACCAACGCGCTCGGCCTTGGCCTTGCGACCACGCTGGTGCTGACGCTGACTAACGCTTCGATCTCAGCCTTCCGCCGCTGGATGCCGGGCGAGATCCGCATTCCTATTTACGTGATGATTATCGCGGCGGTGGTGAGTATCGTGCAGATGCTGATCAACGCCTATGCGTTCGGGCTGTACCAGTCGCTCGGGATTTTTATCCCGCTTATCGTCACGAACTGTATTGTGGTCGGTCGCGCGGAAGCGTTCGCCGCCAAAAACGGTCCGCTGCTTTCGGCGCTTGACGGTTTTGCCATCGGGCTGGGCGCGACCGGCGCGATGTTCGTACTCGGCTCGCTGCGCGAGATCCTCGGCAACGGCACGCTGTTTGACGGCGCTGACGGCCTGCTCGGCAGCTGGGCGCGCGTCCTGCGCATCGAAGTGTTCCACACCGATACGCCATTCCTGCTGGCGATGCTGCCGCCGGGCGCTTTTATCGGCCTCGGTATGATGCTGGCGGTGAAATACCTCATTGACGAGCGTATGAAACGCCGCGCCGCGAAACCGGTCGTGGTGGAGGCCACGGCGGAAAAAGCGTCATGAACCAGGCTAAACGCATCGAAATCCTTACCCGGCTCCGGGCGAACAACCCGCACCCGACGACAGAGCTGCATTTCACCAGCCCGTTTGAGCTGCTGATAGCCGTGCTGCTTTCGGCGCAGGCCACGGATGTGAGCGTGAACAAAGCCACGGCGAAGCTCTACCCTGTCGCCAACACGCCTGAAGCAATGCTGGCGCTCGGCGTGGAGGGCGTGAAGGAGTACATCAAAACCATCGGGCTGTTTAACAGCAAAGCGGAGAACGTGATAAAAACGTGCCGCATTCTGCTTGAACAGCACGGCGGCGAGGTGCCGGAAGATCGCGCGGCGCTGGAGGCGCTGCCGGGCGTCGGGCGCAAAACCGCCAATGTGGTGCTAAACACAGCCTTCGGCTGGCCGACTATCGCCGTTGATACGCATATTTTTCGCGTCAGCAACCGCACAAAATTCGCGCCCGGCAAGAATGTCGAAGCCGTCGAAGAAAAGCTGTTAAAAGTGGTGCCGGCGGAGTTTAAAGTCGATTGTCACCACTGGCTTATCCTTCACGGGCGCTACACCTGCATCGCCCGTAAGCCGCGCTGCGGCTCCTGCATCATTGAAGATCTCTGCGAATACGCGGAAAAAGTGTACGAATAACCCGCAGCGCAACGGTTGTCACCTCTGTCACATCCGTTGCGCGATCTTCCTCTCACTCGCCTTCCTGTCGCTCCGTTTCAGCGTCCATTATCCCGCTTTAAATCAGTTGGTCAGGTTAATCGTTTTTTTTCGACAGGAATTTTCTATAGATTTGTGAGAATTATCACACTTGCAACATTCTGTTAAATTTCCGTTGCATTATTGGGCACAAAGCCTTGCGGCGCCTCGGTTATCACTGTCACCAATAATATAAATATCGGGCATTCTCCGATATTCAGGTCTATCTGACTGCCTGGCAGGTTAATCAGCAGAACATATAACCAAATCCCGCTTCAGCGCCCGCTTCAGCAGTTAAAAAATCTACAATAGCGATTATCATGAAATTTAACGCTGATGGTTAGCGAAACGAATGGCGGATTATCCCGCCCGGCTTATATGTAACAGATTATTACAAAAGCCTTGTGCCCGCGGTCAGGATAGTGAACATTACCCGCCGTTTCTCACTTCATATAACAATAAAAGCGCACGCCGCCAGGCAACACGCGCATACCACCCCCGCGGTTAATGCGGGCTGTAAAAAAAGAGGTATATGTGTCGACTGCAAACAAAAAACCAGCAGAAAGCGTGAGCATGAACGCTTTCAAACAACCGAAATCGTTTTATCTGATCTTCTCGATAGAGTTATGGGAGCGTTTCGGTTACTACGGCCTGCAAGGGATTATGGCTGTTTACCTGGTCAAACAGCTGGGTATGTCGGAAGCGGATTCCATTACGTTGTTCTCCTCCTTCAGCGCGCTGGTGTATGGCCTGGTGGCTATCGGCGGCTGGCTGGGCGATAAAGTGCTTGGCACCAAACGCGTGATTATGCTCGGCACGATTGTGCTGGCTATCGGCTATGCGCTGGTGGCGTGGTCTGGTCACGACGCGGCGATCGTCTACTTCGGTATGGCGACCATCGCGGTAGGTAACGGTCTGTTCAAAGCCAACCCGTCGGCCCTGCTCTCGACCTGCTACGAGAAAGATGACCCGCGTCTCGACGGCGCGTTCACCATGTATTACATGGCGATTAACATCGGTTCCTTCTTCTCCATGCTGGCGACCCCGTGGCTGGCTGACAGATTCGGCTGGAGCGTGGCGTTCTCACTGAGCTTCGTCGGGATGCTGATCACCCTCGTGAACTTCATCTTCTGCAAGAAGTGGGTGAAAGATTACGGCTCCAAACCCGACTTCGCCCCGCTGCACATCGGCAAACTGCTGGCGACTATCGTCGGTATCGTGGTGCTGGTCGCTATCGCCACCTGGCTGCTGCATAACCAGGGCATCGCCCGTATGGTGCTGGGCGTGGTCGCTCTCGGTATCGTGATTATTTTCGCGAAAGAAGCGTTCGCGATGCAGGGCGCCGCGCGCCGCAAAATGATCGTGGCGTTTATCCTGATGCTTGAAGCGATTGTGTTCTTCGTGCTCTATCAGCAGATGCCGACGTCCCTGAACTTCTTCGCTATCCGTAACGTAGAGCACTCGATTCTGGGTATCGCGTTCCAGCCGGAGCAGTTCCAGGCGCTGAACCCGTTCTGGATCATGATTGGCAGCCCGATTCTGGCCGCTATCTATAACAAAATGGGCGACCGCCTGCCGATGCCGTTTAAATTCACTATCGGTATGCTGCTGTGCTCTGGCGCGTTCCTGGTGCTGCCGCTGGGCGCGAAATTCGCCTCCGAAGCCGGTATCGTCTCCGTGAACTGGCTGATCCTGAGCTACGCGCTGCAGAGTATCGGCGAGCTGATGATCTCCGGTCTCGGCCTTGCGATGGTCGCACAGCTGGTGCCCCAGCGCCTTATGGGCTTCATCATGGGCAGCTGGTTCCTGACCACCGCGGGCGCGGCAATGATCGCCGGTAAAGTCGCGAACCTGATGGCGGTGCCGGAAAACGTGACCGACCCGCTGCAGTCGCTGGAAGTCTACGGCCGCGTCTTCATGCAGATTGGGATCGCCACCGGCGTTATCGCCGTGCTGATGCTGCTGACTGCGCCGCTGCTGAACCGCATGACGCAGGATGACAAAGCGAAAGAAACGGATACCGCGCACGCGTAACCGTTCGGGAAACGTTATTGAGGCCGTCAGTTTTTATGCTGGCGGCTTTTTTTTTACCTGTTCGCGCTCTACCATAATTTGGTTCATTCATGAGAAGGGAGCATTGCCATGAAACTGTTTTACAAAGCCGGCGCGTGTTCGCTTTCGCCGCACATCATTCTGCGCGAAGCCGATATCGATTTTACGCTGGTGGCGGTAGATCTGGCCGCAAAGCGCACGGAGAACGGCGAAGACTACCTGACCATTAACCCGAAGGGTCAGGTGCCGGCGCTGCTGCTGGATGATAATACGCTGCTGACAGAGGGCGTCGCTATTGTGCAGTACATCGCAGATCTTGTGCCGGACCGTCAGTTGCTCGCCCCTGTCGGCAGCATGACCCGTTACCACACGCTGGAGTGGCTGAACTATATCGCCACCGAGCTGCATAAAGGTTTTACGCCGCTGTTCCGCCCGGATACGCCGGATGAGTATAAGACCATCGCGCGCGCGCAGTTGCAGAAGAAATTCGCGTATGTGAATGAGGCGCTGGCGCAGAAACAGTGGCTGATGGGGCTGCGCTTCAGCGTGGCGGATGCTTACCTGTTTACCGTGCTGAACTGGGCGAAAGCGGTCGGACTTGAGATGCAGGCGTTTGACAATATCGCCGACTACCAGGCTCGCGTGAAAGCGCGTCCTGCCGTCGCGGCGGCGCTGAAGGCGGAAGGCCTGAGCGCGTAACAGAGAAGTGAAGCGCCGCGCCTGATGCAGGCGCGGCGTTTTTTTACAGTTTTACCGCCGTAAAGTAGTGTTCCGGCCGCGCGATGCCGTCCTGCGCCGCTACGACCTGCAATTCATACTCTTCCATGCGTTTGGTGGTCACCATGATGTCGTAGACCGCCGCCGTCACATGCTCCAGCGCCTCGCGAAGCGTCGCGCCCTGTAACAGTTTCACCAGCAGCAGACCGCTCGTCACGTCGCCCACGCCGACCGGCTGACGCGCGCCGAAATCCACCAGCGGACGGCTGATGTGCCAGGCCTCGTCGGATGTCACCAGCAGCATTTCAAAACGGTCCTGATGATAGCCTGCGCGCGCCAGATGTTTCACCAGCACAATCTGCGGGCCGCGGGCGATAAGCTCGCGTGCGGTCGCGACAGCCTCGTCGACGCTCGCCACCGCATGGCCGCTCAGTATCTCCAGCTCGAGCAGGTTCGGCGCGATGATGTCGCTCGCCGGCAGCGCGAAACGCGCGTGAAACTCCGCCACGCCCGGCGCCACGATACAGCCCTTTTCCGGGTGGCCCATCACCGGGTCGCAAAAGTACTTCGCCTGCGGATTGGCCGCTTTCACCTGACGGACAATCTCCAGAATATGCTCGCCCTGCTCCGCCGAGCCCAGATAGCCGCTCAGCACGGCGTCACAGCGCGACAGCTGGCCGATAGCCGCAATGCCCTGCACGATCTCGGTCAGATGCGACGGCGGCATCACGGCGCCGGTCCACTGGCCATACTGCGTGTGGTTGGAAAACTGCACCGTATTAAGCGGCCAGACATTGGCGCCGAGGCGGCGCATCGGGAATTCAGCCGCGCTGTTGCCGGCGTGACCAAACACCACATGAGACTGGATGGCGAGAATATTCTTCATGATTTTCCGGGTGAAACGAGAGGTCGGGTTAAAAATAAAGGGCGTGGTTTCCCACGCCCTTGACTGGCTGAGTGTTACTTCCAGCAGACGAGGCAGTAGTTTTTCTTGCCCCGACGCAGCAGCGTATAGCGGCCAAACAGGCGATCGCTGTCGCTGAAGGTGTATTCCGGATCGGCCTGCTTCTCGCCGTTGATGGTGATAGCGTTGGACGCGATGGTTTTGCGCGCCTGGCCGCGGGACGGCTGCAGTTCGGAATCGACCAGCGCCTGCATCAGATCCGCGCCTTTTTCCATCTCGATCATCGGCACGCCGTCCTGCGCGAGCTGCTCGAAATCCGCTTCGCTCAGCGCGTTGAGGTTGCCGTTAAACAGGCTTTCAGTGATGCGCTTCGCGGCGGCAAGGCCCTCTTCGCCATGCACCAGGCGCGTTACCTGCTCCGCCAGTACGTACTGGGCGCGCGGCGCTTTGCCGCTGTTTTTGTCTTCTTCTTCCAGGGCGTTGATCTCATCAAGGCTCATGAACGTGAAGAACTTCAGGAAGCGGTAAACATCCGCGTCCGCGGTGTTGATCCAGAACTGGTAGAACTTGTACGGGCTGGTTTTCTTCGGATCCAGCCATACCGCGCCGCCTTCGGTTTTGCCGAATTTGGTGCCGTCAGATTTGGTGATAAGCGGTACGGTCAGACCGAACACCTGGTTCTGGTGCAGACGACGGGTCAGATCGATACCCGACGTAATGTTACCCCACTGGTCGGAGCCGCCGATTTGCAGCGCCACGCCGTGCAGTTTATTCAGGCAGGCGAAGTCGTAACCCTGCAACAGGTTGTAGGAGAATTCGGTGAAGGAGATACCCACATCGTCGCGGTTCAGGCGCTGCTTCACCGCTTCTTTGTTGATCATCTGGTTGACCGAGAAGTGCTTGCCGATATCGCGCAGAAAGGTCAGCACGTTCATACTGCCGAACCAGTCATAGTTGTTCGCCGCGATAGCGGAGTTTTCGCCGCAATCGAAATCGAGGAACGGCGCGACCTGGCGGCGGATTTTATCCACCCACTCCTGGACGGTGTCTTCGGTATTGAGTTTACGTTCGGTCGCTTTAAAGCTCGGGTCGCCAATCAGACCGGTGGCGCCGCCGACCAGTGCAACCGGTTTGTGCCCCGCCATCTGAAAGCGTTTCAGGCACAACAAGGGAACCAGATGGCCCAAGTGCAGGCTGTCGGCGGTGGGATCGAAGCCGCAATAAAGGGCGATCGGCCCCTGCGCCAGTCGCTGCGCTAACGCTTCTTCATCCGTCACCTGAGCCACAAGGCCCCGCTCCTGCAATTGTTTAATCAAATTGCTGCTTGCCATCGATTTCTCCATGTATTTACGACTGCACCTTTGCCGGTACACGGCTTTTCGCCCACTGGCGAAAGAATAAAATTCAGGGAGGCATAGAATAAAGCGCAAGCCCTGGGAGCGCCAGCGCTTGCATAAGAAAATCGCTCACTTACGGGGCGAGACGGTCGATTTTCCAGCCGTCGGCGTCACGCTGGTATAAAAAGCGGTCATGCAGCCGGTGCTCGCCGCCCTGCCAGAATTCGACCTGGTCAAACGAGACGCGAAAACCGCCCCAGAAACTCGGCAAGGGAACTTCGCCCTGCTGGAATTTCTGTTTCAGTTCGAGGAATTTGCTTTCCAGCACGCCGCGCGCGGAAATACGGCTCGACTGCTTTGAGACCCAGGCGCCAATCTGGCTGTCGCGCGGGCGGCTGTGGAAATATTTCACCACTTCCAGCGTCGAGAGACGCTCGGCTTTGCCAGTGATCATCACCTGCCGCTCCAGCATATGCCACGGAAACAGCAGACTGATGCGCGGGTTGTTTTCGAGATGGTGCGCCTTGCGGCTGCCAAGGTTGGTGTAAAACACCATGCCGCGCTCGTCGAAATGCTTGAGCAGCACGATACGCTGGTACGGCTGGCCCTGTTCATCGACGGTAGCGACGACCATTGCGGTAGGATCGGCGAGTTTCGCCTCGCACGCCTGCGCGAGCCAGCGTTCAAACAGCGGCAGCGGCTGGTCGGTTAAGTCGCGGCGGCGCAGCCCGCCTTTGGTGTATTCACGGCGCAGGTGCGCAATCTGTTGCAGATGGTCAATATCAGACATAGCGTTGAACCAGTCAGGATCGGGTGGCGCTATTGTGCGCCCCACCCGTTAAAATCTCAACGCTTCGGATTTTGTAACTGACAGTGATTTAACACAATATTGTCGCGATAGTAGACCGTCGCCTCCTCGCCTTTCGACCAGAACGCATAGATGCCGTCGGTGTAGCGCGTACCCGAGGCGGCGCGGCCCTGATTCAGGTGCAGCACTTTATCATCCAGCACGAAACTGACTTGCTCGCGCTGTTTGTTGAGCGAGACCGTCAGCGGTTTTTCATCGCAGCGATATTCGAGAGTATCGGTGTTCATGCGCTCAACCATAGCGTCATAGTAGCTACAGCCAGCCAGCAGCGTGGGGAGCAAAACGACAAGCAGTTTCTTCATGGCATATCCTGAAAACGTATTTCTGAAGGGGGCCGGACGCCCCCGTAACGCATTCAGTCTATCGGCTTAGCGGAGCAGGAAAAGTCGGCAAACTCCGATTATTTAAGGGGTTGGCCGGGAAGACCGCGCCGAGCACGCTTGCTTCGCGCGCGCCGGTCACCGACGGCAGATTTCCCGGTTTGCCGCTCAGCGTGCGGTACGCAAGCCAGGCGAAGGCCAGCGCTTCCATGTCGTCGCCGCGAATGCCCATTTCATCGGTGGACGCAACCTCAGTGCCTGGCAGCAGCGCGGCGAGGCGCGCCATCAGCCGCGGGTTGCGCCCGCCGCCGCCGCAAATCATCAGCCGCTCCGCGCCGCCGCTCAGCAGCACATCGCGCGCAATGGTGCTGGCGGTCAGCTCCAGCAGCGTCGCCTGCACATCCTGGGCTGGCAGCGCGGCGAAGGACGAGAGCTGGCGCTCGATCCAGCCGTAATTGAAATATTCGCGCCCGGTGCTTTTGGGCGCCGGGGTCGAGAAGTACGGATCGCTCAGCATCTGTTGCAGCAACGGCTGCACCGCTTTGCCGCTGGCGGCCCACTCGCCGTCTTTATCAAAAGGTTTGCCCTTCTGGCGCCAGATCCAGGCGTCCATCAGCATGTTGCCGGGGCCGGTATCGAAGCCTTTTACCGGCTGGCCCGGAAAGAGCAGTGAAAGATTCGCGATGCCGCCGATGTTCAGCACCATACGCCGCTCCGTCGGATGCGCCAGCAGCGCCTGATGAAACGCAGGCACCAGCGGCGCGCCCTGCCCGCCGAGCGCCATATCGCGACGGCGGAAATCGCCCACGACGCTGACGCCGGTGCGCGCCACAATCTGGTTATTGTCGCCTATCTGCATCGTGTGCGGCGCGCTGCCGGTCGGCTCGTGCCAGATGGTCTGGCCGTGGCAGCCTATCGCCATCACATCTTCCGGGTTGAGTTTCTCCTGCTGCATCAGCGCGTTGACCGCATCGGCAAACAGGCACCCGAGCTGATTATCAAGCCTGCCGAGCTGAGAGAGCGTCAGCGGTTGTCCCTGGCAGATATCGAGAATCGCTTTTTTAATAGCCTGCGGCATCGGCCAGCTCAGGCTCGCCTGCTGCGCCACCATATGTTCATCAATGGCGGCCAGCACCACATCCACGCCATCGAGGCTGGTGCCGGACATGACTCCAATGTAGCGACCTGATTTCATCTGCAATCCTTAAGCCCTGTGTGAAAACGTGCGAGACGACAAGCTCGCGATCCTCAATCATAAACATTCACCCTGATTGAGCAACGGAATAATCCCGCGCGGCGCAAAAAGCCCGCTTTTACCCGCCGTTGATTTATCGTTCAGGCAGACTATTTTACGATTTTTACCATCGGCTCTGTGAAGAATGTGAAATATCGCGGTCTTATGCCATATAATTTGAATATGATGGATGCTCAGGTGAGCATTTGTTGGTGAACAGGAGATTTACATGATTTCACGTGTACTGGTTGTTGCACTGGCAGGTATAACGCTGGCGGGCTGCGTCAACAACGATAGCCTTTCCGGTGACGTTTACACCGCCTCTGAAGCCAAACAGGTACAGAACGTTACTTACGGCACCGTCGTGAACGTTCGTCCGGTGAAAATCCAGGGCGGAGATGATACCAACGTTATCGGCGCACTCGGCGGCGCGGTGCTGGGCGGTCTGCTGGGTAATACCGTCGGCGGCGGCTCCGGTCGCTCAATCGCCACGGCGGCGGGCGCTATCGCAGGCGGCGTGGCAGGCCAGGGCGTACAGGGCGCGGTGAACACCACGCAGGGCGTTGAACTGGAAATCCGTAAGGACGACGGCAACACCATTATGGTGGTACAGAAACAGGGCAACACCCGTTTCTCTGCTGGTCAGCGCGTGGTGCTGGCGAGCAACGGCAGCCAGGTAACCGTCTCTCCGCGCTAAGGCGCACGGGATACCAGATGTCAAAAACAAGAACGGAGGAGCATCAGGCTCCTCCGTTTTTTTATGCGCGATTTTGATTGTGAGGTTGTGCTTCACACGATCGTCAAATTCACCGTTTACTCTTTCGCCGACAGCGCCAGGATATTTTTCTCAAGGCGCGCCACGATGCGCAGCATCTGGTCGTGCTCTTCCTGCGTAATGCCGGAGAGAATTTCGCCGCGGGTTTTCAGAATAACGTCTTCCAGTTGCGAAATGATCGGCGCCGCTTTTTCCGTCAGCTTGATACGCTTGGCGCGTCGGTCGCTGGCGCAGGTGTGGCGGGCAATCAGCCCCTTCTCTTCAAGCTGATCAAGCGTGCGCACCAGCGACGGTTGCTCAATACCGATGGCCTTGGCCAGTTGAATTTGCGACTGATCGGGCGGCAGCGCGTGGATATGATGAAGTGTCACCCAGTGGGTCTGCGTTAATTCCAGAGGCTTCAGGCGATGGTCAATCAGAGCACGCCAGATGCGCACCAGTCTTGTCAGGTCAGAGCCTAATGGCGATTCCAATTTCATCTCCTTATAATTAGCTTGCTAAGTTATTATGCTGATTTTAGACTAGTGTGCAGTATTTAGGTAGCTAAAACAAATAGCCGCACTGGCGATGAATACCGCGACGTCTATAATTTTAGACCACAACGGCGTATCTGAAACGGCTGCCATCTCTCCGATTTTCAAGGATTAATCTTTCGTGATTTCGCGCGTCTTTACTTCAGGGTTTGCGCTTTCGGATCTTATCGCTGGCGCGTCGGTCTATTTCCCGCCGCTTTTTAAGGCCGTTATCCTCGGTTTTTTTATCTGGCTGATAGCGCATCGCCTGCTGCGTGACTGGATGTACGCGGGCGACATCTGGCACCCGACCCTGATGGATCTCTCCCTGTTTGTCCTGTCAGTCAGCCTCGGGCTGCTGATGCTGATTGTGTGGTAACCTCATGCGCCTGAAAACCCTGAAATATTTCTCCACGCTTTTCGTGGTGGCCGCCGCCCTGCTGGCCGGCTGGCTGGTCTGGAATTACTACATGCAGTCGCCCTGGACGCGCGACGGCAAAGTGCGCGCCGAACAGGTGAATATTACGCCGCAGGTCTCCGGCGCGATTACGCGCCTGCTGGTGCGCGATAACCAGAAAGTCAAAGCAGGCGAACTGCTGTTCGCCATTGACGATACGCCCTACCGCATCGCGGTGCTGAACGCCGAAGCCCAGATGGCCCGCGCGCAGACCGATCTCGCCAAAGCGAATAACGAAGCGAACCGCCGCCGCCATCTGCCGCATAACTATATTTCCGCCGAAGATCTCGACACCGCCAACATCAGCGTGAAAGCCGCGCAGGCGGCGCTGAAAATGGCCGAGGCGTCGCTGGAGCAGGCGCGCTGGCAGCTGGAGCAGACGCGCGTGGTCGCCCCCGTCGACGGCTGGGTGACAAACCTGTCCAGCCGCGTGGGGAATTACGCAAGCCAGGGCCAGCCGGTGTTCGCGCTGGTGGACAGCCGCTCGTTCTACGTGGTCGGCTATTTTGAAGAGACCAAACTGCGCCACATCCGCGAAGGCGCCCGCGCGCAGATCCTGCTCTACAGCACCCCTACGCCGCTGCGCGGCAAGGTGGAAAGCATCGGGCGCGCCATTTACGATCAGAGCGTCGAGAGCGACAGCAGCCTGGTGGCGGATATCAAACCGAACGTGCCCTGGGTGCGGCTCGCGCAGCGCGTGCCGGTGCGCATCGCGCTCGACAGCCTGCCCGACGGCGTCACGCTGGTGTCCGGCACCACCTGTACCGTCTCGCTCACACACTAAGCGCTTCCGATGAATCTGGACTGGCTCACCTGGCAGCGCTCCCCGTGGGGCAAAGCGACGCCCGCGCAGTGGCGTTACGCGCTGCGCAATGGCATCGCGATGTCGCTCGCGCTGACCATTGCTTACGTGCTGGATCTCGACGAGCCCTACTGGGCGATGACGTCCGCCGCCGTGGTGAGTTTCCCGACGGTGGGCGGCGTTATCAGTAAAAGCCTGGGGCGCATCGCTGGCAGCCTGCTGGGGGCCAGCGCCGCGCTGATTATCGCCGGGCATACGCTGAACGATCCGTGGCTGTTCACCTGGACGATGGCGCTGTGGCTGGCGCTCTGTACCTGGGTTTCGGGGAATTTCCACAATAACGCCGCCTATGCCTTTCAACTGGCGGGCTACACCGCCGCCATTATCGCCTTTCCGCTGGTCAACACCATTGAGACGACAGAACTGTGGGATATCGCCCAGTCGCGCGTCTGTGAAGTGATTGTCGGCATTCTGTGCGGCGGGCTGATGATGATGGTGATGCCAGGGCCGCCCGACAGCGTGACGTTTCTCGGAGCGCTGCGCAAAATGCAGGCGCGGCTGCTGGAACACGCCAGCCTGCTGTGGAAACCCCAAACCACCGACGCCATCCGTACCGCGCACGAAGGCGTGATCGCGCAGGTACTGACGCTGAACGTGCTGCGCATTCAGGCCTTCTGGAGCCATTACCGCATCCGTCAGCAAAACCAGCTCCTGAATTATCTATTGCATCAGCAACTGCGTCTGACCAGCTATATCTCCGGCCTGCGCCGCCTGCTGATGAACTGGCCGGATCCGCCGCAGGATCTGTGGGCCGGGCTTGATGCGCTGCTGGAAGAGCTCGGTCATCCGAAGCCCTGCCCGCTGCGGGTGGCTCGTCTGCTGGCGGCGCTCGCGCCGTCTGAGGGCGGCGATTTTCGCCATCAGGCGTTCTGGCTGCGGCTGCGCGATTTCTGCCGCGTGTGGATGAACTGCCAGCGCTGGATTGCGCGGCTCGACACGCCTGTTCCTGACGACAGCATCAGCGTACCCACCGCGCCGCCGCTGGCGCGCCACACCGATAACGCCGAGGCGCTCTGGAGCGCGCTGCGCACCTTCTGCGTCATCACGCTTATCGGCGCATGGGCGATCAACACCCGCTGGGAGGCCGGCAGCGGCGCGCTGACCCTGGCGGCGATAAGCTGCGTGCTCTACTCCGCCTCGCCGTCGCCGCATAATTCGCTCAACTTGCTACTGCGCACGCTATTGCTGCTGACGCTGTTCAGCTTTGTAGTGAAGTTCGGGCTGATGGTTCAGGTCACCGATCTCTGGCAGTTTTTGCTGTTTCTTTTTCCGCTCCTGACCACGATGCAGCTGTTAAAACTGCAACAGCCGCGGTTTGCCGGATTGTGGGGACAGCTGATTGTGTTTATGGGCTCGTTTATCGCGGTGACGAACCCGCCGGTTTACGATCTGGCGGATTTTTTGAACGACAATCTGGCGAAGATCTGCGGCGTGGCGTTCTGCTGGGTGGCGTTCGCGGTGCTGCGGCCGGGCTCCGACCGGCGCAAAGGGCTGCGTCATATTCGCGCCCTGCGTCGCGGGTTTATCGACCAGCTCAGCCGCGTTCCTCAGCGGGGCGAGGCGGCGTTTGAGTCGCTGGTTTACCACCATATCAGCCAGCTCAGCAACAGTAAGGATGAGGCCACCCGCCGCTGGCTGCTGCGCTGGGGCGTGGTGCTGCTTAACTGCTCGCATGTGGTGTGGCAACTGCGCGAATGGGAAACCCGCGCCGACCCGCTCTCTCAGGTGCGTGATATCTGCATTGAAACGTTACGGGATGTAATGAGCGTGAAAGGGGTGCGTCAGCGCCCGCTGGCGGCAGCGCTCGGCGAGCTTGAGCGCATCAGTCTGACGCTCGCGCGCCACCACCAGCCCGACGCGCGGCGGCTGGCGGGAATTATCTGGCGCCTGTGGTGTTCGCTGTCGCAGCTGGAACAGGCGTCGCCCTCGCCGCAGGAGAGCAACGCCCCGGGAGCGGTTAAATAACGCCACAGGCGTAACGGGCGCCGCCGCCGCCAAGCGGTTTCGGATGATCGGACATGTTATCGCCGCCGACATGCACCATCAGCGCTTTGCCTTTGATTTCATCCAGTTTTTTAATGCGCGGCGCGGTCACCGGATCGGTGGCTTTCCCGTCATTATTGACGGCCAGCGCCGGCAGATCGCCTAAATGCCCGTCGCCTTCCGGCCCGGCGTGTTTACCGGTATTCTGCGGATCGAAATGACCGCCCGCCGCTTCTGCCGCGACCATTTTGCCCTCTTTCATGGCGGGTTCGCAGCTGCCTTTGGCATGGATGTGAAAACCATGCTCGCCTGGCGGCAGACCATTGAGATCGGGCGCAAATTCCAGGCCTTTATCGGTTTCGGTGATTTTAACCATACCGACCGACTGGCCAGCGCCCTTGTCGGTCGCCAGACGCAGTTCCACTTCTTCGTTGGCGGCCTGTGCGGCGCCGCATGCCAGCAGCGCCATCGCCGCCAGAGTCAATCGCTTCATATTCCCTCCAGGTTCAGGTGATCCCCGTTAAGTCTATAACAAGGTGCGCGGTTTCACCGGAAAGGAGGGGATCGGGTTGTCAGGGAACGTCGTAACCGAGCGCGGCTTTACGGATGCGGAACCACTGCTGGCGCGACAGTTCAAGCGACAGCGCCCCCGCCGCGCTTTTCACGCGATCGATTTTCCCGGAGCCGATAATCGGCAGCGGGCGCGACGGCAGACGCAACACCCACGCGTAGACGACCTGCTCAATAGTCTGTGCGCCCGTCTCTTCTGCAACCTGTTGCAGCTCGGCACGCAGCGGCCCAAAGCTCTCATCACTGAAAAGCCGTCCGCCGCCCAGGCATGACCAGGCCATCGGGCGAATGCGTAACTGCTGGAGCAGATCCAGCGTCCCGTCCAGTAGCAGCGGCTGATGTACCGGCGAAATCTCTACCTGATTGGTCGCGAGCGTAAACGGCAGGCGCGACTGCAATAACGAGAATTGCGCAGGCGTGAAGTTGGAGACGCCAAAGTGGCGGACTTTGCCGCTTTTATGCAGCGCAAGGAACGCTTCGGCGACCTCATCGGCATCCATCAGCGGATCGGGGCGATGGATCAGCAGCAGATCCAGCACGTCGGTGCTAAGATAACGCAGGGAATTTTCCGCACTCTGCACAATATGCGCGCGATCGGTAATGTAATGGCCAAGCGCGTTTTCCGGCTTCGCGGTGGTGGCGATACCGCATTTAGTGACGATTTCCATTTTTTCGCGCAGGTGCGGCGCCAGACGCAGCGCCTCGCCAAAGGCGGCTTCGCACTGGTAGCCGCCGTAGATATCCGCGTGCTCGACAGTAGTGATGCCAAGCTCCAGATGCTGCTCGATAAACCCCACCAGCTCGCGGGCGGAATAATTCCACTCCATTAAACGCCAGTACCCCATCACCAGACGTGAAAACGTCGGCCCCTGGGGCGCCATAAGAATACGCTCAACCATAAGTACTTACCTCAGAAAGGAAAACTGCCGGCGATTATACGCCAGCGACGCGGCTAAAACAGTGAAGGCTGCTGTGGTTCTTCGTCAGGTTCGGCGCGTCCGGCGCGCAGTTTACGGAGCATACGCTGGCGGCAGAGGCGCAGCACCTCCTGCTTCTGTGAATCGTTCATCTTCTGCCAGTTGAAGCGCTCGTCGCGGCTGCGCATACACCCACGACAGTAGCCGCGTTCATCCGACTGGCAGATCCCGCGACAGGGGCTGGGAACGGGGAAAAACTCGAGCTGCTCGGCCACAACGGCTCCTTGTTAACATGATAGTTACAATTGAAGCCTGAACTGCGCCGGGATGCAAGTTTGCTCGCCCTCGCAGCGCATTATCATCACCATTGCGCTGTCGTTGAGCTCCCGTTGAACATGCCGGGCGCGCGGTTAAACACAGGTTAAGGTTTCACTAATCTTAACGCCGTAGACTGCCGTCAACGTTAATGGAGTCTTTATGATGGCAATGATAAAAAAACTGCGCTGGAGCGATCTGCGTTTCAACCTGTTCAGCGCCCTGCTCTTCACGCTGATGAACGCGCTTTTTATTGGCCGCTGCTGGGCGCTTATCGCCCCGCATCACCTGCACGATGCGCTGTTCGCCGCGAGCGTACCGCTGGTGCTGTTCTGCGCCTGGCTGGTGATTTTCAGCATCATTAATCTGCCCTGGCTGCGCAAACCGGTGCTGGCGATTTTGCTGTTCGGCTCGGCGGCCAGCAGTTATTTTATGTATACCTACGGGGCGGTGATTGACCAGAACATGATGGTCAATATCTTCGAGACCAATTCCCAGGAAGCCGGGGCGCTGATAACGCCGCAGCTTATCGGATGGCTTGCTGTGGCGGGCCTCGTACCGGCGTTGCTGCTGAGTCGTATTGACGTGGTGTCCGGCAGTCTCCTCTGGACGGCGCTGCGCCGTCTGGTCAGTATTCTCGCGAGCCTGCTGGTGATCATTCTCGTGGCGTCAATCTTCTATAAGGATTACGCCTCGCTGTTTCGCAACAATAAAAACATCGCCAAGATGGTCACGCCGGCGAACTACATCAGCGGCATCGTCAAATATACCCACTCACGCTTTTTCGCAGGCGACCAGACGCTGGTGCGCATCGGACAGGATGCGAAAAAAGGCCCGGTCATTCGTCAGCAGACCAAAAAAACGGTGCTGGTGGTAGTGATTGGCGAAGCCTCCCGCGAGCAGAACTATTCCCTCGGCGGTTATGAGCGCGACACTAACCCGCAGCTTAAAAAACAGGGCGTGGTGTTTTATCCGCACGCCACCTCGTGCGGCACCGAAACCGCGATCTCCGTGCCCTGCATGTTCTCCGGGATGCCGCGCGCGCATTACGACGCCGGACTGGCGCATCATCAGGAAGGACTGATGGACGTGCTGGCGCACGCGGGCGTCAACGTGCTGTGGCGGGATAACGACGGCGGCTGTAAAGGCGCCTGCAACCGCATTCCACATACAGACATGACTGAATGGAAGCTTAACGATCTGTGTAAAGAAGGCTCCTGCCTCGACGACGCGCTGCTGTGGCGGTTCGATAACGTGCTGGATGGCCTGAAACAGGATTCCGTGATTGTTCTGCACCTGATGGGCAGCCACGGCCCGGCGTATTACCGCCGCTACCCGGATAATTTCCGCCGCTTCACGCCGACCTGCGACACTAACGAGATCCAGGACTGCGACCGTCAGGCGCTGATTAACACCTATGACAACACCATTCTCTATACCGACGATGTACTGAGCCGCACCATTGATGCGCTGCGTAAGCATCAGGACACCATGAACACGGCGCTGGTCTATCTCTCCGATCACGGCGAATCGCTCGGCGAGAACGGCATCTACCTGCACGGCACGCCGTACCTGCTGGCGCCCGATCAGCAGACGCACATTCCGCTGCTCTTCTGGCTCTCCGGCGATTACGCGCGCCAGTACGGCGTGGATACCGGCTGTCTTGGCAAACGCGCGGCGACGGATGAGGTCTCTCAGGACAACCTCTTCTCCACGGTGCTGGGCATCATGAATATCCAGACTTCGCTTTATCAGCCGCAGGAGGATATGCTTAGCGCCTGCCGGAAAAATTAACGTTTCTGGCGGTTTTCACTAAGACGACTTGCATTAGACCGACCGGTCTATTAGATTGGATTGTATGAACCGAACACCTGAACACGACACGCGCGAACACCTCCTTGCCACCGGCGAGCAGCTCTGCCTGCAACGCGGCTTTACCGGCATGGGACTGAGCGAGCTGTTAAAAACCGCGGGCGTACCGAAGGGCTCCTTCTACCACTACTTTCGCTCGAAAGAGGCGTTTGGCGTGGCGATGCTGGAGCGGCACTACGCCCGCTATCTGGCTGGCCTTGAGCAGCACTTTACGCCGGCGGGCCCGGCGCGCGAGCAGCTGATCGCCTGGTTTGACGAGACGCTCCGCCATTATTGCCAGACGGGCAAAATGATGGGCTGCCTGACGGTGAAGCTGTCCGCGGAAGTGTGCGATCTGTCGGAGGATATGCGCGGCGCCCTCGATAAAGGCGCGGCGCAGGTTATCGCGCTGCTGGCAGGCGCGCTGGAACGGGGTCGCGAGGCGCAGGCCCTGGCCTTTTCCGGCAGCGCGCAGCAGCGGGCGCAGGTGTTGTACGTGCTCTGGCTCGGCGCAAGCCTCCAGGCCAAAGTGTCGCGCAGCGGCGCGCCGCTTGAAAACGCGCTGGCGCACGTTAAAGAAATCCTTTGAAGAGAGCGCCTGCCGCAAGGCAGCGCTTTTTTATTTCGCTCATTACAAGACGACCGGTCTACTCAGGAGTGACTATGCAAGACGAAAAGCTGTTTACCCCGCTGAAAGTGGGTGCTGTTACCACCCCTAACCGCGTATTTATGGCCCCACTGACCCGCCTGCGCAGCATCGAACCGGGCGATATCCCCACGGCGATGATGGTGGAATATTACCGCCAGCGCGCCAGCGCCGGGCTTATCATCAGCGAAGCCACGCAGATTTCCGCACAGGCCAAAGGCTACGCGGGCGCGCCGGGTCTGCACAGCGATGAACAGATCGCCGCATGGAAGAAAATCACTGCCGCGGTGCACGAAGCCGATGGCCGTATCGCCGTGCAGCTCTGGCACACCGGGCGTATCTCGCACAGCAGCATCCAGCCTGGCGGCGAAGCGCCGGTCGCGCCTTCTGCCATTAATTCCGGCACACGTACTTCTCTGCGCGATGAGAACGGCAAGGCAATTCGTGTGGACACCACCACGCCGCGCGCGCTGGAAACGCACGAAATCCCGGGCATCGTGGACGATTTCCGCAAAGCCGTCGGCAATGCGCGCGACGCCGGTTTCGATATGGCCGAGCTGCACTCCGCCCACGGTTACCTGCTGCACCAGTTCCTGTCGCCGTCCTCTAACCACCGCACCGATCAGTATGGCGGCAGCGTGGAAAACCGCGCGCGTCTGGTGCTTGAGGTGGTCGACGCCGTGAGCAAAGAGTGGAGCGCCGACCGCATCGGCATCCGCGTGTCGCCGATTGGCAGCTTCCAGAACGTGGACAACGGCCCGAACGAAGAAGCCGACGCGCTCTACCTGATTGAAGAGCTGAACAAGCGCGGCATCGCGTACCTGCATATGTCTGAGCCGGACTGGGCGGGCGGCGTGCCTTACACCGACGAATTCCGCCAGAAAGTGCGTGAGCGTTTCGATGGCGCGATCATTGGCGCTGGTGCCTATACCCGTGAAAAAGCCGAAGCGTTGATCCAGAAAGGGCTTATCGACGCCGTGGCGTTTGGCCGCGACTATATCGCCAACCCGGATCTCGTTGAGCGTCTGCGTAAAAAAGCCGATCTTAACCCGCAGCGTCCGGAATCCTTCTACGGCGGCGGCGCGGAAGGCTACATCGATTACCCCACCCTGTGATCCAAATTGATAGCGGCGGCCTTCCGCCGCTATACTTAAATCCTGTTTCACCCAAAAGCATTATCACAAGCCGTTTATTTAAGAGGATCTTATGCGCTTACTTCACACCATGCTGCGCGTTGGCGACCTGCAACGCTCCATCGACTTCTACACCAACGTTCTTGGCATGAAACTGCTGCGCACCAGTGAAAACACCGAATACAAATATTCGCTGGCGTTTGTCGGTTACGGTCCGGAGAGCGAAGAAGCGGTGATCGAGCTGACTTACAACTGGGGCGTGGAGAGCTATGAGCTCGGTACAGCCTACGGCCATATCGCCATCAGCGTGGACAACGCCGCAGAAGCCTGCGAGCGCATCCGCAACAACGGCGGCAACGTCACCCGTGAAGCGGGCCCGGTTAAAGGCGGCACCACGGTTATCGCGTTTGTTGAAGATCCGGATGGTTACAAAATCGAGCTTATCGAAGAGAAAGACGCGGGTCGCGGCCTCGGCAACTGATCCCTCCGGCGGGCGTTCTGCCCGCCTTGCTGCATCCCGCCGTGAAATTTGCCATAATGCGCGCTGCTTTAATTCCCCAAACTTAAGAGACGCTGATGTCCGATAACGCTCAACTGACCGGTCTGTCCGACCGTTTTCGTGGCTTTTACCCTGTTGTCATCGATGTGGAAACCGCCGGTTTTAACGCCAAAACCGACGCGCTGCTGGAGATCGCCGCCGTGACGCTGAAAATGGATGCCGACGGCTGGCTCACCCCCGATGAAACGCTGCATTTTCACGTTGAGCCTTTTGAAGGCGCTATTCTTCAGCCGGAAGCGCTGGCCTTTAACGGTATCGATCCGCACAACCCGCTGCGCGGCGCCGTCAGCGAATATGACGCGCTGCACGCCATTTTTAAAATGGTGCGCAAGGGCATGAAAGAGAGCAACTGCAACCGCGCGATCATGGTGGCGCACAATGCTACGTTCGATCACAGCTTTATGATGGCGGCCGCGGAGCGCGCGTCGCTCAAACGAAACCCATTCCACCCGTTTGTGACCTTCGATACCGCGGCGTTAAGCGGACTGGCGCTGGGTCAGACGGTGCTGGCGAAAGCCTGCATCGCCGCGGGCATGGCGTTTGACAGCACCCAGGCGCATTCGGCGCTCTACGACACCGAACAAACCGCCCTGCTGTTTTGCGAAATCGTCAACCGCTGGAAACGCCTGGGCGGCTGGCCAGTGCCGCCGCTCGCCGCGGAAGACGCGACGCCGCAGAACAACGACTAAGCTAACGCAGCGCAAAAAAAAGCGGCCACCAGGGCCGCTTTTTTGTCTGCGCGATAAGGCGCGACGGGATTATTCCGCGTCCGGGGTCGCCGGATTGTGCTTCGCCGCCGTCTCTTTGATAAGCGTCTGCAGTTCGCCGCGCTGATACATTTCGATAATGATGTCGCAACCGCCGACCAGCTCGCCATCCACCCACAGCTGCGGGAAGGTCGGCCAGTTAGCGTATTTCGGCAGTTCCGCGCGGATATCCGGGTTTTGCAGGATATCGACATACGCAAAACGCTCGCCGCAGGCGGACAGCGCCTGTACCGCCTGTGCGGAGAAGCCGCAGCTCGGCAGTTTCGGGGAGCCTTTCATGTACAGCAGAATCGGGTTTTCAGCGATCTGGCGTTGAATTTTTTCAAGCGTAGTGCTCATTGTCTTACTTCCTCAAGCGTCATTACGGCGTTAGCTTTACATTGTAGCGGCTCCGGAGCGTCCCGAAAATGCATAATCTTGCGCTTAAGCCCGGCGCCGTGCCGTGGTGAAAGAGAAGCAAATAATAACACTTTTCTGTAAGCTGCCGATATTCTCCTCTGAGAAGGCGCGCTAAAATGCGCTCCGACGCAGCGGCAGCAGGTTAAAAAGAGTGCGCCGGTTAACGAAACTACGCTCTGAACACGATTTGCTGCTTAACTTCGGACATTTTTTTAGATTAGAATCAGCAAGCTCTTAAAATTCATCCGTTGGCATGATTGCCGGCTTTATGCAGGGGAATGCTCAGTGGCGCGCAAAACAAAAATTGCTCTTACGCTCTGTGCTTTATTAATGACTTCATCACTGGCATTTGCGCCATTCGCGCAGGCGTCGGAGCAGACGCGCGCCTCGAAGGTACAAAAGGCGCACGCCAGTACGGTGAAAAAGAAAACCAGCACAAAAACCGCCAAAAAAAGCAACAACGCAACGAAGACCAAAACGGCGAAAACCGCCAGCGAGAAGCGAAACACCACCGCAAAACGCACCAGTAAGACCACCTCTTCCGTCAGTAAAACCGCTTCCCGCCGCGCTTCCGCCACCTCCGTTAAACAGGCCAGCAGCCGCCTGAGCGCGCAGACCTGTAGCAAAACGCGTAAAAATCGCAAAACCAAATGCGTCAGCGGGCCGCTGACTATCGCGGATGCCCACAAAGCGCGCGTGAAGAAAGCCCAGACGACCGCCATGAACAAGCTGATGAACCAGATCGGCAAGCCGTATCACTGGGGCGGCGCTTCGCCTCGCACCGGTTTCGACTGCAGCGGCCTCGTCTGGTATGCGTATAAAGATCTGGTGAAATTCCGCATTCCGCGCACCGCCAACGAAATGTATCACCTGCGCGACGCCGCGCCGGTTAACCGTGGCGAGCTGGAAAGCGGCGATCTGGTGTTCTTCCGCACCCAGGGCCGCGGCACTGCCGATCACGTCGGCGTCTATGTCGGCAACGGCAAGTTTATTCAGTCGCCGCGTAGCGGTCAGGAAATCCAGATAACGTCGCTGAGCGAAGATTACTGGCAGCGTCATTATGTCGGCGCGCGCCGGGTGATGACGCCGCGCACCATTCGCTAATCGGTTTATTCACATCAAAAAAAACGGAGAAGGTTACCCTTCTCCGTTTTCTTTTTTACGCCAGCAGACGTTATTCAGCGCTGCACGCCGTTTGCGCCTCGCGACGGCTGGAAAGCAGCACCAGCAGCAGGCCAAGTGCGGCAATCAGCGCGCCCATCACCGGCACCACGCTATAGCCGAAGCCGGCGTGAATGACCGCGCCGCCTGCCGCCGCGCCAAGCGCGTTGCCAAGGTTAAACGCCCCGATATTGACCGATGACGACAGGCCCGGCGCTTCGCTGGCGACGCGCATCACGCGCATCTGCAGCGGCGGCACCACGGCGAACGTCGCCGCCCCCCAAACCACCATACTCACTGCCGCGCCGATCTCCGTTTTCGCAAGCCACGGGATCGCCGCCATAATGACGATAAGCAGCATCAGGAAGCCTTTCAGTGTGCCGCTCACCGAGCGGTCCGCCAGGCGGCCGCCCAGATAGTTGCCGATGGAAAAACCGACGCCAATCAGCACCAGCATGGCGGTGACGAACGCCGCGCTGGCGTCAGTAATATGATGCAGAACAGGCGCGATATAGGTATAGAGCGTAAACATCGCGCCCGCGCCGAGCACCGTGGTCAGCAACGCGCTGACTACCTGCGGACGCATCAGCACCGCCAGTTCGCTTTTCACATCCGGACGCTCGCCGCTGCCGCCTTTCGGCAGGGAGAACCAGAGGCTCGCCATCGCCACCAGCCCAAGACCGGCGGTCGCCAGAAACGACATTCGCCAGCCGATGGTTTCGCCAAGCCAGGTCGCCGCCGGCACGCCGCCGATATTGGCGATGGTCAGGCCCATAAACATCGTCGCGACGGCGCTCGCCTGTTTATGCTTCGGCACCACGCTTGCCGCAACGACTGAGCCGAGCCCGAAGAACGCCCCGTGGTTAAGGCTGGTGAGAATACGCGAGGCCATCAGCGTCATGTAATCCGGCGCCAGCGCCGAGAGCACATTGCCGAGCGTAAAAATCGCCATCAGGAAAATCAGCGCGCTGCGTCGCGCGCGGTGCGACAGCAAAAGCGTCATCAGCGGCGCCCCCACCATCACGCCAACCGCGTAGGCGCTGATCAGCATACCGGCGGCCGGAATCGAGACGTTGACGCCGTTGGCTATTACCGGCAACAGCCCCATCGGGGAAAACTCGGTCGTGCCAATGCCAAAAGCACCAATAGCCAGTGCCAGTAACGGGAAGTTGACTTTCATTCATTGCTCCAGAAATTTTACAACAGCGCCGGAGATGCCCGACGTTACAGCAGGATGCAGAGAGGATGGCAGTTTCAGTCAGAAAAGATAAGTGACAAAAACAGCAAAATATTATTGCACGGGTGTTAAAAAACACGCGCAAATTGTTATTAGCGAATCATAAGGGAAAAGCGTGAAAAAGAAAGGAAACGGCGGGCGAAAGGCGCTTAAGCGCAGGAATGGTATAAGAAAGCGGGAGAACGGGGACGCGCTCCCGCCTGGCGCTTAATGCAGGATGGCGGTAAAAGCGCCCGCCACAATCAGGCCCAGTACAACAAGCGTAGTGACCAGCGAAAATTTCAGATCGGTACTCATGGTATTCTCCTTAAAGACCCCATAAAAATCAGGTAGTGCGCATTTTTGCATAAACGGGCCGAAAAATCCTGCGACATTTAACCAGATATGCGTTTTCCCTCTTCCCCTTTCGGGAAAGATAAGCCAAAATTCGTCGCTACTTTATTCGGTACCGGCCATCGACCCCTCCTCACGATAAATGTCGCGTTTCCCGGCATGCCGCACGTCCCCTCGTGGCACACAGGGGTGTGTACAGGCAAACGATTAACCCGTGATTTTGCAGGGCTCAGCCAGGGGTCTGGAGTGATTATTAATGGCAACAATTAAAGACGTCGCGAAGCGAGCCAACGTTTCCACAACAACAGTCTCACATGTAATTAACAAAACCCGTTTTGTGGCGGAAGAGACGCGCAACGCGGTATGGGCGGCTATCAAAGAATTACACTATTCGCCAAGCGCCGTGGCGCGCAGCCTGAAGGTGAACCATACCAAGTCTATCGGGCTGCTGGCGACCAGTAGCGAAGCGCCCTATTTCGCCGAAATCATCGAAGCGGTTGAGAACAGCTGCTTTGCGAAAGGCTATACGTTGATCCTCGGCAACGCGCATAACAATCTGGAAAAGCAGCGCGCGTACCTGTCGATGATGGCGCAAAAGCGCGTCGACGGCCTGCTGGTGATGTGTTCGGAATACCCGGAGCCGCTACTCGCCACGCTCGAAGAGTACCGTCATATCCCGATGGTGGTGATGGACTGGGGCGAAGCGAAAGCGGATTTCACCGACTCGGTTATCGATAACGCGTTTCAGGGCGGTTATCTCGCCGGGCGTTACCTTATCGAGCGCGGCCATCGCGATATCGGCGTTATTCCGGGGCAGCTTGAGCGCAACACCGGCGTCGGGCGTTTTTCCGGCTTTATGAAAGCGCTGGAAGAAGCGGCCATCAAAGTGCCGGAAAACTGGATCGTGCAGGGCGATTTCGAGCCGGAATCCGGTTATCGCGCCATGCAGCAGATCCTCTCGCAGCCGCAGCGCCCCACCGCCATCTTCTGCGGCGGCGATATTATGGCGATGGGCGCTATCTGCGCCGCGGATGAGATGGGTCTGCGCGTGCCGCAGGATATTTCGATTATCGGCTACGACAACGTGCGTAACGCCCGCTTCTTCAGCCCGGCGCTGACGACGATCCATCAGCCGAAGGAGACGCTGGGCCAGACCGCGTTCAATATGCTGCTCGACCGCATCGTCAACAAGCGCGAAGAGTCGCAGACCATCGAGGTGCATCCGCGCCTGATCGAACGCCGCTCGGTGGCGGACGGCCCGTTCCGCGACTATCGCCGTTAATCCCCTCCGGGAGCCGTATTACTGCGGCTCCCGCAGCCACTCCTTGTTCAGCGTTTCACTGTCCCCCAGATAATCGAGCAGCCAGCGCAGCGCGGGCGAGGCATCGCTTTGTCGCCACGTCAGGCAGCAGGCGGCGTCCGGGAACGGGTTTTCCAGCGTCAGCGCATGCCACTCCCCGCTATCGAGCCACGGCTTCGCGAAGTGCGTCGGCACCATGCCGATACAGAGCCCTTCGCTCAGCGCATCGGCGGCGCAGTGCCAGTCCGGCACCACCACGCGCCGCTGGTTATCCAGCAGCCAGGTGATGCGTTTGGGCAGCGATCGCGAGGTGTCTTCCAGCACCAGCGACGGGTAATCGCGCAGCCTGTCGTCGCTGAGCGCGCCGTCGCGCTGCGCCAGCGGGTGATGATGCGCCACCACGCAGCGCCAGCTCAGCATGCCCATATCGCGAAACGCGAAGCGCCCGCCGACCGGGATCGCCTGTGTCGCGCCGATGGCGAGTTCCACGCGCCCGTCCGCCAGCGCGTCCCAGACGCCGTTAAACACCTCCTGCGACACCTGCAATTCGACATCGGAAAAGTGCCGGTAGAAATCGAGCACCAGACGGCGGGTGCGTTCCGGACGCACGATGTTGTCCACCGCGATGGAGAGCTGTCCTCGCCAGCCGTTGGCGATCTGCTGGCACTGCTGACGGGTGATCATCATTTTTTTGATGACAGAACGCCCCTCGCGCAAAAACCAGGCGCCCGCGGGCGTCAGGACCACATCGCGATGGCGGCGCTCGAAGAGCGACACCGCAAGCCACTCCTCCAGCTGGCGCACCGTATAGCTGACGGCAGAAGGCACGCGGTGCAGTTCCGCCGCCGCCGCGGTGAAGCTGCCGGTGCGCGCCACGGCGTCGACGACTTCCAGAGAATATTCAGACCACATTTTCTGCCTGCAAAATTTTTGAATGGAAACGGCAAATATTAGCGTTTCACAAGCGGGTTTGCACTCCGTACACTCCGGGCTCTTTCGCGTATTAAGAAGTGAGTCAATGTGATGCGACCTGATAAAGGATTTCTTTGCTGGCTGGCCGGGCTGAGCGTGCTCGGCTTTCTGGCGACGGATATGTACCTGCCCGCGTTCGCCGTCATCGAGGCGGATTTACACACGGCGCCCTCGGCTATCAGCGCCTCGCTGAGCCTGTTCCTGGCGGGATTCGCGCTGGCGCAGCTGGCCTGGGGACCGCTCTCTGACCGTTTTGGCCGCCGTCCGGTACTGCTGGCGGGGCTGGGGATTTTCGCGCTTGCCTGCCTTGGCACCGTCTGGGTAGAGACCGCAGGCGCGCTGCTGGCGCTGCGTTTTCTTCAGGCCGTGGGCGTCTGCTCCGCCGCAGTGAGCTGGCAGGCGCTGGTGACCGACCGCTACCCGGCGCAGCAGGCGCGCCGTATCTTCGCGACCATCATGCCGCTGGTGGGCCTCTCTCCGGCGCTGGCGCCGCTGCTCGGCAGCTGGATCCTGAATCACTTTTCGTGGCAGGCGATTTTTGTAGTGTTGTTTGCCATCACGGTACTGCTGATGATCCCGGCGCTGCGCCTGCCTTCCGGCGCGCCGCAAGGCAATAAAGGCGGCGAACCGCTGAGCTTTATGATGCTGCTGCGCTCGCGCGTCTACAGCGGCAATGTGTTGATTTATGCCGCCTGCTCCGCCAGCTTTTTCGCCTGGCTCACCGGCTCGCCGTTTATCCTGCATGAGATGGGCTACAGCCCGGCGGTGACAGGACTGAGCTATGTGCCGCAAACCATCGCGTTCCTCATTGGCGGTTACGGCTGCCGTAGCGCGCTGCAAAAATGGCAGGGCGAAACCCTGCTGCCGTGGCTGCTGGCAGGCTTCGCGCTGAGCGTTATCGCCACCTGGCTTGTGGGATTAAGCGAGACGGTTACGCTCACCACGCTGCTTATCCCCTTCTGTCTGATGGCGATGGTGAACGGCGCAATTTATCCGATCGTGGTCGCCGCCGCGCTGCTGCCGTTCCCGCAGGCCACCGGACGCGCCGCCGCGCTGCAAAACACGCTCCAGCTGGGGCTCTGTTTTGTGGCAAGCCTGGCGGTGTCATGGCTGGTCGCCACCCCGCTGCTGTCGACCACCAGCGTCATGCTGGCGACCGTACTGCTGGCCGGTCTTGGCTTCCTGCTGCGCGGGCGTCGTCGGGTCACAGCGTCATCAGCCGCGTGATAATATGAAATTTTTGTGATTAGCTTGCTAACGGTCAATGGTTGAATCATCGTAAAGCGAGGCCTATACTGGTTCGCGGCTCTACGATAATTAGCATAAATATTATGTAGTAACGGGAGCCGCTGGCTCCCGTTTTTATTTTGAATGACATTTCTGGCAAGGGTCATCTCCCTTCCTCTGTTCTACGTCGGATATCAGGCTCGCGGACCTTTCCGTGATATTTCTCACATACCGAAAATTGCGACTACGCTGTTTGAAGGTTCTGATCACATCAGTGATGGAGAAGCTATGAGTTCATCGTGTATAGAAGAAGTCAGCATACCGGACAACCACTGGTATCGCATCGCAACTGAACTGCTCAGCCGGGCCGGGATCGCCGTTAACGGCAGCGCCCCTTCCGACATTCAGGTGAAAAATCCTGACTTTTTTAAACGTGTGTTACAGGAAGGCTCTCTCGGTCTTGGCGAAAGCTATATGGACGGCTGGTGGGAGTGCGAGCGTCTCGATCTCTTCTTCACCAAAGTGCTGCGCGCAGGGCTTGAAGACCAGCTGCCGCACCATCTGAAAGACACGCTGCGCATTCTCGGCGCCCGTCTGTTTAATCTGCAGTCGAAAAAGCGCGCCTGGATTGTCGGCAAAGAGCATTACGATCTCGGCAACGATCTCTTCAGCCGGATGCTCGACCCGTATATGCAGTACTCCTGCGGCTACTGGAAAGAGGCCGATAACCTTGAGGACGCCCAGCAGGCGAAGTTAAAACTTATCTGCGAAAAGCTTCAGCTTAAGCCCGGCATGACGCTGCTGGATATCGGCTGCGGCTGGGGCGGTCTGGCAGCATATGCCGCGCGGCATTATGGCGTGTCGGTCACTGGCGTGACCATTTCCGCCGAGCAGCGGAAAATGGCGCAGGAACGCTGCGAGGGGCTGGACGTCACCATTCTCTTGCAGGATTACCGCGATCTCGATTCCCAGTTTGACCGCATCGTGTCGGTGGGCATGTTCGAACATGTCGGGCCGAAAAACTACGCCACCTATTTTGATGTTGCCGACCGCAATCTCAAACCTGACGGGCTTTTCCTGCTGCATACCATCGGCTCGCGGAAAACGGATAACAACGTCGATCCGTGGATCGACAAGTACATCTTCCCGAACGGCTGCCTGCCGTCGGCGCGCCAGATTGCGGCCGCCAGCGAGCCGCACTTCGTGATGGAAGACTGGCATAACTTTGGCGCGGACTACGATAAAACGCTGATGGCCTGGTATGCGCGTTTTCTCTCGGCCTGGCCGGAAATTGCTGATAACTACTCCGAGCGGTTTAAACGTATGTTTACCTATTATCTCAACGCCTGCGCGGGCGCATTTCGCGCGCGGGATATCCAGCTGTGGCAGGTGGTTTTTAGCCGCGGCGTGGAAAACGGCCTGCGCGTCGCCCGTTAAGCGTTCACCCCGGCGCACGCCGGGGCGTTTTTACCACTTTCTCTTCCCTGCTTTGTGACGCTTCTCACGCTTTCACGACGTTTCCTTCCATAAAAGTGATCCCGGCGACAAACAGGCGACAGACGCATGGAAACCGGTTTCCATTTTGTTTCAAACTGAGCGCAGTTCTCCCCCTGCCTGATAAAGGAAACACGTCATGAGTCTGTACCAGAGTATGGTCCATGTTATTGAAAACAAAATTACGCCGCTGGCGGGCGCGATGGGCTCGCAGCGTCATGTGGTGGCTATCAGGGACGGTTTCCTGGCCGCCCTGCCGTTTATGATCATCGGCTCGTTTCTGCTGGTTTTTATCTTTCCGCCCTTCTCGCCGGATACGCAAATCGGCTTTTGCCGCGCGTGGCTTGATATCTCGCTGAAATACCGTGAACAGCTGATGCTGCCGTTTAACCTCAGCATGGGCGTGATGACCTTTTTTATCTCGGTCGGGATTGGCGCAAGCCTCGGCAAGCACTATCAGCTTGATCCGATCATGACCGGCCTGCTGGCGTTTATGGCGTTTCTGCTGGTGGCGGCGCCTTATAAAGACGGGCAGATCTCCACGCAATATTTCTCAGGCCAGGGCATTTTCACCGCGCTTATCACGGCGATATACGCGAGCGAAATGTATGCCTTCCTGAAACGCCACAATATTACTATCCGCCTGCCGAAAGAGGTGCCGACCGGCGTCGCGCGCTCGTTTGAGATTTTGATCCCGGTGGTGGTGATTGTCTTCACGCTCCACCCGCTCAACCTGCTGATTGAATCCACTACCGGCATGATCCTGCCGGAAGCGATTATGCACCTGCTCTCGCCGCTGGTGGCCGCGTCGGACTCCCTGCCGGCGATCCTGATCTCCGTTTTAATCTGTCAGATCCTGTGGTTTGCCGGTATTCACGGCGCGCTGATTGTCACCGGCATCATGAATCCGTTCTGGATGGCGAACCTCTCCGCCAACCAGGCCGCGCTGGCGGCGGGCCAGGCGCTGCCACATATCTACCTGCAAGGGTTCTGGGATCACTACCTGCTCATTGGCGGCGTCGGCTCCACGCTTCCGCTGGCGTTCCTGCTGCTGCGCAGCCGCGCGGTGCACCTGCGTACGATCGGTAAAATGGGCGTCGTGCCGAGTATGTTTAACATCAACGAACCGATTCTGTTTGGCGCGCCGGTCATCATGAACCCGGTCTTTTTCCTGCCGTTTATTCTGGTGCCGATGGTAAACGCCGTTCTTGCCTGGACCGCGACCAAACTGGGCTGGCTGGCGCAGGTGGTTTCGCTGACGCCGTGGACCACGCCCGCGCCCATCGGCGCGTCCTGGGCCGCTAACTGGGCCTTCAGCCCGGTCGTCATGTGTCTTATCTGTATGGTGATGTCGGCGCTGATGTACTACCCGTTTGTGAAAGCCTACGAGCGCACGCTGCAAAAGCAGGAAGCGGCACAAGATAATACCGAAGGTGACACTGTCACGAATAACGCCTGATTTTACCGCGCCGGCCCTTCCGGCAGGCGCCTGACTGAGCTATGAGGATGGATATGCACTACTCATTTCCTGAAGGATTCTGGTGGGGCAGCGCCAGCTCGGCGCCGCAAACCGAAGGTGAAAGTCTGAGCCACGGCAAAACGCCCACGACCTGGGACCACTGGTTCCGCCTGCAGCCGGAGCGTTTTCACCACGGCGTTGGCCCCGCGCAGACCTCCACGTTTTATCAGCACTGGAAAGAAGATATCGCGCTGCTGAAAGCGCTTAATCACAACACCTTCCGCACGTCTGTCTCCTGGGCGCGCCTGATCCCGGACGGCACCGGCGCGGTAAACCAGGAGGCGGTCGCCTTTTATAACCAGGTGATTGATGAGCTGCTGCGCCAGGGCATCACGCCGTTTATTAACCTGTTCCATTTCGATATGCCGCTGTCGCTTCAGGAACAGGGCGGCTTCGAGAACCGCAAAGTCATCGACGCGTTTGAAGCTTACGCCCGCACCTGCTTTGAGCTGTTTGGCGACCGTGTCACTCACTGGTTCACCTTCAACGAGCCGATTGTGCCGGTGGAAGGCGGTTACCTGTATGACTTCCACTATCCGAACGTCGTTGATTTCCGCCGTGCCGCGACGGTGGCCTATCACACGATGCTGGCCCACGCCCGCGCAGTGAAGGCCTATCACGAGCGTAACGACGGCGGCGAAATCGGCATTATCCTGAACCTCACCCCTTCTTACCCGCGTTCGCAAAACCCGGCGGACGTAAAAGCGGCGCATATCGCCGATCTGATGTTTAACCGCAGCTTCCTCGACCCGGCGCTGCGCGGCAGTTACCCGGAGGATTTAGTGGCGCTGCTGGCGCAGTATGATCAGCTGCCAGCGTGCCAGCCCGGCGATAAAGAGCTGCTGGCGGCGGGTGTGGTGGATCTGCTCGGCATCAACTACTATCAGCCGCGTCGCATACAGTGCCGCGATTCGCAGGTCAACCCGGACAGCCCGTTTATGCCGGAGTGGTTCTTCAGCGCTTATGAAATGCCGGGCCGCAAAATGAACCCGTACCGCGGCTGGGAGATTTATGAGAAAGGCGTCTACGACATCCTCACCCGCCTGCGTGTAGAGTATGGCAACCCGCGCTGCTATATCTCGGAAAACGGCATGGGCGTTGAGAATGAACAGCGCTTTGAGCGCGACGGGCAGATTCAGGATGATTACCGCATCGAGTTTGTGCGCGATCACCTGAAATGGCTGCATAAGGGCATCAGCGAAGGCAGCCGCTGTCTGGGCTACCACATGTGGACCTTTATTGATAACTGGTCCTGGTGCAACGCTTACAAGAACCGCTACGGCTTTGTATCGCTCGATCTGGAAAGCCAGAAACGTACGATCAAAAAGAGCGGCGAGTGGTACCGCCAGGTGGCGGCCAGGAACGGGTTTGATGAGTAACCGAGTGGCGGCCTTCGCGTCGCCACGCTTTGCAGGAAAACACGATGTCCACCATTAATGATGTCGCGCGCCTGGCGCGCGTCTCGAAAGCCACCGTTTCCCGCGTGCTGAGCGGCAATCGCGGCGTGAAGGAAGAGAGCCGTCTCGCGGTGCTGCGCGCCGCCGAGATGCTGAACTATCAGCCGAACGCCATTGCGCAGTCGCTCTCCAGCCAGATGACCCACTGTATCGGCGTGATTTGCGCCAGCGAACATATTCAACAGGCCACCTGCTGGTTACAGGCGCTGGAAAAAGAGCTCAGCCGACACGGCAAACATCTGCTGCTGCGCTTTGCAAGTTCCGCGCAGGAAGTGACGCGCGCCCGCGCCGAACTCAATTCCGGCCTGTGCGACGCGCTGATGATTGTCGGCGCCCGCTTTCCTCTGCCCGCGCTTGATGATGATGTGATTCTGGTGGATTGTTTAAGCGCCGCCACGTCGCAGGGCATTCAGTTCGACTGGCTCTTTGCCGCCCAGACGGCGGTGCAGTATTTATGCAGCCACCAGCGGCGCGATATCGCGTTGATTAACTTTCCGGCGGGCGACGCGGCGGCGGAGATTTTACAGGGGTATCGCCAGGCGGCGGAAAACCACCTGATCCCGTTTCATCGTCAGCGCGTCATCGAAGATGAGACGGTGCTGCGTATCGCCCTGCAAAAGCTTATCAACAGCGGCGTGAAGTTTAATGCGCTGCTGGTGACCGACGACAGCCAGGCGCGCGAAGCGGTGGCGATGCTGCGCGAATACCGTTTCGCGGTGCCAGGGCAGGTGCTGGTGTTCAGTCTTGAGAGTTCAGGGCGCGGAATGGGGCTGGAGAGCGTTCCGGCCATCGGGTATTCGCTGGAGAGTATCGCCCGGCAGGCGGTGGCGCTGCTTTCCGGCGGCGCGCCGGGCGAACGGGTGCGGGGTACGCTGGTGAGCGCCTGAGCCCACCAGCGAGATCTTATTCTGCGGGATGCAGCTGCGCGGTAATCGCCGCCGCGGCTTCGCGAGACGCTAATACACGCTCAACTGTATCCACCACGGCCTGGGTCTGCGGATCGATTTCAATATTCACCCGCTGACCCAGCTTTTTGGTGCCAAGCGTGGTGCGCTGGAGTGTTTCCGGGATCAGGAAAACGCAGAAGCGCGTCGCCGTCACTTCCCCGACCGTCAGGCTGATACCGTCGATGCCGATATAGCCTTTGTGCAGGATATACTTCATCAGCGTCGGGTCCTGAATTTTAAACCAGATCTGCCGGTTATTTTCCGACGTCAGGATCTTCGCAACCTCCGCCGTGGTCATAATATGCCCGGACATTAAATGACCGCCAATTTCATCGCTGAATTTCGCGGCGCGTTCAATGTTCACCACGTCGCCCGGCTGTAAATCCCCGAGATTGGTAATACGCAGCGTCTCTTTCATTAAATCGAAGCTGACGCGGTTGCCGTTAATTTCCGTTACCGTCAGGCAGCAGCCGTTGTGCGCCACCGATGCGCCGGTCTCAAGCCCCGGCAGCAGCTCATCCGGCAGCTCCACCACATGGGTGCGGAAATTCGGTTTTTCATCGATAGCCACGATTTTCGCGGTGCCCTGAACAATACCGGTAAACATATTTTGCCACTCCTGGATTCGCTTACATGGCGGCGCGCGGCCGCGAGATTCATAACCAGAACAATAACAGGTGGAATATGCCCTTGCCAGCCTGAGCGGCCTTAAGCGCATTATTTCACTGGCTTAATAGTGAACTCTCGCTACAATAGTCTGACTCATTCCCCTGCATTTTCTTCTTGCTGCCCGTTGCGGCGGCTTTTTTGTCTCTCAAATAACAACAATATACAGGTGTTCTCGTGCAGAAGTATTTTGTCGAAGCGCGTCAGTTATTAGCTCTGGCAATCCCGGTGATTTTCGCGCAAATCGCCCAGACCTCAATGGGGGTTGTCGATACCATCATGGCCGGCGGCTACAGCGCCACGGATATGGCGGCGGTCGCCATCGGGACCTCGATCTGGCTGCCTGCCATCCTCTTCGGCCATGGCCTGCTGCTGGCGCTCACGCCAGTCATCGCTCAGCTTAACGGCTCAGGCCGCCGCGACCGCATCGCGCATCAGGTACAGCAAGGTTTTGTACTGGCGGGGCTGGTGTCGGTGCTTATCATGATTGTGTTATGGAACGCCGGTCATATCATCCGCGCGATGCATAACATCGATCCCGTACTCGCCGATACCGCGGTGAATTACCTGCGTGCGCTGCTGTGGGGCGTGCCGGGCTATCTTTTCTTCCAGGTGATGCGTAACCAGTGCGAAGGGCTTGCCAAAACCACGCCAGGTATGGCGATGGGCTTTATCGGGCTGCTGGTGAATATTCCGGTGAACTATATCTTCATTTACGGTCATTTCGGCATGCCGGAACTGGGCGGCGTCGGCTGCGGCGTGGCGACGGCGTCGGTGTACTGGGTGATGTTTTTCTGTATGCGTCTGTGGGTGAAACACGCGCGCTCGATGCGTGATATTCGCCTGCAACCGGACGCCAGCCGCTTTGACTGGCCGGTTATCCGTCGTCTGGCGCAGATTGGGATGCCGGTGGCGCTGGCGCTGTTTTTCGAAGTCACGCTGTTTGCGGTCGTGGCGCTGTTAGTGTCGCCGCTCGGGATTGTCGATGTGGCGGGCCATCAGATTGCCCTCAACTTTAGTTCGCTGATGTTTGTACTGCCGATGTCGATGAGCGCCGCGGTGACCATTCGCGTGGGTTTCCGTCTGGGCCAGGGGTCGACGCTTGAGGCGCAGACCTCCGCACGCACCGGTATTGTGGTCGGCATCTGCCTCGCGGTGGGGACAGCGCTCTTTACCGTCGTGTTCCGCGAGCCCATCGCCCTGCTCTATAACGACAACCCGGAAGTGGTTACCCTCGCCTCGCACCTGATGCTGCTGGCGGCGATTTACCAGATTTCGGATTCCATTCAGGTGATCGGCAGCGGCGTGCTGCGCGGCTATAAAGATACGCGCTCAATTTTCTTTATTACGTTTATCGCCTACTGGGTGTTGGGTCTGCCGAGCGGCTACATCCTGGGGCTGACCGACTGGGTTGTGGAACCAATGGGCCCGGCGGGCTTCTGGTTCGGCTTTATCCTCGGCCTGACCTCGGCCGCCATCATGATGATGTGGCGCATGCGTTACCTGCAACGCCTGCCGTCGGAAACCATCCTGGCGCGCGCCGCGCGCTAATTACTGGCCGCCCCTCAGGGCGGCTTTTTTATCCTCTGGGTACAGACTAGCCCGCCACGCCGATCACTTTGTCATCATTCTGCGCAAATAGGCGGCAATCGCGTGAAATATGAAAGAAAATTGACGTTTGCCCCTTGCCAGGCGCCGGGGCTGCCGTTAATATTCGTCCCCGCTGTCACACAGCAATGCGTTCATAGCTCAGTTGGTTAGAGCACCACCTTGACATGGTGGGGGTCGTTGGTTCGAGTCCAATTGAACGCACCATCCTAATGTGCGTCCGTAGCTCAGTTGGTTAGAGCACCACCTTGACATGGTGGGGGTCGGTGGTTCGAGTCCACTCGGACGCACCATTCAGTAGTCTTCAGGTTTCCCCTTTCTGTTCGTCTTAAATCTTCTGATGCAATGCATTTCAGTCAGTATTTCCGACAGTGTCTTATCATCATTTTGTATTATGCGGATACGATGAGGGTTCCTGGTCAAACGGGTGAAAGTCATCTTTCCGCCGCCTGACGTGAATTACCTTGTTCAGCGGTTTCAGCCGTTCGTTGAACACGCGCGCAAGCGTTGCTCAAGAGATATACACAGAGAGTAGCTCAGCTCACGCTCATGGTGAATCCGGGCGTAAAACGCTCCGCTCTCGCTTTCCGGTTCGGGATCGGTGTCATCGCCCTGCGTCCGGTACGGCTCCGCGTAGCGGTAGTGTTCGCCGGTGGTGATGGCCGCGCTGCGCACCCTGGCGGTGGCGTCCAGCGGCGTGGTGGCGGCGGGGTAATGATCATCACGAGTCTGCACCCGCCCGGTGACGGTGTTATGCCAGGTACGCACGCCCCACACCGCCTCCTGCACGCCGTCATGCAGGCCGTCATGCAGGCCGTCATGCAGGCCGGACGGCTCGCGGTATGGCAGGCGGACGTCAAAATAAACGATACGCCGCAGTATTTATATTCTATTATTTTTTTAAGTTCTGGTTAATATCCTTTGAGTAGTACTTCACTGTCATGCTTTACCTTCACACTCATGTAAAGTCCATCCTGACATGCCTTGATCAGTTGGATAAACAAAATCAATCCCCGACCATTTTGGCGAAACCATATCAGAGAACTGATACTCCCAGAAATACCATGCGGAGCTTTTTAACTTATCGCCGGCCTTACTATAAACAATAAAAAAAGACTGATTAGAAAAAAACTTTAAAAAACGACCAGCGATACCAAAGGGCTTATAGTTAGGAATATATGAAACAAAATAGCATGAGTGCGAGTAATTCCATATTTTCCCGCTTGGCGTGGCCGTTTTATAAGCTAATATTTTAATTGCAAATAGCATAGATAGTATTATAAAAAAAACCCCTAAAAAAATATCACTACTTTTTTAAAAAAACTACGCAACTTTATCACTCCTCGACTGGTATTCTAACAAATCTAATTTACTGATATGAACAATGACATCTACAGGTATTTTTTTAACTGTGGAATAAACAAAAAAATCCCCTGTTTTCATGTTGCTTTCTTTTTTGCATTTTTGTCTATACTCAACAAATGAATTATTAGTTACTCTATAATAATCATTACCATTTTTACTGACCACTTCACTTTCAAAAAGCTCATTTATTAAACCAGGTTTTATTACACCATGCCACCCCCAATAACCAAGAGGCTGATCATTCCCATTATTCATAAATTCATAGGTATCCCTCACATATAAACCAATTTGATTAATCTCAATCCTATAAAAACCGTCGTTATCACTAGATACTATTAGGTTTAAAAAGGCAATTTTAACGATAAAACTTCCAAGCGCACCATAAACATCATCTAATTCATCAGTAGCTTTCTCCCATAAAGTACTCCCGATTGAGAAGTAATTAAATTGACTTTTTCTATCAAGCTCAATCGCGGATAATTCTTCATAATCAAGCGCTATATTTTTTATCGAATATGTTTTTAAATCAACCAAACCTTGTTTATACAGACAATTAATTATTGCTATCAGCCCATTGGAAAGCTGTTTAACCCCTCCCTCTATTTTACCTAAAGTATCATTAAACTCTCGAACTATAGAAATGCTTTCCAGAACATCGTCAATTACTGGCGATACTCTTTCAGACGCAGTACAAAGCCACTCAAACGAGATATCATCGACTATATGACATTTATCTATTAGAGCCATGTCAACTTTGTTAAGTTTCTCTTCCTTGCTCATTTCATAAAACGGATCGTAAAACCATTTTCTCATGAATCTTGCTGCAACAACCCACCCCATACTTTCCATTACCTCAGGTATGTCTGTTATTTTAAACAACCGAACAGGCACTTTTTGCTGATTATCCTCCTGTTCAGTGAGGCTGGATATAACTTTTATCTCACTCATGATATTAACCTATTATCAAAGATTCTTGTCTTAAAACCGTCAACTCAACTTCACATTGCTCTTTATGGCTCACAATATGAGTACATCCTTTGTTATCTGAATAATGCTCTAGTTGTTCTCCTGATGACAACGCCAATAGGTATCTTATTCCTGCGACTGGCACATTTGTTCTGTCATCAAGCAGAATAAAACCTCTGCTATAAATACCCCCCTTACCGGGCAGATAGGGGAATTCAACCTGCCGGGATTTACTCGCTCCCAGATAAGTTTTCTCCACCTTCCTCAGATATACCTGCGGTGTCCCGTATTCTATTTTCCCGGCCTCCAGCTTCAGGTAACATCCGCCGCCGATTAAGGTGATGCGCTTTTTGCCTGCAAAGGAGATATCACTCACCGACGTCAGGGTGAGTTTCTTCTCTGCCGCCAGCTGCATGCCGCCGTTCTGCGCCTGCACCTCCACTGGGCCTTCGCCCGATTTCAGGCTCAGCGGCCCGCTGCGGGCGAACAGCCCCAGTTTTTCACCCGCCAGCGTGGTCATGTTGCCCATAACGCCCATGCTGATATCGCCGCCAGCATTCACCGCCACGTTTTTTGTGGCCGTAAGCTGCATGTGCTCTCCGCTGGTGAACGCCATCCCTGCCGGTGCGGACATGTGTATCATTTCGTTCAGGGGTTTCAGCCGTTCGCCGAACATCGCGCTCTGGCTGGCGATGTCCGCCTGCAGCGCGTTCGCCGCGTCTGCCGCAGCGGAGAGCTGTGCTATCTGCTGCAGGCACAGGTCGATTTCCTTCAGCGCCGTTTCCCGGTCCAGTACCTCGCCTGCGGCCTTCTGCTGGCCGTCGGCGCTGATGAACAGCCCCTTCGCCACGCGGATGACGCCGTATTCGTCGGTGCGCAGTTCAAAGCCCGCCCCGCGCGGTTTATCCTGCCCGTCCACCAGCCGGCCTTCACCGAGCTGCGTTTTACCGTACTCGGTGGTCAGGTGGATATGCTCTTCGCCCCGTTTATCTTCCATGCGCAGCTCATTCTGCGCTGGCGTGCGCAGGATATTGCGGCTGCGGTTGTCGCGGTTAACCACATCCGGGTGCGCCGAATCATGAAACGCGTGCGCGATATACGGCCGGTCCGGGTCGCCGCCGTCAAAGGCGACGGACACCTCTGTGCCGGCCAGCAGCGGCGTGTGCCAGCCGTACGTCTCGCCCGCATACGGCTTCGCAAGGCGTACCCACAGGTAGCTGTAACCGCTATCGCTGTCCCCGCGGTCCATGTCCAGCTTCACGCGGTAACGGCCCGCGTCGTCCAGCCAGGCGTATGTGTCCTTCGGGTCCCGGCTTTCCACCCGCGCCGGCACCGTGCCGTGTATTTCCGGGCGCGGGATTTCTGGCGGGCGGTAGCAGTAGCGTTCGCTGTACGGCATCCCCCACACCGACACGTGCAGCCGCGAATCGCGCGAGGCGCGAAAGGTGGTAAGCGTGATAATCACCCCCTCTTTCAGCGCGCGGATGACGTCGCCCTGCGGCTCCAGCACCATCCCCGGCGTGAGCGCCCAGGCGTTGCTGAAAAGATGCACACGCAGCGAGGGGTTCAGCTCACGCTCGTGACGGATACGCGCGTAAAACGCCCCGCTCTCGCTGTCGGGCTCGGGATCGGTGTCATCGCCCTGCGCCTGGTACGGCTCCGCGTAGCGGTAATGCTCACCGGTGGTGATCGCCGCGCTGCGCACCCTGACGGTGGCGTCCAGCGGCGTGGTGGCGTCAGGGTAATGGTAATCGCGCGTCTGCACCCCGCCGGTGACGGCGTTATGCCAGGTCCGCACGCCCCACACCGCCTCCTGCGCGCCGTCATGCAGGCCGGACGGCTCGCGGTACGGCAGGCGAACGTCAAAATGATAGTTAAGCTGGGTGTCGGCAAAAATAGTCACATCCAGACCGCGCATGTTGTCCATCTCCGTGCGCCACCAGATCCCCACTTCTGACAGCAGCCGCTGAATAAACCCAAGGTCAGTCTCGCGCCACTGGGTAATAAGCTCGCGCTCCGGGTATTCCCGCTCCAGCCGGAAATCAAAATCCTCCCCTTCCAGGCCATGCTCACGCAGCACCTGCTCCACCACTTCCGGCACCGACTGGTTGAGAAACACGCGACACTGACGCGTGTGAGACAGCAGCGCCAGCCGGGAGGAGAGCGTCACGCTGTAGTGCGACTGATCTGCGCTGGTGGAGAACCACTCCAGCCGGGTAATAATGCCGTAAACCGTTCTGCCGCCCTGCATTCCGAGGCTTGCGTATTTCATCAGCGCCTGTTCTGGCCGTATGTCTGCCTTCGGGGTGGTAAATTCGATATTCCAGCAAAACGGCTCGCTTAACGCCTCGCGTCCGCGAAAGCGCAGCACATCTGCCGTTATGTCACTGTTGTGGATAGTAAGCACATACCGCGAGAGGCTTTTCTTCGTCTTAAACTCATGCTCCGTGTCCATTAATCACTCCCTGGTCTCCACCAGATTCAGCCAGCCGTCGCCCAGTTCCACCAATCTCGGCTTGTCGGGATCAAGATCGTCGCGAGTCAGCACCAGCCGCCAGCGCTTATCTTTGACATCCGGGTGGTTGAACAGCCCCACCACCGCCACAAATTGCGCGTTCTCCTCCATCGGCATATCGAGCGTGACGTTGCCCTTCGGCATGATTAATATCTCGCGGGAAGTCAGCAGATCGTCTTTCAGTACCGTGTCGGCGTTTTGCAATAACGAGCCGTAATCGGCCGCATCGAGAGTTTTACGATCCTTAAGCTGGTAGACCCTGACCATGGTCGCAAGCGGCGTCTGGTCGCCATCGACGTTTAGCGCCGCGCGCGGAGAAAAATCGAGATGTAGCGTTTTGATCTTTTTGTAGAAGACCGATTTCGCCATATTGACCGTACCGTCTTTCACCGCCTGGGTAAGACCACAGCCTGTTATAACGCAGCACAACGCGAAGGTGAGCGCATGCCATCCTTTGTTTGGCATAGAAATATTCCTTTCAGAAAAGTGACTAGTCGAAGCGATAACCGCCGTCCCAGGCTGGAGGCGTTACCGCGCAGGTCAGACTTTCGAAGCATCCCAGACTGACCGTGATGTACTGGCGGTTGTCGCTGAGTTGGCCCTCTTTCAGCCCCAGAAGACCCGTGCGGCCAAGCTGGATGCGGTTATGTTTCGCAAGTTTTGGTTCCGGCAGCAAATGCACCGGCACCGTCAGGCGCAGCCGCGCGTCGCTGCGATAGTGCGCGATGCGCGACAGCAGGAAGATGTAAGGCAGGCGCGCGTTGATGCGGCTGTTGGCGGTGGCGTCCGGGGTGTCGTACAGCGCCGGTTTCTGCGCGGAGTTCGCCGAGAAGAAGCAGGCGTAGTCGCGGTTTTTGTAGTAAGAGAGCGGGATAAAACCGAGGTTCGCGAACTCGAATTCGCGCGTCTCCGGGATCATCACTTCCGACGGGATTTTCACCTGATTGCCGGTGCCGAGATCGTAGAGATGGATCGGCAGATCCTGCACCGCGCCGCCCGCCTGCGGGCCGCGGATCTGCACGCACCAGCCGTTTTTAATGAAGCTGCGTACCATATTGGCGGCAAACGCGAACGAGGCGTTGGTCCACAGGTATTTCTCGTGATCCGGGCCTTTCACCTCTTCCACATAGTTAAAGCTGCGCACCGGCACAGTGTCTGGGCCATACGGCAGGCGACCCAGCACGCGCGGCATGGTGAGACCGATATAGCGGGCGTCGTCGGTGTCGCGGAAGGATTTCCACTTGATGTATTCGGCGCGATCAAAGTAGTTGCCGATATCCTTAATCGCCGCCACCTCTTCCATCGTGTCTTTGAGGAAGAATTTCGGGCCGACCGAGCCGATAAACGGCATGTGCGCCGCGGCGGAGACTTTAGAGATATTGCGCAGCAGCGCCATATCCTGCGCGCTGGCGTCAAACTCATACGAGGAGATCACCGCGCCTACCGGCTCGCCGCCGGGCGTGTCATATTCCGCCGTGTAGGTGTGCCAGTAGAGGCCGCTCTGGATGATTTCCGGCGCATCCTCGAAGTCCTGGCGCAGATCCTCTTTGGAGATATCAAGGATTTCGGTGCGCACGTTCTGGCGGTAATCGGTGCGATCCACCAGATGCCTGAGCCCGCGCCACAGAGATTCCACTTTCTGGAATTCGCGGTGATGCATCACCGCGTCCAGCTGGCGGCTGATTTGCCAGTCCAGCCCGGCGATGTGGTGATCGAGCAGCGTTTTGTCGAGCTTTTCGACCTTCTGGCCAGACTGTTTCAGGCGCTCCAGAAGGACCTGAACCGCGGCGGTCACGCGCTCATCGGCGGAGGCGTCCGCCAGACGCTGGCTGTCCTGCCAGGTATCGATATCGCCAAGCGCGGCGACCGGGTGGAGATTGATTTTTTCAAACAGCGAGGCGTAGACGCCGCCGGCGGTTTCCAGCACCTGCGTTTCGCCGACAGAAGAAGGGGTGTTCTGAACAGACATCAGCATTTCTCTCAGTAATCCGTAATAAACCCGGTTCGCCTCAGGCGTTTTTCGGGGCCAGCGAAGCCAGTTCCACGCGCAAGCCATCGCTCAGCGCCGGATCTTTTAAGATGGTTTCCAGTTCTTTTCGGAAGGTGGCGTTATCCAGGAGATTGGATTTCAGATCGCGCAGTAAATTACGCATCGCGAGCATGGCTTTCAGCTGGGGAATTTGCCGCGCCACCTGCTCCGGCTCGAAATCTTTCATCTGGCGGAACGTCAGGCGCACATTTTCTTCGCTGCCGTTGCCTGCAAGGGTATTTTCCACCGCGAGATTCACGGCCGGTGATAATTCGGAAAGTACGCTGTCGAAATTATTCTTATTGACGTCGATTTTTTTACGTTCAGAAAGCGGCCTGTGCTCCTGACCATTGCTGAAATCGCCGGTCACCAGTAATTTAAGCGGCAGCTCAACTTTTTTCTGAGCGCCGCCGGTATGCAGATTTAATTTGAGATTAATACGGGCTTTAGGAATTTCTTCCTGAAATGAACCAGACATGACATGTTCCTTCATAAAAGCTATTAGGCGTTGACGGAAAGAACAGGGAACGTCAGCGACAATCCCTGCCGCATTCTCTGCCGCATTCTTTACGGCAGGTGAAATTAATCACTTTAAATATGTTACGCGCGGAGAAAAGTTTAACAAGAGGCTCAATACTTATAGATGTTACACCGCATTTCAAAAACGAATAAAAGTCACAAACGCTATCCAATAAACTTCAGGATTAAAGAAACCATGTATATTTAAAGACAAAAATAGCGGCAGGCATTGATAAAATAATATCCACGCCCGGACAACAAAAAACCAAATAAAAAGGGGGGAAATTAAAAATCGTCCGCCACCAGAGCAGGGTAACGCTGAGAAATAAAATCCACCGTAATAATGGATTCTCCAGTTTAACTATGCCACGCTTATAATTCGCCAAACAAATATATTTCGACAAACAGATAACAGCAGAACCTTAATTAAACCCAGCCCGGTTTATAAAACGGGGCCTGCGGCGGAGGCGCGCAATGTTACAGAAGGAATTTAGCGCAGCGAATTCGTGCCCATCACCACGTATATTCGCTGACAAACGCTTTCTTTTTGGCTTTATCGTAGAGGCATATCAGGCTAATTTTTTGTTTCATCTTCGGCATGGTGCTTTTCATCAGTAACCCTGCCATACCTGTTTCATCCGGGAAGAGAATGGGTTTCGAGGTTTGCACATCCTTTCCCCCTGCCGCGCTTACACACGCCTTATTCATCTCCGAAAACAGCGCCTGCCAGCTTTCCTCGCCTGAGGCCAGTGCCGGAACGCTGAGCATTACCCCTCCGGATAACACCATCGTCAGAATCAGTTTCATCGCGTGGCTCCTGAAAACAGCATTAGCGTGGTATCGCGCCGGAGAACATTCGCCCCCGGCGAAGAAAGATGTCGTTTTATATTTTCATCACACGCGATCGCGCAGCCCGTTACAACCCGCTCAGGCGATCTTCATCCGATTTGGTGAGCGGCCGCCAGGTGCGGTTTCTGATGGAGGCGATCGCATAGGCGGCGCGCGCCGTTCTGCCGTTACCGTCGGGGAACGGATGCCAGCCGGTGATCCAGGCGAAAAGGCATTGCGGATAATGCGGCGAACCGGCAGACACCGTACTCATGCCAAGCTGCTGGCTGAAGAGTTCCCGCCCTGCAAACGAAGACGGCACCGGCGTGTCATTAGGCACAATACCGCGGGGGGTTGAAACCGCCGACGGCGCGACCCGGCGGTGCAGCTCTTCGACATCGGCAAGCGATGAGATTGAAAACCCAAAGTTCAGGTAGTGGGAGAGATAGCTTTTAATCAACGGCGCGGTGACTGCCGACGAGGTCGAGGCGCCGGCAATCCACTGCGCGGCCTCTTCGATCGCCTCTTCTTCCGTTATCTGCATGGGCGTTCCGGGGTGCGCCGGGGTAAGCCTTGCAAAGTGGCCGGCCAGCCGGGCCAGCTTCTTGCATTCAAGCGTCAGTAATCCGCCCAGCATCTCTTTGTCCTGTACATCCAGCGCGCGGACCGTGTGCGCGATGAGATGGCTGGCGGGCGTGGTGCCAATGGCATGAACCAGTTCGTTGTAACCGTCTGCTTTGGCGTAGTCGCTGGGTTTCAGCATCAGATGTCCCTCATCTGTTTTATTTATCAGCGGTTCATCCCGCTGATAAACCGGCTAAAAAGACTTTCAGTATTGCCTGTATCGCTTTTTTCTGCCCGGACGAGCGCCGCAAAATGTTTTAACGATGCGGCTTGATGGCGATTTCGGAAAATCCTCAGACAAGCAAAACGTCAGGCCAGGGGACGGATAACGATATCTTCAGTAAGCAGATATCAGGCATTAAAAACCACGCAGGACGCAACGCCTCATCATCAGAACATCGTATTCTGATTCGCCGCTTTTTCTGGCACATCCTGAATAATGTCCCAGTGCTCGACGATTTTGCCGTTACTGACGCGGAAAATATCCAGCACGGCCTGCCCGCGATCTTTGCTCCCGTTAGTGGAATGCACCTGTAGCCACACCAGGTCGCCGTCGGTAGCACTACGGATAACCCTGGCGCCTGACTGCGGGTTATCACGGAAGAAGCCGGTAAAGTAGTTCACGAAAGGCGCTTTACCATCCGGCACTTCCGGGTTGTGCTGGCGATAGTTATCCGCCACAACCTCTGCTGCTGCGAGGTCGTGACGGTTAAAGAAGCGGTCGTAGAAGGTCAGTACCAGCTGGCGGTTCGCCTCTTCCACCCCAGACTGATTCGCGGCGGGCGATGGAGCCGCCACGGCCACCCCCGAAAACAGACACGCCGCCGCCAGAACCCCCTGAATGACTTTTTTCATCGTTATCTCCTGTTGTTATTCACTGAAGCAATGGCGCGGGATCGCGCCATAAAGTCGCCTGTTCATACCTGGTCACATAAATAGACCGTGAGGCGAACGGATGGTACATTGCGCAAGCTACCTCAACAAGAGGTCATCTTTTTCATACTCAGTCACACGAGACTGACTGGTAACCGGGAACTGGCGCAGAAAAATGACGAAAGAAGAACGTGACGACATCACGCAGTTCGGGCAGCCCTGCCCGATTCGCGATGTACTTAACCAGATAGGGGATCAATGGAGCCTGCTTATTCTTGAGGCGCTCGCCGGGCGTACGGTACGGTTTAACGAGCTTAACCGCGAAATTGGCGATATCTCGCGCCAGATGCTCTCCCGTACGCTTAAGCGGCTGGAGACGGATGGCTATATCAGCCGGACGGTTTACCCGGAAGTCCCGCCCCGCGTGGAATACCGGCTGACCGCGCTGGGAGAGTCATTTCTTGAGCCAATGCAGAAACTCGTCCAGTGGGCGGATGAAAATCACGCGCGCATCTGTCGCGCGCGCAGGCGACAACACGAGCAGAAACCGCGCTGATCTGTCGCCAGTGTCTGTTTTAACCATGCGGTTGCGATAATCGCCGGTATCGTCCTGCGCCTCCCGTCCCGGCCTGTCATAGCGGTCTCTTTATTCAGAACCGGGATTAAAGAAGGCCACTCGCGTGGCCTTGTTCATTTTTACACTTCCGGGAAGACCAGGTTATTCCCCGGCGCTTCGCGATGAAGATGAATAAAGTTCAGGTGACGCTCGTACTGGTCGAGAATATCGATAATCACCTGCTCCTTGTTGTAATCCATCAGGTCATTGCCCTGGCTGCCCTCCAGCAGGAAGGTTTCCAGACGGAAATAGTGCGATTTCCCGCGGCGGGCGCGGTAGGTAAAGCCCGGCACCGAATATTGCTGCGGCCAGACCTGGTAGATGAAGTCCTGCTCCTCGCCGAGGTGCACGCGCAGATCCAGATACCCCAGCGGCGTCTCGTCGTCCGGTGCCACTTTTCTCAGCGTCACGCGACCGCCGCGCAGCTCCAGCTCTTTCGCCACATCTTCCATCGCCGGGTAAATCACGGTTTCCATCATCTGCTGGGTATAGCGCGTCCCCGGATAGTTCATCAGGCGTGACAGGCGTTTTTTCCAGCTCAGGCGGTCATTGCCCGATGGAATATAGGGCGCCGTATCGCGGCTGGCGCTGGCGCGGCGGTGATCTTCGACCTTCAGCGATTTATAGAGCCCGGCCATGATGAAGAAAATGACGAAGCTGAACGGCAGCCCCATGATAACCGTCGTGTTCTGCAGCGCTGAGATGCCGTTGGTCATCAGCATCCCCATCGTCAGCACGCCGATGGCGACCGACCAGAAAATACGCAGCCAGTTTGAGGCGTCGCTGTTAATGTCTTTCAGCTTCGACGTGAAGTTCGCGAGCACCAGCGAGCCGGAATCGGCGGACGTCACATAAAACAGCATGCCGGTGATGGTCGCAACCGACGCGCTCAGTTTAAACGCCGGATACTCCGCCAGCAGGCTGTAGAAGCCGCGTTCGGCATGGGCGATAACTTCCTGCGCAAAGCCTGCGTCGCCGTGAATGATCTCATACAGCGCCGCATTGCCGAACACCGAAAGCCACAGCAGCGTAAAGGTAAACGGAATAATCAGCGTGCCGAGCACGAACTGGCGAATGGTGCGCCCGCGCGAAATGCGCGCCAGGAACAGCCCGACAAACGGCGACCACGCCACCCACCAGGCCCAGAAGAAGAGCGTCCAGCTGTTCATCCACTGGCGCGGCATATCAAAGGCGAAGGTATTGAGCGTCATCCCCATAAAACGGTTGATGTAATCGCCAATATTGAGCACCAGCGCGTTCAGCAGGAAATCCGTTTTGCCCATGAAGAGCACAAACAGGATAAGCCCCAGCGCCAGAATAACGTTCAGCTCCGAGAGAAAACGAATACCTTTATCGACGCCCGACGTCACCGAAATGGTGGCGATAATCACCGACAGCACAATCAGCGCCATCTGCGCCGTCAGCCCTTCCGGGATATCGAACAGCACTTTCAGGCCATAGTTAAGCTGCACCACCCCGATGCCAAGCGTCGTCGCGATGCCGAAAATGGTGCCGATCACCGCCGCGATATCAACGGTGTGGCCGATTGGTCCGTTAATGCGTTTGCCGAAAATCGGGTACAGCGCGGAGCGAATGGTCAGCGGCAGGTTATAGCGATAACTAAAGTAGCCGAGCGCAATCCCCATCAGCGCGTACATCGACCAGCCCGTCAGGCCATAGTGAAACAGCGTCCAGACCATCGCCTGGCGCGCGGCCTCGATAGTCTGCCCTGCCCCCGTCGGCGGCTGCATGTACTGCGTGACTGGCTCGGCCACGGAGAAAAACATCAGGTCGATGCCGATGCCTGCGGCAAACAGCATCGCCGACCAGCTCAGCAGGCTGAATTCGGGTTTTGACTGCTCTGGCCCGAGTTTGATATCGCCGTAACGCGAGCAGGCCATGTAAATGACGAAAACGATATAGAGCGTGGCGGCCAGCATGTAATACCAGCCAAACGTCGCCGAGACCCAGTTGACCGCCGTCTGGATCCAGGCCGCAGACAGCTCACTGAAGAAGATGGTGACCAGTGAAAAAGTCAGAATCAGCGCGGCTGAGGTGTAAAACACCACGGGGTTAATTCTGTTTTTTTCACTGGCAGGTGGATTAGTCATCGGTTACCTCTGGTTAATGTCCTGTCAAAAATGAAAGCGTTCGCGTGTTTCTTGTTATCCGCCCCGCAAGGCGCGTCTCTTCTCCCTTCCAATAGTTCACGACGGTGATTAATCGCCTTTTAGCGTAGCGTACCGTTTCGCTTTTGCGACAAATCAATCACAGTATCTTAACAATTTCTTTTTTTATATTGAACGTCCAATCAAAAAAAGTTCTAATAGATATTAACAACGTGGTGAAGCGGAGTCCGGGTCATGCCCAAAGTAGGAATGCAGCCGATACGGCGCAGGCAGTTAATTGATGCAACGTTAAGCACCATTAATGATGTTGGGATCAACGACGCCACCATCGCGCAGATCGCGCGGCGGGCGGGCGTCTCGGCGGGCATTATCAGCCACTACTTCAAGGACAAAAACGGCCTGCTCGAAGCGACCATGCGCGATATCACCCGCCAGCTTCGCGACGCCGTCGCCGCCCGTCTCAGACCGCTGGCCCAGGCCAGCACCGAGGCGCGCCTGCTGGCGATTGTTGAAGGCAACTTCGATGACACCCAGGTGCACAGCGCGGCGATGAAAGCCTGGCTCGATTTCTGGGCCAGCAGCATGCATCAGCCGCAGCTCGGTCGTCTGGAGCGCGTCAGCAGCAGCCGCCTGTTTTCGACGCTCGCCGCCGAGTTTCGCCGCGAGCTGCCGCGCGAACAGGCGCGGCTGGCGGCGCATGGGCTGGCGTCGCTTATCGACGGCCTGTGGCTGCGCGCGGCGCTCAGCGGCCAGCCGTTCAATCTGGAGACCGCCCGCACACTCACCACCCAATTCATCCGCCAGCAACTGGCTGGCGCAGCACCCCATGAGAAGGAGGAATGATGTCCCGATTCGCAGAACAGCCGCTTTATATTGACGGCAAATATGTACCCTCCGCCGCGGGTAACACCTTCCAGACCATCAACCCGGCGAACGGCGACGTGCTCGCCGAGGTGCATGAAGCAGGCAAGGCCGATGTCGACAGCGCCGTCGAAGCGGCCCGCAAAGGCCAGAAAGTCTGGGCGGCCATGACCGCGATGGAGCGCTCGCGCATCCTGCGCCGCGCGGTTGATATCCTGCGCGAGCGCAATGACGAACTGGCCGCGCTGGAAACGCTCGACACCGGTAAACCGCTGAGCGAAACCCAGGCGGTCGATATCGTCACCGGCGCCGACGTGCTGGAGTACTACGCCGGGCTTATCCCCTCGCTCGAAGGGCAGCAGATCCCGCTGCGCGAAAGCTCTTTCGTCTATACCCGCCGCGAGCCGCTCGGCGTGGTGGCGGGCATCGGCGCGTGGAACTACCCGATCCAGATTGCACTATGGAAATCCGCCCCGGCGCTCGCCGCCGGCAACGCCATGATTTTCAAGCCGAGCGAAGTGACGCCGCTCACCGCGCTTAAGCTTGCGGAAATCTACACCGAAGCGGGCGTGCCGGACGGCGTCTTTAACGTGCTAAACGGCAGCGGCGCGGTCACCGGGCAACTGCTGACCGAACATCCGGGCATCGATAAAGTGTCATTTACCGGCGGCGTCGCCAGCGGCAAAAAAGTGATGGCGAACGCGGCGGGCTCGACGCTGAAAGACGTGACGATGGAGCTGGGCGGTAAATCGCCGCTCATCATTTTTGACGATGCGGATCTCGATCTCGCCGCCGACATCGCCATGATGGCTAACTTCTACAGCTCAGGCCAGGTCTGCACCAACGGCACGCGCGTGTTTATCCCGGCGAAATGGCAGGCGGCCTTTGAAGAGAAAATCGCCGCGCGCGTGGCGCGTATCAAAGCGGGCGACGTAAACGATCCCGCCACCAACTTCGGCCCGCTGGTGAGCTTCGCGCACCGCGATAACGTCATGCGCTACATCGACACCGGGATTCGTGAAGGCGCGCGCGTGCTGTGCGGCGGTAAACGTATGACCGGCGCCGGGTTCGATAACGGCGCCTGGGTTGAGCCCACCGTCTTTACCGATTGTCGCGATGACATGACCATCGTGCGCGAAGAGATCTTCGGACCGGTGATGTCGATTCTGACTTACGAGCGCGAAGACGAAGTAATTCGCCGCGCCAACGCCACCGACTACGGCCTCGCCGCAGGCGTCGTCACGCAGGATCTCAACCGCGCGCACCGCGTGATTCACCAGATTGAAGCCGGTATTTGCTGGATCAACACCTGGGGCGAATCCGCGGCCGAGATGCCGGTCGGCGGCTACAAACACTCCGGCGTTGGCCGTGAGAACGGGCTGATGACCCTGCAAAACTACACGCAGGTGAAATCCGTGCAGGTCGAGATGACCCGCTTTCAGTCCGTATTTTGATCCACCTTTTAACCTGAGGAACGACTAATGGAATTTGATTACATCATTATCGGAGCCGGATCCGCAGGGAATGTTTTGGCAACAAGACTGACCGAAGACAGCGATGTCACTGTATTACTGCTGGAGGCGGGCGGTCCTGACTATCGTTTTGATTTCCGCACCCAGATGCCGGCGGCGCTGGCGTACCCGTTACAGGGCAAACGCTATAACTGGGCCTATGAAACCGAGCCTGAGCCGTATATGAACAACCGCCGCATGGAGTGCGGGCGCGGCAAGGGACTCGGCGGCTCGTCGCTGATTAACGGTATGTGTTATATCCGCGGCAACGCGATGGATCTCGACAACTGGGCGCAGCAGCCTGGTCTTGAGCGCTGGACCTATCTCGACTGCCTGCCCTACTACCGTAAATCGGAGACGCGCGATATCGGCGCGAACGACTACCACGGCGGCGACGGCCCGGTCAGCATCACCACCTGCAAGCCGGGCAACAACCCGCTGTTCGCAGCGATGATTGAGGCAGGCGTGCAGGCGGGCTATCCGCGCACCGACGATCTGAACGGCTATCAGCAGGAAGGCTTTGGCCCGATGGATCGCTTCGTCACGCCGAAGGGCCGCCGCTCCAGCACCGCGCGCGGCTATCTCGATACCGCGAAGCAGCGCCCGAACCTGAAAATCATCACCCATGCTACAACCGACCGCATTCTTTTTGAGAACAAACGCGCGGTGGGCGTGGCGTATCTTCACGGCGCGAGCAACACGCCGCAGGAAGTGCATGCGCGCCGCGAAGTGCTGCTTTGCGCGGGCGCCATCGCCTCGCCGCAGATCCTCCAGCGCTCCGGCGTCGGTAATGCGGAACTGCTGAAACAATGTGATATTCCGGTGGTGCATGATCTGCCGGGCGTCGGCGAAAATCTGCAGGATCACCTGGAGATGTATCTGCAGTACGAATGTAAAGAGCCGGTCTCGCTCTACCCGGCGCTGAAATGGTGGAACCAGCCGAAAATCGGCGCGGAGTGGCTGTTTAACGGCACCGGTATCGGCGCCAGCAACCACTTTGAAGGCGGCGGGTTTATCCGCAGCCGCGAAGAGTTCGCCTGGCCGAACATTCAGTACCACTTCCTGCCGGTGGCGATTAACTACAACGGCTCGAACGCCGTCGAAGCGCACGGTTTCCAGTGCCACGTCGGCTCCATGCGCTCGCCGAGCCGCGGCCACGTGCGCATTAAATCGCGCGATCCGCGCCAGCATCCGGCGATCCTGTTTAACTACATGTCGCACGAGCAGGACTGGCAGGAGTTCCGCGACGCCATTCGCATCACGCGCCAGATAATCAACCAGCCCGCGCTGGATAAATTCCGCGGCCGGGAAATCAGTCCGGGCATCGACTGCCAGACCGATGAACAGCTCGACGAATTTGTCCGCAACCATGCCGAGACCGCCTATCACCCGTGCGGCACCTGCAAAATGGGCAGCGATGAGATGGCCGTTGTGGATGGCGAAGGCCGCGTGCACGGGCTGGAAGGCCTGCGCGTGGTGGATGCGTCCATCATGCCGCTGATTATCACCGGCAACCTGAACGCGACCACCATCATGATCGGCGAAAAAATCGCGGATAACATCCGTGGCCGCACGCCGCTGCCGCGCAGCACCGCCCGCTATTTTGTGGCGGGCGACCGTCCGGTGCGCGGCGAGCCGCTGCGTTCGTAACCTTATCGCCGGTGGGCATCACGCTTACCGGCGCTTTCCCGACCGCCCCTGTTATTGCCCGTCAGTTACACGAGTCCTTCTGCCGCCATCTCGTCCCGCAACCACTGTTCGAACGCCGCCAGCGCCGGATCGTTCATACCCGATTCCGCCGGTTTTATCAGACAAAACGTTTTGCTGAGGCTGACCGCTTCCGGCCAGGGCGCCGCCAGCGCGCCGCGCGCCAGTTCATCTTCCACATACCTGCGCGGCACCAGCGCCACGCCCTGTCCTGCCAGCGCGGCGGCGATCGCCATCTCATGTAAGTCGTAACGCACGCCCTGCGCCGGGTTTTCCAGCGCGGTACCGGTTTCATTCGCCCACTCCTGCCACGCCTGCGGGTTCTGCCGCCGGTGGATGCGCGGCAGCGTATTGAGGTTCCCGGTGGTCAGCAGCGCCGGGTGACACACCGGCAGCAGCCGTTCTTCAAACAGCCGCGTGACGCGCATTCCGGCCCAGGCCGGATGGTCAAAATGCAGCGCGGCGTCAAAGCCGCTGCCGCTCAGAATAAACGGATCAGTCCGGGCGGCGATGTTAAGCGTGATGTCCGGGTGACGCTCACGGAACCCGCCGAGGCGCGGGATCAGCCAGCGGCTGGAGAAGGTCGGCAGCGCCGCCAGCTCCAGGTGCTGGCCGCCCTCAGGGATGCCGCGGATGTACTGCGCGTCCATATCGAGCCGCGCCAGGGTTTGCCGCACGCGCACGGCATAGCGCGCGCCCGTCGGGTTAAGCCTGACGCGGCTGCCGGTGCGGTCAAACAGCTTGCAGTCGAGCAGCGCTTCCAGCCGCGCAATCTGGCGGCTGATGGCGCTTTCGGTGAGCGCGAGTTCTTCGGCGGCTCTCGCGAAATTACCGTGACGGGCGGCCGCCTCGAACGCCTGCAGCGATGCGCTGCCGGGGATTTTTCTGCGCATGAATACGCGCTCCTTATGCGCCAGTCCGTGACGAAAAGTCATCAAAGCGTGACATAGTATCGCTTCAGAAGGCGATGCGCAGCCGTTAGCATGATGAAAAATCAACTGATTGCGCGTATTTACCGGAGGTTCGCATGGAAGGTCATACATTTTCGTCACGCCAGGTTGGCGATTATCAGGTTACGGCGCTTTTCGACGGCGCGATGGCCGTGGGGTTTGAGTTGCTTGCGGGCATCGATGCGGCCGCCGCCGGTGAAATACAGAGCAGCCACGGCGTTACGCCGCACGCCACGATAGATATCAGCAGTTATCTTATCCGTGGGCACGGCCGCGTCATGCTGGTTGACGCCGGAACCGGCGGCAGGAATAACGCCGGGGGAGGATTATCGGCTGCCCTGCGCGCGTCCGGCGTCGCGCCTGAGGATATCGACACCGTGTTCCTGACGCACGGCCACCCGGATCATCTCGGCGGCCTGCTGCGCGAAGACGGCGAACCCGCTTACCCGCATGCCGCCCTCTGCCTGCACCCTGCGGAGGCGGCCTTCTGGCAGGACGAGGCGCGGTTGCTGGCGGCGAATGAACGCACGCAGCGCAATATCCTGCTGGCGCGCCGCACGCTTGAGCGTTACGCGCCGCGCCTGCGTTTTACGGATGACGCTGACATCGCGCCGGGCGTGCGCCCTGTCCCGCTGCCGGGCCATACGCCGGGCCATACCGGTTTACGGATCGATTCATGCGCAGAGAGTCTGCTTATCTGGGGCGATATCGTGCACTACCCGTTTATCCAGACGGCGCATCCCTCGGTGACTATCGCGTTTGATAACGACCCGGCGCAGGCTGAAATCACGCGCCAGACGGTGCTGGCGCAGGCCGCCCGCGAAAGGTTGCTGATTGCCGGGATGCACACCGGCCGCCAGGGTTTTGCGTATGTGCAGCAGGCAGGCGACGGTTATCGCCTGATACCGGCGTGACGGCACCGCTGTTTTCGGGCGCAGGCCGTCACTTTTCTGCAGGCGTATAGCGTAAATAGCCAGCCACCCCGCCACCGCCGTCGTTCGGATGATGGATGCCTTCCGTGACTTTGATTTCAGGAAAATCAAATGGCGAAACGCCTTCAAGGCAAGCCACATTCACGCCATATTGATCCGGGTTTGAACGCCGCTGGTGAAAAGTATAAATGCCGCACACCGAACAGAAATAGTGCGCTGCCTGGCGGGTATTAAAACGGTACTCCGTGAGTTTTTCCTTACCCTCCAGCACCGTAATACCGGTAAGCGGCGCCGACACCGTAATGGCGCCGCGCATCCGACAATAAGAACAGTTGCAACGTCGGGCGGTATTCAGCCCGTCCGTTAATTCCACGGTAAATTTTACCGTGCCGCAGTGACACTGGCCGTTCATTTTTTTCATGATGTACGTCTCCTCGCCAATAACGTTTCTTTTCAGATGCGCTCGCCGGCATGGCGTTACGCGCTATTTATTGTGAGATTACGCCCGCGCTTTTACATGTGAATATGCAGACAGACGGGCCCATTATCGTATATATAATAGGTACCCTCTCTCTTTTAATGACATCATTTAACAACTTTCTCTGAACCACACCTGCGCGCCAGGCACAGGCCGTTGCGTTCAGCATTCTTGCGGCGCGTTGCGCTGATTTAAGACTACACAACATTGCCCGTGCCCGCCCCGCTGATATGCTGGACGGGCAAAAGGAGGAAGTGCCATGAATAATGTGATTTACAGCATGATTGCTAAAATCTCGAAAATGGATGCAGAAGCGAAAATTCTCACGGCCCAGGTAGAAGCGCAGGCATTGCTGTTAAGCGCCATGCTGATGACCATCGGGAAAAACGGCGGAATGGATGAAATGATTGAGGGCGTTAAAAAAGCCATCAATGCGGCGCTGGATGCGGAAGATAACGCGTTTAAATCGGATACTGAAATATTACTCAACCAGTTTAACGAGCTGTTATCGATTGCCTGTGTGCTGGATAACGAGAAGCCGGAACTGGATATTGAAGCCTTGCGTAAACTCTCATCCTCTCTCACCAGCGATAAGCAATTCTGACCGAGAATAACCGCTACGGGGGCCAGGCCCCCGTAGCGAAGAATTAATAAAACTGTCGGATCGCGTTTTCGGTTTCCTGATCGCTCACCAGCCCGGAAAACCGCGCTACCAGATAGGTCTCCCCGTCGAGCTTATAACTTTCAATCGGCAACTCAAGCGTGGCGCCCTTTTCTCCGCTGATCCGCATGACCTGCAGCTCATCATCCACAGCCACATGCTCAACCTGTCCGCCTGGCAAAATTGTCACGACATTCTTTGGCATACGTTAGCCCTCTGGTGTGATTAAAAATCGACCTTAACACAGGCAGCGCGGGCGCGCCTGATTTTATAACCCGCTTAGTAACGCGGGAATGGGGCGGGTTTCGGCTGCCAGCGCGCGACGGCCGCCTTAATATCGTCGCCATAAGGCTCCAGGTCTGCGGTGCCGGTCAGATACGCCACGCCGTCGTCCGAAAGCCAGACGGTGATAAAAAAGGTAATGGCACCCTCACCCGTTTCGCGGGAGGGTTGCGTCAACGTCCTGGCGCCTTCTGCCACTTCGGCCAGTTCGCCAGCCCATCCATGGCCGAATAACATCACGTCAAGCATAAGCATCCTTAAAGAAAGATCAGATGAGGCACGCGATGTGCCACGGCGTTACCGGTCGTTTGATAGCGCCAGAAATGGTGCTTACGGGAATAACGTTTCTGCGATCGCGTAAAAAGAAAAGGTCACGCCGGAGCGCGACCTTTGGAAAGGTTTACCTTGCTTAAGTATCAGGCTCGTGTGCCACCCTGACGGGTGAAGCACGGTGGGTAAACAGGCGCTGTAGCTGGTGTTGGCTGGGTGTACAGCCCCTCAAACCACCCTATCATGAGATCGGAATTACCAATAGAAAATTAACAATCAATTGCCAATAGCGATTAATGTAGCGTAATTTGCGTTTCTCCGGCACGAAGTAGCGAAAATGACACGCAGGCAGACGAATTGATCGGTTTACTGGTTTTTTATGCCGCCATACCCCGTTCGGTTAAAAAATTATCCGACAAAACCAACCAGAAACACGCTTTCATTTCGCAATATAAACCAGAAAGCAGTGGATTACGCCGTCCGCCTTTTGTCTAACCGGCTAAGGCTAAACGCCAGCGCCAGCAGCGAGGCGGCGGCGGCAATCCATAACGCAAGACGCACCCCGGCAGCGCCGGCGACGCCACTGGCCGCAGGCGATCCAAGCGTGAGGATCACGCCCACCAGCGCTGCGCCCAGGCACTGGCCGAAGGTGCGCATAATCGCCAGTACGCCGGAGGCATAGCCGCTGTGCTCGCGGGGCGCGCCGGCCAGCATCTCGCGATTATTTGGGCTCTGAAAGCAGCCAAAACCAATGCCGCACAGCAATCCGCGCAGGCTGATATCCCAGGCGGCGGCGTGCGCAGGCAGGAGCGCCAGCGCCACCAAGCCCGCCACAAAAAGCGCCAGACCTGCGGTGGCGATAGCCGAGGGCGCGTAGCGGTCAGCCAACCGCCCGGCGTGCGGGGCCACCAGAATGATCCCTACCGGCCAGGCGGTAAAGAGCAGCGCGGCGTGCAGCGCGCTAAAGCCGTACACGCTCTGGAACAGAAACGGCAGCGCCACGAAGGTCATCCCCTGGCTCACAAACGACGCCAGCGAGGTCAGCGCCGCGAGCGTAAACCGCGCGTTGGCAAAAAGCTGTGGCGGTAACAGCGGCTCTGGCGCGCGCGGTAGCCGCCAGGCCAGCAGCAGGCCCGCCGCCAGCGCCAGCGCGCCGAAGCCTGTCAGCGCCTTAAGCGACAGCGCGTCTGACGCCATCACCGCCGCGCCCAGCATCAGCGCCGAGAGCAGCGCGCCCGGCACGTCAAACGGCCCGCGCGCGGGCTGCTTCTCATCCGGTAAGGTGCGCAGCGCGAGAAACAGCGCCAGCGCGCCCGGCGCGATATTAATCGCAAACAGCCACGGCCAGCCGAGCGTGGCGAGGAGCGCCCCGCCCAGCACCGGCGCGATGGCCGTGCTGGTGGCGATAAGCAGCGCGTTCATGCCGAGAATGCGCCCGAGCAGCCGGTTCGGGAACACGGTGCGCAAAATAGCCGGCGCAATGCTGAGCGTCGCCGCCCCGCCCACGCCCTGTAACAGACGCATTGCGACCAGCCAGGGGAGCGACGGCGCGAGCGCGCAGCCGAGTGAGGCGAGCGTAAACAGCCCGACGCCTGCGGCAAACAGCGTGCGAAAGCCGAGCCGCCCGGCCAGCGCGGCGAAAATCGCCAGCGTCATGGCCGCCGAGAGCAGATAGCCGTTCGCCACCCAGACGGTCTGCGCCGCCGTCGCATTCAGGGCATGGGCCATCTCCGGCAGCGCGATATTCACCATCGCGCCATCAAAAACCGCCATCGTGGTACTGGTCATCACCGCGATCATCGCCAGCGCGCGCTCGCGCCCCGGCAGCCCTTCATCGCCGGGCAGGTCAGTAAATAACGTCATGGTCACTCCGAAAATGTGTGCTTGCGTTCACTCTACTTTCCGGCGATACATAGCGGAAGACGCAACGATTGCACTATAAACCTGCATGAAACGCCATCTGTCATCATGCGCCCGGAGCCTGACGATGAATGACCCGGATTTAAATCTGCTTTTTGCGCTGGATGTCCTGCTCGCCGAGAAAAGCGTGGCTGCGGCGGCGCGTCGCCTGAACTTAAGCGCGTCGGCGATGAGCCGCACGCTGAGCCGTCTGCGCGAGGCCACCGGCGATCCGCTGCTGGTACGCGCCGGCCGCCAGATGGTGCTCACGCCCTACGCCGACTCTCTTCGCGAACGCACCCAGGGCGCGGTGCTCGCCGCGCGCGCCGTGCTGCGCCCCGCGCCGCAGGCGTTTGATATCGTCAGCCACCAGCAGACCTTTACCCTGCGCGCCAATGACGGTTTTGTGGAGGCGTTCGGCCCGGCGCTGATTGCCGCGGCCGCCCGGTGCGCGCCCGGCGTACGCCTGCGCTTTGCGCCAAAGCCGGTAAAAAGCGACCGGCCGCTGCGTGAAGGCGAAGCGGATCTGGAAATAGGCGTGCCGGGTGAAATGGGGCCGGAGATCAAACAGCAACGGCTCTTCCGCGACCGCTTCGTGGGCGTGGTGAGAAGCGGCCATCCGCTCGCGGGCCGCGACGTGACGCCTGAAGATTACACCGCGTGGAGCCATGTGGCGGCGTCGCGGCGCGGCGTCTTTACCGGGCCGGTCGATGACGCGCTCGCACAACACGGGGTTACGCGGCATATCGCCGCCGTGGTGCCGGGGTTCCCGGCGGCGCTCGCCGTCGCGCGCGGCACCGATCTGGTGGCGCTGGTGCCCGCCTCGTTTCTGATTAATCTGCCGGGCGACACCGGGCTTACGTGGTTTGAATTGCCTGTGGCGACCCGGCCTATTACCGTGTCGCAGATGTGGCACCCACGTCTCGATGCCGATCCGGCGCACCGCTGGCTGCGCCAGTTTGTCCTGGCCGAATGCCGCGCGCGGATGCCGGAAGGCTGAATGCCGGGCAAAAAAATCCCCCTGCCGGGGGATTCGTTATTTAACCCTGCGCGGACTCCCGCAGCCGGGTTTTCAGGGCGTTGTACTCGTCAATCACATACTGCTCGGCGGCTCGCTGATCGGCTATCGGCTCAACCCGCACGGCGCAGTACTTATACTCCGGCGTTTTCGTGATCGGGCTTAAGTTCTCCGCCACCAGCTCGTTACAGGCGCCGATCCACCACTGGTACGTCATGTAGACCGCCCCTCTGTTCGGCCTGTCGCTCACCTGCGCGCGGGTAATGACTTTGCCTTTGCGCGACACCACCCACACCAGCGCCTCGTCTTCAATGCCGAGGCGTTTTGCGTCGGCGCTGTTGATTTGCGCGTAACCCGGCTCATCCGCCAGCGCCGCCAGCGCGGCGCAGTTGCCGGTCATTGAGCGGCAGGAGTAGTGCCCCACTTCGCGCACCGTGGAGAGCACCAGCGGATACTCCTCGTTCACCCGGTCAAGCGGCGGCGCCCAGTCACAGGTGAAGAACTGCCCGAGCCCGTTCGGCGTGGAGAACTCCTTCTCAAACAGGTAATCGGTGCCCTGATCGGCCTCTGATTCATCGCGACACGGCCACTGAATGTAGCCGAGCTCACCCATTTTTTCATAAGTGGCGCCATAAAAATCGGGGCACAGCGCGCGCAGCTCATCCCAGATCTGTTTGGTGTTGTCGTAATGCATCGGATAGCCCATCCGGGTGGCGATCTCGCTGATTATCTGCCAGTCGGTTTTCAGATCCCACTTCGGCTCCACCGCTTTAAAGAAGCGCTGGAAGCCGCGGTCCGCCGCCGTATAGACCCCTTCATGCTCGCCCCAGGAGGTGGAAGGCAAAATCACGTCCGCCGCCGAGGCGGTTTTGGTCATGAAGATGTCCTGCACAATCACCAGTTCCAGCGTTTCAAACGCCTGGCGCACCGCCGAGAGTTCAGCATCGGTTTGCAGCGGATCTTCGCCCATGATGTAGGCGGCGCGCACTTCGCCATGCGCCGCGCGGTGCGGCAACTCGCTAATGCGATAGCCGGTATGCGCAGGCAGCGACGCCACGCCCCAGGCTTTGGCGAACTTCTCGCGGTGTTCCGGGAATTTCACGTACTGGTAGCCCGGATAGGTATCCGGCAACGCGCCCATGTCGCACGCGCCCTGTACGTTATTCTGCCCGCGCACCGGGTTAACGCCCGCGCTCGGCTTGCCAAGATTACCCGTCAGCAGCGCGAGGCTGGTGAGTGAACGCACCGTCTCGACGCCCTGATAAAACTGCGTTACGCCCATGCCCCAGAGGATCGCCGCACGTTCCGCGCGGGCGTACATCCGCGCCGCTTCGCGGATCTCACTGGCGCTGACGCCGGTGATGGCTTCCACCGACTCCGGCGTATAGCTCTCGACGATTTTGCGATACTCTTCAAAGCCTTCAGTACGCGCCGATACAAAGGCGTGGTCCCAGAGATCTTCTTCGATAATCACGTGCCCCATCGCGTTCAACAGCGCGATGTTGGAGCCGTTTTTCAGCGCCAGATGCATATCCGCAATCCGCGCGGTTTCGATTTTCCGCGGATCGCAGACGATAATTTTCGCCCCGTTTTTCTTCGCTTTGATCACGCGATTGGCGACGATCGGATGCGAATCCGCCGGGTTGTACCCAAATACAAAGACTAAATCGGTATTTTCAATGCCAGTGATGGAGTTGCTCATGGCGCCGTTACCGACCGACTGGTGCAGACCTGCAACCGAGGGGCCGTGTCAGACGCGCGCGCAGCAATCGACGTTATTGGTGCCGATCGCCGCGCGGGCAAATTTTTGCATCACATAGTTGGTTTCGTTGCCGGTGCCGCGCGAGGAGCCGGTGGTCATGATGGCGTCCGGGCCATATTTGGCTTTAATGTCGCCGAGGCGCTGCGCCACATAGTCCAGCGCCTCCTCCCAGGAGACCGCTTCCAGCCGGCCGCCGCGCTCACGGCGAATCATTGGCGTTTTCAGGCGCGGAGTGAGGATCTGGGTATCATTGATAAAATCCCAGCCGTAATAGCCCTTCAGGCATAAATCGCCCTGATTGGTTTTCCCCATTGCCGCTTCCGCCTTAACGACCTTGCCGTTATCGACGATCAGGTTGATTTTGCAACCCGACGCGCAATAGGGGCAAACCGTAACGACTTTTTTCATCGGTCATGCTCCAGAGTTAACTGCGTAAATAGTGGAGCGGATAATGCAGAAAGCGTGCCAGCTGCCGGAAAGCGCGCCGCATGCGGGTTGGAGAGGAAAATACGTGTCGAGGGCGCGCCTGTCGTCAAAAGTGACGTGACGAAAGGCGCGTTGCGGCTCAGCGCGCAGGCAGCGCGTCGTAGCCTTTCAGGCGGTAGTTCAGAATCGACAGCGCCCAGCAGGCGATGAACAGACCGACCACGATAAACCCGGCGTCGCCAAGATTATCGTTCACGCCGGCCACCCAATCCCAGAGGCCGCCGGAAAGACCGAATTTATCCATCAGCAGCCCCAGCGCCTCCAGCCCGCCGATAAAGAGCGCCACCACCACCGACGTGCCGGTAATGGTCATATTGTAATAGAGCTTGCGCTGCGGCTTGCTGAAGGCCCAGCCATACGCGCCCACCATCACCAGGTTGTCGAGCGTGTCGATAAGCGCCATACCGCTGGTAAAGAGCGCCGGGAAGACCAGAATCGACCAGACCGACATGCCGTTTGACGCGCCCGCCGCCGAGATGCCCAGCACGCCAATCTCAGTCGCGGTGTCAAAGCCGAGCCCAAAAAGAAAACCAACCAGATACATATGCCAGCTTTTGCTCACCAGCCGGAAGGTCGCGCGAAACAGCCAGCTCATCGGCCCGCCTGCAGTCAGGGCGTCTGCGCCATCATTCAGCGGCTCGCCGCGTTTCAGCCTGCTGAAGCTGCGCCAGATACCGCGCAGGATAACGAGATTCACCAGCGCCATCGCCAGCAGAAACGCCGCCGAGACAGTGGTGCCAATCACCCCGCCTACGTCGTGAAACCAGGCCATCTCGTCTTTTACCGCCGCGGCGGTCGCGGCAATGGCGACGGACGCCAGCACCACGATGCTGGAGTGGCCTAGCGAAAACCACGCCCCGACGCCACACGGGCGTTTACCCTGCTGCATCATTTTGCGCGTGACGTTATCGATGGCGGCGATATGGTCGGCGTCCACCGCGTGGCGCAGCCCGTAACCCCAGGCCAGCAGGCTCGCGGCCATCAGCGCGGGAGTGTCGTGAAAGGCATAAAACGCCCAGATCCAGGCGGCCAGATTGGCAAGGCCGAGCGCGGCCACCAGGGCCAGCGCGCGGGGCGGGTGATTACGCAATTGAGTCAGCATGACGTCGTTCCTGTAAGTGATGAAAACGCGGCGGCGGCAATCGCCGCCTGGCCGAACGCCACCGCGCCGTCGCCCGCGGGCAACGCTTGCGGCAGCAGCAGCCGGAAATCGTGAAGGTAAAACGCGAGTCGTTCGCGCAGAAGCTGGTTATGCAGCACCCCGCCGCCGCAGGCGATGGTGTGGATGCCGCGCGCGCTGGCGTGACGGCGCGCAAGCGCCGCCAGCCCGCAGGCAAGCGCGTCGTGAAAGGCCCAGGCGCGGGCACCCGCTGATGCGTCAAATGCCAGCAGACTGGCCCAGAAGGCGGGCATGTCAAACGCATCGCCATTAAGTGACAACGTCACTGAATGCGACACTGGCCCGTGACGCATTGCCAGCGCTTCCAGGCGGCAGGCCGCCTCGCCTTCATAGCTTTGCGTCTCAGGCGCCACGCCAAGCATTGCCGCCACGGCGTCAAATAACCGCCCCATCGATGACGCGAGCGGCGCATTAATGCCGCGCGCCATCGCGCGCGTGAGCGGCACCCAGGGTTTATCAAGGAGAGCGGCGGCCTGCGGGAGCGTTTGCCACTGCGGCACAAACGCCTGCCAGTGCGCCAGCCAGTTACGCCACGGCTGACGCGCCGCGAGGTCACCGCCCGGCAGCGCCACGGCAGGCAGGCCGCCGAGCCGCTCGCAGCGTGCGTAATCCACCAGCAAACACTCGCCGCCCCACAGCGCGCCGCCCTCGCCCATGCCGATGCCGTCGAGCGCCAGCGCAACGACAGCGCCGCCGTCGCGCGGCCAGCGGTGCTCGGCAAGGCACGCGGCAATGTGCGCATGGTGATGCAGAACGCGTTTCACCGGCAGCCCCATCGCCTCGCCAAGCGCGCGGCTGTGGTACCCCGTATGCGCATCCACCACTACCTGCCGCGGGTGAAAATCGTAAATGTCGCGAAACAGCGCCAGCGCCGTGCGCCACTGCGCTTCGGTCTGCGGATTGCTGAGATCGCCGAGATGCTGGCTCAACACCGCCTCGCCGCCGCGCGCGAGGCAAAAGGTATTTTTAAGATCCGCCCCGAGGCAGAGCGTGGCGGGGATATCGGTAAAGCCCGGCGGCAGCGGGATGGCGTCCGGCACAAAGCCGCGCGCCCGGCGCAGCATCTCGCCGCCGGGGCGCATCACCGAATCATCCATCCGTTGCAGGATCTCGCGGTTATGCAGCAAAAAGCCGTCGGCAATCTCACTAAGCTGCGAGAGCGCCTGCGCGCTGGTGAGCGCGGGCGGCTCGCCGCTGCGGTTGCCGGACGTCATCACCAGCGGACGCCCGACGCCCTGCATCAGCAGGTGTTGGAGCGGGTTCGCGGGCAGCATCACGCCGGTTTCGTTAAGCCCTGGCGCGATGGCCTCGCACAGCGGCGGCAGGTGCGCGTTATTCACCAGCACAATCGGGGCGGCGGGCGTGGTCAGTTGCGCGCGGGCGTCATCCGGCAGCCCTTCGGCATGCGCCAGCATCACCGCCATCGGTTTGGCCGGGCGATGCTTACGCTCGCGCAGGCGCGCCACGGCGTCAGCATTTTGCGCGTCGCAGGCGAGATGAAACCCGCCGATGCCTTTAATGGCGACAATCTGGCCTGCGTTAAGCGCGGCGATGGCGGCCTCAAGCGCCGCCTCTTTTTGTGCCCTCTGTTCACCTCTCGCCCAGCTCAGCTGCGGGCCACACGTCGGGCAGGCCACGGGCTGCGCGTGAAAGCGCCGGTCGGCCGGATCGCGGTATTGCGCGTCGCACGGCGCGCAGAGCGGAAAGCCCGCCATCGCGGTGTTGGGGCGGTCGTAAGGCATCGCGCGGATAATGGTGAAGCGCGGGCCGCAGTGGGTGCAGTTGATAAACGGGTAGCGCCAGCGCGGGTCTGCGGGATCGTTGAGTTCGCGCAGGCATTGCGGGCAGGTGGCGGCGTCCGGGGTGATTTGCGTGCGCATCGCCCCGCCGCCGCTCTCGCGAATGGAAAACGCGTCGGGCGGCTGCGGCCAACGATACGGCGCGGCGCTGACGCTGTCGATACGGGCGAGCGGCGGGCAGTGCTGCCACAGCGCGGCGATAAACGCCCCTTCGCCGCCAGTGAGACGCACTTCCACCCCCGCGCCGTCGTTGCAGACATCGCCGGTAAGCGCTAACCGCTGCGCCAGTTGCCAGACGAAGGGGCGAAAGCCCACCCCCTGCACCCGGCCCTGAATGCGTAAAATCGTACCGTTAAGATTCATCGTCTCGTTGAAAACGCGCGGGCGCGAGGCCCGCGCAGGCTGAGCTATACCGCGGCGGCGTCGCGCAGGCGCGCCTTCATGCTGGTATAGGTGGTCTGGACATAGGCTTCGGCCTCGCGCTGATCGGCGATAGCCTCGACATTCACCGCACAATATTTGGTTTCCGGCGTTTTGGAGACCGGGTCGAGATTATCCTGGGTGAGCTCGTTGCACGCGCCGATCCACCACTGGTAGGTCATGTAGACCGCGCCGGGGTTGATGCGCTCGCTGACATCGGCGCGGCTGATCACCCGCCCGCGACGGGAGTTCACCCACACCAGCTGGCCGTCCCGCACGCCGAGGCGTTCCGCGTCCTGTGGGTGCATCTGCACGCGGCCCGGCTCGTCGGCGAGCGTTTGCAGCGCCGCGCAGTTGCCGGTCATCGAGCGGCAGGAGTAGTGCCCCACTTCGCGCACGGTACAGAGCACCAGCGGGTAGTCGGCGTCCGGCTGTTCCGCCGGGGCGCGCCACGGGGCGGCGAAAAGCTGGCCTTTGCCGGTCGGCGTGTCGAAGTGATTCCCGGCGTAGAGGTACGGCGTGCCGGGGTGATCCAGCGTCGGGCATGGCCACTGCACATGTCCCATATCGCCCATTTTCTGGTACGTCACGCCGTAAAAGAGCGGGCAGAGCTCGCGCATTTCGTCCCAGATCTGCTGGTTATTGTCGTAATGCATCGGGTAGCCCATCGCGGTGGCGATAAGGCTGATGATTTCCCAGTCGCGTTTGACGTTATATTTAGGTTCCACCGCCGCCTCGAAGCGCTGGAAGCCGCGGTCGGCGCAGGTAAAGATGCCGCCATGTTCTCCCCAGGAGGTGGCGGGCAGCAGAACGTCCGCCACTTCGGCGGTTTTGGTCATAAAGATGTCCTGCACCACCACGAAATCGAGCGCGTCGAAGCCCTGACGGACCAGGCCGAGATCGGCTTCGGTCTGGAGCGGATCTTCGCCCATGATGTAGTAGGCTTTGACTTTGCCTTCGAGCGCCAGGTGCGGCACCTCAGTGATGCGCACGCCGATTTTGTCGTCCATCACGGCCGGATCGATGCCCCAGGCGCGCGCGAATTTTTCCCGCACCGCCGCGTCTTCGACATCCTGATAGCCGGGGAACTGGTTCGGCAGCACGCCCATGTCACACGCGCCCTGCACGTTATTCTGGCCGCGCACCGGGCCGACGCCGACATGCTCGCGCCCGAGATTACCAGTGAGCAGCGCTAGGCTTGAGAGGCCTTTAACGACATCCACCGCCTGACCGAACTGCGTCACGCCCATGCCCCACATAATGGTGGCGGACGGCGCGGCGGCGAACGTACGCATCGCCTGGCGGATCTGCTGCGCGCTGACGCCGGTGAGATGCTCGACCGCTTCCGGCGCGTAATCTTTTACCGTCTCGCGGTAGGCATCCAGCCCTTCGGTGTAGCGCGCCACATACTCTTTGTCATAGAGCGCTTCTTCGAGCAGCACGTAGCCAAAGGCGTTGACCAGCGCCATGTTGCAGCCGTTATTGATTTGCAGATGCTGATCGGCGATACGCGCGGTTTCGATTTTGCGCGGGTCGCAGACAATCACCTTCGCGCCGTTTTCTTTGGCTTTCAGCACGCGACGCGCCACAATCGGGTGCGAATCGGCGCAGTTATAGCCAAACACCAGCAAACATTTGGAGTTTTCAATATCGCCGATGGAGTTACTCATCGCGCCGTTGCCGAGCGTCTGCTGCAGCCCCGCCACCGACGGACCGTGACAGACGCGCGCGCAGCAGTCGACATTATTGGTGTTGAGCACCGCGCGGGCGAATTTCTGCATCACGTAGTTGGTTTCGTTGCCAGTGCCGCGCGAAGAGCCGGTGGTCATGATGGCGCGCGGGCCGTACTGCTTTTTGATGGCCGAGAGGCGCTCTGCGGTGTAGCGAATGGCTTCATCCCAGGAGACCGCCTGAAGCGCGCCGCCTTTCTGGTAGCGGATCATCGGCTGGGTGAGGCGCGGCGTCAGAAGCTGGGTATCGTTAAGGAAATCCCAGCCGTAATAGCCTTTCAGGCAGAGCTGGTTCTGGTTGGTGACGCCTTCGGCGGCCTCGGCGCGAACGATTTTGTTGTTGTCCACAACGAGCTTGAGTTTGCAACCCGCACCACAGTACGGACAGACGCTGGTGATTTTTTTCATCAGTAACAGACCTGTTAAAAGTGAAATCGGCGGCTTAAAAAGCCAGGGATGAGAGGCCATCGAGCGCGGCGCGGCGGCGGCGTTCGGCGCTGAGCGCTTCCAGGCGGTTACGATCGATGCAGACGATGGCGTTAGTCGGGCACGCCTCGATGCAGGCCGGGCCTTCGGCGCGGTGATGGCAGAGATCGCATTTGTTGGCTTCGGCTTTCTCGGCCAGCACGTTAAGGCCCGCGCCGCTGTTGCGTACCACCGGGCGCACCACGACTTCCATCGCGCCGTAAGGGCACGCCACGACGCAGGTTTTGCAGCCGATGCAGCGCTGTTGATGGACATGGACAAAATCGCCGTCGCGGCTGATAGCGCCGTTCGGGCAGACGCTGGCGCACGGCGCGTCTTCACACTGGCGGCACATGGTGGCGGTAGAGACATTCACGCCCTTGACGACATGAATGCGCGGCAGAAAGGTTTGCGGGGTAAGCGCGGCGCAGTCCTGGTTTTCCTGGTGCGACACCACGCACGCCACCTCGCAGGTGCGGCATCCTATACATTTACTTGAATCAGCAATGATGAAGCGGTTCATCATGATCTCCGGCTGTGGGTTGAACCCACTTGTTAATACACGATCCATGCCAGATTTTAATTTACTGATTTTAAATAGTTTTATTTTCGAGAGGTGTTTGACCGGAGGTGTCATCGACATTTATGACGATGAGAGTGACGGGTTTCAGGCAACAAAAAAGCGGGTCTGATTACCCGCTTCGTCGGTCGTACATTTTTTACGGCGTTACGCGCACAGCTCCGTTTCATTACGGGCGACGCTGAGATTGCGCGGCAGCCCTTGTTTACGGTAGTGATTGTAACGTTCACGGAACCAGGCGGACTGCGCCTCGCTCATATTGCCGGTGACGGCGTCGATATCGATACGGCGTCCTTCTCCGTTCATACGGGCAAAACTGCTCGCCAGAAAATCAAAGTTCTTGAACGAATAAATATCTTGTCTGTTCATCAGTTTCTCCCTCCACTCCATCAACTGTATACGATGCTGCACCGCGCTTTTTTTATTCAGAGGATTCCTGGTGGGCGGCAGGCGCTTTCGGAACGTTCCGGTAAGCGGGAGGCATTGATTTTTAACGGTTGAGGCGATGAATGAGGGAGATTAGTCCTGGGAAATTAAAGGTGGGTGCGCGATGCTTACCCACCCTACAAAAAACATTCTCAACGTAGGGCGGGTAAGCGAATGCGCACCCGCCATCCAGTTTTTGATATATCAGGTTGGTGAATTCGTTCCGTTCGCCACAATGTCATCTTTATATGAGCGCTTCCCTCACGCGAACGTGCAAAGGGGGCTCGCCGCCGCCCCCTTTGCAATCCCGGCTCCCGGCGGAAATCGGCCCTCAGGGGCCGATTTTCTTTAGCCGGAGCAAAACCATCCACCTTACCAACTAATTAACACTCGGGGCGGAAAAACGGTGGGTGCGCTTCGCTTACCCACCCTACGTGCGAACCATAATTGGTAGGGCGGGTAAGCGCGGCGCACCCGCCATCCCGCCTGGCTACACGCCTTCCTCCACTGCCAGCGCCGCAAACCCACCTTTGCCGGTCCATTGCGCCAGACGGTCATACACGGTGTCGACCGCGCGTTTCACCGGGTCGGTCATCGGGTAATAAAACCCCACAATGTCGGGCTGGATGCCGAGAAAAATCACCTCACCCACATCCTCGCGCAATTGATCCACCAGATAATTCAGCGGCATGTTATGGGTCGTCATCATAAACATCTCTGAAATATCATCCGGATCGATAATTCGGATCTCGCCAGAGTCGAGCCCCATCTCGGTGGCATCCACCAGCAACAACCGCTCGGGGCGCAACTCGCGGATGGCGCCAATATCGTTTTCCGGCGCGCTGCCGCCGTCCACCAGCACCCATTCGCCCTGCGGCGCGGCGCGGAATTTCTCGGCGAGCAGCGGCCCCGCGCCGTCGTCGCCCATCATGCTGTTTCCGACACACAATAAAACGTCAGTCACGATCCCTCCTTACCATCACATACACCGCCGGCTCCCGCTGGATGGCCTGAAGCAGCCCTAAAAGCTCGCGGCTCCACGCCTGCTGCTGCGCGTTCTGGCGCGGCAGCGCCTCGTCAAACGCCCGCGCCAGCCGCGAGACATGGTTCTGGTCGATAACAATCTCTCCGTAGCGCGGCACGCCCTGCATTTTGCGCTGCGCCTCGCCGGGCGCGAGGGTGGCGATCCACGCCTCGTATGCCTCAAACGGGCAGACCAGCGACGCCTTGAGGCAGTCGATCACGCCCAGATGATGGCCTATCGCCAGGCTGTAGTAGATAACCTGCTGCGCCTGCGGCGGGGTGTCATCGTTTTCATCGACGAACTTGCGCGACAGGCGGCTGAACACCACGGTTTCGCTCATCCGATGCGCTCCTGCGCCACCACCGCCTCAAGCTGCGCGACGATTTCGCTAAGCCGCGGATCGTTCTCCTGCGACAGCCACCCCGCCACGCTCTGCTCGCCTGCCGTCAGGTGGCGCAGATAGTCGTCGGCAATCTGGCGCCCGTAGCGATACCCCGCCAGGCGGCGCGCGGCGCGATCGACACGCACGCGCAGCGGCTGCACCATCTCCGGGTGCAGAATGGCGGCGGCCTGATTGTCCTCGTCGCCAGGCGCGCGGGCATGGATTTTCTGCTCCAGCAGGCCGAGCGCCATCGCAAAGCCGTAGAGCGTCGCGGCGGGCGTCGGCGGGCAGCCGGGGATATAAACATCTACCGGGACGATTTTGTCGGTGCCGCCCCAGACGCAGTAGAGATCGTGGAAAATGCCGCCGCTGTTGCCGCACGCGCCGTAAGAGATACAGATTTTCGGATCGGGCGCCGATTCCCAGGCGCGCAGCGCGGGCGAGCGCATGGCGCGGGTCACCGCGCCGGTAAACAGCAGAATATCGGCGTGACGCGGCGACGGCACGACTTTGATGCCGAAGCGCTCGGCGTCAAAGAGCGGCGAGAGCATGGCGAAAATTTCGATTTCGCAGCCGTTGCAGCCGCCGCAGTCGACGCGGTAAACATACGCCGAGCGCTTGATGTTTTTCAGTAGCGAGGTTTTCATGCGCGCGATGGATTCTTCCACCGTCACGGGCACCGGAATGTTGTTGTCATCGCGTGGGCCGAGCAGGTTCATCACACCGCCTCCTTCATTTCGCGGGTCAGATCGATAAGCTCCGAGGGCGCAAGGCCCTGCTGGCGTTTGCAGTCAGGACAGGTTTCAAAGCTCGCGCGATGGCGCTCGGCGCGCTCATCGCCGTTGTGCGCGAGCAGCGCTATCGCGTAATCCACCTCTTTTTGCACCGCGAACGGCTGCTGGCAGACGCGGCAGCGGCAGAGCGCGAAGCTCGCCTGCTGGAGAAAATCCTCTTTGCGCCAGACCGCCAGCTCATATTCGGCCGTCAGGCGAATGGCGGCCGTCGGGCAGACCTCTTCGCAGCGGCCGCAGAAGATGCAGCGGCCGAGATTGAACTGCCAGTCGAGGCGGTCGTGCTGAAGGTCGGTTTCGACCGTTAAGGCATTGGACGGGCAGGCGTTGATGCAGGCCGCGCAGCCGATACACTGCTGCGGATTGTGCTGCGGCTTGCCGCGAAAATTTTTATCGACCGGCATCGGTTGCAGCGGATAAGGCTGCGTCGCCACGCCGGTTTTTAAGGCTTTTTTGATAAAGGTAAACATGTTGTCTCCTGTCGCCTGCGCGACGGTTTTACCTGGCGGGTGCGCTGCCGCTTACCCGCCCTACGGTCACTTTGCGGCGGTTTTACCCGGCGGGTGCGCTACCGCTTACACGCCAGGATTAACAGGCGAGCCATCCCCCGTAGGGTGGGTAAGCGCAGCGCACCCACCGTGGCCGCCTATTTCAGCGGCGAGTTCTTGCGCTCAATGCTGTAGCGCTCCAGCTCTTTGTACGGCACCACCTGGCTTTTCTTCTTGCGCACGTCCACCACCGTCATACGGTCGGTGCAGGAGTAGCATGGGTCGAGACTGCCGATAATCAGCGGCGCGTCAGACACCGTATTGCCGCGCAGCATGTAGCGCAGAGTCGGCCAGTTGGCGTAAGTCGCCGCGCGGCAGCGCCAGCGGTAAAGCTTCTGGTTGTCGCCGGTCATGCTCCAGTGAATGTCATCGCCGCGCGGCGCTTCGGAAAACCCAAGCGCGAAGCGGTTCGGAATATAGGTAAACCCTTCCACCAGCAGCGGCCCGCCGGGCAGGTTATCCAGCCCGAAGTCAATCATATTGAGCGCGGTGAACACCTCGTTGATGCGCACTTTCAGGCGAGAGATAACGTCGCAACCCTGTTCGCTGTGCACTTCCATCGGCAGCAGGCCGTAACCCACAAACGGGTGATCGGCGCGGGTGTCGCGGGCGTGGCCGCTCGCGCGCACCATCGGCCCGACGTTACTGAAATCGCGGGCGATCTGCGGGTCGAGACGGCCAATGCCCGCCGTGCGCTGTTCGATATTCGGCGTGCTGAGCAGAATGCTCACCAGATCCTGCACCTCACGGCGCATCTGCTGGGCCAGCTGGCGGGTCTGCGTCATGTCGTCTTTCAGCAGATCGCGGCGAATGCCGCCAATCAGGTTCATGCCATAGGTTTTACGCGCGCCGGTCAGGATCTCCGCCATCTTCATGGACGTTTCACGCACGCGGAAAAACTGCATAAAGCCGGAGTCGAAGCCGACAAAGTGACACGCCAGGCCGAGGTTCAGCAGGTGGCTGTGCAGCCGCTCGACTTCCAGCAAAATCGCGCGGATCGCCTGCGCGCGTTCCGGCACCTGAATGCCCATCGCGTTTTCCACCGAGGTGGTGTAGGCCGTACTGTGGGCGAATCCGCAGATGCCGCAGACGCGGTCGGAGAGAAACGTCACTTCGTTGTAGCCCATGCGGGTTTCGGCGAGTTTTTCCATGCCGCGGTGGACGTAAAAGAGCCGGTAGTCGGCGTCGATGATGTTTTCGCCATCCACGAACAGCCGGAAGTGGCCCGGCTCGTCGGAGGTGACATGCAGCGGGCCGATGGGCACCACGTTATTTTTGGCATCGCCCAGTTCGTTGATGAACTCATAGGTCTCTTTATCGCTGGTCGGCGCCGGGCGCTGGCGGTAATCCATGCTGTCTTTGCGCAGCGGATAGAGGTCGTCCGGCCAGTCATCCGGCAGCACCAGGCGGCGCTCATCCGGCAGGCCGACCGGGACCAGACCATACATATCGCGCACTTCACGCTCGCCCCAGACGGCGGCGGGCACGCGCGGCGTTACGGACGGAAACTCCGGTTTATTCGCGTCCACCTCGACGCGCACCGTTATCCAGCACTTCACGCCCTGCTCCATCGAGAGCACGTAGTAGACCGCGTAGCTGCCGCAGAGCTTACGCTCGTCATTGCCGAACAGCACCGAGAGCCAGCCGCCCTGCTGGTAGTAAAGAAACTCCACCACTTCCGGCAGATAATTGATTTTCACCGTGACCGTCAGCTGGTCTTTGGTTTGCCAGGCTTCATCAAGCACCACGCCGGGAAACGCCTCATGCAGCGCGCGCAGATAGTGTTGCCCTGTTTTTTCTTCAGACATTGTTCAGTTCTCTAATCACGCCGCCAGCAAGGAGACGAAAGCTAAAAAGGCCAGGCCGAAACCGGTCCAGGTGACGCGCGAAACGGCGTTAAAACGCAAACGCGCCATGCTGTTTTCAAAGAGCGCGATGATAAGCACGCCTGCCAGCAGTTTGACGACGGCCAGCGCCAGGGCTATCGCCATGCCGCTCAGGCTGAAGGTCAGCATCTGGCCCCAGGGCACAAATACGCCGACGAACATCTGCAACACCACCAGCTGTTTGAGGCTTATGCCCCATTTCAGCAGCGCGAAGCCCGCGCCGCTGTACTCCGACAGCGGGCCTTCCTGTAACTCCTGCTCCGCTTCGGCGAGATCGAACGGCAGCTTGCCCATTTCAATAAACGTGGCGAAGGCGCAGGCGGCGAGCGCCAGCGCCAGCGTCAGGCTGTGCGCGACGGGCCAGTCACAGACGCGCGCGGCGATCTGGCTGATGTGCGTTGACCCCGCCACCGTCGCCGCGACCCACAGGCCGAGCAGCAGAATCGGCTCCACCAGCACGCCCAGCATCGCCTCGCGGCTTGCGCCGATCCCGGTGAACGGGCTGCCGGTATCCAGCCCGGCAATGGCGAAAAAGAAGCGCGCGATGGCGAAGAGATAAATCAGCGTGATGAGATCGCCCGCGCCCGGCAGCGGCGAGCGAACGGTCACGACCGGCAGCGCGGCGGCGATGGTGAACATCACCGCCAGCATGGCGTACGGCGTAAACCGGAACACCCAGCCGGACGCCGCGGGCGCGACGCTCTGGCGGCCCAGCAATTTCAGCAGATCGCGATACTCCTGAAGCACGCCGGGCCCGCGACGATTATGCAGACGCGCGCGCGCCACGCGGGTGACGCCCGCGAGCAGCGGCGAGCAGGCAAAGAGCGCCAGCGCCTGTAAAAGAGGGAAAATCAGGTTTTGCATCTCACACTCCCCGTGAAATCACGACGACCAGCAGCACGGCCAGTTCGACCGCCGCCAGACGACGGCACAGCAGCGGCAGGCTGGCGCTCTGCCAGCCCGGCAGCAGGCGCGCCGGATTAAGGATATGGCGCAGCTGAATCAGCGGCGCGAAGGCGGCCTTAACGGGCCGGGCGAAACCATGCGCGGTAATGACCATCTCCGGTTCGTGATCGTAGCCGCACACCCAGGCACTGCCGCGCGTGCGCGACGGCAGGCGATCGCCTTTGAAGAGCGTCGCCAGCAGGAACGGCAGCAGCAGCGAGCCTGCCAGCAGCAGCGTGATCACCGGCTGAGAGACGGTGGTGCCGGCGGTGACGATCGGCAGCGGGACGGCGCGGCCCAGCAGCGGCAACAGCCACGGCGCGGCGACGCCGCCCGCCACGCAGCACAGCGCCAGCCCCATCACACAAAGGCGCATGAGCCAGGGCGCATCGGTCGCCTGCGCGGCCGCCTGCGTGCGCGGCGCGCCGAGGAACGTCACGCCGTAGACCTTCGCCATACACATCACCGCCAGCGCGCCGGTAATCGCCAGCCCCACCGCCAGCAGCGGCCCGAGCAGACGGGCGATAAACAGCGGCTGCGCGCCCAGGTCAAAGAACGCCTGATAAATCACCCACTCGCCCGCGAAGCCGTTCAGCGGCGGCAGCGCGGCCATCGCCATCAGGCCCACCAGCATGGAGATCGAAATAAGCGGCATGGTTTTGCCGATACCGCCGAGCTTTTCGATATCGCGCAGGCCGGTGCGGTGAAAGACCGCGCCCGCGCCGAGGAACAGCGTGGTTTTAAACAGGCTGTGGTTGAAGAGGTGATAGAGCCCGCCCACCAGGCCGAGCGCCACCAGCGCAGGCTCGCCAAGCGAAATCCCCGCAAGCCCCGCGCCGAGCCCCAGCAGGATAATGCCGATGTTCTCAAGCGTGTGGTACGCCAGCAGCCGGTGGATGTTGTGCTCAAGCAGCGCGTAAAGCCCGCCGATAAACGCGGTCACCATGCCGAGCAGCAGCACCAGCACGCCGCACCAGAGCGGCAGCGCGGCGTTCATCAGCGAAAAGACCAGGATGCCGTAGAGCCCCACTTTCAGCACCACGGCGGAGAAGAGCGCGGCGGCGGGCGCGGCGGCCTGCGCATGGCCCTGCACCACGCCGCCGTGCAGCGGAATCACGCCTGCGAGCAGCCCGAAGCCTGCCAGCCCCGAGAGCCAGGTGACCGCGCTAAACGGTTGCCCGGCGGTGAGCGAACTTAACGCCAGCACGTCCAGCGTGCCGTACTGCCGCCACAGCAGCCAGCAGGCGAGCGCCAGCAGCAACGTGCCGAGACGCCCCAGCGCAAACCAGAGCTTGCCGCCCGCGCTGTCTCCGGTCAGGAACACGGCGGCGAGCGCCATGATTTCCGCCATGACCACCAGCGCGGCGAGGCTCTGCGCGGTCACCGCGAGCGTCGCGGCGCCAAGCAGCAGGTTGATAAGCGCCCCGCTGGCGCGCGCCTGGCCGTCGCGCGAATGGATAAGCGTAAACAGGCAGATAAAGAAGCCCGACAGGCCGAGTGTCGCCAGCCAGATGGCGTTAAAGGCGGTGAGATGCGCCGCAAGCGCGCCGATATGCGTCGTAAGCGGCCCGTCGTTCACGTTGAGCAGCAGCCAGCCGCCGGTCGCCAGCGCGCACAGGCAACCGAGCGCGCCGCCGAGACCGGCAAACAGCGCGCTGAGCGGCTTATGCCAGGCGCTCAGCAGCGCGAGCGCGAGCCCGGCGCCAAAGGCCGCCAGCGCGCCCTGATATAAGAAAATCGCGTTCATTATTCTCCTCCGCGCGGTTGCAGCAGCAGCGATAAGTCGCCGAGATCGGCGTTAATGGTCAGCTCGCGTTTACGGCGGCTGGCGCGGGCGATGTCGTGGTTATCGACAAGCTTCAGCGCCCCGGTCGGGCAGGTGCGTATGCAGGCCGGGCCGTCCGCGTCGAACTGGCAGAGATCGCACTTCACCGCCACGGCGCGCACGCCCGGCGTCCAGTCGAGAAACGCGCCGACGCGCGCAGGCGCAGGCGGCGCGGGGGGCGCTTTCGGGCTGTTGACGTTGGCCGGGATATGCAGCGGGCGGCTGCCGGAGAATTCAATCGCGCCGAACGGACAGGCGATGCCGCAGAGTTTGCAGCTCACGCACAGGCTTTCATTGAGCTGAATCGCCCCCGCCTCGCGGGTGATGGCGTTCGCCGGACAGACCTGCGCGCACGGCGCGTCTTCGCAGTGGTGGCACAGCTGCGGGGCGGAATCTTTTTGGTTACGCATAACCGTCAGGCGCGGCCTGGATTGCAGTCCATGCAGGCGGTGCGTCTCTGAACAGGCGGCCTCGCAGGTGTGGCAGCCGATGCAAAGCGTGGAGTCGGCAATGATAAAACGGTTCACCAGGTGTTCCTCAGGTGATGGACATTTTTGACGAAAAGTGACGACGACGGACGATTTCGACAGTCGGCGACACCTCGCCCGGTTAATGTGACGACGCGTCGCGGGCCGCCAGGATCTCGCTGATGCGCAGCGGCGCGTCTTGCTGGACGGCGTCATAGAGCCCGTCGACCAGCGCGCCGATTTTGTCGAGGTAGTGCGCCAGCACCCGCTCGCGGTCGCGGATATCGACCGCGCCGTCCAGCATGCCTTTTGCGTCGAGCTGCGCGGTGGCGAGCAGCGTCTCTTCGCTGCCGTCGCGGCGGGCTATCAGGTAGTTAATGGTGCGGCAGTGAAAGCCTTCGGCCTGCTCCACGCGGATGGCGAAATGCTCAAAGAGAAAGAAGCACAACCCGTTTTGCGGCTCGCAGCCGAGCGAGTGATGCAGCTTCTGGCGCGACAGCGTAATGGCCTGGACCAGCGTATTGCAGTAGGTGTGCCAGTGCGTCTGTAACGCGCGGTGACGGTCGGCGATAAATTCCGCCTTCTGGCTAAGTTCGGACAGGATCATAGTGGTTAGCTCATTTAACAGAGATAACCCTCTTTAGCAGGAACCATGCCATTTTTTAATTAACTGTTTTTAAAAGGTTTATTCTGAAGCGTCACATCACGCCGCCTGTCATGACATGTCATTTCGACAGCCTCGACACCCGCCGCGACAGCCTCCCGCCCCCTTCTCCTGCGCTGGCACCGTTATTGCATAACGTATGGCATTCGCAAACGCGAAACGTACCGGAGGCGTTATGCACGAACTCACCCTCTGCCAGCGGGCAGTGGAAATTATTGAACAGCAGGCGCAGCAGCTTGGCGCGCGCAAGATCACCGGCGTGTGGCTGGAAATCGGCGCGTTCTCCTGTGTTGAGCGCAGCGCGCTGGAGTTTTGCTTTGATCTGGCGTGCCGCGACACCCGCGCCGAAGGCTGCGCGCTGCATTTAAGCCAGCAGGAGGCGCAGTGCTGGTGCCCGCAGTGCCAGCGCAACGTTCAGTTACTGACGACGCTGGTACGCCGCTGCCCGCATTGCCACAGCGCGGATCTGCGCATCGATGCCGATGACAGCGTGCAAATCAAGCGTCTGGAAATAGAACAGGAGTAGAAGATGTGTACGACCTGCGGTTGCCAGCACGGCAACCTGTATATAGAAGGCGATGAGCGCAACCCGCATTCGCCGTTTCGCGCCGCCCCCTTTGCCGCCGCGCCGCGCGCCGCGGCGCCCATCTCCACGATAAGCCTGAACGCGTTCTCGCCTGACGTAGCGCCAGATGGCGCTCTCGATTACGGCCACGGCGAGGCGGGCACCCATGCGCCCGGCTTAAGCCAGCGCAAAATGGTGGAGATTGAAATTAACGTGCTCGATAAAAACAACCAGATTGCGCAGCGCAACCGCCAGCGGCTCGCCGCGCGCGGCCAGCTGGCGCTGAACCTGGTCTCCAGCCCCGGCTCCGGCAAAACGACGCTGCTCACCGAGACCCTCAAACGCCTGCGCGACGCCACGCCCTGCGCCGTTATCGAAGGCGATCAGCAGACGGTGAACGACGCCGAGCGCATTCGCGCCACCGGTACGCCGGCGATTCAGGTCAATACCGGCAAAGGGTGTCATCTCGACGCGCAGATGGTCGAGGACGCGATGGCGCGGCTGCCGCTTGCCGATAACGGCGTGCTGTTTATTGAAAACGTCGGCAACCTGGTCTGCCCGGCGGGGTTTGATCTCGGCGAGCGCCACAAAGTGGCGGTGCTCTCGGTAACCGAGGGCGAAGATAAGCCGCTCAAGTACCCGCATATGTTCGCCGCCGCCTCTCTCATGTTGCTCAATAAAATCGACCTGCTGCCGTACCTGAACTTCGACGTCGAGCAATGCATGGCGTACGCGCGCGAGGTCAACCCGAACATCACTATCCTGCTGGTCTCCGCCACGCGCGGCGACGGCATGAGCGCGTGGCTCGCCTGGCTGGAGGAACAGCGATGTGCATAGGCATTCCGGGGCAAATCTGTGAACTGCTCGCCGGCAATCTCGCCCGCGTCGAGGTGTGCGGCGTGCGGCGCGAGGTTGACTTAACGCTGGTGGGCACGCATGACGAGAACGGCCAGCCGCGCCTCGGCCAGTGGGTACTAGTGCATGTCGGTTTCGCCATGAGTCTGATTAACGAGCGCGAGGCGCGCGAGACGCTGGAGGCGCTGCAAACGATGTTTGAGGTGGAGCCGGATGTCGGCGCGCTGCTGTATGGCGAGGAGAACCGCTGATGCGTTATGTCGATGAATACCGCAACCCGGAACGGGTGCTGCGCCTGATGGACCGGCTGTGCGAGCGCGCGCCGCGCTTAAGCCACACGGCGCAGAAACCGCTGCGCATTATGGAAGTGTGCGGCGGCCACACCCACGCCATTTTTAAATTCGGCCTCGACCGCCTGCTGCCGGAGAACATCGAGTTTATCCACGGCCCCGGCTGCCCGGTCTGCGTACTGCCGATGGGACGCATCGACAACGCCACCGAAATCGCCCGCCGCCCCGGCGTTATCTTCTGCACCTTCGGCGACGCCATGCGCGTGCCGGGCAAAAACGGCTCGCTGCTCCAGGCGAGAGCCGAAGGCGCGGACGTGCGTATCGTCTATTCGCCGATGGACGCGCTGAAAATCGCCGAACAGCAGCCAGAGCGCGAGGTGGTGTTTTTCGGCTTAGGCTTTGAAACCACCATGCCCGCCACCGCGCTGACGCTTATCCAGGCGAAAGCGCGCGGCGTACGCAATTTTTACTTTTTCTGCCAGCACATTACGCTTATCCCGACGCTGCAAAGCCTGCTGGAGCAGCCGGATAACCAGATTGACGCGTTTCTGGCGCCAGGGCACGTCAGCATGGTGATAGGCACCGATCCGTATAGTTTCATCGCCGGGCGTTTCGCGCGCCCGCTGGTGGTGGTCGGTTTTGAGCCGCTGGATCTGCTACAGGGCGTGCTGATGCTGGTCGAGCAGCGCATCGCCGGAGAAAGCCGCGTGGAAAACCAGTACCGCCGCGTGGTGCCGGACGCGGGCAACCCGGCGGCGCAGCAGGCGATCGACACGGTGTTTTGCGTCAAGGGCGACAGCGAATGGCGCGGGCTCGGCGTGATAAACCACTCCGGCGTGCGGCTTCGCGCGCCGTTTCAGGCCTTTGACGCCGAGGCGCATTTCGCGCCCGCGCCGCAGCAGGTCAATGATTCCCCCGACGCCCGCTGCGGCGAGGTACTGACAGGCCGCTGTAAACCCGCCCAGTGCCCGCTCTTCGGCAGGCGCTGTAACCCGCAAAACGCCTTTGGCGCGCTGATGGTCTCCTCGGAAGGAGCCTGCGCCGCCTGGTATCAGTATCGTTCAGAGGAGTGCGACGCATGAACATCATTACTCTCGCCCACGGCAGCGGCGGCCAGGCGATGCAGCAGTTGATCGACCGCCTGTTTATGCAGGCATTTGCAAATCCGTGGCTGGCGGAGCAGGAAGATCAGGCGCGCCTGCCGCTCGCCGAACTGACGGCCAGAGGCGACCGGCTGGCGTTCTCCACCGACAGCTATGTTATCGATCCGCTGTTTTTCCCCGGCGGCGACATCGGTAAGCTCGCGATTTGCGGCACGGCCAATGATGTCGCGGTGAGCGGCGCCGTGCCGCGCTGGCTCTCCTGCGGTTTTATTCTTGAAGAGGGCCTGGAGATGGCGACGCTTGAAAAAGTCGCCCACAGCATGGCCGCGACGGCGCGCGCGGCAGGCATCCAGATTGTCACCGGCGACACCAAAGTGGTGCCGCGCGGCGCGGCGGATAAGCTCTTTATCAACACCGCCGGGCTTGGGGCTATCCCCGCCGATATTCACTGGGGCGCGCGGCAGCTTGCGCCCGGCGACGTGCTGCTGGTCTCCGGCACGCTTGGCGATCACGGCGCGACTATCCTTAACCTGCGTGAACAGCTGGGGCTTGAAGGGGAACTGGCGAGCGACTGCGCCCTGCTCTCGCCGCTCATTCAGCAGTTGCGCGCCGTGCCGGGCGTGAAAGCCCTGCGCGACGCTACCCGCGGCGGCGTTAACGCCGTGGCGCATGAGTTCGCGGCAAGCGCGGGGTGCGGGATCGAATTACAGGAGCGCGCGCTGCCGCTGAAACCCGCCGTGCGCGGCGTCTGCGAGCTGCTCGGGCTGGATGCGCTGAATTTCGCCAACGAAGGCAAACTGGTGATAGGCGTAGCGCGCGAGGAGGCGCAACACGCGCTGGCGGCGCTGCGCGCGCATCCGCTGGGGCAGGACGCGGCCATCATTGGCGAGGTGGTGGCGCAAAAAGGGGTACGTCTCGCCGGTATTTACGGCGTGAAGCGCACGCTTGATCTGCCGCATAGCGAACCTTTACCCCGGATCTGCTAAACCCTGTTTTTGCGCAAGAACCTGATAAACAGGCTGTGCCTACAATATTGATTTACGTTTCTGCATTTTGCGAACGCATTCTGGATGAGCCAATGTCATACACACCCATGAGCGATCTCGGCCAGCAAGGGCTGTTCGACATCACTCGCACTCTGATGCGCCAGCCCGATCTCTGCGCGCTGGCGGAGGCGCTGAAATCGCTGCTCAACGCCTCCGGCATGGCGGATCGGGTTAACATTCTGCTGTATCACCCGAAACATCAGCGTACCTGTTTTTACAGCGTCGACAGCGTCGGCAATGCCGTGACGTATGAAGACGAAACGGTGCTCTCTCACGGCCCGGTGCGTCGGCTGCTCTCGCGCCCCGAGGTGCTGCACTGCCGGTATGACGAATTCGCCGAGACCTGGCCGCAGCTTGCCGCGCTCCCGCTCTACTCGGCGTTTGGCTACTACTGCCTGGCGCCGCTCGCCGCCGAAGGGCATATTTTCGGCGGCTGCGAGTTTATTCGCGACACGCACGAAAGCTTTAGCGAAAAAGCGTTTTCACGGCTACAAACACTCACGCAAATCGTGAGCGTCGCGGCGGAACAAATCCAGACGCGGCTTGGCAACAGCCAGGATTACGCGCTGCTGTGCCGCGAGCGCGACGACTTTCGCATTCTGGTCGCCATCACTAACGCGGTGCTCTCCAAACTGCATCTCGACGAACTGGTGACCGAGATCTCTCACGAGATCCACCGCTATTTCAGCATCGATTCCATCAGTATCGTCCTGCCGGCGGCGCGCAAAGGCAAACTGACGATTTACTCCACGCACTATGTCGATGAGGCCGCGCCGCTGCACGATCAGAGCGAGGTGCAGGAGAAAGGCACGCTCTCGGCGCGCGTGTTCAGCTCGCGCGAAATGCTGCTGGTGAATCTGCACCAGCGCGACGATCTCGCGCCTTACGAACAGATGCTGTTTGAGATGTGGGATAACCAGATCCAGACCATCTGTCTGCTGCCGCTGATGTTCGGCGAGAAGATGCTGGGCGTGCTGAAGCTCGCGCAGTGCGAGGAGCATATTTTCACCGCCGCCAACCTCAAACTGCTGCGCCAGATTGCCGAGCGCATCGCGATTGCGGTGGATAACGCGCTGGCGTACCAGGAGATCCACCGCCTTAAAGAGCGGCTCGTGGATGAAAACCTGGCGCTGACCGAGCAGATTAATAATGTTCCGGCGGATTTCGGCGAGATCATCGGGCGCTCGGATGCGATGATGGCCGTGATGAAGCAGGTGGAGATGGTCGCCAAAAGCGACAGCACAGTGCTGATCCTGGGTGAAACCGGCACCGGCAAAGAGCTTATCGCGCGCGCGATTCATAACCTGAGCGACCGCAACGGGCGGCGCATGGTGAAGATGAACTGCGCGGCGATGCCCGCAGGGCTTCTGGAAAGCGATCTCTTTGGCCACGAGCGCGGCGCGTTTACCGGCGCCAGCGCCCAGCGCATCGGGCGTTTTGAGCTCGCTGATAAAAGCAGCCTGTTTCTGGATGAAGTGGGCGATATGCCGCTGGATTTGCAGCCGAAGCTGCTGCGCGTGTTGCAGGAGCAGGAGTTTGAGCGGCTCGGCAGCAACAAAGTCATCCAGACCGACGTGCGGCTGATTGCCGCCACCAACCGCGATTTACGGCAGATGGTGGCGGACCGCGAGTTTCGCAGCGATCTCTATTACCGCCTGAACGTGTTCCCGATCCACCTGCCTCCGCTGCGCGAGCGCCCGGAGGATATTCCGCTGCTGGTGAAGGCGTTCACCTTTAAGATCGCGCGCCGTCTGGGCCGCAGCATCGACAGTATTCCCGCCGAAACGCTGCACGTCCTGAGCGAGATGGAGTGGCAGGGCAACGTGCGCGAGCTGGAGAATGTGATTGAGCGCGCGGTCCTGCTGACGCGCGGCAATGTGTTGCAGCTCTCGTTGCCGGAGCTGACGCTGCGCCCGGCGAAAAAACCGGCCGCGCCGCCGGCCGTCGAGGTGCGCGACGGCGAAGACGAGGTGGCGCGGATAACAAGGGTTTTGAAGGAAACCAACGGCGTGATCGCCGGGCCGAAAGGCGCCGCCGCGCGTCTGGGCGTGAAGCGCACCACGCTGCTTTCCAGAATGAAGCGGCTGGGAATCGATAAAGAAGCGTTATAGGCGTTTGGGGTTTTGGCGGGTGCGCGATGCTTACCCGCCCTACGATGACGGTGGGTTTCACTTGTAGGGTGGGTAAGCGAAGCGCACCCACCGTTTTTTTTACCCGGCCACAAAACGAACGGTAAGGTGTTGGTTTTATTCCGGCTAAAAAAAAATCGGCCCATGAGGCCGATTTTCCGCCGGGGCCGGGATTGCAAAGGGGGCGGCGGCGAGCCCCCTTTGCACGTTCGCGTGAGAGCCCCCTTCATATGCGGGTGACATCAGGGCGAACGGAACGCGTTCACCGACCTGGTATATATCACCTGAATAGATGCTCGATGGCGGGTGCGCTGCGCTTACCCGCCCTACGGTAATGGTGGTTTTCGCTTGCTGGCGGGTGCGCGTTGCTTACCCGCCCTACGACGACGGTGGGCTTCCCTTGTAGGGTGGGTAAGCGAAGCGCACCCACCGTTTTTTTACCCGGCCACAAAACGAACGGTAAGGTGTTGGTTTTATTCCGGCTAAAAAAAAATCGGCCCATGAGGCCGATTTTCCGCCGGGAGCCGGGATTGCAAAGGGGGCGGCGGCGAGCCCCCTTTGCACGTTCGCGTGAGAGCCCCCTTCATATGCGGGTGACATCAGGGCGAACGGAACGCGTTCACCGACCGGGTATATATCACCTGAATACATGCTCGATGGCGGGTGCGCGTTGCTTACCCGCCCTACGATGACGGTGATTTTCGTTTACTGGCGGGTGCGCTGCGCTTACCCGTCCTACGACGACGGTGGGCTTCTCTTGTAGGGTGGGTAAGCGCAGCGCACCCACCGTATACACCACCGCTGAACGGCTCATTCACCCTTAAACATCGGCGGCGGGCGGCGGAAACGGCGCGTCAGCCATGTCAGATACATCAGCCCCAGCGCGGCCCAGATAAGCCCCATCGTCAGCGAACTCTTCTCCAGGTTCAGCCACAGCACCGCGACCGTCAGCGCGCCCACCAGCGGCAGGACAAGAAAGTTAATCCGGTCCTTCCAGCCTTTATTGCGCCCTTCCCGCAGGAAAAAGTGATTCACCACCGAGAGGTTCACAAACGTAAACGCCACCAGCGCGCCGAAGTTAATCAGCGCCGTCGCGGTCACCAGGTCGAAGGAAAGCGCGCTCAGCGCCACCACGCCCACCAGAATCACGTTCAGCGCGGGCGTGCGCCATTTCGGGTGCACATAGCCGAACACCTTTTCCGGGAACACGTTATCGCGGCCCATCACATACAGCAGGCGCGACACGCTGGCGTGCGACGCAAGGCCGGACGCCAGCGTGTTTACGAACGTACAACAGAGGAAAACCGACTGGAACAGCTTGCCGCCCACGTAGAGCGCGATCTCCGGCAGCGCCGCATCCGGCTCCTTAAAGCGCCCCATCGTCGGGAAAAAGAGCTGAATAAAAAACGAGGCCGCGATGAAAATCACGCCGCCGTAAAGCGCCGTCAGGAAAATCGCGCGCGGAATGGTCTTGCCCGCATCCGGCGTCTCTTCTGAGAGCGTCGTCACGGCGTCGAAACCGAGAAACGAAAAACAGACGATGGTCGCCCCGGTGATAATCGGCAACAGCTGCGCATTTTCGCTGACAAACGGCTGTACCGACCAGATGGTGCCTGTGCCCTCGCCCTTATGCAGGCCGTGGATCACAAGGAAAATAAATACCGCGATGATCGCCACCTGCACCATGACAAACAGCGTATTGAAGTTCGCCACCAGGTTGACGCTTTTGAGGTTCGCGACAGTCATGATGCCCACATAAAGCACCACCCAGATCCACTGCGGCACCTCCGGGAACATCGCGGAGAGATAGAGCTTGGCCAGCAGGACGTTGATCATCGGCAGGAACAGATAATCGAGCAGCGACGACCAGCCCACCAGGAACCCGACGTGCGGGTTAATCGCCTGCTGGGCGTAGGTATAGGCGGAGCCCGCCGTCGGGAAGCGTTTGACCAGTTTGCCGTAACTGATGGCGGTAAACAGCACGCCCGCCAGCGCCAGTAAATAGGAGGCCGGCACATGGCCGTTACTGATGCCGGAGACAATGCCGAAGGTATCGAACACGGTCATCGGGGTCAGATAGGCCAGGCCCATCATCACCACCTGCCAGAGTTTAAGCGATTTGCGCAGCTGCGGACGCGCCGCGGCAACGTTGAGATCGTAGTTAATCGCCATCGCGCGTTCCCCCTTTCGTCTCTGTGATTCGTCGTGAAACAGAGGCCGGAGGGAGTCGTCGTGACGCGCGCTGAAAACGCGGATGAAGCAAAGCCTCGGGCGCGGGCCCGTAATTACTGCGGCTCAGGCGGGTGCCCGCGCGCAGCGGACAGACATAAAGTGGCACCATCTCATTATCCTCGTAACGTATCCTGAACGTCGTCTGTAAACCGCTGCCGCGCGCTATTCCTTCACGCGACACCGGAAACGCCGGCACGACAGGCCCGGCGAGCTTTCGCCGCGGCCTTCTGTGGCGCGGCATGGTGCGTACTGAATCCGCTTTGGGTATAAACAACCTGTAGCCTGGATAACGCCCGCCTGCCATAAAAGCGGGGAAAGTTTCAGGCCAGCCGTCAGGCGTTTTTCAGCATCCACTCAATTTCCGTTTCGGTGATGAGCCGCTCGAACTGGATAAGCTCGTCGTTTTTGCAGGCGTGAAAGACCTCGCAAAACCGCGCGCCCAGCCGCTCGCGCATCGCCGGATGAACCTGGAATTCGTACAGGGCGTCGCTCTGGCGGATAGGAAACGGCGTTCCTTCCTGCTCCAGACCGTTGCCTTCCACCGCCTCGGGCAGCGGCAAGTCGTTTTCCAGGCCGTGCACTATACCTGCAAGCACCGCAGACATCACGAGATAAGGGTTCGCATCCGCGCCCGCCACGCGATATTCCACGCGGTGGCTGTCGCGATCGCCGCAGGGAATGCGCAGCGCCACGGTGCGGTTGTTGTGACCCCAGGAGGCCTGCGTCGGGACATACATCCCCGGCTGGAAGCGGCGGTAGGAGTTAACGTTCGGCGCCAGCAGCGCCATCGAGGCGGGCATCATGTCGATCATGCCGGCGAGCGCCTGCTTAAGCAGGTCGGAATCTTCGCCGTCAGGAAGCGCCAGCACGTTCTGCCTGTTGTCATCGACAATGCTGATGTGAATGTGCATCCCGCTGCCGGCGTGCTCTTCATAGGGTTTGGCCATAAAGGTGGCCTGCATGCCGTGTTTTTCGGCCACCAGCCGCACGAGGCGCTTGAGCGCCAGCGCGTGATCGCAGGCCTGTAAGACGTTGTCGGTGTGGTGAAGGTTGATTTCAAACTGGCCTGGCGAGGCTTCGGCCACTGCGCCGTCGGCGGGGATCTGCTGCATGCGCGCCAGCTCGTCGATATCGCTTAACACATCGGCGAAGCGGTCGAGATTGTCCACCGAATAGACCTGGCTTTGGGTGTTGCGATCCTGGGTGCCGGGCGCGCACGGCGGCTGGAGATAGCCTTCGGCGTCGCGCTGGCGGTCAATGAGATAGAACTCCAGCTCTACCGCTACCACGGGGTGCAGACCGCGCTGGCGCAACTGCTGCCAGAGGCGGTTAAGCACATTGCGCGGCTCAACGTCAAAGGGAGTACCATCTTCATCCTGCATGGTGAGCAGGAGCTGCCCGAGATACTCCGGGTCGGTGGCCGACGGCACCAGGCTTCCCAGGACCGGCACGCAGCGGCGGTCCGGCTCGCCGAGATCCTGCCCCAGCCCCGCCTCTTCCACGACATTGCCCAGAATATCCATCGCAAAGACCGAGGCCGGGAAATAACAACCCTTCTCGACTTTCAAAAGACCCGTCACAGGAATGCGTTTGCCGCGAAAACTGCCGTTGAGATCCGTCAGCATTACGTCGACATACTCGGTCAACGGGTAACGCTCCAGGTAGGCATTCACTTCGCGCGCAAACGCACTGGTTCGCCTCTCTTCACTGTGATGCACAAAGTTCTCTACTTCCACAATATTGGTTTCCATGATTCACCGCCGTTGTTGCAGATACCGGTCAGGGCATTCAGACCGTTCGATATAATTTCCATTTTTAGAATCTAGATGCAACATAAATGTTTTTCAAATGTTAAATGACGTTTGAATTTTAGTTACAGCGCTGCTAGATTGAGAAAATATTGAACAAATGGCGGTGCAAACGTGGCGTTTGTGCATAATTTAGACCAGCGCGAGAGGATTGTATGGGCATTATATTTAACAGGCCGATGATAGGCGTCGTGATGTGCAGAAACAGTATCAAGGGGCACCCAAGCCAGACGTTGCAAGAGAAGTACATTAACGCCGTGCTGAACGCTGGCGGCTTGCCGGTGCCCCTGCCCCATATCGTCGCTGAACCCGTACTCCTCGATCAGCTGCTCGCGGAGCTTGACGGCATTATGCTGCCGGGCAGCCCCAGCAACGTCCAGCCGCACCTGTATGGTGAAAACGGCGATGAGCCTGCCGCCGACCCCGGGCGGGACACTCTGAGCATCGCGCTGATTGAGCGCGCGCTGGAAAGGCGCATCCCCCTTTTCGCCATCTGTCGCGGGCTTCAGGAACTGGTTGTCGCCACCAGGGGGACGCTGTATCGTCGGCTGTTTGACGAGCCGGAACTGCTGGAACACCGCGAAGATCCTGAACTGCCGCTGGATCAGCAGTACGCGCCCTCGCACGAGGTACAGGTGGTGCCGGGAGGGCTTCTTGGCAAACTGATACCGGGCTGCAACACGTTTTGGGTAAATTCGCTGCATGGCCAGGGTGCCCGCACGCTGGGCGCGCGGCTGCGCGTGGAAGCGCGCTCGCCGGACGGCCTTGTGGAAGCTGCAAGCGTTATCGATCACCCGTTTGCACTGGGGGTGCAGTGGCACCCGGAATGGAACAGCAGCGAGTACGCACTCTCGCGGCTGTTGTTTGAAGGTTTTATTACCGCCTGTCGGGGGTTTCGGGCCGAAAAGCCCCGACCCGCCTGACGTTACTATGAAGGAAGAGACTCTATGAGCGATGTCACCCTGGCGCCGGGGAAGCGTTTAGCGCAGATCCGCCAGCAACTGGGTTTGTCGCAGCGCCGCGTCGCTGAACTTTCCGGGCTTACGCATAGCGCTATCAGCACCATTGAACAGGACAAAGTGAGTCCGGCCATCAGTACGCTGCAAAAGCTGCTGAAGGTGTACGGGCTTTCGCTGTCGGAATTTTTTGCCGAACCAGAAAAACCGGACGAACCGCAGGTCGTCATCAATCAGGATGAGTTGATTGAGATAGGCAGCCAGGGCGTCTCGATGAAGCTGATTCATAACGGGGATCCGCATCGCACGCTGGCGATGCTCTTTGAAACCTACCAGCCCGGCACCACGACCGGGGAGAGGATTAAACATCAGGGTGAAGAGATTGGCACCCTGCTGGAAGGGGAAATCGTGCTGACCGTCAACGGCCAGACGTTTCACCTGACCGCAGGCCAGAGCTATGCCATCAACACCGGCATACCTCACAGCTTCAGCAATACCTCGGCCGGGATCTGCCGCATCATCAGCGCGCATACGCCCACCACCTTCTGATAACCGTTCAGCGCGTTCGGTTGGAAGAAGACGCCGGGCGCGCCTGACACGGGCCGCATCTGACCTGAGCTAAACGGGCTTTTTTCGCCTGCGGGCTTCTGCGTCGAAAATTCAGGCGGAACCGCCGCCTTACACGCGCTAACCCTTTGTTATAACAGGAGAGGCTATGGAATTTCACAATTTAAGCTACTGGCAGGATAAGGCGGCGCGGCTGTCCATCGAAGGCCGGTTATTTTATCAGGGCGCTTACCGCCAGGCCGCGAGCGGCGACACCTTTACCGTCGTCAACCCGGCCACCGGCGAGACGCTTGCTGAGGTGGCACGCGGCGCGAAGCGCGACGTTGACGCCGCGGTGGCGAGCGCCCGCGCGGTGTTCGAGCGCGGCGACTGGTCGCAGGCGGCGCCCGCCGCGCGCAAAGCGGCGCTCATGCGCCTGGCCGCGCTAATGGAGCAGCATCACGAGGAGCTGGCGCTGCTGGAGTCGCTCGACACCGGCAAACCGATTCGCCATAGCCTGCGTGATGATATTCCAGGCGCCGCCCGCGCGCTGCGCTGGTACGCCGAAGCGGTCGATAAACTCTATGGCGAGGTGGCGCCCACCGATAACGCGTCGCTTGCGATGATCGTGCGCGAGCCGGTCGGCGTGGTGGCGGCCGTGGTGCCCTGGAATTTCCCGCTGCTGCTCGCCTGCTGGAAGCTGGGCCCGGCGCTTGCCGCCGGTAACAGCGTGGTGCTCAAACCGTCTGAGAAATCGCCGCTCTCGGCGCTGCGCCTTGCGGGGCTTACGCGTGAAGCGGGGCTGCCGGACGGCGTGCTGAATGTGATACCGGGCTTCGGCCACGAGGCGGGCCAGGCGCTCTCGCTGCACCCGGATGTGGACGTGATGACCTTTACCGGCTCCACCCGCACCGGCAAACAGCTCCTTAAAGACGCGGGCGAATCGAACATGAAGCGCGTCTGGCTCGAAGCGGGCGGCAAAAGCGCCAATATCGTCTTCGCCGACTGCCCGGATCTCGACCAGGCCGCGGCGTCGGCTGCCGCCGGGATCTTCTATAACCAGGGTCAGGTTTGCATCGCCGGTACGCGCCTGCTGGTGGAAGCCTCCATTAAAGACGCGTTTCTGGCGTGCGTGAAAGCCCATGCGCAAAGCTTTACGCCGGGCGATCCGCTCGACCCGCAGACCACCATGGGCACGCTGATCGATGACGATCACGCCGCCAGCGTGCGTCGCTATATTGAGCTTGGCCAGGCCGAGGGCGCGACGCTGTGGCTCGATGGTTGCGCGCAGCCCCACCCGGCCTGCGTCGGCCCGACGATTTTTACCGACGTGGATAATCAGATGCGCGTCGCCCGCGAGGAGATTTTCGGTCCGGTGCTGGCGGTCACCACGTTTAGCAGCGAGCAGGAAGCGCTGCGGCTCGCGAACGACAGCGACTACGGGCTCGGCGCCGCCGTCTGGACCCGCTCGCTCTCCCGCGCCCACCGTATGGCCCGGCGGCTGAAGGCGGGTTCCGTGTTTATCAATAACTATAACGACGGCGATATGACCGTGCCGTTCGGCGGCTATAAGCAGAGCGGCAACGGGCGCGATAAATCGCTGCACGCGCTGGAAAAATTCACCGAACTGAAAACCATCTGGATGAGCCTGGAGCACAGTCATGACTGAACATGTAAACAGCTACTACGCCGCAAGCGCCAACCCGCATGCGCCCTTCCCGACGCTCACGGAGTCGCTCCAGTGCGATGTCTGTATTGTCGGCGGCGGCTATACCGGTCTTTCGTCGGCGCTGCATCTGGTGGAGCAAGGTTATGACGTGGTGTTACTGGAGGCCGCGCGGATTGGGTTTGGCGCGAGCGGGCGCAACGGCGGCCAGGTGGTGAACTCCTACAGCCGCGATATCGACGTTATCGAGGCGCGCTACGGCGCAGAAACGGCGCGAATGCTCGGCAGCATGATGTTTGAGGGCGGCGAGATCATCCGCGAGCGCATTACGCGTTACGACATTCAGTGCGACTACCGCCCTGGCGGGATGTTTGTGGCGCTGAACCGCAAGCAATATCTCGGGCTGATGGAGCAAAAGGCCACCTGGGAGCGCTACGGCAATAACCGTCTTGAGCTGCTGGATGCCGACGCGGTGCGCGGCGAAATCGCGAGCCATCGTTATACCGGCGCGCTGCTTGACCATAACGGCGGCCATATTCATCCGCTGAACCTGGCGCTCGGCGAGGCGGAAGCGATTCGCTCGCTCGGCGGTAAGATTTTCGAGCAGTCGGCGGCGGTGAGTATTACACACGGCCAGCCTGCAGTGGTGAAAACCGCGCAGGGCCAGGTGACGGCGCGCTATGTGATTGTGGCGGGCAACGCCTATCTCGGCACGCGTCTTGAGCCTGCGCTCGCGCGGCGCAGTATGCCGTGCGGCACGCAGGTAGTGACGACCGAGCCGCTGGCCCCGGACGTGGCGGCGTCGCTGTTGCCGAATAATTATTGTGTCGAGGATTGTAACTATCTGCTCGATTATTACCGTCTGACGGCGGACAACCGTCTGCTGTATGGCGGCGGCGTGGTCTACGGCGCGCGCGACCCGGATGACATTGACCGGCTGATCATGCCGAAGCTTTTGAAGACGTTCCCGCAGCTGAAAGGCGTGAAAATTGATTACCGCTGGACGGGGAACTTCCTGCTGACGCTCTCGCGAATGCCGCAGTTCGGGCGGCTTGAGAACAACATCTATTATATGCAGGGCGACAGCGGCCACGGCGTGACCTGTACGCACCTTGCCGGCAGGCTTATCGCCGAGGCGCTGCGCGGCGACGCCGAGCGTTTCGACGCGTTCGCGACGCTGCCGCATTATCCGTTCCCCGGCGGGCGCTCGTTCCAGATCCCGTTTACCGCGATGGGTGCCGCGTATTACAGCCTGCGCGATCGGCTGGGCGTGTGATGGTCATGGTGGGTGCGCTTCGCTTACCCACCCTACGAACCACGCGGCGGCGATGTTGGTGGTTTTGCTCCGGCTAAAAAAAATCGGCTTCGCCGTTTCGCCGCAGGCCGGGGCGCACCGGAGGGACCCGGTGCGAGGGCATGACAATACAGGGAGGTATTGTCATGCCCGACCCGTGGCCGGAGGGAATAAGGCGAGGCTTCCCCGCAGGGGCGATTTTCCGCCGGGAGCCGGGATTGCAAAGGGGGCGGCGGCGAGCCCCCTTTGCACGTTCGCGTGAGATGAGCGCCCATATAAAGGCGGCGTTATGGCGAACGGAACGCGTACACCGGCCTGGACTATTTCCCTTTCCCGGTATTTTCCCAAAACGTAAACGGTGGGTGCGCTACGCTTACCCCCCCTACGAACCACGTGACGCTGATGCCGCCACCACATCCATTCCTCTTCCTTTATTACACGCAAAAAAAAGCCGCCCCGTGTGGGGCGGCTGTTCACATTGCCTGTTATCAGAAGCTGACTTTCAGCGTCACCTGGCCGCCGTAGCCGCCGGTGCCGGCGTCGTCGATGGTTTTGGTGTAGCCGGCGCGAACGCCCAGCGTCACGTTGTCGCGGATCTGACCGTCGAGACCCACATCCAGCGCGGCGGCGGTGCCGTCCTGATCCGGATTGAAGGAGACCTCGCTACCTGCCACACCCGGCGCGCTCACGTTCACGTCGCCTTTGGAGTCAAACGTCTGGATAAAGGACGGACGCACCCACCAGCTCACCGGAACCGGTTTGCCGCTCTCTTTCAGCGTCGCGTTGTTGCCAAAGCGCAGACCGGCACGCACCTGCTGGCTGTGGCCGTCGCCAAACTGCACGTCAGCGGCATCGTCGCCACCATCTTTCAGGTTCACGCCGCGGTACTGGTATTGCACCTGCGGTTCGAGCACCAGACCGCTGCCGATATCAAACGGCAGGCCGGTTTCGAAGGAGCCGACATAGCCCCAGCCGTGCGTCTTCATACCGTCGCCGTCGCGCGGGTTGGTATCGAAGTTATGACGCGTACCCTGCGCCACCACGTCAACCCACCAGCCGCTCTCATGCACGCCGTTAACATACAGACCGACGCTGTACGCGTCGTCACGTACCGTACCCGCTTTCGATTTCTCGCTGCGCTGAACGTCGATAGCTGACAGACCCGCCGCACCGTAGATGCCGACACCCCATTCCATGGAGGACGCCTGGCCTCTCCACAGGTCGCTACCGATCTGCAGGAAGGTGTAGCCGCCTTTGCTTTCCGGCGTGTTGCCGTTACGCAGATCCGAACCGCCATGTTCATGGTTCAGCTGGCCGGCCTGGAAGCGCGCCCACACGTTGCTGCCATCCCCGGACGGGCTGCGCGCCGCGTAACGACGGCTGTCGAGCGAGCCAAGCAGCGCGCTGTCGTAGTCCATCGCCTGCGCATAGAGCGAGCTGTAGAGGTACATGGCCGAACGGTAGTTCTGCGGGCCGTTTTCGTTGCCGCTGCCGGACGCCGTGGTCAGATACCAGCTTTCGTTGCCAGCGCCCTGACGCAGGCTGTAGTTATACGCCCCCGCCTGCAGGTTATTGGCAAGGCTGAAGGCGTTGTCCGTCGTCGTCGCGCCATTGATGGCGTTCACGACCTGGATACCGTCGCCGGTGGTGCGTGCGCCCAGACCGCCCTGGTTACGGATGGCGATGCGGGTGTTGCCGGTCGCGGTGCCGCCGTTGATGATCAGGCTGTCGGTGGTCGCCGTACCGCCCTGGAACAGCGTGTTCAGGGTGATGGTGCCGCCGTTGCCCGTCAGATTAGTGACCGTCAGGGTTTTCGGAACAAACGCGCCCGTCGGTGCCTGGTAATCGATGTTGCCGCCCAGCGTCAGGTCGTCAAGCAGCGAGTTGCCGGTCATCAGCCAGGTGGAGCCTGCATCTACCGTCAGATCGGTCGGGTCAATCATACCGGTGAGCGAGGTGCCGTTGGTCAGTTGCAGCGAGGTGCCAAGCTGCGCGATAACGTCCGTCACCGCTTCCAGGCCGCTGAACACCAGCGTACCGCTCTGCAGCCAGGTGCCGCCGGTCTGGTTCAGAATGCCGCTGACGGTCAGTTTGCCGTCGCCCTCTTTATACAGGCTGCCGGTACCGCTGATATTCGCGGCAATCGTGTTGTCGCTCTTATCGGTGGTCACGCTCAGCTTGCCGGTGTTGGTGACGTTGCCCGCGATGGAGGAGCCGTCTTTCAGCTCCGTGGTGCCGGTCAGGATACCGCCATCCGCCACGCTGAGTTTACCGCCGTTCTGCACCACGGTGTTGTTGGCGATACCGTCCGCCGCGACCGTGAGCGCGCCGCCGCTTTCCAGCAGCAGGCTGTTCGCCAGCTTGTTAGCGATGGAGAACTGACCCTGCGCGTTGGTGCCGTTAACGGTGGTGTCGGTGCTGGCGATAATGCCCGCGCCGCTGTTGAGGTCGATGTTGGTCGCCTCGGCGGCATCCGCCACCGCCAGCATACCGCCCTGCTGAATGATGGTCTGGTCGGCCACGCCGCCTTTACGGATAAACTGTACGCCGCCTTTGGTCACGGTGGTCGCGATAGCCGTACCGCCCAGCGTCACGCTCTGGCTGCCGTTTTCGCTGACGGTAGACGAGGCCACCGTACCGCCGTTGTTGACGACCTGATCGCCGACCACGGTGTTGTCGATAACAATCCCGCCGTCATTGACGTTCTGGATCCCGCCCGCCTTGATGATGGTCGAGATAACCGTACCGCCGCTGTTGACGTTCTGCGTACCGCCCAGGTTGATGGTGGTGCTGGTCGCCGTACCGCCGGTCAGCACGTTCTGAATGCCGCCGTTTTCAATATTGGTATTGAAGGTCTGGCCGCCGTTGTAGATGTTCTGCACACCGGTGGAATAGAGGCCGGTGTTTTTCGCTACCCCGCCGCGGTAAACGTTCTGCACCGTGTTGGCTGAGAAATCTGCGCCGTCTGCGGTACCACGCACGTTTTGCACGGAGCCGTTAATCAGCGACGTGTTAACCGCCGTCGCGCCTGCGGCGATGTTCTGAACCGCGCCAGTTTCCATCACCGTGTTGACGGCGCGAGCGCCGCTCAGCAGGTTCTGCTCGCCGCCGCGGTTACGGGTTTCGGTAACCACCGCGCCGTTGTAGACGGTCTGCTTCGCATTGTCGTTAAGCCAAGTCGAGGTGACGTTCGCGCCTTCATACACGCGCTGCTCCGCCCTGGTGATTTCCGAGCCCGTGGTGGTGCCATAAACATCCTGCACGCCGCCATCAATAACAATCGAGACTTCAGCGTTGGCATTTTTGTTGACTATCTGACGCCCGCCATTTTTAACGATGCTGACAATAGAGGTGCCGTCAACGACCTGCAGGCCGCCATCCACGAAGGTGAAATCGGTAGTGCCGCCGGTAAAGACGTTTTGTCTGCCGCCGGTGGAGATGGTGCCGCCGTAGGTGTAGCCGCCGGAATTAACGTTCTGCACGCCGCCTTTCTCGACGCGGGTATCGAAGGCCTTGCCGCCGCTGCTGATATTCTGCGTGCCGCCCAGCAGACGGGTCGCCAGCGCCTGCGCGCCGTTGTTAACGTGCTGCTCGCCGCCGTTCATCACGGTAGAGATAGCCACTGCCGAGTTGCTCAGGATCTGGGAGCCGCCGGCGTTAATCACGGTGCTGCGCGACCAGCCGTACGGGTCGACAATCTGCTGCCCGCCGTTATTAATCACCGCATCGAAGGACTGGCCGTCCACGCGCTGTACGCCGCCGCTGTTGACCAGCGTGCCTTTCGCCTGGCCGCTCGCCATGATGAGCTGTACGCCGCCGTCGCTGATGCTGGTGCCGGACGCGGTGCCTTCAACCAGCTGCGTGCCGCCGCCGAAGACGGTGCCGTCAGACGCCGCGCCGCCCAGTTTCACATGCTGGACGCCGCCGCTGTGGACGATAGAGCCCGCCGCCAGACCGCCGACGTTGACGATTTGCAGGCCGCCGTCGTTGATGACCGCAGAGATAGCCGTACCGTCAACCGCCTGGGTGCCGCCCTGGTTAATCTGCGCGTCCACCGCTTTACCGCTTTCCTGCACGAGCTGCGTGCCGCGGTCGCCGATGCTGGTGCCGGACGCTGTACCGGCCACCACCTGGGTGCCGCCGGCGAAGATTTTCGCGGTAGAGGACGCGCCGCCTTTGTTGATGTGCTGCAGGCCGCCGTCGGTCACAATAGAACCGCGCGCCAGGCCGCCGTTATTGATGATCTGCGTACCGCCGTCTTTCACGACCGCGGACGTCACGGTGCCGTCAACGCTCTGTACACCGCCGCGGTTGACGTGGGTATCGTTCGCCATACCGGTTTTGGTGACGAGCTGGAGACCGCCGTCGCTGATGCTGGTGCCGGACGCCATGCCCGCGACCACCTGCACGCCGCCGCCGAAGATAACGCCGTCGGAAGACGCGCCGCCGAAGTTAATATGCTCCAGGCCGCCGCTGTTGACCGTGGTGGCGCGCGCCAGACCGCCGCTGTTGACGAGCTGGATGCCGTCTTTATTCACGACCGCCGAGGTGGCCGTGCCGTCGACGCGTTGCAGACCGCCCGCGTTCACCAGCGATGCGAAAGCCAGACCGCCGGTTTTCACATGCTGAATAGCGCCCTGACCGATCACGGTGCGGCCCGCGGTGCCGGAGACCGACTGAATGCCGCCGAGCAGAACGGAATCAGACGCCGCGCCGCCGAATTTCACATCCTGTACGCCGCCGTCGCGCACCACGGTGCTGTTGGCGTGGCCGCCGTTCTGCACCAGCTGTACGCCGCCGTCGTTGATAGTGGCGTAGTTCGCGGTGCCATCCACATTCTGCAGACCGCCGCTGTTCACGGTCGCGCTGACCGATTTACCGGTCGCTTCGATATGCTGCTCCGCGCCAGAGTCGATCTGCGTGTTGGACGCGGTGCCCGCCAGTTGCTGCACGCCGCCAAAGAGGTGCGCGTCGGCAGAGGCCCCGCCCACGGAGACGTGTTGCAGACCGCCGCTGTTGACCTGGGTGTTTTTAGCCAGACCGCCGCTGTTAACAATCTGGGTGCCGCCGTCTTTGACGATGGCGGAAATAGCCGTACCGTCAACGGCCTGGGTGCCGCGAGAGTTGATCTGCGTGCCGGTCGCCTGACCGGTGACCTGCACCTGCTGCGAGCCGCCGTCGTTCACGCTGGTGCCGGACGCGTTGCCGGACACCTGCTGGATGCCGCCGCCGAAGACGACGCTGTCGGAGGCGGAAGCGCCTTCCGCCACATATTGCAGGCCGCCGCTGTTAATCGTCGTGCTGTCCGCTTTGCCGCCGCGGTTGACCAGCTGAATGCCTTTATCGTTGATGGTGGTGGTTTTCGCGGTGCCGTCCACGCGCTGTAAACCGCCTGCGTTGATAAGCGTGCCGGAGGCGTTCGCGCCCACCTGCACATGCTGTACGCCGCCGTCGCCGATGATGGTGTCGCCCGCGGTGCCCGCCAGCTCCTGGGTGCCGCCAAGCAGAATGGAGCCAGAGGCCGCGCCACCGAGTTTCACATCCTGAACGCCGCCGCTGCGCACGACGGTGCTGTTGGCGTGGCCGCCGACCTGAATCAGCTGGGTGCCGCCGTCGTTCACGGTCGCGAAATTGGCGGTGCCGTCGACGTTTTGCAGGCCGCCGCTGTTCACGGTCGCGCTGACCGATTTACCGGTCGCTTCGATATGCTGTTCCGCGCCCGCATCGATCTGGGTGTTAGACGCGGTGCCCGCGAGCTGCTGAACGCCGCCGTAGAGGTGCGCGTCAGCAGACGCCCCGCCCACCGCGATGTGCTGGAGGCCACCGCTGTTGACCTGGGTATCTTTCGCCAGGCCGCCGCTGTTAACAAGCTGAGTGCCGCCGTCTTTTACCACGGCAGAAATTGCCGTGCCGTCAACCGACTGGGTACCGCGATTGTTGATCTGGGTGCCGATCGCTTTACCGGTCACCTGCACCTGCTGGGAGCCGCCGTCGTTGACGCTGGTGCCTGACGCGGTGCCGGACACCTGCTGAATACCGCCGCCGAAGACGACGCCTTCCGAGGCCGCGCCGCCCTGGGCGATGTATTGCAGGCCGCCGCTGTGAACCGCGGTGTTGTCCGCGAGGCCGCCGCTGTTGACCAGCTGGATGCCTTTGTCGTTGATGGTGGTGTCTTTCGCGGTACCGTCGACGCGCTGTAAGCCGCCGGCGTTAATCAGCGAGCCGGACGCCGAGCCGCCGGTTTTCACATGCTGTACGCCGCCGTCGCCGATGATGGTGCCGCCCGCGTTGCCCGCGAGCTGCTGGGTGCCGCCGAGAAGAATGGAGTCAGACGCCGAGCCGCCCAGCGCCACGTCCTGGATGCCGCCGTCGCGCACCACGGTGCTGTTGGCATGGCCGCCGGTCTGCACCAGTTGCACACCGCCGTCTTTGATGGTCGCATAATTAGCCGTGCCGTCGACATTCTGCAGACCGCCGCTGTTGACCGTCGCGCTGACGGAAAGCCCGGTCGCTTCGATATGCTGCTCGGCGCCGGCGTCGATCTGGGTATTTGAAGCCGTGCCCGCCAGCTGCTGCGTGCCGCCGAAGAGGTGGGCATCGGCAGACGCGCCGCCAAGCGACACATGCTGCAGACCGCCGCTGTTGACCTGGGTGTTTTTCGCAAGGCCGCCACGGTTGACTATCTGGGTGCCGCCATCTTTTACAATCGCGGAAATCGCCGTGCCGTCCACCGCCTGGGTGCCGCGGTTATTGATCTGCGCGTCGCGGGACTGGCCGCCGACCTGGACCTGCTGGCTGCCGCCGTCGTTGATGCTGGTGCCGGACGCGGTGCCGGAGACCTGCTGGATGCCGCCGCCGAAAATCACGCCGTCAGAGGATGAGCCGCCTGCGCTGACATACTGGATGCCGCCGTCGTTGACGGTGGTGTTACGGGCGTAACCGCCGCGCTCAACCAGCTGATGACCGCCATCGTTGACCACGGCGGAGATGGACGTGCCGTCAACCGACTGGGTGCCGCCGTTGTTGATGATGGTGGTGGTCGCCGTACCGCTGGTCAGCACATGCTGTTCGCCGCCGTTGCCGACCACGGTATGGACGGCAGAACCCTCCACCTGCTGCACGCCGCCGTCCAGGATCACGGTTCTCTGCGCCTGGCCGTCTTTTTCAATCACCTGCAGACCATCGTTGATGGTGGTGCCGGTCGCCACGCCCTGCTGGCGGACAACCTGTACGCCGCCGTCGTTCAGCGTGGTTTTCTGTGCAAGGCCGCCCGCGACAATCTGATTGCCCAGCGCGCCGATAGTATGATTCGTCGTCGTCCCGCCGACCAGAACCTGCTGGGTGCCGTTCTGCACCAGCTCATCCTGCACCGACGAGGTGACATCGGGCGTAAACGCGAACGCCCCGCCGCTGGCAAGCGAACTCCCTACCGCCGCCGTCAACAACACCGCCCCGCTGGCGCGTTTGCCCTTCGCTCTGGTGAGCTCGGAGACCACGATAAACGCACGCTGGACTTCACTCCACACCAGCCGGTAACTGCAATTAAGACTTCTCTTCATGTTGATGCCCTCGAAACCCGCTCAGACGCCGTTATGCGGCGTGCTGATTTGGGTCTGCCAATGCTGTTGTTTTGATGTCGAATGGGTTGCTTTTCAGAGAGATCAGCCGACGTAAATGGCCAATCACCTGTTTACCCGTGATAAAACGCGTACACTCGTACTGCCGGTCCGTGCCTTTGTGGCGCGGACACCAGAAATAGTCCTGATGGTCAAAATTAAGCCGCACGTCATCCCAGCAGCCGTTGCAGACGTGGGTGTTGATGACGCGCCAGGGGGTGTAAAACTCGCTGGCCGGCAGGCTGAAACCGCTAATCAGCACCACCGGAATGCGACAGCCCCAGGCAAGCCAGGAAAGACCGCTGCCGAGGCCGATGAAAAATTCCGCGTGTTCCAGCAGCGCCACGCGGTCGCGCAGCGGCAGGTTGCCGGTGAAATCCTCTACGCCGTGCGGGATTTTGTTCCAGACGTAGCCGCGTCCGACGACGCGCTCTTTGTCGATGCACAGGACGCGATAGCCCTGCGCTTTCAGAAATTCGATAACCTCATGCCAGCCGCTGCCGTTATTCCAGAATTTGGCCTGGCTGGTGGATTGCGTGGCGATGCAGACGTAGGGTTCGGCTATCTGGCGCGGCGAATTCACGCGCAGATCGGGAACGATTTCGCTCGGGTCGACACCCAGAATATGCCCGGCCGTGCGGTGCAAACCGACGGCGCGAAAGTCAAACGGCTGTTTGTCGAGATCGCCCTGAAAGAACAGTCCGACGCGCCAGGTGGCGTAAGGCGGTTCGCGGTGAGTGCGCTGGCTCGCCCAGCGCTCCGGCGCGTAAAACTGCAGTTCCGGGTAGACTGGCGCGAAAAGATCGATTATCGGCTGCGCCATGGTGCATTCCACCTGGCAGCCGTAAGTCTGACGAAAGCGTTCAGCGTAAGGCACCCATCCCACGAGGTCGCCCAGCGTACCGGTCGGAAAGGAGATCAAAACCGGTTTGTCGCGCATATCGAGCGCGTGATCGAGCAGCGGCTCGCTCTCCCCTTTCTTCCAGACCTGCAACCGAAACGGCACATAGTATTTTTTGGTGCTAATCACCCAGCCTTCGGCGATATCACTCGCAAAAAGTATATTTCCCGTTTCGTCATCGCTTATTTCGACGCGCCAGTCGCCTGCCGGAAGCAGTAGCCTGGCGCCGTCGTTAAAATCGTAAAAAATGCCTTCCGGACCCTGCTGCGTGGGTATTTCCGGGGGTAAAATAAAGGCGTAGCCATTACTGGCAGATGAAGAAAGCGTCATCGCCATACCTACCTTAATTATCAGTATCAGGGTTATGCTGCTATTAAATAATTAACCCGCCGTGTATCAGACACACGTCAATTCTCGGAGCGTTGTTGCCCGAGGCAGTTATTTATCCGACATCTTGCCCATCCCTTGAGCCGTCATAAAGCTGGTTTTAGTGTAGCTACATCGTTACTTATTGCAAATTTTTACCAAATATAAAAAGCCTTTAAAATCAGCAATATGCAAAAATGTCACTCTCAGTGACTTTTCACTAAAGCTAAACTTTACAAGCATTTAGCTCTTCTAGAGAGACACTCTTTTAGGATTATCCTTACCTTGCAATACGCAAATAAGGCTATTTTAGGGCGGGGAGAATATATTAAAACGGCAGTAAACCAGACGCTGAAAACATAATCTTTGCGGCTTTTCAATAGGAAAAACGGAAGCTATAGGCTCTTTCTTAAGACAGATATTAGTAGGGATTGGTTACTCTGGGGAATTAATTAATGAATAAAAATCAAACAACACAGCCACAGGTGCTTGTGAAAATAATTATTGTTTGAGCTCGTGTATAAACGATAATAGATATTCCGAAACGTTTTGGCCGGGCGAATATATTTCGAACAATTCTTATGCTATTTGCGAAGCCCCTCACAAGGAAGTTGTACAATAAAGACGGCGGGATAACGTTTTGTCATCCTTCCTTAACCGACAAGCAACAGAAACGAAGCGGTCACAGCTTTTCCATTATGAAACAGCGTTTTTAATTCCTTTCTGCGCGTGTGGAAGCTATAATGCGGGCATTCTAACTTGAATGGTTTCAGCACATTGGATATCGCCTTTACCGTCGAACAATCGCTCACCCGCCGCCTGGCTGAACCTCAAGCACACATTCTCCTGCACGCTTTTTTGATGTCACCTATCCTTAGGCTGTGGCATCACAACTTTCGCAACACAAGTTTACCCGAACGGCAGAGCACGCCGCAGGGCATGATTTCCATATCCTTCAACTAAAGATTAAGACTGTCATGAAAAAGACGAAAATTGTTTGCACCATCGGCCCGAAAACCGAATCCGAAGAAATGCTGACCAAAATGCTCGACGCGGGCATGAACGTAATGCGCCTTAACTTCTCCCACGGCGATTACGAAGAACATGGTCAGCGCATCAAAAACCTGCGCAATGTTCTGGCGAAAACCGGCAAACAGGCCGCTATCCTGCTGGACACCAAAGGTCCGGAAATCCGCACCATTAAACTGGAAGGCGGCAACGACGTCTCTCTGAAAGCGGGCCAGACCTTTACCTTCACCACTGACAAATCCGTTGTCGGCAACAGCGAAATCGTTGCGGTGACCTATGAAGGCTTCACCAAAGATCTCTCCGTCGGCAATACCGTGCTGGTGGATGACGGCCTGATTGGCATGGAAGTCACCGCCATCGAAGGCAACAAAGTGATCTGTAAAGTGCTGAACAACGGCGATCTGGGCGAAAACAAAGGCGTTAACCTGCCGGGCGTTTCCATCGCGCTGCCGGCCCTGGCGGAAAAAGATAAGAAAGACCTGATCTTCGGCTGCGAACAGGGCGTCGACTTTGTGGCGGCTTCCTTTATTCGTAAGCGTTCTGACGTCGAAGAGATTCGCCAGCACCTGAAAGCGCACGGCGGCGAACATATCCAGATCATCTCCAAAATCGAAAACCAGGAAGGCCTGAACAACTTCGACGACATCCTCGAAGCGTCTGACGGCATCATGGTGGCGCGTGGCGACCTGGGCGTGGAAATCCCGGTTGAAGAAGTGATCTTCGCGCAGAAGATGATGATCGAGAAATGCATCCGCGCGCGCAAAGTGGTTATTACCGCGACTCAGATGCTGGACTCTATGATCAAGAACCCGCGTCCGACCCGCGCTGAAGCTGGCGACGTGGCGAACGCCATTCTTGACGGCACCGACGCCGTGATGCTGTCTGGCGAATCCGCCAAAGGTAAATACCCGCTGGAAGCCGTGACTATTATGGCGACCATCTGCGAGCGTACCGACCGCGTGATGACCAGCCGTCTGGAGTTCAACAACGACAGCCGTAAACTGCGCATCACCGAAGCCGTCTGCCGCGGTGCGGTAGAAACGGCCGAGAAACTGGAAGCGCCGCTGATTGTGGTGGCGACCGAAGGCGGTAAATCCGCGAAGTCCGTTCGTAAATACTTCCCGGACGCGACTATCCTTGCGCTGACCACCAACGAACTGACCGCGCGTCAGCTGGTGCTGAGCAAAGGAGTAGTGCCGCAGCTGGTGAAAGAGATCTCCTCTACCGACGATTTCTACCGTCTGGGTAAAGACGCCGCGCTGGAAAGCGGTCTGGCGAAGAAAGGCGATGTGGTGGTGATGGTCTCTGGCGCGCTGGTACCGAGCGGTACGACCAATACTGCGTCTGTTCACGTCCTGTAATAATATCCACCCTTTTTTAGATATGATTAAAAAGGCGCCGAAAGGCGCCTTTTTAATTTGTCTTAAATAGACGCTGTGAATAAAAAAGCAAATCGGATTTCACTATTTAAGTCTGTTTTTTTCTAAGATGAATCCGATGAAAGTTAGCTGTTTTCCCTCAATTTTTTTAATGATCCGCGCAATGTCGATGCTTCTTTGAGCGAACGATCAAAATTAAGCGTATTCCCATCAAAAAAATATTCTCAACCTAAAAAACTTTGTGTAATACTTGTAACGCTACATGGAGATTAACTCAATCTAGAGGGTATTAATAATGAATCGTACTAAACTGGTACTGGGCGCGGTAATCCTGGGTTCTACTCTGCTGGCTGGTTGCTCCAGCAACGCTAAAATCGATCAGCTGTCTTCTGACGTTCAGACTCTGAACGCTAAAGTTGACCAGCTGAGCAACGACGTGAACGCAATGCGTTCCGACGTTCAGGCTGCTAAAGACGACGCAGCTCGCGCTAACCAGCGTCTGGACAACATGGCTACTAAATACCGTAAGTAATAGTACCGTGTGAAAGAAAAATGGCGCACATTGTGCGCCATTTTTTTTTGCCTCTCCCCTGCCCCTCGCCCCGCCGCTTGTTCTCTGGTGGTATGCTCCCTTTCTGGCGCACCACGCCCTTCATCGTTTTAAAACTCCCTGACAGCGTTACTGCGCAATCGCACGTCCCGAAGATGCATTCATGCTCTCAGAGAGCGTCTCGCCACCCGGCGTCGTCACCGTGGCTCTGACGCTCTGTATCGTCGTCACGGGCGCGGGCAGCGCGCTGTGCGCGTCTACGGCTACCGGATAACCCGCCCGGCGCGTCAGCGCGTTATCCACCGCCACCGCGTCGGTGCCCGCGTCGTCAATAAACTGTCCGAAAGCGGCGTTAATCGCCACCGGCATCGTCTGCGGATTGTCGGCATCGCTGCGCGAGAGCGGCTGGTGCACTTCCACATAGCGTCTGCCGTCCGGCTCCGTCGAGTATTTCACCGGCTCATTGATGATTTGCACCCGCGCGCCCCACGCCACCTGGCTAAACAGCGCTTTGATATCCGCCGCGCGCATACGGATACAGCCGGAGCTGGCGCGCAGCCCGATGCTGCTGCGGGCATTGGTGCCGTGAATGAGATATTCGCCGCCGCCCTGCTGTAAACGCAGCGCAAAGCGCCCTAAGGGGTTATTCGGCCCGGCGGGTATCACGGCAGGCAGCGTAATACCCTGCGCCTGGGAACGGGCGCGCATGGCGGCCGTCGGCGTCCAGGTAGGGTTTGGGATCTTCTGAATAATGCGTGTGGTCATGACCGGCGTTTCGCGCCCCGTCAGGCCAATGCCTATCGGATAAACCTCCACGCGGTTCTCGCCGGGCGGATAGTAATACAAACGCAGCTCAGCAAGATTAACCACAATCCCCTCGCGCGGCGTGTCGGGCAGCAGCATTTGCGAAGGGATGATGAGCTCGCTGCCCGGCATCGGCAGATAAGGGTCAACCGTGTTATTGGCTTCCAGCAGCAACAGCACGCCGGTCTGATACCGCTCGGCGATTTTCTCCAGGCTTTGACTGTTTGGGGGAACAAGCCAGGTCTGGTTCTGGCCAATCAGGCGGCTGCCGGGCGGCGGGAGCGGATAATCCACCGCCGACGCCGGCGTCGCGCCCATCAGCAGCAGCGCGAACAGCGGGAAAGAAAAGATCTGTTTCATAAGCACGACCTGTTTTCACCGGCGAGGCCGGAATGCATCCGCGAAGCCCGGAGGGCCGCGCGTGACAGGTGAAAGCCGTGCTTTAAGATTAGCTCAGGTCGGCCGCTTTCGCGCGAATCGCGCGGATCATGGCTTCCAAGCCCTGAGAGCGGGACGGGGTAAGATGCTGGGTCAGCGACATCTCTTCAAACCACGGGCGCACGTCGAAGTTCACGATATCCTGCGCGGTCATCTGCTGATAGAGCGCGAAGACCACGGCGATAAGCCCTTTGACGATAGCCGCATCGCTGTCGCCGCGCATCTCTATCAGCCCATTCTCGCCGGGATTCATCACAATCCAGACCTGACTCTGACAGCCCTGGATGCGGTGCGCGGGCGTGCGCTCGGCGTCATCGAGCGGCGCCAGGCGCTGGCCCAGCTCGATGATATAGAGATACTTTTCTTCCCAGTTGGCGCAGCGGTTAAAGTTACGCAGCAGTTTTTCTTTCTCCGGCAAACCAGCCATTCTCGCTCCTTTTAGCCTAACAAACGATGAATGCGGATAAGCCCGGCGACCAGCCGGTCCACTTCATCTTCGGTATTGTACATCGCGAGCGACGCGCGGCACATCGCAGGCACGCCGTAGAACTCCATCAGCGGCATCGCGCAGTGGTGGCCGGTACGTACCGCAATACCGTAATTATCCAGAAAACTGCCAACATCATAGGCGTGGTGTTTGCCAAGGTTAAACGCGATGACGCCAAGGCGCTCCGCCGGGCCATAAATCTGTAAGTCCGGCACCGCCTGTAGCTCGCGCAGCGCGTAAGCCATCAGCGTGCGCTCGTAATCGTGAATATTCTCAAGGCCAATGGCGTCGACATAATCCATCGCCGCGCCAAGGGCGATAATGCCGCCCGTGTTCGGCGTTCCGGCTTCAAACCGCCACGGCGCCGCCGCCCAGGTGGTGCCTTCGGTCAGGCTGACGGTCGCGATCATCGCCCCGCCCCCTTCCCACGGCGGCATCGCCTGGAGAATATCTTCTTTGGCGTACAGAATGCCGATCCCGGTCGGCCCATAGAGTTTATGGCCGGAGAAGAGATAGAAATCGCAATCCAGCGCCTGTACGTCAACCTTGTGGTGCATCACCGCCTGCGCGCCGTCCACCAGCACTTTAACGCCCGCCTGGTGCGCCGTCGCGATAATGTCCGCGATCGGGTTTTCGGTGCCGAGCACATTGGAGACGTGCGTCACCGCCAGCAGGCGGGTGCGCTCGTCCATCAGCGACGGCAGTTTATCGAGCTGTAGCGTGCCGTCCTCATTAATCGGCAACACGCGAAGCTCAGCGCCGGTACGCGCGCAGAGCATCTGCCAGGGCACGATATTGGCGTGGTGCTCCATCGTGGTAACAATCAGGTTATCGCCCGTGCGCAGCTGGCTGTTGCCCCAGCTGTTCGCCACGAGGTTGATCCCCTCGGTGGTGCCGCGCACGAATACAATCTCTTCCGGCAGGCGCGCGTTAATGAACTGCGCCGCGCGGGTGCGCACGGCTTCCATTCGCTGGGTCGCGTCCGCGCTCAGGGTATGGATGCCGCGATGCACCGCCGCGTAACCGTGACGGAAGAACTCCGCCTCGGCCTCAATCACCGCCGTCGGCTTCTGCGCGCTGGCGGCGCTGTCGAGATAGGCCAGGGGCTGGCCGTTAACCTCGCGCGTCAGCACCGGGAAGTCGCTGCGGATCTGCTGTAGAGAAAAACTCATGCCTCTCCCCCTGCAAAGCGCTGGCCGATACGCGCCAGCACCTGCTGTTTAAGCGCCTCGTCGTGGATGCTTTCGGTCAGCTCCGCGGCGAACGCGTAAATGATCATCTGCTGCGCCGCCTGTTCGTTAATGCCGCGCGAGCGCAGATAGAACATCTGTTCGTCGTCGATACGGCCCACGGTGGCGCCGTGGCTGCATTTCACGTCATCGGCGTAGATTTCCAGCTGCGGTTTGGTGTCCACCTCCGCCAGCCTGCCGAGCAGCAGATTGTTGTTGGTCATCTGGCCGTCGGTTTTAATGGCGTGCTGCGCCACTTTAATCAGCCCGTTAAAGACTGCGCGGCCTTTATCGCGCACGATGGTTTTGTGCAGTTGACGGCTGTTGCAGTAGCCTTTGTTGTGCTCAAGCCAGGTGCGGGTGTCGCACACTTCGTTATTCACCGGCAGCGCCAGGCTGTTCACGCGCAGCGTAATATTTTCGCCGTTGAGCTGCGTGCTGGTGTTGTGGCGCAACACGCCCGCGCCCAGCAGGTAGCTGCTGCTGGCGGCGTGCGCGTCCTGAGAAACCACCAGATCGTTATGCGCGAAATGCCAGCTCACCGGGTTTTCAAACGCGAGCTTGTAGTGATTAAGCTGCGCGTTAGCGCCCACCTGCATGGTCAGGCGCGCGCCAGTAAAGTGCGGCTTTTCGTCGCGGCTGACGTAATGTTCGATAACCGTCGCCTGCGCGCCTTCGGCAAGCTCCAGATGATGGCGGTAATGCACGGTGTTGATTTCATCGCCCGCGCGGCCCGCGCTGATATGCATCAGCAACAGCGCTTTCGACGGCTGCTGGTTACGCGCCACGCGAATATGCGTCACGCTCTGCGCCAGGCTTTCGGTAAGGTGTAAAAACGCCTCCGGCTGCACCGGCGCGGGAAGCCCGCTGCGGCTGTCGTTTACGCTAATCTCAAAGCCGCTGTTATCGGTCGCGTCGCTCAGCTCCGGCGCGAAGCGGCCATCGATGAACACCAGGCGCAGCGCGTCGACGGGCAGCGCCAGCGCGCTGAGCTCTTCGCGGCTCAGCGCCGCGGCGACGGGTGCGACGAAGTCGTGCTTCAGCAGACCGTCGAGCGGCGTGTATTTCCAGTCTTCATGCTTACGGGTCGGCAGGCCAAGGCGCAGCAGCTGTTGCAGATGCTCGCGCGCCTCTTGCGAGCGTTCCCCGCCCTGCGCTTCAAACAGGCGATGCCACTGTTGCAGCGCGTTACTGCTGTTCGGTAAGCCAGCCATAGCCCTGCTCCTCCAGCTGTTTGACCAGAGAGAAGTCGCCAGACTTCACGATCCGTCCCTGATACAGCACATGGACGAAATCGGGCTTGATATAGTCCAGAATGCGCTGGTAGTGGGTGACGATGATGAACGAACGCTTGCCGTCGCGCAGCGCGTTAACCCCTTCGGAGACGATTTTCAGGGCGTCAATGTCAAGGCCGGAGTCGGTTTCATCAAGAATGCACAGATCCGGCTCCAGCACCGCCATCTGCAGAATGTCGTTACGCTTTTTCTCACCGCCGGAGAAACCGACGTTAACGGAACGGGTCAGCAAGTCTTCCGGCATTTGCAGCAACTTGATTTTCTCTTCCATCAGATCCTGGAAGTCGAAACGGTCGAGCTCTTCCTGGCCGCGGTATTCGCGCACCGCGTTCAGCGCAGTTTGCAGGAAGAACTGGTTGCTGACGCCCGGAATTTCCACCGGATACTGAAACGCCATAAAGATGCCTTCGCCCGCGCGCTCTTCCGGCGACAGCTCCAGCAGATCTTTGCCTTTGAAACGCACTTCGCCGCCGGTGATTTCATAATCTTCACGCCCGGCGAGCGTCGCGGACAGCGTACTTTTGCCGGAGCCGTTCGGCCCCATGATGGCGTGCACTTCGCCGGGTTTTATTTCAAGGTTTAAACCGCGCAGGATCGCCTTCTCTTCCACGCTGACCTGTAAATCTTTGATGCTTAACATGTCTTATCCTTTTTCTTACCTTAGCCGACGCTGTGCTCAAGGCTAATGGCTAATAATTTTTGCGCTTCGACCGCGAATTCCAGCGGCAGCTCTGAGAAGACATCCTTACAAAAGCCGTTAACGATCATCGAGATAGCGTCTTCTTCGCTGATCCCGCGCTGCAGGCAGTAGAACAGCTGGTCTTCACCGATGCGTGAGGTGGTCGCTTCGTGCTCAAGCTGGGCGCTGTTATTGCGGCACTCGACATACGGGAAGGTATGCGCGCCGCAGTCGGGGCCGATCAGCATGGAATCGCACTGCGTGAAGTTACGGGCGTTAGTGGCGGTCGGCATGATTTTTACCAGGCCGCGGTAGCTGTTCTGGCTTTTCCCGGCGGAGATGCCTTTGGAGATGATCGTCGATTTGGTGTTTTTGCCGATGTGGATCATCTTGGTGCCGGTATCGGCCTGCTGATGACCGCTGGTCAACGCCACCGAGTAAAACTCGCCAATGGAGTTGTCGCCGCGCAGGATGACGCTCGGGTATTTCCAGGTGATGGCCGAACCGGTTTCCGACTGCGTCCAGGACATCTTGCTGTTCTCGCCTTCGCACAGCGCGCGCTTGGTCACGAAGTTCAGGATACCGCCGGTGTTGTTATCGCCGGGGAACCAGTTCTGCACCGTCGAGTATTTCACTTCGGCGTCTTTATGGATGATGACTTCCACCACCGCCGCGTGAAGCTGGTAGCTGTCGCGCACCGGCGCGGAACAGCCTTCGATGTAGCTCACGTAGCTGCCTTCGTCCGCCACCAGAATGGTGCGTTCGAACTGACCGGTTTTCTCGGCGTTGATACGGAAATAGGTCGAGAGCTCCATCGGGCAGCGCACGCCTTTCGGCACGTAGATAAAGGTGCCGTCGGAGGCGACCGCGGCATTCAGCGCGGCGAAGAAGTTATCGTTCGACGGCACGACGGTGCCGATGTATTTCTTCACCAGCTCCGGATGATCGTGAATCGCTTCGCCGAACGAGCAGAAGATAATGCCCTGCTCCGCCAGCTTGTCGCGGTAGGTGGTGGCGACGGAAACGGAATCGAAGATGGCGTCCACCGCCACTTCGCGCCCTTCGCGCACCGGTACGCCGAGCTGGTTAAACGCCTCTTCCACTTCCTGCGTCAGGTAGCTGTTATTGTTGCCGCCCGGCTGCTGCACCGCGCCTGGCTGTGAGGCGCAGGCGTCGTCGCAATGGCCGCATGAGGGCGCCGAGTAGTAGCTGTAATCCTGATAATTCAGTTTGTCATAATGCGCATGCAGCCAGTGCGGCTCTTCCATCTCAAGCCAGGCGCGATACGCGCTCAGGCGAAATTCGAGCATCCACTCGGGCTCGTTGCGTTTGGCTGAAATGGCGCGCACCACATCTTCATTGATGCCGTTTGCCAGTTCATCGGTCTGAAGCCGGGTAAAGAAGCCCTCTTTATAGTTCAGGGGGCTGCTCCAGGTGTTCACATCGTCAGTTGCTTCACTGTTACGGGACATAATTACTCCGCCTGGACCCCAAAACTTTCGCCGCAGCCGCACGCATGCTGCGCTTTAGGGTTATTGAATTTGAAAATCTGATTTAAGCCTTCGCGCACGTAATCCACTTCCGTGCCATCGATAAACGGCATGGCCTGTAGCGGAACATAAAGCCGCGCGCCATCGGCCTCGAACACGAGGTCTTCGTCTTTCGGCTCGCTGACCGTATCGAGCACATAGCCAAACCCGGCGCAGCCGCTCTGTTTGACGCTCAGACGCACACCCAGCAGACCCGGTTTCTGCGCCATTAAGTCGCGAATATGTCTGGCCGCGTCTGGGGTCATCGTCAGGCCCTGCCAGTTAAACTCGGCGGGATTGAACGTACCTGTTTGTGATTCCATAGGTCTGCCTCCTGGAGTGAGTGCCTTTCGGGCGATAACGCTATGTTAGTGGTAATAATTCTCACTTCAACCTCTGTGGATCAGGGGTATTACTCTAAACGGCACTTTTTGAACACTTTCATTAAGCATAGACCCTCTCCGCAAGCGTGCAGCGGGCAAAAATGACGGATAAAAATTTTTACTTATCAATGAATTAAGAATCGAAACGAAGAGATTAAGCGGCAGCGTGAGGGCCTGAAGAAAAGATGTATCGTTTATACCTATTTATGCTATAGATCTCATGGACAGGGATAAATCAAACACATAGATTTTTAGCTGACTGAATGGTGTAGCGGATAAATACGGAGCGGTGCGGACATTATTTTGCCGCCAAACGCGTCCCTGAGACTACTTTGCCCCAGAATGCACACCTGAAATCCCCCAAATTCGCTTTTAAACGTGCACCGGGCTGTCACAGCCGCCCTTAATCTCCCGAATGCCCGGCGCAGTCTCTTTATCGGTTTATATCAGCCATTACCGCACATTGGGGAACACGTACTGTCTGCACAATGTCACTAAAGGCTTTCAATGCACACATTCCCTCAGCATTTTTATCCTGACAGGAGGGTAACGTAAGCACAATCTTATGTGGGGAAGAGAACGATGAAGAAGACTTAAACTCTCGCATTTGTTGAAGGGTCTGATAAACAAAAGAAATTTGAATCCAGTCAGTATTATCACTCACTCGCTTCCATCTTTCGAAAACCAGCTCACCGCCAGGAGGCGTATTATCAGGCTGACCGGGTAAAGACCAGTTAAGATTGAATACCCCACTGAGATTGGCAAGGTTGGTATCATGACCCGCAATAAATAATAACGAGACGGGCAATTTAATGCCGTAAGGATTTTCTGTTACCCCATTACTGATTAATGCCCGGCTTATCAAATCGAGTAGTGGAGTTGCTCTGGTACGGGCAACTTCGGGCGTTCTTTGCAAAAGGTCAAACTGAGCATTATGCAGAGTTAATAACTCTGTCCATGCTTTCTCACCGTGAATGCGCCCCCACGCGACCTCTGGCATTCCCTGCGCCTCTTGCAACAGAAATATTTCCGTCAGCATGGAAGACAGACTCCATGCGCCGGATAGCGATACGTTATCTGAAGAAACCCTGAGTTCTGAAGGTAAGACTCCCGGGAGCGTACAACCCGGCTGATGTGTTGATTTGCATGATGCTGACTGTGAGAAATTGAGAACCTGTTCCAGAGTACGGAATGCAGAGTCATAACGCTGCGTGTACCGTTCAATATTTCCTCCAGCACGCGTCAGAATCGCGTCCTGAGTCTTTGATATATCAAACGAGCACACCCCCGTTTTTACGGGATTAAACAAGGGATCTTTCTTATCGTGCTCTTTTTGATAATGAACTTTATTTTGACATCCCGGCGCAAATCCAGCCAGAAATGCCTCACCGGTTTTACGCGTACGTTGATCGGTATCCGCAATAACGGCCACCTGCTCTGGTGAAGGACATGCGTTACTTTCCAGAATCCCTTTATCGATGAGTACGCTTTTTTGATATCGCCCCAGTTCGGTGACGAGTTCACCGCCCCGGGTCGTCAACCAGCCCAGCGGAACATCCCATTGAGGCCAGGGGTAAGGTGTAATCTCTTGCATTAACGGCGTGAACTTTGTTGGCGCTCTGACTCCGTGGCGACTGACGATCACCACGCGTTCAAGCTTCATTTTATTAGCCCCTTGCGCATGTAACGGGAAAACACCAGGCATGAAAATAACGATGAAGATGAATAATCGAAAAAATAGCGTATTCATTGTCAGCCAACCTTATAGTTAATGAACCATAAATAGCTAATACGGGCATTTTTACTTTGTCATTTTATCACATAAGCACGCCTGACACGCCACTTTTTCAATGAATAACATTGCTTAAGAAAGTGAGATTCTTATCAGACCTCCACCGCTATTTTTCACTAAACGAAAACCTTCTCCCCCTGGCGCATACGAGAGACATAACTCTGCAGCATCGCTATAACTGGTCTCCCAAATGCAACATACTTTGCTTTGCTGATGGGAAGCGCCCATCGACATACATGCTGCTCGCCCTATCTGATAAAGGATGAAAATAGTGAGCCATGTCACTATGCATAATAGCGAACATGTATTACCGCAGCCTGAATACTCACCTGACGCTCTGACAAAATCTATAGATGTGATTTTATCAAAGATTTAATGAGTCTTTAAAAAAATAAAGAAATATTAAAAAAGTGAAACAAAAATTTTCAGCAGAAAGGGCATTATAATAATAAAATCAATGACTCACAAATCAAATTGGTAATTAAAAAGTCGATCTTTTTCAATGAGTTATAAATAAATGGCTACACTTCTCACCTACAAATCACTCTCATTGATAATGTTAAGGTGTCTAATATGGAATGGTTAGTTGTTGATACTATCGTATGTGCTTCCGCCAGAATTTCATTTTCAATCCTGTGGTGTAAAATAAAGCTTATTATTTGGTATGAATCTGATGTCTTTCTGCCTCCTGGTTCCAGTGTCATGCAGACTAACTCAGGAATTTATATCGATGGAAAATTCTTTCCGATAACCATTTATAACGTCACCCCTTTTAACAAAATCTTTTGAGAAATAATCGAGCGGAGCAATGAATGTCCGGGAAGGAAAAGCACTAAAGGAGACAGGTGCACCAATGATCTAAACTGCAGAATAGCTATTTGCCCGTACGGTTTGGTAAAATAGTTTATTCTCATATCGATATTATGCCGTCTAATCGCGAACAAAACACAAACAAAATGATAATAAAATAACAAGATTGGCACAGTTAAGCTATGACACGTAACAAAAACTTAGCTATTTACCACAGCATACTGGCGAAAATCAGAAATGCTTAATGTTTCTGTCGATGGATTACCGCATAGTAATATGCGGTTTTTTTGTATCAACAAGCACACCCGAATAGCGCATGATTATTACATTGCAGCCGGTAATATGAATTACACCATACCCTTTAGCACATGGACAATACTCTACAGGGTAAAGTTTAAGACCTCTGGTTTCTCTCACCGGGATTAATGCTTTATTGTTACCGTCCCGGTTTACTATTTGCAGTGTAATCGATTCCTGACGGCGTTCACTTCATAAACTTCTGAGAATATAAGAAATCCATTACTCCCTCCCGAAAATTCTTTACCACACTTCAAAAGTATAAAGTGATAAAAAAATAAAAGACAGACAGCATTCTGTTGCATAAAAGAACATGTTTACTTTATGTTAATTTATATGCCAGACCGTACCTGCACGATGGATAAAAACCTTTCTGAGGAGACTGATTATGAGCAAGTCATTAACCAGTGTGGCATTATTCACCATGTTCTTAATGACGCCTGCCGTTCATGCTGATAGCGTTGCATTATCATTGTCAAATGATGACGCAGGCGTCTTTCAGCCTTTGCTCAACAAAATCTATAGTCATAAAGATGAAGCCCGCGATGATTATACTCAAGGTCTGTTCCTGGGTTACAGCCATGATATTACTGATTCTGGTCAGTTATCGCTCCATCTGGCGCAAGATATTTATTCTCCATCAGGAGAGAATAAAAGGCTACCAACAGCGATAACTGGAGACAGGGCTTTTAGTGCATTTCTTTACACGGGTGTTGAATGGAATGCCTTAGCGAATAGCTGGTTTCGCTATCGCTTAGGTACAGACTTTGGCGTGACAGGACCTGATGCTGGCGGTCAACAAGTCCAGAATAAAGCGCATCAAATTATCAATGCTGAAAAATATCAAGCCTGGGATGATCAAATCGAAAATCGCTATGGATACACGGTTAAAGGAATGCTGTCACTGACTCCTGATGTGGATATCATGGGAACACATGTTGGTATTTATCCAGAAATATCTGCGGTAAGTGGAAATCTTTTTGAATATGTGGGATACGGTGCAACGCTTGCCATTGGCAATGACAAAACGCTGAACTCAGATAACGGGTATGGTCTGCTGGCGACGCGTGGATTAATGCATACATCAAACAATGGCGGTTTTATATATAAAATATTTGCCGGGCTGGAACGCCGTGAGGTTGACCGCAACTATACATTACAAGGGCAAACGCTTCTCACTAAAAACGAAACCGTCACCCTTAATCATACTGTTGATGAGTATCAGCTTGGGGCCACTGTAGGTTATTCTCCTGTCGCTTTCACCTTATCATTTAACCGTGTGTCGCCGGAATTTAAAACGGGTAACGATTATTCCTTTATTAATGGTTCCATGACATTCTTGTTTTAATCATCAGTAAAAATATAAAGATATGGATCTGCCCGACTGTCGCTGATAAGTGGCAGTCGTCTTACTTTCACCCTCTCCCCTTATCGCGACCATAACTGCCACCGCTCACGCCAACTTTAGCTCCTGTGCACCAGCCTGTGTGCTGGTCAACCGGTAACGTTTATACCGATACTGCTTGGTAGCGGAATAAAAAAACCAGCGGATGCGCTGGTCTTCTATTTCATTTTCAGATGTTATTGCTGCGACTTTCTTCTATAAGAATTTTGTACAGGCAATCTTTTATATACAGCTTCTCTTTCTTAAGCCGTATAATTTCACTTCCACATCCGCTTCCGATATTCTGCTCAAGCCTTGCGATCTCATGATCTAAAGCATTATGTTTTTCAAATAAAGTCTGAAAGCGGTGATTTTCTTTTTTCAAACGGGAAATCAGCTCCCTGTATTCAGGAAACATATGTCCTCCACACTTCATTTATTTATCGAATAAGTATATTTACCGGCTATTAAATCGGTTCAAAACTCTGACTACCAAGGCGATGTTTACCCCATCCGATTTCGTAGTCAGCGCCTTTCTTCTCTGCGATTAACTCTGCTTGTTCTCTTGCTGGGAATATCCCGGCCAAATCCCAGGGAAAACTACGCCATACTCCCCAGCCATAAACATACTCAGCACAATCAGGATCAGACTTGAGATTAAATCCAGTCAGCATATTCCCTCCGTGTTTATTACCTATAACATGTTATTTTCACTGACAGTCAAACATCAAATGATTTATAATAAAACGTGCTGCCGATCAATTTTAAATGATTCCTCTTTAATATATTTCCGCCTCCCATCCAGTTGCTTCTGCATCGTTGTCAGCCGCTCCCTGAGTATGAAATTATTCTGTTCAGCGGTGCCAGCCACACTGGAGTGGTCTGCGTTATCCACGCCGGTGGTGGTGTTTTAACTCACGATGCCGGAACCAATAGCGTTGATCTGCAGGCGTTTACGACCAGAGACAACATCACCGCACACAGAATTTGTTTTCATTAAATTACACCGATAAGAAAAGTTTTAACATTCCTGTTATCTCGTTTTCTCCAAAAAAAATAACTCATACTGATAAATATGTAATAAATAAACACAGAAGCTGAGAGAGCCAATGGGCATTGCGGATTAGCGAAATGAGTCAAAATCAGGTATCGAAACGCTTCTCTTCTCCCCCTGAGCTGGATACCGAACTGAAATCCGTAAAGAAACAAAGCGCGTTGCCGATACACCTTAATCCACAGTGGAGATTGATATAACAAGGAGGGCTGATTCTCGCGGCCCACGGCGTTGCTGCGTGAGGATGCTCTGTTTAAACAAGCATAACGCTTTTAAATAAATGGATTAACAGGATGAAAATTAAAGCAGTAGTGGCCGCTACATTAGTTACCTTCTCTCTGACCTCATGCTCGGCATGGATACACGGCAATAAAGCCCTCGCGAATGACAGCGAAAGCGATCAGCAAGTCAGTACGCGCGTTGTCGATGGAAAAATGACGCTGCGGGACGTGAACCAGACGTTTGGTGAACCCGTAAAAAAACGCGATCTGCGCACAAAAAGCTTCCCTGATGGTAAATACGCGCTGGCGCAATATATTGGTCATCTGAACGGGCTGACCGGAACCTATGCGCATCGTTACCTGATTGTGGCTTACGACAACAGCGATAAGATTGTTAACCACACTGTGATTACCAATAATTTCCGGGAAGAAAATAACTACGAAAAAGATCCGGTGAACGCTAAAAACAGCGCGTTCGCAAACCTCAATAAAGGCGACAATCAGAGCAACGTGGTGTCACTGCTGGGCCAGCCTCGCGATGCTACATTTACCGATAACGGCGATTTACTGTGGATCTACAGCAAAACCGAAATTTCCCGCGACGCGTCCTCTTATATCCCGCTTTACAATATGGCGAAAGGAACGGAATCCGGGGAGTCAAACCGCCTCTATGTTGAGTTTGATCGCACTAACCGGGTCGCTAACTTGTACTCTGTCTCCGTCAGCATTGTTCAGGGCAGAAGCCTCGGCAATGCCGACGAATATCAGGAAAAAATCGACAGGCTGGTAAAGAAATACTGAAAAATAAAGCGCCAGTGATGGCGCTTTTTATATCGATGAGAGAAAACTACACCACAGCCGTCGTCAGCCGTGAGGAACAGCAGAGGCGGTCCTGCTCGTCGAAAATTTCTATCTGCCACACCTGATGGCGTCGCCCGACATGCACCGCGCGGCAGACGCCGCGCACGCGGCCGCTGCGTACGCTGCGCAGATGGTTCGCGTTGACCTCAAGCCCGACGACGTTCTGCTCGCCCTCGGTGCAGAGATAGCCCGCCACCGAGCCGAGCGTTTCCGCCAGCACCACCGACGCGCCGCCGTGCAGCAGCCCGAACGGCTGATGCGTGCGGTGGTCCACCGGCATGGTGGCTTCGATTTTACGGTCATCCAGCCGGGTAAAGCGGATATCAAGCAGCCCGACCATATTATTCGCGCCCATGGCGTTGAGCGCGTCAAGCGTCGCGGTACGTCGCCAGATCATACAATCATTCCCAGTAGCGCCTGCAAGGGATGGCGCACGCCGCTGCCCTCGATGCGTTTCACCTGGCTGCGGCACGAATAACCCGTGACGAGACAGCGCGTGCGCGGCAGCCGCTGCATCGCCTGATGCCAGGAGAGCTCATAGATCCCAAGCGAGTTGGCGTGGTTTTTCACCTCATGCCCGTAAGTGCCCGCCATGCCGCAGCAACCGACGTTAACGCCTTCAAGCTTCGCGCCGAATTTCGCGAAAATCGCGGCCCACTGCCCGGCGGTGCCTGGCAGTGCCGTCACTTCGGTACAGTGACCGAACAGATACCACGGCTCGCCGCCCACCGGCGCGACCGGACGCTCCGCCAGCGCCGTGGTGAGCCACTCGTGCACCAGTTGCACATGGAATTCGCCGCGCGCCTCGCCAAGCGTCTGTTTATATTCATCGCGATAGCAGAGCACCAGCGCCGGATCGACGCCCACCATAGGCATGCCGAGCGCCGCGACGCGGTTTAAGAAATCGGCGGTTTTCTGCGCGGTGCGGGCGAAGCGCTGGAGAAAGCCTTTGATGTGCTGCGCTTTGCCGTTCGGCGAGAACGGCAGCACTACCGGCTGGAATCCGAGTTTTTCGCACAGCCGCACGAAATCGGCTACCACCTGCGCGTCGTAATAGCTGGTGAAGGGATCCTGCACCACCAGCACGGTGCGGGCTTTTTCGGCCTCCGGCAGCCGCTCCAGCTCCTCCAGCGTCATGCCGGCGCTGCGGTGCCCTACCAGCTGCTGTTGGAGCGTCGGCGTGGAGAGCAGCGGCAGGTCGACCATGCCGATATGCCGTTCCGAGAGCGTGCGCACCCACGGCTGGCTCATAAAGAAGTTAAAGGTTTTCGGCGCGCGGGCCATCAGCGGCGCGTAGCTTTCCACCGTCGCAATCAGGTGATCGCGCACCGGACGCAGATAACGCGTGTGGTAGAGCTGCAAAAAGCGCGAGCGGAACTCCGGCACGTCGATTTTAATCGGGCACTGGGTCGAGCAGGCTTTACAGGCGAGACAGCCGCTCATCGCCTCTTTCACCTCGTGCGAGAAGTCATATTCGCCGCGATCGGCGTGCCAGCTATTGCGGGTGCGCTCAATGAGCGAGCGCAGGCTGGCGCGCTTTTGCGGCAGCGCTTTTTCGAGCGCCAGCGGATCGACGCCGCGATCGGAGAGCAGCCGCAGCCACTCGCGCACCAGCGTCGCGCGCCCTTTCGGCGAGTGAATGCGGTTGCTGGTGATTTTCATCGACGGGCACATCGGGCTTTTCACGTCAAAGTTAAAGCACAGGCCGTTACCGTTGCACTCCATCGCGCCGCGCCAGGAGGTGCGCACCGCGAGCGGGAGCTGGCGATCAAACGTGCCGCGTTTCACCGCGTCCACTTTCATCATCGGCGCGTCGAGGCCGTACGGCGCGCAGATTTTACCGGGGTTCAGGCGGTTGTCCGGGTCGAACGCCGCCTTGATGCGCCGCAGTTCGTCATACAGCGTTTCGCCGAAAAACGCCGGGCTGTATTCCGCGCGAAAGCCTTTGCCGTGCTCGCCCCACAGCAGACCGCCGTAGCGGGCGGTAAGCGCCACGACTTCATCGGAGATGCGCTTCATCAGAACTTCCTGCTGCGGATCGCACATATCCAGCGCCGGACGCACATGCAGCACGCCCGCGTCAACATGGCCAAACATGCCATAGCTCAGCCCGTGACCGTCCAGCAGCGCGCGAAACTCCGCGATGTAATCCGCCAGATGCTCCGGCGGCACGCAGGTGTCTTCGGCAAACGGGATCGGCTTGGCGAGCCCTTTGGCGTTGCCGAGCAGCCCCACCGCTTTTTTACGCATCGCGTAGATACGCTCAACGCCCGCGAGATCCCGGCAGACCTGCCAGCCGATGATGCCGCCCTGCTCCTGCGCCATAAACTCATCGAGCCGCGCGCACAGCGCTTCAACGCGCTGGTCAATCAGCGCTTCGTCGTCGCCTGCGAATTCCACAATATTGAGACCGAGCATCGTTTTATCGGGAACGTCGGTAATCAGCTCGCGCACCGAATGCCAGACGATATCTTCCCGCGCCAGGTTCAGCACCCGTGAATCCACGGTTTCCACCGACAGCGCCTGCGCCTCGACCATAAAAGGCGCGCTGCGCAGGGCCGAGTCGAACGAGTCATATTTGACGTTGACCAGACGGCGCACTTTCGGCAGCGGCGTAATATCGAGCCGCGCTTCGGTAATAAACGCCAGTGTACCTTCCGATCCGCACAGAATACGGGTCAGGTCGAATTCTGAAAGTGAGTCGTTAAAGACGTGGCGCAGGTCGTAGCCGGTCAGGAAGCGGTTGAGCTTCGGAAACTTTTTCAGAATCAGCGCGCGCTGCTCGCGGCAGCGCTCCAGCACGGTGTGGTAGACGCGCCCGAGCGTGGTCTGCGCGCGGCCCAGCTCTTCGGCAAGCGCGGTCGGCATCGACTGGGTATCCAGAATATCGCCGCCCAGCAGCACCGCCCGCACGCCGAGTACGTGATCGGAGGTTTTGCCATACACCAGCGAGCCCTGCCCGGAGGCATCGGTATTGATCATCCCGCCAAGCGTGGCGCGGTTGCTGGTGGAGAGCTCCGGCGAGAAGAAGTAACCGAAGGGCTTCAAATATTCATTGAGCTGATCTTTGATAACGCCCGCTTCGACGCGCACCCAACCCTGCTCCGGGTTGATTTCAATAATGCGGTTCATGTAGCGCGACATATCCACGACGATCCCCTGATTCAGGGACTGGCCGTTGGTGCCGGTGCCGCCGCCGCGCGGGGTGAAAATAAGCGATTTAAAGCGCGGTTCGGCGGCGAGACGCGCCATCAGCGCCACATCGGCGGTGGAGCGGGGGAAAATCACCGCGTCGGGAAGGAGCTGGTAGATACTGTTGTCGGTCGCCATCGTGAGGCGATCGGCGTAGTTCGTGGCGGTATCGCCGGTAAAACCCTGTTGCTCCAGTGCCTGCAAAAAATTCAGCACCACCTGTACCAGCCCTGGCGCCTGAGAAATTTGTGGGATCATGGATCCTGAACCTGCCTGACAATGAGATGTTGGAAGTTATCGTTTGCGTTGTGCCTTCAAGGTTGTATCACATTTTTATATGTCATGCCTGCCAGAAATGCGCCAGGGAGGCGGCTATCCAAATGCGCGGAAATCACTCATCATAGGAGCGCCCCGCGTGGGGCGGGAGCGCCCTTTCGGGCGTAACGCGAATGACAAAAGGTGAATGTGGTTTATGGTAAAACTTCGACAGCCCATGGACGTGCCGCAAATTCTGCTGTCCGTGTTGTTTCTCTCGGTCATGATCATCGCCTGCCTGTGGATTGTGCAGCCCTTTATTCTGGGATTCGCCTGGGCAGGGACGGTGGTCATCGCCACCTGGCCGCTGTTGCTGCGGCTGCAGAAGATGCTGTGGGGCAGACGCTCACTCGCCGTCCTGGTGATGGTGCTTATCCTTATTATGCTGTTTGTCATCCCGGTGGCGCTGCTGGTTAACAGTCTCGTGGACAGCAGCGGGCCGTTTATCCACTGGCTGACCTCCGGCAAGATGACGATCCCGGATCTGGCCTGGCTTAACAGCATCCCCTATATCGGCAATAAACTTTATCTCGGCTGGCATAACCTCGTGGAGAGCGGCGGCACGGCCATCATGGCGAAAGTGCGTCCGTATCTTGGCACCACGACCGGCTGGTTTATCGGCCAGGCCGCGCATCTTGGCCGGCTGCTGATGCACTGCGGCCTGATGCTGCTGTTCAGCGCCCTGCTCTACTGGCGCGGCGAGCAGGTGGCGTTCGGCATTCGGCACTTCGCCATTCGTCTTGCCTCAAAGCGCGGCGACGCGGCCGTTCTGCTGGCAGGCCAGGCGATCCGCGCCGTGGCGCTCGGCGTGGTGGTCACGGCGCTGGTGCAGGGCGTGCTGGGCGGTATCGGGCTGGCGATTTCCGGCATCCCCTACGCGACGCTGCTGACGGTCGTGATGATCTTAAGCTGTCTGGTGCAGCTTGGCCCGCTGCCGGTGCTGGTTCCGGCGATTATCTGGCTCTACTGGAGCGGCGACGCCACCTGGGGCACCGTGCTGCTGGTCTGGAGCGCCGTGGTCGGCACGCTCGATAACGTTATCCGCCCGGTGCTTATTCGTATGGGCGCCGACCTGCCAATGGTGCTGATCCTCTCAGGGGTTATCGGCGGATTGATTGCATTTGGCATGATTGGCCTGTTTATCGGCCCGGTATTGCTGGCGGTCTCCTGGCGACTGTTCTCCGTCTGGGTGCGCGAAGCGCCGCTGCCGGAAGATAATTCAGAAACGGTGATCGAAGCACTCGAAGAGAGCGACAAAGAGAAAACAGCACATTAAAAACGCAGGCGGGGAAACCCGCCTTTTACTTAAGTATTGCTTATTAATTATTTCACTCCCCTACTGGTCAGACCCGTGATTTATCGTAAATCCCGTCCTTTGAGTCTTTAATAATTCATTAACGCTGAACTATTGAGACGAATCTGATCGACGCTAAAAATGGATAAGCCTACTATTAATCCACGGTTATAAATCAACGCCTTGATTTATAAACATGGAAATCCCCTGAGTGAAACAACGAATTGCTGTGTGTAGTCTTTGCCCATCTCCCACGATGGGCTTTTTTTTATTCTGCTGTTGATTAATTATTGCTCGATATAACACTCGCTCAGCATGCGCCAGTTATTTCCGAGCTCGTGCGTTTCGCCTTCCACTGTCACAGTGCCGCGGCTGCGAATATCGCCGCTGTTGGCGCCGACGCGGATTTCAAACTCGCCTGGCTCAACGATGCGAACGCCGTCGCGGCTCGTGAAATTGAGCATATCGACAGGGATGCGGAACGTGACGCGCGCGCGCTCGCCAGGCGCAAGCGAGACCCGCCCGAAGGCTTTCAGCTCCTGCACCGGCCGCACCAGCGACGCCACTTTATCGCGCACATAGAGCTGCACCACCTCGCTGCCCGGCTGCGCGCCGCTGTTGATCACGGTGACGGATGCCTCAACGTCGCCGTGCATCGGCACGCGCGCCTGCGCGATTTCCAGCTCGCCATAGCGGAACGTCGTCCAGGTTTTGCCGTAGCCGAACGGGTAGCGCGAGCCGAAGTGAAACGCGTAAGGCGTGCCGCCGCTCTTGAGCTTGTGGTTGTAGTAGTAAGGCATCGCGCCGGCGCTTTTCGGCACCGACACCACCAGCCTGCCCTGCGGTTCGCGCTTACCGGTTAAGAGATCCGCAATCGCGTGGCCGCCCTCCTGCCCTGGCGCCCAGGCCATCACCCACGCCGCCACATGCGACTCCAGCCCGCCCAGGTGATAAGGCCGCCCGCCGGTCATCACGACCACTACCGGCTTGCCGGTCTCCACCAGCGCTTCCAGTAGCTGTTGCTGAACGCCCGGCAGTTGCAGGCTGTCGGTGTCGGAACCTTCGCCCACGGTGCCGCTCTGGAAGAGCCCCGAAAGATCGCCGACAAACGCCAGCACCACGTCGCTTTCGGTGGCGAGCCGCACCGCCTCCGGGATCAGCGATACGTCATCTGAGACCGGCGACTGCTGCATCGGTTTTTCGCCGCTGTCGCCGGGGAAGACCGGCGCGCCCGCCATGCGTTTTTCAATGATATGGCATCCTTTAGCATAACCCGTCAGCGCGATGCCGGGCTGTTCGCGCAGCGCCGCCAGCGGCGTCGTCACCTGGCTGGTCTGCTCCAGCATGTCGCTGATAATGAGATGCACCGGGAAACTGTAGCCGCTCAGCAGCGCCAGCGGATCGTCCGCCGTCGGCCCGACAACCGCCACGCGCGGCGCGCCCCGGAGCGGCAACACGCCGTTGTTTTCAAGCAGCGTCAGGGATCGCGCCGCCACCTCGCGGGCGATGCGGCGCGTATCATCGCTTTGCAGCACGATGTCGTTCTCATCGGCATAAGGATGTTCAAACAGCCCGAGACGGAATTTCTCCGCCAGCACGCGCGCGACAATCTCATCCACTTTGTCCATCGTTATCAGCCCGCGCTCCAGCGCCTGCGCCAGATGGCGCGCGCAGTCATCTTTCGGCAGCTCGATATCCAGGCCGGCGTTAAAGGCGAGCGCCGCCGAGTGCGCGGCATCCTGCGCCACGCCGTGATGCTGATGCAGCAGGCTCACGCCGCCGTAGTCGGCGACAATAATGCCGTCGAAGCCCCACTGTTCGCGCAGCACTTTAGTGAGGAGGAAATCGTCCGCGTGCGTCGGCACGTTGTCGATATCGTGGTAAGCGGGCATCACCGATCCTGCGTGCGCCAGCTTTACCGCCATCTCAAACGGCAGCAGGAAAGTGTCGCTAAGCTCGCAATACCCCAGATGCACCGGCGCATGGTTGCGCGCGCCCTCGCTAAACGAGTGGCCGACATAGTGTTTCAGCGTCGCCAGCAGATCGCGATGCGGCCCCTGTAGTCCTTTTACGTAGCGCGTCGCCATCAGGCCCACCAGCCACGGATCTTCGCCGAAGGTCTCTTCCGTGCGGCCCCAGCGCATGTCGCGGGATACGTCCAGTACCGGCGCCAGCCCCTGATGGCAGCCGACGGCGCGCGCCTCCTGGCCTATCGCCTGCGCGGCCTGCTCCACCAGCTCCGGGTCCCAGGTCGATCCGTAGTTGAGCGACGACGGGAACAGCGTCGCGTCTTTACACAACAGTCCCACCAGGCACTCTTCATGGAACATGGCGGGAATGCCAAGCCGGGTCTCTTCCACCAGCATCCGTTGTAGTCGGTTAGCGGCGCGCACGCCTTCGCGGGGGGCGACAATATGGGTGCCGAGCGGGCGGGTTATCTGTCCTGCGCCGCGCTTCAGCCGCTCCGCCAGGGCCGCCTGCTGGGTGGCCCCGGAAAACTCATCGCTCAGGTCGGTACGCTCGCGGTGATCGCCATCCGGCGACAACACCAGCCAGTAAGCGTGCATCTGGGCGAATTTCTCCTCCGGCGTCATACGGGCAAGCAAATCGGCGACGCGTTCAGCCACCGGACGGGTTGGGTCCTTATAGATTGTCATCAGTTACTCCTGAATGGCAGGCTTGAGAGAAGGGGTGTCTTCACGTAACTGGCGTTTTTGCACCAGCTCCGCGGCGATGGCGGCCACGCGGCGGCTGCTGAGCTGATAGAAGCAGAGCAGCAGCGCCATCAGTAAAAAGAGCGCGCACGGGATGAGCGTAAACAGCGCGTTAATGGTGGTCAGCACGCTGGCGCTCTGGGTCGCCTGGTTTGGCAGGTAGTCAACCATGCCAAGGATCCAGCCGACCACTGCGCCGCCGAGCGCCAGGCCCAGCTTGATGGCGAACAGCGCGGTGGAGAACACCAGGCCGTCGAGGCGGCGCCCGCTGCGGTGCTCTTCGTAATCCACCACGTCGGAAAACATGGTCCACTGCAACGGCGTGGTCAGGTTCTGAATAAAGCTAAAGACAATATTGATGGCGAAAATTAACCAGACGGCGGTGGGGGGAATAAAGAAGATCAGCGCGGCAAGAACCACGAAGCTAATAATCATCCACTGGTAAGAACGCACCCGGTCATATTTCCCGAGCAGGCGCTCCGATAATAACGCACCGGTAAGATTCGCCACCATGCCGGAGACAATAAATACAAACACCAGGTCCGGACGCAGCAGAACATACTTCACGTAATACATCGTCGCTGAACCGCGCGTCACCACCGCGGTTAATAATAAAATATTGAACAGGAATATGATGCGCCACTGGCTGTTGCCTGCCAGCAGTTTTAAATCTTTCAGCATTGAGCTACCGGCGTCATTCACCGGCAGATAGCGTTCGCGGGTCATGAAAAAACAGCAGAAAAAGAGCACCACGCCCAGCAATCCCATCAGCCCCATGGCGTAGAAATAGCCTTTCTGGGCGTTGCCGCTGCCGAGCCAGTCGACCATCGGCAGCGCGATAACGGTGACGATAAGCCCGCCGATAAACGACAGTCCGAAGCGCCAGGATTGCAGGGAGTGGCGCTCGCGCGGGTCCATCGTCAGCGAGCCTGGCATGGCGCAATACGGGACGTTAATGGCGGAATAGACGAGGCTCAGCAGGCTGTAAGTGACGCAGGCGTAAACAATTTTGGTGGTTTCGCCTGCCTGCGGCACGTAGAAGGTGATCAGGCAACTGACGCCAAATGGAATGGCGAACCAGAGCAGCCACGGGCGAAAGCGTCCATAGCGGGTGCGGGTGCGATCCACCAGCGCGCCGATACAGGGGTCGACAAACGCGTCCACCGCCCTGACCAGTAAAAACATAGTGCCCATAATCGCGGCGGGCAGGCCGAAAACATCGGTATAGAAATACGCGAGAAATAGCGTGGCGGTTTGCCAGACCAGCGCGCTCGCCATATCGCCTAAGCCGTATCCTATTTTATCTTTTGTCGTAAGAGCAGAGGTGAGGTTCATTATTATTGGCCTTATCAACGTTAGAAAGCGTGTTTCTCGCACGCAAACCACGGGTGCGATATCAGGCCTAAGTATTGTGAACGCGCCGCCCCCCAACAATTGCAGAAATCCACAGCCAGTTTATGATTTTTTGCTTTTTCCCGTATTTGTGATGTGGTGCAAATTACCTGTTACAAATAAAAAACCCGCCATCAGGCGGGTTTTTAAAATATATCGCAGTTATTTCTTAAGCTCGGCCAGACTCAGCCAGGTCTGCACCACGGTATCCGGGTTCAGCGAGAGCGAATCGATCCCCTCTTCCATTAACCAGGCGGCGAAATCCTCGTGATCCGACGGGCCCTGACCGCAGATGCCGACATATTTGCCCTGCTTTTTCGCGGCGCGGATCGCCATCGACAGCAGCGCTTTGACGGCGTCGTTGCGCTCATCGAAAAGCTCAGAGACTACGCCGGAGTCGCGGTCGAGGCCGAGCGCGAGCTGCGTCATGTCGTTAGAGCCAATCGAGAAGCCGTCGAAGTGCTCAAGGAACTGCTCTGCCAGCAGGGCGTTGGACGGGATTTCGCACATCATAATGACTTTCAGCCCGTTCTCGCCGCGCTTCAGCCCCTGGCGCGCCAGTTCGTCCACTACCGCTTTCGCCTGATCCACGGTACGCACAAACGGGATCATGATTTCCACGTTGGTGAGGCCCATCTCGTTGCGCACGCGTTTCACCGCCTCACACTCCAGCGCGAAGCAGTCGCGGAAGCTGTCGGCGACATAGCGGCCCGCGCCGCGGAAGCCGAGCATCGGGTTCTCTTCATGCGGCTCGTAACGCTCGCCGCCCACCAGGTTGGCGTATTCGTTAGATTTAAAGTCGGACAGACGCACAATCACGCGCTTCGGCCAGAACGCCGCGCCAAGCGTCGCGATGCCTTCCGTCAGACGTCCCACGTAGAACTCCACCGGGCTGTCGAAGCCTTTCATCATCTCGCGGATCTGGTTTTGCAGCGTCGGCTCCTGCTGGTCAAACTCCAGCAGCGCGCGGGGGTGCACGCCGATCATGCGGTTAATGATAAATTCAAGACGCGCCAGGCCCACGCCTTCATTCGGCAGGCAGGCGAAGTCAAAGGCGCGGTCCGGGTTGCCGACGTTCATCATCACTTTCAGCGGCAGATCCGGCATCGTATCAACGCTGGAGCTTTTCACGCTGAAATCGAGAAGATCGGCATAGACGTAGCCGGTATCCCCTTCGGCGCAGGAAACCGTCACTTTTTCGTCATCTTTAATGCGCTCAGTGGCGTCGCCGCAGCCGACCACCGCCGGAATGCCCAGCTCGCGGGCGATGATCGCCGCGTGACAGGTACGCCCGCCGCGGTTGGTGACAATCGCCGCCGCTTTTTTCATGATCGGTTCCCAGTCCGGGTCGGTCATGTCGGTGACCAGCACATCGCCCGGCTGAATGCGGTTCATCTCGCTGATGTCGTGGATCACCTTCACGGTGCCCGCGCCGATGCGATGGCCGATGGCGCGGCCTTCGGCCACGACTTTGCCCTGGGAATGCAGCGTGTAGCGCTCCATCACCTGGCCGCGCGAACGCACGGTTTCCGGGCGCGCCTGCACGATAAACAGCTTGCCGGTGTGCCCGTCTTTAGCCCACTCGATATCCATCGGGCGGCCATAGTGTTTCTCAATCTGTACGGCCTGTTTCGCCAGCTCCTGCACTTCTTCCGGCGTGATGCAGAAACGGTCGCGTTCAGCCTGCGGCACATCTTCGATGCGCACCTGCTTGCCATGCTCCTGGGTATCGGCATACACCATACGGATTTTTTTCGAGCCCATGGTGCGGCGCACGATCGCCGGGCGCCCTTCCGCCAGACCCGGTTTATGCACGTAGAATTCGTCAGGGTTGACCGCGCCCTGCACCACCATCTCGCCAAGACCGTAGGCGGCGGTGATAAACACCACCTGATCGAAGCCGGATTCGGTGTCGATGGAGAACATCACGCCGGAGGCGGCGAGATCGGAGCGCACCATGCGCTGCACGCCCGCCGAGAGCGCGACGCCGCGGTGATCGTATCCCTGATGCACGCGGTAAGAGATGGCGCGGTCGTTAAACAGCGAGGCGAACACATGTTTCACCGCCACCATGACCGCATCGATGCCCTGCACGTTCAGGAAGGTTTCCTGCTGGCCCGCGAAGGAAGCGTCCGGCATATCTTCAGCGGTGGCGGACGAGCGCACCGCAAAGGAGGCGTCGGCGTCATCGGCGGAGAGCTGCTCATAGGCTTCGCGGATCGCCTGCTCCAGCTCCGGCTGGAAAGGGGTGTCGATAATCCACTGGCGGATCTGCGCGCCGGCTTTCGCCAGTTCAGTCACGTCGTCGATATCGGTTTTATCCAGCAGCTCATAGATACGCTGGTTAACGCCACGGCTTTCGAGGAACTGATTAAACGCCACGGCGGTGGTCGCAAACCCGTTAGGCACAGAGACGCCCATACCGGACAGGTTAGTAATCATTTCACCGAGGGAGGCGTTTTTGCCCCCAACTCTGTCTACATCATTCATGCCGAGCTGGTTATACCAAAGTATGAGCGATGACGAGCCATTGTTGGACATCGAAGCAATCCTTTTATGATATGAACGGAATTAAGAAACACCTGACAGCCGTTTTAGCCTGGCATAGAAAACGCTGCGGGAAAAACGGTGAATCGTTCAAGCAAATTGAAAATTTCAAATTTTCAGATAAATTCCGGATTGGGTAACTGCTTGATTAGGCTGGCTTACTCTGGCGAGCTATGATTTACAGTGATATTTAGAAAGCGAAACGTGGCTTTCACTGAAAATAAAAACAGCGTTTCATTATTAAAAATGAGAGAAGTGCCATGCTCTCTGCCTGTGCATTATTTTATGCTTAAGATGATACTCAACCTGAATTAAGGACGGATACAATGGATAATGTTGTCGATCGCCAGGTTTTTTATATTTCCGATGGAACCGCTATCACCGCGGAAGTATTAGGCCATGCGGTGATGTCGCAATTTCCGGTCAGCATCAACAGCATTACCCTGCCGTTTGTGGAAAACGAAAGCCGCGCCAGAGCGGTGAAAGAGCAGATCGACGCCATCTATCAGCAGACCGGCGTGCGCCCGCTGGTGTTCTACTCCATCGTGCTGCCTGAGGTGCGCGAGATTATTCTGCAAAGCCAGGGGTTCTGCCAGGATATCGTTCAGGCGCTGGTCGCGCCGCTTCAGCAAGAACTCCGGCTCGACCCGACGCCGGTCGCCCACCGCACCCACGGCCTGAACCCCGCCAATCTGATTAAGTATGACGCGCGCATCGCGGCGATTGATTACACCCTCGCGCACGACGACGGTATTTCGATGCGCAATCTCGATCAGGCGCAGGTGATCCTGCTTGGCGTCTCGCGCTGCGGCAAAACGCCCACCAGTCTCTATCTCGCGATGCAGTTCGGCATCCGGGCCGCCAACTATCCCTTTATCGCCGATGATATGGATAACCTGAATCTCCCGGCGGCGCTGCGCCCGTTCCAGCATAAGCTGTTTGGGCTCACGATTAATCCGGAGCGGCTGGCGGCGATCCGCGAAGAGCGGCGCGAAAACAGCCGCTACGCCTCGATGCGCCAGTGCCGGATGGAAGTCGCCGAAGTGGAAGCGCTTTACCGTAAACATCAGATCCGCTATCTCAACAGCACGAACTATTCGGTGGAAGAGATCGCCACCAAAATCCTCGACATCATGGGGCTCAATCGCCGCATGTACTGATAAACTAGTACAAAGGTGCAAAAGTCTGTGTTAGGGTTGCATCACCTGGCCCGGTGAATCTTTTAAGAGCCTTGTATTCAGGGCGGATTGGTTTATCGTGATGCCCATCACTTCCGGCGCTGATGCCGATGAAGCAACAGATTTTGAGACACCCATGATTAAAACCGATGAACTTCGTACTGCGCGCATCGACAGCCTGATTACCCCGGCGGAACTCGCAGAACGCTACCCCGTGACGCCGGCGGTCGCAGGCCATGTGCTTGACGCCCGCCGCCGTATTGAAAAAATCCTTAACGGCGATGACCCGCGTCTGCTGGTGGTTATCGGCCCCTGTTCGATTCACGATCCACAAGCGGCCATTGATTACGCCCGCCGTCTGGCGCGGCTGCGGGAGAAATACGATTCCCGCCTGGAAATCGTGATGCGTACCTATTTTGAAAAACCGCGCACCGTGGTGGGCTGGAAAGGGCTGATTTCCGATCCGGATCTCAACGGCAGCTACCGCGTCAATCACGGTATTGAACAGGCGCGCCGTCTGCTGCTGGAGGTGAACGCGCTGGGGGTCCCGACCGCCACCGAGTTTCTCGATATGGTAGTGGGCCAGTATATTTCCGATCTCATCAGCTGGGGCGCCATCGGCGCGCGCACCACCGAGAGCCAGATCCACCGCGAAATGGCCTCCGCGCTCTCGTGTCCGGTGGGCTTCAAAAACGGCACCGACGGCAATACGCGTATCGCGGTGGATGCCATTCGCGCGGCGCGCACCAGCCATATGTTTCTCTCGCCCGATAAACATGGCCGGATGACCATTTACCAGACCAGCGGCAACCCTTACGGGCATATCATTATGCGCGGCGGCAAAACGCCGAACTATCATGCCGCGGCCCTTAACGAGGCCTGCGAGGCCCTGCGGGAATTTAACCTGCCGGAGCGGCTGGTGGTGGATTTCAGCCACGGCAACTGCCAGAAACAGCACCGCCGTCAGCTCGACGTTTGCGACGATATTTGCGGGCAGATCCGCGCGGGGTCAACGGCGATCGCAGGCGTGATGGTGGAAAGCTTTATTGTGGAAGGCACCCAGAAAATTACGCCCGGCACGCCGCTGACCTACGGCCAGTCGATTACCGATCCGTGCCTCGGCTGGGATGACAGCGAAACGCTGCTGGAGCGGCTCGCCCGGGCGGTGGAAAGCCGTCTCTGAGTAGTGTTCCTGCATCCATAATAAAAAGGGAAACCCGCGGTTTCCCTTTTTTACGCGCCTGCGTTAAGCGCTTAGCTTGAACAGCTCACTTCCAGACGTTTGCCCCAGTCCGGCGGGCGATGGGTATAGTCATCGTCGCGGTCGGCGAAGGGATAGCGCAACGCCTCCAGCAGCCGCGACAGCTCGCTCGCGTCGTCGCGCTCCGCCGCCTCGATGGCGCGCTGCGCCAGCCAGTTGCGCAGCACCAGCGCCGGGTTGACGGATTTCATCAGCCGCTGGCGCGCGTCATCGTCAACGCCCTCTTCTTCCAGCCGCGCGCGGTAGCGGGCAAACCAGGCGTCGAACGTGGCGCGGTCGATAAACTCATCGCGCAGCGGCGAGGCGGACGAGCGCTGCTCGGTCTCGCTCAACATCCGGAAGGTACGCGTGTAGTCGCTCCCTTCGCGCGCCATCAGGGTGAGCAGCTCGTGCAGATAGTCGTTGTCGCCCTCTTTTTCGACGGTGAAGCCAAGCTTAGCGCGCATCTGGCGGCCCCACTCGCGCAGCAGTACGGGCTGATAGTCATCCAGCAGCGCGTTAAGCCGCTCGGCCGGAATAATCGGCGAGAGCGCCTGCGCCAGACGTTGCAGGTTCCACAGCCCGACGCCCGGCTGATTGTCGAACGCGTAACGCCCCTGGTAATCCGTATGGTTGCAGATAAAACCCGGCTGATAATCGTCGAGAAAACCGTAAGGACCGTAATCCATCGTCAGCCCGAGGATCGACATGTTATCGGTGTTCATCACGCCGTGCGCGAAACCGACGCACTGCCAGCTCGCCATCAGGTGCGCGGTGCGCGTCACCACCTCGCCAAACCAGAGGGCGAAACGATCTTCCTCCTGCGCCAGATGCGCGAAGTGATGATCGATAACGTACTGCGCCAGCTCACGCACGCGCTCCGGTTCACGGCGGTAGTAAAAGTGTTCGAAATGGCCGAAACGCACATGGCTTTCGGCGATGCGCATCAGCATCGCGCCGCGCTCTGTGGTTTCACGTCGCACCGGGGTGTCGCTGGTAACGATACTGAGCGCGCGGGTGGTGGGAATGCCAAGCCCGTGCATCGCTTCCGAGGCGAGAAATTCGCGCACCGTGGAGCGCAGCACCGCGCGGCCGTCACCCATTCGCGAATAGGGCGTGAGGCCCGCGCCTTTCAGATGCCAGTCCAGCTTGCGGCCGTCGCTGAGTTGTTGTTCGCCGAGCAGAATGCCGCGCCCGTCGCCGAGCTGGCCCGCCCAGACGCCAAACTGGTGGCCGCTGTACACCTGCGCCAGCGGCGCCATGCCCGGCAGCAGCGTTTCGCCGCCCCAGACGCCTGCGGGGCCCTGATAGTCAAACAGCGTTTCCGGGAGCTCCAGCGCCTGCGCCAGCGGCGCGTTATGCCACAGCAGACGGCTGTTGTTCAGCGGCGTGGGCGTCAGTTCAGTATAAAAACCTGGCAGTTCATCGCGCCAGGTGGCGGTAAAACGGGGATGTTGGCTCATGGCTCCTCCTGCACTAAGTGTAGTGCGTTATGGAGGCGTTAAACACGGTGCAGGTTTAAGGTTATTGCGCCATGGCGAGCGTCAGAACGAGGGTTTCGCCATCCATAGCGGGCCACAGCGTGCCCTGTGCGCCATTAAAGCCGAGGCGGCGCGCCTCCAGTAATGCCTCGTCATTATCGACGCCAGGCAGGATCAGCGTCTGGCAGCAGGGCCCGACCTGATTGGCGATCGCATACATAAAAGGCTCAAACATCCCGCCCGCGCGGCGTTTCTGCACGAACGTTTTATCCAGCGTCACGCGACGGAACAGCCCGTCGAAAATCGCCCGCCCCGTTGCGGCCCCGGCGCCAAAGTTGCTCAGCATTAATGGAAAATAACGCGACAGCGAAAACATCGTTTTATTTTCTTTACCTTTATTAAGTTCAGGAAAATTCTCATTAATACCTAACTCAAGAAACGGTAATTGCGCGAGACGGGCCCGTAATGTTGGACTGGATAAAATGGCGCTGGCGATCTTATGATCAATGTTTACGACGGCGAAAAGTGAATTTTTTATAAATGCCTCACGCCACTTTTCAAGCAAACTTATTTTTTCGTAAAAAAGCATTAATCTTTCTTCAGGATTAATTCGCGGGATAATGAATTCCGTCGGAAAGCGAACCTGTGCATTCAGGCTCGTAAAATGGGCAATAACTTCCATGCCCATCAGCCCCCCGGAGGTATGGGCGATCGGGGCGAACAGCATATAAGACTGATACCGTGTATCGAGCGAAACAATCATATTGTCTGCCCTGCGCGTTATTAATAGGAACCCGCTATACTGGATTAAGTCACTACTACGTGCAACCAGGTTGATTCTGTTAAACTATTTATCCTGCCGTTTCGGCATCAATTTCAGATTACTCCTTACAGAAAGAGCTTATCCTGGTATTTCATTTGATACCAGCGTTAGTCAGATCCTTTACAGAATCACGCTCCACCATTTTTGGCGTGAATATTTGCCGCTCAGTTTCTTCTTCCAGTAATTTTCTTGCGCCGTAACGCGCCATTTCCGTAATAGGAAAGTGAACGCTGGTCAGACGTGGACGAACAAAATCGGCGCGCTCGCCGCTGTCATAACAGATACAGGAAATATCGTGCGGGATCCTTAAACCTTTTTCATTAATCGCCAGCATCGCGCCCACGGCCATCTCCTCATTACAGCAGTAAATGGCGGTCGGACGGGTACGCTCAAGCAGCGTTTGCATTTGCAGATAGCCGCCCTGCAGCGAGTAATCGCCTTCCAGACAGGCCACCGGCGTCAGGCCTGCCGCTTTCATCGCATCAAGAAAGCCCTGCAACCTCAACTGGCTGGAGGCGCGCGACAGCGGGCCGTGAAGGCAGGCAATCGCCGTGTGGCCGCGCGTCAGAAAATAACGGGTGGCAAGCGCGCTCGCGCCATGATGATCAAACGTGACGCAGCGCGATTCCAGCCCCGGCACGTCGCGGTCCAGTATGATAAAGCGCCGCCCCGCCGCCGCCATCTCGCGCAGCGCGTCGTCTTCCAGCATACGGAGGTGCAGCAGCAGGCCATCGCAGCGCAGATTGTAGAGCTGGCTGATGGCGTCACGTTCGTTTTGCGCGCTATCGCGCCCCTGCGTCACCAGCAGCTGTTTGCCGTGGCGCTGCGCCTCGCTCTGTACGGTATCCATCAGCGCGCCGAAAAAGCCGCCGCGGTAAGAGGTGGTAACGAGCCCGATGGTGTGGCTCTGACTGGAGGCCAGCGCGCGCGCCGCCGGGTTAGGCGAGTACCCGAGCGCCTGAATCGCCGCTTCGACGCGCGCGCGGGTTTGTGATTTAACTTTACTGTCGCCATTCACCACGCGCGAAACCGTGGCGCGGGACACGCCCGCATGGGCGGCGACATCTTCCAGAGTAACCATCAGGCGATCCCTTTCATCTGCGAGGCCACCTGATAGTACCCGAAATTTTCCCGCCGGGTGAGCTTATCCCCGGAATTGCGGCAGGTAGTCGTGATTAAGGGTCAGCACTTCATCAAGCAGCGATTCGGCAAGCGTCGCGTCGCCCACCAGCGGGTTGGTTACGAGCGCCAGCAGGCCGCTGTCGCGGCAACCCTCCACCGCCGCCTGGATGGTGAGCCGCTCATACGTTTTCACCTGCACCGTTAAGGCGTGCATCGCCGGCGGCAGCGCGCCGAACACCAGCGGATGCGCGCCCTGCGCGTCCACTACGCAGTTGGTTTCCACCACGGCGTCGTCCGGCAGTCCGTGAATAGCCCCGCGGTTGGCGGTGTTGACCACAAGCGTCGCGCCGCGGTTGTTATGAATGGCGTCGATAAGCTCCAGCGCCACCTGCGAATAGAACGCGCCGCCGCGAAAACTGAGCTGCTCCGGCTTCTGCGCCAGGTGCGGATCGCTGTAAAGCCCGAAGAGTTCGCGCTCAACGGCCATCACCTGTTCGGCGCGGGTACCGCGGCCGCGCGCCGCCTCCACTTCTTCTTCCAGCATCTGACGGCTTAAGTAGAAATAGCGGTGGTACGGGCACGGAATGGCGCCGAGCGCGCGCAGCAGCGGCGCAGGCCACGGGGCTTCCTGAATATTGTTCATGGTGAGCGTCGCCCCGTCGCACAGCTTATCGAGCACCTCCTGCGTGCGGTCCTCGCCGCGCACCGTCACCTGATGCACCCACACCATATGGTTGAGTCCCGCAAACCGCAGCGCGACCTCCTGCGACGGCGCGCCGAGCATGGCGGCGATCATATGGTGCATGGTGACGGGGACATTACACAGCCCGATGATTTTCGCCCGGCTGTGGCGCTGGACCGCCTCAGTGACAATCGCCGCCGGGTTGGTAAAGTTAATTATCCAGGCGTCCGGCGCCAGCGCCTCTACCTTACGGGCGATATCGAGCAACACCGGAATGGTGCGCAGCGCTTTGGCAAAGCCGCCGACGCCGGTGGTCTCCTGGCCTATCAGCCCATATTTCAGTCCGAGCCGCTCGTCGGCGGCGCGCGCCGGGAGCTGGCCGACGCGCAGTTGCGTGAGGACAAACCGCGCGCCGCGAATCGCCTCATCGGGCGTGAAATGCACCGTGACGCGCACATGCGCCAGGCCGTTTTTGTCGAGCATCCGCCGCGTCAGGCCCGCGATGATCTCCACTTTCTCGCGCCCCGCTTCGACATCCACCAGCGCGAGCTCATGCAGCGCGATGCTTTCTTTGCGGGCGATGAGTCCTTCCACCAGCTCCGGCGTATAGCTGCTGCCGCCGCCGATGATGGCGATTTTGATAGCCTGTTTGGTCATGAGGTTCTCCCGTTGTTCTGCGCGCCCTGGGAGAGCAGCGCCGCGTTGGCGGCGATATTCGCCATAAACAGCGGGTTCAGTAACCCCTGTACCAGATTGTCGCCGTGGATACCGGCAAACCAGAGCAGATTCGCCAGCAGCACGCAGAGTAAAATCCCGGGCAGGCTGTCGCCTGCGGCGATCACCGGCTGGAAAAGCTGCATCACCGCCGCCGGGATAAGCATCTGGAATTCGCTCTGCATGACCAGGCTTAACGGGTAGACGGTGAGCAGAATGCCGGTCATCGGCAGCAGCAGATCAAACGAGCGCGCGATGGCGGGCGGCACCTGCTCCGGCAGGCGCAGCGTAATGCCATATTTTTTAAGCAGCCGCGTCAGCTCCACCGACCAGATAGCGCATAACAGCGCAATAAACACGCCCTGCCCGCCGAGGAAATCGAGCGACAGTTTGTTATCGGCCTGCGGCGCGGCGGCAAGCAGAAAAGCCGTCATGGAGAGCAGCCCGGCCATCAGCCCGTCCAGTTGGTACGATTTCGCGAGGCTATACGCCGTTCCGATGGAGACAAAGACGCTCATCAATCCCGTCGTCATGAAAAACGGCATGGTGAGAGTGTTCCAGTGCGCGTTGGCGAAGCCGAGCCAGAGCCTGCCGAACGCTGAGGTTGTCGCCTGATCAAACGGCGGATTGGCGATGATAAGCATGACGCTGCCGATGATGAGAAACGGCATGGCGCAGATGAAGCCATCGCGAATGGCGATAATATGCCGCTGGGTCCCGATACGTCCGGCGAGCGTCGCGATACGGCGCTCAACCAGCGCCATTAATCCGGTACAGAGACTCATGGCGCGCCTCGCGTTGCCTGATTCATGCGAATTCCCCGTTGCGTAACGTTTAAATGAGAGCGCTCTCAATTCGGAGTGACTGTAGCGCAGACTATAGGCGACTCATTGTGAGAGCGCTCTCATTATGCTTATAAAAAAAGCAGAAACGGGAGAAACAGGAGCGTCCCGCCGCGGGCGCGGCGGGCGAGGATCAGATACGGCGCGCCTGCCAGAACTTCTTGCGCCAGTAGACGTTATCCAGAGAGGAGCGCATTACGCCGCGGCTGGTGGAGGCGTGGATAAACTGGTTATCGGTGTCGTAGATGCCAACGTGCAGGCCGTTTTGCCCGGAGCCGGTTTTGAAAAAGACTAAGTCGCCAGGCAGCAGCTCGTCTTTATCGATTTCAGTGCCGATCTCCGCCTGCTGGCGGGTTTCACGCGGCAGCCTCAGCGAGAAGCGATCGCGAAAGGTCATCATCACAAAACCGGAACAATCCACCCCGCCGCGGCTCATGCCCCCGTAGCGGTATGGCGTGCCGTACCAGTGGTTAAGCTGGTCGTTGAGTTCGGCGATCACGGTGATGGAGTCGGAAAGTCGTGCGTTTGGCGGCGGCGCGCGGTGGGAGCTACATCCCGCCAGCAGCAGCGTCGCAACAAGAAAGATCCATAGCCGCATTTTTCAGGCAAATCCTCTGGCCTTGTGATTTTTCGCTAATGTAGCCGCCAGCGCGCCGGCTGGCAAGATGGTCGCGCTCAGAGCGCGTTGATAAGCAGGCTGTGGCCGTCCACCTGAAGACGGCGAAACGGCACGCCGTAAGCCTCGCCGAGCCGGGACGGCGTCATCACCTCATCGCGCGCGCCCTGCGCGAGCATTTTGCCCTCGCGCAGAAGCCAGACGCGGTGCGCGTGGCGCAGCGTATGATTGAGATCGTGACTGCTCATCACCACCGCGATCCCCGCCTGCGGCAGCGTAAAGAGCAGCCGGTCGAGCGCGGCCTGCTGCGCGACGTCCAGGCTGTTCATCGGTTCGTCCAGGATCAGCAGTCTGCCGTGGGCATGATTGCGCGGGTGGACCTGCAGGATAACGGCGGCGAGGCGCACGCGCTGCCATTCGCCGCCGGAGAGCGCGTTAACCGGACGCGCCAGCTTGTCGTCAAGCATCAGGGCATACGTCACCTCTTCCAGCGCGGCGGCGCACTGCGCCCCGCCGTGGAGCGTCAGATAGTGCCACACCGGCATGGCGAACGGCGGCGTCTGCTGCTGAGCCAGATACGCCCGCTGGCGCGACAGCGTTGCCGCGCTCAGCGAATCAAGCGCTTTACCGTTAAAGAGGATCTCGCCTGCGCCATCAGACAGGCCCGCCATACGATGCAACAGCGTACTTTTGCCCGCCCCGTTGGGGCCGACCAGATGGACGATATCGCCCGCCTCAAGCGTCGCGCTAAGCGGCCCAAGCCGGCCGCCCACCGCCACGTCACGCAGTTGCATCAAAGGCGTCATTACTTCGCCAGCGCCAGCTTAATGGCTTCCATTACAATCGGATCTTCCGGGGTCATATCCGGCGAGAAGCGCTGGATCACATGACCGTCGCGTCCGACGAGGAATTTTTCGAAATTCCACAGGATGTCGTCCGGGTAGAGCGGCGCGCGGCCTTTGCTCGCCATACGCTCATAGAAACCGCTCTGCTCCGGCGCGACGGCTTTCGGCGCGGCGGCGATGAGCTTCTGATACAGCGGATGGCGGTTGTCGCCGTTGACGTCGATTTTGCTGAACATCGGGAACGTCACGCCGTAAGTGGTGCTGCAGAAGGTTTTGATCTCGTCTTCGCTGCCCGGCTCCTGGCCCAGGAACTGGTTGCAGGGGAAGCCCAGCACGCGGAAACCGGACGGCTCCCAGGCTTTATGAATATTTTCCAGTTGCTCATATTGCGGGGTCAGGCCGCACTTTGACGCGACGTTGACGATCAGCAGGACTTTGCCTCTGTACTGCTCAAGCGAAATGGTTTCACCGTCAATGGTGGTCACTTCGGTATTCAGAATGTCGTGTTGCATAGCTTCCCCTTAAGAAAAGTGTGATGGAACTAGCGTCCAGCCTTTAATAATAGCCAGATAAATACCGGCGCGCCCAGGGTGGCAGTGACCACGCCAATCGGCAGCTCTGCGGCGGCAAGCGTGAGGCGTGCGGTGATATCGGCCACCAGCAACACCCCGCCGCCCGCCAGCATCGCGGCAGGCAGCAAAGCCCGGTGGTCGGCGATGCCGCACAGACGCAGCATATGCGGCACCACAAGGCCGACAAAACCAATCGCGCCCGCCAGCGCCACGCTGACGCCCGCAAGCCAGCCCGTCGCGATAACCAGTACGTTACGCCACAGCCAGACCGGCAGGCCAAGCTGGCGCGCGGACGTTTCGCCAAGCGCCAGCATATTGAGCGCCCTCGCCTGCATCCCGCCCCAGACAAGCGGCGGAAGCAGCGCGAGCATCAGCCAGCCCTGCTGCCAGTCGACGCCGCTGAAACCGCCCATCATCCAGTACATGAGCTGGCGCAGATCGAGACTGGTGGAAAAGTAGACGGCCCAGGTCATGAGCGCGCTACAGACGATGCCGAGCGCGACGCCCGCCAGCAGCAAACGACTGGTGGAAAGATGACGCCTCGCGAAGTGCAGCAGGATAAGCGTCGCGATAAGCGCCCCCGCGATGGCGCATAACCCGAGCGACCAGCCCGGCAGCACGCCGCCGCCCAGCATGACCGCCGCCACCAGCCCCACGCCCGCGCCGTTGGAGACGCCGAGCAGGCCTGGTTCTGCGAGCGGGTTTTCAAACAGCGCCTGCATCATCGTGCCGCAGAGCGCCAGCGCCGAGCCTACCAGCACGACGGCGAGCGTTCGCGGCAGCCTGATTTGCCAGACGAAGAGCTTTCCTGCGTCGCTGGACCACGCCGCAGGCCAGAGCCAGAGGTCGCCCGCGCAGAGGCTTACCATGACTGCCAGCAGCAGCGCCAGCGTAAGGCCCGTCAGCACGCGTCGCTCGCGGCGGCGTTGGGTATGGATGCAGAGGGAAAGTGAGGCCAGTTGAGGTTTCATGCCTTTGATTTTACGGCTCGCTTTACGCAGGGCAAAGAAAAAAGGCCGCGGGATGCGGCCTTTTTGGTCAGGTCAGATTAACTTTCTTTCGGCGAAGCGTTCTCTACGCGACTTTTCAACTTCTGCCCCGGGCGGAAGGTAACCACACGGCGAGCCGTAATGGGAATATCTTCACCGGTTTTCGGGTTGCGTCCGGGACGTTGGTTCTTATCACGCAGGTCAAAATTACCGAAACCGGAGAGTTTTACCTGCTCGCCATTTTCCAGAGCGCGACGGATCTCTTCGAAAAACAGCTCTACCAGTTCTTTGGCATCCCGCTTGCTAAGCCCAAGCTTATCAAACAGATATTCTGACATTTCAGCTTTTGTAAGCGCCATAGGTTCAATCCCTCAATGATGCCTGGAATCGCTCTTTTAGTGCCGTTACACATTTCGCAACAGTAGCGGCAATCTCGTCTTCTTCGAGTGTACGGCCGGTATCCTGAAGGATCAGGCTGATGGCAAGGCTCTTATAACCCTCCGCAACACCCTTACCGCGGTACACGTCAAATAAGTTTACGCCAACTACCTGATTTGCGCCAACTTTCTTACACTCGGCCAAAATATCTGCTGCCGGTACGTTTTCAGCCACCACAACGGCGATGTCGCGGCGGTTCGCCGGGAAGCGGGAAACCTCCTGCGCCTGCGGTAAAGCACGCTCGGAAACCTTGTTCCAGAGCAGCTCAAACACCAGCGTACGGCCATTGAGGTCAAGCTTACGCTCAAGCTCAGGATGCACAACGCCAATAAAACCAATGCGTTCGCCTTTTAAATAAATGGCAGCACTTTGGCCGGGATGCAAGGCCGTTATGGCTTCCGCACGGAACTCAATTTCAGATAATTTACCGGTAAGTTCCAGAACCGACTCCAGCGTCCCCTTCAAATCGTAGAAGTCAACGCTGGCTTTCGCCAGATCCCAGTGTTCTTCATAACGGTTGCCGCACAGCGCGCCTGCCAGCATAAGATCCTGGCGGATGCCGAGGTCTGCCTGCGTATCAGGCACAAAGCGCAGCCCCGTTTCAAAGATGCGCACACGGCTCTGCTGACGGTTCTGGTTGTAGACGACCGTGGTGAGCAGACCGGCCAGCAGCGACAGACGCATCGCCGACATTTCGCTGGAGATGGGGCTTGGCAGGATCAGCGCCTCTTCACCCGGATGCAGCAGTTGCTGCACTTTCGGATCGACGAAGCTGTAGGTGATCACTTCCTGGAAGCCGTGATCGTTTAGCAGCGTTTTTACGCGCTTGAGCGACAGCTCCGCTTCGCGGTGGTTGCCCATTACCAGCGAGGCCTGCACCGGCTCGTTCGGAATGTTGTCGTAGCCGTAAACGCGGGCCACTTCTTCCACCAGATCTTCTTCAATCGCGATGTCAAAACGCCATGACGGCGCGACCGCCTGCCATTCGTCCTGTCCTGCAGTAACTTCACAACCGAGGCGCTTAAGGATGTCGGTCACCTGCGCATCCGCGATGTGATGGCCGATCAGACGATCGAGTTTGCTGCGGCGCAGCGTGATGGTCTCGCGCGTCGGCAGGTGGGCTTCACTGGTAACATCAATCACCGGGCCCGCTTCACCGCCGCAGATATCGAGCAGCAGGCGCGTGGCGCGCTCCATCGCTTTGAACTGCAACTGCGGATCAACGCCGCGCTCGTAACGGTGAGAGGCGTCGGTATGCAGGCCGTGACGGCGCGCGCGGCCGGTAATGGCGAGCGGCGCGAAGAACGCGCACTCCAGCAGCACGTTGCGGGTTTCGCCGTTAACGCCGGAGTGTTCGCCGCCGAAAATACCGCCCATCGCCAGCGCTTTCTGATGGTCGGCAATCACCAGCGTATCGGCGTTCAGTGTCGCGTCGTTGCCGTCCAGCAGCGTCAGCGTTTCGCCCTCTTTCGCCATACGCACCACAATGCCGCCGTCGATACGGTCGAGATCGAACGCGTGCATCGGCTGGCCCAGCTCAAGCAGGACGTAGTTAGTGACGTCAACGACGGCATCGATAGAACGAATGCCGCAGCGGCGCAGTTTTTCACGCATCCACAGCGGCGTCGGCGCGGTCACATCGATGCCTTTCACGACGCGGCCCAGATAGCGCGGGCAGGCGTCTGCGGCATCGACCTGAATCGGCAGCGTATCGTTGATGGTGGCCGCGACAGGCGCGATGTCCGGCGCATTCAGCGGCTCGGCGTTGAGCACCGCGACATCGCGCGCCACACCGATAATACCGAGGCAGTCAGCGCGGTTCGGCGTGACGCTGATTTCGATAGTGTTATCGTCAAGCTTCAGATATTCACGGATATCGGTGCCAATCGGCGCGTCTGCCGGCAGTTCGATAATGCCGTTATGATCGTCGGAGATGCCGAGCTCAGAGAACGAGCAGAGCATCCCTTCGGACGGCTCGCCGCGCAGTTTCGCCGCTTTGATTTTAAAATCGCCCGGCAATACCGCGCCAACGGTCGCCACGGCCACTTTCAGGCCCTGGTGGCAGTTCGGCGCGCCGCAGACGATATCCAGCAGACGATCGCCGCCGACGTTAACTTTCGTGACGCGCAGTTTGTCGGCATTTGGGTGCTGACCGCATTCAACGACCTCACCGACGACCACGCCGTGAAACACGCCCGCGACCGGCTCGACGCCGTCCACTTCGAGCCCCGCCATCGTAATTTGATTCGCCAGCGCCTCGCTGTCGAGGGCCGGATTTACCCACTCGCGTAACCACAGTTCGCTAAATTTCATTGTTCTGTCCTGCCCTTATTTAAACTGTTTGAGGAAACGCAGATCGTTTTCGAAGAAAGCGCGCAGATCGGTCACGCCGTAGCGCAGCATGGTAAGACGCTCCATGCCCATACCGAACGCAAAGCCGGAGTAAACCTCCGGATCGATGCCGACATTACGCAGCACGTTCGGATGCACCATGCCGCAGCCCAGCACTTCCAGCCACTTGCCGTTTTTACCCATGACATCCACTTCAGCGGACGGCTCGGTAAACGGGAAGTAGGACGGACGGAAACGAATCTGCAGATCTTCTTCAAAGAAGTTACGCAGGAAGTCGTGCAGCGTGCCTTTCAGGTTGGTAAAGCTGATATTGGTATCGACGATCAGCCCTTCCATCTGATGGAACATCGGGGTGTGGGTCTGATCGTAGTCGTTACGATAAACACGGCCCGGCGCGATGATGCGGATCGGTGGCTGCTGGTTTTTCATGGTGCGGATCTGCACGCCGGAAGTTTGAGTGCGCAGCAGACGGGTAGCGTCGAACCAGAAGGTGTCGTGGTCCGCACGCGCCGGGTGGTGACCCGGAATATTCAGTGCGTCGAAGTTGTGGTAGTCATCTTCAATTTCCGGGCCGGTCGCCACGGTAAAACCCAGCTTACCGAAGAACGTTTCGATACGATCGATGGTACGGGTAACCGGATGCAGACCGCCATTCTCAACGCGGCGACCAGGGAGCGAAACGTCGATGGTCTCTGCCGCCAGACGGGCGTTCAGCGCGGCGCTTTCCAGCTCATTTTTACGGGCGTTCAGCGCCTGCTGAACCTGCTCTTTGGCTTCGTTGATAACCGCGCCCGCCGCCGGACGCTCTTCCGGCGGCAGCTCGCGCAGGGTGGTCATCTGAAGGGTCAGATGCCCTTTTTTCCCTAAATATTCGACGCGTACGTTATCTAACGCGGCAACATCCTGGGCGCTGGTTATGGCCGCCTGTGCACTGGCAACCAGATCTGCGAGATGTGGCATGGTTTTCCTCGTTATTCGGCGCTTGCGCCGGTTTGTTGAACTCTGTCTTGTTATTCTTCTGTTTCAGGTGACACGCCTCGCGGCCGCGTAAGCCTGCGGCGCCTTATGTCGCCTGCCACTTGAAACAGACCCATAAATGGCAGATATAAAAAAAGCCTCCTGATGGAGGCTTCTGGCGTTGATTTTCCGTTTCTTTTCTTACGCGCAAAGCCCCTCTGATTCAGGCGCTAAAGTAAAAAAAGAAGCGGAAAATGGCAGCGTTCATGCTTGCGTTACCCTGAGGCGTAATGGCGAATTACCCTATTGAAAGGCCCGCCAGTAAAAATGTCAACAGATTGATATGGCAGAAATTAAAAGAGGGAGCCACGCTCCCTCTTTCAACTGGCTTACGCCAGAGCTGCTTTCGCTTTTTCAACCAGGGCAGTGAATGCCACTTTGTCGAATACGGCGATGTCAGCCAGGATCTTACGGTCGATTTCAACAGAGGCTTTTTTCAGGCCGTTGATGAATTTGCTGTAAGAAATACCGTTCTGACGTGCTGCTGCGTTGATACGTGCAATCCACAGCTGACGGAACTGACGCTTACGTTGACGACGGTCACGGTAAGCGTACTGACCTGCTTTGATAACAGCCTGGAAGGCAACGCGGTATACGCGAGAACGCGCACCGTAGTAGCCTTTAGCTTGTTTCAAAATTTTCTTATGACGTGCACGTGCAATCACACCACGTTTTACGCGAGCCATAGTGCTCTCCTGTTTCTATTCTGTAAAAAAGTTAAAAGTTAAACGGCTTATGCGTACGGCAGGCACGCGATTACCAGACCCAGATCGCCTTTGGAAACCATGGCTTTCGGGCGCAGGTGACGTTTACGCTTGGTCGCTTTTTTGGTCAGAATATGACGCAGGTTAGCGTGCTTGTGCTTAAAACCACCTTTACCGGTTTTTTTGAAGCGCTTAGCAGCACCGCGTACGGTCTTAATTTTTGGCATCTTAATTACATCCACTTCGCATTGTTAATTAAACGAAACGTAGGCGAACAAAATCTGTGAAGCCCAAAGGCTCCACAGAAAATGCTACTTGAAGGCCTTACTGTTTCTTCTTAGGAGCGAGCACCATAATCATCTGGCGGCCTTCGATCTTCGTCGGGAAGGATTCGACTACTGCCAGTTCTTGCAAATCGTCTTTCACGCGGTTAAGCACTTCCATACCGATTTGCTGGTGGGCCATCTCACGACCGCGGAAGCGGAGCGTGATCTTGGCCTTATCGCCTTCTTCGAGAAAGCGAATCAGGCTGCGGAGTTTTACCTGATAGTCGCCTTCATCTGTACCAGGACGGAATTTGATTTCCTTAACCTGGATAACTTTTTGCTTCTTCTTCTGTTCCTTAGAAGACTTACTCTTTTCATAAAGGAACTTGCCGTAGTCCATGATACGACAAACTGGCGGCTCGGCGTTAGGGCTGATTTCAACTAAATCTACTCCAGCTTCTTCAGCCTTTTCGATAGCTTCTCTCAGACTCACAATTCCCAGCTGCTCGCCTTCCAGACCTGTTAAGCGAACTTCCTGGGCGCGAATCTCGCCATTGATACGATTCGGACGTGCCGTTTGAACTCGTTTTCCGCCTTTAATACCTTATTCCTCCAGTTGTTGAAGACTGCGGCTGCGAATCTCTTGCTGCAGCTTTTCGATTACGTCGTTAACGTCCAGGCTACCGAGGTCTTTACCACGGCGGGTACGAACGGCCACTTTGCCTGCTTCGACCTCTTTATCGCCACAAACTAACATGTATGGGACACGACGTAATGTATGCTCGCGGATTTTAAAGCCAATCTTCTCGTTTCTCAAGTCTGCTTTTACACGAATGCCAGCATTTTGTAGTTTACGGGTCAATTCGTTAACGTATTCAGACTGCGAATCGGTGATATTCATCACCACGACCTGTACCGGAGCAAGCCATGTCGGGAAGAACCCGGCGAACTCTTCGGTCAGGATACCGATAAAACGTTCCATTGAGCCCAGAATCGCGCGGTGAATCATCACCGGCACCTGACGCTCGTTGTTTTCGCCCACATAAGACGCGCTCAGACGCGACGGGAGCGAGAAGTCGAGCTGTACGGTACCACACTGCCATGCGCGGTCCAGGCAATCATAGAGCGTAAACTCAATTTTCGGGCCATAAAACGCGCCCTCACCCGGCTGATACTCAAACGGGATATTGTTCTCTTCCAGCGCCACCGCAAGGTCGGCTTCTGCGCGGTCCCACATTTCGTCCGTACCGATGCGTTTTTCCGGACGCGTGGAGAGCTTAACGACGATTTTTTCAAAGCCGAAGGTGCTGTACATGTCATAAACCATGCGAATACAGCCGTTCACTTCGTCGCGCACCTGCTCTTCCGTACAGAAGATATGGGCGTCATCCTGCGTGAAACCGCGTACGCGCATCAGGCCATGCAGCGCGCCCGAAGGCTCGTTACGGTGGCAGCTACCGAACTCCGCCATACGCAATGGCAGGTCGCGGTATGATTTTAGACCCTGATTAAAGATTTGCACGTGCCCCGGGCAGTTCATCGGCTTGATGCAGTATTCACGGTTCTCGGAAGAGGTCGTGAACATCGCGTCTTTATAGTTATCCCAGTGGCCGGTTTTTTCCCACAGCACGCGGTCCATCATGAACGGACCTTTAACTTCCTGATACTGGTACTCTTTAAGCTTTGAACGAACAAACGTTTCCAGCTCGCGGAAAATCGTCCAGCCGTCGTTATGCCAGAACACCATACCCGGCGCTTCTTCCTGCATATGATACAGGTCGAGCTGCTTGCCGATTTTACGGTGGTCGCGCTTCGCGGCTTCTTCCAGACGCTGCAGATACGCATTCAGAGCTTTTTTATCCGCCCAGGCGGTACCGTAGATACGCTGCAGCATTTTGTTGCTGCTGTCGCCACGCCAGTAGGCGCCTGCGGTTTTCATCAGCTTAAAGTGATGGCAGAAGCGCATGTTCGGTACGTGCGGACCGCGGCACATATCCACATATTCTTCGTGGTGGTACAGCCCCGGTTTATCGTCACGGGCAATATTTTCATCAAGAATAGCGACTTTGTAGTTCTCGCCACGCTTCACAAACGTTTCGCGGGCTTCCTGCCAGCTCACTTTTTTCTTGATGACGTCGTAATTGGTCTCCGCCAGCTCGTGCATACGCTTTTCGAGGGCGTCGATATCTTCCTGAGTTAGGGTGTGGTCGAGATCGACATCGTAATAGAAGCCGTTGTCGATAACCGGGCCAATCGCCATTTTGGTATGGGGCCACAGCTGTTTGATCGCATGACCCAGCAGGTGCGCACAGGAGTGACGGATGATTTCCAGACCGTCTTCATCTTTCGCGGTAATAATCGCGAGCTGAGCGTCCTGTTCGATACTGTCGTGGGCGTCCACCAGCTCACCATTCACGCGGCCTGCGATACAGGCTTTCGCGAGACCCGGACCGATATCCAGGGCAACATCCATGGGGCTGACAGCATGGTCGTAATGGCGTTGGCTGCCATCAGGAAGCGTAATAACAGGCATTATAAATCCTTATTCACAGTGGTGACCCACACGCAAGATCACATATGATAAAAAAGTAGTTTTTATTCAACAAGTTATGTAACCATCTGACCAACATTCGCCAAATTGGTACACACTTTGGTGCGCAAAGCCTCATCCGTATGTCGTTCGTGCTTTGCGTCTATAACCATGGTAACACTAATAAAATAGATAAAGCTATCCATGCTCAGGGGCCTGGCGCCCACGCCGGCAAGGAAAGGCGTTTTTATTCGGCAAACTGCAACAGCGCTTCCCCATCAAGGCGATAGCGTACCCATTCAGATTGCGCCGCCGCGCCAATGCTGAGATAAAAATCGATGGCAGGCTGATTCCAGTCCAGCACGCTCCACTCAAGACGGCCACACTGCCTTTGCACCGCACACTGCGCGATATGTTTTAACAGCCCCCTTCCCGCGCCCTTGCCGCGATACTCAGGGGAAACATATAAATCTTCCATATAAATCCCGTTACGCCCAAGCCAGGTGGAATAGCTGGTAAAGAAAACGGCATACCCTACGGCTTTATCATCAATTTCACATATCAGCGCTTCCGTTTTGCTGTCTGCGCCAAAAAGCGTCTGCCTGATCTCGTCTGGCGTAGTCACCACTTCCTGCGGGGCTTTTTCATACACCGCCAGCTCATAAATCATCTCGTAAATTGCAGTTGCATCTTCCGGACGGGCCGCGCGAATTTTATAGCTCATTGGTTTTCCTGGTATCTCATTATGGGCAGACATTGATGGCGTTAAGCATACGGGGTAATGTCAGGAGAATTAAGTGCAATGAAATCACTCAATGATGAATATTATGCATCCCGCTTTGCGGCGTCTTGATTTAAACCTTTTACCGGTTTTTGACGCTATCTATCGGCACTGTTCCGTTCGTAAGGCAGCTGATGAGCTGGCGATGAGCACGTCGGCTCTGAGCCACGCGCTGTCGCGACTGCGCATCACGCTCAATGACCCGTTATTTTACCGCGAGGGCCATCGTATGTGCCCCAGCGTATACGCCTCCCAGCTCGCGCCTTCCATTGCTTCGGCACTGAAATTTCTCAATCAGGAACTGACTCCGCAGCCCGAGTTTGATCCGGCCAGCAGCACAGAGTGCTTACAGATTGCCATCACCGACTTCACTGCGTTTTGCATTTTCCCGACCCTTATGCACCGGCTGCAGCGTGAGGCGCCCGGCTTGCGTTTCGAGCTACGGTATTTACCGCACAGCCCGGCGCTGACTGAACTGCTGGCGGGCGAAATGGATCTGGCGCTCGGATTCAGCGCGCCGGAAGATATCCGGCATCCGGAGTTAGACGAAATCAACTGGCTCGAAGATGACTATGTCGTTATCAGCAACGCCAGCAGAGCGCAGCTGACGCTTGAGGATTATCTCGCTGCCAGACACCTGGTGGTGACGCCCTGGAATGAAAAGCAGGGCGTGCTTGATACACAGCTGGAACAGATGGGCTATACGCGCCAGATCGCGCTCAAAACCCCTTCTATGCTTGGCGCGCCGTTTATCGTTGCAGAAAGCGACTTGCTGATGGCGCTTCCTCGCTTCGCCGCGAAGAAACTGCTGCCGGCAATCGATATCAGGCTATTCGAATTGCCTTTCAGGGTACCTGCGTTTGAAGTGAAAATTTATTCGCATCAACGCAGTGGTAAACGCGGCGCGACCGACTGGCTTAAGACCGTCCTGCAAGCGCTGGCAATAAACATGTAGCACGTGAGATATCACGTTCTCGTTAATTAACATTCAGTGCAGCACTGGCGTTCCAGGCATTCATTGCACAGCATACCGAGGCATCGATCCCCGGCACGGCGCAACGCTATCCCGGTGTGATACATGGTTTCTTTCAGCTTAGCGGCATCAGTCAGACCGCACGCAATGTGATGCAGGATATTTGTGCCTTGATTCGTTCAGGAAATACGCGCTGAAGCGCTGATATCACGCAAGCGTTCGGGAAAGAATAATAAGCCCCTGATGCTCGTCGAAGCCGTTTTTTCTGTAAAAGAAATCGGAAGGATAGGCTTTATGGGTGTTGAGAATGATCGCATTCAATCCTTCGTTTGAAGAACGATCGGCGATGAAATTCATCAGTGCGCTACCGACCCCCTTTCCCTGATAGTCAGGATCGACGAAAAACTCATCAATATAATACTCAACGCCGCCCGGCCACGGTTTCCTGAAACCGATGCTAACAGCGACGATATTATCGTCATGCCGGGCAATGTAACCCCTGAAATAATTGTTGTTCAGATGTTCCCGGATAAAAGCAATGACCGGCTCCGGCTCGCTCTTTTCGAACCAGGGCGTTTCTTTGTAGACCTTACAGTAGAGATGAGCGCACGCGGTAATGTGCGTGTCATTAAGCGGTGAAAAATCAATTTTCATTTGCGTCCCTGCGTCAGCCGGTTAAGGGGTCAGGCAAATCTAATGCAGAGCGCAAAAATCGTCAAAAAGAATGCGTGGGTGAGGAGCAGTGAAGCTACGTCAGACAGGTGACGCTTTGCCTGTCTGACGTTGCAGAAATCGCGTGTTTACGCTTACTTCTTGCTGGCGTCAGAGAGGGTATCGTCCGCTTTCCAGAGACGGTATTTCACGTCGATATTTTCAGGCGCATACACCACCACCGGCAGCTTGCTGTTGTAATTCAGCAGGCTATTTTCACCGAGATTAGCGGTGACGAATTTCTTCTCTTTTTTACCGTCCGGGCAAGCCATCATGGTGGACGTATACATTACCGAGCCGTCGGCGTTCTTCGCGGGCTCAAAGGCGTAATAGTCATAACCCCACCCCTCCAGCGTTTTACGCTCGAATTTTCCGCCCAGCAGATGTTTATTACAGTCGACTTCAAGCGTCTGACCAATAACCAGCTCAACTTTATAAGAGGACTCATCCTGGCGCTCAGGTAACTCGATCACCTGGCGGACCATGCCTTTTTCTGCTTTTGGAAAAGGCGCGATATTTTCGGAAGCTTTTTCAACGGCGAATGCACTGGCGGAAATGCAACCGGTCGCGACCAGGCCTAACATGAGCGCTGAAATTTTATTCATTATGAAGGTTCTCCACAGGTTTTAGCTCCACGGTAAAAAATGAATTCAATTTCAAAAACCGTGACAATCACTGATACATTATTCATAAGCAGTGATTTATGTCACCAATTCGCAAACTGTCACCTCATTTCTGCTGTATCGCTGGGTTTACAAACTGTAAAAATCAGGATTTACGCAGCGCTGCTCTTATGCGCCCTGCGCTCGCCGTCTGGTTCACAGACGCGGCGTCATACCGTATTTTGGCGTTTTAATGTTCGCCGCCCAGATTTTAATCTCACTCTGGCTCATCACCGTAAAATCTGAACGCAGCCGATCCACCAGCGCGTTGACTTTATCGGCATCGCGAACCAGATAGTGCTCAATCTTTTCTGTACCTTGTTCAGTACAAAAATAGTCGGCAGAGACGGTATCGTTATTGATTTCAAGCGTTCTGGCCGCGCCAGGGCATTTACCCGCCGTCAGGGACGAAATCACCATATTGGCCGTTCGGTAACCCGCCTGGGAGATACTCAGCATGACCGGGCTGCCATCCGCGGTCTGCGTCATATCATATAAAACCGCGTCTTTTTCATACCAGGTATTATATTCGCGGCCCAGAACCACGGCGCTGGCAGGGACTGTGCTGCTGAGATAAAAGCAGCAAACTAAAAGGGTTGTCTTCATTGTTATTCATTGCTGGTGTGTGTACGGCGATCATTCACATTCTGACTTTGAGAATCAAGCTATTAAGATTTTACTGAGCACAATCTGGCGCGGGGAAACGGCAGAAGCCGGAATTATGAAACGGCTTAAAGGAGAAGAAATAATCAGAAAGGAATAAACGGGAAGCAAAAATAGCCAAAAGAAAAGCCCCCGCAGGGGCTTTAACTTTACTCGTTAATGCGAGGATGCTGATCCACCAGACGGGTTCGCTTCTCCTGCAACTCGGCAATCTCTTTATCAATATCTTCGATTTTCTGTTCGATATTGTCATGGTGCTCACGCAGTATTTCGCGCGCCTCCTGGATATCCGATGCCGCAGGCGTCGCGCCTTTCAGCGGACGGTTCGCGGTCTCTTTCATGGTCAGGCCCGTAATCAGTCCTACCACCGCCACCACCATCAGGTAATAGGCCGGCATCATCAGATTTTCGGTGCTTTCAACCAGCCAGGCCGCCAGCGTCGGCGTCAGACCGGCAATCAGGACCGAGATATTAAAGGCGCTCGCCAGCGCGCTGTAACGCAGATGCGTCGGGAACATCGCAGGCAGCGAGGAGGCCATCACACCGGTAAAGCAGTTGAGGATCACCGCCAGCATCAGCAGACCGGAGAAGATCAGGCCAATCACGTTACTGTTAATCAGCACAAAGGCCGGGATAGCCAGCACCATCAGCGCGACGCTGCCGAAAATAACAAACGGACGGCGGCCGAAACGGTCGCTCAGCAGCCCCATCACCGGCTGCACAAACAGCATGCCGATCATAATCGCGATAATAATCAGCACGCCGTGTTCTTCGGAATAGTGCAGATTATGAGACAGATAACTCGGCATATAGGTGAGCAGCATGTAGTAGGTCACGTTGGTGGAAATCACCAGACCGATACACGCCAGCAGGCTGCGCCAGTGTTTCGTCGCAATCTCTTTAAAGGAGACTTTCGGGCCGTGCTGAAGCCCTTCACGATCGCCCTGCTCCAGTTTATCCACATGCTGCTGAAACGCCGGGGTCTCTTCCAGCGCGTGACGCAGATAGAGACCAATCAGGCCCAGCGGCAGCGCCAGGAAGAACGGCAGACGCCAGCCCCAGCTCAGGAAGTTATCTTCCCCCAGGATTGCGGAGATAAGCACCACCACGCCCGCGCCGAGCACGAAGCCCGCGATGGAACCGAAATCAAGCCAGCTGCCCATAAAGCCGCGCTTACGGTCCGGCGAATATTCCGCAACGAAGATCGACGCGCCGGTATATTCGCCGCCTACCGAGAAGCCCTGCGCCATTTTACACAGCAACAGCAGGATAGGCGCCCAGATACCGATCGACGCATACGACGGAATAAGCCCGATACAGAATGTACTGACGGACATAATCACAATGGTTATCGCGAGGATCTTCTGGCGGCCATATTTATCGCCGAGCATACCGAAGAACAGCCCGCCGAGCGGACGGATAAGAAAGGGAACCGAGAATGTCGCCAGCGCGGCGATCATCTGCACGCTGGGATTGGCATCCGGGAAAAACACTTTGCCGAGCGCGTAGGCCACAAAGCCGTACACACCAAAATCAAACCACTCCATCGCATTACCAAGCGAGGCTGCGGTAATCGCTTTACGAAGTTTCGCATCATCAATAATCGTGACGTCACTCAGAGAGATCGGTTCTACTTTTTTTCTTTTAAGCTTCATATCCATCCTCATTGAATTCGCTCTTTGACTTGGTTGACGGTGAAAGCCGCCTCCGTAGTCCGCTTCCTTAGCGATAAAGAAGCCTTATCTTTCCAGGACTTCCTTTAAGAGCGTAGCAGGATCTCTTCCCGCTGTTAGTAATGACACATCCGAATGTGCTTACCTGCGTTTTCAGATGCCTGACCCTTCTTTACCCTAACAGCGAACAAATTTGCGATCAACTTCACAGTTTATTTTATCGCGTTTTAGACCATTCATTCGGCATATTTAATTAGCAAGCAAACTGACACCAGACGAAAATACCTGATTACGCCAGGGATATTTTTCCTGCGCTGAAGCGCGACCAGGAGGGCCCCAAAATTGCAGGCGCAGAGAATTATTCTGATAAGAATGAAATTATTAGCACGGAATGGCCACGGACTGGCGATGAAAACAGCTAAGTAATATTAAGAAACGTGATGAAACGGAGCAGAAATAAAAAGCCGGATCGGGCGATCCGGCTTTTACAGATTCTTTTACAGATTAGTTATGGAGCGGGGCTCCATCAGGACCAGTCGCCTGCGACCAGCGTCTGCGTGTTAAACGCATCGTTCATGGACTGGCCGGTCGTGGCCGCGCCAGGCTGAATATTTGTGCCTGCTTCAATGTCGCTTGCGCGCCATCCGGCATAGGGGGCGTTATTCGAGGGCTGGGTCGTCGGGGCAGCAAAGGCGCTGAAGGAAAGCACGCTCAGCGCGAGGGCGGCGGTCGCGGTTTTGATTGTATTCATCTTTATTATCTCTTTTTTGCAGCATAAAAATGGGTGACGTTTTATTCACCACCTGTCTGCAAATGGTAGATCCAGATCACACTTTCGAACAGTCAAATTATTTGGCGTGCGTCGTCAAAGAAACTGAACACGGTTCCAGGCCATTGAAAATAAAGAGGGATACAAATAAACCACGGCGGTGAAAACACACGCAATGCTAAAGCGGCGCAATAAAAAAGGCTGGCAGCGCCAGCCTTTATCACGCTTTTGCGAAAGCGTCTTACATACGGTAACCCAGCGTCACCGAAGTGCGGGTATCGGTATGATCCGGCGCGCTCGACGGCGGGCTGGAGTTCCAGGTCACGTTATATGCCACTTTCAGACCGAAATGCTCGTTGATAGCCACGTCCAGCGCCGTTTCGGAGTTAACGGTGGTATCGTCAGCGCCGAACACGGAAACGCCTTGGGTGAATTTGGTGTTATCAGTCAGCTGCCAGGTATAGATGCCGGAAGCATAACCCAGGCCCTGGGTTTTGGTGTCGCCGTTGGTGTACTCGTCGTAACGCACACCCGGACCGAATTCAAAACGCAGGCTGTGTACCGGTCCGTTCAGGAACTGACGACCATAACCCATCGTCAGGATGTCGCGCTCGCGGTAACCGTTATAACGGTCCGTCAGCCAGCTCGCCTGGCCAAACAGGTAGTCATAATCGGTCACGTTCACACGGCTACGTCCGCCGACGGCATATTTCTCGGAAGAGCGTTCGTCGTTCGAAGAGGTGTTGCTGGCGTTGCCCCACAGCGACCAGGCGGTGGTATTGCCATACCAGGTCAGATTGCTGTCAGCCGTTAAAGAAGAACTTCTGGTGTTGCCGGTTTGTGCCAGGTAACCCGCGTTTAAATCACCTTCAAACGGTTTTTTCGCGGTGGAAGGATCGTCCATGACAGTAAAAACGGTATTATCAGCCATCGCGTGCTGGCTCAGCAGCGCGCCACCCGCCAGCAGCATTGCCAGGGGTACTGTCTTAAAAAGCTTCATGTTGATTTTCAGGTCCATACAACAAAAAAAAGGACCATTACGGTCCCGTAACTTTTTCTCTGGATCAATAAAATCCGCCCACAGAAAGGTAACGAATTATAAAAAGAGCCCTCTGGCTTAGCAATGAATTCCTTTCGACATTTAAGAATAAGCGCACTCTGAAAAATAAACTTTTATTTATATAGCGTCGTCATCTGATTTAAACCGGGATTCAGGCAAAATCAGCACGTTATTCGCTCACCGTCTGGCTGTCGGGTGCTACGCTTAGGGCAGTCTAAAAAAACGGAGGCGATATGGTACGTATTTATACGCTAACGCTGGCGCCCTCGCTCGACAGCGCCACAATCACGCCGCAAATCTATCCGGAAGGGAAACTGCGCTGTAGCGCGCCGGTGTTTGAACCCGGCGGCGGCGGTATTAACGTCGCACGCGCAATCGTCCATCTGGGCGGCAACGCGACCGCCCTCTTCCCCGCGGGTGGCGCGACCGGCGAACATCTGGTCTCGCTGCTCAATGATGAGCATGTGGTGGTAGAGACGGTTTCCGCCCGCGACTGGACGCGCCAGAATCTTCATGTGCATGTCGAGTCGAGCGGCGAGCAGTACCGCTTCGTCATGCCTGGCGCCACCCTTACGGACGATGAACTTCGCCAGCTGGAAGAAAAAGTGCTGGCGATCGAATCGGGCGCCATTCTGGTGATAAGCGGCAGCCTGCCGCCTGGCGTCAGCGTGGAAAAACTCCAGCAGTTGATAAAAGCCGCCCGCCAGCAGGGGATTCGCCTGATTGTCGACAGCTCCGGCGACGCGCTGGCCGCCGCGCTGGAGATTGGCGATATCGAACTGGTCAAACCGAACCAGAAAGAGCTGGCGGCGCTGGTGAAACGCGATCTGACCGCGCCTGACGACGTACGCCAGGCGGCGGAAGAGCTGGTGAAGACAGGCAAAGCCCGCCGCGTTGTCGTCTCGCTGGGCCCGCAGGGCGCGCTCGGCGTTGACGGTAAAGACTGCGTTCAGGTCGTGCCGCCGCCGATGAAAAGCCAGAGCACCGTCGGCGCGGGCGACAGCATGGTCGGCGCCATGACGCTGCGCCTGGCCCAGGACGCCCCGCTGCTGGATATGGTGCGTTACGGCGTGGCCGCCGGTAGCGCCGCCACCATCAATCAGGGCACGCGGCTCTGCTCGATGGAAAACACCGATCGCATCTATCACTGGCTGACACGCTAACTTACAGGCCAGCCCTGCCGGGCTGGCGTTTTATTGCTGACAATGAGGTTCGCCATGAGTGAAGTGACCCGCTATGTCGTCACCGTTACGTTTCATGAGAAAAGCCTGACCGATATTAATGAGCTGAATAACCACCTGACGCGCGGCGGTTTCCAGCTCACGCTTGCCGACGACGACGGCAAAATTCACGAGCTGGGCACCAATACGTTCGGGCTGGTCAGCGCGCTCAGTCAGGACGAGGTGGCTGCGCTGGCCGAAGGACTTGGCGAGGCGGCGCTCGACCAGAAGCCGCAGGTGACCGTCACCACGTTTGAAGCCTGGCTGCGCGACAACGATACCGTGTAACGCCGCCCGTGCGCGGCAGGTTGTGCGCCCGCGCAGATTTTCATCCGTGCGGGCGCGTTAAGCTGACTTTCTTTACGGGAAACCTGGGAGAGTAATCATGTGGCATGCCATTACGCGTTTGTTAAACGAACAGCTGGGCGCCGGTGAAATCAGCCAGCGAACCGAACTGCCGGGCGGTGAAATTCATGCCGCATGGCGAATCGACTGGGCAGGGCGCGCTATCTTCGTGAAATGCGATGATGCGACGTTGTTGCCCTGCTTTACCGCCGAAGCCGATCAGGTCAACCTGCTGGCGCGCAGTAAAACGGTCACGGTGCCGGACGTTATCGCCGTCGGCAGCGACCGTGAATATAGCTTTCTTCTGCTGGAATATCTGCCGCCGAAACCCCTTGACGCCCATAACGCCTTTCTGCTGGGCCAGCAGCTGGCGCGCCTGCACCAGTGGAGCGAACAGCCGCAGTACGGTCTGGATTACGACAACCACCTCTCCACCACGCCGCAGCCTAACGCCTGGCAGCGCCGCTGGGCGAGCTTTTTCGCCGAACAACGCATCGGCTGGCAGCTGGAGCTGGCCGCGGAAAAAGGCATGGAGTTCGGCGATATCGACAGAATAGTGGACGCGGTTCATCAACAGCTGGTTTCGCACCAGCCCGCGCCTTCGCTGCTGCACGGCGATTTATGGTCCGGCAACTGCGCGCTGGGACCGGACGGGCCGTATATTTTCGACCCGGCCTGCTACTGGGGCGATCGCGAATGCGATCTGGCGATGCTGCCGCTGCACCCCGAGCAGCCGCCGCAGATTTACGACGGTTACCAGTCAGTGCTGCCGCTGCCCGCCGGCTTTCTTGAACGCCAGCCGCTTTATCAGCTCTATACGCTGTTAAACCGCGCGACGCTCTTCGGCGGTCAGCATCTGGTCGCCGCGCAACAGGCGTTAACCCGCGTTCTGGGCATATGAGAAAGGCGCGCCGCCGCGCGCGTGTTTACAGAAACCCGAGCAGAGAGAAAAACACGTAGCCCAGCACCAGCACTATCACCGGCAGGATATAGAGCGGGAAGATTTGCACGAAAATGGTGTGACGCGGCACCACGATGCGCGACTCCAGCGCGTCGCGGGTCAGTCCCTCTTCGCCTTTGGCGCGCTCAAGGATCAGGCTGTCTTCAACATGCTCACGCAGAAAACGCGCCTGGCGGCACATGCGCGCGCCGGACGCCTGTAACGCCAGACCGACGAAAATCAGAATATAGATGATCCAGAAACTGATATTCGCGTGACGGGTGAAATCAGGCTGCGGCGAGTTGTACCAGAAAAGATTCAGGAACGGCGTGTTAAAACGCACCATTTCGATCATCACATGGGCGAAATCCATCATTACGGCGTTAATGCCCGGCTGCTTTTCGCTGTGCTGATACATGAATTTCAGCACGGAGATAATCGTGGAGAGCGTGGCAGGAATGAAAATCACCCATCCGGCGATGCGTTTTAAGACACCAATGCGTCCAGCTTGTTGATACGTCATGCTTTCCCCTTGATAGCGACGCGACAGATTCGCCTAAGTTTACCCTGTGAAGCGCCTTTTCGCCTGAACTTTCCGGCACATGGCCGGAAAGCGGTAGCCATAACGCGTTTTTCCGGCTATTCATTAACCTTTCCCGCGTAACAAGAAGGAGTGACACGATGTCTTCGCCGCGACAGATCCTCGCCGCTATTTTTGATATGGATGGTTTACTGATTGACTCCGAACCGCTCTGGGACCAGGCGGAGCTCGAAGTGATCGCGACGCTCGGGGTCGATACCTCCCGCCGCCACGAGCTGCCCGACACGCTGGGGCTGCGCATCGATCTGGTGGTGGCGCTGTGGTTCGCGCAGCAGCCGTGGAACGGCCCGTCGGTGGATGAAGTGACGCAGCGCATTATCACCCGCGCCATGACGCTGGTGGAAGAAAAACGCCCGCTGCTGCCGGGCGTGGCGGACGCGATTGCGCTCTGTAAAGCGCAGGGGCTGAAGGTCGGCCTCGCCTCCGCCTCGCCGCTGCGGATGCTGGAGCGCGTACTGACGCTGTTTGATCTGCGCGACCAGTTTGACGTGCTCGCTTCCGCCGAACATTTGCCTTACAGCAAGCCGCACCCGCAGGTCTACCTGGATGCGGCGGCGAAACTTGGCGTCGATCCGCTCTGCTGCGTGACGCTGGAAGATTCCGTCAACGGCATGGTCGCCACCAAAGCGGCGCGTATGCGTTCCATTGTCGTCCCGGCCGAAGAGAACCGCAGCGATGCGCGCTGGGCGCTCGCCAACGTCCGGCTGAACTCGCTGACCGAGCTCGAGCCCTGGCATCTGAAAGGTTAAACCACTCACCGCCGCTGCCTGGCGGCGGTTTTTGCTTTTCTCTTCCATAAAAAAATGCCCGCCGTCATATTTTTAAAACACAGTTTCATTTAGCTTTGTCTTTTCTTCCGGCGGCTCCTATCATTGCTCTGAATGCGAAAGGGAATTTCCCTGCGCCGCAATGATGAGCCAAAGAGGAACGGAACATGCTGGATAAATTCTCGCTTGCCGGAAAAGTGGCGATGGTGACCGGGTGCAATACCGGGCTGGGACAGGGCATGGCGCTCGGGCTCGCCGCCGCCGGGTGCGATATCGCAGGCGTCAGTCGCAGGGCAGCGCGGGAAACCTCCGCCAAAGTCCACGCGCTGGGCCGCCGTTTTGTCGCCATCGAGGCCGATTTAGCCACGGCGCCGGTGCAGCCGCTCGTCACCGAGGCCGTCGGGGCGCTGGGCCGTATCGATATTCTGGTAAACAACGCCGGGATCATCCGCCGCGACGACGCGCTCGATTTCAGCGAAAAAGACTGGGACGAGGTGATGGATCTCAACCTGAAAGCCCTGTTCTTCCTTTCTCAGGCTGTCGCCAGGCAGTTCATCGCCCAGGGTAGCGGCGGAAAAATCATTAACGTCGCCTCGATGCTCTCTTTTCAGGGTGGCATTCGCGTGCCCTCTTATACCGCCTCGAAAAGCGGCGTGCTGGGCCTGACCCGCCTGCTCGCCAATGAATGGGCGCCCTATGGCATCAACGTTAACGGCATCGCGCCGGGCTATATGGCGACCAATAACACGCAGGCGCTGCGCGAAGACGCGGAACGCAATGAGGAAATCCTGGGACGTATTCCGGCAGGCCGCTGGGGAACGCCCGAAGATTTGCAGGGGCCGGTTATCTTCCTCGCCTCAAAGGCGTCGGATTACGTCAATGGCTACACCCTGGCGGTGGATGGCGGCTGGCTCGCCCGTTAGCCTCGAGGCAAGGCGTTACGGGGGCTGCGGTGACAAAGTGTTACACCGTCACCACTTTTCTCTACTGTATAAAAACCCTATACTGGATAGATTGACAGTTTCAGGGTTTTATCATGACGGCGGAAGGCCACCTGCTTTTTTCGATTGCCTGCGCGGTATTTGCCAAAAATGCCGAGCTGACCCCTGTGCTGGCGCAGGGCGACTGGTGGCATATTGTTCCCTCCGCCATTCTCACCTGCCTGCTGCCGGATATCGATCACCCGAAGTCGTTTCTGGGGCAGCGGCTGAAATGGATATCAAAACCCGTGGCGCGAATGTTCGGCCACCGGGGCTTTACGCACAGTCTGCTCGCGGTCTTCGGCGGCCTTACGCTCTTTCTGTTAAAAGTGCCGGAAACCTGGATACTGCCTGCCGATGCGCTGCAAGGGCTGGTGCTCGGCTATCTCAGCCATATTCTCGCCGATATGATAACGCCCGCCGGCGTGCCGCTACTTTGGCCCTGCCGCTGGCGCTTCCGCCTGCCGCTCCTCTATCCGCAGAAAGGCAATCAGCTTGAGCGCGTATTATGCATGGCGCTGTTCGTCTGGGCGGTATGGATGCCGCAAAGCATGACCGACAGCAGCGCAATGAAGTGGTCGTCGGCCGCCATTAATTCACTGCAAAACACCTTTAATCGCTTTATTCATCACCAGATGGAACAGTAAATAAACTGAAATTGCGTTTTGATATAAACCATTCCATTTGGATATAAGGCACCCTCTTTTGATTCTGATACCCTTTGCGGCATAAAGGCATGCCATTTCGGCCGTGCCGGTTATAAAAAAATCAGGAGAACGGGGATGAATCTTCCACTGATAGCGAACGTTGTCGCGTTCGTGGTTCTGCTGCTGTTGCTGGCGCGCACGCGCCATACGCAGTGGAGCCTGGCAAAAAAAGTATTACTCGGTCTCGCCATGGGCGTGGTCTTCGGTCTCGCGCTGCATACCATTTATGGTTCTGACAGCGAGACGCTGAAAACCTCCATCCAGTGGTTCAACATTGTCGGTAACGGCTATGTGCAGCTGCTGCAGATGATTGTGATGCCGCTGGTGTTCGCGATGATCCTGAGCGCCGTGGCGCGTCTGCATAACGCCTCGTCGCTGGGTAAAATCAGCGTGCTGACCATCGGCACCCTGCTGTTCACCACGCTTATCGCGGCGCTGGTCGGCGTGCTGGTGACCAATCTCTTCGGCCTGACGGCGGAAGGTCTGGTGCAGGGCAGCGCGGAAACCGCGCGTCTGAACGCCATTCAGACCAACTACGCCGGTAAAGTCGCCGATCTGACCGTACCGCAGCTGATTCTCTCCTTCATTCCGAAAAACCCGTTTGCCGATCTGACCGGCGCGAGCCCGACGTCCATCATCAGCGTGGTGATTTTCGCGGCGTTCCTGGGCGTAGCGGCGCTGAAACTGCTGAAAGACGACGCGCCGAAAGGCGAACGCGTGCTGGCGGCTATCGACATCCTGCAGAGCTGGGTGATGAAGCTGGTGCGTCTGGTGATGCAGTTGACTCCATACGGCGTACTGGCGCTGATGACCAAAGTCGTCGCAGGCTCCAACCTGCAGGACATCATCAAGCTCGGCAGCTTTGTGGTCGCCTCTTATCTGGGCCTCGGCATCATGTTCGTGGTGCACGGTATCCTGCTGGCGGTAAACGGCGTCAGCCCGCTGCGCTACTTCCGCAAAGTGTGGCCGGTGCTGACGTTTGCCTTTACCAGCCGCTCCAGCGCGGCGAGCATTCCGCTGAATGTGGAAGCGCAGACGCGTCGTCTGGGCGTGCCGGAATCCATCGCCTCTTTCGCAGCCTCCTTTGGCGCGACGATCGGCCAGAACGGCTGCGCGGGTCTCTACCCGACCATGCTGGCGGTGATGGTCGCCCCGACTGTCGGCATTAACCCGCTCGACCCGGTGTGGATCGCAACGCTCGTCGGCATCGTGACCTTAAGCTCCGCCGGTGTGGCGGGCGTCGGCGGCGGCGCGACTTTCGCTGCGCTGATCGTACTGCCGGCGATGGGCCTGCCGGTTACGCTGGTGGCGCTGCTGATTTCCGTCGAACCGCTGATCGACATGGGCCGTACCGCGCTCAACGTCAGCGGCTCCATGACCGCCGGCACGCTGACCAGCCAGTGGCTGAAGCAGACGGATAAAGCCATCCTGAACAGCGATGACGAGGCCGAACTGGCGCACCGTTAATCACGTAAGATGATGTTGTTATCAACCCCGGCCTGCGCGCCGGGGTTTTATTTTATAGACGTTCAGCGCTGATAACCCGCCATCCGGCGGGCTTTGCTGTTTCAGGCGACTTCTTTCTTCTGCGTGTCGCGCCGGGCGATAAACTCCGCGGCGGGTATGATGCGGCTGAACGCTTCCTGAATGCGCATATCATTTTCCACTTCCCACAGGTCGACAGCCGCCTGCAGGTTAAGCCAGAAGTCGACAGAGGTGCCGAACGCTTTCGCCAGGCGAAACGCCATATCGGTAGTGAGCTTGCGGTTATTGTTTACCAGCGCGCTCACGCTATTACGATGGACGCAAAGCATCTCCGCCACCTCGTTGATTTTAAGGCCGAGCGGCTCCAGGTATTCGTACACCAGGATCTCGCCGGGCGTCGTGGGCTTTCTGGTTGCCTGTTTCATGTGTATTTCCTTAACTTTGCGGCACGCCGCAATCAGTAATCATGCGGATCTAAATAGAGCTCTTCCGCTTTGCCTTCCACCCATCTGAAAATCAGCCGGTAGTGATGGTTGACCCGAATCGATGAATACCCCTGCAATTTACCGCTCAGCGCCTCAAACCGGTTGCCAGGCGGCGAGCGGAGATCGAGGTATGAGGTTGCTGCGTTGATGATGTCGAGTTTGCGCGCCAGTGTGTTATGAATCTCTGCCGGAATGTTGCGGTGTGGCATCGAATACACGAAAAAAGCCGCCAGCCAGGCGTCACGAAAACTGCCGATATGCTTCTGCATTCCATTGATACCTCCCTGTTTCCTTTCCCGATCACTTTAACGCCCACCTGCACAGTGCGCAAGTGCATTTTAAAGGCAAATAAAAACCCGCTGTCCGGCGGGCTTTGTTGTTTCAGGCGACTTCTTTCTTCTGCGCGTCGCGCCGGGCAAAAATTCCGCCCTATACCTCATCCTGCTTGAGCTGATTGGCCCAGCGCTGGGCGGCTTCCGGGCTGCTGAAGACGGGAGAGCGGCGAAAACGATCCCCGGACATCACAAACGCCACATATTTGCCCTTCAGCACCCAGACATCGTCAAACCCCTCCATGCGATCCGCATGATCTGGCGGAGCTGGCTCCACGCGTGGGACATAGCTGATAACGGGACGATTCTGATGACGAAGTGGTTTCATAAGCGTCGGATTCACTGGCTGCAAACAAAAGATAAACCACTATGATAGCGGATCGGACGGCCCTGCGTCGCATCCTGCGTGCGCTGCGCGGTGCATTTGCCGTTTTTTACGCCGTCGCCTTTTCCGCAAGAACTTCAGTGCTGTTCTATAGTTACCTTACATTTCATGCAGCCATCCGACTGCTTAAGAAAAAGGAAAGGAGACGAGTTCAATGTCGAATGATGAGAAACGCCCTAACCATGAAGCCCCGTTCCACGACGCGCGCTCATCCCAGCCGGGCATGGGGTCGCTGGCGCCTGCCGATGGCTCCCATCGCCCTTCCCCGGCGCCCACCCCGCCGGGCGAGCAACCGACCGCGCCCGGCAGCCTGAAGGCGCCGCAGGTGACGAACGATAAGCTCGGCGCGCTGGAGACCTTCCGCAAAGGCGGTGAGAACGAGGCGCTGACGACCAACCAGGGCGTGCGTATCGCTGACGATCAGAATTCGCTCCGCGCCGGCACCCGCGGCCCGACGCTGCTGGAAGATTTCATCCTGCGGGAAAAAATCACCCACTTTGACCATGAACGTATTCCCGAGCGCATCGTGCATGCGCGCGGCTCTGCCGCCCACGGCTACTTTCAGCCATACAAAAGCCTGAGCGATATCACCAAAGCCGCGTTCTTAAGCGACCCGCAAAAAATCACGCCGGTGTTTGTGCGTTTCTCGACGGTACAGGGCGGCGCGGGCTCGGCGGATACGGTGCGCGATATTCGCGGCTTCGCCACCAAGTTTTATACCGAAGAAGGGATTTTCGATCTGGTCGGCAACAACACGCCGGTCTTTTTCATTCAGGACGCCCATAAGTTCCCGGATTTCGTCCATGCCGTGAAGCCGGAGCCGCACTGGGCCATTCCGCAGGGCCAGAGCGCGCACGACACCTTCTGGGATTACGTGTCGCTTCAGCCGGAAACGCTGCACAACGTCATGTGGGCGATGTCCGACCGCGGCATTCCGCGCAGCTACCGCACCATGGAAGGCTTTGGCATTCACACTTTCCGCTTTATCAACGCCGAAGGCAAAGGCACCTTTGTGCGCTTCCACTGGAAGCCAGTGGCGGGCAAAGCGTCGCTTATCTGGGATGAATCGCAGAAGCTCACCGGGCGCGATCCGGATTTCCACCGGCGCGATCTCTGGGAAGCCATCGAAGCGGGCGACTACCCGGAATATGAACTCGGCGTGCAGCTGATCCCGGAAGAGGACGAATTTAAGTTTGATTTTGACCTGCTCGACGCCACTAAGCTCATCCCGGAAGAGCTGGTGCCGGTGCAGCTGGTCGGCAAAATGGTGCTGAACCGCAACCCGGATAACTTCTTCGCTGAAAACGAACAGGCGGCGTTCCATCCGGGCCATATCGTGCCGGGACTGGATTTCAGCAACGACCCGCTGCTCCAGGGGCGTCTGTTCTCTTACACCGACACCCAGATAAGCCGTCTCGGCGGGCCGAACTTCCACGAGATCCCGATTAACCGTCCGACCTGCCCGTACCATAATTTCCAGCGCGACGGCATGCACCGGATGGATATCGACACCAATCCGGCCAATTACGAACCAAACTCGATTAACGATAACTGGCCGCGCGAAACGCCGCCTGCGCCGAAAGCAGGCGGATTTGAAAGCCATCAGGAACGCATCGAGGGCCACAAGATCCGCGAGCGCAGCCCGTCGTTTGGCGAATATTACTCTCAGCCGCGCCTCTTCTGGCAAAGCCAGACGCCGGTGGAGCAGCGCCATATCATCGACGCGTTCAGCTTTGAACTCAGCAAAGTGGTGCGCGGCTATATCCGCGAGCGCGTGGTGGATCACCTCTGCCATATCGATATTTCACTGGCGCATCCTGTCGCCGCTAACCTTGGCATTACGCTCACCGACGAGCAGATGCATGTCGCGCCGCCGAAAGATGTTAATGGCCTGAAAAAAGATCCGTCGCTGAGCCTCTATGCCGTACCGGGCGGGACCGTGAAAGGGCGTGTGGTCGCCGTCCTGTTGAATGACCATGTGAAAGCCGCCGATCTGCTCGCCATGTTACAGGCGCTGAAATCGCACGGCGTACATGCCAAATTGCTGTACAGTCGTATGGGCAGCGTGACGGCGGATGACGGCTCGCAACTGGAAGTGGCAGGCACGTTCGCCGGCTCGCCGTCCGTGACCGTAGACGCCGTGCTGGTGCCGGGTGGTGCTGCGAGCGCCCTTGCCGATAACGGCGATGCGGTCTATTACCTGCTGGAGGCGTATAAACACCTGAAAGCGATCGGCCTGATGGGCGACGCGCGCGGGCTGAAGAGCCGACTGTCGGTGCCGGACACGGGCGAGGAAGGGATTGTCGAAGCCGACGACGCCTCAGGCAGCTTTATGGATGATTTCATCCACCAGCTCGCCTGCCATCGCGTCTGGGCGCGCACGCCAAAAGTGGCGGCCATCCCGGCGTAACCGCCGCCTGCGCTACACAAAAACGCCGCTTACCGCGGCGTTTTTTATTTGCCAGCGCGCATCCCACAACACGCAGGCATAAAAAAACCGGCCGGAGCCGGTTTTTCTGTCAGCAGCGCGATTACTTCTTCGGCGCCTGCGGATCGGTATCGTACTCGGCACAGGTCTGGTAGCCGGAGTTCAGCACATGGCCCGTTTCATCCAGCGCGACGAAATAGGTTTCGGTTTTACCGTTGCGGCTGCCCAGGATATAGGTCTGGCAGGTACCGCGAGCATGGATCATGGTCACTTCAGAAGACGGTTTACCCGCGATCTGCATTACCTGCTGACGGCTCATGCCTTTTTTCACATCTTTTACCACCGGTTGGGTGAACTGATCGGCGGTACGATCGTAAGCGGTACACCCTGCCAGCATCGTCATAACAGCCGCTGCACCCAGAAACCCTGCAAACTTCTTGTTCATTGTGTCATCCTCTTTTTTTCAGCGTGTGCAGATAAGCCTGGAATATAAAATAACATTTTTCAACTTGTTACCTGAAAGAGTGCCAAATTAAGAGTATTCCCTCAGGCAATACTGATTATGTAAAAACCACCTGGCGCCGCGCCGGGCGGCGACAACTTGTCGTTTTGCCCACAACGGGTTAGCTTTAACAGATCACTGTTTCAATGCCTGCGCGTTGCAGGCAAACAAGACTGGAGGGGTAAATGGCACTACAACAAGAAATTATTCAGGCACTTGGTGTAAAACCGCAGATCGACGCCAATGAAGAAATTCGCCGCAGCGTCGATTTTCTCAAAGCCTACCTGAAAACCTATCCGTTCCTGAAAACCCTGGTGCTCGGCATCAGCGGCGGCCAGGACTCCACGCTCGCGGGCAAACTGAGCCAGCTTGCCATCAGCGAACTTCGCGATGAAACCGGCGATCAGGGCTACCAGTTTATCGCGGTGCGCCTGCCTTTCGGCGTGCAGTTTGACGAAAAAGATTGTCAGGATGCGCTGGCGTTTATTCAGCCGGATAAGGTCCTGACGGTTAACATTAAAGAAGCGGTACAGGCGAGCGAAAAAGCGCTGCGCGAAGCAGGCATTGAACTGAGCGATTTTGTTCGCGGCAACGAAAAAGCGCGTGAGCGTATGAAAGCGCAATACAGCATCGCCGGGATGACCAAAGGCGTGGTCGTGGGCACCGACCATGCGGCCGAAGCCGTCACCGGCTTTTTCACTAAATATGGCGACGGCGGCACCGACATCAACCCACTGTTCCGCCTTAATAAACGTCAGGGCAAACTGCTGCTGAAAACCCTGGGCTGCCCGGAACACCTTTATCTTAAAGTGCCGACCGCCGATCTCGAAGACGACCGCCCGTCCCTGCCGGATGAAGTGGCGCTCGGCGTGACGTACGACAACATCGACGATTATCTGGAAGGCAAACCGATCGATGAGAAAATCAGCCAGATCATCGACGGCTGGTATGTGAAAACCGAGCACAAGCGTCGCCCGCCGATCACGATTTTCGACGACTTCTGGAAACAGTAATCGCGTTGCGGCAACCTCCCCGGCACGGCCGGGGAGTGTCGTCCCTCTCATCATTACGTTTTGTACCGCCGCACTTTTTTCACGGATGACGTATGTCAGTTTCAACGCAGCGCGCCACGCTGCCGGGCCTGCTGGCCATTCTGCTCTGGAGCACGTCTGTTGGTTTATTGCGCAGCATCAGCGAGGCGTTCGGCCCGGTGGGCGGCGCAGCGCTGATTTATACCGTCAGTTCGCTGTGTCTGATGGTGTCGCCCGGCCTCATTCACCCTGGCCGCTTACCGCGTCGCTATTTAGCGATCGGCGGTGTGCTCTTCGTTGGCTATGAAATCTGCCTCGCGCTGGCGATTGGGCTTGCGCATACCCGCGCGCAGTCGCTGGAGCTTGGGATGATCAACTACCTCTGGCCGAGCCTGACGGTGCTGCTGGCGGCGCTCATCAACGGCCAGCGCTGCCGCGTCTGGCTCTGGCCGGGCCTGCTGCTTGCGATCGCGGGCGTGTTTCAGGTGCTGAAAGGCGACGGCGGCTGGTCGCCCGCGCAGCTGTGGCTCAACATGCAGGATAATCCGGTTGCTTACGCGCTCGCGTTCAGCGCCGCGCTGGTCTGGGCGCTGTACTGCAACCTGACGCGCCGCTGGAGCAACGGCCAGAACGGCGTGGCGCTCTTTTTCTGCGCCACGGCCGCTGTCCTGTGGCTGCAATATTGCCTTGCGCCGCAGCCGACCATGCAGCTGTCGGTTCATGCCGTCGCGCAACTGCTCTTTATGGGGCTTTCCACCGCCGTCGCCTACGCCGCCTGGAATTACAGTATTCAGCACGGCAACATGACGCTGCTGGCTACCGCCTCTTACTTCACGCCGGTGCTCTCGGCGCTGCTGGCAAGCCTGTGGCTGGGCCTTACGCCGGGTATCGCCTTCTGGCAGGGTGTGGCGATGGTGGTGGCAGGCTCGCTGCTCTGCTGGCTCGCCACCCGTAACCCGACCTGAAAATGACGCTTTTTCAACCACACATTCCCTGATAGACTGGATAAGTAAACAGTATTCAGGAGAGTGATGTGGTAAGGCGTACAGGCGCGCCGCGGCTGGAGTTTGAAAAAGCGGCAATTTATGAATACCCCGAACACCTGCGTCCGTGGCTTGAAGATCTGCCGAAGCACCCCGGCGTCTATGTTTTTCATGGCGAAAGCGAAACTATGCCGCTTTATATCGGCAAGAGCGTCAATATTCGCAGCCGGGTGCTGTCGCATCTGCGTACCCCGGACGAAGCTTCCATGCTGCGTCAGTCGCGGCGCATCACGTTTATCCGCACCGCGGGCGAAATCGGCGCGCTGCTGCTAGAAGCGCAGATGATCAAAGAGCAACAGCCGCTGTTCAATAAGCGCCTGCGCCGTAACCGCCAGCTCTGCTCCTTGCAGTTCAAGGGCGAAAAGCCAGAAGTGGTTTACGCGCGCGATGTCGATTTCTCGCACCAGCCGGGTCTGTATGGTCTCTTTTCGAGCCGCCGCGCGGCGCTCGGCACGTTGCAGTCTATCGCCGACGAACAACAGCTCTGCTACGGCCTGCTGGGGCTGGAGTCGGTGCGCCCGGGGCGCGCCTGTTTCCGCTCGGCGCTGAAACGCTGCGCGGGCGCCTGCTGCGGCAAAGAGCCGCTTGAGGCGCACAACGCGCGCCTGATGGACGCGCTGGAGCGGATGCGCGTTATCTGCTGGCCGTGGGAGGGCCCGGTCGGGCTGCGGGAGAGTTTCGGCGAGATGACCCAGTACCATATCATCCATAACTGGTACTGGCTGGGATCGGTAGCCTCGTTAAGCGACGCGGCGAATATCTCCCGCGCGCCGCAGGGCTTCGATAACGACGGCTATCGCATTCTGTGCAAGCCGCTTATCAGCGGCGAGCATGAGATAGTGGAAATCGGCGCGCAGGCGTCTCAGAGATAGGTTATTTCGCTGAACAACAGCTGCCCTTCGGCTTTCAGCAGCCGGAGGGTATGGCTCCCCTCCTGCCACCAGGCGCCCTGCTCCGGCGTCAGCAGTTTATCGTTAAGCTGCCAGGCGCCGCTCAGGACATACACGATACCGCCGCGCGCGCGGCCGGTGGTAAACGTGCGATCGGCGACGCGCACCTGCGCGCGGCAGCGGTCGCGGCGGGTCATCAGATTGAAGTCCAGCGACATGCGCCCGTCGGTCAGCTCCGCGCGCACCGGGTGCTCGCCCGCGAACGTAAACGGCTGATGTCGCTTTAAGGTGTGGCGAAACGCGCCGCCCCCCAGCAGGGTGATTTCACCGCCATCCAGCAGCGTCACCACGCGATCCACCTGCGGCACGACGTTAAATTCGCCATTACTGGCGAGAGACGCAATGCTGGCGCGCCAGTTAAAATCGCGGCTCGGCGGAAAACAGCAGATCTCGCGGGTTTCACCTGCGCCGTTACGCCACAGGTTTACCGGCATTTTTTTGATGTCGAAAAATTCCATTCCCACTCCTGGAAACGCATCATGCGCAAATCGCCGCAGACAGGCTGCGGCGAAAAATATCGTTATACATTTTGTTCGCCTGGCGAACGGCACGTCAGAGGATGACGGTCGCGGATCCTTTACGATGCGCAGGCAAAAACTGCCGCGACGCGGCAACGAGAATGATAACCAGCAGAAATTACGTGGCAAGAGGCGCGGGAAAAGAAAAACCGCCGGCCCTGGCCAGCGCCGTCAAAGGGCGCTGACCAAAACCGGCGGTCTTAAGCCAGTCAGAAATTATTCTGAATCTGCTGGCATTTTACCTTCCGGAGCCGGACGTTCTGTCAGACGCTTCTCAAAATTGGCATTAAACTGCTTTTTCTGCTCCGGGGTCAGTACGTTATAGATTTTGTTCTGGGTTTCGATGTGCGCCAGCATACGGGCCTTATGATCCGCTTCCATTTTGTCGATCTGGGCCTGCGCTTTGTCTTTATCGAAGCTGTCGCTGGCGATCAGGTTGTGCATCGCGCGACGCTCTTCCACAGACGGACGCTCGAATTTTTCGCGCTGGGCTTTACGGATGTCGCGAATTTGCTGCTTCTGCGCATCGGTCAGGTTCAGCCCCTGAAACATCATATCGTGATGCGGGCCGCGCGGACCTTTATGGTGCATCATCGGTGCGTTATTCGCGTCAGGTGCCGGGGTCTCCGCCGCCTGCGCCAGATTAGCCGCGCCAAGCGCCAGGGTAGAAGCAACGAAGATAGCCGTTAATTTACGCATAATGTTGTCCTTACTTTCAGTTAATTCAGCAACAGATTGTCGCCTTGACGAGATTAATTCTACGGGCAGATTCGTCAATCAGTCAGAGTCTGAGTAAAACAGTGAAAGCATAAAAAACAATTATTGTGCGATTATGGAGAAAATAAGGAAAAACGGAGGAGAAAATTTTTGAAATATCACAACCGGTTGATTGTGAAGAGAGTGTGAGCGCAGTATATAAGGGCGCCGCTGCAAAATAAAGCGCCCGGTTCAGAATTATCCGCATTATTTTCGCGGCCCGCCCTGGGCCGCGAATTATTTTATTTCCCTGAGCATTAATCCGGCGCGTAAACCCAGCGCGACGGACGGGTTCGGAAACAACACCCGCTCATCGTCCTGCGCGTAATAGCGCTCTTCGCCATCTTCCGCCAGCAGCGTGCCAGCGTTAAACGCAGTGAAGTTTTCCGTTTCAGCGGACATATGCAACACAAAGCGCTCGCTGCGCCGGGTGATTTGCTGCGCCACTTCAAAGCGGCGCGGCGCATCCGTACCGGCAGAGGCAGTCGAGCCGTCCAGCAGCGCCGAAAGCGCCCGCTGCGTTGGCGCGAACTGGCTGAGATCGTTGTGGCCGAACGGCAGCGCCTTCCCGAGCTCCAGCGTGCAGCTCAGCGCACCAAAGCGCTCACACGAGAAATGCGTAAAGGTGCCGCCCGGCGCGCGGTGAAACACCAACGCCTGGAGCCCGGCGTCGCCAAGCCAGGCGAGAAAATCCTCCGGCCACGCCGTAGTGCGCGCAGGCAGTACGCCAAAGCGCGGGAAGCGCGACGCGCGAATGGCGGTATGCAGATCCAGATGCCAGCGCACCGTTTCATCGCCCGCCGCGAAAAACGTCGCCAGCGCCTGCTCAAGACGTTCGGCGCGGGCGGTTTCCACCCCCGGCGTGGCGGTTTGCCAGCGCCCGCCAAACAGACGGTTGAGATCGTAATCGACAAACCGGCGACCGGCCCGCAGCGCCGCCGGGCTGCCGAGCACCACCAGCAGCCGCCAGACGAGCGGTCGTTCGCCGCGCACCAGCGGCGCCAGTAGCTGCTCCAGTATCTCGACCGGCGCGGTTTCATTACCGTGAATGCCCGCGCTCACCACCAGCGCGCCGCGCACGTCACCGGCGGGCGTCAGTTGCAGAATGCCTTCCTCCAGCCACTCAATAGCCACGCCGCCGCGTTGCTGCGTGGTCTGCACGGGCGTCTCGCCGCGCAGCGTCTTCGCAATAAAATCGTCCACGGCGTCTCCTTACTGCTGGAACGGATAGACATTGCCGAGCGAGAGCAGGCGCGTCAGTTCATCCAGCGCCTCGCGCCCTTCGCGCAGCAACTGCGGGTCAACCAGGTCTTCCTGCGTCAGCCGGTCGCGGTAGTATTTGTCGACCCACGCGTTAAGCCGCGTAAAGAGCGCGTCGTTCATCATCACCGCCGGGTTCACCGCCTGGCGCTCGTCGTCGGTCAGCACCACGCGCAGACGCAGACAGGCCGGGCCGCCGCCGTTGGCCATACTTTCGCGCAAATCGAAAATTTTCAGCTCGCTGATCGGGTTATCCGCCGCCACGAGCGTATTCAGATAACGCCAGACGCCCTCGTGGCGGCGCGACTCCTCAGGGAGCACCAGCATCATGGAACCGTCGTCGCGGCTCAGCAGCTGGCTGTTGAAAAGGTAGGTCTCCACCGCGTCCTGCACCGACACCTCGCCTGCGGGCACCACCAGCGGCGTAAAGCCCGGTACTTTTTCGGCAAGCGCGTCGAACAGCGTCTGCTGATGCAAAAATGCGTGCTCATGGCAGAACAGCACCTGGCGGTTGGAAACCGCAATGACATCGTTATGGAACACGCCCTGGTCGATCACCGCCGGGTTTTGCTGCGCGAACATAACGCGCTGCGGATCCACCTGGTTAAGCCGCGCCACAGCCTGCGACGCTTCCAGCGTCTGGCGCGCCGGATAACGGGCGGGCACCAGCGCCCCGCTCTCTTCGCGCCCGTAGATGAAAAGCTGAAGCCCCGGCTCGCCGTAGTCGCCGCCGAGCCGGTTATGGTTGGCCGCGCCTTCGTCGCCGAACATCGCCACCTGCGGCAGCGCGCCGTGCACGGCGAAACGGGATTCATCGCGGAAAATCGCCCGCAGCAGCCGTTCGGTGCCTGGCGCTTCGCTGGCGCGGTGGAATTTATTGTTAAGGTTGGCCACCGTCAGGTGCACTTTGCCATCCAGCGCGTCGGCGGACGGACAGACCGTTGCCGCGTTCGCCACCCACATCGACGATGCCGAGCTGGCGGCGGAGAGCAGATGCGGCGCGGCGCGCCAGGCTTTCTCCAGCACCTGTCGATCGCTGCCGGTAAAGCCAATCTGGCGCAGCGCCGCGAGGTTCGGGCGCTCCTGCGGCGGGATCACCGCCTGCGGGAAACCGGCGTCCGCCAGCGCTTTCATCTTCGCGAGCCCCTGTTTCGCGGCAAGCTTCGGGTTTGACACCTGAAAGCGGTGCTTCGTCGAGGCTTCGTTACCGAAAGAGAGTCCGGCGTAATGGTGGGTCAGCCCCACCAGCCCGTCAAAGTTGACTTCGCGTGCTTTCATGCCTGCTCCTTCCCGCTGAAATCGAGACCGGGGTTTAACGTCTGCGGCAGCGCGAAGGTCGGGCTTTCCAGCGAGGCCATCGGCCAGGCGCAGTAATCCGCGGCGTACCAGGCGCTCGGACGATGGTTGCCCGACGCCCCGACGCCGCCGAACGGCGCTATGCTCGCCGCGCCCGTCAGCGGTTTGTTCCAGTTCACGATACCGGCGCGCGCTTCCAGCAGCAGCTGGTCGAATTTTTCGCGAACCGGCGAAATCAGCCCGCAGGAAAGTCCGTAGCGGGTCGCGTTGGCAAGCGTAATCGCTTCGTCGAAATCGTCATAACGCCAGACGCCCAGCAGCGGCCCGAAGATCTCTTCATCCGGCACGTCGCGCACGCCGGTCAGTTCAATAATGCCCGGCGTGAGCAGCGAACTGCCCGCCTGCACCAGGGCTGGCGTTAACAGCGGCTTGCCGCCGCGCGACAGATGCCCCTGCCAGGCTTCCAGCACCCGCTCCGCCGCCTGCGCGCTGATGAGCCCGCCCATAAACGGCTGCGGCTCGGCGTCCCAGCGGTCAGGGCGCAGACGCCCGGCGATCTCAACGAGGCGCGCCAGGAAGGCGTCGCCCGCACCACCCCGTTTCACCAGCAGGCGGCGCGCGCAGGTGCAGCGCTGCCCGGCGGTGATAAACGCCGACTGGATCGCCAGATGCACCGCGCCGTCGATATCGTCAGGATCTTCGACAATCAGCGGGTTATTACCGCCCATCTCCAGCGCCAGAATTTTTTCGGGCTGCCCCGCCAGCTGGCGGTGCAGCTGATAACCGGTGCCGGCGCTGCCGGTAAAGAGCAGGCCGTCGAGTTCCGGCCGGGCGGAGAGCGCCTGGCCGGTCGCGCGCGCGCCCTGCACCAGATTCAGCACGCCCGCTGGCAGGCCCGCCTGTTCCCAGAGTTTCATCACGGCCTCGCCGGTGTGCGGCGTCAGTTCGCTCGGTTTAAACACCAGCGTGTTGCCCGCGAGCAGCGCCGGAACGATATGGCCGTTTGGCAGGTGACCGGGGAAGTTATACGGCCCGAAGACCGCCAGCACGCCGTGCGGGCGGTGGCGCAGCGTGGCCGCGCCGTCCGGCATCGGCGAATGCTGTTCGCCGGTGCGGGTCTGGTACGCCTTGAGCGAGATGCCCACTTTATTGATCATCGCGGTCACTTCGGTGGCCGCTTCCCAGCGCGGTTTGCTGGTTTCGAGCGCGATGATGCGCGTCAGTTCGGTTTTATTCGCCTCCAGCAGCGCCGCGAATTGCTCGGCGATAGCCTGACGTTCGGCGAAAGGCCGCTTCGCCCAGGCCGGGAACGCCGCGCGGGCGGCGGCGCAGGCCGCTTGTACCTGCGCGTCGTCCGCCGCATGTCCTTGCCAGAGCAGGCCGCCGCCCACCGGATCGCGTTTTTCCAGCGCTTCGCCCTGCCCCGTTGTCCACTCACCGTTGATCCATAAACTCATACTTTTTTCTCCTCAGGGCACAGGCGCACCAGGCGTACGCGATCGCCGTGGCGACATTGCAGGGCATCCAGCGTGGGGGCGTCCAGAATCAGCCTGTCGGCGTCCGGTCTGGCGCGGATCAACATCACGCGGAAGTTATCGTAATTTTCGTTGGCGACCATACAGGCGGGCAGTTCATCATCTGTGACCGGCTGGCCTTCCGCCACTTCCACGAGGCGGCTTTTACGGATAGCTCGCACCCGGTCGATATCGCACTCCAGCGTCGGCCCGCCGTCGAAGATGTCGACATAGTTGCGATAGCGAAAGCCTTCGGCCTCCAGCACGGCGCGCGCGGGCGCGGTGTCTTTATGGACCTGGCCGATAACCGACTGCGCCTCTTCGGAAAGAAACTGGGTATAGATGGGATGTTTCGGCATCAGTTCGGCGATAAACGCCTTCTGGCCGGTGCCGCAGAGATAATCGGCGCGGCTGAACTCCATTGAGAAGAAGCGCTGCCCGAGGCTTTCCCAGAATGGCGAGTAGCCGTGTTCGTCAATCACCCCGCGCATCTCCGCCACCACTTTTTCGTTAAAGCGTTCGCGAAACGCGGCCATAAACATAAAACGCGATTTGGAGAGCAGATAGCCGTTGCCGTTTTTGCGCCACTCCGGGTCGAGAAACAGCGTGCAGAGCTCGCTGCTGCCGGTGTGATCGTTGCTGAGGAACAGCGTCGGCAGCGCGTTGTAGACATTCAGCTCTTTCGAAGCGTGCACCAGCGTGCCGACGCGGTAGTTATACCAGGGCTCGCTAAGCCCGACGGCCACTTCAATGGCGCAAATGCCAGCCACGGTGCGGCTTTGCGTATCTTCCAGCACAAAGACATAGCCCTGATCGCCTGGCGGCAGTTCACCGCGCCAGGTTTGCAAGGAGCGCTCGACGCGCGCGCTGAGCGTTTTTTCATCTACCGGCAGCGAGGTCAATCCGCCGCCGGTTTTTGCAGCGAGGCGCAGCAGCGCCGGAACGTCGTGGTGTGCGACGGGGCGAATCACCATCATGACGCGCCCTCCTTCAGCCAGTTTTCGCAGGCGCGCGCCACGCGGGCGAGCCCGGTTTCAATTTCCTGATGGCTGATGTTGAGCGCGGGCGCGAAACGCAGCACGTTAGCGCCCGCAATCAGCACCATTGCGCCTTCTTTCGCGGCCGCGAGCGAAATCGCCTTCGCCTTGCCCGCATAGTCGTCTTTCAGTACGCAGCCGATCAAAAGCCCCAGACTGCGGATCTCTTTAAACAGCCCGAGGCGCTGGTTAATGGCGTTGAGTTGCTCGACAAACGCGTCGTGACGCGCTTTGACGCCATCCAGCATCTCCGGCGTGTTAACCAGATCCAGCACCTGGCCCGCGACCGCGCCCGCCAGCGGGTTGCCGCCGTAAGTGGTGCCGTGGGTGCCGACGCCCATTACGGCCGCGCAGCGCTCGGTAGTGAGCATCGCGCCAATCGGGAAGCCGCCGCCAAGCGCTTTGGCGGTGGAGAGCACATCCGGCGTCACGCCGTAATGCATATAAGCGTAGAGGTGGCCGGTGCGGCCCACGCCGGTCTGCACTTCGTCGAAAATCAGCAGCGCGTTGTGGCGATCGCACAGCTCGCGCAGCCCCTCCAGGAAGGCTTTAGTAGCAGGCACCACGCCGCCCTCGCCCTGCACCGGCTCGACAATCACCGCGCAGGTATCGTCATTAATCAGCGCCGCGGCGGAATCGAGATCGTTAAACACGGCATGGCTGATTTGCGGCGGCAGCGGCGCGAAATCCTGGGAATACGCAGGCTGGCCGCCAGCGGAGACGGTAAACAGCGTGCGGCCGTGGAACGCGTTTTTAAAGGCCACGATGCCGCTTTTCTGCGCGCCGTAGTGGTCGTGGGCATATTTGCGGGCGAGCTTCAGCGCCGCCTCGTTGGCTTCCGCGCCGGAGTTACAGAAAAAGACGCGATCGGCGAAGGTGGCGTCAATCAGGCGTTTGGCGAGGCGCAGCACCGGCTCGTTGGTATACCCGTTGCCGGTATGCCAGATTTTCGCCGCCTGGGTTTCCAGCGCCTCGCGCAGTTTCGGGTGCGCGTGCCCGAGCGCGTTTACCGCGATGCCGCCCGCGAAATCGATATACTCTTTGCCTTCCTGATCCCAGAGCGTGGAGCCCTCGGCCCGTACCGGAATAAACGCGGCCGGAGCATAAACGGGGATCATCCACTCATCAAAGTTCTGGCGGGTAATTGACTGCGACATAGCGACCTCGTCCGGTAAATAAAAGGTTGTTTAGTTGTTAATTAAATGTGCATTTACGCTCTTACTGTAGATTGCACGCTTCGTGCCAGCCAGAGGAGAAAATGCATACCAGAGAGGCAGCGACGTTAAATCAACGAGTTACATGCTTATACTATTCACTTTTATTGCATAAAAAGTGAATACTTTTATGACAAAGCGGCCTTCGCCATAAAAAAATCCGCACTTTTATGCATTGATAAAATATTGTTCTGGATTTGTGATCGTGACCGGGATTTGCCATGATAACGCGCCCCATTTCAGGGCATTCGCGCCGTCATGGTGCAAAAGAATGGGGTTCGCGCCGCTTTTAACAATCGTCACAACCTTGCCGGGCCGGGAGACGCGCGGGCGGTTTTTCTGTTACCATCGCGCCACTCTTGTTCATCCAGTGTGTTCGCGACTATGAAATTCATCTCTTTTAACATCAATGGCCTGCGTGCCCGCCCTCATCAGCTTGCCGCGCTGGTGGAACAGCATCAGCCCGACGTGATCGGCCTGCAGGAAACCAAAGTTCACGACGATATGTTCCCCCTCGAAGAGGTGGCGAAACTGGGCTACAACGTGTTTTATCACGGCCAGAAAGGCCACTACGGCGTGGCGCTGCTGACCAAAGCCCCGCCGGTTTCCGTGCGCCGCGGCTTTCCGGGCGACGGCGAAGAAGCCCAGCGCCGTATCATCATGGCCGAAATCCCTTCTTCTGTTGGCGATATCACAGTCATCAACGGCTATTTCCCGCAGGGCGAGAGCCGCGATCACGAGGTGAAATTCCCGGCCAAAGCGAAGTTTTATCAGGATTTGCAGGACTATCTTGAGACGGCGCTCAGCAACGATAAACCGGTGCTGATTATGGGCGATATGAATATCAGCCCCGGCGATCTGGATATCGGCATCGGCGAAGAGAACCGCAAGCGCTGGCTGCGTACCGGCAAATGCTCCTTCCTGCCGGAAGAGCGCGAATGGATGGGCCGCCTGCTGAACTGGGGGCTTAAAGATACGTTCCGTCACGCCAACCCGGAAACGAGCGACCGCTACTCCTGGTTCGACTACCGCTCGAAAGGCTTTGACGATAACCGCGGCCTGCGCATCGACCTGCTGCTGGCGAGCGATCCGCTGATGGCGCGTCTGGCTGAGACCGGCATCGATTACGATATCCGCGCGATGGAAAAACCATCCGATCACGCGCCGGTCTGGGCGACTTTCTCGCTGTAATCTGTTCCGCTCCTCCTGTCCGGGGAGGAGCTTTTGCGGAAAATTACCATGCAAATCATTGATGTCGTGGCGGCGATACTCGTGCGCGACGGCCAGGTGCTGCTGGCGCAGCGCTCGCCTGACGGCGATCTGCCGGGGCTGTGGGAATTTCCCGGCGGCAAAGTGGAGCCGGGCGAAAGCCAGCCAGCGGCGCTGGCGCGTGAGCTTGCCGAAGAGCTGGCGATAAGCGCGCGTATCGGCGCGTATGTCGCAAGCCACACGTGTGAGGTTTCCGGGCGGGTTATCCGGTTACATGCGTGGCGAGTAGATGATTTTGACGGCGAGCCGCAGGCGTTGTGCCATAGCGCGCTCGTCTGGTGTGAACCGCGCGAGGCGTTCGGCTATGCGCTCGCCCCGGCGGATATTCCACTGCTTGAGGCGTTTATGTCCGCACGCGACGCCACACCAGCGGGTTCGTGCTGAGGGTTTTCTCGTCGCGCTGGCACTGCAACAGCACGCCATCGGCTTTGATCACCGCCCCTTCGGAGTAGTTCTGATCCTGATAGACGCAGCACTGAATACACTGCTGCTGCGAACGCTGGCCGCCGGTGCTGAACACCTCTTCCGGCACGTTGACCTGCACATCCGGGCGCAGCCTGTCGGCACCCGCCGGCAGTGTGGCCAGCAGCGCCAGCGCCGCCAGTAAGCTCTTTTTCACTGACACCCCGTTTCCCCTCTTATGATGTTCCTGATTTCACTATAGCGCGTCGCGCTCCTGTGTAGAGAGTATCGGCGCATCCGGCCCGGAGTTTAGCGCGACGGAATTACTCCGTCGCCGGTTGCGCGCCGCTGCGTTTACGGGCGGCAGGCTTTTTGCCGCCCTTGCCCGCGCGGCGTTTTTGCGCCTGCTGGGGCGCCACCAGACCGCGGAACTGACGCACCGGGGCGCTGCGGGCCTGGTCAATCAGCGTGTAGAGCGTGTGCACCAGCGGCTGCATGAAATCCTGATAGCGGCACTGCTTCTCGCTGATTTGCGTCAACGTCGACTCCCACTGCGCGGTCATGTCCGGGCGCGCGGCAAGCTCCGGCAGCGCGTGGATCAGCGCTTTCCCGGCGGGCGTCGAGTGGATATAGCGCCCCTGCTTTTCAAGGAAACCGCGTTTAAACAAAAGCTCAATAATGCCCGCGCGGGTCGCTTCGGTGCCGAGCCCGTCGGTGGCGCGCAGGATCTTCTTCAGATCTTTATCCTGCACAAAGCGCGCGATACCGGTCATGGCCGAGAGCAGCGTGGCGTCGGTAAAGTGGCGCGGCGGCTGGGTCTGGCGTTCGACGACCTCACCCCGTTCGCAGTGCAGCTCGTCGCCCTTTGCCACCACCGGCAGCGGCGTGCCGTCGTTCTCTTCGTCGCGCTCTTTCGCGCCCAGCAGCGCGCGCCAGCCCGTCTCCGCCAGAAAGCGCGCTTTGGCGATAAATTTGCCGCCCGCGATTTCAAGCTCAATCACGCATTTGCGAAACTGCGCGTCCTGGCAGAACTGCATCAGGTACTGACGGGCGATAAGCCCGTAGATTTTCGCCTCGCCGTCAGAGAGCGACGCGGGCGCGCTGCGCGCTGTGGGGATAATAGCGTGGTGCGCGTCCACTTTTTTGTCATCCCAGCAGCGGTTGCGGCGCTCAGGATCGACCGCGGGCTGCGGCAGGAGATCCGGCGCGTGTACGCCTATCGCCTTCAGCACCGCATGGCGGCCCGCGAAGTGTTCTTCCGGCAGGTAGCGGCAGTCGGAGCGCGGATACGTAATGAGTTTGTGGGTTTCGTACAGCTTCTGGCAGATATCCAGCACCATCTGCGCGCTCAGGTTGAAACGTCTGGCGGCCTCGATTTGCAGCGTCGAGAGGGAGAACGGCAGCGGCGCGGCTTCGCTTTCGCGCTTGTCGTTGTAGCTGGTGACAACCGCAGGCTGTCCTTCAATGCGCTTAACGACATGCTCCGCCAGCGCGCGGTTGAGGAGCCGCCCTTCTTCATCCTGATACGGCTCGCAGGCCTCGCTCGGCTGCCAGAGCGCGGTGAAGCGCTCCTGCGCGGGCGTAACGATGTGCGCTTTGACCTCAAAGAAATCTTTGGCGACGAAGTTTTCAATCTCTTCGTCGCGCCGCACCACCAGCCCCAGCACGGGCGTCTGGACGCGGCCTACCGAGAGCACGCCCTGATAGCCCGCGTTCTGCCCGAGCAGCGTCCAGGCGCGCGTCATGTTAATGCCGTACAGCCAGTCGGCGCGGGCGCGGGCGAGCGCCGAGGTGCTGAGCGGCACGAACTCGCGGTTCTCTCGCAGCTTATCGATGGCGCGCTCCACCGCCTGCGGGTTGAGATCGTTAATCAGGCAACGACGCACCTGCTGGCGCTTTTCCGCGGGCAGTTGCAGGTAGTCGAGCACTTCGTCCACCAGCAGTTGCCCTTCGCGATCCGGGTCGCCTGCGTGAACAATCTCCTGCGCCTCGCGCAGCAGCTTTTTAATCACATTGAGCTGCTTTGCGACCGACGGTTTCGGCTGAAGCTGCCACTTTTCCGGCACGATGGGTAAGTCGGCGAGATTCCAGCGGCCATAGCGGCTGTCATAGGCGTCCGGCTGCGCCTGCTCCAGCAGGTGTCCGACGCACCAGGTGACCACCTGGCCGTTCCCGCACTCAATAAACCCGTCGCCCCGGCGGTGCGGTTTCGGCAACACGTCGGCGATGGCGCGCCCCAGGCTGGGCTTTTCGGCAATAAACAACCGCATCGATTAGCGAATCTCCACCATCGGGCGGCCGCCGCGCGCGGTTTTCAGCTCGCCGATGGCGCTGAGCGTGATGCCATGCTCCGCCGCCACGGCCTGCGCCTGCGCTTCTGCTGCTGGCTCCACCGCCAGCAGCAGGCCGCCGGAGGTTTGCGGATCGCACAGCAAACTGCGCCAGGCGTCCGGCATGTCGCCCATCAGGTGGCCGTAGCTCGCGAAGTTACGGCTGGTGCCGCCCGGCACCGCGCCCTGCGCGATGTATTCTTCCACGCCCGGCAGTTTCGGCACAGCCTCATACCAGAGCTCCGCCTGCAGGCCCGCGCCCTGGCACACTTCGCTGAGGTGGCCCAGCAGCCCGAAGCCAGTCACGTCAGTCATCGCCCGCACGCCGTCGATCTCTGCGAAATCAGCGCCCGCTTTATTCATGGTGCACATGACTTCTGTCGCCAGCCCCTGATGCTCAGGGCGCAGCAGCGATTTTTTCTCAGCGGTAGTCAGCACGCCGATACCCAGCGGTTTGGTGAGAAAGAGTTTGCAGCCCGCCTCGGCGGTACTGTTTTTCTTCACGCGTTCGGTCGGCACGACGCCGGTGACCGCCAGGCCGAAAATCGGCTCCGGCGCGTCGATGGAATGGCCGCCCGCGAGCGCAATGCCCGCCTGCTGACACGCAAAGCGGCCGCCTTCCACCACCTCGCGCGCGATTTCCGGCGCGAGCGTGTTAACCGGCCAGCCGAGGATCGCAATCGCCATGATCGGTTTGCCGCCCATCGCGTAGATGTCGCTGATGGCGTTGGTCGCAGCGATTCGGCCAAAATCGAACGGGTTGTCCACGATAGGCATGAAGAAGTCCGTGGTGCTGATAACGCTCGTGCCGTTGCCGAGATCGTACACCGCCGCGTCGTCGCGCGTTTCGTTGCCGACAAGCAGGTTGGGGTCGATAAACTTCGCCTGATCGCTGTGCAGGATGGTTTCCAGCACTTTCGGGGAAATTTTACAACCGCAACCTGCTCCGTGGCTGTACTGGGTCAGACGAATCGCTTGCTCACTCATGGACCGCTCCTTGTTTGGTCAGAATCAGGTGATCGTTATCATTCGATAAATAAAGCGCGCTTATGGTAGCGCCAGAAAGACGGGGTGGTAAGTATGGCTGTCTGAATTGCGCCGCTTTCGCTCACAATCCAGACAGTTTTGCGCGCGGGCTTCAGAAATGACGCACGAAGGGGGCGGTATCCGGCAGGTTAATCGTCGTGGAGGCCTTCAGTTGCGGCGTGCCGAGGTAGAGAAAACCGACAATCTGATCCTGCTCGCGGCATTCAAACGCCTCGCGCACCAAAGCGTTATCGGTGAACGGCCCGCTGCGCCAGATGCCGTTAAAGCCCTGGGCGAGCGCCGCCATCTGCATCGCCATCACCGCGCAACCGGCGCTGACCACCTGCTCCCAGCGCGGCACTTTGTGGTGCTCTTCGCAATGCGCGACCACGGTAATGATCAGCGGCGCGCGGAACGGCGCGTTGCGGGCTTTGTCGATGGCCTTTTCATCCTGGCCGTCAGCGATGGCGGCTTTCTCCAGCAGCGCGCTGAAACGCTCGCGCCCTTCGCCTTCAATGATAAAGAAACGCCATGGCTGTAATGTGCCGTGATCCGGCGCGCGCAGGCCCGCCCGCAGAATGTTTTCCAGCGCGTCGCCCGTTGGCGCAGGCTCAGCGAGACGTGAGGCGCTGCGGCGGTTGACCAGCATATCTAATGCATCCATCTCAACTCTCCTTTGATGATTTTTACTCATAAAATTAACACAGCGGTATGTTTTGTTACACCCTGCCCGCGTTTCCTGCTGACAAGCCCGCCCGTGGTATTTACACTTTGTCGGCGTCCCGCCTGTAGCGGGAGGTTACGGGGTTCCCCGTTATTCACGGATTAGGGAGAGTAAATGCGTACCCTTTGGCGAATTATTGCCGGATTCTTTAAGTGGACCTGGCGCCTGCTCAATATCATCAGAGAGCTGGTGATGAATCTGCTGTTTCTGCTGCTGGTGCTGGTGTGCGTCGGCGTCTGGATGCAGTTTAACAGCGGCCCGTCTGAGCCCGGACGCGGCGCGCTGCTGCTTGATATCAGCGGCGTGGTGGTGGATAAACCGTCGGTCAATAATAAGCTTGGCGCGCTGGGCCGTCAGCTCTTTGGCGCAAGCTCCGACCGCTTACAGGAAAATTCGCTGTTTGATATCGTCAACGCGATCCGCCAGGCGAAAGACGACCGCAATATCACCGGCATCGTGCTGGATCTGAAAGATTTCGCCGGCGCCGACCAGCCGTCGATGCAGTATATCGGCAAGGCGCTGCGTGAATTCCGCGACGCCGGCAAACCGGTGTACGCCATCGGCGAAAGCTACAGCCAGGGCCAGTATTACCTCGCGAGCTTCGCCAACAAGATTTGGCTCTCGCCGCAGGGCACCGTCGATCTGCACGGCTTCGCCACCAATGGCCTCTACTACAAATCCCTGCTCGATAAGCTGAAAGTGACCACGCATGTGTTCCGCGTCGGCACCTATAAATCCGCCGTCGAGCCGTTTATCCGCGACGATATGTCGCCCGCCGCCCGTGAAGCCGACAGCCGCTGGATTGGCGAACTGTGGCAGAACTACCTCGGCACGATCGCGGCTAACCGTCAGGTACCGGCAAGCCAGATCTTCCCTGGCGCTCAGGCGATGATTGCGGGTCTTGAAGCCGCAGGCGGCGATACCGCGAAATACGCGCTCGACAATAAGCTGGTGGATGAACTGGCGAGCAGCGCGGCCATCGACAAAGCGCTGGTGAAACAGTTTGGCTGGAGCGACAAGGATAAAGATTTCCGCGCCGTCAGTATTTACGACTACCCGGTGAACAAGCCGTCCGAACAGGGCGAGAGCATTGCCGTGGTGTTCGCTAATGGCGCCATCATGGATGGCGAAGAGACGCCGGGGAACGTCGGCGGCGATACCACTGCCGCGCAGATCCGCGACGCGCGTCTGGATCCGAAAGTGAAAGCCATTGTGCTGCGGGTGAACAGCCCGGGCGGCAGCGTGACGGCTTCAGAAACCATCCGCCAGGAGCTGGCGGCAGCGAAAGAAGCCGGTAAACCGGTGGTGGTGTCGATGGGCGGCATGGCGGCGTCCGGCGGTTACTGGATCTCCACACCCGCTAACTACATCGTTGCGAACCCCAGCACGCTCACCGGCTCTATCGGCATCTTTGGCGTTATCAACACGGTGGAAAACAGTCTGGATTCCATTGGCGTGCATACCGACGGCGTGGCGACCTCGCCGCTGGCGGATGTGGCGGTCACCAAAGCCCTGCCGCCGGAAGTGCAGAAGCTGATGCAGTTGACCATCGAAAACGGCTATCAGCGCTTTATCGGCCTGGTGGCGCAGTCGCGTAACAAAACGCCGCAGCAGATCGACCAGATAGCCCAGGGCCACGTCTGGACGGGTGAAGACGCGAAGCAAAACGGTCTGGTGGACAGCCTCGGCGATTTCGACGACGCCGTGAAGAAAGCCGCCGAGCTTGCGAAGCTGAAAACCTGGCATCTCGATTTCTATCAGGATGAGCCGGGCTTTATCGATATGGTGATTGCCAACCTGACCGGCTCGGTGCACGCGATGCTGCCGCAGGCGCTTCAGGCCTGGCTGCCTGCGCCGGTGGCCGATGCGGCGCTGGCGGCCAAGAAGGAAGGCGATAAGCTCGCCGCCTTTAACGATCCGCAGAACCGTTACGCCTTCTGCCTGACCTGCGGCGACGTGCGCTAACGCGTCAGCGTCGACCCTGTCACAGCCCGGCCAGCGCCGGGCTGATTTTTTTGCGCAGCGCCTCTATACTGCGCGGGTTTATGCACAACGAAAGCTAACCTATGCAAAAGAAATCGATTTACGTTGCCTATACCGGCGGCACCATCGGTATGCAACGCTCCGAACACGGCTACATTCCCGTCTCCGGCCATCTCCAGCAGCAGCTGGCGCAGATGCCGGAGTTCCACCGCCCCGAAATGCCGGATTTCACCATTCACGAATATGCGCCCCTGATGGACTCCTCCGATATGACGCCGCAGGACTGGCAGCATATCGCCGAAGACATTAAAGCCCATTACGATGAGTATGACGGGTTTGTTATCCTGCACGGCACCGATACGATGGCGTTCACGGCCTCGGCGCTGTCGTTTATGCTGGAGAATCTCAGCAAGCCGGTTATTGTGACCGGCTCGCAGATCCCGCTGGCGGAGCTGCGCTCCGACGGGCAGATCAACCTGCTGAACTCCCTCTACGTGGCGGCGAACTACCCGATTAGCGAAGTGACGCTGTTCTTCAACAACCGGCTCTATCGCGGCAACCGCACCACTAAAGCCCATGCCGATGGTTTTGACGCCTTCGCCTCCCCTAATCTGCCGCCGCTGCTGGAAGCGGGCATTCATATTCGTCGCCTGAATACGCCGCCTGCCCCACACGGCCACGGCGAACTGCGCGTGCATACCATTACGCCGCAGCCTATCGGCGTGGTGACCATTTATCCGGGAATTTCCGCTGACGTGGTGCGTAACTTCTTACGCCAGCCGGTGCGGGCGCTGATCCTGCGCTCTTACGGCGTCGGCAACGCGCCGCAGCATGGCGATTTCCTGAAAGAGTTGCAGGAAGCGTGCTCGCGCGGGATTGTGGTGGTTAACCTGACGCAGTGTATGTCCGGCAAAGTAAACATGGGCGGCTACGCCACCGGCAACGCGCTGGCCCATGCCGGCGTCATCAGCGGCTTCGACATGACCGTCGAGGCGACGCTGACCAAACTGCACTATCTGTTAAGCCAGGGGCTGGAGCCGCAGGCGATCCGCGAAGCGATGATGCGTAACCTGCGCGGCGAACTGACCCCGGACGACTAAAAGGAGCATGGTATGAACTCACGCGCCCTGCTGCTGGTGGATCTGCAAAACGATTTTTGCGCCGGCGGCGCGCTGGCGGTCGCGGAAGGCGACAGCACGGTGGATATCGCGAACGCGATGATTGCATGGTGCCAGAGCCGCGGCGAGCCGGTGGTGGCAAGCCAGGACTGGCACCCGGCGAACCACGGCAGTTTTGCCTCTGTTCAGCACGCCGAGCCGTTCACGCAAGGCACGCTCGACGGCCTGCCGCAAACCTGGTGGCCCGATCACTGCATTCAGGAGAGCGAGGGCGCGGCGCTCCATCCGCTCCTGAACCAGAAAGCCATTGAACAGCGCTTTTATAAAGGCGAAAACCCGGCTATCGACAGCTACAGCGCGTTTTTCGATAACGGACACCGTCAGAAAACCGCGCTCGACGCATGGCTGCGTGAGCGCGGCGTAAGCGAGTTGATCGTCATGGGGCTTGCCACCGACTACTGCGTCAAATACACGGCGCTCGACGCGCTGAGCCTGGGGTATTCGGTGAATGTGATTACGGACGGCTGCCGGGGCGTGAACCTGACGCCGCAGGCCAGTATGCTGGCGTTTCAGGAGATGGCGGCGAGCGGCGCCACGCTCTATACGCTCGACGACTGGCGCGAAACCCAGCCGTAAGCCTCATCAGGCATACGTTGCAACATAAAGAAAAGGCCGCCGGGCGATCCGCGGCCTTTTTTATGCTTCAGCACACGTCAGCTCACTCTGGCTTAAGCGTGGCGATCGGCTGCTGGTTAATGCCGAACTCCGCCTTAAGCTGCTGCTTGCTTTTCATCACCAGCTGGCCGTCAGTGCCGATCGTCATATGCTGCGGATTGGTGTTATGGCGCATCTGCCAGAGCATCACCAGTTGCAGGCTGTTCTCTTTCTGCTCGGGGGTGAGCGCCACGCCGTCGGGCCATTTTCCGAGTTCAACGGCGGTCGCGAGACGCTCGTACACTTCCGGCGTCATGCTGCTAATCAGGTCTTCCAGGTTCATAACATCACGCTCCAGTGGAATAATTTGCTGAATCGATTCTTCAGCCTTTGATTTGCTCGCCGTTATCGTCATCGGTGAAGCTCAGCGACGCCGAATTGACGCAGTAGCGCTCGCCGGTGGGCTGCGGGCCGTCAGGGAAAACGTGCCCCAGGTGCGCGTCGCAGCTACCGCAGCGGATCTCAATGCGCTGCATACCGTGCGAGTAGTCGTTGATATAACGAATCGCGTCTTCGCTCACCGGCTCGTAAAAACTGGGCCAGCCGCAGCCGGAATCATACTTGGTCCCGGAGTTAAACAGCGCCGCATCGCACACCAGACAGTGGTAGACGCCATCGCGTTTGTTATGCAGCAAACGCCCGGTATACGGCGGTTCCGTGCCGTGATTCTGGGTGACGTAAAACTGCATTTCCGTCAGGGTATTTTTCAGATCGTCCTGGGAGTTTTGATTGGCCATAAGGTGACATCTCGGGGGGTTTAAGCAGTTACATTACCTGTAATATTCTAACAAAACATTAACAGTAACGCGTACACTTTTGGTCTAAACTTAGCACTGAAAATGCAGCAGACAGGCAAATGTGACCAGCATCACACTTTTGTTTTCGACGCCCTTTTAAATTCCTGTCAGCGTCCCCATATGGACCTGAGCCCAAAAGGAAGAGTGAGGTGAGTCAGTCGTGCAAAGCTTGTCCACAGGATTGATTTGTCGCAATGATTGACACGATTCCGCTTGACGCTGCGTAAGGTTTTTGTAATTTTACAGCCAACCTTTTATTCACTAACAAATAGCTGGTGGAATATATGACTATCAAAGTAGGTATCAACGGTTTTGGCCGTATCGGTCGCATTGTTTTCCGTGCCGCTCAGAAACGTTCTGACATCGAGATCGTTGCAATCAACGACCTGTTAGACGCTGACTACATGGCCTACATGCTGAAGTATGACTCTACTCACGGTCGTTTCGACGGTACCGTTGAAGTTAAAGACGGTCATCTGATCGTTAACGGTAAAAAAATCCGCGTTACCGCTGAAAAAGACCCGGCTAACCTGAAGTGGGACGAAGTGGGCGTGGACGTGGTTGCTGAAGCAACCGGTATCTTCCTGACCGACGAAACCGCACGTAAACACATCACCGCTGGCGCGAAAAAAGTTGTTCTGACTGGCCCGTCCAAAGACAACACCCCGATGTTCGTTCGTGGCGCTAACTTTGATAAATATGAAGGCCAGGATATCGTTTCCAACGCATCCTGCACCACCAACTGCCTGGCACCGCTGGCGAAAGTTATCAACGACAACTTCGGCATCATCGAAGGTCTGATGACCACCGTTCACGCGACCACCGCGACTCAGAAAACCGTTGACGGCCCGTCTCACAAAGACTGGCGCGGCGGCCGTGGCGCGGCTCAGAACATCATCCCGTCCTCTACCGGCGCTGCTAAAGCTGTAGGTAAAGTACTGCCGGAACTGAACGGCAAACTGACCGGTATGGCGTTCCGCGTTCCGACCCCGAACGTATCTGTTGTTGACCTGACCGTTCGCCTGGAAAAAGCAGCGACCTACGAGCAGATCAAAGACGCAATCAAGAAAGCCGCTGAAGGCGAAATGAAAGGCGTTCTGGGTTACACCGAAGATGACGTGGTTTCCACCGACTTCAACGGCGAAGTGTGCACTTCCGTGTTCGATGCTAAAGCGGGTATCGCACTGAACGACAACTTCGTGAAACTGGTTTCCTGGTACGACAACGAAACCGGCTACTCCAACAAAGTACTGGACCTGATCGCTCACATCTCCAAATAAGTGAGATGAGATTCTGATCTTAAGGGCGACTTCGGTCGCCCTTTTTATTTGGATTTAAGACAGAGGATTGCCAGAAATGATCAATACGCTTTTTGCCCTACCGGTGTCTGAGCAGTTAACGCCTTACCTCTCCCGTCGTCAGCATGACGAACTGGATATTATTGTTATCGACCACCCGCAGGTTCGCGCCGCCGTGGCGTTGCAGGGCGCGCACCTGCTGTGCTGGAAACCGGCTGGCGAAGAAGAGGTGTTATGGCTGAGCGCCAACACGCCGTTTAAAAAAGGCGTCGCGCTCCGCGGCGGCGTGCCGATCTGCTGGCCGTGGTTTGGCCCTTCGGCGCAAAAAGATCTGCCTTCGCACGGTTTCGCCCGCAACCTGCCGTGGAACCTGAGCGCCCATAATGAAGATGACAACGGCGTCGTGCTGACGTTTGAACTGCACGCCAGCGATGCGAGCCGCCAGTACTGGCCGCATGACTTCACGCTTTATGCGCGCTACAAACTGGGCAAGACCTGTGAAATGGAACTGGAAGCGCACGGCGAATTTGAAACCACCTCCGCGCTGCACTCCTATTTCAACGTTGGCGATATCGCTGAAGTGAAAGTGAGCGGTCTTGGCGAAGCGTATATCGACAAAGTGAATGGCGGCGAGGAAGGCAAACTCAACGGCGGCGTACAGGCGTTCCCGGACCGTACCGATCGCGTCTACCTGGGCCCGGAAGGGTGCAGCCTGATCCACGACGGTGCGCTTAACCGCACCATTGAAGTGGTGCATCATCACAACAGTAATGTGGTGGGCTGGAACCCCGGCCCGGCGCTCTCTGCCAGCATGGGCGACATGCCGGACGACGGTTACAAAACCTTTGTCTGCGTGGAAACCGCCTGCGTCACGAAACCGCAGCAGACGCGTGAAGATAAACCGTCACGCCTCTCCCAGACGCTGCGCGTGGTTAAGCAAGCCTGATAACCAACGGCCTCGCGATTAGCGGGGCCGTTTTTTAATCCCCCTTCCCCACTTCTCCTGAGCCTGCGCCATAAAAAAGGGCGCCATAAGGCGCCCCAAAATAGCGTTGCTCGTCAGAACGTGTAAGTCACGCCGGTAGAGAGCAGCGCAGACCAGGAACGGTCTACCATCGGGCTGTCTTTCGCTTCGTCGCTCAGGTGGGTGTAACGGCCGCTGCCGTAAACGCTCCAGCTGTCAGAGAGACGATAGACGGCGGTCAGCTCGGCATACGGCGCCCAGCCGTCGTCAGCATCATAGCGGCTAAGCCCGCTGCGGCGCGACTCTTTGCCGCTCACGCCATAGTAGTAGTCATTCTGGTTTTCGCTGCTCCACTCGACACCGATGCCCGGCGTCAGGGTCAGGCCGCCGTTGGTATAACGATAGAGCCACGCCAGATCCCACACGATACCGTTGCTGTTATCCAGCGTATCGGCCGCGAGAGAGGTGCGCAGATAGCCATACGGCGTATTGTGTACGTAAGAGAGGCCCGCCATCAGCGTGGACTTACGTTCGTCCAGACGGCGTAACGCGCTGTTGTCGCTGTCGCCCGGCTTGAAGTGCAGCGGCGAGTAATACGCCATAATGGAAAGTTTATCGGCAGTGTCATTCCACAGGTAGTATCCCGCGCCCAGCCCACGTACCCAGAAGTTATCGCCTTCATAGTTGATAACCGGCAGAGGGTAAACGTCGCGGTCGTACTGTTTATAAGGATTCACTACCCATCCTGCACCCGCGCCAACTGACAGTTTTCCTTCTGCATGCGCAAAGGTAGCGGCTGAAGCCATCACGGCACCCAGTGCCAGAAATTTGAATGTGCTCACAATCCATCAAGTCCTTTAGTCAAATGATCGGCTCGCGAAGTGTAACCGCCCCTTACGCTTCACCCCAAATTTTTTCGCACTTCTTTACATCACTGGATCGCGCAGCCTCGCATTTTCGCGTGACAGCCGCCTTGCAATTTTATGACTTTGGCGTTAATCCGCATGTCGTATGCAAATGCTGTAGCAGAAACAACGGGATGAGTGCTTGATATATCACTGAATGTCACATAAGGCGGCATGCAAGATTTTCAAATGCCATCTACGCTTAAAATTAAGAAGGTGCATTACCCTGACCGCAGTAGCACAGTGCAACGCGCAAAAAAATGCTTAAGTTGGCATTAGGGTTGCTGTACTCAGAATACGTCTTCCTGGAGCCTCCACTATTCATATGAACGGCTCTTTAACCTGTGCTAAAAAACGAAAGGACGGCATGCCATGAATATATTCGATCACTATCGCCAGCGCTATGAAGCTGCCAAGGACGAAGAGTTCACACTGCAGGAATTTCTTACCGTTTGCCGGCAGGATCGCAGTGCATATGCAAATGCGGCGGAACGGCTATTGATGGCCATCGGTGAGCCAGTGATGGTGGATACTGCCCAGGAGCCACGGCTTTCCCGTCTCTTTTCAAACCGGGTGGTCGCCCGGTATCCGGCGTTTGAAGAGTTCTATGGCATGGAAGAGGCCATTGAGCAGATTGTGTCGTACCTGAAACATGCGGCGCAGGGTCTGGAAGAGAAGAAACAGATCCTCTATCTGCTGGGGCCCGTGGGCGGCGGTAAATCGTCGCTCGCCGAGCGTCTGAAATCGCTGATGCAGCGCGTGCCTATATATGTGCTGAGCGCTAACGGCGAGCGCAGCCCGGTTAACGATCACCCGCTGTGCCTGTTCAATCCGCAGGAAGACGCGCAAATTCTGGAGAAAGAGTACAACGTCCCGCGCCGCTATCTCGGCACGATTATGTCGCCGTGGGCCGCGAAACGGCTGCATGAGTTTGGCGGCGACATTACCAAATTCCGCGTTGTTAAAGTCTGGCCGTCTATTCTTGAGCAAATCGCTATCGCGAAAACCGAGCCGGGCGATGAAAACAACCAGGATATCTCTGCGCTGGTGGGTAAAGTGGATATCCGTAAGCTCGAGCACCACGCGCAAAACGATCCGGACGCCTACGGCTACTCCGGCGCGCTGTGCCGCGCCAACCAGGGCGTGATGGAATTCGTCGAGATGTTTAAAGCGCCGATCAAAGTGCTGCATCCGCTGCTAACGGCGACGCAGGAGGGGAACTATAACGGGACGGAGGGGATTTCCGCCCTGCCCTTCAACGGCATCATTCTGGCGCACTCCAACGAATCGGAATGGGTCACTTTCCGTAATAACAAAAACAACGAGGCGTTCCTTGACCGTGTCTATATCGTCAAGGTGCCTTATTGCCTGCGTATTTCGGAAGAGATCAAAATCTACGAAAAACTGCTTAACCACAGTGAGCTGTCGCACGCGCCATGCGCGCCCGGCACGCTGGAGACGCTGGCGCGTTTCTCCATTCTGTCGCGCCTGAAAGAGCCGGAAAACTCCAGCATCTACTCAAAAATGCGCGTCTATGACGGTGAAAGCCTCAAGGACACCGATCCGAAAGCGAAGTCTTATCAGGAGTATCGCGACTACGCGGGCGTGGACGAAGGCATGAACGGGCTATCCACCCGCTTCGCGTTCAAAATCCTCTCACGCGTCTTCAACTTCGACCATACCGAAGTGGCGGCGAACCCGGTGCATCTCTTCTATGTGCTGGAGCAGCAGATCGAACGCGAGCAGTTCCCGCAGGAGCAGGCCGAGCGTTATCTGGAATTCCTGAAAGGCTATCTGATCCCGAAATATGCCGAGTTTATCGGTAAAGAGATCCAGACGGCGTATCTGGAGTCTTACTCCGAATATGGCCAGAACATCTTTGACCGCTACGTCACCTACGCGGATTTCTGGATCCAGGATCAGGAGTATCGCGACCCGGATACCGGTCAGCTGTTTGATCGCGAATCGCTCAACGCGGAGCTGGAGAAAATCGAGAAACCGGCGGGCATCAGCAACCCGAAAGATTTCCGTAACGAAATCGTCAACTTCGTGCTGCGCGCCCGTGCCAATAATAATGGTCGCAATCCGAACTGGACCAGCTACGAGAAACTGCGCACGGTTATCGAGAAGAAAATGTTCTCGAACACCGAGGAGCTGCTGCCGGTTATCTCCTTTAATGCTAAAACGTCAACTGATGAGCAGAAAAAACACGATGATTTTGTCGATCGCATGATGGAAAAAGGCTATACCCGCAAACAAGTGCGTCTGCTTTGCGAATGGTATCTGCGCGTGCGTAAATCGTCCTGATGAATCGCCCGGCGGCGTTCGCGCCGACCGGGTTTACAACGAAGCGAACCGTACGCCGGAGCGCGCCGCGCTTGCGGCGATATCGGTTCGGCATAAAGTTGGCAATGCAGTACGGGGGGCATATGACCTGGTTCATAGACCGACGTCTTAACGGCAAAAACAAAAGCACGGTAAACCGTCAGCGCTTTTTGCGCCGTTATAAAGCACAAATCAAACAGTCGATCTCCGAGGCGATCAACAAGCGTTCGGTGACCGATATCCAGAGCGGCGAATCCGTTTCCATTCCGAATGACGATATCAGCGAACCGATGTTCCATCAGGGGCGCGGCGGCCTGCGCCATCGCGTGCATCCGGGTAACGACCATTTCGTCCAGAACGATCGCATCGAGCGCCCGCAGGGCGGCGGCGGCGGCGGAGGTAGCGGCCAGGGCCAGGCGAGCGCCGATGGCGAGGGCCAGGACGAGTTTGTTTTCCAGATCTCCAAAGATGAATATCTCGACCTCCTGTTCGAAGATCTCGCCCTGCCGAATCTCAAAAAGAATCAGCATCGCCAGTTAAACGAATATAAAACCCACCGTTCCGGCTACACCTCCAACGGGGTGCCCGCGAACATCAGCGTGGTACGCTCGCTGCAAAACTCGCTGGCGCGCCGCACCGCGATGACGGCCGGCAAGCGCCGCGCGCTGCGTGAGCTGGAGGCGAATCTGGAAGACGCGCTGAAAAGCGAACCGGCGCAACTGCTTGAGGAGGAGCGGTTACGTAAGGAGATCGCCGAGCTGCGCGCCAAAATCGAACGCGTGCCGTTTATCGACACCTTCGACCTGCGTTACAAAAATTTTGAGAAACGCCCGGAACCGTCAAGCCAGGCGGTAATGTTCTGTCTGATGGACGTCTCCGGCTCGATGGATCAGGCGACCAAAGATATGGCCAAACGCTTTTATATTCTGCTCTATCTGTTCCTGAGCCGGACCTATAAAAACGTCGATGTGGTCTATATCCGCCACCATACGCAGGCGAAAGAAGTCGATGAGCATGAGTTTTTCTATTCACAGGAGACCGGCGGGACCATTGTTTCGAGCGCGCTGAAGCTCATGGATGAAGTGGTGAAAGCCCGTTACGATCCGGCGCAGTGGAATATTTACGCCGCTCAGGCCTCCGATGGCGATAACTGGGCCGATGACTCGCCGCTCTGTCACGAAATTTTGGCTAAGAAAATATTGCCGGTGGTGCGTTATTACAGTTATATCGAAATCACCCGCCGCGCCCACCAGACGCTGTGGCGGGAATATGAAGATCTCCAGGCGAAATATGAGAATTTCGCTATGCAGCATATCCGCGATCAGGATGATATTTACCCGGTATTCCGGGAACTGTTTCACAAACAAGCCAGCGAAAACTGGAGTTAACCAGCGGGGCCGGCCATGCGCCGGCCTTTAACGCTTTTTATTTCTCACCTGCAATTAAAGCAACACTTAACTTTAATGTCAGCCCTGCTTAATTAAATGAATCTTCTGGCTCAGAATATTTAGCAGTACAACGCCTCTGTATTAATAACCCTACAGATTTTACTTACAGCCGGTTCGCTATCAGTTATAGTGAGCGGCACTATAAATAACGACGCGGCGCCGTCGCAGGACCACCGTGAATCATGTTTAACAGGGTCTCATTGGGCTTGAATAAAACTTCCGGGATGGTGGGGATAATCATCGCCAGCATATTCGCCGTCCTGGCTGTTGCGCAAATAGTGTACTGGCGATTAGAAACAAACCGGATTGACCATTATAGCCAGGCGGTGCTGGAGCGCAGCGTAACGCTTTTACAGCAGGCAAACAACCTTGCCGCCCGCGAGATGAAAATGGCCCACTATTCCCCCTGCAGCGAAGCGGATCTCAATGCGCTGCGCACATTATTGTGGGAATACCAGATGATCAAAGATGTTGGTCGTACCGGCGCGCGCGGGATTATCTGCTCGGCGCTCTGGGGCCATCTTCCTGTCCCACAGCCGCTGGCCGCAACGGAAAATATCGTCAGCCGCGACGGCGCTCGCTGGTTATTAAATCTGCCGCTGACAGAAACGATTAGCGTCAGCGCCTGGTGGCGCGACAATCTGCTGGTGATATTTTCTCCTTTCGTTTTTACCCGCTTTGAAAATGACGCCGCGACGGCGCATTACAGCGCGATTATTACAAATTCACAGCGCGACCGCCGCTGGTTTACGCTGGGGCCGACGCAGGCGCTATTATCCGAAACGGACACCGGCTCGCACTATGCCTGGTATTACATCACCCGTGAGCATTGCAATACGCAATACGATATCTGCGTTATTGCCGGCACGCACCCTTATGGTCTTTTGCAGGCGCGCTGGTATACCCTTCTGCTGATTGCCGCGCTCGGTCTTGCGGTCGGCCTGCTGCTGTGCGTGGGCCTCGCGCTTTACCGCGGCAAAAAAGCCTCTCTCCCGGCCCGTCTGGAAAACGCCTTAAAAAACGGTGAGATGTGCGTGGCTTACCAGCCTATTTATGAGATTGAAACGGGACGAATGAAAGGCATGGAGGCGCTGCTTCGCTGGCATGATAATAATGGCGAGGCTATCTCGCCGGATATTTTTATTCCGCTGGCCGAAAAAGAAGGGATGATAAGTAAGGTCACTGAATTTGTCACGACGCGGGCCATTACGGAGATGGCGGAATTGCTGACACCCTATGACCTGACGCTAAGTATTAATATCAGCCTCAACGATCTCTTCTCCCGTCACTATCTTGATTTTCTGACGCAACTCACCCGGAAAAACGGCCTTGCAACGAATCGCATAATGCTGGAAATAACGGAGCGGGAAAATGCGACGCTGGCGCATATGGAAGCGGCGATCGCTTTATTCAAGCAGCAGGGGTTTTTAATCGCGCTCGATGATTTCGGCACCGGGTATTCGACGATATCCTGGCTGTCGCGGCTGTCGATAGATGAAGTTAAAGTGGATAAAAGCATTACCGAGGCGATTGGCACGCCGACGCTTAATAAAACGCTACTGGTTAATTTAATTGAGATGCTGAAAGCGATGCCGCAAAAAGTGGTATTTGAGGGGCTGGAGCAGCGGTTGCAGGTGGATTATTTGCAGGATAATTTCCCGGGTTGTTACGGCCAGGGCTGGTGGTTTTCCCGCCCTGTCGACCGCCAGGCGTTACGCTTATTGCTGACGATGCAGGCAAAATAAAACAGCAGCCCTGAGGCTGCTGCGATCACAGATAAAATCAACGTGCCGGATTATTTACGTCCGCCGCTGTGGCTGTTCTGGCCGCCTTTTTTACCTGCTTCAGACGCACGTTCCGGGTCATTTTTAAAATTCCCGCCGCTCTGCTGTCCGCCTTTTTTACCCGCTTCTGATGCTTTTTCACGATCTTCGGCAAAGTTGCCGGAACCACCACGATGTTCAGCCATAACAGCCTCCGAGATTGGGTTAGTGTTACCAGAAAAAACGTCAATTTTAAAAAATTATCGCCTGCCGAAGGTATCATTACGCTTACCGGTCAGAGCGCGCTTCCGTGCATTTCTTCCGCAAACGTCGCTTTGTACGGGTTATTCCCGCCAGAGCCCCGATTGTGAAACTGCTTCGCCACATTCCGGCGTTGCGCTTATTACGAGGCGTCAGGACGGCGTTATTAATATCCGCATTATCACTGGCGCCAGCTTCATTAGTCACTCTTATGACTGTAATACAGCTTTGCAAAGTAAGCCAAACGACAGGATGATATTTTCTGTGTGAAATGACCCTAGCTTGTTTATTTTATTTGCTTTTATTTTGTGAAAATTTCCCGGCGTTGCAAAATAAGCGAAGCGCCAGTAAGGTTGCATTCATTATCCTGAAAACGAGGCGAGAAAATGAAAGGTATGGATATACACCAGCAGCTCGTGGATTTACTGACCCACGGCCAGGCGCGCTTTCGCGTGATGGAGCATGAGGCGGTGGGTAAATGCGAGGCGGTATCGGAAATTCGCGGTACGCCGCTAAGCCAGGGGGCGAAAGCGCTGGTCTGTAAAATCAAAGGCAACGGGGTGAAACAAGTTGTGCTGGCGGTGCTCGGCGCCGACCTCCAGGCGGATCTCGCCCTGCTTGCGCAGCATCTGGGCGGGACAAAGGCGTCGCTCGCAAGCCCGGCGGAAGTGGATGAACTCACCCGCTGCGTCTTTGGCGCCATCCCGCCGTTCAGTTTTCACCCGGAACTCAGACTGGTGGCCGACCCGCTGTTATTTGAGCGCCATGACGAAATCGCCTTTAATGCCGGCCTGCTCGAAAAATCGATTATCATGGACACCGCCGACTATCTGCGCCTCGCCAGGCCGACACTGGTGGCCTTCCATCGCGCGCCGTCTACCAGCGCCGCTCCAGATACCGCACCGCAATAATCAGCGTGGCGGCGGTAGCGAGAAAGAACGTGGTTATCCAGAGCGCGTCGGGCGACAGCAGATCGTTCATCGTTTCTCCAGGTTTATCGCGTAAACATCGGGGGGATGCTGCTCACACTGATAGCGCCTTTTGATTGCAGAATAATGACGACAGGCCGTGCATACCCTTTTCTGGCAAGGAGCTTTTCATGTTTGATATCACGCTGCTGATCCTGCTGGCGCTGGCCGGGCTTGGGTTTGTCAGCCACAATCTGGCCGTTACGGTGTCCGTACTGGTGTTGATTGTAATTCGTATGACGCCGCTCAGCGCCTGGTTTCCCTGGGTGGAGAAACAGGGCGTCACCGTCGGGATTATTATTCTGACCATCAGCGTAATGGCACCCATCGCCAGCGGAACGCTGCCCACATCGACACTGTTTCACGCCTTTTTAAACTGGAAATCGCTGGTCGCTATCGTCGTGGGCGTTTTTGTCTCCTGGCTTGGCGGCAAGGGCGTGGCGCTGATGAGCAGCCAGCCGTCGATAGTCGCCGGATTATTAGTCGGCACCGTTCTTGGCGTGGCGCTTTTTCGCGGCGTCCCGGTCGGTCCGCTTATCGCCGCAGGGCTGGTTTCCTTGCTGATTGGCCGTCAGTAGGCGTGCGTTTAACCCCCTGTTTTCACCTGCCGTACTCGCGCAGCGCCACGCGGCCTGCGCGCCCATGAGGTATTAATGACTAACCTGATTTCTTCGCGTCTCGGCGGCTGGCTGCTGCTGGCGGGCCTGCTGACCATCGCCACCACCTTGCGCGTTACGTTTACCGGCGCGGCTCCCCTGCTGGACGCCATTCGCCTCGATTTCTCGCTCTCGACCGCCGCCACCGGGCTTCTCACGACGTTGCCGCTGCTCGCCTTCGCGCTGGTGTCGCCGCTGGCGGCGGGCAGCGCGCGGCGTTTCGGTATGGAGCGCAGCCTCTTCGGCGCGTTGCTGATTATCAGCGCGGGCATTCTTCTGCGCGCCTCCGGCAGCGCGACGGCGCTCTTTGCGGGCACCGCGCTTATCGGCTGTGGAATAGCCATCGGCAACGTACTGCTGCCTGGCATGATTAAGCGTGATTTTCCGGGGAAAGTGGCGAAACTGACGGGCGCGTATTCACTGACGATGGGTCTTGCGGCGGCCGCAGGGTCGGCGCTGGTGGTGCCGGTTGCCACACTCAGCGGCGGCTGGCGCGGCGCGCTGCTGGCGCTGATTGTCTTTCCGCTCCTCGCCCTGCTCCTCTGGCTGCCGCAGTTGCGCGCCACCCGACATGATGCCGTCGGCGGCAATGCGGCGACGCGCAGCCGCAGTATCTGGCGTTCTGCGCTCGCCTGGCAGGTCACGCTCTTTCTGGGCGTGAACTCCCTTATCTATTACATCGTCATCGGCTGGCTGCCGTCGATACTGATAAGCGCCGGGTTTAGCGAAGCGCAGGCCGGTTCGCTGCATGGCCTGATGCAGCTGGCGACCGCCGTGCCGGGCATTGCGGTGCCGCTGCTGCTTGCAAAACTGCGAGACCAGCGCGGCATCGCCATTCTCACGGCGCTGCTCTGCGCCGCAAGCCCTGTCGGGTTGTGGTTTTTCCCGCATTTTGCCGCCTGGTGGGTGGTGATTTTCGGTTTCGGCTCAGGGGCGACAATGATCCTCGGCCTGACGTTTATCGGCCTGCGCGCCAGTTCCGCGCATCAGGCTGCGGCGCTGTCGGGGATGGCGCAGTCGGTGGGGTATCTGCTGGCGGCGTGCGGGCCGCCCGCTATCGGCAGGCTCCACGATCTGCTGCACAGCTGGAGCCTGCCGTTGATGGTCTGCGCCGCGCTCGCCGTGGTGATGGCGATCGCGGGCGGGTTTGCCGGGCGCACGCGGGAAATCGGCGCGCCGTAGGTTAGCGGCGGGCGGCGCGCAGGAATTCGCGAACCAGCGGCACCGGACGTCCTTCCAGCGCCCCGCGCTCGTGCTGGAACAGCGTCGCCACAAAGAACGGATGCGTCGTCAGCTCGACGGCGCGCACGTCGCCGTCGTTATCCCAACCGGTAACTTTCAGCGCGTCCGCGTTCAGCGCCTCGACGAACTCCGGCGCCACGCCAAAATTGCAGCGATACGCCTCTGCAATTTCCTCACGTCCGTAAGCGCGCGCGATAAGCGTATGCGGGCGCAGCTCCACCTCGCCGGTCTGCTCCACCAGCGAGCAGCTGAGCGGCGTGATCACCAGCCTGCCGTCCTGCGCGGTTTCGCCGTGGTTGGCATCGCGCCAGCCCAGGACGTTACGGGCGTATTCAATCACCGCATGCTGAAAACCGCCGCAGGTGCCGAGAAACGGAATGGCGTTTTCACGGGCGTAGCGGATGGCGATAAACGCGCCATCTTCGTTTTCATACGGGCTGCCAGGCACGACCCAGATGGCGTCATAGCCCACCAGATCTTCCGGGCTTTTAATATCTTTTGTCGCAAGCCAGTCGTAATCGGCGGTGAGTTCCAGTACGGCGGCAGCGTCGTCAATCGCGAGTGGGATCGCCTGATGCGCGACGGTCGCGCTGTTGTAGTCGCCGACCAGCGCAATGCGCAGCGTGGAAGTGAGCGGAGAGGTTTCCATGGGGTTTTCCTTATGCCTGAGTGAATTAAACACAACATAAGGAGCGTCAGCATACCGATCTGCGCGGCCGCTAACAACACCCAAAATCAGCAGTCAATGGCGCATAAATTTTGCGAGACGTCTCGGGCAATCATGTCCTGCGGTTTGCCACATACCCTCGCCAGACGGATAATCCGGCAGTGCATAACAATACGCCAGGAGGCAAACATGATTACGCTGAAACGCGTTTATGACGAGCCGGACGCGCAGGACGGCTACCGGGTGCTGGTGGACAGACTCTGGCCGCGCGGCATAAAGAAAGCGGATCTGCCGTTAGACGAATGGAATAAAGCGCTGGCCCCTTCGACGGCGCTTCGCAAGGCGTTGCACGGCGAGGTTATCGATTTTACGCACTTCAGCGCGCGCTACCGTGAAGAGCTTACGGCGCGGCAGGAAGACGGCGAGCGCCTGGCGGCGATTTCCCGCAAAGGAACGCTCACTCTCCTGTATGCGGCGAAAGACAGGCGCCAGAACCACGCGCAAATCCTGGCGGCGTGGCTCCGGGAGCTTGCTGAAAAGGCTTAATCGAGCAGTAGCGCCGTCTCTTCGAGCGGCAGCAACTGACCGTCCAGCGGCATCAGGTGTTCGGCGCGCACAAAGGCGAAACCCGCCTGGCCGTCAGCGGCCATGACATCGCCGGTCACCAGCCACAGCGGGCGCGCGCAGGCTTTTGGCAGTTCGGTCATAAACCCCGTAACCGGATTGATAAAGCGCTCGCCCGGCTGGCAGAGGCTGAACAGTTCAACAGATTTACCGATATTCTCCCGTCCGGCAGCGGTACGGGCGCCGATGATAATGGCGAGAGCGCCTGGCTTGAGTTGTTGCATGGTCTTTCCGCGTTCGCAATAAACAATAAATGTCACGCGCAGATCAGAACATTCTTATGTCGCGATGTAAAGATTTCTGGATCAAAAAAATGTGCGTTTTGCTGGCAAATCTCCCTGATTTCTTCATTCTTCCGTTTCGCCTGTTCGGTATGCTACCGCTGTTATTGTGATGACCCACATCACTGCACTGATTTAGCCTCATCTTACCCCACAGCAGACGTGGCTTACGGCACCATGATAGCGCGGTACGGATAATTGCCCTGTCCGTGCGGCGGATAACGACAGCCCTTTATGCCCTTCCTGCGTTTGCGGGGTATTTTTTTCATGCGCTTTTCCCCTGGAATTAGCCTGATTAACAGGTATTGAGCCACCGTTTAAAAAGCCGTTGCGCTTGCCCGATATACTTGGCTGGTTGCCATTTTTCAGGTTTTTCTTATGTCGGTCATCACCTCTCACGCTGCCCCCTCCCCACGCAGCGGCATGGATATTATTAAAGCCCTTACCACCGGCCAGTTGATGCCCGGCGGGTTGTGGCAGAAAAAAAGCTATCGTCTGAAGTTTGCGCTGCGCAGCGCTATCTACCTGCCTGCCACGCTGCGCTTTATGGACGCGCTTGCCGCTAATCCGCGCTTTGAGCAACTGCTGAGCGTACAGAACACGCTGCCTGGCAAAATTCATCGTCACTATCTGCGTCTTGGGTTAAGCGCGGGCGAGCGTGCCGGCGCCATTATCAATCACTACGATTTCATCCGCGACAAGGCGGCGACGCGCCTTGCCGATGCGCTCTGCGCCACCAGCCCGCAGCCGCTGTTTACCCTCGCGGCGAAAGAGAAAACCGTCGTCATCAGCGCCTCATCGGCCCATAAAGCCGAGCGCGAAGGCGAAAGCACGCTGTGGCTGTACTGTGATGACGTCCTGCTCGCCAGCCTGACGTTCAGCGTGGTGCGCGACGCCACGGGCTATGGCATCGCCATCGGCGGCCTGCAGGGGCCGCGCAGAGGCGTGCCGCATGAAGCCATTCGTGATGCCACAAAAGCCTGCTTTGGCGTCTTTCCGAAGCGTCTGCTGATGGAAGTGCTCTGGCTGATGATTCAGCAACATGGGATGACGCGCTTCGAAGCGGTGAGCAATAACGGCCACGTCTTTCGCGGGCTGCGCTATCGCTTCAGCAAGGGGCGGCATTTTTTTGCAAGCTACGATGAGTTCTGGGAATCGATCGGCGGCGAGCGGCGCGGCGCACGTTGCTTCACGCTGCCGCTCACGGCAGCGCGTAAGCCGCTGGAAGAGGTCGCCAGCAAAAAACGCTCAGAGTACCGCAAACGCTACGAGCTGCTGGATGCTCTGGCGGAGCAGTGGCGCGCGCTGAACTCGCGATAATGCTCAGGCGGCCCTCTGGCCGCCTTTTTTATGGCGTTCCCCCAGGTTTGCGCAGCTTACCCGCCCGCCGTCATCCTGGTAGACTGCGTCAGGTTTTGCATCGCCCACAAGGAAAACGCATGGCACAACAGGCTTTCGACTGGCAAGCCCTTGAAGAGGCTGCCGTCACGATGATGGTCGCTGCGGTTCGCAACGTGCATCAACAGCACCCGCAGGAGCGTCTGTACGGCGCCACCTTCCATGCTTTTTATGGCGACGGATCCGTCCTGTACTGGCCCTGCATCGCGGTGGGGACTGAGGAAAGTCTCGCGCGGCGCGTGGCGGAATATCAGGCGCAGGGCGATACTTCATCGTCAGAATCGCTAACCGAGAGCCTGCGCTGGTCTTCGGCAGATCTGCCTTACAACATCGAACCAGATGAGCACGCTGAAAGGCTGGCGCAGAAGTGCGGAGATTTCGCAGCGCGCGACGGCACCTTTACGGTGTGGGAGAAAACTTACGACCACTTTATGCGCCGCTTCCCGAAGGCCGCTAAAAAGGCGCGTCAGCAACTCATCCGTGAAGGCGTGGTGGATAAGCATTTTATTATTATCGCCGAAGACGACGCCGGTGAGCTGGTCCCGCTGAGCCTCACCCGCGCGCAGCTGCTGCGTCATTTTCCGCAATATGACGCCGACGAAAAAGAGCGCCGCCGTCTGACCGCCCTGCCCCTCGAAGAGCAGCTTCGCGAGCTGGTGCCACTGGCGCTCGGCGTCGTCCGGGGCACGCTGTATGGGGGGTATGACGAACTGCTGAAAGCTATCGGGCGCCCTGCCGTGGCGCCGCTGGCGGCGGTAGTGCGCGGTGATGCGCCAGGCGAGCGCTGGAACGCCTGCAAACTTATCGCCGAAATTAACGACGCCACGGATGAGGCCATCACCGCGCTCTGCGGGCACCTGGATGACGAGAACGCGGACAACAGCGACCGCAGCTGGGCCGCCTGCGCGCTGGCGCGACTTGGCAGGATGGACGCTATCGTCGCACGGGTTCCGGGACTGGCAGCGGATATTGCCGCCTGCGGGCTAACAGCCCCGTATCGCAGCTTTCGGGATGACGGGCGTTTTCAGCCGCTCGACTACCGCCCTCTCGAAGCGGCACTGGAAGCGCATCCGCAGCTTGAGGCCGCCGTGGCGCATGAGCTTCAGCCAGGGCGCGGATATTGCCACATCACACCGGACGAAACTCCGGCCGCCCGCGCCGGGCTCGCCTCACGCTTTGCGCTGATTCGCAGCCATGCGCAGGCGGTGCTGGAAGAGGCGGAAGATAAGCTTCGCTGACCCCTTGCGCCCATTAAAAAACCGCCTGCTGGCGGTTTTTTTATTTTGCGTCGTCTTCCGAGCGATACGGCCCTTTCTCGTCGTCATCGCTGTCGTCACGCTTGCGCGTCACTTCCCCTTCCGGGCCCGGCGTACCGCCCCCCTGCTCTTCAGCCTGTAAGCGAAAAGCCTGCTCTTTTTGCGATTCACCGAAGTATCCGAAACCAAAAAACATGATGACCTCCTGTATCCATCAGAGTTAACACATTAAGTGTAGCTGACCAGAAAGCCTTCGCAGGCGCGGCGCGCTTACCGTCTGTCTGAAAAGCGCGGGCTCCGGGGTGGCCGGAGCCTGGCCGTCAGCTCGCCACTTTGTCGAGTACGCGCTGGATAGCCGCGGAAAGCTCGTTGATTTCAAACTTCGCCACGTAGCCGTCCGCGCCCACTTTCCGTACATGATCTTCGTTAGCGCTGCCGGAGAGCGACGAGTGGATCACGACCGGGATCTTCTTCAGGGTCGCATCCATTTTGATGTTACGCGTCAGCGTAAAACCGTCCATCTCCGGCATCTCAAGATCGGTCAGCACCATCGCTATCTTATCGGTGATCGACTGCCCTTCCGCCTGAGCTTCTTTCGCCATCAGCTTGATTTTTTCCCAGGCTTCCAGGCCTGTGGTGTGCATCAGCGCCGGGATGCCCATGCTCTTAAGCCCATGCTCCAGCATCGAGCGCGCCACTTTGGAATCTTCCGCCACGATAGCGACCGCGCCCGGCTTCAGTTTGAAGCTGCGCTCCTGCATCACGGTGTTCGGCTGGCCGTCGCGCACCGACGGGATGATGTCATAAAGGATCTGTTCAACATCCAGCACCAGTGCCAGTTCATTGCTCTGGTTGTCGCTGTCGAGGCGCGCGATGCTGGTGATGTTGCGTGAGCTGACGCCCGATTCCGCCGTATGCACCTGGCTCCAGTCGAGGCGGATGATGTTTTCTACCGATTCCACCGCGAAAGCCTGGGTGCTGCGCGCATATTCAGTGACCAGCAGCAGGTTCAGCCCGGTCGTCGGTTTACAGCCTGCGACCGCCGGCAGATCCACCACCGGGATTATCTGCCCGCGGATGTTCGCCATGCCGAGCAGCGGCGCCTGCATGCCTGCGGCTTTGGTAATGGTCGGCATCGGCACGATTTCGCGCAGTTTAAACACGTTAATACCATACAGCTCAGGTTTCTCCTCTTCACTTGCAGATCCCAGCCGGAAGAGAAGCAATTCGAATTTGTTCGATAAAGCGAGATTCGCCCTCTCATCGATATCTTTCTGGAAGTTATCCATATTTACCTCAAAGGTACGCTTGTGTGTGATGGCTCATGCAGCGAAGGGATAACACGCTGGTGCCTGGTTTCAGGCAATCCGTGTGCCTGAATTTGGTTTAAATCGTTATCGGCAGGTTTTGGAAAAAGTAGAGGGGGAATGCGACAACAAAATTTCGGTGGGTAACAAAAAGGAGAGCGAGCGCAAAAAAACGAAGCCGCCCGCAGGCGGCTTCTGAAGCGCGTAAATTCAGGGCGCCTTGCGCCACGCGTCGCGCAGCGATTCACGTCCGTGCGGCTCCTCTTTTTCCGGCAGGTCATCCTCTTCCCACGGGTTTATCGTGTTCGGCGCATCTTCGGGCAAGCCGTGATGCTCATTATCGTCCGCAAGCGGTCTGTCGGGATGGCGATTGTCAGGCATTAAGCTTTCCTCATTTCCATGGGACAAAGAAAAAGTGTAGCCTGGCCTGCCGGCGCCGGACGCTTTTCTCGCTTGCCCCCTCGCCAACGCCCGGTCAAGCGGCTAAAGTGAAACGTAGCGCCGACGCACTCACCAGAAGAGGTACAAATGACGGGCTCGATTGACGAAATTATTGAAAAACTCCAGACGCGCATTCTGGCGTATGAAATTCTGTTCCAGTCATTACTGGAGGAAGTGCCCGCCGTGCTGAAAGAACGGGTGGTCGATAATGCGCGCCACCACTTCGCAGGCCTTGAGGCGGGCGTTAACAGCGACCCGGAGCGGGCGCAGAAAATTACGGCCGCCCGCGCCGTGGTGGAACAACTGCTGGCCCGTAAGCACTGATCAGCGCAAAGGAATAAGCGCGGCGCGCAGGCGTCGCGTTTTTAATTCTGCCCGGCGTGATAAATATTTCCCTTCAGCCGGGAACAGAAAAAGAAAAAGCCCGCAAGCGGGCTTTTTTTACTGAATGGGGACTTTTTTTAGCGGTGCGTATTCGTTTCCGAATGCATCATCGCGTAACTGTCGTAACGTTCAGCCGCCGCGATCCCAACCAGCATGGCGGATTTGCAAAATATGCATTTTGCGCCGTGCGGATTTTTATCGGTCACGTCGAAACGGGAAGTACGATACTGCGAGCCATGACACGCAGGACATCTGAAATGCAAACCTGCCGCGATCATGTTGTCTTTAAAGCGCCACCACATTCACGGCTGACGGGCCTTTCGCGCCGTTTTCAACCGAGAATTCAACCTGCTGGCCTTCGGTCAGCGTGCGAAAATTATCGCTCTGGATTGCGGAAAAGTGGACGAAAACATCTTTGCTGCCGTCAGACGGTGCGATAAAACCAAAGCCTTTATCCGCGTTAAACCATTTCACTGAACCATTCATTCTGTTAGCCATATTTAATACCTTATACTTGAGCCTTGCGGCGAAAAATGGTTTGCATGACAGAATTATTCAGTGCTTAAGAGGAAACTCAAAAGAAGAGATATCGAAGGATAACGTCTGGAGATGAGCACTACTGAAGTGGAGGACTCGTACCAACCACTGCACACGGGTTCTGCGTATCAAACCGAGGAGTTCATTAACGCACGCCCTGATTTTTTAAGCAAGCAATACTGTGTCTTTTACAAAACTATATATTTAAAGAAAGGAAGCGATAACCGCTAGTTCATGCGCGCGTTTATCGCCAGTGCCACCGTAAAATAAATAGCAGGGGCGCTAAAAAAATGTCGCGGCGTGTTCCGTTTATTTTTCTGAAATATATTTTCCGCAGTCGTTTAAAGCGCGGCGCTATTTTTTTAACGTTGCGTTATGTCATTACCATAAGCCACGTCTTACTCTTTCGTTGCGTGCGCCGGTGGGGTAAAACGGCGCGTCGACGTGCGTCATGCGCAAAATATTGTTAAGGTTTGTCTGATGACAACACTGAACGAGGTAATGATGAACGCGTTTGTCAGGCCCACGCTTACGCTGCCTAATGAGGAACAAAAACTGCTGCTGCACTCCTGCTGCGCCCCGTGCTCGGGCGAAGTCATGGAGGCGCTCCAGGCTTCCGGTATCGATTACACCATCTTTTTCTATAACCCCAATATCCATCCCCAGAAGGAATATCTGCTGCGTAAAGAGGAAAATATCCGCTTTGCCGAACAGCACGGCATTCCTTTTGTTGACGCCGATTACGATACCGATAACTGGTTCGAGCGCGCTAAAGGGATGGAGTGGGAGCCGGAGCGCGGCGTGCGCTGCACCATGTGCTTCGATATGCGCTTTGAACGTACCGCGCTCTATGCGCATGAGAATGGCTTTAAGGTGATCAGTAGTTCGCTCGGCATTTCGCGCTGGAAAAACATGCAGCAAATTAACGACTGTGGGCACCGCGCCGCGGCGCCTTATGAAGGTATGGTCTACTGGGATTATAACTGGCGTAAACAGGGCGGATCGGCGCGCATGATTGAAATCAGCAAGCGCGAGCGGTTTTATCAGCAGGAATATTGCGGCTGTGTTTATTCGCTGCGCGACTCCAACCTGCACCGTAAAGCGCAGGGCCGGCCATTAATTAAGATTGGCACGCTCTATTATGGCGATGAGTCATAACGGTCATTCGCGCCCTTAAGGTTAACCTTATTGCCCGCAGGAGCCCGGCTGCGCACCGGGCTTTTTTAATCGCTACTGCTACTGCCGCAGTCGCCGCATTGACCGTGCGGTGCTGTCGTAAACAGCCAGATGACGGTTTTTATCGCGTGCAGTATGACAGGGTTCCCACCAGCACCTGTGCGATACGCAGCGGCCCGCGCCCTGAAACTACCAGAATCGTGGTCGCGTCGTATAAAAAGGCAGCAGCCGTTAATTTAAAAAATAAATATCGGGCTATTGGTACTCAATGTGTGTAAGGTGCACCCTCCACAATTCAAAGAAGATACTTATGGCTATTCATAAAAGAAAATCGCAAGACAGTTACTTAAGCCGCGTTACCTGCCCGAAATGCAACGAAAAATCTGAACACAGCTCCGCCCGCGTCAACAAGAAAAAAACGCTCATCTGCCCCGCCTGCAACCATTTATTTGTTTCCGCGCAAACCCCAGCGAATCAATACTAAGCTCTTTTTTCACCCCCGGTTAAAAGCGCCGGTTTTGCTGGTGCTTTTAATAATATTTTGCTCCCGACATGCCCGGCGATATTCACGCCTCTCCTGTTAATAACGCCACCCGCTTATTACCCGATAAATACCTCATTACAACCTCGCAAACAGGTATTAACGAAGCGCAATCCTGTAAACATCCCCTTAATGAAATCGTCATTATTTTAATAATAAACCGTTAACGTAAAACATTTGGTTAACAAGCCAAAACGTCTGCCTGCACTTCTTTGCTTTTATTTACTTTTTCCTCGTCTAAAAGCCGCCATTCCGCCGCCGATAAATGCCTTGATTAATAGAGATCGCATAATGAAGAGGTATCGTCGAATATGAAAATGGATGTAAAAGGAATGAACATGACAATAAGGCTTTTTTCATTTTTAACGCTGGGCGCGTTAATAGTCATTTTCCTTGCCAGCGCATTCTCTAATCTCTGGTCTTTAATGCGCAGCAATCAGGCGCTGGATGATGTGAATAAAGAAATCCGCGTTGTGCTTTCGGTGGTCGATCCGATCAACCACAGCCGGACGGTACGTGTTCGCCTGATGGAAGCCATGATTAATCAGTCGTCAGGAAAAACCTCACAGGCGGAAACGTCACTGGAGGGCGCCAGGGAATTCTTACAGCACGCCACGGAAACGTTCGACTCGTATATGGCTTCGCCCCGCGCGCCGGGAGAAGAGAAAATTTTAGCGCCCTATCGCCAGACCTGGCAGAATTACCTCGAAAACGGTTTGCGCCCGATGATGGAGGCCGCGGCGAATAATGACGCGGAAAGATTTAACCAGCTCGCCAGCTTCACGGTGCCAGCGCTGGATTATCAGTTTGAAAATGAATTGCTGAAGCTGCTTTCATTTCGTGAAGATTATGCGCATAAGCTTAATCTGGATGCGCAGGAACAATTTAAATACAGCCTTACGTTACTGGGTGGGTTTACGCTTATTTTGGTTCTGATCCTGCTTGCGGTGTTTATTCTTATCCAGCGTCGGATCCTCAAGCCGTTAGATATCGCCCACGCGCACTGTCAGAAAATGGCCGGGGGAGAGTTGCAGGATCCGATTATTTCGCATTCCCGCGATGAAACAGGCAGGATGCTCGCCGCGCTTGAGCAGATGCGCCAGTCGCTGCGCGAGATTATCATTCAGGTCCGCGATTCCAGCGACAGCGTGGCGCATGCGGCTGATGAAATCGCTGCCGGGAATATCGATCTCTCCGCCCGCACCGAAGAGCAGGCGGCGTCTCTCGGCGAAACCGCGGCCAGCATGGAACAGCTGACCTCCACCGTGAAGCACACGTCTGATAACACCCATAATGCAGACCTGCTGGCGGGTTCGATGCGTCAATCGGCGCAGGAAGGAAATCAGATTGTGGAAGAAGCCGTGGGCTCTATGATGGAGATTGAATCAAGCGCCAGACGCATCGATTCCATTACCGGGATCATCGAAGGCATCGCCTTTCAGACCAATATCCTGGCGCTTAACGCCGCCGTTGAAGCGGCGCGCGCCGGCGAACAGGGCCGCGGATTTGCGGTGGTCGCCAGCGAAGTGCGGAACCTGGCGCAGCGTTCTTCCGCCGCCGCGAAGGAAATTAAAGAGCTTATTGAGCAGTCCGGCACCCATATCTCTTCCGGCAGCGAAAAAGTAACCCGTGCGGGTGAAAGTATGAAAGCCATCATCACCTCGGTCAATCAGGTCTCGGTGTTAATGTCTGAGCTGGCGCTCTCCACCCGCGAGCAGAGCCGCGGCATTGAACAGATAAATATCGCGGTGACGCAAATGGACGCGGTAACGCAGCAGAACGCCGCGCTCGTTGAGGAGGCCTCCTCCGCCGCGATGTCATTAAAAGAACAGTCTCACCTGCTCAGGCAAACCGTGGATATCTTCAAAGTGAACTGACAGAGCGTCATGGGCGCAGGGCGCGGGTGCACACAGCAACACGGCATCGCCGTTAGCCTGTTCGTCCCAAACAGCCGGGTAACCGAACAGACCCGGCTGTTTGATTCTTTCAGCTGAGCGGCGCATTCCTGCCGGGGTTAACAGCCGCTTCACTGTCACTTAAGATGAATGCCATCAGCGGCATCGCATCCTGTTGGCGCTATATTCATCCGCAACAGAAAATATTAACCGGCCCACGCTTAAGGAAGGTCGCATGTCTGATGATTTATCCAGAATGGGCGAAGCCCGCGTCGTCGCGACGCTGGATGAGACAGGCCGCCAGGTTATCGAGAAATGCCCTGTCGGCGATGTCGAATACCATTTTTATCATCACGCCGCCCGGCAACTCGCCGGGGCGGGAGTGGAGACGCCCGCCCTGTTAGCCGCAAGCCCGGCGCTCCGAAAACTGACGCTTGAATCGATTCCCTACCCTGTTGACCAGGAAACGGCGGCAGCCGACAGCGCACTCGACATGCTTTCGCGCTTACATTGTTACCCTGCGGATCCCGGCTGGCGCTATCACGAGCATGGCTGGTCAGACGCTGCGCTTGAAACATCGCTGGCGCTCCTGGCATTACCTGAGACAGCCGCCCGGCAATTACGCTTTTTTCACCGCCACAGTGAGGGTCTGTTTTATCAGGATTGCCTGATTTCTGGCGACAGCAATGCGGGCAACTGGGGAAAAAGAGAGAACGGCGATCTGGTGCTGTTCGACTGGGAAAGGTTCGGACGAGGAAGCCCGGCGATTGACCTGGCGCCGCTGATTAAAGGCATGGGCACGCGGCGGGCGTTTGTTGAACTGGCGGAGCGTTACAATCGCTTCGCTTCTCGCTATAACGTCAATGAGCTGGCGCGCGATATCGCCCTCGCCAAAGCCTGGATTGTCACCGAGGTCGTTATATTGCTTCACGCGCGACAAAAAGCGGCGCTACCGCGCTACCTGAACTGGTACCGGGAAAACCTGCCTGACTGGTTAACCGGGACCATCAACATGGTCTGAACAGCAGGGTTACGCCCGCGGCGAATCCTCTTCATGCATTACCGGTAGCGGCGATAAACAAAAACCGGGGCACGGTTACGTCACAGGAATTAACGAGATGAAACATGACATGCGTTCTGACCAGTCGCCTTTGGCCGTCTTTTTGATATTCCTGCGGCTTGGCCTGACATCCTTTGGCGGGCCGATTGCGCATCTGGGGTATTTTCGGCATGAGTTTGTGGCGCGGCGCAAATGGATAAGCGATCAACACTATTCAGACCTTGTGGCGCTCTGCCAGTTTCTGCCAGGCCCGGCAAGCAGTCAGGTGGGCATCGCGCTGGGCCTGTCGCGGGCTGGCTATGCCGGGGCGCTGGCCGCCTGGGCAGGCTTTACGCTGCCGTCTGCGATTTTACTTATCCTTTTTGCCCTGGGCCTTTCAGGCTCCGGCGGCATCGTGCCTTCCGGCGCGCTGCACGGTCTTAAAGTGGTCGCCGTAGCCGTGGTCGCCCAGGCCGTATGGGGGATGGCGCGAACGCTCTGCCCGGATGCCACGCGTGTGACCATAATGGCCACGGCGGCCTGCGTTCTCCTGCTTTTCCCTGCGGCGGTGAGCCAGCTGGCGGTAATTGGCGCGGCGGCCCTCGCCGGGCTGTATGTTTGCAAACCTGCTGCGGACGAAAAATCTGAGGCCCTGACGGTCTCACCAGGGCTTCGCTCCGGCGCTGTCTGGCTGGTGCTGTTTGTGATACTTCTCGCGGGATTACCCCTGCTGGCCGCCTTCTGTCCCCATCCTGCGCTCGCGATGGTGAACGCCTTCTACCGGACAGGTTCACTGGTTTTCGGTGGCGGTCATGTAGTGTTGCCGTTACTCCAGGCAGACGTCGTACCGAACGGCTGGGTCAGCAATGACACGTTCCTGGCGGGTTATGGCGCCGCCCAGGCCGTGCCCGGCCCGCTGTTTACCTTCGCGGCTTTTCTTGGCGCCTCGATGAACCCTTCCCCTTCGGGCTGGGAGGGCGGCCTGCTATGCCTGTTGGCCATCTTCGCGCCTTCTTTTCTGCTGGTGGCCGGCGCGCTGCCGTTCTGGGAACGCGTAAAAGGCGACGTGCGGATGCGGGCCGCGCTGGCCGGTATTAATGCGGCGGTGGTGGGATTACTGCTGGCGGCGCTTTATAACCCCGTCTGGACCAGCGCAATCCATACCCCGCAAGACGTTTGCGTTGCCCTGGTGGCGCTGGTGGCGCTCATCTTCTGGAAACTGCCGCCCTGGCTGGTGGTGGTGTGTTGTGGCGTGGCAGGCGCGTTAATGTAACGGCGCCATTATCTTTGTGGTTAATACGTACAGCGGACTAACGCTGGCAGACGCCCTGCTGATGGATCTCTCATTACTGGGGGCGCTGTACTGTAAAATGCATCAACCATCATCCAGGCCGTAATAGTGTCGTCCCCCCCAGATTAAGGGGGGACATTCTGGCGTGGAACATTTTCATCTTCTTTCTGATTCGCGTAAGGTTCGTCATTCCGCCGTTATCCCTGCGTGAGAACAGACGCAGGGATTTTAATAAAGAACAGGAGTTCGCCATGCTAAAACGCTGCTCATCGCTTATTGTCTTTTCAATGCTGGCCGCCCCGCTTGCGCAGGCCGACAATCTTCGCGCCGTTGATGTGACTACCTTTGATGTCGCCGGTGTCAAAACGGGGATGGATTACGATCAGGCCGTGAAAGCGATGACGGATCATTTCCATGTCCCGGCATCCGCGCTGAACGTTGATAAATTCCCGATGATGAATCCCGTAACCGGCAATAAGCAGCCGCAGTATGTCGGCTATGAAAAAGATGGCGTGGAGCTTTCGGTGCACTTTGAAGGCCGCGTACCGGTAGATCCGGCGCACCCTCTCGCGGTATCCATGATTACCTATAAGCTGCCGTGGTCAACGGATAATAAAACGGCCATGGAGAAGGCAGCCCTGGAAAAATATGGGCCTCAGTCTAACGGCACCTACACCACGCCCATGGTGTGGTGTAAGAATCCAGGAAAAATGGCGAGCGATGCGTGTAGCAATGACATGAACCAGGCCACGCTGAAACTGGCGAATACCGCGCTCGAACTCACTGACCCCTCCTGGAGCCAGGCGCGCATTAAGTTTATGGACAGCAAACAGACCCGCACGCCTGGGTTCTGATACCGCTCAACACGTACCCATTAATGCAAGGGCTGACATTTCAGCCCTTTTCTCTTTCCCTCTCTCGATCCGCTTTATCTGGCCATACGCCACGGTTTTCATGGCGCGAACGGCCTGGAGACGCATACTCAGCGCACTTTTGACATATCCGTATTATTAATCTTGTTTCGCCGCGTCCTTCGCACTAATAAAAGCGTCCTCAAGAAAACGAAGCGCGTTACGCAGCGCCCGATCGGCTTGCGGCAGGTTACCCGCCAGAAGATGCCAGACATGGAACATCCCGGGCCAGACTTCGAGCGTGGTGCGCACGCGCGCCTCCCCCAGATTTGAAGCAAGCCTGATAGCGCCACTCAGCATGACTTCATTCTCACCGATCTGGATAAGGATCGGCGCAAGCCCGTGAACATTCGCGTAAACCGGGGAAGCATCAGGATGGGTGGGCAGCTCGCCTGCCAGAAAGCATCGTGCCAGCGCATTGAGAAAATCGACGCGACAGAGCGGATCGATCCCATCACGCGTGGTCGCCGATAAACCGCGATGGGTAAGATCGGCCCAGGGTGAGATCGCCACCCCGCCCGCCGGCAGCGGCAGCCCCGCGTCACGGGCCCTGCGCATTATCGTCACCACCATCGCTCCCCCCGCTGAATCGCCCACCAGCACGAGGTCTTCAGGCTGGATGCCGCTATCAAGCAGGGCCCGATACGCGAGAAAGGCATCGTCAACGGGCGCAGGGAAGGGAAATTCAGGCGCCTGCCGGTAGTCTGGCGTGTAAACCCGGGCCTTCAGCCCGCCAGCGATGCGGCCAGTAAGGCCACGGTATGCCTCGACACCGCCGTGGACATAACCGCCGCCGTGAAGGTAAAGCACCACCCGGTTTTCTGCCTGTTCATGCGGCTCGCTGAGCATCGCCGGTACGTTTTTTAACGTAACGGTGCTGTAAGACACCCCGTCGATTGCAGGAAAGATTTTTTCAAGCCCCTGCATATAGCGAGCGCGCACCTCAGGCCAGCACGCGTCTGACTGACCATACAATTTCTCTACCACGGGACCGGCGACATGGATCCATTTATTCAGGATCTCCTGGGCATTGTTCGGGAGCATGATTGAAACCTCTGTTGTGTAATTTCTACAATGGGATTGTATTTAATCTATTGGCGAAAGAGGTTCCCCAATGACAGGCAGAAAAATCGCTTCGGGAAACGCAACCGGGGCCGGGCTGGACATTCATGCATTACGTATCTTCGTTGCGGTGGCGGAAGCCGGGAGTTTCGTCGCGGGCGGTAAGGCAATGGGGCTGACGCGTTCTGCGGCAGGCAAAGCGCTGGCGCGTCTGGAAGCTTACCTGGAGACGCGGCTTTTTCAGCGTACCACCCGCAGCCTGTCTCTCACGACGGAGGGACACGAGTTTTATCACCGCTGCTGTCAGATTCTGGAAGACCTGGAAGAAGCCGAATCCAGTATCCGTCAGAACGCGCCGCTACCAAAAGGCATCCTCCGACTGACTGTCTCAGAAGGTTACGGCAAAATGATTGTGCTGCCGTTTATCCGTGAATTTTTACAGGCTTCGCCGGGGGTCAGTATCGAGGTCAGCTTCAGCGATCGGGTGGTGGATCTTGTCGAAGAAGGGTTCGATCTTGCGCTTCGTGTGGGCAATGGCGCTACCAGCTATCAGTACATAACGCAGGTGATAGACCGGACAAGGCCACTGCTTCTGGCGTCGCCGGATTATCTGCGTCAGTGTGGAGAACCGGCATCGCTTGAGGAACTGAAAAACCATCGCCGCCTGGTTTATGGACTGGGAGCGGCATCCACGGCATGGACTCTGGTTGATGCGCAGCAGGAGCAAATCACGCTGAACGGCCGCCACCACGTCAGATTTGACAGTGGCGACGCTATTCGCACCGCGGCGATAATGGGTCTGGGTATCGGCTTTTTACCCACGTTTATGGTGGAAAGCGATCTTCTGGCAGGCCGCCTTGTACATGTGCTTCCCGAAACACTGGGCGAAGAGGCTGCCATCCACGCCATTTACCCCAACCGCAGACATCTTCCTGTTCGGGTCCGGGCTTTTATTGAGGGGCTTAAATGTTTTCTGCGTGATTCATAATCCCCGCTCTGCCGCCCTGCAACTGTCGATGTTCAGACCGGGCCTATCGCTGATAACGCTTTGCGCCTGGGCTGGTTGAGGGAAAAGACATTTTGCCGCCCGCTATTCTTCCCGTAGCGCCACATTCACTGTTGCGCGGGTTTATCACTTTCCGGGCTGAAGGGATAGCAAACGCACGCCAGCTTATGTCCATCCGGGTCACGAAGATAAGCCACGTAAAAATCCGGGCCATACGCCTCTCTGACGCCGGGCTTTCCTTCATCCGTTCCGCCATTGCGCAGACCTGCCGCATGGAATTTTCTCACCTCTTCCGCGCTGCTGGCTTTGAAGGAAAACATCGTGCCGTTCCCGGCCGTTGCCGGTTTCTTGTTAAACGGCGGACAGATGCAAAAACTGAAGCCCTCACCTAATGGCTCTCCCCACGTCGCCCAGCCTTCAGTCCATGAGGGGATCCGTGGGATTCCCAGTACGTCAAAGATGGCATCATAAAACGCCGTCATACGATCCAGGTGGTTTGTCCCTATCGTCGTGTACATCAACATGTTTTATCTCCGGTATCGGCTCTCTGCAGCGAAAGCGAAGTGAGGCTAACTTATTGTAAGTTATTATGTATAAAGGTGATGCCATTTATGGGATGAATGATGCAACAGGTTAACTCACTCTCGTTGGTGAAGGTTCAGGAAGCGACCAATTTGTCACAGGCCCGCTCTGAAGTTGTACTTAATGGCAATAACACCGGGATTATTGTCCCTGGAGAAATACTGGAGGCAGCTGTTCTGATCAATGAACAGCGTTATGTTCTTTTTCTCACTGACGACGTTATTTTCGAAGAATCGCTGACAGTCGCGCTCATTGATCTTCGTGGCGGTATCAAAGAGGTTGTCCGGGTGGGCAATGAATACGCCACAGGATATTTTGAGGCGTTATCGGTTACAGCAGACAGCATCAGTTTCAGGTTTATCGGTGAGTCTCTCTGGACTGTGACGGTATCCGATACACCACGGTTCAGGCTCCCTTTTGTGCCAGATCCGCAAGGGGTAAAACGTGATACTGGATTCAAAAAATATATGAATATTTCGGTTACCGCGGCGCCTGAAGGGCATCGTTCCCTGATTCGCCCTCGCTGGAAGACGTGATTAATCAGGATCGCCGCAACATCATTACCCACCCGTGAAAAATTGCGGCAACCTGAGAGGATCTATTTCATGTTAAGGATAAAGTTTTCTCTGGCCCAGGATTCAAACGTGGCCGGATGAAAGTCTGCGACTCTGTTTGCCAGGGCAATGGCAGCGTCGTGCGAACCCGGCCCCAGATAGGTATATTTCTCGTAATAGGCCAGCGTATCGCCCAGCGCTTCAGCGCCAGGAAAAAAACCCGCATAGACGTCCCGTGGAACCTGTTTAAAGGTGACGCGGTGTCCATGCCGGTTTAGCGTTTCTACAATCTCACTGAAGCTCAGGAAATCGCCGACAAGCGGCAGGTAAGCGCCCTGCCCGGCGATATCAGGATTTGCAAACGCACCGGCCACAATTTTGCCAAGCTCGTTTATATCGCCCATATGAATGCAGCGAACGTCAGGGTTAATCGGCAGAATCCATCCATAGGTACCATCCTGTTGTTTTTGTGGGCCAAAGGGGCCTGTGAAGTTCTGATAATAGGCTGGTGGCACGACAAAGGTGTAATAAGTGAAATCCGCCGCTTTTACCAGACTGTCGATTCTGGCTTTATTGGTAAACTGCGGGAGTTTGAATTCCCCCTGAGTAACAGATTCAATGTCGGGAAGCGTGGACCAGATAAAATGTTTCACTCCAGCCGATTTTGCGGCTTCGATCGCTGATGTTGCCTGCTTCTTCTCATCTGTGCCCTGCTGCCAGTAATCAGTCACCAGAAATACGCCGTATACGCCTTTCAAGGCGTCGTTGAGCGTTTCAGGCTTTTCAAGATCCGCATACAGGGCTTCATCAGCCTCTCCGGTATAAGTCTGCGGCTTACGGGACAACGCCCGCACCCTGAACTCACTGGCGGCTTTTAGCGCCTGCACCACGCCTTTTCCCTGATGACCGGTTGCGCCAAACACTGCAATGATTTTCTTTTCTTCTGCCATTTCACACCTTCTGGATAACGTTCTGGATAAATGGCCAGGCATCAGACTGGTGCCCGGATGTCGCAGGCAAAGCTTGCCGCTGAGCGGAATCCGTGACAATACTCTTTAAATTGTCATCATCTGACCGAAAATGATCCTTATGGCGCTTACTGCAGAAACCTCCGAGCTCATTGCGTTTACGAAAACCGTCGACGCGAAGTCGCTTTCCCGTGCCGCCGCTGAACTGGGCATTCCCCGGGCAACGCTGAGTCGTCGGATTGCGCAGCTTGAAAAAAAACTGGATGCACGTCTGCTCCTGCGGACAACGCGGAGTCTGGCGCTGACGGATCTGGGCATCATCTTTTATAAAGAGGCTATCATCGCGCTTGAGGCGATAAGGCAGGCAGAGCAGAGCGTGTCCAGAATCGAAGGGGGTTTACGGGGCGACTTACGCGTATCGCTTCCTCCCGGTATGAAAAAAAGCTTCCGGGAAATGCTGTGTGAATTTATCGCGCAGCATCCTTTGCTGCGCGTCCATGTTCACACCTCCAGTCATCATATCGATTTCCGAAGCGGAGGATTTGACGTTGCACTGAGAGCCAGTAGCCAAATGCAGCCTGGTTTGATTGCCCGCACGCTGTTTCGCGACCCGGTTATTGCCGTCGCCTCGCCGGATTATCTTTCAAAGATGGGGGTTCCTGTCACCCTGAATGACCTCAGCGATCATCAATGCCTGATGGGATTCGCCCGTGGAGAGCTGCCCGATATGTACTGGCCTCTCATTTCCGGAGACCGGGTAAAGGTGGACGGCGCCTTTTTCGCGGACGATATCTCCCTGCTTTGTGAGGCTGCCATTAATAGCCGCGGCATTGCGCTTTTGCCTGAAGAGTTGATTCGTGAACACCTGCAGCAGGGCGCTCTTGTCCCGGTCCTGCGGGAGACCATAGGGACTGAAATGCAGATTGCCGTGGTTTACCCGGATCGCCACTTTTTATTGCCGCAGGTACGCGCTTTTATCGATGCGGTCGTTGGCTGGGTGGCTTCAGAGCGTGCGCAGCAGCAGCGTATTGGTTAGCGACACTTACCGGCTAAACAGTTTCCATCCTTGTTGTTAATTTAACTCATTCATTTGAGGCTTTCTTTAATTTGATTTATCTAATCTGACTACTCCAGAAAAATTTCGTATGCGTTCGTATATCATTTTTAACATCTCAATATGCACTGACAATATAAAGCCTTGCATGAACAGATAGTTAATAACAGTCAGAGAGCAAACTTCAGTGATGATAACCGCTGAGGCAGCGCCAATCAATCCGTACCTGAGAGAAAACAAATAGGAAAGAACCAGACTCAAAAATAATATGCATATAGTTTTATATAGTAGAAATCTATATCCCGAAAGCTTAATTATTATTTTCGATGAAGCCATACCAAGTGTCGACAATACTGTTGCGAAACATAATAAAATGCAGGGAGTTATCGACCCTTTATACGATCCTCCGTATATGTAAACAATTAGAAAGCTTATCAAAGGTGTCATTAGTAACATTACTGGAATCGACAATAAAATGATATTCAGATGTAACCTGGCACCCAGGTTAATTATTTTCGGATAATTTTTATCCTGGAATATCGATGGAAGGCAAGAAGTTAATAACGATAATAAAATGAAACTCCAACTCGTAGCAAGAGTTTGGGAAACTGAATAGATCCCGACATCATGATTACCATACAGAAATGAAATTACCATTATATTTAATCTCGGATAGATCGATGCAATGACAGAAGGAATAACGAGAATGCTTCCAGCACAACTCAGATGAAAAAATCTTTTCCTTAAAGCTTTATGTTTCATTGTTCCTTTATTTTCATATTGCTTTCGAAATAAATACAACTTCAGAAAATAAGGGATGGCACTTATTATTACAAGAGGCAATCCAAAAAGTATAATCGGTGCTTTATATTTAACCATTAATGCCCTTGCTACCAAACCAGCAATAAGGCCAGTTACGTTTGCAAGGGCATTTATTCTTGAATTCAACAATGACTCATTAAAACTTGTATACGTGTCAATGGTGTAAAAATAGTAAGCCAGACATATTGACAGTGCTAATATCATCCCTGTTAAATCCATCTTCGCATTCAAAAACATCATACAGGCGCTTGCAAAAAAGATAAATATCGCACTTCTCAATAAAAATACAGGCATCATTAATTCAATGCCGCTTTTTAAATTTGTACTTATTCTTTTATAGAAGATACTATCGCTACCAAACACGCCGGCAACCTGAACAATTTGAAAAATAGCAGTAGCGATTGCCATTTGCCCAATAACAGCAGGCCCCAGGTATTTAGCGACTAAAGCGTTTATAAAGAAAAGACCTACTACGCCGATTGATTTCTCTGTAATCATCCACAAAAAATTGTTTTGAGTTTTAGTCAACACTTACCCAACCTCATTTAAATATTTATTTCTCTTTATCATCTTTATAAAGTAAGTCTGCGAATTTACTTATATCCATACTCTTTTTATTCATTCGAACAAAATAAAAAACAACAACCATTAGCATCACCAGAAAAATGCATAAAAACAATACTGACATATTACCCCCTCGCTTTAAGGCTCAATGCTGTTCAACCTAAATCAGAATGTGGTGAGTGCTCCGGTAATAAGCGTCGCAATATATAGAATCAGAGGATTTATTGTGCTCAATGCACACTTCAAGTAAATATGCATATATAATTAATATAATAAACTGCCTGTTAAGTTGTAAAAAAACAGCATCAAATGCAGTTCCATAAATCTCATGCCTTTGATTAGGTTTCAGTCTTGAACAACAAGCAAGGCCAACAACCGCATACAGGCTTATATCTTGCGTGACGTTAAAACCTACCCACGGAATAACAGATGTATATTTTTAAATATCCCCCACAGAATCATTGATATTCCGGATATCATTCCCTGAGGCTACCAGCGTAAAATTATTCATATCGCGCTTAAGCATTACATTCACTCCATGCATTATTTCCGCACCATGCTCTTTGCCTGGCGCATCATTCACAGACATTGAATCACCAGCAGATACAGGCGTGGCAAAAGCGCCAGAAAAAAGAAAGGCAGCCGCAGGATTAGGTTTATGCATAGCGCCTCCAAAGATCCCACTTAAATATACAGAGATAAAATGGTGTTACCAGCATATAAATACACATGCAAAGATTTTAATAGCACAATAAAATGTTTATTTTTGTATATTGACAAGATTGCGAACACAACCAGCCATCCCGGATAAAGGGGCTTAAGGATAGGGTAATCGGATTTTTCAGTTCCTGATATTGGGAGGTAAAACAACTAAATATCTGTTATTTACTTACATTAGCGAATATGTCATGCGTTAAATTGTTATGGCGAACGCAGAAAAACAGGAAGCGACATCTGTTTAAGTGAGGGTTTTGATAATCTGTTTTGATAAATCTTTGATAATCTTTCGAAAACGAATAAAAAAACGGGAGCCCTTCGGCTCCCGTTCTCATCTAACCCAGACGCTGGATTACATGTTCGCGATGATAGCGTCGCCAAACTCTGAACATTTCAGCAGCTTAGCGCCTTCCATCAGGCGTTCGAAGTCATAGGTCACGGTCTTGTTGTTGATAGCGCCTTCCATACCTTTAACAATCAGGTCAGCCGCTTCGAACCATTCCATATGACGCAGCAGTAGATTTAGAAATTCATTGCATCCGATTGAATTTAAAAACTTTTATGCTTAATAAGCATCTAAACTTATTATTTTTGCCTTCGCCATAACTCATTGATTTTGCATAGTTTACGTAGAGTTTTGATAACCACTTCAAGGCTAAATGGAGGTTCGCTTGAGCACATCCCTTTCATAATGCCCGCATTGTGCCAGAAGCGGACATTGCTTAATTAAGTACGCACAGTAGATGGCCAGCACTGAACGTTTGACGATGCAGGCATCTTCAAAGCTGCTTTCACCGTGCATCAGATAGGTAGCGACCATCGATACGGGTTTTGAAAAAAGTGTCGCTGTCTGCGGCCGCACAGAACGCCTGGTAAACTTTTGCCGGCACGGCAAGCCAGCGCCTGCACGCGCCGTTCCGGTACTCCAGTTCCAGCACACCTGTAGTCGCATCATATCCCGCACTTCTGAAAAGCGTGGATCTCACTTCATGTCTGTTCATGATGTTCTTCTGGGTTAGTCCCTGATGTTGAGGATATTTGAACGTAAAAACGCGGGCATCCGTACAAAATGCATGTATAAGGTAAATTACACTGGCATATATCATGCTGTTTCATTACGGCTCATCCGCTGCATGTCCGTCATTCTGAGCCGCCCCGCGCGTTTACTAAGGCCTTTGAAAACTAATAATTTTATTTGTTATAAGTCTTAACCGGTTTACACGTAGGAGTGCTTACGGTTGGATCCTGTAACGGAAGGCCGGGAATCACGTGGGCCTCACAGTCCAAAATACGCCCCTTATCGGTAGTTGCGCGGTACGATATCACTTGAGAACCGAGCGCGTCAGGCTTAGACATGGAAACATTGGTAACAGTGATTTCATCGGAAGACCCTAAACCTAGCATTTTGGAAGTATCAGCCTGCAGTATCGGGATTGCGAGATCAGGGGACATCGTAGTACACGCACTTAAAAGAAAAGAAACAGCTGAAATACAGATAATTTTTTTCATCATGTTAACTCCGGACTTTGGATTATGTCTGATTTTTTATTACTGACATTGAACAGTAATATGTTAAAAGCTTTTTATCCCACCGGGAATGCCCACAGGTATTTAACAGGCGTTATCCCTGTAAGATTAGGGATCTGTTTGATACTCAGAAAGTATGCAAGTCAGTTTATTCCCCAGTAATGAAATATGCCGGTTGTACCGAATCCCGAACCTCCCCATCCACAGTTACCTTTTACTTCGTAGTAGTCGATTATGTCTGTTTTTGGATCAGCCCATAATCCAACCTTACATGACTCCTGCACATGTTCTGTTTCGAACTCATTAACCAGAACCGGACGGCCTTGTGATGTGTCCATATAAGAACCGTTGAATTTTTCCCGATCGTATTCAAGACCCTTAAAATAAAACTGATAAAAATTATGGCCGTAAAACTTACTTTCCTTGCTGACACTTGTTTCCGTACTAATAAACAATGGATTACCAAAAACCTTGTAAGCCTCACTAACATTTTTCCCCATAAGATTTTCTGCTGCAGTTCGCTCAGGAGCCAGTGTCGAGCATCCTGAAAGCAGCCAGGCTGCTAAAGTAGTAACAGCTATTTTATGTATATTTTCATTCATATTTAAGACCTGTTTACCTTCGGCCTGGTGATAATCTATTTTAGCTTCAACTCGCTACCGGTGAGGTGACGGGCGGGTGGACAGGGCGGATACGAGCATCAGGGAAGCTCCAAATAAGTATAAATACGCTCCTGAAGTAATTTACCCCCAGCTTATTAATAGAAAGTCACATAATCCAGTCAGAGACAATTTTGTTTTTGGTGAAATAAATGGTTAAAGAGTCACTACGGTGTTCTGAATTTCCTGTCATTTTATCAGAAACAGAACTTATATCATCCTTGGTGTTCTGTGCCATAGTCGCACTATTCACGGCACCGCTTAGCACTGAGGTTCCAGGAATGTAAGAAAGAGCCGTTGAAAGCGTGCTCATATTACCATCCTTATTAAAAGACCATACGTAACTACCGTCTGAATGGGATGTCTGTCTGTCTGGTGTGCCATAGAGAGCCTTAACTTCAGACTCCGTTGTTTTATTAGGCGTGATATGAGCTGAAACATAACTCCGGGTAAACTTATCCTCACCGCTGAAGGAGCTACATCCCGAAACGAATAGCATCAATGCAAATACTGCCATATGAGTCTTCATAATATTGACCTTAACATTTTTCCTATATTGATTGGGTTTGATTTTGAATGATTATGAACAAAAATTTAGTCAATTTTGTCCTTCTAACCGAAACGCCCCTTGTTTTTTTACTGGCACTCTCTTTGTGAACCTTGGTTTCTTTAAGGCTCCTTCAAATAAATACCGTTCAAGAGCAGGAGTAGCTAAAGCGTTGGTTCAGGTACTGGTACATTTCCATCAATCAATTTTGCTCCTTTAGGTCTTTTTGGGCAGCCACCGGACGAATACCATCTTGTTATTATCCCATTCTCGACCAGAAATCGCCTTTCACAGTTTGCATACTCAGGAATATAGTTCCACATGCTTGAATCGTATCCATTTACAATCCAGTCATATTGGTAAACCAGTATGCTGCTTCCGTTACTCAGAGCCTGGCTGTTTTGTGGTGGTCCCCAAGCCATCATCAGTTCATCTGTCGATGCACCTACCCATGATGCAGAGACATCTTTACTGGTCTGATAACGTTTATTAAAAATCAGGTTGCCGAGTGGAGAGCCTGCACACCCAGTCAGTATTAATACAGGTATAATTAAATAAATCCACCGCATGTACGTCTTGTTCACAGAAAAACCTCAACTTTATAAAAGTGCAATTGAATAATTCTTTATGAATTCAGCTCAACCTGAATCTGTCCAGTTTAACCTGGCGAACTTTTATCTGAGCATTTCATTACTGTCTTGTCGGGAAGTAAACAAAACCATATCTAGATTACGCAAATGCTCCGGAATGAATACATATCCTGTAAAATGCAAAAATAAAATTTCTTAATGGTAATTTTACCGGCCTTCGCTATCATTTCTCTCCACTCCCTGTTTTTGGCTCTGTATTCCGTTAGTTGCACTTCATCAAGAGTTGCCACTAGATACCCCAGGGTAATGTGGTACTGATAACTACTATGATCGTCGCGACGAATACCCGTTATATCTGACAATTCATCCCTTAAATTTTGTAGCCTGGTATATATTTCCTGACTGGCAGGTTTAAGTGGAATAAAAAGATTATCGTTCTCTCCCGGCAATGGAGCATCTAAATCGACAATAAATTCAAAGGGCGCTGACATATCTGGCTGACGTAATTTAAGCTTCTTCAAAAAAGATGTATTCAGGCTTTCCATCGACTCCTTACGTGATATACCGACAGGCCATGGACCTGAACGACGATCGTACTCGTTTACACCAACAAAAAGCGTAATGTGGTAACTGCTGGTGGGGAGAACCGCCAATTTCCTGAAAAATCTGCTTTTCGGAAGGACTCTGTATACATTAAGAATAGTGTCAAAAGTATCAAATCCTCCCCCCTGCTGTTCAAGGTGCCCCAGAAATGTATTACCCGGGAAAGGTAAAGGACACCCCGAAGATGAAAATTTTCTTCCCACATCGGGTGCGTAACTCACAACATCACGTGACATATCCCATCCTCTCTTATTAATATAACGGCCGGCGTATGCTGCAGACCAGAGCAACGCTAATGTGGCGCTGCTATTTTTTAATATTAAGTGTGTAATATAACGGCAGCATTGCTGCACCACGTGAAGCACCCTCTTTACTGAAAGCAGAAGCTTCGATTTGTGCTGATGGCCGTAACGGCTCCAGTTTTCCTCTTACCCTTTTGTTGAGTTCCTTTACCAAGCGACCGACGATTTGTTTGGGCATGGCGCCGCCTAGCGTGATAACTTCAGGATCAAGCCACTGGATACAACTGAATATAATGGGTTCCAGTTGATCACAGACCCGCGCTATCCAGCACTCAATAACTGTATTTCCGCTGTCATAAAGACTATCAAGATCTCCGGGGTTAAGACCGGCCTTCTCAAGAGTGATAAGCAAATCTTTATAAGAAGGCCTTGGCAGATCGAGAGGGAAACTCATTCCCAACTCTCCGGCATTCGAAAATCCCCCACTCAACAGTTTGCTGTCAGCAATAATGCCTGCAGCAATCCCATATCCCAGATCGATGAGGACCAGATCAGAAATATTGCTGTGATTACCCGAGTAATACTCGGCAATAGCAGAAGCATTTACGATGTTTTCCACCCAGGTCGGGTACGGTAACGCTGCGGAAAACACCGTCTGAAGGTCAACCTCCCTCCAGGTATCAAGCCATGCTACCGTTTGTCTTTTACGTCCGTCTTTTTTCAGGAATCCGGGAACGGCATATCCAATTCCCAGTATCCTTGAGTTACTTAAACGTTTCTTTTTAAGTGCACCGGCAACCATATGTATAACCTGATTGACCGTAAGGGTTATTTCACGATTTTCAGTATGTTTTTCTGACACCTGTATGAGCGGTTTTCCGCTTAAGTCAACGACAGCAATGTCAATAAACCCAGGACTGAAGGAAACACCTACAGAGCAGGCCCCTCCTGGATTCAGGCGCAGGGGTAACGAAGGCTGGCCACGCTTGCCATCGTGCACAGGCTCACCTTCAACAATCAGCCCGGAAAAAATCAGTTCACGACATTGCTGTGTTATGGCTCCCGGCGTAAGACCTGAAAGGCGACTGAGTTCGGCCCGTGTAACGGTACCGTGATTTCTGATAAGGTCGATCAGGTTACGCTGTGTAGCGCTCAGTTCTAAAGGTGCACTGACTAAATTCATATTAATTCCTGTATCCGGGCGTTAATTATTTAAGCGCATTTTAACCCAGCGTCATCTATGAGTCTTTTGACATACAGGACATCATCATGGCTGACCATGTCAATCAGGCCTTCTTTCATCCAGAAAAGTATCTCGCTGCGTACATCATGCCCGAATTTAACTCGGAAGTACTCCAGCGTATCGAGACCGAGCTTGCCCGGTGGAAGATAAAGCCGTACACCTAACCCGGCCTGCTTATACGCCTTCAGATCGTCAATGTGCGTATGTTCATATTCGAGACAGACACAGTCGGCGCTCGAACTGAGAATCGCTTCAAGCTGATTTTTATATCGCTCAAGTGAGACTGTCTGAATCTTCAGTCCCGGAACCCTGTCCTTGATCTGATTAAGCAGTACATGGTTAAACCCGAGTAACTGTATTCTTCCGACTATGCCGGTTTTGGTGGTAACCAGTTCAGTGAATCTCTCAATAAAGCGGTCGAGGCGACTGCGCTGTTTTATCTCCACGACAAGACCCGTATCGTGCCTTATCGCCCAGTCGAAGATGTCATCCAGGACCGGGATGGCGGCATTTGTACCTTCAGTGAGCGCGCTGACGCCAAAATTATAAGCCCTCAGTTCGCCGAGCGTCATATTTGCTACATAACCAGAGCCATCCGATACTCTGTCAATGCGGAAATCATGAGTGACCACCATCTTCTCATCCAGGGTCATGTGCACATCAAGTTCAATGCTCGACATACCAGCCAGACGAGCTCCTTCAAATGCCAATAACGTATTTTCAGGATACCTGCTGGAGTATCCGCGATGGCCGTTCGCCAACACGACACCTTCACTAGCCTGATGGAAGTTGAACACGCTCTACACCTTCTGAAGAAAAAGATTAACAACTGGCATTAAGTATAATAACTAAACTTAATTAAAAAAACAGCGAAATTTTAATTTATTTTTTATCAAATAAAATCATAAAGTTAACACAGATATAGTGCAAAAAATCAGCTTTCTATTCTCTGTCACAAAATTTTAATGTTTAATAGCTAAACTTATTTTAGATGAATATCAAGAGACTGCATGATGGCTAAACTAAGACTTGAAAAGATCACCAAACGTTTTGATGATTACTATGCGGCGAGAGAGATTTCTTTCGATGTTGAAGAAGGAGAATTTGTAACCCTGCTTGGACCGAGCGGATGCGGGAAAACAACACTTCTGAAGATGATTGCGGGATTTGTTACTCCGGACAGTGGAAACATCATCCTGAACGGTGAGTCAATTAATACACTTCCTCCGGAGAGGCGAAGCACCGCAATGTGTTTCCAGTCCTATGCTTTGTTCCCGCACCTGAATGTTATGCACAACATTGCTTATGGTCTGAAGCAGAAGAAAATTCCCCTTGCCGAACAAAAAGCGACGATCAATACCGTTCTGAAACAGATGGGGCTCGGATCACAAAGACACAAAATGCCTTCTCAGCTTTCAGGCGGGCAACAGCAAAGAGTTGCGATCGCGAGGGCTATGGTAACGAAGCCACTTGTCATGCTTTTTGATGAACCTCTTTCCAATCTGGATGCAAAGCTGCGTGAAAGTGTGAGATATGAAATCAAGCAGCTTCAGGGTCGTCACAATCTTACATCAGTTTATGTGACGCATGACCAGAGTGAAGCGCTATCCATGTCGGACAAAATTGTGGTGCTCAATGCCGGGAACATTGCGCAGGCAGGCACACCTGAAGAGATATACTATCATCCGGCAAACCGCTTTATTGCCGATTTTATTGGTGCAGCAAATATCATAAAGGCAACCATAAGCAGAGCAGAACAACCCGGTTTTTACAGGGTATCCACTTCTATGGGTGGCTTCTACGTCAGATCTTCGAGAGAACCTGAAAGCGACCATTGCTGGATATGCTGGCGGCCTGAAGATGCTATATACATTCCCGACAACAAAAAAGGCGCTAATTACTTTACCATTACGGTTGAAAGTATGGCTTTTATGGGAAGCCATACCGAGGCTTCAGGGCACACAAGTGACGGAACCGACGTGCGGCTGCAACTTATAAAAAAACCTTCCTTTAAAATCGGAGAGCAGGCATGTTTCTATTTGCCTGAAAACGCCATCGTATTTCTGGAGCCAGTAACATGAAAACTACTATCCGGCAGGAATTATTCGCCTGGCTCCTTATGATGAGCGGGCTTGGTACAATCCTTCTGCTGATGGGCTCTACATTTTATGTTCTGATTGCGCAGAGCATTGGCTATTTTAATCTGACGGGCAACAGTTATTTTACACTTCAGTACTGGTCCGGGATGCTACGCGATCCCGTATTGATCAGCTCATTTCTTTACTCAGTTAAAGTTTCACTGCTGGGAGCACTGGGTGCCGTTATTCTCGCATACCCCATCGCTTTATGGCTGAGAAAGCCGCTGCCGATGAAAGAGAGTATCATTGCCATATTGCGTATACCTATGTTTATCCCCGGACTGGTTGCAGCCTTTTTGTTTATTAATATCATCTCTTTTCATGGTGTTATTAATGAGTTCCTCCTGGCTGCAAACATTATCAGGACACCGCTGCGTATGCAGAATGACAGTTTTGGAACGGGAGTCATTGTCCTGCAGATATGGAAGAACATGCCCTTTGCTCTGATCCTGATAAGCAGTTCAGTGAATGCAGTGAAAAATGATATTTTATACGCCTCGGGAAATTTAGGGGCAAATAAATGGCAGCGGTTTATCACTATTATACTTCCACTTACCCTGCCCGCTCTGCAAGTGGCATTAATCATTGTATTCATTGATGCGATCGGTGACTTTGCTTTTTATTCTGTCGCCGGGCCTCATGATGTTTATTCGCTTGCGCGACTGATGCAGTCAACAGCCATGGAGTACGGAGAATGGAATAACGCTGCCGTGATTGCCGTGATCATCATGATAACCTCACTTTTGTTCAGCATATTAGTTAAGTTACTGATAACACCTTTTATGACGTGCAAAGGGGACCTGAAATGAATATGAAGAGTCGAAAAAAAACCGGTGCTGTCATGAAAGTTTCGGTGGTTTTTTTTCTCATTGCTAATTTTATATGGCTTGGGCTGCCCGTGGGCATGGCGGTACTGTGGTCGATGGTTGACCCTGCTCATCCCTGGAGTTTTCCTGACATATTCCCTAACAGCCTTTCTTTCACGAGATGGGTTAATATGTGGCAGACGACATCGCTTCCTGACGCTATGTTCAACAGTTATTCGATAGCGTTAACAGTGGCTCTCCTGAGTCTGTTACTGGCTCTTCCTACTGCTTATGCTTTCGGTCGCATACCGTTCAGAGGAAAAGGAATAGCTGAAGTCCTGACACTGATACCCCTCGTTATCCCGGGAATGCTGATCGGAATATTTTTCAGTGCCATGATCTTGCAACTCAATATCGACAACACCTTTATCAGCATAGTTACAGGACATACTGTGCTCGCGCTGCCTTATGCAATAAGAATACTTTCCGCCGGTTTTCGGGCTGTTCCGCAGGAGATGATTGACGCCAGTCGCGATCTGGGTTCGAACAGGTGGGCTACATTCAGGAATGCTTATCTGCCTTTTCTGAGGAGTGCTATCCTCGCGACATTGATTCTGTGTTTCGTCAGGAGCCTTGAGGAGTTTTCTGTCTCTTACGTACTGGGTTCGCCGGATTTTATTACCATTCCGACAATACTTTATTCTTATCTGGGATACGCGTTTGTAAGACCAGACGCAGCAGTTGTATCCATGATACTCATCATTCCTAACATCATCCTTATGATCTTTATTGAGAGAATGCTGAAGGATAATTATTCAGCTGAGTCAACTGGCAAATATTAAGAGGTTAATATGAAACGCTTTCGGACTTTAACTACCGTTATAATTCTTACTTGTCTCTCTTTTTCAGCGGCAGAGGGAGCGCAGCTTTCCGAAATGACGTGGGCCGAGGTTGTCTCCCGCGCGCAAAAAGAAGGATCAGTTAGCTTTAATGTCTGGTATCTCAAGCCACAATGGCGAAGTTTTGTAAAAGGATTTGAACAGGAGTATGGCATCAAAGTTATCATTCCCGAATCTACTATAGACGGGAATCTTAATAAAATACTGGCTGAAAAAAATAAAGCAACCGGGAAGCTTGACGTAGTAGGTTTCACGATGAGCCAGATGCCGGTTGTCCTTAATTCTTATACCGTTTCGCCGGTAGCCTGGCTTCCCGAATACCAGAATGGCTACAGTAAACTCCATGGTACTGACTTCCTCGGATATGGCCTTGCATTCTGGGGAAGCCAGACCGGGTTTGCGTATGACCCGCTGCAAATGCAGAACAAAAAGCTTCCTCAGACTCTGGAGGAGCTTCAGGGCTTCATCGACAGCAATCCAAATTTGTTTGGGTACAATGATCCGCAAAATGGCGGGGCCGGTGAAGCTTTTATACAGAGAGTATTGACACTCCAGGGACAGGGAGAGCATAAATTAACTGATAAAACAGACCCAGCCGTTCTGCAGCAGTGGAATAAAGGATGGGAATGGTTCATTAAAAATAAAAGTAAGATCACGCTCACAAAATCTCAGGCAGACAGTCTTACCCGCATCAATGATGGCGAGCTTGTTTTGGCTCCTGCATGGGAAGATCACCTGCTGACTCTTAAAAAAACAGGTGCAGTAACATCACGTATAAAATTTTATGTACCCGGGTTTAGTATGCCTGCCGGAGCTAACGCTGTCGTAATAGCTAAAAATTCAGCACATCCCGCTGCGTCTGCTCTTTTTGTCAATTGGCTGGTCAGTGAGAAAACGCAAAGCGAACTCCATAAAGTTTTTGGTTCAATTCCTGTGAATAAACATCTGAATAACGAATTTGATGATAAATTTCAGAGGGTAAGCTTTTATAATGCCCCATACAGCGTTGAGCTCAAAAAACAATTTTCCAGCCGGGTATTGCTGGGACGATAAAGATTACCGTTAAGCTACTCCGCAAAATAAATCATTATCATCAGATACGCATCCTGCCTCCCACCAACAAGGTGCTATATCAGTTATGGTGTATGCACCTTTTGTCCTGTTCGCGATGCGCCAGATCCACGCTCGCTTTGTGTTACAGCAATAAAGGCTTTATCCAGCGCAAAGGTCAGGTGTCAGGAAAATGTTATTCTTCGGTGAAATGGCGTGTCTTAATTTAAAAATTATTAACTGGACATTGTGCGGGCTGGCAGGATGGATTCCGCTTTTCGCTCAAAGCGGACCTTCTCTTTGCTTTAATGCCTGAACGATATCCCTTTTACCATGCCCGTACGGTTGGTACATCAGCCAGCCGTGTCGTGTAACACGGCGACAGCATCTCGCGCTTCATCTGCCACGACTGCTGGATCCCCTGCCCCGCAAAATACAGGGTTCCCCGCCCGTGCTGGTTCAGTTTGTCCATCAGTGACATCAGCGCCTCGCTGTTCACCCGCGGCGCGTTCTCATCAAACAGATTCAGCTGCGCCACGCCCTGGCTGAAAAAGTCACCCAGCATCACTCCCGCTTTCTGATACCGATGCCCATCGCGCCATACGGCATCGAGGCAGCGCGTCGCCGCGGCGATAATGTCGCGCGTGTCCTGTGTGGGCGTCAGCAGTTTGGTCCCGGCGTGGTTGCCGTAATACGGCTCAGCAGAGAACGGCGACGTTTTCACGAACACCGAAATGTACCGGCAGAACTGATGCTCGCCGCGGAGCTTTTCCGCCGCACGCGCTGCATAGCTGCAGATAGCCTGGCGCATCGCTTCATAGTCGGTGATACGCTCCCCGAATGACCGGCTGCAGACGATTTCCTGTTTCGCCGGGGCAAACTCCTCGATCTCCAGACAGGGCTCGCCGCGCAGCTCGCGCACGGTGCGCTCCAGCACGACGTTAAAGTGTTTGCGGATAAAGCGGATATCGGTATCGCATAGCTGCAGTGCGTTTTTAATGCCCATTGCCTCCAGCTTTCTGGCGATACGCCGACCGACGCCCCACACTTCCTCTACCGGCATCAGCGCCATCAGCCGCCGCTGGCGCGCCTGGTTCGACAGGTCCACCACCCCGCCCGTCTGCGGCCACTCCTTCGCCGCGCGATTGGCGAGCTTCGCCAGCGTCTTCGTCTGGGCGATACCGACACCACAATGGATCCGGGTGTTGCGCCGGACGGTGCCGCGTATCTCCCGGCCAAAATCAGCCAGGTCGCGGCAGTTCCGCACGCCCGTCAGGTCGCAGAATGCCTCATCGATGCTGTATACCTCGACGCGCGGGCACATTTCCTCAAGCGTGGTCATTACCCGCTGGCTCATATCACCGTTTATGTGGAATAGAAATTCAACACGAGACTTAAATCTTTCTGAAAGGATGTACACTACAAATTTGTACATTAATTATACAGGGCTTATCCCCCGTTTTTGTGGATAAGGCAGAGGGCATATGTACCGACCGGCTGCAAAAACACGCCCGGGCTTTTGCGATATTTAATATAGGGGATGTCAGTTTAAAAAAGCCTGAACAGGGACGCGGCATTTCCCTTCTGGCTGTATGGCGGGCAGTCCGGGTAAGAACGGTGATTTTTACCACCCTGACGCCGGGTGTATGTATCAAAAATCACCGGCTGGAATGAGACAGGCGGTACTTTCCGGAAGCTGCGACTGGACAGCTTCCATTTGCTGTCACGCTGCCATTTTCCGGCATTCTTCAGCACAGCGGTAACAGGCTTCAGCACATTTCTTACAGTGCTCGTGCTCATGTTTCGCGCACTCATCACCGCATTTCTGGCATGCTTCTGCGCAAACCTTACAAATCTGAGCAGCGAATTCACTGTCCATTGTCATCAGCTCAGCTGCCAGGCGGCAGATGCTGGCGCACTGCATGTCCGCCCGGATGCATTCGCGCATCATCTCAATATTTTCTTCTTTCAGGCAGGACGTTGCGCAGTAGTCACAGGTTGCAGCGCAGATATAACAGGCCTCAATGCAGTTGCGGTTATTGTTCAGACATAATTTCTTCCCGTAATCGTTAAATGTAAAGAAGTGGTAAGCATGGAACAAAATGTTGATTGCTGCAAAAGCGTTTTATACAGACGGTAACAGGAGAGGGGTGAAACAGGGTTTTAAAAAGAAGCCCGCCACAGTCAGACGGGCCGGCTGATTACAGCCTCAACAAAGTTTTTCAGATAACTCAGTGTAATGAGGGTTAATGCACAACACATTCTGTAACAACAGTAACCAGGACAAAATCCGGGTGATTTTTGCCCGCGTTTTTTCAGCTAAGGCTACGGGCTGTCATCTGCGCTTATTTATCTTCCTGCATCATCTTGCGGTGCGTTTCAATAATGTTCTGATGTGCGGCAGAACTGCTGTTATTCATGCCCTGATGTGCCTGAATCGCCAGTTCATGCTCATTTACGGAGGCTGCCGGGGCCTTTTTGTTCATACAGCAGGACATGTCCATGGGAGTCTGCTGTGCCTGAGCGGCCGAAATGGAAAGAAGGACCGCAGCGGCGACAAGCATAATCTTTTTCATTCGTACTTCCTTACGTTTACAGGATGGGAATCGCAGTTAATCCCGGACCAGAGCTACACTGGTCTCAGTGATTTTTATCGTATCCGAAAAAAAATACCGTGAACGAAAATGACATAAATGTAATTTAAAACAGCAGGTTCTGACATGACATAAATGTAATCAAGTCGGGGTTTCAGTTGTGATAGTTTTCCGGTAACAGAAATAACGTTCCAGGCCGGGTTGCATTATTCATGCTTCCGGCGCCGAGAAAGTTTCTCCCGGGACAAACTGCATTTTGCCGGAGCCCAATTATGCAGCTTAAAAGTTCACGACGTAATTTTATCAAAGGGATCACAGCAGCCGGAATTGTCGGCGGTCTTGGTATGAAGACGTTCGATGCTTTCTCGGCAGTAAGTCTGGTACAGTCACGCACGCTTACCGGTAACGATTTCGACCTGTTCATCGCCGAAACGCCGCTGAATATCACCGGAAACATCCGTTATGCCAAAACCATCAACGCCGGCCTGCCGGGTCCCCTGCTGCGCTGGAAAGAAGGTGATACTGTCACGCTGCGGGTTAAAAATCGTCTGAAAGAAACAACTTCCATTCACTGGCACGGCATTATTCTGCCGGCCAACATGGATGGCGTACCCGGCCTCAGCTTCCACGGTATTGAACCCGATGAGACCTTCATTTATTCATTCCGCGTGAAGCAGAATGGCACCTACTGGTATCACAGTCATTCCGGTCTTCAGGAGCAGGAAGGCGTTTACGGCCCGATTATCATTGATTCCGCTGAGCCTGAGCCGTTTACATATGACCGGGAACATGTGGTAATGCTGACCGACTGGTCAGATGAAAATGCCGCCACCATTCTTGCAAAACTGAAAAAACAGTCTGACTACTACAACTTCGCCAAGCCCACCGCCGGTGATTTTTTCCGGGATGCCCGGGAAAAGGGACTGGGTAATACCCTGGCTGACCGGAAGATGTGGGCGGAAATGAAGATGAACCCGACTGACCTTGCAGACGTCAGCGGTGCGACGTACACCTACCTCATGAACGGTCAGGGCCCGGGTAAAAACTGGACCGGGCTGTTCCGTAAAGGCGAAAAAATCCGCCTCCGCTTTATCAACGGCTCTGCCATGACCTACTTCGATGTGCGCATTCCCGGCGTAAAGATGACCGTGGTGGCTGCTGACGGCCAGTACGTCACCCCCGTCAGCGTGGATGAGTTCCGTATTGCCGTGGCTGAAACCTACGATGTCATTGTGGAGCCCGTCCAGGATGCCTGCACCATCTTTGCCCAGTCCATGGACAGAAGCGGCTATGCACGGGGCACGCTTGCCGTTCGTGAAGGCATGACTGCCCCGGTTCCTTCCACCGATCCTCGTCCCTGGCTCACCATGGATGATATGGGAATGGGGGGAATGGATCACGGCAGCATGGGGGGTATGGATCACGGGCAGATGCAGGGTATGGACGGCGGTAGCATGCAGAGCATGGATGGTTCAGCTGTGGAGAGCGCCCCGGCAGGCAGTATGGCTGGCATGGATCACAGCAGCATGGGCGGCATGGGTGATATGCAGAAGCATCCGGCATCAGAAACGAACAACCCCCTGGTTGACATGCAGGCCATGATGCCCGTCCCGAAGCTCAGCGATCCGGGTATCGGGCTGAGGAATAACGGCCGCAGGGTTCTGACCTACGCTGACCTGAAGAGCACTTTTGACGATCCGGACGGACGCGAACCCTCACGCACCATAGAACTGCATCTTACCGGCCATATGGAAAAATTTGCCTGGTCTTTCAATGGCATCAAGTTCTCCGATGCAGAGCCGGTCACGCTCCGCTATGGCGAGCGCGTCCGCATCGTGCTCATCAACGATACCATGATGACGCATCCCATTCATCTGCACGGAATGTGGAGCGACCTTGAGGATGAAGAAGGGAATTTTCTGGTGCGTAAACACACCATTGATATGCCGCCCGGCACGCGCCGCAGCTATCGTGTGACGGCCGATGCGCTGGGCCGCTGGGCTTACCACTGTCACCTGCTTTTTCATATGGAAACAGGCATGTTCCGTGAAGTCCGGGTTAATGAGTGAGGTACTTCTGATGTCAGCTTCTGAGCGTGGTGATATGAAATATAACTTTTTCCGCCCGGCGGCCGGACTGCTGGTTTTCGCAGCCATTGCCGGCAGTGCACTTACGGCCGCCCCTGATGCCCGGGCTGAAGCGGCGCACAACATGCAGGAGCATGACATGGGTGCAATGTCGGGCATGGACCACTCCGCTATGGGCAATATGGAACCCATGTCCGGGATGGAAGGCATGGAGTCCATGCAGCCTGCTGCCCCGACTGAAAGCAGAACGCCTGTTCCGGTGCTGACGGACGCCGACCGCCGGGCTGCGTTTCCGGACGTACACGGCCATAAGGTGCATGACAGCAACGTGAACTGGTATCTGCTGGCCGATCAGCTTGAGTGGCAGAAAAATAATGAGGCCGGGGGATTCAGTTGGGACGTCAGCGGCTGGGCCGGCGGGGATATAGATCGTCTCTGGCTGCGCAGCGAAGGGGAAACCAGCGACGGACAAACCGAGTCGGCGGAGGTGCAGGCCCTGTGGGGGCACGCTATCTCGCCCTGGTGGGACGTGGTTGCGGGCGCCCGACAGGATTTTAAACCAGGCAGGCCCCAGACATGGGCCGCCGCCGGCTTTCAGGGCATGCCGCTGTATAATCTCGAAACTGAACTCACCGCGTTTGCCGGTGAGCAGGGACGCACCGCGCTCCGGTTTGAAGCAGAGTATGACGTGCTGCTGACCAGCCGGCTCATCCTGCAGCCGTCTTTTGAAGCTAATTTTTACGGAAAGGATGATGAGGTGCGTGAAACCGGGAAAGGGCTGTCCGGTACCGAGCTTTCCCTGCGCCTTCGTTACGAAGTGAAGCGGGAGTTTGCGCCTTACGTGGGCGTATCGTGGAGCCAGCTTTATGGCAACACGGCCGATATGGCGACCCGTGAAGGAGAGAAAGACAACGAAGTGCGCTTTCTTCTCGGTGCCCGCGTGTGGTTCTGATGCAGTTAATTCTAACAAACAAGACAGGTATGAATATGAAACGTAATTATGCTGGCTACGTCATCGCTGTTGCCGCCTCTGTTGCTGCTTTTGCCGCGCAGGCGCATCCGGAACTGGCTTCTTCTGTCCCTGCTGATAAAGCGCAGGTGGCAGCGCCTTCAAAAGTGGAGCTGCACTTTACTGAAAATCTGGTCACAAAATTTTCTGGTGCACGTCTCGTCATGACCGCTATGCCCGGCATGTCCTCTCATGCCCCGATGGCGGTTGCGGCAAAAGTGGCCGCCGGTGGCGATCCGAAAACCATGGTGATCACGCCGGCCAAAGCTCTAGTGCCTGGCACATACAAGGTGGAGTGGCGTGCGGTCTCTTCCGATACACACCCGCGCACCGGCAACGTCAGCTTTAGCGTGAAATAATGCCATGAACGATCAGACTTTTATTGTCATCCGCTTTTTCCTTTACCTTGACCTTATGGTTCTGTTTGGGCTGCCTTTATTTGAACTGTATGCCGTGAAGGGAACGCTTAAAAAATCGGTGTCTTTATTCAGCGTCTGGTCGTTCTTCTTTATTCTGATATCCGTCGGCATTGTTCTGTCGCTGGCGAATATGCTGCTGGTCGCGCAGGCGATGAGTGGCGTGGCCGACGCAGGTGAAATCACGCTCCACATCATAGAGATGGTTATCGGTGAGACTGCGGTCGGCCTCAGCTGGGTTATCCGGCTTGCCGCACTCGTCCTGGCCTTCATCGGACTGGGCCTGCGCCTGCGCAATGCCGTTCTGTCGCGTTACGTTCTCACGCTGTCCGGAGGCACAGCGCTGGCCACCCTGGCATGGGGTGGTCATGCGGCCATGAACGACGGTATGAGCTACTATCTGCATCTGCTGAGCGATATCATCCACCTGTCGGCAGCCGGTGCATGGGTGGGCGCGCTGACAGCCTTTGCCATTCTGTTATGCATCAAAAAGGCGCAGACGGCCAGCCACGTCCGGCAGCTTGCGGAAGCCCTGACGGGCTTTTCCCGGGCCGGCACGGTGATTGTGCTGAGTATTGTCATCACCGCCGTCATTAACTTTTTCTTCATTGTGGAAGACCCGGTCAACTCTTTGCCGGGCAGCCACTACGGGCTGCTCCTGCTAATCAAGACAGGCTTGTTTTTCGTCATGCTGTTGCTGGCTGCCGCGAACCGCTTCCGGCTTGCGCCGGCACTGGAAAATGCGCTCAGTCAGGGCCACTATAAGACGGGTATTGCGCTGATGCGCAAAAGTATTATTACAGAGTTCAGCGTGTCTATCCTGATTCTGGCGACCGTAGCCTGGCTTGGCACGCTGTCGCCCGGTAACGGTATGGCGTAACGACACTCAGCTGCAGGGCCCTTATACCATGACCACTCTTTTGATCGTCGAGGATGAAATTAAAACCGGGACTTACCTGAAACAGGGTCTTCAGGAAGCAGGGTATGACGTCACCCTCGTGAATGACGGCCGTCAGGGGCTGGAGCATATCCTGCAGCAGCGCTACGACCTGATTATTCTTGACGTTATGCTGCCCTCCCTGGACGGCTGGGACATTCTGCGGCAGATGAGAATGGCCCGCCACGAAGAGCCCGTGCTGTTTCTGACCGCAAGGGATAACGTCAGCGAAAAAATCAAAGGTCTGGACCTGGGAGCCGATGACTATCTGCTCAAGCCGTTCGATTTTGCCGAGCTTCTGGCCCGTATCCGGACCCAGCTCAGGCGTAACCGCTCTCTGGCATCCGGCATGTACGAAATAGCTGACCTGGTGATGGACATATCCCGCCGGAGCGTCAGCCGTTCCGGCAAAAAAATTCATCTGTCCACAAAAGAGTTTGTTCTGCTTGAGCTGCTGCTGCAGCGTCGCGGTGAAGTGCTGCCAAGAAATCTCATCTCCTCCCTGGTCTGGAATATTAATTTTGAGAGTGATACTAACGTAATTGATGTGGCTGTCCGGCGGCTGCGCAGCAAAGTGGATGATGACTTCAGCCCGAAGCTGATCCATACCGTGCGTGGCATTGGCTACGTGCTGGAGATACGTGAAGAATGAAGCGTAACTGGTCTCTGACTTCCAGACTTAGCCTGGTCTTTGCCGGTGTCATGATGTCCGTCTGGCTGCTTACCAGCGTTCTGCTGGTTGCCGCGCTGGGCAGTTACTTTCGCAGCCAGGATCTTACGCTGCTGACCGGTAAGCTTGAGCTGGCTACCGAACTGCTGGAAAGTGAAGCCCGTACCGGAAAGCTTGATACCGCCGGGCTTGCCCGCAAGCTTGCCGACGCCATGGTGGGCCACAGCGGACTTTATCTGTCGATCAGGACTGCCGATAATCAAATACTCGCCGACTATTTCTCTCCCGGCTTCCCGGTTCCGGCTGAGCGCTTTGCCGGTGAGGCCCTGAAGCTGAACATCCTGCAGACGGTGGAGGAAGACGGCTGGCGCTATAACGTCATGATTAAAAAAATCGGTACAGAGAACTCGGGCAGGCACCAGGACGTGCTGATAACAGCCGCCTACGATACTGGCTTTCATGATGAATTTATCGGCCAGCTGAAAGAGTGGCTGATGTGGCTTAACGGGGGACTGATTTTTCTTTCTGTCTTGCTGGGCTGGCTTGCCACCCGCATCGGACTCCGGCCGCTGAATGAAATAAACCGGCTGGCTTCGGCTATTACCGTTAATAATCTCAGTGAGCGCCTGCCGGCCCGACACCTTCCTTCGGAGCTTATGCCTACCGTAGTCGAGTTTAACAGCATGCTGGAGAGACTGGAGGGCTCTTTCAGGCGCCTGACAGAGTTTTCATCTGACATAGCCCATGAGCTGCGCACTCCCGTAAGTAACCTGATGATGCAGACGCAGGTTGCCCTGTCCCGGGAGCGTGACGCTGCCAGTTACCGGGAAGTGCTTTTCTCAAACCTGGAGGAGCTGGGCCGGCTTGCCAGAATGAGCAGCGACATGCTGTTTCTGGCGAAGTCTGAAAACGGGCTGCTGGCGCTGGAAAATGAGATTTTTTCCGCAAAGGCAGAACTCGAAGAACTAATCGAATTTTTCGAGCCGCTGACCGCTGAAAACGGTAAAACCCTGGCGCTTGAAGGGGATGCCAGCATGAAGGGCGATCGTCTGATGCTGCGCCGGGCGCTGAGCAACCTGATAACCAATGCCATAAAGTACTCTTCAGACGGCGCGGCGATCCTGATCCGGGCTGAACAGCAGGCCGGGATGGCGTTTGTTCACATATCTAACTGTACAGAAGCCATTACACAGGAAAATCTGGGCCGGCTTTTTGATCGCTTTTACCGGGGTGACTCGTCCAGGCAACATAACACGGACGGTGCCGGTCTGGGCCTTTCCATCACGCGTGCCGTTGTCCAGGCTCACAATGGCACGCTGCAGGTTTTTCTGGACGGTGACATCGTTACGTTTACGGTAAAAATACCGGCAGCATGATTTACGTTGATGTGCGCTTTCTTCGGGCTGTCGCCCGTAATAATTCTGAACTGCTTTAAATCAAGGATTTCTTTCCCGGTTTTGTGAAACGATCCCGGGTGCTTAACTAAACTGAAGTCTCTTAGCCCAGTAAAGGAATGGATCATGAAAAAATTACAGACAGCCCTGGTTTCCCTGCTGGTTGTTCTGCCCGTTGCGGCTATGGCCCAGAAGCCGGATATGAAGATGACGCAGGACATGCATATGTCCCCGGCGTCAAAAGAATACATGGCCGGCATGCAGAATATGCACCGCGGCATGATGGATGCGATGAAGGAGCAGGATGCAGACAGGGCTTTTGCCAGAGGCATGGCAGAGCACCATAAAGGCGCGATAGCCATGGCCGAAACAGAACTGAAGTACGGAAAAGATCCTGAAATGAGAAAGATGGCTGAAGATGTCATCAAAGCACAGAAGGCTGAGATTGAGCATCTGGAAAAATGGCTGAATAAATAGTTTACAGCTGATACCAGAAGATTGTATTTCAACCGACCGGCAGGGCCCAGAGAGGGCCTTTATCTATCTTTTTACAGGCAGAAAAAAGAAATAATCCAAACCGGAATGACTGCGGCAAAAAGAGGTATGGCTCAGCGAATAAGCTTTGACTGCTGGCTTTCTGTTACGAGGCAGAACTCACGCACTGTGCTGCTACTTACCTGAGATAATATGCTGTCCGGACAAATGTTTTTACCGGATGAGAACCTTACCGCTTTTTCTCAGAGCAGCCTCCAGTTTTTCCGTATCTCCTTCCACGACGGCTCTCTCGTCAACCGTCAGCGGCACCTCCTCCAGATATCTTTTTACGGACGCCTTACTTTCGAGCAGAAGTCCTCTTGCGCTCTGTTTTGGCAGATTAAAGTCGCAACCGATGCACGCCATCCGGTGCGGGCAGTTGCTCCAGAAAGGATTCATACAGTACGAATCGCCGAGATCATAATATATTGCCGGACCGGTGAGGCTGACAGCATCCGGATCATGGTCAATCAGCACGCTCATCATATGCGCGACCCGGTCCGCCTTCACAAAAGAGGCTGCCAGCTGTGTCGGGCGTAACGGGTTCATAACCCAATCCACCCGGGGGGACTCCGAACCGCAGGTGCACTTCTGTGTTGTGTGGAGAAACTACCTGGCGGCCAGTGCAGATGGCCGCCCCCTTTCACGAGAGTGAATAAAACCTGTTTAAACAGACTTACGATCCAGCTTCAGCAACTAAAAAGCCCCGTCGAAAAGTTACCCGCCAGCGCCTCAGTCTGGAGGAATGGCAGCGGATATTCGAGATTGCAGACGCCAACCATCAATATATGGGTAACGCTATGTTGCTGGCTTTGGTAACCGGCCAGCGCCTTGGTGATATTTCGAAAATGAAGTTTAGCGATGTCTGGGATGATCATTTACACATTGTTCAGGAGAAAACAGGAAGCAAAATAGCGATCCCATTATCGCTCCGCCTGAATGCCATTAATTGGAGTTTGCGGGATGTTATAGCGCGCTGTCGGGATTATGCGGTTAGCCCTTACCTCGTCCATTTTTTCAGGGCCACGTCGCAAGCAGAACGTGGCGCCCAAGTTAAACCGAACACGCTAACCATGAATTTTAGTAAGGCTCGGGATAAGGCAGAAATTGACTGGAGGGAAGGAACGCCAGCGACATTCCACGAGCAGCGCTCGCTATCTGAACGTCTTTATAAGGAACAGGGGATTGACACTAAAAAGTTGCTCGGCCACAAGTCGCAGCAGCAGACCGATCGTTATAACGACGACCGAGGTAAGGGCTGGACGACGATTGCAATTTAGGTTTTTGGGGTGGGGTTTTGATAACTTGTTTTGATAAAATTTTGATAACCGTTCAAAACCTAATAATAACGAACGGGAACCAACCGGCTCCCGTTCTTACCTAACCCAGAATCTGGATTACATGTTCGCGATGATAGCGTCGCCAAACTCTGAGCATTTCAGCAGCTTAGCGCCTTCCATCAGGCGTTCGAAGTCATAGGTCACGGTCTTGTTGTTGATAGCGCCTTCCATACCTTTAACAATCAGGTCAGCGGCTTCGAACCATTCCATATGACGCAGCATCATTTCCGCAGAGAGAATGATAGAGCCCGGGTTCACTTTGTCCTGGCCTGCGTATTTCGGCGCGGTGCCGTGGGTCGCTTCGAACAGCGCGCACTCGTCGCCGATGTTCGCGCCCGGCGCGATGCCGATGCCGCCAACCTGCGCCGCCAGGGCGTCAGAGATGTAGTCGCCGTTCAGGTTCATACAGGCGATAACGTCATATTCCGCCGGACGCAGCAGGATCTGCTGCAGGAAGGCGTCGGCAATCACGTCTTTCACAACGATCTCTTTACCGTTGTTCGGGTTCTTGATTTTCACCCACGGGCCGCCGTCGATAAGCTCGCCGCCAAACTCTTCACGCGCCAGCTGGTAGCCCCAGTCTTTAAACGCGCCTTCGGTGAATTTCATGATGTTGCCTTTGTGCACCAGGGTCACGGATTCGCGATCGTTGGTGATGGCGTATTCAATCGCCGCGCGCACCAGGCGTTTGGTGCCTTCTTCAGAACACGGCTTGATGCCGATGCCGCAATGTTCCGGGAAGCGGATTTTCTTCACGCCCATCTCTTCACGCAGGAATTTGATCACTTTCTCAGCGTCAGCGGAGTCGGCTTTCCACTCGATACCGGCGTAGATGTCTTCGGAGTTTTCACGGAAGATAACCATGTCGGTCAGTTCCGGATGTTTAACCGGGCTCGGGGTGCCCTGGTAGTAACGTACCGGGCGCAGGCAGACGTAAAGGTCCAGCTCCTGACGCAGGGCAACGTTGAGGGAGCGAATACCGCCGCCAACCGGCGTGGTCAGCGGGCCTTTAATAGCAACGCGATATTCACGAATCAGATCCAGGGTTTCCTGGGGCAGCCAGACATCCTGGCCATAAAGCTGGGTAGATTTCTCACCGGTGTAAATTTCCATCCAGGAAATTTTACGCTCGCCTTTGTAGGCTTTCTCAACCGCGGCGTCGACCACTTTCAGCATCGCCGGCGTCACGTCCACGCCGATACCGTCGCCTTCAATGAACGGGATGATCGGGTTGTGGGGGACATTCAGCTTGCTGTTTTGCGCTGTGATCTTTTCACCTTCCGCCGGAACTACTACTTTGCTTTCCATTCACCTCTCCTTCGAGCGCTTCTGGTTGTGACTCATTTTGTTAATGATTTGTAATAGGCGTGATAATACTACCTTAATGTTCTGCCCCATGCCACGCCCTTATGAATAGGGTATAATGCGGCAATTGATAAAGCCTGAAAATAGTATGAAGAAAACTTCTTTTAGAAATCACCGGCTTGAGCGATTCAGCTCACAACATTCCGCTAAGCGCCGCAAACCCGAAGGCCCGAAACGGCTGATCCTCTTCAATAAACCTTATGATGTGCTGCCGCAGTTTACTGACGAAGCTGGCCGCCAGACGCTGAAGGATTTCATCCCGGTAGCGGATGTCTATGCCGCGGGCCGTCTCGATCGCGACAGCGAAGGGCTGCTGGTGCTGACCAACGACGGCGCGTTGCAGGCGAAATTAACCCAGCCCGGCAAACGCACCGGCAAAGTCTATTTTGTGCAGGTGGAAGGCGAGCCGACGGAAGCCGCACTGGCCCAGTTGCGCAGTGGCGTGACGCTGAACGACGGGCCGACGCTCCCGGCGGGCGTGGAGCGCGTTGAAGAGCCCGCCTGGCTGTGGCCGCGCAATCCGCCGATCCGCGAGCGTAAATCCATTCCCACCAGCTGGCTTAAAATCACGCTCTATGAAGGACGCAACCGCCAGGTGCGGCGCATGACCGCGCATGTGGGGTTCCCGACGCTCCGGCTGATTCGTTACGCGACGGGCGACTATACTCTTGACTCTCTGGCCTGCGGCCAGTGGCGAGAAGTTCCGCTCAAATAAGGAGAACCGGATGTTCAAACCCCATGTCACCGTCGCCTGCGTGGTTCACGCGCAGGGCAAATTCCTGGTCGTGGAAGAGACCATTAACGGCAAAGCGCTCTGGAACCAGCCCGCCGGCCATCTGGAGGCCGACGAAACACTGGTGGAAGCTGCCCGCCGCGAGCTATGGGAAGAGACCGGCATCCATGCCGAGCCGCAGCATTTTCTGCGTCTGCATCAGTGGCTGGCGCCCGACAACACGCCCTTTTTGCGCTTTCTGTTCAGTATTGAGCTCGACGCGCCGCTGCCGACCGAGCCGCACGACAGCGATATCGATCTCTGCCGCTGGGTGAGCGCCGACGAAATCCTCTCGGCGAGCAACCTGCGCTCTCCGCTGGTGGCGGAAAGCATCCGCACCTGGCAGCGCGGCGAGCGCTATCCGCTCTCGCTTATCGGCGCGTTCAACTGGCCGCTGCGTTAACGCCTCAGCACAATTTATTTCGCACCGAAACTTTTAACGGCAGCTTAACATGCTGCCGATTGCCGCTACACTCAGCACCTTCCGCCATCTCTCCACGCTGCCTTTGCGCGCTCCTGCTGCGCGGCAGTAAAAGCGCCTGTTTTTACACCGGCCGACACGTTTTCCGCACGATTAAAGAACACCGGATCCACGCCGATAGAGCATTGACCAGGAGGCTCGTAACGAAGGGACACTAATGCTATTTCGTGGTTGATCCTGAGGAGCCGTGATGGCCAGACAATCCGTTCATAAAAAGATGAGTACCCGCGCGCAGATGCTGCTGACGGGCGCATTAACCATCACGCTGGGGTTTGTCGTCACCATTGGCGTGCTGAGCTGGCAGTCCAGCAACGAACAAAAAGCGCTGGCGGAGAGCTATTTACGTCAGATTGCCCAGAGCGAAGCGCTGAGAATTCAGCAGGAACTTAACTACGCGCGCGATGTGGCGCATAACCTTGGCCACAGCATGGCGTCCCTGCCCCGCGCCGGTATCACCGACCGTAAAGTCGCCGACCAACTGCTGGAAGGCGCGCTGCGCGATAACCCTGACTATCTTTCCATTTCCGTAATCTTTGAAGAAAACGCTTTTGACGGGCGCGATGCGGAGTTTGCCGGCAAACCCGGTCAGGCGCCGAAAGGCCGTTATGCGTTTTTCGTCGACCACGGCCAGTCGGGTAATTATCAGTTTCATCCGCTGCTCTCCTATCTCACGCCGGGCCAGGGCGATTACTACCTGATCCCGCAGAAAACCCGGAAAGATACGCTGATCGAACCCTACAGCTACGCCTACAACGGCGTGCCGACGCTGCTGACCTCGGTGGCGGCGCCCGTTGTCTCCGACGGCCAGCTCAAGGCCGTGGTGACATCCGATATTTCGCTGGCGTCGCTTCAGCAAAAAGTGAATCAGATCAAACCCTGGGAAGGCGGCGGTTACGCCATGCTGCTTTCCACCGCAGGCAAAATCGTCTCATACCCGGATAAAAAGCTGACCAGCAAACCGTTCCCTGGCGACACCGCCGGTTTTACCAGCCATGTGGTTGAACAGGACGATGCCATTCTTGGCGAAAAAGCGCTGGTTACCTGGCAGCCAGTCACTATCGGCAACAGCACGGATAACTGGTATCTGGGCATTGTGGCGCCGGTAAGCCAGGTAATGGCCGCCGCGAATCGCCAGTTGATGAACGCCATTATCCTTATGGTGGTCAGCATTCTGCTGGTGAGCGCGCTGCTGGGCATCGTCTTTAGCCGTAAAGTGCTCAAGCCGCTGGGCGGCGAGCCGCTGGAAGCCGCGACCATTGCGCTGGCGGTGGCGGACGGCAAGCTCGATAACGTGATTGCCGTTAAACCGGGCGATCGCGGCAGCCTGTTCTACGCGCTTAACACCATGCAGGCGCAGCTGCGCGGGATTGTCGGGCAGATCAAAGAGGCGAGCGACTCGGTGCGTCAGGGCGCAGGCGAAATCGTCAGCGGCAACATTAACCTCTCCTCGCGGACTGAAGAGCAGGCCGCCGCGCTGGAGCAGACCGCCGCCAGCATGGAGCAGATCAGCGCGACCGTGAAACATAACGCCGCCAACGCGCATCACGCCACCGAGCTCACCGCCAACGCCACCCAGATCGCCAGCCGCGGCGAAACGCTGGTCGGCCAGGTAGTGCAGACGATGGCGCAGATCGACGACAGCTCGAAGAAAATCAGCGATATCACCACGATGATCAATAGCATCGCGTTCCAGACCAATATCCTGGCGCTTAACGCCGCGGTAGAGGCGGCGCGCGCGGGCGAACAGGGCCGCGGCTTCGCGGTGGTGGCAAGCGAAGTCCGAAGCCTCGCGCAGCGCAGCGCCAACGCGGTGAAAGAGATTGCGGCGCTGATAGAAGAGTCGGGCCAGCGCGTGGCCAACGGTGTGCAGCTGGTGAATGACGCAGGCAAAACCATGCAGGAGATGACCCAGGCGGTGCATTCGGTGCAAACCATTATCGGCGAGATCGTCAGCGCCTCGGATGAGCAGTCGAAAGGCATCAGCCAGGTGACGATCGCCGTCAACGAAATGGACGGCGTGACCCAGCAGAACGCCGCGCTGGTACAGCAGATGGCGGCGGCGGCCAGCTCGCTCGAAGAGCAGGCGCAGCAGCTGGCGCAAACCGTCGAGCAGTTCAGCCTCGAAGACCGCTACGCCTGAATCCTGTCCGCGGGGGCCTCGCGCCCCCGCCCTCTTTTATCGCCTCTCCTGTAAGCCCCGACACGTCGCAATTATTGCCGTTAAGCCCTTTTCTTCGCGCGCGAAGGCAAACCCGGCGCGCTCAGGGGGTGTTTGCGCCGCCCGCGCGTGCTAGAATACGCCGCCTTTGTTTTAAGTCGTGAGTGGTGCAATGTCTGATAACAGCCAGAAAAAAGTCATCGTCGGAATGTCCGGCGGCGTCGATTCCTCCGTTTCCGCGTGGTTACTGCAACAGCAGGGCTATCAGGTGGAAGGTCTCTTTATGAAGAACTGGGAAGAGGATGACGGCGAGGATTATTGCACGGCCGCCTCCGACCTCGCAGACGCCCAGGCGGTGTGCGATAAGCTCGGCATTGAGCTGCATACCGTCAACTTCGCGGCGGAATACTGGGATAACGTGTTTGAGCATTTCCTGGCGGAATATAAAGCCGGACGCACGCCGAACCCGGATATCCTCTGCAACAAAGAGATCAAATTTAAAGCCTTTCTCGAATTCGCCGCGGAAGATCTCGGCGCGGACTACATCGCGACCGGCCACTACGTGCGTCGCGCCGATGTGGACGGCAAAAGCCGCCTGCTGCGCGGTCTCGACGGCAATAAAGACCAGAGCTACTTCCTCTATACGCTCGGCCACGATCAGGTCGCGCAAAGCCTGTTCCCGGTCGGCGAGCTGGAGAAACCGGAAGTGCGCCGCATCGCCGAGGAATTAGACCTGGTGACGGCGAAGAAAAAAGATTCCACCGGCATCTGCTTTATCGGCGAGCGAAAATTCCGCGAATTCCTTGGCCGCTATCTGCCTGCGCAGCCGGGTAAAATTGTGACCGTCGATGGCGATGTTATCGGCGAGCATCAGGGTCTCATGTACCATACGCTCGGCCAGCGCAAAGGCCTCGGCATCGGCGGCACCAAAGATGGCGGCGAAGAGCCGTGGTACGTGGTGGATAAAGACGTCGAAAACAATATTCTGATTGTCGCCCAGGGCCACGATCATCCGCGCCTGATGTCTGTGGGCCTTATCGCCCAGCAGCTGCACTGGGTGGATCGCGAGCCGGTCGCCGCGCCGTTTACCTGCACCGTGAAAACGCGCTACCGTCAGGTGGATATTCCCTGCACCGTCCGTCCGCTGGATGACGATCGCATCGAAGTGCTGTTTGACGAGCCGGTCGCCGCGGTCACGCCGGGGCAGTCCGCCGTGTTTTATCTCGGCGAAGTGTGCCTCGGCGGCGGTATTATCGAACAGCGCCTGCCGCTGCCGGTTTAAGCCTGATGCCGCCTGCGCGGCCATGAATGAACAGCCGCGATAAAAAGGAGTCTGTGTGGCAAAGAACTTCTACGACATCACCCTTGCGCTGGCGGGCATCTGCCAGTCGGCGCGCCTGGTTCAGTCACTGGCGCATGAAGGCGCCTGTGACAGCGAGGCCCTGCGCGTCTCGCTTAACAGCGTGATCGACCAGAATCCGGCGTCCACGCTCGACGTTTTCGGCGGCCGCGAAGCCGGGCTGAAAATCGGTCTTGAGACGCTGCTTGGCATGCTGAACACCAGCAGCCGTCAGGGTCTGGGCGCGGAACTGACGCGCTACACGTTAAGCCTGATGGTGCTGGAACGTAAGCTTGCCGGCAGCAAAGGCGCGATGAATACGCTTGGCAACCGCATCGCGGATTTAAGCCGCCAGCTTGAGCACTTCGGGCTGGAATCCGACACATTAATGAACGCGATGGCCGGGATTTATGTGGATGTGATAAGCCCGCTCGGCCCGCGCATCCAGGTCAACGGCTCGCCCGGCGTGCTGCAAAGCCCGCAGATTCAGGCGAAAGTGCGCGCCACGCTGCTCGCCGGTATCCGCGCCGCGGTGCTCTGGCAGCAGGTCGGCGGCGGACGCCTGCAACTGATGTTTTCCCGTAATCGTCTGACCACCCAGGCGAAACAAATTCTTGCTCAATGTTAACCTCTCAGGAGTGACTGATGGAATTATCCTCACTGACCGCCGTTTCCCCCGTTGATGGACGCTACGGCGATAAAGTCAGCGCGCTGCGCGCCATTTTCAGCGAATTTGGCCTGCTGAAATTCCGCGTACAGGTTGAAGTACGCTGGCTGCAAAAGCTGGCCGCACACGCAGCGATCAAGGAAGTTCCTGCTTTTGACAAAAACGCAAACGATTTCCTTGATGCGATTGTCGCAGGCTTCAGCGAAGAAGACGCGGCGCGCATTAAAACTATCGAGCGCACCACCAACCACGACGTCAAAGCGGTTGAGTATTTCCTGAAGGAAAAAGTGGCTGACGTTCCGGCGCTGCACGCGGTGTCCGAGTTTATCCACTTCGCCTGCACCTCTGAGGACATCAATAACCTCTCTCATGCGCTGATGCTCTCCACCGCGCGCGAAGAGGTGATCCTGCCGTTCTGGCGTAAAATCATTGACGCGGTCAAAGATCTGGCGCACCAGTATCGCGATATCCCGCTGCTCTCCCGCACCCACGGCCAGCCCGCCACGCCGTCCACCATGGGCAAAGAGATGGCGAACGTCGCGTACCGCATGGAGCGCCAGTTCCGCCAGCTCCAGCAGGTCGAGATCCTCGGTAAAATCAACGGCGCGGTCGGCAACTATAACGCCCACATCGCCGCGTACCCGGAAGTGGACTGGCACCAGTTCAGCGAGGAGTTTGTAACCTCGCTCGGCATCCAGTGGAACCCGTACACCACCCAGATTGAGCCGCACGACTATATCGCCGAACTGTTTGACTGCATGGCGCGCTTTAACACGATTCTTATCGACTTCGACCGCGACGTCTGGGGTTACATTGCGCTGAACCACTTCAAACAGAAAACCATCGCCGGTGAAATCGGCTCCTCCACCATGCCGCACAAGGTCAACCCGATCGACTTTGAAAACTCCGAGGGCAACCTGGGCCTGTCGAATGCCGTGCTGCAACATCTGGCGAGCAAACTGCCGGTGTCCCGCTGGCAGCGCGACCTGACCGACTCCACCGTTCTGCGTAATCTGGGCGTCGGCGTCGGTTATGCGCTTATCGCGTATCAGTCAACCCTGAAAGGCGTGAGCAAGCTGGAAGTGAACCGCGATCGCCTGCTGGACGAGCTGGACCACAACTGGGAAGTGCTGGCTGAGCCGATCCAGACCGTGATGCGCCGCTACGGCATCGAGAAGCCGTATGAGAAGCTCAAAGAGCTGACCCGCGGCAAACGCGTCGACGCCGAAGGCATGAAGCAGTTCATTGACAGCCTCGCACTGCCGGAAGATGAAAAAACGCGCCTGAAAGCGATGACGCCGGCCAATTACATCGGCCGCGCCATCCAGATGGTCGATGACCTGAAATAACCCCCTTACGCGCCACCTTCGGGTGGCGCGCTGCGCTCTCCCCTCGCCTTTTCCACACGCGTGCCGATCCCTGGCTGGTTTATCCAATGTTTATGCCCTTTCAGTAATAATTGGCGTTAAACTATTTACATAATTGATTGATAAGGGGACGTCGCATGCGCGTGCTGGTCGTCGAAGATAACGCTCTGCTGCGGCACCATCTGAAAGTGCAGCTCTCTGAGCTCGGGCATCAGGTGGATGCGGCCGAAGACGCCAAAGAAGCCGATTATTATCTGAATGAACACCTGCCGGACGTGGCGATTGTCGATCTGGGCCTGCCGGACGAAGACGGGCTGAGCCTTATCCGCCGCTGGCGCGCCGGTGAGATAACCCTCCCTGTGCTGGTGCTGACCGCACGCGAAGGCTGGCAGGATAAAGTCGAAGTGCTGGGCGCGGGCGCCGACGACTACGTCACCAAGCCGTTTCACATCGAAGAGGTGGTGGCGAGAATGCAGGCGCTGCTGCGCCGCAACAGCGGGCTCGCCTCGCAGGTGATCTCAATGTCGCCGTTCGTGGTGGATCTCTCGCGCCGTGAAGTCACCATTAATGACAATCTGATCCGCCTGACCGCTTTTGAATACACCATTATGGAGACGCTTATCCGCAACGCGGGCAAGGTCGTCAGCAAAGATTCGCTGATGCTCCAGCTCTACCCGGACGCAGAGCTTCGCGAAAGCCACACCATTGACGTATTAATGGGGCGTCTGCGTAAGAAGATTCAGGCGGAATATCCGGGCGAGGCGATCACCACGGTGCGCGGCCAGGGTTACCGGTTCGATCTGCGCTAAATGAATAAAAACGTCCTGCGCCACTTTCTCCCGCTCTCGCTACGGGTGCGATTTTTACTCGCGACCGCGGCGGTGGTGCTGGTGCTGTCGCTCGCCTACGGCATGGTGGCGCTGGTAGGCTACAGCGTGAGCTTCGATAAAACCACCTTCCGCCTGCTGCGCGGCGAGAGCAATCTCTTCTACACCCTTGCCCGTTTTGACAACGGCAGACTCACCGTCGAGATCCCCGATCACATCGACAGGCAGAGCCCGACGCTGACCTTTATCTATAACGAAAAAGGCAAACTGCTCTGGTCGCAGCGCGACGTGCCGCGCCTGATGAAAGCGATCCGTCCGGAATGGCTCAACGCCAACGGCTTTCACGAGCTGGAGACGCGCTTTAGCGATACGCGCGCGCTGCTGGGCGCGAACCGGGCCCTGCAAAAGCGGCTCAATGATTACGATCCGGACCGGGATGACGAAACCACGCACTCGGTGGCGGTGAACGTCTACCCGGCAACCGCCGCCATGCCCGCGCTGACGGTGGTGGTGGTGGATACCATCCCTGACGAGCTGAAAAGCTCATGGAGCGTCTGGAACTGGTTTATCTATGTGCTGGCGGCGAATCTGCTGCTGGTGATCCCGCTGTTATGGCTCGCCGCGTGGTGGAGCCTGCGGCCGATAGAAGCGCTGGCGCGCGAAGTGCGCGAGCTGGAAGAGCATCATCGCGAGCAACTGAACCCGTACACCACCCGCGAACTGACAAGCCTGGTGCATAATCTAAACCGGCTGCTGAAAAGCGAGCGCGAGCGCTATGAGAAATACCGCACGACGCTCACCGATCTCACCCACAGCCTGAAAACGCCCCTGTCGGTGCTGCAAAGCACGCTGCGGTCGCTGCGTACCGGCAAAACCGACGTGGAGCAGGCCGAGCCGGTGATGCTGGAGCAGATCAGCCGTATTTCGCAGCAGATAGGCTACTACCTGCATCGCGCCAGTATGCGCAGCGGCAATATGCTGCTGAGCCGCGAATTGCACCCGGTGGCGTCGCTGCTGGATAATCTCACCTCCGCGCTCAATAAGGTTTACCAGCGCAAAGGCGTCAGCATCACGCTCGATATCTCGCCGGAAATTGTCTTTATCGGCGAGAAAAACGATTTTCTCGAAGTGATGGGTAACGTGCTCGATAACGCCTGTAAATATTGTCTGGAGTTCGTCGAAGTGACCGCCCAGGTGGCCGATGACACGCTGCATCTGGTGGTGGAGGATGACGGGCCGGGCATTCCGGAAAGCAAGCGCGCGCTGGTGTTTGACCGCGGCCAGCGGGCCGATACGCTGCGCCCGGGCCAGGGCGTTGGATTGTCGGTAGCGCGCGAAGTGGTGGAGCAGTATAACGGGCAGATCCTTACCGGCACCAGCGAGCTTGGCGGCGCGCGAATGGAAGTGATTTTCGCCCGCCAGCAGCCGCCGGTGGGCGAATCTTCCGCCACGCTTCGAAAAAACCTGTCAGACAACCACGCAGAGTGACGCGCGTCCGTTATAATCCGACTCATCTTCAGAGCCTGCGGAATACAATATGGACTACCACGTAGAGATAAACTGGCCCGATTTCATTGAGCGCTACTGGCAAAAACGGCCGGTGGTGTTAAAGCGCGGCATTAAGAACTTTGTCGACCCGCTCTCCCCGGACGAACTGGCCGGTCTTGCGATGGAGAACGAGGTGGACAGCCGCCTGGTCAGTCATCAGGACGGCAAATGGGAAGTGAGCCACGGCCCGTTCCAGAGCTACGATCATTTAGGCGAAACCAACTGGTCGCTGCTGGTGCAGGCGGTCAATAACTGGCACGAGCCAAGCGCCGCGCTGATGCGCCCGTTCCGCGCCCTGCCGGACTGGCGTATTGACGATCTGATGATCTCCTTCTCGGTGCCGGGCGGCGGCGTTGGCCCGCATCTCGATCAGTACGATGTGTTTATTATCCAGGGCGTCGGCCGTCGCCGCTGGCGCGTGGGCGAAAAAGTGCCGATGAAACAGCACTGCCCGCACCCGGATCTGCTGCAGGTCGCGCCGTTTGAAGCGCTGATCGACGAAGAGCTGGAGCCGGGCGATATTCTCTATATTCCGCCGGGATTCCCGCACGAAGGCTATTCGCTGGAAAACTCGATGAACTATTCGGTCGGTTTCCGCGCGCCGAGCGGCCGCGAGCTTATCAGCGGGTTCGCCGATTATGTGTTGCAGCGAGAGCTCGGTAGCCAGCGCTACAGCGATCCGGACGTGCCGGCCCGTGAATGTGCCGCGGATATTGTGCCTGCGGAAGTCGATAAGCTGCGCGAGATGATGCTGGATCTGATCCGCGATCCGGCGAATTTCAACGAGTGGTTTGGCGAGTTTATCACCCAGTCGCGTCACGAGCTGGATGTGTCGCCGCCGGAGCCGCCGTATCAGCCGGATGAAATTTACGACGCGCTGAAACAGGGCGACACGCTGGTGCGCCTCGGCGGCTTGCGCGTGCTGCGTATCGGCGAGGAAGTCTTTGTGAACGGCGAGAAGATTGACTCGCCGCACCGCCCGGCGCTGCATCAGCTGGCCAATGAAGTCGTGGTGAATGAGGCGATGTTAGGCGACGCGCTGGAAGACCCGTCGTTCCTGGCGCTGCTGGCGGCGCTGGTGAACAGCGGCTACTGGTATTTCGCGGACTAGCAGCGGTAGCGTATGACGGTGGGTGCGCTTCGCTTACCCACCCTACGACATAACGTGAAGGGTTTGATGTGAATGGTGGGTGCGCTTCGCTTACTCACCCTACGACATAACGCGATGGATTTGATGTGAATGGTGGGTGCGCTTCGCTTACCCACCCTACAACATCCTCTGAACGGCAACTAAAACTGTAGGGCGGGTAAGCGTCAGCGCACCCGCCTTTTTTGCGCCTTTACGCCTCCCGCTGCGCGGTTAACTCGGCGATACGCACAATCACCTGCACCGCTTTCTCCATCCCTTCCAGCGTCGCAAACTCATGCTTGCCGTGATAATTGTACCCGCCGGTGAAAATGTTCGGGCATGGCAGGCCCATAAACGACAGCTGCGCGCCGTCGGTGCCGCCGCGAATCGGCTTTAACTGCGGTTCAATGCCGCAATCGATAATCGCCTGGCGGGCTATCTCGATAATATGCGGGTGCTCCGCCACCTTCTCGCTCATATTGTAATAACTGTCTTCAATCGCGAGCTCAATATAACAATCCGGGTGCAGCCCCTTGCCGACCTGCTTCGCGATATCCATCATGCGGCGTTTGCGCGCTTCGAAATTCTCACGGTCAAAATCGCGGATGATGTAATGCATCTCGGCGCGATCCACCGAGCCCTTCATGGTATGCAGATGGTAAAAACCCTCGTAGCCTTCGGTGCACTCCGGGCTTTCGTCGGCGGGCACCAGCGCATGAATGCGCGCGGCGAGCGACAGCGCGTTCACCATTACGCCTTTGGCGCTGCCGGGGTGCACGTTATTGCCGACGATCTTAATCGTCACCGACGCGGCGTTGAAGTTCTCATACTCCAGCTCCCCGATACCGCTGCCGTCCATGGTATACGCCCAGCGCGCATCAAAGGCTTCGACATCAAAATGTTTCGCGCCCTTGCCCACCTCTTCATCCGGCGTAAAGGCCACGCGAATATCGCCGTGGGGAATGTTTTTCCGCGCAAGCGTCGCCATGGCGGTCATGATCTCCGCGACGCCCGCTTTATCGTCCGCGCCTAACAGCGTTTTGCCGTCGGTGGTGATAAGCGTATGGCCGAGCAACTGATGCAGCACCGGGAACATCACCGGCGAGAGGATCTCTTCGCCGGTGCCGAGCGCGATATCCCCGCCGCGGTAGTTTTCAACGATTTGCGGGTTCACGTTTTTGGCGGTGAAATCCGGCGAGGTATCGACATGAGAAATGAATCCAATGGGCGGGACGGGTTTATCCACGTTCGACGGCAGTGTCCCGGTCAGCGTGCCGTGTTCGCTCAGCGACACATTGACCATGCCCAGTTCTTCCATCTGATTCTTCAGCAGGTTTAACAGCTTCCACTGGCTTTCGGTGCTGGGAACATGCTTCACCCCGGCCCGTGACTGGGTATCCATAGTGACATATTGCAGGAAACGTTCGAGTAATTTATCCATGTTCTCACCCCTGTTATTTTGTGACGTTATTATCATTAAGCATTTAAAGACAAATATTGTTTCAGGTCACCTTTCGCCCGGCGAAGAGCAAGAATCCTGCCGGCAAAAAGGAGGTATTTCCCCCTTCGCGCGCCCGGCCTGACAGCACGCGCGGAAATCCGCGTGAAACCAGCAAGAAAGCGTCTGCGGCATTGGCGATTTCAATGGTTTGCCGTAGAATGCCTGCCCTTATCATGTGCCAGACCCAAAGGTGGTTCATCACAAACCCCGCATCCGGTTTCTTCTTGATGCGTCTATTACGGGACAGAGTCAAAAAATTGAATACACAGCCGCGCTCGCTTTCCCCGCTTCTGCAACTGGCGGATATCGGGAAAAGCTTTGATGGTAAAACCGTCATTTCTGATTTCTCACTGACCATCAATCATGGTGAATTCCTCACGCTCCTGGGCCCTTCCGGCTGCGGTAAAACCACCATACTGCGCCTTATCGCAGGCCTTGAGAACGCCGATACCGGGCGTATCACGCTCGATTCACAAGACATCACCGACGTTCCCGCCGAGCATCGCCACGTCAATACCGTCTTTCAAAGCTACGCCCTGTTTCCACATATGACGGTATTTGAGAACGTCGCGTTTGGCCTGCGGATGCAAAAAACGCCCGCCGCCGAAATAACGCCGCGCGTCATGGATGCTTTAAAGATGGTGCAGCTTGAGGAATTTGCCCAGCGCAAACCGCATCAACTCTCGGGCGGCCAGCAACAACGCGTGGCGATCGCCCGCGCCGTGGTGAATAAACCCCGCCTGCTGCTGCTAGATGAATCGCTCTCGGCGCTCGACTATAAACTGCGCAAACAGATGCAGAACGAGCTGAAAGCGCTGCAGCGCAAGCTGGGGATTACGTTTGTGTTCGTGACGCACGATCAGGAAGAAGCGCTGACGATGTCCGATCGCATCGTGGTGATGCGCGACGGGCGCATCGAGCAGGACGGCACGCCGCGCGAAATCTACGAAGAACCCAAAAACCTGTTTGTGGCGAGCTTTATCGGCGAGATCAATATCTTTGACGCCACCGTTATCGAGCGTATCGACGCGCAGCGCGTGCGTGCAAACGTCGAGGGCCGCGAATGCGTGCTGTATGTCGCCTTCCCGGTGACGGCGGGCCAGAAACTCAACGTGCTGCTGCGCCCGGAAGATCTGCGCGTAGAAGAGATCAACGGCGATGGCGAAGCCGACGGCCTGATAGGCTTTGTGCGCGAGCGCAACTACAAAGGCATGACGCTGGAATCTGTCGTTGAGCTGGAAAACGGCAAAATGGTGCTGGTCAGCGAATTCTTCAACGAAGACGACCCCGATTTCGACCACTCGCTCGATCAGAAAATGGCCGTGACCTGGGTGGAAAGCTGGGAGGTGGTGCTGGCCGATGAAGATCTCGCGTAAATTCCAGAATGGGGTGATCGCCACCATCGTCGGCTGGCTGGTGCTGTTTGTCTTCCTGCCCAACCTGATGATCATCGCCACCAGCTTTTTCACCCGCGACGACGCGCATTTCGTAAGCCTGGTGTTTACGCTGGATAACTACGCGCGCCTGCTCGACCCGCTCTATTTCCAGGTCCTGCTGCATTCGCTGAATATGGCGCTACAGGCGACGCTGGCGTGTCTGGTGTTGGGCTACCCGTTTGCGTGGTTTCTGGCGAAGCTGCCGGCGAAAGTGCGCCCGCTGCTGCTGTTTTTACTGATAGTCCCCTTCTGGACGAACTCGCTTATCCGCATCTACGGGCTGAAGCTGTTTCTCAGCACGCGCGGCTATCTGAACGAATTTCTGCTCTGGCTTGGCGTTATCGACACGCCGGTGCGCATCATGTATACCCCGTCGGCGGTGATTATCGGCCTGGTCTATATTCTGCTGCCGTTTATGGTGATGCCGCTCTACTCCAGCATTGAGAAGCTCGATAAGCCGCTGCTCGAAGCCGCGAAAGATCTCGGCGCCAGCAAACTGCAAACCTTTGTGCGCATTATTCTGCCGCTGACGATGCCGGGCATTATCGCCGGGTGTCTGCTGGTGATGCTGCCCGCGATGGGGCTCTTTTATGTCTCCGATCTGATGGGTGGCGCGAAAAACCTGCTTATCGGCAACGTTATCAAGAGCCAGTTCCTGAATATCCGCGACTGGCCGTTCGGCGCGGCGACCAGCATTACGCTGACGCTGGTGATGGGCCTGATGCTGCTGGTGTACTGGCGCGCCGCGCGCCTGCTTAACAAGAAGGTGGAACTGGAATGATCGGTCGCCTGCTGCGCGGCGGTTTTATGACCGCCATTTACGCTTACCTGTATATCCCGATCGTGATCCTGATTGTGAACTCGTTCAACAGCTCGCGTTTCGGCATTAACTGGCAGGGCTTTACCACCAACTGGTACAGCCTGCTGATGAATAACGACAGCCTGTTACAGGCCGCGCAACACTCGCTGACGATGGCGGTGTTCTCCGCCACGTTCGCGACCATTATCGGCGCGCTGACGGCGGTGGCGCTCTACCGCTACCGTTTTCGCGGCAAACCGTTTGTCAGCGGCATGCTGTTTGTGGTGATGATGTCGCCCGATATCGTGATGGCGATTTCCCTGCTGGTGCTCTTTATGCTGGTGGGCATTCAGCTCGGTTTCTGGTCGCTGCTGTTCTCGCACATCACCTTCTGCCTGCCGTTTGTGGTCGTGACCGTTTATTCACGCCTGAAAGGCTTTGACGTGCGGATGCTTGAAGCGGCGCGCGATCTTGGCGCCAGCGAAATCACTATTCTGCGCAAAATCATTCTGCCGCTGGCGATGCCGGCGGTGGCGGCGGGCTGGCTGCTGAGCTTTACGTTGTCGATGGATGACGTGGTGGTCTCGTCGTTTGTGACCGGGCCTGGCTATGAAATTCTGCCGCTGAAAATTTATTCGATGGTCAAAGTGGGCGTGTCGCCGGAAGTGAACGCGCTCGCCACTATTCTGCTGATGCTGTCGCTGGTGCTCGTACTGGCAAGCCAGCTGATGCTTCGCGATAAAACGAAAAGCCTGCCTCGCCAGGCCTTAACCCCAGGGGACGTAAAATGAAAAAATGGTCACGCCACCTGCTTGCCGCGGGTGCTCTGGCGTTCGGCATGAGCGCCGCGCATGCTGATGATAAAAATACGCTCTATTTCTACAACTGGACCGAGTATGTGCCGCCGGGGCTGCTGGAGCAGTTCACCAAAGAGACGGGCATTAAGGTTATCTATTCGACCTATGAATCGAATGAAACCATGTACGCCAAGCTCAAGACCTATCAGCAGGGCGCCTACGATCTCGTGGTGCCGTCCACCTACTTTGTCGACAAGATGCGCAAAGAAGGAATGATCCAGAAGATCGACAAGAGCAAGCTGTCGAATTTCCACAATCTGGATCCGGCGATGCTGAATAAGCCTTTCGATCCGAATAACGACTATTCCATCCCCTACATCTGGGGCGCGACGGCGATTGGCGTGAACAGCGACGCCATCGATCCGAAGAGCGTGACCTCCTGGGCCGATCTCTGGAAGCCGGAATATAAAGGCAGCCTGCTGTTGACCGACGATGCGCGCGAAGTGTTCCAGATGGCGCTGCGCAAGCTCGGGCTTTCCGGCAATACCACCGATCCGAAAGAGATTGAAGCGGCGTATAACGAGCTGAAAAAACTGATGCCAAACGTGGCGGCGTTTAACTCCGACAACCCGGCGAACCCGTATCTGGAAGGCGAAGTGAACCTTGGCATGGTGTGGAACGGCTCCGCGTGGGTCGCCCGTCAGGCGGGCGCGCCGCTGGATGTCGTCTGGCCGAAAGAAGGCGGGATTTTCTGGATGGACAGCCTGGCTATTCCGGCGAATGCGAAGAACGTTGAAGGCGCGCATAAGCTGATTAACTTCCTGCTGCGCCCGGATGTGGCGAAACAGGTCGCTGAGACCATCGGTTACCCGACGCCGAACCTGGCGGCCCGTAAGCTTCTGAAGAAAGAGGTGGCGGAAGATAAGTCGCTCTACCCGGATGAAGCCACCATTGAGAAAGGCGAATGGCAGAATGATGTCGGCGACGCCAGCGCGATTTACGAGTCGTATTACCAGAAGTTAAAGGCGGGACGGTAAGTTTCGTCGCGATGTCGTGATGTAAAGGTGGGTGCGCTTCGCTTACCCACCCTACGATTCGGAAATGTGGCGTTACACGGTGGGCGCGCTTCGCTTACCCACCCTACGATTCGGAAATGTGGCGTTACACGGTGGGTGCGCTTCGCTTACCCACCCTACGAATAACCGGTTAATATTTTGTGTAGGGCGGGTAAGCGAAGCGCACCCGCCGTTTCCCTCTGCCGCCCCTGCCGTCACAGACCTTTCAACAGCTTCTCGACATACTCCGGCACCACCTGGCTTGCCAGCCCGTAATGCTTCTCTTCGAACTCGCTGCCGACCTGACTTGGCTCAAGGTTAAGCTCCACCGTATGCGCGCCCTGAAGCTTCGCTTCATGCACGAAACCGGCGGCCGGATAAACGTGCCCGGAGGTGCCGATGGCGATAAACACATCGGCGCGCGCCAGCGCTTCGTAAATGCTGTCCATACCGAGCGGCATCTCGCCGAACCACACTACGTGCGGGCGCAGCGGCGCCGGAAACTGGCAGCAGTGACACTTATCGCCAGGCGTCACGTCGCCGGTCCACTCCAGCACCTGCCCGCTCTGCGAACAGCGCACCTTCAGCAGTTCGCCATGCATATGCACTACGTTTTTGTTGCCCGCGCGCTCATGCAAATTATCGATATTCTGGGTGACCAGTAAAAAGCGGTCGCCGAGCGCCTCTTCGAGCCGCGCCAGCGCCAGATGCGCCGCGTTAGGCTTGATCTCCGGCTGCTGTAGCTGACGGCGCCGGGCGTTATAGAACTCCTGCACCAGCTGCGGATTGCGCGCGAACCCTTCCGGCGTCGCCACATCCTCCACCCGGTGCTCTTCCCACAGCCCGTCGGCGGCGCGGAAGGTGCGAATGCCCGATTCCGCCGAGATCCCCGCCCCGGTTAAGACCACTACCACAGGTTTATTCATCACTTCAGGTGTCATAATTCTGTCCCGGAAAAAAATACGCTGGCGCAAGCGCTCGCGCAGCCGACGTTTATTCCTTCGAAACCGGCCCAGCCGGTGCAGACGACGCGATTGCATTTCAACTCCGTGAGCGTGTGAGATGGAGAAAAGCCGCGCCGCGCATACCGCCCGCGTCGCCGTGGCGCGCCTGCTCAATACGCGGCACTTTCGCAACGGGCAGCAGATACGCAGGCAGCTTCGCGCTAAGCGCGGTTGTCAGATGCGAAAAACCCGACAGCCCGCCGCCGAGCACCACCAGATGCGGGTCCAGCACGGTCAGCAGGCTCGCCACACAGGCCGCCAGCAGGTCAGTGTAGCGCTCGACATGCGCCTGCGCCCGGGCGTCACCCTGCTGCCAGCGCGCGATGATTTCCGGCGCCTCCAGTGATTCATGGTAGAAGTGTTGCCAGAGCCATGCAAAGCCCCGGCCGGAAAGATAGTTCTCAATGCAGCCGTGTTGCCCGCAGCCGCAGCGGATAAACGGGATATCGCGCCCGAGGATCGCAAGCGCATCTACGGGCAGGCGGATATGCCCGAATTCGCCCGTGATAAAGCTGCGTCCGGTCACCGGTTTGCCATCGACAATCACGCCGCCGCCGACGCCGGTGCCGAGGATCAGCCCCATCACGACCGGATACGCGCTGAACTCATCGTCCCAGGCCTCGGAGAGAGCAAAACAGTTGGCGTCGTTATCGATACGCACGTCGCGCCCGAGCCGCTCGCTGAGATCGCGCCTCACCGCCCTGCCGCTGGCGGCGGGCAGATTAGCGGCATACAGCAGGCCGTCGTCGGTTTCCGGAATGCCGGGAATACCGACGCCGACATGCCCCGCGCCGCCGAAGCGGCGGTCGGCCTCTGTCGCCAGCGCGCTGAGAGCGTCGAGAAAGTTCTCGTAGCTGTCGTGCGGCGTCGCGACGCGGGTTTGCCATTGCAGACGCCGCGCGTCATCGTACACCCCGAGGGCGATTTTGCTGCCGCCAATGTCAAACCCGTAATACATCCGCCGCTCCCTGAATTATTGTCCGCTCAGTACCCGCGCCGGATCGATGCGGCTTGCGCGCCGCGCCGGATACCAGCTCGCCAGCAGGCTCAACACCAGCGCCGTCAGCAGCACATAGACCACGTCGAGCGCGTACAGCTCCGACGGCAGGAAGTCGATAAAGTAGATATCGCCGGAGAGGAAATGATGGCCGATCAGTTTTTCAATCCCGTGAATGATGGCCGTGAGCTGCCACGACGCCAGTACGCCCACCACCACGCCGCTGACCGAGCCGAGCAGCCCGGCGAGCAGCCCGTACCAGACGAAAATCGCGCGGATAAGCCCGTCTTTCGCGCCAAGCGTGCGCAGCACCGCGATGTCGCTGCTTTTATCTTTTACCGCCATCACCAGCGTCGAGACAATGTTAAAACAGGCGACGCCAATCACCAGCACCATCGCCAGATACATAATGGCGCGGATCATCTGGATATCGCGGTACATGTAGCCGTAGGTGTTGATCCAGCTTTTGATGTAGACGTAAGCGTCCGTCACCTGGCCCGCGTCGCGCACCAGCTGATTCGCGTTAAAGACGTCATTCACTTTAATGGCTATGCCCGTGACACTGTCACCTAAATTCAGGTACCCCTGCGCATCGGCCAGCGGCACCATCGCAAAGCTGTGATCGAGCTGGCCGCTCAGTTGCAGAATGCCTGCCACCTGCAAACGCACGCGTTTGGGCTGCAACAGCTTATGGTCGGCGTCAGAATTCGGGATCATGATAGAGAGCCAGTCGCCCTGCTTCACTTTCAGCGCATCCGCAACGCCTTTACCGATGATGATTTGCTGTTTGCCCGCCTGAAAACTCTGCCAGGCGTTGTTCTGCACATAATGCGGCAGCGCGCTTAAACGCTGCTCCTGCGCCGGATCAACGCCTTTCACCTGGATAGCGCGCAGGTTCGCTCCGCTCTCCACCAGGCCGGTAAAATTGACGTACGGCGCCGCCGCGACAATGCCGTTGACCTTCTCAACGCGCGTCACGACATCCTGCCAGCCGCGCCACGGCTGCTCGACCGGCTCGATTTCGCCATGCGGCACGACCGCCAGAATGCGGTTGTTCAGCTCGCGCTCAAAGCCGTTCATGGCGCTTAAGCCCACAATCAGCACCGCCACGCCAAGCGCGATGCCTATCGTTGAGATAACGGAGATGAGCGACACCATGCCGCTGCGTCTGCGTCCCCGGCTAAAGCGCAGACCAATCAGTAACGATAACGGGGAAGCCATTACGCCCTCCCCATCAGGGTCAGCTCAGGGTTCAGGTGCCCGTCGCGCATCTCCAGCTGGCGCGACAGCCGCTTCGCCAGTTGCAGATCGTGCGTCACCACCAGAAAGGCGGTGCCCTGGGTTTTATTCAGCTCGCCGAGCAGGTCGAAAATGCTGTCGGCGTTGCGGGCGTCGAGGTTGCCGGTCGGTTCATCCGCCAGCACCAGCCGCGGGTTATTCACCAGCGCGCGGGCGATAGCGACGCGCTGGCGCTCGCCGCCGGAAAGTTCAGACGGACGGTGGTTGCTGCGGTGCGCGAGGCCCACGGCGTCGAGCATCGCGAGCGCCCGGCGCTCGGTTTCGGCCTTCGGCGCTTTGCCGATTAACAGCGGCATCGCCACGTTTTCCATCGCGGTGAAGTCCGGCAGCAGATGGTGAAACTGGTAGATAAAACCAAGCTCGCGGTTACGCAGCTCCGCTTTGGCGGAAGAAGAGAGCGTGCTCAGCGCCCGGCCGCTGAAAATCACGTCGCCGGAGGTGGGCGTATCCAGCCCGCCCAGCAGGTGCAACAGCGTACTTTTACCGGAGCCGGAGCTGCCGACAATCGCCATCATTTCGCCCGCGTCGATGCTGAAGCTGACGTTGTGCAACACATCCGTTTGCACTTTGCCTTCCTGGTAGCGTTTGCACAGGTTGTCGCACTGTAACAGCACAGAATTACTCATAACGTAAAGCCTCAGCGGGTTCGGTGGCGGCGGCGCGCCAGGAAGGATAAAGCGTGGACAACAGCGCGACGGCCATCGCCGAGAGCGCAATACCGATGACCTGCCACGGTTCGATAACGACCGGCAGCGCGGCGCCATCAAGGAACGCGCCAATCACCGGCATCAGATTATTCAACTGGCTGGCGAGCAGCGCGCCGAGCAGCGCGCCAAACAGCGCGCCGATAACGCCTGCGCTGGCCCCCTGCACCATAAACACCGCCATGATCTGACGGCGCGTCAGGCCCTGGGTTTGCAGGATAGCCACTTCGCCCTGCTTCTCCATCACCATCAGTCCGAGCGACGTAATGATGTTAAACGCGGCGACGGCGACAATCAGGCTCAGCAGCAGGCCCATCATGTTTTTCTCCATGCGCACGGCCTGGAACAGTTCGCCTTTACGCTCGCGCCAGTCCTGCCACTGCGTGCCTGCCGGCAACGTCTGCTGGCTCAGCACATCCACCTTCAGCGGCTCATTCAGCCACAGTCGCCAGCCGGTGATATTGCCTGCCGGATAGCGCATCAGGCGTGAGGCGTCCTGGATGTTGACCAGCATCTGGTAGCCATCCACTTCGCTGTTGGCGGCGAAAGTGCCGATAAAGGTAAAGAGACGCTGGCTCGGCAGACGGCCCATCGGCGTGAACTGGCTGGCCGACGGCACCATCAGGCGCAGCTGGTCGCCGCGTTTAACGCCAAGTTGGCCCGCGAGCTGCTCGCCGAGAATGATGTTGTATTTCCCGGCGGCCAGATCCTGCTGGTTGACGTTGACCAGATACGGCGTCAGCGGGTCGCGCTGCGCCGGATCGATGCCCAGCATCACGCCCACCGCCACGCTGCGGGCGCTTTGCAGCACCACATCGCCGGTGGTCAGCGGCGCGATACGGCTAACGCCCTGCAGGTGGAGGCTGTCGGCAGGCAGTTGCTGCGGGTTGACGGAGCCTTTGGTTGAACTGATAAGCGCCTGCGGCATCAGCCCGAGAATGTTGTTTTGCAGTTCACGCTCGAAACCATTCATCACGGAGAGCACTGTCACCAGCGCCAGCACGCCGAGCGTGATGCCGATAGTGGAGAGCCAGGAGACGAAACGGCCGAAGCGGTCTGCTGCACGCCCGCGCATATAGCGCAGGCCGATAAATAACGCGACAGGTTGATACATGAAATCCGTCTTGTACGGTTGCTAATGCAAAGTGATCAACGATAATAAAGCCCAGATCTGATTTATGGAACCACTAACCCACTCTGTCGCCGGGTTTTTATCCCGGACAAGCGGCACAACCGGAGCACGCTTCGCCTTCTATGCCTGAACAATATCGTTACTCTCTGCCCGTCAAAGCGGGCGATCAGCGTCAACTGGGTGAACTGAGCGGCGCGGCCTGCGCCGTCGAGGTGGCGGAAATGGCGGAACGCCATGCCGGCCCGCTGGTGCTTATCGCGCCGGATATGCAAAGCGCCCTGCGTCTGCACGATGAAATTCAACAATTTACCGAAAGCCTGGTGATGAACCTGGCCGACTGGGAGACGCTGCCGTATGACAGCTTCTCGCCACACCAGGAGATTATCTCCTCGCGCCTGTCGACGCTCTACCAGTTGCCCGGCATGCAGCGCGGCGTGCTGATCCTGCCGGTGAACACGCTGATGCAGCGCGTCTGCCCGCACAGCTTCCTGCATGGTCACGCGCTGGTGATGCAAAAAGGTCAGCAGCTCTCGCGCGACACCCTGCGCGCCCAGCTGGACCAGGCCGGCTATCGCCATGTGGATCAGGTGATGGCGCATGGCGAATACGCCACCCGCGGCGCGCTGCTCGATCTCTACCCGATGGGCAGCGAGCAGCCCTACCGTATCGACTTCTTCGATGATGAAATCGACAGCTTGCGGCTGTTTGATGTCGATACCCAGCGCACGCTGGAAGAGGTTGAGGCGATAAACCTGCTGCCGGCGCACGAATTCCCGACCGACAAAGCGGCCATTGAGCTGTTCCGCAGCCAGTGGCGCGATCGTTTCGAGGTGAAACGCGACCCGGAGCATATCTACCAGCAGGTGAGCAAAGGCACCCTGCCCGCCGGTATTGAATACTGGCAGCCGCTGTTCTTCAGCGAGCCGCTGCCGCCGCTGTTCAGCTATTTCCCGAAAAACACGCTGGTGGTGAGCACGGGCGATCTGGAAGCCAGCGCCGACCGCTTCTGGGCCGACGCCGTGGCGCGCTTTGAAAACCGCGGCGTCGACCCGATGCGCCCGCTGCTGCCGCCGGAAGAGCTCTGGCTGCGCACCGATGAACTTCATGCGCAGTTAAAAGCCTGGCCGCGCGTGCAGCTGAAAACCGAGGCGCTGGCCGACAAAGCCGCCAATACCAATCTGGGGTATCAGCCGCTGCCGGATATCGCCGTTCAGGCCCAGCAGAAATCGCCGCTCGACAGCCTGCGTCGCTTTCTGGAATCCTTCACCGGCCCGGTGATTTTCTCGGTGGAAAGCGAGGGCCGCCGCGAGGCGCTTTCGGAACTGCTTTCGCGCATTAAAGTCATGCCGAAGCGTCTTCTGCGGCTTGACGACGCGCAGGAAGGCCAGCGCTACCTGAGCATCGGCGCGTCGGAGCGCGGGTTTATCGACACCCTGCGCCAGCGCGCGTTTATCTGTGAAAGCGATCTGCTGGGCGAGCGCGTCACGCGCCGTCGCCAGGAGAGCCGCCGCACCATTAATCCGGACACGCTCATCCGCAACCTGGCGGAGCTGCGCCCCGGCCAGCCGGTGGTGCATCTGGAGCATGGCGTGGGCCGCTACGCCGGGCTGACGACGCTGGAAGCGGGCGGCATCACAGCGGAATACCTGATGCTCACCTATGCCAACGACGCGAAGCTCTATGTGCCGGTCTCGTCGCTGCATCTGATCAGCCGCTACGCGGGCGGAGCCGAAGAGAACGCGCCGCTGCACAAGCTTGGCGGCGACGCGTGGTCGAAAGCGCGCCAGAAGGCGGCGGAGAAAGTGCGTGACGTGGCGGCGGAGCTGCTGGATATCTACGCCCAGCGCGCCGCGAAATCCGGTTTCGCCTTTAAGCATGACAAAGAACAGTATCAGCTCTTCTGCGAGGGGTTCCCGTTTGAAACCACGCCGGATCAGGCGCAGGCGATTAACGCGGTGCTGAGCGACATGTGCCAGCCGCTGGCGATGGATCGTCTGGTGTGCGGCGACGTGGGCTTCGGTAAAACCGAAGTGGCGATGCGCGCGGCGTTTCTGGCGGTTGAGAACAATAAACAGGTGGCGGTGCTGGTGCCGACCACGCTTCTGGCCCAGCAGCATTACGACAACTTCCGCGATCGCTTCGCCAACTGGCCGGTGCGCATTGAACTGCTGTCGCGCTTTCGTAGCGCCAAAGAGCAGGCGCAGGTGCTGGAACAGGCCGCCGACGGGAAAGTCGATATCCTTATCGGCACCCACAAGCTGTTGCAGAGCGACGTCAAAATGAAAGACCTCGGTCTTTTGATCGTCGATGAAGAGCACCGCTTCGGGGTGCGTCACAAAGAGCGTATTAAGGCGATGCGCGCCGATGTGGATATTCTGACGCTCACCGCGACGCCTATTCCGCGCACGCTCAACATGGCGATGAGCGGTATGCGCGACCTGTCAATTATCGCCACGCCGCCCGCGCGCCGTCTGGCGGTGAAAACCTTCGTGCGCGAGTATGACAATCTGGTGGTGCGCGAGGCTATCCTGCGTGAAGTCCTGCGCGGCGGCCAGGTCTATTACCTTTACAACGATGTCGAGAATATCCAGAAGGCCGCCGAGCGGCTGGCGAATCTGGTGCCGGAGGCGCGCATCGCCATCGGTCACGGCCAGATGCGCGAGCGCGAGCTTGAACGGGTGATGAACGATTTCCACCATCAGCGCTTTAACGTACTGGTGTGCACCACGATCATTGAAACCGGTATCGATATCCCAACCGCCAACACCATTATCATCGAGCGCGCCGATCATTTTGGTCTCGCACAGCTGCACCAGCTGCGCGGCCGCGTCGGGCGTTCGCATCACCAGGCGTATGCGTGGCTGCTGACGCCGCCGCCAAAGGCGATGACCACCGACGCCCAGAAGCGTCTGGAGGCGATCGCGTCGCTGGAAGATCTCGGCGCGGGCTTTGCGCTGGCGACGCACGATCTGGAAATTCGCGGCGCGGGCGAGCTGCTGGGCGAAGATCAGAGCGGGCAGATGGAAACCATCGGCTTCTCGCTCTATATGGAGCTTCTGGAAAACGCCGTTGACGCGCTGAAGGCCGGGCGCGAGCCGTCGCTTGAAGATCTCACCAGCCAGCAGACGGAAGTGGAGCTGCGAATGCCGTCGCTGCTGCCGGAGGCGTTTATCCCGGATGTGAACACGCGCCTGTCGTTCTACAAGCGCATCGCCAGCGCCAAAAAGGAGCAGGAGCTCGAAGAGATCAAAGTGGAGCTTATCGACCGCTTTGGCCTGCTGCCGGACCCGGCGCGCACGCTGCTGGATATCGCCGCCCTGCGTCAGCAGGCGCAGAAGCTTGGCGTGCGTAAAATCGAGGCCAACGAGAAAGGCGGCACCATTGAGTTTGCCGAGAAAAACCATGTCGATCCGGGCTGGCTTATCGGCCTGCTGCAAAAAGAGCCGCAGCATTACCGCCTCGACGGCCCGACACGCCTGAAGTTCTTCCGCGAACTGGAAGAGCGGAAAACGCGTATGGAATGGGTGCGTCAGTTTATGGCGCAGCTCGCCGAACATACCCTCCCGTAATCCGATCACGCCCCGCCCCGGGGCGTAACTTTACAATCCTTTGCAATCGTCCAGGGTTTCCTGGACGAAGCCCCGCCATACTTCTCTCTTTATCTATGAATTATAAAAACTTCTCCGCCTCCGGGATCGGTAAATGAAAAGAGAACACACGCGTTTTTCGCGCTGGCTGTCGTGGCTGGCGTTGGTCGCTGGCATAACGTTTGGCGCAAGCCAGGCGCTGGCGAATAGTTATCCCCTGCCCGCGCCGGGCAGCCGGTTAATTGGCGAAACCCTCTATCACACGGTAGCGGATGACGGCGGCTCGCTGGAGGCCATCGCCAAACGCTATAACGTCGGCTTTCTGGCGCTGTTGCAGGCCAATCCGGGCGTGGACCCGTATGTGCCGCGCGCGGGCAGCGTGCTGACCATCCCGCGCCAGATGCTGCTGCCGGATGCGCCGCGTGAGGGCATTCTGATTAATCTCGCTGAGCTGCGGCTCTACTATTTTCCGCCAGGCGAGAATAGCGTGACCGTCTACCCGATAGGCATTGGTCAGCTTGATGGCGACACGCTGACGCCGACCATGCAGACCACCGTGTCGCAAAAGCGCGCCAACCCGACCTGGACGCCGACCGCCAATATCCGCGCGCGTTATAAAGCGCAGGGGATCGATTTACCGCCGGTCGTGCCTGCCGGCCCGGAAAACCCGATGGGGCACCACGCCATTCGTCTTGCGGCCTACGGCGGCGTCTATCTGCTGCACGGCACGAATGCCGATTTCGGCATCGGGATGCGCGTCAGCTCCGGCTGTATCCGCCTGCGCGATGACGACATCAAACACCTGTTCAGCGTGGTGCCGGTCGGCACGCGCGTGAATATCATCAACGCGCCGGTAAAAGCCTCGATCGAGCCGGACGGTCGGCATGTTGTCGAGGTGCATCAGCCGCTGTCGAAACGCATTGAGGATGACCCGAAAACGCTACCGATCGTGCTGGACGCGACGCTGAAAACTTTTGCAGCCGCCCCGCAGACCGACCGCGAGGTGATGGAACACGCCCTGCGCCTGCGCTCCGGCGTGCCGGTTAACGTCACCGCGCATCCGCCAGCGCCTGCCAGCGACGCCATCTGAAACGAAAAAAGGCCCTGTCCGGAGACAGGGCCTTTTAACAGGTGACCGTGACGGCTTATTTATAGATAACCGCGGTGCCGTGCAGATTGTTCGGGCCGTTCGCTGAGGTAATACGGAACGATTTCGCGCCCATGTCGTCAGCTTTTTGCGCGAGTTCGGCTTCCAGCGAAGACAGGTTGGTGCCGGCGGTCGCGGAAATGGTGCCCGCTTTATGCTGGCCTGCCGGGGTGGACTGCACCTGAACGGCGGCGACGCTTGCAAAGGACAGAGAGCTCAGAACCGCGGCGGCTAACAGTGCTTTTACGTTTTTCATGTGGGTACCCTTTCTTTTGTAATGCGGATTTGGTTAGGTGGTCGTTAAAATTTATTTAATTAACGATCGATAGATAAATGATAGTTGTGATCTGCATCACATGTCAATATGATTTTTAACGATCGTTATTTTAATTGCGAAACCCCATCCGGATTCGCCTGTAAAAGCATTTATGGCGCGGTTTTGCTGGTACTGCGGGGGCAAAAAGGAGTATTTTGGGGGCAGGTTTACATCAAGAGGTTAAACGGCACTATGACAACAGAAGCCCAAAGTTGCGCAAAAAAAAGCCGTGGCCGACCAAAAGTGTTCGACAGGGAAGCGGCGCTTGATAAGGCCATGGCACTCTTCTGGCAGCACGGTTACGAAGCCACGTCGCTCGCGCATCTCGTCGAAGCGACCGGCGCCAAGGCCCCGACGCTGTACGCGGAGTTTACCAATAAAGAGGGGCTGTTCCGCGCTGTGCTCGATCGCTACATCGCGCGCTTCGCGCAGCAGCAGGAAACGTTACTGTTCCGCGCCGATAAACGCGTTGACGAGGCGTTGCATGATTACCTCTGCGCGGTCGCACGCTGCTTCGCCAGCAAAGAGACCCCTGCTGGCTGCTTTATGGTGACGACATCCGCCGCGCTTGCGGCGTCGTCTGAAGAGATAGCCGCCACGCTGAAAGCGCGCCATACGCAACGCGAAGCGATTTTGCTGCGTTTTTTAAGCGAGCGTCAGGCGCAGAATGAAATTCCGCAAAATTGCAACCTGCCCGCGCTGGTGCGCTTTATCAGTTGCCTGGTGCATGGCATGTCTGTCAGCGCCCGTGAAGGCGCTACGCAGGAAGAATTGATTGATATTGTGAATATGACCATGCGGTTGTGGCCGCACCTTCTGTAAAGCATTTCTGCTGCTTCGTGGGCGACATCCGTCGCTCACGCTTCTCCCTTATATCTTTAGTGAATATCTCATTCCCGCTGACTGCCTTTCTGCACGTATTATTAATAGGTAAAAACTGGCAAATATATCCTCCAGAATGGCTACTCTTTTACCGTTAAAGAAATGATTATTCGTGTGCTAATTAATTAGCACCACCAATTATTAGAACAGGAGCTATTTACGTCATGAAGACGGGGCCGTGCAGGGACGAGGACGTTTTTCCACACAGTATCCGTGGTGTATCGAGTTTCAGATATGGAAGGCACGAGACGCTTTTTGGCTATACACCTACAGAAGGAAGATGAACATGGTTTTGCTATTACCATTATTTAAGGTGCTAATAGTAATAACATTGTTATTTGGCCTTTGGTTGTTCTGCGGTGGTTCTATTCTGTTCGCATTTTTATCAGTGCTGATCACTGGTTTTATTTTATTCAGACAACACAATGCTATGTAATTATGCTTAAACGCTTATGCCTTGCTTCACCGTGAGGCATACGCGTTTTTACAGGTATCCAGCCATTTTCATTCACCTGCCCAAACCAAAAAAAAGCCCCTCCGCCTGAGTGCGGGAGGGGCAATCGTTGCGTAACGCTATTTTATTGTCAGGTTTTCTGATTCAGCACCAGCTGCCCGTTGCTGTCCAGCGGGATACGGCTGCCCGGATCGTTATCCATACGGATTTTGCCCTGCTCTTCCCCGATGCGGTATGTCACATCGTAACCCAGCATTTTCTCTGCTTTGTCATACACGGTTTTACAACGCTGCTGCGTCGTGGTGTAGGTGTCGCCTTCCTGCAGGTGGCCCTGGATCTGGTTGCCGGCATAGCCGCCGCCCAGCGCGCCCACGACCGTCGCGACATCTTTACCGCGCCCGCCGCCGAACTGATGACCGATAACGCCGCCGGCGACCGCGCCCAGCACCGAACCGGTCAGACGATTTTCATCCTGAACCGGACGGCGGTGCGTGACAGTGACGTTACGGCACTCCTGACGCGGCGTTTTCACCGTCTCTTTGATAGGGGTGGCTGAAACCACCTGGGCATACTTCGGCGAAGAACTGAAAACATCCAGACTGGCCACCGCCGCTACGCCCAGCGCAGCTGCTACCCCGATACCAATACCCGCTAACATTGATTTATTCACAGGAATTCCTCCCGGCTGTGCAATTAGTAACAATTTTGCAATTAACGCCACAGATGGCCTATCGGAAAACGACTCAAAAAACAGGATAACGTGGGGCGGATCAGCGGATTAAGAGGAGTCTGAAGGGAAAATGTGACGGAAATAAAATGTCATCCGCCCCTGTGTGACAGAGGCGGAGGATTCTGTTAATGCAGCTTCAGGCGCGGGCGGATCACCCGGTTAATACTGCCCACCAGCATCATCAGGCCGGTTTTGAAGTAACCGTGCAGCGCAATCTGGTGCATACGGTACAGCGAGATGTAGACAAAGCGCGCGATGCGCCCTTCGATCATCATCGAGCCGCGCATAAGGTTGCCCATCAGGCTGCCGACGGTCGAGAATTTCGACAGCGACACCAGCGAGCCTTTGTCTTTATAGACATATGGCTTAAGCGGCTTGCCTTTGATCTGCGCCAGGATGTTATCCAGCGCGCAGGAAGCCATCTGGTGGGCCGCCTGGGCGCGCGGCGGGACGAAGCCGCCTTCCGGACGCGGACAGGACGCGCAGTCGCCGATGGCAAAAATATCCGGGTCGCGCGTGGTTTGCAGCGTCTGCTCCACCACCAGCTGATTGATGCGGTTGGTTTCCAGGCCGCCAATCTCTTTCATGAAATCCGGCGCTTTGATGCCTGCCGCCCAGACCATCAGGTCGGCCTGGATAAATTCGCCGTCTTTGGTGTTAAGGCCATCTTCCTGCGCGCTGGTCACCATGGTGTTGGTGAGCACGCGCACGCCGAGTTTGGTCAGCTCATTATGCGCGGCGCTGGAGATGCGCGGCGGCAGCGCAGGCAGAATACGCTCGCCCGCTTCCACCAGCGTCACGTTCAGCGCTTCGTTGGTCAGCCCTTTATAACCGTAGCTGTGCAGCTGTTTCACCGCGTTGTGCAGCTCAGCGGAGAGCTCAACGCCCGTCGCGCCGCCGCCGACAATCGCGATATTCACTTTGCCATTAGCGCCAAGGTTAGCGGAATATTTCAGGAACAGGTTGAGCATTTCCTGATGGAAACGGCGCGCCTGATGCGGATTGTCGAGGAAGATGCAGTGATCTTTCACACCCGGCGTATTGAAGTCGTTAGAGGTGCTGCCGAGCGCCATGACCAGCGTGTCATAAGGCACTTTACGTTCAGCCACCAGCAGCTCGCCTTTTTCATCACGCAGTTCGGCAAGCGTCAGGGTTTTGGCTTCGCGGTTAATGTCTACCACTGAACCGAGCTGGAACTGGAAACCGTGATTGCGCGCGTGCGCCAGATAGCTCAGCGCGTCGACGCCTTCATCCAGCGAACCGGTCGCCACTTCGTGCAGCAGCGGTTTCCACAGGTGGCTGTGGTTGCGATCGACAAGCGTGACTTTCGCTTTTTTGCCGCGGCCCAGTTTGTGACCGAGTTGCGTTGCGAGCTCCAGTCCGCCGGCGCCGCCGCCCACGATAACGATCTTTCTTAATGGCGTAGTCAACGTGACCCCCTTAAAGTGTTTAACTAATTGTTAATTCAAAGTTATTAAAAATAGCTTTTAATTAACAATAGTTTAGCAACACCGCTCACAACAAGTATGAGCATAACATGAACGGTGCATTGGTCATACCAAATTTGATGTGCATCAATTTTTATGCATTAAAGTTAAACAAAAACGGGCCAGCGTTTGGCTGACCCGTTTGTTCGGTAATGCAAAATGTCGGCGTGACGTCGGGATTACCCCAACGCTTTAAACGCCTTGATACGCTGAAGATGCGGCGAGATGTTTTTGAATTTATGCGTCTGCTCTTCGTCCCAGACGATTTCATAATACTGATGCAGCAGCTCGGCGGAACGCTGGCTGTCGAGCGCTTCATCCTCGCGGGAAAGAATGGCCAGGCAGCGATCGCGGTTTTTCTCACGAAAATTCTCGACGCACTTGGTGGCGATATCGAGGTACTCCTCCGGACGGTCGATTTTGCCCTCCATGTTTTCATACGGAAACAGGTTCGGGTTGAAAATCACCTGGCGGATGTCGCATAAAAAGCCGATGCGCTCCGCCCAGAAACCGCCGAGCCCCACGCCGCAGATGAGCGGGCGGTCATCGACGTTCAGCTGCAGCATTTTGTCCACTTCGCGCAGCAGATGCTGCATATCGTGTTTCGGGTGGCGCGTGCTGTAGCTGATAAGCCGCACGTCCGGGTCGATAAACTGCAGTTGCAGCACTTTCTCGTGGTTACCCGGACTGTTTGAATCGAAACCGTGTAAGTAGATAATCATCGCATTCTCATCCCAGCGTAGCAGCTTCAGGGCAAGCGTTATTGCCCCGCCTTGTGCGTCTGCCAGCGCTCATGCAGCGCGGTAAGCTCGCCGCTTACCTGCTTCCAGCGCGCCGACGCAATCAGTTCCTGACGCGTAATTACACCTTTATGATACAAACGTGTAACACGCTCTGCTTTGATCGGTGACAGGTTATCAAGAACGCTTACGGCACCCTTACGATTATTACAGACAAGGATCATATCGCAACCGGCATCCAGCGCCGCCTGGCCGCGCTCCGCATAGCTGCCGAGAATAGCCGCGCCTTCCATCGACAGATCGTCTGAGAAAATCACGCCATCAAAACCGAGCTCCTTGCGCAGCACCTGCTTCAGCCAGTAAGGCGAACCGCTCGCCGGCAGCGGATCGACGTCGCTGTAGACGACGTGCGCCGGCATCACCGCATCAAGCATGTTGTAACTAATAAGCTCGCGAAACGGCAGCATGTCGTGGCGGCGGATTTCCTCAGCCGGGCGTGGGTCGCGCGGCGTCTCTTTATGGGAATCGGCGCTCACGGCACCGTGGCCGGGGAAGTGTTTGCCGGTCGCTTTCATACCCGCGCTCTGCATGCCGGTGATGAAACGCTTCGCCATCGCCAGCACCTTTTCAGGCTTATCGTGGAAAGAACGCTCGCCAATCGCGGCGCTGAGATGCCCGACATCCAGCACAGGCGCAAAGCTGATATCGATATCCATCGCGATCATTTCGCAGGCCATCAGCCAGCCGGCCTCTTCCGCCAGTTTGCCGCCTGCGTCCATGCCCAGCAGCGCGGCGAAACTTTGCGCCGCCGGCAGGCGGGTAAAGCCCTCGCGAAAACGCTGTACGCGCCCGCCCTCCTGGTCTACGGCAATCACCAGATGGTTGCGGGCGCTCGCGCGGATCTGGCGGACCAGTTCACGCAACTGCTCGGGATCGTGATAGTTGCGGGTAAAGAGGATAAGCCCTCCCACCAGCGGATGCGCGAGGATTTCGCGCTCTTCGGCATCAAGCTCAAAGCCTTCCACATCCAGCATGACCGGACCCATGTTTCTCTCCCTTCGTGTTAACGCGTTTGCAGCTGGCGCCAGGCCTCGTCTGCAAGTGTGATAAATGTGCGGTCGCCGGTTTCCTGAAAACGGCGCTCATACCAGCCCGCCATCAGCAACCCGCTCCACGGACGCCAGCGCGCGACCTGACGGCGCAGTTGCGTCTCGTCGATCGCCGCGCGGCGCGCATAATCGGTAATGAGCGTCTGTCGTGCCTCGTCATCAAGCCAGACGCAGGCGAGCTCCAGCGCCACATCGCCGTCGCCGGCATATTCCCAGTCAATGAGCATGAGCCGGTTCGGCTGCCAGACCAGATTGCCGGGATGGACATCCATATGCAGCGGCGCGAGGCGCAGCGGGCGCGGCTCGCCCGTGCGGCGCAAACGGCGCAGCAGACGCAGCCAGAAGCGCGTGCGGCGCGACGGCGCGCTCTGCTGCCAGTCGCGCCGCAGAAGCGGCAGCAGTTCGATACGCCAGCCCAGACACGGCTGCTGGTGCAGATGATACAGCAGCGCGCCGAGTTGCGGCACCGGCGGCAGCGCGTCCTGGATCTCGCCGGGTAAAAACGTGACCGCCAGCCAGCCGTTGACGCAACAGCGCGGACGCGGAGCGAGCGTCGCGGGCAGCCGTTTCAGCGCGCGATACTGCCGCGGACTGCGGGCTCGGCTTTTGCGCGCGTCGCGGCGCGCCACCAGCGATTCGCCATCGACGACCACCTGCCAGGCGCCGTCGCTGAGGCCGGGTAGCGCACAAACGACACCGGCGGCCGAAGCCGCCGGAAAACTTTGCGCTAAGAACCCTTCCGGGCTCAGATTACTGGGTTTGCTGAACGGCACCTTTACCTGACCAGATGATTTCGCCGGTCTGTACCAGCATCAGCTGCATTTGCAGCGTAGGCGCATTCACATTGCCGCTGGCGTTGGCGTAAAGCACGTACTGCGCGCCCACGTTGCGGGCGATGCCGATGGCTTTACTGCGCGAGCCGAGGCTATCCTGCGGCGAAAGGCCCAGTTGCTGCTTCGCCATCGAAAGCTGCTGTGCGGAAACCAGCGTGAATTTGGCGTTGTTCGCCAGCGCGCCGCGCAGGGCCTCGGTAGCCGGACCGGTTTGCAGCGAGCCGTTAGTACGGTTGTTAACGCTGTCCACCAGCAGTACGCTGCCTGCGTTCACGCCGTCGGCCTGCAACATTTTGCCGACCATCGGCGCCATTGCGCTGTTCCAGTCATAGGTACGCGCTTTTGGCTCAGGCGTCGCGTTTTCTGGCTGATGTTCAATCGGGCCTGGCTGCGCCGGGATCGACGGCACGGACGGCACCGTCGGTACCGGCTGCGTCGGCTCTGGTACAGGCTGCGTCGGTTGCTGTGTGCCTGGCTGCGCTTGTTCTACCGGCGCCGGTTTCTGCTCGCCGGGCATAATACAGCCCGACAGCGCCAGGGCGACGGTCGCCAGCAGCGCATAGCGATACATTCTGTTCAACATTTCCCCCTTCAGAGATAGAGATAAAGACGGGCTTTCCGTGCCGCCAGATAGTCAGTCTGACCGTTTACCGTCACGCGGCTCTGGGCCGGGATAACGACCGTCTGCGGGACTTCCAGCGGCTGACCTTCCAGCCCGCGGGCGTCATACCAGTAAAAGCGGTAGTGCACGGTAACGGGCGCGTCTTTGTTATTGTAAATGGTGGCGGCGGCGACAGGCTTGCCGTTTTGCAAAGAAAAGTCTGGTTTTTCAGCGGTAATGCCCGCCGCCAGCACGCTGGATTCCATCACCACCGCCTGATCGTCGCTGACGGGTATGGTCGGCGCGGAGCGGCAGCCTGCCATCAGCAGCGCGGCCAGCAATAAGCCTGTACGTGCGCGCCCCATCTCAGAGGCCTTTATGCGCAAGCATCGGCCCCAGAGGGCGGCCGCCAACCAGATGCATATGGATGTGGTAAACCTCCTGCCCGCCGTGACGATTGCAGTTCATGATGAGGCGATAGCCATCTTCCGCGATGCCTTCCTGTTGCGCGATTTTCGCCGCGGCAGTAAAAAGACGCCCCAGCGCCTGCTCATGTTCCGCCGTGACGTCATTGACCGTCGGCACCAGCACGTTCGGGACGATTAAGATGTGGGTCGGGGCCTGGGGAGAAATATCGCGAAACGCGGTAACGAGATCATCCTGATAGATGATGTCGGCAGGAATTTCGCGACGAATAATTTTGCTGAAAATGGTTTCTTCGGCCATGATTTTTTCCTTCTTGGATAAACGTTAAGAGTATGAGCGAGATAATCGCTTCCTTTCAACCTTTGCCCCGGTTTTTCTTTATAAAGCGGATATTTATGGCGCGCCATGCGCCTGGCCGATCGCCACGGCGCCTGACGCGTCTCCCGCCCCGCTTAGCTGTCGGTTTGTCACACCTCTTACATTTGTTTACACCGCAAAGACAAATGATTATATTTCTCATTCTTATTGACAGTGGAACGTTGTTTTAGTCCCGCGATCTCTTTTCATCAGGCCAGGAAGCCGCCGAAAAGCGTCGTATTACAACAGCCTGATGCGCAGCATCATTTTTTTATTTTAAGGGCAACACATGGCTAAGCATGCACTTCGTCAGGGCGTCATTCCGGCGTCTTCCCTTCCCTCTTTGCTGGCGCTCAGTATCGCCAGCGCGCTGGCGGCCCCGGCGGCGTACGCCGCGCCCGCCGCGAGCGACACAATGGTGGTCGATGCCGCCGCCGACAGCGGCACGCCTGACGAGTCACAGGATTACAGCGTAAAAACCACCACATCCGGCACAAAGATGCTGCTGGTGCCGCGGGACATTCCGCAGTCGGTGAGCGTCATTAGCCAGCAGCGCATGCAGGATCAGCAACTGAACACGATTGAAGATGTGCTGGAAAACACGACGGGCGTGACCGCCTCGCGCATCGACACCAGCCGGACAAATTTCTTCGCGCGCGGTTTCTACATCAGCAATTTCGCCTATGAAGATATGCCGACGTTTCTCGATAACCGCTGGAACTTTGGCGATACCGCGGGCGACACGGCGATGTATGACAAAATCGAAGTCGTGCGCGGCGCGGCCGGGCTGATGAGCGGCACCGGCAACCCGTCGGCGTACGTGAATATGGTGCGCAAACACGCCGACAGCCAGACGTTTAAAGGTAACGTCTCCGCCACTTACGGCAGCTGGGATAAACAACGCTATGTGATGGATGTGCAGTCGCCGCTGGTGGAGTCCGGTAAAGTGCGCGGGCGCGTGGTCGCGGGTTATCAGGATAACGACAGCTTTGTTGAGCGTAACCATTACCGCAAAAAATTCATTTATGGCGTCGTGGATGCCGATCTCACCGAGTCGACGCTACTGTCACTCGGCTATGACTATCAAAAAAGCGAAGAAGACAGCCCGACCTGGGGCGGCTTCCCTTCGCTTTACAGCGACGGCAGCCGGACGCATTTCCGCCGCGGTTTTAACACTGCCGCCGACTGGGCGTATTCAGACCTCGATTCCACCAAAGTTTTCGCCAACCTGACGCAGCGCTTTGAAAACGGCTGGGAGGCGAAAGTGAACGCGATGCACGCCGAGACCAATTTCGATAACCGCATGATGTATATCGATGGTTTTCCGGATAAAACCACCGGCCGTTACAACGCCGCGCTCTGGCAGGGCGCATGGGGCGGCTGGAACGTGGGCGAGCGTAAGCAGGATTCGATCGACGCCTTCGTGCGCGGCGGCTACGAACTGGCGGGTCGTCAGCATGAAATGATGTTTGGCGGCAGCTACAGCCGCCAGCGCAACAATTACGACAACGCCTATCCGGTGAATAACAATTCCGGTCTGATGGATGTCGGCAATATTCACGACTATAACGGCAGCACGGTGGCGAACCCGACGTGGTCCGATTTTGCGCTCTATCAGCGCGACGTGATTCGTCAGAAATCTATTTACGCCGCCACACGTCTTTCGCTTGCCGATCCGCTGCATCTGATTCTGGGCGCGCGCTACACCGAGTGGAACGCGAAATATAATCTGGAACGTAAGCCGGATGAAATTCGCCGCAGCAAAGCGGATGACGTCACGCCTTACGCGGGTCTGATTTACGATATCGACGATACCTGGTCTGCGTATGCCAGCTATACCTCTATCTTCCAGCCGAGCGGCCAGCGCGATGTGAACAGCGAGTTCCTCGATCCGACCACCGGTAAAGCCTATGAAGCCGGGGTAAAAGCCGACTGGTTTAATACCCGCCTGACGGCGTCGCTGGCGGTGTTCCGTATCGAGCAGGATAACGTGGCGGTGAACACCGGGGCGATCATTCCCGGCTCCGGCGGACAGACGGCATATAAATCCGTCGATGGCACCGTCAGCAAAGGGGTGGAGCTTGAACTGAACGGCGCGCTGACCGACAACTGGCAGTTGACCTTCGGCGCCAGCCGCTATGTGGCCGAAGCGGGCGATGGCGTGGCCGTTAACCCCGACCAGCCGCGCACCACGATGAAACTGTTCACGCGTTACCAGTTGCCGGCTATACCTGCATTAACTGTCGGCGGCGGCGCGCGCTGGCAGACCAAAACCTGGCAGGACATTGTTGGGCCGAATGGCGACACGCGCATTTCCCAGAATGGCTATACCGTGGTGGATCTGTTCACGCGCTACCAGGCGACCAAAAACCTGGCGGTTCAGGCCAACCTGAACAACGTGTTCGATAAAGAGTATTACGATTATCTGGGCACGTATGGCGTCTACGGCGCGCCGCGTAACTTCTCCGTGACGGCAAGCTACAGCTTCTGATATGGATTACTACGAGCAAGGGAGCCTGATGGCTCCCTTTTTTATACACGCAGAACAAGATAACGTCTGCTGACGCCGGGCTTATTGATGCGCCCTCTCGTTGCGCTCTTCGTTTGCGATGACTACAGACGTAAAAAAGGGAGGCTTGCGCCTCCCTTTTCATCTCCCCGTCAGCCAGGATTAGCTGTTACGGATGTACTCATCCATTTCGGTTTTCAGGTTATCGGACTTGGTGCCGAAAATCGCCTGAACGCCGGAGCCTGCGACAACCACACCCGCAGCGCCCAGTTTCTTCAGGCCAGCCTGATCCACTTTCGCTACGTCGGCCACGCTTACGCGCAGACGAGTAATACAGGCGTCGAGGTTAGTGATGTTCTCTTTACCACCGAACGCGGCCACCAGAGCCGGCGCCATTTCACTGGTCCCGGTTGCTTTGGTGTCTTCTGTCGCGTCTTCACGACCCGGCGTTTTCAGATCCAGCGCTTTAATCAGCACACGGAAGATGGTGTAGTAAACCACCGCATAGCACGCGCCGACAATCGGGAACAGCCACAGTTTGCTGCTGTTGCCAGACAGAACGATAAAGTCGATCAGACCGTGGGAGAAGGACGTACCGTCACGCATACCCAGAAGGATACAGATCGGGAAGGCCAGGCCTGCCAGAATCGCGTGGATTACGTACAGGATCGGCGCCACGAACATGAAGGAGAACTCGATAGGCTCGGTGATACCGGTCAGGAACGAGGTCAGCGCAGCGGAGATCATGATACCGCCCACTTTAGCGCGGTTCTCCGGTTTAGCGGAGTGCCAGATAGCGATGGCAGCAGCCGGCAGACCGTACATTTTGAACAGGAAGCCGCCAGAGAGTTTGCCCGCGGTCGGGTCGCCCGCCATGTAACGCGGGATATCGCCGTGGAACACCTGACCTGCCGCGTTGGTGTATTCGCCGATCTGCATCTGGAAAGGAACGTTCCAGATATGGTGCAGACCAAACGGCACCAGGCAGCGTTCGATGAAGCCGTAGATACCAAACGCCACAACCGGGTTCTGATAAGCCGCCCACTGAGAGAAGGTCTGAATAGCGGAACCAATCGGCGGCCAAATGAAGGACAGGATCACGCCAGTGAAGATCGCCGCCAGACCAGAGATGATCGGCACGAAACGTTTACCAGCGAAGAAGCCCAGATACTCAGGAAGCTTAATGCGGTAGAAACGGTTGAACATGTAGGCTGCAATCGCACCCGAAATGATCCCGCCAAGCACACCGGTATCCGCCAGGTGTTTCGCCGCGATTTCTTCAGGGGGAAGATGCAGAACCAGCGGCGCAACGACCGCCATGGTTTTCACCATGATGCCGTAAGCCACTACCGCCGCCAGGGCAGACACGCCGTCGTTATTGGTGAAGCCCAGCGCAACACCGATAGCGAAGATAAGCGGCATGTTGGCGAAAACTGAACCGCCCGCTTCCGCCATAACGTGGGAAACCACGGCTGGCAGCCAGCTGAAGTTTGCAGAACCGACGCCCAGCAGGATACCTGCGATAGGGAGTACGGATACCGGCAGCATCAGCGATTTACCCACCTTTTGCAGGTTAGCAAATGCATTCTTAAACATAATTGAGAGTGCTCCTGAGTATTTGTGCTTTTTTTACGCGTTTCACGCATCAGCCCGGGGGAGAAACGGGCCATAAACAGGGCATCTGAGCGCCCTTTATTTATTACGCAGAGTAAAATAAATCACGCGATCTTTGTTTGACGGCTATCACGTTTCAAACAAGCCTTAGGCGAAAACTTGCGATTCTTTACATTAAGTGTTTCAGGATGTTTATAAATCGTCATTCACCGCCTGAATTTCGGCGGTGAACTTTACTCGCTTTGCCCATTAATTACGAGCTTTAAAATAACTCGTTTTATCAGGCAGATTGCTGTGTGGCGAGGTCAATATGAAACAGCGTGGAGAAGTTGCGGGTGGTGGTTTCAGCAAGCGTTTCCAGGCTCACGCCCTTAAGCACCGCCATATATTCCGCCACATCGCGCACCAGCGCAGGCTGATTTTCTTTACCGCGGTGCGGAACCGGCGCCAGGTACGGGGAGTCGGTTTCCACCAGAATCCGGTCGAGCGGAACATAGCGCGCGGCCTCGCGGATCTGCTCCGCGTTGCGGAAGGTCACAATGCCGGAAAAGGAGATGTAAAAACCCAGATCCAGAAGTTTGCCCGCCGTCTCTTTGTCTTCCGTAAAACAGTGTAGTACGCCTGAACAGTCCGTCACTTTTTCTTCGCGCAGGATAGCGAGCGTATCTTCGCGGGCATCGCGCGTATGGACGATAACCGGCTTGTTCAGTTCGCGGCCAATGCGGATATGATGGCGGAAGGATTCCTGCTGGCGGGCTTTGGTTTCCGGCGTGTAGTAGTAATCAAGGCCCGTTTCGCCCATCGCCACCACGCGCGGGTCGGCGGCCAGGCGACGCAGCTCTTCCACGTCATACTCTTCATCCTGGTTCAGCGGATGCACGCCGCAGGAGTAAGCCACATTGTCACGCTCGCCGATAAGCTCGCGCATAGATTTGTAGCCCGGCAGCGTCGTGGCGACCGCCAGAAAATATTTCACGTCGCGCGCGGCGGCTTTCGCCAGCACGTCATCCACATCGTTATGCAGAGACTGATAATCCAGGCCATCGAGATGGCAGTGTGAGTCGACTAAAAACATAACGTCTCTCTCAGAGGTGATAAGAAGGAAGCGTCGCGTCAGGACGCATGTAGCGCTCCCAGGTGAGTAACAGTTCCGTCAGCAGCAGTTCGCGGTTGACGGCGGCGACGTTGAGCAGCCTGTCGCGGCAGCGGAACAGGGAGTCAAGCATCGCCTGAAGGACGGCAGGTGAAAAACGCTGCGCCAGCTGGGCCACCAGCACCGGGTAATCGGTGTTGACCAGCGCGCCCTGTGCGCCATGACGCCACTTCAGCGCATCCATCAGGAATGCCGCCAGCCAGTGCAGGCGAAATGGCGACTGTTCATGGTTCAGCGCAGGCAATAAAGAGAGCCAGTCGCCGCTCGTCAGCGCCGCCGTGATTTTATCGCCAAGCGCCACGCGCTGCTGCCACTGCGCCGGCTGGAGCAGCTCAAGCGCGGCGGCGGGCGCGCCGCCGGTCAGGCGCAGCGCCGCGTTAATGCGCGACGGCTCCGCCTGAATCTCGCGCGCAAGCCAGGCTTCGGCGTAGCGCGTGTCGGGCGGCGCCAGATGCCAGCTAAAGCAGCGGCTGCGAAGCGTGGCAGGCAGTTGTTCCGGCTCGCGGCAGCCCAGCAAAAACCAGGTGTTTTCCGGCGGCTCTTCCAGCGTTTTCAAAAGCGCATTCGCCGCCGCTTCGGTCAGTTGCGCCGCCTCTTTGATCCAGACCACTTTGGCGCCGCCGAGCCGCGCGCGATCGTAGAGCTTTTCGCTGATGTCGCGGATAGCGTCGATGCCGAGCGTCGATTTGCCCTTTTCCGGCTCCGCCAGATAATAGTCCGGGTGCGTGCCCGCCTGCATCAGCTGGCAGGCGCGGCACTCGCCGCAGCTTTTCTGACCCTGCGGCTGCTGGCACATGCGCCAGCGGCTCAGCGCGTAAATCAGCGCGTCGTCGCCCATGCCGGGCAGCGCATGGATCAATACCGCATGGTGTCCCCTGCCGGCCTGCCAGTTGCCGACCAGATGTTCAAACGAGGGGCGCAGCCACGGATACCATTTCATTATTGCTGCTCCTGCACCCAGCGCGTCACCGTCGCGCGAATATCACGGCTGACGGCCTCCAGCGGCTGGCAAGCGTCAATCGTGATAATGCGCGGATCGGCGGCGGCCAGCTCAAGGTAGCGGGCGCGGGTGCGGTTAAAGAAGTCGAGCGACTCCTGCTCGATACGATCGAGTTCACCGCGCGCGCGGGCCCGCTCAAGCCCGATGCGCGGATCGACATCCAGATACAGCGTCAGGTCCGGCGCGAAATCGCCGAGCACCGCCTGGCGCAGCGTGGCCAGCAGTTCACGGTCGATGCCGCGCCCGCCGCCCTGATAAGCTTGCGTTGAAAGATCGTGACGGTCGCCGATCACCCATTCGCCGCGCGCCAGCGCAGGTTTAATGACCGTTTCCACCAGCTGTACGCGGGCGGCGTAGAACAGCAGCACTTCCGCGTTATCGGTGATAACTTCATCACCGACCGATTTGATATCCAGCACGAGGCTGCGCAGTTTTTCCGCCAGCACCGTGCCGCCCGGCTCGCGGGTGAAGGTCATGTCGGTAACGCCAAGCGATTTCAGCGTCTCCACCACCAGGTTGCGCGCCGTGGTTTTTCCGGCGCCTTCCAGCCCTTCGATAACAATATATTTACTGCTCATTTTTATCCTTAAGCGCCCTGAGATAATCCTGCACCGCACGATTATGGCTGGCGAGATTCGTGGTAAACGTGTGGCCGCCCTTGCCGTCCGCCACGAAATAGAGATACGGCGTTTTCGCCGGGTGCGCCGCCGCTTTCAGCGACGCCTCGCCAGGCATCGCGATAGGACCCGGCGGCAGGCCGCTAATGACGTAAGTATTATACGGCGTCGGCGTTTCCAGATCTTTACGGGACAACTTGCCGTTGTAATTCTTACCCATGCCGTAGATGACCGTCGGGTCGGTTTGCAGCCGCATGCCGATACGCAGGCGGTTGATAAAGACCGAGGCGACGCGATCGCGCTCGCTCGCCACCGCCGTCTCTTTCTCAATAATCGACGCCATCGTCACCAGCTGGTTCGGATCCTGGTACGGCAGCCCGTCCATACGCCCTTTCCAGACGTTATCGACCGCTTTTACCATCTTGTCGTGGGCGCGTTTGAGGATCGTTACATCAGACGTATTCGCCGTATAGAGCCAGGTATCCGGCCAGAACCAGCCTTCCACCCATTCCGGGTGTTCAAACTTGAGCGCCTGCGCCACCGTCGCATAGTCGTCATCTTTAAGCGTATGCTTAATATACGGCGCGTCGCGCAGCTGTTTCAGCCAGTCGCTCAGTTTCATACCTTCAACGAAGCGAATCGGAAACTGCGCCTCTTTGCCGCTCGCCAGCAGACGCAGGGCATCGCGGACAGTCATTCGCGGCGTGAATCGATAGGTGCCGGCTTTAAAGTGAGAAAGTTCAGGCTCAAGGCGCAGCAACCACTGAAACACGCGCGGGCGGTTGATGAGCTTTTCGTCATAGAGCTGCTGACCAAGCGCCAGACGCCCGGTGCCCGGCTTCAGGGTGAAAATCGTCTCTTTCGTGATCGGCAGAGGGCTGTGCGCCAGCTGGCGCACTTTCCAGTAACCGACGCCTGCCGCGATGGCAAGCACAAGAACCAGCAGTAGCGCGACGCGCAACATTTTCTTCATGGGAACCCGGTTATTCGCAGTGGGAAATGAGGTAGTGGTACAGTTCGCGCGAGGCGTAAGCGTGGCCGTCAATACTGCGCACCGGCACCAGCGGCATCAGCGCGTTGCAGATGAATACTTCATCCGCACCTTCAAGCGCGCTGGCGGGCGCGTTAATTTCAGACAATCGCCAGGATGACTGATTCAGCAGACCAATAATATGGCGCCGCATAAGGCCATCAACGCCAGCCTGATCGAGACGGGGGGTGTACACCGCTTTTCCTTTACGCCAGAACAAATTAGCCGCACAGCATTCCGTAACCCACCCTTCGCTGTCAAGCACCAGCGCCTCATCGGCGGGCGTCTGCTCAAGATGCGTGCGGATCAACACCTGTTCAAGCCGGTTCAGATGTTTGACGCCCGCGAGATACGGATTGCGCCCGAGCCGTACGGGGCTTGTCACGAGGCTCACGCCCCGCTCGCGCCATTCGTTATAAAAAGAAGGGTACGCGCCGCGCGAGACAATACGCGTGGGCGCGCCGCACCCGACAATACTGTAGCCGCGCTGGCCTGCGCCACGGGTGATGATAACTTTCACCACCGCGCTCCCCTGCCCCTGCGCCGCCTGGCGCATTTCTTCACGCAGCGCGTCACTATCCGGCACCGGGATCAGCAACCGTTCGCAGCCTTCCCGCAGGCGCGCCAGATGCTGTTCCAGCAGGAGAACGACGCCGTCGCGTATGCGGGCGGTCGTAAAGCAGCCGTCACCGAACTGTACGGCGCGATCGGTCGCCGACAGGCAATCCTGTTCGATACCATTGATTAACAGCATAGAGGCTCCTTAACGGGTAGCGCATTAGTCTCGCAGGATGACCGACAGGGAGCAAGAGGAAGGAAAATGTACAAAGGCCCGCGCGGGGCGGGCCTTTGTAACGGCTGTCAGACCTTTTTGAAGATCAGCGAGCCGTTGGTGCCACCGAAGCCGAAGGAGTTACACAGGGTGTACTCCATACCGCTCACCTGGCGCGCTTCATGCGGAACGAAGTCGAGGTCGCAGCCTTCGTCCGGATTGTCCAGGTTAATGGTTGGCGGAATGGCCTGATCGCGCAGCGCGAGGATGGAGTAGATAGATTCTACTGCGCCCGCCGCGCCAAGCAGATGGCCGGTCATCGATTTGGTGGAGCTCACCATGACACGTTTCGCCGCGTCGCCGAAGACCGATTTCACTGCCTGCGCTTCGGCAACGTCGCCTGCTGGCGTCGACGTCCCGTGCGCATTGACATAACCGATCTGGCTTGCGTCGAGGCCCGCGTCACGCAGCGCGTTAACCATCGCCAGCGCCGCGCCTGCGCCGTTTTCCGGCGGAGAGGTCATGTGGTAGGCATCGCTGCTCATACCAAAACCGACCAGCTCGGCGTAAATCTTCGCGCCGCGTTTTTTCGCGTGCTCGTACTCTTCGAGTACGATGATACCCGCGCCGTCGCCCAGCACAAAACCATCCCTGTCTTTATCCCACGGACGGCTTGCCGCCTGCGGGTTATCGTTACGGGTGGAGAGCGCACGCGCCGCGCCGAAACCGCCAACGCCAAGCGGCGTACTGGCTTTTTCCGCACCGCCTGCGAGCATAACGTCAGCATCGCCATAGGCGATGATACGCGCCGCATGGCCGATGTTATGCACGCCTGAAGTACACGCAGTGGCGATGGAAATGCTGGGACCGCGCAGACCGTACATGATGGTCAGGTGACCGGCCACCATGTTGACAATCGTTGATGGCACGAAGAAGGGACTGATTTTCCGCGGGCCGCCGTTAACCAGCGAGCTGTGGTTTTCTTCGATAAGGCCAAGGCCGCCGATGCCGGAACCGATAGCCGCGCCGATACGGGGAGCGTTCTCTTCCGTCACTTCAAGGCCGGAATCCTGCATGGCCTGTACGCCGGCGACAATTCCATATTGAATGAAGGCATCCATCTTGCGCTGTTCTTTGCGCGAGATGATCTCTTCACAGTTAAAATCCTTTACTAAGCCAGCAAATTTCGTTGCATAGGCGCTAGTATCGAAATGGTCGATCAGGCTGATGCCACTCTGACCGGCAAGGAGAGCTTTCCAGGTAGACTCTACGGTATTGCCGACAGGAGACAACATGCCCAGTCCGGTCACAACTACACGACGCTTAGACACGTTTGTCCTCCAGGGAGGGATGATATTAGTAGATACTTGTGGGACTAAAAGATAAAACTCAGGCGGTCGAGCGACCGCCTGGAGATGTTCACTTACGCCTGGTGGCCGTTGATGTAATCAATGGCAGCCTGAACGGTGGTGATTTTCTCAGCTTCTTCGTCCGGAATCTCAGTATCAAACTCTTCTTCCAGAGCCATTACCAGCTCAACGGTGTCAAGAGAATCAGCGCCCAGGTCTTCAACGAAGGAAGCATTGTTGGTAACTTCTTCCTGCTTAACGCCCAGCTGTTCGCCGATAATTTTCTTAACGCGTTCTTCGATAGTGCTCATACTCTTAAATTTCCTATCAAAACTCGCTTTCGCGATGGTTTTCGTAGTGTATAAAATGTTGAAAAAGTTGCAACTAAATCCCGGCAGGTCTTACCACGATTTTACGCTATTTTGCGGGCAATTGCCCTGATAACGCAAATAATTTTATTCGTGGTTAAACCATGTACATTCCGCCGTTGACGTGCAGGGTCTCACCAGTGATGTACCCGGCCTCGTCAGAGGCTAAAAATGCAACCGCACTGGCGATTTCTTTTGCGTCGCCTAAACGACCCGCAGGAACTTCCGCCAGAATACCCGCACGCTGATCGTCAGACAGCGCACGCGTCATGTCCGTTTCAATAAAGCCCGGAGCAACAACGTTTACCGTAATACCGCGGGACGCCACTTCGCGCGCCAGCGATTTACTGAAACCGATAAGACCCGCTTTCGCCGCAGCGTAGTTGGCCTGACCGGCATTTCCCATGGTACCGACCACAGAACCGATAGTGATAATGCGGCCGTGACGTTTCTTCATCATAGCCCGCATTACCGCTTTTGACAGACGGAAAACCGATGACAGGTTGGTTTCGATGATATCGTTCCACTCGTCATCTTTCATTCGCATCAGCAGGTTGTCACGGGTTATCCCGGCATTATTGACCAGAATGTCCACTTCGCCAAATTCTGCGCGAATATTTTCCAGAACCGATTCGATGGATGCCGCATCGGTCACATTCAACATCAGGCCTTTGCCATTCGCGCCCAGATAGTCGCTAATCGCTTGCGCGCCGCTTTCGCTGGTTGCGGTGCCGATAACCTTCGCGCCGCGTGCGGCCAGGGTTTCGGCGATAGCGCGGCCGATACCGCGGCTCGCACCGGTGACCAGCGCGATTTTTCCTTCAAAGCTCATGGTTTTCCTCGTTTTATTGCGCAAGTGCCGCTGACAGGCTAGCGGGCTCGTTAATCGCCGCCGCCGTCAGGGTGTCAACAATACGTTTCGTCAGACCGGTCAGCACTTTGCCCGGACCGACTTCATACAGCTGCGTGACGCCCTGCGCCGCGATAAATTCAACGCTCTTCGTCCACTGCACCGGGCTGTAAAGCTGGCGCACCAGCGCATCGCGGATAGCTTCCGGCGACGTTTCGCATTTCACGTCCACGTTATTCACTACCGGAATCTGCGGAGCGTTAAACGTAATTTTTTCAAGCTCAGCGGCCAGTTTCTCAGCGGCGGGCTTCATCAGCGCGCAGTGAGACGGCACGCTGACCGGCAGCGGCAGCGCACGTTTAGCGCCCGCGGCTTTACAGGCGGCGCCGGCACGCTCAACGGCGTCTTTGTGACCGGCGATAACCACCTGGCCTGGCGAGTTGAAGTTAACCGGTGAAACCACCTGCCCTTCAGCCGCGTCTTCACAGGCTTTGGCGATCGCGTCATCGTCCAGACCGATAATCGCCGCCATGGCGCCAGTGCCTTCCGGCACCGCTTCCTGCATAAATTTACCACGCAGTTCAACCAGACGAACCGCGTCAGCGAAATCAATCACGCCCGCGCACACCAGGGCGGAATATTCGCCAAGGCTGTGACCGGCCATCAGGGCAGGCGCTTTGCCGCCCTGCTCCTGCCATACGCGCCACAGCGCGACGGAGGCGGTCAGCAGCGCGGGCTGCGTCTGCCAGGTTTTGTTCAGCTCTTCCGCCGGGCCTTGTTGCACCAGCGCCCAGAGATCATAGCCCAGCGCCGCGGAGGCTTCGCGGAACGTCGCTTCAATAACGGGAAAATTTGCCGCCATGTCAGACAGCATTCCCACGGCCTGAGAGCCCTGGCCCGGGAATACAAAAGCAAATTGCGTCATTTTTTTATCCTTCTCGATTAAAAACGAACCAGCGCGGAACCCCAGGTGAAGCCGCCGCCGAAGGCTTCCAGCAGCACCAGCTGGCCCCGCTGAATGCGTCCGTCGCGTACCGCTTCATCCAGCGCGCATGGCACGGAAGCCGCAGAGGTGTTGCCATGTCGGTCGAGAGTGACGACGACATTGTCCATCGACATACCGAGTTTTTTCGCGGTGGCGCTGATAATGCGCAGGTTCGCCTGGTGCGGCACCAGCCAGTCGAGATCGGCGCGATCCAGCTTATTCGCTTCCAGCGTCTCATCGACAATATGCGCCAGTTCCGTTACCGCGACTTTAAAGACTTCGTTTCCGGCCATGGTCAGGTAAGTCGGGCTATCCGGGTTCACGCGATCCTGGTTTGGCAGGGTCAGCAGTTCGCCATAGCTGCCGTCGGCGTGCAGATGCGTGGAGAGAATGCCCGGCTCTTCGCTGGCGCCCAGTACGGCCGCGCCAGCGCCATCGCCGAACAGAATGATCGTGCCGCGATCCTCAGGATCGAGCGTACGCGCCAGCACGTCGGATCCGATCACCAGCGCATTTTTCACCGCGCCGGATTTCACGTATTGATCGGCGATGCTCAACGCATAGGTAAAACCGGCGCAGGCGGCGGCAACGTCAAACGCCGGGCAGCCTTTGATGCCGAGCATGCCCTGCACCTGGCAGGCGGCGCTCGGGAAAGCGTGCGTGGCGGAGGTGGTGGCGACGATGATCAGGCCAATCTGTTCTTTGTCGATACCGGCCATATCAATGGCGCGCAGCGCCGCTTCATAGCCCATGGTGGCGACGGTCTCGTCGGGCGCCGCAATACGACGCTCGCGGATACCGGTGCGAGTGACAATCCACTCGTCAGAGGTTTCCACCATTTTTTCAAGATCGGCGTTTGTCCGCACTTGTTCAGGCAGATAGCTGCCTGTACCAATAATCTTCGTATACATGTACGCTCAGTCACTCTTGGGTAATACAGATTCCAGGCGAGCGGCAATCCGCTGAGGGACTTGTCGCTGCACCGCCTGCACTGCCTGTTCAATCGCGACCGCAAAAGCTCGCTGATTGGCTGCACCGTGGCTCTTAATCACCGTGCCGCGCAATCCTAACAGACAGGCGCCATTATACTGGTCGGGGTTGAGGTGACTGAATCGCCTTGAGAGGCTTTTTTGTAACCAACGCTTGAGTAAAAGCCACCACCACGACCGTTTTTTTCCTTCGCCCTGCGATTTGAGCAGCGAAAGGAACATCCTGACAACACCTTCCATCGTTTTTAGCGTGACGTTACCGACAAAACCGTCGCATACCAGCACATCGGTTTTGCCGGTCAGTAATTCGTTGGCTTCGAGATAGCCGATATAGTTCAACGATGGTACGGTTTTTAACAGCGCCGCCGCATCGCGGATGCTATCAAGCCCTTTCGTTTCTTCTTCGCCGATATTGAGCAGCGCGACGCGCGGATTCTTGATGCCGAGCACCTCTTCCGCCATTACCGAGCCCATAATCGCAAACTGGGCGAGCATCGTGCTGTCGCAATCCACGTTGGCGCCTAAATCCAGCACCACCGTTTTTCCTTTCTGCTGATGCGGCAAAACCGTCACCAGCGCAGGCCGCTCAATACCGTCGACAGGTTTAAGCAGCAGTTTCGCAAGCCCCATCAGCGCGCCGGTGTTACCGGCGCTGATACAGGCCTGCGCGCGCCCTTCTTTCACCAGCTCCAGCGCGATACGCATAGAGCTGCCGCGGCTGTTGCGCACAGCCTGGGAAGGACGGACATCACTGGCAATAACCGACTCTGCCGCAATAATCTGCAGCCGCGAACGTTGTTCAAAATCAGCTCTGGCAAGTAATGGCGTGATGGCGTCGGGATCGCCGACTAAAAGAAGATGCAAATGTGGATCAGAATTCAGTGCCTGCAATGCTGCAGGCACTGTCACGGCAGGACCAAAGTCCCCGCCCATGACATCTAACGCCAGGGTTAGAGGTGTCAAGATATCGCCAGGTTACGGTTATCCCCGCCAGAGCGGGGAAAGCGCACTAAGCTCAACCACGCTTGCGCGTGATTACTTAGTGATAACCTTGCGACCGCGGTAGAAACCGTCGGCGGTGATGTGGTGACGCAGATGGGTTTCACCAGAAGTTTTGTCTACAGACAGGCTGGTGACAGCGGTCAGCGCGTCATGAGAACGACGCATACCGCGCTTGGAACGAGTGGGTTTATTCTGTTGTACGGCCATGGACCTTACTCCTCAATTACGGCTTATTCCTGCTCGCGCGGGAAACGCCAATTACTTACGCTTTAAACTGGCTAACACGGCAAATGGATTTGGTTTCTGTGCCTCTTCAGGCAGTTCGCCAAAGACCATGTCCGCCTCGGACACTTCACAGTGTTCAGAATCATGCACCGGAACTACAGGCAGGGCGAGGATGAGTTCATCTTCAACCGTTGCCAGCAGGTCGATTTCGCCGAATTCATTAACTTCAATCGGCTCATACGCTTCCGGGAGTGCTTCCGCCTGATCGTCGTTAGAGATCGGGCTGAAACAATACGTTGTGTGGACAAGATGACTAAACGGCTGGCCGCAACGCTGACATGCGAGCGTTACCGTAACCGTCGCATCGCCTTTCAACACGGCGAGACGCTGGTTATCGATAGCGAACGACATGGAGCATTCGACATCGCTGTCCACACTGACCACAGATTCGGCGATACGCTCTACCTGTTCAGGAGTATAGATACCCTGGTAATCGAGGCGTTTTTGAGCCGTACGAACCGGATCAAGAGTCAGGGGTAATTTTACCTTTTGCATAGGGCGCGCATATTAACTTTGTAACGTCATAGAGTCAAAGAAAAAGGCGGGTTTGAAACACCTTTTACCATTTATTCGCACACATTGCGGCTGACAGTTTAAAATAGCGAACATCAATCCGCTATCTTTCCCTGAAAAATATGACCTCAATCGTGCTGGCTTCCACATCGCCGTTTCGCCTTAGCCTGTTAGAAAAGCTCGGTTTACCGTTTGAAACCGCAGCCCCCGAGACCGACGAAACGCCATACGCGGATGAAACCGCACCACAATTAGTATTAAGGCTGGCTTTGCAAAAAGCGCAAGCGCTGCGGGAGAAATATCCCCGGCATTTGATTATTGGCAGCGATCAGGTTTGCGTGCTGAATAATACCATTACCGGCAAACCGCACACCTTTGAAAATGGCGTAAAGCAGTTGCGACAGGCCAGCGGTAACGTCGTTACCTTTTACACGGGGCTCGCGCTTTATAATAGCGAGACCGGTACATACCAGTCCGACTGCGAAGCGTTTCACGTACATTTCCGCACGCTCAGCGAGCGTGAAATTGAAAACTATCTGCGTCGTGAAGAACCCTGGCAATGCGCGGGCAGCTTTAAAAGCGAAGGGCTTGGCATCACGTTGTTTGACCGCCTGGACGGGCGCGACCCTAACACGCTGATCGGCCTGCCGCTGATCCGCCTTTGCGACATGCTAAGAAGCGAAGGCGTCGATCCCCTCGCCCACCGCTGAGCCCCGAAAAGCAAAAAGCCCTGCAATGCAGGGCTTTTTTAAGGTGCGGAGCGAGACTTACTGCATGCCGGCCAGCTGGCGCGCAACGGCCAGCAGTTCCTGCTGTTTCTCGCGCATCGCGCTCAGTTTTTCGTTAAACAGGTCCAGCTGTTTCTGGTCGGTAAACTGCGCCATCGAGCCGACATACTGCACTTTATTGCCGAGGCTGTTCAGGTAGTTGCCAATATCCAGCGCCTGACCAAGAATGGCGTCGGTCAGAGACAGCGTCTGGGTCAGCAGCGCGTTAGGACGCACCACGGTTTTCTGATAGGCCTGGTCGAACACGGCTTTCAGGTCGTCCGGCTGTTTCAGTTTAGAGTAACGATCTTCCACGCTCTTCATGGTATCGGCGCGTTTCGACTCGATGTTCCCCACTTCTTTACGGGATTTTTCGATCGTCTCGCGTTTTTCCACCATATCTTTCGCGCTGGTCACGCTGCGCATCTGGCGCATCGCCTGATCGTTGCCGGAAAACGCCGTGGTCATTTCGCTGGAGTAATCGCTAAGAATGGCATAATCGTCAGCGTACTTGCCGAAGCTCTCTTTTTCCTGCTCGGTCAGCGTCGGGACGGACAGTTTCTCGGACGGCAGAATACGAGTCTGGAGGAACTGGATAAACGCTTTGCGCTGCTCCGGTTCTTTATTGTTATCACAAGCTGCGAGCTGCCATACCATACCTGTCATGAACAGGGTAAAGAAAACACGTTTCCATGTCCGGGATTGTAACCAGGCCATTTTTATCTCCATGCGGTTGTAATTGTATAAAAAAACACCCGGCCAAAGCCGGGTGTTCATTATAGTGCATTTAAAACCGCAATGCGGACAGGCATGGTCGGGAACTACCACATTCGGGAGGCCATCAGCCGCCCGCACGCAATACTTTCAGACAATGCTTAAGTTCGTCGTCCATTGGCGCTTCCACGCGCATCGTCTCGCCGGTGCCGGGATGCTCAAAGCGCAGCGCCGCCGCATGCAGGAAAAGACGGTTAAGCCCCGTGGACGCCAGTTGCGCGTCAAACGCGCGATCGCCATAACGATCGTCAAACGCAATCGGGTGGCCCGCATACTGCGTATGGACGCGGATCTGGTGCGTGCGGCCTGTCACCGGGCTACAGCGTACCAGCGTCGCACTGGCGAAGCGCTCTTCCACTTTGAAACGAGTTTCGGACGGTTTGCCCTCCTGATTGACGCGCACAATACGCTCACCGCTTTGCAGAATATTTTTCAAAAGCGGCGCCTGCACGTTTTTCACATGCGACTGCCACTGTCCGCGCACCAGCGCCAGATAATCTTTCTGCATTCCCTTATCACGAAGCTGTTCATGCAGCGAACGCAGCGCCGAGCGCTTTTTCGCGACCAACAGCACGCCGGAGGTATCGCGGTCGAGACGGTGCACCAGCTCCAGGAAACGCGCCTCCGGGCGCAGCGCGCGCAGCCCTTCGATCACGCCGAAGCTCAGCCCGCTGCCGCCGTGCACGGCGGTGCCGGACGGTTTATTCAGCACAAGGATATAATCATCTTCATAAAGGATAACGTCGCTTAACGCCGCCACCTTTTGCAAATGCGGGGAAACCGCTTCTTCCTCGCGTTCGGCCACGCGAACCGGCGGAATGCGCACCTCATCGCCCACTTCAAGCTTATATTCCGGCTTGATGCGTTTTTTGTTTACGCGCACTTCGCCTTTACGCAGGATGCGATAAACCAGGCTTTTCGGCACGCCTTTCAGCTGCGTGCGCAAAAAATTATCGATACGCTGCCCGGCCTGATCGGCGGAGATGACAACGATTTTTACGGATGGAGTCTCTGTTTTCATGGTGCGCGATTCTAAATACCGGATGACCGTAGCGCCACACATTTTTATATGCTTATATTTAGTAACTCATCGATTCACACAGCTAATGAGTTCGTTTTGTCGCCGCTTCGGCGGAACAGAGGAACAAGAAGTTAAAAAACTGTGAGTAAGTCGGTGATAAAGGGCAAAAGTCAGCTTGCTATATCAAGCTTAGCAATGGAATAATGCGATTGTTTTCCGTGTTGAGACTTGTTTAGACAAGGAATTTTGCGGAATTACCAGTTTTGCCTGACAGTCCTTCCACGCGGCAATGGCGTAAGACGTGTTGAACTTTCAGGCAGTTAGCGGGCTGCGGGTTGCAGCCTGGCCGGTAAAGGGAAGCTTCCGGAGAAACAATCCCGGTCATTCCTCGGATAATTGCGCTGTATTTCCACCTGAAATACAGGCTACCGACACTCTGCGCCTCTTAAGCGTTCGACAACCGGGAGGTTGACGGCGCGAACAGTCACGAGGCCATCGGTTCACTCCCGGTCAGCGTCACCATGCCCGCAGCTTTGTCGTCAATGTAAGAATAACGAGTAAGTTACGATGAAAAGAATGCTAATTAACGCAACTCAGCAGGAAGAGTTGCGCGTCGCCCTCGTGGATGGGCAACGTCTGTACGACCTGGATATCGAAAGTCCTGGGCACGAGCAGAAAAAAGCGAACATCTACAAAGGCAAAATCACCCGCATTGAACCCAGTCTCGAAGCCGCATTTGTGGATTATGGCGCCGAAAGACACGGTTTCCTCCCCTTAAAAGAAATCGCCCGCGAATACTTCCCCGCCAGCTACGCCTCTCATGGTCGTCCGAATATTAAAGATGTCCTGCGCGAAGGCCAGGAAGTCATCGTTCAGATCGACAAAGAAGAGCGTGGCAACAAAGGCGCAGCGCTGACTACCTTTATCAGCCTCGCGGGCAGCTACCTCGTGCTGATGCCGAACAACCCGCGCGCGGGCGGCATCTCCCGTCGTATCGAAGGCGACGATCGCACCGAGCTTAAAGAAGCGCTTTCAAGCCTGGAACTGCCGGATGGCATGGGGCTTATCGTGCGCACCGCAGGCGTCGGCAAATCCGCCGAAGCGCTGCAGTGGGATTTAAGCTTCCGTCTGAAGCACTGGGAAGCCATCCAGAAAGCCGCTGAAAACCGCCCGGCCCCGTTCCTTATCCATCAGGAAAGTAACGTTATCGTGCGCGCGTTCCGCGACTATCTGCGCCAGGACATCGGCGAAATCCTGATCGATAACCCGAAAGTGCTTGAGCTGGCCCGCCAGCACATCGCCGCGCTGGGTCGTCCGGATTTCAGCAGCAAAATTAAGCTTTACACCGGTGAAATCCCGCTGTTCAGCCACTATCAGATCGAATCCCAGATTGAGTCTGCCTTCCAGCGCGAAGTGCGTCTGCCGTCCGGCGGCTCGATTGTTATCGACACCACTGAAGCGCTGACCGCCATCGACATCAACTCCGCCCGCGCTACCCGCGGCGGCGATATCGAAGAGACGGCGTTCAACACCAACCTGGAAGCGGCGGATGAAATCGCCCGCCAGCTGCGCCTGCGCGATTTAGGCGGTCTTATCGTTATCGACTTTATCGATATGACGCCGGTACGCCACCAGCGTGCGGTAGAAAACCGTCTGCGCGAAGCGGTGCGTCAGGATCGCGCGCGCATCCAGATTAGCCATATTTCCCGCTTCGGCCTGCTTGAGATGTCCCGTCAGCGCCTGAGCCCGTCGCTTGGCGAATCCAGCCATCACGTCTGTCCGCGATGTAGCGGCACCGGCACCATCCGCGATAACGAATCCCTGTCGCTCTCCATTCTGCGTCTGATTGAAGAAGAAGCGCTGAAAGAGAACACCCAGGAAGTTCACGCTATCGTTCCGGTGCCTATCGCCTCCTACCTGCTTAACGAGAAGCGTGAAGCGATTACCGCTATCGAAACGCGCCAGGGCGGCGTGCGCTGCGTGATCGTGCCGAACGATCAGATGGAAACCCCGCACTACTCCGTTCTGCGCGTGCGCAAAGGCGAAGAGACGCACACCCTGAGCTACATGCTGCCGAAGCTGCATGAAGAAGCGATGGCGCTGCCGTCTGAAGACGAATACGCCGAGCGTAAACGTCCTGAGCAGCCGGCGCTCGCCACGTTCGTGATGCCGGACGTGCCGCCAGTGCCGCAGGAAACCGCGGCGCCGAAAGCCGAAACCGCGGCGCCGAAAGCGCCGGTCAAGGCCGCCGAGCCAGCGAAAGAAGGCTTCCTGAGCCGCGCCATCAGCGCGCTGAAGAGCCTGTTCGCCAGCGAACCGCAGGCGCAGCCTGTCGCGAGCGAGCCGGAGCAGCAGCCTGCCAAAAACCGCGACGAGAAGCAGCAGGACCGCCGTAACGGTCGTCGTCAGAACAACCGTCGCGACCGTAACGACCGTGGCGATCGCAGCGAACGCGGCGAGCGTCCGTCCCGCGATAACCGCGACAACCGTGACAACAGCGAAGCGCGCGAAGAGAACCGCCGTAACCGCCGCGAGAAACAGCAGCAGAACGCCGAGGCGCGTGAAGCCCGCGCGCCGGTCGCCGAAGACGCCGCTGAGAAGCCGAAATCCCGTGACGAGCAGCAGCAGTCGCCGCGCCGCGATCGCAACCGTCGTCGCTCTGAAGAGAAACGTCAGGCGCAGCAGGAAGTCAATGTCCTGAACCGTGATGAGGCCGTGGAAGAGACCGAACAGGAAGATCGCGTTGTTCAGGTGATGCCGCGCCGTAAGCCGCGCCAGCTGAGCCAGAAAGTGCGTATCGAATCCGCGGCCGAAGCGGCTGCCGTCGGCACCGCCGACGCGCCGGTCGCTGAACCGCGTGAAGAGGCCGCGCCGCTGGCGTTGCCGGCTAACGTGGAAACGCCAGCCGTCGCCGAAGAGACCAACCAGACGGGCAGCGAAAACGCCGGTATGCCGCGTCGCTCCCGCCGTTCTCCGCGTCACCTGCGCGTCAGCGGCCAGCGCCGCCGCCGCTACCGTGATGAGCGTTACCCGACCCAGTCGCCGATGCCGCTGACTGTCGCGTGCGCGTCGCCGGAGATGGCGTCCGGTAAAGTCTGGATCCGCTACCCGCTGCCGCGTGTACAGGAGCAGGAGGAGCAGCAGCTGGAGCAGAACACCGCGCCGGTCGCAGAAGCTCAGACCCCTGAAGCGCCGGTTGCGCCGGTCGCCGAAGCAGTAGTGGTTGAGCCGTCGGTTGTGGAGAGCGCGCCGCAGGAGCCCGTGGTGGAAACCACTCATCCTGAAGCTATCTCCGCGCCGGTTGACGCCGAGCCGCAGGATCAAGCCGTCGCTGAGCAGATAGCCCAGGAAGCCGTTCCGGCTGACGCCGCGGTTGTCGCTGACGAAGCGCCTCGCGAAGAGGCTTCCGCTGTGATGGCCGAAAGCGCGCCTGCGCAGGAGGCGCTGCCGGAAGCGATCGCTGATGAGCCGGTGAAAGCCCCGGAAGCTGCCCCGGTCGTCGCGCCGAAAGCGCAGGAAGACGACGTGAAAGCGCCGGTCGTGGCTGTCGCTTCCGCCGCCGTCGCTTCTGCGCCGATGACCCGCGCACCGGCGCCGGAATATGTGCCGGAGCCGCCGCGTCACAGCGACTGGGTTCGCCCGGCGTTCGAGTTCAGCGGTAAAGGTTCGGCGGGCGGCCACAGCGCCACCCATCAGGCCTCTGCCCCTGCGACGCGTCCTCAGCCGGTGAAGTAACTCTCCCCGCACAAAAAAGCCGGTCTCTGACCGGCTTTTTTATTGCCTGTTTTCCACTAACGCTTCGCCGCGGTTATCTGCCGCATCCCCGCCAGCTCAGGCATCACCGCTTTCATCAGCTCCAGAAAACGACGCAGTCGCGCCGGATAGTAGCGCGCCCACGGATAGAGCAGATATACCGGCAGCGCGGGCGCCTGCCACAGCGGCAACAGCTGCACCAGACGTCCCTCGCGCAGATCCTCTTCCACCGCCCATGCGGAAATCATCCCCACGCCCAGGCCGTTAAGAATGGTTCGGCGGATAGCGTAGAGGCTGTCGGAACTCAGGCGCGGCATCACCGTAAAGGTCTGCCGTTCGCCGCTCTGCGTATGATGCAGCGTCACTTCGCGACGGTAAAAGGTGCTGAGCGCCACCCACGGCAGCGCGGCGAGCTCGTCAATCGCTTTCACTGGCGGGTGGCGCGCCACCAGATCCGGCGAGGCGACCACAATGCGCGGCACTTCGGCGAGCTGTACGGCAATGACCGACGGGTCGATATCCGGGCCGACGTGCAGCGCGCAGTCGATATTATCGCTGATAAAGTCTGGTGACTTGTCGTTCAGCATCCAGTCGACGCACAGCCCCGGATAGCGGTTCAGAAAGTCGGTCAGCGGCGCGATAAGCTGATCCTGACCGAATGCGTGCGGCGCGCGCACGCGCAATACGCCGACCGGCTCCCCTTCGGCGTTTTTTATTTCATCCTCAAGCGCCTGCCAGCTCGCCAGCACGCTGCGGGCGTGCTGATAGCAGCGCTCGCCGTCATCGGTGAGTTTCATGGCGTGTGTGGTTCGCAGAAGCAGTCTCGCCCCCAGCAAATCCTCCAGCGATTTGAGGCGGCGGCTGACGGTCGCCTGGGTGGTGTTCATCTGCTGCGCGGCCGCAGAGAGCGAGCCGCTTTCGATGATCCGCACAAAGGTATGCATCAGCTCTACGCGATCTATACGCTCAATACCCATAAAATTTATTCTTGTCATACGCTACACGTATAACCGTTTTATCATGTCGGCCTCTACCGCGCCAGCCGCCGCGGGCGGACAATCCTCCGCACTGACTACACACGAGGGTTTCACCATGAATAACCATAACGACGCCGCACAACCCGCCCCCGGGCTCTCCCGGCTGCTGATACTGATTCTGGCGATGGCGACAGGCCTGAGCGTCGCCTCGATTTACTACGCGCAGCCTATCCTGCCGCTTATCGGCAGCGATCTACATCTGAGTGTGGACGGCATGGGCCTTATCCCGACGCTGACCCAGGCAGGCTACGCGCTCGGCATTCTGTTTCTGCTGCCGCTGGGCGATCGTCACGACCGCCGCACGCTGATTCTGGTGAAGTGCCTGGCGCTCGCCGTCATGCTGGCGCTCTACAGCCTGAGCGGCGGCCTGCACAGTCTGCTGGTATTAAGCCTGCTGGTGGGGATGATGGCGACGATGGCGCAGGATATCGTGCCCGCCGCCGCGATCCTCTCGCCCGCCGGACAGCAGGGTAAAATTGTCGGCACCGTAATGACCGGTCTGCTGCTTGGCATCCTGCTCTCGCGCTCGGTGAGCGGCGTTATCAGCGCGGCCTTTGGCTGGCGAGTCATGTATCAGCTCGCCGCCGCCAGCATCGCGCTCACGGGGCTGGTGCTGTGGCGCGTGCTGCCGCGCTTTGAAACCCATGCAACGCTGAGCTACCCGGCCCTGCTGCACTCCATGGGCGGCCTGTGGAAACGCTACCCGACGCTGCGCGGCGCGGCGCTGGCGCAGGGCTTTCTGTCGATTGGCTTTAGCGCGTTCTGGTCGATGCTTGCGGTGATGCTGGCCGATAAATTCCACATGGGGAGCGCGGTCGCGGGCGCTTTTGGTCTGGCGGGCGCCGCGGGCGCGCTGGCCGCCCCGCTCTCCGGCGCGCTCTCGGATCGCTTCGGCCCGGCGCGGGTCACGCAGCTCGGCAGCCTGCTGGTGATGCTCTCGTTTGCCGCGATGTTCGCGCTGCCCCTGCTTTCGCCATCCATGCAGTTAGTGCTGATTGCCGTCGCGGCGGTCGGTTTTGATTTAGGCTTGCAGTCGTCGTTGGTGGCGCACCAGACGCTGGTCTACAGCCTGGAGCCAAAAGCGCGCGGTCGTCTTAACGCCCTGCTCTTTACCGGCGTGTTTATTGGTATGGCGCTGGGATCGCTGCTCGGCAGTAAAGCCTGGGCGTTCGGCGGCTGGCCTGCGGTGGTGGCGCTGGCGACGCTCGCAAGCGGCGTGGCGCTGGTGATTCGCCTGACGCAAAAAGCGCGCCCGGCAGGCGTCGTGGCGCAAGAGCCCGCGCGCTAAGCAAAAAAAAGCCCGCCTCAGTATCGTGAGGCGGGCACATCAAGCATGCCCAGTTTCATGGCATGCTTCAAATCGACAAACTTATTTATTCAACTGGAACAGCGACATGCCCTGCATATCGCTAAACGCTTTGTAGGAAGCCTGAAGCGCCGCCTGCTGCATCACGTAGGAGGAGATGGCTGAGTTCCAGTCCACATCCACCAGGTTGCTCATCTGCGCCGTCTGGCCCAGAGAGCGTTCAGCGCCCAGCTGATCCAGGTTTTCCAGCTCTTTCTGCTGGGTACCCACTTCCGCCAGTACCGTCCCGACGTTATCCAGCGAGTTGCTCAGGCCACGCGATGTTTTGGAGATAGCATCCAGCAGGCCCTGCTGGGTCGTCTCATCGGCGCCTTCCATCGGCGTTTTCAGCGCGGCGATAGCGGAGTCGAGCATTTTGAACAGGTTGGTTTCGCTGGCCGAGCCATCCGGCTCCGGCTTGGCGTTGCTGGTGATGCTGTCAAACACCAGGTTGCCGGTGTGGCCGATAACCATCGTACGCGCGGAATCCACCTGCTGCGTGATGTTTTCGGTACCGCCGTTATACGTGATGTTGCCAGGCGTGCCGGAGAATGGCGCCGCATCGGTTTTATAGCCCGCGAAAATATAGCGGCCGTTACCGTCGGTGCTGTTCGCCAGGTTCAGCAGCTGATCGCGCATCCCCTGCAGGTCTGTCGCGACCGACGCGCGGTCGGTGTCGCTGAGCGTGCCGTTGTTCGCGTAAACGATTTTTTCCTGCGCGGAGGTGATAACGCTGGTCACCTGGTTCAGCACGCTCGATTCCAGCGACACTTTCTGGGTCGCGAAGGTACGCGCCTGGGTGTACTGCTCGTTCTGCGCCTGCGCCTGGGAGAGCACCACGGCCTGAGCGGCGGCGATCGGATCGTCAGACGGACGGTTAACGCGTTTGCCGGTGGACATCTGCTCACCGTATTTCAGCCAGGTACTCTGCGAGTCGGTAATACCCCGCATGTTCTGCTGATACATCATTTGAGTGCTAATACGCATCGTTCGGTTCCCTGTTAGCGAATCTGGAGAAGCGCGTCAAACACCGTGGACGCGGTTTGCAGCACCTGGGCATTCGCCAGGTAGTACTGCTGATAGCGTTGCAGGTTGCCGTACTCTTCATCCAGGTTTACCCCGGAAATGGACTGCTGCTGGTTAGTCAGCTGCGTGACCACGTTAGTCTGGGTGGTGCTGGAGCTTTTCAGCGTGTTGGTTTTGTTACCCACTTCACTGATAAACGCCGCGTACGCATCGTTAAACGTTTTGCTGCCGCCGACCGTCTTGCTGTTTTGCAGATCCAGCAGCGCCTTACCGTTACGGTTGTCGCTCTCGCCGGAGGTCGCCGTCGACGCCATCGCGATTTCAGACTCGTCGTGAACGGCGACATCCATGCTAATGATCACGTCGTTGACCGGCTTCACGATAAAGGTGTCTTTGTTCGCGGCCGCGCCCGTGATGCCAATCTTCAGGCCGTCAAACTCCAGCGCGGTCACGTTGCCGGAGCCATCGGTGGTCGGCGTGGCGTTCACGGTCACGTTGTCAGACAGGCGCGTCACTTTCCAGTTCGTGCCGTCGTAAGCCATCTGGTAGTTGCTGGCTTTTACCGCGGTGCTGTCGGTAATCGTCGCCGTCAGCGAAGCAGAGCCGATGTTGCGCGCGTTGCTCATGGCCGCGGCGGAACCCAGCGTGAAGAACGCTTTACCGGCGTCGCCGTTAGCGTCAAAGCCCGCTTCGTGCTGTTTATTAAATGCGTCGCCGAAAGCAAGCGCGATCTGGCCCAGGTTATTACGCGCCTGGTCGAGATCTTCGCTGCGGAAGGCGATGAGACCGCCCAGTGAACCGGTAGTCACCAGTTTCTCCGGGATCTCAATGTTGCCGGCCGTCTTGTCGACAAACGCGATCGTCGTGCGGGCCGGATCGGCGCTGGACGGTACGGCAGCCAGCTGGCTCGCCTTGCTGCCCTGCACCAGGTTATAGCCGTTCGCCATCGTGACGTTAAAGGTGTTGCCGTCCTGAACAGCGACATCTACGCCGACGATTTTATTCAGTTCGCTCACCAGCTGATCGCGCTGATCCAACAGATCGTTCGGCGACGCGCCGGCGCCCATGCCGGTCAGGCGGGTGATCTGTTCGTTCAGCGACGCAATCTGGGTGGCGTAGTTATTGATCTGCTGGACGCTGGCGGTAATGGCCGTGTTGACCTGCTTATCCTGGTCGCGCAGATACTGATCCACCACTTTAAACTGGTTAACCAGACCGTCTGCTTTACCCAGCAGGGTCTGACGCGCGGCCGGATCTTCGGCGTTGCTGGTCAGCGTTTGCAGGCTTTTGAAGAAATCCTGCATGGTGGTGGAGATATTATTGGTGGTGCCAGAGACCATATCGTCGATTTTCGACATCTGCTCATAGCGGGTGGTTAAGCCGCTGCTCTGGTTTTGCGCGGCGTTCAGCTGATTGGTGATGAACGCATCATATTCACGCTGAATACCTGAAACAAACACGCCGTTGCCGACCCAGCCGCCCTGCGTCATGGTGCTGTTAGACTGCCCCAGAATAGTGGTCTGGCGGGTATAGCCTGCGACGTTATAGTTAGAAATGTTATTGCTCACCGTGCTCAGTGCGGTTTGTGCCGCACTCAGGCCACTCATGGCGCTGTTAATTAAGCTACTGGACATGGAGGTTCCTTTTGAACATTCATATGCGGGTCCTGACGATATTTATCGGCAGCGCTTAAGAGAACTTGAGCGATTTCAGAACAGCGTCGAGATATCCTGGCTGTACGCTTTGCTCACCTTTTCACCCAGCGATTTCATCTGCTGGATCATGCTGGTCAGCTTGCGGGCGTAGTTCGGATCGGTCGCGTAACCGGCGCTCTGCAAGGCTTTCGCCCCCTCTTCCGCCGAGGCGGCCGTGGTCACCGCCGCATAGCGCGGGTTGCGCGTCAGCATACCCACGTAATCCGACAGCGCCTCAAGATAGGAGCCGTAAACGCGGAACTTCGCTTTGACCTTTTTCGCTTCGCCGTTTTCATATTCGGTGGTGGTTATCTCGGTCACCGGCCCTTTCCATGAAGAGGTCGCCTTGACGCCGAAGATATTAAAGCTCGGCTCGCCGTTCTCTTTGCGGATCTGGCGCTGACCCCAGCCCGATTCCAGCGCGGCCTGCGCCAGAATCAGGTGGTGAGGCACGCCGCTCTGCTGACTGGCAAGCTTCGCAGGCAGCGAAAGCTGCGCCAGGAAGTCTTTGCTGTCGCCGGAGAGCGGCTCTTCGTTTGACGGCGCCTTCGGCATCGCCTGGCGCACAATCTGCGTAATCGCCTGGTTGCGGTAGCTGTTCATGGTATCGATATCGAACTTCATCGGCACCTGAGACGCGGTATCCGCAGCGGCGGCGGGCTGCTCGGCGGAAGCCGGATCGCCGCCCATCTGTTTCACCATCATGTCCGCGAGGCCTAAGCCTTTGCCCGCCGTCATCTGCTGGGCGATTTGCTGATCGTACATGCTGGTGTAAAGCCGGGTCTGATCGCTACTGAACAGCCCATCCTTGGGCAGCGCTTCGCGCATGCTTTTCAGCATCATTTGCACGAACATCCCTTCCATCTGACGGGCAACCGATTTCAGGTTGCCGTTCGGATCCTTTGCGACCTTAGTTTTCAGGTCATTAAGCGATTGCGCGTCAAAGGCGGCGCTGGACAGTAATTTGCTATCAGTCAGCATCAGATGATTTCCAGTTTTGCGCGCAGACACCCCGCGCTTTGCATGGATTGCAGAATCGACATCAGATCCATCGGCGTGGCGCCCAGCGCGTTAAGCGCGCGCACGACGCTGTTCAGGTTGGCGCTGGAGGTTACGCGCTGCAGCGCGCCGCCGCTCTGGCGCATATCGATCTGCGTCTGCGGCGTCACGACAGTCTGGCCGCCGCCAAACGGCGTATTCGGCTGGCTGACGTTGGCCTGCTGGTTAACCGTCACCGAGAGGTTGCCCTGCGCGACCGCGCAGCTGTCCAGCGACACTTCGCGGTTCATCACGACCGAGCCGGTGCGTGAGTTAATAATGACTTTGGCGTCCTGTACCGCGACATTCACTTCGAGGTTCTGGATACCTGCCAGCAGCTGCACCTGAGAGCTGCCGCCGCTCGGCGCGCGCACCTGAACGGTACGGGCGTCCAGCGGCACCGCGGAGCCATAACCGCGCGCGCGGTTGATGGTGTCGGAGATCTGCTGCGCCAGCGTGAAGTCATCATTGTTCAGCTGCAGGTTAATGGTGTTGCCGTTGCCGAACTGGGTCGGCAGCTCGCGCTCAATCACCGCGCCGTTGGTGATACGCCCGCCGTTAAGCTGATTCACCTGCACGCTGCTGCCGCCTGCGGAAGCGCCCGCGCCGCCGATCAGAATGTTGCCCTGCGCCAGCGCGTAGACCTGGTTATCGACGCCTTTCAGCGGCGTCATCAGGAGCGTACCGCCGCGCAGGCTCTTGGCGTTACCCATGGAGGAGACCACCACGTCGATGGCCTGCCCCTGGCGCGCGAACGCCGGGTAGGACGCGGTAACCATGACCGCCGCCACGTTTTTCAACTGCATGTTGGTGCCCGCCGGAACGGTGATCCCCAGCTGAGAGAGCATGTTGTTCAGGCTCTGGGTGGTAAACGGCGTCTGGGTCGTCTGGTCGCCAGTGCCGTCAAGGCCCACCACAAGGCCGTAGCCGATCAGGGAGTTTTCACGCACGCCCTGTACGGTGGTTAAGTCACGAATGCGGTCAGCCTGCGCGAAAGTCGCGACGAGCAGCAGCAGGAGTCCTGGGAGCGATTTAAACATTTTTCACCTCTGTTACATCGGCGATAAATTAAGGAAGAAACGCTGTAGCCATCCCATGTTCTGCGCTTCGTTGATGTAGCCGTTGCCGACATATTCGATTCGGGCATCCGCCACCTGGGTGGACGGTACCGTGTTGCTGCCGCTGATGGTGCGAGGGTTAACCACGCCCGAGAAGCGGATAAATTCTGTGCCCTGGTTGATGGCAATCTGTTTTTCACCGACCACATGCAGGTTGCCGTTGGCGAGAACCTGATCGACGGTCACGGTCAGCGTGCCGCTGAAGGTGTTGCTGGCGTTAGCGCCGCCTTTGCCATTAAAGGTATTGCCGCCGGATGCGCTGATATCGGCGCGCGCATTGCCGAAGAGGCCCTGCAGATAGCGCGGAACGGTGTCGAGACCGAAATTGGTCTTGCCGTCGCGGCTGGCGTTCGCCGACGAGCTCTTGCTCGCGCTGACGTTTTCTTGCAGCTCAATCGTGAGCGTATCGCCGACGTTACGCGGACGACGATCTTCGAACAGCGGTTGATAACCGTAGTTAATCTGCTGTACGGACTGGAAAATGGAACCGTTAACCACCGGCGCGGGGGCAGGCGCGGGCTGCGCGGTCGTCGCGCCCTGAACCAGCGGAGTAGAAGGCACCCACGCACAGCCCGACAGGGTTAATGCGAGAGCTATCGCGATAGGGCAGAGTTGCGCACCGGTCTTTTGCATTGCTTTCATCTTCGTAGTGGCGTTCGGTGTGGCGTTACGCCACACCGAAACAGGCTTTAGAGTTGCGTCAGTTTTTGCAGCATCTGGTCAGTGGTGGAAACCGCTTTACTGTTGATCTCGTAAGCGCGCTGCACCTGGATCATGTTGACCAGCTCTTCCGCCACGTTGACGTTAGAGGTTTCGACATAACCCTGATACAGCAGCCCCGCACCGTTCAGGCCCGGCGTGCTTTCGTTCGGCGTGCCGGAGGACTGGGTTTCGGTGTAGAGGTTTTCACCAATGCTTTCCAGACCGCTGTCGTTCATAAAGGTGGTCAGGTTGATCTGGCCGACCTGTACCGGCGCCGCCGTCCCCTGCTGGGTCACGCTCACCACGCCGTCGCGACCGACGGTGATGCTCAGCGCGTTCGCAGGAATGGTGATAGCCGGCTGAACCTGGAAGCCGCCCGCGGTCACGAGCTGACCGTTCTGATCCACCTGGAAAGAACCGTCGCGGGTATACGCGGAGGTGCCGTCCGGCAGCAGAACCTGGAAGAAGCCCTGGCCTTTAATCGCGACATCTTTGCTGTTGTTGGTCTGAGACAGGTTGCCCTGGCTGTGCAGACGCTCGGTGGCGACGGGGCGCACACCGGTACCAATCTGCAGGCCGGAAGGCAGCGTGGTCTGTTCAGACGACTGCGCGCCCGGCTGGCGGATGGTTTGGTAAAGCAGATCTTCAAACACAGCGCGCTGACGTTTGAAACCGTTGGTGCTGACGTTCGCCAGGTTGTTGGCGATAACGTCCATATTGGTTTGCTGGGCGTCGAGGCCGGTTTTGGCAATCCATAAGGAACTGATCATAGTGTCGTCCTGTTGATTAACTCATCGACAATAACTGGTTAGCGCGCTGCTCGTTTTCATCGACGCTGCTGATGATTTTCATCTGCATTTCGAAGCGACGGGCGTTGGCTATCATGTCGGTCATTGCTTCCACGGGTTTCACGTTACTGCCTTCCAGCACCCCGGACATCAGGCTGATGGTCGGGTCGGCCTGCAACGTCGCGCCGCGGGCGGTCTGCGCCTGCTGGTTTAAACGAAACAGTCCGTCGTCGCCGCGTACCACTTCCTGCGCGCTGGCTTTGACCATCTTCAGACGGCCTACCGGCGCAATGGTGTTCGGGGCGTCGCCCGGGTTCAGTACCGAGATAGTCCCGTCGGCGGCGATAGTCACTTCCGCGCCTTCCGGGACCACGACCGGGCCGCCCTCGCCCATCACAGGATTCCCCTGGATGGTGAGCTGGCCGGTCGCCGTGCGCTGGATGTTACCGTTGCGGGTATACGCTTCGGTGCCGTCCGGCGCCTGCACCGCCAGCCAGCCGTCGCTGCCCTGAATGGCAACGTCCAGCGGACGGGAGGTGTAGTCGAGCGACCCCTGGCTCATATTCACGCCAGGAGTGGAAGCCGTGACCAGCGTGCGGGTTGGCAATGACAGCCCTTCTACCGGCACGGCGCGCAGCGCGTTGAGCTGAGCGCGAAAGCCAGGCGTTGATGCGTTGGCCAGGTTGCTCGCCGTGACAGACTGCTGGTTCAGCGTCTGGCTGGCTGCGCCCATGGCGGTATAAATTGCGTGATCCATTAAGCCATCCCTTCAGACAATTAGCGCAGGTTAACCAGGGTATTGAGGATCTGGTCCTGAGTCTTGATGGTCTGCGCGTTCGACTGGTAGTTACGCTGCGCGACGATCATGTTGACCAGTTCTTTACTCAGGTCGACGTTGGACGCTTCAAGCGCGCCGCTGGTCAGTTTGCCGAAGTTGCCGGTGCCGGCAGAGCCCAGCAGCGCCACGCCAGAGGCGGTGCTTGCAGACCAGACGTTGTCGCCCTGAGAAGAGAGACCTTCCGGGTTGGCGAAGTTCGCCAGCACGATCTGACCCAGCAGCTGGCTCTTCTCGTTGGAGTAGTTACCCACCAGGCTGCCGTCTTCGTTCACCTGATAACCCACCAGGTCGCCCGGCTTGTAGCCGTTCTGGTTGGAGGTCAGCAGGACGTTAGCGCCGGAGTTCTGCTGGGTGGTGCCCGTCAGGTTCATGCTGAAGTTGAATGCCGCGGAGCCGTTCAGGGACGCCACGGAAATCGGCACCTGCTGGGAGCCCGCCGGTGCGGCGTTGGTGATGCCGGTCAGGGCGCCGCTGTCGCTGAAGGTCAGGCTGGTCAGCGGGGTGGTCGGCGTCGCGGAGCTAACGCTGGTGTCCATGTTGTAGACATCCCATTTGTTATCCGCGGTTTTCACGTAGTACAGCTTCAGGTTGTGTTCGTTACCCAGGCTATCGTAAACGGTCAGCGGCACGCTTTTGTTAAAGGTGCTGGAGTTAGCCGGATCGAATGGGGTCTGCGCCGGAACATCGTCAGAGGAGTTCAGGTTCATGACGAAATTCGCGCTGGTGGTCTGGCTTGCCGGCATCTGCGCGGTCGGAATGGTCAGCGGAATCGGGTCTGCGCCCTGCTGAACGGTCGGCGGGGTGCCGGTTGCCGGATAGCCGGTCACCTGCATACCCTGCATGTTCACCAGGTTGCTTTTTTCGTCCAGTTTGAACTGGCCGTTACGGCTGTAGAACACGCCGCCGTTGCTGTCGAGCAGACGGAAGAAACCGTTCTGGCTGATAGCCACGTCCAGCTTACGGCCGGTGTTGGTGGTCACGCCGTCGCCGAAGTCCTGGGTAATACCCGCGACTTTAACGCCCAGGCCCGCTTTCGAACCGGCAAACATGTCGGCGAAAGAGACGGAGCCAGACTTAAAACCATAAGTGGCGGAGTTGGCAATGTTGTTGCCGATAACGTCGAGGTTGGTGCTGGCAGCATTCAGACCGCTGACCGCTTGTGAAAAGGCCATTTCTTACTCCTGATAAGATTGAAGGCTTAAATAATTTGCCGTACCTGGTCGAGTGTCGTGGTCCCGTAGGTGCCCAGATCCAGCAGGTTCGAACCGTTGCTTCGCGTAATGCCGTTCACCAGCGCGAAGTTAAGCGGCTGTGCGACCAGCTGGGTGCCTCCGTTGCTTGCGGCAATGGAGACGTTGTAGGAGCCATCCGGCGCCTTGGTGCCGTCGCTCATCGTGCCATCCCAAGAGAAGGTATGGACGCCAGCGCTCAGCGCGCCGATTTCGATGGTACGAACGACTTTCCCGCTCTTATCAGTGACAGTGGCGGTAACTTTATCTGCGGCCTGTTGCAACTCGACGCCAAACGGTGTCGTGGTGTCTTTGCCGGTCAGAATGGTGCTGCCCGGGATCATCACGCCGTGACCGATAAGCGCGCTCGCCGCAAGCGACTGGCTGTTATCGATCTGGCCGGAGATAGATCCGAGCGTGGTGTTCAGTTTCTCGATGCCGCTCACGGTGCTGATCTGCGCAAGCTGCGTGGTCAGCTCGTTGTTCTGCATCGGGTTGGTCGGGTCCTGGTTTTTCAGCTGCGCCACCAAAAGCGTCAGGAAGCTGCTTTGCAGGTCCGAGGCATTGCTCCCGGTCAGACTGGTGCTGGAGGTCGCGCTGCTGGCACTGCTGGGACTGTAACTTTCGTTAATGCTGGACGTAACCGACATAACTCTCTCCTTTATTGACCGAGCGTGAGCGTTTTCAGCATCATGCTTTTCACGGTGTTCAGCACTTCTACGTTGGCCTGGTAGCTGCGCGAGGCGGACATGGAGTTCACCATCTCGCCGACCACGTCAACGTTCGGCATACGGACATACCCCTTGGCGTCCGCCAGCGGGTTGCCTGGCTCATAAACCAGTTTGTCCGGCGCCTGGCTTTCCACGACATCCGTCACCTTCACGCCGCCGGTGGCGGCGCCTGGCGCGGCGTCAACCTGGAAAACCACTTGCTTTGCGCGATAAGGCTGACCATCCGGCCCGGTCGCACTGTCGGCGTTGGCAAGGTTACTTGCCGCCACGTTCATGCGTTTGGATTGCGCGGTCATCGCGGAACCGGCAATGTCGAAAATATTTAAAAGCGCCATCGCTTCTTAACCCTTACTGTTGCTGCAGCACGGACATCATGCTCTTGATTTGGCCGCCAAGAACCTGCAGATCGGTCTGATACTTCAGGCTGTTGTCGGCAAACTGGGTACGCTCACGGTCCATATCGACGGTGTTGCCATCCATCGACGGCTGATCCGGCACGCGGTACAGCAAATCAAGAGAAGCGCCGGTCGACGCCTGAGCCGGTATATGGCGTGATGACGTCATGGCGAGCGTCATGGTGCTGCCTGACGCGCGGCCTTGATCCATCACTTTTTTCAGTTGGCTGGCGAAATCAATATCGCGCGCCTGATAACCTGGGGTATCGGCGTTGGCGATATTGGCCGCCAGAATCTCCTGACGCTGAGCGCGTAAATTGATAGCTTCCTGTTGAAAGCGCAGCGCGGCGTCCAGTTTATCGAGCATGGTGCCTCCACTTAGTCTGGTGAGTGTGCACAGCTTACTGTTCCTCACGCGTGCGTTATCGCCGGAATAAACGCAAAATGCGTCGCTATTTGTTGCCTTGAACAAAAACAGAGCAGAGTAGAATCCTCCCTGTTCCGAAAGTGGAGATGTGCAATGAAGAGCCTGAAATTCTGTCTCGCCGCGGGTTTGCTGCTGTTAAGCCCCGGCATTTTCGCCGATGCGCTCAATGCGCAGCTGACGCCGTTCTTTCTGCAGCGTCTGGCGGGAATTAGCGATGCGGTGGTGGTGACGGTGAAAACGCCGGAGCCGCAGAGACTGACTTGCGATACCCCTGATTTCAGCCTGCCGGGCAACGCGCGTCTGTGGGGAAACCTCAGCGTGCAGGTGCGTTGCGGCGATCAGAAACGGTATATGCAGGTGAATGTTCAGGCTTTCGGGAACTATGTGGTGGCAAGCCAGCCTGTCGCGCGCGGCGGCACGCTGGATGAGTCTAACGTCCGCCTGGAGCGCGGCCGGCTGGATCTCCTGCCCCCAAACGCTATGCTCAATCTTGACCAGGCGCGCGAAGCTGTTACCCTGCGTGACCTCGCGCCAAATCAGCCGGTAATGCTGTCGATGGTACGTCAGTCCTGGCGGGTAAAAGCGGGTCAGCAGGTACAGATTATCGCCAACGGCGAAGGCTTTAGCATTAATGGCGAAGGCCGGGCCCTGAACAATGCGGCGGTGGCGCAAAACGCCCGGGTCAGAATGGCCTCAGGCCAGGTGGTAAGCGGCATCGTGGGTTCTGATGGGATTATTCTGATTAACCTGTAATCTTTATAAAGAATTCATTGTGGCTGCCGATATAGTTAATCAACTAACGATGAATATCGGCTCTACGCCGCGAGCCCCTCTATGAGGAAAAAATCAATGAGCATTGAACGCACGTCATCCATGAAACCGGTGAGTACGGTGCAACCGCGCGAAAACAGTGAACCGCAGGCACCGAAAGCCCGCCCGACGGAAACCGCGGCGGCTGGCAGCGCCAGCGTCACCTTAAGCGGCGCCCAGGCAAAACTGATGAAGCCAGGCGCTGATGATATCAACGTTGAGCGTGTGGAAGCGCTGAAGGCCGCCATTCGTAATGGCGAGCTGAAAATGGATACCGGCAAAATCGCCGATGCGCTTATCCAGGAAGCTCAGAGTTTCTTGCAGGATAAATAATCTATGAGCCGTCTGTCAGAACTGTTAGACCAAATGACAACTGTACTGAATTCGCTGAAGTCGGTGATGGATGCGGAACAGCATCAGTTATCCGCGGGCAGTCTCAACAGTAGTGCGCTTCAGCGCATCACCGAAGAGAAAAGCTCGCTGCTGGCCACGCTGGACTATCTGGAACAGCAGCGCCGCAGCGAACAGAAAACGCACCGCGACGCGCCGCCGGATATGGCGCAGCGCTGGCAGACGATTACTCAGAAAACCCTGCATTTGCGCGATCTGAATCTGCATAACGGCTGGTTGCTCGAAGGGCAAATGGCGCGTAACCAGCAGGCCCTGGCGGTGTTAAAACCGCTTCAGGAGCCGGCGCTGTACGGCGCTAACGGCCAGACTGCCGCGAATATGCATCGCGGCGGGAAGAAAATCGCCATCTGACCGCAAGGTCATGGGTTAAAAAAACGCCATTCCGGCAGGGTAAACCTGCTGGAAGGTTTTTTGCGTCTGAAAAACGCGTGCTGGAAACCAGGCATATAAAAACGCGCCGGGGAGAAATCCTGCGGCGCGTTTTGTGTAACGGCGTTAACCGCCGTTCGGTTTACACCGTACGGCGCGCGAAATCCCGCACGCGGAAGCCCAGTAACGTCAGCGTCGCGAAGTACGCGACAACGCCCGCGACCACCACGCCCGCAAGGCGCAGCAGACGCAGCGGCATGCTGCCCTGCGCCCAGTCCGGCATGAAGTGCATCACGCCGATAAGCGCCGCGGACATCACCAGCACCGCGATTATCAGCCGCGTTAAAAATGCGCCCCACCCCGGCTGCGGCTGGAAAATTTTACGCTTGCGCAGCTGCCAGTAGAGCAGACTCGCGTTAAGACAGGCCGCAAGACCGATGGAGAGCGCCAGCCCCGCGTGTTTCAGCGGCCCGATAAACGCCAGGTTCATCACCTGCGTCATGATGAGCGTCACGATGGCGATTTTCACCGGCGTTTTGATGTCCTGGCGCGAATAGAATCCTGGCGCCAGCACTTTCACCACAATCAGCCCCATCAGCCCGACCGAGTACGCCACCAGCGCCTGCTGGGTCATCAGCGCGTCGTGACCGGAGAATTTGCCGTACTGGAACAGCGAGACGGTCAGCGGTTTCGCCAGAATGCCAAGCGCCACCGCGCTTGGCAGCGCCAGTAAAAAGCACAGGCGCAACCCCCAGTCCATCAGGCGAGAATATTCGTCATGGTTGCCGCTCGCGAAGCTTCTCGACAGCGACGGCAGCAGAATGGTCCCGAGCGCCACGCCCAGCACCCCGGACGGAAACTCCATCAGGCGGTCGGCGTAATACATCCAGGAGACCGAGCCGGAAACCAGAAACGAGGCGAAAATCGTGTTGATGATAAGCGAGATCTGACTGACCGAGACGCCGAGGATGGCAGGCCCCATCTGTTTCATAACGCGCATCGCGCCCGCATCTTTAAAGTTAATGCGCGGCAGCACCAGCATGCCGATTTTCTTCAGGTGCGGCAGCTGGTAAACAAGCTGCAACACGCCGCCGACCGTGACCGCCCACGCGAGCGCCAGTACCGGCGGGTTAAAGTACGGCGCGGCGAAAAGCGCAAAGCCAATCATGCTGATATTAAGAAACGTGGGCGCGAACGCCGGCACCGAAAAGCGGTTCCAGGTGTTAAGAATGGCGCCCGCGAGCGAGGCCAGCGAAATCAGCAGAATATAAGGAAAGGTAATACGCAGCAGCGACGAGGTGAGCGCGAATTTATCCGCGGTATCGGCAAAGCCCGGCGCCGTCACCAGAATCACCCAGGGGGCGGCCAGCATACCGGCTATCGTCACAATAAACAGCGCCAGCGTCAGCAGGCCGGACACATAGGCCACAAACACCCGCGTGGCGTCTTCGCCCTGCTTGCTTTTATATTCGGCGAGGATCGGCACAAACGCCTGCGAGAACGCGCCTTCGGCAAAAATGCGTCGCAGCAGGTTCGGCAACTTGAACGCCACGAAAAAGGCGTCGGTCGCCATCCCGGCCCCGAACACCCGCGCCACAATGGCGTCGCGCGCGAACCCGAGCACGCGGGAAAACATGGTCATCGAGCTGACCGCAGCCAGCGACTTCAGTAAATTCATTATTGTTCTTTCCCATAAACACCGACGCCTGCAGGGCAGGCGTCAGGGGCTTTTCAGCGAAGCGCTTAGTCTACTCGACTGAAAGGGAAATACTACTGGCAGATGCGCGCCGCCGTTACTCGCGCATCGCCTCGCGCCACAGCCGCTCCACCACGCGCTGGGCGAGAAGCGCCTGCTCGCCCGCGGTTTCAGGAACCGTCTGATTCTGCACGCAGTCGATAAAATGACGCGCGCAGCCGGCGAAACCGCGCTGCTCCAGCGTGCTCTGCCAGCCGGGCACCGGGCGCTGCACCACGCCTGCGCCGCGCTCTTCGCGCCACTCGCGCATATCGGTCACGTCAATCAGCGCGCCGTCGGTCACCGCCTGCACCCACTCGCGCTGGCTGCCGGCGCGACGGTGCATGCTGGTGGTGATGGACAGATCGCCGCGGCGGAAATGATGCTCGGCGTACCACATTTCACCCTGCGCGGTGGTCTGCAATGCGCCGCTCGCAAGCACTGCCTCGCCGCCGCCGAGCCACAGCGCGGTATCCACCAGATGCAGGTAGTCATCCAGCAGCGTAAAGCGCAGGTCATGCGGGCCGACGCTGTCGGCGCGGTGTTTATCCATACGCAGCGACGCCCCCGCGCCCAGCGCGTTTTTCAGATCGCGATAGAGCGGCGCGAAACGGCGGTTGAAGCCGACCATCAGCGTCAGGTTGCGCTGTTTCGCGAGCGTGACCAGACGTTCGGCGTCGGCGAGGTTTTCCGCCAGCGGTTTATCGACGCAGACATGGACGCCCGCGTTCAGGAGCTCGCTCACCACCTGATAGTGACTGCTGGTGGCGCTGTGCACGAAGACCGCGTCGCACTGCGCGGCCAGCGCCTTTAGCGAATCGATATACGGCATCCGATACGCCTCGCAGACCGGCAGCGCTTTCGCGCGCGTCGGGGAGAACGCCCCCGTGAGCGTCCAGTCCGTCGCCTGTGACAGCACCGGCAGCCAGGCTTTTTGCGCAATGCCGCCAAGGCCGACCACCCCAACGCGTAATTTCGCCACGATTATTCTCCCAGGTGACCTAACAGTGATTCGAGGCGCTCGCGCAGTTCCGCCACCTCACGCTCCAGCGCGTCGACGCGCGCCGTTAAGGCGTCGGTATCCGCGCCGGTGTTTTCGTCGTGCGCGGCAAGCGTCGCGGTATCCGGCTCGCCGCAGAAAAGGTGCATATAGCGGCTTTCGCGCTTGCCAGGCTCGCGCGCCAGCCGCGTGACAAACGGGCCATCTTCACGGGTTGCGAGCGTCTCAAGCGTGTTTTCAAGCGCGGCCGTGTCGCTGAACTCATGCATACGCGCCGCGCGACTGCGCAACTCGCCCGGCGTCTGCGCGCCACGCAGCAGCAGGGTCGTGACCAGCGCCACTTCGGCGGGCGAGAATTTCAGATCGCCGAATTCGGAATTACAGAAGCGCTGCTCATATTTCGTCACGCGGTTGCCGAAACCGCTGACGGTGCGCAGATAATGGCGCTTTACCAGCTGATCCAGCGTCTCCTGCACCTGCGCCTCGCTCAGGTTCATTACCGGCTCGCGATTGGTTTTCTGGTTGCAGGCGGTGACCACGCCGTTGACCGAAAGCGGGTATTGCTCCGGCGTGGTGACCTGTTTTTCCAGCATGCAGCCGATGACGCGCGCTTCCAGCGCGCTGAACTGATGTTTCATGGTTTTCTCCTCAACGCCCCGGCGTCCATTCGCGCGCGGTGAGCGCGGTCAGCACATGATCGCGCCAGACGCCGTCAATCAGTAAGTAATCTTTGGCATAGCCTTCTTTTTCAAACCCGAGCCGCGCCAGCAGGTCGCCGCTGCGCTGGTTATGCGGCATATAGTTGGCCATTATCCTGTGCATATGCTGGCTGCGCTGCATATAGCGGATGGCGCTGGTGAGCGCTTCAAACATCATGCCCTGCCCCTGCCACTTTTCGCCCAGCGAATAGCCGAGATAGCAGGCATGGAACGAGCCGCGCACCACGTTGGAAAAGTTGGCGACGCCGCGGATTTCATGTTCGTCCGGATCGAGCAGCGCAAAGTAGAAGGCGTTGCCCTGCTTGTGAAGTTCGTTAATCATGCCAAGCCGCGCCTGCCAGCCCGACGGGTAGCAATGGCTTTCATCGCGAACAGGCTCCCAGGGCTTCAGAAACTGGCGATTCTCGGCGTAGTAATCCGCCAGCCGCCATGCGTCGCGATCGTGCACCAGGCGCACCACCAGGCGATCTGTCGTTAATCTCACTTTCGGCACGTTACTTCGGTAGCCAAACATCGATACCCTGCTCCTTTCCCGGCGTTATTCCTCATTCCTGCCCCGGACAGCGCGCCGCCGCGGGCATTACGTTTTACTATAACCGCGCCGAACAAAACAGTGAAAACAGCAACATGCCATTCTTTGACGCGCCGCGCGGCCTGACGATGAATTTCATCTATCAATCATAGCGATCGATAAAAAAATATTGTCGCGCAAAACATCACCACCGCGCCCGTCAGGCCGTAAGATAGTGCGGTCACTTCGCTTTTTCCCGGGAGGGGAAATGTCCCGCGTCTCGCAGGCAAGGAGCCTGGGTAAATATTTCCTGCTAATTGATAACATGCTCGTGGTTCTGGGCTTTTTCGTCGTCTTTCCGCTCATTTCAATTCGCTTCGTCGACAGCCTCGGCTGGGCCGCGCTGATGGTGGGGATCGCGCTCGGTCTGCGCCAGCTCGTTCAACAAGGGCTGGGGATTTTCGGCGGCGCCATCGCCGACCGCCTCGGCGCGCGGCCGATGATCGTGACCGGCATGCTGCTGCGCGCGGCGGGTTTTGCGACGATGGCGGTGGCCCACGAGCCGTGGGTGCTGTGGCTCTCCTGCGTGCTCTCCGGGCTTGGCGGCACGCTTTTCGACCCGCCGCGCTCGGCCCTGGTGGTGAAGCTGGTGCGCCCCCAGGAACGCGGCCGCTTTTTCTCACTGCTGATGATGCAGGACAGCGCCGGCGCCGTAACGGGCGCGCTTATCGGCAGCTGGCTGCTGCAATATGATTTCCGGCTGGTGTGCGGCGTCGGCGCGCTGCTGTTCGTGCTTTGCGCGGGCTTTAACGCCTGGCTGCTGCCGGACTGGAAGCTCTCCACGGTGCGCACGCCGCTGCGCGAAGGCATGGGCCGTGTGCTGCGCGATAAGCGCTTCGTCACCTATGTGCTGACGCTGACCGGCTACTACATGCTGGCGGTGCAGGTGATGCTGATGCTGCCGGTCATGGTGAACGATATCGCGGGGGAACCGACGGCCGTGAAATGGATGTACGCCATTGAAGCCGTGCTGTCGCTGACGCTGCTCTATCCGCTGGCGCGCTGGAGCGAAAAGCGCTTTCGCCTTGAACAGCGTCTGATGGCCGGGCTGCTGGTGATGACGTTCAGCCTGGTGCCGATCGGTCTTGCGAGCAACCTGCAACAGCTGTTTACGTTAATTTGTCTCTTTTATATCGGCTCGATTATCGCCGAGCCGGCGCGTGAAACTCTGAGCGCGTCGCTGGCGGACGCCCGCGCGCGCGGCAGCTATATGGGCTTCAGCCGTCTCGGCCTCGCCTTTGGCGGCGCGCTTGGCTACGCGGGCGGCGGCTGGCTGTTTGACGTCGGCCGCGCGCTGAATACGCCCGAGCTGCCCTGGGCGATGCTTGGCGTGATAGGCGTCGCGACGTTCCTGATGCTCTGGTGGCAGTTCAGCCAGAAACGGCTCGCGCCGGGGCTGGTGGAGCAGGAAAGCTAAGATCCGGGGAGCGATTTGCTCCCCTGCGCATTCTCCACCATACTGAAAAATCAGTAACCTGAGCAGGAGGAGAAACGTGAAGTTATATATTTACGATCACTGTCCGTTCTGTGTGAAAGCGCGCATGATTTTCGGGCTCAAAAACCTTCCGGTGGAGCTTATCGTGATGTCCAGTGATGACGAGGCCACCCCCACCCGCATGATTGGCCAGAAAATGGCCCCGATTCTGCAAAAAGACGACAGCCGTTACCTGCCTGAAAGCATGGATATCGTTCACTACGTCGATAAACTCGACGGCAAACCGCTGCTCACCGGCAAGCGCAACCCGGCCATAGAAGAGTGGCTGCGCCGCGTTAACGGCTACGTTAACTGCCTGCTGCTGCCGCGCTTCGCCAAAGCCGCGTTCGATGAGTTCGCCACGCCTGAAGCGCGTCGTTACTTTACCGAGAAAAAAGAGGCGGCGATCGGCTCCTTCGAGGAGCATATGGCCCACTCCGCCGGGCTGATTAAAAACATCAGCGACGACCTGCGCGCGCTCGACAAGCTTATCGTCCAGCCGAACGCCGTGAACGGCGAACTCTCTGAAGATGATATTCATCTCTTCCCGCTGCTGCGTAACCTGACGCTGGTCGCTGGCGTCAACTACCCTACCCGCGTCGCCGATTACCGCGACAACATGGCCAAGCAGACGCAAATAAATCTGCTCTCAAAAATGGCTATCTGACGATCCCGCCGGTGGCCTCCACCGGCGTTTTAAGCCGAATCCGCTTTTGCCGCTTCCACTGGCGGGGCATCCTGCTTTGTGTCAGGATCGCCCGACAGCACCAGAACGAGGGAAGCTCATGAAAAAAATGTTAGTCGCCGCGGCGCTTATCGTCAGTGGCTTGCTGGTGGGATGTAACCAGCTCACGCAATACACCGTCACCGAACAGGACATTAACCAGGCGCTGCAAAAGCGCAATAACTACGCCAAAGATATCGGCGTGCCGGGCCTTGCCGACGCGCATATCGTCTTAACCAACCTCAACAGCGCGATTGGCCGCGAAGAGCCGAATAAAATCACGCTCAACGGCGACGCGAGTCTCGATATGACGTCGCTTTTCGGTAACCAGAAAGCGCTGGTGAAACTCAAACTGAAAGCGCTGCCGACGTTTGATAAAGAAAAAGGCGCTATCTATCTGCGCGAGATGGAAGTCGTCGACAGCAGCATCACGCCGAACAAAATGGCCCCGGTGCTCGAAACCCTGATGCCGTATCTGAATAAATCGCTGCGCAGTTACTTTGAACAGCGCCCGGCTTACGTGCTGAGCGAAGATCGCACCCAGGGCGAAGCGCTGGCGAAGAAATTCGCCAAGGGGCTTGAGGTGAAGCCTGGCGAAATCGTCATCCCGCTGACCGATTAACATCATACCGGGGGCGCGACGCCCCCGAATTTTCAGGAAAAGGATGCAAACGAAAACGTTTACGCTTATCCTTAGTGCCCGGCATAAAACCAGCCATTACTGACTGTTTCCTCAAGCCGGAGCCTTCCATGACTGCACAACCCCAGGTTTTAACTATCCGCCGCCCTGACGACTGGCATGTACATCTGCGTGATGGCGACATGCTGCAAACCGTCGTGCCTTACACCAGCGAAACTTACGGGCGCGCTATCGTCATGCCAAACCTGGCACCGCCGGTCACGACCGTGGAAGCCGCTATCGCCTACCGCCAGCGCATTCTCGACGCGGTGCCGGAACACCACTCGTTTGAACCCCTGATGACCTGCTACCTGACCGATACGCTGGACGCGGACGAACTGGAGCGCGGTTTTCAGCAGGGCGTCTTTACCGCCGCCAAGCTCTACCCGGCAAACGCCACGACCAACTCCAGCCACGGCGTCACCAGCGTCGATAACATCATGACGGTGCTGGAGCGAATGGAAAAACTCGGCATGCCGCTGCTGGTGCATGGCGAAGTGACGCACAGCGAGGTCGATATCTTCGATCGCGAAGCGCGGTTTATCGAGACGGTCATGGAGCCGCTCAGACAGCGCTTGCCGGGCCTGAAAGTGGTGTTTGAACACATTACGACCAAAGACGCCGCCGACTACGTACGCGACGGGAATTCGCTGCTCGGCGCGACCATCACGCCGCAGCACCTGATGTTTAACCGCAACCATATGCTCGCAGGCGGCATTCGCCCGCATCTCTACTGCCTGCCGATCCTCAAGCGTAACGTGCACCAGCAGGCGCTGCGCGAGCTGGTGGCGAGCGGCTGCGATCGCGTCTTCCTCGGCACCGACTCCGCGCCCCACGCGCGTCATCGCAAAGAGACCAGCTGCGGCTGCGCGGGCTGCTTTAACGCGCCTTCCGCGCTCGGCGCGTACGCCACCGTGTTTGAAGAGATGAACGCGCTGGCGCACTTTGAGGCGTTCGCCTCGCTGAACGGCCCGCGGTTTTACGGCCTGCCGGTGAATGAAGGCACCGTGACGCTGGTGCGCGAGGAGAGCGTTATGCCGGAAACTATCGCTATCGCCGACGACACGCTGGTGCCGTTCCTGGCGGGCGAAGCGGTACGCTGGACGGTAAAACGCTAAGCTTGCGCTAAAAAAATCACGGCCCCCTGTTGCATGCCGCACGGCAAAACTGTATATATATACAGTATGATTAACAGGGGGTTGTTATGCGTATTGAAGTGACTATCGCCAAAACCACGCCGCTGCCGCCGGGCGCTATCGACGCACTGGCCTGCGAGCTATCCCGCCGTATTGAAAGCCATTATCCGGAAATGCCGAATCATGTGAGCGTGCGTTATGCCGCCGCTAACCAACTGTCGGTTCTGGGTGGCGCGAAAGAAGATAAAGATCGCATCAGCGAAATTCTCCAGGAAACCTGGGAGAGCGCTGACGACTGGTTTACCGCTGATTAACCCTCATTACTGTCTTCTCTATGGTGTCAGTTTTTCCGGGCTTCGCCGCCCGGTTTTTTTTAATATTTATGCCGCCTTTTTCTGCGATAGCCTATTTTTTTCCTTTTCAGCTTTTATCTCATTGATCCCGATTCTTAACAAAAATTTGCGAATAATCTGCCGTTTTATTGTTCAGTTAATTCAAAATCGCAAAAAAATGTGTGTCAGGGTATTTATTTCTGCCCCATTTTCCTTTATTGGTTGATATACTTTATTTGCTTCAGAGATAAGAAAAGCCGCATTGAACCTCATGAGTCGTTGTCTATAAACACGTATAAAGGGGGTTATGATGGAAAAAAATGAAGTAATACAGACGCATCCCCTTGTTGGATGGGACATCAGCACCGTCGACAGCTATGACGCACTGATGCTGCGGTTGCACTATCAATCCTCTCCGCAGGTGGATCGCGAAGCGACCGAAGTTGGCCAGACATTATGGCTGACGACCGATGTAGCAAGACAATTTATTTCTATCTTAGAAGCCGGCATTGCAAAAATTGAATCCGGTGAGTACCAGGAAAGCGATTATCGCAAGCACTGATAGCGTGCTTTTCTTATAACTCAAAGGCATCCTCCGGGGTGCCTTTATTTTTTCCTGCTTGTGAATTGTCCTGCTCTTAATTACTCTGCTAACCAATGGTTTTCACGGAGTAATTTCATGGAATACGATCTGATTATCATCGGCAGCGGATCAACAGGCGCAGCGGCCGGTTATTACGCGACCCGCGCCGGGCTTAACGTATTAATGACAGACAGCGCCCACCCGCCCCATCAGGAAGGCAGCCATCACGGCGACACGCGTCTTATCCGTCACGCCTATGGTGAAGGCGAGCGTTATGTGCCGCTGGTGCTGCGCGCGCAGGCGCTGTGGGATGAGCTGAACGAGCTCGGCGGCGAGCGTATTTTCGAGCGTACTGGCGTTGTCAATCTCGGCCCGGCTGATTCTGAATTTCTGGCGAATGTCGCTGACAGCGCCGCACGCTGGCAGTTGCCGCTGGAGAAAATGACCGGCGAAGAAGTAATGACGCGCTGGCCTGAAATCCGGCTGCCGGAAAACTACCTCGGCCTGTTTGAGCCGGACTCCGGCGTGCTGCGCAGCGAAAAAGCCATCGCCACTTATATCCGTCTTGCCGAAGAAGCGGGCTGCGCGCAGCTCTTTAACTGCCCCGTGAGCGGTTTTGAGGCCACCGAGGACGGCGTAAGCGTGACGACCGCCGATGGCGTCTATCGCGCCCGCAAGGCGCTTGTCAGCGCCGGTACGTGGGTGTCGCGCCTGGTGCCAGGCCTTCCCGTGACGCCGGTGCGTAAAATCTTCGCCTGGTATCAGGCCGACGGGCGCTACAGCGCCAATAACCGCTTCCCGGCCTTTACCGGCGAAATGCCGAACGGCGACCAGTTTTACGGGTTCCCGGCGGAAAATAACGAGCTGAAAATCGGCAAACACAACGGCGGTAAGGTCATTTCGCGCCCGGAAGAGCGCGTCCCGTTTGGCGCGGTGGCGACCGACGGTTCAGAAGCCTTCCCGTTCCTGCGTCATTTCCTGCCAGGCATCGGCGGCTGCCTGTATGGCGCGTCGTGCACCTATGACAACACGCCGGATGAAGATTTTATTATCGACACCCTGCCGGACGCGCCCAACGTGTTGCTGGTGACGGGGCTGAGCGGCCACGGCTTTAAATTCGCCCCGGCGCTCGGTGAAATCGCCACGCAGTTCGCAGCCGATAAACCTTATGATTTCGATCTGAGCCCCTTTTCGCTCGCGCGTTTCGCCGCCTCTGCGTGATTTCTCAGCGGGCCGGGTAAGCGTACCGGCCCCGCTTACCGTTATCTGATTGTCAAAATTATTGATAACAGCCTGACAAAACCTGATAAACCCCTGAACTATTTTACTGCTAAATAATCGCCAGGCCGCGCTGGCCGCCTGTTATAACTCGGCTGTATGGCCTTATTCGCCTGCGGCATAGCGATTTCACCAATCAATTACCGGTTTTTATGCGATATATCCTCTCATTCAAATTATTTGACTAATTTGTTTTGTTTTTTTGGTTTGCTTTTCGTGCCCCTAAACGCCACTGTTTGAGTCATTCTTACTGACGGATGCATAACCATGCAGTGGCGTAACTCCCCAACACGATATGGACATTTCTCGGTACTGCTTCACTGGCTGATGGCGCTGACGGTTTATGGGATGTTTGCGCTCGGACTGTGGATGGTGTCGCTCGGGTATTACGATGTCTGGTATCACCAGGCGCCGGAAATTCACAAAAGCATTGGCATTATCCTGTTTGTCTTCCTGCTGGTGCGCGTGGTCTGGCGTTTTATCTCGCCACCGCCTCCGCCGCTGGCCAGCTATTCCCGGCTTACGCATTACAGCGCCGTCGCGGTGCATGTCATGCTGTACCTGATCCTGTTCACGATTCTTATCAGCGGCTATCTGATTTCCACCGCCGAAGGCAAACCGATTTCCGTCTTCGGGTTGTTTGACGTGCCAGCGCTGGTGAGCGGCGCGGGCGAACAGGCGGATCTCGCCGGCGATATCCACCTGTGGCTCGCCTGGATTGTCGTGCTGCTCTCGGTCGCGCACGCCGCCGCCGCGCTGAAACACCATTTTGTCGACAAAGACGTCACCCTGAAGCGGATGCTCGGGAAAGCGTCACACTAACCATGGAGCGAAATATGAAGAAAAGCCTGCTGGGGGTCACTCTGGGTGCCCTGCTGTTCACCACCGGCTCAGCCGTTGCTGCCGACTATAAGATCGATAAAGAAGGCCAGCACGCCTTCGTTAACTTCCGTATCCAGCACCTGGGTTACAGCTGGCTGTACGGTACGTTCCGCGATTTCGACGGCTCGTTCACCTTCGATGAGAAAAACCCGGCGGCGGATAAAGTCAGCGTCACCATCAATACCAACAGCGTTGACACCAACCACGCCGAGCGCGACAAACACCTGCGCAGCGCGGAATTCCTGAACGTGGCCAAATTCCCGAAAGCGACCTTCACCTCCACCAGCGTGAAGAAAGAGGGCGATGAACTGGATATCACCGGCGATCTGACCCTGAACGGCGTGACCAAACCGGTAACGCTGGAAGCCAAACTGCTGGGCCAGGGTAAAGATCCGTGGGGCGGCGAGCGCGCGGGCTTTGAAGCGGAAGGCAAAATCAAACTCAAAGACTTCAACATCACGACCGATCTCGGCCCGGCGTCTCAGGACGTGGATCTGATTATCTCGGTAGAAGGCGTGAAGCAGAAGTAATCGCCCTTCAGGCACGAAAAAAAACCGGTCAACTGACCGGTTTTTTTATGCCTGCGGGTTATTCCGGGTCCGGAATGCCAAGCGTGGTGTTAAGGCGACCGCGGGATTTATTAAAGATTTTATTGCCGTTCTCACGCCCTGCGCGACGACGGCGCTGCTCCTCTTCCGGCAGCGACATCTCTTCCTGGCACAGCTCGCTGCAGCAGCCGGAAAACTTCTCGGCGCACGCCGGGCACTGGATAAACAGCAGGTGGCAGCCGTCGTTTTTACAGTTGGTGTGGCTGTCGCACGGCGCGCCGCACTGGTGGCAGTGCGCGATCACGTCGTCAGAGATGCGCTCGCCCATACGCTCGTCAAAGACGAAGTTTTTACCGACGAAACGTACCGGCAGCCCCTGCTCGCGCGCTTTGCGGGCGTATTCGATAATGCCGCCTTCGATATGCCAGACTTTCTGAAAACCGTTATGGCGCATGAACGCGCTCGCTTTTTCACAGCGGATGCCGCCGGTGCAGTACATGACGATTTTCTTGTCTTTGTACTCCTGCATCATCTCAACGGCTTTCGGCAGCTGTTCACGGAACGTGTCCGCCGGGATCTCCAGCGCGTTCTCGAAATGACCCACTTCATACTCATAGTGGTTACGCATATCGATAAACACCGCGTCCGGATCGTCAAGCATGGCGTTCACTTCCGCCGCCTTGAGATAGTCGCCCACGTCGCTGGCGTCGAACGTCGGATCGTCGATGCCGTCCGCCACGATGCGATCGCGCACTTTCATGCGCAACACCCAGAAGGATTTGCCGTCATCATCCAGCGCGATGTTCAGACGCACGCCGTCGAGCGCCGGATGAAAATTATATAGCGCGGTGCGAAACGCCTCGACGTTGCTTTCAGGAACGCTTATCTGCGCGTTGATGCCTTCGTGGGCAAGATAGATACGGCCAAAGACATTCAGCGCGGTGAACGCCTGCCAGAGCGCGTCGCGCGTGGCTTTCGGATCGTCGATGGTGAAATACTTATAGAATGAGATGGTGGTGCGCGGCTCGGTTTCGGCGAGCATGCGCGCCCTCAGTTCCTCATTCGATATGCGGTTGTGTAACACTGGCATGGTGTACGTTCCTGCTATCGGTGGGGGAATAAATAACGGCCGGCATCATATAGCAATTACCGTTAATTTACATCCCTACATTTTGCGCTACATTTTCCACACCTTATCGATGATTCATCTTCAGACAGGCGTCGCGGCGCGAAGGGCAGAGAATTTTGGTCGTTCGCAAAAAAATGTCACAATACGGGCCGTGAAAGGGCTTCGCCTGCAATTAATGGAATTTTCATGACGCATTTACCGCAATTTTCTCGCGCACTGCTGCACCCCCGCTACTGGCTGACCTGGCTTGGTATTGGCCTGCTGTATCTCGTCGTGCTGCTGCCCTACCCGGTTATCTGGCGGCTTGGCCGCGGGATGGGCCGCCTCGCGCTGCGGCTGATGAGACGTCGCGCGCGCATTGCCCACCGCAACCTTGAGCTCTGCTTTCCGGAAATGAGCGAGACCGAGCGAGAGGCGCTGGTGGTAAAGAACTTCGAATCGGTCGGCATGGGGCTGATGGAAACCGGCATGGCCTGGTTCTGGCCCGACTGGCGCGTCGCGCGCTGGACGGAAGTTTCCGGCCTGGAGCCGGTTAAAGCGCTGCTGGCGGAAAAGAAAGGCATTTTGCTGATCGGCGTGCATTTCCTGACGCTGGAACTTGGGGCGCGCATCTTCGGGATGCATACGCCGGGCATCGGGGTTTATCGCCCGAACGACAACCCGCTGCTCGACTGGCTGCAAACCTGGGGACGCCTGCGCTCCAATAAAACCATGCTCGACCGAAAAGATCTCAAAGGCATGATCAAAGCGCTGAAAGGCGGCGAGATCATCTGGTACGCCCCTGACCACGACTACGGCCCGCGCAACAGCGTGTTCGTGCCGTTTTTCGCGGTCGACCAGGCCGCCACGACATCCGGCACCTGGATGCTGGAGAAGATGTCGAAAGCCTGTATCGTGCCGTTTGTGCCGCGCCGCAAAGCGGATGGCAGCGGTTACGAACTGATTGCCCTTGAGCCGGAATGTTCGCCGCCCATCGACAGCGCCGAAGAGACCGCCGCCTGGATGAATAAAGTCGTCGAGAAGTGCATCCTGATGGCGCCCGATCAGTACATGTGGCTGCACCGCCGCTTTAAAACCCGCCCGGAAGGCGTGCCGTCGCGCTACTGATCCTTTTCGCCCGCCGCGTGTCGCGCGCGGGCACCGCTTCTTGCGCCATTTTTTTCCATTCATTCTTGCAAATCGCAAACTTCGACTATTCTTTCCTGAAACAACCATGTCCGTTCAGGGAGAAAGCTATGACTATGTACGCCACGCTTGAAGAAGCCATTGACGCAGCACGCGAAGAGTTCCTCGCCGCGAATCCGGGGATTGAGGAAGAGGACGCGGTTGTCGGGCTGTTCAACATGCAAAAGTATGTGCTGCAGGATGGGGAAATCATGTGGCAGGTGGAGTTCTTCGCCGATGAAACCGACGAAGGCGAGTGCCTGACCGTGTTAACCGGCGACGCCGCACAGAGCGTGTTTGACGGCGACTTCGATGAGATCGAACTGCGCCAGGAGTGGCAGGAAGAAAATACCCTGCACGAATGGGATGAGGGCGAGTTTCAGCTGGAGCCCCCGCTGGATACCGAAGAAGGACGCACCGCGGCGGATGAGTGGGACACCACCCGCTAAGCGTCACTCATACGGGCCGTGATGCATATCGACCGGCAGCAGCAGCGTATCGAAGATAAGCGAAAACGGCAGGTCGAGCATCAGGATGAAACGCCACGGCCTGTCCCGCACGTCCCACTGCACGCCGGGGTAATACTGGTTGCCATGCCCCTGCCCCGGCACGGCGCGACTGATAATGCTGCCACATCCGCAGAGCATCCAGACGGCAAGCAGAACGGCGATAATTCTCAAGTGCGACCTCGCTTTTAACGTAATATCTTCAGTATAACAGCCCGTCAGACGGGCAAAAAAATGCCGGCCTTCGTGGCCAGCATTTTCATTTCATTGCGCTGATGCTCTTACGGCGTACTTAACGCCTGCGGATTAAGCTTCAGCGTCTCGTAGTGGCTCACCCAGGACGAGTATCTCTGCGGATTCGCCCAGACGCGGTAGTGCATACGCGCCATGGTGACCGGGTCGCTCAGCAGCACCAGACGGCGGTCGCGGTTGAGTTTCTCCGGCGTATCGTTCAGCGCCTGTTCGACGTGACGATCGCGGGCGATTTCCAGCACATGGCTTGCGCGGTGACGCGCGGTCGCCATAGCGGTCGCCAGCGCGTTAAACGACGGATGGAACACCGCGTGCATAAAGCCATCTTCCAGCGAACGGCTGCGGTTGAGCTCCAGATAGCGGTCGGTATCCACCAGCACCTGCGGCGGCGAATACTCTTCCGGGATCAGGAACAGCTTCCAGCGTTTGGTGCGCAGGCCTACGGTCGCGCGGCTCGAAATCACCGACACGAACGGCGACAGGATCAGCGAGAACACGATAGGCGCCAGCCAGAACAGGAAGCGCAAATCGAGCCACGCCATGCCGACCGCCCACACCAGACCCAGCAGCAGCTGAGAGCCGTGACGCAGGAACGCTTCGCTCCACGGGGTGGAGTCGTCGTCGCGCTGCGGCGAGTTCCAGACCACTTCCCAGCCGAGGAACGCGCTCACCACAAACACCGTATGGAACAGCATACGCACCGGCGCCAGCAGTACCGAAAACAGCACTTCCAGCAGCAGAGAGAGCGTGACGCGGAAAAAGCCGCCGTACTCTTTCGGGCCTTTACACCAGATGAGAATGACGCTCAGCAGTTTCGGCAGGAACAGCAGCACCATGGTCGAGGCGAATAGCGCTATCGCGAGCTCAGGACGCCACTGCGGCCATACCGGAAACAGCTGGCGCGGTTGCAGGAAGTATTGCGGCTCGGTGAGCGCGTGAACCACCTGCAACGCCGTCGAGAGCGCCAGGAACAGGAACCAGAGCGGCGCCGACAGATAAGACATGACGCCGGTCAGGAACACCGCGCGGTGAACCGGGTGCATCCCTTTCACCAGGAACAGACGGAAGTTCATCAGGTTGCCGTGACACCAGCGGCGGTCGCGCTTGAGCTCATCCAGCAGGTTCGGCGGAAGCTCTTCATACGAGCCTGGCAGATCGTAGGCAATCCACACGCCCCAGCCCGCGCGGCGCATCAGCGCCGCTTCCACGAAGTCGTGGGAGAGGATAGAGCCTGCGAAAGAGCCTTCGCCCGGCAGCGGCGCCAGCGCACAGTGCTCGATAAACGGCTTCACGCGGATAATCGCGTTATGGCCCCAGTAGTGCGATTCGCCCAGCTGCCAGAAGTGCAGACCGGCGGTAAACAGCGGTCCATAGACGCGTGTCGCGAATTGCTGGCAGCGCGCATAGAGCGTGTCCATGCCGGAGGCTTTCGGCGACGACTGGATGATCCCGGCGTTCGGGTTCGCTTCCATCAGACGCACCAGGCCGGTCAGACAGTCGCCCGTCATCACGGAGTCGGCGTCCAGCACCACCATGTAGCTGTACTGGTTGCCCCAGCGGCGGCAGAAATCGTCGATGTTGCCGCTTTTACGCTTCACGCGACGACGACGGCGGCGATAGAAAATCTGCCCTTCGCCCTGCACTTCGGCAATCAGTTCCATCCAGGCTTTCTGCTCGGCGACGCAGATATCCGGATTGTAACTGTCGCTCAGGATATAGACGTCGAAGTGCGCCTGCTGACCGGTGGCTTTCACCGACTCCCAGGTCGCGCGCAGGCCCGCGAAGACGCGATCCACGTCTTCGTTACAGATAGGCATGATAAGCGCGGTGCGATGCTCGGGATTTATCGGCTCATCCCCCACCGTCGAGGCGGAGATGCTGTACTTATCTTTACCGATAAGCAGCTGCAAAAAGCCCATCAGCGCCGTCCAGAACCCGGCGCTTACCCAGCAGAACAGGATGGCGAACAGGATCAGGATGCCGCTTTGCAGCACATACGGCAGCAGCTGCATCAGCGACACCAGCCAGTCCTGGCCCATCATGTCCGCCGGGTTGATCAGCGCCCAGCCCTGATACGGCAGAATGGTTTTCATATACCAGGTGGCGACGACGGTCTGAGACAGCGTCAGCAGCAGCAGGATGTAACGGCGGATGGTGCCGACCGTACGCCATTTCTGCTCCGCGGCGCGCTCTTCTTTCGTCAGCCCCGCCATGTAGCGCGGCAGCACTTCGCGACCGCGCAGACGGTCCCAGAAGCGCCCAATCGGGTTGGTGCGCCACGGGTCCGGAAACATGGAGGAACGCGTAGCCTTGGGCATGGCCTGGATCTGGGTGCGGCCTTCATCATCTTTGATCAGTTGATCGCCCTTGAGCGAGTCTGACCAGCGCTTTTCCAGACGCGTTTTCACCGAGCCCAGCGGGGAGTCATCCTCGCGGGCCCAGACGCGCCCTTCAGCGTCCAGCGCCTGATGAAGGGCCTGCATGTCCGATGTCGGCAGCGCCGCTTTCTCAGCATCGGAAAGCGGCAGCAGGTCGATATACTCAGTAGACTTATTCATTGGCAGGTAGCTGATAGCTCCAGGTTTCACTCAGCGGCTGATCGCCATTCATCAGGGCAGCGCGCATTTCAGTGGTTTTCTTGGCGTCTTTGATTTTCACGCGCAGCGTCATACGCCAGCCTTTGGTGACCGGGTTGTAGCGCACGCTGTTTTCCACGATCTCGCCGTTATCGCCAATGCTCGCCTGAGCGGTCACCGGCGTGTTATCCGGCAGCTTCTGCATCTCGGCGCCGGTGTAATCCACCACAAACGCGATGGTGCCGTCCGGCTGACGGATGAGGTTGGACTGTTTCACGTCGCCGGTGGAGCGGCGCGTCTGCAGTACCCACGCATTTTCCGGGGCGTGCAGTTTGTCTTCGTCGCGGCTAAAGGTGATGGTGTATTTGAAATTCATCTCCTTGCCTGGCTCCGGCAGCTGATCAGGCGTCCAGTAAGCCACGATGTTATCGTTGGTTTCGTCGTTGGTCGGAATTTCCACCAGCTCGATTTTCCCTTTGCCCCACTGCCCTTGCGGGGTAACCCACGCGCTTGGACGCAGATCGTAGCGGTCGTCGATATCCTCAAAGCGGGAGAACTGGCGGCCGCGCTGCAGCAGACCGAAGCCCTGCGGGTTTTCGGTGGTGAACGCGCTGACCGCGAGGTGTTTCGGGTTATTCAGCGGACGCCAGATCCACTCGCCGTTGCCGGCGTGCAGGGAGAGCCCATTGGAGTCGTGCAGTTCCGGGCGGTAGTTGGTGGCCGGCGACGGCTGGTTCGGCCCGAACAGGAACATACTGGTCAGCGGCGCGACGCCCAGTTTGCCCACTTTATCGCGCAGATAGACTTTCGACTGCACGTCCACGACCGTATCGCGACCGGGGGTGATGATGAAGCGATAGGCGCCTGTCGCGCGTGGAGAATCCAGCAGCGCGTAAATCGTCAGACGTTTGTCGGTCGGTTTCGGACGCTCAATCCAGAACTCGCGAAAGCGCGGGAACTCTTCGCCGGACGGCAGCGCGGTGTCGATAGCCAGACCGCGCGCGGAAAGCCCGTACACCTGGCCCTGACCAATCACGCGGAAGTAGCTCGCGCCCAGCATGCTGACGATTTCGTCGTTTTTATCTTTATTGTTGATCGGATAAAGCACTTTGAAACCGGCGAAGCCCAGGTCTTTGACGGTGTCTTTGTCGTGCTGCACGTTGCCGAAATTAAAATAATCCGGGCTGTACTTAATTTTGCGAACGGTATTGGCCGTCACCTCGTTAAGGGCAACCGGCGTGTCGAAGTACATACCCTGATGGTAGAATTCAAGCTTGAACGGGGTTTTGATTTTGCTCCAGTAGGCTTTGTCATGATTGAACTGGATCTGTTGGTAGTCCGCGTATTTCATATCGCGGAAAACGGAGGGCAGGTTGCTTTTCGGCGCTTCATAGCTTTTGCCCGCTAAGGATTTCGCCTGTTTTGCGACGTCGTCGATAGTGAAGGCCCAACCCGAAGTGGTATAAAGTGACAACATTACTGCTGCACCCAGCCAACCCATTTTCATCATCTGTGTTTTATGTTTCATATAACTAAGCACTTCCCCCTTTGTGTGCTTAAATCAATCCGATCCATTTTAATGGAAACTTGCGGTTTCCGACAACACAATCCCCGCTTTGTTCAGCACGTCGGCTCAGTGATTAAGCAAATGAATGCGCGCTATTTTCGCTTTGCGAATTTGTCCTGGAGACTGTATGTCGGCCTTCCTGTAGGGTGGGGGCCGAATCTAAAACAGAATCAGCCTGAGGGATAAGGCGAATAGTCCGAGATTTTATGGAGTGATATGACGACATCGACACAGAGAGAATTTTTTCTCGATTCCATACGCGCATGGCTGATGCTCCTTGGCATCCCGTTTCATATTTCGCTGATTTATTCCACGCACCAGTGGCATGTCAACAGCCTGACCCCGTCTGTGGGTCTGACGGTGTTCAACGATTTCATCCACGCCTTCCGCATGCAGGTCTTCTTTGTTATTTCAGGATATTTTTCCTACATGCTGTTCCTGCGCTACCCGCGCAAGCGCTGGTGGAAAGTGCGCGTGGAGCGCGTCGGCATTCCGATGCTGACCGCCATTCCGCTGCTGACGCTGCCGCAATTTTTGATGCTGCAATATGTTAAAGGCCGCGCCGATACCTGGCATACGCTTTCCGGTTACGACAAATACAACACCCTGGTGTGGGAACTCACCTCGCATTTATGGTTTTTGTTAGTGCTGGTGGTTTTCACCACGCTCGGCCTGCTGATGTTTCAGTGGATAAAAAACGTCCCGGAAGAAAAAAGCGCGGCGCTGGCGGAGCGCCTGACATTAGGAAAACTCTCAGCGCTGTTTTTACTTTTCGGGGTCGCGTTCGCCGCGCTGCGGCGGCTTATTTTTATCGTTTACGCGCCGATATTAAGCGACGGGCTGTTCAATTTTGTGGTGATGCAAACCCTGTTTTATTCGCCGTTCTTTATTCTCGGGGCGCTGGCGTTTAAACACGCCTCGCTGAAAAACCGCTTTACCACCTTCTCGCCAGGCTGCGCGCTGGGCGCGGCGGCGGCCTTTGTCGCCTATCTGCTGAACCAGCGTTACGGCAGCGGCGACGCCTGGATGTATGAAACCGACAACGTTATCAGCATGCTGATGGGGCTGTGGATGGTGAATGTGGTGTTCTCGCTGGGCCACCGCCTGCTGAATTTCAAATCGGCGCGCGTCACCTATTTCGTTAACGCTTCGCTGTTCATCTATCTGGTGCACCACCCGCTGACGCTGTTCTTCGGGGCCTATATCACGCCGCACATTCACTCGAACGCGCTGGGCTTTATCGCCGGACTGGTGTTTGTGATTGGGATTGCGGTGGTGTTGTATGAAGCGCATCTGCGCATTCCGCTGCTGCGGTTTCTCTTCTCAGGCAAGCCGCAAAATAAAACCCCGTCGCCGGGCACCGCGACGGGGTGATCCTGACGCGCGCCGAAAGGCGCGTGGCTTCAGAGCATCCACTCTACCGGCAGACGGTACACCAGGCGCACCAGCAGGCGCTGCCAGAAGCGCGTTTTCGGCTCCTTTTTCCAGACAATCTCCTCGCCGTCTTTCTCTTCAATCCAGTTGATGCGTCCCCAGCGGTCGAGCCGCAGCGCCCAGGCCGCCTCGCGGCGCGTGCGCGTAAAGCGTTTATGAATCGCGCCCGCCAGCGTTTCGCTTTCGATCACAAAACCCATTTCGGTATTGAGCATCGCCGAGCGCGGATCGAAATTAAACGAGCCGATAAATACCTGATTGTTATCCACGCTGAACGTTTTGGCATGCAGGCTGGAGCCGGAGTTCCCGGTCAGGCCGCGATCGTGCGGCACGCGCCCGGCGTCACGCGTCGGTTTAAGCTCATACAGCTCCACGCCGTGACGCAGCAATTTCTTACGCCAGCGCGCGTAACCGGCGTGAACGACCGCGACATCATTCGCCGCCAGCGAATTGGTGAGGATAGCGATTTTCACGCCTTTACGGCGCAGCGCCAGCAGCATCGCCACGCCGCCGCGGGTCGGCACAAAATAGGATGAGATGATATCGAACTGCGATTTCGGTTCGCCGATAAGCGTCATCATGCGCTGCGGCAGGAGCGTATGCTGGCGCGCTCTGCCCTGCCCTTTACGCGGATCGTCGCTTAACAGGCGGGTTTTGGCCCACACCAGCGGTAGCGTGCGGGTTTCGATATAGCTCGCGAACGGCGTGCTTTCCAGACGCTCCAGATAGCGCTGCGCCACCGGATCGTCCTTCCAGTGCGGCGGCAGCTGGACGCGGGCGTCGATTTCTTCCGCCTCGACATCCAGCACGTTATCCAGCGTCGAGACCGAACGGCTGCGCCAGTAGCGCTCGAAATCCTGCGTGACTTCCTCCACCACCGGGCCAATCGCCAGCACATCGAGATCGGAAAACAGCGGCTGTTCGCCCGCGCCGAAATAGGCGTCGCCGACGTTACGCCCGCCGATAATCGTCACTTCGCCATCGACCGTGAAGCTTTTGTTATGCATCCGGCGGTTGAGCCGGGCGAAATCGGTGAGATACCCCAGCGCGCGCAGCGTGCGGAAAGAGAAGGGATTAAAAAGGCGGATTTCGATATTCGGGTGGGCGTTCAGCAGCCGCAGCGTGCTGTCCATGCCCACGGTGTTGTTATCATCCAGCAGAATACGCACCCGCACGCCGCGCCGCGCCGCCGCCAGCAGCGCGCCGAACAACAAGCGCCCGGACATATCGTCTTCCCAGATATAGTACTGGACGTCGATAGTCTGCTCCGCCATCTCCGCCAGCAGGTAGCGGGCGGCGAAGGCGTCGAGACTGTCATCGAGCGGATGTAAGCCGCTGTGGTGAGGGTGCTGGGCCGTGGTCGGCGCAATAGCCCGTCCGAGCCGGGTATTATGCGCCCGGCTGTTCGTCGTATTGTCCCAGTAACCGCTGGTAAAGCAGGAAGTTTTCTTCGTCATAGCAGACAAAGTATACCTGCTTCGGTTGAGGGCGCCTGGTGAGATAGTCTGAAACGGTCTCGAAGGCGATTTGCGCCGCGGCCGCTTTCGGATAACCGTAAATCCCTGTGCTGATCGCCGGAAACGCCACGCTGCTGTAGCCATTGGCCGTCACCAGCTCAAGGCTGTTGCGATAGGCGTCCGCCAGCAGTTGCGGTTCGTTGTCGTGCCCGCCGCGCCAGACAGGCCCCACGGTATGGATGACGGCTTTTGCCGCAAGATCGCCCGCGTCGGTGATCACGGCGTGGCCTGGCTGACACTCGCCCTGCTGCTGGCGCACCACTTTGCAGGCGGCCAGCAGCGCCGGCCCGGCGGCACGATGAATAGCGCCATCCACACCGCCGCCGCCCATCAGCGACGGGTTGGCGGCGTTGACGATGACGTCGACATCGATGCGGGTGATATCACCCTGCACCACATTTATACGTCCGGACATACTTCTCTCCTGACAATTTTGTGTTCCCTAAAGTGTAGAACAGCCCGTCGGGAGATTACTGCCAAAACCTGCTCAACGATAGGTCAGCGTCAGAATAGCGAGCGTATGCGAAGGATTAAGATAATCGAGGCGGCTGTGCACCCATTGAGAATCGCGTTCGCGTACGCCGGACGAACGCAGTGCAATCGACTGACGGTGAACCTGATTGCCGCGCGGGCAGGACACCTCAATGCGCGCCGTCTGCTGCGCGACCGAACAGCTTTCTTCAACAATCGCGCCATGAAAGGCAATCGTTCCGCCCGCCTGCGCAAGGCCAGGACCAGAGAAACCGACGAGTGCTGCGGTAATGAGCGTAACGAAAAGCGGCTTGTGCATAGCGATGACTCCTGCAGAGGCGTTATTATTTTAACTTGCAATTAACATATAAATTACAAATTGACATAATTAAAGCCGATACCGAAGAAATCCATCGCCCGGTCAGCGCATAAAAAGGGTCTTAAATCAGAAGACGGTGTTCAGGTGCGCGCGGGGGGCGACCACTGCCCGGTAAAACTCGCCGTGCCGCTGTCGCTGACGGTGATCCGCAGCGTGACGGTGTCGTCAGCCGCGACGCTTAAAAAGAACGTAGACAGCGCGAGCGGAGCGTCAGGCGAGAGGGTTAACACTTTTCGCTGCTGAGTGACGACGCTACCGGATCTGCCCTGCCGGCGCAGCTCCATCTCAATACGACACAGACAAGCGTGGGCCACGGTCACGACAGGCGTCACTTGCCACCCCGCATCCTGAGGCTGCGCCTTGAACGCCACCTCTCCGCTTAACGCGGCGATCATGAGTAAATCGAGCATAGTGGATGCCCTCCTGATAAAGCAGGGCCGCGGCCCTGCCCAGGATAATCAATACTGAGAGGCGCTGGCGTGGTTGCCGTAGCCGGTCTGAGTCACATAGACCTGTGAACCGGACGCGGTCTGGTTGACCAGCGCGCCGTTCTGTACGCCGTTCTGGTTTACCGTCACGCCGGAGTCGTGACCGTTCCATTGATCGATGGTGGAGTTGTTGGCGAAACCGTTCTGATTAAGCAGAATTTTGCTGTCGTCAGAACCCTGCCCGACATCCGCGCCATTCGCGGTGCCAAGCTGGTTAATTTCAGTGGTTGAGTTTTTAGCATCCGACTGCAGCGCGGTCGTATTGTTATTAACGCCTTGCTGATAGATTTTCAGCGTGGAGTTTTCAGCGGACTGATGGAAAGGAAATGCCATTGCGCTACCGGAAACAACCAGTGCGGCGATAACAGCGATTTTAATCAATTTCATGAGACAACCCCCATTGGAAAGATGTTAAAAACACGAAATGGCGTTAACGCTGAATGATGCGAACGGCCATCATTGACTGCCTTTGCACAACAACTGCGGTTTTTTGCGTCCCTGCCTGAATAATACTCGCGCGGTTCCCCACTCCCTGTTGCGTCACCGAGGCGAGATTCCCGTAGCCTTCCTGACTAATCGTTGCCTGATTCGCGGCGCCTGTTTGCATGACAGTAGCCACGTTGGCATACCCTTGCTGATCGATAGCGGCCTGATTGGCGATACCGTTCTGGACAATCGTGGCCTGTAACTTTGCTCCTTCCTGGCGTACCAGCGCGTTATTGCGCGTCCCTTCCTGGCCTATGATTGCCGCCTGATTCAGCGACGAGCGGCTTAATTCATTTACGGCGAAGTTATATTCAGCGCCAGCCATATCGGCGTTGACTGCAAACGCCGCTGATGACGCGAATAAACAACCCAAACAACAGCTCAGCAATAATTTATTCATATTACTCCTGGCCCTTAAGGCTTAGCTGATTAAACCTCACGCCATAAGCGCAGATGAATATCAGACATTGGCTATTCATCACGCCACGACAAGCAGTATGTCTCGCGCCATTTATAAAAGACCTCACCTGTTTTTCGTATTTTAAAAACTGGACTGCGATGCAGGCATGATTCATTTATGCACAATCTGGCTAAGGCGCTCTGGCATTATTAATAGTATTGTCATGCTATTTTTTTATTTTCTTCATTATTACCACTCCCTCACAGCTTTCTTATTACTGAGATCTAGGCCTGGTTTCTTATTCAGACCGTCAGAGAGCGCTCTCGCTGTCCGGGCACCGTTAGCTCTGCGCGGGATGATAAAAAAACCCAAATAAAATCATTATAAATCAGTTATATAATCAATTCATCACCTTGCTAAACCCGCATGAAATCATTTGTATTGCTACATCGACAGTTAACTCCCCCTAAAGCATAAGTAATATTTAACAATTTTTAGTTACATTTGGTTACTTTTTTAACACTTGCTTTAAACAGCGCAGTAGTTAGATTGGACTAATAAGAATTTTCTTGCTTTATTTCCCTCGCCATCCCTGGCGGTGTGTAACATTTATTTTTTGGACTACCACATAACAATGCTTACCGATACGGAAGGCTGATGTCTTTGTTTCCTCAGCCGTGTGTAAATAAAACGGGGTTTCATCATGATTAATGAATTCCATTCGTTACATGGTCAGTCATTATTGTTGATCACCAAACCGTCTCTACAGGCCAGTGCTTTATTGCAAAATTTCAAAAGCGCGCTCAGTCTGGAGGGGAAAATCCATAATATCCAGCGCTCTCTGGAAGAGATAACAACAGGAACGCTTATTCTTTTAGATATGGCCGAAGCCGATAAAAAAAGCATGGCCTACTGGAAAGATAATCTCGGACGACGTCCACAGACAGCAAAAGTCATTCTGCTTAATGTGCAGGATGAATACCCTTTTCAGGAAATAGAAAAATGGCCGCATATTAGCGGCGTATTTTACGCGACAGATGACGAAAAGCGCGTCATTGAAGGGATGCGATGCATCCTGCGGGGCGAGTGCTTTTTCAACCAGCGTCTGGCGAGCTACCTGATTACCCGCTCCGGATTTTATCATTTTCTGAACTGCGACGCCGTGCTGCTGACGCATCGCGAAAAAGAGATCCTCAATAAATTGCGCTTCGGCGCCTCCAATATGGAAATCGCACGCTCGCTGTTTATCAGTGAGAACACTGTCAAAACCCATCTTTATAACCTGTTTAAAAAACTGGCGGTAAAGAACCGTACGCAGGCAGTGACCTGGGCAAACCATCACATGAGGGGCTGACCCATGAAGCGCTGGCTCCTCTGTGGACTGGCTGTCACGCTCTGGAGCGCGGCATTGTGCGGGCGTGCTGTCGAACCGGAGATTCCGGGCCTGGTGACTGATCATACGGTCTCTTCGGTCGGCCACGATTTTTATCGCGGTTTCGCCGAAAAATGGGATACCCCCTTTGACGGCACGCTCTCGGTAAATGAAAAGCCGAGCGCACGCTGGGGGAGCTGGATAACCCTCACGCTCGATCAGGACGTTATTTACCAGACCTTTTTATTCCCCTCCCGCAAAGGGGCGGATAACGCGGTTGAGCTTGCGATAGCCCAGGCCAACGAGGCGCTGAAACAGCGCCAGATAGATAAGGCATTACTCAGTACCGGTGATTTAACCGGCGATGAATTTTAATTCACTGAACGACGGAGGCTGCTATGCGGCGGACATTTGCTGTCATGACGTTACTGTTGCTGTCACACCCTGGTCTGGCCGGAAATATGACCTTCCAGTTTCGTAATCCCAGTTTCGGCGGAAACCCGAATAATGGCCCTTTTCTGCTGAACAGCGCGCAAGCGCAAAACTCATATAAAGACCCGTCTTATGACGATTATAAAATCGACACGCCTTCCGCGCTTGATAATTTTACGCAGGCGATCCAGTCACAGCTGCTGGGAGGCCTGTTAACCAACATCAATAAAGGTAAGCCGGGTCGTATGATCACCAACGATTTTATCGTTGATATCTCCAATCGCGACGGTCAGCTTTATCTCAACGTGACCGATCGTAAAACCGGCAAAACCTCCACGATCCAGGTCTCCGGCCTGCAGTCAGGCTCGACCAATTTTTAACCGCTGTGATAACAGAAGGATAATGACAATGCAGCGCCTGATCGTTCTTATCGCCACAATACTGTTAAGCGGGTGCCTGACCGCGCCACCGAAAGAGGCCGCAAGCCCTACCCTGATGCCACGCGGACAGAGCTATCAGGATCTGATTCACCTGCCGGAGCCGAAAGGGAAGCTTTACGTCTCGGTATATAATATTCAGGATGAAACCGGGCAGTTTAAACCCTACCCGGCCAGTAACTTCTCCACCGCAGTTCCCCAAAGCGCCACCGCCATGCTGGTGACGGCATTAAAAGATTCCCGCTGGTTCATTCCGCTGGAGCGTCAGGGTCTTCAGAATCTGCTCAATGAGCGAAAGATTATTCGCGCCTCGCAGGAAAATGGCACCGTGGGCGATAATAACCGGATGCCGCTGCAGTCGTTAATGTCTGCCAATGTCATGATCGAAGGCTCGATTATCGGTTATGAAAGTAATGTGAAGTCAGGCGGCGCGGGCGCGAAATATTTCGGTATCGGTGCGGATACGCAATATCAGCTCGATCAGGTCGCCGTTAATTTGCGCGTCGTGAATGTCAGCACCGGTGAGGTTCTCTCCTCGGTAAATACCAGTAAAACTATTCTCTCTTATGAGGTGCAGGCGGGCGTCTTTCGCTTTATCGAATATCAGCGGCTGCTTGAGGGCGAGGTCGGGTATACCGCTAACGAACCCGTTATGCAGTGTCTCATGTCGGCCATTGAAACGGGCGTTATCTATTTAATTAACGATGGGATCACGCGCGGATTATGGGAGCTTAACGATCCAGGCGCGGTGAATAATCCTGTCCTGAAAAAATATCGCGATCTCTCCGCCCCCGCCGCCTGACTGGCAGATAAAAAAACCCGCTCACGCGGGTTTTCTTTTATTGCTCCGTCGCAGTGGTTTTCTTTGGCTCGCTGCGCCCGGCAAGCCACTGCCCGGTGAACTTCATCGCCACGCCGAACAGTAACCCCAGCAGCAGCGCGGGCAGTACGCTTTTCCAGTCGCCCTGCCCCGCGAACGTCGCACAGGCGCCGATAAATGTCCCCGGGACGAAACCGAGCAGCGTATGGCGCGACTGGATGCACATCAGAAACGCCACCACGCCGGTCATGGCGTAGCTTAACCAGGCAAGACCGGGCGCCACGGCGCTACCGGCGATGATGACCTGCGCCCACAGCACGCCGCTGCACAGCGTAAACAGGATAGTCAGAAAACCGGTGAGACCCCCTTTTGGGCTGGCGAACCAGGCGGTGCAGCCGAGAAAGCCTGCCCAGGAAGGCAGACCCAGCGAGACGGCGGCCCACGCCCAGAGGGCGGAAAGCAGGCCGGTCGTTAATGCGAGAGAAAAGTGTCTGTTCATGGCGGCGTATCTTAGCAAAACGCCGCCCGAGAAATGCGATCTGACGCACGTCACATGAAATAACGCACAGTGAGTTACATTTTAAATGTGACAAGCATCACTCTACAGAGGGAGCGTCTTCGTCCTCACCCTGGTCGTCTTCTTCCTGCAACTCTTCCCACATCGCCTGAATGGCCTCACGGGTGACCTGCGCCAGCGTGCGCCAGAACGGCGTGGCGGCGTGGGCTTCCACTTTGCCGAGGAACGTTTCATACCATGGGATCAGGAACTCGCCGAATAAAGTCTCCTGCGCCTCAATTTCATCTTCCGCAGACTGATCTTCAAGCCATGAGGCCGCCAGCAGCAGCAGGCCGAAATGATCCGCCGGCGCCTCGCCGAGCGGCATGCCGCGCGCGGTTAAAAAACTACGGACTTCCTGCTCGCTGCTCTCTGCCACCCAGGCGGAGCGCAGGGGCGCCACCCGGGCGTCCTCCAGGCCGAAGAGCGCCTGGTAATCGGCCTGGACGTCGTCAGGCTGCGCGCTTTTTTGCAGCCGCGCCAGCAGTTCATCCTGCTCCAGCGGCCAGTTTTGCGCGAGTTTGCCCTCACGGATCAGGCCGTAGATCGGCGCCATGACCGGATCCTGCGGCGCGCGGTACCAGAGAGAGCCCAGCAGGCGGCAAATTATTGAAAACTCATTCATTAAAAGATTCCATTTCAGGCAAAATTAAAGGGCGGCGAATTCAGCAATCGGCGTCATGCCGCGGGTTTCAAGGAAATCGAGCAGTCGCCGCGGCGTGACGTTCAGGATGCGATCTTCCGGGAAATCCACTTCATCCAGCACCTTGCGGCACTCATGGAAATCGCCGAGCGTAAAGGCGGTGTGAGAATCAGACCCCAGCGCCACCCAGCCGCCCGCATCGCGCACCGCGGCGGCGATGGCTTTGCAGTTTGGCCCGCTGCCCTTGCGGGAGTGGGTGAACGATGAGTTGTTGATCTCAAGCGCGACCTGATATTTGGCGGCCGCAGCGGCGATAGCCGGAATGTCGACAGGATATTTTGGGTTGCCGGGATGGCTGATGATATGCACCGTACCGCCGGCCATCGCCGCGATCATCGCTTCGGTATTCGCGTCTTTATCCTGCGGCGCGAATACCGGCTCGTGGAAACCCGCGACGATCAGATCGAGTGAATCGAGCATCGGGCCGGTGCAGTCGATCTCGCCCTCACGGTTTTTAATATTCGCTTCAATACCGCGCAGGATGCCGACGCCGTCTACCACACGCGGCCAGATGCGCATATTAATAAAGTGCCAGTGATGCGGCGCATCCCCCATGTCCGGACCGTGATCGGTGATAGCCAGAAGCCGGACGCCTTTTTGCTTCGCCGCGGCGATGTAATCATGCAGGTTGCTGTAAGCATGGGTGCTGGCGACGGTGTGCATATGCAGGTCAACGGGATACATGGCGCTCTCCTCTGTGATTTTGTGCAAGGATAACAGGTATCCCCGGCGATTTTTAGCCGAATCGCCGGGGCGCGCGCTAGTAGCCGCGCGCCACGTCCACCTGATTCGGCGGCATATCGCCGCGCTCGATTCGCGTAATAGTCTGTGCGATAAACGCCGCCGCCTCTTCAGGGAGGGTGACGGCCGCTACGTGCGGCGTAATGCGCACGCGCGGATGGCGCCAGAGCGGGCTCTCATGCGGCAACGGCTCCTGCTGAAAAACATCCAGCATCGCGCCCTTCACTTTCCCGCGCTCCAGCGCGGCCAGCAGATCCTCTTCCACCAGATGAACGCCGCGCGCCAGGTTCAGGACATACGCGTTGTCGTCAAGCGCCGCCAGCAACTGCGCGTTAATAATGCCCGCCGTTTCCGGCGTGTTGGGCAGAAGATTGACCAGCACGCGCGTACCGTGCAGAAAAGCGGACAGTTCGTCCGCGCCGGCAAAACTCTCCACGCCAGCCCGCGTTTTGCGGCTGCGGCTCCAGCTGCGCACCGGAAATCCGAAGCGGCTGAGACTCTGCGCCACCTGGCCGCCGAGCACGCCCGCGCCCAGCACGCCGACGGTGAAATCACCGTGGCGATACGCTTCCAGCGGCTCCCAGCGCGCTTCACGCTGTAGCGCGGCGTAATCATCGAAACGGCGGAACCAGTGCAGCACCTGACTTATGGCGTACTCCTGCATCTGCGCGGCCATGCCGGTATCTTCCATGCGATACAGCGGCACGCCGGGCGGCAGCAGATCAGGATGTTCGTTCAAGCGGCTTAGGAGCGAGTCCACCCCGGCGCCGAGCGCGAAAATCGCTTTCAGGTTCATGCGCCCGCGCAGCATTTCATACGGCGGATGCCAGACCAGCGCGTAATCCGCCGCGGCGTTATCGCCGGGCTGCCAGGCGCGAAGGCGCGCCTGCGGCAGATGGCGTTGCAGTAAAGCCGCCCACTCGTCAACATCAAAGGTGGGATGGTAAAAGAGGATCTCCACGGCGCTTCTCCAGACAGATGACAGGCATTAACCATAACAAAATCAGCCGTCTTTGGGGCGGCGGCGCGCGGAAAAGCGGATGATGTCAACGAATATTCACGGTTATTGAGGCCGAGCCGGAAAATTCGCCGTTCTGCGGCGTTTTGCCGCTGAGGTTGACCGGGGCCGTGAGGATATCCACCGCCCCCGTCCGCCGGGAGATATCAACTGAAGGATCGAGCGGCATCGGCACCTCGCCGGTATTGATGGGGATCACCTGCTCGCCGTCGTTTTTCAGCAGCACGCCGACATCAGGGTTACTGGTCGCGAGCGCTTCCGGCATACCGTTCGCTGGCGCGCCGGAAAACGTCATGGTTAACGCAACCCCGTCGCTGATATTTTTGCAGACATAGGTAATGGCTGTTTTTTTATCCACAAACCCGTCAGGCTTATGGCCGCGGGTCATAAAATTGCTGGCAAAAATGTTGCCGAAATCGACGGAGATGACCTCGCCCGCGTTGATTTCACAGCTTTGCGGCACGGTGATAGTGCCCTGCAGAAAGATCTTCGCCATCGGTTCGCTGGAATACTGTCCCGGCCTGACGGTGCCATAGATTGCCGCCACGGCCATTTGCGGGATGACGATTTGCCCCAGAAAAGGCTTACTGATGCGAAATGTCAGCGAGCCGCTTTGCCCTGTCGTAAAGCTGTTCAGCGAACAGCCATTATTTTTTTTATTCCAGATATCAGTAAACGGCACCGTCACATCGCCGACATTGGCGATATTAATGGCCGCAGCCAGATCGATATTGTCATTCACCCGGATAAAATATCCGCTGCCATACTGCGTCGCCGGGGCCAGATATTCGCCTTTATAATTCACCCCAGGACGCGGATCTTTATTGAGATCGCTGTCATCGCAGTCGCAATGCGCGCTGTAGCTCTCCGAGGAGCCAAACCGTTCAGTAAAAGTTTTCCCGGCCTGATTATCGTCAGGATTGGTGACCGTCGTACTCGCATCGACATTAAATATTTTTGGCCCGCCGGTAGTATTGCAGAACCCCGTTGCCGCCTGTGAATAAGACGGAATAACGGCAAGGCAGACCAGCAGCCCGCATAACATGACTCTAAACATATTTGTATTCTCTTATTATCGACAGACGGCGGCCAGAGAGAGCAGATCGCCCTCCTCTGGCCCCGCTTCGGGTAGAACGAAGGACGCCTGGCAGCGCTGATCGGCATGGTGTCCCCACTTTACCTGCGCCACGCCGTTCTCTTTGACGCCGGAGAGATACGCCACGCCGCCTTCATCGACAATGCTTTCATAACCGTCGATACCGTCCAGCGTCACCAGCGCGCCAAACGGCGCCGGTTCGCCATTCGCCAGGCGCAACGTTAGCAGAACGCGATGCCCTTCACGGGCATCGACACGCGCATAAACCAGCGCGCCTTTATTGGGAATAAGCGTCAGGTGCGTATTTCCCGCATCGACGCCAGCGGGCATCGTTGTGGTATCCAGGGCCAGCTCGTTTCTTTCATAAGGGGAGAGCCAGGGTATAACCGCATAGCCCAGCCAGTCGGTTGAAACGCCGGACTGGTTTTTAAACCGGATGTCGCTGGCGCCATTGGCATCCACCAGCGCGAAAGCATCGCCGAGCGGCTGTGACAGCGTGACGCCATGCGGGTGAATCACCAGCGCGCCGGACGCGCCGTAGTTCCACTGCTGCGAATCATCAGCGTGGTAATAGCCGAGGCTCAGGTTGGCGAAGCGCGATTTATAGTTAAGATCGGCGCTGCTGTCGGCGGTGTCATCGCCGCTCTGCCCCGCGTGGTTATAGCTCTGCTGGAGCGAATAGCTGAGCCTGCCATCATCCATCAGCGTGCCGCTGAGGCCGCTCTGATAGCGCGTATCGCCATCCTGATTCTGGCTGACGTTAAACGTCGCCCAGCTGTTAGCCAGCCAGCGGCTGAGCGGCACGCTGACGCCGAGCGCTATCTGCCGGTCGGTCTGAGCGTCCGTTTTATTCCATGCCGAAGAGAGCGTCCAGGTGACGCCCGCGGTTGAAAACGCGAAGCCCGCCGAGAGGTTTTGCTCTTTGTCCGTGCGGTTCCAGAAATCGCGCTGATAGCCATTCAGATAAAACGACCCCAGGCCGCTAAGCGTCTGGTTAATACTGATTTGCAACTGGCTGCGCTGCTGGTAATAACCGCCGTAGCGATCGTCATACCAGGACGCATCGTGGTTCGCTTCGTCAAAATCGAAGTAGCCGCTGGTGGAGTAGCGGTAACCCGCAAGCGTAATGGCGGTATCGGTAAGCGCAATATTTTTGGAATACTGAAAACGATACGACTGGCCTGATGACGTGGTGTCGTTTTGCAACTGGCTGCGCGCATGCGTGACGTCAAGCGAGACCGATCCCCACTCGTCCAGGCCGACGCCAACGCCGAGCGCCGCGGCCTGATAAGCGTCTGCCCCCATCGCACCGCCGTAGAGCGTCAGCTGATTATTCAGGCCGTAAATCAGCGTACCCTGCGCAAACGCGGGCGTGGCATCTTCAGAACTGTTTGGATCGTACTTCCCCGCCGTCAGGCTGTATTTTATCTGCCCTGGCCGCTGCATAATCGGTACGGCGGAAAACGGCTGGATAAAACGCCGCTCTTTGCCGTCGGCCTCTTTGATGGTCACCTCCAGATCGCCGCTATGCGAGGTGGGGTAGAGATCGCTGATCTCAAACGCCCCTGGCGCGACGGTATCCTGGAAAATAATGTAGCCGTTCTGGCGCACCGTCACTTCCGCGTTTGAACTGGCAATACCGCGGATAACCGGCGCGAATCCGCGCAGGCTGTCAGGCAGCATATTGTCGTCGGTGGCGAGCTGCGCGCCTTTAAATTTCACGCTGTCAAAAATCATCGACGGGGAATAGCTCTCGCCAAGCGTCAGCTGCGAGCGCCAGGGTTTAATATCGCGCTGCAAAAAGGTGTAGATCGAATCCCAGTGCGATTCGTCGTCACTTTTACTCCAGGTGGAATAGTTGCGCACCCGCCACGGACCGACGTTCAGCCCGTTTTGCAGGTTAAGATACTGCGAGGAATCCCCTGTGTCCGCATCGCTTTGCGTATCCGAACCGTTAAACGTGTAGTTGCTGAACAGCGCCGTAAGCCCGTCATCCCAGTACTGCGGGTCAACATAGCCCCGAGCGGCGCGGCGCAGCGCCGCCTGCGGGATGCTGACGTCCAGCGCCATTTTATGCGTGTTGAGCCGCACTGACGCCGCCGGGATCAGCGCGCCGATATCCTCAATCGACGCAAGCGGAGCGAGTGCGGCGAGCGCCGGATACGCGTCGGTTTTTACGTTGAGCTCCTCCAGCAGCGCGGGCGTAATGACCGGGTGGGTCTCCCCTTGCGCATCCACCGTGAGCGTGATCGTTCGGGTAAACATTTCACCGCCGTTAGCCGGATGCGCAGCGGGTAGTTGCCCGCCGGCAGCCGATCTTTGGTACTGAAAATCGACAGATCAACGCCCCGCTGCCCCGGATCGCCCTGTTCCATTAATATCGGGTCAAACCAGACTTTCTCCTGCGCGTAAACGCCAGCACAGCCGCCGAGGGCAAACGCCAGCGCGGCCGTGGGTGCGGCGAGACGGCGCATACCGCTTTCCAGGCCATGATTAAAGAGGTCAGTCGTTTTCTTCACGGGCGCATTCCTTGCAGTAAGGCTCACAGAGGACGAGTCTCAGGCTTCGTCACGCCGCCATAGTCGTTAATCACGCGCCAGCTCACCTCTCGCCCGGTTTCCTTTGCTGGCAGCGCAAAGCGCTGGCTGGCGAAAGGCGCCAGCATGTCGGCGCTTTGGATACGCGTTGCGCCCACCTTCAGACTGTCGAAGACCACATAGAAAGGCGTCGGGTTTTCGGCCACCAGATGGCCATCGACAAGATGAAAGGTAAGCTGCTGGTAGGCCGTTTGGGCCCCGGCCACCAGCGCCTGCGGGCGGTAAAACAGTTTGATGCGGGTTTTGACCACCAGCTTAAGGGTATTGACCGCCTCCGCCGATGACGGCGGAATGGCGCGGATATTCAGATAGAACAGCGATTCGCGATCTCCCGGCAGACTGCCGGTTTTCGCGATGCGTAAATCATGGTCTTCTTCAGGATCAATACGAAACAGCGGCGGCGTTACCATAAAAGGACCACGAGTTTTACCATCGCCGTTATCGACCCAGGATTGCAATAAAAACGGGCTGGCGCTGCTGTTATTTTTTACGCTCAGCGCCGCTTCTTGTTTATTGCCTTCATAAATAACGCGGGTGCCGCCCACCACAATCCCGCCTGCGGTTGCGTTATTCACCATTAAGATCAGGAGCAAAAAAAGATTGGCCCTGAGAATAATTCTTCCCGTCGCGCGCATAGTCAGCTCATGTAGAAAGAGGAACAATAAGCCGTTAACCTGCGTTAACGGCTTAATAACACGTTAAACGAATCAGTAATTAACGGTAATCAAAAGTAATATCTGTCGTCCCGTTAGCTGCACCGGCGCCAACCGTGGTGCTGGTCGACTCATAATAAGCGATGAGATTAAGATCCATCGTCGCATCGGGGATTTCGAATTTACGCGCCGAGAACTGGTTCATCGGAATGACCGTGCCTTCATCATCCGTAATCACAATCGCTACGCCCGTCGCGCCGCCATCCGCCACTTTCAGGTAATCCTTATTCACCGGGTCGGCATCGCCAGTGAGATAGATGCTAAAGTGCGGATTTTCGCCCGCTTCAACAACCGGACAGTTTTTCAGTTTTATATTCACCGGAATCGGCGGCGTTTTTACGCCCACGGTCGCGTTGAACTGCTTCACTGAATAGACACCCATATCGACATCCAGCACTTTATCGTCATCATCAATTTCACATGCCTGATCGGTAATTTTGCCAGTAAAATTGATTTTTCCATCGGCTGCCAGCGCTGAAGCCGCATGCATCGCCAGAGCGCCAGCGAGCATTATCAAACAGAGATTTCTTTTCATATCTTCTCCATGATTGTTTATCCCAAGCCATATGTTTAATAAATAAATTCCTGCCACAGGTTGAAGCTAGCGCATATTATCCCCTGGCAAAAAGGCTGACAATTCCCGAACTGAATTTTTATTTAATTCCGCCAGATAAATAGCAAAAATTAATCGGTGCGCATTACATTAATTCATTCAATGAACGTATAGATTGACTCAATACCACCTTAAGGATGAACATTTTCAGCGCAGATATATAGAGCTGTAGACAGGTATTAATATTTATCTTTTTGTAATTATGGAACTTTAATTAATCGGGGTTGCATTATCAGGCTGACAAGTGATTTAGCGGCTTTTTATTACGCTGCATATAATGAAAGACACGTAAATGTCTTCGATGCATAGACTGACATTGGCTGATTCCTGTTACGGACCTCGCGGGCAGGCTATTCATGGTTGTTTTAAACGCATTTTGTATGAAGTTTGTTTAAACGCGCCGAAAAGCGCTAAATTTCCGTTGACGGCTATGGGCCTTTCCCCTACATTAGCGCCCGTCCCGACAGCGTCGGGAAGACAATATGGTGAGGTGTCCGAGTGGCTGAAGGAGCACGCCTGGAAAGTGTGTATACGGCAACGTATCGAGGGTTCGAATCCCTCCCTCACCGCCATATTCAAAGAAAGAGCCTGTACGCAAGTACGGGCTTTTTTGCTTTTATATCGCGCCAGCCCGGGAGGGATGAGAAGCCTCGACCAGGATTCGACCACTGGCGCAGCCAGGGGGACAGTCTGCGAGCCACGCGAGCTGACTGCCCGAAGGGTGAGGCCCAGCGGGCCGAATCAATCCCTCCCTCACCGCCATATTCAAAGAAAGAGCCTGTACGCAAGTACGGGCTTTTTTGCTTTTATATCGCGCCAGGAAAACGACAGGTGCGCTTCGCTTACCTGCCCTACAAAACCGTCTGTAGGGTGGGTAAGCGCCAGCGCACCCACCGCTCTCCCCGACTACCGCCGTGCGCCCGCTGTCGTCACCGGCTCGGCGACACGTTCCATCGCGATCGGGATACTTTTATAAGCCGGGATCCCGCTTTGCGTATCGTGGCTGTCCAGCGGCACCAACACGTTGGCCTCGGGGTAATAGGCACCCACCGAGCCAGGCGCCATATCAATTACCACCACGGTCAGGTTATTGAGCCGCCGGGAGGTCGGCTTGCCGTCGGCATCAAGCGCGGTCACATTCACCTGATCGCCCACGCGCAGCTCGCGTTTTTCTGCCTCATCCGGATTGATAAACAACACGTCGCGCCGCCCGGTCACGCCGCGGTAGCGGTCGTTCAGGCCATACAGCGTCGTGTTGTACTGGTCATGACTGCGAAGCGTGGTCAGCACCAGATCGTGACATTTGAGCGACCGCGGATCCTCATTGATCCCCTGCATCACCTTAAACTGCGCCTTGCCGGATGGCGTATTCCAGACGCGCTCCGAGGCCGCGTTACGCAGACGAAAACCGCCTGGCTGCTTCACGCGCTCATTGAAGTTAGCGAACGCCGGGAACACCGCCTCGATGGCGTCGCGGATAAAGCTGTAGTCGCCGATCATTTTGTCCCAGTTCACCACCGTATCCGGCAGCGTCGCTTTGGCAAGCCCCGCCACGATAGCGGGCTCTGAGCGCAGATGCGGCGACGCCGGTTGCAACATGCCGCGCGAGGCATGCACCATCGACATCGAATCCTCAACGGTAATACTCTGTTCGCCCGACGCCTGCACGTCCGTTTCCGTGCGGCCCAGCACCGGCAGAATATAGTTGTGCTTGCCGAGCAGAAGATGCGAGCGGTTGAGTTTGGTCGCCATATGCACGACTAAATCGAGATTGCGCATCGCCGGGAATGTGACCTGCGGGTCGGAAATCGCCTCCGCCAGATTGCCGCCCAGGCACAGCAGCGCTTTGGCTTTGCCGTCGCGCATCGCCTGAATCGCGGCGACGGCGCCATGACCGTGCTTCTGCGGCGGTTTAAAACCAAAAACGCGCTCAATACCGTCAAGCAGCGACTGCGGAGGGATTTCCGTGATGCCCACCGTGCGGTCGCCCTGCACGTTGGAATGCCCACGCAGCGGGCAGATGCCTGCGCCTTTTTTGCCGATATTGCCGCGCAGCAGCAGCAGATTGGCGATCTGCTGTACATTCTGCGTGCCGTACTGGTGCTGGGTTATCCCCATGCCGTAACAGATAATGGTTCGCTCCGCCTTCGCATACAGACGCGCGACATTCTGGATCTCTTTGCGCTCCATACCGGAAACTTTCAGGATGTGATCCCACTCGGTCGCGTCAAGATCCGCCTTCAGCGCCTTAAACCCTTCGGTATGCTCGCGAATAAACGCCTCGTCGAGGATGCCCGGCTCACCGTTCGCCAGCGCCTCGTCATGCATAGAAAGCAATATTTTCATCACGCCTTTAAGCATCGCGGCATCGCCGCCGACCCGCACCTTATAGTAGGTCGAGGCAAGTTCCGTAGAGCTTAACGACAGCATCTCAATCGGGCTTTGCGGCGAGGTAAAGCGCTCCAGCCCGCGCTCGCGCAGCGGGTTGATGGCGACGATAGTCGCGCCGCGCTTCGAGACTTCGCGCAGCGTGCCGAGCATACGCGGGTGGTTGGTGCCGGGATTATGGCCGATGCACAGCACCAGGTCGCAGTGGTCGAAATCTTCAAGCTCCACCGTGCCTTTGCCGACGCCGATAGATTCCGGCAACCCGACGCTGGTAGGCTCGTGGCACATGTTGGAGCAGTCCGGGAAGTTGTTGGTGCCATATTCACGGGCGAACAGCTGCCAGAGGAATGCCGCTTCATTGGAGGCGCGCCCCGAGGTGTAAAACTCGACGCTGTCAGGATTGTCGTAGCTGCGCAGGCGCTCGCCAATCTCCTGAAAAGCCGTTTCCCATTCGATGGGCTGATACGTATCGCTCGCGGGATCATATTTCATCGGGTGCGTCAGCCGCCCCTCGCCTTCCAGCTCGAACGCATTGCGCTCCCACAGTTCGCTGACGGTATGCGCCGCGAAGAATTCCGCCGTGGTGCGTTTGCTGGTGGCCTCCCAGGAGACGGCTTTCGCGCCGTTTTCGCAAAACTCAAACGACGAGGCGTGCTGCGGGTCGGGCCACGCGCAGCCGGGGCAGTCAAACCCCTGCGGCTGATTGACTTTGAACAGGGCAATCACGTCCTGCTTCACCGACATCTGGCCGCGGATAGCGTCAGCAACGGCCTTGAGTGCGCCCCAACCGCCCGCCGATCCGCCATAAGGCGCGATGCCGATAGTACGATTTCGCTCTTTCATAGTGCTCCACATTCTCTGTCTCATAGTTGTGGTTTAAGCCTGGTACAGAAAATGCGATAAGCGAAGCGACAGCGGGGTTATCTGTCGGCGCGACAGGCGCTGATAGCGGGTTTTGCGGGAGAAAACGTCATTTCGTTTAACCCTTAACCGAACGATAAAGAAAGAAAAAAATGTGCTTGACCGTTTTCATGCAGATCCCTATAGTAGCGCCCCGTTGCCCCGCTACGCGAGGCAGCAAGACAATATGGTGAGGTGTCCGAGTGGCTGAAGGAGCACGCCTGGAAAGTGTGTATACGGCAACGTATCGAGGGTTCGAATCCCTCCCTCACCGCCATATTTAAAGAAAGAGCCTGTACGCAAGTACGGGCTTTTTTGCTTTTATATCGCGCCAGCCCGGGAGGGATGAGAAGCCTCGACCAGGGTTCGACCACTGGCGCAGCCAGGGGGACAGTCTGCGAGCCACGCGAGCTGACTGCCCGAAGGGTGAGGCCCAGCGGGCCGAATCAATCCCTCCCTCACCGCCATATTCAAAGAAAGAGCCTGTACGTAAGTACGGGCTTTTTTGCTTTTATATCGCGCCAGGAAAACGGCAGGCGCGCTCCGCTTACCTGCCCTACAACACCTGCAGACATATCCCCTAGGGTGAGTAAGCGCAGCGCACCCACCTTTCACCTGCACATCAAAAACAAAAAAAGCCCAACATGCGTTGGGCTTTGACATGGTGATATCAGGCGGGCTTAATCGTAGGCGTTAAGCGTCCGCTGGCACAGCGCGGAACGCACGCAATCGGCTTTGCCGAACCGCACGATGCCAATCATCTCATCTTCCTCAAAACGCGCCAGCGCATCGCTCAGGCCGGACTGTACGCCCGCCGGCAAATCGCACTGGGTGATGTCGCCGTTGACGATCACGGTCACGTTCTCCCCGAGGCGGGTTAAAAACATTTTCATCTGCGCGGCTGTCACGTTCTGGGCCTCGTCCAGAATCACGACGGCGTTTTCAAAGGTACGTCCGCGCATGTAGGCGAACGGCGCAATCTCAACTTTGCCGATTTCCGGCCGCAGGCAATATTGCATGAAGGAGGCGCCGAGGCGGCGCACCAGCACGTCATATACCGGGCGGAAATACGGAGCGAACTTCTCAGAGATATCGCCGGGCAGGAAGCCGAGATCTTCATCGGCCTGCAGCACCGGGCGGGTGACAATTATCCTGTCGACATCCTTATGAATCAGGGCCTCAGCGGCTTTCGCCGCGCTGATAAACGTTTTGCCGCATCCGGCTTCGCCGGTGGCGAATATCAGCTGTTTGCTCTCAATAGCCTCAAGATAATGCGCCTGAGCGTCGGTACGAGCGACAATCGGCGCGTTATCGCGGCTGTCCCGCGCCATGCCGATTGCTTCAACGCCACTCATTTGCACAAGCGTGGTGACCGATTCCTCTTCACGCTGCCGGTGGCTGCGTGAATCTCGTCTGAGAACGCGTCTGGCTTCACGACGAGCTTTGATCACTGCTTTCTGTCTTCCCATGGATGGCACCTTGTTAAGTTGGTTTACATGAGCCGCGTCCTGCTGATGGACGCGATTATGCGCACAAACATTTGAGGTTTGGCTTCCTTTTAAGCCATGAATTGCCGGTCGAAAAGACGCGGTAGTACGGCTACGCGCACCGCTTACCGCATCGTCTGGAACAGGGGGAGAAGCCTGGAACAAGTTTGAGGGGGTGGAGATAACGCTGCCGGAGGAGTCTCCTCCGCGCCGGGTGGTGCGGGTTGCTTTCCTTCTAAGTCCAGTTCTGGACGCTACCATTCGCGTTCTCCGTCGTGCTACTGCTGCCACAGTGGGGAAACTACCGCTGACACGTTAAGTACAACAAAAATTATCATATTTGCAACATAATATTTACTAAAAGATAACTTTTGTTTTCTGACTTCTGATGCCTCTTTATGACAGAACAATATTACAGAAATGTATCAACAGAATAGCCGCAGCGGAAACGCTCCGCCACGGCGGCGCGAAAATTGTTAGCAAATGAAACATAAAAAACCCCGCCGTCGTGGCGGGGTTTTGTCAGGCTTTCAGCAGGCCGTCTGCCAGGAAGCGGGATTTGTCCGCAACACCCGGCAGCACAAAGAAATAGCCGCCGCCGATGGGCTTCACATACTCCTCCAGCGCCTCGCCGTTAAGCCGCTTCTGCACCGTTAAAAATCCCTTTTCGAGATCGTGCTGGTAGCAGACAAACAGCAGGCCCATGTCGAGCTGGCCGGAATTGGTCACGCCGAGCGAATAGCTGTAGCCGCGTCGCACCATCAGGCTGGACTGCGTCTGCGGCGTGCGCGGGTTCGCGAGCCGGATGTGGCTGTCGAGCGCAATCACGTTGCCTTCGGGATCTTTGCTGTAGTCCGGCACGTCGTGCTCATGCTGCATGCCGAGCGGCGCGCCGGTCTGCTTGTCGCGCCCGAAAATCGTCTGCTGCTCTTTGAGCGGCGTGCGGTCCCAGAACTCAACGTGGAACTGGATAATGCGCACGGCCTGATAGCTGCCGCCGACCGCCCACGCGGGCTCGCCCTGCTCCGGCGTCACCCACACCACATTGTCCATTAACGTCGCGTTACGGGTATCCGGGTTCGCGGTGCCGTCTTTAAAGCCCAGCAGGTTGACCGGCGTCTCTTTGCCGCGGCTGCGCGCCGCGTGATCGGAGATAAATCCTTCCCGCTTCCAGCGCACGCTCAGCAGATCCGGCGTGTGCTTAATGATGTCGCGCAGCGCGTGGATCACCGTATCCTGGGTATTGGCGCAGATTTGCAGCAGCAGATCGCCGTGGCACAGCGCCGCGTCCAGCGAATCGTTCGGAAACCGCTCCATCTTTTGCAGCTTTTTCGGCATCTGCGGCGCAAGGCCGTAGCGGTCGTCAAAGAGCGAGCGCCCCAGCGACACGGTGATCGTCAGGTTATCCGGCGCAATCACCGGCCCCAGAATACCGGAATCCATCGGCGGCAGACGCGGGTTCGGCGTCTGCGGCGCCGGGCCGCCCGCGGTTAAAAACGCGATGCGGTCGGTGAGCAAACGAAACAGCCGTTCGAGATCCGCTTTGTTGCCTGCCAGCACATCAAAGGCCACCAGCATCATTGATGCCTGTTGCGGGGTCAGCACGCCCGCCTGATGCGCGCCGTAAAACGGCTGCGTCTCCTGACGCGCGTCCGGAGGAAGCGTGCCAGGCGCGCTTTGCGGCTGCGCGCCATGCGCCACCGGACAACCGCCGGTGACCGCGAGCGCGCCGGTCAGCGCGCCCAGCCCTTTCAGCAGACGGCGGCGCGCCGGTTGCGGCACGCCGTGAGTATCATGTTCTTGCATCACGCTTAGTCCAGTCCGAGCACGCCACGCAGTAACGAGAGATCTTCAGCAAGCGACGTGATTGGCCCTTTCAGCGCGTTGCGGTCAGCGTCCGTCAGCTTGTCGTAAGTCTCAAAGCCATCTTTGGTGCGATATTTCGCAAGGATGGCATCCACTTTTTTGAAGTTCGCGTCCACTTTCGCCAGCAGCGGCGCGTTCTCTTTTTGCAGTTGCGGACGCAGCAGATTCACGATTTTCTGCGCGCCGTCGATATTGGCCTGGAAATCCCACAGGTCGGTGTGGCTGTAGCGATCTTCTTCGCCGCTGATTTTGCTGGCCGCGACTTCTTCGATAAGGCCCGCCGCGCCGCCCACGACTTTACCCGGCGGGAACGCGAGTTCGCTGATGCGTTTTTGCAGATCCAGCACGTCGCTGTTGAGCTTGTCGGCATACTGCGCCATGCCTTTGACGCTGTTATCGCCAAATAGCGCTTTTTCGAGACGGTGGAAGCCGGTGAATTTCGGGTCGGCCGCTTTCTGCTCGTAATCGTCTTCGCGGGCGTCGATGCTGCCGTCGAGATCGGAGAACAGCTCGGCGATAGGCTCGATACGCTCGTAGTGCTGGCGAGTCGGCGCGTAGAGGGATTTCGCTTTGGCGATGTCGCCTGCTTTTACGGCATCGGTAAAGGCTTTGGTGCCGGAGACCAGCGCGGCGGTTTCCGCGCTCACCCAGGTCTTATACTCGGTCACGGCGCCTTCCAGCGACATCAGCTCGCTCTTCGCCGCGGCTTTTTCACCACCGGCGGCCTTGACGATAAGCTTGCCTTTCGGGTTGCTCAGCAGGCCGCAGGTCATGTCATATTCGCCTGGCTCCAGGTTAGCAGTCATTTTCTGACTAAAGCCCGGCGCGATGTTTTCGCGCTCTTCGACGACCATTACGCCTTTAAGGATTTCCCACTCCAGCGCTTTCTGGCTGTGGTTCAGGATGATGAACTGGGTTTTACCGGCGTTCACCGTGAGCGTCATCGGCTCGCACTGTTTGTCGTTTACGGTGACTTTCACCTGCGGAATATCCGCGGCCTGTGCGGCAAACGCGGAACTGATAAGCGCCAGCAGCGTCACGGAAAGCGCGCTACGGCGAAGTTGTTTCGTCATGACCATCCCTCTAAAAGTATGTTGTAACTAAGACGCGCACGGGCGCGGCAAAAAATCAGGCGTTCCCGGAGACGCGCGCACCGGCGCGCGCTGGCAGCGCATAGAACGCCAGCGCCGGGATCAGATAGATAAACCATACCGCCACTTCGCTGACGGTCGGCGCTTCCTGGTAGCCGAAAATGCCTTCCAGCAGCGTGCCGGCGAGCGAGTGCGTGGAGAGCACATTGCTGAAATCAAACGCCACCGCCTGGAAGTGATTCCACAGACCGGCTTCATGAAACGCGCGAATAGCGCCCGCCGCGAGCCCTGCGGCGACGAGCAGAATAAAGAGACTGGTCCAGCGGAAAAACGCGCCGAGGTTAAGACGAATGCCGCCCCAGTAGAGCAGAAAACCGAGCACCACGGCGGTCGCAAGCCCAAGCATCGCGCCGAGCGGCGGCCAGACGCCGACATCCTGGCCAAACGCGGCCAGCAGGAAGAAGACCGATTCGAGGCCCTCGCGCGCGACCGCGAAAAACACCATCATCACCAGCGCCCAGCCGTGTCCGCCGGGGCGTTTCAGCGCGCGATCCACGGCCTGTTCCAGCTCGCCTTTCACATTGCGGGAGACTTTACGCATCCAGAACACCATCCAGGTGAGGATCACGACGGCCACCGTCGCCACGAGCCCTTCAAACAGCTCCTGCTCTTTTTGCGGGAACTCGCCGGTGGTTTCATTGATAAAAATACCGAGGCCTAAGCAGAGGGCGGCGGCGAGAAACACGCCCGCCCACATCACGCCAAGCATGTTGCCGCGCTGAGTGCGCTTGAGATAGCTGGCGATAAGGCTGACGATGAGCGCCGCTTCGAGACCTTCGCGCAGCATAATCAGAAAAGGAACAAACATTCGGGCACCTGTGAATGTGAAATCAGGTCAACTGATGCAAAGAAAAGTAAATGGGAGTGAAAGTGATTATCATTACCGCAAAAAGAAAAACAAGCGAAATGTGGGGATAATTATGACGAAGTGTAAAAGTTGCGAAGTTGAGTAGTCACTCTATGAAACCATAAGCGAAATCAGCCCGTCCGGCGCGCCGCGTTATGCCTTCCGGGCCGCCCGAAATCATTCACCGGGAAAATAAGCTGTCATCGTTTTTTCTTATTCCATTTGCCAGATAACGATGCGGGAAATTATGCTTAGCGCGCTGTTTACCGGCCGGTTTTTGTGTGGCTAACTATTTTTCTTTCAGACACCTGCGTAACTATGACAACCATACTGCACTTTATTTTCGCCGTCGTGGCGATCCTCCTGCTCGCGTGGCTTGCAAGCTTTGACCGTAAAAAGATCCGCCTGCGTTATATTCTTCAGCTGATTGTGATTGAAGCGGCGCTCGCCTGGTTCTTTCTGCATGCGCAGGCCGGGTTGCTGGTTATCCAGTCGATTGCCGGCGCGTTCTCTTCGCTGCTGCACTTCGCCGCCCAGGGCACCGATTTCGTCTTCGGCGGCATGAGCCAGAAAGGCCTCGCGTTTGTCTTTCTCGGCGTGCTCTGCCCTATCGTGTTTATCTCCGCGCTGATCGGCATTCTGCAACACTGGCGCATTCTGCCGGTTTTTATTCGCGTCATCGGCACGCTGCTGTCGAAAGTCAACGGCATGGGCAAGCTGGAATCTTTTAACGCTATCAGCTCGCTGATCCTCGGCCAGTCGGAAAACTTCATCGCCTATAAAGGCGTGCTGGCGGATCTCTCCTCGCGTCGGCTGTTTACGATGGCGGCGACCGCGATGTCCACCGTTTCGCTCTCGATAGTCGGCGCGTATATGTCGATGATTGAGGCGAAATATGTGGTGGCGGCGCTGGTGCTTAACCTCTTCAGCACGTTCATTATCCTCTCGGTTATTAACCCGACGCGCCCGCAGGATGAGCCGGACGTGAAGCTTGAAAAACTGCACGAATCACAAAGCTTTTTCGAGATGCTCGGCGAGTACATCCTGGCGGGCTTTAAGGTGGCGATGATTATTCTGGCGATGCTGATTGGCTTTATCGCTATTATCAGCGCGGTGAATGCGCTGTTCCTGACGCTGTTCGGTCAGAGCTTCCAGCAACTGCTGGGCTACGTGTTTTACCCGCTCGCCTGGCTTATCGGGATCCCGGCGCAGGATGCCCTGACGGCGGGCGGCATTATGGCCACCAAGCTGGTCGCCAATGAGTTCGTGGCGATGATCGAGCTGCAAAAAATCGCCGCGACGCTCTCCCCGCGCGGTCTCGGTATCCTGTCGGTCTTCCTGGTGTCGTTTGCCAACTTCGCGTCTATCGGCATTGTGGCGGGCGCGATTAAGGGGCTGAACGAGCCGCAGGGCAACGCGGTCTCGCGCTTTGGCCTGCGTCTGGTCTATGGCGCGACGCTGGTGAGTTTGCTCTCCGCGGCCTTCGCCGGTCTGGTGCTGTAAACGAAAAGGCGGGGTCTCCCCCGCCTTTTTCAGAACTGTACGCAGACACTCTCATCGACGCGCATAACCGACTCCTGCGCGAAGCGCGATTTGTAAATTCCACGCAGGGCTTCAATCCCCTTCTCGCTCGCGCTGTCATTAGCATGGATTAGCATCAGCGCCTTGCTCGGCTCACGCGCCACCTTGCCATCGTTACCGAGCCACTGCCCCCGCGCGTCAAACACCGTCAGCCCGTCGCGAAAGCGCGGCGTAACGTCGTTATCCACAAAGCGCTGCCACTCTTCGCCCGTAATGACGGGGCCGGAGGGCCGGTTGAGGCCGAAGTACAGCGTGGTTTGCGTCATGCGGTTTTGCGCGGCGCAGCGCGGCGCCTGCTGATCTGCCCCGTGCGGCGCGCAACCGGCGAGCGTCGCCGCCAGCGCGAGTGAAACAATAATCTTGCGAATCGCCATCATCCTGTCCTTTTTTGTTATGGGTTAACGCGAAGATAACAGCGTAAATCGCGGCGTCTGGCAAGCTACCGGATTGATGAGAAAGAAAAAACCCGCCGGGCGGCGGGTTTGTTAAGACGCTTAGCTGGCGCGAAGCTTAGACGGCGCGGGCGTGTGGTACTCCTCGTCCGCTTTTTCAAAGCGCGCCTGCATCGAGGCCGACGGCGCTTTGCCCATCAGGCTCACCACCACGATACCGAGGCTTGCGAAGATAAAGCCCGGAATGATTTCGTAGAGGTTAAACCACGCGAACTGTTTCCAGACGATCACCGTCACCGCGCCGATGATCATGCCCGCCAGCGCGCCGTTGCGCGTCATGCGCGACCACATTACCGAGAGCAGCACCACCGGGCCGAAGGCCGCGCCAAAGCCCGCCCACGCGTAGCTCACCAGGCCCAGCACGCGGTTTTCCGGGTTCGCCGCCAGCGCAATGGCGACCAGCGCCACCACCAGCACCATCATACGCCCGACCCACACCAGCTCTTTCTGGCTCGCGCCTTTACGCAGGAACGCTTTGTAGAGGTCTTCGGTAATCGCGCTGGAGCAGACCAGCAGCTGGCAGCTTAACGTTGACATCACCGCCGCCAGGATCGCCGACAGCAGAATACCGGCAATCCACGGGTTAAAGAGGATCTGCGCGAGTTCAATAAACACGCGCTCGCCGTTCTGGTTCACCGCCGCCGCCTGATCCGGGTGGTTAGTAAAGTAGGCGATGCCGAAGAATCCAACGGCCACGGCGCCCGCAAGGCACAGGATCATCCAGGTCATGGAGATACGACGCGCGTTCACGATGGTGTGGTGGGAATCCGCCGCCATGAAGCGCGCCAGAATGTGCGGCTGGCCGAAGTAGCCCAGTCCCCAGCCCATCAGCGAAATAATCGCCACCAGATTCAGGCCCTTGAGCATATCGATATTTTCGATGCTCTTCTGCTTAATGACCGCCAGGGAATCGTCCAGGCCGCCAACCGCGAAGATAACAATCACCGGCGTCAGGATCAGCGCGAAAATCATCAGGCTCGCCTGCACGGTATCGGTCCAGCTCACCGCCAGGAACCCGCCGATAAAGGTGTAAAGAATCGTCGCCGCGGCACCCGCCCAGAGCGCGGTTTCATAGCTCATGCCGAAGGTGCTTTCGAACAGGCGCGCCCCCGCCACGATGCCCGAAGCGCAGTAGATAGTGAAGAACAGCAAAATCACCAGCGCCGAAATGATCCGCAGCAGACGGCTCTTATCTTCAAAACGGCCGGTGAAATAATCCGGTAACGTCAGGGCGTTATTGTTGTGCTCAGTGTGAACGCGCAGGCGCCCCGCCACCAGCTTCCAGTTGATCCAGGCGCCCAGCGTCAGACCGATGGCGATCCAGCTTTCGGAGATCCCGGAGAGAAACACCGCGCCCGGCAGGCCCATCAGCAGCCAGCCCGACATATCCGACGCGCCCGCAGAGAGCGCGGTCACCACGCTCCCGAGACTGCGCCCGCCGAGAATGTAATCATCAAAGTTTTTGGTGGAGCGCCACGCAATAAACCCAATCAGTATCATCCCCAAAATATAAATAATGAAAGTCACCAGCATCGGTGTACTCGTCGTCATCTCACTTCTCCGCGTTATGGCCGGGTCGCCCCGTTTATCACCGCCGGAACGTAGCGGTGGCGTTATTGTCATGTCGTGTGGCGGCAGTATCCTGCCGGAAGCGTTTTTTATTCACAATCGATTTAACACACCATTTACATGTTTTGCATCTGTGAAACCTGTACATTTTTTGAGAGGTTGCACTCGCTCACGCTTTTCCCGGTTGCACCTGTTAAAAATGTTAACCAGCCCCGAATTCTGAGCTTATAACCGCCCTTTCTTCGGTGCGTCATAGCAATTTCATATTTAACATTTCATTCATTTTTAAGCTTGCTGGCGAGGTCACAATTAACAAGGTTGCACAAAGTTGCAACATGATGGATATTGCCGATCATTCGCCTTTTTTATACAGACCGAGACACAGGAGTAAGGGCATGGGCACCACCACGATGGGGGTCAAGCTGGACGACGCCACCCGCGAGCGCATTAAATCCGCCGCGACGAAAATCGACCGCACGCCGCACTGGCTGATTAAACAGGCCATCTTTAATTATCTGGAACAGCTGGAGAACAGCGACGGCCTGCCGGAGCTGCCTGCGCTGCTGGCGGGCGCGGCGAACGAAAGCGATGAAGCGCCCGCGCCGGTGGAAGAGAGCCACCAGCCGTTCCTCGAATTCGCCGAGCAGATCCAGCCGCAGTCCGTCAGCCGCGCGGCCATCACTGCCGCCTGGCGTCGCGCGGAAACCGACGCGGTGCCGATGCTGCTGGAGCAGGCCCGCCTGCCGCAGCCGGTCGCCGAGAAAACCCACCAGCTCGCCTGGAGCCTCGCCGAAAAGCTGCGCAACCAGAAAACCGCCTCGGGCCGCGCCGGTATGGTGCAGAGCCTGTTGCAGGAATTTTCGCTCTCCTCGCAGGAAGGCGTGGCGCTGATGTGCCTTGCCGAAGCGCTGCTGCGTATCCCCGATAAAGCCACCCGCGACGCGCTGATCCGCGACAAAATCAGCAACGGCAACTGGCAGTCGCACATTGGCCGCAGCCCGTCGCTGTTCGTGAACGCCGCTACCTGGGGCCTGCTGTTTACCGGCCGTCTGGTCTCGACGCACAACGAAGCCAGCCTGTCGCGCTCGCTCAACCGCATCATCGGCAAGAGCGGCGAGCCGCTGATCCGCAAAGGCGTGGACATGGCGATGCGTCTGATGGGCGAGCAGTTTGTCACCGGCGAAACCATCGCCGAGGCGCTGGCCAACGCGCGCAAGCTTGAAGAAAAAGGCTTCCGTTACTCCTACGATATGCTGGGCGAAGCGGCGCTCACCGCCGCCGACGCGCAGGCATATATGGTCTCTTACCAGCAGGCTATTCACGCCATCGGCAAAGCCTCCAACGGGCGCGGCATTTATGAAGGGCCGGGCATTTCGATTAAGCTCTCCGCCCTGCACCCGCGCTACAGCCGCGCGCAGTACGACCGCGTGATGGAAGAGCTCTACCCGCGCCTGAAATCCCTGACCCTGCTGGCGCGCCAGTATGACATCGGCATCAACATCGACGCCGAAGAGGCCGACCGCCTGGAGATCTCTCTCGATCTGCTGGAAAAACTCTGCTTTGAACCGGAGCTGGCGGGCTGGAACGGCATCGGGTTTGTGATTCAGGCGTACCAGAAGCGCTGCCCGTTCGTTATCGATTACCTGATCGATCTCGCCACCCGCAGCCGCCGTCGCCTGATGATCCGTCTGGTGAAAGGCGCTTACTGGGACAGCGAAATCAAGCGCGCCCAGATGGAAGGGCTTGAGGGCTACCCGGTTTACACCCGCAAGGTTTACACCGATATCTCCTACCTCGCCTGCGCGAAGAAACTGCTGGCGGTACCGAACCTGATTTACCCGCAGTTCGCCACCCACAACGCCCACACGCTGGCGGCCATCTACAGCCTGGCGGGCCAGAACTATTACCCCGGGCAGTATGAATTCCAGTGCCTGCACGGCATGGGCGAGCCGCTCTACGAGCAGGTGGTCGGTAAAATCAGCGACGGCAAACTCAACCGTCCGTGCCGCATCTACGCGCCGGTCGGCACTCATGAGACGCTGCTGGCCTACCTGGTGCGTCGCCTGCTGGAAAACGGCGCCAACACCTCGTTTGTGAACCGCATCGCCGATAACACGCTGTCGCTGGACGATCTGGTGGCCGACCCGGTCAGCGCGGTCGAACAGCTGGCGGCGCAGGAAGGCCGCGTCGGTCTGCCGCATCCGAAAATTCCGCTGCCGCAGGATCTCTACGGCGAAGGCCGCGTTAACTCCGCCGGGCTTGATCTGGCGAACGAACACCGCCTGGCGTCGCTCTCCTCGTCGCTGCTGAACAGCGCGCTGCAAAAATGGCGCGCGCTGCCGATGCTGGAAAACGCCGTGGACGACGGCGAGCTGGCACCGGTGATTAACCCCGCCGAGCCGCGCGATATTGTCGGTTACGCGCGTGAAGCCACCGAAGCGGAAGTGGCGCAGGCGCTGGAAAGCGCGGTGAACAACGCGCCTATCTGGTTCGCCACGCCGCCGCAGGAGCGCGCCGCCATTCTTGAGCGCGCCGCCGTGCTGATGGAAGACCAGACCCAGACGCTGATTGGCATTCTGGTGCGCGAAGCGGGTAAAACCTTTGCTAACGCTATCGCCGAAGTGCGCGAGGCGGTCGACTTCCTGCGCTATTACGCAGGCCAGGTGCGTGATGATTTCGATAACGAAACCCATCGCCCGCTCGGCCCGGTGGTCTGTATCAGCCCGTGGAACTTCCCGCTGGCTATCTTTACCGGCCAGGTGGCCGCCGCGCTTGCCGCAGGCAACAGCGTGCTGGCGAAACCGGCGGAGCAGACGCCGCTTATCGCCGCCCAGGGCATTCAGATCCTGCTGGAGGCGGGCGTGCCGCAGGGCGTGGTACAGTTGCTGCCAGGCCGCGGCGAAACCGTGGGCGCGCAGCTCACGGGCGATCCGCGCGTGCGCGGTGTGATGTTCACGGGCTCAACGGAAGTGGCGACGCTGTTGCAGCGCAACATCGCCGACCGTCTCGATCCGCAGGGCCGCCCGACGCCGCTTATCGCGGAAACCGGCGGGCTGAACGCCATGATTGTCGACTCCTCCGCGCTGACTGAGCAGGTGGTTGTGGACGTCGTCGCCTCAGCTTTCGACAGCGCCGGCCAGCGCTGTTCGGCGCTGCGCGTGCTCTGCCTCCAGGAAGAGATCGCCGATCACACCCTGACCATGCTGAAAGGCGCGATGGCCGAGTGCCGGATGGGCAATCCTGGCCGCCTGACGACCGATATCGGGCCGGTTATCGACGCCGAGGCCAAAGCCGGTATCGAACGCCATATCCAGGCGATGCGCGCCAAAGGCCGCAAAGTCTTCCAGGCCGCGCGCGACAACAGCGTCGATGCGCGTGAATGGCAGACCGGCACGTTTGTCACGCCGACGCTGATTGAGCTGGAAAGCTTTGATGAGATGAAAAAAGAGGTCTTCGGCCCGGTGTTGCACGTGGTGCGCTACAACCGCAACAACCTGGCGGAGCTGATTGAGCAGATCAACAAAGCGGGCTACGGCCTGACGCTCGGCGTGCACACGCGTATCGATGAAACCATCGCGCAGGTAACCGGCAGCGCGCACGTCGGCAACCTGTATGTGAACCGCAATATGGTCGGCGCCGTGGTCGGCGTGCAGCCGTTCGGCGGCGAAGGGCTTTCCGGCACCGGGCCGAAAGCGGGCGGGCCGCTCTATCTCTACCGCCTGCTGGCGAGCCGCCCGGACGCGGCGGTGCAGACGACGCTTGAGCGTCACGACGCCCGCTACGCCCAGGACGCGCAGGTTAAAACGCTGATTACGCGTCCGCACCAGGCGCTCACCGAATGGGCCGCAGGCCGCCCGGAACTCAAAGCGCTGTGCGAACACTACCTCGCGCTGTCGCAAAGCGGCGTGCAGCGTACGCTGCCGGGCCCGACCGGCGAGCGCAACACCTATACCCTGCTGCCGCGCGAGCGCGTGCTGTGCCTGGCGGATAACGAGCAGGACCTGCTGGTGCAGCTCGCCGCGGCCACCAGCGCGGGCAGCCGCGTACTGTGGGTTGACGAGCCGCTGCAACGCACGCTGGCCAAACAGCTTCCGGCCGCGGTGAACGCGATTATCGACTTCGCCATACCGGACGTGCTGTTCAGCCAGTTCTTCGACGCGGTGATTTATCACGGCGATTCCGACCAGCTGCGCGCGCTATGCGAAAAAGTGGCCGCACGCGAGGGCGCGATTGTTTCGGTGCAGGGCTTCGCACGCGGGGAAACCAACCTGCTGCTGGAGCGCCTGTGGCTTGAGCGTTCGCTTAGCGTCAACACCGCCGCCGCAGGCGGCAACGCCAGCCTGATGACCATCGGCTGACGGTTAATAAACACGAAAGGCGCCCGCGGGCGCCTTTTTCTTTGGTAATACACGAATGCCTCACCGTACCCGAATACCTTCAATAATCATCCGCTGGACATTCTCGACGGTGCGGTTAAAAAACGCTTCATCGGCGAGCGTCGCGCCGGTGACGGCTTCCACCTGAGTGGCGAAATCAGCATAGTGCTGGGTCGTGGCCCAGATCATAAAAATCAAATGGTGCGGATCGACGGGCGCGAGCTTGCCGCTTGCCACCCAGCCGCTGATGATGGCCGATTTGGTCTCCACCAGCGCTTTTAAATCTCCCTGCAATTCAGCCATCAGGAGCGGCGCGCCCTGCAGCATCTCCAGGCAGAACAGCCGAGAGGCTTCGGGGAAATCGCGCGAAACCTCAAGCTTTAAGCGAATATATTCGCTGATGGCCGCGAGCGGCTGCAGATCCGCGCGAAAGGCCCGCAGCGGCGCCAGCCAGATATCCAGAATGTGCTTCAGCACCGCGACATACAGCGCCTCTTTGGACGGAAAATAGTAGAGCAGATTGGTTTTGGACACGCCGGAGCGCTCCGCGACCTGTTCCAGACTGGTGCCGTGCAGGCCGAACTGGGAAAACAGCGTCAGACCAGCGTCCAGAATGGCCTGTTTCTTCGCCGCCACCGCCCTGGAACGTTTGCCCGTCTCTTCTTTTTGCGCGCCTTGTGCCATGCGCCCTCTCCTTTTTGTTTTGTCCAAGCATAGCAAAAGCGCGCTCCAGGCTCGACCTCGCTGCACTTTGATTGCGCAACGCTGCCTGTTTTCTGTGCAACGTTTTTGACCATTCAGTCCGTTTTTTGAGCGCAAAAAAGCCACACTTCATCAACATAATGATAACAAAGACCTTTTCAAAACTGGCATTCGCTTTGCAAAACCCTCTCTGAGCGCGGCACAGGACGTGCAGGATGCAACGCCACGCGACGGTTCTTTCACCCGAAAAAGAGAGGTTCGTGATGAAAATTGGTGTCTTTGTGCCTATCGGAAATAATGGCTGGCTGATCTCCACCCATGCCCCGCAATACATGCCGACGTTCGAGCTGAATAAAGCCATCGTGCAGAAAGCCGAGCAGCAGCAGTTTGATTTTGCGCTCTCGATGATCAAACTGCGCGGCTTCGGCGGGAAGACCGAATTCTGGGATCACAATCTGGAGTCGTTCACCTTAATGGCGGGCCTCGCCGCCGTGACCTCGCGTATACAGATTTACGCTACCGCCGCCACGCTCACCCTGCCGCCCGCGATTGTGGCGCGCATGGCGTCAACCATCGACTCCATCTCCGGCGGACGGTTTGGCGTGAATCTCGTGACCGGCTGGCAGAAGCCAGAGTATGAACAGATGGGCCTGTGGCCGGGCGATGACTACTTCTCGCGCCGCTACGACTACCTCACCGAATATGTCCATGTGCTGCGCGACCTCTGGGACACCGGCCAGAGCGATTTCAAAGGCGACTACTTTACGATGAACGACTGCCGTGTCAGCCCGCGCCCGCAGCAGCCGATGAAAGTGATCTGCGCCGGCCAGAGCGACGCGGGCATGGCGTTTTCCGCACAGCATGCCGACTACAACTTCTGCTTCGGTAAAGGCGTGAACACGCCCGCCGCGTTCGCCCCGACCGCCGCGCGCATGAAAGCCGCCGCCGAAAAAGCCGGGCGCGACGTGGGCTCCTACGTGCTCTTTATGGTGATCGCCGACGAAACCGACGAAGCGGCGCGCGCCAAATGGGAGCACTACAAAGCGGGTGCCGATGAAGAAGCGCTGTCATGGCTCACCGAGCAGAGTCAGAAAGATACCCGCTCCGGCGCGGATACCAACGTGCGTCAGATGGCGGACCCGACTTCGGCGGTCAATATCAATATGGGCACGCTGGTCGGCTCTTACGCGAGCGTCGCCCGGATGCTGGATGAAGTCGCCGCCGTGCCGGGCACCGAAGGCGTGCTGCTGACGTTCGACGATTTCCTGACCGGCATCGACGCCTTTGGCGAACACATTCAGCCGCTGATGCGCTGCCGCGATCATCTGCGCGTAACGCAGGAGGTGGCCTGATGAATACGATAACGCTGACGGCGCGCCCCGAGGCGCTCACCTTCGCGCCGGAACAGAGCGCGCTGATTGTGGTGGATATGCAAAACGCCTACGCAAGCCAGGGCGGCTATCTGGATCTGGCGGGGTTTGACGTCTCGGCCACCGCGCCGGTGATTGAGAACATCAAAACCGCCGTGGCGGCCGCGCGCGAGGCGGGCATGACCATCGTCTGGTTCCAGAACGGCTGGGACAGCGACTATCTCGAAGCGGGCGGCCCCGGCTCGCCAAACTTCCATAAATCGAACGCGCTGAAAACCATGCGCCGCCGCCCGGAGCTGCACGGCAAACTGCTGGCGAAAGGCGGCTGGGACTATCAGCTGGTGGATGAACTGACGCCGCTTCCCGGCGATATCGTGCTGCCGAAACCGCGCTACAGCGGCTTTTTCAACACGCCGCTCGACAGCATGCTGCGCGCGCGCAATATCCGCCATCTGGTCTTGACCGGCATCGCCACTAACGTCTGCGTGGAATCGACGCTGCGCGACGGCTTTTTCCTGGAGTATTTCGGCGTGGTGCTGGAAGACGCCACGCACCAGGCCGGGCCGCCGTTCGCCCAGCAGGCGGCGCTTTTTAATATCGAAACCTTTTTCGGCTGGGTGAGCGACGTGCAGAGTTTCTGCGACGCGCTCTCCCCGGAAGCCCTCGCCCGCATCGCCTAAGGAGTCGTTATGCCAAAACAGGTCATTATTCCGCCCGGCACCAGCACGCCCATCGCGCCCTTTGTGCCGGGCACGCTCGCCGATGGCGTGGTCTATGTCTCCGGCACGCTGCCTTTTGATAGCGCCAATAATGTGGTGTACCCCGGCGACCCAAAGGCGCAAACCCGCCATGTGCTGGAGACGATTCGGCGCGTTATCGAAACGGCGGGCGGGACGATGGAGGACGTGACGTTCAACTCGATCTTTATTACCGACTGGAAAAATTACGCCGCGATTAACGAGATTTACGCGGAGTTTTTCCCCGGCGATAAACCAGCGCGCTTTTGTATTCAGTGCGGGCTGGTAAAGCCGGAGGCGCTGGTGGAGATAGCGACGGTCGCCCATATCGGACAGCCGGGAGGCGCATGATGAAACTGCGTGTAAGCGAGGCGCCCTTCCCCGGCGCGCCGGCGATGGTGATGATTGCGGGCCTCGGCGGGCTTGGCGGCTACTGGCTGGCGCAGCAGAGCGCGCTGAGTCGCGATTATCAGATAGTGGTGTATGACCAGCGCGGCACCGGCGATAACGCCGATACGCTGCCGGAGGGCTATACGCTCGCCGACATGGCGCAGGAGCTGCACCGCGCGCTGTTAATCCACGGTGTGCGCCGTTATGCGGTGGTTGGCCATGCGCTTGGCGGACTGGTCGGTCTTGAACTGGCGCTGGCGTTCCCGGAGGCGATAAGCGCGCTGGTGATTATTAACGGCTGGCTGTCGCTGAGCGCCTGGACGCGCCGCTGCTTTGAAGCCCGCGAGCGGCTGCTGCTCGACAGCGGGCCAGCGGCCTATATCGCCGCGCAACCGCTGTTTCTCTACCCGCCGCAGTGGGCGCAGGAGAACCAGCCGCGCCTCGAAGCCGAAGAAGCGCTGCATAACGCCCATTTTCAGGGGACCGAAAACCTGCTGCGCAGGCTGTGGGCGCTGAAAAACGCCGATTATCGCGAACGCGCCGCGCGCGTCACCACGCCGGTACAGCTGATCTGCGCCCGTGATGACGTGCTGGTGCCGTGGACCTGTTCGCAGGCGTTGCACGAGGCGCTGCCCCACAGCCGTCTTGATGTGATGGACGCCGGCGGCCACGCCTGCAACGTCACCGCGCCGCAGCTGTTTCATTCCCTGCTTTATGCCGGGCTGGCATCACTTGCGCCCGCGCCCCACAAGGAGACCGTATGAGCGAAGCCCTGAGCGCCAGCGCGCTCGCCACCTTATTTACCGACGCCCGCACCCACAGCGCCTGGCGGGAGACGCCCGTCAGCGACGCGCAGCTGCGCGATCTCTATGAAATGGTGCGCCTCGGCCCGACCTCCGCCAACTGCTCGCCGGGGCGGCTGCTGTTTGTTACAACGCCTGAGGCCAAAGCACGTCTGAAGCCCGCGCTCTCCAGCGGCAACGTTGAGAAAACCATGCAGGCCCCGGTGACCGCCATCGTCGCCTGGGACAGCGAGTTCTACGAGGCGCTGCCGACGCTGTTTCCCTATGCCGACGCCCGCGCCTGGTTCACCTCCAGCCCGGCGGTGGCTGAGGAGACCGCGTTTCGCAACAGCTCGCTACAGGCCGGCTATCTCATCATGGCCTGCCGGGCGCTGGGGCTCGATACCGGCCCGATGTCCGGCTTTGACCGCGCGGCGGTGGACGCCGAATTCTTCAGCGGCACCACCTGGAAGAGCAATCTGCTTATCAATATCGGCTATGGCGATGCGGATAAACTGCATCCGCGCCTGCCGCGTCTTTCCTTTGAAGACGCCTGCGCGATCGTTTAAGGAGGGGTTATGAGTGAACAACAGGCTTTTCGCGATGCGATGTCCCGCCTCGGCGCGGCGGTGAATATTGTAACGACCGATGGCCCGGCGGGCATGGCGGGCTTTACCGCCTCGGCGGTGTGCAGCGTGACGGACAGCCCGCCGACGCTGCTGGTGTGTCTGAACCGCAACGCCTCCGTCTGGCCGGTGTTTCAGGCCAACGGGCAGCTGTGCGTCAACACGCTCGCCGCCGGGCACGAGGCGCTCTCTGGCCTCTTCGGCGGCAAAACCCCGATGGAAGAGCGCTTCGCCGCCGCCCGCTGGCATCGCGGCGTCACCGGCTCTCCGCGGCTCGACGGCGCGGTGGTCTCTTTCGACTGCCGGGTGGAACAGGTGGTGCCGGTCTCCACCCACGACGTGCTGCTGTGCCGGGTGCTTGAGATCTCACGTAACGACGATACGCACGGGCTGGTCTGGTTTGACCGGCGCTATCACGCCCTCGCGCGCCCCGCCTGCGGGCTCGCCTCTTAGCTCCACAGGAGATAACTATGGCCAATTCCTGGTTTCCTCGCTGGCGTAAACCTGCCGGCCCCGCGGGCGGCGTGGTGGCCCCGGACGAAACGCTCTCCGCCGGTCAGACGCTGATCATGGGCGTGCAGCACGCGGTGGCGATGTTCGGCGCGACGGTGCTGATGCCGCTCTTGATGGGCCTCGATCCGAATTTGTCGATCCTGATGTCCGGCATCGGCACGCTGCTGTTTTTTGTAATTACCGGCGGGCGGGTGCCGAGCTATCTCGGCTCCAGCGCCGCTTTTGTGGGCGTGGTGATCGCCGCGACCGGCTTTAACGGCCAGGGGCTGAACCCGAATATGAGCGTGGCGCTGGGCGGTATTATCGCCTGCGGCTTGTTGTATACGCTTATCGGCGTGGTGGTGATGAAATCGGGCACGCGCTGGATAGAGCGGCTGATGCCGCCGGTCGTTACCGGCGCCGTGGTGATGGCGATCGGGCTTAACCTCGCGCCGATTGCCGTTAAAAGCGTCTCCGCCAGCGGCTTTGACGGCTGGATGGCGGTGATGACCGTGCTCTGTATTGGCCTCGTGTCGGTATTTACACGCGGCATGGTGCAGCGGCTGCTGATTCTGATGGGGCTTATCGCCGCCTGGGCGCTGTATGCGCTGTTCACCAATGTGCTGGGCTTCGGCAAGCCGGTGGATTTCACGCCAGTGGCGCAGGCCGCGTGGTTCGGCCTGCCGCACTTCGCCGCGCCAGCGTTTAACGTGCAGGCCATCATGCTGATCGCGCCGGTGGCGGTGATTCTGGTGGCGGAAAACCTCGGACATCTGAAAGCGGTCGCAGGCATGACCGGGCGCAATATGGACCCGTATATGGGGCGCGCGTTTGTCGGCGACGGGCTGGCGACGATGATCTCCGGCGCGGTGGGCGGCAGCGGCGTGACGACCTATGCGGAGAATATCGGCGTGATGGCGGTAACCAAAGTCTACTCGACGCTGGTGTTTGTGGCGGCGGCGGTCATTGCCCTGCTGCTGGGCTTCTCGCCGAAATTCGGCGCGCTGATCCACACCATTCCGGCGCCGGTTATCGGCGGCGCGTCGATTGTGGTCTTCGGGCTGATTGCGGTCGCAGGCGCCCGCATCTGGGTGCAGAACCATGTCGATCTCAGCCAGAATGGCAACTTGATTATGGTGGCGGTGACGCTGGTGCTGGGCGCGGGCGATTTCGCGCTCACGGTAGGCGGCTTTACGCTTGGCGGCATCGGCACCGCGACCTTCGGGGCGATTGCGCTTAACGCGCTGTTGAGCCGCAAACAGGCGCAGACGCCTGAGCCAGTGCTTACGCCCCAGGACCCACCCTCGCAGGCATAAAAAAACCGCCGGGAATGCCCGGCGGTCAGGGGGTGGCTATTAACCTTTACACTTCACATAAGGCGGTTAATAACGGTCATGCGAGACGCTAGCTGCGGCCGCCGCCATGACTGTTTTTACCCCCTTTTTTCCCAGCTTCGGAAGCGCGTTGCGGGTCATTTTTGAAGTTCCCGCCGCTCTGCTGGCCACCTTTACGACCTGCTTCTGATGCTCTGTCACGATCTTCTGCGAAATTACCTGAACCACCACGATGGTTTGCCATTTCTGACCTCCAGATTGTGCGAATCATTAGACATCATACTGCATTCAGTAAAAGAGGATTCTTTCACCTCACGGCACTGGCCTGAGCCGTTATCGTTGCCGCGTGATTAAAAGCTTAGCCAGGGCGCATGGCTTTGCCACTTTCAGGAAACATTTAGCAACATCAATCTGGCGTTTCGGTGAAGAATCTGACGAAACGATTAATAAGCCATTCTTATGATTAATAAATTTTGATGTCCTGAAAATGTGACCTGATGCTACAAACCGGCAGCCTACAGATAAATCCTTATTTCTAAAGCTTTTTCCGGCCTGAAGTTGCACTCTGCCCGTGGAGGCATATGCTTTATGGATGAGCGCAGCGATAACGGCTGTGGCAACCACTGATACAGGAGCAAGGCTGATGGCGAAAGTTCTGGTGCTTTATTATTCCATGTACGGGCATGTCGAAACGCTGGCGCACGCGGTGGCGGAAGGCGTTGAAAAGGTTCAGGGCGCGGAAGTCACGGTTAAGCGCGTGCCGGAAACCATGCAGGCGGAAGCCTTCGCGAAAGCGGGCGGCAAAACGCAGAATGCCCCGGTGGCCACGCCGCAAGAGCTCGCGGATTACGACGCGATCATCGTCGGCACCCCGACCCGTTTTGGCAATATGTCCGGCCAGATGCGCACCTTCTTTGACCAGACGGGCGGCCTGTGGGCCTCCGGCGCGCTGTACGGCAAACTGGGGAGCGTCTTTAGCTCTACCGGCACCGGCGGCGGTCAGGAACACACGATCTCCTCCACATGGACTACCCTTGCTCATCATGGAATGATCATTGTGCCTATCGGTTACGGGGCGCAGGAGCTGTTTGATATTTCCACGGTTCGCGGCGGAACGCCTTACGGCGCGACGACCATCGCAGGCGGCGACGGTTCACGCCAGCCAAGCCAGGAAGAACTGGCGATCGCCCGCTATCAGGGCGAATACGTGGCGGGCCTCGCCGTCAAAATGAAAGGCTAACTCACTCACTTCACTGGAGGAAAGCATGCCAACACAAGAATCGAAAACCCATCGCGTGGGGGAATGGGCCAGCCTGCGTAATACGTCCCCTGAAATCGCCGAAGCGATTTTCGAAGTGGCCGATTACGATGAGGTAATGGCTGAGAAAATCTGGGAAGAAGGCAGCGATGAAGTGCTGATCCGCGCCTTCAAGAAAACCGACAAAGATTCGCTCTTCTGGGGCGAACAGACGATCGAACGTAAAAACGTCTGACCCTTCGGCCCTCTGCTTACGCAGAGGGCTTCGTTTCAGGGCTGCGCGCGCTGCGCGGCCAGCTGTTTCTCAAAAGCCTCCCGCGACTGCGCGACATAGCGCCGTAATCCCTCAGGGTCGATAAACGCGTTATCTTCGCCCCGCGCCTTGCGCGCCATTTTATCCATCAGACCAAAACGCTCGCCTTTATTGGCAAGAAAGATATCCACCTGTTGCGCCTCAAGCCGCGTAAAGCTCTGGCGAATATCTCCCACCAGCGTCGGGTAGTTGCGGTTATTAACCAGCGGATAGCCCGGCGTCGCCAGGCTGTCGGCGTAGATAAGCGTTTTGCCGTCGGCGAGCGTCGCTTTCCAGGAGGTCGCGCCCGGCAGATGGCCGGGTGTAAACATGGCCACCAGCGTCACGCCGCCCAGATGCCACTGCTGCCCGTCCTGCGCCTCAATATCCACCGTTACTGGCGGGAACGGCAGCGCATCGCCCAGCGCGACATCCTCTTTACCGCCGCGCGCCATCTGCTCCGCGTTGGCATGGCTTGCGATAACGCGCGCGCCGCTCCACGCTTTCAGGCGCGCGATGCCGCCCGCCTGATCGAGCCGCGCATGGCTGTTCACGATGTAGCGGATATCGGTCAGGCGAAAACCGAGCGCTTCTATGTTGCGTTTGATCTGCGGCGCGCTGGCGTCAAGGCCCGCGTCAATCAGGATGTGGCCCTGCGGCGTGGTGAGCAGCACCGACGAGAGATTTTCGGTACCGACGTACCAGACGCCGGGCCAGATGGCGAAGGGCTGCACAGGCTTGGCCCAGGCCTCAAAAAGTGAATAGGGCGGCGCCTCGGCCAGCGGCTGGGCAGGGTCGAGCGCGGCATACGCAGGTACAGAGAGCAGCGACATCAGACAAGAAAAAAGTGCGATACGAGGTTTCATTAGCATCTCCTGAGTAAGGAGACGCAGTATAATTAGCGCCTTTTTAATGCTGCTCAATTGGAATGGCATCTGATGAATATCCTGCAACTGGATATGAACCTGCTGAAAGTGCTTTACGTGATGCTACAGACGGGCACCACCGGCGAGACGGCGCAGCGGCTGAACATTACGCCTTCGGCCGTGAGCCATGCGCTGTCGCGGCTGCGCGAGGCGCTGGGCGATCCGCTGTTTCGCCGCGAAGGGAACCGCCAGCATCCGACGCCTTTCGCGCAGGCGCTGCGCGATAAACTGGTGCCGCTGTTTGTTTCGCTGAATGAAGAGATGTTCGGCGAGCCGCAGCCGCACGAGCGGCGCTTTCGGGTGGTCGTGCCGCCCGCGCTTAATACGCTGCTGGCGCCGGTGCTGGCGCAAAAAGCGCATCAGGCCCAGGCGAGCGTTGAGTGCGTGGCGTTCGAGCGGCGCGCCTGGCGCGACGACCTGGTGGAGGGTTCAATCGATCTGCTGCTGGCGGTGGGCGATCACCAGAAGCAGCTCAGCGCCCTGCACTATGAACGCGTCGGGCAGACGCGGCTGGTTATCCTTTATGGCCCGCCGCTTCGCCAGGCGCTCGCCGGGCAGACCCGCCTGACGCTGGCGGGACTGTGCGACTATCCGCACGCCTATTGTCACCCGTGGCCGCAGCCAGAAAACGAGCTGGATCGCCAGCTGGCGCGCAGCGGACTGACGCGACGGCTGGAATTTATCTGTACCGACTACGCCCAGCTTCCAGGCGCGTTACGTGAAGCGCCGCTGCTGGCGGTGGTACCCTGGCCGTGGTTCGCCACGCTCAAAGATAATGCGCAGCTCTCCATGCTGGAGCTGGATGATGAAAAAGCGCTCGGCAGTCTTTTTTTGCAGTACCGCACCTCGACGGTGGCATGGAAAAAGCGCCTCATCGGCGCGGTACGTCAGGCGCTAACCCCCTGGTATCGTTGAGAATCCACTCAAATGCGGGGCTGCCGGCTGCCGGCTGGCTACACTTCAAATGTGTACTCACTCCTCCTGAGAGACACGCTCGATGTGAATCCCCTGATACTGTTAATTTCCTGCCCGACGGGCAGGATTTTTTTTGCCTGTTACAGGGAGAGCGAAACTGACCGTCATGGCGTGGTGTTATCGGGCGACGGCGGCGTCAGCAGAACATAACGGTAAAGAAGCTGATTCAGGCGGGTTTCGGTCTCCTGACGCAGCGCGGCTGACTCCATGCCCTGCTGGCGCTGCTCTGCCATCTGGCGCAGCAACTCTTCGGCGGGCGGCATGGCGGCAAACGCCTGGTGAATGTTAAATACCATCGTTTTGAGTTCGCTGGCGGTCAGGTATTTCCCACGCCGTTCATCAAGCGCGTTGAGCCGCGCGGCAAGCGCATCAAGCTGCGTCATGCCGCGACGCCAGCCGTCAAGATTTTGCAGCGGCATCGCGGCGGCGCTCATCTGCTGGCGCCACTGGCGGGTCAGCGCCTGCGCCTGGGGATGCTGCGGCCAGAGTACGCCGGCCTGACGCGCCAGCGCGCAGGCAAAGCGGATATTGCGCGCCGGCGACAGCGCGGCCAGCCAGTCGAGGCGCTGTCGCGTCTGGTCAAGTACCGCGCCAGGATCTATCCGGCGCGCCTGTTCCGGCGTGATGGCGGCGTTTTCCGCCACCTGCGGCCACGCGCGAAGCGACGCCGCAATCAGCGCCTGCGCCGGATCGGGGCGCTGATACGCCTGCCAGCCCATCAGCAGCGCGCCGCCCGCCACCAGCATAGTGAGCATACCGGCGATAAAAGGTTTCAGCCCGCGGGGCGCTGACGGTTGAGGCAATATTACGTTCGGCGCTGGCGCGCTGGCCGCGACATAGACCCGGCGGATGTCATCCGTCTGCGCGTCCTGAACCGCCGTCGCGCCCGCTTTTAGCGTCACCTCGCCCTGCCCGGCGTCGTTTTCCAGGCGCGACGCCGCGTTATGCAGGTGCGTACGCAGAGCGTCCATCTGACTGACATGCTTCAGCTCAAGGCGCTCCAGCACCGCGATAATACGCGTTACGTGCTGCTCCGCCTGATAGAGCGCGCCGAGATCCGCATAGGTCAATGAAAGTGTGCGCAGCGTCTGCTGCACGCGCTGGCTGAGGCCGCTTAAAATCTCCATGCGCGCGTGCACCGGTTGCGGCCACAGGTTGCTCCACTGGCGCGCGATAAGCGCCTCAAGGATCGCCAGCCCTTCGTTAAGGCCCGGCAGCCCCAGCAAGCGCAGACGGGCCTGCGTATACCACGCGGCGGTTTGCAGCTCGACGCCGTTGCGCTCAAAGAGCGAGAGCGACAGCTGTTCGACCCGCCGCCAGTCGACATCCGGGCGCGCCGGGTGCGTGAGTTTGCCGAGTTCTTCGCGAAGCGCGGCGTAATCCGGCAGCAGACGCGGATCGCCGCCGGTTTTCAGATGACGTTCAGTGGACGTGTCCATCATATCCCTGTCCTGAAGGCCGCTCAGATCGCGGCGCGGTTATCCATAAATTGCTGTTGTTTGAGATGGCGGATCAGCACCCGCCCTTCCGGCATAAACTCGGTGCCGTAGCGCACCAGCCCCACGCCTTTCAGCTCGGCGTCAATCGCGTAGCGCAGCTCGCCGGGAATGGTTTGCGGGAGCATCACAACGGTAAGCCGCTTCAGCCGCGGCTCATATTTCAGCAACACGGCGGAGAGCGCGCTGATGAGTTCATGCGCGGTGCCGGGCATACCCTGAAGAATTTTGGTCAGATCCGGCAGGCCGTAATCCGGCAGATGTTTGAGACTGCCGGCGCGGGTATTGAGAATGCGTTGCATGTTATCGAGCACGGACAAGACCACCTGATTTTCTTCGCTGACAACATCCAGCGGCAGGCCGCCGGCGAAATGGCCGTAGAGTATTTCATAGAGCGACGGCGTGAGAGGGGTTTCGGGCATCGTTTTCTCCTTCCCTGAATACAGTGATGACTTAGCCGCACAGCACGGCGGCGCGCGCCGGATCGATGGCGATAAGCCCCGCCAGCAGCTGTTCCATATCGGTTTGCAGACGCGCTTTCTCCGCGTCGCTGCGTCCGGCTTTCATGCGCAGCAGCCGCAGCCGCCTGGCGCCTACTTCAAAAAGCAGCGCCGGCTCCCACTGTGAGAGCGTCATCTGCGATGCGTTCGCATCCAGCCCCGCCAGCAGATGCAGCGCCAGATCGTTTTTGCCGTATTGCTCGGCTAAACGCGCCATCAGCAGACGCAGTAACCAGCGCTGGCGCGGCGTGGCGAGCGCGGGCCGGGCCTGTAGCCAGCCGAGCGCTGCGTCAATGCCGTCGCTGTCGGCGAGCGCGACGGCTTCCGGCTCCAGTTGCAGCACCTCATCATCGGCAGCGCTGCCTGCGTCCACAACGTGCGCCGCGTCAGGGCCGGAGGCATTTTCCCGCACCTGCTGCGCGATCCAGTGCTGCGTCACCTCGTCGGCGAACGGCGTGCCGTCGCTGAACGCCAGCGTCTCAAGGCCCGGCAGCCGGCTTAACAGCCCGTTAAGATCGGCGCGAATGATACCCGCCAGCGTCTCCTGGCCAGATTTTTGTAAGGCTTCATGGAGATACCACTGCAAATCGAGCCACAAGTGACTGGCGCCGCGCGCAAACAGGCTGTCGGCCTGCTCCAGCAGCTCAAGCCAGCTCTGCTGAAGCCAGAGCCGTTTTAACAGCGCGCGCTGGTCGGCCTTTGGGGGTTCAATGCGGGTGCGCCCGTCGCCTGCGAGCGGCGGCAACTGATGAAGGGTGTCGTGACGCAGGCTTTTCATCATGCGGTGGGCGGCGAGCCAGCCGTCGGGCTGGTTACGCAGGTAATCGGCAAGCTGGCGGGCCTGATCCAGCAGGTCGCGCCCGGAAGTAATAGCGCTGATGACAGGCGCAGCCGCGGGCGGCGTCGCGCTGCTGTCGCTGGTGGTTTGCGGCACAACCGCATCCACGCCGCCCGCTTTTATCAGCCGCGCTTCCAGCGCGCCGTACAGTGCGGTGAACGACGGGCGCGCTGCAGGCTCTTCCTGCGCCAGCGCCTGTTCAATCAAGAGCAGCGCGCCCGCGGTTCGCCGGGCGTCATCGCGCGTCACTTCCGGGTAAAGCGACAGGCTGTCGAGGACGCGCGCGCCTGCCAGCCACTCCAGCGCCGCCTGACGGCTGCGCGCGCGCTGCGGGTGCAGCGCCGCGCCAAACCGCGCAAGCAGCGCGGCGAGCAGCTCCAGCCCTTCGGCAAAGCCCGCTTCGCCCTCACGATGCAGCCGCGACCAGGCGTAATAGGTCGCGACGCGAATATCCTTGGCTGACGTGGTCAGCACTTTTTCCGCCAGTTCGCTGATAAGCGTGGTGTCCGCGCCGGAGAGTTTATTCACCTCTTCGCGGATCTGCTGGAAATGGTCGTCATAGCCCGGATCGTCGCCGGTGGGGTGGGTGGCGATGACGGGTTGCAGCCATTTTTCCCAGAGCGCGAGACGTGCCTGAGTCTGCGCCGCCAGTTCATCTGCCTGTACCTGACAACTCTCTAAAACCGTCTGCAGCGATGCCATTGTTTCTCTCCCTGAAACCACCTGCCCGCTTTGCTTCAGCGAGAAGCGTTTGTTTAACAGCGGGTTAAAGCGCAGATGCTACGCACGCAAATAACATTCACAAGCAATGGGCAACGGGCAGATGTAAGCAGAGTTTACCGGTCAGGAGAGGTATCAGGCGGTCAGGCGGCCCTGCATGCGGCAGGCGGTTTTTCTTCCAGTAACAAACTTACCGAAAACCATTAAGGAAACCCTGATGAAGCGCGGAAGGCGAAACACCCAAACGAAAAAGGGGACGCCTTTCGGCATCCCCTTAAATTGGTTGGCGGAAGCGCAGAGATTCGAACTCTGGAACCCTTTCGGGTCGCCGGTTTTCAAGACCGGTGCCTTCAACCGCTCGGCCACACTTCCGCAATGACGCGAACTATAAACATCCCCCCGCGCCGTGTAAAGCCCGAATGTGTTCGATTGCCTTAAAAACAGCCAAAAGCCCGCTAATTGACTGAAATACCGGCACAACGATCACAAATAAAGCAGTTTTACGGGCAATAACAGCACCGCGTTCCGGTTAATGTTTTTTGATGTACATATCTTTCGTGTAATAGAAACCCAGGTTACTGGAGTAAAAACCGCCAACCCAGGGTTTCACCATATGGGTGCGCACGTAGTGATAGACCGGAATGGCAGGCACATCCTGAGCCAGGATCGTTTCCGCCTGCTGATAATATTTCCCGCGTTCGGTGACATCGCCGGCTTTGGACGCTTTCGCCAGGACCTCGTCATAGGCTTTGTTGGTATAGCGCGAGGTGTTCTGGCTGTCGCCGGTGCGGTAGTTATTCAGGAAAGTAGAGGCGTCGTCGTAATCGGCGTTCCAGGCGTAGCGCACCACATCGAAATTACCGGTGTGTTTACTATCCAGCATGGTTTTCCACTCCTGGTTCTGGAGTTTTACCACCACGCCGAGATTTTTCTGCCACATGGAGCTTGCCGCGATAGCGATGCGCTGGTGCGATTCCATGGTGTTATAGAGCAGATTAAACGTGAGCGGATGCTGAGCGTTGAAGCCTGCCTCCTCCAGCAGTTTTTTCGCCTCGCTGACGCGTTTTTCCAGCGGCCAGCTGGCGTACTCCGGCGGCGCGATTTTCACGCCGCCGATCTCCGGCTGGCTGACCACCCACGCCGGACGCTGCCCCTGCGCCAGCACTTTTTGGGCGATGATGTCTTTATCGAGCGCCATGTTGAGCGCGCGGCGCACGCGCGGATCGTTAAACGGCGCTTTACTGGTATTAAACTCATAGTAATACGTCGCCAGCAGCGGCGAGACATCAACCTGATCGGGCACCGTTTTTTTCAGCTGGGTGAACTGGTTGAGCGGCACGGTACTGGTGATGTCAATTTCGCCCGCTTTATAGCGATTCAGATCCGCCGTTTCGGCGGCGATCGGCAGATAAGTGACTTTATTAATAACGGTCTCTTTGTCGTTCCAGTAGCGTTTATTGCGCTCGGCCACGATTTTTTCATTCACCACCCAGTCGGTGACTTTATACGCGCCGCTGCACACGAAATGCTCCGGCCGCGCCCATTTATCGCCAAAACGCTCGACCGCGGTTTTATCGACAGGCACCAGCGACGGGTGCGCCAGCATCGACAGGAACGCCGCGGTGGGCTGCGTCAGGGTCACCTGAATGGTGTTGTCATCCAGCGCCTTCACGCCCAGGGTGTCGGTCGGCTTTTTGCCGTCAGCGATGTCGGCGGCGTTTTCAATATGCATGTTGCCCGGGAAGGTGGCGTACGGAGAGACGGTTTTCGGATCGACCAGGCGCCGCCAGCTCCAGACCACATCTTCCGCCGTGATAGGCTCGCCGTCAGACCAGGTCACGCCCTTGCGCAGATGAAACGTCCAGACGGTGTTGTCTTTGTTTTCCCAGCTTTCCGCGAGCCGCGGCTCAATCGAGCCATCTTTACGCACCGCCACCAGCCCTTCGAAAACGTCGCTGATAATGTTGAATTCAACGTCGCTCTCCACTTTATGCGGATCGAGCGAGGCAGGCTCGCTGCCGTTATTGCGCACCAGTTCCTGTTTTGCCGCCAGCTCAACGCCTGCCGGCACCTGCGCCGCATACGCCGTCGCGCATGCGCCGGAAATGACGGCGGCGATGAGAGAAAAAGCCAGAGCTTTATGATTCACTTTCATTTTCCACGCCTTGTGTGTTGTTGTGATGTGTCGTTAACACAGATAGTCGCGCGCCGGGTTTCATGCAATGGTTTTGCGTCATATATAAGAGGGGGATCTGAAAGCGCGTCCGGGCAGCCCGGTTTTTATGATATAAACGTCTTTTCTGAGTCCTTGTTTTTAGAGAAATAAAGCAGCGTAAAGATGGGTAAAAGCTCTTTTCCCGTTGCGTGCAACCTTCTATGCTCGGAAACTAAACACCTGTAATGAGAGACTACTCATGGATCGCTTAATTACCTCTGCGCGCGACAGACAGTCGCTGCTTAGCACCCATAAGGTTCTGCGTAACACCTATTTTATGCTGAGCCTGACGCTGGCGTTTTCCGCGATCACCGCGACCGCCAGCACCGTATTCGCGCTGCCGTCGCCAGGTTTGATTCTGACGCTGGTGGGCATGTACGGCCTGATGTTCCTGACCTACCGCCTGGCCGATAAGCCGAGCGGCATTCTGGCGGCGTTCGCTTTTACCGGTTTCCTGGGCTATATCCTGGGCCCGATGCTGAATGCGTATCTGTCTGCCGGTATGGGGGATGTCATCGCACTCGCGCTTGGCGGCACCGCGCTGGTGTTCTTCTGCTGTTCCGCCTACGTGCTGACCACCCGTAAAGATATGTCCTTCCTGGGCGGTATGCTGATGGCGGGCGTGGTGGTAGTGCTGATCGGCATGGTGGCGAACATCTTCCTGCAGCTTCCTGCGCTGCACCTGGCGATTAGCGCCGTGTTTATTCTGCTCTCTTCAGGCGCCATCCTGTTTGAAACCAGCAATATCATCCACGGCGGCGAAACCAACTACATTCGCGCGACGGTCAGCCTGTATGTCTCGCTGTACAACATCTTCGTGAGCCTGCTGAGCATTCTGGGCTTCGCGAGCCGCGACTAACCGTTAGCCGAAACTGCCTTTAGGCCCCGCCCTGTGCGGGGCTTTATTTTTTCTGGCGGCGGGAATTTGCTACACTGCGCGCTGTGTGAATCAGGGCAAGACTGCGTATGTTAACGTTTGAAGGTAAAGAGTTTGAAACCGACGCCGAAGGCTATCTGAAAGTCTTCGACGCCTGGAGCGAGGGGCTGGCGGACGTTATCGCCGAAAAAGAAGGCATTACGCTCACGCCGGAGCACTGGGAAGTGGTGCGCTTCGTGCGCGAGTTTTATATCGAATTTAATACGTCGCCGGCTATCCGCATGCTGGTCAAAGCCATGGCGACGAAATTTGGCGAAGAAAAAGGCAACAGCCGCTATCTCTATCGCCTCTTCCCGAAAGGCCCCGCGAAACAGGCCACTAAAATCGCCGGCCTGCCGAAACCGGTGAAGTGCATTTAATAGCGAATGCGGAACTCGCGGTGATCTTCAGCGGGCGAATGCGGCTCCGTCAGCACCTTTTCCACATGGGCGCTGCGCGGCCCGCCCGCTTTCAGCCAGGCGATTAATTTTTCCACTTGTTCAGGCTCGCCGCAGGCCAGCACCTCCACGCTGCCGTCGTCGAGATTACGCGCATAGCCGGTCAGCCCCAGCCGCATCGCTTCATGCTGCGTGGTGTAGCGAAACCCGACGCCCTGTACCCGGCCGTGTACCCAGGCCATCGTGCATTGTTGAGCCATAGCTGTTCTCCTTTGCGGTAGCGTTGCATTTCCCGACTGAAGCCGGGAGAATGGCGGCCATTTTCTTTGAATCACAGAATAGCAAATTATGAGCGTACGTTTAGTGTTAGCCAAAGGGCGCGAGAAATCTCTCCTGCGCCGCCATCCCTGGGTCTTTTCCGGCGCCGTCGCGCGCATGGAAGGTAAAGCCGCGCCGGGTGAAACCATCGACATCGTCGACCATCAGGGAAAATGGTTAGCACGCGCCGCCCTCTCCCCCGCCTCGCAGATCCGCGCGCGCGTCTGGACGTTCGATCCGAATGAAACCATCGACATCGCCTTTTTCACACGCCGCCTGCAACAGGCGCAGCAGTGGCGCGACTGGCTGGCGAAAAAGGACGGGCTCGACAGCTACCGTCTTATCGCCGGGGAATCTGACGGTCTGCCGGGCGTGACGATTGACCGCTTCGGCAACTTCCTGGTGCTGCAACTGCTCTCGGCGGGCGCGGAATATCAACGCCCGGCGCTGGTGTCGGCATTGCAGGCGCTCTACCCGGATTGTTCCATCTATGACCGTTCCGACGTCGCAGTGCGTAAGAAAGAAGGCATGGAGCTCGCGCAGGGCCCCGTCAGCGGCGAGCTGCCGCCGGATCTGCTCGCGATTGAAGAGCACGGCATGAAGCTGCTGGTGGATATTAAAGGCGGCCATAAAACCGGTTATTACCTCGATCAGCGCGACAGCCGTTTCGCCACGCGCCGTTACGTAGAAGACAAACGCGTGCTGAACTGTTTCTCCTACACCGGCGGTTTTGCCGTTTCTGCGCTGATGGGCGGCTGCCGCCAGGTCATCAGCGTCGACACGTCGCAGGACGCGCTGGATGTCGCGAAACAAAACGTTGAGCTCAACAAACTTGATATCAGCAAAGCGGAGTTCGTGCGCGACGACGTCTTTAAGCTGCTGCGTAAATACCGCGATCAGGGCGAGACGTTCGATGTCATCGTGATGGATCCGCCGAAATTCGTGGAGAACAAGAGCCAGCTCCAGGGCGCGTGCCGCGGTTATAAAGACATTAATATGCTGGCGATTCAGTTGCTCAACCCAGGCGGCATTTTGCTGACGTTCTCCTGCTCCGGGCTGATGACCACCGATTTATTCCAGAAAATTGTTGCTGATGCCGCAACAGATGCGGGTCGTGATGTACAATTTATAGAGCAGTTCCGTCAGGCCGCCGATCACCCTGTGATCGCGAGCTACCCGGAAGGTCTTTATCTGAAAGGGTTTGCCTGTCGCGTCATGTAGCTTGAAAAGGAATGCTCCGCCCTCATATACAGGGTATGAACGTTTCCCCGGAGGTGACAATGATTGCCAGCAAATTTGGTATCGGCCAGCAGGTTCGTCATTCTCTTTTGGGGTATTTAGGGGTTGTGGTGGATATCGACCCTGAATACTCGCTTGATGAACCTGAAGTGGATGAACTGGCGGTAAACGCCGAGCTGCGCGACGCGCCGTGGTATCACGTCGTGATGGAAGACGACGACGGCCAGCCCGTGCATACCTACCTTGCAGAAGCCCAACTGAGCGGCGAGATGCAGGAGGAACATCCGGAGCAACCCTCTATGGATGAACTGGCGCGATCCATTCGCCAGCAGCTCCAGGCGCCCCGTCTGCGCAACTAAAAAAACCCGGCAACGCCGGGTTTTTTATTACTGAAAAAGCCCGAGACGCGGAATTTCTATCGCCGGACAGCGGTCCATCACCACTTTCAGCCCCGCATCGCGCGCCAGTACGGCAGCCTCTTCGTTGATGACGCCAAGCTGCATCCAGAGCGTTTTCGCTCCGATGGCGATGGCTTCCTGCGCGACACCCCACGCGGCCTCGGAGTTGCGGAATACATCCACCATATCGACTTTTTCCGGGACGTCGGCAAGCGTAGCGTACCCCTGCTGGCCGAGCAGCGTTTTGCACGCCACTTTCGGCGAGACGGGGATTACGTGATAGCCTTTATCCAGAAGATACGACATGACGCGATAGCTCGGACGGTCCGGTTTATCGCTCGCGCCCACCAGCGCGATCGTTTTGGTGCTCTGTAAAATCTCTGCGATATCAGAATCTTTCATTTTACCTCCCCGTTAGCTCAGTCCTTTCAGTGTATGCCAAAGGCGTCGGGCGCACCATTCGACGCCTGTGAGCCTGAAACCAGCGCGCAGTTTTTACCGGCTTCGCTTGCAGCCGCCATCACTTCCAGTAATCTGTAGGCAGTTATGTAATCCGGAAAATGATATGGAACTGACAACCCGAACCCTGCCAGCCCAAAAGAAAATCGCCCTGGTGGCGCATGACCACTGCAAATCGATGCTGATGAAATGGGTGGAGCGCCATAAAGCGCTGCTGGCCAACCATACGCTGTATGCGACCGGCACTACCGGCAATCTGGTACAGCGCGCGACAGGTCTTAACGTCAACGCCATGCTGAGCGGCCCGATGGGCGGCGATCAGCAGGTCGGCGCGATGATCGCCGAAGGCAAAATCGACGTGCTGATTTTCTTCTGGGACCCGCTGAACGCCGTGCCGCACGATCCCGACGTCAAAGCGCTGCTGCGTCTTGCCACCGTCTGGAACATTCCGGTGGCGACCAATCTCTCGACGGCGGATTTTATTATTCAGTCGCCGACCTTCAGCGACACGCTGGATGTGCTGATCCCCGACTACCCGCGCTATCTCGCCGAACGCCTGAAATAAATTACGGCTTACGGGCCGTCGGCACGCCGAGACGCGTCAGCGCTTCGACAAACGCCGACGGCGCCGTTTTGTCATACAGCAGCCAGACGCGATGCCGCGCGCGGGTCAGCGCCACATAGAGCAGACGCCGCTCTTCGGCATCCGGGAAATCCTCTGGCTGCGGCAGCAACGCCTGCTCCATGATGGATTCCCGCGCCGGTGCCGGAAACCCTTCCCGACCCTCGTTCAGCCCAAGAATAATCACATAATCCGCCTGCTGCCCTTTGCTGGCGTGGATCGTCATAAACTCCAGTTGCAGTTTCGGCCAGCGCGTCGCGGCCATCTCCAGTACTGCCGGGCGCAGATGATGGTAGCGCGCCAGCACCAGAATCCGCTCGTCAGGGCGCACGTAACCGCTCATTTTGTCGAGCAGCGCCTCCAGTTGCTCCTGCGCGAGCAGGGTCACGGCTTTGTTGTCGCCCGCGCGCAGGCTGTTAAGCGGTTTTTCGCGATGATGCGGGTTTTGCTGAATAAAGCGGTTCGCGATTTCGCCGATGCGCCCGTTAAAACGGTAGGTGGTATCCAGCGCGCATTGATCGCCCAGGCCGAAATGCTCTTCAAACGCCGTCGTCAGTGAAAGCTGCGCGCCGCTGAAGCGGTAGATAGCCTGCCAGTCGTCGCCCACCGCAAACAGGCTGGCGGCGGAATTCTGGCGGCGCAACGCCGCCAGCAGGGCCGCACGCTGCGGCGAGATATCCTGAAACTCGTCCACAAGAATATGCTTCCATGGACTGACGAACCGGCCTTTTTCCAGCACATTGATGGCCTGATGGATAAGCCCGGAGAAATCGACGGCCTCTTCGGCTTTCAGCGCGGATTTCCAGGCTTTCAGCAGCGGCACCATCAGCTTAACGCGCTTCTGGAACAGATCGCGCACCTCTTCGGGCGCGGCGGCTATCATTTCAGCCTGCGAACCGCCCTGCATGCGCATCAGCCCAAGCCAGCGATCGAGACGGCTCGCCAGCCGTTTGCCCAGCGCCTCGTCCTCCCAGAAATCGCCGTCATCAATGTCCCATTCCAGCTCGTCGGTAAGCCACTGACGCCACCCTTTCGCCTGCGCTTTTTTCTCGCGGCACTGCTCACGCCAGGCGTTCAGTAAAAGTTCATGGCGCGCCGCGGTATCGTTTTCCAGTTCGCTGACGCGCGGGGTTTTCCGCCCGCCCTGGCCGATAATCTGCAAGGCAAGCGCATGAAACGTGCGTGCGGTAATGGCATCCGTATGCAGCCTCGCCTGCAGCCGCTCTTCCATCTCTTTGGCGGCCTGACGCCCGAAGGCGAGCAGCAGGATCTGCTCCGCCGTCGCCTCGCCGCGCTCGATAAGCCAGCCCGCGCGCGCCACCAGTACCGAGGTTTTGCCGCTCCCGGCGCCCGCCAGCACCAGCAGCGAGCTTTCGCCGTTGACAACGGCCCGCGCCTGCGACGGATTGAGCGGCGAGCTTTCAATCTGCGAGAAGAAACCGGCGTAGCGCGTCAGCATCGCGTCGGTATAGGCCTGATTATGCGCAAGACGCTTCGCCTCGCTGTCGGCAAGCCAGTCCTGACATTCGCGCCAGGCGTCGCGGCAGTTCTCGAACGCCTCAAGGCGCGATGCGGGCACCGGCAGCGCCTGCAACGCCCGGCGCAGCGCGTGACACAGCGCCTCGCTCTCGTCGCGCTTAAGCCATTTCTCCTGGGCTTCGCTGCTGCGCAGCTTCTCCCGCCAGGCGTTAAGCACGCCCGCCGCCACCTCGCTCATCTCCTGACTCCACTGCTGCCAGAGGGTCGTCAGGTGGTGATAAAAGCGCTGGGTTTCAGCCCACTCGGTGCCGTGCAGACGCACCACTTTGTTATCCGGCAGCGTAAATTCCAGCTCGCCCCAGACCAGCCCCCGGCGGCAGTCGATGCCCAGCAACTGATTAAACGGGATCAGATATTCATGCTTATCGCCGGAAACTTTCACCCCGGCGGTGAGAATTTCCGCGCGGTCATAGGGGTGCTGCGCCAGACGTTTACCCAGAGAGGTTGCTTTCAGTTCCATGAGGCTGCCAGTGTATGGTGTTATAGCGTTAAGTTTACCTGCCTGCGATATCACGCTCCAGACCCAAAACGCGTTACAATTGTTGTGGTTATCACTCCGGCGCTCTGCCGACGCTTTTGAGGTTTTATGCGTACTGTTTTAAATATTCTGAATTTCGTCCTGGGCGGCTTCGCCACGACGCTCTCCTGGCTTGTGGCGACGCTTATCAGCATCATTCTGGTTGTGACGCTGCCGCTGACCCGCTCCTGCTGGGAAATCACGAAGCTTTCGCTGCTGCCGTACGGTAATGAAGCGGTGCATGTCGATGAGCTCGACCCGACAGGCAAAAACGCGCTGCTGAACACGGGCGGCACGCTGCTGAATATTTTCTGGCTGGTCTTTTTCGGCTGGTGGCTGTGCCTGCTGCATATCGCGACCGGGATTGCGCAGTGTGTAACCATCATCGGCATCCCGGTCGGCATCGCGAATTTTAAAATCGCCGCGATCGCGCTCTGGCCGGTCGGCCGCCGGGTCGTGTCCGTCGAAACGGCGCAGGCCGCCCGCGAAGCCAACGCGCGCCGCCGTTTCCAGTAACGCCGGATGCGCTCATGATGCTCAATCCTCTGCTTCACCGCCACGCCTGGAACAGCGCGTGGCTGACCAACGTGCGCATTTTTATCGCGCTGTGCGGTACGGCGGCGCTGCCCTGGTGGCTTGGCGAGGCGAAGCTGACTATCCCGCTGACGCTTGGCGTGGTGGCCGCGGCGCTCACCGATCTCGACGACCGCCTGACGGGCCGCCTGCGCAATCTGCTGATTACGCTGGTCAGCTTTTTCATCGCCTCCGCCTCGGTGGAACTGCTCTTTCCGTGGCCGTGGCTGTTCGCGGCCGGGCTGACGGTCTCCACTATCGGTTTTATTTTGCTGGGCGGCCTCGGTCAGCGCTACGCCACGATCGCCTTCGGCGCGCTGCTGATCGCGATTTACACCATGCTCGGGGTTTCATTATACGAGCACTGGTATCAGCAGCCGCTGCTGCTGCTCGCGGGCGCGGTCTGGTACAACCTCCTGACGCTTGCAGGCCATCTGCTCTTCCCGGTGCGCCCACTTCAGGAAAACCTCGCCCGCTGTTATGAACAGCTGGCGCACTATCTGGAAATCAAATCGCGTTTTTTCGACCCGGATATCGAAGATGAAAGCCAGGTGCCGATGATGGAGCTGGCGATGGCGAACAGCCAGTTGGTCGCCACGCTGAACCAGACGAAAGCCTCGCTGCTGACCCGCCTGCGCGGCGACCGCGGCCAGCGCAGCACGCGCCGGACACTGCACTATTATTTTGTCGCCCAGGATATTCATGAGCGCGCCAGTTCGTCGCATATTCAGTATCAGACGCTGCGCGACACCTTCCGCTACAGCGATGTCATGTTCCGCTTCCAGCGATTGCTATCGATGCAGTCGCAGGCGTGTCAGCAAATGGCGCGCTCTGTACTGTTGCGCACGCCGTACCAGCATGATCCTCGTTTTGAGCGCGCTTTTACGCATCTCGACGCCGCGCTCGATCGCACCGCGGCGGCGGGCGGTTCGGCGTCGGAGATCAAAGCCGTGCGCTTTCTGGTCGCTAACCTGAAAGCGATCGACGCCCAGCTCGCTACCATTGAATCGGAGCAGCCGTTTACGCAGCCCGTCGTCAGCGAGAGCGAGCACAGCCTGTCGGATGACAGTCTGAACGGCTTCAGCGATGTCTGGTTTCGCCTGACCCGCAACCTGACGCCGCAGTCCGCGCTCTTTCGCCATGCGGTGCGAATGTCCGTGGTGCTGTGCGTGGGTTATGCCTTTATCCAGTTCACCGGGCTTCATCACGGCTACTGGATATTGCTGACCAGCCTTTTTGTATGCCAGCCGAACTATAACGCCACGCGTCACCGCCTGACGCTGCGCATTATCGGCACGCTGGCGGGCGTCGCGGTCGGCATTCCCGTGCTCTATTTCGTGCCTTCGCTTGAAGGCCAACTGGTGCTGATCGTTATCACCGGCGTGCTCTTCTTTGTCTTCCGTACGGTGCAATACGCGCACGCCACGCTGTTTATCACGCTGCTGGTATTGCTGTGCTTTAACCTGCTGGGCGAAGGTTTCGAGGTGGCGCTGCCGCGCGTGGTGGATACGATAATCGGCTGCGCTATCGCGTGGTGCGCGGTGAGCTTTATCTGGCCCGACTGGCGGTTTCGCCGGTTGCCCGTGGTGCTGGAGCGCGCGCTGAACGCCAACTGCCGTTATCTCGATGCCATCCTCGAGCAGTATCACCAGGGCCGCGATAACCGTCTGGCGTATCGTATCGCCCGTCGTGACGCGCATAACAGCGATGCGGAGCTGGCGTCGGTGGTCTCAAATATGTCCAGCGAGCCCCGCGTAAGCGCGCAGATGCGCGATATCGCCTTCCGGTTCCTGTGCCTGAACCACACGCTGACCAGCTATATCTCGGCTTTAGGTGCCCATCGCGAAAAACTGACGCGTCAGGAGATCCTTTCTCTGCTCGACGACGCCGTCTGTTATGTCGACGACGCGCTGCATCACCAGCCCGCGGATGAAGCGCGCGTGGAAAAATCGCTGACGGCACTGGCGCAGCGCATCGCGCAGATTGAGCCGCGCCAGGAGAGCAAAGAGCCGCTGGTGCTGCAGCAAATCGGCCTGTTGATTTCCCTTTTACCGGAAATCAGCCGTCTTCAGCGCCAGCTGGCTCAGGATTGATTCTGCACCGACAGCTGCATAAACCACTCCAGCAGCTCTTCACGAACCTGTACGGGTAACGCCGCTTCATGGGTGCCGATAATGGCGCCCTGAAGCGCGTAGAGCACTTGCAGGCTGAGGTTTTTGCGGGCTTTGCGCAGCTTCAGCCAGCATTCCTTCGCGCCGTATGCGCAGAGCGTCTCCACATCCCGGATGCCGGCTTCCCACAGCGACATCTCAAGCTGAACGTTAAGGTTGGGAAGATCTTTAACGCGCCGCTCGCGGGCGCGTTCGGTTTTCTCCGCCTGCGCGCAGGCGAGCGCCGTGCGGGCGTGCTCACGCAGCGATGACGGCGAATCCCATAGCGCGTCATCCACCAGATAATAGTTGAGGCTGATGTGGCGCCCGCGACGGGTACAGACCAGCATCGGCGGATTATGGGCGTGCTGATAGCCGCGACTCTGGTTGCTGGCGCGCAGATATAACCGCCCTTCGACCAGCATGGCGAACACGGCCTCATCGATGGCGAGGCTATAGCCCCCGAAGAGCGAACGATGGGTCACGTTTCCCAAAGATGAAAGAGTATTCTGCACCCGAACCAGAGTGTCAGACGAGGCTTTATCCATGATTATTCCTTTCATATCAACAAGTAACGGATAAAAAATTCCATTAGCTTTTCCCTTAACAGGAACATATGAAAGTTGTGTCTCGTGAGCAATCCGAATTTCGTTTTCAGACGATCCAGATGCGAAATTTGCGAGATGCTTTCCGAAATTTCGATTGATCTTTGGCCGCGCCAGCATTACTGTATATGCATACAGTAACTAGCGAGGCTGGACCTTTATGTACTTTTCTCATCAAAATCGCGCGCATGGCTCACGTCGTCTGGCAAAAGAAACGGCTGACGCTTTGGCTCAGGCTGAAACAAGAGGCCTGATCAGTGAAGTGATGTACAACGAAGATCAGCCGTGGATGACGCAACTGGTGCTGCTGCCTCTCCTGCAGCAACTCGGTCAGCAGTCCCGCTGGCAGCTGTGGCTTACCCCGCAACAGCGTCTGAGTCGCGAGTGGGTCGAATCCGCCGGTCTGCCGCTCACGAAAGTGATGCAGGTTAGCCAGATGAACCCGCAGGTTACGCTGGATTCCATGATCCGCGCGCTGGAGACCGGCAACTACAGCGTGGTTATCGCCTGGCTGCATGATGATTTAACGGATGATGAGCATCGCCGTCTGACCGCGGCGGCAGAGAAAGGTAACGCGATGGGCTTTTTAATGCGCCCTGTACAGCCCTTACTGCCGGGTGACCGACCACGTTCGGGCTTAAGAATTCACTCCAGAATGGTGCATTAATCCTTTTTAGGATAAATCCTGGTAAAAATTTGTTCGCGTCTCTTTAACAGAAGCGATAGTGGCGAATGAACGGTCAGACGGGCAGTTTTGTCCGGTCGCGCACTTTACGAGTGTTTAAAATTGACCCAAAAATGTTAAATTTCGCTTTCGCAAGTTGTTTTTTTTCATATGCCTGACGGACTTCACACTTGTAAGTTTTCAACTACGTTGTAGACTTTACCTCGCCAGGGTGCTCATCAATAAACCGACAATATCGGTAGAGTAACCATTGAGCTATAACCCCGGTGAAGGATTTAACCGTGAACTTTTCCAAAGGAAAAGCGCATGGCCTTTTTGGATGATAACGAGGCGCAAAAAATGAAAAAGACAGCTATCGCGATTGCAGTGGCACTGGCTGGCTTCGCTACCGTAGCGCAGGCCGCACCGAAAGATAACACCTGGTATGCAGGTGGCAAACTGGGTTGGTCCCAGTTCCACGATACCGGCTTTATCCCTAACGACGGCCCGACTCACGAAAGCCAGCTGGGCGCAGGCGCGTTCGGTGGTTACCAGGTTAACCCGTACGTTGGTTTCGAAATGGGCTACGACTGGCTGGGCCGCATGCCGTATAAAGGCGACACTGTAAACGGCGCTTTCAAAGCTCAGGGCGTACAGCTGACCGCTAAACTGGGTTACCCGGTAACCGACGATCTGGACGTTTACACCCGTCTGGGCGGCATGGTATGGCGTGCTGACTCCTCTTCTAACATCGGCGGCGACGACCACGACACTGGCGTTTCTCCGGTATTCGCTGGCGGCGTTGAGTGGGCAATGACCCGCGACATCGCTACCCGTCTGGAATACCAGTGGGTTAACAACATCGGTGACGCGCAGACTGTTGGCGCTCGTCCGGACAACGGCATGCTGAGCGTAGGTGTTTCCTACCGTTTCGGCCAGCAGGAAGATGCAGCTCCGGTTGTAGCTCCGGCTCCGGCTCCGGCTCCGGAAGTACAGACCAAGCACTTCACTCTGAAGTCTGACGTTCTGTTCAACTTCAACAAAGCGACCCTGAAACCGGAAGGTCAGCAGGCGCTGGATCAGATGTACTCTCAGCTGAGCAACCTGGATCCGAAAGACGGTTCCGTCGTGGTTCTGGGCTTCACCGACCGTATCGGTTCTGACTCTTACAACCAGGGTCTGTCCGAGAAACGTGCTCAGTCTGTTGTTGACTACCTGATCTCCAAAGGTATCCCGTCCAACAAGATCTCCGCACGTGGTATGGGCGAATCCAATCCGGTCACTGGCAACACCTGTGACAACGTGAAACCTCGTGCAGCTCTGATCGAGTGCCTGGGTCCGGATCGTCGCGTAGAGATCGAAGTTAAAGGCGTTAAAGACGTTGTAACTCAGCCGCAGGCTTAAGTTAAACGTTAAGAAAAACCCCGCCACGGCGGGGTTTTTTGTTTTCTGGGAGCGTAATGCCAGCGGTGGGGTTTGTGATGGAGAGCGCCTGTGCGCCGTGTCGCTCAGCCTGCATAGCGTTTACCACGCGCAGTAAAACCATACCCGCTAAAGCCTGCCCCGGTTACTCTTTCTTCCCTAGCAATGCCTGTAAATCCTGCTTCAGCGTCGACATGTGGGTTTCATATTTCTCTTTGCGCTCGGCGTCTTCTATCAGCTGAACAATGGTTTCTGAAAGCGTGATGCCGCGACGCTGCGCGAGACCTGCGAGCCGCTGCCAGACCATAAATTCCAGGTCGATGGACTTTTTACGGGTATGCTGGTGCTCGGCATTAAAATGCCGCTTACGACGGGCGCGAATCGTCTGTTTCAGGCGGTTTTGCAGCGCCGGATTCATATGCTGTTCAATCCAGCCCAGCACTCTTACCGGTTCGTTTTCCATACCCAGCAAGAGATCCACCGCCTCTTTCGCCGCGCTGGCTTCAACATACCGGGTTATCAGCTCGCCTTCACGATGCTTCTTCACCAGATATTTCCACTTCCAGCCGCTTTCGAGGTTTTCGAGTTGTTGGTATTTCATTGCGATCTCAGGATGACCGTGTAACTCATTTCAGGATAACAGTTTTTTTTCGATTCGCTGAGGGGAAATAATCGTCTGTGACGCAGGGGGAGATTCTGCAGGGCAAGAGTGGCATTTCCGGTGTGCTGACCCGCCCATTACGCTATAATCTCGCCTTTTACATCTGACTAAAAAACCTCGACATTGACCATTAACAGACTTACATCACAAGCGCTTGTACCCGATACGGAGACCTTCCAGTCCCGGTTTGCTGAAATGGATGCCGGTGTTGCGGCCGCGCTTGATTTTGAGGCGCTTCAGCCTCGCCTTCACGACGGACTGAGCCAGCTGTGCGCTCCACGTCCCTTAAATGATTTCATGCTGGTGAAGGCTGACGAAGAGAAGCCTTTGCTGGAGCTTATCGCCAGCGCCGCGAAAGCACTGCTGCCGCACCAGCCAGAACTGGCTGGCGGTCATTATCTTGTTGAAAATCAGAACATCACGCTGACACCGCCCGGCGCGACGCCGGGCGATTTCGCCGTTCGTCGCGATGTGGTTGTCGCGACCTGGGCTGAAGCGGGCACGCTGTTCGGCTGTGTCAGACAGTTCGCAGGCCAGCTTTCTCTTGAGCCCGGCCTCGTGCATCAAGCGAACGGCGGCATTCTGATCGTGTCGCTGAAAACGCTGCTTCTGCAGCCGCTGCTGTGGCTGCGCCTGAAGCAAATGGTTGTCACCAAACGCTTCGACTGGGTCGCGCCGGACGAGACGCGTCCGCTGCCGGTGTCTGTCCCTTCTCTGCCTCTTGACCTTCGCGTCGTGCTGGTAGGCGATCGCGAATCGCTGGCGGATTTCCAGGAGATGGAGCCCGTGCTCGCGCAGCAGGCTATCTACAGCGAATATGAAGACGATCTGCAAATCGCTGACGAAGAAGATATCGCGCTCTGGTGCAGCTGGGTCTGCGCGCAGGCCGCACAGCGGGCGCTTCCTGCACCGGCAAGCGACGCCTGGCCGCTCTTGATCCGGGAGGCCGTGCGCTACACCGGCGATCAGGAAACGCTGCCGCTCGATCCGCTCTGGATGGCGCGCCAGCTAACTGAAGTGGCGGCCTTCTGCGACGACGCGACGTTCAGCGCGGCGCACTTTTCCGACATGCTGGCGCGCCGCGCCTGGCGTGAAGGGTATCTTGCAGAGCGTATGCAGGATGAAATTCTGCTCGGCCAGCTTTTGGTCGAAACCGAAGGCGAGCGCATCGGCCAGATTAACGCGCTCTCGGTAGTTGAATTCCCGGGTCACCCGCGCGCGTTCGGCGAGCCGTCGCGCATCAGTTGCGTGGTGCATGTCGGCGACGGCGAATTTACCGATATCGAACGCAAGGCTGAACTCGGCGGCAATATCCACGCCAAAGGCATGATGATCATGCAGGCGTTTCTGATGGCGGAGCTGGATCTGGAGCAGCAGATGCCCTTTTCTGCTTCGCTGACGTTTGAGCAGTCCTACAGCGAAGTGGACGGCGACAGCGCCTCGATGGCCGAGCTTTGCGCCCTTATCAGCGCGCTGGCCAATGCGCCACTTAATCAACAGATTGCCATTACCGGCTCCGTGGACCAGTTTGGACGAGCGCAGCCGGTCGGCGGGCTGAATGAGAAAATCGAAGGCTTCTTTACCGTCTGTCAGGCCCGCGGTTTAACGGGCAAACAGGGCGTGATTATTCCTTCGGCCAATGTGCGTCATTTATCGTTATGTCAGGCGATTCTGGACGCGGTCGATCAAGGGCAATTTTCCATCTGGGCCATCGATGATGTCACAGATGCGCTACCCTTATTAACCACTCTCCCGTGGGATGGCGAAGGTCAGACGACGCTGCTTGGCGTTATCGGCGAGCGAATCGCGCAGGCGACGCAGCAGGATATCCGCCAGCGTCCGTGGCCGTTACGCTGGTTGAACTGGTTTAACCACAACTGATCGGACTTGTTCAGCGTACACGTGTTAGCTAACCTGCGGGCTTCACTAAAATAAGGCATACTGAGAACATGGTAGACAAACGCGAATCCTATACGAAAGAAGACCTTCTTGCCTCCGGGCGCGGCGAGCTGTTCGGCGCGAACGGCCCGCAACTGCCGGCACCCAACATGTTAATGATGGACCGCGTGGTGAAAATGACCGAAGCCGGCGGTAACTTTGATAAGGGTTACGTGGAAGCAGAACTGGATATCAACCCGGATATGTGGTTCTTTGGCTGCCATTTCATCGGCGATCCGGTGATGCCAGGCTGCCTGGGCCTCGATGCCATGTGGCAGCTGGTCGGCTTCTATTTAGGCTGGCTGGGCGGCGAAGGCAAAGGCCGCGCGCTGGGCGTGGGCGAAGTGAAATTTACCGGTCAGGTACTGCCGACCGCGAAAAAAGTGACCTACCGTATCCATTTCAAACGTGTGGTAAATCGTCGTCTGGTGATGGGTATTGCCGATGGCGAAGTGCTGGTCGATGGCAAACAGATCTACACCGCGACTGACCTGAAAGTGGGCCTGTTCCAGGATACCTCCGCTTTCTGATAGCCATTTCCCAGCTTTCAGAAAGGCGAAACCTCCGCACTGCGGAGGTTTCTTTTTAAAGAGACAAGCTCACGCAATCTGAGCCCTGTCCTCCATGGCTTCTCGCCAGCCTCCCAGCCAATAAGACCTCTGATTCAGGGTCTGGTAAGGACACATTTCCTTGGAGCGTCCGGTGATACCGGCCTGATAACCACGATGATGTGCCCGTTCCAGGCGATCTCTTTTTTGTCTCTTCATGCCTCGTTTCCCTCATTTCAGGTCTGGTGGAAAAGAAAACAGTGATTACATTTTGCGCAATCACCCTTTACGAATACCTGCAAACCCAGGGAACGTCAATGCGCAAAATTCACGCCAATGTCATATTTGTGAGCTACTTTGGATAAGATTTATACAAAAAAAGTGCGCCTGTTGAGCTTATCTGACTGGCATAAAAGAGAAAGCCGCCGCCCTCTTTAAGAAGAAGGCGACGGCTTTGCGCATCATTCAAATTTTTTATGGCTGACGCGCCACCTCATCGGCAATGGTTTTCGCCTGCAGCTGCCAGGCCTGCGCCAGGGTTTTCACCATCGCGTCGTAGCCATCCTGCTGCTGCTTAAGCTCGGTATAGAAAGGCCGCTTGATGAGCTGCCCCTTATGCTTAAGCAACCATTCCCCGCTCACGATCACCCGCCCGTCATACCGGCCATGAAAGCCGGTCACGTTGACGTTCAGCGTATCCTGCTCCGCTCCGAGCGGCTGGGCGGAAACCACCCAGCCCGGCAGTGTGGCGCTCAGATTGGTCACCAGCGTATTGCGCAGCTGCTGATCCAGCGGGCTCGCCCACAGGTTCTGGCTGGCGATCACATACTGCACATCGGTGGTCTGATAAACCACGCCGTTGCCCGCCAGATAATCGGGCACCGACACCTGCTCCACCCACAGCAGATGCTGGCTGTCCATTGAGGCACTGCGCGTCACGGGCGCGGTAGACGCCGGCAGCTGGTACCAGGTGGTTTCCTCGGTGCTGCTGCAGGCGCTCAGTAGCGCAACGGCGACAAGCGGGAGCCATTTTTTCATTCTTTCGCCCTCTTCGGTTGCGGGTCCTTTTTCTCTTTCGATTCGAATACCAGCGCGTTGCTCTTCTCATTGAGCGTACGCAGTACCGGCTGGAGCTCACGCAACACCTGATCCAGACGCTGCATATCTGCCACCATTTTGTTATAGGCGGCAGAGCCCGGCTGGAAGCCCTGCATGCTGCGATTAAGCTCGCGCAGCGTTTTCTGCATATCTGCCGGCAAATCCTGCGCCGACTGGCTTGATGTCAGTTGGTTCAGGTTATCGAGCGTCGTCTGCAGGCGGCGCATGGTGCGTTGGCTTTCCGAGAGCGTATTCGTCGCCTGTTCGATCATCGGGTTGAGCGGCAGATTGTTAATCTTATCGAGCGTATCCATCAGACGCTGCTGGATCTGCGCAAGCCCGCTGCTGACTGTCGGGATCACAGGATAACCGTTGAAGCTCGCCATATCGGTCACCGGCGGCGCTTTCGGGTAGAAGTCGAGGTCGACAAACAGCTGCCCGGTCACCAGATTGCCGGTTTTGAGCGTCGCGCGCAGGCCTTTTTTCAGCAGATCGTGCATATGATTTGCGATGTTCGGATCTTCGCCAATCTGATTCGCCAGACGCTCCGGCTCAATACGTACCAGCACCGGAATACGGTAGTCGGTGGTCACCGCCTGGTGCAGGCCAGGGACAAAGAACGGCACCTGCGCAACGGTCCCGAGACGAATCCCGCGGAACTCCACCGGCGCCCCAGGCTGCAGGCCGCGAATGGTGTCTTTAAAGAACATCAGGTAATCGATATGTTCGGTATAGAGCGATTCCTGAATGCTGCGCTGGTCGTCATAGAGCGTAAAGGCGGTTTTCTCGGCCACCGGCTGCCCCAGCTCCCAGCCGTCCGGCACGTCAAAGCTGACGCCGCCGCTAAACAGCGTGCTGAGCGAGCCCATCTCCACGCGCATACCGGAGGAGCTGAGATCGACTGCGATCCCGCTGTCTTTCCAGAAGCGCACGTTGCTGGTCACCAGACGATCGTTCGGCGCATTGATAAAGAGCTGATAACTAATGGATCGCTTTTGCGGATCGAACGTGCTGGTTTCCACCGAGCCGACGCGATAGCCGCGGAACAGCACCGGATCGCCCGGATTAAGCTGTCCGGCTTTGCTGCTGTCGAGGATAACGCGAATGCCTTTGGCATCCGGCGGCGCCAGCGGCGGCGCATCCAGCAGTTTATAGGATTCCGGCGCGCTGCCTTTCGACCCCGGCTGGAGTTCAATGTAGGCGCCGGATAAGAGCGTGTTCAGCCCGGTGACGCCCTCGCGTCCGATTTGCGGCTTAACCACCCAGAAGACGGAATCTTCATACAGCAGTTTTTCCATGCCAGGGTTCATGCGCGCTTTGATTTCGACATGATGCAAATCATCCGTCAGCACGGCGCTTTCCACCACGCCCACATCCACGCTGCGGCTCTTGATGGTGGTTTTCCCGCCTTCGATGCCTTCTGCGTTGGTGGTCATTAGCGTCACCACCGGCCCCTGGTGGCTGTAGTGATAAAACAGGATCCAGGCGCCGATAAGCGCGGTAATAATCGGGAAGATCCAGACAGGCGACCAGTTCTTCACCCGTTTAATCTTCGCTTCCCCGCGTTTATTTTCCATGTTCGGGTAACTCCTCATAACTTGAATCAGGCTCGCGGTCCCAGGAGAGACGCGGGTCGAAAGTCATGGCGGCGAACATGGTGATGATCACCACCATCGCAAACATGACCGCTCCCCAGGCCGGATAAATATTCATCAGCGCGCCCATGCGCACCAGCGCGGAGAGCACGGCAATCACAAAGACGTCGATCATCGACCAGCGGCCGACGAACTCCACCACTTCATACATCAGATGCATTCGCTCGCGCTCCTGGCGCCCGTAACCTTTGGCGTCAAGGCACAGCCAGCCGAGAGCGATCATCTTCAGGGTCGGCACCATAATACTGGCGATGAAAATCACCAGCGCCACCGGGTAGGAGCCGTCATTCCAGATGAGGATCACGCCCGCGATAATCGTGGAAGGCATTCTGTCGCCCAGCAGATCGGTAATCATGATCGGCAACAGATTCGCGGGCAGATAAAGCATAATGGAGCAGACCAGCAGAGAGACGGTCCACTGAAGACTGTGTTTACGGCGCACATGACCATGCGTATGACAGCGCGGACAGCGGCCCTCTTCGCCGGTAAGGATAGCGGTGCAGCACGGGCAGGCGCGCAGCCCCTGGCGGATCCCGGCGACGCCCACTTTCAGCGGCTGCTCCACCGGCGGCATCGGCGCGATATCGTCCCAGAGCCAGCGGCGATCGACACACTGAAAAGCGCGCAGTTGCAGGATGCAGAACAGACACCAGGGGATAAAGCTACTGCCAATGCCGATATCGCCATAGGCAATCAGCTTCACAAAGCTCACCAGCACGCCTGCCAGGAAAATTTCCGCCATGCCCCAGCTGCGCAGCAGGAACAGCACGCGGGCCATCGCGATTTTAAGCCGCGGCGGCAGCGTGACGCGGTTGACCAGCAGCAGGATCGTGACCAGACAGAACGCGGGCACGAGCTGGACAAACAGCATGAACAGCGAGCCAAGGCTCGCATAGTCTTCATTAAACAGCACGCGGGGGATTTCAAGCAGCGTCACCTCGCTGCTGACGCCCGCCGCTTCCATATTGACGAAGGGAAAAAGATTGGAGAGGAGTAGCATGAACAGCGCCGCCAGCGCATACGCCGTAGGACGCTGGCGTGGCGCAGCCCACTCAACGGCAAGCGTGGTGTCGCAGCGAGGGCAATGCGCCTTTTGCCCCGGCGCCAGCGCCGGGAGCTTTACCAGAAGATCGCATTGCGGGCAGAGCATATGCTCGCCCGCATGATGACGTTCATGCATGCGGGTTCCTGAATAATCAGCCGTTTTTAAGTGATTCAAGATATTCCCAGCGCTCGAACGCTTCTTCCAGCGCGGCTTCGGCGGCGCTCAGCTGCGCCAGCACATCCTGCGTAACATCGTGAGGCTGGTTAAAGAATGACGCGTCGCTGACTTTCACCTGCAGCGCCTCAAGCTCCGCCTCCAGCGTCTCCAGACGGGCGGGCAGCTGTTCCAGTTCGCGCTGCAAGTTATAGCTTAGTTTGTTGCTGCCTCGTTTAACAGTTTCTGCCTTTGACTCCGCCGCCGCTTCCGCTTTCTTCGCGGCCGGCTGCTGCATCGCGCGCGACGAGGCCTGCTGGCCGCGGGCGTCGTGATAGCCGCCCACATACTGGCCGATACGGCCTTCGCCTTCGAAAATCCAGCATTCGGTCACGGTGTTGTCCACAAACTGACGGTCGTGGCTCACCAGCAGCACGGTACCCTGATAGCTGTCGATAAGCTCTTCCAGCAGTTCCAGCGTTTCGACGTCGAGGTCGTTGGTCGGTTCATCGAGGATCAGCAGGTTGCTGGGCTTGAGGAACAGACGCGCCAGCAGCAGGCGGTTACGTTCACCGCCGGAGAGCGCGCGCACGGGCGTCATGGCGCGCTTCGGATGGAACAGGAAGTCCTGCAGATAGCCAAGCACATGGCGCGGCTTGCCGTTCACCATCACTTCCTGTTTGCCTTCGGCCAGGTTGTCCATCACGGTGCGTTCCGGGTCGAGTTCCGCGCGGTGCTGGTCGAAGTACGCCACTTCCAGCTTAGTGCCGCAATGCACCCGGCCGCTGTCGGCTTTCAGCTGGCCGAGCATCAATTTGAGCAGCGTGGTTTTACCGCAGCCGTTCGGCCCCACCAGCGCGATTTTATCGCCGCGCTGCACCTGGGCGGAGAAATCGCGCACCAGCACTTTCTCGCCGACACGGTAATTGACGTTCTCCATCTCAAAGACGATTTTGCCGGAGCGGGTCGCCTCTTCCACCTGCATTTTCGCGCTGCCCATCACTTCACGGCGTTCGCCGCGCTCGCGACGCATCGCCTTCAGCGCGCGCACGCGGCCTTCGTTACGGGTACGACGCGCTTTGATGCCCTGGCGGATCCACACTTCTTCCTGCGCCAGCTTGCGGTCGAACTCGGCGTTTTGCAGCTCTTCAACACGCAGCGCTTCTTCCTTCGCCACCAGATATTTATCGTAGTCGCCCGGATACGACACCAGCTTGCCGCGGTCGAGGTCGACGATGCGCGTCGCCATATTGCGGATAAACGAACGGTCGTGCGAGATAAACACGATGCTGCCGGAGAACGATTTCAGGAAGGTTTCCAGCCAGTCGATGGTCTCGATATCCAGATGGTTGGTCGGTTCGTCGAGCAGCAGCACGCGCGGCGCACTGACCAGCGCGCGGCCCAGCGCCGCTTTACGCAGCCAGCCGCCGGAGAGCGACGCCAGCGGCGTATCGGCATCCAGCTCCAGCTGCGCCAGCACTTCCGTGATGCGGTTTTCAAGCTGCCACAAGTCGTGGTGCTCCAGCATCTCTTGCACTTTCGCAAGCTCTGACAGGTTTTTCTCGCTCGGATCGGCCATCACCAGATGGGAAATCTGGTGATAGCGCTTGAGGTATTCAGCCTGCTCCGCCACGCCTTCGGCGACAAAATCGTAAACGGTGCCCGCAACGTTACGCGGCGGATCCTGTTGCAGACGCGCGACGACCAGATCCTGTTCATAGACAATGCGGCCATCGTCCAGCGGCAGCTCATGGTTGAGGATTTTCATCAGGGTCGATTTACCGGCCCCGTTGCGCCCCACCAGGCAGACACGCTCATTTTCTTCGATATGCAGTTCGGCATTATCGAGCAGCGGCGCGTCGCTGAAAGAGAGCCAGGCGCCATGCATACTGATTAACGACATAATTCTTTATTCCTTGGTCTGGTGAGTAACAAGCCAGCAGTTGTGGATCTGGCGGTTGCGCGCGAAGTCCTGAGAGAGCGTTTTTTGTGTGATGTCTTGCGCTTTCAGGCCCAGGGCCGCAAGCCCTTCGTGATCCATCTTGAACCCACGCTTGTTATTGGAAAACATAATCGTCCCGTCGCGACGCAGCAGACGCTTGAGGTCTTTCATCAGCCGCAGATGATCGCGCTGTACGTCGAACGTCTCTTCCATACGCTTGGAGTTAGAGAACGTCGGCGGATCGATAAAGATCAGGTCGAACTGCTCATCGCTCTCGGCAAGCCAGCTCAGGCAGTCGGCCTGAATCAGACGATGCGCGCGGCCGCTCAGCCCGTTAAGGCGTAAGTTGCGCTCCGCCCACTCCAGATACGTGCGCGACATATCCACCGTGGTGGTGGAGCGCGCGCCGCCGAGGCCCGCATGGACGCTGGCGCTGCCGGTATAAGAGAAAAGGTTCAGGAAATCTTTACCTTTGCTCATCTGGCCGAGCATCCGGCGCGCGATACGGTGATCGAGGAACAAGCCGGTATCGAGATAATCCGTCAGGTTGACCAGCAGACGCGCGTTAAACTCATGCACTTCCATAAACTCGCCCTTCTGGGCCAGTTTCTCATACTGATTTTTGCCTTTCTGGCGTTCGCGGGTTTTCAGCACCAGCTTATTCGGCGCCAGGCCCAGCACCGAGAGCGTGGCGGCAATCACGTCGAACAGACGCTGGCGCGCTTTTTCCGGCTCGATGGTTTTCGGCGGCGCATATTCCTGAATCACCACCCAGTCGGCGTAGCGGTCGACCGCCACGTTGTAATCCGGCAGGTCGGCATCATACAGGCGGTAGCATTCAATGCCTTCCTGTTTCGCCCACTTCTCCAGCTTCTTCAGATTTTTACGCAGGCGGTTGGCGTAATCTTCCGCCACTTGGGCTGGCGCGGCGCCCGGCTGCGTCGGCGCCAGACGATAATTTTTCTGTACGCAATCGAGCGGGCCGTTTTTCGCTTTGAACTGGCGATCGGCGCGCAGTTGCAGGCAGCTTAACAGCTCCGGCGAGGCGCTAAACAGCGACAGGCTCCAGCCGCCGAACTGGTTTTTCATGATGCGTCCGAGCAGGCTGTGCAGCGCGATCAGCGCCGGTTCGCTCTCCAGACGCTCGCCGTAAGGCGGGTTGCTGATAACGGTGCCGGTCGGCCCTTCCGGCAGCGGATTGGTCAGATTCGCCACATCCTGCGCTGAGAACGTAATGATGTCGGCAAGACCGGCGCGACGGGCGTTAGTGCGGGCGCGCTCAATGACGCGCGGATCGTTATCGGAGCCGTAAAAACGCGAGGCATAGTCGCTAAGGCCGCGACGCGCGCGCACCTGCGCCTCGGTTTTCACCTCTTTCCATACGCTTTCATCATGCTGCGCCCAGCCGTTAAAACCCCAGTGGGTACGATGCAAGCCCGGCGCGCGATCGGTGGCGATCATCGCCGCTTCAATCAGCAGCGTGCCGGAGCCGCACATCGGGTCGAGCAGCGGCGTGCCCGGCTCCCAGCCGGAGCGCATCACAATCGCCGCCGCCAGGTTCTCTTTGATCGGCGCCTGGCCGGTGCGATCGCGATACCCGCGCTGGTGCAGACCTTCGCCGCTGAGATCGATAGCAATGCTGGCGGTGTCTTTATTCAGCCAGACGTTAATACGCAGATCCGGCAGCTCGCGATCGACGCTCGGACGCGGCAGATTTTTACGGGTAAAGGCGTCGACAATCGCGTCTTTCACCTTCATGGCGCCATACTGACTGTTGCGGATGGTGTCGTTAAGACCGCTGAAATGAACGGCAAACGTGGCGTCGGGCGCGAAAATGCTCGTCCAGTCGATAGCCTGAACGCCCAGATAGAGATCCAGGTCGCTGTAAACCGCGCACTCGCCAAGCGGCAGCAAAATACGCGACGCAAGACGGCTCCACATCAGGCTTTGATAAACCAGAGCCGCATCGCCCTGAAAATGCACGCCTCCCTGAACCACCTGGCACTCTTGCGCGCCGAGGTTTTCCAGTTCAGTTTTTAACAGCTCTTCGAGCCCACGCGCCGTACTGGCAAACAAAGCATTCATATCGTCACTTCAGTAAAAAGAAAATAGTGGCGCATTATAGCCAATCCCGCACGCATGTCATAAAGTTGCCCTTCTATTTCTTATGCCGGGAGGGCATACGCCATGGTTTTATCGCAGCTTTTCATTCATCCGGTGAAATCGATGCGTGGGTTGCAGGTTTCCCACGCGCTGGCGGATGTCAGCGGCCTGGCATTTGACCGCGCGTTTATGGTGACGGAAACCGATGGCACCTTTATTACCGCGCGCCAGTATCCGCAAATGGTGCTCTTCACGCCCGCGCTGCTGCCGGACGGGCTGCACCTCACGGCGCCGGATGGCAGCAGCGCCGCGGTTCGCTTCGCTGATTTCGCAGCCGCCCCCGCGCCGACGGAAGTCTGGGGCAACCACTTCACCGCGCTTATCGCGCCCGAAAGCGTCAATCAGTGGCTGAGCGGCTTTTTTGGCCGCGATGTGCAGCTGCGCTGGGTCGGGCCGTCGCCCACGCGCCGGGTAAAACTCCACCCTGGCGTACCACTCGGTTTCGCCGATGGCTTCCCCTATCTGCTCGCCAATGAAGCCTCGCTGCGCGATCTGCAAAAGCGCTGCCCGGCGGGCGTGGCGATGAATCAGTTTCGCCCGAATCTTGTCGTGACGGGCGTTGAGGCGTGGGCGGAGGATACCTGGAAAGTGATCCGCATCGGCGAAGTCGTGTTTGACGTCGCAAAACCGTGCAGTCGCTGCGTTTTTACCACCGTCAGCCCCGAACGCGGCCGCAAACACCCGAGCGGCGAACCGCTGGCGACGCTGCAAAAATTCCGCACGGCGCTGGATAACGGCGATGTCGATTTTGGCCAGAACCTGATTGCCCGCAACAGCGGCGTGATCCGCGCAGGCGATCGCGTTGAAGTCTTGGCTACCGGCCCGGCGCGGCTTTATGGCGCGGGTGAAATGGAAGAGAGCGTCATGCCTGCGGCAAACGCAGCGGCGCAGGTGTCTGTCGAATGGGAAGGCAAGCGCTTTAACGGGAATAATCAGCAGGTGGTGCTGGAGCAGCTTGAACAGCAGGGCATTCGGGTGCCCTACTCCTGCCGCGCCGGGATTTGCGGCAGCTGCCGCGTGACGCTGCTGGAAGGAGAAGTGACGCCATTGAAGAAAAGCGCGCTGAGCGACGACGGCACGTTTTTAAGCTGCAGCTGCGTGCCGGCAGGCCCGCTACGGCTCGCGCGTTAAACCGCCTGATCAAGGCTCAGATGCGGGGCGCTCGCCAGCGGTTTGAGCCGGTCATTCATCACTTTAATCGCATCACCCAGTTGCATCGCGCGGCCCGCCAGTGTCAACGCAGGCTGCGCCAGCAGGCAAAGCGTGGCGTTATCGCCAGGTTCAACCACCAGCAGATTCACGGCCTCGCCGCTGTCGCTCAGCCATACGCACGCGGCATCACCGCAGCCAGGCGACCATTCGGTGTCGTCATGGGCAAGGAAATGCCAGCTTTTCGGCATTTGAGGTTTGAGGAAACGGATAGCGACAAGGGCGTTCAGCACCAGTTCGGCGCGCTGTTCGGCGGCGAGGGGAAGGTCACGGCATTTTTCATCGAAGGAGAACCAGAGCGCGGCGTCATCGACGCAGAATCCTGAAGGATCGAACGCGTCGGGCGTCAACATTTTGCGGGCAAAACGCGAGCGAAACAGCATGCCGTTAGCCAGATCGAGCATCATCCGGTCGTGCTCATCATCGTAATACCAGCGCCAGTTATCGTCCGGCTTTATACGCATCGTTACCCCCTGGTGCGATGAAATTCAAAATTATTTCCCTGAATTTGCCGCTTCGTTTATTCCCTCATTAATCTAAGACAATGACGTTTAAATTAGCAACAATCGCGGAATATAAAACAACCAGGGCTGAAAATAAAGCCCTGGCGGTCTCAGATAGGGAAATGCTTAAAGGTGGGTCACGATTTCTTTAACGAGCGGTGGGCCTTTAAAAATAAAGCCGGAATAGATCTGAATAAGCGAAGCGCCAGCGGCGATTTTTTCGCGTGCGGCGATAACGGAATCAATACCGCCGACGCCGATAATCGGCAGACGCCCTTGCAGCTCCTGGCTTAACCGGCGAATGATTTCCGTACTTTTTAATTGCAGCGGACGGCCGCTTAATCCGCCCGTTTCATCGCAATTTTTCATACCCTGCACCAGGCTGCGATCCAGCGTCGTATTGGTCGCAATAACCCCATCAATATTATGCCGCACCAGGCTGTCGGCCACCTGGATCAATTCTTCGGGAGAAAGATCCGGCGCGATCTTCACGGCCACCGGCACATATTTATGGTGCTTTTGCGAAAGCGCTTGCTGCTGATTTTTAATGGCGGCGAGAAGATCGTCGAGCGCGTCGCCATATTGCAGCGAACGCAGACCAGGGGTATTCGGTGACGAGATATTAATCGCGATATACCCGGCGTAGGGAAACACTTTTTCCATGCAGATCAGATAGTCATCTTTTCCCTGCTCGACGGGCGTATCTTTATTTTTCCCGATATTAATGCCGAGCACGCCGTCAAAATGCGCTTTTTTGACGTTCTCCACCAGGTTGTCCACGCCGAGATTATTAAAGCCCATGCGGTTAATCAGCCCCTCCGCCTCGACCAGGCGGAACAGGCGCGGCTTGTCATTGCCCGGCTGCGGACGCGGCGTCACGGTGCCGATTTCAACCGATCCGAACCCCATCGCGCCGAGCGCATCGATGCACTCGCCGTTTTTATCAAGGCCCGCGGCGAGTCCCAGCGGGTTTTTAAACGTCAGCCCCATGCAGGTGACCGGTTTTGCCGGCACGTTCTGGCGCAGCAGCCCTTCAAGGGGCGTGCCGGTAATGCGGCGCATCTGCTGGAAGGTAAATTCGTGAGCGCGCTCGGGGTCGAGCTGAAAAAGGGCTTTTCGAACGAAGGGGTAGTACATGAACTCTCCTGGATTCCCGGTGTGCAAACCGGGGCGCTATTATCTGCGATCCGCTTCACAAAGGGAATTGACCTGCGGCAAAAAAGGCCCTGTGAAAGCAAACGTTTTCTTTTTAGCGTCGGTTTATGCGTTTTCCGGCAAAGCATCGCTACTATTTTTAGTTTCTCACGGCCAGCCCCTCTGCCACTATCCTCTCATATTGTTATTAATGTTAATCAAAAACTACATTTTGGTTATAAGGAGATGATATGCGGGTTATTACACTGGCGGGAAGCCCACGCTTTCCTTCACGCTCCAGCGCTCTGCTCTCCTGGCTGGCGGGCGAGCTTACCCGGCTGGAAGTCGAGGTCTGTCACTGGCATATCCAGAATTTCGCCGCAGAGGATCTGCTCTATGCGCGTTTCGACAGCCCGGCGCTGCTGACGCTTATCGAACAGCTCCAGCAGGCCGATGGCGTCATCATCGCCACGCCCATCTATAAGGCTTCGTTTTCCGGCGCGCTGAAGACGCTGCTCGATCTCCTGCCCGAGCGGGCGCTGGAGAAAAAAGTCGTACTGCCCATCGCCACCGGCGGCTCGGTGGGCCATCTGCTGGCGCTGGATTACGCGCTCAAACCGGTGCTCAACGCGCTGAAGGCGCAGGAGATCCTGCATGGCGTCTTCGCCGACGACACTCAGGTGCTGGATTACCACCATCAGCCGCGCTTTTCACCGCTGTTACAAACGCGTCTTGACGATGCGCTGGACACTTTCTGGCAGGCGCTGACCCGCCGCCATCTGGCGACCCCTGCGCCGCAGTTCACAAGGAGAACGTTACATGCTTAATCTTTTGCGTCGTCACGCCGCGCCGCTACTGGCAGCCAGCCTCGCGCTTTTTACCGCAGGCGTCAGCGCCGCCGCGCCGCAGCCGGAGGCGCTGCGCATCGGCTATCAAAAAGGCTCTGTGAGCATGGTGCTGGCGAAAAGCCATCATCTGCTTGAGGAGCGTTACCCGAACACCAAAATCACCTGGGTGGAATTCCCGGCGGGCCCGCAGCTGCTTGAAGCGCTCAATGTCGGCAGCATCGATCTCGGCAGTACCGGCGACATTCCGCCGATCTTCGCCCAGGCGGCGGGCGCAGATCTGGTCTATGTCGGCAGCGAGCCGCCGAAACCGAAAGCCGAGGTGTTGCTGGTGGCGGAAAACAGCCCGATTAAAAGCGTCGCCGATCTGAAAGGCCATAAGGTCGCGTTCCAGAAAGGCTCCAGCTCGCACAATCTGCTGCTGCGCGCGTTGCAAAAAGCTGGCCTGAAATTTACCGATATCCAGCCGGTGTATCTGACGCCCGCCGATGCGCGCGCCGCGTTTACGCAGGGTAACGTCGACGCCTGGGCCATCTGGGACCCGTACTACTCCGCCGCGCTCATTCAGGGCGGCGTGCGGGTGCTGACCGACGGCACCGATCTCGACCTTACCGGATCGTTCTACCTCGCCTCGCGCCCCTATGCCGAAAAATATGGTCAGTTCCTGACAAACGTGCTGGAGAGCTTCAGCGAAGCGGACGCCCTGACGCGCAGCCAGCGCCAAGCGAGCGTGAAACTGTTCGCGCAGAGCATCGGGCTGCCGGAGCCGGTCATTGAGCTCTATTTCGATCACCGCCCGCCGACGCGTATCACGCCCGTGAATGAAGAGACGGTCGTGCGCCAGCAGCACACCGCCGATCTGTTTTATGACAACCATCTGGTCCCGAAAAAAGTCGATATCCGCAGCCGCATCTGGTCCGGCGCTACTGAAGGAGCGAAATCATGAGTCTGAATCTGTTCTGGTTTTTACCGACCCACGGCGATGGCCACTATCTTGGTAGCGACGCGGGCGCCCGCCCGGTGGATCATGGTTATTTGCAACAGATTGCGCAGGCTGCCGACCGCCTCGGATTTACCGGCGTGCTGATCCCGACCGGGCGCTCCTGCGAAGACGCCTGGCTGGTGGCAGCCTCGATGATCCCGGTCACCCAGCGCCTGAAGTTTCTGGTCGCGCTACGCCCGTCGGTGGTGTCGCCGACCGTGGCGGCGCGCCAGGCGGCGACGCTGGACAGGCTTTCCAACGGGCGCGCGCTCTTTAACCTGGTGACCGGCAGCGATCCGCAGGAGCTGGCCGGTGACGGCGTGTTCCTCGATCACACCGCGCGTTATGAGGCGTCCGCCGAGTTTACCCGCGTCTGGCGTCGCCTGCTGGAAGGCGAAAAGGTCGATTTTGAAGGCAAGCATATTAAGGTGCGCGGCGCGCAGCTGCTGTTCCCACCGGTACAGCAACCGCGCCCGCCGCTCTACTTCGGCGGATCGTCCGACGTGGCGCAGGATCTGGCTGCCGAGCAGGTCGATCTCTATCTGACCTGGGGCGAGCCGCCGGAGCAGGTAAAAGAGAAGATAGCCCAGGTGCGCGCCAAAGCGGCCGCCCACGGACGCACGGTGCGCTTCGGCATTCGCCTGCATGTGATTGTGCGTGAAACCAGCGAAGAAGCCTGGCAGGCCGCCGACCGGCTGATCGCCCATCTTGACGATGAAACCATCGCCAAAGCCCAGGCGGCGTTCGCGCGTCAGGATTCGGTCGGCCAGCGGCGCATGGCGGCGCTGCACGGCGGGCGGCGCGACCAGCTTGAGATCAGCCCGAACCTCTGGGCGGGCGTGGGGCTGGTGCGCGGCGGCGCGGGCACGGCGCTGGTGGGCGATGGCCCAACGGTGGCGGCGCGCATTAATGAATACGCGGCGCTTGGCATCGACAGCTTTATCCTCTCCGGTTATCCGCATCTCGAAGAGGCGTACCGGGTCGGTGAACTTTTGTTCCCGCATCTGGATGTCGCCATCCCCGACGTGCCGCAGCCTCGCCCGCTCACGGCGCAGGGCGAAGCGGTAGCCAATGAGTTTATACCGCGCCGGGTGGCGCAGAGTTAAGGAGGCCGCATGACAAGCGCTTCGCAAAAATGGCTCCAGCGCGCCGCCCCGTGGGTGGTGCCGGTGGGAATTATCGCCGTCTGGCAGCTCGCCTCCCAGACGGGCTGGCTGTCGACGCGCATTCTGCCGTCGCCGGAAAGCGTGGTGGAAACGTTCTGGCGGCTGACGGCGAGCGGCGAGCTCTGGCAGCATCTGGCGATCAGCAGCTGGCGCGCGCTGGTGGGCTTTTCCATCGGCGGTTTGATTGGGCTGGCGCTCGGACTTATCAGCGGTCTGTCGCGCTGGGGCGAACGGCTGCTCGACAGTTCCATCCAGATGCTGCGCAACGTGCCGCATCTGGCGCTGATCCCGCTGGTGATTTTGTGGTTCGGCATCGACGAGAGCGCCAAAATTTTTCTGGTGGCGCTCGGCACGCTGTTCCCGATCTATATCAATACCTGGCACGGCATCCGCAATATTGACAGCGGCCTGCTGGAGATGGCGCGCAGCTACGGGCTTTCGGGCTTCAGTCTGTTCCGGCAGGTGATTTTACCGGGCGCCCTGCCCTCGATTATGGTCGGGGTGCGCTTCGCGCTCGGGCTGATGTGGCTGACGCTTATCGTGGCGGAGACGATTTCGGCGAACGCCGGCATTGGCTACCTCGCGATGAACGCGCGCGAGTTTTTGCAAACCGACGTGGTGGTGGTGGCGATTATTCTCTACGCCCTGCTCGGCAAGCTTGCCGATCTCAGCGCCCGCCTGCTTGAGCGCGTCTGGCTGCGCTGGCACCCCGCTTACCAGACTAAAGAGGCGAACGCATGACGACATCACGACTCAACCAGGGAACGCCGCTGCTGCTGGAAGGCGTGACCAAACGCTACGGCGCGAAGATCATCCTTAACGCGCTGGATCTGCATATTCCCGCCGGGCAGTTTGTGGCGGTAGTCGGGCGCAGCGGCGGCGGCAAGAGCACGCTGCTGCGCCTGCTCGCCGGGCTGGAAACGCCAGACGGCGGAGAACTGCGCGCCGGGAACGCGCCGCTTGCCGACGTGCGCGAGGATACGCGCATGATGTTTCAGGATGCGCGGCTGCTGCCGTGGAAAAAGGTGCTGGATAATGTCGGGCTGGGGCTTACAGGCGACTGGCAGCCTGCGGCGCGCCGGGCGCTGGAAGAAGTAGGCCTGGCCGACCGCGCGAACGACTGGCCCGCCGCGCTTTCCGGCGGACAAAAGCAGCGCGTGGCGCTGGCGCGCGCGTTGATTCATCGCCCCGGCCTGTTGCTGCTTGATGAGCCGCTCGGCGCGCTGGATGCGCTGACGCGCCTGGAGATGCAGGAACTGATTGTGTCGCTGTGGCGCGAGCACGGTTTTACGGTGTTGCTGGTGACGCATGACGTGAGCGAATCGGTGGCGATGGCGGAGCGGGTGTTGTTAATCGAAGACGGGAAAATTGGGCTCGATATGGACGTGGAGTTGCCACATCCGCGTCACCACGGTACGCCGCGGCTGGCGGAGCTGGAAGCACAGGTATTGAACCGGGTGATGCGTAAAACGCCTGCGCCGGTGCGGGCGGTAAAGGTGGGGTGATTCGTTATCCATAAAAGAAAGGCGGGTGCGCTTACGCTTACCCGCCCTACAATGCTGGAAGCGCAGGTATTGAACCGAGTAATGCGTAAAACGCCTGCGCCAGTGCGGGCGGTAAAGGTGGGGTGATTCGTTATCCATAAAAGAAAGGCGGGTGCGCTTACGCTTACCCGCCCTACAATGCCGACAGGGTGTTATGTCGGGTGGGTAAGCATAAGCGCACCCACCACAAAACCCCGTAGGGTGGGTAAGCGCAGCGCACCCACCACCCCACTTCAGCCCATCACGCCAGCGCCTTGCTCACTTTCTCATACAGATCGCCGGACAGCTTCGGCAGCGCTTTCAGCTCCTCCAGCGCCGCGCGCATCAGCGCCTGACGTTTTTCGTCATAACGCTTCAGACGGATCAGCGGCTCAATCAGACGCGACGCCACCTGCGGGTTGCGGGTATTCAGCTCAATCAGCATATCCACCAGGAAGCGGTAGCCGCTGCCATCTTCGGCATGGAACGCCGCCGGGTTGTTAGTGGCGAACGCGCCCACCAGCGCTCGCACGCGGTTCGGGTTGCCGAGGCTGAAGGAACGGTGCTCCAGCAGCGCGCGAACCTTGCTCACCACCGCTTTCGCCGGGCTCATCGCCTGCAACATAAACCACTTATCCATCACCAGACCATCGTGATGCCACTTGTCATCATACTCGGCGAGCAGCGTATCGCGGCACGGCAGTTGCGCCGCCACGGCCGCCGCCAGGGCGGCCAGCGCGTCGGTCATGTTGTCCGCGTCGTGATACTGGGCGCGGACCAGCTTGTCGGCCAGCTGCGCGTCGCCAAACGCCAGATAATGCAGGCAGGTGTTACGCAGCGCGCGTTTGCCGATATCCGCGTGATCGATACGGTAGCCGGTGAGTTTATGCGCGTTGTAGACCGCCAGCAGTTCATCGGCAAGCTCGGTCGCCAGCGTGCGGGTCAGCGCGTCGTGCACCGCCGCGATGGCCTGCGGATCGATGGTCTGGAACAGCTCCGCGATCTCATTTTGCGACGGCAGCGTCAGGATCTCCGCCGCCAGCGCCGGATCGATGGTTTCGTCAAGCAGGATCGCGCGGAAAGCGTCTGCCACATGCAGCGGCAGCGACAGCGGCTGTTGCTGCTGGTAGCGCGCGACGTTGAGCTTGATATGAGTCGCCAGCAGGCTCTGCGCCGCATCCCAGCGCGAGAAATCGTTACGCGCATGGCGCATCAGGAACGTTAACTGCTGGTCGCTCCATTTATATTCCAGCTTCACCGGCGCGGAGAATTCGCGCAGCAGCGACGGCACCGGCTGGAAGTAAACGTTATCAAAGACGAACGTCTGCTCCGCCTGCGTCAGGTTCAGCACATGGTGCACCGGATGCCCGTCTTTTTGCAGCGGGATAACCTTGCCTTCGTTGTCATACAGCTCGATATCGAACGGAATATGCAGCGGCAGTTTTTCCGGCTGATCCGCCGTCGGCGGCGTGCGCTGGCTTAACGTCAGCGTGTACTGCTCGGTCTGTGGATTGTAATCATCCTGCACGGTGACAATTGGCGTACCGGACTGGCTGTACCAGCGGCGGAAATGTGAAAGATCGACATTCGACGCGTCTTCCATCGCCTGAACGAAATCGTCGCAGGTGGCGGCGCTGCCGTCGTGACGCTCGAAGTAGAGCTGCATCCCTTTCTGGAAATTCGCTTCGCCAAGGAGCGTATGGAGCATGCGGATGACTTCGGAGCCCTTTTCGTACACGGTCAGGGTGTAGAAGTTATTCATCTCAATGACCATGTCCGGGCGAATCGGGTGCGCCATCGGGCTTGCGTCTTCGGCGAACTGCATTGCGCGCATGGTACGCACGTTGCTGATGCGGTTAACGGCGCGGGAGCCGAGATCGGAGCTGAACTCCTGATCGCGAAAGACGGTCAGCCCCTCTTTCAGGCTCAACTGGAACCAGTCGCGGCAGGTGACGCGGTTGCCGGTCCAGTTGTGGAAATATTCGTGGCCGATAACGCGTTCAATATTGAGATAGTCTTTATCCGTCGCGGTTTCAGCGCGCGCCAGCACGAACTTGGAGTTAAAGACGTTAAGCCCCTTGTTCTCCATCGCGCCCATGTTGAAGAAATCCACCGCGACAATCATATAGATGTCGAGATCGTATTCCAGGCCGAAGCGCTCTTCGTCCCACTTCATGGAGTTTTTCAGCGAGGTCATCGCCCAGCCGGCGCGATCCAGGTTGCCGCGATCCACATAGAGCTCCAGCGCCACGTCGCGACCGGAACGGGTGGTGAAGGTATCGCGCAACACGTCAAAATCACCCGCCACCAGCGCAAACAGGTAGCACGGTTTCGGAAAGGGATCTTCCCACTGCATCCAGTGGCGGCCATCTTCCAGCTCGCCCTGCGCCATGCGGTTGCCGTTGGAGAGCAAATAGGGGTATTTCGCTTTATCGGCGATAATTTTTGTGGTGAAGCGCGCCAGCACATCCGGTCGATCCAGATACCAGGTGATGTGACGGAAGCCTTCGGCTTCGCACTGGGTGCAGAGCGCCTCGCCTGACTGATACAGGCCTTCCAGCGCGGTGTTCGCCGCCGGGTTGATGTCGTTGACGATTTTAAGCGTAAAGCGCTCCGGCAGGTTTTCCAGCACCAGCGCGCCCTCTTCCAGGCGGTGATGCGTCCAGGGCTGTCCATCCACCTCGACCGAGATCAGGGTAAGGTCTTCGCCGTCCAGACGCAGCGGCGCGTTCTCCGCCACACGGCGGTTGATCTGACTGACCGCAGTGACCCGCGTTCTGGCGGCGTCGAGGTCGAAGGTCAGATCAATGTCGGTAATCAGGTAATCCGGCGCACGGTAGTCGTGGCGGTATTTTGCTTGTGGCTGTTGAGTCATAAAAAACCTTATCCAGGGTCCGTATGGTTACGTCTCCAGTCTATTCCTGTTGCGTTAATGTTGCCACGCAGAATCTTTCACTTTTCAGCAGCTACCGCGCAGATTGCTACATTTAAGTAACATGCGGCACAAATTGCCATCGACCCGCCTCGCCGGTTGTGTTGTGATCCTGCTTCAATAAACCGATAATCAGGGTATACTCCTGCGTCTTTATCTGCTTATGCCACTGATAGATACGCGCCTGTGAGAGGATGCCAGTTCGCACCATGACACAATACGCTTCCCCCCTATTGCAATCGCTGCTGGATACGGACGCCTATAAGCTGCATATGCAGCAGGCGGTGTTTCACCACTATTATGACGTGCATGTCGCAGCGGAATTTCGCTGCCGGGGTGACGATCTGCTGGGCATCTATGCTGACGCTATCCGCGAACAGGTCGATGCCATGCAGCATCTGGCGCTCTCTGACGCGGAGTATCAGTGGCTCTCCGGCCTGCCGTTTTTCAAGCCCGATTACCTCCAGTGGCTGAAAACGTTCCGTTATGATCCGACGCAGGTGCAGATCCGCAACGACGGCGGCAAGCTTGATATCCGCTTAAGCGGCCCGTGGCGCGAAGTAATCATGTGGGAAGTGCCGCTGCTGGCCGTGATAAGCGAGCTGGTGCACCGCTACCGCTCCCCGGAAGCGAGCGTCGATCAGGCGCTGGCGCATCTTGAAGTCAAACTCAATGATTTCCGCGCGATGACCGACGGGCTCGATTTAAGCGCTTTCCGTCTGATGGATTTCGGCACCCGTCGCCGTTTCTCCCGCGACGTTCAGCAGGCGATTGTCGAGCGTCTCAAGCTGGAGCCATGGTTTATCGGCACCAGCAACTACGATCTCGCCCGCCGTCTCTCCCTGACTCCAATGGGCACGCAGGCCCACGAATGGTTCCAGGCCCATCAGCAAATCAGCCCCGATCTCGCGAACAGCCAGATTGCGGCGCTGCAGGCGTGGCTTGACGAATACCCGGATATGCTCGGCATTGCGCTGACCGACTGCATTACGATGGACGCCTTCCTGCGCGATTTCGGCCCGGAATTCGCTGGCCGTTATCAGGGCCTGCGCCACGACTCCGGCGACCCGGTGCAGTGGGGCGAGAAAGCCATCGCGCACTATCAGCAGCTCGGCATCGATCCGCTCAGTAAGACGCTGATTTTTTCCGATAACCTCGATTTCGCGAAAGCGATTGAGCTCTATCGCCACTTCGCCGACCGCGTGAAGCTGGGCTTTGGCATCGGCACTCGCCTGACCTGCGATATCCCGCACGTGAAGCCGCTCAATATCGTGATTAAGCTCGTTGAGTGTAATGGCCGTCCGGTGGCAAAGCTCTCCGACAGCCCAGGCAAAACGATTTGTCACGATAAGGCGTTTGTCCGCGCGCTGCGCAAAGCCTTCGATCTTCCGCAGGTGCGTAAAGCAAGCTGATGTTTTCTCAAAGGGAGCCGCGCGCTCCCTGCTTTTCCCTGCCCTTTGCGATTTCTTTTTCCCGCACCGCGAATTCTGCTTGTCTGATGGCGTATGCCAGGTAACATAGATAACCCCCCGTCCGGGTGGAAAATGTTATTTTTGACCATTAACCAGAGAGAAAATTATGAGCGTTGTGCCTGTAGCCGACGTACTCCAGGGCCGCGTTGCCGTTGACAGTGAAGTCACCGTGCGCGGGTGGGTGCGTACCCGAAGAGATTCAAAAGCTGGCATCTCCTTCCTCGCCGTTTATGACGGTTCCTGCTTTGATCCGATACAGGCTGTCATTAATAATTCTCTGCCCAATTACAATGAAGAGGTTTTACACCTCACGACGGGCTGTTCGGTTATCGTCACCGGCAAGGTGGTGGAATCCCCGGGCGAAGGCCAGAGCTTTGAGCTGCAGGCAACCCAGGTTGAAGTGACCGGCTGGGTGGACGATCCGGATACCTACCCGATGGCGGCCAAGCGCCACAGCATCGAGTATCTGCGTGAAGTGGCGCACCTGCGCCCGCGCACCAACCTGATAGGCGCCGTGGCCCGCGTACGCCACACGCTGGCGCAGGCGCTGCACCGTTTCTTCCACGAGCAGGGTTTCTTCTGGGTCTCCACGCCGCTTATCACCGCATCGGATACCGAGGGCGCAGGCGAGATGTTCCGCGTGTCGACGCTGGATCTGGAAAACCTGCCGCGCGACGATCAGGGCAAAATCGATTTCGATAAAGACTTTTTCGGCAAAGAAGCGTTCCTGACCGTTTCCGGCCAGCTGAACGGCGAAACTTACGCCTGCGCGCTGTCGAAAGTCTATACCTTCGGCCCAACCTTCCGCGCTGAAAACTCCAACACCAGCCGCCACCTGGCGGAGTTCTGGATGCTGGAGCCGGAAGTGGCGTTCGCTAACCTGAACGATGTCGCAGGTCTCGCGGAAGCGATGCTGAAATATGTCTTCAAAGCGGTGCTTGATGAACGCATGGACGACATGAAGTTCTTCGCCGAGCGCGTGGATAAAGAAGCGATTGAGCGTCTGGAGCGTTTCATCTCCGCCGACTTCGCGCAGGTGGATTACACCGACGCGGTCGCCATTCTTGAGAAGTGCGGCGAGAAATTCGAGAACCCGGTCTACTGGGGTGTGGATCTGGCGTCTGAGCATGAGCGTTATCTCGCCGAGAAACACTTTAAAGCGCCGGTTGTTGTTAAAAACTACCCGAAAGACATCAAGGCGTTCTATATGCGCCTTAACGAAGATGGCAAAACCGTGGCGGCGATGGACGTTCTCGCGCCGGGCATCGGTGAAATCATCGGCGGCTCCCAGCGTGAAGAGCGCCTCGATGTGCTGGACGCGCGTATGGAAGAGATGGGTCTTAATAAAGAAGACTACTGGTGGTATCGCGACCTGCGCCGCTACGGCACCGTGCCGCATTCCGGCTTTGGTCTCGGCTTTGAACGTCTGATCGCCTATGTTACCGGCGTTCAGAACGTGCGCGACGTCATTCCCTTCCCGCGTACCCCGCGCAACGCGAACTTCTAATCCTCAGAGGGCCAGCTTGCTGGCCCTTTTTTCTGCCTACCCGTTTTGTTCATTTTTTATTACGGTTTCACTGTATTTTTGCCTGTACAAAAATTCATCACTTATCTGATGGCGATTTTTAGCACCGCTTCGCTATAGCATATTTGTACACAACTTCCACAGACATCCAGACTTCCATCCTTCCTGTACTGCAAAAGACACACATTACTTACAATTGTATAAAAATGCGTCTTATCTAAATTAATAATAAGGTTTTCATATATATAAGAAATGAATGGCCGAAATTTATTCACTTAAGTAATAAATTTGAGGTCTCTCACAAAGTTCCCTTTCATTAATAAATTCTTACACAATATTTCTTTTTGTTACCTGATTTAGACATTTGTAGCACTTTCCGGGTAGCGAAACGATTATATGAATGGAAAGATGCCAGACAGACACAGAAAGACACCAAACTCTCATCAATAGTTCCGTAATGAATTATTGACGGCAGTGGCAGGTGTTCAAAAAAACCAATGAGGGTAATAAATAATGATGAAGCGCAATATCCTGGCAGTGGTTATCCCTGCCCTGCTGGTAGCCGGTGCAGCAAACGCTGCTGAAATCTATAACAAAAACGGCAACAAACTGGATTTCTATGGCAAGGCTGTAGGTGAGCATCAGTGGACTACTAACGGTGACTCTAATAATGCTGATACTACTTATGCACGTATCGGCTTTAAAGGAGAAACTCAAGTTAATGACCAATTGACCGGTTATGGTCAATGGGAATACAACATGGATGCGAGCGCTCAGGAAGGTAAACAAGGCACTAAAACACGTCTGGCTTTTGCTGGCCTGAAAGCCGGTGAATATGGTTCTTTCGACTATGGTCGTAATTATGGTGCTTTCTACGATGCTCTGGCGTCTACCGATATGTTCGTTATCTGGGGTGGCGATTCTCTCGCAGCAACTGATAATTTCATGACTGCCCGTACTAATGGCGTTGCAACTTACCGTAACAGTAATTTCTTCGGTCTGGTTGACGGCCTGGCGTTGGGTTTGCAGTATCAGGGTAAAAATGAAGGTGATGGCCATGCAACTTCTCGCCAGAATGGCGATGGTGGCAGCTACTCCTTAGCTTACGATTTTGGCGAGGGCTTCAACGTAACTGCTGCATATACCAATTCTGACCGTTCTTCTAAACAAACGGAAGATGGCAAAGGTAAACGCGCTGATGGTTGGGCAACATCTGTTAAGTATGATGCAAACAATCTCTATGCTGCGGTAATGTACGGCGAATCACATAACATGACTCGTGAAAACGACGATCAGTTTGCTAACAAAACTCAAAACATCGAAGCTGTAGTTCAGTACCAATTCGACTTTGGCCTGCGTCCGTCTTTAGGCTACGTACAATCTAAAGGTAAAGACCTGTCAGCTCGTACAGCTAATAACGCCACCTTTACGGGCGGCGATAACGATCTCGTGAAGTATATTGAAGTTGGTACTTGGTACTACTTCAATAAAAATATGAACGTCTATGCAGCATATCGTTTCAACCTGCTGGATACAAACGATTATACTCGTGCTGCTGGTTTATCTACCGATGACCAAGCTGGTGTTGGTATCGTTTACCAGTTCTAATCAGCACAACCTTGTTGTCTGATAGCGAAAAAACAGGGCTTCGGCCCTGTTTTTTTATGTGTAAAAGAAAATTCTGCCAACTTTTGCGATCCACGTAACTTTTCCGGGCAAACGGTTGGCATTTTGTAAATCTCCCGTTAACCTGATAGCGAATTTCCCTTCTGAAATCACAATGGAACCTCGTCATGTTTGAGAACATTACCGCCGCCCCAGCCGACCCGATCCTTGGCCTGGCCGATCTGTTTCGTGCCGACGATCGCCCAACCAAAATTAACTTAGGCATTGGTGTTTACAAGGATGAAACCGGTAAGACCCCGGTTCTGACCAGCGTAAAAAAAGCAGAACAATATCTGCTGGAAAATGAAACCACCAAAAACTACCTCGGCATTGACGGTATTCCCGAATTTGGCCGCTGCACGCAGGAACTGCTGTTCGGCAAAGGCAGCCATATCATCAGCGATAAACGCGCCCGCACGGCGCAGACTCCAGGCGGCACCGGAGCGCTGCGCGTCGCGGCGGATTTCCTCGCCAAAAACACCGACGTCAAACGCGTCTGGGTTTCTAACCCGAGCTGGCCGAACCATAAAGGCGTGTTTAATTCCGCCGGGCTGGAAGTGCGTGAGTATGCCTACTACGACGCGGCGAACCACACGCTCGACTTTGACGGCCTGTTAAGCAGCCTGCAGGAAGCCCAGGCGGGCGACGTGGTGCTGTTCCATGGCTGCTGCCACAATCCGACCGGCATCGACCCGACGCTGGATCAGTGGGAACAGCTGGCGAAGCTGTCTGTCGAAAAAGGCTGGCTGCCGCTGTTTGACTTCGCCTACCAGGGCTTCGCCCGCGGTCTGGAAGAAGATGCTGAAGGCCTGCGCGCGTTTGCCGCCCTGCATAAAGAACTTATCGTCGCGAGCTCGTTCTCCAAAAACTTTGGTCTGTACAACGAGCGCGTCGGCGCCTGTACGCTGGTCGCGGCGGATGCCGACGCCGCGGATCGCGCCTTCAGCCAGATGAAATCTTGCATTCGCGCCAACTACTCCAACCCGCCGGCACACGGCGCGTCAGTAGTCGCGACCATTCTCAGCAACGACGCCCTGCGCGCCATCTGGGAACAGGAGCTGACCGATATGCGCCAGCGCATCCAGCGTATGCGTCAGCTGTTTGTGAACACGCTGGCGGAGAAAGGCGCAAACCGCGATTTCAGCTTTATCACCAAACAGAACGGCATGTTCTCGTTCAGCGGCCTGACCAAAGAACAGGTGCTGCGTCTGCGTGAAGAGTTTGGCGTGTATGCGGTGGCGTCCGGGCGCGTGAACGTGGCGGGCATGACGCCGGATAACATGGCGCCGTTGTGCGAAGCTATCGTCGCTGTGCTGTAATTCATCCATAAAAAGCAAAAGGGCCGCACAGTGCGGCCCTTTTTTATTGAGAGACATAATTACCAGACCGGCATTTCATCCTGCAGGAAAGGATTGTGCAGGCGCTCGTGACCGAGCGTTGACATCGGGCCGTGGCCAGGAATAAAAGTGACGTCATCGCCGAGCGGCAGCAGCTTACGCTTGATGGCATCAATAAGCTGGCTGTGATCGCCGCGCGGGAAATCGCTGCGCCCCACCCCGCCTTTGAATATCACGTCGCCGGAGACCAGCAGGCGGGACTGGGCGTCGAAAAAGACAATATGGCCCGGCGTATGGCCCGGACAGTGCAGCACGGCAAGCGTTATATTGCCGACGTTCACCGTGTCGCCTTCATTAAGCCAGCGATCTGGCGTCAGCGGCTGGCACTCATCAAGGCCAAACATGCGGCTTTGCGCAGGCAGGCCCTGCAGCCAGAACTCATCTTCTTTTTCCGGGCCGATAATGGGGATGCCGTAGTGCGCCGCAAGCTCCGCCGCCGCGCCGACGTGGTCGAGATGACCATGCGTCAACAGGATCTGCTGCAGCGTCACGCCCAGACGGGCGACCTCTTCCTTGATACGCTGCGCATCGCCGCCAGGGTCCACCAGCGCCGCCTGTCGCGTCTCCTCACACCAGATTAACGAGCAGTTCTGGGCGAACGCCGTTACCGGAATAATATGATAGTTCATACCGCTCCTTTTACCCGGCGCGCTGCCGGGGTCGTTAATTACCAGTGCCTTAGCGGCCCGGTATCAATATGCACAAAGTTACTGCTGGGATAGTATCCTACACCACCGGCGCGCAGAGATAACGCCGCTTTGCGAATATTGCTTAACGAAATGCCTTCGATATGAAAATCCATGGCCTGGCCTTTGGTGTGGTAGCTGTGTTTCGCTACACCGCGGCTTTTGGATCGCAATTCGTTATTGGTATCAACGGAGCGATAGCCGGAGATCAGCTGTACCGGTTTGCGGGTGCCGAGCAGCCCCTGCAAACGGAAAAGCTGGTCAAATAAACGGGGATCAATCGCTTTTACCTTATTTGCCCGGTAATCACGAAAGAAATGGTTAAGCTTTGCTAATTCATCCTGAATATAGCCCCGGCCATCAAAAAATTCGGCCTTAATCGATTCGCCGGTATGTAAGTTATTTAGCGTAAGAATACGCGGTCGTGGCGTCGACAGGGTAGCAAACGCAGGCGTGGGCAGTATCGCAGCGCCTAAAGCGGCGCCGCCGAACGCCAGCAGTTTGCGGCGATGAGCGTCAATTTTATCCATGATATTCAGGTCTACAATCAAATGAACAATAACTATGCACTTCTGGCGCACGAGTGGCACCTTAACCGCCAGCCGGGGGGGAGTCAATACGGGTCAAAGCCGCGAATAACGGGCCTTTTTTCACGTTCGGCCCGTTTTCGCTTCACATAGAGCAGGTTAAGTCCGCGGAATTAAACCTGTTAGCGGATGAGTTGTTCCACTTTTGGGAGGATTTGTGCGCCCGATCGCGCGGTATGATCATAATTGTAAATATCTGTACGATATTGCGGACGCCCGTCTTCGCCAATAAAGGCGGTCAGATAATAGAGGTTCACCGGAATGGTCTGCGGAATATTCACGTAACGCGTATTCCCCTCTTTCAGCGTCTGCGAAATGCGCGAATCATTCCAGCCCGCATCCTGCAGCAGCATATTAGCCAGTTCAGACGCCTTGTTCACACGCACGCAGCCGGAGCTGAGCGCCCGCGCATCGCGCTGGAAGAGATTGTGGTTCGGCGTATCGTGTAGATAGATAGCGTCTGAGCTCGGCATATTGAACTTATACCGCCCCAGCGAGTTATGCGCGCCCGGCGCCTGCTGGAAACGGAAAGGCAGGTTAGACGGCGTAATCGTCGCCCAGTCCACCATCCACGGATCCACCACGTCAGCATTGCTCCCCCAGCCGTTCAGCACGGTATAGCCGTGGCTTTCGAGATACCCGGGGTCGTTCCAGACTTTCGGCAGAATATCTTTGCGCGCCAGCGTCGGCGGCACGTTCCACGGCGGGTTCACCACCACGTTATTGAGCGCGCTGCTCATCAGCGGCGTTTTGCGATCGGGTCTGCCGACGATAACGCGCGACGCCAGCACCTGATTGCCGTTCTGGTAATAGACCAGCGAATACTCGGGAATATTCACCATAATGCCGGTGCTAAGTTTGCCAGGCAGCAGGCGCAGACGCTGGATATTAAGCGCCAGCAGCGCCGCGCGCTGCGCGGGCGTCACGTTCAGCCAGTCGCGGGTCGACTGGCCAATCACGCCATCGGCGCCCAGCCCCTGCCACTTCTGAAAACGTTTCACCGCCGCGACGAGGTCTTTATCGTAGACAGCGCGCGCCGGTTTCGGCGTGCTGGACTGGCTCGCGGTTTGCGCAGCCGCAGACGGGCTCACGACGCCATTATTATCGCCCGGCAACACAATATCCGGGCCGCCGTCCAGCATCCCGGTGCGCTGTAAAATCTCTTTCAGCGCCGGCACGTCGCTGCTCCACTGACCGGGGCGCAGCTTCTCTTTGCCGGTCATCTGCGGCCACGGACGCGTGTCCGCCACCAGTTGCAACAGCGAGGCGTGCATCGCCGCATAGTGCGGGTGCGCAGGGGCGAGAGAGCGCACAAACGCGGGGACAGAGCCATTATCCAGCGCGACCTGCCACTGGTTAAGGACGTTCAGCGCGGGCATTTCCGGTTTGTACGGCTTTTCGCTGTAGAGCCAGCGGTTGCCCTGGCTTGGGATGCCGGAAATAAACTGCAGATAGCCGACCATCGCGTCGCTCAGCACGATATCGCGCGCGAGCCCCGTCACGGCAGGATTGGTGAGTTGCTCAACCCAGGCGGTAAACTGCGGCTGAAAACCGGCCAGCGCCACTTCCGCCAGCTGCTGCTGGAATGCCTGCACCGCGTCGCGGTTCTCCCACATGGGCTTGAGATCGCGGGCAGCGTATAGCCCCACCAGCGCGTTCATATACACAGGCGTAAAGCCCGCAGGCAGCGCCGCCTGTAGTTGCGTACGCGCGCTCGCGAGGCGACTTGCGGCATCGGGCGCCGCATTCGCCGCCAGGAACGCCATGCCCGGCGACAGCGCCAGCGGCTGCGCGCTGAGCGTTGTAATGCTGTCGGTCGTGATCAGTTCCGGTTCATCGGCATACGCGTTAAACAGTGGAGCGATACTGAGAGCCAGGCACAAACTCAGCGCTGACCGTCGAAAACCATGCATATTAAGCACCATCCCTTGCCCCCTGTTTTTCAGAATAGTTCGGCACTCAGGCTTATTGTGAGTATATAAAGAGAAAAAACCATTTGCCTGACCGAATGTAAAGAAGTTTAAAGATTTACCGACCAAAAAGAAAGCGGGCCGAAGCCCGCTCTTTTAGGTGATAACGTTACGATACTTCCGCCGCGCCCGGCAAGGCTTCAACCGGCGGGGCGGCAAAACCGCGCAGGCCAACCACATGCACATGTTCGTGGTTCTGGAAGACTTTACGCACCAGCTTGTAGGTGGTGCCTTTTTCCGGGCTGATGTTTTCCGGCGCCGCGATGATGAGCTGCATCTGCAAACGTTCGCAGAGCTCAAACAGCGTGGCGATGGAGCGGGCGTCAAGACGCGCCGCTTCGTCGAGGAACAGCAGACGGCATGGTGAAATATCTTTGCCGCGCAGACGGCTCGACTCATCCTCCCAGCTCTGCACCACCATCACCAGGATCGACATCCCGGTCCCGATCGCCTCGCCGGTCGAGAGCGCGCCGCTTTCCGCGCGCAGCCAGCCGTCTGAGCCGCGGTTAACCTCAACTTCCATCTCCAGATAGTTACGGTAGTCGAGCAGCTCTTCGCCGATGGTCTGCGCGGTGCGCTGGCCCATATCGATCTGCGGGTTCAGGCGCTGCCAGAGTTTCGCCAGCGCTTCCGAGAACGTCAGGCGGTTGCTGTTAAACAAGTCCTGATGCTGCTCGTGCTGCTCGGCGAGCACCTCCAGCAGGGTCGCATGGCTTTCACGCACGTTAACGTTCAGGCGCACGCTGTTGACCTGGCCGAACGACACGCTCTGCAGGCCCTGGTTGAGCATACGGATACGGTTCTGCTCGCGCTGAATTGTCTTGCGAATAATATTCGCCACGCTGCGGGAGCTGATGGCGAGCTTCTGTTCGCGCGAGGTGAGCTCTTCCGTCAGGCGGCCCAGCTCAATTTCCATCTGCTCAATCGCCTCGACCGGATCGTCGGTGCGGATAATATCCTGGCGGATACGCTCGCGCAGGTGCTGATAGACCGCCACGAAGAACTGGATTTTACGCTCCGGGCGTTTCGGATCTTCGGACAGGCGCAGCACGTCGCGCAGGTGCTCGTTATCCGCCACGGCCAGACGCAGCGCGCCGAGGGCTTTATCCGACATCGACCGTAGATCGTCGCCGGAGTGATACGCCAGCTCGCGGCGGTGCAGGCGGCGCTCCACGCCGTTGTCTTTCACCATCCGCATCACCGCGCACCAGCCCGCTTTCGCGCTGACCACCTGCTCGCGCATCTCGTGGTAGTTACGCTCAAGGCGCTTCAGGCTGCGGGTCAGGTTGTCCATCTCCGCTTCGCACAGCGTCAGCTGTTTCTCCAGCTGATTACGGCGCGAACGGTTGTTGCTCAGGCGCGTATGCAGCTCGTCGCGACGCTGGCGCGCGCGCTCTTCGGCCCCGGCGTCGGCGCGCACGCCGATATCCTGCAGTTCACGTTGCAGATCGCCCAGCAGCTCTTTCTTGGTGTCGAAGGAGCTTTTCAGCGACGCCAGCACCTGATGGTACTGGCTGAGCTTCGCGGCATGGGTGCGCAGCGCTTCGCGGGCGCGGGTACGCTCGCCTTCCGCCTGCTCCAGACGCTGGCGCAGCTTCTCATTGAGATCGGTGTTGCCGTTGAACATCTGCGCCGAATCGCTGTAGCTGAAGTGCGCGCGACGCTGCACCACTTCGCTCAGCGCAAAGGCCTGCTGACGGGCGTCGCGCTGGGTCTGGCGCGCCTGTTCGTAATCCTGTTTCAGCTGATCGAACTGCTCCGGGTCGCTCTGCAGTACAGACGCCACTGGTTCGAGTTTCGCCAGCGCATTGCCGTGCTGAGAAAGGAAACGCGCGGCGTCCTGAGCTTCCGCCAGGCGCTCCTGAATTTCTTCCACGCGGTCGGCCAGGCTGTCGTCTGCCAGCAGGCTCAGGCGCGGCAGCAGGCGGTTAAGCTGGGCCACGCCCTCTTTCGCCTGTTCAAACTGCACGCGCTGCTGCTGGTTGTCGTTTTCGTGCTGGCTGATGGCGCGCTCGATTTCGCTGCGGCGCGTGTTGAGCTTACGGATTTCGGCTTCCGGATCCGCCTCAAACGCCACGGCGAGATGCTGGCCGACAAACCGGCTGAACGCCTGATGCAGACGCTGCGTTTTCTGTACGTCGAAGGAGAGCGTCGCGTAGCGCTCAGACAGCGCCTCGCGCTCGGCATGCAGGCTCTCGATGCGGCTTTCGCGCGCGGCGCGGCCAAACAGCGGCACCGACGGGAAGCGAGAATAGCGCCACTGGCGCTCGGCCACTTTCACCACTACCGCTTTTTCCAGCTCTTCAACGCTGAAGACGCTGTCATCGAAGGACTGCGGATCGCCTTCGATCAGGTAGAGATCTTCCGGGCACTCTTCGAGGCCGTCGAGCAGATCGCGCACGCGCGACAAATCCGGCACCACAATCGCATGGCGCGACGGGCCGTAGAGCGCGGAGAAGTACGGCGCGTCGTCGAACGACACATCGTCATAAATTTCAGAGAGCAGCACGCCGCCGAAACGCTCCGCCAGCGCATTCAGGCGCGCGTCTTCTGCGCCGCCCGGCTGGCTTAAACGCTCAATCTCTTCGTCGACCGCCCGCTTGCGCGCGCCCACTTCGTCACGTTCAACGATGGCTTCGCGCTCGCGCTCCAGCAACTGCTGGAGATATTCGGTGACCTGCTGGCCGGACTCAAACGTCTCGCCGCTCTGCTCGCTAATCTGGTTGAGGCTGTTTTGCGCCGCAAGCCAGGCTGGCGCATGGCTGGTGAGCGTTTTAACGCGGCTCTGGATCTGCTCCAGCTCCTGGCGCAGCGTCATGCGCTGTTCGCCCGCCTGCGAGACGCTGTCGGAGAGCGCCGCGATGCGCGCTTCCAGTTCGTCGTTCAGCGCTTCGAGTTCTTCCGGATCGTACGCTTTGCCCTGACGCTTGCAGAATTCGGCCAGCAGACGTTCGGCGTCCTGCTGTTCGCGCAGGCGCTGCTCCAGCTCGGACAGACGCATACGCAGCGGCTGCACCTGTTCGGCCAGATGGCGCTGCTGGCTGGCGTCGCGCAGCAGTTCGCGCGCCACGTCCCAGGCCTCCGCGCGGCTTACCGGGCCGTTAATGCTGGCGACCAGCTGATAAGCTTGCTCGAACTGGCTGTGCGCGGTCTGCGCGACGCTCATTTTCTGCTCAAGCGATAGCAACCGTTCGGTAGCCTCCTGCTCTTTGGCCTGGAAGGTATCCAGCCATTCGTCGGCGCTGTCGGCGCTCAGATCCGGCAGGTGACACAGCTCGCGGGCGCGCTCCAGCGCGGTGAGCGCCTGCTGGTACTGAATGGCGCGGGTCTGCTGCACGTCAAGCGCCTGCTGATAGTCGGCAAGCTGGCTTTTGAGTTCATCGACTTCAAGCTCGGCGGCTTCCGCGCGAGCTTCGTTCTCTTCCTGCTGCCCGGCCGCTTCCGCCACCACTTCGCTCTGCTCTTCAAGGCGAATCTGCAGCTCTTCGAGATCGGCCTCGTAGCGCTCGATTTTCTCCTGCTGACGCAGCGCGGTCTGCACCAGATTCAGGTGATCGCTCGCCGCCTGATAGTCGGTTTCGAGATCGCCTTCGGCGCCGGCGTGCTCGGAGAGTTCGCGCGCCATATCGACATGCTTATACTGCTCGGCGGCGAGCTGCTTGCGGCTGGTGAACAGCTCGCGGCGCAGCTCCAGCGCCTGGTCGAGATGAATGCGTCGCTCATTGGCATGGCGCATGTAATCCGCCGCCACATAGTTGGTGGCTTCGGAAATCAGGTGTTTGAAGAGATCGCGGTCCGACTGGGTCACGCGGATAGCTTCCAGCGTCATGCGGTTTTCACGCAGCGCCGCTTCCATGTCCTGGAACGCTTTACGCACGCCGCCGTTTTCCGGCAGCAGGTAGTCGCGAAGCGAACGGGTGATGGCGCTGGAGATCCCGCCGTAGAGCGAGGCCTCAATCAGGCGATAATATTTGCTGCGATCGGATGCCGACCGCAGACGACGCGCCACCACGCCCAGATCGAACATCAGCGAATGATAATCGGTGATGGAGTTGAACTGCTTAAGCTGCACCCCTTCCATCGCGTCGATTTTATCTTTCAGCTCGTTCAGGCTCAGCACGCGCGCCTGACGATCGTTCAGGGTTTCCGTCAGCAGCTGTGTCGGCAGGATCGCGCTCGGCAGGCCCTGAATGGCGAACGGTTTGATATCCACTTTACGGTCGCGACCGGCGACCTGTTGCAGACGCACGCCCACCAGCACGCGCTGATGGCGCGAGTTGACGACATCCAGCACCGAATAACAGACGCCCGCTTTCAGTTTGCCGTGCAGACCTTTATCGCGCGAGCCGCTGGTGGCGCCCGCCTCGGTGGTGTTACGGAAATGCAGCAGCGTGAGGTCGGGAATCAGCGCCGTAACGAACGCCGCCATCGTGGTCGATTTCCCGGCGCCGTTACCGCCGGACAGCGTGGTGACCAGCTCGTCGAGATCAAACGTACGGGCAAAAAAGCCGTTCCAGTTGATAAGCGTTAGCGAGCGAAACTTACCGCGTTCAATCATTGTCATCCTCCGCATTATCCTGCTGGGTATCGTCGTTCTCATCATTGAGCTGCAGGTGGCTCTCCACCGGCATCGCTTCGCCGTCGCGGATCATGCGCAGCTGCGCGTCGCGCGGATCGTCGCCGGCGCGCACATCGGCGCCGAAGCGAAACACCGATTCGGTGATGCGGAATTTGCTGCTGTCATGGCCCATAAACCAGACCATGCCCAGACGGCGCAGGCGGCTTAACGATGAGCGCACTTTTTCCTGCAGCTTCTGACGATCGAGATCGGAGCCGGTCGAGCGGTTATTCACAAGCTTGAGCAGTTTAGTTTCGTCGGCCAGCGCCATCAGCTCGTCATAGAGTTCCTGCTGGGTGAAGATACCTTCGTTCGCCAGGCGCTCCGGGCTCAGGTAGAGATAACAGAGGATTTTGCCCACCATCATATCCAGCTCGGACAGCACCGAGCGCGGAATGAGCGTGGTGGAGCGTGGACGCAGATAGAAAAAGCCTTCCGGCGCGCGGATAAGCTCGACGTTATAACGGCTGTAGAACTCTTCCAGCTCGCCCTGGTAATCCATCAGGAAAGCGTGATTATCCAGCTCGTCCAGGCCAATGTGACGCCCGGCACGCAGCTGACTGTCGAGCGCCGGAAATAGCGGATTCGCGAGCGCCAGCGCCAGCTTTACTGGCATGACGTGTTCAATATTTGTCGATGACATTCGCCTGTACCTTGGCTCCATGATCATTAATGGGCTGCCATTTAGCTGGCAGGCCGGTAAAGTCCGCTTCAGCGACGCCCAGGCGCACCGCCTGGTCTACCACGATGCGCGCCACGTCAAAGTGGCGGGCTCGCGGGAACTGGGCCAGGTAATCGCGCATCACGACGCTTAGGTCGAGCGGCTGCTGACGCTCACGGTAGACGTTGAGTTGGGCCTCAATCATCGCCGCCAGTTGTTCGCGGATCTCGTTAAACTCTTCAAACTCCAGATCCGGCGGCAGTTCACCGGTCACTTCTTCATCGCGCAGCGTCATCTCTTCATCGCGCATATCGAGCAGGCGATCGGCGCTGGCGTAAGTGAGCGCCCAGGGCGCATCGAAATAGTTCTGCACCGACTGGCGCAGACGCTGGGCGAAGACGCGGTTTTTATCCATATCGATAGCGGTACGGATAAATTTATGGACGTGGCGGTCGTAGCCAATCCACAGGTCAATCGCCTGCTGGCCCCAGCTGATAATGCGGTCGAGCTTGCTTTGCAGGTCATACGTCAGACGGTCGACGAAATGAAGATCGTCGCGGCCCAGCGTCGCTTCCTGAATTTGCAGCAGGTTGGCCTGGAGCTTATCGCCCGCGGCCTCCAGCGTATCCTGCAGTTCGCGCAGCGTGCCGGAGGTTTCTGAAAGCAGCAGTTCGCAGCTGGAGATCGCCGCGCGCCAGTCTTTATTCAACAACTGGGCGATATCGTCTTTCACCAGCTGCTGCTGCTCATCCATGATGCGCTGGGTGAGATCGATACTGTCGAAAATTTCCGCAACCGAGTATTTCAGCGGCGCGTAAACGTTGCGGTGCCAGTGGAACTCGTCGCCCCCTTCCTGCGCGGCGTCCGCGGCGCGCTTAAGCTCGCTTGCCACAATGGAGAGCTGCATCGAGAGACGCAGCGTGGAGAATTCGCGCTGGCGGATATAGTAATCGGTGATGCCGATACCCAGCGGCGTCAGACGGTAAATCGCGTTGCCCTCCGCCTGCTCGCTGGTAAAGCGGTTAATCAGACGCTGGCGCACCATATCGTTGATGGCGTTGTTGGCGCGCTGGGCGACGGTTTCGGTGGATTGCTCGAAGGCGTCGCTGACGTGGCGAAACGCGTCCACCAGCTCTCCTTCGCTCATTTCGCCATCCAGCCTTTCGCCGTTCAGCGTGGCGATAGCCAGCAAAAAAGCCAGCCTGTCTACCGGAAGCTGGATCGAAAAGTCGTTTTTCCTGGCCCAGGCAACCAGTTCAGGGACTGTCTGGGAAATAGTACTCATAGTTTATCCTTGGATCTCCGGCTTAAACGCAGTGACATGGATGTATCGGCCCAGGCTCACCCAGGGCTCCTGTCGGCAGTAACGCGTTTCAAGCTCAAGCAGCGTCTCATACTCGTCGCGCTGCTGATGTTTTTCACGCAGATAGTCATGAAATACCCGCACGCCGGTTTTGCTGTGGATCCGCCAGCCCATCTCTTCAAGCCAGCGGTAGACCTGCTGCGGCTCGCGCGGGTAGTCCGGCGAAAGGGTGCGTTTTTTCTTTTTGGGCATCCCCTGCTGCACATAGGCGAAATTACCCGCCACCATGTTATGCATCAGAAGGCCATTGGCGTTGTAGAACATCAGCGAGAGCGCGCCGCCCGGCGCCAGACATTGCCATAAATGGCGCAGCGCCGCCTGCGGATCGGCCACCCATTCCAGCACAGCGTGAAACAATATCAGATCAACCGGGCTTTCCAAATGCTGACCTGCCTCCTGCGCGGCGCATTGTACAAAATGCATGTTGCCGCTCACACCTTTCTCCTGCGCCGCTTTACTGGCGCGGGCTATCATTTCCGCGGAGAGATCGCACAGCACCACCTGATGACCCCGCTCCGCGATGCGGCACGCGGTTTGGCCTTCCCCGCCGCCAGCATCCAGCACGCGCAGCGGGCGGTCAGGCAACAGGCTTAACAACGCGTCGAGATCCTGCCAGAGGATAGCCTGACGCAACTGGCCTTTTGTTGTACCGTAAATGTTGCGCGCAAACTTTTCGGCGATGTCGTCAAAATTGCGATCCCGCATGGGCACACTCTCCAGGTGATAAGCGCATCCGGCAAAACCGCTATTTTGTCACAGCCGGAGGGAGAATGAACCCATCTCGCGTAAGATAGGCCGCGTTTACCTGCCGTATGGTTAAAAAAGGACCCATAACCGATGCTTTTTATTCTGAAAAAACTCACCGGCACGCTGCTGCTGCCGCTGCCGTTTCTGCTGCTGATGATGGGCATCGCGCTTGCGCTGCTGTGGTTCACGCGATTTAAGAAAAGCGGCAAGGTTTTAATGACCGCCAGCTGGCTGGTATTGCTGCTGTTAAGCCTGCAACCGGTGGCGGATGGCCTGCTGAAACCCGTAGAAGATGACTACCCGACCTGGAACGGCCAGAGAGCGGATTACATCGTGGTGCTGGGCGGCGGTTATACGTGGAATGACAAATGGGCGCCGAGCTCAAATCTGGTCAATAACAGCCTGCCGCGCGTAACCGAAGGCGTGCGTCTGTGGCTGGCGAATCCTGGCGCGAAAATGGTCTTTACCGGCGCGCGCGCCACGACTAATCCGGTCAGCACAGCGGAAGCGGGCGCCCGCGTGGCCGAAAGCTTAGGCGTGCCGCGCAGCGATATCATCACGCTCGATACGCCGAAAGATACCGAAGAAGAAGCCGCGGCGGTCGCCGCGGCGCTCGGCAAACAGCCGTTTTTACTGGTGACGTCGGCGTCGCATCTGCCGCGCGCGATGATTTTCTTTAAGCGTCAGGGGCTGAACCCGATCCCGGCGCCCGCCAACCAGATGGCGATCGACTCGCCGCTGAATCCGTGGGAGCGCGTGTATCCCTCCTCGCTGTGGCTGATGCACAGCGAACGCGCCGGCTATGAACTGCTCGGCCGCGCCTGGCAGTGGGTTAAGGGCGTGGGCTCAGGCGACCCAGGGCAGAAGTGATTCCGACGCCGTGGTAAACGCGGCGCGGTTCATTTTCCCGGTTTGTAAAAGCTGCGCCACTTCATCCCACAGCACATAGAGCCAGCGGCGCCAGAGGAACGATTCCGCCACCGGCGCGCGCTGGATGTACCGCCAGAAGAGGCTTTCGGCAAGCGGCGTGTCGAACAGGCGGAAAAGCTCATACTCGCGCGGCGCCCACAGCACAATACCGGGGTTGACCATCGCCAGCAGCTGATCGCTGCGCGCATCTTTCAGCATACTGCGCAGGTTAAAGTTGCCGTGGATCAGCACGCAGTTGTCATTAAACCCGGCGAACATCTCTTCCAGGCATTCACGGGTGCGAAACAGCATCCGTTTGTCCTGCATCGTCAGGCCGGTATTCTGATACTGATTGAGCGTGCTCCAGAGCACTTCGACACGCTGGCGATACCAGTGCGGCCAGAGATTCTCCTGGGTGCTGTCGACGCTGCCCACGCAGCCGTGGCTGTCAACGCGATGCCAGCTCAGCAACGCTTCGATTATCTGATCCTGAAGCTGTTCCCAGCGCTGCGGCGTGCGGGCGGGCGCTTCTACCGGAACGCCCCGCAGGCGCTCCATCAGCAGCACATCCGGCCCAGGATGCTCCTCGTGGGTCATCACCCCGTATACCACCGGCAGTCGCACCGTGCCGTAACGCGCCAGTATCGACATTTTCCCGGCCTGCTGCTGCGCAAGCCCCGGCGAGGTGAAACTCCGCGCCAGCAACGGCATCGGATTGCCGTGGCTGTCGTAGAGCGACCAGAGCGCCGTATCCGCTTTTTCGCTGATGCATTCAAGCCGACTGAGTTTTTCACCTAACAGATGACTGAGTTCCGCACGCAGTTGCTCCATTTGCCGTTACCCTTATAAACGCTACTGTTTTTATAATGGGCGTCCTTGCGGCAGATGTCATCTGTTGAGATCAATTCCTCGCCAGTTTGCATTAACGATAAAGCGGCAGATTGCCCGTCAGACGGGCTATCAGTTTTTTAGGGCCGACGAGCGCCAGCGCCGCCAGCTCGGTCTCCGCGCTGCTGGCGCCCGCCAGCCGCCGTTCATACTCCTCCCAGGTTTTGCACGATTGCGCCAGCGCGCTGAAGGGCAATACCAGGATCTGCGGATCGTTCTGCGCGGCGCTAAACAGGCTTAACAGCGTGTTGCCCTCGCCGAGCAGCACCGGCAGCGGCGCGCGGATCACGCCCGGATAGGTGACGCCGTCCAGGCTTAACAGATCGGGCCCGACTAATCCTTCCACCTGCCTTCCAAGACAAACGCCCAGTACGCTCGCGGCGTTCATGGCAAGCCCTGGCGTGAGCGCGCGATCGACGACGATGGTGCATTTATGCAGGCTGGTATCGAATTGCATGTTTTTCTCCCTGTCAGTTGATGCAGTAAGTCTGCCCGACAACGGCGGAGAAAAATGACCTTTCTTGCACCACAATGCGCGGTAAAAGGGTAAAATTACCCTTTAAAACCCTAAATGAGAAAAATAATGTCTTATGATACGCTGACGTCCGCTGATATCACCCTGCTGACGCTGTTGCAGCAGGATGCGCGAACCACTAATCAGGCTCTGGCGGAGGCCGTTAATCTCTCGCCCTCGCCCTGCTGGCGTAAAGTGAAAAAGCTGGAAGAAGATAAAGTGATCCTCGGCTATCACGCCGCGCTGGACCGCCGCAAAATCGGGCTTGGCGTGATGGTTTTCGTGCGCGTCAGTATCGACAGCCACAGTGAAGCCCAGGCGCGGCGCTTTGAACAAGAGGTAATGGAGCTGGAAAACGTGGTGGCCTGTTACAGCATTGGCGGGGACGCCGACTTCCTGTTGCAGGTGGTGTCGCGCGATCTCGACGCCTATGCGGAGTTCGCCATGTCGGTGCTGCGCCGCCTGCCGGGCATTAAAGAGATGCAGAGTATGTTCGTGCTAAAAGAGATCAAACCGTTCCAGACGCTGCCGGTGAGCTCGCCTGCCGGGCGCCATTAAAAAACCGGCCTGGGCCGGTTTTCTGTTAACGCATTTCGGCGCGTACGCGCTCAAGATCGTCGGGCGTATCCACGCCGGTGCCAGGCACCACGGCGGCAACGGCCACATGGATTTTCTCGCCGTGCCACAGAACGCGCAACTGCTCCAGCATTTCAATCTGCTCAAGCGGGCTGGCGGGCCAGGTGACATAGCGGCGGATAAACCCGGCGCGGTAGCCATAGATGCCGATATGGCGCAGGAAGCTGTCGCCGATAGTATCGCGCGACTGCGCGAAACGGTCGCGATCCCAGGGGATCGTGGCGCGTGAGAAGTAGAGCGCGTAACCCTGCGCATCCATTACCACTTTCACGGCGTTCGGGTTGAACGCTTCCTGGGCGTCATGGACCGGCACCGCCAGCGTCGCCATTCCTGCCTGGGCGCCCGCCAGGTTTTCCGCCACCTGACGAATAATCGCCGGCGGGATCATCGGCTCGTCGCCCTGAACGTTGACAATCACCGTGTCGTCATCGAAACCGCACTTCTCCACAACTTCCGCCAGACGTTCCGTACCGGACTGATGATCGGCGCGGGTCATGCAGACCTCGCCGCCTGCCGCTTCAATCGCGCGGGCGACGTCCGGGTGATCGGTTGCCACGATGATGCGCGCCGCCCCCGATTCACGCGCGCGCTCCAGCACATGCACGATCATCGGCTTGCCGTTGATATCGACCAGCGGTTTGCCCGGCAGACGCGTCGACGCGTAGCGGGCCGGAATAATGACCACGAAACTCATGGGTTAGTCTCTTCGGCAGCAAGCGAGCGGGCTTCCGTTTCCAGCAGCACCGGAATGCCGTCGCGCAGCGGGAAAGCGAGACGGTCGGCCTTGCAGATAAGCTCCTGCTTTTCCTGATTGAAGTAGAGTTTGCCGTTGCAAACCGGACAGGCGATGATTTCGAGTAAACGATGATCCATGGTTCCTCCTGATGGACCGGTGGTATTAATCTTTTGAGGATATCACATGCGTTTCCGGCGCGGGGTCAATTTCCCAGCCTTCGCCCCACGCCTGCGCAAGCGGGCCGGGCAACTGGCGGAAAACCACCCGCCTTGCGCCCTGCCAGGCGGCGAAATCGCCAATAGCCTGCCGCAGACCGGCGATAACCCCTGCTGTGAACGAGACGCCCTCTTCTGCGTACAGCGCCATGATCTCCAGAACGCCTTGCCGGCGGTGCATTTTGGCATCCATCCTTCCCGCCAGCGCGCCTTTGTGCAATAACGGCAGAACGAAATAGCCATATTTGCGCTTTGGCGCTGGCGTGTAACATTCAAGGCGATAGGAGAAGTTAAAGAGCTCTTCCGCGCGGCGGCGATCCCAGACCACCGGGTCGAATGGCGAAAGGACCGCGCTGTGGGTGGCGGTGAGTTTGCCTGCCACGGCCTGCTCCAGCAGCGGCGCGAGTTCATGATGCAGCCACATCGGCCCGAGCGTCTCAACCTCAACTGGCACCACAAATCCTTCATCCTGCCACGCCTGCAGTAGCGGCCCGATGGCGACATGGCGCAGCCGGTAGTAATCGGCAAGCCAGGCGCTGCGAAAGATCCCCAGACTGCGGGCGCTGTTGGCGAGCATCTGCCCCTCAGCCTGCGCCTGGTCAATCAGATGCAGGCTGTCGTCCCAGTCGGGCAAAACCCTGGTGGTGAGATCGTAGACGCGCTGAAAGTTGCGCCGCTCCACCACCATCACCTGCCCTGCGGTAAACAGCCCTTCGAGATGTTTTTTATGGGGCTTCCATTCCCACCAGCCGCTGGCGCCTTTACGCGGATGCTCAAAATCCGCCGAACGTACCGGGCCGTTACGCTCGATAAACGCCATCAGTTCGCCGATTTCCTGCGCGTGTTCTTCCATCCACGCGGCCCGGTATTTCCAGCCCATCTTTTCAGGGCTGAGCATACGGTGGCGAAAGAGCGGGAAATCGCTGCGCGGCAGAAAACAGGCTTCGTGCGCCCAGTACTCCATCAGTTCGCAGCGGGCCAGCGCCTCATCAAGCCAGCGCCCCGGATAGCTGCCGAGACGGCTGAAAAGCACCAGATACGGACTGCGGGCCACGATATTGATCGTGTCGATTTGCAGGAGAGACATGCGAGTGATGGTGCTAAGAATATCGGCAGGACGCGCGCGCCGCGTCGGCTTTTTCAGCAGCCCCTGCGCGGCAAGGTGAAGGTGGCGCGCCGCGCGCAACGAAAGATGCACTCCAGACATATCCGCTCCCGTCCGCTATGGCTGGCGCACCTGCTTAACGCACCAGCGCGAGAATTTCCTTCAGTAATTGATCGGCTTGCGGCTGCGCAAGCGTCGCGTCGACCGGCAGATACCACCAGTCGTCATGGGCGAAGGCGCGACATTTCACCGCGTCTTTTTCCGTCATCAGCAGAGTCTGGCCTTCGCGCATCAGCGCCAGCACATCGGCTTCGCGCAATGCCTGATGATCGGCAAGACTTACCGTTTTTACCGGCGTCAGGCCGCATTTCTCAAGCGTGGCGAAAAAGCGCGGCGGATGACCGATGCCTGCCATCGCGACCACATTCTCCAGCGTGTTGACTGCACGCCTTTCGCCGCTGCGCAGATTAACCGCGAGCCCTGGCTGTAACTGCATGGCAATTTCGCCAGGCCGCGCCTCTCCGCCGTTCGTAATGACGGCATCGACCTGCTTAAGCCTGGATGCGCGCTCGCGCATCGGGCCTGCCGGGAGCCACCAGCCGTTGCCGAAACGGCGCACGCCATCGATCACGACAATTTCTTTATCCCGCGCCAGCGCGTAGTGCTGCAGACCGTCATCGGTAATGATGATTTGTGGGCCAGCATGATCAATCAGCGCCTGAACCGCTTGCGCGCGGTTCGCCGAGACCGCGACGGGCGCGCCGGTACGCTGGTAAATAAGCACCGGCTCGTCGCCCGCCTCCGCGGGGGTAGTGGCGTCGCTAAGCACGAGCGGATAATGCGCCGCTTTCCCGCCGTAACCGCGCGACACCACGCCGGCGCGCACGCCCCGCTGGTGCAGTTGCTCAACCAGCCAGACCACGACCGGCGTTTTCCCGTTACCGCCTGCGGTAAGATTCCCCACCACGACCACGGGTACCGGCGCGCGCCAGGCTTTACGTAAGCCCAGTTGATAGCTCAGTCGGACAGCGCCGCTGACCAGGCCGTACAGCCAGGAGAGCGGCAGCAGGAGCACCCATAATGGCGAACGGCCGGACCAGATGCGCTCAATCATTGACCAAACTGCATCTTATGAAGCTGCGCATAGACGCCATGCTGTTCCAGAAGTTCAGCATGATTGCCGCGCTCCACGATGCGTCCATCTTCGATAACCACAATTTCGTCCGCCTGCTCGATAGTGGAGAGACGATGCGCGATAACCAGCGACGTGCGGTTCTTTTGCAGTTCATCCAGCGCCGCCTGGATAGCGCGTTCTGACTCGGTATCCAGCGCCGAAGTCGCCTCATCAAGGATAAGGATCGGGCTGTCGCGCAGCAGCGCGCGGGCAATCGCGATACGCTGACGCTGCCCGCCGGAAAGCAGTACGCCGTTTTCGCCAATGACCGTATCCAGGCCGTTATCCATCTTATTGATAAAGTCCATCGCATAAGCCATACGGGCGGCTTTCTCGATCGCTTCACGGCTGTAGACATCCGTGCGCGCGTACGCAATGTTGTTCGCGATCGTGTCATTAAACAGATGCACGTTCTGGGAGACGAGCGCGACCTGGTTACGCAGCGATGAGAGCGTGTATTCGCGCAGATCGTGGCCGTCCAGCAGGATCTCGCCGCTGTCGATATCGTAAAAGCGCGTGATAAGGCTTGCGAGCGTCGATTTGCCGGAACCCGAACGCCCCACCAGCGCGACCGTCTTCCCGGCAGGGATAGACAGGTTGATATCGCGCAGCGCCGGAATTTCACGGCCCGGATAAGTGAAGGTGACATCACGGAATTCGAGATTTCCCTGGGCGCGCTCAACAACACGCGTGCCTTCATCTTTCTCCTGCTCGCTGTCCAGAATAGCGAACAGAGTCTGACAAGCCGCCATCCCGCGCTGGAACTGCGCGTTTACGTTAGTGAGCGATTTCAGCGGGCGCATCAGCGCAATCATGGAGGAGAATACGACGGTGATAGTGCCTGCCGTCAGGGTTTGCATGACGCTCGGGAAGCTTGCCGCGTACAGCACAAACGCCAGCGCCAGAGACGCAATCAGCTGAATAATCGGGTCGGAAATGGATGAGGCCGAGACCATTTTCATGCCCTGCAGACGCATCTTGTTGCTGACTTTCGCGAAGCGTTCGCCCTCAACCTCCTGACCGCCAAAAATGAGCACTTCTTTATGGCCTTTAAGCATCTGCTCGGCGCTGGTCGTCACCTGCCCCATGGTGTTCTGCATGTTTTTACTGATGCTGCGAAAGCGTTTCGACACGACGCGGATCGCAATCGACACGATGGGCGCCAGTACTATCAGAATCAGCGAAAGCTGCCAGCTGTAGTAAAACATCATGATGAACAGACCGATGATCGACGCCCCTTCACGCACGACGGTAATGAGCGCGCTGGAAGAGGACGACGCGACCTGCTCGGAATCGTAGGTAATACGGGAGAGCAGCGTACCAGTCGATTGTTTATCAAAGAAAGAGACAGGCATCCCCATCATATGATTAAACAAGCGGCGGCGCATCGTCATGACGACTTTCCCGGAAACCCAGGAGATGCAATAACTGGAAACGTAGCTGGTGATACCACGAAGCACCATCAGCCCGATGACCACCAGCGGCATCCATAGCAGCACTGAGCGGTCGGTTTTACCGAAACCATCATCCAGTAACGGTTTAAGTAGCGATAGCATATAGGTATCGCTGGCTGCGTTGAGTATTAACGCTACCCCAGCCACAATCAGACCCGTTTTAAAGGGCGCAATCACCGGCCAGAGTCGGCGGAAGGTCTGCCACGTGGAGAGATCTTTATCGTTATGCATTCAAAAAACCAGCTTTCGTTGAAATAGCCGCATATTCTACCTGTATTCAGCAGGTGAGCCAAACCACTCATGATACCAGCGGGGCGAAATCTGTTTCCTTAACCCCTCGATTTTCCATTGCCCTGGCGAAAATGAGACAGAAAGCTGCCCGGCGTGTGCCGTATCAAACCACTGGTAATGGTGTTCCTGATAGCGTTTCACCACTTTCGCCGAGGGTAATCGCCAGGCGTTGTAGCGCGACGCCGATGCCAGCGCCGCTTTGCCATTCACCACCGATAACAGCGTTGGCGTTGATGAAGTACGGCTGCCGTGGTGAGGCACCTGGAGAATATCCGCCTGCACCTGTCGCCACTGTTTTTTGAGCATAGCCAACTCTGCGGGGGCTTCAATATCGCCCGTCAGCAGGACGCTGTGCTCACCGTCATTTACTTTCACGACGCAGGAGCGGTTATTGCCTTGCTCATTATAATTTGCAGGCGGCCAGTGAACGGTAAAGAGCAGCCCCTGCCAGCGCCAGCGTGTGCCCTTCACGCAAGAAACGTGGCCGGCCCAGTGAAGCGAACTGCGGATCCACATATCAGGCCACGCGCGCGTCAGGCTCTCCAGACCGCCGCGGTGATCGAGGTGCTCGTGGCTGATGATGATGCCTTCAGGTTTAAGATGATGCCATCGCAGCCAGGGAATTATCGTTCGCAGCGCACTGTCGCTGCCCTCCCAGGCATTACCGCTGTCATACAGGATGGCCTTACCGTGGCGTTCAATGACGATGGCGAGACCATGCCCGATATCCAGCATATGGAGCCGCCACCCCTCATCCGCCGATTTTTGCCAGAACGGCCACGTTAACAACCCCAGTGAGATACAGCAGGTCGCCGGTGAGACACGATGCCAGCCTCCTCGCCACGCAATAACCGCAAGCCACGGCGCGAGCGTGAGCCACTGATAGCGTTGGTCGAGATTCAGCCATCCAGGAGGAAGTTCCCGCAGTAGCCAGAAAAGCGACGCCAGCACCCTGTCGGCCAACAGCCCCGCGCCCTGCTCCAGCCATGTCAGCTGCGCCAGATCCAATATCATGCCCGCCAGCACCAGCGGAACGACGATGAAAGTGATAACAGGCACCGCCATCAGATTCGCCAGCAGGGAGGTCAGGCTGATGCCATGAAACAGCACGAGCTGAAGCGGCAGCAGCAGAAGCGTCATACCGCATTGCAAATGCAGCAGGCTTTTCAGTGGGCGCCACTTCCCTTCTGCACGCAACGGCACCCACTGATACCAGAAAATCAGCGCGGCCACAGCGAAAGCGGAGAGCCAGAGGCTTTCCGCTAATATCGCCACAGGATCAGAGAAGAGGATAGCCGCCACGCAGCACACCCAGACCTGCCAGGGCGTCCACTGTCTGCCGCAGAGGCGCAGCGCGCACCAGGCCGAAATGGCGACCAGCGTTCTGATCGCAGGCGGGTTACTCCCGGAAAGCCACGTATAGAGCGCCGCCGTGCCCAGCATCGCCAGTAAGGGAAACCGGTAACCCACCCGTCGCGCGGGCAGTAACAGTTGCAGCAAACGCGCCAGCCCCCATCCCAGCGTGCCTGCAAAGCCGATGTGTAATCCTGAAATTGCCATTAAATGCGCGGTGCCGGTTTCCCGCAGCAGTCTTTTAACCTCCTCCGTCAGCGCGACGCGCTCGCCGAAACCGAGCGCCAGAATGACCGGACGCCAGCTGAATGGCGCCATGTGCTGGCTGAAAGAGGCCAGATAACGCGCCCGAAAGCTACACTCATCATGAAGCAACTGCGCAGCTACAACGCGCCCGCTCAGCGGCTGATGCTGAGACAGGGCATAACGCTGGCTGTCGAACCCGCCTTCGTTGAGCTGACCATGAACGGGCCGCAGCCGTAGCGTCATCAACCAGCGCTGACCAGCGCATACCTTTTGCGGTAAATAAGCGTCCCGCAGTACGGCGCCAGGCGCCGGAAAGCGCCGCTCGCCGTTTACCCGCATGATAGTAATCTGGTGTTCCGTCGCGCCGTCGGTAGCGTTAATAAGCGCCTCCACTTGCCGTGTTTTTCCTGTGAGTAAGGCAGACGGCAGCGTGAGCTGATGGGCGGCCAGCAGCCCCCAGCAGAGGAAGAGCAGCGTCAGTGCGGCAAACCGCACGGCACGGCATCGCAGAAGAAGCGCCAGCGACGATATGAGCGTAAGCGCGGCTATCTGCGGGACAGACGACAGCGCAGGTAAAAACAGCAGCGGGGAAAGCCCTGCTATGACGCACAGGCTCAGCGCGGGCAACGGGATCACAAGCACCTCCTTGTTACGAAGGAGTGTGCGGCTGGAAAGCAGCGTTGTCAGGCGGAGACTGGCGGGTTTACGAGATGTGCAGAAAGGAATTTATAGCGTTGCAATCATTGCAGGAAAAGTATCGAGGCGGCTCGCGAAAGGGTATGGCGGGAACAAAAAACGGCACCCGAAGGTACCGTTCTCTGCAAGGTTGAGTCATAAAACTCAGCCGTAAATATTGGCGCGGTCGCGTAGTTCTTTACCCGGTTTAAAGTGCGGAACGTATTTACCTTCCAGCTCGACTTTATCACCTGTTTTCGGGTTACGCCCGGTGCGTGGTGCGCGATAGTGTAAGGAGAAACTGCCGAAACCCCGGATTTCAATACGCTCGCCCTGGGCAAGAGTAGAGGCCATATGTTCCAGCATCTCTTTAACCGCATCTTCCACCGCTTTCGCCGGGATATGTGAGTGCTGGCTTGCAAGTCTTTCGATTAATTCTGACTTGGTCATGTTTCCTCCGGTTTCCATTCAGGAAAATTGTCTTACAGCTATCATCGAACAAGGGCGGCCAAAGCCGCCCTTAGTGTCTGATTACAGGCCGGAACCTGTAATCTGTCAAGGCAATTACTCGCCTTTAGCTGCTTTGAACGCTTCAGCCATTGCGTTAGAGAAGTTGCCTTCTTCCTGTTTGTTGTTAACAGAAGCGATTGCATCTTTCTCGTCAGCTTCGTCTTTCGCACGAACAGACAGGCTTACTACGCGGTTCTTACGATCAACGCCGGTGAATTTAGCTTCAACGTCGTCGCCAACGCTCAGAACCAGCGTCGCGTCTTCTACGCGGTCACGGGAAGCTTCAGAAGCGCGCAGGTAGCCTTCAACGCCGTCTGCTAATTCAACTGTAGCACCTTTCGCGTCAACTGCGGTTACTTTACCAGTAACGATTGCACCTTTCTTGTTCAGCGCAACGTAGTTGTTGAACGGATCTTCTGCGAGCTGTTTAACGCCCAGGGAGATACGCTCACGCTCTGCGTCAACCTGCAGTACAACGGCAGCGATTTCGTCGCCTTTTTTGTACTCGCGAACGGCTTCTTCGCCAGCCACGTTCCAGGAGATGTCAGACAGGTGAACCAGACCGTCGATGCCGCCGTCCAGGCCGATGAAGATACCGAAGTCAGTGATAGACTTGATTTTACCTTCAACGCGATCGCCTTTGTTGTGGGTCTCAGCGAACTGCTGCCACGGGTTGGATTTGCACTGTTTCAGGCCCAGGGAGATACGACGACGTTCTTCATCGATATCCAGAACCATAACTTCTACCACGTCACCAACGTTAACGACTTTGGACGGATGGATGTTTTTGTTGGTCCAGTCCATTTCGGAAACGTGTACCAGGCCTTCAACGCCTTCTTCGATTTCAACGAAGCAGCCGTAGTCGGTCAGGTTGGTTACGCGACCAGTCAGGCGGGTGCCTTCCGGGTAACGTTTAGCGATAGCTACCCACGGATCTTCGCCCAGCTGTTTCAGGCCCAGGGAGACACGGGTACGCTCGCGGTCGAACTTCAGCACTTTAACAGTGATTTCGTCGCCCACGTTCACGATTTCGCTCGGATGCTTAACGCGTTTCCAGGCCATATCAGTGATGTGCAGCAGGCCGTCTACGCCGCCCAGATCAACGAATGCACCGTAGTCAGTGAGGTTCTTAACGATACCTTTAACTTCCATGCCTTCCTGCAGGTTTTCCAGCAGCTGATCGCGCTCTGCGCTGTTTTCAGATTCGATAACGGCACGACGAGAAACAACAACGTTGTTGCGCTTCTGATCCAGCTTGATTACTTTGAATTCAAGCTCTTTGCCTTCGAGGTGCAGAGTGTCACGAACCGGACGCACGTCTACCAGGGAACCCGGCAGGAACGCACGAATACCGTTCAGCTCAACAGTGAAGCCGCCCTTGACTTTGCCATTGATAACACCAGTAACGGTCGCCGCTTCTTCGTAAGCTTTTTCCAGCATCAGCCACGCTTCGTGACGTTTAGCTTTCTCACGAGACAGCAGGGTTTCGCCGAAACCGTCTTCTACTGCATCCAGAGCAACGTCAACTTCGTCACCAACCTGGATTTCCAGTTCGCCCTGGGCGTTTTTGAACTGCTCTGCCGGAATGGCGGACTCAGATTTCAGACCGGCGTCAACCAGTACTACGTCTTTGTCGATAGCAACAACAACGCCACGAACGATAGAACCCGGGCGGGTTTCGATTTCTTTCAGGGATTCTTCAAAGAGTTGAGCAAAAGATTCAGTCATGTTTAATCTTCAGGTTTTAAATTAACGTCCACCTGGCATCATGCTGGGTGGGGTTGTTTCACATACCCGCTGTCACTCCATTGCAACGGGGGTACTGCAAATTCGGTCGCGTTACTTCGCGAGCGCCAGTTTTTCACGGGCGTAATCGAGCGCCTTTTCAATCACCTCTTCGATGCTAAGGCTGGTGGAATCCAGCACCAGAGCATCGTGCGCAGGCACTAATGGCGCTACCGGCCGGTTACGATCGCGGTCGTCGCGCTCTTTTATCTCGGCCAAAAGGCGTTCAAAGTTAACACTAAAGCCCTTTTCCTGCAACTGTAGCATGCGGCGATGGGCGCGTTCTTCCGAGGAGGCTTCAAGGAAAATTTTCACTGGCGCATCAGGGAAAACCACGGTTCCCATGTCACGACCGTCGGCTATCAGGCCGGGGGCTTCACGAAACGCGCGCTGACGGCGCAACAGCGCTTCGCGCACGCGCGGGAACGCGGCGATCTGCGAGGCGGCGTTCGCCACCTCCTGCGTGCGGATCTCGGCGCTGACGTCTTCGCCTTCCAGGATCACTTCCAGCTCGCCCTGTTGCGCGACGAATCGCACATCGAGATGCGCGGCCAGCGGAACGAGCGCTTCTTCAGAGGCGACATCGACATGATGATGCAGGGCGGCCAGCGCGAGAACCCGATAGATGGCGCCGGAATCCAGCAAATGCCATTGCAGGGTTTCAGCCATCGCTTTACAGAGCGTGCCTTTGCCTGCGCCGCTTGGGCCATCGATTGTGATTACCGGGACGGATGCCGTCATCTTTTTCTCCTTCAATAACAAATGGCAGGCCTGCAACGTGAACGCGGCGCATTATACGCTTCATCACCGCAGACTGTTATCTTTCCGGCAAAATATCGCCGCCATTGTGGCTGAGTGTAGAAGAAGTGGGCGCAGATGCCCGGACCGGCGCGCTGCTGGTCCGGGTGAGCAGGATTATTTCTTGTCTGCAGCGATGCGATCGCGGATGTGCTGAGCGCGTTCCGCTGAAGGCGGGTGAGAATCAAACATCGATTTCTCAGAGCCGGCATCCAGTTTCGCCAGTTTCTCAAAGCTGGTCACGAGGCCTTTGGTGCTGATGTTACGTTTTTTCAGCAGATCGTAGGAGAAGTCGTCTGCATCGGACTCCTGGCTGCGGGAGAACGCGGAGTTGATAACGCCCTGCGCCATTTCGCCCAGTTCAGACTCAGACAGCTGCGCGCCTACGGCGCTGGAGGCGGCTACCGCATCGCGCGCCGCGACGGTCGCGTAAGCAGTCTGCATAGCTTTACGGGTATGGCCTAAGGCGACATGGCCCATTTCATGGCCCAGCACCGCTTCCACTTCGTTGTCGGTCATCATGTCCATCAGACCGCTGTAAACGCGGATGCAGCCGTTCGCCATCGCCCAGGCGTTGACTTCCGGGGTCTGGTAAACCTTGTAGTTAACCGGCGTGCCGTTGATATTATTGCCGAGCGCTTTTGCAATTTTATTCAGACGCTTAGTGTATTTGCTGGACGCCGGCACAACCGGGTTTTGCTTGTCCATTTCTGCGCACGCCTGATCGGACAGCTTTTTAACGTCCGCATCGCTGAGCGTGGCGGCCTGATACGCAGACATACCGGATTTCGCCAGCGCGTCGCCGTTAAGCGCGCCCATATTTTTACAGCCAGACACCAGCGCTGCCGCAACGAGGCAGCTTAAAAGTACTTTATTGTTTTTCATAATAAATCGTCCATGGATTCAACGTAAAAAAGCCGCGGGTCAATTAACCCGGCGGCAGATTAACATTATTGAAACATGGGCGCTTATCCGAAAAATAACGGCTACCCGACGCCCCGTACTTGTGATACGGGGCGATAGCAGGATCAGGCGGGATGGCTGATGCGCGCCAGCTGCGTGAAGTAATCAGGGAAGGTTTTCGCGGTGCATTTCGGGTCGAGGATTGTGACCGGCGTATCGGAAAGCGCCACCAGCGAGAAGCACATCGCCATGCGGTGATCGTTATACGTGCCGATGTCCGCAAACTGCAACTGCGCAGGCGGCGTTACGGTGATGAAGTCATGCCCCTCTTCGACCGTGGCGCCGACTTTGCGCAATTCGGTCGCCATCGCCGCCAGGCGGTCTGTTTCCTTCACACGCCAGTTGTAGATATTGCGAAGCGTCGTCGTGCCCTGAGCGAACAGCGCGGCGGTGGCGATGGTCATCGCCGCGTCGGGAATATGGTTCATATCCATATCAATCGCGTTCAGCTCGCCGCGGGTGCAACTGATGAAGTCGTCGCCCCAGGTGATTTGCGCGCCCATTTTCTCCAGCACGTCGGCGAAGCGAATATCGCCCTGCACGCTGTTGCGCCCGATACCGGTGACCTTCACGGTACCGCCTTTAATGGCCGCCGCGGCAAGGAAATAAGAAGCGGAAGACGCGTCGCCCTCCACCAGATAGTGTCCAGGAGACTGATACTGCTGGCCGCCCTGGATAACGAAGCGCTGGTAGTTCTGGTTTTCTACCTCAACCCCGAAGGTTTTCATCAGGTGCAGCGTAATATCAATATAGGGCTTTGATACCAGCTCGCCTTTGATATCAATGGCGGTGTTGCCCGGTGCCAGCGGAGCGGCCATTAACAGCGCGGTCAGAAACTGACTGGATACGCTGCCGTCAACGGCCACGTTGCCGCCTGCGAACCCGCCTTTCAGATGCAGCGGCGGATAGTTTTCCTGCTCCAGATAAGTGATGTCCGCGCCGCCCTGACGCAGCGCGTCCACCAGATGCCCAATCGGGCGCTCTTTCATGCGCGGCTCGCCGGTCAGCACCACATTATTGGTGCCAAGGCTCAGCGCCGCCGCCAGCGGACGCATCGCGGTGCCCGCGTTGCCTAAAAACAGCTCCAGTTCAACGAGCGTATTGAACGGCCCGCCCTGCCCCTGAATTTCACAGCGGGTGCGATCGTCTGAAAGCGAATAAGTAACGCCGAGCGCTTTCAGCGCATTGAGCATGTGGCGCACATCATCGCTGTCTAACAGGTTGGTGAGCGTGGTGGTGCCTTTCGCCAGCGCCGCCAGCAGCAGCGCCCGGTTGGAAACGCTCTTGGAGCCTGGGAGGTTGATGGTGCCATCCACGCGCGCGATGGGTTGTAAGGTCAGGGATTCCTGCATGGAAAAAGTCTCAATAAAACAGAATAAAAACCCCGCGGCCAGCCGCGGGGCGAAACGTAACGGAAGGATTAGCCGTGGCGGCGTTCGAAATCCACCATAAAGTCGGTCAGGGCTTTTACCCCTTCGAGCGGCATCGCGTTGTAAATAGAGGCGCGCATGCCGCCTACCACGCGGTGGCCTTTCAGCGCGTGCAGGCCGGCGGCAAAAGCTTCTTCAAGGAACAGCTTATCCAGATTGCTGTCGGCAAGCTGGAACGGCACGTTCATGCGCGAGCGGTTAGCGGCCGCCACATCGTTGCGGTAGAAATCGCTGTTATCAATCACGCCGTAGAGCAGATCCGCTTTTTGCTGGTTGATCTTATCCATCGCCGCCACGCCGCCTTTGGTTTTGAGCCATTTGAAGACCAGGCCCGACAGATACCAGGCATACGTCGGCGGCGTGTTGAACATAGAGTCGTTCTCGCTCAGCACGCTGTAGTCCAGCACCGACGGGCAAGCGACATGCGCCTTGCCGAGGAGATCCTCGCGCACGATAACCAGCGTCAGGCCCGCAGGGCCGATGTTTTTCTGCGCGCCCGCGTAGATGACGCCATAACGGCTGACGTCAATCGGGTGAGAAAGAATGGTGGAGGAGAAATCGGCGGTAACGATGGCGTCGCCAAAATCAGGCGTATCGTTAATCGCGATACCGTCGATGGTTTCGTTCGGGCAGTAGTGCACGTAAGCGGCATCCGCCGAGAGCTGCCATTCGCTCATCGGCTTGATGGCGCGTTTACCATCAACGGTGATTTTCGCGTCGATCACATTCGGCGTCAGGTATTTTTTGGCTTCTTTAACAGCGCTTGCCGCCCAGTAGCCGCCATCGACGTAGTCTGCGGTGGTTTTGTCGCCCAGCAGGTTCAGCGGAAGCGCGGAGAACTGCCCGCGTCCGCCGCCGTGGCAGAATAAAACTTTATAATTCGAGGGGATCTCCAGCAGATCGCGAAAATCCTGTTCCGCCTGTTCAGCCACCTGAATAAACTCTTTGCTGCGGTGGCTTATCTCCATCACAGAGGTGCCTAACCCCTGCCAGTCACGTAACTCTTCCTGAGCCACTCGTAACACATCCGCCGGCAGCATTGCCGGGCCAGAACTAAAATTGTAGACCTGAGCCATTTCCCCTCACCACGCTAAAAGCAATAAGTTTTTCCTGTGGCTATCGGTTTTATCATTCCGTTGACAGGGCTGCAACGGCTAATCCTGGCGCCGGGGGGAATGTGCGCCAAATCACACAACACAATCCGCCAGCGCAGCGCCCGCTGGCGGTGGAATTGGCTGTCAGGTGACGCGGGTCGCGGTGCTTGCCTTCACCCATATATGGTTTTTGCAGCGCGGGCAGGACGGTTTGACGCCTGCGTTAAACGTCACCACTTCGCTACAGCGAATACAGGCGTAATCGCCGGTTTCCGGAATGTGTTCAAAACGCTCGCTGCAATACTCCGGCAGAATCGACAGGCCAGGGCGCACCAGTTTATCGGGAAAGTAGTAGACGCTTATCTGACCGTTGGCCTCAAGGATGGCGAGCCGCACCTGGCCCAGGTGTTCCACGCCTTTGGTGCGAAGCTCCATAAAGAACTCAAACTCCGTCATGTTCTCGCGGTTGAGTTTTTCCCAGGCCAGTTCGCCATCTTCAATAATGATGCGCGGTTTACCCTCCAGCAGATCCTCCAGCTTTTCGCTGCAGGACATCAGCCACATTACCAGTCGGTAGAGCACGCCAAGCGTGACGAAAACCACCAGCACCGGCAGCAGCGGCACGTCGTCATAAAACGCCACGTCCCCCGCCGCGGAGCCGAGCGTCAGGATAATCAGTACTTCAAAGAGCGACATCTGACGCACGCCGCGTCGCCCGGTAATTTTGAGAAACAGAAAGACCAGAATAAAGGTGTAAAGGCTGCGCAGCGCGACTTCACCCAGAAATTCCAGCGGAAACTTGTCAAGCGCCATCCGTTGCAAATCGAAAGCTTTCATATTTTTCTTACGCCATAACAGGGAGTTATCTTCATTAAGCATAGTCGCAAGATTTATTTTTGCCGCGTCGGGCGGGACGATGGCGCAGAAGGGCTAAAATCCGTATCATTGCGCGCTTTGCGTACGACAAAAGTGGATCCCATGACTCAAACCTTCATCCCCGGCAAAGATGCCGCTCTGGAAGACTCCATCGCTCGCTTCCAGCAGAAACTCACCGATCTGGGCTTTAATATCGAAGAGGCCTCCTGGCTGAACCCGGTGCCGAACGTCTGGTCCGTGCATATTCGCGATAAAGAGTGCGCGCTGTGCTTTACCAACGGTAAAGGCGCCACCAAAAAAGCCGCGCTGGCTTCCGCGCTGGGCGAATATTTTGAGCGTCTGTCCACCAACTATTTCTTCGCCGATTTCTGGCTGGGCGATACGATCGCGAACGGCCCGTTCGTGCATTACCCGAACGAAAAATGGTTCCCGATCCCGCAGAGCGACGAGCTGCCGGAAGGCATTCTCGATGCCCGCCTGCGCGCGTTTTACGATCCGGAGAACGAGCTGACCGCCAGCATGCTGATTGACCTGCAGTCCGGCAATGAAGCGCGCGGCATCTGCGCCCTGCCGTTTACCCGTCAGTCGGACGAGCAAACGGTTTATATTCCGATGAATATTGTGGGCAACTTGTATGTGTCTAACGGCATGTCAGCAGGCAACACCCGCAACGAAGCCCGCGTTCAGGGGCTGTCGGAAGTATTTGAGCGCCATATTAAAAACCGCATTATTGCCGAGAGCATCAGCCTGCCGGAGATCCCGCAGGAGGTGCTGGCGCGCTACCCGGGCGTGGTGGAAGCTATCAATACGCTTGAAGCGGAAGGCTTCCCGATTTTCGCTTACGACGGCTCGCTGGGCGGCCAGTACCCGGTTATCTGCGTCGTGCTGTTTAACCCGGCCAACGGCACCTGCTTTGCCTCTTTCGGCGCGCACCCTGATTTCGGCGTGGCGCTGGAGCGTACCGTCACCGAACTGCTGCAGGGTCGCGGCCTGAAAGATCTCGACGTGTTTACGCCGCCGACCTTCGATGACGAAGAAGTGGCTGAGCACGCGAACCTGGAGACGCACTTCATCGACTCCAGCGGTCTGATCTCCTGGGATATGTTCAAGCAGGACGCCGATTACCCGTTTGTGGACTGGAGCTTCGCCGGCACCACGGAAGAAGAGTTCGCCACCCTGATGGCGATTTTCAAGGCCGAAGATAAAGAAGTCTATATCGCCGATTACGAGCATCTGGGCGTTTACGCCTGCCGTATTCTGGTACCGGGCATGTCTGATATCTACCCGGCGGAAGATCTGCTGCTCGCCAACAACAGCATGGGCAGCCATCTGCGTGAAACCCTGCTGGCCCTGCCGGGCAGCGAGTGGGAGAAAGAAGATTATCTCAACCTTATCGCCCAACTGGACGAAGAAGGCCATGACGATTTTACGCGCGTGCGCGAGCTGCTGGGTCTTGCGACCGGTAAAGATAACGGCTGGTATACCCTGCGCATCGGCGAGCTGAAAGCGATGCTGGCGCTGGCAGGCGGCGATCTGGATCAGGCGCTGATCTGGACCGAATGGACCATGGAATTTAACGCGTCGGTCTTCAGCGCTGAACGCGCCAATTACTATCGCTGCCTGCAGACGCTGCTGCTGCTGGCGCAGGAAGAGGAGCGCGAGCCGCTGCAATACCTGAATGCCTTTGTTCGTATGTATGGCGCAGAAGCGGTCGAAGCCGCCAGCGCGGCCATTAGTGGCGAAGCGCCCTTCTATGGCCTCCAGCCGGTTGACGCCGACCTGCAAGCCTTCACGGCGCATCAGTCGCTGCTGGCAGCCTATGAGAAGCTTCAGCGCGCTAAAGCCAGGTTTTGGCAGGGAAATTGATATAACGCATATCAATTGACCTGCTTCACACTTATGTTTAGCAAATATGACGGGGCACGTTTACGGCCCCGTTTTTATTTGTCTGGCTAAAAAATAAATTGTGAATATTGAGTTAATTACTGGTGAATATGAATTATATCCACCCGGCTTGATTGTTACTTTTTTTAGCCAATAATTCATATTGATTAACACTTTATGGGGAGAGGCAAACCGCTTTTTTTCAACACTTTTAATAATTTTTAAAATTTATTTTTTATTGGATAATCAAAACGTTAAGCTGAAACTGCGTAAAAACCAGACACCTTTCAGTCCTGCAAACCTGGCGAGATATGATCCATATCAAATTTCACTGCATCATGCTTTGTTAGTATCAACTCGCCGAATAAATAAAGAGAGAGTTAGTGTGAAAGCTGACAACCCTTTTGACTCCTTACTCCCCGCTGCTATGGCCAAAGTCGCCGAAGAAGCGGGTGTTTACAAAGCCACGAAACATCCGTTAAAGACGTTTTATCTGGCAATTACGGCTGGCGTATTTATCTCTATTGCTTTCGTTTTCTATATCACCGCCACCACCGGCGCTGCCGCGATGCCTTTCGGCATTACCAAACTGATTGGCGGTATCTGTTTCTCACTCGGCCTGATTCTTTGCGTCATTTGCGGCGCCGATCTTTTTACCTCAACGGTGCTGATTGTGGTCGCTAAAGCCAGCGGTCGCATCACCTGGGGTCAACTGACGCGTAACTGGGTGAATGTTTATATCGGCAACCTGATAGGCGCTCTGCTCTTTGTTTTACTGATGTGGCTTTCTGGCGAGTATATGACCGCCAATGGCGGCTGGGGGCTTAATGTCCTCCAGACCGCGTCGCATAAAGTTGAACATACCTTTATTGAGGCGGTTTGCCTCGGCATCCTGGCTAACCTGATGGTCTGTCTGGCCGTCTGGATGAGTTACTCAGGACGCAGCCTTATCGATAAGGCCTTTATTATGATTCTGCCGGTCGGCATGTTTGTGGCCAGCGGTTTCGAACACAGTATCGCCAACATGTTTATGATCCCGATGGGGATAGTGATTCGTCACTTTGGCAGCCCGGAGTTCTGGAGCGCGATCCACGCTTCGCCAGACCAATTTTCTCATCTGACCGTGATGAATTTCATCATCGATAACCTGATACCGGTAACGATTGGTAATATTATCGGTGGGGGGTTACTTGTCGGATTGACATACTGGGTCATTTACCTGCGTGGCGACGACCATCGCTGATAGTTGTTCCAGGCAGTAAATAAAAAATCCACTTAAGAAGGTAGGTGTTACATGTCCGAGCTTAATGAAAAGTTAGCCACAGCCTGGGAAGGTTTTGCGAAAGGCGACTGGCAGAATGAAGTCAACGTCCGCGACTTTATCCAGAAAAACTACACGCCATACGAGGGTGACGAATCCTTCCTGGCTGGCGCAACTGAAGCCACCACTACCCTGTGGGACAAAGTTATGGAAGGCGTCAAACTGGAGAACCGCACTCATGCGCCAGTAGACTTCGACACTTCCGTGGCGTCCACCATCACCTCGCATGACGCAGGTTATATCAACAAATCTCTTGAGAAAATTGTTGGCCTGCAGACTGAAGCTCCGCTGAAACGCGCCATTATCCCGTTTGGCGGCATCAAAATGGTTGAAGGTTCCTGCAAAGCGTATAACCGCGAACTGGATCCGCAACTGAAAAAAATCTTCACAGAATACCGTAAAACCCATAACCAGGGCGTATTCGACGTTTACACCAAAGACATCCTGAACTGCCGTAAATCCGGCGTGCTGACCGGTCTGCCGGATGCTTACGGCCGTGGCCGTATCATCGGCGACTACCGCCGCGTTGCGCTGTACGGTATCGACTTCCTGATGAAAGACAAATATGCGCAGTTTGTCTCTCTGCAGCAGGATCTGGAAAACGGCGTAAACCTGGAAGCGACTATTCGTCTGCGCGAAGAGATTGCTGAACAGCACCGCGCGCTGGGTCAGATCAAAGAGATGGCAGCGAAATATGGCTGCGATATTTCTGGTCCGGCGACTAACGCGCAGGAAGCCGTACAGTGGACTTACTTCGGCTACCTGGCTGCGGTGAAATCCCAGAACGGCGCTGCCATGTCCTTCGGCCGCGTCTCCACGTTCCTTGACGTGTACATCGAACGCGACCTGAAAGCCGGCAAACTCAACGAGCAGGAAGCCCAGGAACTGATCGACCACCTGGTCATGAAACTGCGTATGGTGCGCTTCCTGCGTACGCCGGAATATGATGAGCTGTTCTCCGGCGACCCGATTTGGGCGACCGAATCCGTTGGCGGTATGGGCGTTGACGGCCGTACGCTGGTGACTAAAAACAGCTTCCGCTTCCTGAACACCCTGTACACCATGGGGCCGTCTCCGGAGCCGAACATCACTATCCTGTGGTCCGAAAAACTGCCGCTGAACTTCAAAAAATTCGCGGCGAAAGTTTCCATCGACACCTCTTCTCTGCAGTACGAGAACGATGACCTGATGCGTCCGGACTTCAACAACGACGACTACGCTATCGCGTGCTGCGTAAGCCCGATGGTGGTTGGTAAGCAAATGCAGTTCTTCGGCGCTCGCGCTAACCTCGCGAAAACCATGCTGTACGCTATCAACGGCGGCGTTGATGAAAAACTGAAAATGCAGGTAGGCCCGAAATCTGAACCGATCAAAGGCGATCTGCTGAACTTCGACGAAGTCATGGAACGTATGGATCACTTCATGGACTGGCTGGCGAAACAGTACGTCACCGCCCTGAACATCATCCACTACATGCATGATAAATACAGCTACGAAGCTTCGCTGATGGCGCTGCACGATCGCGACGTTATCCGCACCATGGCGTGTGGTATCGCAGGTCTGTCCGTTGCGGCCGACTCCCTGTCCGCCATTAAATACGCGAAAGTGAAACCGATTCGCGATGAAGACGGTCTGGCCATCGACTTCGAAATCGAAGGCGAATACCCGCAGTTCGGTAACAACGACGCTCGCGTGGATGACCTGGCGGTTGACCTGGTTGAACGCTTCATGAAGAAAATTCAGCAGCTGAAAACCTACCGCAACGCTATCCCGACCCAGTCCGTGCTGACCATTACCTCTAACGTGGTTTATGGTAAGAAAACCGGTAACACCCCGGATGGTCGTCGCGCTGGCGCACCGTTCGGTCCGGGTGCGAACCCGATGCACGGCCGCGACCAGAAAGGCGCTGTCGCTTCTCTGACCTCCGTCGCTAAACTGCCGTTCGCCTACGCGAAAGATGGTATCTCTTACACCTTCTCTATCGTGCCGAACGCGCTGGGTAAAGACGACGAAGTGCGTAAAACCAACCTGGCGGGCCTGATGGATGGTTACTTCCATCATGAAGCGTCCATCGAAGGCGGTCAGCACCTGAACGTGAACGTCATGAACCGTGAAATGCTGCTGGATGCGATGGAACATCCTGAGAAATATCCGCAGCTGACCATTCGCGTGTCTGGCTACGCGGTACGCTTCAACTCGCTGACCAAAGAACAGCAGCAGGACGTCATCACCCGTACTTTCACTCAGACAATGTAATACCCGCTCTGACTGAAAATGCGTAAAATGAAGGCTCCACGTTTGTGGGGCCTTTCTTATAACCCACCCCGGTATGAGCCTTTTCTGCAAGGCGACTGACTATACTTCAGTTATCTCGCAAAAAAGACTCGACGCGGCACAGACCGCGCTCACCCGGCCCCGTTGTTTCGGGCCAGAACTGGAGATAACACCGCAATGTCAGTTATTGGTCGCATTCACTCCTACGAATCCTGTGGCACCGTCGACGGGCCGGGGATCCGCTTTATCACCTTCTTTCAGGGCTGCCTGATGCGCTGCCTCTATTGCCATAACCGCGACACCTGGGACACGCATGGCGGCAAAGAGATCACGGTTGAAGAGCTGATGAAAGAGGTGGTGACCTACCGGCATTTTATGAATGCATCCGGCGGCGGCGTGACGGCGTCCGGCGGCGAAGCGATACTGCAAGCGGAGTTCGTGCGTGACTGGTTCCGCGCCTGTAAGAAAGAAGGCATTCACACCTGCCTTGATACCAACGGTTTCGTGCGTCGCTACGATCCGGTGATCGATGAGCTGCTGGAAGTCACCGATCTGGTGATGCTCGATCTCAAGCAGATGAACGATGACATCCACCAGAATCTGGTCGGCGTATCCAACCACCGCACGCTGGAGTTCGCCAAATATATTTCAGCCAAAGGCATCAAAACCTGGATCCGCTATGTCGTCGTTCCTGGCTGGTCTGATGATGATGATTCCGCACATCGCCTGGGCGAATTTACCCGTGATATGGGCAACGTCGAGAAAATTGAGCTTCTGCCCTATCATGAGCTGGGTAAACATAAATGGGTGGCGATGGGTGAAGAATATAAGCTTGATGGCGTGAAACCACCGAAAAAGGAAACGATGGAGCGCGTCAAAGGGATCCTTGAGCAGTACGGCCACAAAGTGATGTACTAAAAACAACGCCCGCATCATGCGGGCGTTTTGTTATCAGGCGTGTGCCACCGGCGTAGGATGATGCCCGGCTTTGCGCATCAGCATCATCAGATAGACAAAAGACACGCTGGCAATCATCACGAACAGAAGGCTGTCTGAATAGCTCTGCATCAGCATCGCCGTGAACGTAGGCCCCAACAGGCTGCCGATGGTATAGCTCAGCAGCAGCGCCTGATTCATCGCCACCAGCTGATGGTGCTCGACTTTCTCGCAGGCCCAGGCCATCGCAACCGGATAAAGCGTAAAACCGGCGGCCCCCAGCACAAACAGCGCAGGCGCCATCGCGGCCTGCGCCAGCATCGCCATACAGCCCACAATCACGACAAACACCTGCACGCGCAGCACCAGCAAACGCCCGAAGCGGTCAGCCAGCTTACCAATTGGCCACTGGCCGATAATCCCGGCGCTCACCATCACCGCCATCCAGAAGCCAATCCCGGCGTCGCTCACGCCCTGATGGTTGAGATACAGCGGCATCAGGCCATACAGCGAGCCCAGCACAATGCCAGAGATAATACAGCCGTTAACGCCGAGACGCGCCTGACGCAGCTTAAACATCGGCCAGACGTGCGTTTTTTCCTGATGCTCGCTACTGCTGTTAACGATACGAGTAAAGAGCAGCGGCAGAATGGCCGCCATCACCATGCCGGTGACCCACGGCAGAACGCTCATCAGGTCGGTCGGCAGTTTACTGACCATCAACTGGCCCGCAACCGTGCCAAGATAGTAAACCATCATATACGCCGCCAGCAGGCGCCCGCGGTTGCGTGCCGTACCGCTGCACATGAGCGCGCTTTCCACGACCACCCAAATCATGGCGCAGCCGACACCGGCGATAAAGCGCCACGCCAGCCAGCTCCAGAAACCGAGCGTCACGCCAAGCCCGGCGCAGCCAGCGGCGAAAATCAGCGAGGCGAGATAGTAGCTGCGGTTAAATCCATAGCGCTTGATAAGCGCCCCGGTAATCAACGTGCCCAGCAGGTTGCCGGTAAAATAGGATGAACCGACCATACCGACCTGCCAGGTCGGCAGATTGTCATGGGCAAGCCACAGCGGTACGAGCGTATTTAACACCGCTATCGCCAGGGTCAACAGAAGCAGGCCACAGAGCAAAAGCAGCACTGGCCGGGTATAGATAGACATGGATAAAACCGTGAGGAAGGTAAGAATTCGTGCGCATCATGCCACCAGCCGCGGCAAAGTCAATCTGCCAGAAATCGCCTTTTCTGGCTGAAACAGGCTGTCGATGAACAGCGTTCATTTATCCGTTACGGCACTGACGCGTTTTACTTATCTTTATCTATTAAAAATAATAATTTAGCTGAATAATACTGCGCGGATATCGATGAAAAAATTTATCAATAATTCTGCTAAAAAAACAGGCGGGGTAAAAACGAAAAAAGCGCCCGCAGGCGCTTTTAAAAGAACGGGCCATTCACCTTAACCGATGAACTCAAGCCCTTTCATATACGGACGCAGCACGTCAGGAATTTCGATGCGTCCATCCGCCTGCTGATAGTTCTCCAGCACAGCGACCAGCGTACGTCCTACCGCCAGACCTGAGCCGTTCAGCGTGTGCACCAGACGCGTCTTTTTATCAGATTTGCTGCGGCAGCGCGCCTGCATACGGCGAGCCTGGAAATCCCACATGTTGGAGCAGGAAGAGATTTCGCGGTACGTATCCTGCGCCGGAAGCCAGACTTCCAGGTCGTAGGTTTTACGCGCGCCGAAGCCCATGTCGCCAGAGCACAGCAGTACTTTACGATACGGCAGACCGAGCAGTTGCAGCACTTTCTCCGCATGGCCCGTCATCTCTTCCAGCGCCTGCATGGAATCTTCCGGACGTACAATCTGCACCATTTCCACTTTATCGAACTGGTGCATACGAATAAGACCACGGGTGTCGCGACCGTAAGAACCCGCTTCAGAGCGGAAGCACGGCGTATGCGCGGTCATTTTAACAGGCAGCGTCTCTTCGTCGATGATCTCATCGCGCACGAGGTTCGTCAGCGGCACTTCCGCCGTCGGGATCAGCGCGTAGTTACTGCTGTCGGCTTCTTCTTCCAGCGGACGCGTGTGGAATAGATCGCCTGCGAACTTCGGCAACTGACCCGTACCGTAGAGCGTGTCATGGTTCACCAGGTACGGCACATAGTTTTCGCTATAGCCATGCTCTTCGGTATGCAGATCCAGCATAAACTGGGCCAGCGCGCGGTGCAGGCGGGCAATCTGCCCTTTCATAACCACAAAACGCGAGCCGGTCAGCTTCACGGCGCTCGCAAAATCCAGGCCGCCCAGCGTTTCGCCCAGCGTCACATGATCGCGGATTTCGAAATCGAATTTACGCGGCGTGCCCCAGCGGCTCACTTCCACGTTTTCGCTGTCGTCTTTACCAAGCGGTACGTCATCATCCGGCAGGTTCGGCAGGGTCAGCGCGATATCACGGATTTCAGCGAGCAGCGCATCCAGCTCATTTTTCGCCGCATCAAGCTCTTCGCCGAGTTTGTTCACTTCCAGACGAAGCGGCTCAATATCCTCCCCACGCGCTTTCGCCTGGCCGATGGATTTCGATCGCGAGTTACGTTCAGCCTGCAGATTTTCAGTTTTTACCTGCAGAACTTTACGACGCTCTTCAAGAGCGACCAGCTTATCTACATCCAGCTTAAAGCCCCGGCGTGCCAGTTTTTCTGCGACTGCGTCTGGCTCGGTACGCAGCAGATTGGGATCGAGCATGCTTATCCTGTGCTTATCGAAAAAAGAAAAGGGAAAGGCGACCGCAGCCTGCGGTCGCACTGATATTCAACGATTAACCTTACCGCAACGATCGCGTTAGCGGTAGCGTTTTGTGGGGCTTTTCTGATCCTGCTCAGCAAGCCAGGCTAGCTTTTCGCCAATCTTGCCTTCAAGACCTCTGTTGGTGGGGTGATAGTAGCGCGTTTGTGCCATTTCCGCGGGGAAGTAGTCTTCGCCAGCCGCGTAGGCGTTGGGTTCGTCATGCGCATAACGGTACTCCTGTCCGTAACCCATTTCCTTCATGAGCTTCGTCGGGGCGTTGCGCAGATGTTCCGGTACGTCGTAATCCGGGCGGTCGCGCGCGTCTTTCAGCGCCGCCTTGAAGGCGGTATAGACCGCGTTGCTCTTCGGCGCGCAGGCGAGATAGACAATCGCCTGGGCAATCGCCCTTTCGCCTTCCGCCGGGCCGACGCGCGTAAAGCAGTCCCACGCGGAAATCGCTACCTGCATGGCGCGCGGATCGGCATTGCCGACATCTTCCGAGGCGATCGCCAGACAGCGCCGGGCGACATACAGCGGATCGCCGCCCGCGCTGATAATACGCGCGTACCAGTAGAGCGCCGCATCGGGTGCGGAGCCGCGCACCGACTTATGCAGCGCGGAAATCAAATCGTAAAAACGGTCGCCTTTATTATCAAAGCGGGCGCTGCGCTCGCCAGCGATTTCCGTCAGCAGTTCGGGTTTCAGCACCCGTTTGCCGTTGTCATCGGTCGGCGCCATATCGGCCATCATTTCCAGCGTATTAAGCGCGCGGCGCGCATCGCCGTTGACCAGCTCCGCGATGGCGAGCCGGGTTGCATCCGGTAATACGATATCCTGGCCGCCGTAGCCGCGCTCCCGGTCGTTCATCGCCTGCGTCAGCACCTGTTCGATATCTTCCACCGTCAGGGATTTCAGCAGATAGACGCGCGCGCGGGAAAGCAGCGCCGAGTTCAGCTCAAACGACGGATTTTCCGTGGTCGCGCCGATAAACGTAATGGTGCCGTCTTCGATGTGCGGCAGGAAGGCGTCCTGCTGGCTTTTGTTAAAGCGATGCACTTCGTCGACGAACAAAATCGTGCGGCGACCCGCATTGCGGTTCTGGCGGGCGCGCTCAATGGCTTCACGAATCTCTTTCACGCCGGATGTCACCGCCGAAATACGTTCCACATCAGCATTCGCGTAACGCCCGATGACTTCGGCAAGCGTGGTTTTCCCGGTGCCCGGCGGGCCCCAGAGGATCATGGAGTGCAGATGCCCTGCCTCGATAGCGCGGGGCAGCGGCTTACCGGGCGCCAGCAGATGCTGCTGCCCGATATACTGCGCCAGATTTTCTGGCCGCATACGCGCGGCCAGAGGCTGAAAGGTGTTTTCGGAAAAATCGAGCGAAAGATTGCCCACCCGGACCTCTACTTACTTATTACGCTGGTCGTCCACCGTTACGCCCTGCGGCGGCGTAAAGGTAAATTTGCTCATATCCACCGCGCCATTCTGCTGGGATTTAAGCTGATAGTTACTGCGCTGATCGTCCTGCTCAACGGCGCTGAACTGATTAATGGTGCCATCGCGGCTCACGTTGATGGTGAACTGCTTCAGGTTGCCGCTGCTGGCTTTCGGCGTCAGCACGAAATCATCGCCGTTCTGTTTAATGTTGTACTGCTGCCAGTCGCTGCTCTGATTACGCGCAATCAGCATAAACGGCGTATTGCTGGTGGCGTCTTTCAGCCAGGTGGCGCTCGCCTGCTCTACAAACGGGTTGTAGAACCACAGCGTTTTGCCATCGGAAATCAGCACGCTTTCATCCGGCTGCGTCATATGCCAGTTGAAAAGATTCGGACGTTTGACCCACAGATCGCCCTGGCCTTCCTGAACGGCGGCCCCGCTGCCATCGGTCACTTTCTGGGTGAAGCTGGCGTGGAAGCTGCTGACTTTATCAAGGCGGCTTTTCAAATCGCCTGCGGCATCCGCCCAGACGGACGATACGGCAAACGCGGAAAGCAAAGCACAGGTAACGGCGATTTTTTTCATTGTTATCCCTCAGAATACGACCGACCCCGGTACGGGATCGCTTACTGTCCCTAACTGTAGCCATAAGGCTGACATTTTCGACAGAAGAAAAACCTGATTTTTTGGTAATTTACCCATCTTTTCAGAATCATGATGAGCGTGACGCCCTGCGCACGCTGCCAGATGACGCGCGCGCAGGGAAAAGAACGGTTACTCGAACGGCGGCGGCGCCAGCACTTCGCGGTTGCCGTTATGGCCCTGCTCGCTGACGATGCCCTGCATTTCCATCTGTTCGATAATGCGCGCCGCGCGGTTATAGCCGATGCGGAACTGACGCTGTACGCCGGAAATTGACGCTTTACGTTTTTCCACCACGAACGAGACGGCCTGATCGAACAGCGGATCCAGTTCTTCGCCGCCGTCAAAACCGCCGCCGCCGCCCTCGCTTTCGCTGTCGGAGGTAATCCCATCAACATATTGCGGACGGCCGCGCGCTTTCCAGTCCTGCACAACGGCATGGACTTCTTCATCACGCACGAAGGCGCCGTGAACACGCACCGGCATGGAGGAGTTCGGACCGGAGTAGAGCATATCCCCCATCCCCAGCAGCGATTCCGCGCCGCCCTGATCGAGAATGGTGCGCGAGTCGATTTTGCTGGATACGGTAAACGCGATACGCGTCGGAATGTTGGCTTTAATCAGGCCGGTGATGACATCCACGGACGGGCGTTGCGTCGCCAGCACCAGGTGAATACCCGCCGCACGCGCTTTCTGCGCGAGACGCGCGATCAGCTCTTCGACTTTTTTACCGACCGTCATCATCAGATCGGCGAACTCATCGACCAGCACCACGATATACGGCAGTTTTTCCAGCACCGGATGGGTGGCGTCCATGCTGTCGCCCGGTTTCCAGTACGGATCCGGGATCGGTCGGCCCATACGTTTAGCTTCAGCAATCTTCTCGTTGTAACCGGCGAGGTTACGCACGCCGAGCGCCGACATCAGCTTGTAGCGGCGCTCCATCTCATTCACGCTCCAGCGCAGCGCGTTGGCGGCGTCTTTCATGTCGGTGACCACTTCAGTCAGGAGATGCGGAATGCCTTCATACACTGACAGCTCCAGCATTTTCGGGTCGATCATGATAAAGCGCACCTCTTCCGGCGTCGCTTTATAGAGCATACTCAGGATCATGGCGTTCACGCCCACCGATTTACCGGAACCGGTCGTACCGGCCACCAACAGGTGCGGCATTTTCGCAAGATCCGCCACGACCGGATCGCCGGCGATATCTTTACCGAGCACCACGCTCAGCGGCGACGGGTTCTCACGGAATTTCGCGCAGTCGAGCACTTCACGCAGGTAAACGGTCTGACGCTTTTTGTTCGGCAGCTCAAGGCCGACATACGGCTTGCCGGGGATCACTTCCACCACGCGCACCGCGACGGTCGAGAGCGAACGGGCCAGATCGCGCGACAGGTTAGAAATGCGCGCGGCCTTAACGCCCGGCGCCAGGTTCAGCTCGAAACGGGTAATGACCGGGCCTGGCGAGTAGTTCACCACATCAGCTTTAATGCGGAAATCGGCGAGACGCGCCTCCACCAGACGCGCCATCTGCTCCAGGGCGAAGGTATCTACCGGCTCCACTTCCGCAGGCGGCGACGTAAGGAGATCCAGCGACGGCAGCGGCGTTGACGGTTTATGCTTCGGCAGCTCTTCGCCGTTACGCATCAGCAGCGGGTGGATCAGGCTGTCGCGAGGCGATGCCGGAGCCGCAGGCTGATGAGGCTGTACAGGCGCGGCCGGAGGCTCCGTCTGGTACTGCGCAGGCGCTGAATACGGCTGGTGGGCCGCCTCTGGCGCAGCGTACTGCGGCGGCGACACCTGAGGCTGATGCGTGGTAACAGGTTGTGCATAACCCTGCGGTGCCTGCGGCTGCGGCGTATAAGCCTGCGACGGCGCGTAGCTTTGCGCAGGCGCTGCGGGCCGCACAGGCGCAACATGCGCGGGTGGCTGTTGCGGCGGCTGTTGATAGTGTTGCGTCTCAGCCGGTGATACCGGGCGATGCGGCTGTGGCGCGGCAGGCTCCGGCATGAACAGCGGCTGGCTCGGGCTCTCGTTTACCTGCGCCGTCGGAGAATACGCTGCCTCATCCGGCGCAAATGGCGCAGCGCCAGACGGTTGCGGGGCGGAATAACGCTGCTGCTGAGACGCGGCAAACTGGCGCGCCAGCTCCGCCTGCTCAGCGGCGTCTTCCTCTTCCGGGCTCATCTCCGCCTGGTATTCTTCACCGTAACGCTGCTGCTGGGACGCGGCGAACTGACGCGCCAGCTCATCCTGGTACATCGCATCCGCTTCTTCATCGGAAACGCCCTGCTGCTGTTGCGCCATACGACGCTCCGCCTCTTCGCGGGCGCGTTCTTCCGCCATCCGCTGAGAAGGCAGTTTAATGCCATAGGAAGCCAGTTCACGACGCGTAGGCACACGAACGCGGTTCGGGCGCGGCAGCTGCGGGCCAATGCCCTCTTTCACCTGCGGACGCGGCGCCTCGCCGGCCACTGGCGTAAAAGCCAGGCCCGCGGTTTGCGCTGCCGCCGATGTTGCCTGCGCCGCACCGTGCACGGAAGCCGCGGCGGCGGTCGCCTGCGCGGCCACATTCAGGCCGGACGCGGCGGCGCCTGTTATATCGGTAGCGGAGACTGACGGCGCCGCAGGTGCAGGCTCAGGCGCCCGTGCGGGCTCAGGCTTACGGGTAAGCTCTTCCGGCTCAGGAATCGGCTGATACCAGGCGGCCAGCTGTTCGCGCTCGCGGGCGCGCTGCGCTTCCACTTCTTCGAAATGATACAGCGGCGGACGCGCGGGCTTCACTTCTTCCACCGGGGCTGCGGGCTCCGGCTCGTGCGCCGGTGCCGGGGCGTACGGTTGCGACGCGGCGTAAGATGGCTGCGGCGCAGGGGTATAGGGTTCAGGCGCAGGCGCGTAAGGGTCTGGCGCATACTGTGCGGCGTGCGGCTGCGCATACGGATCGTGCGGTGCCTGTTGATACGCCCCAGGATGCGGTTGCTGCGTCTGATAGGGCTGCGGCTGTTGCGCAGGTTGATAAGCGGGGGCTACCGGCGCGCTGTTCGGCGCGGGTTGCCAGTACTCTTCTTCCTGTAGCGGCGCTTGCGCGACTGGCGGCTGCGCGTAGTAATCCGGCTCCGGCGCGATGCCCGGATGCGACTGCGGCGCCGAAGGCGCGGAATGCCATTCAATCTCAGGCGCAACGTCCGGCGCCTGTACATTTACCGCTTCAGACGGCATGGCCGTTTGAGCGGATGCCCAGACAGGCGCCACCGGCGTAGCGGCCGCGGCAACGGCGGCCGGATCGGCAATAGAATGGCCGTTCAGCAGCGGATCGTTTTCATCATAAAACGCGTCCGGCTCGGTCACTTTATGGCCGGAGAACAGCACGTCGTCAGCATCCGCAGGGGTGCCGCGCACGCTGTATTGCACCTCGTCGGCGTCATCCATACGCTTGCCTGAAAAGAGCGCGGCGTCGGTTTTACGGGCGACAGGGTTGCTGAATTTGTCCGCCAGCCGCTGGCGGCGGGCTAAAGCACCACGAAGAATACGCGCGCGACGGGATTCCCCTTTCGCGGGTTGAGGCTCACGCTCATCCTCTTCATATTCGTCGTGCTCTTCATCGTCCTCGTAGTCGTCTTCATCCTGCCAGGTGTCGTCACGGCGGGTACGGTTGCTGGCGAACGTCAGTACGGTAAGCACGACGCTGCCGATTTTCTCGGCGATGCTGACCCAGGACCAGCCGGTAAACAACGTCAGCCCTGCCGCCCAGACGCAGAGCAGCGCAATGGTGCCGCCGCTGCTGTTCAGCATCGGCTGAAGCGCGGTGCTGAGCAGGCTGCCAATCACGCCGCCGGAGGCGAAATACCAGATATCGTCGGCGTTAATCGCCGCCAGCCCGCAGGAAGTAAGGATCAGCGCCAGCACGCCGATAAGGCGCAGCGCTACCGCGAAATAGTCGATGTAATCTTCGTTGCCGCGCTGACGCCAGGCAAACCAGCAGCCGCCCACCATAATCACGGGAATGGTGTAGGCCATCACGCCGAAAATAAAGAACAGCGTGTCCGCAAGCCAGGCCCCCGGCGCGCCGCCCAGATTATGGATAGGCTCATGCCAGGCCGTTTGTGACCAGCTCGGATCGGAAGGGTTAAAGCTTAACAGGGCGGCCATCAGCCAGACGGCAAACAGCACCACGAGGATCAGCAGCGCTTCGAGCAGTCGTCGCCCGCTGCTTAATTTAGTGAGTGTGACTTCTTTGTCTTCGGTGTATTCCTGGCTCAAGACAGGCTCTCCAGGTCCATGAGGTAAAACGGACAGCAGTGGCGAGAAACCCCGCCACTGCTGCTGTATGGATTAACAGGAGTGTAATCAAACTACGCCCGGTTTGCACCTGTTCTGTGTTAGCGGGTCTTAATAACCAGACGATTACTTTGCTTGACTTCTTCCATCACGACGTAAGTGCGGGTGTCGTTTACGCCCGGCAGACGCAGCAGGGTTTCGCCCAGCAGCTTACGGTACGCGGACATATCCGGTACGCGGGTTTTCAACAGGTAGTCGAAATCGCCCGAAACCAGATGGCACTCCTGAATTTCTTCCAGCTTTTGTACAGCGGAATTAAACTGCTCAAACACATCCGGCGCGCCACGATTCAGAGTAATCTCAACAAATACCAGAAGTGAGGCATCCAGATAATGCGGGTTCAGCAGCGCCGTATAGCCCTGAATGAAACCCTGTCGTTCCAGGCGACGAACGCGCTCAAGGCACGGCGTCGGTGAAAGACCCACTCTTTTTGAAAGCTCGACGTTAGAAATGCGCCCATCCTTTTGCAGCTCATTAAGAATGTTACGATCGATACGGTCGAGATCTTTGCCAGGGCGCTTTTTGCTATCTACCATTATTATTGTCTCTCTGTATTCCTTCCCTACACCTGCCATTACCCGTTGCACTTCACTGTTCAGGGCGTCAGTTAGAAGACCGTTGCCCGCTGGCAGCTATCGACATTACGCATGGCGTCTGTCCACGCCATGCGTGAATTTCAATAGCCCGGAAAGTGGCACAAGCTTGCGCCAGAATGCGCTGCAACCAAAGCCAACCCTTTTTTCTTCCTCGAATGTTTTCGCAAAAGCGCAGGGGATTGTCAAAGCAAAACATCGATTTTTAGTAGAACGTGCCAGAGAGTGGTAACGAGCGGCGATTATTCCTCATTTTACTGCCTTATCCGCCGCGCTTTTTAATCAGTAAAAATAATGACGCTATCGGCCGCGGCTATTGCATGAATCGTTAACAAAATTGCCACACTCTTTTTTTAGCCCCGTAAATTCCCTACAATCCAGCCCATTGTCTGCCAACAACAATGAGGATCTCATGGGCACGGCTAAACACAGTAAGCTGTTAATTCTTGGCTCCGGCCCGGCGGGATACACCGCTGCGGTCTACGCGGCGCGCGCCAACCTGAAGCCGGTTCTGATTACCGGTATGGAAAAAGGCGGTCAGTTGACCACGACCACCGAAGTGGAAAACTGGCCGGGCGACCCGCACGATCTGACCGGTCCGCTGTTGATGGAACGCATGCACGAGCATGCCGCGAAGTTTGAAACAGAAATCCTGTTCGACCATATCAACAAGGTCGATCTGCAAAACCGTCCGTTCCGTCTTATCGGCGACAGCGGCGAATACACCTGCGACGCGCTTATCATCGCCACCGGCGCCTCCGCGCGTTATCTGGGTCTGCCGTCTGAAGAAGCCTACAAAGGCCGCGGCGTCTCCGCCTGCGCCACCTGTGACGGGTTCTTCTACCGCAACCAGAAAGTCGCGGTCATCGGCGGCGGCAACACGGCCGTAGAAGAAGCGCTGTATCTGGCGAATATCGCCTCTGAAGTGCACCTGATCCACCGTCGCGACACCTTCCGCGCCGAGAAGATCCTGATAAAGCGCCTGATGGATAAAGTGGAAAGCGGCAACATCGTGCTGCACACCCATCGCACGCTGGAAGAAGTGACTGGCGACCAGATGGGTGTGAGCGGCCTGCGTCTGCGCGACACCGTGAACCCGGAAAACATCGAGACGCTGGATGTCGCAGGCCTGTTCGTCGCGATTGGCCACAGCCCGAACACCGCGATTTTTGACGGCCAGCTGGAGCTTGAGAACGGCTACATCAAAGTGCAGTCCGGCATTCACGGCAACGCCACCCAGACCAGCATCCCGGGCGTCTTCGCCGCGGGCGACGTGATGGACCATATTTACCGTCAGGCTATCACCTCCGCCGGTACCGGCTGTATGGCCGCGCTGGACGCCGAACGCTACCTGGACGGCCTCGCTGAAAAGCAGAGTTAATTCCGCACGTTAAACAAGGCGACGAATCAGTCGCCTTTCTTTTATCCCCGTTGTAACATTGCCTGCTCTCTCGCCTTGCGGCGAGCACTCTGGATTTTACTGCTCAGTGCATGCAATGAATAAAACCCGTCAACAAGAACTGACCCGCTGGCTTAAGCAGCAAAGCGTTCTCTCCCGTCGCTGGCTCAGCCTGTCGCGCCTGCTGGGCGTGGTAAGCGGTTTGCTTATCGTCGCGCAGGCCTGGCTGCTGGCCGATCTCCTTAACGATTTGATAATCAAAAGCATCCCGCGCGAGGCGCTGCTGCTGCCGTTTGTGCTGTTGATTCTGGTCTTTGTGCTGCGCGCCTGGGTGGTATGGCTGCGCGAAAAAGTCGGGTTTCATGCCGGGCAACATATCCGCGCCCGCATTCGCCGGCAGGTGATGAACCGCCTGCAGGAGGCCGGGCCTGCCTGGATCCAGGGAAAACCCGCCGGCAGCTGGGCGACGCTTATCCTTGAGCAGATTGACGATATGCACGATTTCTACGCCCGCTACCTGCCGCAAATGGCGCTGGCGGCGAGCGTGCCGCTGCTGATTGTGCTGGCGATTTTCCCTTATAACTGGGCGGCGGCGCTGATCCTGCTTTGCACCGCGCCGCTGATCCCGCTGTTTATGGCGATGGTCGGCATGGGCGCAGCCGACGCCAACCGCCGCAATTTTCAGGCGCTGGCGCGCCTTAGCGGCAACTTCCTTGACCGCCTGCGCGGTATGGAAACGCTGCGCCTTTTCCACCGCGGCGCGGCGGAAACGCACAATATTCAGGCTGCCTCGCAGGATTTCCGCCAGCGAACGATGGAAGTATTGCGCCTGGCGTTTCTCTCCTCCGGCGTGCTGGAGTTTTTCACCTCGCTTTCCATTGCGCTGGTCGCGGTTTATTTCGGCTTCTCTTATCTGGGCGAGCTGAATTTTGGCCATTACGGCACCGGCGTTACGCTGTTCGCCGGTTTCCTGGCGCTGATTCTGGCGCCGGAATTCTTCCAGCCGCTGCGCGATCTCGGCACCTTTTACCATGCCAAAGCGCAGGCTGTCGGCGCGGCGGACAGCCTGAAAACGTTCCTTGAAACCCCAATTCAGCATGCCGAAAAAGGCACGCTGGAGCTTCCTGGCTGCGAGCCGCTTTCGCTTGAGGCGCAGGGCCTGATCGTTCTTTCTCCGCAGGGGAAACGTCTCGCCGGGCCGCTGAATTTTACGTTGCCTGCGGGCAAACGCGTGGCGCTGGTGGGGCAAAGCGGCGCCGGGAAAAGCTCGCTTTTAAACCTGCTGGCCGGGTTTCTGCCGTATGAAGGCTCGCTGCGCGTCAATGGTGTTGAACTGCGCGAGCTGGAGCCGGACAGCTGGCGGCGCCAGTTAAGCTGGGTGGGGCAAAACCCGCAACTGCCTGCCGGGACGCTCAAAGAGAACGTCTTACTGGCCGATCCCGAGGCGAGCGACGCGCAGCTTCAGGCGGCGCTTGATAAAGCCTGGGTGAGCGAATTCTTACCGCTGCTGGCGCAGGGCGTCGACACGCCGATTGGCGATCAGTCGTCCGGCCTCTCCGTAGGCCAGGCGCAGCGCGTGGCGGTTGCCCGCGCGCTGTTAACGCCATGCCGTTTGCTGCTGCTGGATGAGCCTTCCGCAAGCCTGGATGCGGGCAGCGAGCGCCGCGTAATGCAGGCGCTGGAGGCCGCGTCGCTGGCGCAGACCACATTGATGGTCACCCATCAGATTGATGATATCGCCGCCTGGGATGAAGTCTGGGTGATGCGCGACGGGCGTATCGTGGAGCGCGGCGACGTCGCCGCGCTTAGCGAGGCCGACGGCTATTTCGCGGCGCTGCTGGCGCACCGTCAGGAGGAGATTTAAATGCGCGCGTTGCTACCTTATCTGGCGCTCTACAAACGCCACAAATGGCTGCTGTCGCTTGGCGTCGTGCTGGCTATCGTGACGCTGCTCGCCAGCATCGGCCTGCTGACCCTCTCCGGCTGGTTTCTCTCCGCCTCCGCGGTGGTGGGCATGGCTGGCCTGTACAGCTTTAACTATATGCTGCCTGCCGCAGGGGTTCGCGGCGCCGCGATTATCCGCACCGCCGGGCGTTATTTCGAGCGACTGGTGAGCCACGAAGGCACGTTCCGCGTGCTTGAACACTTGCGAGTCTATACCTTCAGCCGCCTGCTGCCGCTTTCTCCGTCTGGACTGGCGCGTTTTCGTCAGGGCGAACTGTTGAACCGCCTGGTGGCGGATGTCGATACGCTGGATCACCTCTATCTGCGCGTGATTTCACCGCTCATTGGCGCGCTCGCTGTTATCGCGGTGGTGACGCTTGGCTTAAGCCTGCTGGATGTGACGCTGGCGCTGACGCTTGGCGGGATCATGCTGGCGACGCTGCTGCTGCTCCCTCCCCTCTTCTATCGCGCCGGTCGCCCGGTGGGCGAAGCGCTGACGATGCTTCGCGCCAGCTATCGTCAGCAACTGACGGGCTGGTTGCAGGGCCAGGCGGAATTGTCGATTTTCGGCGCCGCCGGGCGTTATCGCGATAATCTTGATGCGACCGAGCAAGTCTGGCACGAGGCGCAGCGCCGCCAGGCCGGGCTGACGGCGCTTTCGCAGGCGATGATGATGCTGATAAGCGGCATGACGGTGGTGCTGATACTGTGGATGGCCGCAGGCGGCGTTGGCGGCAACAGCACACCCGGCTCGCTTATTGCGCTGTTTGTCTTCTGCGCGCTGGCCGCCTTTGAAGCGCTGGCGCCGGTCGGCGGCGCGTTCCAGCACCTGGGCCAGGTTATCGCCTCCGCGCGTCGCGTCAGCGACGTCATTGACCAGCCCGCTGACATCGCCTTTGCAGAGTCGGGCAAAGATTCGCCGCGCGAGGCCTCGCTGTCGCTGCGCAACGTGAGCTTTAGCTACCCGGGCCAGCCGCAACCTGCGCTGCGCGATATTACGCTTGATGTCGCGCCGGGCGAGCATATCGCGATCCTCGGACGCACCGGCTGTGGTAAATCGACGCTGCTGCAACTTTTGACCCGCGCCTGGGACCCGACCTCAGGCGACGTGGCGCTTGGCGGCGTCTCCATTACCGAATACCGCGAAGCGGCGCTGCGCGCCGCCATGAGCGTCGTACCGCAGCGCGTGCATCTCTTTAGCGCCACGCTTCGCGACAACCTCCTGCTCGCCGCGCCGCAGACCGATGACGCGGCCCTCGGCGCCGCGCTCGCCCGCGTGGGGCTTGAAAAACTGCTGGAAGACGACGGGCTGAACGCGTGGCTTGGCGAAGGCGGACGCCAGCTCTCCGGCGGCGAGCTGCGCCGTCTCGGCATCGCCCGCGCGCTGCTGCACGACGCGCCGATGCTTTTACTGGATGAACCAACGGAAGGACTGGATGCTGAAACCGAGCGTCAGATACTCACGCTGGTAAAAGAAGTCGCCGCGCAAAAAACGCTGCTGATGGTGACCCACCGTCTGCAGGGCCTGACGGCGTTCGATCGCATCATTGTCATGGACAACGGGCAGATTACTGAGCAAGGTAGTCATAAGGAATTACTGGCGCAGCAGGGACGTTATTATCAGTTTCGCGCGCGTTCAGTACACTATCATTGATTGATATTTGGCACTGTTGTCAGGGAGCGCCGTTGTGATGCGTCTGGTGCAGCTTTCTCGTCATTCGATTGCTTTCCCCTCGCCTGAGGGGGCGTTACGTGAACCCAACGGCTTACTGGCATTAGGCGGCGATCTCAGCCCGGCGCGCCTGATGATGGCCTATCAGCAGGGCATTTTCCCGTGGTTCTCGCCGGGCGATCCGATTTTATGGTGGTCGCCCGATCCGCGCGCGGTGATCTGGCCTGAGCGATTACACATCAGCCGCAGCATGAAGCGCTTTCACCGCCGCTCGCCCTATCGCGTGACGCTGAACCACGCCTTTAACGCCGTGATCCAGGGCTGCGCCAGCGACCGCGACGACGGCACCTGGATAACCAACGATGTGGTGATCGCCTGGCAGCGTCTGCATGAACTGGGCCATGCGCACTCTATTGAAGTCTGGCAGGACGATACGCTGGTGGGCGGCATGTATGGCGTGGCGCAGGGCGCGCTGTTTTGCGGCGAGTCGATGTTCAGCCGCCGGGAAAACGCCTCCAAAACCGCGCTGCTGGTCTTTTGCGACTACTTTTTAGCGCAGGGCGGCAGGCTTATCGACTGTCAGGTACTCAACCCGCACACCGCCTCGCTGGGCGCGGTCGAGATCCCGCGCCGTGATTATTTACAGCGGCTGGCTGAACTTCGCCCGTTGCCGCTCGAAAAACGCTGCTGGGTGCCGCAAACTCTTTTTACGTCCGCAGGATAGCAGAATGTTTTCGGCACATTTTTTGTCAGGGTGTTATACTTACGCACGCAGAAAATGACTGCCATTACCCTGCCGCCGTTTTGGGACCCTCCGTTAAGACAACGCTTTGGATCTCACGCTCCCCGTTATGCTTGCGCTGCCCGCGCGGTTTTGTCGTGGAGACAAGCAGGCGCAGCGGTACAACGGGCATTTCGCCCGCAAAACTTTACTTAATGGGTGAACTTGGGCATTATCTTGCCGGTTCAAACTATGGTAGTGATACCCCAGAGGATTAGATGGCCAAAGAAGACAATATTGAAATGCAGGGTACCGTTCTTGAAACGTTACCTAACACTATGTTCCGCGTAGAACTGGAAAACGGTCACGTGGTAACTGCCCATATCTCCGGTAAAATGCGCAAAAACTACATCCGCATTCTGACGGGCGACAAAGTGACTGTTGAGCTGACCCCGTACGACCTGAGCAAAGGCCGCATTGTCTTCCGTAGTCGCTAAGTTTATACCGGCTTCTTGTTAAGAGAAGCCAGGCCGCGCCGCCGTTTGCCGCGCCAGCCTGAGAAAAAGCGTCGCCCTTTCGCGGCGCTTTTTTTATGCGCGCCGCCCATAAAAACGCCATAAAAAAACGCCGGATATCGCTATCCGGCGTTGTGCTTTACAGGCGTACTGCTTTAGTGCGCGGCTTCAGGCTTATGCTTCTGCGCGCTCTGGAAGCTGTACGTCAGCTTATCGCCTTCTTTATCCAGCGCGACGGCGACCTGACCGCCATCCACCAGCGAGCCGAAGAGCAGCTCGTTGGCCAGCGGTTTCTTGAGGTTATCCTGAATCACGCGGGTCATCGGGCGTGCGCCCATCGCACGATCGTAGCCTTTCTCCGCCAGCCAGTCGCGCGCTTCCTGGGTAACTTCCAGGGAGACGCCTTTCTGGTCAAGCTGCGCCTGCAGTTCGACGATGAACTTGTCGACCACCTGATGAATCACCTCGGTAGAGAGATGGTTGAACCAGATGATATTGTCGAGACGGTTGCGGAACTCCGGCGTAAAGATCTTTTTAATCTCTTCCATCGCGTCGGTGCTGTTATCCTGACGGATAAGACCAATCGATTTACGCTCGGTTTCACGCACGCCGGCGTTGGTGGTCATCACCAGAATCACGTTGCGGAAATCCGCTTTGCGCCCGTTGTTATCGGTCAGCGTGCCGTTGTCCATCACCTGCAGCAGCAGGTTAAAGACGTCCGGATGCGCTTTTTCGATTTCATCAAGCAGCAGTACCGCATGCGGATGTTTGATGACCGCGTCGGTCAGCAGGCCGCCCTGATCAAACCCAACGTAGCCCGGAGGCGCGCCAATCAGGCGGCTCACGGTATGACGTTCCATATACTCGGACATATCAAAGCGCAGCAGTTCAATACCCAGCGCTTTGGAGAGCTGTACCGTCACCTCGGTTTTACCGACGCCGGTCGGGCCTGCGAAGAGGAAAGAGCCCACCGGTTTACGGTCATGCCCCAGCCCCGCGCGGCTCATTTTGATGGCTTCGGTTAATACCTCAATGGCTTTATCCTGACCAAACACCAGCATTTTCAGGCGATCGCCCAGATTTTTCAGCGTATCGCGATCGCTTTGCGACACGCTCTTCTCCGGGATACGCGCGATGCGGGCCACCACGGTTTCGATATCCGCCACGTTGACGGTTTTCTTACGCTTGCTGACTGGCATCAGACGCGCGCGCGCGCCCGCTTCGTCGATAACGTCGATGGCTTTGTCCGGCAGATGGCGATCATTAATGTATTTAACCGCCAGCTCCACCGCCGCGCGTACCGCTTTCGCGGTGTAACGGACGTCGTGGTGCGCTTCATATTTCGGCTTCAGGCCGTTAATAATCTGTACGGTTTCCTCAACGCTCGGCTCGGTGATGTCGATTTTCTGGAAGCGACGCGCCAGCGCGCGGTCTTTTTCGAAAATATTGCTGAACTCCTGATACGTCGTGGAGCCCATCACCCGGATTTTGCCGCTGGAGAGCAGCGGTTTAATCAGGTTTGCCGCATCGACCTGGCCGCCGGAGGCCGCGCCCGCGCCGATGATGGTATGGATTTCATCGATAAACAGGATACTGTTGTTATCCTGTTCCAGCTGTTTGAGCAGCGCCTTAAAGCGTTTTTCAAAATCGCCGCGGTATTTGGTGCCCGCCAGCAGCGAGCCGATATCCAGCGCGTAGATAGTGCAGTCGGCCATGACTTCCGGCACGTCGCCCTGCACGATACGCCAGGCGAGCCCCTCGGCGATCGCGGTTTTCCCGACGCCCGACTCGCCCACCAGCAGCGGGTTGTTTTTCCGGCGACGGCAGAGCACCTGAATCGCGCGCTCCAGCTCTTTGTCACGGCCAATCAGCGGATCGATGCCGCCAACGCGGGCAAGCTGATTGAGATTGGTGGTGAAGTTTTCCATACGCTCCTCCCCGCCTGCCTGCTCTTCGTTGACCGGATTGTCATTGCCCGGCGCCTGGCCTGGCTCGTCTTTACGGGTACCGTGGGAGATGAAATTCACCACATCAAGGCGACTGACTTCATGTTTACGCAACAGATAGGCCGCCTGGGACTCCTGTTCGCTGAAGATAGCCACTAAGACATTGGCGCCAGTCACTTCGCTACGGCCGGAGGACTGGACGTGGAACACGGCGCGCTGCAACACGCGCTGGAAGCTGAGCGTCGGCTGAGTGTCGCGCTCCTCTTCGCTCGCGGGCAGTACGGGTGTGGTTTGTTCAATGAAGGCTTCGAGCTCCTGACGCAGCGCCACCAGATCCACGGAGCAGGCTTCAAGCGCCTCCCGTGCCGATGGGTTACTGAGCAGAGCCAGTAACAGATGCTCGACGGTCATAAACTCGTGTCGGTGCTCGCGCGCTCTGGCGAAAGCCATGTTTAAACTGAGTTCCAGTTCCTGGTTGAGCATAGGGCACCCCCTCAATAGTTTGCCTTAATCAGGCTTTTTCCAGCGTACACAACAACGGATGGTCGTTCTCCCTCGCATATTTGTTCACCAGCGCCACTTTGGTTTCCGCCACTTCCGCGGTGAAAACGCCACAGATGGCTTTCCCCTGATAGTGAACCGTGAGCATCAGTTGCGTTGCACGTTCTACATCATAAGAAAAGAACTTTTGTAGCACGTCAATAACAAATTCCATCGGCGTGTAATCGTCGTTCATTAATATAACTTTATACATAGATGGCGGCTTTAGCGCTTCGCGCAGATCATCTTCCGCCAAATGGTCAAAATCCAGCCAACTTTTGTCTTTACTCATTGCCAGTCGTCATCATGGTTAAACAGTACAGCCAGCGTGTTTTCCGGCGCTCTGGTTGAGTGTAATACGCATCCTGAATCTACCCTAATGTTCAGCAAGCAACCAGCTATCACTGGTATTCGCGAGCTCTGTCACATTAATGAAAATAGCGTTAACTGCTTCAAAATTTTGACTCAATCCCACCTGCCAGACCCCGCTCAACGCTTGACGCAGAGTGCGATTTCTCTAAATTGTACAAGCGTGAGTTGGCGAGGTTTTGAACAGCCCCCCTCACCCACCGGTTCAATCCATCTTACTCAATAAGACTTATGAAGGATGTCGAAGCATGGAGACGGGTACTGTTAAATGGTTCAATAACGCCAAAGGGTTTGGGTTCATCTGCCCTGAAGGCGGCGGCGAAGATATCTTCGCGCACTACTCTACAATCCAGATGGACGGCTACAGAACGCTGAAAGCCGGACAAGTCGTGAGGTTCGATGTACATCAGGGTCCCAAAGGCAACCATGCCAGCGTCATTGTCCCTCTTGAAGCAGAAGCCGCACCCGCAGTTGCGTAACTCTTCTGTTTCATTGTGTACATCCTGCTCCTGAAATGCCAGTCCCGTGGACTGGCATTTTTATTTATTCCCGAGCCAGCGCATCCACAGGATTGAGTCTGGCGGCATTGCGGGCGGGCAGCCAGCCGAACAACACCCCCGTCGCGCTCGAGCACAAAAACGCCGTCAGCAGCGCCACGGGCGAAAAGCCAATCTCCCAGCCGGGTAAAATCAGCTGTAAGGCAAACGCGATGAGCAGTGAGAGCCCGATACCCAGCGCGCCGCCCACCAGACAGACGAGCACCGCCTCAATCAAAAACTGCTGCAGCACATCGCTCTTGCGCGCGCCGACCGCCATACGAATGCCGATCTCCCGGGTGCGCTCGGTGACCGACACCAGCATGATGTTCATCACCCCGATACCGCCGACCACCAGTGAAATCACCGCCACCAGCGTTAAAAACAGTTGAAGAGTACGTGTGGTCTTTTCCGCCGTTTTCAACACGCCGTCCATATTCCAGGTGAAAAAATCTTTTTTGCCGTGCCGCAACGTCAGGAGCCGCGTGAGCTGCTGCTCCGCCTCGCCGCTGTCGTAGCCCTCTTTTACCCGCACCGTGATGGAGTTCAGCCACGACTGCCCCATAATGCGCCCGGACATGGTGCTGTACGGCATCCATACCCGCAGAATTTTGCTGCTGCCGAACATCGACTGCTTCTCTTCCGCCACGCCGATGACCGTCGCGGGCATATTGCCGACCAGCACCACTTCGCCCACCACCTTCGCCTTGTTGGGGAAGAGCTGGCGGCGCGCGTTGCTGTCGATAACCACCACCTGCGCGCGGCCGCGCAGTTGTTCGTCGTTAAAGGTGTTGCCTTCGCTAAAGGTCATGCCGTAGACGTTGAAATATTGCCCGCTCACGCCGTTTGCGCTGGCGGCGACATCCACGTTGCCATAGCGCAGGCGCAGGTTTTGCGACACCGCCGGCGTGGCGGAACTCACCCACGGCTGGCGCTGGAGAGCCTGTAGATCGTCATACTGTAACGCCTGTTGATATTGCGGATCGTCATCGCCAAAATCTTTGCCCGGGTAGACATCTATCGTGTTGGTGCCGATCGAGCGGATATCCTCCAGCACCATCTGTTTGGCGGCGTCGCCCACCACCACAATAGAGACCACCGACGCGATGCCGATAATAATTCCGAGCATGGTCAGCAGCGTGCGCATCTTGTTCGCCGCCATCGCAAGCCAGGCCATTGTCAGCGCTTCACGGAAGCTGTTGATAAACTGCCCGAGCGCCGGGGCGTCGTGCGGTTGCGCAGGCAATCTGGCCACGCCGCGTTTCCCGGCCGGCGGCGGATTACTGATGATCTCCCCGTCGCGAATTTCGATAATGCGCTCAGCCTGTGCGGCGACATCAGGATCGTGGGTGACGATAATCACCGTGTGCCCGCGATCGCGCAGCTGTTTTAAGGTCGCGATCACCTCTTCGCCGGAGCGGCTGTCAAGCGCGCCGGTCGGCTCGTCGGCCAGAATCACCTGCCCGCCGTTCATCAGCGCGCGGGCGATACTCACGCGCTGCTGCTGACCGCCCGAAAGCTGCGAGGGCTGGTAATCGACGCGCGCTTCAAGACCCAGCCGCGCCAGTAATTCGCGCGCCCGCGCCTCACGTGCGGCCCGCCCGGTGCCGGCATAAATAGCGGGTACTTCGACATTCTGCGCGGCGGTCAGGTGCGAAAGCAGGTGATAGCGTTGAAAAATAAAGCCGAAATGTTCGCGCCGCAGACGGGCGAGCGCGTCGTCGCCGAGCGTCGCCACATCCACACCCGCGACTTTGTAGCTGCCGCTGCTCGGCTTATCGAGACAGCCGAGAATATTCATCAGCGTCGATTTACCGGAGCCGGACGCGCCGACAATCGCCACCATTTCACCGGCGTTAATGGTCAGCGTGACGCCTTTTAAGACCTCGACCTCCGTTTCGCCCGACGGATAGCTGCGGCGAATATCGCGCAGCTCAAGCAGCGCCGTCATTGATCGCTCCCGCTCGCGCGGCCAATGACCACTTCATCACCTTCTGCGAGGCCCTGCACCACTTCGACCTGCGTGTCGTTACGCACGCCAATGGTCACCTCACGCTCGCGGGTTTCGCCGTTACGCAGCAGCGTCACGTTATAGCGGTTATCGCCGACCGGCTCGCCCAGCGCCGCCAGCGGAATGGTCAGCACATCGTCGACGCCGCCGAGCTGAATATGCACCTGCGCGGTCATATCCAGGCGCAGCACGCCCTGCGGGTTGGGCACCTCAAAACGCGCGTAGTAAAAAATGGCGTCGTTGATTTTCTCGGGCGTCGGAAGAATATCTTTCAGCCGCCCTTCGTAGCGGGTCAGCGGATCGCCAAGCACCGTAAACCAGGCTTTCTGCCCTGGTTTCAGGTGGATGATATCGGCTTCGGAGACCTGCGCCTTCACCAGCATGGTGCTGAGATCGGCGAGCGTCAGGATATTCGGCGCCTGCTGCGCGGCGATGACCGTCTGCCCCTGTAGCGTGGTTATCTGCGTCACCTCACCGGCGATCGGCGCGGTGATGCGGGTGTAATCCAGGTTAGTTCTGGCCGTGCTGAGGGAGGCCTGGTTGCGCTTGATTTGCGCGTCGATAGTCCCGATCTGCGCCTCTTTGACCGCAAGCTCGGTCGCGGCCGTGTCGAGATCCTGGCGTGAAATCGCCTGGGTGCGGGCAAGCTGCTGCTGGCGAGAAAGCGTGACGCGGGCGAGTTTCATCTCGGCCTCGGCCTGACGCCGCTGGGCGCGCAGCTCCATTAACGTCGCTTCCACTTCTTTAATCTGGTTTTCGGCCTGCTCAGGATCGATAACCCCGAGGAGCTGATCTTTTTTGACTTTATCGCCGATATTGACCGACAACGTTTTAAGCTGGCCGCTCACCTGCGCGCCGACATCCACTTTACGCAGCGCGTCGAGCTTGCCGGTCGCCAGCACGCTCTGTTGCAAATCCCCTTTACGCACCAGCATGGTCTGATAACGGGGCAGCGGCGCATTCAGCGTCTTCCAGAGCCAGACCGCGCCGATAACGATAACCAGAGCCAGCGCCACGTAGCGCTTCTTGATCCTTCCCTTAAGCTTCATATCTTTCCTGACGTTTCGGACGAGTAAACAGAGTTTGCTCTTCTATTCTAAACGCAATCTCAACCAAACCCTATGCAGCCCGCAAATAAACCACAGCGTTGATATTGCGTTAAGTGATGGTTTGTTTCCATAACCCCATACCTCATGACGAGATCAGGTTATGTCCGCATTTGCCGAAATATCCATTCAGCCGCCAGCCCACAGCGCCTGGCAACTCTTTCGCCTGCTCGCAACAGGCCAGAAAACGCCGGGGCTCGCCTGGCAGAATCCGGCCTATCGCCGGAAATTTATCCTGCGCTCGCTGGCGACGCCCTTCGCCACACGCCGCTGGCTGGCGGTACTGGCGCGCCATCCCATGCTCGACGCGCTACTGCACGCCCAGCCGGGCCTGCCGTGCCGTCTGCACCGGCCCTGGCTGTCGGTCAATGTGTCCCGCAAAGCGGCGCTGGCGGCGCTGGAATATCATTACCAGCATATCGTGCGGCTGCTGCCCAACGCGCTGATGCAGGGACACCTGATGCGCCAGGGCGTTACGCTTGCCACGCTCACCGGGAAAAACGACGCGCAGTATTGTCTGGATCTCGCCGCCGTCGCGGATCTGGATAAAGAAGGCGAAACGACCGTGATTTTCCGTGATGTCGCTGGCATCGTGCTCGCCGAAATGACGTTTACCCTGTGCGAGGCTGACGGTGAGCCTGTACTGTTTATCGGCGGCTTACAGGGCGCCAAGGCCTGGGTTGAGCACGATCAGATCCAGCTCGCGACCAAAGCCTGCCACGGCCTGTTTCCAAAACGCCTGGTGCTGGAGGCGGTTTGTCTGCTGGCGCAGCGTTTTGCGGTGAGCCAGATACTCGCCGTCAGCAATGAGACGCATATCTACCGTAGCTGGCGTTATGCGAAGAAGAAAAAGGACAAGCTGCACGCCGACTACGACAGCTTCTGGGCATCGCTCGGCGGCTATAAAGACGTGCAGGGGCTATATCATTTGCCGTTGCAGATTGCCCGTAAGTCGCTTGAGGAGATCGCCAGTAAAAAACGCGCGGAGTATCGTCGTCGTTATGCGTTGCTGGACACCATGACCGCGCAAATCGACGCACGGTTTGACGAGCGATAACCGGCCCGGTCTGGCGGGTGCGCTTCGTTTACCCGCCCTACAAACGTATTCGCCGGGTGGCGTGGCTTACCCGCCCTGCGAGAGATTACGCCTGCCCACAAACGCTAATCCGCGCGTCCGCGGGCGAGCCACAGCACGCGCGAGAACATTTTGCGCAGCAGCGGCGGCACGGCGTCCATCCCACGGCGGGCGGCTTCCATCGCCACTTCAATCGCCAGATCGGGTTTCGAGGAGCGGTGAATCGCTTTAACGATGACCCGCCGCATATTCATATGCACCGTTTCCGGTAGTTGCGCGACGCGGTAAAACACCGCGTCAAATCCTTCGCGATACATAAAATGTTCCATGTCCGGCGCAGGAAGCTCGGTGAGATGCTGGCGCACCTGCTCGCTGTCGTTATTCACAATGCTTTTTACCGTCGCGGCATATTTGCGCCCGGCGTCATCGCCATCCACCAGCACATGCCATTCAATCCCCATCCGGCGGGCGAATTTAATCAGCGGTTTTAAGCCGGACTGGGCGAACTCAATGACTTTGATGCCTTCAGCCTCAAAATGATAACCGCACTGACGCGCCAGCTCGTTCATCATCCAGACTTCCGTTTCCCCTTCCACCAGCAGCCAGCAGCGCGCGAACAGCGCCGATGGCCGGTTAAAGCGGATATGAAACGCGATGCGCCGGCTGTCTTCGGCATTCATGCCGCCAGGCCCCAGCCGCCACGCCGCCACCTTGCCGGAAGCGCGCACCAGCCGGCAGACATGTTCAACCGGGGTCATCGACAGCAGCTCGCCGGAGTTGGTGGTGGTCAGCTTTTGCAGCGGCAGCAGGTTCAGCAACTGCCAGGCCACAGAGAGCATAATAGGGTGCAATCGCGTTTCGGGGTCTTCCACCAGCAGCAGCGGCCGGGCGTATTTATCAAGCCGCACGTTGCCTTTGGCCTGCAACAGCGTGGCGAACAGCCCCAGCAGAATAACCCGGTAGGCGCGCCCGCCGGGCTTATCAATCATGCGGTTGATGATATCGAGATAGCGCCAGCTGCGCTGTTCATCATGCGAGTGGCGACGCATCAGACGGTAGCGCGGGCCCGCGACGCCCTGCTCGGAAAAATAGTGCTCCAGCAGTTGCACCATCGCCGACAGCCCCTGGCGAATCTGTTCATCCGTGAGGTTTTGCGGGCGGGAGACCAGCTCGCGCGTCAGAAACTCAAGCTCGCGCGCGGTCACTTCCATCTGGGGCGTATGGGTGATGGCGCTGTCGTGCAGACGGCGCATAAAACGGGCGTCACGCAACCGCAGCACCGGGTTTAAGCGGATAAGTTGCCGCGCCAGCGCGTCGATATCTTCAAGCGCGAGCGGTTCACCCTCGGCGTTAAGAAAACTGCGCAGCGTCAGTACGCTGTTATCGTCATTCAGCTCGCCCTCCAGCCGGTAGAAAATCCGCTGAAAGCCATCGCTGCCAGGCGTCATTAATGCGCGCAGACCGCGAAAACGGCGGCGCTGAAAATCGCCCGGCTCTGTCTCGCGAAAAATCAGAATAAGATGCAGATGGCGTTCGCGCCCGTGAATATCGCCCGGCGGGAACCAGAAGTCATTGCGTGTAAAAGCGTAGAGCGAGTCGCCCGGATTCAGCAGCAGCGTCAGCGCATCCAGCAGGCTTGATTTCCCCCATGCGTTTTCGCCAATCAGCACGTTATTATGTTCAAGCATTAACGATAAGCGGTTAATTCCGCGAAACCCGGCTACCTCCACGCGCTCAAGAAACATCTCTCCTCCGGCTGCATCTGCATGGCTGCGTGTCGGCAGTATAGCTATTCAATCAGAGCCTTAACAGCGAAAGGCGGCACGGAAAAGCCGCATTGCGAGGCGTCTCGAAATAATAAAAAGGTGATGTTCAGGGCAGGTTATAAATGGCGTTCATGATGCGCTAACGCAATGAAATATGGCTAATAACCCTGGCTTTACTCGCCAGGATGAATTCTGTAGGGTGTGGCGGCACGCTTATTTCAGCTCTCTCAGGGACCGCTCGCCTCATGTTTTCAGGACTGTTAATTATCTTAGTGCCGCTTATTCTCGGCTACCTTATTCCCCTGCGCAGCGCAGGCGCGCTGCGGCTTATCAATCAGTTATTGAGCTGGCTGGTGTACATCATTCTCTTCTTTATGGGCATCAGCCTGGCGTTTCTCGATAATCTGTCGGCGAATCTGCTGGCGATCCTGCACTATTCCGCCGTCAGTATTACGGTCATTATGCTGTGCAATATCGCCGCCCTTCTGTGGCTTGAACGCGCGATTCCCTGGCGCCATCAGCATCGCCAGGAAAAACTGCCGTCGCGTCTCGCGATGGCGCTGGAGTCCCTTAAGCTTTGCGGCGTGGTGGTGCTGGGTTTCCTGCTGGGACTGACCGGCCTTGCGTTTCTCAGGCACGCCACCGAAGCCAGCGAATACACCTTAATTTTCCTGCTGTTCCTGATTGGTATTCAGCTTCGCAACAACGGCATGACGCTGAAACAGATAGTGCTTAACCGCCGCGGCATGATGGTGGCTATTGTGGTTCTGGTCAGTTCCCTTATTGCAGGCGTGGTGAATGCGTTGCTGCTCGGGCTGCCGCTGCGCACGGGGCTTGCGATGGCGTCCGGCTTCGGCTGGTATTCACTCTCCGGCATTCTGATGACGGAATCCTTCGGGCCGGTGATTGGCAGCGCCGCGTTCTTTAACGATCTGGGGCGCGAGCTTATCGCAATAATGCTGATCCCGGCGCTGGTGCGCCGCAGCCGCTCTTGCGCGCTCGGCATCTGCGGGGCGACGTCGATGGATTTCACGCTGCCGGTGCTGCAACGCAGCGGCGGCCTGGAGCTGGTGCCTGCGGCTATCGTGCACGGGTTTATTCTGAGCCTGCTGGTGCCGTTGCTGATGGCGTTTTTCGCCGCCTGATACTCCTTTGGCGGTAGGCTCCTGCCGCCAAAATTGCGTTAAATCAATCTCTCTTCAGGTTCCTGAAAAATCGCTTTTCTCCTTTCATGCCGAAGCCTAACCTTAAACATGCATATTAAATATAACTTTAAGGTGTCATCATGTTTTGCGTGCAATGTGAACAAACGATTCGTACTCCGGCAGGCAACGGCTGCGCGTATGCGCAAGGGATGTGCGGGAAAACCGCCGAAACCTCCGACCTTCAGGATCTGCTGATTGCGGCTTTGCAGGGGCTTTCCGCCTGGGCGGTCAAAGCACGCGAGCTTGGCATCATCGACCACCCTACAGACAGCTTCGCGCCCCGCGCGTTTTTCTCGACCCTGACCAACGTCAACTTCGATTCACCACGTATCGTCGGTTACGCTCGCGAGGCCATCGCCCTGCGCGAGGCGCTGAAAACCCGGTGCCAGGCTATTGACCCCAACGCGCAGGTGGATAACCCGATGGCGTCGCTGACGCTGGCAAGCGACGATTTGGGCGATTTACAGCGTCAGGCCGCCGCGTTTGCGCCCAATATCGACAAAGCGGTGATTGGCGAGAATATTCTCGGCCTGCGCCTGCTCTGCCTTTATGGCCTGAAAGGCGCCGCGGCCTATATGGAGCATGCGCATGTGCTCGGCCAGTATGATAACGAGATTTACGGCCAGTATCACAGGATCATGGCGTGGCTCGGCACCTGGCCTGCGGACATGAACGCGCTGCTGGAATGCGCGATGGAAATCGGCCAGATGAACTTCAGTGTGATGCGTATTCTGGACGCGGGCGAAACCAGTAAATATGGTCATCCGACGCCGACGCAGGTCAACGTCAAAGCCGTGGCCGGGAAATGCATCCTGATTTCCGGCCACGATCTGCAAGATCTCTATAACCTGCTGGCGCAGGCGGAAGGCACCGGCGTGAATGTTTATACCCACGGTGAAATGCTGCCCGCGCACGGTTACCCGGAGCTGCGCAAATTTAAGCATCTGGTCGGCAACTACGGCAGCGGCTGGCAGAACCAGCAGGTTGAATTCGCCCGCTTCCCAGGCCCCATTGTGATGACCTCCAACTGCATTATCGACCCGACCGTCGGCAGCTACGACGATCGTATCTGGACCCGCAGCATCGTCGGCTGGCCGGGCGTGAGCCATCTTGAAGGCGACGATTTCGGGCCGGTGATCGCCCAGGCGCAGCAGATGGCGGGCTTCCCGTACAGCGAAATCCAACACCTCATCACCGTTGGCTTCGGTCGTCAGACGCTGCTCGGCGCCGCCGATACGCTGATCGATCTGGTGAGCCGCGAAAAGCTGCGCCACATCTTCCTGGTCGGCGGCTGCGACGGCGCGCGCGGTGAGCGCAGTTATTTCACCGATTTCGCCACCCAGGTACCGAACGACTGCCTGATCCTGACGCTCGCCTGCGGCAAATACCGCTTTAATAAGCTCGATTTCGGCGCGATCGAAGGGCTGCCGCGTCTGGTGGACGCCGGTCAGTGCAACGACGCCTACTCCGCCATTATTCTCGCGGTGACGCTTGCTGAAAAACTGGGCTGCGGCGTCAATGACCTGCCGCTGTCGCTGGTGCTGTCGTGGTTTGAACAAAAAGCGATTGTGATCCTGCTGACGCTGCTGTCGCTCGGCGTGACCAATATCGTCACCGGCCCGACCGCGCCAGGCTTCCTGACGCCGGATCTGCTGGCGGTGCTGAATGAGAAATTCGGCCTGCGCCAGGTGACCACCGTTGAGCAGGATATGCGTGCGCTGCTAGGCGCGTAAGGAGGAAAGAATGACGATGCCGACCCCACAATGTCCGTGGCGAATGCAGGTGCATCACATCCGGCAGGAGACGCCGGATGTCTGGACGCTCTCGCTGCTGTGCCACGATTTCTATCCGTATCAGGCCGGGCAATATGCGCTGGTGAGCATTCGCAACAGCGCCGATACCCTGCGCGCGTATACGATTTCTTCAACGCCTGGCGTGAGCCCGTTGATTACGCTGACGGTGCGCCGCATCGACAATGGCGAGGGCTCCGGCTGGCTGACGCGCGAGGTAAAACGCGGCGATTATCTGTGGCTGTCCGACGCGCAGGGCGACTTTACCTGCGCCGACAAAACCGACGATCGCTTCCTGCTGCTGGCGGGCGGCTGCGGCGTAACGCCGGTGATGTCGATGCGCCGATGGCTCGCGGCATATCGCCCGCAGGCGGATGTTCAGGTGATCTATAACGTGCGCACGCCGCAGGATGTGATTTTCGCCGACGAGTGGCGTGATTACCCGGTGACGCTGGTGGCGGAAAACGGCGACGCGCCGGGTTTTGTTCACGGGCGTCTGACCCGCGAGATGCTGATGGCGGTGCCGGATCTCACCCGCCGTACCGTGATGGTGTGCGGCCCCGCGCCGTATATGGATTTCGTGGAGCAGGAAGTGAAAGCGCTCGGCGTGATGCGCTTTTATAAAGAACAGTTTTTCACACCGGTAGCCGAGGCCGCGACCAGCGGGATTAAGTTCACCACGATTACGCCTGCCCGCGAGTTTTACGGCGCGGTCGGCACCACGCTGCTGGCGGCGCTTGAGAGCAATCAGGTGCCGGTCAACGCCGCATGCCGCGCGGGCGTGTGCGGCTGCTGTAAAACGCGGGTGCTCTCCGGCGAGTACAGCGTGACGAGCACCATGACGCTGACGGAGCAGGAGATCGCCGACGGCTACGTGCTGGCGTGTTCGTGCCATCCGGCAGGCAATCTGGTTCTGGCGTGATGTGATTCCGGGGCGGCGGGTGCGCTACGCTTACCAGCCCTACGTAAAACCAACCCAACGCCCCCCGTAGGGTGGGTAAGCGAAGCGCACCCGCCATTCCAATAAAACCAACCCAACGCCCCGTAGGGTGGGTAAGCGAAGCGCACCCACCATGCCCGTAAAATCAACTCCACTCACGGCTACGTCCCTTCCTGGCTGCGATTTTGAACTACGCTTGTAACCGTTATCACTGACTTTTCACGAAGGAGGGAAAATGAAACAGACCGTGGCGTCCTATATCGCAAAAACCCTGGAGCAGGCGGGCGTGAAACGCATCTGGGGGGTGACGGGCGATTCGCTCAACGGCCTCAGCGACAGCTTAAACCGCATGGGCACTATCGAGTGGATGTCCACCCGCCATGAAGAGGTCGCGGCGTTCGCGGCAGGCGCGGAAGCTCAACTGACCGGCGAGCTGGCGGTCTGCGCGGGCTCCTGCGGGCCTGGCAACCTGCATCTCATCAACGGCCTGTTTGACTGCCACCGCAACAATGTCCCGGTACTGGCCATCGCCGCGCATATTCCCTCCAGCGAAATCGGCAGCGGCTATTTCCAGGAGACGCACCCGCAGGAACTGTTTCGCGAATGCAGCCACTATTGCGAGCTGGTGTCGAGCCCGGAGCAGATCACGCAGGTGCTGGCCATCGCGCTGCGTAAAGCGGTGCTGGAGCGCGGCGTCTCGGTGATTGTTCTGCCAGGCGACGTGGCGCTGAAACCCGCGCCGGAAGAGACCAGCCCCGGCTGGTATCACGCGCCGCAGCCGATCATCGTGCCGCCGCATGACGAGCTGAAAAAGCTCGCTCAGCTGCTGCGCTACTCCGATAACATCGCGCTGATGTGCGGCAGTGGCTGCGCGGGCGCGCATCAGGAGCTGCTGGAATTCGCCCGCACGCTGAAAGCGCCCATCGTCCACGCCCTGCGCGGCAAAGAGCATGTCGAGTACGACAACCCGTATGATGTGGGCATGACCGGGCTTATCGGCTTCTCGTCCGGCTATCACACCATGATGAACGCCGACACGCTGATCCTCCTCGGCACCCGCTTCCCCTACCGCGCGTTCTACCCGACTCACGCCAAAATCATCCAGATAGATATCAACCCCGGCAGCATTGGCGCGCACAGCAAAGTGGACATGGCGCTGGTGGGCGATGTGAAAGCCACGCTTACCGCCCTTCTGCCGCTGCTTGAAGAGAAAACCGACCGCCACTTCCTGGATAAAGCGCTGGAAGATTACCGCGACGCGCGCAAGGGGCTGGATGACCTGGCGCAGCCGGGCGAGAAAGCGCTGCATCCGCAGTATCTGGCCCGCCAGATAAGCCATTTCGCCGCGCCGGACGCCGTTTTCACCTGCGATGTCGGCACGCCGACGGTATGGGCGGCGCGTTACCTGGAGATGAACGGCCAACGCCGCCTGCTCGGTTCGTTTAACCACGGCTCGATGGCGAACGCCATGCCGCAGGCGATCGGCGCTCAGGCGAGCGCGCCGGGGCGTCAGGTGGTGGCGATGTGCGGCGACGGCGGCTTCAGTATGCTGATGGGCGATCTGCTTTCGCTGGTGCAACTGAAGCTGCCGGTGAAAGTCATCGTCTTTAATAACAGCGTGCTGGGCTTTGTGGCGATGGAGATGAAAGCGGGCGGCTATCTGACCGACGGCACCGACCTGCACGACACCAACTATGCGCGCATCGCGGAAGCGTGCGGCATTCCGGGCATTCGCGTCGAGAAAGCGAGCGAACTGAACGACGCCCTTTCGCGCGCCTTCAGCACCGACGGCCCGGTGGTGGTAGATGTCACCGTCGCCAAAGAAGAGCTGGCGATGCCGCCGCAAATCAAGATGGAGCAGGCCAAAGGCTTCAGCCTCTATATGCTGCGCGCCATCATTAATGGCCGCGGGGATGAGGTTATCGATCTGGCGAAAACCAACTGGTTCCGGTAAAAGAGTCTTTTCTGTTCACTGAAAAGGATATGCCGTGATCGATTTACGCAGCGATACCGTCACGCGCCCCGGTACAGCGATGCTGGAGCGCATGATGGCAGCCCCCACCGGGGATGATGTTTATGGCGACGACCCGACTGTCAACGCGCTTCAGGACTATGCCGCGCGTTTAAGCGGTAAAGCGGCGGCGCTGTTTTTGCCGACTGGCACCCAGGCCAACCTGGTGGCGCTGCTGAGCCACTGCGAACGCGGCGAGGAGTATATCGTCGGCCAGCTCGCGCATAATTATCTGTATGAAGCGGGCGGCGCGGCGGTGCTCGGCAGCATTCAGCCGCAGCCGATTGAGGCGGACGGCGACGGTACGCTGCCGCTGGATAAAGTGGCGGCGAAAATCAAACCCGACGATATTCACTTCGCCCGCACCCGTCTGCTGAGCCTGGAAAATACCCATAACGGCAAAGTGCTGCCGCGCGACTATCTCCAGCAGGCGTGGGATTTCACCCGCGAGCGCGGTCTGGCGCTGCACGTAGATGGCGCGCGCATTTTCAACGCGGTGGTGGCGTATGGCTGCGAGCTGAAAGATATCGCGCAGTATTGCGATACCTTCACGATTTGCCTCTCCAAAGGGCTTGGCGCGCCGGTGGGTTCGCTGCTGGTCGGCAGCCATGACTATATTAAGCGCGCGAAACGCTGGCGGAAGATGACCGGCGGCGGTATGCGCCAGGCGGGTATTCTCGCGGCAGCCGGGCTGTATGCGCTGGAGCATAACGCCGCGCGACTGCAAGAGGATCACGACAACGCCGCCTGGCTTGCGGCGGCGCTGCGCGACGCGGGCGCAGAGGTGCGCCGTCACGACACCAATATGCTGTTTGTCAGCGTGCCGCAGGCGCAGGTGGCCGCGCTGGGCGCGTTTATGAAATCGCGCGATGTGCTGATAAGCGCCGCGCCGGTGACGCGTCTGGTCACGCATCTTGATGTCAACCGCGCGCAGCTTGAAACCGTCGCGGCGTACTGGCGGGAATTTTTACAGCAGGCGGCATAACGCGTTTACAGCGCTGCGGCGAGGGGAATATTCAGCTGCGCTAACGCGCATTGTTACGTTGTTCCCATTGCATCAGCGCTGATTTCACGGAAGAATGCGCGGCTAAACGTTACAGCACAGTGGATCGATATGAAGGTACTGGTCACGGGCGCCACCAGCGGTTTAGGCCGAAACGCGGTCGAATATTTACGTCATCAGGGCGTCCAGGTCAGAGCCACCGGGCGCAACGAAGCGATGGGCAGGCTGCTTGAGAAAATGGGCGCGGGGTTTATCCAGGCCGATTTAACCGAGCTGGTCTCGTCGCAGGCGAAAGCGATGCTGGCCGGTATCGATACCCTCTGGCACTGTTCCAGCTTTACCTCTCCCTGGGGCCCGCAGGAGGCGTTCGATCTCGCGAACGTGCGTGCCACCCGCCGTCTTGGCGAATGGGCCGTCGCCTGGGGCGTGCGCAATTTCGTGCATATCTCCTCGCCCGCGCTCTATTTCGATTACCACCACCATCGCGATATCCGCGAAGATTTCCGCCCGCACCGGCTGGCTAACGCCTTTGCGCGCAGCAAAGCCGCCAGCGAAGAGGTGATCCAGTTGCTGGCGCAGGCCAACCCGCAGACGCGCTTTACCATTCTGCGTCCGCAAAGCCTGTTCGGGCCCCACGATAAAGTCTTTTTCCCGCGCCTGGTGCAGATGATGCGCCATTACGGCAGCGTGTTGCTGCCGCGCGGCGGCGAGGCGATGGTCGATATGACCTATCACGAAAACGCGGTGCACGCGATGTGGCTTGCGAGCAGCAGCGCCTGCGACGCCCTGCCGTCAGGCCGCGCCTATAACATCACCAACGGCGAAGCGCGCCCGCTGAAAAGCATCGTGCAGAAGCTGATTGATGAACTGGGGATGTCGTGTCGTATCCGCTCGGTGCCCTACCCGATGCTGGATATGATGGCGAGAAGCCTGGAGCGGCTCGGCAAACATTCGCACAAAGAGCCGGCGCTGACGCATTACGGCGTCTCCAAGCTGAATTTCGATTTCACCCTGGATATCAGCCGCGCCGAGAGCGAACTGGGCTATAAACCGGTGGTGTCGCTGGATGAAGGCATTGAGCGCACCGCGTACTGGCTACGCGACCACGGTACGCTGCACCGCGGGTAACGCCCCTCACGGATAAAAACAACGCCGCATCGTACGGCGTTGTTTATTTCTGGCTCTGGAATCTTACCCCTGACCATATTTCTCCAGCAGCGCCCCGGCGATGGCCTCGCTTTGCGCGTCCGGCAGGCCGTCGTAGCGCGCGGGCCGAAAGTGCATCTGGAACGCCTGAATCACGCGCTTGCGCTGCGCCTCGCTCATCTGCGGCGTCACTTCATAGCCGTAGCGCGCGAGCAAATCCAGCAGCGTCGCTTCATCCACCGGCGCGTAAGGGTTACGCCCGGCGAGATAAAACGCCACGCGCGATTCATCCGGCCATGCCCCGATCCCTTGTGCGGCCAGCGCCTGCCACGGAAAGAGCGGGCCCGGATCGTCTTTGCGCTGCGGCGCGATATCCGCATGCGCCACGACGTTTTGCGGGGCAATCTGGTAGCGCTGAATGATGTCGCGCGCAAGCTTGCTCAGCACGGCTATCTGCGGCGGGCTGAACGGGAAGTACTGCTTCTGACCGCCGATTTTCCGGTAGCCGTAATTTTCCAGCTCAATGCCCACCGAGGTGTCGTTTAAACGCGTGGCTCCGCGCCAGAAACTGACGCCCGCATGCCACGCCAGCTCACGCTCCGGCACCAGTTGCCAGATAACCGGTTTGCCGCCCTTTTGCGGCGGGTTCGCCGGGATCAGATAGTGCGAGCTGACGTGCCGGTCGGTCAGCGTGGCAAGCGAGGTGTCAAAATCATCGGCGGTGTAGTGGATAACCAGCACTTTGATGCGCGGATACGCCGCCTGCGCCGCGCGGCGCGTATCTACTTTATAGTCGCCGCGATCGACAATTCCTTTTTCGCCCGCGCAGCCCGCGAGCAATGCCGCCAGTAACAGCGGCCAGCAACGCAGCTTCATCGACGGGTTTTCACCGCCGTGCCGGAAACGCTTACCATCAGCATGCTGCCGTCTTTGCCGACGGTTTCATAATCGATATCGATCCCGACGACGGCATCGGCGCCCAGCGACGCCGCCTGGTCGCCCAGCTCGCGAAACGCGATTTCACGCGCCTTGCGCAGCTCTTTTTCATACGCGCCGGAGCGGCCGCCGACGATGTCGCGGATGCCTGCGAAGAAGTCGCGAAAGATATTGGCGCCGAGGATCGCCTCGCCGGTGACGACGCCGCAATACTCAACAATGACTTGTCCTTCCAGGGTTGGGGTGGTGGAAAACTGCATGGTTCTCTCCTTTTGGCTATCAATGCGTTAGCTGACGATACCAGACGCAATTCGGTCGCGATACGCTATGCTAAAAAAGTCCTGTGACAAGAAACGTAGTCCTGCTTACCGGAATAAGGAAATAAAAAATGCGCCATTCAGTTCTGACTCTGGTTCTTCCGTGCGCCCTGCTGCTGAGCGCCTGTACGACCGTGACGCCCGCCTTTAAGGATATCGGCTCGCGCAGCGGTCCGTGTGTGGAAGGCGGCCCTGATACCGTGGCGGAACAGTTCTACCAGCATCGCATCGAACAGCGCAGCCAGGGGCTGACGAACCTGACCTCGCTGCGGCCTTATTTAAGCGATTCGCTCTATCAGCTGCTGGATAAATCGAACCGTGAGAACCATGCCGGTAACGGCTTCTTGCGCACCGACCCGTTCTCCAGCCGCACTGAAACGCCTGACAGCGTGCGCGTCGCCAGCGCCTCGCGCATTCCGAACACCGACGCGCGCAATATTCCGCTGCGCATCGAACAGCGCCGCGGCGACACCACATGGCTGGATGAAGTGCTGATGGTGCGCGAAGGCCAGTGCTGGACGGTGGACGATGTGCGCTACCTCGGCGGCTCTACGCATGCGCCTGCGGGCACGCTGCGCCAGTCGCTGGAGCGCCGCTAAGCGCGCAGGGGTGGCGCGTGCGATAAACCGTCTGGCTTAGCGCCATCTGGCCGACATTTATTCTTGCCCCACCCCCACCCCGCTATATCGTGCTGGTTTTGTACCGTAAATGTGGAGAATATTAAGTTTTAACGCACTAATATTGCATAACTATTCTGCCAACGGTACTATTCGCGGTCTCAATTGCTATTCAACTGCTACGCATGAGTATTCAACTAAACGGCATAAACTGCTTCTACGGCGCGCATCAGGCGCTGTTTGACATCACGCTCAGCTGCCCTGAGGGCGAAACGCTGGTGTTGCTTGGCCCAAGCGGCGCGGGTAAAAGCTCGCTGCTGCGGGTACTCAATTTGCTGGAGATGCCGCGTTCCGGGCAGCTCAGCATTGCGGGCAACCAGTTTGATTTCGCGAAGGCGCCGGGCGACAAAGCGATCCGCGAACTGCGCCGCAACGTCGGCATGGTGTTCCAGCAGTACAATCTGTGGCCACACCTGACGGTGCTGGATAATCTTATCGAGGCGCCGTGCCGGGTGCTCGGGCTCAGCAAAGAGGCCGCGCGTAAGCGTGCCGATAAACTGCTGGAGCGCCTGCGCCTGACGCCGTATGTGGATCGTTATCCGCTGCACCTTTCCGGCGGCCAGCAGCAGCGCGTGGCGATTGCGCGCGCGCTGATGATGGAGCCGCAGGTGCTGCTGTTTGACGAACCGACGGCCGCGCTCGACCCAGAAATCACCGCGCAGATCGTCAGCATTATCCGCGAGCTCTCCCAGACCGGGATCACGCAGGTGATTGTGACGCATGAAGTGGAAGTGGCGCGTAAAACCGCCAGCCGGGTGGTCTATATGGAAAATGGACATATTATCGAGCAGGGCGACGCGAGCTGCTTTAGCGCCCCTGCGACCGAGGCGTTTAAAAACTATCTTTCCCACTGAAGATGACCGGAATAATGACAATGAAAAACGTATTGATTGCCGCGCTTCTCGCAAGCGTTAGCCTTTCCGCCGCCGCAGCACAAACTATTCGTTTCGCAACCGAAGCCTCTTACCCTCCGTTTGAGTCGATGGACGCGGGCAACAAAATCGTCGGTTTCGACGTCGATCTGGCTAATGCGCTGTGTAAAGAGATCGATGCGACCTGCACCTTCACCAACCAGGCGTTCGACAGCCTGATCCCGGCGCTGAAATTCAAGCGTGTGGACGCGGTCATGGCCGGTATGGACATCACCCCGGAGCGCCAGAAGCAGGTGCTGTTTACCACCCCTTATTATGACAACTCCGCGCTGTTCGTGGGTTTGCAGGGTAAAAACAGCAGCATCGAACAGCTGAAAGGCAAGCGCGTGGGCGTGCAGAATGGCACTACTCACCAGAAATACATCACCGACAAACACCCGGAAATCACCACGGTGCCGTATGACAGCTACCAGACCGCGCGCCTGGATCTGCAGAACGGCCGTATCGATGCCGTGTTCGGCGACACTGCCGTCGTGACCGAGTGGCTGAAAACCAACCCGAAACTGGCCGCCGTCGGCGATAAAGTGACGGATAAAGATTACTTCGGCACCGGCCTTGGCATCGCGGTTCGTCAGGGCAACACCGAGCTTCAGCAGAAATTCAACTCTGCGCTGGAGAAAGTGAAGAAAGACGGCACCTACAAGGCCATCTACGACAAATGGTTCCAGAAGTAATCGCCTGAATGAACGATATGTTACCTTTAGCAAGTGCCGCCGGGATGACCGTCGGCCTTGCCGTTTGCGCGCTGGGCCTGGGGCTGGTGCTGGCGATGCTGTTCGCCGTACTGGAATCGGCGAAGTGGCGGCCGGTCGGCTGGCTTGCCACGGCGCTGGTCACCCTGCTGCGCGGCCTGCCGGAAATCCTGGTGGTGCTGTTTATCTATTTCGGCTCCTCGCAACTGTTGCTCACCCTTTCGGACGGCTTTACGATCCCGCTCGGTTTCGCCTCCATTCCTGTGCAGGTGCAGATCGATAATTTCGACGTCAGCCCGTTCCTGTGCGGCGTGATTGCGCTCGCCCTGCTCTATTCGGCCTATGCCTCGCAGACGCTGCGCGGCGCGCTGAAAGCGGTGCCGCACGGCCAGTGGGAATCGGGTCAGGCGCTGGGCCTGTCGAAATCGGCGATTTTCTTCCGTCTCGTGATGCCGCAGATGTGGCGCCACGCGCTGCCGGGGCTCGGCAACCAGTGGCTGGTGCTGCTGAAAGACACCGCGCTGGTGTCGCTGATTAGCGTGAACGATTTGATGCTGCAAACCAAAAGCATCGCCACCCGCACCCAGGAGCCGTTTACCTGGTACATTATCGCGGCGGCGATTTATCTGGTGATCACCCTGATAAGCCAGTACATCCTTAAGCGTATCGACCTGCACGCCACGCGCTTTGAGCGGAGGCCGGGCTGATGCTGGATTACTTGCCGGAGCTGTTAAAAGGGCTGCACACCAGCCTGACGCTCACCGCGGCGTCAATCGCCGTAGCGCTGGTGCTGTCGGTGATTTTCACGATTGTCCTGACGCTGAAAACGCCGGTGCTGGTCTGGATTGTGCGCGGCTACATTACGCTCTTTACCGGTACGCCGCTGCTGGTGCAGATCTTCCTGATTTACTACGGGCCGGGACAGTTCCCGTCGCTGCAGAACTATCCGTGGCTGTGGCATGTGCTCTCCGAGCCGTGGCTGTGCGCACTGGTGGCGCTGTCGCTGAACTCGGCGGCGTATACCACGCAGCTGTTTTACGGGGCTATCCGGGCGATTCCGGAGGGCCAGTGGCAGTCCTGCGGGGCGCTGGGCATGAGCCGTAAAGATACGCTGGCGATCCTGCTGCCATATGCGTTCAAGCGCGCGCTGTCGTCCTATTCCAACGAAGTGGTGCTGGTGTTCAAGAGTACGTCGCTTGCCTACACCATTACGCTGATGGAAGTGATGGGCTACGGACAACTGCTGTATGGCCGCACCTATGATGTGATGGTGTTTGGCGCGGCGGGCGTGATTTATCTTATCGTCAACGGCCTGCTGACGCTCCTGATGCGCGTCATCGAGCGCCGCGCGCTGGCGTTTGAGCGCCGCAGTTAGTTCTCGCTGTCCTCTCCCGTTGTGGGAGAGGGTTTTTCTGTTTTATGGCGGGTGCGCTCCACTTACCCGCCCTACGCAAATCTGAATCTTATTTTGTAGGGTGGGTAAGCAAAGCGCACCCACCGACATCCCCATCCATACCCATAAACCAAATAAAATACTTATACGTTTTTATTGCATATAAATTCACTTAATGGCATGGTATTAACACGCCGGGTAAACGGTGACATAAAACAAGATTGACAGACGGGAGCTTCACGCATGAAAAAAATCATTCTGGCCGCCATGCTTGCCGGGGCCGCATTCCACGCCGCGGCAGCGGATAAAATCAGCTTCGGTTCTTCGGCGACATACCCGCCTTTTGAGTCGCTCGACGCCAGCAACCAGATCGTCGGTTTCGACATTGATCTCGCCAAAGCGTTATGCAAACAAATGCAGGCGGAATGCACCTTCACCAACCATGCGTTCGACAGCCTCATCCCGGCGCTGAAATTTAAAAAATATGACGCCGTTATCTCCGGCATGGACATCACGCCGGAGCGCCAGAAACAGGTCGCGTTCACCACGCCGTACTACGCCAACTCCGCCATCGTGATCGCCAAAAAAGGCGCGTACAAATCCTTTGACGATCTCAAAGGCAAACGCATTGGCATGGAAAACGGCACCACGCATCAGAAATACCTCCAGGATAAACACCCGGAAGTGAAAACCGTGGCGTATGACAGCTACCAGAATGCGATTATCGACCTGAAAAACGGCCGCATCGACGGCGTCTTCGGCGATACCGCCGTGGTAAACGAATGGCTGAAGAACAATCCGCAGCTCGGCACCGCGACGGAAAAAGTGACCGACCCGCAATACTTCGGCACCGGCCTTGGCATCGCGGTGCGCCCGGATAACGTCGCGCTGTTGAAAAAGCTTAACGACGCGCTGGCGGCTATAAAAGCCGACGGCACTTATCAGAAAATCAGCGACCAGTGGTTCCCGCAGTAAACGCTGTCAGTTACCTTTCAAGGCCCGCCACGCGGGCCTTCATTTTTTCTGGATTTACGATACTGCAACGGCGTTTCTCCCAGCCGCTTACGGAAGCTGCTGATGAAATATGTGGTATCGGAAAAACCGGTCATCCGGGCGATATCCGCCACGCTATGTGAGTGATGGCGCAACAGCTCACACGCCTTACGCAGCCGGAATGTCGTCAGGTAGTCGTGGATCGCCTCCCCGGTCTCCTGCTGGAAGCGGCGCGAGAGATAACTGCGCGAGCGGTTAAGCGTCTGCGCCAGCGCGCTCAGGCTAAACTTCTGCGCATAATGTTCTTCCACCCAGAACATCACCTGTGTGGAGAGCGCATTGCTGGCGCGCGGCGGCGGCGCGGGCGTTTCCGGCAGCAGGCTCAGCAAATGAACCAGAAAGCTCGCCACCTCTTCATGTTCGCTGCGCCCTTTGGCGAGCCGCGGCGCATAGAGCGTAAAGAGATGATCGAGATGCCCGTGAATATCCGCGAAATCCACGACCGTCGCGCGCGCCCCGCGCCGGCTTAACGCCTCAAGCCGCCCATAACGCTGCGCGAAAGGCGTCAGCAGCCGCAGCGCGGCGTGGTTATCCAGGTGAATCACGGTCCGCCGGTAACGTTCGCGTTCGCGCTCTTCCACCAGCACTTTATGCAGCGTCATCGGCGGAAAGATAAAAAGCCGGCCGGGGCGCATGGTGTACTGCTGATTGTCCACCATCACCACGCCATACCCCTCCTCCACATAGAGTAGCTCCAGGCACTGATGCCAGTGATGGTAACGAATGGAATTCGCATACAGGCGACTGAACGACACGATGTCGTCATTCAGCGAGATAAGCTCCAGCAGCGATTTTTCGCAGGCGGTATCCACAGGGCAACCCATTTCAATTTTTGACCGGTTGCACGCAGTTATAAACCATAGTTTTAAATTTTCTCAAACAGCGTCTTAACTAATGCATCGCCCTGTGACACAGCTAACATTTACCCCTCCCCCGGCTTCCCTATGCTTGCAGCCATTACGCAGGCGCTCAGCGCTGTGCAAACGCATTGGTGAGGTGAATCATGTCAGCCGAGAAAACCCCAAAAAACCCGCTCTCTTCCCGAAGCGATGTGGCCGCGCTGTTGCTGCGGCTGCTGCGCGGGCTGGATCAACAATTTATCGAAGGCGATACCGGCATTACCCTCGGCGCAACCTGCGCGCATTACGGCCCGGACATCGCGCGGATGGAGGGGTTGTCGCGGGCGCTGTGGGGGCTGTTTCCGCTGATGGCGGGCGGCGACACGCCGCCGGAAGCGGAAAAATACCTGACGGCCATTCGCCACGGCACCGATCCGCAGCACCCCGGCTACTGGGGCGAGGCCGGCCCTTACGATCAGCGGCTGGTGGAGATGGCGGCCTACGGGCTGGGGCTGGCGCTGCTGCAGGAGAAACTCACCGCGCGCTTTAGCGAGCGTGAACTGAACAATCTTTACCAGTGGCTGCGCCAGGCAGGCGACGCCTCCATGCCCGACAGCAACTGGAACTACTTCGCGATCCTCGTGGAACTGGGTTTTAAACGCGCGGGCCTGCCGTGGCGGCGTGAGGTGCTGGAGACGCGTTTCACCCGCATGGAGGCGTATTACCTCGGCAACGGCTGGTACGCCGATGGCCCCGGCCGCCCGAAAGATTACTACATCTCAATGGCGTTTCACTTTTACGGGCTGGTCTACGCCACGCTGATGGCGGAGGACGATGCCGAACGCGCCGCGACGCTTCGTGAGCGCGCGCGCCGGTTTGCCGCCAATTTCATCTGGTTTTCCGCCGCCGACGGCGCGTCCATTCCGTTTGGCCGCAGCCTTACTTACCGCTTTGCGATGGTGGCGTTCTGGAGCGCGGTGGCGTTCTCCGGGCTCGATGTGTTTACGCCGGGCGTGGTGAAAGGCATTGTGCTGCGCCACCTGCGCTGGTGGATGGATAAGCCAGTCCTCGATCGCGACGATATTCTGACCCTCGGTTACGCCTGCCCGAATCTCGCGATGTGCGAAGACTACAACTCGCCCGGCTCGCCCTACTGGGCGCTGAAGGTTTTTCTGGTGCTGGCGATGGCGGAAGAAAGCCCCTTCTGGCAGGCGCAGGAGGCGCCGCTGCCCCTACACGATGGAATTCGGGCCATTCCCGAAGCCTCACAGTTACTCGCGCACAGCGAGCATTCACGCCACGCCTGGCTGCTCACCGCGGGCCAGGTGGAGCTGAATAACTATGTGAATACCGAGGCCAAATACACCAAATTCGCCTACTCCAGCCACTTCGGCTTCACCATCGAGCGCGGCCGCTACGGCATCAAACATGCCGCCTGCGATTCCATGCTGCTGCTGTGCGAAAACGACGGCTACTACCGCGGCCGCCGGGAGTGCGACGAGGTCGTCACCGCGCCGGACCATATTTTCTCGCGCTGGTCGCCGTGGCGCGACGTGCAAATCGCCACCTGGCTTATCCCTTACGGCCCGTGGCACCTGCGCGTCCACCATATCCGCAGCGATCGTGACCTGCACAGCGTCGAAGGCGGATTCGCCACCCTCTGGCAAGCGCAGACGACGCGCGTTATCGCCTCTGCGCACCGCTGCGCGATTGAAGCGACCTTCGGCGCCAGCGTCATCGTCGATCTCGCGCCAGCAGGCGCGCGCCAGGCAGAGCATGTGATTACGCCGCCCAACAGCAGCGTAATGTTCGCTGAGTGCGCCGCCATCCCTTGCCTTACGGGCGTCGTTGCCGCAGGCGAAAGCTGGCTGTGCAGCGCGGTGGCCGGGGTTACCGGCGCGCCGGACGCCCTGACGGACGCCCCCGAAATCACCCTTGAGGCCGATGCCCTGCGCCTGCGCGCGCCGGACGGCACGACGCGCCGCTTCCCGCTCTACAACAATAAATAAGCCCCTGAGAGGACGCCATGAAGAACATCACTGCTGCCAATAAAGCGGAATATGTGAAAATCAGTAGTTTTATCTTTCTCTACTTTTTTACCTGGTCTGCCAGTATCGGTCTGCTGGCTATCTGGCTCGGGCAGAAAACGCACCTGAGCGGTTCGGTGATCGGAACCGTGTTTGCCGTGAACGGCATTTTCTCGGTGATCCTCAAGCCCGTTTACGGCTACATCCTCGATAAGATCGGTATGAGCAAATACCTGCTCTATTTCGTGGTGGGCATGTCGGCGCTGATGGCGCCGTTTTTTATCTATGTCTACCAGCCGCTGCTGGTCTCGAACACGCTGGCCGGGATTATCGTCGGGGCGATTTATTTAAGCTTCGCGTGGTATGCAGGCGTCGCGGCCTGTGAATCCTACACCGATCGCTACAGCCGCCTGAACGGCATGGAATTCGGGCAGATCCGCATGTGGGGCTCGCTCGGCTGGGCGGTCGCCTCGTCATTCTCCGGCCTGCTGTTTAACCTCTCCCCGGCGTATAACTTTATCCTCGGCAGCGCGGCGTCGCTGGTCATGCTGGGCGTGCTGCTGAGCCTGAAGGTCAACACTGCGACCACACACGCCAGTGAAGTGCTCTCGAAGCAGAAAATCGCCATGAGCGATGTTTATGAACTGCTGCGCAGCCGTAAATTCTGGGCGTTCTGCCTGTATGTGGCGGGCGTGGCGTGGATGATGTTTATCGCCGAACAGCAGTTCTCACGCTACTTCGTGACCTTCTTTGACGACGTGCAGCAGGGCAACGCGGTCTTTGGTTATCTCGGCACCGTGCAGTCCGGCATGGAATTTGTGATGTACATGGTCATTCCGGTATTCGTGAACTATGTGGGTGCCAAAAAAGGGCTGCTGATTGTCGGCCTGGTCGTCGGCGCGCGGCTGATTATCTCCGGGCTGTGCGATTCCCATCTGCTGATTTCCGTGCTGAAGCCGTTGTACGGGCTGGAGATCTGCCTGCTGCTGGTGTCGGTGTTCAAGTATATCGCCGAGCACTTCGACAAACGCGTCAACGCCACCATGTATCTGCTGGGCTACCAGGCGATGCTGTATGTCGGCAACGTGGTGGTCTCGTCACCCGCCGGCTATCTCTACGACCGTATCGGCTTTGAGCAGACCTATATCCTGATGGGCGCTACCGCCCTCACCTTTACGCTGATTTCCGCCTTTACCCTCTCCGCCTGTCAGAGCAAACGTGACGGCGCCGCTCACGCCGCGGCGACGGTAAAAAACTAACTTTTCAGGAGTCGTTATGCTGCAATCTGTTGCCCGTGAACCGTTTAACCATCCGCCCGCCGCGCCCTCGCTGGCGTCGCTTCGCGAGACGCTGGGGCAGACCCGTGAAGCCGTGCTGGCGCGCCTGCGCCAGAATCTGGCCGCTTTCGGCGATCGTTTCCCTGCCGAAACCTGCGTGAAGGGCTACTACCCGCTGACCGACAACGTCGAGTGGACCACCAGTTTCTGGACTGGGCAGCTGTGGCTCGCGTGGGAGCTTTCCGGCGATGAGACTTTCCGCGCCGCCGCGCAGCGCCAGGTGCGCTCGTTCGGCGAGCGTATCGCCGGGCGCCACGATACCAACACGCACGATCTCGGTTTTCTGTATACGCTCTCCTGCGTCGCCGACTGGCGGCTGAACGCCCGCCAGGAAGCGCGGGGTTTCGCGCTGCTGGCCGCCGAGGCGCTGCTTGAGCGCTATCACCCGAAGGCGCAGATAATTCAGGCGTGGGGCGATCTGGACGATCCGGCGCAGGCCGGGCGCATGATTATCGACTGCAATATGAACCTGCCGCTGCTGTGGTGGGCGAGCGAGCAGACCGGCGACGGGCGTTTCGCGGCGGCGGCGCAGGCGCATGTGAGCCAGGCGGCGCGCTATCTGGTGCGCCCGGACGCCTCCAGCTGGCACACCTATTATATGAATCCGGTGACCGGCGAGCCGCGCTTTGGCAATACGCAGCAGGGGTATGCCGATGATTCGTGCTGGTCTCGCGGGCAGGCGTGGGGCATTTACGGATTTCTGCTGAGCTACCGTTATACGGGCCATACGCGGATGGTGGGGTTATCGAAGAAGCTTGCGAGCTATTTCGTGAACCGCCTGCCGGAAGATGGCGTCTGCCACTGGGATCTGGCGCTTCAGGGCACCGACGCGCTGCGCGATTCGTCCGCCGCGGCGATTACCGTGTGCGGGCTGCTGGAGCTTATCAAACATTTACCCGTGACAGACCCGGATCGCGCCGTCTGCGAGGCGTGGGCGCTGCATATTTTCACCTCGTTGACGCGGGATTACCTGGCCAAACCGGAAGACGCCTGCAACGGTCTGTTGAAGCATTCGGTTTACCATCTGGCGAGCGACAAAGGTGTGGATGAGTGTTGCAGCTGGGGCGATTATTTTTATATGGAAGCGCTGACGCGGCTGTCGCAAAGCTGGAAGCTCTACTGGTAAGCGCGTGGCGGGTGCGCTCTGCTTACCCGCCCTACGGCTCCTTGTGTAGGGTGGGTAAGCGTCAGCGCACCCACCACTAAAAAAACGGGCGTTTACTCCCGCACCAGCAGCGTCAACACCTCGTAATGCGCCGTATGCGGAAACATATCGAACAGCTGCACACGCGCGATGCGATAGCCGGGCAACTCGCGGATATCTTTCGCCATCGTCTGCGCGTTACAGCTTGAATAGACAATATAACGCGGCGCCATACGGCTCAGATACTCACACAACGCCTGACCGATGCCGCGCCGCGGCGGGTTAACGAGAACCAGATCCGGCACTGCCTGCTGGCCGTTCGCGAAATCGGTCGAATCCAGCGCCTGAAAATACACGTTGCGAAGCCCCAGCGCCTGCGCCGACGCGCGTGCGCTGGCAATCGCTTCCGGCGCGATTTCGATGCCGGTCAGCGTCATCTCCGGCGTGGCGCAGTGCAGCCCGAAGCCCCCGACGCCGCAAAAGAGATCCCACATATGATTCACTGGCAGCGCGCGCACCCAGTCGCGCGCCGTGGCGTACAGAGCGCTCGCGACCGTCGGGTTGGTCTGGAAAAAGCTCTGCGGACGGATCCACAGCGGCACGCCGTTGAAATTTTCCGCGAGCGCCTGCTGCTGCGTCAGCCAGATCTCTTCGTCGCCTTCCATAATCGCCATATGCACCGGCTGAATATTGGCGGTCACTACTTTAAGCTGCGGCAATTCCGCGAGCAGCGCAGGCAGCGCGGCGCGCAGTTGTTCGAGTTTCTCCTTTGAGCGCAGCACAAAACGCAGCATCAACCCGCCGTCAAGCGTGCTCTGCGTCAGCAGCAGGTATTTCAGCTCGCCGCGCTTACGGGCGACGTTGTACGGCGTCAGGCCAGCACGAGCGATAAACGGTTTTATGGCGGCGAACACGGTATAAAACGACGCCGGATAGAGCGGGCATTCGGTCAAATCCACCGGCGTGCCGTCGCGATGCAGCATGCCGAGCAGCGGTTTTTCCACGCTCCCGCTTACCACCATTTTCGCTTTATTGCGAAACGCCCGCTCCGGCCCGCTCACCGGCGCGCCCCACTCGCCCACGGGCAGGTCAGCCAGCAGCGTTCGCAGGTCGGTCATCTTGGCGGCAAGTTGGGTGTCGGGGGGCTGTTCAATCCACTGACAGGAGCGGCAGCGCCCGGCGTCATAGAGTGCGCAGTGCATAGCTAAAAACCTTAAGAAAAACGCGGACCGGCGATTCTATCACGCCGCAGGATTACTGTAGCCGGAAAAAGCGTCGGCTGCGGGCGGGAATAAACAGCAGCGCCAGCACCAGCATATCCGGCAGCTTTTGCATCACCAGCGAATGGAAAATTTCACGCCGCGAGCCGCCCGCGATACTGAACAGCTCCGGGTATCCCCAGCCGAGCGAGGCCGCCCACAGATAGCCGGTGGCGATAATCTGGGTAAGCAAAAAGCCCCAGCGGCCCCAGCCGCGACCTTGCAGGATAACGAACGCGCAACGGAATTCGATGCAGAGTAAGACGAGGCTTGCGAAGAAAATCAGCGTCAGGCTCCAGGTCTGTACGCTGCGGTGGATAAAATCCATCACGCCGCGCACGCCCAGCAGGTTGAAAATCATCAGCAGATCCAGGCAGCGCGTAGAAATAATGCCTATCGCCGCCACCTGTACCAGCGTAGGAGCGTTCATTCGGGCGTGTGACTGTCGCGCTTTGCTGAAAATGTCCAAATCTCGCCTTCCCTGTGAAACAGCGCCGCGTCATACGCGGCGCCGGGTGCACATGATTGCAGATTTTAGGCGGTTCAGCTATGCCTTGCACGCTGGACATCGCGCAGTCGCTGCTTTTCTGCCCGCGCCATAAAAAACCAGGCGATCAGACCGATAATGCCGACCACGCCGAGGATAATCGACGCCAGCGCGTTGATCTCCGGGTTGACCCCCATACGGACGCTGGAGAAGACCAGCATCGGCAGCGTCGTGGCGCCGGGACCCGACACAAAGCTTGCGATAACAAGGTCGTCAAGCGAGAGCGTAAAGGCGAGCAGCCAGCCGGAAATCACGGCTGGCATGATCATCGGCAGCGTTATCACAAAAAACACTTTCAGCGGCGCGGCGCCGAGATCCATCGCCGCCTCTTCTATCGAGCGGTCCAGCTCACGCAGGCGTGAGCTTATCACCACCGACACATACGCGGTACAGAACGTAACGTGCGCCAGCCAGATGGTGAGCATGCCGCGATCGGACGGCCAGCCAATCGCATGGCCGAGCGCCACAAAGAGCAGCAGCAGCGACAGACCGGTTATCACATCCGGCATGACCAGCGGCGCGGTCAGCATAAACGCGAAACCGTTCGAGCCGCGAAAACGCCCGAAACGCACCATCACCACCGCCGCGATGGTGCCCAGCACCACCGCCATCGTCGCCGCGCAGGCGGCAATCGTCAGGCTCAGCCCCACGGCGTTGATCATCGCCGAATCGCGGAACAGCTCGCCGTACCAGCGGGTCGACCAGCCCGCCCACACCGTCACCAGTTTTGAACTGTTAAACGAGTAGATAACCAGCATCAGCATCGGCGCGTAGAGAAACGCAAAGCCGATAATCAAAATCAGAATGCGCCACGGGGAGCGCACCACGGGCAGATTATTCATGCATGGTCTCCCATCGTTTTGTTCTGGTATTTGTGGAACCACATGATGGGCACAATCAGCACCACCAGCATGGTGATCGCCACCGCCGAGGCCACCGGCCAGTCGCGGTTATTGAAGAACTCCTGCCAGAGCACGCGGCCGATCATGATGCTGTCCGGCCCGCCGAGCAGTTCCGGGATAACGAACTCACCCACCGCCGGGATAAACACCAGCATCGAGCCCGCGATAATCCCGCCTTTGGTGAGCGGCACAATAATGCTGAAGAACGTTTTCACCGGGCGCGCGCCCAGATCGAGCGACGCTTCGACCAGCGAGTAGTCGATGCGGGTCAACGCCGTATAAATCGGCAGCACCATAAACGGCAGGTACGCGTACACAATCCCGATGTAGACCGCGAGATTGGTATGCAGAATGGCGAGCGGCTGGTCGATCACGCCGAGCCACAGCAGCACGTTATTCAGCACGCCGTTCTCTTTGAGGATGCCCATCCAGGCGTAAACGCGAATAAGAAACGACGTCCACGACGGCAGGATCACCAGCAGCAGCAGGATGTTGCGCGTCGACGGCTTGCTGTGCGCCACCGCCCAGGCGAGCGGATAGCCGAGCAGCAGACAGAACAGCGTGGAGACAGCCGCCACCTGTAACGACTGCAGATACGCCTCGAAATAGAGCGGATCGTCGGTCAGTTGCAGGAAGTTGCCGATATTCAGCGTCACCGACAGCTGATCGTCCGCCCAGCTCACCAGATCGGTATAGGGCGGGATCGCCCGCGCCATCTCTGCAAGGCTTATCTTGAAGACGATTAAAAACGGCAGCATAAACAGCAGAATCAGCCACAGGTATGGCAGCGCGACCACAAGCTTACGGCCATGCGCCATTTGCAGGCGCGCGAGCCAGAGCCGGAAACCGCCTGGCGCGGCGGACGGCGGCTCGCTTTGACGTTCAATAGTGCTCATCTGTCGCTCCTTACACCGTCAGCACAACGCAGCTGTCCGCGTCCCAGCACAGGCGAACTTCGTCGCCCCAGGTGGGCGCGCCTTTGCGGTAGCGGTGCGCGTTCTGCAACTGCGCGCTGATCATCTGCCCGCTGTGCAGCCGCACATGATAGATGGAGAGATCGCCGAGATAGGCGATATGCACCACTTCGCCCACGCCGAAGTTAAAGCCATCGGCAGGCGGTTCGTCGCAGAGCATGACTTTCTCCGGGCGCAGCGCGACGTGAACCGGCACGCCGTCCACCACCGAGGCGTCCGGGTCCACTTTCAGCGGATGTACCAGCCCCGGCGCGTCGATGATTAGCCCGTCCTCACGCCGCTCGCGCAGCAGCCCGTCGAAGACGTTCACCGAGCCGATAAACTCCGCGCTGTAGCGTGTCGTCGGATGTTCGTAAATCTCTTCCGGCTCGCCGATCTGCACAAACTTGCCGCGGTTCATGATGGCGATGCGGCCTGCCATCGTCATGGCCTCTTCCTGATCGTGCGTCACCATCACGCACGTCACGCCAACGCGCTCAAGAATATCGACTACTTCGAGCTGCATACGGTCGCGCAGCTTTTTATCGAGCGCGCCCATCGGCTCGTCGAGCAGCAGCAGTTTCGGACGTTTGGCGAGGCTGCGGGCCAGCGCCACGCGCTGACGCTGGCCGCCGGAAAGCTGGTGCGGCTTACGCTTCGCGAACTCCTGCATATGCACCAGGCCCAGCATCTCTTCGACGCGGCTGGCGATCTCCGCCTTCGGCAGTTTGTCCTGCTTCAGGCCGAAAGCGATGTTTTGCTCAACCGTCATATGCGGAAAGAGCGCGTAAGACTGAAACATCATATTGATAGGGCGCTGGTACGGCGGTACGTGGGAGAGATCCACGCCGTCCAGCACAATCTGCCCGGCGGTGGGAATTTCAAAGCCCGCGAGCATGCGCAGAAGCGTTGATTTTCCGCACCCGGAGGCGCCGAGCAGCGCGAAAATTTCGCCTTTATAAATGGTCAGGCTGACGTCATCGACGGCGTGCTGGCCGTCGAACGATTTGGTCAGGTTACGGATTTCCAGCAGCGGGGTCAGCGCCTTGCGGGGTTTCGCCTGTGGGCGGGGAATAGCGTCGTTCACTACATTGCTCTCCGGCAAAAAGCAAAAGTACCTGCGCGGCCCGGTTGCCGCGCAAATGGCAGAACAGAGGCGCGTGTCCTCTGTTCTGTTATGGGGCAGCTGCACCGCCCCGATGCATACCGTTTACGGTAAAACGGCCTTATTTACCGCTTTTCACTTTGGTCCAGGCGCGGGTTCTGACGCGATCCAGCTTCGGCTCCTGCACTTTGAGCGTGAAGAGTTTGGCCATTACGTCCGGCGGCGGGTAGATACCCGGATTGTCGCGCACCTCTTTGCTCACCAGCGGCGTGGAAGCTTTGTTGCCGCTCGCGTAGTAGACGTGATCGCTGATGTGCGCCATGACGTCCGGGCGCATCAGGTAGTTGAGGAACTGGTACGCTTCGTCTTTGTTTTTGGCGTCCGCCGGCATCGCGAAGACATCAAAGAACGCCAGCGCGCCCTCTTTCGGGATGGTGTAAGAGATGTTGACGCCGTTCTTCGCCTCTTTCGCGCGGTTCGCCGCCTGCCACACGTCGCCCGCCCAGCCGATCGCCACGCAGATGTCGCCGTTCGCCAGATCGTTGATGTACTGCGAGGAGTGGAAATAACGGATATTCGGACGCAGCTTCAGCAGCAGATCGGTCGCCGCGCCGCTGTAGTCGTCCGCTTTGCTGCTGTTCGGATCTTTGCCGAGGTAATTCAGCACGGTCGCGAAAATTTCTTCCGGGGCATCCAGGAAGGAGACGCCGCAGCTTTTCAGTTTTTCGAGATTTTCCGGTTTCAGCACCAGATCCCAGCTATTCAGCGGCGCATCGGTGCCGAGCGCGGCTTTCACTTTGTCCACGTTATAGCCGATGCCGGTGGTCGCCCACAGGTAAGGCATCGCGTATTTGTTATCGGGATCGTGCTTCGCCACCAGCTTGAGGATTTCCGGGTCGAGGTTTTTCCAGTTCGGCAGCTTGCTCTTATCGAGCGGCTGGAACACGCCGGCGGTGAGCTGGCGCTCAAGGAAGCTTGCAGACGGCACGACGAGGTCAAAACCGGTGCTGCCCGCCATCAGTTTGCCTTCCAGCACTTCGTTGGAATCGAACACGTCATAGACGACTTTAATGCCGGTCTCTTTGGTGAAATTGGCAATCGTGTCCGGGGCGATATAGTCGGACCAGTTATACACGTGCAGCGTTTTCTGTTCAGCCGCCAGGGTCGTCGCGGAGACGGCCATCAACGCACCGGCAACCACACCCGATAACCATTTTTTACTCTGGGTGGACATATCTGTTTTCCTTCTGAATAAAGGGTAAAAGTCCGCGTCGGCGCGAACTAAATTTACGCAATTAAACATATGCAAGATTCATGCATAGATGGTCATTCTGCGCAGAAAAAAGAGCGCGGCTCTCCGGCAGACGTTGCACGCTGTATGCAGCTTCGCAAGGATAACTGTAGCCTGACCCCGAGGCTATAGCCCGGAATAAAAAACGCCTTTTAACAATTTTTTAGTCAGATTTGGTCTATGTGATAAGCCAAAATGGCGAGGTGAGCGGTGATTTATGCTATCGCAACAGTTTATATACAGAATAATAAATGGAAATACGCAGTCGCCCTGGTGGCGACTGCGCTAAAAGCGGGCGGGATCAGTGAAGAAAATGGTTATTCACTTCAGGTTCCCCTTTTTCATCCTCTTCAGGGGCGTAAATCAGCTGGTGCGCGCGGGCTTCCATAATCACCATCGAGGTCTGCTGTTCGCTCTGGCGATAAAAGGCCTCGAACTGTTCAACCGTCACGCCCACTTCTGCGAGCAGCGTCTGACAGACCACCAGCTTCGGCAGGTTATCATCCTGAATATCGAGAAAGGCTTTTAAGGTTAACGAGCCGGCATTGATGGCCGAGAGATCGGCCGCGACCGTCAGCAGCGCCGAAGGCTTGATTTCCGCCATCGCGGAAAACATCACCACGTTATCCACCAGGTCTATCTTGGCGTCGAACACGCCGTCGAAATTCTGCATATGGGGAAGATGGAGCGCCTGGCAGGTATCACACTCGAAAAAGCTCACGCCGAGGTTATCGAGCCAGCGGCGCAGGGTGTCCAGCGTCGGGACGACGAGTGAATCCATAAAACCTGTAGCCTCTTAGTCAACAAACATGTCAATCGGATAGCTTACGCAAAAAACGGACGTTATACCATGACGCCGGATCAGCCGCCGGTTTTGAGACAGTAGTCGGGCCGCGCGTGGCGCTCAATCCAGCTAATCATTTGCCCGGCGATATCCATACCGGTGGTTTTCTCAATGCCTTCCAGGCCCGGCGACGCGTTCACTTCCATGACCAGCGGGCCGCGGTCGGCGCGCAGAATATCGACGCCCGCGACGTCAAGCCCGAGCGTGGCGGCGGCTTTAATCGCGATGTCGCGCTCGCGCTCACTTATCTCCGCGATACGCGCCACGCCGCCGCGGTGCAGGTTCGAGCGGAAATCGCCCTCTTTCGCCTGGCGCTCAATGGCCGCGACCACCCGGTCACCCACCACCAGGCAGCGGATATCTCGCCCTCGGGCTTCTTTTATATACTCCTGCACGAGGATATGCGCGTTGAGCCCGCGAAAGGCATCAATCACGCTTTCGGCGGCCTGACGAGTTTCGGCCAGGACCACGCCGATGCCCTGGGTGCCTTCCACCAGTTTCACCACCAGCGGCGCGCCGCCCACCATATCGATAAGATCGCTGGTGTCGTCCGGCGAATGGGCGATGCCGGTGATGGGCAAATCGATGCCCTGACGCGCCAGCAGCTGCAATGAGCGCAGCTTATCGCGCGCGCGGGTAATGGCGACCGATTCATTCAGCGGATAACTGCCGAGCATTTCGAACTGGCGCAGCGCGGCGGTGCCGTAAAAAGTGATGGCGGAGCCAATGCGCGGGATCACCGCATCGAAATGCGGCAGCTGACGGCCTTTGTAATGCACGCAGGACGCCGCGGGGTTGATGGTCATATAGCAGGAAAGCGGATCGAGAATTTCCACCTGATGGCCGCGCCGCGTGGCGGCTTCGCGCAGGCGTTTACAAGAATAGAGCGTACCGTCCCGGGACAAAATGGCGATTTTCACCCTGCACCTCTCTGAACACGTCTTGTGAAAACCGGCCTATCATACACGCCCCCGCGCGGGCGGGGGAATGCAAAAAAGCTTAGCGTGTCGCCCAGCCCTGCTTATGCAGATAGTCGAGAATAAACGGACGATTCTCTTTGATGATGGTGCGGCGGATCTGGTCGCTCCAGGTATCGCGGCGCGCGTTGCTGTCGCGATGCAGATAATAGTTAGCGATCTCTTCGTCGTATTCGGCCAGCAGTTCACGGTCGACCGGCTGGTAGCGGTTTTCATGCACCATCAGGCCCGCAGGCATTCGCGGCTTCACCTGCGGATCGTCCGCCGGCCAGCCGAGGCACAGGCCAAACAGCGGCAGGACATGCTTCGGCAGGCCCAGCAGTTCCGTCACCGCCTCAATGCTGTTACGAATACCGCCGATGTACACGCCGCCGAGACCGAGCGATTCCGCTGCGACCAGCGCGTTTTGCCCGAGCATCGCGGTATCCACCACGCCGAGCAGCAGCTGTTCCGCCAGGCCCAGCTGCGCGTCCGGGCAGATTTGCAGGTGGCGGTTGAAATCGGCGCAGAAGACCCAGAACTCGGCCGCTTTCGCGACGTGCGGCTGGCCGCCGGTCAGCGTCACCAGTTGCTCGCGCATGGCGCGGTCGGTCACGCGAATAATGGAGCTGCACTGCAGGAAACTGGAGCTTGAGGCGGACTGCGCCGCGTGGATAATGGCTTCACGCTGGGCGTCGCTGATGGGCTCGTCGGTATAATGGCGAATGGAACGGTGCGAGCAAAGCAGCTCAATCGTTGGCGTCATCACGTTTTCCTTATTCATTCCTGGTGTGTTGAAAAGCAAGCTAAAGGCTCGCTCCAAAACTCATCAGTATAATCGTAATGCGCCAGATGGCGGTTAACGGAACGTTGCGTTTAGAAAGGAAAATGAAACCGGCCGTTACAGCCGGCGTCTGCCGTCTCTACGATGGCGTAGCGTTAACATAAACAGCCAGCCGAGCGACCCGATAGAGCACCAGAACAGCGCGCTGAAAATCCACGCCAGCTCCTGCCAGAAGGAACGCGCGTCTCCATCCCACAGATGCAGAAGAACCAGACAGATCGGCGCGGCAAGCAGCGCCCCCAGCAGCGGCTTAAGCTCGCGGCCCCGTCGGGCGCACACGCCCGCCAGCGCGCCCGGCAGCATGAAATATAAAATCCCCAAATCCATCGATCCGGCGCCTGGCGCAAACGTACCGGGCACCATTTTTTGTGCCATGAATACCGCCAGAAACAGAATAAAACAGCAGGCAGTCGCGGCCCGGCTATGACGTCGCATCAACAGATATCCCCCTGATAGTGCCTGTATCAACCTGATCTCCTCTCCGCCAGTGCGGATGTTTAGTCAGATAAAGCATGGCGGCAGTCCGTGCCTCATAATTAACTGCGGGTAATAGAATATTCTTGCTGGCCGATACTATACATAACGATTAAACTAGCGGCGGCTAAAAGCTTATGCAGACGAAATAACGGCGCCGGAAAAAGCGCACTTCCGGCAAAACATAAGCAAAATCCTAGCCCAGAAGCCTCTCCTTTTCAACAACTTACTGGTAAACAAGAAGTTAGCCTCCGTGAATATAAACGTCGCAGATTTGTTAAACGGGAATTACATCCTGTTATTATTTGTGGTGCTGGCGCTCGGCCTGTGTCTTGGTAAATTACGCCTGGGTTCTGTGCAACTGGGTAATTCCATTGGCGTTTTAGTCGTTTCATTATTATTAGGCCAGCAACATTTTTCGATTAACACCGACGCGCTTAACCTCGGCTTTATGCTGTTTATTTTTTGCGTTGGTGTGGAAGCCGGTCCCAACTTTTTTTCTATTTTCTTTCGCGACGGTAAAAATTACCTGATGCTGGCGCTGGTCATGGTCGGCAGCGCCCTGCTTATCGCGCTCGGGCTTGGCCGCGCGTTCGGCTGGGATATCGGTCTGACCGCCGGGATGCTGGCGGGCTCGATGACCTCAACCCCCGTGCTGGTGGGCGCAGGCGACACATTACGCCACGCGGGGATGGAAGGCGCGCAGCTCGCCCAGGCGCTGGATCACCTGAGCCTCGGCTATGCGCTGACGTACCTTATCGGGCTGGTGAGCCTGATTTTCGGCGCGCGCTACCTGCCGAAACTTCAGCACCAGGATCTGCAAACCAGCGCCCAGCAGATTGCGCGCGAGCGCGGTCTCGACACCGACGCCAACCGCAAAGTCTATCTGCCGGTTATCCGCGCCTATCGCGTGGGGCCGGAGCTGGTCGCCTGGGCCGACGGCAAAAACCTGCGCGAGCTTGGCATTTACCGCCAGACCGGCTGTTACATCGAGCGCATCCGCCGCAACGGCATTCTCGCGAACCCGGACGGCGACGCGGTGTTGCAAATGGGCGATGAAATCGCGCTGGTAGGCTACCCGGACGCGCACGCGCGCCTCGACCCGAGCTTTCGCAACGGGAAAGAGGTGTTCGACCGCGATCTGCTCGACATGCGCATCGTCACCGAAGAGATCGTGGTGAAAAACCACAACGTGGTGGGCCGCCGTCTTGGCCAGCTTAAGCTCACCGATCACGGCTGCTTCTTAAACCGCGTCATCCGCAGCCAGATTGAGATGCCGATTGACGACAACATCGTCCTTAACAAAGGCGACGTCTTACAGGTGAGCGGCGACGCCCGGCGCGTGAAAACCATCGCCGACCGCATCGGGTTTATCTCCATTCACAGCCAGGTGACGGATCTTCTTGCCTTCTGCGCCTTCTTTATTGTCGGCCTGATGATCGGGATGATCACCTTCCAGTTCAGCTCGTTCAGCTTCGGCATCGGTAACGCCGCCGGTCTGCTGTTCGCCGGGATCATGCTCGGCTTCCTGCGCGCCAACCACCCGACGTTCGGCTATATTCCGCAGGGCGCGCTGATGATGGTGAAAGAGTTCGGCCTGATGGTGTTTATGGCGGGCGTGGGCCTGAGCGCGGGCAGCGGCATCGGCCACGGCCTCGGCGTCGTGGGCGGCCAGATGCTGTTTGCGGGCCTGATAGTGAGCCTGCTGCCGGTGGTGATTTGCTTCCTGTTCGGCGCGTATGTGCTGCGCATGAACCGCGCGCTGCTGTTCGGCGCGATGATGGGCGCGCGCACCTGCGCACCGGCGATGGAGATCATCAGCGATACCGCGCGCAGCAACATCCCGGCGCTCGGCTACGCGGGCACCTATGCGATTGCCAACGTTCTGCTGACGCTTGCCGGTACGCTTATCGTCATCATCTGGCCCGGCACATAAAAAAACGAGAAATTTTGCAGATGGCGCGAACTTTTCGAAAAAGCGCCAGTCTCAATTAGTGCCACTGCTTTTCTTTGATGTCCCCATTTTGTGGAGCCCATCAACCCCGCCATCTTGGTTCAAGGTTGATGGGTTTTTTATTGCCACTAAAATTAATCTTTACAAAACAGCAGCTTGTCAGATTGCTTTGCAATCAAAGGCGACAAAATGGCGACACAGAGTTAGTTTGCCTCCATCCAACGATATTCCAGTGCTATTCCGGGCGCTCTGTCTTCACCAGATCGACAAGCCAAGCGATTAGATAAGCCAACGCAAAAAAGCCGACGAACCCGGCCAGCTTCATCAGCCAACCATCTACTATAAACAGACAACCAAAAGCCGCGAAAGCGCAAAGGCAGGTTGTAACCGCCTCGACCATGTTTGCCGCATGATTCCTCACAGATTTAAAAACATTATTTCGCGAGGAGTTTGCACATTTCATTTTCAATACCTTTACACTGAACTGGGTGGCTTTCGATATATATCAGATAGGGTTCAAGTTCACTTTCGACCAGAAAATAAACCATATCTAAATTCATGTAGACAACTTTGTAATAGGTAATCGGATATTTGGTTTTCATCCTTCGGGATGCTCTGGCAGCCTCTTCAATCATGCCTTGTATCATAACAATGTTGAGCGTGAAGGCTGACGCTACGCGAATGACACGCGTCATGACCTTTCCCATTTTCACCCTATTTATTATGCGTTTAGCAATGTATTGCGAGACAAATGCCTGAGCCCCCATACGGCTACCCAGCTTTGCATCTGAGTAATGCAGCTTATCGTTGATCGCTTTCTTACCTGCATCATCTAATTTCTGATAGAAATCAGTTATCACCATCGTAACCAGTCTTCTAACCGGCTCTTCATTTGATGCGAGGTCTTTGAATGCCCGCATAAATCGCTCGGTTTCATACTCATTGCGCACTTTCAACTCGCGCCCAAAGGCACCTGACCCTTCAACTGTCCTCACGGCGGTTAAATAAAGCCCTTCCGGAAAAGCTGCGAGCCCGTCAACAATTCCCTTCGCTATCAGTTTTGCATCCATAAAACCCATCTCACGAAATATGCGGTAGTGGAAGGTTATCAAAACAGCATATTCTTACCATCTGAACGGCTTAACCTTTCGGATGATTCCTGGAAAATGGAAATCAGCAGTGCAATGTTTAATGAACATTTTTTCAGTTCTGCCGGAGGTGGAAGTTACTGTACATGCCCTGCCGCGTCTGGCTTTTCTCTATATAACGTGCCGTCTGCCATTGCGGCCGAAGCTCCCTTCCTCTGACGTAAAATCAAAAAAATCCAATTAAAACATGCGCATGAATTTTCAGGCAGATCCATCAGCGATCCAAAAAAATGAAAAACACTGAAATTATTTTCAATCATTTCAGTTTCGCTTTTCTGGCAATGCGCCAGCGCTGGCGCGGTCTGACCATGTCGTTTGTAAAAAAACAAAACTGAAAAAATTTTGCGATCCAAAACTTGCAGGCGGGTGCGGTGTAGTGCCGTTTTTGTCTGCGGACGTTTTATTTTGTGGGTCTGCGGCTGCGCCAGAGCAACGAGGCGGGCGGGATCTGTTTCAGGGGTGGCGGTGTGTGGTTTGCGCGCTGCGGGCGCTGTGGTGCGTTCTGGGTGGGTTAATGACGGACATAAAAAAAGCCCGCGCAATGCGGGCAGGAAAATGTCTATAGCTTTCATGCAGTAAGTAATTTAACTAATTCATCAACATTTAGCGGACGGCTGGGGTAGTTATCACGCCAGGGCTCAAATATTTCATACATACGCTTATATTTTTCAACACGACGCGAATGTGAATTCAAATACCTGTCAGCGAAACGCCCCCCGAAGGCATGAGGATCACTAACAATAAAGCTAGCTATGCTTAAATATCGGGTTTCATTATTACCATCAAAGCCATTAAATCGAGGGTTTTTACCTAAAGGAGCAGCCTTTTCCTCAAGAGTTACCCGTTCCTCGTCCGTTAGAGCTTCCACACCCTCTTCAATAAACGACCACATATCAAGGACATTGTAAACAAAACTGACTTCTTCAGGGTGCTCACTATCTTTAAAACCTAAGTAATCCCCAAAACGACTAGAAATGGCCCACTCATTGCCAGTGTCTAATGCTTTAGATATAAACTTCGAATCAAGACCATTATCACTCAATTTTAATGCTGTATGAATTTCGCAAAGAATCGCAAGTGACAACTTCTCGTAATCCGAAAGATTCATAAGCCGCTCCTTAACATAAAGTAGTTATAGTGATTAAACACTCAAGCCTGTACATTCTATCACCACACAATGTCTATTAGTAAGCCACCGATACTTATCTTTATTCACTACGCTATTATCTTTTCATAACGGCTGCGGGTCTGAGTCGCCTGCGTTGCCGTCTGGCTGAACGCGGCGGCAGTGGTCGGCCCGCCGGTGCCGGGGTGTGAATGGTTTGCGCACTGGCTGGCCAGCTGTGCCAGCAGGTCGATGGTTTCCAGCATCATTTGCAGCGTGTTAACACCTTCGCTGCCGATGTGTACCGTTGGCCCCATGATTTGCTGGCCGCCCGCTGCGATGCTTTTACGCAGCTGCGCGATTTTCTCGGTAAGTGCGCCATCGGTCTGCGTCTTGATGCCGCCCTTAACGTGCGTTTTCTGCTGACCGTCAATTTCGGCTTCGGCGTCGCCTTCCACGCGGGCCAGAAATTTGCCGCTGGCTGCGATGGCGTAATCGCCCGTGGCCACGTGCTGAACGGCACCGGCCAGCATGCTGACGGTTCCCAGTACCGTGGTTTTATCCGTGGCGTTTACCGTGGTTTCACGGCTGACCAGCTCGCGGCGCTCCCGGTCTGCGGTCACTTCGCGGCTCATGGATGTTTCGCTGATGGTCTGGTCAGTCTTGCGCACCCAGTCACCGGCCTGCGTGACGCGCTGTGACACTTCTTCCCGCTGCTGTTGCAGCTGCTCGCCCGGCTTCACGTCCGGCAGGCTTGTGCCATCCGGTACGGTCTGGCGCACAAACGGCTTATCCGCACGCCCGCCGGTAAAGCCCACTTCAACCAGCGTGCCTTCGGGCGGAAACTGGAACATCCCCGAATCATTACCGGCCATCGGCACCGGCAGCGGCACAGCGGAATACACCGGCGTGTTACCGTCCGGCTTACCGTCTGCGTCAAGCAGCTGCACGTCAACGGCGTAGCGCGGGCGGAACGGATCGGAAAAATTCCCGCTGCTCACCGGCTCACTGTGCGCGACCACCCGCGCGAATTTCGGCAGATGCAGCCCGGACGCCAGCTCTGGATAATGCGCCTCTACAGTCATAGCAGCAATGTTGATCATAACTTTTTCGCGCTTTTTATCTTTGCGTAAGCGGTGCCGAATTAGACGACCGTCGGCCAACATGTCATTAATTGTGTCTATAGATAAGCCTGTGAGTTCACTGTACTTTTCAATGGAAATAGAAGGTACGGCCAATGAGATTGAAATATTAGGTGTCATGATGCATGATTCCTTGTTTCTTGATTAATTGCCTTGAACTGTGACAAGTACCCAATTGGGAACAAGGTGCATACTAGGATCGCAAAAGAGATATGTCAACATCAAAGTACCCAAATGAGATCCCGCTGAATTTTGAGAGCGGTGGGCGAGAAGCTATCGAAAGGCTAGTTTCAGCATATGGCTTCACAACGCGCCAAGCGCTAGCTGATCACCTGAAGGTCTCCAAAAGTACTTTGGCTAATCGATATCTAAGAGACACCTTCCCTTCTGACTGGATCATCCAATGTGCCATCGAAACCGGAGCAACCCTCACTTGGTTAACTACTGGGCGCGGGCCAGTATTTGAAAGTGAAAAGAGTGAAGAAAGTGAAGTTTCAAAAATTTCGAAAGTAAAACTAATTGACAATCAAATTTTCGATGCTGGTCATTTATTTATAGATAAAACCCTGCTTCCTCATTTTAAGGATTTATTAGCAATACAGGACCATCATTGCACAAATATTGCACATATAAATAAATCTAATATTGAAGATGGCATGTGGCTTGTTCAATACCAAAATAATTTTAAGTTAAAACAAATCTTTTTATTACCTGGAGGTAATCTTCGGGTAACAGATGATCATTTAACATTTGATTGTAAAAAAGAAGATATAAAGCTTGTTGCAAAAATCTTCTCACAATACCGTACTATTTAACCTTGAGGCACAGCAATGGATTTTGTTAAAAAGCTCGAGTTTGGAAATTACACTCTACGTTTTGGTGATGAAGTTTTATTGGATTACTATGATGAAATCGTTTTCCCATCTTTTTTAGAAATGGCGAACATTCGCAGAATATCCGATAAATCAGAATTCTTTTTCATTGATACTGAATGCGTCATTCTTGATGAAGAAGCAACCCCTCCTGTACTAGGAATTAAGGGGCGGATTATTAAAAATACATTACTAACCAGAGAACAGGTATTTGATGGTGCTGATTTAGTCGAAGATCATGATGAGCTTGAAACAGCACCTAGTTCTTTCTTTCTTTTAATATTAAATACGCACAGATTAATTCTTTGCAAGGAAGTTAGTGGTGCTCCTACAATTCAAAACTTCCAGTCAACAAGTCAATGTTTCTTAAATATAGAGTATGAAAAATACATATCTCACTTATACGAAACGGCAAAAAGGGCACGAGAAGTAGATCCTGACTTACCTCGAGTTACTAAAAAAAGCTTACGAAGTGAAATCGTACGACCTAAATTAAGAATTACACCTTTAACCGATGAACAAAGCCTAGAGCAATTCATTGAAAATTTCAGAAAAATTCAAAATGTTTCTGTAAAACTACTCCCTACGAACCAAGAGGAAATTGATAACGACGAATTTTGGGAGTCACTTGAAAGCGCTGGAGAAGAAATGGGCAGTATTTCTACGTCCATTCGTTTTTCAAACACCGATTCAGGTTTGAATCATGATGCCGTATTAGAACAACTCACATCAGCAACCAGATTAGCAAATTCAGGAATAAATATTAAAGGATATGATGACGAAGGTGATATAATAAAAGGTAGTAATGATGATTTTGTTTTGTTAAGTGAGATAGATGAATTATCAAAAAATACCAACGAGGCTGCAAATGAATGTTATGAGCGATATGAAGAGCTTGTAAATGAAAGTAAGATATCTCTACCCAGAGCTCTTTCACAAAAGACGATTAGAATTATTAGCAATATATATCAAAGGTTTAGCTGATGATAAATAAAATAGACGCTAAAGAAATAACCAAAGAAAAAAATCTTTGGGATGTTTACTTGCTCTGCAAACGGATTACTATTAGTACATTCCATGTTTGCATTTTGCTCGCAGCGTCTATTTTTTTATTGACAAACTCTTTTTTCATTGAGAAGGATACGTCTCATTTAGTCTCTGATATCAGAAACTGGGCTTTGATTGGTTTCAACTTTGCAGTAACAACCCTAGGTTTTCTTATTGCAGGTTTCACTATATTTGCAACACTATCTAAGCCCGATATGTTTCTTCAAATGATGTCAGTACAGCATAAAAAAACACAGATGCCCACGTTGAAATATAACTTCATGGCGTTTATGAAAGTTTTTATTTCTTTTATTACGTTTACTTTCATTTATCTAGTTATAATTCTATTTTGTCAGTCAAATGGGATGATTGGCAATATCATTGATTTAATTCCAGGTTCAAAATTGATAAAAGAGTTAATTATCAAATTAGGATATTGCCTTATAGGGACTAGTCTTATTTACTTAGTATTAGTAGTTAAGACTTTTATTTTTAATATTTATGCCATTATAATGAATAATATTCGCTGGGAATTATACATTAAAAGAAAAGAACAAAGGTCCTACAGTGATAGAGGCAAAATCGATAAAAACATAGATGTGACAAAAGTGCACTAATCCAAAGCACATATCACATGTATGATTACACGTTCCTCATACATTGACACTGTACAAAAAAACAGTATAAATGTTCTCCATTGGAGGACATTTTTATGGCAGTACGAAAACTCACAACAGGAAAATGGCTCTGCGAGTGTTATCCCATGGGACGCTCTGGCAGGCGTGTCCGCAAGCAGTTTGCAACAAAAGGTGAAGCTCTGGCCTTTGAACGCTACACCATGGAGGAAACTGAAGCAAAACCCTGGCTGGGCGAATCGGTAGACCGTCGTTCATTAAAAGACATAGTTGAACTCTGGTTCAAGCTGCACGGCAAATCTTTGACTGCTGGCGAACATGTTTATGACAAGCTGCTCCTGATGGTTGGTGCCCTCGGAAATCCTCCTGCGACAGACCTCACAGCTAAAATGTTTGCACACTACCGCGACAAACGTCTGACCGGAGAAATCTATTTCAGTGAGAAATGGAAAAATGGAGCGAGTCCGGTAACTATCAATTTAGAACAAAGCTATCTGAGCGGAGTTTTTAGTGAGCTGGCCCGGCTTGGAGAATGGAGCGCACCGAACCCACTTGAGAACATGCGCAAATTCACCATTGCTGAAAAAGAGATGGCCTGGCTAACGCATGAGCAAATAACAGAACTATTGGACGACTGCCGTCGTCAAAGCCCCCTTCTCGCTTTGGTTGTCAAAATCTGCCTAAGCACAGGTGCACGTTGGCGCGAAGCTGTAAACCTTACGCGTTCACAGGTTACAAAATACCGAATCACATTTACTAGAACCAAAGGCAAAAAGAACCGCAGCATTCCGATTAGCAAAGAGCTGTATGAGGAAATCATTGCCCTGGACGGCTTCAAATTCTTTACTGACTGCTATTTCCAATTTTTGTCGGTGATGGATAAAACCTCAATTGTCCTTCCACGCGGACAACTGACTCATGTTCTTCGACACACATTTGCAGCCCACTTTATGATGTCCGGCGGTAACATTCTTGCTTTACAAAAAATCCTTGGACATCACGACATCAAAATGACAATGCGTTATGCTCATCTAGCGCCTGATCACTTAGAAACAGCACTTCGCTTTAATCCTCTGGCAACACTGAGTGTCAATGAAGTAAATTTTAAAAGGGTTCCATAATGGTTAAATTCTCATTAACATTTCCAGTTTTCGATTTCTCCCTAACATTTGAAATCATCGAAACATTAATACTACAAAGTGAATCTTCCATTGACAAAGGGATTACAGAATATAAAGAAAAGGGTCCAGAAGAATATGTAATTGACATTTCCCCTGAAGAAGGTCTCTATCAGTCCATCGATTACTACATGGGCCTTGACAGTTCATCTGTTGATCTAGATGAAATGTTCTTGGAATATTATCCAAGTATATTTCGAAGGTCTGTTTTTTTAACTATTTTCGGAATGTTTGAGCACGAGATTGAAAAATTCTGCAATAACTTTGCTCGTAAACATCAAACCCCAATCAACATTTCAGACCTTAAAGGTAGCGGATTTGAGAGAAGTCATTTATTCATAAAAAAACTACTAGGCATGAAAACATCGACTCACTATTCAACCATCAAAAAAATAACAAAGTTGAGAAATAGCTGTGCACACAACGATGCTAAATACATAGAAAATGATGGACAGAACATTAAACCCATTTTCGAACTCATGGATGCTCATCCTGATTTATTTAAAAAGGATGGAAAACAAGTTCTTTTTATGAACGGTTCATTGACCATGGTCTTAGACTCCTTCAAATCGTATCTAGCCGAAGTTGAGCAAGCATTAGATGAGTACGAGAAGAAGATCCGAAGTGGCGACAAAGTGGCGACAGCGGTTGGCACTACCCCGTAATCGCCACTATTTACCACCAAACTAACTTATTGATAATATTAAAAGTCGTTGTTTTCACTAACCCATTTACATAAATGGGTTTTTTGTTGTCCGGGGTTTGGTATTGCCGCTATGCACTGATGTTTCAGCGTTCAAAAATGGCCTAAGATGCCACTCAAGTTTTTTTCGGTTCTTACCACCAGTTCAAAAACTATTTTCCTGATAAAAAACCGTTTCACTGTCTATGAGAAATCAATAACGACCTGAACCATGACCATATTTTCGTCCTTGAAAGTTCCGACATAGAGCGTTTCTTGCGGATCACTGCCGCGCCAGCAAGTTGCCTCGATATCGCAGGTTGCCTGTTTTTTATAGCCTTTAGAGGTGAGGTAACGGTCCACCTGTCTGGTATCAGATGTCCTATAGAATTTAACCACATGCACCTGAGAAGCAGGCCCGCTAACATTGATAAAGCTAAATTCGTATTTTTCAGAAATCCGCGGCATTTCCTGTAAGATTTGGGGCGTGAAGAAGCGATACTCTCGTTCATCTTTCTCGGTATAGTAAGCACTTTCTGTAAATTCCATTTTGATGTATGGAATAGCACAGCCGAACGCGCCTGCCAAAAGCACAGCCAGAACAATAAGGACTTTTGCCTTCTTACGCATAAGGTAGCGAACCTCCTTTAGCGCTATCCATATAATTCCCGTTCATAGTGTTAATTTTAACTATACCAGAGCGGAAGTCATGCCATGGAGTGATAGTTCGCATAAAATAAGGCAGATATCCCTTACGCGGTTTTGCGTCAGGAAACCGTTCCGGGTCAGGAAAAAGCCATGGTCTGAAATCATCACTCTTCCAGTTACCAATTTTACCGTAGTAGTCCCAGCGAGTTAAAGCATCCTCTCTACTGACTGGCCGCAGCAAGTCGAAAGGATTATATATAGCGACTACACGATAAAAACCCAACAAATCTGAAATCAAATCTTCGCCACTAAATCCACTATCTGTAAATAAACGGATAAAAAATGAACGTTGTAATCCTTCAAATTTTCCGGCCAGAATCATCATCATGGCTAAGGCGATGCTCAATTGCTCGTTATAAGTACGTCCGCGTTTGATAGTCCAGGTAAGGAACTTTCCCATTTTTATAGACCTTGTGGGATCAACCATGGATTGCGAGTAAGACACGTTGTATTCTTTTTTGCCTGATGATTCCCCGATCGCAAAATCCTTTAATAATTTCCTTATATCGTTACCCTGTGCGTGGCCTAAATCAATCCAGCCCAGAACCTCAGTATAGACAAGCCCATATTTAAGACCAGCACTCAACTTCCCATCTACAATATCTTCACGCTTACTCATCCTTAATAAACCTCACTTAATCACATTTGCAAAAAATGTGATTTAAAAAAGGATGGATTTTCGTGCGCAGGCCTGCATTTTAAATAATAGCTAACGCTGAATCAGAATATAACTACTCCTGACAATTTCCATACAACCACCTCCCCGCCTTCACTGACGCCACAAACATCCTGATTGTCAATGGCGGTTTATCCTGTATCACTGGCTTGCGTGAAAACAATCGTGGAGCTTTCCACGGATAGTAGGCGGCCAGATCGAAGCAGCTGTGCTCTGTTCCGAAGTGGCTAAAAAGCGCCTGCGCCATCTCTGCGATATCCTCGGCTTCAAACGTTTCCTGCAAAGGGCTGTTAATATCATGCTGTTGTGTTTTAAGTGTAAAAGACGTCACCAGCGGCAATTCTTTTAAGATTATTGCCTGAATCTCTTTATCAGATACCGTCTTCATCCGCTCCCGTCCTTTTTGCGCATAAATATATTAAAGCGAAATGCCGTTGAGGGGATTTTGCATCATTTTAATTAGGCTTAATTGACCAGAAGTATCTTTCTCGGTTTCGTGTATTCAGTTCCCCTCACCCCTCCCCCACAATTCTCCCCACCATACTGCGGATGGTCTCGCGATTCAGCGGCTCGCGGTCGACGACGTAGTGCAGCGTCATCCCTTCGACAAACGCATCGAGCGCGCGGGCGGTCGCCGGGTCGAACCAGGTTTCGAGCGTCTGCTGGCTGCGGCGCATCCAGTCCTGCATGATGATCTTGAGTTGCGGCTGGCGGCTGGCGTAGGCGTAAAGCTGGTACATCAGCTCCATATTTTCTGGCGTCGTCACCTGCGCGCCGCAAATCAGCGCCGTTAACGCCTCGCAGGCCTCTTCACGGCTCTGCGCCTGCGCCATCAGCGCCTGGTACTGGCGCGACATGCTCTCGGCGAAACGCGTAAACGCCTCGGCCAGCAGCGCCTCCAGCGTCGTAAAATAGTAGGTGACCGAGCCCAGCGGCACGCCAGCCTCAAGGGCGATTTTACGGTGCGTAATATGATGAAAGCCGTGCGTGGCGATGCAGGCGAGCGTCGCTTCCAGAATACGCTCGCGGCGTTGCGGGTCGTTTTGTCGTGTCGCCATAGGGTGTCGAATTCTCAGCCGGAAAGCATTTTCTGTATGTGTACAAATGTACACAACCTTGCTACGTTTTAAAGGTTCTTTTTCACTCTCCAGGCGAATGGGCTATGTCATCCGACGTGAATCACTCTTCCGCGCTGCGTCACCGGACGTGGGCGCTGTTTCTGTTTTTCTTTCTGCCGGGCCTGTTGATGGCCTCCTGGGCGACCCGCACGCCGTCCATTCGTGATGTGCTGGCGGTCTCCACCGCTGGCATGGGCATTGTGTTGTTCGGGCTTTCCGTTGGCTCCATGAGCGGTATTCTCTGCTCCGGCTGGCTGGTGAAGCGCCTCGGCACGCATACGGTTATCCGCAACGGCATGGCGCTTGGGGTTATCGGCATGTTGCTGATGGCGCTCGCGCTGTGGTTCGCCTCGCCGCTGCTGTTTGCCTGCGGGCTGGCGGTGCTGGGCGCGGGCATGGGTTCCGCCGAAGTGGCGCTCAATGTCGAAGGCGCGACCGTCGAGCAGTTACAGAACAAGACCGTTCTGCCGATGATGCACGGCTTTTACAGCCTCGGCACGCTGATTGGCGCGGGCATCGGCCTGAGCCTGACGGCGTTGCATTTTCGCGCCGATCTGCATCTCGCGATTGCCACGCTGATTACCGTTATCCCGATTATCATCGGGCTGCGGGCTATCCCGAGGGGCGTCGGCATCGAGACGAAAGAAGCGCGCCAGCAGCGTCCTGCCGGCCATATCCCGTTCTGGAGAGACACCCAGCTGCTGTTGATTGGTCTGATTGTGCTGGCGATGGCGTTTGCCGAAGGCTCCGCCAACGACTGGCTGCCGCTCCTGATGGTGGACGGCCACGGTTTCAGCCCCACCTCCGGCTCGCTCATTTACGCCGGTTTTACGCTCGGCATGACGCTCGGCCGTTTCTTTGGCGGCTGGTTTATCGACCGCTACAGCCGCGTTAACGTGGTGCGCGCCAGCGCCATTATGGGCGCGCTCGGCATCGGGCTGATTATCTTTGTCGATAACCCGATTATCGCGAGCGTGTCGGTGCTGCTGTGGGGTCTGGGCGCGTCGCTCGGCTTCCCGCTGACGATTTCGGCGGCGAGCGATACCGGGCCGGATGCGCCGGTGCGCGTGAGTGTGGTGGCGACGGCAGGCTATATCGCCTTCCTGGTGGGCCCGCCGTTACTCGGCTTCCTGGGGGAACATTACGGATTACGCAGCGCGATGCTGGTGGTGTTGTCACTGGTCGTGCTGGCGGCCGTGGTGGCTCGCGCGGTGGCGAAACCCGCTACGCCTGTGGCGTCAGCGTCCGGGCAGGCGCGTGACGTTATTTAAGCAACGAGAGCACGCTCTGCGCCTGCTGGTTCGCCTGCGCCAGCACGGCGTCCCCGGCCTGTTGCAGGATCTGCGTCCGGCTGAGATTGCTCGCCTCCTGCGCGAAATCCGCATCCTCAATGCGGCTGCGCGCGGCGGTCGTGGCGGCGGTATCCTGCGCCAGCCCGGCCTTCGCCGAATCGAACGTATTCACGAGGCTCCCGTAGGTGCCCCGATACGCGCTCACAGTATCGAGCGCGTGATCGATGGCGTCTATCGCCTGCGACGCGCTCTGCTGATTATCAAGCCGCGCGGTATCAAGGCCGAGCGTTTTCGTGTCCGAGGGCGTGCCGGGGATGGTTTTATACTGCACCGCCTCGCCATAGTCCGCGCTCATTACGATATCCGTATCGGTGCTGACCGGCCCGTTATCCGGCGGATCGGTGGGCTTCGGCAGTTTCGTCCAGGTCATCTGTCCGTAAAACGAGCCGTTGCCGACCACCATGATAATCACATCTTCCGTCACCTTATCGATAGAAAGCCGCTCGACATAGTCGCCGGGCGATACCGTCCCGTTGTTGGCCCAGCCCGTCGCCGGCGTTTCGTAGCGGTCGCCATCGCCGCTGTAGGTGATGGTCATGCCGTTGTACTGCTTCACCGCGCCGCCGTTCACGTTGTAGGTGGCGGGCCCCTGCGTCAGGTTCGCGTCGCTGTAACTGGCGCCCGGCAAAAAACCGTTATCGGTCGAGATAACTTTTGTGTTGGCGGTCGCCGTGCTGTTCACCCCGTTATTGGTCCAGGTGAAATCGCGCGTGGGGCCGTTCACCGGCGTACCGACGAGATGGCTGCCATCGCGGCTGAACAGCTGGATATCGTCATCCATCCAACCCGAGTTAATCGTAAGCGTGATGTCGGTCGCGCCTGCCGGAATATAGGCCAGCGGCACCAGTCCGGACGAAAAGGTGTATTGCTGGCCTGGCACCGGGAAGCGCTGGTTGATAGACGGAATATTGCCGAGCTGCGACGCGGGCGGCGGCGGCGATGCCGCGGGCGCCAGCGGATATTTGCCGAAAATCGTCGTCCCTGTGGAAATCGCGTCTATCTGCGCTTTGATCTCGCTGAACTCCGCAGAGATCGCCGCGCGATCGCTTGCGCCCAGCGTGCCGGTCGCGGACTGCACGGCAAGCTCTTTTGCGCGCGTCAGCAGATCGGTCACTTCAGAAAGCGCCCCTTCGGCCGTCTGCGAGAGGCTGATCCCGTCGTTCATGCTGCGCGAGGCCACGTCATTCGCCCTGAGCGTGGCGGACATACGGTTGGCGATAGCCTGCCCGGCAGCGTCATCCTTCGCGCTGTTAATGCGCATGCCGGATGAGAGCCGCTCGATGGACTGGCTTAAGCTAGCGGCCGTTTTTTTCTGCTGCGTCAGGACATTGCCGGACATCAGATTGTTGAAGATAGTCGCCATAGGGTTGCCGTTTCGCACGTCGGAGAGTCGTTAACAAGGCTACTATCGGCCCCGGGGCAATTTAGCTTTAGGTCTAAATTTGAATTAAGTAAAAATCCTTTTAATAACCACAGCTTATGTTAACAGGCCATTATCCGCACTTTTTATGTGTCAGGCCGGGTAAATCCTTAAGGAGCGTTTATGACAGTTAAGTTAATCGCCGTGGATATGGACGGCACGTTTTTACGCGATGACAAGACGTATCACCGCGAGCGTTTTCTTAAGCAATACGCCGAACTGAAAGCGCGCGGCATCCGTTTTGTGGTGGCGAGCGGCAACCAGTACTACCAGCTGGCGTCGTTCTTCCCGGACATCGCCGACGACATCGCCTTCGTGGCGGAAAACGGCGCGTGGGTGGTGTGCGAAGGGGAAGATGTGTTTAACGGCGAGCTCAGCGATGACGACTATCGTCACGTCGTCGACCACCTGATGACGCTGGACCATCTGGAAATCATCGCCTGCGGGAAACACAGCGGCTACACGCTCAAGCGCTACGACGAGCGCTTCAAAGAGATGGCGGCGCACTACTATCACCGCCTGGCGTTTGTCGACGACCTGCACGGTATCAACGACATTTTCTTTAAATTCGCGCTTAACCTGCCGGATATCGAGTTACTGAAACGAATGGACGAACTGACCGAGGCGTTTGAAGGGATCGTGGTGCCGGTCTCCAGCGGCCACGGCTCTATCGATCTCATCATTCCGGGGCTTCATAAAGCCAACGGCATTCAGATGCTGCAACAGCGCTGGGGCATTGCGGACAGCGAGGTCGTGGCGTTTGGCGACGGCGGCAATGACGTTGAGATGCTGCGTCATGCCGGGTTTGGGTTTGCGATGGACAACGCGCCGGAGGCGATCCACAAAGTCGCGCGTTACCGTGCGCCCGCCAACAATCAGGACGGCGTACTGGAGATTATCGACAAGGTGCTGAACGGCGACGCGCCGTTCGCCTGAGGCGACGGCCCGGACGGGCCGCCGCGTTATGCGTTAGCCTTCCGGGCGGGTGCCGACGGTTTTGTCCTTCAGGAAAATCGCCATCAGGCCCAGCCACAGCAGGCCGCTTGCGAAGTTAAACAGGTTAAACAGCGCGTTGCCGCCGCCGAGCCAGGCGTGTTTGCTGACTTCGATACCCACCGTGAAAATGGTCATCTGCAACATGCCCATCGCCGCGGAGACGGTGCCTTTGCTGATGTCGCTGGCAAAGAGCGTCAGGCGCACCAGGCCCGCGTTGGCTATGCCGATGCCGAAGGCGTAGATGCTCAGCCCCGCCGTCATCCAGAGGTAGGCATGGGATGAAATCACCGTGGCGAGCGCCGCCAGCGCCAGCCCAGCCATCATCGGCCAGCCGCCCATCACAATCAGCGAGCGCACGGAGCGCCGCGCGGTGAGCTTGGCCAGCACCAGGTTGCCGATAATCAGCGCGCCGAAAATCGGCACCTGCAACAGGCCATACTCATAGGTGCTCATCTGCTCGCCGCTGATGATAATGACCGGCGACTGCGCGATCCACGCCAGCAGCGGCAGGCTGACGAAGCCTATCGCCAGCGCCCCGGACACAAACCGCAGGTTTTTCAGCACCGCTTTATAGTCGCGGCCCAGCTCGCGCAGCGACAGCTTCTCGCCAAGCCGCGTGGCCGTCTCCGGCATGGCGCGCCACAGGCCAAAGAAAGAGATGGCCGCCAGCGCCGCGAACAGCACGAACATCATCTCCCAGGGCGCGGCGTGCACCCAGGCGGCGCCCACCAGCGGCCCGAGCAGCGGCGCGATCAGCGCCACGTTCGCCATCAGCGCGGTGATTTTGATGCACACCGCCTCTTCAAACGACTCCTGAATCGCCGCATACCCTACCGCGCCGATAAAACACAGGCTGATCCCCTGCAAAAAGCGCAGCACGGTGAACTGCTCAATGGTCTGGGCCAGCAGCGTGGCGAGGCAGGTGACGATAAACCACACCACGCCCGCCAGCATTACGGGGCGTCTGCCGATGCGATCAGAGAGCGGGCCGAGCAGCCACTGTAAAAACATGCCGCCCGCGAGATAAGCGGTCATGGAGGTCGGCACCCATTCAACGCCCGCCTGATACTGTTCGACGACCGCGAGCATGCCCGGCTGGATCATGTCGTTGCCGATATAAGTCGAGAATTCGTAGAGCACCAGGCAGAGCGGGAACAGCAGCGCCTGGCGTCCGAGACGTCCGGTTCGGTTTGCGTGAGTTTGCATGAGTCATCCATCCATAAAATCGCGCAAAGTGTAATGAATTGCCGCGCCGCGCGATAGTGAATTGTGTGCGACTACCGGGGCGTGGCGCGCCTTTCGCCCGGTTGTTTAAGGTTTTCTTAAGTTAGCCCCTTTATTCTGGTGGTTTTCCTCTTCCCGATGGCGTCGCTATGCGTACTTTTTCTCCGCTTTTCTGGCCCGCCAGGCCCCGGATAAATAAGACAATCTCCCTTTATTCCCTGCCCGCGCGCTTTTATGTTGGTCAGCTCGCGCTGTTAACGGCGCTGGGCGTGCTGTTCACCTGGCTGTCACGCACGGAAACGCTGGACCGCTGGCTGACGCAGATGTGGTTTGACGCCGCGGCAGGAAATTTTCCGTGGCAGGACAACCCCTGGCTTGATCTGCTCAACCACCGGCTCGCCAAATATTGCGCCATCGCGGTCGCCGTCGGGAGCCTGCTGTATGGCGTGATTCGTCGCCATCCGCGCTGGGTAATGGTCGCGGTGCTGATGGGCCTCGGGGCCGCCGTGGTCGGTATCCTGAAAGCCACCAGCCATCACAGCTGTCCGTGGGATCTCGTTGAGTATGGCGGAAAGGCGCTCTCTTATCCGCTCTTCGGCGCGGCGCCCGACGGCAGCGGCCCTGGCCGCTGTTTTCCCGGCGGCCACGCCTCCAGCGGTTTTATGGTGATGGGCCTCTGGTTCGGCCTTAAGCGCGAACATCCGGGATACGCCCGGCTGGCGCTGGCGGCAGGCATTGCGCTGGGGCTCGCGATGGGCTTCGGCCAGGTGATGCGCGGCGCGCATTTCTTCACCCATAACCTGTGGGCAGGCTGGTGGGTGTGGCTCACGCAGGTGGTGACGTGGGGCGTGACCACCACATTGATGAATAAGGAACCCGCAACCCTATGATGGAAGCGTTGAATCAATTTCTGTTTTTGCACATTAACGCGACGCCCGCGTCGCCGGGCTGGCTTATCGCGCTGGCGACGTTTATCGCCCGCGATCTTATCTCGATTGTGCCGCTGCTGCCGGCGGTGCTCTGGCTCTGGCGGCCTGGCGAGCGCCGGCTGGTGGTGAAGTTCGCGCTGGCGCTGCTCATCAGCCTTGCCGTTTCCTGGGTTGCCGGTCATCTGTTTCCGCATCCGCGCCCGTTTGTGGTCGGCCTCGGTCATCAGTTCCTGCCGCACGCGCCGGACGACTCCTACCCAAGCGATCACGGCACCGTGATTTTCACCTTCGCGCTGGCGTTTCTCTTCTGGCACCGCGTCTGGTCTGGCGCGCTGTTAATGGCGGTCGCCTGCGCGATCGCCTGGTCGCGCGTTTATCTGGGCGTCCACTGGCCGCTCGATATGGCGGGCGGTCTGCTGGTGGCGATGCTCGCCTGCCTGAGCGCGCAGATCCTCTGGTCGCCGCTCGGCGAACCGCTCTATCGCGCGCTGCGCCAGCTTTATCGTTTCTGTTTTGCCCTGCCCATCCGTAAAGGCTGGGTGCGTGACTAACCGCAGGTCGACAGGTAAGATTGCACGACTTTTCAGGCGCCGCGCGACGGGCGCGGCGCCGGGTTGAGCAAGAGGGATTATGGAAACGCGGCGTGACGAGCGACTGGCGCAACTGCTACAGGCACTGAAGCGACAGGATAAAATGCATCTCAAAGAGGCGGCGGCGCTGCTGGGCGTCTCGGAGATGACGATTCGCCGCGACCTGCAGGGCAATGACGCGCCGGTCACGCTGCTTGGCGGCTACATAGTGCTGGAGCCGCGCGGCGTGGCGGTAAGCCGCTACCTGTTAAGCGATGAGCAGACCCGGCTGGTGGAGGAGAAACGCCACGCGGCCGCGCTCGCGGCGTCGCTCGCCCGCCCGCACCAGACGCTCTTTTTCGACTGCGGCACCACCACGCCGTGGGTCATCGACGCGCTGGACGACGCCCTGCCCTTTACCGGCATCTGCTATTCGCTTAACACCTTTCTGGCGCTCCAGGAGAAACCGCACTGCCGCGTTATTCTCTGCGGCGGCGAATTCCACGCCAGCAACGCCATTTTCAAGCCGCTGAACTTCCAGGAGACGCTGCGCAATCTCTGCCCCGATATCGCCTTTTTTTCAGCGGCGGGCGTGCATCCGCAGTATGGCGCGACCTGTTTTAATCTCGACGAATTGCCGGTGAAACACTGGGCGCTGGAGATGGCCCAGCGTCATGTCATCGTGGCCGATCACAGTAAGTTTGGGCAGGTGCGGCCCGCCTGCATGGGGCCGCTTGAGGCGTTCGATACTATCGCGACTGACCGCATGCCCGACGACGCGTTTATCGCCTGGGCGCAGGCGGCGAACATCAGCGTGATGTGGTAAACGCTCCCGCGAAACGGGAGCGCACGGTTACGAGAACCAGCTCCCGAACCACTGGTGGAATTTCATCAGCACGAAATCCCACATCCGGCTGAAGAAGCCGCCTTCATTTACCGCTTCCATGACCACCAGCGGGCGCTGCTCGATGCTCTTGCCGTTCAGCTGAAAATCGATGGTGCCGACCACCTGGCCCTGCTTCAGCGGCGCGGTAAGCTGCGGCGAATTCAGCGTATACGTAGCTTTCAGGTTTTTCAGCTGGCCTTTCGGGATCGTCACCGAGCCCGCCTCGCCCGCGCCAAGTTTCACTTCGCTGCTGTCGCCAAACCAGACGCGCTGGTTGACGAACGCGGCATCCGGTTTAATCGGCGTGACGGTTTCAAAGAAGCGGAAGCCCCAGGTCAGCAGCTTTTCCGATTCACGAAAGCGAATGCCGTCGGTTTTCGCGCCCAGCACGACGGAGATCAGGCGCATATCGCCCTGCGTCGCCGAGGCGACCAGGTTATAGCCCGCGCCCGCCGTGGTGCCGGTTTTCATTCCATCGACGTTCATGCTGCTGCTCCACAACAGTCGGTTGCGGTTCGGCTGGCGGATCTTATTGAACGTAAACTCTTTCTCTTTATGGATGGCGTACTCATCCGGCACGTCGTGGATCAGCGCCTTGCCGAGCAGCGCCATATCGCGCGCGGTGCTGAACTGCCCCGGCGCATCGAGGCCGTGAACCGTTTTAAAGGTCGTGTTAGTCAGGCCGAGGCGCTGCGCGTAACCGTTCATCAGGCTGACAAACGCGTCCTGGCTGCCCGCCACATAATCGGCGATGGCAATACTGGCGTCGTTGCCGGACTGAATAATCACGCCTTTGTTGAGATCGGCCACCGACACCTGATCGCCGGGTTTTAAAAACATCAGCGACGAGCCGCGCAGCGCCGGGTTACCGGTCGCCCAGGCGTCTTTGCCGACGGTCACTTTATCATCGAGATGAATTTTACCTGCCTTCAGCGCCTGGCCGACCACATAGCTGGTCATCAGTTTGGTGAGGCTCGCCGGATCGAGTTTTTCATCCGCGTTGCCTTCCGCCAGCACTTTGCCGCTGTGGTAGTCCATCAGGATCCAGGCGCGGGCGTCGACGTCCGGCGCGGCGGGCGCCATCGGGTCGGCCGCGTGGGCGGTGGAGAGAGAAATTAAAAGAAACGCGCCTGAGAGAGCCAGCACGCGACGAGCGCCGGAGCGTGAGAATGAGGTCATAAGAGCCACCTGAATATCCATTCCAGAAACTACTACAAATCAACCGTATCGGTGAAAAGATGAGTAATAACGCACAAACGCCATCAATGAAACAGCGCGGGGGTAAAGTTTTTAAAGTTTCACTTTCCGGTCACAAAGTGACACGGCATTTTCAGGGAGTTGCGAAAGCGTGGGGATTATTCCACCATGGAATATCTTCGTGGCGCGCCGTCGCCGCGGCATCGTTCATCTGCAAAGGAGCAAGATATGATTACCGTATGGGGTCGAGAAAATTCCACTAACGTGAAGAAGGTGCTGTGGTGTCTGGAAGAGCTGGAGCTGCCGTATAACCGCATTCCGGCGGGCGGCAAATATGGCGTTAACCACGACGCGGATTATCTGGAAATGAACCCGAACGGGCTGGTGCCGTGCCTGCGCGACGATGAAACTGGTCTGGTGCTGTGGGAATCGAACGCCATCGTGCGTTATCTGGCGGCGCAGTATGGCCAGGGCCGTCTGTGGCTGGAAAGCCCCGTTGAGCGCGCCCGCGGCGAAAAGTGGATGGACTGGGCCATCAGCACGCTGCCCGCCCCGCACCGCGGCGTCGTCTTCAGCCTCGTGCGCACGCCGCCCGAGCAGCGCGATCCGGCGCTGATTGAAGAGAGCAAAAAGCAGTGCGACGCGCTGTTCGCCATTCTTGACGCCGAACTGGCGAAAACGCCGTGGCTCTCCGGCGACGCGTTCGGCATCGCCGATATGGCGCCTGCCCCGCACATCTATAACCTCTTTAACGTGGGCATCGAATGGACGCCGCGCCCGCACCTGGAGCGCTGGTATCAGCAGCTCACCGAGCGCCCGGCGTTTCGCAATATCGTCATGATCCCGGTGAGCTGATCACGACGCGGGGCTGACTTTCAGCAGCTGACCGTCGGTTTCGTCGGTCAGCACATACAGAAAGCCGTCCGGCCCGACGCGCACGTCGCGAATGCGTTTATTCTCTTTCTCCAGCAGTCGGCCATCTTCCGTCACTTGATTGCCGTTGACCGACAGCTGGATCAGGTTCTGCTCCTTGAGCGCGCCGATAAACAGCTTGTTTTTCCACTGTGGAAATTTGTCGGCGTTATAAAACGCCATGCCGCTCACCGCGGGCGAGACTTTCCAGTAGAACAGCGGCTGTTCGGTGCCCGGCGCTTCGCCGCCTTTGGCCTCCGGAATAGGCTCGCCGCTGTAATTGATGCCCCAGGTGGCAAGCGGCCAGCCGTAGTTTTTGCCCGCTTCGGGAATATTAATTTCATCGCCGCCTTTCGGGCCGTGCTCGTTAAGCCATATCGTCTGGCTCCACGGGTTGAGCGCCAGCCCCTGCGGATTGCGAATGCCATAAGACCAGATCTCCGGGCGCACGCCCTGTTTGCCGACAAACGGGTTATCCTTCGGCACGTCGCCGTTCTCCGTCAGGCGCACCACCTTGCCCTGGAGCTTATCGAGATCCTGCGCCGTCGGGCGCTGGTTGTTTTCGCCAAGCGCGATAAACAGATGGCCTTTACCGTCAAACGCCATACGCCCGCCGAAATGGTTGCCGACCGAGAGCTTCGGCTGCTGGCGGAACACGACCTTAAAATTCTCCAGCCGCTGCATATCGTCGCTAAGCCGACCATAGCCCACCGCGGTGCCCGCTTTACCGTCGCTGCCGCCTTCGGCGTAACTCAGCCAGACGCGGCGGCTGTCGTTAAAATCGGGCGCCAGCACCACGTCCAGCAGACCGCCCTGCCCCTGATGCCAGACCGTGGGCACGCCAGAGATGGCCGCGGAAAGCCCTTTGCCTGGCTGCCAGCGTTTCAGCTCGCCGCCGCGAAGCGTTATCAGCATGCCCTGGTTATCGGGCAAAAACGCCAGCGACCACGGGTTTTCGAGATTATCGGCAAGCACATCCACCTTTGCAGGCAGCGCGGCGGCGGAGGCGCTCACAACGAGCAGCAGAGCGAGTAAATGGGGCGAGCGTAGCGGCATGGCGTTCTCCTTATGGCAGTCCCGATTAAGGGTAGCCAGCCGCAGAACGGCCCGGCTGACTTTTACAAAATCTTTAACATCGCGGGGACCATAAGATACCAGTACAATTTTCCCACCAACCTCTGTAAAATCCCCGCCCTGATAACTCCATAAATGATGAATTTTTGACCTATGAGCAATGTAATGCAGCAGCCAAAGATCGGCTTCGTTTCGCTGGGCTGCCCAAAAAACCTGGTGGACTCTGAACGCATCCTGACAGAGCTTCGCACCGAGGGTTATGACGTGGTGCCACGCTATGACGACGCCGATATGGTTATCGTCAACACCTGCGGGTTTATCGACAGCGCGGTGCAGGAGTCGCTGGAGGCCATCGGCGAGGCGCTGAATGAAAACGGCAAGGTGATTGTCACCGGCTGTCTCGGCGCGAAAGAAGACCAGATCCGCGAAGTGCACCCGAAAGTGCTGGAGATCACCGGGCCGCACAGCTACGAGCAGGTGCTGCAACATGTTCATCACTATGTGCCGAAGCCTAAGCACAACCCGTTCTTGAGCCTGGTGCCGGAGCAGGGCGTGAAGCTGACGCCGCGCCACTACGCCTATCTCAAAATTTCCGAAGGCTGCAACCATCGCTGCACCTTCTGCATTATCCCGTCGATGCGCGGCGATCTCGACAGCCGTCCGATTGGCGATGTGCTGGCCGAGGCGAAACGTCTGGTGGAGGCGGGCGTCAAAGAGCTGCTGGTGATTTCGCAGGACACTTCCGCTTACGGCGTGGATGTGAAACACCGCACCGGTTTCTGGAACGGTTCCCCGGTCAAAACCAGCATGGTGAGCCTGTGCGAACAGCTCGCGAAGCTGGGCGTCTGGGTGCGTCTGCATTACGTCTACCCCTACCCGCATGTAGACGATGTGATCCCGCTGATGGCGGAAGGCAAAATCCTGCCGTATCTGGATATCCCGTTACAGCACGCCAGTCCGCGTATCCTGAAGCTGATGAAGCGTCCGGGTTCGGTAGACCGCCAGCTGGCGCGAATCAAGCAGTGGCGCGAGATCTGCCCGGATCTGACCCTGCGTTCGACATTTATCGTCGGCTTCCCTGGCGAAACCGAAGAAGATTTCCAGATGCTGCTGGATTTCCTGAAAGAGGCGCGTCTGGATCGCGTGGGCTGCTTTAAGTACAGCCCGGTTGAAGGCGCGACCGCCAACGATCTGGCGGATCAGGTGCCGGAAGAGGTGAAAGAAGAGCGCTGGAACCGCTTTATGGCGTTGCAGCAGCAGATTTCCGCCGAACGCCTGCAGGAGAAAGTGGGCCGCGAGATCCTGGTCATCGTTGATGAGGTGGACGAGGAAGGCGCGATTGGCCGCAGCATGGCGGACGCCCCGGAGATTGACGGCGCGGTGTACCTAAACGGGGAAACCACACTGAAGCCGGGCGATGTGGTGCGCGTGAAGGTGGAAAATGCCGACGAGTATGATCTGTGGGGGAGCCTGGTATAAGGTTTCTGCGCGACGTGAAAGTGAAAAGGCTGCCGGTGGCAGCCTTTTTTATGGCGGATGCGTTGCATCGGCGGGTGCGCACCCACCACTTCCCGCCCTACCCCTTAATCTTCGGATCCAGCGCGTCGCGCAACCCGTCGCCCAACAGATTAAACGCCAGCACCGTCAGGAAAATCGCAAGGCTCGGGAAAATCGCCACATGCGGGGCCATCACCATATCCGCGCGGGCCTCGTTTAACATCGCGCCCCACTCCGGCGTCGGCGGCTGCGCGCCAAGCCCCAGAAACGACAGGCTGGCGGCGGAGATAATCGACGTGCCAATGCGCATGGTGAAATAGACCACAATCGACGACACCGTCCCCGGCAGGATATGGCGAAACAGAATAGTCGCATCCGACGCGCCGATGCTGCGCGCCGATTCAATAAACGTCTGGTGCTTCAGCACCAGCGTATTGCCGCGCACCAGACGGGCAAAGGCCGGGATACTGAAGATCGCCACGGCGATAATGACATTCGCCATCCCGCTGCCCATCACCGCCACCACGGCGATGGCGAGCAGAATGCCCGGAAAGGCGAACAGCACGTCGCAGATGCGCATAATCACCCGGTCCCACCATCCTTCGTAAAAGCCCGCCAGCAGCCCCAGCACGGTGCCGATAAGCGCCCCAGTGAGCACCGCAAACACCCCGGCGGCGAGCGAAATCCGCGCGCCGACAATCACGCGGCTGAAAATATCGCGTCCCAGCGAATCGACGCCGAACCAGTGCACCATCGACGGCCCTTCATTCAGGCGGTCGTAATCGAAATAGTTTTCCGCGTCGAACGGCGCAATCCACGGCGCGAACAGCGCCAGCGCTATCAATAGCAGGACGAAGCCGCCCGCCACCAGCGCCACCGGCTGGCGTTTGAGGCGATGCCAGAATTCATGCCACGGCGTGCGCGTCTGCTGCGGGCGAACGGTGGGCAGGCCGTTTAAAATCGCCTGTCGGCGCCAGTTGAAAAGTCGCATCCTTACTTGTACCTGATAGCCGGGTTAATGGCGGCGTAGAGCACATCCACCACTAAGTTGATAAGAATAAATTCGAGCGAGAACAGCAACACCTCGGCCTGAATGACCGGGTAGTCGCGCATCTCCACGGAATCCACCAGCAGACGCCCCAGCCCTGGCCAGTTAAAAACCTTCTCCACTACGATAGAGCCGCCCAGCAGAAAGCCGAACTGTAGACCCATCATGGTGACGACCGGGATCATGGCGTTGCGCAGGCTATGTTTCAGGATAACCCACTTTTCGCTCACGCCTTTGGCGCGGGCGGTGCGCATATAGTCTTCGCTCAGCACATCCACGAAGGAGGCGCGGGTGAAACGCGCCATGACGGCCGCCACGGCCGCGCCGAGCGTCAGCGACGGCAGGATATAGTGCCGCCAGGTATCGGCGCCAACGGTGGGCAACCAGCCGAGCTGCACCGAGAAAATATGCATCAGCAGCATACCGAGGGCGAACGCGGGGAACGAAATGCCGGAGACCGCGAGCGTCATGCTCAGGCGATCCGGCCAGCGGTTGCGCCACACCGCCGCGACAATCCCGGCGGCGAGCCCGAAGATCATCGCCCAGCTCATGCTGGCGAGCGTCAGCCAGAAGGTCGGCATAAAGCGGCTGGCTATCTCTTCCGATACCGGACGACGCGACACCAGCGAGGTGCCGAAATCGCCGCGCACCACGTTGCTGATGTAGTGCCAGAACTGCTGCCAGAGCGGCTGATCGAGCCCGAGCTGATGGCGCACGAGTTCAATGACCTGCGAATCCGCCTCCGGCCCGGCGACCAGGCGCGCCGGATCGCCCGGCAGCAGATGAACAAACAAAAACACCAGCACCGCGACAATGAGCAGCGTCGGGATAAGCCCCAGCAGGCGTTTTATGATGTAGCTAAACATGCGAAACCCTGTATTCCTTCATGATCGCGTCTTCTGTTAGGGGATTGGTCGTTGTGCCGCCGGCGGGTGCGCTACGCTTACCCGCCCTACAGTTTACATCGCTAACCCTTGACTGGCGGGTGCGCTTCGCTTACCCGCCCTACCGCGGTTGGGTGCATAAATGTAGGGTGGGTAAGCGTAAGCGCACCCACCTTCCGGCCATTTACGCTCGTCCCCACCTTCCGGCGGCGCTTACTTGATATCCGCGTCCTCAAAACTAAAGCCCGTATCCGGCATCATGTAAAACCCGGTCAACGATTTGCTGTGCGCCGACACCAGTTTTTCCACCACCAGCGGCACCCAGGGAGACTCTTTCCACAGCGTATCCTGCGCGGCTTTATAAAGCGCGGCCTTGCGGGTTTTGTCGGTGGTTTTCAGGGCGTCGGCGAGATCTTTATCCACCGCCGGGTTGCTGTAAAACGCCGTATTAAACAGCGTCGGCGGCCAGTTCTGCGAGGCGAAAAGCGGTGACAGCGCCCAGTCGGCTTCGCCGGTCGACGCCGACCAGCCGGTGTAGAACATCCGCACGCCGCTCTCTTTCTGTCCTTTGCCTTCCACTTCCGAGGCGCGCTGGCCCGCGTCCATCGCCGTCACCTTCGCCTTAATGCCCACCTGCGCCAGCTGCTGCTGCGTAAACTGCAACACCTTCTGGGCGGTGCTGTGGTTATGCGACGACCAGAGCGTGGTGCTAAAGCCGTTCGGGTAGCCCGCTTCTTTCAGCAACTCACGCGCTTTGGCCGGGTTGTATGGCCACGGCTGATACTGCTGCGCGAACTCAATCGTCGGCGGCACCACGCCGGTGGCGGGCGTCGCGTAGCCCGCGAACGCCACCTTCACCAGCGCCTGACGGTTAATGGCGTAGTTAATCGCCTCGCGCACTTTCGGGTTATCGAACGGCTTCTGGGTCACGTTCATGCTGATATAGCGCTGCATGATTGACGGCGTCGCCACCAGATCCAGTTTGCTGTTTTTCTCAAGCAGCGCGGCCTGCTCGTAGGGGATGGGGAAAGCGAACTGCGCTTCGCCGGTTTGCAGCATCGAGGCGCGCGTATTGTTGTCCACCACCGGACGCCAGGTGATGGCGTCAAGCTTCGGCAGCCCCGGCTGCCAGTAGTGGGCGTTTTTCTTCACCTTCACAAAATCGGTCGGGTTCCACGTCACCAGTTCATAAGGCCCGGTGCCGACCGGATGAAAGCCTATCTCATTGCCATATTTCTCCAGCGCCGCCGGGGAGATCATCGCGGTCGCCGGGTGCGCCAGAATATTGATAAACGCCGAGAACGGCTGTTTGAGGGTAATTTTGACCGTCGTCGGATCCACCGCCTCGGTGCTGGCGATGTTCTTATACAGGTTATAACGCTTCAGGTGGTTATCCGGGTTGCTGGCGCGATCGAGGTTCACCTTTACCGCCGCGGCGTTAAAATCGGTGCCGTCCTGGAACTTCACGCCGCTGCGCAGCTTAATCGTGTAGACCAGCCCGTCGTCCGACACGCTGTAGCTTTCCGCCAGCACGTTCTGCACTTTCATCGATTTATCAAGGCCAAACAGCCCCTGATAGAATGATTTGGCGACCTGCTGGGAGAGCGTGTCGTTGGCGTCGTAAGGATCGAGCGTGGTGAAACTTGAGCCCACGGCCACGACAATCTCTTTCTGCGCCAGCGCAGGCGCGGCGGCCAGCGCAGAAGCCAGCCCTGCCGCCACCAGCCAGCGGCGTGCGATGTGTTGTGTCATAGTCTTCTCCTGAAAGCCGTACCTGAAAAATTAAAAATGGTGGTCCGTCGCCCCTACGGGGTGGCGCGCCACATAATGCCCCTGCCCCACCTGCACCAGCGGCGCGACAAACGGCGCGTCGCCTTTCGGGCGCGTGGCGCTCGGGATCTCATCGGAAAGCAGCACGGGCTGGCGGCGCGGATGGCCAGGATCGGCCACCGGCACCGCCGCCATCAGCTTGCGGGTGTAGGGGTGTTGTGGGTTTTCAAACACCGCGCGACGCGGGCCTATCTCGACAATCTGTCCGAGATACATCACCGCCACGCGGTGGCTGATGCGCTCCACCACCGCCATATCGTGTGAAATAAACAGAAACGAAATGCCAAAATCGCGCTGCAAATCAAGCAGCAGGTTAATGATTTGCGCGCGGATGGAGACATCAAGCGCGGAGACCGACTCATCGGCGATCACCACTTTCGGGTTGAGCGCCAGCGCGCGCGCGATGCAGATACGCTGGCGCTGGCCGCCGGAAAACTCATGCGGATAACGCCAGGCGTGCTCGGGCTTCAGCCCGACGCGCTCCAGCAGCCACGCCACGCGCTTGCGCGCCGCCTCGCCGTCAAGCAGCCGGTGCACCAGCAGCGGCTCCATAATGGAATAGCCCACCGTCAGGCGCGGATCGAGCGAGGCGTAAGGGTCCTGAAAGATAAACTGCATATCGCGGCGCACCGCCTGCATCGCGCTGTCGGAGAGCGTATCGATGCGCCTGCCGCCAAAGGTAATGGAGCCGCCCTGCGTCTCCACGAGCCGCAGCAGCGATCGCCCGGTGGTCGATTTACCGCAGCCCGATTCGCCCACCAGCGACAGCGTTTCGCCGGGCCAGAGATCAAAACTCACTTTCTCTACCGCGTGGACTTCGCGCTTCACGCGGTTGAAGATGCCGCTGCGCACCGGAAAGCGCGTCACGAGATCGCGCACCTGGAGAATCGGCTCGCTGTCCGGCACCACCGTATCCTGCTCGGCGTCAGGCGAGTCCATGTCACACCGCGGCGCATGGTTAAGCGGGAATTTACGCGGCAGATCGGTGCCGTTCATCGCGCCCAGGCGCGGCACGGCGGCCAGCAGGGAACGGGTATACGGGTGCGCCGGGCGGCGGAAAACCTCCTCGACGCTGCCGGTTTCCACCGCCTCGCCCTGATACATCACCAGCACCCGGTCGGCCATATTGGCGACCACGCCCATGTCGTGGGTGATAAAAATCACGCCCATCGACATCTCCTGCTGCAAAACGCGGATAAGTTGCAGGATCTGCGCCTGAATGGTGACGTCCAGCGCCGTGGTGGGTTCGTCTGCGATCAGCACCGCCGGGCGGCACGAGAGCGCCATCGCGATCATCACGCGCTGGCGCATCCCGCCGGAGAGCTGATGAGGAAAGCGCGCCAGCATCGCTTCGGACTCCGGGATGCGGACTAAATCGAGCATCCGTTTGGCCTCGCGCATCGCTTTTTCGCGCCCGAAGCCCTGATGCAGACGAATCGACTCGGCTATCTGCTCGCCCACCGGGAAGACCGGATTCAGCGAAGTCATCGGCTCCTGAAAAATCATCGCCATGTCGGCGCCGCGCACGTCGCGCATCTGTTTCTGGATGAACGTACGCAGATCAATCACCTGCTCGTTGCGGCGGCGCAGCAGCAGCGGGCCGCTCTCCATTTCGCCGCCCGCCTGTTCAATCAGACGCATCAGCGAGAGCGCCGTGACCGATTTCCCCGAGCCAGATTCCCCGACAATCGCCAGCGTTTCGCCGCGCTTCAGGCTAAATGAGAGCTGACGCACCGCGTCGGTAGCATCGCCCTCGTCTTTAAAACGCACGCTCAGGCCGGAAACCGACAACACCTGTTCTTCAGGCAACACTTCAACTTTAGGCACTGCGGGTCCTCGCTGGTGATGGTTCGGCGCGTAAGCATTTCGCAAAATTATTCAGGGGCGGCTGCGTTTTTTCTATAAATATCATTATTGTTGCCGCGCTTTCAGACGAATTTTGAATATAGAAAGAGGTAAATGTGATGTAAAGCCCGGCGGGCGCGGCTGCGGGCGAAACATACATCCCCACCGCCCTTTCTGTCATAATAGGCGCTTTGTGACTGTCGCGCTGGAGTGAAACATGGAACCGACCGCCGGACTGATGTCCCTGGAAACCGCCCTTGAGGAGATGCTCTCCCGCATCGTTCCCCTGAGTGAGACGCAAACGCTGCCGCTGCTGAAAAGCATGGGCCGCGTCACGGCGCGCGCCGTGACCTCGCCGCTGGATGTGCCGGGCTTTGATAACGCCGCGATGGATGGCTACGCCGTGCGTCTCGCCGATCTCGCGTCCGGCGGGTGGCTGCCGGTGGCGGGCAAAGCCTTCGCGGGCCAGCCGTTTAGCGGCGAATGGCCTGCGGGCACGGTTATTCGCATCATGACCGGCGCGCCGGTGCCGCCGGGCTGTGAGGCCGTCATCATGCAGGAAGAGGCGCAGACCAGCGACGCGGGCGTGCGCTTTAGCGCGGATGCGCGCGCGGGCCAGCACATCCGCCGTCGCGGCGAAGATATCCGCCAGGGCGCGGTGGTGATGGAAGCAGGCCAGAAACTGAGCGCCGCCGAACTGCCGCTGCTCGCCTCGCTCGGCATTGCCGAAGTGGACGTGGTGCGCAAGCCGCGCGTCGCGATTTTCTCCACCGGCGATGAGCTCCAGCTCCCCGGCCAGCCGCTGGCGGAAGGCCAGATTTATGACACCAACCGCCTCGCGGTGCACCTGATGCTTGAAGCGCTCGGCTGCGATGTGGTTAACCTCGGCATTATTCGCGACGATCCGGACGCCCTGCGCGCCGCGTTTCTGGAGGCCGATCGCGAGGCCGATCTGGTGCTGAGCTCCGGCGGCGTTTCCGTCGGCGAAGCGGACTACACCAAAACGCAGCTGGAGGAGCTTGGCGAAATCGGCTTCTGGAAGCTCGCCATTAAGCCTGGCAAACCGTTCGCCTTTGGCCGCCTCGCCAACAGCTGGTTCTGCGGGCTGCCGGGCAACCCGGTTTCCGCGGCCGTCACGTTCTATCAACTGGTGCGCCCGCTGATTGCGAAACTAAGCGGCCAGAAGGATATGTTCACGCCGCGCCTGCGCGTGCGGGCGGCGACGCGGCTGAAAAAATCCCCCGGACGGCTCGATTTCCAGCGCGGCGTGCTGCGCACCGGCGCGGACGGCCTGCCGGAAGTGGCGAGCACTGGCCATCAGGGCTCGCATATTTTCAGCTCCTTCACCCAGGGCAACTGCTTTATCGTGCTGGAGCGCGAGCGCGGCAACGTCGAGCCGGGCGAGTGGGTTGAGGTGGAGCTGTTTAATCACCTGTTCGGAGGCTGAGATGACCGAGGCGTTAAGCGATGCCGAGATGCTGCGCTATAACCGGCAGATCATCCTGCGGGATTTCGATTTCGACGGCCAGGAGCGGCTGAAAGCCGCGCGCGTGCTGGTGGTGGGCCTCGGCGGTCTTGGCTGCGCGGCCGCGCCTTATCTGGCCGCGGCGGGCGCTGGCACGCTGACGCTGCTCGATTTCGACACGGTGGCGCTCTCAAATCTCCAGCGCCAGGTGCTGCACCGCGACGCCACCATCGGCCAGCCGAAGGTGGAATCGGCGCGTGAGGCGCTTGCCGCCATTAACCCGCACTGCGTCATCGACACGGTCAACGCACAGCTCGATGACGCGGCGCTCGCGGCGCTTATCGCCCGCCACGACCTGGTGCTCGACTGCACCGATAACGTGGCGACTCGCAATCAGCTTAACGCCGCCTGTTTCCATCATAAGGTGCCGCTGGTCTCCGGCGCGGCTATCCGCATGGAGGGTCAGATCAGCGTTTTTACGTGGCAGCCCGGCGAGCCGTGCTACCGCTGCCTGAGCCGCCTGTTTGGCGACAATGCGCTGACCTGCGTGGAAGCGGGCGTGATGGCCCCGCTGGTCGGCGTGATTGGCTCGTTGCAGGCGATGGAAGCCATCAAAGTGCTGGCGCGCTATGGCGAGCCGTGCGCCGGAAAGCTGGTCATCTATGACGCGCTGCGCACGCAGTTTCGCGAAATGAAACTGGCGCGCAACCCGCACTGCGAGGTCTGCGGCGACGGGCGTTAATCGTACAGGCCGTCGCGCTGCACGCTGGCGCTCCCCCGCCCCGGCCTGACGCGGCGCACCGATTCACGCACGTCCAGCGTGCCGTTCAAAAGCAGCGTGCCGACCGCCGCCTGCGGGCGGATAAGCCGCTGTTGCAGCATCAACACGGCCTCTTCGCCCAGCGCGTCGCGCGGCACATGCACCGCCGTCAGCGGCACATCTTCAATCGCCGCCAGGTTAAAGGCGTCGATGCTCATCACGGAAATGTCCTGCGGCACCCGCAGCCCGGCGTTTTGTAACGCTTTCACAGCGCCCGCCGCCATAAAATCGCCGCCCACCAGCAGCGCGCCGGGAAGCGCCGCCGCGGGCGTTTCCTCCAGAAAGCGCGCGACCAGCGCCTCGCTACCCCGCGCGCTGAAATCGGGCGCGGTCAGCAAGTGTCGCGTCTCGTCAAACGCCAGATTCTGCGCCTCCCAGGCGTCGCGGATGCCCGCCAGGCGCAGCTCCATCGTATAGCGCCGCAGACACAGCACGTTTAGCACCTCGCGGTGGCCCATCTCAAAGAGATAGCGCGCCGCGTTCTCGCCAATCGCCCGGTGATCCGGCGCGACCGCCGGCAGGCGCATTTTGCGATCGCGACAGTTGATCAGCACGCACGGCTTACCGACGTCGCACGCCAGATCGTGAATGTGCGGATCGTCGATGCCGAGCAGGAGCGCCGCCTCGGTCTGCGGATCGTTCATCCGCGCGAGAAACAGGTTGGCGTCAGCGTCGTTCTCTTCCAGCGCGCAGTAGCGCAGCCGCACTTCATGCGGCTCCAGCGCTTTGTTGATGCTCTGGATCACGCGGTAGTAAAAGATGTCGGACCGCTCGTCAAACGCGCGACGCGGCGCGAATACCACCAGACTGTTCAGCAGCAGCCTGCCTGCCGCCATATCCTCCAGCACGCCCAGCGCTTTCGCGCACTCCCGCACTTTGCGGCGCGCCTTTTCACTGGTATTGGCTTTGCCCGCCAGCACGCGGGAAACGGTGCTAAGCGACAGTCCCGTTTGTTCGGCGATCCGGGCGACCTGGAGCTTTTTACTCATTTTGTGATCCATCTCCGGTTGTGAAATGAAAAATTTTTCACGCGTATTTTTTACGATATATCCCTTTCAGCAGGGCTTCTTTTAACACACTCCCGGTAGTTGGTGAAAATCTTTGCATAAAAGAGGCTACTACCATTCCAGTCGCTGCTCTACTCTCAGGTTGTCGTACAACTTTCATCAAAAACGCGTGCGACAAACCCTACAAAAAACATGTTAATTCAAATAAATAGCGGTCTCTGCTGTGGTTTCCGGCGCGCCCGGAATGCGAGTTGTTATACCCGTCAGGCTAACCGTGGAGAAGAACAAATGAGTCAGAGCATTAATCAGGATGTCGGCGCGGTGAAAACCCGCACCCGCCGCGCCATCCGCCATCTGCGCTGGTGGGTGCTGGTGCTGTTTTTGATGGGCGTGACCGTCAACTACATCACCCGTAACTCCCTTGGCATTCTTGCGCCGGAGCTGAAAGAGAGCTTGGGCATCACCACCGAGCAATACTCTTATATCGTGGGCGCGTTCCAGCTCGCCTACACCCTGTTTCAACCGCTGTGCGGCTGGCTGATTGACGTGATTGGCTTAAAGCTCGGCTTTCTGATTTGCGCCTCCATCTGGGCGCTGATGTGTATTTTCCACGCCGGGGCCGGCAGCTGGCTGCATCTGGCTATCCTGCGCTTCTTTATGGGCGCGGCGGAAGCGGCGGCAACGCCCGCCAACGCCAAAACGCTCGGCGAATGGTTCCCGAAAAAAGAGCGCCCGGTCGCCGCAGGCTGGGCGGGCGTCGGGTTCTCCATCGGCGCCATGCTGGCGCCGCCGATTATTTACTTCGCGCATATCTCCTTCGGCTGGCAGGGCGCGTTTCTCTTTACCGGCGTGCTGGCCCTGGTCTGGGTCGCGCTGTGGTGGCTCTTTTACCACAATCCGGAAAAGCACCCGCGCCTGAGCCAGGAAGAGCTGGCGTTCATTCGCCAGGATAACGAGCCGCCGCCGGTGCGCCTGCCCTTCTTGACCGCGCTGAAAACCGTCGCCAAAAACAAACGCTTTTACGGCATCGCGATCCCGGCGTTTATGGCCGAGCCCGCCTGGGCGGTGATGAGCTTCTGGGTGCCGCTGTATCTGGCCAAAGAGCACGGCATGGATCTCAAGCAGATTGCCATGTTCGCCTGGCTGCCGTTTCTCGCCGCCGATTTAGGCTCTGTCGCGAGCGGCTATCTCACGAAGCTGTATGTGCGCGTCTTCGGCTGCACGCAGATCAACTCTGTGGTGGCAAGCTCGGTGACCGGCGCGTTCCTCATGGTGTCGCTGGCGATTGTCACGCTCACCAAAGACCCGTACATCACCATCATTCTTATCTCCATCGGCGGCTTCGGGCATCAGATTATCTCCTGCATGCTGAGCGCGCTGGTGGTGGAATCGTTCGATCGCGGCCAGATGGCCACCGTGAACGGGATGCGCGGCTCCTGCGCCTGGATTGCGAGCTTCCTGTTCTCACTGATTATCGGGGTGACCGCCGACAAAATCGGCTTCAACCCGCTGTTTGTCGCCATGGGGTTCTTTGACCTGATTGGCGCTGTGTTCCTGGTTGCCTTTATTGCCGAGCGCCGCAACAAGCGCGCTTCATAGGGAGATGCTTATGAAAACCCTCAAACGCTGGAGATTCACCCATTCTGACGACCACCACGTCAAGCTGACCGTCGATGACGTCCACACGCTCTGCCTGTGGGTGCTGGAGCCGGGCCTGTTCCGCGTGGCGGTGAAACGCCGCGGCGCGTATGCGCTCAACCGTACCTGGAGTATCGCGCCAGGCGACGACCCGCCGTGGGAAGGCCGCCCGCGCGACAGTCTCGACGGCTTCAGCCTGCCGGGCTTTACGCTCGACGAAACGCCGGAGCGCCTTGTTATCAGCAGCGATAAACTGCGCGTGACGGTGCATCAGCCGCTGTGGCTGGAGTGGCACTACCGCGACGACAGCGGCCAGTGGCAGTTTCTTACCAGCGATCGTCCCACCAGCGCTTATCTTATCAACGCGCATGGCGACGGCGTTGCGCACTATCAGCGCCGCCAGAAAGATGACCGCTATTACGGGCTGGGCGAAAAAGCGGGCGACCTGGAGCGCACCGGCCGCCGCTTCGAGATGCGTAACCTTGACGCGATGGGCTATAACGCCGCCAGCACCGATCCGCTGTATAAACATATTCCGTTTACCATTACCCGCCGCGAGCAGGTCAGTTTCGGGCTGTTTTACGACAACCTGAGCAGCTGCTGGCTCGATCTCGGCAATGAGATCGACAACTATCACCTCCCCTACCGCCGCTGGCAGGCCGAAGCCGGCGATATCGATTACTACCTGTTCGTCGGCCCGCGCGTGCTGGATGTCACCAAAGCCTTTGTGCGCCTGACCGGTAAAACGCTGTTCGGCCCGAAATGGAGCCTCGGCTACAGCGGCTCGACGATGCATTACACCGACGCGCCGGATGCGCAGAACCAGTTGATGAACTTTATTCGCCTGTGTGAAGAACACGCGATCCCGTGCGACTCCTTCCAGCTCTCGTCGGGGTACACCTCCATCAATAACAAGCGCTACGTCTTTAACTGGAACTACGACAAAGTGCCGCAGCCGAAAGCGATGAGCGCCGCGTTCCATGACGCCGGGCTGAAGCTTGCCGCCAACATCAAGCCCTGCCTGTTGCAGGATCACCCGCGCTATCAGGAGGTCGCGCAGCAGGGGCTGTTTATCCGCGATTCCGAAACCGACGCGCCGGAGCGCTCCAGCTTCTGGGATGACGAAGGATCGCACCTCGATTTCACTAACCCGGCGACCATCGCCTGGTGGCAGAACGGCGTCACCACGCAGCTGCTGGAGATGGGCATCGATTCCACCTGGAATGACAATAACGAATATGAAGTCTGGGACGGCGAAGCGCGCTGCTACGGCTTCGGCGAGCCGGTGGCGATTAAACATATCCGCCCGGTGATGCCGCTGTTAATGATGCGCGCCTCGATGGAAGCGCAGCAGACCTTCGCGCCAGAGAAACGCCCGTACCTGATCTCGCGCTCCGGCTGCGCCGGGATGCAGCGCTACGTCCAGACCTGGAGCGGCGATAACCGCACCAGCTGGCAGACGCTGCGCTACAACATTCGCATGGGGCTCGGCATGAGCCTGTCGGGGCTGTACAACGTCGGCCACGACGTCGGCGGCTTCTCCGGCGATAAACCGGACGCCGAGCTGTTTGTGCGCTGGGTACAGAACGGCGTGATGCATCCGCGCTTTACCATTCACTCGTGGAACGACGATCGCACCGTTAACGAACCGTGGATGTACCCGGGGGTGACGCCCGCCATCCGCAGCGCCATCGAACTGCGCTACCGTCTGCTGCCCTACCTTTATACGCTGCTGTGGCAGGCGCACGCCGATGACGAGCCGATGTTGCGCCCGACGTTCCTCGATCACGAACACGACGCGCGGACCTTCCGCGAGTGCGACGAGTTTATGCTGGGCCGCGATCTGCTGGTGGCGAGCGTGGTGGAGCCGGGCGCGCGTACCCGCACGCTCTGGCTGCCCGCGAATGACCACGGCTGGTACGATTTCCACACGGGAAGCTGGTACGCCGGCGGTCAGCAGGTAACGCTGGACGCGCCGCTGGAACGTCTGCCGCTGCTGGTGCGCGCAGGCAGCGGCCTGCCGCTCAGCGCACGCCTGCGTCATGTAGATGCGCAGCGCGACGACACGCGCGAGCTGAAGCTCTTCCCAGTGCCGGGCAACGGCCAAAGTGCGGGTCTTTTGTTTGAGGATGACGGCGAAAGCTGGGGTTATCAGGAAGGCAACGCGCTGTGGGTGAACTGGCAGATGCAATGCACCGCCGACGCCATTCATCTGGCGTTCTCCACGACCGGCGATTACCGTCCGGCATGGCGTGAGCTGGCGGTTACGCTGCCACCAGATGAAACCCGGCGTCTTATTATCAATGGCACTGAAGCGAATACCTGGGCAGGGTAAGCGGGCAATAACGTAAAAAGGCGGGTCACAGACCCGCCTTTTTGTTTTCGGTTTCATCTTCGCGCAAACGGTGGGTGCGCTTCGCTTACCCACCCTACTGACGATAAAAACACTTCCCGTAGGGCGGGTAAGCGTTAGCGCACCCGCCATCCGCCAACAACGCGGCGACGCGAAAATTATTCGATGCCTTTGCTGCGCAGATAATCTTCGTAGCCGCCGGAGAAATCCACCACGCGTTCCGGGGTGATTTCAATTACGCGGGTCGCGAGAGAGCTGACGAACTCACGGTCGTGGGAGACGAAAATCAGCGTGCCCTGGTACATTTCCAGCGCGGCGTTCAGCGATTCGATCGATTCCATATCCAGGTGGTTGGTCGGTTCGTCCATCACCAGAATGTTCGGTTTTTCCATCATCAGCTTGCCGAACAGCATACGCCCCTTTTCACCACCGGAGAGCACTTTGGCGGGCTTTTTGATGTCGTCCTGGCTGAACAGCAGACGTCCAAGAATGCTGCGAACCGCCTGCTCGTCGTCGCCTTCCTGCTTCCACTGGCTCATCCATTCAAACACGGTCAGATCGTTGTCGAACTCATATTCGTGATCCTGCGCGTAGTAGCCAATCTGCGCATTCTCAGACCATTTCACGGTGCCGTTATCCGGTTGCAGTTCGCCCACCAGCGTTTTCAGCATGGTGGATTTACCCACGCCGTTGGCGCCGAGGATAGCCAGCTTCTCGCCCACTTCCAGCAGCAGGCCGACGTTTTTAAACAGCGGGCCGTTATCGAAGCCTTTGGTCATCGCTTCCACTTCCAGCGCGTTGCGGAACAGCTTTTTATCCTGCTCGAAGCGGATAAACGGGTTCTGGCGGCTGGAGGCTTTCACCTCTTCCAGTTTGATTTTATCAATCTGGCGGGCGCGGGAGGTCGCCTGACGGGATTTCGAGGCGTTGGCGCTAAAGCGGCTCACGAACGATTGCAGGTCGGCAATCTGGGCTTTTTTCTTGGCGTTGTCCGCCAGCAGACGCTCGCGCGCCTGGGTGGCGGCGGTCATGTATTCGTCATAGTTGCCCGGATAGACGCGCAGTTCGCCGTAGTCGAGATCCGCCATGTGCGTGCAGACCATGTTCAGGAAGTGACGGTCGTGCGAAATAATAATCATGGTGCTGTCGCGATCGTTGAGCGTCTGTTCCAGCCAGCGAATGGTGTCGATGTCCAGGTTGTTCGTCGGTTCATCGAGCAGCAGGATGTCCGGGTTAGAGAACAGCGCCTGCGCCAGCAGGACACGCAGCTTCCAGCCAGGGGCGACTTCGCTCATCGGGCCGTAATGCTGCTCCAGCGGAATGCCGACGCCCAGCAGCAGCTCGCCCGCGCGGGACTCCGCGCTGTAGCCGTCCATCTCGCCATATTTCACTTCGAGATCGGCCACTTTATAGCCGTCTTCTTCGCTCATCTCCGGCAGCGCGTAGATGCGATCGCGCTCCTGCTTCACTTCCCACAGTTCGCCGTGGCCCATGATCACGGTATCCAGCACGGTGTATTGTTCAAACGCGAACTGATCCTGGCGCAGCTTACCGATGCGTTCGTTAGGATCGAGCGAGACGTTGCCCGCGCTCGGCTGTAAATCGCCGCCGAGGATCTTCATGAAAGTGGACTTGCCGCTCCCGTTGGCGCCAATCAGACCGTAACGGTTGCCGCCGCCGAACTTGACGGAAATGTTTTCAAACAGCGGCTTACTGCCGAACTGCATGGTGACGTTGCTGGTAACTAACACGCGTAATTCCTGGGTAAGATGTGTGATAAACAACGCATTATGCCATAACTCCGAATTTATTTCCCCCGTCAATGGGCTGACTACACTGACTCAGGAATGGGAAAAAAATGTGAATAAGCACACATCTCAATTCCCTGCCACGGAGAATGCACATATAATGCGCTCCCTGTATTCTTTCGTTCACTCTAACGGCCGGTCCGGCAACGATATTTGCATAACATGAAGATGAAATTACGCACGCTTTTAGTGGCAGCCTTCGCAGTCGTCGGGTTTTGTAACTCCGCCTCTGCGGTGACTTATCCTCTGCCGACCGACGGTAGCCGTCTGGTGGGTGAAAACCAGGTGGTGACAATCCCGGAAGGCAATAACCTGCCGCTGGAAGATTTCGCCGCACAGTATCAGATGGGGCTTTCCAACATGCTGGAGGCCAACCCGGGCGTCGACCCGTATCTGCCGAAAGGCGGCACCATTCTGAACATTCCTCAGCAGCTGATCCTGCCGGATACGCCGCATGAAGGCATTGTGATTAACAGCGCCGAAATGCGTCTGTATTACTACCCGCAAGGCACCAACACGGTTATCGTGCTGCCGATCGGCATCGGCCAGCTCGGTAAAGACACCCCGATCAACTGGGTGACGAAAGTCGAGCGCAAGCGCGCGAACCCGACCTGGACGCCGACCGCCAAGATGCACGCGGAGTACGCTGCCGCGGGCGAACCGCTGCCGCCGGTGGTACCGGCTGGCCCGGATAACCCGATGGGCCTCTACGCGCTCTATATCGGCCGCCTGTACGCTATTCACGGCACCAACGCCAACTTCGGTATCGGCCTGCGCGTGAGCCACGGCTGCGTGCGTCTGCGTAACGAAGACATTAAATTCCTGTTCGAGAACGTGCCGGTCGGCACCCGCGTACAGTTCGTCAACGAGCCGGTGAAAGCGACCACCGAGCCGGATGGCAGCCGTTACATCGAGGTGCATAACCCGCTCTCCACCAGCGAAGATCAGATCAACAACAACGAACTGGTGCCGATTACGCTGACCAAAGCGGTGACCACCGTCACCAGCCAGAGCGATGTCGATCAGAACGTCGTTGAGCAGGCGGTGCAGAACCGTTCCGGTATGCCGGTCCGTCTGAATTAAGCACATACTGAGAGAAAACGAGCGCAATAGCCGTCTGAAAGTAAGATAAAGACAGACGGTTTTTTCACTCTGAGAAGCCGGCAATCACCTTGTGATGCTGGCTTTTTTTGTTTTCGTTCCTTACGCGCAGGCTATTTCAGCTCTCTTCATCACGCAGGTTGACGATCAAAGCGGTAAGCATATAGCGGATATATTTAAGGTCAGAATCGCATTTACCGCTGCTGGCGAGAATACGGGCGATATGAATGCGATAATAGGCGCGGTCTAGGAGGTCAATGGTGGTTTTGATACTGCTGAGATACTTCAGATAACGCTCTTTTTCATCTTTAGTCGTGGCGGAAGGCCAGTGATCCGCATTGCCGCTTATCAAAAGCGATACCGGAATAGCGCCGTCATTAAGCTCGTCGAAGGCACGGGTCCGCAATGCCATAATGAGCGCATTTTTCTCCGCTACGGAGCCTTCTTTTTCGTAATAGTTTTTGATTATTTCATCAAGCACTGCGGCGTTGAGCTTAATTTCCCGGATAATCCGCTGCCTGACCGCAATTTTCAGGTTAGCCAGCTCTTTTGACTTTTTGAAGCTGTCCATGCCTGCGTTAATAAATAATTTTGCTGGCTCCAGTAATAACTCAAACATACCTTTCTCCTGATGAATTGTCGTTATCCGTTGTTACTCAGGCGAAAAACGTGCCTGAGCGCAATGAACTCTCTCTTCCACCGCCCCTCTCTCCAGAGGCGGAAGGCGTTGCGAGCTCATTGCAGATTCAGCCGCGCGGCGCGGGGCCAAAAACGTCGTAGTCTGGCAGGCGCACGTTCTGATACGGCTCCCAGCCGCCGCCGAGCGCTTTGTAGAGCGCGACGAGATCCAGGCTGCTCTGCACCCGCGCCTGCGCGCGCTGCTGCTCGGCCTGCGCCAGCTGGCGCTGGGCGTCGAGCACTTCAATAAACGTTGCGATGCCTTTGCGGTAGCTGTCGCTCGCCAGATCGAACGAGGTTTGCAGCGCGTCCAGGGTTTTCTCAAGCCCCGCCTCGCGCTGCTGGTCGGTGCGGTAGCTGACCAGCGCATTTTCCACATCGCTTAACGCCGTCAGCACCGTCTGGCGATACTGCAACGCCGCCGCGCCCTGCTCCGCGCGGGTCAGTTTCACGCTGGAGACCAGCCGCCCGCCCTGGAAGATGGGAATGGAAACCTGCGGGCCGAAGCTGTAGAAGTGGCTGCTCCAGTCGGTCAGATAATCGGTTTCGCTGTTACGCAGCCCAAACTGGCCGGAGAGCGACAGGCTCGGGAAGAGCTGCGCCACGGATACCCCGATTTGCGCGGTCGCGGCGTGGAGCCGCGCCTCGGCTTCGCGCACGTCAGGGCGACGGCGCGCCAGCGTCGACGGAATGCCCACCGGCACGATTTCCGGCAGATCCGGCAGCGGCTGCGCGGCCTGCAATTCGGCGTCGAGCGCGCCCGGCGGCTTGCCAAGCAGTACCGCCAGCCCGTTCATCGCCTGGCGCTCCTGCGCCTGGTACTGCGGCAGCTGCGCCTGGAGCGTGCCGAGCTGGGCGCGGGCGTTTTCCACATCCAGCTGCGGCGACAGCCCGCTTCGCTGGCGGCTTTCGGTCAGCTCCAGCGTCTGCTGCGCCGAGGCGATTTGTTGATTCATGGTGGCGAGAATGCTCTGCGCGCCGCGCAGTTGCAGCCAGGCGCGCGCCACTTCGGCTTCGAGCGAGACCAGCGCGTCGTTGCGCTGCTCAATCGCCGCCTTCTGCTGCGCGTCTGCGGCCTCCACCTGACGGCGCACTTTGCCCCACAGGTCGATTTCCCACTGCGCGTCAAAGCTGCCCTGGTAGAGATTAATGGGCTGCGTCAGCGGCCCGAGCGCGGAACTGATTTGCGGATCGACGTCACTAAGCTGACCATAGACATCATGCGATTTCAGCTCGCCTTCCAGGCCGAGCTGCTGGCGCGTGGCGCGCACGTTGCCGTTGACCGCCGGGAAAAACGCGCCGCCCGCCTGGTTTATCTGTTCACGGGCGCCCGCGATACGCAGCACGGTTTGCTGTAGCGATAAGTTGCCGGCGATGGCGCGCTCGATCAGGCTGTCGAGCTGCGGCGATTTAAAGGTGCGCCACCAGCGCGGGTCCGGCGCGGCGCTATGCGCCTTCGAGGCCACATCCGGCGCGTTCTGCCGGGCCGTTTCGCCAAAGGCGCCCGGCGTGACGGGTTCCGGCGGCTGGTAATCGGGGCCGACCGCGCAGCCTGCCAGCAGCAGCGCCAGCGCCGTAAGTGATAAGGGGAAGGTCACTCTCCCGGACATATTAATGTGCTCCTGCGGAGCCTTCGCTCTTGATGGGCGAAAGCAATAAACAAAACGGAATCAACAGGATCGCCACCACGCTCAGCATCGTGAACACGTCGACATACGCGAGGATGCGCGACTGGGCAATCATGGTTTTATAAAGCTGCCCGGTGGCGATGCCGGTTGGGTCGCCCAGTTGTGCTGTGAAATTGCGCACCGCCGCGGCGCCGCTGCGTATCGCCTGCTGGAACTGTTCGTCAAAAGGCGTCATGTGCGCGCTCAGATGGGCGCTCTGCACCTGCGCGCGCTCGGTAATCGCGGCGGTGGAAAGCGAAATCCCTATCGAGCCCGCGACGTTGCGGAACATCGTAAACAGCGCCGCCGCGTCGGCGTTGAGCCGCTGCGGAATAGTGATAAACGCAATCGTAGTAAGCGGCACAAACAAAAAGCCAAGCCCGATCGACTGCGCGCTGCGCATCAGCATCAGCGTTTCGAAATCGACGTTCGGCACCAGATTGCGCGACCAGAAAAACGACACGCCAAGGCAGAGGAAGCCGAAGGCGATAATCCAGCGGGTCTGCACCAGCGGCATCAGCTTCAGCACAATCGGAATGGTAAAGACGATAAGCACCGCGCCGGGCGAGAGTATCAGCCCCGACCAGGTGGCGGTGTAGCCGAGATCCTGCTGCGCAAGCTGCGGAATAACCACCGAGCTGCCGTAGAGGATCAGCGCCATGCCCGCCATCAGCACGCTGGAGACGGCGAAGTTTTTATCCCGCACGCAGTGCAGATCCACCACCGGACGGCGGGTATAGATGAGCCAGTAAATCGCGCCCACAATGCCGATAAGCGTCAGCACCGCGAAGGTGCGGATAAAATCGGACGCGAACCAGTCTTCGTCTTCGCCGCGATCGAGCATCACCTGAAGGCAGCCGAGACCCAGCGCGATAAGGCCGATGCCCGTCCAGTCCACCGGGATTTTCTCCTCGGACTTTTTCTCCCACGGCGGATCTTCCAGCAACTGATAGACCGCCAGCACGCAGACGATGCCGACCGGAATGTTGATGAAAAAGACCCAGCGCCAGGAGTAGTTATCGGTTATCCAGCCGCCGAGCGTCGGGCCGAGAACAGGCGCGACGATAATCGCGATGGAAGAAAGCCCGAACGCCTTGCCGCGATCTTCCGGCTTAAAGTAATCGAGCAGCACCGACTGCTGCGTCGGCTGGAGGCCGCCGCCGAAAAAACCCTGCAAAATACGAAACAGAATAATTTGCCAGAGCTCAGTGGCGATGCCGCACAGAAACGAGCAGACGGTAAACATCACGATGCAAATCAGGAAAAACTGTTTGCGCCCGAACAGCCGGCTGAAAAACGCCGACAGCGGCAGCACGATGCCGTTCGCCACCAGATACGAGGTCAGGACCCACGTCGATTCGGAATAGCTCGACGACAGCGACCCGGCGATGTGCGGCAGCGCCACGTTGACGATGGTGGTGTCGAGGATCTCCATGAACACCGCGATCGTCACGACGATCGCGACGGACCAGGGGTTGCTGGCCGGGCGCCAGCCGCTGTGGGGCTGCTCGCTCATTCCACCGTCACCTCAGGCTCGACGGACAGCCCCAGCGGCAGCGGCTGGTTCCAGTTTTCAAGCCCTTTGTCGATAACGATTTTCACCGGCACGCGCTGGACGATTTTCACAAAGTTGCCGGTGGCGTTTTCCGCCGGAAACGCCGAGAAGCGCGAGCCGCTGCCCTGCTGAATGCTCTCGACATGGCCCTGGAGTTCGAGATCGGGAAACGCGTCCACGGAGATCTCAACTTTATCGCCGGGCCGCATCCGCTCAAGCTGCGACTCTTTAAAGTTCGCCACCACCCAGATGTCCGGCGACACCAGCGAAAAGAGCGCGCTGCCCGCCTGCACCAGCGTGCCGTTCTGAACGTTACGCTTAGTGACATAGCCGTCGAACGGCGCGCGCACTTCGGTGTAAGAGAGGTTCAGTTCGGCCGTTTGCAGCTGCGCGCGGGCCTGCGCCACCTGGCTCTGGCGCGCTTCGACGTTGGTTTCCTGCTGACGGATTTGCAGTTGCACCTGTTCGGCGACTTCCAGCTGCGCCTGCGCGTTGGCAAGCCCGGCTTCGGCGCTGCGCAGCTGGGCGCTGGCGGCGTCGATGTTTTGTTTCGAGGTGGCGCGCGGGTCAACGCCGCGCTGGCGCTGATATTCGGCGCGGGCGTTGGCAAGCTCCGCCTGCGCGCGCAGCACCTGTGCTTTCGCCTGGTCACGCTGCGCCGGGTACTGCACTTTGGCGAGCGCCAGTTGCGCCTGCGCCTGGTGGAGCTGCGACTCGGCAAGCGACAGCTGCGCCTGGGCCTGATCGCGCTGTGCGGCGGCGTCGCGCGGGTCGATAACGACCAGCAAATCGCCTTTTTTCACCCGCTGGTTATCTTTGACGCGAAGTTCCGTGACATACCCCGCCACTTTCGGCGCGACGGTCACGGCATCGCCTTCGATAAAGGCGTCGTCGGTGGTTTCCAGGTTACGGGTCATAAACCACCAGATGATGGCCCCGATAACCATAATGATGACAACGATGCCGAGGATAATCAGCGGCTTTTTACCGGGGCGCTTGCGGGTTTCCCCCTCGCCTTTCCCGTTGCTCTTGCCGTTATCCTCGTTTTTGCTGTGATCGTCTTGTGGGTCCTGACGTTTCTCTTCGTCAGCGTTGTTATTGTGGTTTTCCGCCATAGTTCAGCAACAGTCCTGTAAGTTAACAACATCACAAAATACCGTTTACTAAACTTAGGAGCAGTCTATACATTTTCCAGGAAAAACTGACAAATTAGCATTATCTGAGAAAGAGCGCCCAGAGCAGCGCATAACCCACCAGCGCCGACCAGATCAGCAGCGGCAGCGAGTAGAGGTGAAAGCGCCACCAGATGCGGCGATCGGCCGCCATACGCAGCGCAATCAGGTTCGCCAGCGAGCCAGGCAGCAGCCCGAATCCGCCGATGTTGACCGCCCAGGCGAGCAGCGTCGTCGGCGGCACATAATTGAGCAGCAAAATGGTGGACGGTACGTTGCTGATAAACTGCGACAGGCCGATGCCCAGCGCGTACAGCCCCACGGGCGGCAGCTGCGAGACATGATGCAGGCTGGTGGTCAGCGCAGGCAGTCTGGTCAGCAGATGCACATCGATAAACATCGCCACGAAGACCAGCAGCAGGCTCCAGTCAATGCTGATAAGCACCCGGCGCGCCACCAGCAGGAACCCGGCCGCCACCAGCGCCAGCCCCCACAGCGCGACATTCAGCTCCAGCGCGGTTAAGAACACGACATAGAACGCAAGGCAGCTCCAGACCAGACGCGGCTGCCAGTCGTGCTGTTTATCGTGCGACTGATAATGCAGCGCCTTGCCCGGAAAGCAAAACCAGCAGAGCAGCAGCAGGCTTAGCATCAGCGCCAGCGCGAGCGGCGCCATGTGCAGAATAAATTCACCAAACGCGAGGCCGGAGCGGCCCCACAAAAGAATATTCTGCGGGTTGCCGATGGGCGTCAGCAGCGAACCGGCGTTGACTGCCAGCGCTTCAAAAATAATGAGGCGGTTAACCGGAATGGCGCACAGTTTTTTCAGCGTCAGCGTCAGCGGCACCACGATAAACAGCGCCACGTCGTTAGTTAAGAAAGTGGAGAGCAGTGCGGCCGCGCAGACCAGAAACAGCGCCAGGCTGCGCTCTGTCGCAAAGCGCCGCACCAGGCGGCGGCCCAGCACGTCGAAATAACCGCTGAGTTCAACGCCTTTGGTGAGCATCATCAGCCCGGCAAGCGTAATGATGGTGCGCCAGTCCACCGCCTGCGGCCACTCGCGCGGCGCGAAAGGCACAAAAAAGGAGAGTATTACGCCGGTAATCAGTAAAAGCTGGAAAAACCGGTCGTGCAGAAAAGGACGCGCGAGGCGAAGTAACATGATTATTCAAACCCGTTTTGCTGGCTGAAACGGCGAAAGACCTCAAGCGTCTCTTCGCTGACATGGTGCTCCATTCCTTCGGCGTCGCGGCGTGCGGTATCCGGATTCACGCCCAGCGCCAGCAGGAAGTTTTCGACGATCTGATGCCGCTCGCGGCTCTGCTGCGCCAGCTTTTCGCCTTCCGGCGTCAGAAACACGCCGCGCCACGGGATCTGCTCAATCAGCCCGACAGTGGCGAGACGCTTGAGCATTTTCGCGACCGTCGGCTGCGAAACGCCAAGACGCGCCGCCATATCCACCTGCCGCGCTTCGCCCACCTCACGAATGAGATCGGAAATCAGCTCGACGTAATCGTCGATAAGCTCGCGACGGTGGGCTTCACGCACCTGGCGAAAGCCCTCCACATGTTCTTCGACATTGACCAGCTGCGTCACTTTCATGCTGCTCTGCTTACCTGCCCGACGGCTCATTGATGCTTCCTCATTACGGTGGCGCGATACGGTTAACGCTCTTTGCGGGCCATTGTAAACCACAGATCCTTGAGCACAAAAAATTAACGCGTTAGCCATAGCTATATAACATAGCCTGTGCTATATCTGTATGTAATGCGAACAGTTGTGATGTCTTCCGGCTGTGAGACGCGGAGGTGTGGTATGAACGAATTAATGAGGTGTCTGAACGTGTTTACTCACTCCCCCTTTCAGGTGCGGCTGCGGCTGCTGAATATGCTGTGCGATATGTTTAACCCGAAACCCCAGCCGGGGCAGGACGATAACGGGCAAAAATAACCCGCCGCCCTTCCCCCGGCGTTGCCATTTTTTCTTCATCTTTCTGCGTTACACTGAGCCCTGGCGCTCCTCACGTTGGCTTTAACCTCTCTTTTGGCGAATTTTGCAGCCTTTCTCGCAAACTAGTTGGTTTCACCCCGTTGCTATTCTTGCCGCGCGGCTCTATCTTCTTGCAGCCTGCTCTTACGACGATACCGAATGCGGATCTTCCTCCCTTCTGGTCCAGCACTCTGGCGGGCGAATACCTTTGACGCCAGGGTTTGCGCATGGCGTTTCGTTGAATCCGTACTATGAATCTAACGCTAAAAAATACTCTTGCTGCGCGCGGCATCGCTCTCGATCCGTGGATTGGCTTCTATTTTCTGCAATCGTTATTAATTAATGTCGCTCTGGGTTATGAATTCAGCCTGCTGTACGCCGTCGCGTTTTGCTGCGTCCTGCTGCTGCTGTGGAAAACCGCGCCGCGCGCGCAAAAAGGCCTTTTAGCCATCTGTTCTCTGGTGGCCGGGCTCTATTTCCCTTTCGGGCAAACTTACGGCGCGCCGAATTTCAATACGCTGCTGGCCATGCACGCCACCAATATGGAAGAGTCGACAGAGCTGCTGACGATTTTCCCGTGGTACAGCTATCTGGTGTCGCTGTTTATTTTTACGCTCGGCATTATCGCGGTGCGCCGCACGCCATCCGCGCCGTCCCGCTGGCAGCCGTTTGACAGCCTCTGCCTTGCGGTCAGCGTGGTGAGTTTCTTCGTCACGCCGGTGCAAAACCAACTCTATGGCGGCGTATTCGCGCTGAAAGACAGCGGCTATCCGGTATTTCGCTTTGTCAAAGATGTGGTGGTGAATAACCACGACGTGCTGGAAGAGCAGCAACGCATGGAGGCGCTCTCCAAAATTAAGGATTCCTGGAACGTACTGGCGGTCGCGCCGAAATATCACACCTATGTGGTGGTCATCGGCGAGAGCGTACGTCGCGACGCGGTAGGCGCGTTTGGCGGCCAGTGGGATAACAGCCCGTTTGCGAGCCGCGTCAACGGCTATCTGTTTACCGATTATATCGCCGCCAGCGGGTCGACGCAGAAATCGCTGGGGCTGACGCTCAACCTCGTCGTCGATAATAAACCGCAGTACCAGGATAACTTCGTCACGCTCGCCAACCGCGCGGGTTTCCAGACCTGGTGGTTCTCCAATCAGGGACAGATTGGCGAATATGACACCGCGATCGCCAGTATCGCGAAGCGCGCCGATGAAGTGCAGTTCTTAAAAAGCGGCGATTTCGAGGCGGATAAAAACACGCGCGACGAAGCGCTGCTGAAGATGACGGCTCAGGTGCTGGCGACGCAGCGCCCGCAACCGCAGCTTATTGTGCTGCATCTGATGGGCTCGCACCCGCAGGCCTGCGACCGCACCCAGGGCAAATATGCGGAGTTTGTGCAGTCGAAAGAGACCTCCTGCTATCTCTACAGCATTCGCCAGACCGACGATCTGTTAAGCCAGTTGTACCAGCAGTTGCAAAACAGCGGGCAGAGCTTCTCGATGGTCTATTTTTCTGACCACGGCCTTGCCTTTAAAGAGCGCGGCAAAGCGGTGCAGTACCTGGCGCATGATGATAAATTTCAGCAAAATTTCCAGGTGCCGTTTATGGTGCTCTCAAGCGACGACAAAGCGCACCGGATTATCAAAGCGCGGCGCTCAGCCAATGATTTCCTGAACTTTTTCGCGCAATGGACGGGGATTAAAGTAAAAGAGATCGCGCCGAAATATAAATTTATCTCCGGGCAAAAGGCGGGGCCGGTCTTTGTGACTAACTTTAAACTCAACAAGGTGAGCTATGATCATCTCGGCACGGATCTGTTTGACGCGCGTCCCCGTTAACGTACGCTGACGCGATGCGCAGATAAAAAAAATCCGCCCGTGGGCGGATTTTTTCATCACCGAAGTGATTAGAAGCGGTAACCTACGCCTGCGATCCAGGTGCCGATGTCGGTGTTACGCACACGGCTCTGCTCGTAGGAGAAGTCCAGAGCAACGTCCTGAACCGGGTTGAACTGCAGGCCTGCGCCGTAGGAGAAGCCGTAGTCGCTGGTGTCTGCTTTATCAACGCCGTTGGTAGCCTGTGCTTTGTCGTAACCAACACCCACTACGCCGTAGATGCTCGCCCAGTCGTTCAGACGGTAAGCCGGACCAGCAGTGATGCCGTAGTACTGGTTTTTGCCATATACGCCATCTTCGGTGCGATCTTTTTCGGTGTAGGTGAAGGAACCGATCACGCCCAGCGGGTTGGTATCGTCGAACTCATAACGGTATTTCAGGTTGAAACCGTTCATTTTGTTCATCACGCCCTGCGCGTCGCTCTGTGCGTAGCCACCGGTAACGGTAGCGGTGCCAGCAACAGCAGAACCTGCGGAAACGGCCAGAACACAAGCCAGTGCTGAAAGACATGCAATTTTTTTCATAACCACCTCAAATGTGCTTCAAGTAAGTCCTAAGATTTAAATATATCAAAACCCAGCAGGAAACTCTTTGTTGTTCGCGTTGTCTAATGCGCTCTTTCCTGTAACAGAACGTTTCCGCCCGCGTCTATCCTGCTAAAAACACTGGATTTTACCAGGCGGCCGTCATTATTGTCTCAGGCCAGGCATGACCGCATCCAGATTATTCCTAAACGCGATTGCGCATTTTTTGCGCTAACGCGAGTATGATAACGGGTAATCCCGGCGCGTTTATCAATGATTGCTCAACCACAATGCAGTTAAATACAGTAAGCTATCGCGTTTACTTATCGTTAACTTTTGCAGGTGCGCAGGATGCCGACGTTACCCCGTAAAACCCCCCTCTGGCTGCCCGTTGTGGTGCTCATCGTTGCGATGGCGTCGATTCAGAGCGGCGCTTCGCTTGCTAAATCCCTGTTCCCGCTCGTGGGCGCGCCCGGCGTCACCGCGCTGCGTCTGGCGCTCGGCACGCTGATACTGGCCGTAGTGTTTAAACCCTGGCGGCTGCGCTTTACCCGCAGCCAGCGGATGCCGCTGCTGGTGTATGGCCTGGCGCTGGGCGCGATGAACTACCTCTTTTATCTGTCGATTCGCACTGTGCCGCTGGGCATCGCCGTCGCGCTGGAGTTTACCGGCCCGCTGGCGGTGGCGCTGTTTGGCTCGCGCCGCCCGGTGGATTTTCTCTGGGTCGCGCTGGCGGTGCTTGGTTTATGGTTTTTACTGCCGCTGGGTCAGGACGTCACCCATGTCGATCCCCTTGGCGCCGCCTGCGCGTTAGGCGCGGGCGTCTGCTGGGCCATCTATATTATTGCCGGACAAAAGGCCGGCGCGGAGCACGGCCCGGCGACCGTCGCCATTGGGTCGCTGATTGCGGCTATCGTTTTTGTGCCCATCGGCGCGGCGGCGGCGGGCGAGGCGCTCTGGCACTGGTCGGTGCTGCCGGTAGGGCTTGGGATCGCCATCCTTTCTACCGCGCTCCCCTACTCGCTGGAGATGACGGCGCTGACGCGCCTGCCCACGCGTACATTCGGTACGCTAATGAGTATGGAGCCGGCGCTGGCGGCATTTACCGGCATGCTTTTTCTGGGCGAGACGCTGACGCTGGTGCAATGGCTGGCACTGCTGTCGATTATTATCGCCTCTGTCGGATCGACGCTGACGCTGAGGCGCGAAACGCAGATAAAAAGCCTCGACATTGATTAAAAAGAATAACGCTTTTCCGGCACGGTTTATGCTGTGCCGGAATATAGTTTTATGACAGTTTTAAGATATTTCCGCGTTGCGACTCATTCTCTTTTAAAATATTAACGCGCGCGCTTCGTCTTTAATCCTGCGCTGAATTCAGCGCTATAAAAATACTTACAAAATTACTCAACCTATTGTCCATAAAGAAAAAATTATCGCAAGCGCCCCCTCGCTATTTATCTGATAGGCACAGCCTCGCCAGCAAAGGTAAAACACGGTGCTATACTTAATTCCGTAATTTCCTGGGACACAATCATCAAGAGGATATGAAATTATGGGTACCGCTAAACTGGTTAAAACAAAGGCTTCCGACCTGCTCTACACCCGCAACGATGTAGCAGACAGCGACAAAAAGGCCACCATCGAGCTGCTGAACCGCCAGGTGGTTAATTTCATTGACTTGTCGCTGATTACCAAACAGGCACACTGGAACATGCGCGGCGCGAACTTCATTGGCGTGCATGAAATGCTGGACGGCTTCCGTACCGCGCTGACCGGTCATATGGATACCATCGCTGAACGCGCCGTACAGCTGGGCGGCGTGGCGCTGGGCACCACGCAGGTGATCAACAGCAAAACTCCGCTGAAAAGCTACCCGCTGGACATTCACAGCGTTCAGGAACACCTGAAAGAGCTGGCGGATCGTTACGCAATCGTGGCGAATGATGTACGTAAAGCCATCAGCGAAGCGCAGGACGAAGACACCGCGGATATCTTTACCGCCGCGTCCCGCGACCTGGATAAATTCCTGTGGTTTATCGAATCGAATATCGAATAATTCGATAACGCATCAGACGCTTTACTTATCAAGCCCTCTCCCTTGTGGAGGGGGCTTTGCACTATAAAAGGGCACCCTTTCTCCCTTTCCCGCCGCAAACGTTATCTATTTGTAATAATCCCCTCACACAATCGTTAATGAGAGATTGTTTTACCACCAGTTTTCAGGCTAAAAAGGCTATTCACCCGACTGTCGGCCGTTACGCACTATTTTGGTGCGCCATCGTGGTGCATCACTGTGGAAAAAGCGCGCAAAGCGTGCAGGCGGACTTTTGTCTTGCCTTTCAAAACAGCGGGTTGTAAAACTGGCATGATTTTTTCATGCAGCGCTACGTTCTTATCGGGGATCGCCCCGCGGATAAATAAAGGAAATGCTATGAAGTCTGTTTTTAAAGTTTCCCTGGCAGCCCTGACTCTGGCCTTTGCGGTCTCTTCTCAGGCGGCGGATAAGCTGGTTGTAGCAACCGACACCGCGTTTGTTCCCTTCGAATTTAAACAAGGCGATAAATATGTCGGCTTCGACGTCGACCTGTGGGCCGCTATCGCCAAAGAGCTGAAGCTCGACTACACCTTAAAACCGATGGATTTCAGCGGCATTATTCCTGCGCTGCAAACCAAAAACGTCGACGTGGCGCTGGCCGGCATCACCATCACGGATGAACGTAAAAAAGCGATCGACTTCTCCGACGGCTACTACACAAGCGGCCTGCTGGTGATGGTGAAAGCGAATAACAACGACGTGAAAAGCGTGAAAGATCTCGACGGCAAAGTCCTGGCGGTGAAGAGCGGCACCGGCTCGGTCGATTACGCGAAAGCGAACATCAAAACCAAAGATCTGCGCCAGTTCCCGAACATCGACAACGCGTACATGGAGCTTGGCACCAACCGTGCTGACGCCGTGCTGCACGACACACCAAATATTCTCTACTTCATCAAAACCGCAGGCAACGGCCAGTTCAAAGCGGTAGGCGAGTCTCTGGCGGGCCAGCAGTATGGCATCGCGTTCCCGAAAGGCAGCGACGAGCTGCGCACTAAAGTGAACGGCGCGCTGAAAAACCTGAAAGAGAACGGCACCTACAACGAAATCTACAAAAAATGGTTCGGTACTGAGCCAAAATAATAATTCTTATTAAGCAGTTATCATCAGTCAGGGGCGGCCTTCGCCCCTGTTATTTTTGAACCACGGTAACAGTAACAGGAACACATTATGGAGTTTGACTGGAGCGTCATCTGGCCCGCTATTCCCATTCTGCTGGACGGCGCCAAAATGACTCTGTGGATTTCGATCCTCGGCCTGGCAGGCGGTATCGTCATCGGTCTGCTGGCAGGCCTCGCCCGTAGCTACGGCGGCTGGATCTCAAACCACATCGCCCTTGTTTTCATCGAAGTCATCCGCGGAACGCCGATTGTCGTTCAGGTGATGTATATCTACTTCGCCCTGCCGATGGCCTTCCCAGACATCCGCATCGACACCTTTACCGCCGCCGTGATCACTATCATGATCAACTCAGGGGCCTATATTGCGGAAATCACCCGCGGGTCGGTGCTGTCAATCCATAAAGGCTTTAGCGAAGCGGGACTGGCGCTCGGCCTGTCGCGTCGCGAAACGATTCGCCATGTGATCATGCCGCTGGCGCTGCGTCGCATGCTGCCGGCGCTCGGTAACCAGCTGATCATCAGTATCAAGGACACCTCGTTGTTCATCGTCATCGGCGCCGCCGAGCTGACGCGCAGCGGCCAGGAAATCATCGCCGGCAACTTCCGCGCGCTGGAAATCTGGACCGCCGTCGGGGTTATCTATCTGATAATCACCCAGGTTCTGAACATCGTGCTCCGTATTCTTGAAAGAAGGATGAAAATCCTATGATCGAATTTAAAAACGTCTCCAAGCATTTTGGCCCGACCCAGGTGCTGCATAACATTGACCTGAACGTGAAGCAGGGCGAAGTCGTAGTCATTATCGGGCCGTCAGGCTCCGGGAAATCCACCCTGCTGCGCTGCATTAATAAGCTGGAAGAGATCACCAGCGGCGATCTGATTGTCGATGGACTGAAAGTTAACGACCCGAAAGTGGACGAGCGCCTGATTCGCCAGGAAGCCGGCATGGTGTTCCAGCAGTTCTACCTGTTCCCGCACCTGACGGCGCTGGAAAACGTGATGTTCGGCCCGATCCGCGTGCGCGGTGCCAGCAAGGAAGAAGCGGAAACGCTGGCGAAATCGCTGCTGGCGAAAGTGGGGCTCGCCGAGCGCGCGCACCACTATCCGTCCGAACTCTCCGGCGGCCAGCAGCAGCGCGTGGCGATCGCCCGCGCGCTGGCGGTGAAGCCGAAGATGATGCTGTTCGATGAGCCGACCTCCGCGCTCGATCCGGAACTGCGCCACGAAGTGCTTAAGGTTATGCAGGATCTGGCTGAAGAAGGCATGACGATGGTGATCGTGACCCATGAAATCGGCTTTGCCGAGAAAGTGGCGTCGCGCCTGATCTTTATCGATAAAGGCCGCATCGCCGAAGACGGCAACCCGCAGGATCTCATCAAGAACCCGCCAAGCCCGCGCTTGCAGGAGTTTTTGCAGCACGTATCCTAAGGTTTGCGCCTTCATAAACCCTCTCCCCTGAGAGGGTTTTTTTATGGGCGTCGCGGCAGGTATGTCGCCTTTAAGGCGGGTGCGCAAGCTTACCCGCCCTACGACCCTTCAAGGCTGATTAGTCTGTTGTAGGGTGGGTAAGCGCAGCGCACCCACCTTCATCGTCATGCGCTGTATCCACCGGTTACATTAAACCCACTGCGGAATACTCCTCTTTTCCGGGCTTCGCTTATCCGGGCACTATACTTACCTCTTTGTGTCACTTTCTCAGCCGGAGGAGAGCGTGCCGTGGATTTTACTGCTGCTTGTCAGCCTGTTTAGCGTCTCAGCCAGTGCCGTAAGCCTGCCCGCCGCAGTGGTGGGCGCGTCAACCACGCAGAAAAGCGAGACGCCGCCCGCAGAGCCCGATGCCGATAAAAAGAAAGCCGCTTACGCGGCGCTGGCGGACGTGCTCGAAAACGACGCCTCCCGCAAAGCGCTAATTGAACAGCTGCGTCAGGCGGCGGCCACGCCTGCGGACCAGCCGACGCCGGTCATCAAGCCGCCGGTCAGCGATGAAGAAGATAAAACGGTGCTGGAAAACGTCACCGAGGTCACCCGCCACTACGGCGGCGAGCTCGCCGGACGCTTCGCGCAGCTGCACCGCAATATCACCAACGCGCCACATAAGCCCTTCAACGAAAAGACGTTTTTCAACGCGCTCACCCATTTCAGCCTGCTCGCGGTCTCGGTATTCCTCTTTTACTTCGCCGTGCGCGCCTGCGCCATTCCGCTGTATCGCAAAATGGGCCAGTGGGGGCGGCGTAAAAACATCAACCGGGCAAGCTGGGTTCAGCTGCCGCTGATGATTATCCTCGCGTTTCTTATCGATCTCGCGCTGCTGGCGCTGACGCTCTTCGTGGGTCAGCTCGCCATCGAGATGATGAACGCCGGCAGCCGCACCATCGCCCGCCAGCAGGGGCTGTTCCTCAACGCTTTCGCGCTGATTGAGTTTTTCAAAGCGATTTTGCGCCTGATTTTCTGCCCGCGCTTTCCGTCGCTGCGCCCGTTTGTCATCAGCGATGCGAGCGCACGCTACTGGCACCTGCGCCTGAGCGGGCTGAGCAGCCTGATTGGCTACGGCCTGCTGGTGGCGGTGCCGATTATCTCAGCCCAGGTTAACGTGCAAATCGGCGCGCTGGCGAATGTCGTCATCATGCTGACGATGACCGCCTGGGCGCTCTATCTTATCTTCCACAATAAGCGCGCCATCACCGCCGGGCTGACGCGCCTGGCGGACCGTTCGCTGGCCTTCTTCAGCCTGTTTATCCGCGCGTTCGCGCTGGTCTGGCATTGGCTGGCGAGCGCCTATTTCATCGTGCTCTTTTTCTTTTCGCTCTTCGATCCGGGCAACAGCCTGAAAACGATGATGGGCGCCTCGCTGAAAACGCTCGTCATTGTCAGCGTCGCGGCGTTTATCTGCGGCGTGTTCACCCGCTGGCTCAGCAAAACCATCACGCTCTCGCCGCCGGTGCAGCGCAACTACCCGGAGCTGCAAAAGCGCCTCAACGGCTGGCTGTCGGTCTCGCTGAAGCTGGCGCGCTTTCTCACCGTTTGCGTGACGGTGATGCTGCTGCTCAACGCCTGGGGGCTGTTTGATTTCTGGACGTGGCTGACCGTGGGCGCGGGCGAAAAAGCCGTCGATATCTTAATCCGCATCTCGCTGATTGTGTTCTTCTCCGCCGTCGGCTGGACGCTGCTGGCGAGCCTGATTGAGAGCCGCCTCGCCTCGGATATCCACGGCCGCCCGATGCCGAGCGCGCGTACCCGCACGCTGCTGACGCTGTTTCGCAACGCGCTGGCGGTGGTCATCAGCACCATTACCATCATGATCGTGCTCTCGGAGATTGGCGTGAATATCGCGCCGCTGCTGGCGGGCGCGGGCGCGCTGGGCCTCGCCGTGTCGTTCGGCTCCCAGACGCTGGTGAAAGATATTATTACCGGCATCTTTATTCAGTTTGAAAATGGCATGAACACCGGCGATCTGGTGACGATCGGGCCGTTGACGGGCACGGTGGAGCGCATGTCGATCCGCTCGGTGGGCGTGCGTCAGGATACCGGCGCGTACCACATCATTCCGTGGTCATCGATCACCACCTTCGCGAACTTCGTGCGCGGTATCGGCTCGTTTGTGGCGAACTATGATGTCGACAGGTTTGAAGATACCGATAAGGCCAATCGCGCCCTGCGCGCCGCGGTGGACGAGCTGATGGAGCAGGAGGATATCCGCATGCTGGTGATAGGCGAGCCGAATGTGGTGGGCATCGTCGGGCTGACCAACACCGCGTTTACTATCCGCGTGACATTCACCACACAGCCGCTCAAGCAGTGGACGGTGCGCTTCGCGCTCGACGGGATGGTGAAAAAGCACTTCGATCTGGCAGGTATTCGCCCGCCGGTGCAGACGGTGCAGGTGATGCAGCCGATGCCGGATGCGGCCGCGGCCGCCCAGGCACAAGCGGCGGCAGGCGGCGCGCTGCCGCCCGCCAACCCGACGGTATAATTATCGCAGGCGGTTCTGGGCCCAGCGTTCGCGCTGGGCCGTGTCGAGAAAACTCCAGGCGATAAAGCGGCTCTGCTTCTGCCCCTGGGCCATCTCTTTTTTAACCACTTTCACCGCGCCCGCCTGCTCCAGCGCGCGGTAGAGCAGCGGCAGGTTATCGCCTTTCGACACCAGGGTGGTGAACCACAATACCTGACGGGCGAACTGCTTGCTCTCGGCGATCATCTGCGTGATAAACCCGACCTCGCCGCCTTCGCACCACAGCTCCTGCTGCTGACCGCCGAAATTCAGCCCCGAATCAGCCGCCAGCCCCAGGTTGCGGCGCTTGCGTGCGTTGCCCGCCTCTGCCGCGTCGGCGGAGTCATGGAACGGCGGGTTGCACAGCGTGGCGTCGTAGCTTTCATTCTTGTGAATGACGCCGTTGAAAATCGCGCCGGGGGTTTTCTGACGGCGCAGACGGATCGCGCGGTTAAGCCCCGGGTTGGCGTCAACGATGGCGTTCGCGCTGCGGATCGCCTCGTCGCTGGTGTCAGTCCCGGTAAAACGCCAGCCATACTCATGCTGGCCGATGAGCGGATAAATGCAGTTCGCGCCAACGCCAATATCCAGCACGCTCGCCTGCGCGGGCAGCGCGCCGCCGTTGCCTTCGGCAAGCAGATCGGCGAGATGGTGAATATAATCCGCGCGGCCCGGTACGGGCGGGCAGAGGAATCCTTCAGGAATATCCCACTCCCGCACGCCGTAAAAGTGCGCCAGCAGCGCCTGGTTAAGGGTTTTCACCGCCTGCGGATCGGCGAAGTCGATCGTCGGCTCGCCCGCGGGCGACGGGCGGACAAAAGCGCCAAGCGCCGGACAGCTCTCTGTCAGCGCGTCGAAATCATAGCGGCTGTGGTGGCGGTTGCGTGGGTGCAGGCCCGGTTTGCGGTTCATCGGCTTCCTCCTGTGTGGGCGCGTACAATACCCGCTGACCCGCCCCTGGTAAATAAGCGCGGCAAAATTTAGCGGGACGGCTATGATAGTTTTTTTGCCCAGGGAAATGCTATGAGCTACTACTACGAACCGGCACGCGGCCACGGTTTGCCGCACGATCCGCTGAACGCCATCATCGGCCCGCGCCCGATTGGCTGGATAGCCTCGCAGGACGCCGCAGGCCATCGCAATCTCGCGCCCTACAGCTTCTTTAACTGCTTTAACTATCGCCCGCCGATTATTGGCTTCTCCAGCAACGGCTGGAAAGACAGCGTGAAAAATATTGCTGAAACCAAAGAGTTCGTCTGGAATCTGGCGACGCGCTCGCTGGCGGTGGCGATGAACGAGACCTCCGCCTCTCTGCCCCACGATGAAGATGAATTTGTGCGTGCAGGCCTGACCGCCGCGCCTTCGCGTCTGGTGCGCGCGCCGCGCGTCGCCGAAAGCCCGGTGAACTTCGAGTGCCGCCTGAGCCAGTGTATTCAGCTGACCTCCGCGAGCGGCGAGCCCATCGACACCTGGCTGGTGCTGGGCGAAGTGGTGGCGGTGCACATCGCCGACGCGCTGCTCGAAGACGGCATCTACCAGACGTCGAAAGCGCAGCCGATCCTGCGCGCAGGCGGCCCGAGCGCCTATTACGGTATCGATGACGCTCAGCGCTTCGATCTCGTGCGCCCCGACGCCCGTTAACCCCGCCGGGCCCGCTACGGCGGGCCCTTCCCGGCAGATCGCCCCGTTTTTGCTATAATAAGTACTGTGTTTAACCACAGAGGAGGTCTTATGGCTTCAGGTTGGGCAAATGACGGCGCGGTGCAGGATCAAATCGACAGCACCGTGGAAGACGCCGTGGCGCGCGCGAGACGCGACCTGCCGACAGGCGAAAGTCTGGAGTTTTGCGAGATGTGCGATGAGCCCATCCCCGAGGCGCGCCGCAAGGCGATCCCTGGCGTGCATTTGTGCGTAAACTGCCAGCAAAAGCAGGATGAACACCGCCAGCGCTACTCCCTCTATAACCGCCGCGGCTCGAAAGACAGTCAGCTCCGCTAGGCCTTTCTGCTGTCCACTTACACCCTTTTACCGTTTCGATGTGTCTATTTGTGCCCTCAAGCGGCGGGACGGTAAGGGCGTGTAAAGAAGCGTGGGAAAGGTGGGATAACCATATTAAATTCAAATGGTTATATTACATTCAAATTTTTAGAATAAGGCTGTCAATTCTCTTCGGTTTTATATTCTGCCCGTGAATGTGACAATCATCACATCAACGGAACACGCCGTATTTAACAGAACAAACTGCGAGAGAATCCCTATGAAAGCCATCAAATATGCTGTAGCCGCTCTGACCCTTTCCGCCTTCACCTTTGCTGCCGGCGCCGCCGAGCAGGTAAGCCCCGCTCAGGCGCAGAACCTGAACAAAATCGGCGTCGTCTCCGCTCAGGGCGCACGTACCCTTGACGAGCTGAACGACAGCCTGGCGGCGAAAGCGGAAGCGGCAGGCGCGAAAGCCTACAGCATCACCTCTGCCCGTACTAACGATCTGGCGAGCGGCACCGCAGTTATCTACAACTGATCGCCACGCGCCGACTGACAGATACCTTCATTACCCTTAATTGACCCTTTGTTACCCTTTTTGCCCGCGGCGGATGCTGCGGGCTTTTTTTCGTCAAAACGTCCCGGCGATGCGGGCCAGCGCCGACGGGATATCCTGCGCTTCGCCGCTTGCCACCAGTACGCACGCCATCTGGATTTTTAACGATTCCGGCACCGGCTCAAGACCAGATAAACAGCGCTCGGTCCAGCGGGCGGTCACTTCGGGATCTTTCGCCTCCGGCAGCGCTACAGGGCTTGCCGCCGCCTCGCTCTGGCGCTCCACCAGAATGCGCATGTTCCCATCTTCAATAAGCGCGATTTGCGGGCAGCGCTGCGGGTTGGCGTAGACCTCGCCTTCCGTACCGTGCATCAGCAGACCGCGTCCGCCGATATCGATAAAGAACTGCCCTACCCGGTTCACATATTCCGGGTGCGAGACGCTGGACAGACGCAGCGCGTCAGATTCGCCAAACGGCGTGGCAAGCTTCGCCAGCGTATGGGCGCTGTTGCGCACCCCAAGCCGCCAGCGCATACCCAGCTGTTTTTCGAGCGGCGGGCAGAGCGCGCCGACCGGGATATAGACCGGATCGCGCCCGTCCAGTTTCGCCTGCGCCTGGCCTGCGTGCAGCGTCGGCGCGATGCCCATCAGCGTAAAAATTGTCTCTGTCAGCACGCGCGTCGGATCGTCGCTGACGCCATGTACGACGACCGGAAAACCGAGACGGCTCAGTAATAGCGCCAGCAGCGGCGTCAGGTTGGCCTGCTTACGCGCGCCGTTATAGCTGGGGATAACCACAGGCATCGGTTTTGCCACCGGCGGCGTCAGGCGCAGCGTGTGCTGCTGCATCGCGTCGTAAAAACCGCGCATCTCCTGTTCGCCCTCGCCTTTAATACGCAGCGCAATAAGAATCGCGCCCATCTCCAGTTCCGGCACATCGCCATCCAGCATGTGGTTGTATAAGGCTCTGGCCGTTTCGCGGTCCAGAGAACGGGCGTGATTTTTGCCCCGGCCTATCTCTTTGATGATGTCGCGATAATCCATCTTATCCTCCCTCTGCTCACCTTAATCATAGCCCCGATGAATGATTGTCTGCGATGCCTCGCCGCTTAGCCACCGCAGTCGACATCCCGCCTCTGCGCACAATACAAGTTAAGCGTCTGAAATGCCACGCATCAGGCGCGTCAGCGCCCAAGTCCATTAACCGCGGTTCACCTCGCTTCGCACTGTATTTATTTACTACAAGAAACGTTAAGTGTTCATAACTGGAGTGATGCATTCATTGGATGCATATTTTTCATCGAAATTATTCGCGTCTTAATTATTTAAGACTGGGTTCCCTCCTGATTCAGGATTAATGATGAAAAAGTTATTGCTTACATCCACTCTGGCCGCGCTGGCCTGTTCCTCCTCATTTACCTGTGCCGCATCGACCGGTGAAGGCCAGGTTAATTTTACCGGTGAAATCCTTGATGCCGCCTGCGAGGTCGTCAACAGCCTGAGCAGCCCGCTGGCGGTGGATTTAGGGAAAGTCTCTAAAACTGCCTTTACTGGCGTTGGCTCCACCACCAACATCACCAGCTTTTTCCTGCAGCTAAAAAACTGCCCCGAAACGGTGACAAAAGCCTCAATTAAATTTGGCGGCAATGCAGATACCGATAACGTTAACGTCCTCGCCCTGACCGGCGGCACCGGCGCCGCCAGCGGCATTGGCATTCAGTTAGTCGATGCTGACGGCACGCCGCTGAATCTCTATACCGCGTCAGCGGATTACGCGCTGCAGACCGGCACGGCGACCAACGATCTGGAATTCGGCGCCCGTTATATTCAAACCGGCGCGGCTGTCACGGCGGGAACCGCCAACGGCTCTTCCACATTTACTGTGACCTATAACTGATCCCCGACGGGCTATTAGCCGACGCTGATGGTCACTAATAGCCCTTATTAACAGAGAGTTTTCATCATGCGTAAATTACTCGTTATTTCAGCCTTACTGATGGCGACAACGGCGGCGCAGGCTGGCGTTATTGTCGGCGGTACCCGCGTGGTCTATCAGGGTGATAAGAAAGAGGCGTCCGTTCCGGTCACTAATAATGATGATATTAATTATTTAATTCAGTCGTGGGTGGATACCGATGCGCCAGGCGCGGCTAAAGCACCGTTTATGGTGACGCCGCCGCTCTTTCGTCTGGATGCGCATCAGGATAATACGCTACGCGTGGTACGTACCGGCGGCAATCTGCCGGAGGATCGTGAATCGCTCTACTGGCTCAATATCAAATCGATTCCTTCTGCGGACAAAAAAGAAGGCGTCAACAGTCTGCAAATTGCCGTCAAAACGCGTATTAAATTAATGTACCGTCCGGCGTCCGTCAGCGGCAAACCGGACGATGTCGCGAACAGGCTGAAGTGGCGCACCGAAGGAAATACGCTGGTGGTGGAAAATCCGACGCCCTTTTATATGAACTTTAATAGCGTAAGTATCAACGGCAATAAAGTGGATGATATTAATTTCGCCGTTCCGGAAGGCGAAAGCCGTTTTCCTTTAGCCAAAAGCGTAAAACACGGCACGCTGTCCTGGAACATTATTAATGATTTCGGCGCCATTGGTAAAAACTGGTCCCAAACGCTTTAACGCCACGTCATCCCATTATTTTATTAATACGGTAATTATCATGCCTCTCAATAAAGCCAGACGGCCAGGTCTTTTTCATGCCCGTCGTTTAGCGCTGGCGATAGCCTGTATTTGTACAGGCCTGTCGCTGGCGTCTGCGAGGGCGGATGATTATTTCAACCCGGCACTGCTGGATATTGATAACCCGAATCAGGAAAAAACCGATTTAAGTCTTTATGAAAAAGGGCCGGGTCTGGCGCCGGGAAAATATCGTGTGGATATTTACGTGAATAACAACCGTATCGATACCCGCGAAGTCACGTTTACGCTGGCGACCGCCGCCGATGGCAGCAGCACGTTGCAGCCCTGCCTGACGCCAGAGGATTTGAAAAGTTTCGGCATAGAGACTGACCGTTTCGACACGTTGCGCGCGCCCGCGCAGTGCGCCGATCTCTCTGCTATTCCTTCCGCCAGCGCCCATTTCAACGTGGGCCGCCAGCAGCTTCAGCTCAGCATACCGCAAAGCGCGCTGGGCCAGGCGCCGCGCGGATATATCCCGCCGGAGGCGTTTAATGAAGGCATCAATGCGCTGTTGCTGAATTACAGCGTGAATGGCTCACGCCAGAAATCGCTGGCGTCCGGCACGCAGGACAGCAGCGACCTTTACGCCAACCTGCGCCCTGGCCTTAATCTCGGACCGTGGCGGCTGCGCAACTATTCGACCTGGCGCCACAGCGACGACGATAAAGAGACTGAAAAGGCATTTTCGTCTGTTTACACCTACGCGCAGCGCGACATTATCACCCTTAAAAGCGCGCTGACGCTCGGGCAAAGCAGTTCGCCGGCGGATGTCTTCGACAGCATCCCTTTTACGGGCGCGCAGATCGCCTCTGACGACGACATGCTGCCGGACGGGCTGCGCGGCTACGCGCCTGTCGTTCATGGCATTGCGCGCAGCAACGCGCAGGTCATTATTCGCCAGAACGGTTACGTGATTTCGCAGAATAACGTCGCCCCCGGCGCGTTTGAGATTAACGATCTCTACCCCAGCGGCGGCAGCGGCGATCTGAACGTCACGGTGAAAGAGAGCGACGGCAGCGAACAGCACTTTGTGGTGCCCTACGCTTCGGTTCCCGTTCTGCAACGCGAAGGACGGCTGAAATACAGCCTTACCGGCGGGCGCTATCGCTCTTATGACGACGAGGTGTTACCGACGCCCTTTATTCAGGGCTCGGCGATTTATGGGCTGCCGCACGGATTTACGCTCTACGGCGGTATTCAGGCAAGCCAGCCCTATCATGCGCTGGCGGCAGGCGTCGGTGAAAACCTGGGCAAGTTTGGCGCGCTGTCGCTGGATATGACAGAGGCCACCTCGACGCAGACACCGGGTGAAAAGCATACGGGCCGCTCATGGCGCGTCCGCTACAGTAAAGATCTTCCGCTGACCGGCGCCACGCTCTCGGTCGCGGGCTACCGCTTTAGCAGCGAAAACTATTACGGGATGCAGGAGGTGTTTGACGCGCTGCGCGCGGATAACCAGTGGAATAACCCGCTGCGCCGCAGGCAGCGCACCGAGCTTACGCTTGAGCAACCTCTCGGTGACGCGTTGGGCTCCCTGAACGTCAGCCTGCTTAAAGAAAATTACTGGGACAGCCGTCAGGCGATGGCCTCGCTCAGTCTCGGTTACAACAATAGCTGGCACAGCATTAGCTACGGGCTGAATTACAGCCTGAACCGCAATACCACCGGCACGACAGGCGATAACGCCATTCGACAAAATGACCGCGTGCTCTCCTTCACGCTCTCCGTGCCGCTCGAACGCTGGCTGCCTGATACCTGGGCGAACTATAGCCTGAATAACAGTAAGCAGGGCGCCACGCAAAACGTCGGTATGAACGGAACGGCGCTGGCGGGCGACAACCTCAACTGGAACATCCAGCAGAGCCATAACAGCCAGGGCCAGGCCAACAGCACCTCGCTGAATGCCGATTATAAAGGTGCTTATGGCGAAGCGAGCGCCGGATACGGCCAGGACAGCAACCAGCGCCAGATCCACTACGGCTTCCAGGGCGGCATTATCGCCCATGCGCACGGCGTCACGTTCGGGCAGCCGATGGGAGAAACCGTCGCGCTGGTAGAAGCCCCTGGCGCCAGCGGCACCGCTATCGCCAACCAGACCGGCATTGCGACAGACAGCCACGGCTACACCATCGTGCCTTTCGTCAGTCCTTATCGCCGCAACGCCATTGCGCTTGATACCGAAACGCTGCCCGCCGACGCCGACGTCACGCAGGCCGTGCAGACCGTGACGCCGACACGCGGCGCGGTGGTGCGCGCCCGCTTCGACACCCGCACCGGCGCGCGCGCATTAATGACGCTGGCGCGCGCCGACGGCCATCCGGTGCCGTTTGGCGCCACCGCGACGGCGGATGATGCTGCGCAAGCGTTTATCGTCGGCGAAGACGGCCAGGTCTATCTGACCGGCCTGAAAGCGGAAGGCACCTTGCAGGTGAGCTGGGGGAAAGACGCCAGCCAGCACTGTTCGGCCATCTGGCATCTGCCCCCGGCGAATGCCGCCGGTCCCTTTATTACTCTCTCCGCGCAGTGTGTGTGATGCGCGTTATCAGGAAACTCGTTATGCGAATCGTAAAACTCTTCAGCGCGCTGCTGGTGCTGGCCGGTAGCCTTTTCTTTATGCCTCATGCGCAGGCGGGCTGTACTGCGCCGATGATGCCTTACACGGTGTCTGTGGCTTCGATTGCGGTCTCCAGCACGTTGCCGGTCGGCTCGGCCATTCCGGGCAGTGACGAGACTATCAATATTCACGGTTCCTGTGACGGATACGCAGGCCAGGTCATTATCGGTTGTTACTATGGAAGCGGCAGCGAAGTACCGGGAGTGCCGGGCGTTTACAACACGGGCGTGAATGGGATCGGGATTACGCTGGTGAACGATAAAGGCCAGCGCATTGTTGGCGGCGGCATCGGTTGTGATACCCGCAATACCCCGCTGGGCTATGTCTCCAGCGACGGCAGTAATACCTTTAATTTTAACGTGACGCTGGCGCTGGTCAAAACTTCGGACAATATCGTCTCCGGCTCGCTTCAGCAGGCGCAGACGGTATTCGGCGTGGGGGTCTATAATCAGTCGCCCATCGGCGCGCCAAATAACATTTCTTACGCCGGCAATATCACCTACAAATCCGTTACCTGCTCCGTAGATCCGAAAAGTCTCTACCTCACCCTCGGCAATGTGCCAGGCGCGACGTTTACTGGTATCGGCAGCGGCTCCGGCTGGTATAACTTTTCGGTTCACGCCACCTGCAACAATCCGGTAAGCGTGGGGGTAAAAGTTTCCAGCGCGAATGGTTATGCCTCAGCCCAGCCCTCCGTCATTAAACTGACGCCGGAAATGGGCGCAGCGACCGGTATCGGCGTCCAGATCCTGACCAACGGGCAGAACACGGATTTCGATCATTACAGCTATGTGGGCGATATCCCTGCCGCGAATATGATGCTCAATATCCCTTTCGCCGTTCAGTACTACCAGACCGCCAGCACGGTGACGCCGGGTTCGGCAAATGCCGTTGCGACTCTTACCATCGCTTACCGATGAGCGCGCCGCGATGAAACGATTACTGTTATTGCTGATAGCGATGGTCGCCGCAGGGCCGGCTATGGCCGATGACATCACACTGCAAATCAATGGCGCGATTACGGCGGGCTCCTGCGAGGTGGACACCGCCAGCCAGACGAAAACGGTGGAAATGGGCCAGGCGCTCGCCAGCGCCTTCTCTCAGCCCTACGCCTATGGTCCCTGGGTTCCCTTTGAACTGAGCGTGACGCATTGCCCTGCCACCACCTCGACGGTAGAGGCGGTATTTAACGGACAGCGAGATCCGCGGGAGGGCACGGCTTATGCGAACATGGGCACGGGACGCGGGCTGGCATTACAGGTAATCGACACAAAAACCAGAATGTATATGTTACCAGGCGGCGATCCCGCCATCGAGCCGGTGGATGCGGCGACGCACAGCGCTACCTATGAATTTAGCGCGCGTTATATTCGCACCACGGATACCTTTGCGGCAGGCTCTTTTGAAACGGCGGTGCAGGTGATCTTCACCTACCGGTAAGCGTTGCGTCGCCTGGCGGGCGCGCCCTTGCGGCCTGCCGCAGAACGCTTTGCGGGCGCCGGTTTGCTTAACGCCTCCGGCGCTTCGGGCTGTTCAATCGCAAATACCGGCAACGCGTCCAGCAGCCGTTTGCCATAGGATTTAGTGAGCAGGCGGCGGTCATAAATGACGATTTCGCCCCAGCAGCTGTGGCTGCGGATAAGCCGCCCCACCTGCTGAATAAGATTGAACGAGGCCGCGGGCAGGCTTTGCACTTCAAACGGATAACGCCTGAGGCTTTTCAGCCATTCGCCTTCCGTCACCACCACCGGGCTGTCCACCGGCGGAAAGGCGATTTTATGAATATGCACCTGGCTTAACAGCTCACCCTTAAGATCGAGCCCCTCGGCAAACGACTGTAGCCCCACCAGCACGCTCGCCTCGCCCTGCTCGATTTTTTTGCGGTGCAGCTCCACCAGCCGGTAGCGCGGCTGATCGCCCTGCACCAGCAGACCGAGCCGCAGATCGGGCACAAAGGATAAAAAGGTCTGCATCGCGCGGTTACTGGCGAACAGCACCAGCATCCCTTTATGCTCGCCCTTTTTATATTCCGCGCGGAAATAGGCCGCCATCTCGGCGAGGTGCGCCTCTTCATGCTCCATCAGCGGCTCGTGGCGCAGGCGCGGGATCACGAGTTTGCCCTGCTCGAAATGGTTAAACGGCGAATCGAGCGTCACGAAGCGGTCGCCTGCTTTATCGCGCAGGCCGCTCATCTCCTGCAGTCGCGCGAAGCTGTTCAGCGAGCGCAGCGTGGCGGAGGTCACCACCACATGCGGCACCTGCCGCCAGATGAGCTTTTCCAGCTGATCGCTGACGCGAATGCCCACGCAGTGGAAGAAAATATGCGGCTGCCCTTCGCGGGTCTCGCGCGTCACCCATTTGGAAACCGGCGCGCCGGAGGCGTGCGCCAGCGAGGCGAGCCGCCAGAGCTTGCTTTGCGCTTCAAAATGGCCGAGCGCGCGGTTCATCTGCAACAGCACACGGTGCAGGCGCACGATGTCGTGGCTGCCGGTCTTTTCGCTGAGATCGTTTAAGAACAGCTCCGCCAGCCCGCGCAGGTTTTCGGTAAGCTTCGCCAGCCGCTCGCAGATTTCCATGACTTCCTGCGGCAGTTCGCCCATCGGGAAGCGAAACTCGCTCTCCTCGCCCGGCGGCAGCAACAGCCCGACGATACGGTTCATAGTGGCGACCAGTTCATAGACTTCTTCGCAGTGATTGTTAAGCCGCTCCGGCGTGGAGAGCGGCGGCACGGTTTTGGGCCGGAACTGCTCAAGGCAGGTGGCGACCAGCTTGCTGAAGAGATCGAGCTGCAACCGCGTCCAGGGCGCGCTGATATCGGCGCTCATCTCCAGCGCGTCGCGGGCGACGTCCGGCAGATGATGGCCTTCATCAAGCACCAGCAGCAGATGCTTTGGCTCCGGCAGGACCGATTCGCTCTCCAGCGCCGCCATCACCAGCGCATGGTTGGCGACCACCACTTCCGCCTCCTGAATCTCACGACGCGCCACGAAGAACGGGCATTCACGGTAGTAGTGGCAGTTGCGGTTCAGGCAGCTCGCTTTATCGGTGCTGAGCCGCGACCAGAGGCTGTCGTCAATCGCCTGATCGGTGTGATCGCGAAGGCCGTCCCACTTGTAGCTGTCGAGATCGGCTTTGAGCTTCGCGCAGCGCTGCTGTTCTTCTTTGCTGTTCGGCGTCAGCTCGTCGTCAAGAAACGCCAGCAAGTCGCCCTGCGAGGCGCTGTCGGTCGAGAGCGCCGCGAGGTTGCGCGGGCAGACGTAACGCCCGCGCCCGAAGGCGGCGGTAAAGCGCAGTTCAGGGATGATTTTGCGCAGCAACGGCAGATCTTTACTGAAGATCTGATCCTGCAACGCCACGTTGGCGGTGCTCACCACCAGCGTTTTTTGCTCTTCGCGGGCGATGGCGATACCGGGGATAAGATACGAGAGCGTTTTGCCGACGCCGGTCGGCGCCTCGATAGCCAGATGCCGCCCTTCATCGCCGCCGAGGGTTTTCGCCACTTCCGCGATCATCTGCCGCTGCGGAGCGCGGGGAATGAAGTCCGGTATCTGCTGCTGAAGCGCCTTATACCAGGCGGCGATTTGCGATTTCTGCGCGGCGGTTAATGCCATCTAAAGCCCTGAAACACTGTATAAACAGCCACTATTGTGGCACTTTTCCACCGCCAGCTGAACCTTTTTTTACCCGCGCGGCGCGGGCCGATCGCCACGACGCTGATTCTCTCTGTCACGTTTAATCACGCGAACGTGTTAAGGGGGCTCGCCGCCGCCCCCCTTAACAATCCCGGCTCGCGGCCAAAGGGCCGCCGCAGGGGAAAACCCCCGGCATCGGCGGTGAAATTGGGTTTTGTGGTGTCGTAGGGCGGGTAAGCGTAGCGCACCCGCCGTCAACGTAAATGGTGGGTGCGCTACGCTTACCCACCCTACGCATGGGATTAACCGCCCGGTTCCGCTGTCGCGTAACTATAAAAAAGGGTGCGCTTGCGCACACCCTTTTTACTCACCGGCCTTGTCAGGCGCCGCTTACCACACCCGTGGATTAATCCCCGGACGCTTTACGCGGCGCGCGACGGGTGCGCGGTTTGTTGCCTGCCGGACGGTTGCCCTCGCCTGCCGGGCGACGTGAACGCTCGCCGGACGGACGATTGCCTTCGCCATCCTGACGACGACCACGCTCACCGGACGGACGGCTGCGTTCGCCGGATGAACGGTTGCCTTCGCCGTTCTGACGACGCGGCTGGCCCTGACCACGACCGCCGCCGCCCTGACCACCGCGTCCGCCGCGGCCCTGGCGACCGTTCACGATAGGCTCCGCCGGGATAGACGGATCCGGCTCGTAGCCCGCAATCGCCATACGCGGGATCTCGCGCTTGAGCAGGCGTTCGATATCGCGCAGCAGTTTGTGCTCATCGACGCACACCAGCGACAGCGCCTCGCCGGTCGCGGCGGCGCGCCCGGTACGGCCGATACGGTGAACGTAATCTTCCGGCACATTCGGCAACTCATAGTTCACGACGTGCGGCAGCTCTTCGATATCCAGACCGCGCGCGGCGATATCAGTCGCCACCAGTACGCGAATGCCGCCGGTTTTGAAATCCGCCAGCGCGCGGGTACGGGCGCCCTGGCTCTTGTTGCCGTGGATAGCCGCGGCGGTAATGCCGTCTTTATTCAGCTGCTCCGCCAGATGGTTGGCGCCGTGTTTGGTACGGGTAAACACCAGCACCTGCTGCCAGTTGCCGTCGCCAATCAGATAAGAAAGCAGTTCCCGCTTGCGTTTTTTATCCACGAAATGCACATGCTGCGTGATCTGCTCGGAGGCCGTGTTGCGGCGCGCCACTTCCACTTCTTCCGGGTTGCGCAGCAGTTTTTCCGCCAGCGATTTAATGTCGTCGGAGAACGTCGCGGAGAACAGCAGGTTCTGACGCTTCGCCGGCAGCTTCGCCAGCACGCGGCGGATGTCGTGAATAAAGCCCATGTCCAGCATACGGTCGGCTTCATCAAGCACCAGCACTTCCACCTGGTCGAGCTTCACGGCGTTCTGGTGTTCGAGATCGAGCAGACGGCCCGGCGTTGCGATCAGCACATCCACGCCGCCGCGCAGTTTCATCATCTGCGGGTTGATGCTCACGCCGCCGAAGACCACCAACGAGCGGATATCGAGATATTTGCTGTATTCGCGCACGTTCTCGCCCACCTGGGCTGCCAGTTCGCGCGTCGGGGTCAGGATCAGCGCGCGCACCGGGCGGCGACCGTTCGGGTGCGGCTGGTTCGCCGTCAGGCGTTGCAGCAGCGGCAGCGTAAAGCCTGCGGTTTTGCCGGTGCCGGTCTGGGCGCTGGCCATCAAATCTTTGCCTGAAAGCACCACCGGAATGGCCTGGCGCTGGATCGGAGTCGGTTCGTTGTAACCCTGCTCGGCAATGGCGCGCAGAATTTCAGGGCTTAAGCCCAGTGAATCAAAAGACATAGTTATTCCTGACTCGTCCCGACCGCAAAGGGTGTAGTTTCAGGGAGTCTAATGGCCGTCTGGCCGGAGAAGGGACATAAACCACAATGTCGCAGAGGAGCGGAGTGTAACAGCTTTTGTGAGCTACCGCATAAATTCTCGCGTCCGACTGCGCATCGCGGCGTTTTTCATGTCGACAGGCGCGCTTTTAGGTCATAAAGTTAATCAATCGATTGATTAACTTTTATGGACTTCATCGATATGTCGCTCTCCGTCACGCCGCCCACTTCGCGCGGCGAACAGGCCAAAGAGAAGCTCATCAGCGCCGCCATTAACCAGTTTGGCGAGTACGGCCTGCACGCCACCACGCGGGATATCGCCGCCGCGGCCGGGCAGAATATCGCCGCCATTCCTTACTACTTTGGCTCGAAAGAAGATCTCTACATGGCCTCGGCGCAGTGGATAGCGGATTTTATCCGCGGCCATTTTCAGCCCCACGCCGACGCCGCCGAAGCGCTTTTAAGCCAGCCGCAGCCCGATCACGCCGCCATGCGCGCGCGCATCGACGACGCCTGCCGCCAGATGATCCAGCTGATGACCGCCGACGAGACGCTCAGCGTGAGTAAATTTATCTCCCGCGAGCAGCTCTCCCCGTCGCCGGCGTATCAGCTTATTCACGATCAGGTCATCGCCCCCCTGCACCACCACTTTACGCGGCTGATCGCCCGCCTGACCGGCGCCGATCCGGACGCCACCGAAACGGTGCTGCACACCCACGCGCTGATTGGCGAAATCCTCGCGTTTCGTCTCGGGCGCGAAACCATTCTGCTGCGCGCCGGCTGGCGGGAGTTCGACGACGACAAAGCCGCGCAGATCCACCGGGTGGTGGCGCTGCATATCGACTGGATCCTCGCAGGTCTTTCAGGGAGCCTTCGTAATGAATAAAAAACGCGTCGCGCTGCTGGCGCTGGTGGTAGTGATTATCGTCGCGGCGATGGCCGGATGGCGCTGGTATGCCGCGCGCTACACGCCGCTGACGCTTTACGGCAATGTCGATATCCGCACCGTGAATTTAAGCTTTCGCGTCGGCGGCCGCCTGGCGTCGCTGGCCGTCGATGAAGGCGACGCGGTACGCGCCGGACAGCCGCTCGGCGAACTGGACCCGGCGCCGCTGCAAAACGCGCTGCGTCAGGCGCAGGCGAATGTCGCCGCCGCGCGGGCCAAATATGAGCTGACCGTCGCGGGTTTTCGCGATGAAGAGATAGCCCAGGCCGCCGCCGCGGTGCGCCAGGCGCAGGCCGCGTATGATTACGCCCAGAATTTCTACCAGCGCCAGCAGGGGCTGTGGCGCACGAAAGTGATTTCGGCCAACGATCTGGAAAACGCCCGTTCGGCGCGGGATCAGGCGCAGGCGCAGCTGAAATCCGCGCAGGATAAACTCAGCCAGTACCGCGCCGGTAACCGCCCGCAGGAAATCGCGCAGGCGCAGGCGAGCCTTGAACAGGCGCAGGCGCAGCTCGCCCAGGCGCAGCTTGATGCGGAAGACGCGCGCCTGGTTTCCCCTTCCGACGGCACCATACTCACGCGCGCCGTTGAGCCGGGCTCGATGCTCAACGCGGGCAGTACCGTGTTCACGCTCTCGCTGACCCGCCCGGTCTGGGTACGCGCCTATATTGACGAGGCGAATCTGGGCCTCGCGACGCCGGGGCGCGAAATCCTGATTTATACCGATGGCCGCCCCGACAGGCCGTACCACGGCAAGATAGGCTTCGTCTCGCCGACCGCCGAGTTCACGCCGAAAACGGTCGAAACCGAAGATCTGCGCACCGATCTGGTCTACCGCCTGCGCATTATCGTCAACGACGCCGACGACGCGCTGCGCCAGGGGATGCCGGTCACGCTGCGATTCCACCATGAGGCCGCGGATGGAAACCGCTAACGACAGCATCGTGCTCGACGGGCTGGTCAAACGCTTTCCGGGCCTCGAAAAACCCGCCGTCGCGCCGCTCAGCGTGACGATCCGCACGGGCAGCGTCACGGGGCTGGTGGGGCCGGACGGCGCGGGCAAAACCACGCTGATGCGCATCCTGGCGGGGCTGATGCGCCAGGACGATGGCCGCGTGCGGGTGCTCGGGCTTGACCCGATTGCAGAGGAAAACGCGCTGCACGCGGTGCTCGGCTATATGCCGCAGAAATTCGGCCTGTATGAAGATCTCACCGTTCAGGAGAACCTCAATCTCTACGCGGATCTGCGCAGCGTCACCGGCGCGGCGCGGCAGGAGACGTTCGCCCGGCTTCTGGAATTTACCGCGCTCGGCCCGTTCACCGGGCGGCTCGCGGGCAAACTCTCCGGCGGAATGAAGCAAAAACTGGGGCTTGCCTGCACGCTGGTGGGCCAGCCGAAGGTGCTGCTGCTCGACGAGCCGGGCGTCGGCGTCGACCCGATCTCCCGCCGCGAACTCTGGGAGATGGTGCATGAGCTGGCGGGCGACGGGATGTTAATTCTCTGGAGTACCTCGTATCTTGATGAAGCCGAGCAGTGCCGCGAGGTGCTGCTGATGAACGAAGGCGAACTGCTGTATCAGGGCGCGCCGCAGGCGCTCACCGGGAAAATGGCGGGCCGCAGTCTGCTGCTGCGCCCCGACAACGGCGACAACCGCGCGCTGCTGCGCGAAGTGATGCAACGCCCGGACGTCGGCGACGCCACCATTCAGGGCGCGGCGGTGCGGGTGATTTTAAAAGAGGGCTCCGACCCAGACGCCCTGCGCGCCCTGCCCGGCGCCACGCTTCGGGAGACCGCGCCGCGCTTTGAAGACGCGTTTATCGATCTGGCGGGCGGCGCCGCGCTGCGTGAATCGCCGCTCGGCGCCATCCTGCATGACATTCCCGGCAGCCGCGACGATGTGGTGATTGAGGCGCGCGAACTGACCAAAACCTTCGGCGATTTTACGGCGACCGACCATGTGAATTTTACCGTGCGGCGCGGCGAGATTTTCGGCCTGCTCGGGCCGAACGGCGCGGGTAAATCCACCACGTTCAAGATGATGTGCGGGCTGCTGAAGCCGAGCGACGGCCAGGCGCTGGTGCTGGGCCTCGATTTAAAAACCGACTCCGGCAAGGCGCGCCAGCGGCTCGGCTATATGGCGCAGAAATTCTCGCTGTACGGCAACCTGACCGTCGAGCAGAACTTACGCTTTTTCTCCGGCGTCTACGGCCTGCGCGGCCGGGCGCAGCAGGAGAAAATGGCGCGCATGAGCGAGGCGTTCGGGCTGAAAAACATCGCCAGCCAGCCGACGGACGCGCTGCCGCTCGGCTTTAAGCAGCGCCTGGCTTTAGCCTGCGCGCTGATGCACGAGCCGGATATTCTGTTTCTCGACGAGCCGACCTCCGGCGTCGACCCGCTGACCCGCCGCGAATTCTGGCGGCACATCAACAGCATGCCGGAGAAAGGCGTGACGGTGATGGTGACGACCCACTTTATGGACGAGGCGGAATATTGCGATCGCATCGGGCTGGTTTACCACGGCAAGCTTATCGCCAGCGGCACGCCGGATGATTTAAAGCGCCAGGCGGCGCGCGATGCAGATGACGAGCCGACGATGGAAGAAGCGTTTATTCGTCTTATCGAGGCCTGGGATAAGGAGCACAGCCAATGATGAAACTGCGGCGCGTGCGCGCGTTGTGCGTCAAAGAGACGCGCCAGATCCTGCGCGACCCGAGCAGCTGGCTTATCGCGGTCGCCATTCCCCTGCTGCTGCTGTTTATCTTCGGCTACGGTATTAACCTCGACTCCAGCCGCCTGCATGTCGGTGTCCTGCTGGAGCAGCGCAGCGAAGAGGCGCTCGACTTCACGCACACCATTACCGCCTCGCCGTTTATCGCGCCGACGATAAGCGACAACCGCCAGCATCTTATTTCGCTGATGCAGGCCGGGAAAATCCGCGGGCTGGTGGTCATTCCCGTGGATTTCGCCGCGCGGATGGCGCGCCCCGGCGACAGCGCGCCGATTCAGGTGATCACCGACGGCAGCGAACCCAACACCGCCAACTTCGTGCGCGGTTATATGGAAGGCATCTGGCAGCTCTGGCAGGCCGAGCGCGCGGAAGACCGCGGCGAGACGTTCGAGCCGCTGATCGATGTGCAGCTCCGCTACTGGTTTAACCCGGCGGCCATAAGCCAGCACTTTATTATTCCCGGCGCGGTGACGATCATCATGACGGTTATCGGCGCGATCCTGACTTCGTTGGTGGTCGCCCGCGAATGGGAGCGCGGCACTATGGAGGCGCTGCTCTCGACCGAAGTTACGCGCGGCGAGCTGCTGCTGTGCAAGCTTATCCCCTACTATTTCCTCGGTATGCTGGCGATGCTGCTCTGTATGCTGGTGTCGGTGTTTATTCTCGGCGTGCCGTATCGCGGCTCGCTGCTGGCGCTGTTTTTCATCTCCAGCCTGTTTCTGCTGAGCACGCTCGGCATGGGGCTGCTTATCTCAACGCTCACCCGCAACCAGTTTAACGCCGCCCAGGTGGCGCTGAATGCGGCGTTTCTGCCTTCGGTCATGCTCTCGGGGTTTATTTTCCAGATAGACAGTATGCCCGCCGTGATCCGCGCGGTGACGTATATCATTCCGGCGCGCTATTTCGTCAGTACGCTGCAAAGCCTGTTCCTCGCGGGCACGCTGCCGGGCGTGCTGCTGGTCAACGTGCTGTTTCTGCTGGCTTCCGCCGTGATGTTTATCGGACTCACCTGGGTGAATACCCGACGCCGCCTCGATTAAGGAGACGCTATGTGGCACCGCTTATGGACGCTTATCCGCAAAGAGTTGCAGTCGCTGCTGCGCGAGCCGCAGACCCGCGCCATTCTGATCCTGCCTGTCGTCTTGCAGGTGCTGCTGTTTCCGTTCGCGGCGACGCTTGAGGTGACTAACGCCACCATCGCCATCTATAACCAGGATAACGGCGCGCACGCGGTGGAGCTGACCCAGCGCTTCGCCCGCGCCAGCGCCTTCAGCCATGTGACATTGCTTAACAGCGAGCAGGCGATCCGGCCGACGATCGATGCCCAGAAGGCGTTGCTGGCCATTCACTTTCCGGCGGATTTCTCCCGCAAGCTGGCGCGCGGCGAACCCGCGACGCTGCAAATTCTGCTCGACGGGCGCAACTCCAACAGCGCGCAGATAGCCGCCAATTACCTTCAGCAGATCGTCAAAGATTATCAGCAGGAGCTGCTCGCAGGCCGCGCGAAGCCCAATAACAGCGAGCTGATTGTGCGTAACTGGTATAACCCGAACCTCGACTACAAATGGTTTGTGGTGCCGTCGCTGATTGCGATGATTACCACTATCGGCGTGATGATTGTGACGTCGCTGTCGGTGGCCCGCGAGCGCGAACAGGGCACGCTCGATCAGCTGTTAGTCTCGCCGCTCGCCACCTGGCAGATTTTCGTCGGCAAAGCGGTGCCGGCGCTGATTGTCGCCACCTTCCAGGCCACGATTGTGCTGGGCATCGGCATCTGGGGCTATCAGATCCCCTTCGCCGGATCGCTTGCGCTCTTTTATTTCACGATGGTGATTTACGGGCTGTCGCTGGTGGGGTTCGGGCTTTTGATTTCGGCGCTCTGCTCGACGCAGCAGCAGGCGTTTATCGGGGTGTTTGTCTTTATGATGCCCGCGATTTTGCTCTCGGGGTATGTCTCGCCGGTGGAGAATATGCCGGTCTGGCTGCAAAACCTGACGTGGATTAACCCGATCCGGCACTTTACCGATATTACGAAGGCGATTTATCTCAAGGACGCCAGCCTCGACATCATCTGGCGTAGCGTGTGGCCGCTGCTGGTGATTGCGGCCACGACAGGGTTAGCGGCGTATGCCATGTTTCGACGCAAAATTGGCTGAATCGCGCTTGCGCTCTTTAACCAGCAGCGAAAGCAGCGCAGGCCCGGCCAGGATCACCACGCCCGCCAGCGCCAGCAGCAGATTATTGTGTAAGACGCGGGAGAGCAGCCAGAGCGCAATCAGCGCCGTGCCAAAATACCAGGTGGTGGTCAGCTCTTCCAGAAAGTCGCTCACCTCGCGCCAGCGGCCGTCGTGGTGGCGCTGGAACGCCAGCATCAGCACCACCGTCAGCGCGTAAAGCGCGCATAATACGAGGCCGACCTTCACCAGCGACCCGCTCATCCAGCCCGCCACCAGCATGGCCACGACCGCCAGATGCAGCATAATCTGCCAGCAGCTCAGGCCCGTCACCACGCGAATATATTGTTGCCACTTCATGGCCGCACTCCTGTGGGATTTTTCACTCATTCTTCAGAGTACCGCAGTTTACGGAAAATTCCGTATCCCCGCCGCTTTTTGTGACTGGGACTACACTTTAAAGACATCAGGAGAATAAGAAGTGGCTGGGGAAACATGGCAGATAACACACAGCGATTTTCATTTAATGTTTTAACGATTAATACCCATAAAGGTTTTACCGCTTTTAACCGACGTTTTATTTTACCGGAACTGCGCGACGCGGTTCGCACGGTGTCGGCGGATATTGTCTGTCTCCAGGAAGTGATGGGCGCGCACGAAGTTCATCCGCTGCATGTGGAAAACTGGCCTGACACCACCCATTACGAATTTCTGGCCGATACCATGTGGAGCGATTACGCCTACGGGCGTAACGCCGTCTACCCGGAAGGCCATCACGGCAACGCCGTGCTGTCGCGCTACCCGATTGAACACTATGAAAACCGCGATGTTTCGGTGCCCGGCACCGAAAAGCGCGGCGTGCTGCACTGCCGCATTACCCCGCCCGGTTTCCCGAAAGCGATTCATGTGATTTGCGTTCATCTGGGGCTGAAAGAGGCGCACCGCCAGGCGCAGCTCACCATGCTGGCCGAGCTGGTCAACAGCCTGCCGGAAGGCGAGCCGGTGGTCGTGGCGGGCGATTTCAACGACTGGCGCCAGCAGGCTAACCGTATTCTGCGCAACGAGGCCGGGCTTGATGAGGTTTTCACCCGCGCCCACGGCCGCCCGGCGCGCACGTTTCCGGTGAGCTTCCCGCTGCTGCGCCTTGACCGAATCTATGTGAAAAACGCCTCGGCGAGCGCGCCGACCGCGCTGCCGCTGCGTAACTGGCGCCATCTTTCCGACCATGCCCCGCTGGCAGTGGAGATCCATCTATGAAAACGACCTGGCGTGACGGCAACCATATTGAGCTGTTAGAGAACGGCGACCAATTTTATCCCGCCGTGTTTGACGCCATCGACAAGGCGCGCAGTAAAGTCATTCTCGAAACCTTTATCTGGTTCGACGATAACGTGGGCCGCCAGTTGCATGAGGTTATCCTGAACGCCGCGCAGCGCGGCGTCAGCGTCGAAGTGCTGCTGGACGGCTACGGCTCGCCCGATCTCAGCGACGAGTTTGTCGGCACGCTCACCTCGGCGGGCGTGATGTTCCGCTATTACGATCCGCGCCCGCGCACGATGGGCATGCGCACTAACGTGTTCCGCCGCATGCACCGCAAAATCGTGGTGATCGACGGCGAAGTGGCGTTCGTCGGCGGCATTAACTACTCCGCCGAGCATATGAGCGATTACGGCCCGGAGGCGAAACAAGATTACGCGGTGCGCGTCGAAGGGCCGGTGGTGCAGGATATCTACCATTTCGTGCTCAGCAATCTCGGCGAAGAGCGCGTGAGCCGCTGGTGGCAGCGCCACTATCAGCAGGCGGTGGAGAACACCACGCCGGGCGAGGCGCAGGCGCTGTTTGTCTGGCGCGACAATAACGATCATCGCGACGATATCGAACGCCATTACCTCAAGATGCTGGCGAACGCCAAAAAAGAGGTGATCATCGCCAACGCCTATTTCTTCCCCGGCTATCGCCTGCTGCATGCGATGCGCAACGCCGTGCGCCGCGGCGTGAAAGTGAAGCTGATTGTGCAGGGTGAGCCGGATATGCCTATCGTTAAGGTAGGCGCGCGCCTGCTTTATAACTATCTGGTGAAGGGCGGCGTCGAAGTCTATGAATATCTGCGCCGCCCGCTGCATGGCAAGGTGGCGCTGATGGACGACCATTGGGCGACGGTGGGTTCCAGCAACCTCGACCCGCTGAGCCTGTCGCTTAACCTTGAGGCGAATCTGATTATTCACGACACGCAGTTTAACCAGACCCTGCGCGACAACCTGACGCGGCTGATTCGTGAAGACTGTAAACAGGTGGATGAGAGCATGATGCCGAAGCGCACCTGGTGGAATCTCGCCAAGAGCGTCATCGTGTTCCACTTCCTGCGCCACTTCCCGGCGATGGTGGGCTGGCTGCCCGCGCATACCCCGAAGCTCGCGCAGGTGCCGCCGCCGGTGCAACCTGAAATCGAAACCCAGGACCGGGTGGAGACTGAAAATCCTGGAGTAAAACCCTGATGGCGAAATCGCATCCGAAGTGGCGTCTGACGAAGAAAATCCTGACGTGGCTGTTTTTTATCGCCGTCGTCGTGCTGATTGTGATGTATGCGCAAAAAGTCGACTGGGAAGAGGTGTGGAAGGTCATCAAGAACTATGACCGTTCCGCCCTGCTTATCTCGGTGGCGCTGGTTATCCTGAGTTATCTGCTCTACGGCTGTTACGATCTGCTGGGCCGCGCCTACTGCGGCCATAAGCTCGCCAAACGGCAGGTGATGCTGGTCTCGTTCGTCTGCTACGCCTTTAACCTGACGCTCAGTACCTGGGTGGGCGGCGTGGGGATGCGCTACCGGCTTTACTCGCGCCTGGGGCTGCCGGGGAGCACTATTACGCGCATTTTCTCGCTGAGTATTACGACTAACTGGCTCGGTTATATCCTGCTCGGCGGCGTGATTTTCACCTTTGGCGTGGTGAAACTGCCGGCGCACTGGTATATCGACGAAATGACGCTGCGCATTATCGGCATCGCGCTGCTCGCCGTGATCGCGGTCTATATGTGGTTCTGCGCGTTCGCTAAACGCCGCCATATGACGATTAAAGGCCAGAAGCTGGTGCTGCCGTCGTGGAAATTCGCGATAGCGCAGATGGTGATTTCCAGCGCCAACTGGATGGCGATGGGCGCGATTATCTGGCTGCTGCTGGGCCAGGAGATTAACTATTTCTTTGTGCTGGGCGTGCTGCTGGTGAGCAGTATCGCCGGGGTGATTATCCATATCCCGGCGGGCATCGGGGTGCTGGAAGCGGTGTTTATCGCGCTGCTTGGCGGCGAACACGTGAGCCACGGCGCGATTATCGCGGCGCTGCTCGCCTACCGTATGCTCTATTTCTTCGCCCCGCTGCTACTGGCTATCGTTATCTATCTGGTGCTTGAAGGCCGCGCGAAGAAACTGCGCGCCAAAAACGAGCAGAAGCTCGCGAAAGCGCAGGGTTCTGACAGCGTGCGTGAGGAGAACGAGGAGCCGCCGCTGAGTCTCGCGAAAGAGAAGTGATGGGGGGTATTGGTGGGTGCGCTGCGCTTACCCACCCTACAAAATCCAACTTCAACGTTTTTGGGCGCTGCGGTGGGTGCGCTTCGCTTACCCACCCTACGCTACTCAACATCCGCCTCATCACCGTAGGGCGGGTAAGCGTGAGCGCACCCGCCGTTATTCCCATGCCCATAAAAAACCCTCCGCAGAGGGTTTTTTATTGCTTCAACACCGGTTACCGGCGGTTGCCGAAAATCCGCAACAGCATCAGGAACAGGTTGATGAAATCGAGATACAGCGTCAGCGCGCCGAGAATCGAATATTTACGCAGATTCCCGTGATCGTTCACGTCAATCTGCTCGCCCAGGCTCTTCAGCTTCTGCGTGTCATACGCCGTCAGGCCCACAAACACGATAACGCCGATATACGTCACCGCCCACATCAGCGCGGTGCTTTTCAGCCAGAAGTTCACCAGCGACGCGATAATCAGGCCGATCAGCGCCATAAACAGGATATTGCCCCAGCCGCTGAGATCGCGTTTGGTCGTGTAACCATACAGACTCATCACGCCGAACATCCCCGCCGTCACCACAAACGTGCTGGCGATAGACGCGTAGGTATAGACCAGAAAGATGGATGAGAGCGTAAGCCCCGTCAGCGCCGAATAGAGCATAAACAGCGCGGTGGCGACCGCCGGGCTGAGCTTATGCACCAGTCCTGAGAGAATAAACACCAGGGCGAGCTGGGCGATGATAAGCCCGAAGAACACAAACCGGCTGGAGAAGATATACATCATCAGGTTTTCGTTGTTGGCCGAATACCAGGCGACGAAGGCGGTCAGCAACAGACCGCAGGTCATCCAGCCATACACCTGAGCCATAAACGTTTGCAGCCCGGCGCGGGGCTGCACAATGCTTTCATTTGAGCGTGGGAATCGATCCATGACGCTGCCTCATTCATTCAGTTAACTTGTGTCGAGACGCGCGCAACGCGCGTCTCCCCACCGTTAAGACTAGAACAAATGGCCGGGCGCGCCATTTACCAGCGCTTCGCCGCCTCCTGATCGCTGTCGCGCGCTTCCACCCAGCGGTCGCCTTCCGGCGTGGCTTCGCGCTTCCAGAACGGCGCGCGGGTTTTCAGGTAATCCATAATAAACTGCGCCGCGTCAAACGCCTGGCTGCGGTGCGCGCCGGTCACGCCGACAAAAACGATTTCATCGCCTGGCCACAGCTCGCCCACGCGGTGGATAACCGACACGCGTTGCAGCGGCCAGCGGCCACGCGCCTCGGCGACGATCTCCGCCAGCGCTTTCTCCGTCATGCCCGGATAGTGCTCAAGCGTCAGCGCGCTTACGCTGTCGCCGAGATTATGGTTACGCACTTTGCCGGTAAAAGTGACGACCGCGCCGTCTTCATCGCACTGCGCCAGCCACTGGTATTCATCGCCGACGCTGAAATTTTCATGGCCGACGCGGATGCGGGTTTCACTCATCTCAGCCTCCGGTCACCGGCGGGAAAAAGGCCACTTCATCGCCATCGGCGAGCGGATGATCAAACGGCACCAGCGTCTGGTTAACGGCCGCCAGCAGCTTGCCTGACTCCAGCGCCAGCGCGTAACGCCCGCCGCGCGCCGCGAGATGTTCACGCAGCGCCTCAACGGTCGCGAACTCCGCCGCCACGCGCTCGGCGTCCACGCCGGTAAGCTCGCGCACCTGCGCGAAGAAAAGCACATTAATCATGAGCGTCTACCTGAAAATCGCCCGATTTGCCGCCGCTTTTCGCCAGCAGCCGCACCGGGCCAATGACCATATCTTTCTGCACCGCTTTGCACATGTCGTAAATCGTGAGCGCCGCCACCGACGCCGCCGTGAGCGCTTCCATCTCGACGCCGGTTTTGCCGGTGAGACGGCAGAGCGATTCAATACGCACGCGGCTTCGCGCTTCGTCGGCGAAAAGCTGCACTTCAACTTTGCTCAGCAGCAGCGGATGACAGAGCGGGATCAGCTCCCAGGTGCGTTTGGCGGCCTGAATGCCGGCGATGCGCGCCGTGGCGAACACATCGCCTTTGTGATGGCTGCCGCTTACGATCATCGACAGCGTCTCGGGGCGCATTTCAACAAACGCTTCGGCGCGCGCCTCGCGCACCGTCTCCGCTTTGCCGGAGACATCCACCATATGGGCTTCGCCCGCGGCGTTGATGTGGGTCAGTTGCGACATAACTTACTTCTTCAGATGAGGGTGAAAATTACAGGGGCGCGTGCGGGCGTCGAGCTGCGGCGCGATGATATTTTCCCAGGCGGTGCGACAGGCGCGGGTCGAGCCCGGCATCGCGAAAATCAGGGTATCGTTGGCGATGCCCGCCACCGCGCGCGACTGCATCATCGCGGTGCCAATCTCTTCAAACGAGAGCATGCGAAACATTTCGCCAAAGCCCGCGATTTCGCGGTCGAACAACGGCTGTAGCGCCTCCGGCACCTGATCGCCTGCGGTAAAACCGGTGCCGCCGTTAATCAGCACCACCTGCACGTCGTCGCTGGCAATCCAGCGGGAGACTTCCGCGCGAATGGCGTACCGGTTCTCTTTGACGATGGCTTTATCCACAACCTGATGGCCCGCTTCGTGGGCGGCCTCCTGCAAAAAATGGCCGGAGGTGTCGTCCTCTTCGCCGCGGCGGCTGGACACCGTAAGAATGGCGACGCGCGCCGGCGCAAACTCTGCGCTAACCTGACTCATAGTGACTCCTTGTACGCGGCGTCAGCCGCCGATATAGGACAGATTCTGGGTGATGCCGGTATTGCCCTGATGCAGGAAGTGGGTCTGCTTTTTGCCGAGCAACGCCGTTTCGATACGCGCCATCAGCGCCGCCTGCTGCCCTTCTTCGGCCAGCAGATCGCGCAACTCCACGCCGCCGTCGCCAAACAGGCACAGGTGCAGCTTGCCGACCGACGACACGCGCAGGCGGTTGCAGCTCGCGCAGAAATCTTTCTCATACGGCATGATAAGGCCGATTTCGCCCTGATAATCGGGGTGGCAGAAGACCTGCGCCGGGCCGTCGGCGCGGCTGCGCAATTGATGGATCCAGCCGCGCTTAAGCAGTTCGTCGCGGATCGTCGCGCCAGAAATATGGTGCTTGCGGAAGAGATCGCTCCCCTCGCCGGTTTCCATCAGCTCAATAAAGCGTAGCTGGATGGGGCGGGACTGGATCCAGTTGAGGAAGGTGTCGAGCTGGTGATGGTTCACGTCGCGCATCAGCACGGTGTTGACCTTCACTTTTTCAAAGCCCGCATCGAAGGCGGCGTCAATGCCCGCCATCACCTGACGGAACTTATCCTGCCCGGTGATGGCGTGAAACTGGCGGGCGTCGAGGCTGTCGACGCTGACATTGACCGCCGTCAGCCCGGCCTCGCGCCACTGCGCGACGTCGCGCGCCAGGCGATAGCCGTTGGTTGTGACGGCAATCTGGCGGATGGAGGGGTTTTCACGCACGGCGGCGATGATGTCACAAAAATCGCGGCGCAGCGAGGGTTCGCCGCCGGTCAGGCGCACTTTTTCAGTGCCGAGATTCGCGAACGCGCGCGTCACGCGACGAATTTCGTCGAGCGAGAGGAAGCCTTTGTTGGTGACGCCCGCGGGCTTGTAGCCATCCGGCAGGCAATAGGTGCAACGAAAGTTGCAGACGTCAGTCACTGACAGGCGCAAGTAATAGAACTTACGCGCAAACGCATCGGTAAGTTGAGAAGCCATGTACACCTTTCCAAATCGGGAGATGCAGTCATTTCTTCCTGCACCCTGGTGGCGTTTCGCCACGGCCAGAACGCCATATTTCTTAAAAACGTAGGCGCAAAGGCTTGAGTGTCTTTTTCAGGTTTTTAAACCTGCCAGCGGCGATAGTAGCGTGTTATCGCGGGTTTCGCCACGCGCGATTTCGCTATATAAATTGATACATAACGGCATTATTCGCGTAACGCGGACCAGAATACGTAAAAACCACGGTTTCACTTTGATATGTGTCATTTTCAGCGCCAGCAGATCGTTTTTCTCGCGCTTTTCAGCTAACGTAGGCGAGTTTTGAATAATAAGGATTAGGTATGCGCAATCGCACGTTTGCGGATCTCGACCGGGTGGTGGCGCTCGGCGGCGGTCACGGTTTAGGACGCGTTATGTCCTCGCTCTCTTCTCTGGGCTCGCGCCTCACAGGCATTGTCACCACGACGGATAACGGCGGTTCGACGGGCCGTATCCGGCGTTCGGAAGGCGGGATCGCCTGGGGCGATATGCGCAACTGTCTCAATCAGTTAATTACCGAACCGAGCGTCGCGTCGGCGATGTTTGAGTACCGTTTTGGAGGTAATGGGGAACTTTCGGGGCATAACCTCGGAAATCTCATGTTAAAGGCGCTGGATCACCTGAGCGTGCGGCCTCTTGAGGCAATCAATCTTATCCGCAACCTGCTTAAAGTGGACGCGTTCCTGATCCCGATGTCTGAGCAACCGGTCGATCTGATGGCAATCGATCGCGAAGACAACGAAGTGTATGGCGAAGTGAATATCGATTTACTGAGCCACCCGCCGAAGGAGCTGATGCTCTACCCGAACGTGCAGGCGACGCGCGAGGCCGTTGAAGCGATTGCCGAAGCCGATTTGATTGTGATTGGCCCCGGCAGTTTTTACACCAGTCTGATGCCGCTGCTGCTGCTTGACGATCTCGCCAAAGCGCTGCGCCGCACGCCTGCGCCGATGGTTTACATCGGCAATTTAGGGCGCGAGTTAAGCCCGGCCGCCGCCGCGCTCAGGCTTGAGGAGAAGCTGGCGCTGATGGAAGCGCATGTGGGGAAACGCGTGGTGGACGCCGTGGTCGTCGGCCCGAAGGTGGACGTGAGCGGCGCGCAGGACAGGATTGTGATTCAGGAGCCGCTGGAAGCCAGCGATATCCCTTACCGCCACGACCGCCACCTGCTGCGCGCGGCGCTGGAAAAAGCGATTCAGGCGCTGGGGTAATCTGTTGAGCTCGTGGTTATGGCGGGTGCGCTGCGCTTACCCGCCCTACCAGGAATCAATGCCTGCTTCGTCGTTCCGTAGGGTGGGTAAGCGAAGCGCACCCGCCACATTACAAACCATCCATTCGCAGCAAGAAGCACTTACGACGCGGCGATAAACAGCTCGCGCAACTGATGAAGCTTATCGCGCAGCTGCGCCGCCTCTTCGAACTCCAGATTCTGCGCATGCTGCACCATCTGCGCTTCAAGCTGATGAATCTTCTGCTGCAACGCTTTCGGCGTCAGCGCCAGTTCAGCGGCTTCGACATCCGCCACCGTACGCCCTTTGCCGCGGCCTTTCGCCTTGGTTTTCGCGATATTCTCGCCAAGCGCCAGAATATCCACCACTTTCTTGTTGAGACCCTGCGGCACAATGCCGTGTTCTTCGTTATACGCCTGCTGTTTCTCACGGCGGCGTTCGGTTTCGCCAATCGCCTTCGCCATCGACGGCGTAATTTTATCGCCGTAGAGAATCGCTTTGCCGTTCACGTTACGCGCCGCGCGGCCGATGGTCTGGATAAGCGAACGCTCGGAGCGCAGGAAGCCCTCTTTATCGGCGTCGAGGATAGCCACCAGCGACACTTCCGGCATGTCCAGCCCCTCACGGAGCAGGTTGATGCCCACCAGCACGTCGAATTCGCCCAGACGCAGATCGCGGATAATCTCCATACGCTCCACGGTATCGATATCCGAGTGCAGATAGCGCACTTTTTCGCCGTGCTCTTCCAGGTACTCGGTTAAATCTTCCGCCATGCGCTTGGTGAGCGTCGTCACCAGCACGCGCTCGTTGATAGCGACGCGCTTGCGGATTTCCGACAACAAATCGTCCACCTGGGTCGCCACCGGGCGCACTTCGATAATCGGATCGAGCAGACCGGTCGGGCGCACCACCTGGTCGATAATCTCGCCGCCCGATTTTTCCAGCTCATAGTTGCCCGGCGTCGCCGATACATACACCGTCTGCGGCGCCAGCGCCTCGAACTCTTCAAACTTCAGCGGACGGTTATCGAGCGCTGACGGCAGACGGAAACCATACTCCACCAGCGTCTCTTTACGCGCGCGGTCGCCGCGGAACATCCCGCCAATCTGCGGAATGGTGACGTGCGATTCATCGATAACCAGCAGGCCATCCGCCGGCAGATAGTCAAACAGCGTCGGCGGCGCTTCGCCGGGGCCCCGGCCGGAGAGATAGCGCGAATAGTTTTCGATGCCGGAGCAGTACCCCAGCTCGTTCATCATTTCGAGATCGAACTGGGTACGCTGGGTCAGACGCTGTTCTTCCAGCAGTTTGTTATTCGCCAGCAGCACCTGCCGACGCTCCGCCAGCTCCACCTTGATCTCTTCCATCGCCTGTACGATGCGCTCACGCGGCGTGACGTAGTGCGTTTTCGGGTAGACGGTGAAACGCTGGATGATCGAATCGACGGTGCCGGTCAGCGGGTCGAACAGCGACAGGCGCTCGACTTCTTCGTCGAACAGCTCGACGCGTAGCGCCAGCTCGTCCGATTCCGCGGGGAAGATATCAATCACTTCGCCGCGCACGCGGAAGGTGCCGCGCTGAAACGCCTGGTCGTTGCGGGTATATTGCAGCTCCGTCAGACGACGCAGAATGGCGCGCTGGTCGATGATCATCCCTTTGGTGAGATGCAGCATCATCTTCAGGTAGAGATCCGGGTCGCCAAGGCCGTAGATAGCGGAAACGGACGCCACCACCACCACGTCGCGCCGCTCCAGCAGCGCTTTGGTGGCCGACAGACGCATCTGCTCGATGTGTTCGTTCACCGAGGCGTCTTTTTCGATAAAGGTGTCGGAGCTCGGCACATAGGCTTCCGGCTGGTAGTAGTCGTAGTACGAGACGAAATATTCCACCGCGTTCTCCGGGAAGAACTCTTTCATCTCGCCGTAGAGTTGCGCCGCCAGCGTTTTGTTAGGCGCCAGCACCATCGTCGGGCGCTGCAAATCGGCGATGACGTTCGCCATGGTGAACGTTTTCCCCGAGCCCGTCACACCCAGCAGCGTCTGGTGCGCCAGCCCGTCCTCCAGCCCTTCCTTGATGCGGCGGATTGCCTCTGGCTGGTCGCCGGAAGGTTTGAAAGCGGAATTGAGTTTGAACGGTTTGCTCATGAAGAAACACCTGATGAAGATTTGCGCGGGACAGAGCGTTAATTTTACTCGCCACAGCGATTTTTGCCAGCGCTAAATACTGGATATAAAATCAGTAGCAGGTTAGCGGATTTTGGTCATACCGCATTTTTACCATCTGGTATGAAGCAAATTTGCCCGTGCGCCGGATAAAACACTACATGAGGGCGGTTATCCCCAGAAATTTTTATCCTTTAACATTTGTCAAGCGAGGCTGTGATACTTTTGTTGCAGCAGATGACACTTTTCCTTCAGCGCTTGCTTTTAATTAACCTGTTAATTTTAAATGGTTTTCCTGAAAAGACGGCTTTCGCGCCAGATCGGGTGAAAGCCGCATCGGCTCTCGCTTACGGCGCGTTTTCTAACTCTAATACACAAGGTTATCCACAGGAATAGTGGATAACTGCGTTCAGCCCTGAAAGCGCGCCGCGTCGCCGGTTCGCCCTGGCCGCCCGCGCCTGGCTCAGAAAAAAATTTTCCCGCCTTGTTTTGACGAATTTTGCTTGCTTTCCGCGCCGCGCCTTTCGCGATCCTTTTCACACATTTCTGCTTTGCATTTGCGCCACGCTGCACCAAAAGCACGCCATCCGCAGCACTTAAAATGTGCACGCCGCCCGGCTTTTCCCAGGATAACGCACTACCCGTTCGCCGCGCGTTCAGGTTTAGTCTCAATTTCCGGCGCGATCGAAGGGGTTTTCACTGGCTGGCAAGAGAATTGCAGTATCCCTTTTACCGGAACTACACCCTCTTCCCGCCGTTGGCGGGAGGCGACAGCAGGACGCGCGGGCAGGCCGGGGAAGTCACTGCGTATGCGGGCGTCAGAACACCTGCGCCCAAGCTGTTTTCCGATACCCTGTCTGAAGGAGAAGCGCCATGTTAAGTCTGCACGCGGTTAACCACTTTTACGGCACGCAGCATACGCTGTGGGACGTCAGCCTCGATCTTTTGCCCGGCGAGTGCACCTGCGTTATCGGCGCGCCGGGCATGGGAAAAACCACGCTGCTGAACTGCGTGGCAGGTTATCTGCCGGTTAAGAGCGGCAGCATGCTCTGGCGCGAGGCCGGACAAGCGCCGCAGGAGCTGCTGCGCGTCGGCGCGGACGCCCGCGCGGCGCTGGGCATCCGTTACGTGCCGCAGGAGCGGCGCTATTTTTCACAGCTGACGGTGGAGGAGAATCTGCATATCGCGCTGCGCGCGCAGCCTGAGATCGCGACGAGCCCGGAGCCGGTGTTTGATCTGTTCCCGACGCTCTGGACCAACCGCCACGCGCAGGCCTCCAGGCTCGCGCCGGAGCTCGCGCTCCAGCTGACGCTCGCCCAGGCACTGGTGACGCGCCCGCGGCTGCTGATTCTGGATGAGCCGACGCGCGGCCTCGGGCAGACGTTTATTCCGCGGCTTGCGGATCTGCTCACGCGGCTTAACCGCGAGTGGGGAATGAGCCTGCTGCTGGTGGAGCGTCACCTGTCGTTTATCCGTCGGGTGGCGGATCGCTTCTGTCTGCTGCACCGCGGGCGCGCCGTGGCCCGCGGCAGCGCGGCGCAGTTAACCGATGCGCGACTTATGCACTGGATAACGCCCTAGCGCGCCAGTTTGCTGAGATCGATCCACTGCGCGGCAGGCGTCACGTCAGGCTCGGCCCCCAGCCACGGAATTTCACCCAGCATCGGGGCCGGCAACAGACGCTCAAGCGTGGCGAGATAGTCCTGATGACGGCGGCCGGGCGGCTGCACGTCGTTCGCCACCCAGCCCGCGAGGCGCAGACCCGCGGACTGCACCGCCTGCGCGGTCAGCAGCGCGTGGTTGATGCAGCCAAGCTTAACGCCGACCACTAAAATCACCGGCAGGCGCTCCTGCTGCACCCAGTCGGCGAACGTCGCGTCGTGAGAGAGCGGCGTAAACCAGCCGCCCGCGCCCTCCACCTGCACCCAGTCGGCGAGCGGCTCCAGCGCGCGCAGGCCGGCGGACATCACCGTGAAGTCGATCGGCAGCCCCTCTTCCCGGCTTGCGATATGCGGCGAGGTCGGCTCTTCAAACGTCAGCGGGTTCACCTGCTCGTAGCGCAGCGCCACGCTGCTGTGGCGCTGGAGCGCCAGCGCGTCGCTGTTGCGAAGCCCTTGCGGCGTGATATCGCTGCCGGAGGCGACCGGCTTGTAGCCCGCAGTGCTAAAGCCCGCGGCTTTCGCGGCCTCCAGCAGCGCGCAGCTCGCGATAGTTTTGCCCACTTCGGTATCGGTTCCGGTAATAAACCAGCGTTCAGTCACGTTCAATCACTCCAGAAATCAGATGGTAAGTCAGCGGGAAACGCCCGTCCTGACGCGGCCAGGCGTCTTCGAGCACGCGAAGCTCACGGCGCGTGAGCGTGCGGCTGTCGCGCCCGGCGTGCAGATGGGTGGCGCCAATTCCCTTGAGCGACTGCATGGCGCTGAGCGCATCGCCAAAAAGCAGCGTCATAGGGTGCTGGCACAGCGTCATGCGCGCATCGGGAGCGGCAGCATGAACCGCTTCGGCGCTCGCGAAACGGTTGGCGTGCGGACGGTCATCCACCGCCGCCCACGCCTGATGCAGCTCGCCAAGCGAGCCGTGGACCAGCGTGCTGAACGCCACGCGTCCGTCGGGGCGCGCCACACGCAGCATCCCGGCGAGCGCCTCTGACAGGCTCTGGCACCACTGCACCGCCAGATTGCTCCATACGAGATCAAAGCTGCCGTCGGCAAACGGCAGCGCCTCGATATCGCCCTGCACGTAGCGATGCGCCGCGCCGCGCTCGCGGGCGCGCGCCAGCATGGCCGGGCTTAAGTCAAAGGCCGTCACGTCGCAGCCGCGCGCGCGCCAGTCGAGGCTGCCCGCGCCGGTGCCGCAGCCTGCGTCCAGTACCGTGTTAATGCCCTGCGCGCCGCAGTGTCCGGCAAGCAACTGCGCGCTCTGGCGCTGAAGCGCCGCGAAATCGTCATAGCTGTGGGCCGCGCGGCCAAACGCCGCCGCCACGGCGCGTTTATCAACGGCAACCGTCATATAACGCCTCCAGCAGCGCGTCGATGTCCTCATCCTGATGCGCGGCGCTGAGCGTCAGGCGCAGGCGCGCCGTACCCGCAGGCACGGTCGGCGGACGAATGGCCGTCGCCCAGCAGCCGCGTTCGCGCAGCGTTTCCGCAAGCGTCAGCGCGGCACTGTTCTCACCGACAATCAGCGGCTGAATGGCGGTCTGCGAAGCGGCAAGCGTCAGCGGCAGCGACGCCGCGCCTGCGCGAAACCGCGCAATATTGCGCGCAAGCCGCGCGCGTAAGTCGTCGCCTTCGCGAATAACCGTTAAGGCGGCGTTCAGCGCGCAGGCCTGGGCGGCGGGCATCGCGGTGCTGTAGATGAGATGACGCGCGGTTTGCAGCAGATAGTCCGCCATCGGCGCGCTGCACAAGAGCGCCGCGCCGCTGAGCCCAAAGGCTTTGCCAAACGTCACCAACAGCAGATCGGGCCTGATGCCCGCCACATCGCAGCTGCCCCGCCCTTCGCGCCCCAGCACGCCGATGCCGTGTGCGTCATCCACTATCATCAGCGTCTGAGCGCCTTGCGAAAGGCCCGCGATATCCGCGAGCGGCGCGCTGTCGCCATCCATGCTGAACACCCCTTCGGTAAAGACGAGCGTCAGTCCGTCGCAGGGTTTGTCCAGCAGCGTGGCCAGCGCCGCGGAATCGTTATGCGCGAAGCGGCGCAGCGTCGCCGGGCTGAGGCTTGCGGCTTCGAGCAACGACGCGTGGCTTAAACGGTCGGCGAGAATGCGGTCAGGCTGCTGCATCAGCGCGGTGACCACCGCCTGATTGGCGGCGAAGCCGGAGATAAACAGCAGCGCGCGGTCAAAGCCGAGCCACTGCGCCAGCGCGTTTTCGAGCGACTGATGCGCGTCGCTGTAGCCGCTGACGTGGCCGGACGCGCCGCTCCCCACGCCATACGTCTGCGCGCCCTGTCGCCAGGCCGCGATAAGCGCCGGGTGCTGGCTTAAGCCCAGATAGTCGTTGCCGGAAAAGTTACGGTAGCGCACGCCCTGATGCACCAGCGCGCCGCCGGGCGCCGGCGTGCAGACGACGCGGCGGCGCAGGCTGTGGCTGGCTTCGCGCGCACTCAGCGCTGCATCGATTCTCGCCTGCCAGGTCATACCGCCGCCGCGTTGTAGTATTGCTGGTTGTCCGCGTCGCGCAGCGCGTGCTCCAGGCGTTCCTGCTGCTCGTTATCGCCCGCCAGCACCGCGGTCTGCTGCGGGTTGAGGCCCAGCTTGCGGAACAGCTGCAAATCTTTGTCCTCTTCCGGGTTCGGGGTGGTCAGCAGTTTGCAGCCGTAGAAAATGGAGTTAGCACCCGCCATAAAGCACATCGCCTGGGTCTGCTCGTTCATCTGCTCGCGACCGGCGGAGAGGCGCACGTAAGACGTCGGCATCATGATGCGCGCCACCGCGATGGTGCGGATAAAGTCAAACGCGTCGACATCCTCGTTATCGGCAAGCGGCGTGCCCTTAACTTTCACCAGCATGTTGATTGGCACGCTTTCCGGCGGCGTCGGCAGGTTGGCGAGTTGCAGCAGCAGCCCGGCGCGGTCGGTGACGGTTTCGCCAAGCCCCACGATGCCGCCGGAGCAGACCTTAATGCCCGCCTCGCGCACTTTCTCCAGCGTATCGAGACGCTCCTGATAGGTGCGCGTGGTGATGATGTTGCCGTAGAACTCCGGCGAGGTGTCGAGGTTGTGGTTGTAGTAATCAAGGCCCGCTTCGCCGAGGCGCTGCGCCTGATCGTCGCTCAGCGTGCCGAGCGTCATGCAGGTTTCCAGGCCCAGCGCTTTAACGCCCTGCACCATCTGCTCCAGATACGGCATATCGCGATCGTTCGGGTTTTTCCAGGCAGCGCCCATGCAGAAGCGCGTCGAACCCGCCGCTTTGGCCTTGCGCGCGGAATCGAGCACCTGCTCCACTTCCATCAGGCGCTCGGCCTCAAGCCCGGTTTTGTAGCGCGCGCTCTGTGGGCAGTATTTGCAGTCTTCCGGGCAGGCGCCGGTTTTGATCGACAGCAGCGTGCTGACCTGCACCTGATGCGGATCGAAGTGCTGGCGATGCACCTGTTGCGCTTCAAACAGCAGGTCCAGCAGCGGTTTTTCAAAAAGGTCAGTGACTTGCGACAAAGTCCAGCGTGAAAGGTGAGCCATCGGGCGTCTCCAAAGGGTTTTATTTATCTGGGTTATGGATATACTCGTAAACCTAAATCTTTTTAAAATGGTTTACAAGTCATGTTAACACCCGCCGATCTCGCCTTCGATCGTGACCATATCTGGCACCCTTACACCTCCATGAGCGCGCCGCTGCCGGTCTACCCGGTGACGCACGCCGCTGGCTGCGAACTGCATCTGGCGAGCGGCGAACGGCTGGTGGATGGTATGTCGTCGTGGTGGGCCGCCATTCACGGCTATAACCATCCGCGCCTCAACGCGGCCATGAAAAACCAGATTGACGCGATGTCGCACGTCATGTTCGGCGGCATTACCCACCCCGCCGCGATAGCCCTGTGCCGCAAGCTGGTGGCGATGACCCCGGAAGATCTCGAGTGCGTGTTTCTTGCCGACTCCGGCTCGGTGGCGGTGGAAGTGGCGATGAAAATGGCATTGCAGTACTGGCATGCCCGCGGCGAGCCGCGCCAGCGCTTTCTGACCTTCCGCCACGGCTACCACGGCGACACCTTCGGCGCGATGTCGGTGTGCGATCCGGATAACTCAATGCACAGTCTCTGGAAGGGCTACCTGCCGGAAAACCTGTTCGCGCCCGCGCCGCAGAGCCGTTTTGACGGCGAGTGGGATGAGCGCGATCTCGCGCCGTTCGCCCGCCTGCTGGCCGCGCACCGCCATGAGATAGCCGCGGTTATTCTTGAGCCGATTGTGCAGGGCGCGGGCGGGATGCGGATGTATCATCCGGAGTGGCTTAAGCGCATCCGCCGCATGTGCGATCGCGAAGGGATTTTGCTTATCGCCGATGAGATAGCGACCGGCTTTGGCCGCACCGGCAGGCTGTTCGCCTGCGAGCACGCGGGCGTGACGCCGGATATTCTCTGTCTTGGCAAGGCGCTGACCGGCGGCACGATGACGCTTTCCGCGACCCTCACCACGCGGCATGTCGCCGACACCATCAGCAACGGCGAAGCGGGCTGCTTTATGCACGGCCCGACGTTTATGGGCAATCCGCTCGCCTGCGCGGTGGCGGCCGAGAGCCTGGCGCTGCTGGAAACCGGCGAGTGGCGCGCGCAGGTCGCGGCCATTGAGCGGCAACTTCGCGATGAGCTGGCGCCGTGTCGCGAGCTGCCGCAGGTCGCTGACGTGCGCGTGCTGGGCGCTATCGGCGTCGTGGAAACCACCGCGCCGGTCGAGATGGCCGCGCTTCAGCGCTTTTTCGTGGAACAGGGCGTCTGGGTGCGCCCGTTTGGCCGCCTGATCTATCTGATGCCGCCCTATATCATCACGCCAGAACAGCTCTCGCGTCTCACGCGCGCGGTGTGCGAGGCCGTGAAAAACCCGTCGTTTTTCAGACAGTGAGCGCCCGGCAAGCCGTGAGGGATGCACTACACTTTCAGGATTTGCGATAAACAACCAGGAGAGCGCGATGAAGATTCTGATGGTACTGACCTCCCACGACAGACTGGGTGATACCGGGAAAAAAACCGGCTTCTGGCTGGAAGAGTTTGCAGCGCCTTACTTTGTGTTTCGCGACGCGGGGATCGACGTGACGCTCGCTACGCCGCAGGGCGGCCAGCCGCCGCTCGATCCGAAAAGCGACGCGCCGGACGCGCAGACCGCCGACACCCGGCGTTTTCGCGAAGATCAAGAGGCTCAGGCCACGCTTGCGAATACCGCGCGGCTCGATGAAATCAACGCCGATGAGTACGACGCGCTGTTTTACCCGGGTGGCCACGGCCCGCTGTGGGATCTCGCCGATCACCCGATTTCCATCGCCCTTATCGAACACTACTGGGGCAGCGGCAAGCCCGTCGCGACGGTGTGCCACGCGCCGGGCGTGCTGCGCCATGTGAAAAAGCCCGACGGCAGCCCGCTGGTGGAAGGCAAACGCGTCACCGGCTTTACCAACAGCGAAGAAGAGGCGGTCGGGCTGACGAATGTTGTCCCGTTCCTGGTAGAAGATGCCCTGAAAGCGGCCGGCGGCCAGTTTGAGCGCACCGATGACTGGGGCGTGCATGTGGTCGTCGACGGGCATCTGGTGACCGGCCAGAACCCGGCCTCTTCCGCGGCGACCGCCGAAGCGCTGTTAAAATTGCTTCATCTGTAAGCGGGGAAACGGCATGAAGTTAATCAGTGTGAATTTTAACGACGGGGATAAACTCCCCGCCCGCCATGTGTTTAACGGCATGGGCTACGAGGGCGATAATATTTCGCCCCATCTCACCTGGGATGAGGTGCCGCCCGGCACGAAAAGCTTCGTGGTGACCTGTTACGATCCTGACGCTCCCACCGGCTCCGGCTGGTGGCACTGGATCGTTGCGAATCTACCCGCGGATACCCGCGTGCTGCCGCAGGGCGCGGGGTCTGGTCAGGCTGACCTGCCGGACGGCGCTATTCAGACGCGCACCGATTTCGGCACCGCAGGCTATGGCGGCGCGGCACCGCCGAAAGGGGAAACACACCGCTATATTTTCACGGTGCACGCCCTGGATGTGGAGCGTATTGAGGTCGATGAAAACGCCAGCGGCGCGATGGTCGGGTTTAATGTGCACTTCCACCGGCTCGCCAGCGCCTCGCTGACGGCGCACTACATCTGAATCATTTTGAAGCCGGTTATCACAATCGGCTTCCCGTTTCGCTCAACTTAGTATAAAAAAGCAGGCTCTTGTGCGTTCCCCCATTTTAAACAGGCTTAGCAAGGAGCATCCCTTGAACACATTTTCGGTCTCCCGTCTGGCGCTGGCGTTCGCTTTTGGCGTGACACTGACTGCATGCAGCTCAACGCCACCGGACCAACGTCCTTCTGAACAACGCGCGCCGGGTACGTCGGCTCGCCCGGTGCTGTCTGCGGATGAAGCGAAAAATTTCGTCCCGGCGCGTTACTTCGCCAATATCGATCCGAATGCCGCGCCGTGGGCGCCCTCCCCGATTCGACTGCCTGAAAGAGCGGACTTCGTGGTCGGCCAGGCGGGCGAGCAGGGCGTGACCCATACCAGCATTCAGGCGGCGGTTGACGCAGCCATTGCCCGTCACGCTTCAGCGCGCCAGTACATCGCTATCCTTCCGGGCACCTACGAAGGCACTGTCTACGTGCCTGCGGCGCCGGGCAGCGTTACGCTTTACGGCACCGGCGAAAAACCGCTGGATGTGAAAATCAGCGCCGCGCTGGACAGCGAAATGGATGCCAACACCTGGCGTCGTACCGTGAACCCGTCCGGCAAATATATGCCCGGCAAACCGGCCTGGTATATGTTCGACAACTGCCAGAACCGCCGCAACGGCACCGTCGGCCTGATGTGTTCCGCGGTGTTCTGGTCGCAGAATAATGGCCTGCAACTGCAAAACCTGACCATCGAAAACAGCCTCGGCGACGCCGCAGGCGAAGGTCAGCACCAGGCTGTCGCGCTGCGCACCGATGGCGACCGCGTGCAGATCAACAAAGTGAATGTCCTGGGCCGCCAGAATCCGTTCCTGGTGACCAACAGCGATATCCGTAACCGCTTCACGCCGGATCGTCTGACCCGTACCCAGGTGACGAACAGCTACGTGGAAGGCGATGTGGATCTGGTCGCGGGCCGCGGCGCGGTGGTGTTTGATAACACCGAATTCCGCGTGGTGAACACGCGTACCCAAAAAGAAGGTTATGTGTTTGCGCCAGCGACCATGCCGAACTTCTATTACGGCTTCCTCGCCGTGAACAGCCGCTTTGTGGCGGCCGGTGAAGGCGTGGCGCAGCTTGGCCGCGCATGGGATATGGACGCGAGCGCCAATGGTTATACCCCGGGCCAGACGCCGAACGGTCAGGTAGTTATCCGCGACAGCGTGATTGACGCCGGTTTCAACACCGCGCAGCCGTGGGGCCCGGCGCTGGGCTCACAGCGTCCGTTCACCGGCAACATCGGCGCGCAGGACGATAAAGGCAATATCCAGCGCGATCTGAACGACGCGAACGCCAACCGTCTGTGGGAATACAACAACCGCGGACTGGGCAGCAAAGTGATTGCCGAACCGAAAAAGTAATCGCCCGGCATTAACGAGCGGCAGAAAAAAGGGGGAGCAATCCCCCTTTTCTTTACCTGTTTGTTGACGCAAGGCAATCGCCTGACGGCGGCGGGCCCGTATGATAAAGGCGTTGAGAACAACAGACGTGCAGGGTGGCTCACCACCGCCCATAAAAAAACCTCGCCGCGGCGAGGTTTTTTATTTTTAGGCGTCGAAGGCGTTAATCACGACCCACATCGGCCCCTGGCCTACCGCGTAACGGCCTTTTTCCGCGAGCAGCCCCTGCTCGCCTTCAATGCCGTAAACCGCAATGTGATGCGATTTCTGGCCGGCGGCAATCAGATACTGACCGCTGTTGTCGATGTTGAAGCCGCGCGGCTGGGTTTCGGTGGGCTGGTGCCCTTGCACCGCCAGGACGCTGCCATCTTCAGAAACAGTAAAGACCGTAATCACGCTGGCGGTGCGATCGCAGGCGTAGAGGTGACGGCCATCCGGCGTAATGTGGATATCCGCCGCCCAGCGGGTATCGGAGAAATCGGCCGGCATCATATCCAGCGTCTGCACGCATTCGATATTGCCGTGCGGATCGCTCAGCGCCCAGACATCCACCGAGCTGTTCAGCTCATTCACGCAGTAAGCGAACGGTTTGCTCGGGTGGAAAACCATATGGCGCGGCCCGGCGCCCGCGACGGTGGTCACTTCCGCTGGCGTTTGCGGCTCCAGCTTGCCGTCGTCCGAAAGCGTAAACAGGCAGATGCGATCCTGCTTCAGCGCAGGCACCCACAGGGTGCGGTTATCCGGAGAGATATTCGCGGAGTGGCAGCCTTCCAGCCCTTCCACCACGGTGACGGTCTCGCCCGGCAGGCCGTCGTTCAGGCGCACCACGCTTACGCTGCCCGCGTTATAGGAGCCGCTGAACAGGAAACGGCCGGTATGATCGGTCGAAATGTGGGTAGGGCTGCCCGGCAGCGGCGCTTCGCCCGCTTCGCTGAGCGTGCCGTCATGGGCGGCGATGCGGTACGCGATAACGCGAAATTCCGGGCGCACGCCGACGTAGAGGAAACGCTTATCGGGGCTGATAACCATCGGCTGAACCTGCCCTGGCGCATCCACCACCTGCAACAGCGTCAGCGTGCCCTGCGGCTCCAGACGCCAGACGTGGATCTGCTGGCTCTCCGGGCTTGCGGTATAAACGGTTTGTTTCATGAATACTCCTTGCTTCACTGAGCTTGAAAGACTGTTTCAAGGGTAGCGTGTTTTATCTTCCTGTGCCGACGCAGGCCATGCGGGTTTCGCGCGACGTCTGTCGCGGTGTACCATCAACCGGATATCTGACTGACGACCTGGAAACCTGCATGACTTTTCGCGTAATCGCTCTCGACTTAGACGGCACGTTGTTAACCGCTCAAAAAACCATCCTCCCGGAATCCCTCGACGCGCTGGCGCGCGCGAAAGCGGCCGGGCTGAAACCGGTGATCGTCACCGGGCGCCACCATAATGCCATCCATTCTTTTTATCAGGCACTGGCGCTCGATACACCTGCCATTTGTTGTAATGGCACTTATTTGTATGATTATCAAGCGGAAAAGGTCATCACCGCCGATCCGATGAGCCCGCAGCAGGCTGAAAGGCTGCTGGAATTACTGAGCGACGCGGGAATCCCGGCGCTGATGTATATGGATGACGCGATGCTGTATGAACACGCCTGCGGCCATATCGAGCGCACTCAGAACTGGGCGCTGCGCCTGCCTGAAGCGCAGCGCCCGGTGTTCCGCCAGGTCGATTCGCTGCGCGAGGCGGCCCGCTCGGTGGACAATATCTGGAAATTCGCGCTCACCGGGGAAGACATTCCGCGTCTGCAAAGCCTCGCGTTGACGATTGAGCGCGAGCTGGGCCTCGCCTGCGAATGGTCATGGCACGATCAGGTCGATGTGGCAGCGCCTGGCAACAGCAAGGGCAAACGCCTGGCGCAGTGGGTGGAATCGCAGGGATTAGCGATGGATCAGGTGGTGGCGTTCGGAGATAACCATAACGACATCTCCATGCTGGAGCGCGCCGGGCTTGGCATCGCCATGGGCAACGCCGACGACGTCGTGAAATCGCACGCCGACAAAGTCATCGGCCCCAATAGCGAGGCCAGCATTGCCGACGCGCTGCGTCAGTGGGTGCTTTAAGTCGTTATCGACACGCTTTTTATCTGGGCGTAGAGCCACAGGCCGGGCTTGATGGCCAGCTCGTCGCGCGCCCAGGGGCTGATGCGCGCCCAAAGGGTGCGCGAGCCCACCTCCAGTTGCACTTCCACCTGCCCGTTGTCGTCGTAACACTGCGCCACACGGGCGCGCAGAATATTGCGGATGCTGCTTTGCAGCGGCGGCTGTAGCACCAGCGACACGTCAGACGCCTGAATGCGAATGCGCAGCGCCGTCTGAAGCGGCTTTTCGATACGATTAACCCACAGGTGCTGATCGCCCAGCGCCAGCGCCGTCATCGCGTAATGCGGGTGGTGCTCAAGCACCGTGACTTTCAGCACGCTGCTCTGCTGCTCGGGCGGCAGCCACGGGTACATCACGCTGCTGCCCCAGATATCCTCCAGGCTGCCGAACGCTTTCACCTCGCCCTGCTCCAGCACCAGCACTTTATCAGCCAGATGCAGGATCTCCTCCAGCGAATGGCTGACGTAGAGCATCGGGATATTGATTTCGCGCGCCAGCCGTTGCAGGTACGGCAGCAGTTCGCGCTTGCGCGGCACGTCGAGCGAGGCGAGCGGTTCGTCAAGCAGCAGCAGCTCGGGCGCCGTCAGCAGCGCGCGGCCAATCGCCACGCGCTGTTTTTCACCGCCCGAGAGCGTGCCCGGCAAACGGTCGAGCAGCGGCTCGATGCCGAGCAGCGTCACCAGTTTGTCGAACTGCGACGCCATCTCTTTCGCCATGCCATATTTCAGGTTGCCGCGCACTTTATAATGCGGAAAGAGGCGCGCATCCTGAAAGACATAGCCGACGCGGCGTTTTTCCGGCGGCAGAAAGGTGTCGGTTTCGGTGTCGCTCAGCACGCGATCGTTTAACACAATGCGTCCGTGCTGCGGGCGGGTCAGCCCGCTAATGGCGTTAATCAGGGACGTTTTGCCCGCGCCCGACACGCCAAACACGGCGGTAATGCCGCTCCCCGGCAGGGTTTCGTTAACCGTCAGGCGATGCTTGCCGAGCACCTGGGTGAAATTCAGCTCCAGCATCAGGACGCTCCCAGACGGCGGCGGCTCTGGCGCGCCAGCCATTCAGAAAACATCAGCGAGCAGAGCGCCAGCGCAATGGCGATCACGCACAGGCGCGCGGCGGCGCTTTCGCCGCCCGGCGTCTGAATGAGCGTATACATCGCCGACGGCAATGTGCGGGTTTCGCCCGGAATATTGGAAACAAAGGTAATGGTCGCGCCGAACTCGCCAAGCGAGCGGGCAAAGGCCAGCACGGTGCCGACGATAATGCCCGGCAGCGTCAACGGCAGCGTGATGGTGAAAAAGACGCGCCAGCGCCCGGCGCCGAGCGTACGGGCCGCCGCCTCAAGACGGATATCGACCGCCTCCAGCGCCAGGCGAATGGCGCGCACCATCAGCGGGAACGCCATCACCGCCGAGGCGAGCACCGCCCCGCGCCAGCTAAAGGCGAGCGTGATGCCGAAGAGATCGTAAAGCCATTCGCCTATCAGACCGCGGCGGCCAAACACCACCAGCAGCAGATAGCCGACCACCACCGGCGGCAGCACCAGCGGCAGATGAATCACGCCATCCAGCAGCGTTTTGCCCGGGAAAGTGCAGCGCACCAGCACCCAGGCGAGAAGCACCCCGAAGGGCAAACTGATAAGTACCGCAAGTGTAGAGACTTTCAGGCTAAGCAGTACCGCCTGCCATTCGGGTTCCGTCAACATCATTGGCTGGTTGTAAATCCGTATCGTTTAAACACTGCGGCAGCTTCCGGGCCCTGCAGATAGCGGTAAAACGCGCTGACCGTCGGGTTGTTATGCCCGTCGATGATCGCCAGCGGATATTCCACTTTCTGATGGGAATCCTCCGGGAAGGTGCCAACCACTTTCACGCCGTGACTCGCCACGGCGTCAGAACCATAGACGATGCCCAGCGGGGCTTCGCCGCGCTCCACCAGCGCCAGCGCGCCGCGGACATCTTCCGCAGGCGCGAGCTGAGCGGAGAGCGTCTCCCACGCGCCGAGTTTTTGCAATGCCTCTTTCGCGTAAATCCCGGCCGGGACATGCGCCGGATCGCCCACCGCCAGACGGCCGCCTTTCAGCAGGCTTTTCCAGTCGGTGCTGCGGTTAATCACGATATCGCCCTGCGCGCTTTTCGCCGGCGCCACCACCACAAGACTATTGCCGAGGAGCGTTTTACGGCTCGGCGCGTCAATCGCTTTTTTATCGGCGGCGTAATCCATCCACTTCTGATCGGCGGAGATAAAAATATCCGCCGGCGCCCCGGCTTCTATCTGGCGCGCGAGCGTGGAAGAGGACGCGAACGACGAGACCACTTTCACCTCATGCCCTTTGGCATAGTCTTTGGCGATATCCTGCATCGCGTTGGTCAGCGACGCGGCGGCGAACACGGTGACCGTGTTGTCCTGCGCCAGAGAAGCGCCGACCGCGCCCGCGCTTAAGGTGACGCCGAGCGCCAGTTTTACCCATAATGTTGCCATGACCTGCTCCTTACCGTTTCGTTATATAAGAAATAATATAACGCTGCGGGCAGGGTTTTCCCAGCAATTATCTATCGGCAAAAAAAGCGGCGGCTTGAGGGCGCAGAGAGGAAAACGCCCGGCAAAGCCGGGCGCGGGGGGAATCAGCGGTGCTGTTTAGACTGGTCTTTGTGACCGACGCCGGAGAAGATATTGAACACTTCACCGAGGCCCCAGATTAACCCCAGGATCACGGCCATCACCACCGGCACCATAATCACGGCAAATGCCAGACTTTTCAACAACTCGAACATGGTTGCCTCCTGAAAACAGTAAACCGTCATTCTAGCGGCATCCGCACGAAACATCCTGCCCTTTTGTGCCATTTGCGCCGAGCCGCCGCTTTCCTTCACAATAGTCTTTTGCCCGGCTGGAGGCCACCATGCAGGCCGATATTCTCCTTACGCTTAAACTGCACGACAAAATTTTTGCCGACCCGCGGCGCATCAATCTGCTGAAACAGGTGGCGCTCACGGGCTCCATCAGTCAGGGCGCGAAACTCGCGGGCATCAGCTATAAAAGCGCGTGGGACGCCATCAACGAGATGAACCAGCTTGGCGATAAACTGCTGGTGGAGCGCGCCACCGGCGGCAAAGGGGGCGGCGGCGCGCAGGTGACGCCTTACGGCGAGCGGCTTATCGCGCTCTACGATCTGCTGGGCCAAATACAGCAAAAGGCGTTTAACGCGCTTTCTGACGACGCGCTGCCGCTGGACAGCCTGCTGGCCGCCATCGCCCGCTTCTCGCTGCAAACCAGCGCCCGTAACCAGTGGTTCGGCGAAGTGATCAGCCGCGACGCCTGCCCGGTTCAGGAGACTATCGAAATTGCGCTCGCCGGGAGCGGCACGCGAATCAACGCCGCGGTCACCACGCAGAGCGCTGAGCGGCTGGCGCTTTCGCCGGGCAAAGAGGTGCTGGCGCTCGTTAAAGCGCCGTGGGTGCATCTGACCCGCGATCCGCAGGAGGCCGCTCACGCCGATAACCAGCTCGCCGGCACCATCAGTCATATCGCCCGCACCCCACAACACTGCGAAATTATCCTGACCCTGCATGACGGCCAGACGCTCTGCGCCACGCTAACACCGGAAGCCGCGCAGGCGTTAAACCCGCAGGAAGGCCTGACGGTGACCGCCTGGTTTAACGCCGACAGCGTGATCGTCGCCACCCTCTGTTAACCGCAGCCGTTGACATCGCGCCGTGAAAAACGTATCCCTGTGGTTTTATGCTGCAAAAAATGGGATACGGGATGACAACGTTGCAAATTATGCAAGGCACGTTTCGCATTGGCGATACGCGCGCGCTTCATATTGAGGACCTGATTATCCACGCGGGCGAGAGCTGGGCGTTTGTCGGCGCTAACGGCAGCGGCAAATCGTCACTCGCGCGGGCGCTGGCGGGCGAGCTCACGACAGAGAAAGGCGATTGCGTATGCCAGTTTTCCCGCATCGCCCTGCTCTCGTTTGAACAACTGCAAAAACTGGTCAGCGCCGAGTGGCAGCGCAATAACACCGATATGCTGAGCCCGGACGAAGACGACACCGGGCGCACCACCGCGCAGATTATTCAGGATGAGGTGCACGATCCGGCGCGTTGCGCGGCGCTGGCGGCGCGATTCGGCATCGATGCGCTGCTGGCGCGGCGCTTTAAATATCTCTCCACCGGCGAAACCCGCAAAACGCTGCTCTGCCAGGCGCTGATGTCGCAGCCCGATTTACTGATCCTCGACGAGCCGTTCGACGGCCTCGATGTCGCCTCACGCGAACAGCTCGCGCGGCTGCTTGGCGAGCTGAGCGCGCAGGGCCTGACGCTGGTGCTGATCCTGAACCGCTTTGATGAGATCCCCGATTTTGTGCAGCACGCGGGCGTGGTGGCGGACTGCACGCTGGTGGAGACAGGCGATAAAGCCACACTACTGAACCAGGCCCTGGTGGCGCAGCTGGCCCACAGCGAGAAGCTGTCGGGCGTACGACTGCCGGAAGCGGACGAGCCCGCGGCGCGCCACTCGCTGAGTGCCGCCGAACCGCGCATTGTGCTGCGAAACGGGGTGGTCTCGTATAACGACCGCCCGATTCTGAACGATCTGAGCTGGACGGTGCGCCCCGGCGAACACTGGCAAATCGTCGGCCCCAACGGCGCGGGGAAATCGACGCTGTTAAGCCTCGTGACGGGCGACCATCCGCAGGGCTACAGCAATGACCTGACGCTCTTCGGACGTCGCCGCGGCAGCGGCGAAACCATCTGGGATATCAAAAAGCATATCGGCTATGTCAGCAGCAGTTTGCATCTCGATTACCGCGTCAGCGCCTCGGTGCGCAGCGTGATCCTTTCCGGTTATTTCGATTCCATCGGCATTTATCAGGCCGTCTCGGACCGCCAGCAGCAGCTGACGCGCGAATGGCTCGATATTCTCGGCATGAACGACGCCACCGCCGACGCGCCGTTTCACAGCCTCTCCTGGGGTCAGCAGCGGCTGGCGCTGATAGTGCGCGCGCTGGTGAAACACCCGACGCTGCTGATCCTTGATGAGCCGTTGCAGGGGCTCGACCCGCTGAACCGCCAGCTGGTGCGCCGTTTTGTGGATGTGCTGATTAGCGAGGGCGAAACGCAGTTGCTGTTTGTCTCGCACCACGCCGAAGACGCGCCGCAGTGCATGACCCACCGTTTAACCTTCATTCCTGACGGCGACAGCTACCGTTATCAGTTCGATACGCTGCGTTAACGCACAGCGTTTTGACGCGGGCCGGGCGTTTCCCTGCCCGCCTCCCGCTTTCACTTTCAGATTAGCTGCAAATGCGCGCGTCGCGTTTTGTTTTACAATGGCTTAGCGTTGTCAGCCCACTGAGTGAAAACCTGTGTAAACGATTCCACTAATTTATCCCATGTCACACTTTTTGGCTCTCTGTTATGCTATGGTTAATACATACCATAAGCGTAATGGAGCCAAATATGCGAGTTCTGGTAACGGGTGGTAGCGGTTACATCGGAAGTCATACCTGTGTGCAGCTGCTGCAAAACAATCATGATGTGGTCATCCTTGATAACCTCTGCAATAGCAAGCGCAGCGTGCTGCCGGTGATTGAGCGTCTGGGCGGCAAGGCCGCGACGTTTATCGATGGCGATATCCGCGATGAAGCGCTGCTGCGCGAGATTTTCCACGACTATTCTATCGATACGGTGATCCATTTCGCCGGTCTGAAAGCGGTCGGCGAATCCGTCGCGAAACCGCTGGAGTATTACGACAATAACGTCAACGGTACGCTGCGCCTGATCTCCGCCATGCGCGCCGCGGGCGTCACCAATTTTATTTTCAGCTCCTCCGCGACCGTCTACGGCGACCAGCCGAAAATCCCTTACGTCGAAAGCTTCCCGACCGGCACGCCGCAAAGCCCGTATGGCAAAAGCAAGCTGATGGTCGAGCAGATCCTGACCGACCTGCAAAAAGCCTGCCCGGAGTGGAGCATCGCGCTGCTGCGTTATTTCAACCCGGTCGGCGCGCATCCGTCGGGCGATATGGGCGAAGATCCGCAGGGCATCCCGAACAACCTGATGCCGTATATCGCGCAGGTGGCGGTAGGCCGTCGTGAGTCGCTGGCGGTTTTCGGTAACGATTACCCGACCAAAGACGGCACCGGCGTGCGCGACTATATCCACGTCATGGATCTCGCCGACGGCCACGTTGCCGCGATGCAACAACTGGCCGATAAGCCGGGCGTGCATATCTACAACCTCGGCGCAGGCGTCGGCAGCAGCGTGCTGGATGTCGTGAACGCGTTCAGCAAAGCCTGCGGCAAGCCTATCAATTATCACTTCGCGCCGCGCCGCGACGGCGATCTGCCCGCGTACTGGGCGGACGCCACCAAAGCAGACCAGGATCTGAACTGGCGCGTGACGCGTTCATTACAGGAAATGGCGGACGACACCTGGCGCTGGCAGTCACGTCATCCCCAAGGTTATCCCGATTAAAGGAAGTCAGATGGAACAGTTTAACCCCGTGGATCATCCGCACCGTCGTTATAACCCGCTGACCGGACAATGGATTCTGGTTTCGCCGCATCGCGCCAAGCGCCCCTGGCAGGGGGCGCAGGAAACGCCTGCGAAACAGACGCTGCCGCAGCACGATCCCGATTGTTTTCTCTGCCCCGGCAACACCCGCGTCACCGGGGATAAAAACCCGCAGTACACCGGCACCTATGTGTTTACCAACGATTTCGCCGCGCTGATGACCGATACGCCGGACGCGCCGCAAAGCGCCGATCCGCTGATGCGTCTTGAGAGCGCCCGCGGCACCAGCCGCGTGATTTGCTTCTCGCCGGATCACAGCAAAACGCTGCCGGAGCTGACGCTGCCCGCGCTCGAAGAAGTGGTGAACACCTGGCAGACGCAAACGGCTGAGCTGGGGAAAACCTACCCGTGGGTGCAGGTGTTTGAAAATAAAGGCGCGGCGATGGGCTGCTCTAACCCGCATCCGCACGGTCAGATTTGGGCCAACAGCTTCCTGCCGAATGAAGCCGAGCGTGAAGACAGGCTGCAGCGCGAGTATTTCGAACAGCAAGGCTCGCCGATGCTGGTGGATTACGCCCAGCGTGAGCTCGCAGACGGCAGCCGCACCGTGGTGGAAACCGAACACTGGCTGGCGGTGGTGCCGTACTGGGCGGCATGGCCGTTTGAAACGCTGCTGCTGCCGAAAACGCACATTCTGCGCATGACCGATTTGACTGACGCGCAGCGCAGCTGCCTTGCGGTGGCGCTGAAAAAACTCACCAGCCGCTACGACAACCTGTTCCAGACCTCGTTCCCCTACTCGATGGGCTGGCACGGCGCGCCGTTCAATGGCGAAGAGAACACGCACTGGCAGCTTCACGCCCACTTCTACCCGCCGCTGCTGCGCAGCGCCACGGTACGTAAATTTATGGTGGGGTATGAAATGCTGGCGGAAACCCAGCGTGATTTAACCGCCGAACAGGCGGCAGAGCGCCTGCGCGCCGTCAGCGACGTCCATTTTCGCGAATCCGGAGAATAACAATGAGCCTGAAAGAAAAGACACACGCCCTGTTTGCCGAAAAATTCGGCTACCCTGCCACCACCCATATTCAGGCGCCGGGCCGCGTTAACCTTATTGGCGAGCACACCGACTATAACGACGGTTTCGTGCTGCCCTGCGCTATCGATTACCAGACGGTGATCAGCTGCGCGAAGCGTGACGACCGCCGCGTGCGCGTGGTTGCCGCCGATTACGATAACCAAACCGATGAGTTTTCTCTCGATGAGCCGATTCTGACGCACGACAGCCAGCAGTGGTCGAACTATGTGCGCGGCGTGGTGAAGCATCTGCAACAGCGCGACCCTGGCTTCGGCGGCGCCGATCTGGTGATCAGCGGCAATGTGCCGCAGGGCGCGGGCTTAAGCTCTTCCGCGTCGCTGGAAGTGGCGGTCGGCACCGTGTTCCGCCACCTCTATCACCTTTCGCTCGACGGCGCGCAGATCGCTCTGAACGGCCAGGAAGCGGAAAACCAGTTCGTCGGCTGCAACTGCGGGATCATGGATCAGTTGATCTCCGCGCTCGGCAAAAAAGACCATGCGCTGCTTATCGACTGCCGCAGCCTCGGCACCAAAGCCGTACCGATGCCGCAGGGCGTCGCGGTCGTTATTATCAACAGTAATTTTAAACGCACGCTGGTCGGCAGCGAGTACAACACCCGCCGCGAGCAGTGCGAAACCGGCGCGCGTTTCTTCACGCAAAAAGCGCTGCGCGACGTGAGCCTGGATCAATTTAACGCCGTGGCGCATGAGCTTGACCCGATTGTGGCTAAACGCGTGCGCCATGTCCTGACTGAAAACGCCCGCACCGTGGAAGCGGCTGACGCGCTGGCGAAAGGCGACCTGAGCCGGATGGGCAAACTGATGGCGGAATCTCACGCCTCGATGCGCGACGACTTTGAAATTACCGTTCCGCAGATCGATACTCTGGTGGAGATTGTGAAATCGGTAATCGGTGACCAGGGCGGCGTGCGCATGACGGGCGGCGGCTTCGGCGGCTGCGTCGTGGCGCTGGTGCCGGAAGCTATCGTGCCGGAAGTGCAGGCTGCCGTGGAGGCGCAGTACGAAGCGCGCACCGGTATTAAAGAAACGTTTTACGTGTGCAAACCTTCAGAAGGAGCAGGTCTGTGCTAAAAGAGACGCCACAACTGGCCCCGGATGGCCAGCCGTATCGTATCTCCACCCTGCGCAACGCCGCAGGGATGGTCGTGACCGTGATGGACTGGGGCGCGACGCTGCTGTCGGCCCGCGTCCCGATGAAAGACGCCAGCGTGCGCGAAACGCTGCTGGGCTGTCCGAGCCCGGAAGTCTGGCTTGAGCAGACCGCGTTTCTCGGCGCGTCGGTGGGCCGTTACGCCAACCGCATCGCGCAGTCGCGATTTACGCTGGATGGCAAGACATATTCCCTGACGCCGAGCCAGGGTGAAAACCAGCTGCATGGCGGCCCGGAAGGGTTCGACAAACGCCGCTGGCGCATTGTGCGCCAGAACGGGCAGGAAGTGCTTTATACGCTGGATTCGCAGGATGGCGACCAGGGTTATCCCGGCGAGCTGCGCGCCACCGCGCATTTCCGCCTGACCGACGATAACCGCATCAGCATTGAATATCGCGCCCGCGTGGATAAACTGTGTCCGGTCAACCTTACGAATCACGCCTATTTCAACCTGGACGGCGAGCAGAACGACGTGCGCGGCCATCGCCTGCAACTCTTCGCAGGGCGCTATCTGCCGGTTGACGAGCAGGGCATTCCGCGCGAGGGTCTGGCGGACGTCGCGGGAACCGGTTTTGATTTCCGCGAGCCGAAAAAAATCGCGCAGGATTTCCTGAAAGACGAAGGCCAGCAGCGCGTAAAAGGCTATGACCACGCCTGGCTGCTGGACGCGAAAGGCGATCTGGAACAGCCTGCGGCGCACGTCTGGTCGAGCGATGAAAAGCTCAAAATGACGGTCTACACCACCGCGCCGGCGTTGCAGTTCTACTCAGGCAACTATCTGGAAGGCACGCCCGCCCGCGAACAGGGCACTTACAGCGCCTGGCAAGGGCTGGCGCTGGAGAGTGAATTCCTGCCGGACAGCCCCAACCACCCGGAGTGGCCGCAGCCGGACTGCGTTTTGCGTCCGGATCAGGAATACCAGAGCATCACGCACTATCACTTTATTCCTCAGTAAATCTCAGCCCTCTTTAAAAGAGGGCTTTTTTTTCGCCATGTTGCTGTTATTACCGCCAGTTACTGACAAAAACATCACCGCCGATTCACATGTGCCTTACACTACACCGCTATTTTCGCTATGTTAAAGGTTTACGTTGCCGCTAACTTCAACACGGCAATATAATGATAACTGTTATCATTCAATCAGGCTTATGAAGGAGTAATACTATGGCTGTTACTAAGCTGGTTCTGGTTCGTCACGGCGAAAGCCAGTGGAACAACGAAAACCGCTTTACCGGTTGGTACGACGTTGACCTGTCTGAAAAAGGCGTCAGCGAAGCGAAAGCCGCGGGCAAGCTGCTGAAAGACGAAGGCTATAGCTTTGACTTTGCTTATACCTCCGTGCTGAAACGTGCCATCCATACGCTGTGGAACATCCTGGACGGGCTGGATCAGGCCTGGCTGCCGGTTGAAAAATCCTGGAAACTGAACGAGCGTCACTACGGCGCCCTGCAGGGTCTGAACAAAGCCGAAACCGCTGAAAAATACGGTGACGAGCAGGTGAAACAGTGGCGTCGCGGCTTCGCGGTGACTCCGCCGGCGCTGACCAAAGATGACGAGCGTTTCCCGGGCCACGATCCGCGCTACGCGAAACTGAGCGAGCAGGAACTGCCGCTGACCGAAAGCCTGGCGCTGACCATCGATCGCGTTATCCCTTACTGGAATGAAACCATTCTGCCGCGCCTGAAAAGCGGTGAGCGCGTGATTATCGCCGCTCACGGCAACTCCCTGCGCGCGCTGGTAAAATACCTGGATAATATGAGCGAAGAAGAGATTCTTGAGCTGAACATCCCGACCGGCGTGCCGCTGGTGTATGAGTTCGACGAGAACTTCAAGCCGATTAAACACTACTACCTGGGCAATGCTGACGAGATCGCAGCGAAAGCGGCCGCTGTCGCGAACCAGGGTAAAGCGAAGTAATTCGCAACCGTAAGGTGTGCAAAAGGCGTGGTGAAAATCACGCCTTTTTTATTGGCGGGTGCCGTGGCCAGATATGGCGGGTGCGCTGTGCTTACCCGCCCTACAGGACCCTGCCGTTTCGCGTGGGACGGCGGGTGCGCTTTGCTTACCCGCCCTACAACGGTGCGAGAGGTATGTAGGGTGGGTAAGCGTTAGCGCACCCACCTTTTCTTGCAGCTTCTCAGACAGCGACTTAACCGCGGCGCGCTTTCACGGCGTCGGCGAGCTGGCGCAGGATCGCGTCGGTGTCTTCCCAGCCGATGCAGGCATCGGTCACGCTCTTGCCATACACCAGCGGCTCGCCGCTCTCCAGGCTCTGGTTGCCTTCCACCAGATGGCTTTCAATCATGACGCCCATAATGGCGCTCTCGCCGCCGGCGATTTGCGCGCAGACATCCGCGCCGACGTCCATCTGCTTCTTAAACTGCTTGCTGGAGTTGGCATGGCTGAAATCGATCATCACCTGCGGCTTCAGACCCGCTTTCTCAAGACCGGTTTTCACCTCAGCGACGTGCGCCGCGCTGTAGTTCGGCGCTTTACCGCCGCGCAGGATAATATGGCAGTCGCTATTGCCGCTGGTGTTAACGATAGCCGAGTGGCCCCACTTGGTGACCGACAGGAAACAGTGCGGCGCGCTGGCGGCGTTGATGGCGTCAATCGCCACTTTAATGGTGCCGTCGGTGCCATTTTTAAAACCAACCGGACAGGAAAGCCCGGACGCCAGCTCGCGGTGCACCTGCGATTCGGTGGTACGCGCGCCGATAGCGCCCCAGCTCATTAAATCCGCCATATATTGCGGCGTAATCATATCCAGGAACTCACCCGCCGCCGGCAGGCCGGTGTCGTTGATATCCAGCAGCAATTTACGCGCAATCTTCAGTCCCTCGTTGATCTGGAAACTGTTGTCCATATGCGGATCGTTGATAAGCCCCTTCCAGCCCACCGTGGTGCGCGGCTTTTCAAAATAGACGCGCATGACGATTTCCAACTCGTTCTTCAGCGCCTTACGCAGCGGCAGCAGACGCGAGGCATACTCTTTGGCCGCCATCGGATCGTGAATAGAGCACGGACCTATCACCACCAGCAGACGATCGTCGTCGCCATGCAGGATCTGATGAATCGCCTGGCGCGCGGCTGAGACGGTTTCGGCAGCGTTTTCAGTAGCGGGAAATTTTTCCAGGAGTGCGACAGGCGGGAGTAATTCGTTAATACCTTCAATACGTAAGTCGTCGTTCTGATAAGTCATGATGGTTCCAGGAGGCCCTACAGTTTGGTGGTAATGCAATACCCTCAATCTATCTTGTCATGTTAGTAGTGTAAACACGCATTTACACTTCGCACGGAAAATTCCTGGAAGTTAACTTAAAAACGCCAGAAAGTAGCGTAAAGGGAGATCCAGTCTACACTTTTTAATTGTTAGCACTCTGTTTTATACATTTTACCGAATCACCTACTGCCTTTCGGCGATGGTGTGGTTTTTTCGACCGCAACACACACGCTGATCAACTTTTTCGCAGTGCACTGTTGGAAGAAGTTATCCAGCAATAACGACCAGAACAGGAGCATGACTATGAAACTGAATAAACTGACTTCACTCTTTCTGACCGCCACTCTGACTCTGGCCAGCGGCGCGGCGCTTGCCGCCGATTCCGGTTCTTCAACCGGCGGCAGCGACACCGGCTCTGCAAACGCAGCCGCTAACGCAGGCCAGGTAGCGCCTGACGCGAAACAGAATGTCGCTCCGAACGGCGTGGATAACAGCAATATCAATACCTCCGGCACCAACTCCGCAAACAGCGGCGTGAATACCGGCACCGGTACCGCGACTGGCACCTCTTCCGGCACCGCGCACAGCACCAGCGGTGAAGCGGGCGCCACCGGCAGCAGCACGTCCGGTACGACCGGTAGCGTACAGTGTACTGGCGACGCCTGCCCGAGCACCTCTGGCAGTACCTCCCAGTAATCGCGTTTAACGCCTGAATACAAAAGGAGAGCTTCGGCTCTCCTTTATTTTTGCTATTGTGGTAGCGCGCGGTTGCCGCGCAAATAACTGATATTGATAATCACAACAAAAATGTTGAGCGACACACGCTATGGCCCATTCCCATTCTCATACGCACGATCCCCACGAGCATTCTCATTCCTCCAACAGTAACAGCAAACGTCTGCTGATCGCCTTCCTGGTGACCGCCACGTTTATGGTGCTGGAGATTGCCGGCGGCCTGCTTTCCGGCTCGCTGGCGCTGCTGGCCGACGCCGGCCATATGTTTACCGACGCCGCCGCGCTGCTGGTGGCGCTGATGGCCGTGCGCTTCGCACGCCGCAGCCCGAACGCGCGCCATACTTTTGGGTTACTGCGTTTAACCACGCTTGCCGCTTTCGTGAATGCGCTGGCGCTGCTGGTGATTACCGCGATTATCGTCTGGGAGGCTGTCGCGCGCTTTATTACGCCGCAACCCGTGGCGGGCGCGCCGATGCTCGGTATCGCCGTGGCGGGGCTGGTGGCGAATCTGCTGTCATTCTGGATCCTGCACCGCGGCAGCGATGAGAAAAACATGAACGTGCGCGCCGCGGCGCTGCATGTGCTAGGCGATCTGCTGGGGTCCGTCGGCGCGATTGCGGCGGCGGTGATTATTCTCTGGACGGGCTGGACGCCGATCGACCCTATTCTCTCGATTCTGGTCTCATGCCTCGTGCTGCGTAGCGCCTGGCGGCTGCTTCAGGAGAGCATGAATGAACTGCTGGAAGGCGCGCCCCGGGCGGTGGATGTGGATCAACTGCGCCGCAGGCTGGTACGCGAAATCCCGGAAGCGCGCGACGTACATCATGTGCATCTGTGGCTGGTAGGAGAAAAACCGGTGATGACGCTGCATGTGCAGGTGATCCCGCCGCACGATCATGACGCCCTGATGGCGAGCATTCACGATTATCTGCGCCATCACTACCAGATAGCCCACGCGACGGTACAGCTTGAATACCAGTCTTGCAGCGTTAAAGACTGCGATTTGAATGCCGGGGACGCCACACCGCACGCCCACGGCCATTCACATTAGTGAGACAGCGCGCGCGAGCCCCGCTCGTACGCCGCTTTGATCCACATCCGGCTGCCGTTGAGCGCGATAAACGTCAGGATCAGATACTCCAGCGACATCGCATAGACGCCCTGGCGGGCGAAAATCACCACGCTAATCACGTTAATGATGACCCACAGCAGCCAGTTTTCGACATATTTACGGGTCATCAGGATCATCGCCACTACGGACAAGACCGTCATGCAGGAATCCCAGAACGGGAAAGCGTCCGGCTGAAGCTGCGGCGCCGTCACGTTAAGCCCGACTGCGTGCATTCCCTGCACCGCAATGCGGGTCAGGAAGGCAAACACGGGATCGATCCAGAGCGTCATTAACCCAATCGCCACCACGCAGACCGCCAGCCAGCCGAAGGCTTTCGGGCGCGGCAGCCAGCGGATGTGCAACGCCGCCTGGTTATCGCTGCTCTGGCGCGACCACGCGTACCAGCCGTAAATATTCGCCACAAAGAAAAAGACCTGTAAGAGCAGGCTCGCATAGAGCTGGATCTGGAAGAAAATAATCGCAAACAGCGTGACGTTGATTAAGCCGAACACGTAGTTAACGATTTTCTCAAGGCTCGCCAGCCAGATGCACAGCAGTCCCGCGAGCGTGCCGATGGCTTCGATCCATGATAACGAATACCCGCCCTCGCCAAGCGGAATATGCACCAGAATGTTTTGTACGCTAAAAAAATCCATATTATCCCCGAAGCGTAAAATCCTTACGCGTTTCCTTTAACCGAAAGACGAAGTGTAGCCGCAAAATCCAGCATGCGGTTAAGCGGCGTTAACGCGGCTTCTCGCAGGCCTGCGTCGACATGAATCTCATGAGCCGCGCCGCCATGCTCCAGCGCCTCTGCGATGGCCTGAAGGCCATTCATCGCCATCCACGGACAGTGCGCGCAGCTGCGGCAGGTCGCGCCCTCGCCTGCGGTCGGCGCCTCAAGCAGCGTTTTTTCCGGGCAGGCCTGCTGCATTTTGTAAAAGATGCCGCGATCGGTCGCCACAATCAGCTGCGGGTGCGGCAGCGTTCTGGCGGCGTTAATGAGCTGGCTCGTGGAGCCAACGGCATCGGCCATATCGACAATCGCCTGCGGCGACTCAGGGTGCACCAGCACGGCGGCGTCCGGGTAGAGCGCCTTCATACGCGCCAGCGCCTGCGTTTTGAACTCATCATGCACGATGCACGCGCCCTGCCAGCAGAGCACATCTGCGCCGGTCTGCTTTTGCACATAGCGGCCCAGGTGGCGGTCCGGCGCCCAGATGATTTTCTCACCGAGACTGTCGAGATGTTCAATCAGCTCAACGGCGATGCTGGATGTCACCACCCAGTCGGCGCGGGCTTTTACCGCCGCCGAGGTATTGGCGTACACCACCACGGTGCGATCCGGATGGCTGTCGCAAAATGCGGCGAACTCTTCTTCCGGGCAGCCGAGATCCAGCGAGCACTCCGCCTGTAGCGTCGGCATCAGAATGGTTTTTTCAGGACTTAAGATTTTGGCGGTCTCGCCCATAAAGCGCACGCCCGCGACCAGCAGCGTGGTGGCGGGGTGATTCGCGCCAAAACGCGCCATCTCGAGCGAGTCAGAAATGCAGCCGCCCGTCTCTTCGGCCAGCGCCTGGATCTCCGGGTCGGTGTAGTAGTGCGCCACAATGACCGCATTGCGTTCTTTAAGGAGACGCTTAATTTTTTCGCGGTAAACGGCTTTCTCGTCCGCACTCAGCGGCGCGGGCTTTGGCGGGAATGGATAAATTGCGGCTTCGGGATCGAACATTACACTCATTTGCACCATCTCGTTTTTTGCACTTAACTAAAGCCGCGTTACTGAGCCGTTGAAAGCCACCTGGCAGCTTCATTTGTTTTATATGCTAAACAAGATAGCGGATTGCTCGGGAAAAGTCACAGGAAAAGGTGGCGTGGGATGCGCATGGCGCATCATCGGATGAAAGAGGTGAGCAAGCGTATGGCGGGAAGCATTTTGCAGCGTGCGGATGAGTGTGGATGAGGTTACGTCTGAAAAGCAAAAAGGCGCCTTTAGGGCGCCTTTTTACACTGGTGTGTCGTGCAGGATGACTCGCTTCGCTCGCCCTTCGGGCCGTTGCTTCGCAACGTTATCCTTCACATATCGCCTCTGTTTCTACATCAGGCGATGGTGGGTCGTGCAGGATTCGAACCTGCGACCAATTGATTAAAAGTCAACTGCTCTACCAACTGAGCTAACGACCCCTTTCGGGAACGGCTTTCTTTCAGAGTGAGGCCGTGGAAGATAAATGCTGTTGTACAACGTTATCCTTCACACCTTCTGTTAACACCCACGCTTTCAGTGGTGGGTCGTGCAGGATTCGAACCTGCGACCAATTGATTAAAAGTCAACTGCTCTACCAACTGAGCTAACGACCCATACGGGTGTTATCTGAAAGATTTACTGCTTTACCAACAAAAGCGTTGGTGGGTCGTGCAGGATGACTCGGCTTCGCCTCGCCCTTCGGGCCGTTGCTTCGCAACGTTATCCTTCACGATATCGCACATGTTTTCACATGAAGCGTTGGTGGGTCGTGCAGGATTCGAACCTGCGACCAATTGATTAAAAGTCAACTGCTCTACCAACTGAGCTAACGACCCGAGTGGTGGGTGATGACGGGATCGAACCGCCGACCCCCTCCTTGTAAGGGAGGTGCTCTCCCAGCTGAGCTAATCACCCGATACTACGCTGGTTTACTGCGTGTGGTCAGTCGTGGAGGGGATAAAATCTTAACGAAGCGTGTTGCCACGTTGCCTTCACGATATCGCTCATTGAAACCACCTGAGCGAGTGGTGGGTCGTGCAGGATTCGAACCTGCGACCAATTGATTAAAAGTCAACTGCTCTACCAACTGAGCTAACGACCCACATTTTCGCCACCGCGGGTTTGTTTCGTATCCCGTGGCAACGGCGGCATATATTACTGATTTAAGATTCTGACGCAACAAAAATTTCGAGGCAGATCACTTAACTGCTTACGTTTCATGCGGCAAGACCAGAAATAATACGTTATCTGGTCAAGCCGCATGCATTACATCGCATTCAGACGTTTTTGCGCCTGCTTTGCGCCTTCGGAGCCAGGATATTTGGAGATAACCTGCTGATAAACGGCCTTCGCTTTCGCGGTGTCGCCTTTATCCTGCATGATTACGCCAACCTTAAACATCGCATCCGCCGCTTTTGGTGATTTGGGATAGTTCTTCACCACCGAAGCGAAGTAATACGCCGCGTCATCCTTCTTACCTTTGTTGTAATTCAGCTGGCCGAGCCAGTAATGGGCATTCGGCTGGTAAGTGGAATCCGGGTATTGCTTAATGAAATTGGAAAACGCGGTGATGGCTTCATCCTGACGGGATTTATCCTGCACCAGCGCGATAGCTGCGTTGTAATCGGTATTGGCATCCCCGCTTTGCGTCGGCGCGCTGGCTGCGGGCGCGGAGGCCCCGGCGTCCGGTGTGGCTTGCGCCGCGCCGTTTTGCGCCTGATCGCCGCTCTGCGCCGCGGCCGCTCCGCCATTGCCATTAGTCAGACTGTCCATCTGCAGCAAAATCTGCTTTTGACGTTCCACAATCTGGTTAAGCTGATACTGATTTTCCTGAATCTGACCGCGCAGGGCATCAATATCGGACTGGTTATCGGAGAGCTGCTGCTGAAGCTGGGTTAAAAGCTGACTGTGAGCGTTGGAAATACGCTCGAGTTGAACGACACGGTCTTCGACCGAGCCTGAGCCGACATCACTGATTGGCGCCTGGGCATTAGCGGCCCAGGGGGCCGCTACGCCAACCAGTAACGACAGACCCAACAGGTGATGTCTGAAGTTACTGATCATGCAATTCTCTTAGTAAACCAGTACGGCGCGACGGTTTTTGGCATATGCCGCTTCGTCGTGACCCAGTACTGCAGGTTTTTCTTTACCGTAAGAAACGATGGAGATCTGGTCAGCAGAAACGCCTTTGCCCTGCAGGTACATCTTAACGGCGTTAGCACGACGCTCGCCCAGGGAGATGTTGTACTCCGGGGTGCCGCGCTCATCCGCGTGACCTTCAACGGTCACTTTGTAAGACGGGTTGCTACGCAGGAAGTTAGCGTGCGCATCCAGCATTGCAGCGAAGTCAGAACGGATGTCGTACTTGTCCAGATCGAAGTAAACGATGTTGTTCTGCTGCAGCTGCTGCATCTGCAGACGCGCCTGCTCTTCAGAAGACATGTTGCCGCCGTTGCCGTTCATACCAGTGCCGGCACCCAGCATGCCTTCGCCGCTCTGGTCATTGCTGGCGTTCTTGTTAGAAGAACACGCCGCGATTGCCATAACAGGCAGAGCGATCATCAGCCCTTTCAGCACTTTGTTCAGTTGCATTTCTTTGATTCCTTTAGTAATCAATTAATTATTATTACAGATACGGCGACCAGGCAGGGAATTTAACCTGTCCATCAGTTGCCGGAAGACGCGCTTTGAAACGCCCATCTGTAGAAACCAGGTTCAGCACGGATCCCATCCCCTGAGAAGAGCTGTAGATAACCATAGTGCCGTTAGGTGCCAGACTTGGCGTTTCATCCAGGAACGTTGACGACAGAGTCTGCACGCCACCCGTTACCAGATCCAGTTTAGCGATGTTCTGAGCGCCGCCATTGGAGCTCACCATCACCATAAATTTACCGTCAGAGCTTACGTCAGCATCCTGGTTCTGAGAACCTTCCCAGGTCACGCGCTGCGGCGCACCGCCGTTGATGTTGACTTTATAAACCTGCGGACGACCGGCCTGGTCAGAGGTATAGGCCAGCGTCTGGCTGTCCGGATACCAGGTCGGTTCGGTGTTGTTGCTGCGACCGTCAGTTACCTGGCGGATCTGGCCGGAGCCGATATCCATCACGTACAGGTTCAGGCTGCCGGTTTTAGAGAGCGCGAAGGCCAGTTTGCTGCCGTCCGGCGAGAAGGCCGGCGCACCGTTGTGACGCGGGAACGAGGCCACCTGACGCACGGCGCCGTTAGACAACGTCTGGATAACCAGCGCAGAACGACCGCTTTCAAAGGTCACGTAAGCGACCTTGCTGCCATCCGGCGACCAGGCCGGAGACATCAGCGGCTGCGGTGAGCGGTGAACCACAAACTGGTTGTAGCCGTCGTAGTCAGAGACGCGCAGTTCGTACGGGAACTGGCCGCCGTTGGTCTGAACCACGTAAGCGATACGGGTGCGGAAAGCGCCTTTGATGCCGGTCAGCTTCTCAAACACTTCGTCGCTTGCGGTATGGCCTGCGTAACGCAGCCACTGCTTGTTCACTTTGTAGGAGTTCTGCGCGAGCACGGTGCCCGGCGCGCCGCCAGTGTCGACCAGCTGATACGCCACGGTATAGCTGCCGTCGCCGTTCGGCGTCACCTGCCCTACCACGACCGCGTCAATACCGAGCGCAGACCATGCCGCCGGCTGAACTTCCTGCGCGGAAGCGGGCTGCTGCGGCAGACGGGAGCGATCGAGCGGGTTGAATTTACCGCTGTTGCGCAGATCCGCCGCCACGATGCCGCCGATATCTTCAGGCGCGGCGCCCGGGCCTGCCCACTTGAACGGCACCACCCCAATCGGACGCGCCGAGTCAACCCCCTGGGTTATCTCGATGCGTACTTCTGCGTGCAGCACGGCTGCCCACAGCATCAGAAAACTAAATGCTAAACGTAATGCCTGCTTCATCATATCTCCCTTATCTGGACGTCAAAGCCCACGATAATTTAGCAGAATGTTAACAAACTCAAAGATAGACAACCACATCGCACGCCGGCTTAAACCGGACAGTGAAGCCCGGTTTTACCGGAAATCACTGCGGTTTGAAAAGCAATGGCGCGTTTTTAAAGACTTCATAAACAGCCTGGCTTGGCGGTTTAGGAATCTTAGCCTGTCGGGCGGCGGAAATGGCTGCCTGGCAAAGCGCAGGATCGCCCCCTTCCGACTGGATATCCAGCAGTAAGCCGTCCGGTGCAAGCTTAATACGCAGCGTACAGGTTTTTCCTGAATACGACGACGCATCATAGAACTTGCTTTCAATGGCGGACTTTATCTGCGAGGCGTAGCCATTGATTTCAGCGCCGCTGGCACCGTTGTTCTTACTATTACCGCTCCCCGCCGGCGCTGCATTACTGCCTTTCGCCCCGCCGCCGGTTTTCGGCGCATTCTTACCTGAGCTGAGATCGCCAAGCAGATCGTCGACGCCTTCCGCTGCGGCCGCTTTTTCTGCAGCGGCTTTCGCGGCTGCGGCTTTCTTCGCCGCGGCTTTTTCTGCCGCCGCTTTCTTGTCGGCAGCGGCTTTCTCTGCGGCCGCTGCTTTTTCCGCGGCCGCTTTTTCCGCTGCGGCGGCTTTCTTCTCGGCCGCCGCTTTTTCCGCTGCCGCTTTCTCAGCCGCCGCGGCTTTTTCAGCGGCGGCTTTTTCGGCTGCGGCTTTCTTCGCAGCCTCGGCTGCCGCTTTCTTCTCGGCGTCCTGCTGCGCTTTTTTCGCCGCATCAGCGGCCGCTTTTTTCTCTGCCTCTTCCTGCGCTTTCTTCGCGGCGGCAGCGGCTTTAGCGGCCTCTGCCTGCGCTTTTTTCTGCGCGTCGGCAGCGGCTTTCTTCGCGGCTTCTTCAGCGGCTTTCGCCTGGGCGTCAGCTTTCGCTTTGGCGTCTGCTGCGGCTTTGGCTGCCGCCTCTTCCGCCTGTTTCTGCTGCTCCTGCGCGCGCTTCGCGGCTTCTTCAGCCTGTTTCTGCTGTTCAGCCTGCTGCTGCGCTTTCTCCTGCGCCTCAAGGCGCTCCTGCTCAAGCTTTTTCAGGCGCTCCTGTTCGGCGGCCTGTTTCTCGCGCAGTTCTTCCGCCTGCTGCTGCGCCTGTTTCTCGCGCTGCTCGGCGGCTTGTTTAGCGCTTGCCTGCTGTTGCTGCTGGCGGTTGTACTGCTGCACTACCGCGCCGGGATCGACCATCACGGCGTCGATAGCCGATCCGCCGCCGCCGCCCGCTGCGTCTTCACTGATATGCTCATCGAACGAGCTCCAGATCAGCAGCGCAATCAGCAACACATGCAGCACGACGGAAATGATGATCGCGCGTTTCAGCTTATCGTTTTGTTCGGTTGCCTTTGCCACTCTCGGTTTCCAAAACTTGTAGCCCTGTCAGGCAGTGGATCAGATAGGCTGCGTCATTAAGCCGACAGATTTTACGCCCGCCTGATGTAACAGGTTCAGCGCTTTAATAATCTCGTCGTAAGGAACCTCTTTGGCGCCACCGATTAAAAAGACGGTCTTCGGATTCTCCTGCAGACGACGCTGCGCCTCGGCAACAATCTGCTCAGCAGGCAGCTGATCCATACGGTCTTTTTCCACCACCACGCTGTACTGGCCCACGCCGGAGACTTCAATAATCACCGGCGGGTTGTCATTGCTGCTGACGGTCTGGGAATCCGTGGCGTCCGGCAAATCCACTTCCACGCTCTGGGTGATGATGGGGGCCGTCGCCATAAAAATCAGCAGCAGCACCAGCAGCACGTCCAGTAACGGGACGATGTTGATTTCAGATTTCAGATCACGACGACCACGTCCACGTGTTCTGGCCATGACTTACCCCTTGTTGCTTTCGCTTGTACTGGTGCTGGTGAAAGCCTGACGATGCAGGATAGCCGTGAACTCTTCCATAAAGTTGTCGTAATTAAGCTCCAGCTTGTTCACGCGCTGGTTCAGACGGTTATAGGCCATGACCGCCGGAATAGCCGCGAACAGACCGATCGCCGTGGCGATAAGCGCTTCCGCGATACCCGGAGCCACCATCTGCAGCGTCGCCTGTTTCACAGCACCCAGCGCGATAAAGGCGTGCATGATCCCCCACACGGTGCCGAACAGACCGATGTACGGGCTGATGGAACCTACGGTGCCGAGGAAAGGAATATGCGTTTCGAGGGTTTCAAGCTCGCGGTTCATCGAGATACGCATCGCGCGCGACGCCCCTTCGACAATCGCTTCCGGCGCATGGCTGTTGGCGCGATGCAGACGGGCGAACTCTTTAAATCCGGCGTAGAAGATCTGCTCGGAGCCGGAGAGGTTTTCGCGACGCCCCTGGCTCTCCTGATACAGGCGAGAGAGCTCAATGCCCGACCAGAATTTATCTTCAAAGGCTTCCGCTTCGCGCGACGCGGCATTGAGGATGCGCGTTCGCTGAATGATGATGGCCCAGGACGCGATTGAAAAACCAATCAAAATCAACATGATAAGTTTGACCAGAAGACTTGCCTTCAGGAACAAATCAAGGATATTCATGTCAGTCACTGCTTGAACTCCGCGACAATAGACTTGGGAAGCGCACGAGGCTTCATTAAGAGTGGATCAACGCAGACAATCAACACCTCGGCTTCATTGAGGAGCTGGTTTTCCGCGTTAACAATCCGTTGCCTGAACACCATGGAGGTGCCACGCAGCGTTGTAATTTCGGTCTGGACTTCGAGCATATCGTCGAGTCGGGCAGGCGCAAGATACTCAAGCGACATCCTGCGAACCACAAAGGCTACTCGCTCCGCCAGTAAATCTTGCTGACTAAAATGGTGGTGGCGCAGCATCTCTGTGCGTGCTCTTTCATAAAAGGCGACGTAACTGGCGTGGTAAACCACACCACCGGCGTCGGTGTCTTCGTAATAGACACGAACCGGCCATCGAAACAGCGTTGTGCTCACTCTACATCCCGGTAATGCAAATAAACGCTGCTACTATACGCAAGTGAATGTGGGTTGGGAATGGGGAGAAGTAAACGGAGAGTAAATATTTATGGGCTCCGGAAAGCCCACAGAAACAGAGGCGTTGGCGCGTTCAGCCGAAGAAAAAAATCAGCCCCGCCAGCATCACCAGAAAGGCGATCGGCGGACAGAAAATTCCCTGCCAGTGTACGGCGCGAAGACGAAAACCCACGCCGTGAATCACACCCGCGCAGACGGCCCACATCAGGAACAAGCCCTGCCAGATTGCAAGGCCGCTGGTCTTCGCCGCGAAGCGCGACGGGTCCCAGAATATGCAACCGGCCAGCACCAGCGCCATGATTAAGGAAAGAGCCCTTAGCGGGCTCTTATCCATCAGCGCGTAAAGCGCGGTGATGAGGCGTTTCATCACGACTCGACTTTACCAGCTTTGGTCGCTTCGACATGCTCAAGCGCCAGCGCGGTAATGACCCCGAAAGCACAGGCAAGAAGCGTTCCGAGAATCCAGGCGAAATACCACATAGTCAGCTCCTTATTAGTACAGAGAATGCGTGTTGCTTTCGATATGCTCTTTGGTGATACGACCAAACATTTTCCAGTAACACCAGGTGGTGTAGAGCAAAATAATCGGTACGAACACCGCGGCGACATAGGTCATCACGGTCAGCGTCAGCTGGCTGGAGGTCGCGTCCCACATCGTCAGGCTGGCGTTCAGCATGGTGCTGGACGGCATGATGAACGGGAACATCGCGATACCGGCAGTCAGGATAACGCAGGCCAGCGTCAGAGAAGAGAATACAAACGCCCAGGCGCCTTTCTCCAGACGCGACGCCAGCACGGTCAGCAGCGGCAGCACCACGCCCAGCGCAGGGATCGCCCACAGCGCCGGCATCTTATTAAAGTTAGCAAACCAGGCGCCCGCCTGACGAACCACTTCTTTATTCATCGGGTTAGAGGCCGCACGCGGATCGATGGCAGAGGTCACCACATAACCGTCAATCCCGTACATCACCCAGACGCCCGCCAGTACAAAGCAGACCATCATCACCAGGGCTGAGATCTGCGCGGTGGCGCGGGAGCGCAGATGCAGCTCGCCGGTGGTACGCATTTGCAGATAAGTCGCGCCCTGGGTCAGGATCATCGCCACGCTCACAACACCTGCCAGCAGGCCAAACGGGTTCAGCAGCTGGAAGAAGTTGCCGGTGTAGAACATGCCCTGATATTTATCGAAGTGGAACGGCACGCCCTGCAGCAGGTTGCCGAACGCCACGCCAATCACCAGTGGCGGCACGAAGCTACCGGCAAACACGCCCCAGTCCCACATGTTGCGCCAGCGCATATCTTCAATTTTCGAACGGTAGTCAAAACCGACCGGACGGAAGAACAGCGAAGCGAGCACCAGGATCATCGCGACATAAAAACCGGAGAACGCGGCGGCATACACCAGCGGCCAGGCCGCGAACAGCGCGCCGCCTGCGGTGATAAGCCATACCTGGTTGCCGTCCCAGTGCGGCGCGATGGAGTTAATCATCACGCGGCGCTCGGTGTCGGTGCGTCCCAGGATGCGGGTCAGCATGCCGACCCCCATATCAAAACCATCGGTGACCGCAAAACCAATCAGCAGAATGCCGACCAGCAGCCACCAGACCAAACGCAGTACTTCATAATCGATCATTTTACGTCTCCTCGATTAGCGTGCCGGCTGAGAAGCCACAGTGGACTGCTCGAAGTGGTAGCGACCCGTTTTCAGGCTGCTCGGCCCCAGGCGGGCGAATTTGAACATCAGGAACAGTTCCGCCACCAGGAAGAGCGTGTACAGGCCGCAGATCAGCACCATAGAGAAGAGGATGTCGCCCGCAGACAGGTTAGAGTGCGCGACCGCGGTCGGCAGCACTTCGCCGATAGCCCACGGCTGACGGCCATATTCGGCCACAAACCAGCCCGATTCCACCGCGATCCACGGCAGCGGAATGCCGTAAAACGCCGCTCGCAGGAGCCATTTTTTATCGCCGATACGGTTACGGATAACCGACCAGAACGACGCGCCGATAATCAGCAGCATCAGGATGCCGCACAGCACCATGATACGGAAGGAGAAGTACAGCGGCGCCACGCTCGGAATAGAATCCTGCGTCGCTTTCTGGATCTGCGCTTCGGTCGCTTGAGCCACGTTATCGGTATAACGCTTCAGCAGCAGGCCGTAGCCGAGGTCTTTCTTCACGCTGTTAAATTCGTCGCGAAGCGCCTGGTCGTTCGAGCCTGAACGCAGTTGCTCCAGCAGCGCGTAGGCTTTCATCCCGTTACGGATGCGCGCTTCATGCTGCACCAGCAGATCTTTAAGACCAATCACCGGCGTATCCACAGAGCGGGTGGCGATAATGCCAAGCGCGTAAGGGATCTGAATCGCGAAGCGGTTTTCCTGGGTTTTCTGATCCGGGATACCAAACAGCGTAAACGCGGCCGGCGCCGGCTGGGTTTCCCACTCGGCTTCGATAGCGGCCAGTTTGGTTTTCTGTACGTCGCCCATTTCGTAACCGGATTCATCACCCAGCACGATAACGGAAAGCACCGCCGCCATGCCGAAGCTCGCCGCGATAGCGAAAGAGCGTTTGGCGAAAGCGAAGTCGCGGCCTTTGAGCATGTACCACGCGCTGATGCCCAGAATGAACATCGCGCCGGTGCAGTAGCCTGCGGCCACGGTGTGAACGAATTTCACCTGCGCGACCGGGTTCAGCACCAGCTCGGAGAAGCTCACCATCTCCATGCGCATGGTTTCGAAGTTGAAATCAGACGCGATCGGGTTCTGCATCCAGCCGTTCGCCACCAGGATCCACAGTGCGGAGAGGTTGGAGCCCAGCGCCACCAGCCAGGTGACGGCCATGTGCTGCACTTTGCTCAGACGATCCCAGCCGAAGAAAAACAGGCCGACGAAGGTCGATTCAAGGAAGAATGCCATCAGGCCTTCGATAGCCAGCGGGGCACCGAAGATATCGCCTACATAGTGTGAATAGTAAGACCAGTTAGTCCCGAACTGGAACTCCATGGTCAAGCCGGTCGCCACGCCCAGTGCGAAGTTGATACCAAACAACTTGCCCCAGAACTTGGTCATGTCTTTATAGATTTGTTTACCAGAGAGGACGTAGACCGTTTCCATAATGGCCAGCAGGAACGCCATACCAAGCGTCAGCGGCACAAAAAGGAAGTGGTACATCGCGGTCAAGGCAAACTGTAAGCGCGACAGTTCGACTATATCTAACATCTTGACTCCTTGCTCCTCGCATGAAGACTTCGAGCGTGGCCCTTTTTAAAGCGCCACAACGCATGCCCCAATACCAATGACATTTGCTCCCGTCAGCCTTGCTTAAATCACTGCGTGTATTTGTGAAAAAGTAATGGCGAAAGGTTACAAATAAGTTAAAAGAATTCCAAATTGATTCGGCGAATATTTTACGCTGCAATCCAGGGATAATAAATAGATTTACACATCCCTTTATTTGCGTTTTACGACGGCGATCAATTTATACCCAAATCGCCGCCTGGACGCCAGATTGATCGACCGCAATTTAGCGCTTTCTCACGCTTTTTTTCAAGCTAAAAACTTTGATTAAAATCAGTTTTTGTACCCATTGTTAATTATGTTTCACCCCTAACGGGTTAAGTAAAAATAATGTTAACGATAAGTATTTTTTTAACGCAGGGCGGGTTATGAAAGAGATACAAATAATTAATCCATGTTATTTTAGCTAACCACAATACGAGATATTAATCACACCTCCCTGTTAATATCGGCAGTCCAAAACAATTTATTAGATCAGGAATGACAATTTTATTTCACAATTATTTTACTAATTAGCCGTTTTACGGGGTGCCAATGACATTGCTCTTTAGAGAATAAAAATGCCACTCACCGACAATCTTCAGGTGGCGGCATAACAAAAGGTAATAAAGACGCAGTCAAAACGTGCCGTGTCGCAGAAGCGACGTTACACATTCATAACGCATACTCACCGAGATAACGGATAAATCCCCTCTCCTGCCCGCTTTGCTGCACAGAGCGACTGTCATGAAGACCCACACGGTACGATGGTATAACGCCCTCCTGCACGCTAAAAAGCGCGTGTCAGCGCGCGTTGCACAACGGTGAGAAACGTAAGTTTGAATTCCGCCGCAACGTCTTTAAAAGCGACGATTACCCGTTCACGCTGGTGGCGCGCCGCGGGCAATAAAAAAGGCTACCCTCACGAGTAGCCAACCATGTCGAATCTTATTATCGGGTGGTTTAACCTCCCACCCACGAGGTAAGACGTTTACTTCAGGATGGTTTTCAGCGCGTCGCCGATGTCCGCCAGGCTGCGCACGGTTTTCACGCCTGCCGCTTCCAGCGCCGCGAATTTCTCATCCGCCGTGCCTTTGCCGCCCGCGATGATCGCGCCCGCGTGGCCCATACGCTTGCCTTTCGGCGCGGTCACGCCCGCGATGTAGCCCACGACAGGTTTGGTGACGTGATCTTTAATATACGCCGCCGCTTCTTCTTCCGCGCTGCCGCCGATCTCGCCGATCATTACGATCGCTTCGGTCTGCGGATCTTCCTGGAACAGCTTCAGGATATCGATGAAGTTAGAGCCCGGGATCGGGTCGCCGCCGATACCCACGCAGGTCGACTGACCAAAACCGTAATCGGTGGTCTGTTTAACCGCTTCGTAGGTCAGGGTGCCGGAGCGGGAAACGATGCCCACGCGGCCAGGCTGGTGGATGTGGCCCGGCATGATGCCGATTTTGCACTCGCCAGGGGTGATAACGCCCGGGCAGTTCGGGCCAATCATGCGCACGCCCGCTTCATCCAGCTTCACTTTCACCGTCAGCATATCCAGCGTCGGGATGCCTTCAGTAATGGTGATGATGAGCTTAATGCCTGCGTCGATGGCTTCCAGAATAGAGTCTTTGCAGAACGGCGCCGGAACGTAGATAACGGACGCGGTCGCGCCGGTCGCATCTACCGCTTCGCGCACGGTGTTAAACACCGGCAGTCCCAGGTGCGTGGTGCCGCCTTTGCCTGGCGTTACGCCGCCAACCATCTGGGTGCCGTAGGCGATAGCCTGTTCGGAGTGGAATGTCCCCTGGCTGCCGGTAAAGCCCTGGCAGATAACTTTGGTGTTTTTATCGATCAGAATGGACATTATTTCCCCTCCACAGCAGCAACAACCTGCTGAGCTGCATCCGTCAGACTTTTCGCTGCAATAATATTCAGGCCGCTGTCGGCCAGTTTCTTCGCGCCCAGCTCGGCGTTGTTGCCTTCCAGACGTACGACAACCGGTACGTTCACGCCCACTTCCGCCACCGCGCCGATGATGCCGTCCGCGATCAGGTCGCAGCGCACGATGCCGCCGAAGATGTTAACCAGTACGGCTTTCACTTTGTCATCAGACAGAATGATTTTAAACGCTTCGGTCACGCGCTCTTTGGTCGCGCCGCCGCCCACGTCCAGGAAGTTCGCCGGTTCGCCGCCGTGCAGCTTAACGATATCCATGGTGCCCATCGCGAGGCCCGCGCCGTTCACCATGCAACCGATGTTGCCGTCCAGCGCTACGTAGTTCAGCTCCCACTGCGCCGCCTGCGCTTCGCGCGGATCTTCCTGAGACTGGTCGCGCATTTCACGCAGATCCGGCTGGCGGAACAGCGCGTTGCCGTCAGCGCCCAGCTTGCCGTCGAGGCAGATCAGGTCGCCCTGCGAGGTGATCACCAGCGGGTTGATTTCGATAAGCGCCAGATCGCGCTCCAGGAAAATGTTCGCCAGGCCCATAAAGACTTTGGTGAACTGCTGAACCAGTTTCCCTTCGAGGCCCAGTTTAAAGGCCAGCTCGCGTCCCTGATACGGCATCGGGCCGGTCAGCGGATCGATAGCGACTTTGTGGATCAGGTGCGGGGTTTCTTCCGCCACTTTTTCAATTTCCACGCCGCCTTCGGTAGAGGCCATGAACACCACGCGACGGGAGCCACGGTCAACCACCGCGCCGAGATAGAGTTCTTTCGCGATATCGGTCGCGGCTTCCACCAGAATCTGGTTAACCGGCTGGCCGTTGGCGTCCGTTTGGTACGTCACCAGGCGTTTGCCCAGCCAGTGCTCGGCAAAGGCGCGAATCTCTTCTTTGCTCTTAACGACTTTTACACCGCCCGCTTTACCGCGGCCGCCTGCGTGCACCTGGCATTTCACTACCCACGGGCCGGAGCCGATTTTAGAGGCGGCTTCTTCTGCTTCACGCGGAGTCGAGCAGGCATAACCTACCGGCGTCGGCAGGCCTGATCTGGCAAACAGCTGTTTCGCCTGATATTCGTGTAAGTTCATCTCTTCAGTCCATCAAGAAAAAGCGCATTCACGCTCGGAGTTCGAAATTGCCGCGCCTCGCGGCGCGACCATAAACACTACCTGAGGGCGGTCGGGCCGCCCTTGTGAAACTACACGTCCAGCAGCAGACGAGTCGGATCTTCCAGCAACTCTTTAATGGTCACCAGGAAACCTACCGATTCACGGCCGTCGATCAGACGGTGATCGTAAGAGAGCGCCAGGTACATCATCGGCAGGATCTCAACCTTGCCATCCACCGCCATCGGACGATCTTTAATGGCGTGCATGCCGAGGATCGCGCTCTGCGGCGGGTTGATGATAGGCGTGGACATCAGCGAGCCGAAAACGCCGCCGTTGGTAATGGTGAAGTTGCCGCCGGTCAGGTCTTCCACGGTCAGTTTGCCGTCGCGGCCTTTGACTGCCAGCTCTTTGATTTTCTTCTCGATATCCGCCATGCCCAGCACGTCGACATCACGCAGAACCGGGGTCACCAGGCCGCGCGGCGTGGAGACCGCCATGCTGACGTCGAAATAGTTGTGATATACCACGTCGTCGCCATCAATGGACGCGTTCACTTCCGGGAAGCGTTTGAGCGCTTCAACGACCGCTTTCACGTAGAAGGACATAAAGCCCAGACGGATGCCGTGACGTTTTTCGAAGGCGTCGCCGTACTGCTTACGCAGATCCATGATCGGCTTCATGTTCACTTCGTTGAACGTGGTCAGCATCGCGGTGGAGTTTTTCGCTTCCAGCAGACGCTCGGCCACGCGTTTGCGCAGACGGGTCATCGGCACGCGTTTTTCGCTGCGGGCGCCGAGCTGCGGCTGCGGCGCGGCGGCGGCTTGTTCCGGGGCTTTGGCAGATTCGCCGCCGTTCGCTTTCGCCAGATGTTTTTCCACATCTTCACGGGTCAGACGGCCGCCAACGCCGGTGCCTTTGATGGCGGCCGCGTCCAGGTTGTGTTCGGCGAGCAGACGGCGGATAGCCGGGCTCAGCGCGTCGTTATTTTGTTCTTCCAGAGACGCCTGCTGGCGCTGCGCCGGGGTAGATTCTTTCGCTTCCGGTTTGGCGCTGCTCTCTTTGCCCGCGCTGTTGCCTTCGCGCAGACGGCCCAGGATCTGGCGAGACGTGACGGTGCTGCCTTCGTCTTCCAGTACCGCATCCAGAACGCCGTCAGCCGACGCCGGTACTTCCAGTACCACTTTGTCAGTTTCGATTTCTACCAGCACTTCATCGCGTTTTACCGCGTCGCCCGGCTTTTTGTGCCAGGTGGCGACGGTTGCGTCAGCAACGGATTCAGGCAGGTCGGGAACAAGAATATCTACGCTACTCATTATTTATCCTTTAATTAATTGACGTTCAGCGCGTCATTAACCAGATCTTGTTGCTGTTTCTGGTGAACGGACATATACCCTACCGCCGGCGAGGCGGAGGCCGGGCGGCCTGCATAACGTAATGCAGATCCAAACGGAATCACTTCACGAAGGTGGTGCTGGCTGCAATACCAGGCGCCCTGGTTGAGCGGCTCTTCCTGGCACCAGACGAAATCATGCACGTGCGCGAACGGCTTCAGCGCTTCCTGCACCGCGTGATGCGGGAACGGGTAGAGCTGTTCGATACGGACAATCGCCACATCCTTCTGATCATTCTTACGACGCTGTTCCAGCAGGTCGTAATAAACCTTACCAGAACAGAGCACGACGCGTTTCACGCCCTGCGGATCGAGTTCATCGACTTCGCCGATGGCCGGCTGGAAGGCGCCGTTGGCCAGTTCTTCAAGGCTCGATACCGCCAGCGGGTGACGCAGCAGCGATTTCGGCGACATGACCACCAGCGGACGGCGCATACCGCGCAGCGCCTGACGACGCAGCATGTGGTAAACCTGCGCCGGGGTCGATGGCACGCACACCTGCATGTTCTGCTCGGCGCAGAGTTGCAGATAACGCTCCAGACGCGCGGAGGAGTGCTCCGGCCCCTGGCCTTCGTAGCCGTGCGGCAGCAGCATTACCAGACCGCACATACGGCCCCATTTCTGCTCGCCGGAGCTGATGAACTGATCGATAACCACCTGCGCGCCGTTGGCGAAGTCGCCGAACTGCGCTTCCCAGATAGTCAGCGTGCGCGGCTCTGCGGTCGCATAGCCATATTCAAACGCCAGCACCGCTTCTTCAGACAGCACGGAGTCCCAGACTTTGAACTGGCCCTGGCCGTTATGGATGTGTTGCAGCGGCACCCAGGTAGAACCGTTAGCCTGGTTATGCACCACGGCGTGACGGTGGAAGAAGGTGCCGCGGCCGGAGTCTTCGCCGGACAGGCGCACCGGAATACCTTCATCGACCAGCGTCGCATAGGCCAGCGTTTCCGCCCCGCCCCAGTCGAACGGTTTCTCGCCGTTCGCCATCAGCTGACGGTCGCCGTAGATTTTCGCCACGCGCGACTGCATCTCGATGCCGTCCGGCACGCTGCTGATGCGCTTCGCCAGTTCCTGTAAGCGCTTCATCTCCACTTTGTTCGGGTAGCTTTCGTCCCATTCGTGGTTGAGATACGGCGACCAGGTAAAGGAGTGCATATTCATCGGACGCCACTCTTTCACCACGCACTCGCCGGCATCCAGCGCGTCGCGGTAGAGATTGACCATTTCGGTCGCGTCTTCGAGTTTCGCCACGCCTTCCTGCTCCAGCTTGTCGGCGTAGATTTTGCGCGGGGTCGGGTGTTTTTTGATTTTCTGGTACATCAGCGGCTGGGTAGCGCTCGGCTCGTCGGCTTCGTTATGGCCGTGACGGCGGTAGCATACCAGGTCAATAAACACGTCGCGCTTAAAGGTGTTACGGAAATCCAGCGCCAGGCGGGTCACAAACGCGACCGCTTCCGGGTCGTCCGCGTTGACGTGGAAAATCGGCGCCATCACCATTTTGCCGATGTCGGTGCAGTACGGGGTGGAACGGGCGTCAAGCGGGTTGGAGGTGGTGAAGCCCACCTGGTTGTTGATAACGATACGGACCGTGCCGCCCACTTCGTAACCGCGCGCTTTGGACATGTTCAGGGTTTCCTGAACCACGCCCTGCCCGGCGACTGCCGCGTCGCCGTGAATGGTGATCGGCAGCACTTTGTTGCTGCTCGGCTCGTCTAGGCGGTCGAGACGCGCGCGCACCGAGCCCATCACCACCGGGCTGACAATCTCCAGGTGCGACGGGTTAAACGCCAGCGCCAGGTGCACCAGGCCGCCTTCGGTTTCGATATCCGACGAGAAGCCCATGTGATATTTCACGTCGCCGGTGCCGAGGTGTTCTTTATGTTTGCCGGCGAATTCGTCAAACAGATCCTGCGGTTTTTTACCAAGCACGTTGATAAGCACGTTCAGACGACCGCGGTGCGCCATACCCAGCACCACTTCGCGCGTGCCGCTCTTACCGGCGTGGCGGATCATCTCTTTGAGCATCGGGATTAACGCGTCGCCGCCTTCCAGCGAGAAGCGTTTCGCGCCAGGGAATTTCGCGCCCAGATAACGCTCAAGTCCTTCGGCGGCGGTCAGTTCGCTTAAGAAGCGTTTTTTCTCGTCCGCGCTAAAGCCCGCGTGGCCCGCGACCGATTCGATACGCTGCTGGATCCAGCGTTTCTCTTCCGTCGAGGTGATATGCATGTATTCCGCGCCGATGGAGCCGCAGTAGGTCTGCTTAAGCGCCTCGATGAGGTCGCCGAGCTTCATGGTCTCTTTGCCAAGCGCAAAAGAGCCTACGTTAAAGGTTTCCTGGAAGTCGGCTTCGGTCAGATCGTGGAACGCAGGGTCCAGATCCGCGACGTGCTCCTGTTGCCACAGGCCCAGCGGATCGAGATTCGCGTGCTGGTGGCCACGGAAGCGATAGGCGTTAATAAGCTGCAGGACTTTAACCTGCTTCGCATTCGTGTCAGGGTCGGAAATCGAGGAAGAGTAACGTGAGGCATCCTTCGCCAGACGACGGAAATAATCACGCGTTGTTGAATGGAATTGATCCGGTTTCGCGCCGGTGCCAGGCAGTTGCTGGAACATAGAGCGCCAGTGGGCGTCCACTGAATCAGGATCGGTTAAGAAGTCTTCATAGAGCTGTTCTATCCAGCTCTGGTTAGAGCCAGAGAGGTAAGAAGAGTCCAGCCAGGCTTTCATTGCGCCGTTCTGCATCGTGATCCCTTAAGCATGTCTGCTTATTTCGCCGTAGAAACTACCACGTACAGTGTTGTACGTGCCGGGGTTCACCTGCGAGCTCTTGTTTAGTGCGGGCCCGCGAAGGAACCTTTAAAAACTGCCATTAATCTTCTTCGTTCAGGCTGCGACATCGTTGGCTGCCTTCGCTTACCCCAGTCACATAGGTCACTATGCTCCTGGGGATGCGCTCAGTTGCCGCCTTGTCTCGCACTGAACGCCTCGATTACTGGTACTACTCTGTAGCGGTTTTTAAAGGTTTCCTGCTTTTCCCTCTCCCCTCAGGGAGAGGGACACTTATATGTAGGGCGGGTAAGCGCACCCGCCACTACCGCAACGCTTACTTACGCGCTGCGCTGCAACAACATCGACTTAATATGGCCGATGGCGCGCGTCGGGTTTAACCCTTTCGGACAAACGCTCACGCAGTTCATGATGCTATGGCAACGGAACACGCTGAACGCATCGCTCAGGCCATCCAGGCGCTCGTTGGTTTCGGTATCGCGGCTGTCGATAAGGAAACGGTACGCTGCCAGCAGACCTGCCGGGCCGATGAACTTGTCCGGGTTCCACCAGAACGACGGGCACGACGTGGAGCAGCAGGCGCACAGAATGCACTCATACAGCCCGTCGAGCTTCTCGCGCTGCTCCGGCATCTGCAAATGTTCGCGCGCCGGCGGATTGTGCCCATTATTCAACAAGTAAGGTTTAATCTTCTCATATTGGGCGTAGAACTGCCCCATGTCCACTACGAGGTCGCGGATAACCGGCAGACCGGGCAACGGACGGATAACGATTTTCTGCTTACCGGCGCCCAGGTTAGACACAGGCGTAATACACGCCAGGCCGTTCTTGCCGTTCATGTTCAGACCGTCGGAGCCGCAGACGCCTTCGCGGCAGGAGCGGCGGAAAGAGAGGCTCGGGTCCTTCTCTTTCAGCAGCATCAGGGCGTCGAGCAGCATCATGTCGCGCCCTTCTTCCTGCTCCAGGGTGTAATCCTGCATGCGCGGCGCGTCGTCGACATCCGGGTTATAGCGATAAATGGAAAACTCGAGTTTCATCACATTGCTCCGCTCTTAATAAGTACGCACTTTCGGCGGGAAAGCCGGGCGCAGCTTAGGCTGCATATTCACTTCGCGACGCGTCATGCTCTCGGTTTGCGGCAAATAGAGGCTGTGGCACAGCCAGTTTTCGTCGTCGCGGTCCGGGTAGTCGAAGCGGCTGTGCGCGCCACGGCTCTCGGTACGGAAGTTCGCCGATACGGCGGTGGCGTAAGCGGTTTCCATCAGGTTATCCAGCTCCAGGCATTCGACGCGCTGGGTGTTGAACTCGCTGGAGGTGTCGTCCAGGCGGGCGTTTTTCAGGCGCTCGCGGATGGCTTTCAGCTGCTCAAGCCCTTTGGCCATCGCGTCGCCTTCGCGGAATACCGAGAAGTTATGCTGCATACATTCCTGCAGCGCTTTGCGGATTTCGACCGGATCTTCGCCGTCGCGGTTGTTGTTCCAGCGGTTGAGGCGCTCCAGCGAGAACTCCACGTCGGAGTCGCTGGCGTCGCGAAGCTGACCCTGCTCGGCGATGGACTCCTGCAAATGCAGGCCCGCCGCGCGGCCGAACACCACCAGGTCAAGCAGCGAGTTGCCGCCCAGACGGTTGGCGCCGTGTACGGATACGCAGGCGATTTCGCCCACCGCGAACAGGCCCGGGATCACTACGTCTTCGCCCTTCTCGTTCACGGTCAGCGCCTGGCCGGTCACTTTGGTCGGAATACCGCCCATCATGTAGTGGCAGGTCGGGATAACCGGGATCGGCTCTTTGACCGGGTCAACGTGAGCAAAGGTGCGGGAGAGTTCCAGAATGCCCGGCAGACGGGATTCCAGCACTTCTTTACCCAGATGGTCGAGTTTCAGCTTGGCGTGCGGGCCCCACGGGCCGTCGCAGCCGCGGCCTTCGCGGATTTCAATCATGATAGAGCGCGCAACGACATCGCGGCCCGCCAGATCTTTCGCGTTCGGCGCGTAACGCTCCATAAAGCGCTCGCCGTGTTTGTTCAGCAGGTACCCGCCTTCGCCGCGGCACCCTTCGGTGACGAGTACGCCCGCGCCGGCGATGCCGGTCGGGTGGAACTGCCACATTTCCATGTCCTGCACCGGTACGCCGGCGCGCAGCGCCATGCCGACGCCGTCGCCAGTGTTAATGTGGGCGTTGGTGGTGGACTGGTAAATACGGCCTGCGCCGCCGGTCGCCAGCACGGTCGCGCGGGCTTTGAAGTAGACCACTTCGCCGGTTTCGATGCACAGCGCGGTGCAACCCACCACCGCGCCATCCTGGTTTTTCACCAGATCCAGCGCATACCACTCAGAAAAAATGGTGGTGTGGTTTTTCAGGTTCTGCTGATAGAGCGTATGCAGCAGCGCGTGGCCGGTACGGTCCGCCGCCGCCGCGGTGCGCGCCGCCTGCTCGCCGCCGAAGTTTTTCGACTGGCCGCCGAACGGGCGCTGATAAATACGGCCGTCATCAAGACGGGAGAACGGCAGCCCCATGTGCTCAAGCTCCAGAATCGCTTCCGGGCCGGTTTTACACATATATTCAATCGCGTCCTGGTCGCCGATATAGTCGGAACCTTTTACCGTGTCATACATGTGCCATTCCCAGTTATCTTCATGGGAATTGCCAAGCGCAACGGTAATGCCGCCCTGGGCGGAGACGGTGTGAGAACGGGTCGGGAACACCTTGGAAAGCAGCGCACAGGTCTGGCCGCTCTGGGAAATCTGCAGCGCCGCGCGCATACCTGCGCCGCCTGCGCCAATAACAACGGCATCAAATTCTCTGACTGGCAAATTCATTTACACACCCCACACCACAACAAAGCCATAAATCACGTAAACCACCAGAGCGACGACAATCGCCAGCTGCAAAAAGAGGCGCAGCGCCAGATGTTTTACGTAGTCGGTCAGCACCTGCCACATCCCAATCCAGGTATGGACGAGAATCGAAACCAGGGTCAGCAGGGTGAACACTTTGGTGAAGGTGGATGAGAAGAAACCAGTCCAGACTTCATAAGTCAGATCGCCGTTCATCGCGAAGAAGCCAATCATATAAATGATATACAGCGTCATTACGATGGAGGTGGCGCGAACCAGGATGAAGTCATGTACGCCGTTGCGTCCTAATGCGGAGGCGTTGCTTACCATACGAGGACTCCTGCGAGAATTGAAAGCACGACAGTGATAATAAAAGCGAACTTAGCGGAGCGTTGGCCTGCTGCGAAGGTTTCTTCAAGATAGCCGAAATCCATCAGCATGTGGCGAACGCCGCCAACAACGTGGTAAGCCAGCGCTGTCAGAATGCCCCACATAATGAATTTAACGAAGAAGCTGTCCATGATGTTGGACGCAGTCAGAAAGCCTTCTTGAGACGAGAGAGAGAGTCCTAACAACCACAGCAGAATGCCGACGGCGACAAAGGTAATCACGCCGGAAACGCGGTGGAGGATAGAAGCAATCGCGGTGACAGGAAACCGGATCGTTGTCAGATCCAGGTTGACAGGTCGTTGTTTATTCACCTTTTTTATCATGAATGCGCCCACATGCTGTTCTTATTGTGTCCTTCCTCCGGTCTGCAGGCGGGTCAAGCAGCGTCATTTTTCTATAACTCCGCGTCATGCAAAATCACCGCTTCCAAAGGCTGCATGACACGTTACTACGCTGGGTGGCTCGCGGTTGCAAGGTGTTCCGGAGACCTGGCGGCAGTATAGGATGTTCACAATATCATTACAATTAACCTACAAATTCTTTGGCCGGTTTTGGTCGGAACAGTGACCAGGATCACGATAACAACATTATTTTAATTTTTAATCATCTGATTTGACAAATGTTAAACAAATTAGTTACAAACATCACCCAGAAACGCATATAATTCGCAAAAGTTATGGGGTCATGCTTTCACCTGAGAATAAGTTATGTAACAGTGTGCCAGTATTGACCGCAGTAATTTAGCCAGGTATTAGTGATAAACAGGTTTGACAAATACTGACGGCTAACACCCTGATTTACTGTTGTTTCACCCAGGTTTGAATGGTTGCCTGCAAGCCGCCCATCGCTCTGTACCCTGGTTTCCCCTCTGAAACAGAGCTGCGCGCCACACAACAAACTGGCAACTGTCCCCTGCTGGCTGGAGGTAAATCGGCGGTTAACCGTCGCAAGCAACAGGCGCTAAGGAGACCGTAAATGGCTGATATTAAAGCAAACCTAACCTATAACGGTGATGGTGCTATCGAACTGGATGTGCTAAAAGGCACGCTCGGTCAGGATGTAATCGATATCCGTAGTCTTGGTTCAAAAGGTGTTTTCACGTTCGACCCCGGCTTTACTTCCACCGCATCCTGCGAGTCCAAAATCACCTTTATTGATGGTGACGAAGGTATCCTGCTGCACCGCGGTTTCCCTATCGATCAGTTAGCCACTGAGTCCAACTATCTTGAAGTGTGCTACATCCTGCTCTACGGCGAAAAGCCGACCCAGGAGCAGTACGACGAATTCAGAACCACCGTCACCCGCCACACCATGATCCATGAGCAGATCACGCGTCTGTTCCACGGTTTCCGTCGCGATTCTCACCCGATGGCGGTGCTGTGCGGCGTGACCGGCGCGCTGGCGGCGTTCTATCACGACTCGCTGGACGTCAATAACCCGCGTCACCGTGAGATTGCGGCCTTCCGTCTGCTCTCTAAAATGCCGACCGTGGCGGCGATGTGTTACAAATATTCGATCGGCCAGCCGTTTGTGTATCCGCGTAACGATCTCTCCTACTCCGGCAACTTCCTGAATATGATGTTCTCCACACCATGCGAGCCTTACGAGGTGAACCCGGTGCTGGAGCGCGCGATGGATCGCATTCTGATCCTGCACGCGGATCATGAGCAGAACGCGTCAACCTCTACCGTACGTACCGCAGGCTCCTCCGGCGCGAACCCGTTCGCGTGTATCGCCGCGGGCATCGCCTCCCTGTGGGGACCGGCGCACGGTGGCGCTAACGAAGCCGCACTCAAGATGCTGGAAGAGATCAGCACCGTTGAGCACATTCCGGAATTCGTGCGTCGCGCGAAAGACAAAAACGACTCTTTCCGCCTGATGGGCTTCGGTCATCGCGTTTACAAAAACTATGACCCGCGCGCCACCGTAATGCGCGAAACCTGCCACGAAGTGCTGAAAGAGCTGGGCACCAAAGACGATCTGCTGGAAGTGGCGATGGAGCTGGAAAACATCGCGCTGAACGACCCGTATTTCATCGAGAAGAAACTCTACCCGAACGTGGATTTCTACTCCGGCATCATCCTGAAAGCGATGGGCATTCCGTCTTCCATGTTTACCGTTATCTTCGCGATGGCGCGTACCGTGGGCTGGATTGCGCACTGGAACGAGATGCACAGCGAAGGCATGAAGATCGCGCGTCCGCGTCAGCTGTACACCGGCTACGAGCAGCGTGATTTCAAATCCGATCTGACCAAGCGTTAATCCACGCTGCGGTTAATCTGAAAAACGCGCCTTTGGGCGCGTTTTTTTATGGGCGTTTTAGCGGCGGGTGCGCTGCGCTTACCCGCCCTACACCGAACCACCGTTTTTGTATTTAACGTAGGGCGGGTAAGCGCAGCGCACCCGCCACAACCCATCTATATTTCATGTAGGGCGGGTAAGCAACGCGCACCCGCCATTCACCCTAAAACTACGCCTGACACCCCGGACACCAGTAAAATGGCCGCGACGACAGCGTCGTCTTCTCGATAATTCCCCCGCAGCGGCGGCATTTCTTCCCGGCGCGGTGAAACACCTCGAAGCGAAACAGCGCGCCGTGATGCTTATTCTCATCCACCGTCCCGCGCGTCTGGTATGAGAGCCGCGGGATCTCAAGACATGCGCGGGCCAGCGCATCAAGCTGCGTATTATTCAGCTCTATTGCCTTGTGGCGCGGCGCAAGCTGCGCCTGCCAGAGGATCTCCACACGCAAATAATTGCCAAGCCCCGCGAGAAACGCCTGGTCCAGCAGCAGCCCGCTGAACTGACGGCGATGAAAGCGCGGGCTTAACAGACGCTCCTTCACCTGCTCCACCGTCAGCGACATATCCAGCACGTCCGGCCCGACGCGCTGCAAAAACGCGTGCGCCGCCATGCCGTCTGCATCCAGCATCTCGATTTCCGAGGCGCTGTAAAGCAGCACCGCGGCGTCTTCGGTTTCGAGCCGCACGCGCAGGCTTCGCGTGGTCTGCGGCGTTTCACCCGCTTTCACCACGCGCCAGACGCCATACAGCTGATTGTGGCTGTAGAGCGTCAGCCCACAGGAAAAATGCGTCAACAGCGCTTTGCCGCGGGTTTCGAATCGCTCCACCCGCGCGCCGGTCAGCTGCGCTTCAAACGGTTTTAATTCAGGAAACGCAAACCAGACGTGGGTCAGCGGTTTGCCCGCCACCGCCGCTTCAAGCTTGTCCGCCGCGCGGCGGATCTCCGGTCCTTCCGGCATCGTTCATCCTTTTCAGGTTACTTACGCATTAAAACATCAGGATAAACTGTAGCAGCAGGCGCCGGGAGAAAAAGACAACCGCCGCAAAAAAGCGGCGGTTAACGGTTTACTCCAGCGCCAGCAGCGCGAAGCTCGCCAGCCAGTGGCCGCCGCTGTAGTGGCTGCCGACCACATGCTCAACGCTTGCCGCAAGATGACGTTGCACCGCCTCCTGCAGCGCTGGCTGCGCGCGGTGATCTTCAGGGAGCGCCGCGGCGATATGCTTCATACACCAGGCGCGGCTTAAGTTAAGCCCGTCGAGGTGGGCGATTTTCGGGTCGGCGCGATCGCTCACTACCGCCGGGTGCATCAGCGCCGCCACGTCGTTGATATCCGGCAGATACGCGTCAAACCACGCCGGGAAATGCGCCGCCGTTTTACTCATCAGCAGCGCTTCGGTGAGCGCGCCGGAGAGATACTCATCGCCGCCCGGCTCGTAGTGCGCCGGGTAGTCGGTGTCGGCCTGATAAAAGCGCGTCGTCGCGTCAGTGATGGCGCGCTCAAGCGTCTCATCACCAAGCGCGCGGGCGTAATCCAGACCGAGGGCGAGCGCAAACGCCGTGTTGTAATGGGTGCCGACGCGAATCGGGTAGGTCAGCTTGCAGAGGTAATCGATAAGGCGCGCGCGGATATCCTGGGTCAGCGGCGCCAGCGTCTCGTGCCAGCGCGCAGCCTGCGGCAGGTCTGACGCTTTCAGCTCCTGGGCGAGCGCCAGCAGCCAGCCGTAGCCATACGGGCGCTCGAACGAGGCGCGGAACGGCGCGGTAAAGTAATCCACTTCACGCGCCACATTCGCAGGCGTGATGTGTTCATCGAACAGCGCGATGATCTCTTCGCGGCACGACAGCGTCGGGTAGCGGCGCAAGCAGCGCAGCAGCAGCCAGTAACCGTGCACCGCCGAATGCCAGTCAAAGCAGCCGTAGAAAATCGGGTGCAGTTCGCGCGGCGGCAGCGCGTCGGCGTCATCATTCATCAGATGCATGATATGGTTCGGATACTCCTGGCGCAGATAGGTCAGGGGCATCCGGGCAAAGGCGTCGGCCTGGGGTTGTGTCAACGTCATAACAGCTCCTTAGTGGGCCTTAGCGGAATACGATGAAATACATCAGGAAAACGTTCACCACCAGCAGCGTCAGCGCCGTCGGGATCTGAATTTTTATCACCTGATATTTGTCTTTCAGCTCCAGCAGGGCGGCGGGAACGATATTAAAATTCGCCGCCATCGGCGTCATCAGCGTGCCGCAGTAGCCCGCGTACATGCCGATGGCCAGCAGCGGCGCCGGGTCGCCGTGGTGATGATTAATCAGCAGCGGCAGCGCGATGCCCGCGCTCAGCACCGGGAACGCCGCAAACGCGTTACCCATAATCATCGTGAACAGCGCCATGCCGATGCAGTAGATAACCACCAGCATGAAGCGGTTTTCCGGGTCGACAAACAGGCTCACCACGCGCTGCACCGCCGTGCCGGTATCGGCGGCGACAAACACCCCGCCGAGCATCGCCAGCATCTGCGGCAAAATCACCGCCCAGCCGATGGTATCCACCAGGCGGCGCGACTGGCGAATCGCATGCAGCGGCGTGCCGCGCGTGAGCCACCAGCCCACCAGCAGCGCCGCGATACACGCCACGCACAGCGCCGCGAGCGTCAGCTGTTTTTGATCCAGCAGGAACACGCCGCCCAACGAGACGCCTTTTAAAAACAGCGTGCCAATCACCGTCACCACCGGGATCAGCAGCGCCGGCAGAAACAGCCAGTTGCCCAGACGCCGGGACGACGCCTCGCGCTCCTCCTCGGTGGACATTTTATAGTGCCCCTTCCCGACCAGCCCGAAGCCCGCCAGCAGGGCGATGACAATCACCGCGCCGCCGATAATGCGGTAGGCCAGCGAACGGCCCAGCTCCTGCACCAGCAGATCGCCGAAGAGAAAAATCCCGCCGAACAGGAACCAGAACAGCGCGGTAGTGAAGCGTTTCGGATTACCGCGATCGCGAAGCGTCATCACCACCAGCAGCATGACGATAAAGCCGATCAGGTAGTAGACGCGGTTGATGGTCAGCAACGTACTCATTGCACGGCCTCCTGGTTGCCCTGCTCCGCGCGCCAGGCCAGCACCTCGCGGCGAATGCTGGCGTCTAAGCGCAGCAAGCGCGCCATATGAATAATCAGCGCCGCAATCGCGGTCGGAATGGCCCACAGGCCGATATGCAGCGGCTCGATGCCGGGAATGCCGTTCTCTTTCAGGAACGCGTCAATCAGCAGCACCGCGCCGAAAGCGATGAAAATATCTTCGCCAAAAAACACCGCGATATTGTCGCAGGCGGCGGCGTGGGCTTTGATTTTGTCGCGGATGTGCGCAGGCAGCTCGCCATATTCATTGAGCGCCGCGCCTTCAGCCATCGGCGCGAGCAGCGGGCGCACGGTCTGGGCGTGGCCGCCAAGCGACATCAGCCCGAGCGCCGCGGTGCCTTCGCGCACCACGAAATAGAGCATCAGAATACGCGCCGAGGTGGCGCTGGCGATTTTCGCCACCCACGCCTGGGCGCGCTCTTTCAGGCCGTAATACTCCAGCAGGCCAATGACCGGCAGGATCAGAATGAAAGTCGCGAGCGAGCGGCTGTTAACGAACTTTTCGCCGAAGGTTTCCAGCAGCATGCCGAAATCCATGCCGACCGTGAGCCCGGTCGTCAGCCCGGCAACCACCACCACCAGCAGCGGGTTAAAGCGCAGCGCGAAACCGATAACCACCACCGGAATACCGATGAGCGGCAACAGAGAGGAACCGTCCATACATTGTTACCCTTTCCAAAGTGAGCGTTGCACGCCGAAGGCTATTCTGCTCCTTCGCCGGGTGGCGAAGCGTGGGCATTGCGGCGAACGTTGTTGTGTGAGAGGCGCTGTGAACGTGCAGAACCTGACCAAAAAGCTATATCTGAACAGTCATAGTATGTAAACAATTTATCAATAAAATGTTTTTATTTTGTCGGTGACGTTTTATAGTTTTTACCAATACCCACAGGAGAGTAAGGGACGCCATGAGCCGTAAAAAAGCTGTTGTATCAAGTGATAACGACGATATTGCTGACGGGCGCATTGTGTCGTCCCGTCATCTGGTGTCGGAGCGTTGCGCGGAACTCTCGGAGCTGGAGTACGCGCTTATTATGACCGGCAACGCGTTTAACAAATGGATGGTGCGCTGCATGACGGCGGCGGGCGAGCCGGATATGGGCGCGTTTGACGTCTCGCTGTTGCATCACGTTAACCACCGCAACCGCAAGAAAAAACTCGCGGATATCTGCTTTGTGCTTAACGTGGAAGATACGCACATCGTGACCTACGCGCTGAAAAAGCTGGTGAAAGCGGGCTATGTGACCAGTGAAAAGGTGGGTAAAGAGCTCTATTTCTCGACGACGGATGAAGGCAAAGCGCTGTGTATGAAATACCGCGACGTGCGCGAAGCGTGTCTTATCGCGATTCAGGTCGAGAGCGGCATACCGGGCGCGGCGATTGGCGAAACGGCGCAACTGCTGCGCACCATCGCCTCGCTTTACGACACCGCCGCGCGGGCGGCGGCATCGCTCTGAGTTACGCGCTGACCTGAATCTGGCGCGCGTCGAACGCCTCGCGTAACCGGCGCGCGAACGCCAGCGCGTGCGCGCCGTCGCCATGCAGGCAGACCGTCTGGGCATTCACCGCCGCCCACGCGCCGTCGCGGCTGCGCACCCGCCCTTCCTGCACCATCATCAGCGTGCGCGAGACCGCTTCGTCGTCGTCTTCAATCAACGCGCCCGGCTCGCTGCGCGGCACCAGCGCGCCGTCGGCCAGATAACCGCGATCGGCGAAGACCTCTTCGCGCGTGGCGAGCTGATAACGCGCGCCCGCGCGAATCAGTTCGCTGCCCGCCAGCCCCACCAGGATCAGCGACGCGTCAACATCCTTTACCGCCTGCGCGATAGCGTCGGCGAGCGCCGCGTCTCTCGCCGCCTGGTTATAGAGCATGCCGTGCGGTTTCACATGCGCCAGCCTGCCGCCCTCGGCCTGTGCGATAGCGGCGAGCGCGCCGATCTGATAGAGCGTCTCGGCGTAAATCGTCTCCGGCGGCAGCTGCATCGCCGTGCGCCCGAAGTTTTCACGATCCGCGAACCCCGGATGCGCGCCAATCGCCACGCCGTGCGCCAGCGCCAGCCGCACGCTCTCGCGCATCGTCCGGGCATCGCCCGCATGGAAGCCGCAGGCGATGTTGGCGGAGCTAATCAGCGGCATCAGTTGCGCGTCGTTGCCGCAGCCTTCGCCGAGATCGGCGTTAAGATCAATCTTCATCGTTAAGCCGCCATGCCAGTTGTTGAAGGTAACGCGCCCGGTCGCTGCGCGCCTGCAGCGCCTCTTCGATGGAGCACTGCACGAAGTGAATCGGCTCGCCCAGGCGCAGCTGCGCGAGGTTGTAGCGATCGGCGTCGATCACGCACGCGATGCGCGGATAGCCGCCGGTGGTCTGGGCGTCATTCATCAGCACGATAGGCTGTCCGCCGTGCGGCACCTGCACCACGCCCGGCAGCAGGCCGTGGGAGAGTAAATCGCGTTCGGTGGTGCGCTCCAGCATGTGGCCGTGCAGCCGGTAGCCCATGCGGTTACTCTGCGGGCTCAACTGCCACGGCGTGCGCCAGAAGGCTTCTTTCGCCGCGTGGCTGAATTCGTGATATTCCGGTCCCGGCAGCGCGCGAATGCGGTTGCCCCACAGCAGTTGCTTCACGCCGCGCGCCTCGCGGAAATGACGCGTGGGCGGATTGACGGGCAGTTCATCGCCGTCGCGCAGGAGCCGCCCTTCAAAACCGCCGACGCCCGCTTTCACATCGGTACTGCGCGAGCCCATCACTTCCGGCACGTCGAAACCGCCCGCCAGCGCCAGGTAGCTGCGCATACCGCGGCGCGGCAGCTTCAGGCTCAGGCGCTGGCCCGCGCGGGCGAGCAGACGCCAGCCGGTCCAGACGGCGCGCTCATCAAGCGTCGCATCGCAGCCCGCGCCGGTGAGCGCAAACCAGGTGTCTTCGGTGAACTCCACCACGCACTGGCCGAGCGTTATCTCCAGCGCCGCCGCATCAGGGTCGTTGCCCACCAGCAGGTTGGCGATGTGCAGCGACGGGCCATCCAGCGCGCCGCACTGGCTCACACCGTACTGGCGTAGTCCGAAACGGCCGCCATCCTGAATGGTGGCGTGGATGCCCGCGCGAATGATCTTCAGCATACGCCCTCCTTTTGCGGCACAAAGCGCACGGTGTCGCCCGGCGCGAGCAGGCCCGGCGGGTTATTGCGCGGATCAAACAGCGCAAGCGGCGTATGGCCGATAATCTGCCAGCCGCCGGGCGTGGGCAGCGGATAGATGCCGGTCTGGCTGCCGCCGATGCCGACCGATCCTGCGGACACCTGAAGACGCGGCTCCGCGCGGCGCGGCGTGGCAAGCTCAGGCGCGAGCCCGCCGAGATACGGAAAGCCCGGCTGAAAGCCGATGAAATAGACCACGTAATCGACCTGCGCGTGCATCTCCACCACCTGCTTTTCACTGAGTTCGGCATGGTTCGCCACCACCCCGAGATCCGGCCCGCCTTCTCCGCCGTACACCACCGGGATCTCGATGCGCCGCGCGTCGGGAACGATCGCCTCGCTCTCCTCCCACCAGCGTTGCAGCCGCTCGATAGCGTCCAGCGCCATCGTGCCCGGCTCGCGCAGCATCACGGTAATGTTATTCATGCCGGGAATGACTTCCACCACGGCGGGCACGTCCGCGAGACGCTGCACCAGCCCCCAGATGCGCTGCTGGCTGGCAAGCGTGACGGGCGGCTCCAGCTCCAGTACCACGGCGCTTTCGCCTAACAGATAACAACGGGCTCGCTGCACGTTTTCCTCTCTTGTGTTGGTTAAGCCGGGTTCGGGATATCGATAAAGGTCACGTCCAGATCGGTGGTTTCGTTCAGCCACTCGCTGAGCGCGCGAATGCCGCCGCGCTCGGTGGCGTGGTGGCCTGCCGCGTAGAAGTGCAGCGACTGCTCGCGCGCCGAGTGGATGGTCTGCTCAGACACTTCGCCGGTGATAAAGGCGTCGACGCCGAAACGCGCCGCGCTGTCGATAAAGCCCTGCCCGCCGCCGGTGCACCAGGCGACGCGCTTAATCAGGTCCGGCCCGGTATCGCCGCACCACAGCGGGCGGCGGCCCAGACGCGCTTCAAGCCAGGAGGCGAACTCCGGGCCCGATACCGCCATCGACAGCTCGCCCCACGGCACCAGCGGCTCGATCTCGCCCTTCACTTCAATGCCGAGCAGCTGCGCCAGCTGGACGTTATTGCCAAGCTGCGGATGCGCATCGAGCGGCAGATGCCAGCCGTAGAGGTTAATATCGTTAGTGAGCAGCGTCTTCAGGCGGTTGCGCTTCATGCCGCGCACTACCGGCGATTCGCCTTTCCAGAAATAGCCGTGATGCACAATCACCGCGTCGGCCTCCAGGCGCACCGCTTCGTCGAGCAGCGCCTGGCTTGCGGTGACGCCGGTGACGATTTTGCGCACCTCATCGCGGCCCTCAACCTGCAAGCCGTTCGGGGCGTAGTCGCTGAACGTCGCGCTGTTGAGCTTGTCGTTGATCAGTTGTTCCAGTTCGCTGTTTTTCATGGTCTCTCTCTTATTCCTTGCGGGCCGCTTCATACGCCGCGAGCGTCGCGACGCGCGCCTGTTTGTGATCGACGATAGGCTGCGGGTAACGCAGCGCCTTGCCGTTTTTCTTCGCCCAGGCGTGCGGCTCGTGCACCGCCTTGCCGGGAATATGGCTCAGTTCCGGCACCCAGCGGCGGATAAAGTCGCCCTCGGCGTCAAACCGCTGCCCCTGCGTGGTGGGGTTGAAGATACGGAAATAGGGCGCGGCGTCGGTGCCGGTGGAGGCGGCCCACTGCCAGCCGCCGTTATTGGCGGCAAAGTCGCCGTCGATTAGCTGCGACATAAAATAGCGTTCGCCGCGCCGCCAGTCGACCAGTAAGTCTTTGACCAGAAAGCTTGCGGCGATCATCCGCAGCCGGTTGTGCATCCAGCCCGTGGCGTTCATCTGGCGCATGGCGGCGTCGACAATCGGATACCCCGTCCTGCCTTCGCACCACGCCTGAAAATGCGCGTCGTTGCGCTGCCACGCCACCCGCGCCGTCCAGTCGATAAACGGCTGATGGCGGCACAGGTGCGGCCAGGCGACGATAAGATGTCGATAAAATTCGCGCCAGATAAGCTCGTTCAGCCACACCGCCCCGCTGCCGCCTTCCAGCGCGCGTGGGTGTTCGGTTAAAAGACGATGCAGGCACTGGCGCGGCGAGAGCACGCCGATGGCGAGATACGGCGACAGCAAACTGGTGCCGCGAATCGCCGGGAAATCGCGCTTTTCCGGATAATCGCCCGCGGCCGTCTGGCAAAACTCACGCAGGCGTTTAAGCGCCGCCTCTTCGCCCGCCGGGAACAGCAGCGCGTCCGGCGTCTCACACGGATAATCGAACGGCGCAAGCGCAGGCAGGTCGGTTATCGCGCCGCCGTTACGCGGCTTCGGCGCGCTGACGCAGGGCGGTAATCCTTCGCCGAGACGGTGTATAAACGCCCGGCTGTAAGGCGTGAACACTTTATACATCTCGCCGTTGCCGGTCACGACGCTTCCGGGCGGCAGCATTACGCTGTCGTCAAAGCCCTGACAGGCGACGCGGCCTTCCAGCCTGTGCTCAACCGCCGCATCGCGCCGGGCTTCATTCAGCTCATACTGATAGTTGTAAAAGAGCGTGGAAACCTGCTGTTCGTCGCAAAATGCGGCCAGCGCGTCCACGGCGGCGGCGAAATCGGGCGCCTCGCGCGTAAACAGCGCAATGCCACGCGCTGCCAGCGCCTGTTGCAGGGCTTCCAGATTCTGGTGAATAAATGCCGCCTGACGCGGCGCGAGGGTGTGATCGCGCCACTGCTGCGGGGTCGCGATAAACAGGCCGATCACCCGCGCGTCGGGGTCCCGGCAGGCGGCGGCGAGCGCCAGATTGTCGTTAACGCGCAGATCCGCGCGAAACCAGACCAGATGCGTGGTCATAACACTCCTTGTTTAACGGCCGTAGCGCAGGCGAAGCGATTCCGGGTACGGCTCGAAGTAGCGTTGTTGATCAAGGTAAGGGTCGGGGAATTCCGCCATGTAGTGCTTAAGCAGCGTCACCGGCGCCAGCAGCGGCTGCGTGCCCTGACGGTAACGGTCGATAAGCGTGGAGAGCTCCTGACGCTGACGCCCGTTAAGCTGGTTGCGGAAATAGCCCTGCACATGCATCAGCACGTTGGTGTGATTGCGGCGGGTCGCCTGGATGGAGAGCAGCGTCATCAGGCGCAGGCGGTACTCGTCGAAAAACGCCTCCAGCGAATCCCACTGGTCGATAGCGGCCACAAAGCGCCCCAGTTCGCGGTAGAGCGGCTGCGAATGCGCCAGCAGCAGCAGTTTGTAGCGGCTGTGGAAGGCGATGAGATTGCCGCGCGTCAGCCCTTCGGCGCGCAGCGCGTGAAGTTCATGCAGCGTATAGATGCGCTCGACGAAGTTTTCGCGAATGGCCGGATCGTGCAGGCGCCCGTCCTCTTCCACCGGCAGCCACGGCAGCGCGTTCATCAGAATATCCGTGTAGATGCCGCGACCGGCTTTACGGTTGTTTTTGCCATCCGCATCGTAGACGCGCACGCGCTCCATGCCGCAGCTTGGCGATTTCGCGCAGACGATATAGCCGCACAGGTGATCCAGACGGCTGACGCGCTCGCGCGAAAAGGTTTCCATCTCAGCGGTTAAATCCCCTTCGCGCTTATCGCTAAAACGCAGCGCCAGGCCCTCGTCGGTTTTCACCAGACGCAACGCCGGGCGCGGCACCGGCAGGCCGACGGCCATCTCCGGGCAGACGGGCTCATACTTCACCCAGGGCGCCAGCTCTTCCACCGCAAAGGCGAGCCGTTTATGGCCGCCGTCAAAACGCACATTTTCCCCTAAAAGACAGGCGCTAATGCCAACAGGGATTTTTATACTCATTCGGCCATCCTCATTTTTATACACTCTCAGTGTAGCCAGAGGCGGCCTGTTAACACCAGTCTGATGACTGCGAAAAACGCAGCGGCGCGGCGTATCGCAGGCATAAAAAAACCGCTCTTTATGAGCGGTTTTTCAGGGAGTCGCGCGAATCAGTAGAAATAGCTGGCGGTTTGTTCAGCCTGCGCCATCCAGACCGGCTGATCGCTGGTTTTCGACCACACGCGATGCAGATAGCTGTAAAAACGCGAACGGTCTTTCCAGAACAGCATCACCGGCAGGGCCGCAATGCCGACCAGGAGCACTACCGCGCGACGCAGGAAGACCTGATGCGCAGGATATTTTTTATATAAAGACATAGGTTTTTCCCCCTTAACTTAACTGCCCGGCAATCAAGGCCGGAAACCGGATTCTGTGAGCTGGTTAAAATTGTATCGCTTTGCCTGTAATTTTACTACTCATCCGACCAGCTTTTAGGGCGAATTCTTACCATCTTTACAATTGATATCGTAAATAAGTTACAAAACGGTTAAATAAATACTAACCCGCAGTTAAATCATGGCTTTTGCCATTTTTATATTTTTTTTACACCCCGCTTCGCGATTTTTGCGAAACCTTTACGCCTGAATCCCTACCCTCTGCACATATTCAAAAAACCCCACTGGAGGTGGATTGTGAGTGCAGGCCTGATAACCGGCATCGTGCTGGTTTTCCTGTTGCTGGGCTATCTGGTATACGCCCTGATTAATGCGGAGGCGTTCTGATGGCGGCGTCCGCATTTTTACTTATCGCCAGTTTCCTGCTGGTGCTGATGGCGCTGGCGAAACCGCTGGGCAGCCTGCTGGCCCGGCTGATTAACGGCGACCCTTTGCCGGGCGTGGGCGGCGTGGAGCGCGCGCTCTGGGCCGTGCTCGGCATTCGTCAGGAAGAGATGGACTGGAAACGCTACCTGCTGGCTATTCTGGTGTTTAACACGCTCGGTCTGGCGCTACTGTTCGCCATTCTGATGTGCCAGGGCGTGCTGCCGCTGAACCCGCAGAACCTGCCGGGGCTCTCCTGGCATCTGGCGCTCAACACGGCGGTGAGTTTCGTCGCCAATACCAACTGGCAGTCGTACGCGGGTGAAAGCACCGTCAGCTATTTCAGCCAGATGGCGGGCCTCGCGGTGCAGAACTTCCTCTCGGCGGCGACCGGCATTGCGGTGGCGTTTGCGCTGATCCGCGCCTTTGCGCGCCAGTCGGCGACGACACTTGGCAACGCCTGGCAGGATCTCACCCGCGTCACGCTGTGGGTGCTGATGCCCATTTCGCTGATTATCGCCCTGTTTTTTATTCAGCAAGGCGCGATTCAGAACTTCTCGGCCTACCAGCCGTTCACCACGCTGGAAGGCGCGCGGCAGATGCTGCCGATGGGGCCGGTGGCGTCGCAGGAGGCGATCAAAATGCTCGGCACCAACGGCGGCGGCTTCTTTAACGCCAACTCCTCGCATCCGTTTGAGAACCCGACCGCGCTGACCAATTTCGTACAGATGCTGGCTATCTTTCTGATCCCGGCGGCGCTCTGCTTCGCCTTTGGCGATGCGGTGGGCGACGCGCGCCAGGGCCGCGCCATTCTCTGGACCATGACGGTGATTTTCGTGGTCTGCGTGGCGCTGGTGATGTGGGCCGAAACCACCGGCAACCCGCACTTCCTCACGCTCGGCGCCGACAGCGCCGCCAATATGGAAGGCAAAGAGAGCCGCTTTGGCATTCTCGCGAGCAGCCTGTTTGCGGTCGTCACCACGGCGGCTTCCTGCGGCGCGGTAAACGCCATGCATGACTCCTTTACCGCGCTCGGCGGCATGATCCCGATGTGGCTGATGCAGATTGGCGAAGTGGTCTTCGGCGGCGTCGGCTCCGGACTGTACGGGATGCTGCTGTTCGTGCTGCTGGGCGTGTTTATCGCGGGCCTGATGATTGGCCGCACGCCGGAATACCTCGGCAAGAAAATCGACGTGCGTGAAATGAAAATGACCGCGCTGGCGATTCTGGTCACCCCTGCGCTGGTGCTGCTCGGCACGGCGCTGGCGATGATGACCGACGCGGGTCGGGCGGGCATCTTCAACCCCGGCATTCACGGCTTCAGCGAAGTGCTCTACGCGGTGTCGTCCGCCGCCAATAACAACGGCAGCGCCTTCGGCGGCCTCAGCGCCAACACGCCGTTCTGGAACCTGCTGCTGGCGTTCTGCATGTGGTTTGGCCGCTTCCTGGTGATTATCCCGGTGATGGCGATAGCCGGCTCGCTCGCCGCCAAAAAAGCGCAGCCCGCGAGCACCGGCACGCTGCCCACCCACGGCGCGCTGTTTATCGGCCTGCTGACGGGCACAGTGCTGCTGGTCGGCGCCCTGACGTTTATCCCCGCCCTCGCCTTAGGCCCGGTCGCGGAACACCTCTCTTTTGTGAAATGACCATTGCGGAGTCGCTATCCATGAGTCGCAAGCAAATGGCCCTGTTTGAATCCTCGCTGGTTCGTCAGGCGCTTTTCGATGCTCTTAAAAAACTGAGTCCGCGCGCCCAGTGGCGCAACCCGGTCATGTTTATCGTCTGGGTCGGCAGCCTGCTGACCACGCTGATCGCCGTGGCGATTGCCGCCGGCAAACTGCCCGGCGAGGCGCTATTTACCGGCGCCATCAGCCTGTGGCTGTGGTTTACGGTGCTGTTCGCCAATTTCGCCGAAGCGCTGGCCGAAGGCCGCAGCAAAGCCCAGGCCAACAGCCTGAAGGGTGTGAAAAAGACCGCGTTCGCCCGCAAGCTGCGCGCGCCGCATCACGACGCCCAGATGGATCACATCCCCGCCGCTGACCTGCGCAAAGGCGATATCGTGCTGGTGGAAGCGGGCGATATTATCCCGTGCGACGGCGAGGTGATCGAAGGCGGCGCGTCGGTGGATGAGAGCGCCATTACCGGCGAATCCGCGCCGGTTATCCGAGAATCGGGCGGCGATTTCGCCTCGGTGACCGGCGGCACGCGTATTCTCTCCGACTGGCTGGTTATCCAGTGCAGCGTCAACCCCGGCGAGACGTTCCTTGACCGTATGATTGCGATGGTCGAGAGCGCCGAGCGCCGCAAAACGCCGAACGAAATCGCGCTGACCATTCTGCTGGTGGCGCTGACGATTGTCTTTCTGCTGGCGACCGCCACGCTCTACCCGTTCTCGCAATACGGCGGTACGGCGGTCAGCGTGACGGTGCTGGTGGCGCTGCTGGTGTGCCTGATCCCGACCACTATCGGCGGGCTGCTCTCCGCCATCGGCGTGGCGGGCATGAGCCGGATGCTTGGCGCGAACGTTATCGCCACCAGCGGCCGCGCGGTGGAAGCCGCAGGCGATGTGGACGTGCTGCTGCTCGATAAAACCGGCACCATCACGCTCGGCAACCGCCAGGCGTCTGACTTCCTGCCCGCCCCCGGCGTGGATGAAAAAACGCTGGCTGACGCCGCCCAGCTGGCCTCGCTTGCCGATGAAACGCCGGAAGGCCGCAGCATCGTGGTGCTGGCTAAGCAGCGCTTTAACCTGCGCGAGCGCGACGTTCAGCATCTTCAGGCCACTTTTGTGCCCTTCACCGCCCAGACGCGCATGAGCGGCATCAACGTGCAGGACCGCATGATCCGTAAAGGCTCGGTGGACGCCATTCGCCGCCATGTGGAAGCCAACGGCGGCCAGTTCCCGGCGCAGGTCGACACACTCGTGGAAGGCGTGGCGCGCACCGGCGGTACGCCGCTGGTGGTGGCCGAAGGCGCGCAGGTGCTCGGCGTTATCGCGCTGAAAGATATCGTCAAAGGCGGCATTAAAGAGCGCTTCGCGCAGCTGCGCAAAATGGGTATCAAGACGGTGATGATTACCGGCGATAACCGGCTGACCGCCGCCGCCATCGCCGCTGAAGCGGGCGTGGACGATTTTCTCTCCGAAGCCACGCCCGAGGCGAAACTGGCGCTGATCCGCCAGTACCAGGCCGAAGGACGGCTGGTGGCGATGACCGGCGACGGCACCAACGACGCCCCGGCGCTGGCCCAGGCCGATGTGGCGGTGGCGATGAACTCTGGCACCCAGGCGGCGAAAGAAGCGGGCAACATGGTGGATCTCGACTCTAACCCCACCAAGCTCATCGAAGTGGTGCACATCGGCAAACAGATGCTGATGACGCGCGGCTCGCTGACGACGTTCAGCATCGCCAACGACGTGGCGAAATATTTCGCCATTATCCCGGCGGCGTTCGCGGCGACCTATCCGCAACTGAACGCGCTGAACGTGATGCATCTGCACTCGCCGGCCTCGGCCATTCTCAGCGCCGTTATTTTTAATGCGCTGATTATCGTCTTTCTCATCCCGCTGGCGCTGAAAGGCGTGAGCTACAAGCCGCTCGCGGCGGCGGCGATGCTGCGCCGCAACCTGTGGATTTACGGTCTGGGCGGGCTGGTGGTGCCGTTTATCGGCATCAAGCTTATCGACCTGCTGTTAACGCTGTCTGGTCTGGTTTAAAAAGGAATCATTATGGCTATGTTACGTCCCGCCCTCACCCTGCTGGTTTTCCTGACGATCCTCACCGGCGGCGTCTATCCGCTGGCGACCACGGTGCTCGGCCAGTGGTGGTTTAAAGACCAGGCGGAAGGCTCGCTTATCCGCCAGCATGATGAAGTGCGCGGCTCGCGCCTGATTGGCCAGGCGTTCAGCGACGCGAAATATTTCCAGGGCCGCCCTTCCGCGACGGCCGAAGCGCCTTATAATCCAATGGCTTCCGGCGGGAGTAACCTCGCCGCCAGCAACCCGGCGCTGGATAAAGAGGTTCAGGCCCGCGTACAGGCGCTGCGCGCCTCCAACCCCGACGCCCGTGCGGCGGTGCCGGTGGAGTTGGTGACGGCCTCCGCGAGCGGTCTTGATTACGGCATTACGCCGGACGCCGCCTTCTGGCAGGCGCCGCGCGTGGCGCAGGCTCGCGGCATCTCTGAAGCGGAAGTGGGACGCCTTATCCGTGAGAACACCGACGCGCCGATCGCGGGCTTTCTCGGCCAGCCGGTGGTCAATGTACTGCAACTGAACCTGGCGCTGGACGCCCTGCAACCGTAAGGAACCATCATGACCGAAGAGCCGATGCGCCCCGACCCGGACCGCCTGCTGGTGCAGACGCAGGGCCGGACGCGCGGAAAACTCAAAATCTTCTTCGGCGCCTGCGCAGGCGTAGGAAAAACCTACGCCATGTTGCAGGAGGCCCAGCGTCTTCGGGCGCAGGGGCTCGATATCCTGGTCGGCGTGGTGGAAACGCACGGCCGCCAGGAGACCGCGGCGTTACTCAAGGGGCTGGCTATCCAGCCCCTTAAGCGTATTCATCACCGGGGCCGCGTGGTGCAGGAGTTCGATCTCGACGCGGCGCTTGCGCGTAACCCGGCGCTGATCCTGATGGACGAGCTGGCGCACAGCAACGCGCCCGGCTCTCGCCACCCGAAGCGCTGGCAGGATGTCGATGAGCTGCTCGACGCGGGCATTGACGTCTTTACCACCGTTAACGTCCAGCACCTCGAGAGCCTTAACGATGTGGTGGGCGGCGTCACCGGCATTCAGGTGCGCGAAACCGTGCCCGACCCGATTTTCGATGCGGCGGATGAAATCGTGCTGGTGGATCTGCCGCCGGACGATCTGCGCCAGCGGTTGCATGAAGGCAAAGTCTATATCGCAGGCCAGGCGGAGCGCGCCATCGAGCATTTCTTTCGCAAAGGCAATCTTATCGCGCTGCGCGAGCTGGCGCTGCGCCGTACCGCCGACCGGGTGGACGACCAGATGCGCGCCTGGCGCGACCGCCAGGGCCAGGAGAAAGTCTGGCACACGCGCGACGCCATTCTGCTGTGCGTCGGCCAGGGCGCAGGCAACGAAAAGCTGGTGCGCACCGCCGCGCGCCTGGCGGCGCGGCTTGGGAGCGTCTGGCACGCGGTTTATGTGGAGACGCCGCGTCTGCACCAGCTACCGGAAACCGCGCGGCGCGCTATTCTGAGCGCCCTGCATCTCGCCCAGGAGCTGGGCGCGGAGACCGCCACCCTCGCCGACCCGGTCGAGGAGAAAGCCGTCCTGCGCTACGCCCGCGAGCATAACCTCGGCAAAATCGTCATCGGGCGGCGCAATAAACGCCGCTGGTGGAGTCAGGATACGTTCGCCGAACGGCTCGCGCGCCACGCGCCGGATCTCGATTTGCTGATTGTGGCGCTGGATGACAAACCGGCGCCTGCCAGCGCCAAAGCCGCCGATAACCGCCCGTTTATGGAGAAATGGCGGGTACAGCTGCGCGGCTGCGCGGTGGCGGCGGCGCTCTGCGCGTTGATTACGCTGGTGGCGCACCAGTGGCTTATCGCGTTTGACGCCGCCAACCTGGTGATGGTCTATCTGCTGGGCGTGGTGCTGGTGGCGCTGTTTTATGGCCGCTGGCCGTCGGTGGTGGCGACCGTCATCAACGTGGTGAGCTTCGATCTCTTTTTTATCGCGCCGCGCGGCACGCTGGCAGTCTCGGACGTGCAGTATCTGCTTACTTTCGCGGTGATGCTGAGCGTCGGGCTGATTATCGGCAACCTGACCGCAGGGGTGCGCTACCAGGCGCGTATCGCGCGCTATCGCGAGCAGCGCACCCGCCACCTTTACGAGATGTCCAAAGCGCTGGCGGTGGGCCGCAGCGCGCGCGATATCGCGATCACCAGCCAGCAGTTTATCGCCTCTACCTTTCACGCGCGCGGCCTGCTGCTGCTGCCGGATGACCACGGCAAGCTGCAACCGCCGCAGCCGCTCTCGGAAATCACCCCGTGGGATGAAGCCATCGCCCGCTGGAGCTTCGATAAAGGCTTGCCTGCCGGCGCGGGCACCGACACCCTGCCCGGCGTGCCGTATCAGATTTTGCCGCTGCGCACCGCCGGGAAAACGCTCGGGCTGGTGATTGTCGAGCCGGGCAACCTGCGCCAGCTGATGATCCCCGAACAGCAGCGGCTGCTGGAGACCTTTACGTTACTGGTGGCGAGCGCCCTGGAGCGGCTCTTTCTCACCGAGAGCGAAGAACAAGCGCGGCTCGCCAGCGAACGCGAACAGCTTCGCAACTCTTTGCTGGCCGCACTCTCTCACGACCTGCGCACGCCGCTGACGGTGCTGTTCGGCCAGGCGGAGATCCTGACGCTCGATCTGGCGTCCGAAGGCTCGAAACACGCGCCGCAGGCGAGCGAAATCCGCCAGCATGTGCTGAACACCGCACGGCTGGTGAATAATCTGCTGGATATGGCGCGCATTCAGTCCGGCGGTTTTAACCTGCGCAAAGAGTGGCTGACGCTTGAAGAAGTGGTGGGCAGCGCGCTCAAGATGCTGGAGCCGGGTCTCGGCGGGCGGCACATCGACCTCAACCTTAGCGATCCGCTCACACTGATTCATGTCGACGGCCCGCTCTTTGAACGGGTGCTGATTAACCTTCTGGAGAACGCCGCCAAATACGCAGGCGCCCGGGCGCAGATAGGCGTGCGCGCGGGCTGGCGCGACGACCGGCTCGATCTGGAAGTCTGGGACAACGGCCCCGGCATTCCGGCTGGTCAGGAACAGGCTATCTTTGCTAAATTCGCTCGCGGCAATAAAGAATCCGCTATTCCCGGCGTCGGTCTGGGGCTGGCGATTTGTCAGGCGATTGTCGAGGTGCACGGCGGCGAGATTTACGCCCGTAACCGCCCGGAAGGCGGCGCCAGTTTTCATGTGCTGCTGCCCAAAGAAACGCCCCCGGAACTGGATATCCACGAGGTCATGTGATTAGCGTTCTGATAGTCGAAGATGAAAAAGAGATCCGCCGCTTTCTGCGCACGGCGCTGGAGAGCGAAGGGCTGCGCGTCTATGACGCCGAAACCCTCCAGCGCGGGCTGATTGAAGCCGCCACCCGCAAGCCCGATCTGGTGATCCTCGATCTCGGCCTGCCGGATGGCGACGGCATCGATTTTATCCGCGACTATCGCCAGTGGAGCCAGACGCCAGTGATTGTCCTGTCGGCACGCAGCGACGAGCAGGACAAAATCGCGGCGCTGGATGCCGGCGCCGATGATTTTCTCGCGAAGCCGTTCGGCATCGGCGAATTGCAGGCGCGGCTGCGCGTCGCCCTGCGCCGCCACGGCAGCGCGAGCCAGAGCGATCCGGTGGTAAGCTTTTCCGATATTACGGTCGATCTGGCCGCAAGACGCATCACGCGCGGCGCGGAGGAGATCCACCTGACGCCGATTGAGTTCCGCCTGCTGGGCGTGCTGCTGAATAACCCCGGCAAAGTGCTGACCCAGCGCCAGCTGTTAAGCCAGGTGTGGGGGCCGAACGCGGTCGAGCATAGCCACTATCTGCGTATCTATATGGGCCATCTGCGCCAGAAGCTGGAAAGCGATCCAGCGCGCCCGCGCCACCTGCTGACTGAAACCGGCATCGGCTACCGCTTTATGCTTTAACGCTAACGCCGCGTCACGCCTGGCGCGGCTTTAAATATCCCCTCTCTTTTATTTTGAATAGCCTTTCAGCACTTTCCGTTATTTATTCATTTGTTATTTCCCGTCTGTCGACAATAAAGCCATTACTTCATCAAAATAAAATAACACCCTTTATTAACCGAGCATTTACATTTAAACAACAAACAGCGGTCTGCTCTGCATTATGCATAAACGGCGACTAATTATTTCTGGCTCAGGTCTTTTTTGTTGATCTTATTCACAGATCAGCCTGACATCCTGGATAAAATATCCATGCTTTCAATTACTGAAAGGAAATAATCACATGGAAAATAATAATCGGTTTATGCCACATATCAGGCGGACAACCCATATTATGATGTTCGCCCACCGCAACTGTTTTGACTTTCACCTTTTCAACTCCCGCTAGCGTATTGCGCTACTGCGCGCCGGTCATTCTTCAGAGCACATCTGATGTTATTCGTTAACAGGTGATTGCCTGGGAATGTACGCGCATTTTCGTCACAGTCCTTTGTAATACCAGCACGTTGCTGGCAGGGGCCTGTCTGGCTAAAAAAGAGCGACTCTTCTGTTCTGCCTTTTAACGGCAGCGGGAGCGTTTTGCCCGACATTTATATTGAGCAATTTTCCGTAAAGAAAATTGGCGGGATGATTTTGCCTGAAATAAGGAACTCTCATGCAAGCGTTAAAAATTGGCGTCAGCCGTTTATGTCCGGACTGTTTTTCTACCGACCGCGAGATTATTAATATTCACGACACCGATTATATTGATATTGCCGCGGCGGTAATGGCCGTCAGCGATATTCTCCAGGGCATTATTGATGAGATTGAAATGACCGGGTTTGGCATTCCGATTTTTGTGGTGTGCCAGCCCGAAGAGCGGGTGCCGGCAGAGTATCTGCCGCGGATTGCGGGCGTGTTTGAATATAATGAATCGCACCGCGACTACTATGGCCGCCAGCTTGAGGCCGCCGCACAGAAATATGAAACCGCGCTGCGTCCGCCGTTCTTTCGCGCGCTGGTGGATTACGTCAATCAGGGCAACAGCGCCTTTGACTGCCCCGGTCACCAGGGCGGCGAGTTTTTCCGCCGTCACCCGGCGGGCAACCAGTTCGTCAGTTTCTTCGGCGATACGCTGTTTCGCGCCGATCTCTGCAACGCCGACGTGGCGATGGGCGATTTACTGATCCATGAAGGCGCGCCCTGCCTTGCGCAGCAGCACGCCGCAGCGGTGTTTAACGCTGATAAAACTTACTTTGTGTTAAATGGCACCTCTTCGGCCAATAAAGTGGTGCTCAACGCGCTGCTGGCGCCGGGCGATCTGGTGCTGTTTGACCGCAATAACCATAAGTCGAACCACCACGGCGCGCTGTTGCAGGCGGGCGCGACGCCGGTCTATCTGGAAACCGCGCGTAACCCGTACGGGTTTATCGGCGGGATCGACGCGCACTGTTTCGACGAGCGTTACCTGCGCGATTTGGTGCGTGAGGTAGCGCCAGCGCGTGCCGCAGAACAGCGCCCGTTCCGTCTGGCGGTTATCCAGCTCGGCACCTATGACGGCCTGTCTATAACGCCCGCCAGATTGTGGACACGCTCGGGCCGCTGTGCGACTACCTGCTCTTTGACTCCGCGTGGGTCGGCTATGAGCAGTTTATCCCGATGATGGCGCCCTGCTCGCCGCTGCTGCTGACGCTTAACGAAAACGATCCTGGCATTCTCGTCACGCAGTCGGTGCATAAACAGCAGGCCGGATTTTCGCAAACCTCGCAAATCCATAAAAAAGACAGCCATATCAAAGGCCAGCCGCGTTACGTGCCGCACAAGCGGATGAATAACGCCTTCATGATGCACGCCTCCACCAGCCCGTTTTACCCGCTTTTCGCGGCCCTGGACATTAACGCGCGGATGCATGAGGGCGACGCCGGACGCCGCATGTGGATGCGCTGCGTGGAGTATGGCATTGACGCCCGCAAGATGATTTTCGACAACTGCCGCGCCATCCGGCCCTTTGTCCCGGCCATGGTCGACGGCCGACCGTGGCAGAGTTATGAAACCGCGCAGATCGCCTCTGATTTACGGTTTTTCCAGTTCGTACCCGGCGAGCGCTGGCACGCCTTTGAAGGCTACGCGCCGGACCAGTATTTCGTCGATCCGTGCAAGCTGCTGCTCACCACGCCGGGTATTAATACCGAAACCGGCGAGTATGAGGCTTTCGGCGTGCCCGCCGCGGTGCTCGCAAGCTACCTGCGCGAAAACCATATCATCCCGGAGAAATGCGATCTTAACTCCATTCTGTTCCTGCTGACGCCCGCCGAAGAGATGAGCAAGCTGCAACAGCTGGTAGCGCAGCTGGCGCGCTTTGAAACGCTGCTGGAGCGCGACGCGCCGCTCGCCGACGTGCTGCCGTCGCTCTTTAAACAGCATCAGGCGCGCTACGAAGGCTATACGCTGCGCCAGCTCTGCCAGGAGATGCACGACTTTTACGCCAGCCGTAACGTCAAACAGCTGCAAAAAGAGATGTTCCGCAAAGCGCATTTCCCGCGCGTCGCCATGAGCCCGCAGGCGGCTAACCAGGCGTTTATTCGCGGCAATATCGAGCTGGTGCGTCTGGAACAGGCCGAAGGCCTCATCGCGGCGGAGGGCGCGCTCCCCTACCCGCCTGGCGTGCTGTGCGTGGTGCCTGGCGAAATCTGGGGCGGCGCGGCGCTGCATTACTTCCGGGCGCTGGAAGAAGGGATCAACCTGCTGCCGGGCTTCGCGCCGGAGTTGCAGGGCGTCTATGTCGAAGCCTGCGACGGTCGCCATCAGGTCTGGTGTTACGTGGTCAGTGAAAAACCTGTGCCGCAACCGCGCGCAGAAGGAGCGTTATGATGAGCAAATCCAACAAAATGGGCGTCGTGCCGCTGACCATCCTGACGATGGTCAACATGATGGGCTCCGGCATTATTATGCTGCCGACCAAACTCGCCGAAGTGGGCACGATTTCGATTATCTCCTGGCTGGTCACCGCGGTGGGCTCGATGGCGCTCGCCTGGGCATTCGCCAAATGCGGGATGTTCAGCCGCAAACCGGGCGGTATGGGCGGCTACGCGGAGTATGCCTTCGGTAAATCCGGCAATTTTATGGCGAACTACACCTATGGGGTGTCGCTGCTTATCGCCAACGTGGCTATCGCCATTTCGGCGGTCGGCTATGGCAGCGAGCTGTTCGGCGCGACCTTAACGCCGGTGCAGACCGGGATCGCCACCATTGGGGTGTTGTGGATCTGCACCGTCGCCAATTTCGGCGGCGCGCGTCTGACCGGCAAACTCAGCGGCATCACCGTCTGGGGGGTGATCATTCCGGTGGTCGGGCTGTCGGTCATCGGCTGGTTCTGGTTCAGCCCGTCGCTGTATGCCGCCTCGTGGAACCCGCATCATGTGCCGTTTTTCGACGCCGTGGGATCGTCCATCGCCATGACGCTGTGGGCCTTCCTGGGCCTCGAATCGGCCTGCGCCAATACCGAGGTGGTGGAAAACCCGGAGCGCAACGTGCCGATCGCGGTGCTCGGCGGCACGCTGGGCGCGGCGGTGATTTATATCGTCTCCACCAATGTGATAGCGGGTATCGTGCCAAACCTGGATCTGGCCCGCTCCACCGCGCCGTTCGGGCTGGCGTTCGCGCAGATGTTTACGCCGGGCGTCGGGAAAATCATTATGGCGCTGATGGTGATGTCCTGCTGCGGCTCGCTGCTCGGCTGGCAGTTCACCATCGCGCAGGTGTTCCGCTCTTCCGCCGATGAGGGCTATTTCCCGAAAGTCTTTTCCCGCCTGAGCCGGGCGGAAGCGCCGGTGAAAGGGATGCTGACGATTGTGATTATCCAGAGCGGCCTGTCGCTGATGACCATCAGCCCTTCCCTCAACAAGCAGTTTAACGTGCTGGTGAACCTGGCGGTGGTGACCAATATCATCCCGTATATTCTGTCGATGGCGGCGCTGGTGATTATTCAGCAGGTGGCGAAGGTGCCGCCGCGTAAGGCGAAACAGGCGAATCTGGTGGCGCTGCTCGGGGCGATTTACAGCTTCTACGCGCTCTACTCGTCAGGCGAGGAGGCGATGCTGTATGGCGCGATAGTGACGTTTATGGGCTGGACGCTGTACGGGCTGGTGTCGCCGCGCTTTGAGCTGACTAATAAGCACGGTTGATAAGCGACATAACGATGAAAGCAAAACGGCAACCCGAAGGTTGCCGTTTTTTGTGTCTCCCGTTCAGGAGTTCACTCAGGCGTTTTTCAGCACTTCGCTGACGATTTCCACCGCTTCTTTCTCAATCTGCTTGCGATGTTCTTCACCGAGGAAGCTTTCGCAGTAGATCTTGTACGCGTCTTCGGTGCCGGAAGGACGCGCCGCGAACCAGCCGTTCTCGGTCATCACTTTCAGGCCGCCGATGGCAGCGCCGTTGCCCGGCGCGGCCGTCAGACGCGCGGTGATCGGGTCGCCCGCCAGCGTGCTGGCGCTGACCATTTCCGGAGAGAGCTTAGAGAGCGCCGCTTTCTGCGCGGAGGTCGCGGAAGCCTGGAGACGGTTGTAGCTTGGCGCGCCGAAACGCGCGGCCAGCTCGTCATAGTGCTGCTGCGGATTTTTACCGGTTACTGCGGTGATTTCCGCCGCCAGCAGGCACATGATGATGCCGTCTTTATCGGTGGACCACGGCGTGCCGTCAAAGCGCAGGAAGGACGCGCCCGCGCTCTCTTCGCCGCCGAAGCCGAAGCTGCCGTCGTAGAGACCGTCAACAAACCATTTAAAGCCGACCGGCACTTCCACCAGCTTACGGCCCAGCGCGTCTACCACGCGGTCGATCATCGCGGAAGAGACCAGCGTTTTGCCGACGGCGACATCCTGGCCCCACTGCGGACGATGCTGGAACAGGTAGTTGATAGCCACCGCCAGATAGTGGTTCGGGTTCATCAGGCCCGCAGGCGTGACGATACCGTGGCGGTCGTAGTCCGGGTCGTTGGCGAACGCCAGATCGAACTTATCGCGCAGCGCCAACAGACCGGCCATCGCCGATTCCGACGAGCAGTCCATGCGGATCGCGCCGTCTTTATCGAGGTGCATAAAGCGGAAGGTCTGATCCACCTGATCGTTAACGAGGGTGAGATCAAGCTTGTAGTGCTCCGCGATGCGCTTCCAGTATTCGATACCGGAGCCGCCGAGCGGGTCGACGCCAAGTTTCAGGCCGGCTTTCTGGATAGCGGCCATGTCGACGATTTCCGTAAGCCCCTCGATAAACGGCTGCACCAGGTCTTTTTCCTGAATGCGGCCGCTCGCCCAGGCGTCATCCAGAGAGAGGCGTTTCACCCCTTTCAGGCCGTCCGCCAGCAGCGCGTTGGCGCGGTTTTCGACCACTTTGGTGACGTTGGTGTCCGCCGGGCCGCCGTTAGGCGGGTTGTATTTGATGCCGCCATCGTCCGGCGGGTTGTGCGACGGGGTGATGACGATGCCGTCCGCCTGCGCGCCGCCGCGTTTGTTGTGCTCAAGGATCGCATTCGAGACCGCAGGCGTCGGCGTATAACCGTTGTTCTCCTGCACGATGATATCGACGCCGTTAGCGGCCAGCACTTCCAGTACGGAGATAAACGCGGGCTCGGAGAGCGCATGCGTATCTTTGCCGACGTAGCACGGCCCGGTGATGCCGTTTTTCGCACGGTCTTCGGCAATCGCCTGGGCTATCGCCAGAATGTGCGGCTCGTTAAAGCTGTGGCGCGCGGCGCTGCCGCGGTGGCCCGAGGTACCGAACTTCACCGCGTGTTCCGCATTGCCCGCTTCCGGCTTCAGCACGTAGTACTGCGCGGTCAGCTGGGCGACGTTGATTAAATCACTCTGTTGTGCAGGCTGTCCCGCACGGTTATCGACTGCCATGGCCTGGTCCTTCTGACGCAAGAGTTAAATGGTGCCGCAAACCTTCTCAATCAATTCCGCCGGGAACTGCATGGTCTGCATGATGTGTTCGATCATGCTGCATTTGCGGCCTGTATTCGTATTCGTGATCACCCAGTACGGCGTGCCCGGCACATGGCGGGGCTTCGTCTGGTTGCCACTTTGCAGCAGCGTTTGCTCGTCACCGGCGAAATAGACGCGGGTACGGCCATGTAACGACTCGGTTGCTTCGGCAAACGCGTTTGCATCCAGTGAATAGAGTGTAGACAGCACCAGCATAAAACGATTGACCGCGCGTTTTTGTTCGGCGTATTCATCCGACAGCAGTAACTCACGCATGGCGCGCACGCGATCGCGCGCCGGGTTTACCGGTTTTTCAGGCTCAGCGACGGGCGCGACAGTGGCGGAAGTCTCTGTTTTGGCTGGGGTAGCGGCTAACTGCGAGGAGGCGGAAAATTTCAACATACGCCGTAAAATGTCGGACGCGCTTTCGCCAATATGCAGGGTGTGGCTGGCAATGTAGCGATACAGCTCGTCATCAACTTCAATCGTTTTCATCTTAATCCAGTGCGATATCTTTTCTGAATACAAGTCGTTGGGATTATAGAGTTAAAACCCAACAGCGGATAGCGTCAAACCAGGAAGGCCGCAAAAGTCGGAATTAACTGGAACCTTGCAGCCGGGCGGCAGAATGGTCAACATGATAACCTAACCTGTCAGTCGCCAAAAAAGAACTTTGCCATGAAATTAAATACCCGCACGCAATCTGCGCAACAACCGACTCAAAATACACCGATTGTGTTCATTCACGGGCTGTTTGGCAGCCTGGATAACCTGGGCGTGCTGGCGCGTGAGCTGGTGGCGGATCATGACGTTGTGCAGGTTGATTTGCGAAACCACGGGCTTTCCGGGCGTAGCGAGACGATGGATTACCCGGCGATGGCGCAGGATATTCTCGAAACCCTCGACGCGCTGGGGCTGAATAAGGTGATTCTCATCGGCCATTCGATGGGCGGCAAAGCGGCGATGGCGGTGACCGCCCTCGCGCCGGAGCGCATAGAAAAGCTGGTGGCGATTGATATCGCGCCGGTGGATTACCAGGTGCGCCGTCACGATGAAATTTTTAACGCGGTGAACGCGGTGAGCGACGCGGGCGCCACGTCGCGCCAGCAGGCGGCGGAGATTATGCGTCAGCAGATTGCTGAGGAAGGCGTGGTGCAGTTTCTGCTGAAATCGTTTGTCGAGGGCGAGTGGCGCTTTAACGTGCCGGTGCTGTGGAACCAGTATTCGCGTATCGTCGGCTGGGAAACGGTGCCCGCCTGGCACGGCCCCGCGCTGTTTATTCGCGGCGGCGCGTCGCCTTATGTGGAAGAAGCGCACCGCGAGGCGTTGCTCGCGCAGTTCCCGCAGGCCCGCGCGCATGTGATTGCGGGCGCCGGTCACTGGGTGCATGCCGAAAAACCGCAGGCGGTGCTGCGCGCGATCCGTCGTTTTCTGGAAACTGATTAAAAACAGACCGACCGGCGCCCTCGCGCGCCGGATGCGTTGGCGCGCTTCGCTGCCTCATGTATGATGGCGCGCTGAAATACCGCCGGGCTCCGCCACGGCAGCCTGTTTCCCCTGTCTATACTCATACCATGGCAAAAGAACAAACGGACCGCACAACGCTCGATCTCTTCGCGGATGAACGCCGTCCGGGCAGACCGAAAACCAATCCGCTGTCGCGCGACGAACAGCTGCGCATCAATAAGCGCAACCAGCTTAAACGTGACAAAGTTCGCGGGCTTAAGCGCGTGGAGCTGAAGCTGAACGCCGACGCGGTAGACGCGCTGAACCATCTCGCGCAGGCGCGCAATATCAGCCGCAGCGAGCTGATAGAAGCGATGCTGCTCGCGCAGCTGAAAGCCTTGCAGGAGTAAGGTCTGGTCTGAATTTTACCCAAAAGGACGGGGCAATGTAGCAGAGAGTGCACCCGGCGCCTGATACCGTTTCCGCACCCTCTTTTGTTCTGCTATGATTGCCCTATCTGTGGGCGTTATGCCAGCACCATCACATTTAGATTCAAGAGGTTATTCTTCTTATGGCAATCGTAGGCATCTTTTTCGGCAGCGACACCGGCAATACCGAAAATATCGCAAAAATTATCCAGAAACAGCTCGGGAAAGACGTTGCTGAAGTGCATGACATTGCCAAAAGCAGCAAAGAAGATCTGGAAGCATTCGATATTCTTCTGCTTGGCATCCCGACCTGGTATTACGGCGAAGCGCAGTGCGACTGGGATGATTTCTTCCCGACGCTCGAAGAAATTGACTTCAACGGCAAGCTGGTAGCTCTCTTCGGCTGTGGCGACCAGGAAGATTACGCAGAATACTTCTGCGACGCGCTGGGCACCATTCGCGACATTATCGAGCCGCGCGGCGCGACCATCGTTGGCCACTGGCCGACCGAAGGCTACCACTTTGAAGCCTCCAAGGGCCTGGCGGACGACGATCACTTCGTCGGTCTCGCGATTGACGAAGACCGCCAGCCGGAGCTGACCGCGGAACGCGTTGAAAAATGGGTCAAACAGGTTTCCGAAGAGCTACATCTGCAGGAAATCATCAACGCCTGATGATAAGCGGCGCGGGCACCGTTCCGCGCCGTTTGATAGATAAAAGCAATGAAAATAATTGCTACAAATTTTTAACTTTCCCTCACTACGCTGTACAATAGCTTCCTTAATTATCAGGCCCTCCACGTAAAAAACGCTGGCTGGCCCACGATTTTTAAGCTCTTTTTTGCCGGACGCTTGCGGTTTTCATTTAGGCATGTCAGTTCTATAATGAGACGCATTCATCTTCGGCGTATCCGATGTATCGCTCCCTTCCGGAGCGAGTCGTTAAGCAACAGGACAGATTCCGCATGACTGACAACAATACCGCATTAAAGAAGGCCGGCCTGAAAGTCACGCTTCCTCGATTAAAAATCCTCGAAGTGCTGCAGGAACCGGTCAATCATCATGTCAGTGCGGAAGACCTCTATAAGCGTCTGATTGACATGGGTGAAGAGATTGGCCTTGCCACGGTCTATCGCGTACTTAACCAGTTCGATGATGCCGGCATCGTCACTCGCCACAACTTCGAAGGCGGCAAATCCGTTTTCGAGCTGACGCAACAGCATCATCACGATCATCTGATTTGCCTCGATTGCGGCAAAGTGATCGAGTTCAGCGATGACTCCATTGAAGCCCGTCAGCGTGAGATCGCCACGCGTCACGGCATCCGCCTGACCAACCACAGTCTCTATCTGTATGGTCACTGCGCGGACGGCGACTGCCGCGAAAACGAACACGCCCACGAGGCTGGCGGGAAATAACACTCGCACACTGCATCATCCAGGCCGACATCTGTCGGCTTTTTTATTGCCTGAAAACGCTGCTCCGAAAATAGAAATGTATTTTTTTAGATAGAGTTAAATAGTGATAGTGTTTTAATACAGCGCACAATGCTTAATTAAACCACATATATTTTATTAAATTGAAATTCAGAAAAGATAAATATCTTTGCCGCTCAATCGCTTAGGCATCAGATTATCCCTGTTTGTTCTTTTATCTCTCCTGCGCCTTATTGCAGCAATAAAAATCCATCCATTAAGATACAGCAACGATTTAATTTTATTTTATATAAGGTAACCCATATGGTCTTACCCCCTAAACCGCTTGCTGAGATTTACCGTATCGCGGATATTTTCAATAGCTATGGTAGCTGGTCTCGTGCGGAAAAAAATACGCTCATCCCCCTGCGGGACGGGGAGATCTGCATCATTCGCGGCGGTCAGTTCTCTCTGATGCGCCAGAGCGACCGGCTGCTTCTGGAAAAAAGCAGCGCGCCCTCCGTCCTTGGTCTCGCCAGGAATTTAGGTAAATCCCAATTCGCAAAATTACAGGCTGATTCTGAATGTCATTATCAGTTAATTCCTTTTGATTATTTCATGCAGGAAATTGAGAAAAATCACTGTCAGTTACATCTGCTTATTTTGTCTTCATGGATTATTAATACGCTTTGCTATCGCGAAGAAATTATGATCGGCAGAAACAGCTTCAGTATGATTAAAGCCAATATTGATTGCCTGGCGGCGATGGATGAGTTCATGCGCAACCGCATTAACGTGGCGGATTATATTGTTAAAAAAACTAATCTTTCCCGTAGCATGGTGATGAAAACCCTTTCTCAACTGCGCAGCGCGAAGAATATTGAGATAAGCAAAGGCAAGCTGGTCGCGGTTTACCATCTGCCTGACGCGCTGTAAGCCTTGCGTCCCTCACGAAAAAGCCAGCCCGGAGGCTGGCTTTTTAATTACGCTGCGTTATGGCTGTACGCTATCCACACGGCTGTAGCGCTTACCGTCGCTGCTGACGCTGCGCACCTGCACCGCGCCTGTGACGCGTGGCGGCTTCGCGGCGTCATAACGCAGCCAGCGCGCGCCATCGTCGGTGGAATACTCCATCGCAACGCCAGGCAGGCTGCTGTTCATCTGCAACACGCCCTCGCTAACGCGCGCGCCGGGCACCGGTAAACGGAACTGCACGCCCGCTTTTTCAAGCTTCGGCAGTTCGCGGCTGCCCGCCAGGTTCGCAAAGCGCGTCCAGTCCTCATGCAGCGCTTTCACATCCACCTGATGCGTTTCGCCGCCTTTATATTCGCGTCCTGCCTGATAATCCTGCTCCCAGGCGGCGCGATGCCAGGCGCGCTCCGCAACGGCCAGCAGACGCGGGTACATCATGTACTCCATTTGTTTATCGGTGCGCACGACTTCGCTCCAGAGCTGCGCCGAGAGGCCATACGCGCCCGGCCACGGCTTGTCGGATTTGGCGCTGAACGGATTGCCGTCGCGATCGACGGAGGTCTCGGCGTTTTGCGGCAGGTTATCCGGCGCGAAGCTGAAAATCTTGCGCTCGTCGCTGAATCGCGTACCCCAGTAGTAACCGCTCTCCGCCGGGTTTACTTCGTTCGGGAAATCGAGATAAACATAATCCGGGTTAGAGACCACCACGCGGAAACCTTTATTTGCCCAGTCGTTCGCCGTATCGAAACCACCCCAGTAGAGCGAGTCCCAGAAGTTGACGTTAACATGCGGGGTCGCGAACGCGCTGGCGTCTTTCGCGTCCTTAAGCCCGTCCTGCCACGCCTGCATGGTGTCGATGCCGTGGGCTTTGACAAGCTTGCTCACTTCCGCGCCAAAGTAGCTGGAGAGATGCTCGACATCAGCCACCACGCCGTCCTGCACCATCTTCTGACACACCGGCGAGCGCGCCCAGGGCTTGTCCTGACGGCGCTGATCGATAATTCCCTTCCCGGCCTCTGGTTTCGCTTTGTCCGTATAACCCGCCCCGAGGTAGATATTTTTCGCCTCATCGCCGCCGAAATGCCAGGTAGTGAGCGGCTGCCCGGCCTCTTTGTGCATCTGCTGGATCTCGCCAATTACTTTATCCACGAAGCGGCGCGACGAGTCGAGGCACGGGTTGAGGTAGCCGGTGCGGTTGTAGTACTGCACGCCGGTGGTGACCGACGTATCGTTAGGATCGAGCAGACGATACTGATTCGCCTCTTCGGTTTTACCGGCTTTTTGCAGCCTGTCGTAACGCGCTTCCATCGCGATCGTCGCCGCGCGGGCGTGCGCGGGCATGTCGATTTCCGGAATCACCTCTATCTGGCGCGCGGCGGCATATTTCACAATCTTAATATAATCCGCGCGGGTGAAATACCCGCTGCCGTTGTTATTCGTATCGGGCCCGGAGCCGAGCTGCGGCAGCAGGCAGGTTTTTTCGCTGAGATCGTGACAGCGCTTCGCGCCCACTTCAGTGAGCTCCGGCAAGCCCGGAATCTCGATACGCCAGCCTTCGTCATCGCTCAGATGGAAATGGAATTTATTGAGCTTATAGGCCGCCATCTGGTCAAGCAGGCGTAGCACAGCGGCTTTGGTGTGAAAGTTGCGTCCCACATCGAGTTGAATGCCGCGATAGTCAAAACGCGGCGCGTCGCTGGCTTCAAGTGTGGCGATTTGCTTCGCGCCCTCATCCGGGATCAGCGAGAGCAGCGATTGCAGACCATAAAAAACGCCGGCGCGGTCATAGCCGGTAATCGTCGTCTCTTGTGGCCCGATATGCAGCTGATACGCGCCGGAGACCGCCTCTTTGCCGGTAAACGCCTTGCTGTCGATGCCCGTACGCACCGGATACCCCGCGTCGGTTTTCACGCCGAGCAGCGCGAAACGGGCGGTAATCGCCTCCTGGGCAGGCTTATCCAGCGCGGAGAGATCGAGCTGGACGCCTTTATCGAGAGAAACATTTTGCCCGTGAACCTTGACGTGCCGCGGCGTGGGCACGATCTGCCCGCGCAGCCGCTCTGCGTTCAGCGTTTTAACATCGCTGTTTTTGTCAAACCGCGCTTCGGCGGTCATCAGGATATTTTTATCGTCAGGCGTGCGTTTCCACTGATCTTTCAGCGGGCTGACAAAGTCGGTCAGCGTTTCGGTATCGGTACTGGCGATAACCTTAGGCGCGCCGTCGTCCGCCGTGACATACCAGCGCGGCAGCACGTCGGTAATAAACAGTTGCCAGTATTCATTGATAATCGGGATTTCCACCGAAGCTTTCGCGGGGAAGCCGGTGAACTTATCCGTCGGCTCAAGCTTGTGGAGATCGCCCATCACATGAGTCACTTTAAACTGATCGTTATCGACTTTCAGGATCTGGCGAATACTGTGAAACCAGATAGTCCAGTTTTTGTCCGTCACCGCATCGCCTGGATTGGTGAGCGTGATAACCGCTTTATTGCATGACGCCCAGTCGGCGCCGAGCGCCGCGCAATCTGTGCCGAGTTGCGCGGCCTGGTTGTCGGTAATCGTGTAATTAAGCCCAAACTGGCTGATGCTCTCTGCCGTTGACGCCTGTGCGTTGGCTCCGCTGAAAAGCCCCATCACCGCACCCGCTAACAGACTGACCTGTAATTTTTTCATCATCGTGTCCTTTTCACTGCCCTTGATGGAAGGCGCCTGCGCGCCCCTGCGCAATCAGAAAATCGTGAACGGCGCCGTGACGATAAATTTCACGTCGCGTTCATCCTGGAAGATGTTGCCGTAACCGCCGCCGTAGCTCGGGATGTCGGAATGGTTGTCGTACTGGGTGAAATGCAGTTTGAACATCGTGCCTTTGGCGCGGCCGTCCTGCAGGGTGTAAACCGCATCCAGACTGTAAGCGGACTCTTTCAGGCGATAGTTGGGATCGTAGTAGCCATCGGTGGTCGGGAGTGTGGAGGGTTTCGCATCCCAGGCGTAAACGTATGACGCGCCGAGCGCAAAACCAGGCAGGTTCCAGTTTTTGAGATCATACATCGCGCCGAAGAACACGGCTTTTTCGTCATCGGCGTTAAAATCGGAGCGGTTATCCCACCAGATATCCAGCCGCCCGTTGGAAGAGGCGTAAGTGGGCGTCATGCGCTGCAGAAAATAGCCCTGCTGCCCTTCGGCGCTCACCCAGGTGCCTTCCAGACGCAGATCGACCTGGCCTATTTTATAGCCAAACGTCAGCGCCTGAAGCCAGGCGGTGCCGTCGTAGATATCATTGATACTGCCGTTACTGGCTTTATCGCGCGCGCCGTAAAATTGATAACTGGTAGAGAGCGCGCTACCCGCAAGGGAAAAGTTGTAGCTCGCTTTCGCAAAGTATTGATCGATATAACCTTCCGCCTGACCAAAAGCCGCTTCGAGCACCAGCGAGTTTTTAAAATCGTATTTCGCGCCGATGGAGTGGAGATAATCCACGCGGGTGGTTCTGTCGTTCTGGTAAAACTTGTCCATCTCCAGATGCCACGGCGATTTATATTCGTTGGTCCACATGTACGAAAAGCTCAACGCGCCCGCCTCGCCGTAGTCAAAATTCGCGCCCGCTTCCGCGCCCTGATAGGTGCCGGGCATAAAGCTCCAGTGCGGCGCCAGCAGTGTCTGGCCGGTAGGCTGCAGCCAGCCAGCCCGGGCCCAGAGCGGGCCATATTTAAATTTACCGGCTGCTTTATAGAGGCTGATACCGCTTTTATCGCCGGACCAGTCTTCGTCGTAGGCTTTATTGCTGGAAGAGAACGCGATTTCATTGGGGTGTCCGCTGTCGCCGTTTTCCGCCATTTCGATGGCCGTGAACGCGGCGAGGTCAAGCCCGAACATATCGGCGGCAAACCCTGACTGGAAATCGAGGTTTGCGTTCCAGGTGGAATGCGACAGGTTAGTTTTGTATTTATCTTCCGCGACATCTTTACGGTCGCGCTCGCGCTGCCAGTAATAGATGCCGCCGGTTAACGTGGAGTCATCTATAAACCCCGCGGCGTGAGCGGGCGGGCTGCATAAGCAGCCCAGCGCGGTGACGCTGGCGACAGCCAGCGCGACGCCGCTACGTTTGTATCTCAACGAACGCATGTGAAATTCCTCTTTGACGTAAAAAATTCGCGGCGCCAGTAGCGCCTGAAAAAATGAAAACTCAAAAAGTAAACGTGTCGAAGGAGAACCCCCGAAACAGCCCCTCAAGACTATTTTTCGCGGCGCGAATTATCAATCTTAATCCCCTGAATTTTCGTGGCTTTATGACGCAGTGCACAAAATAATTTTCATTTTGTAACATTTTCATGAGACAGGTTTTTAATACTACAAAAGCGCACTTATTTAGACCGATTGATAAAATGAAAGCGATTTCATGAGAAAATGCAGATAAAAATATCGAGAAAGGTTTTTATGGCGGGTGCGGGATTTATTATGATCCCATGAATTAATTCGCGTCGCGAATATTATGTCACGATTAACTGTTTGAATAAAAAGATAAAAAAACGCCGCACAGCGGCGGCGTCTTGTTACAGGCAAAGTATTATTCGCCGGTTTTAGCCCAGGTATCGCGCAGTCCCACGGTGCGGTTGAACACCAGTTTGTCACCGTTTGCATGGCGGCTGTCGAGGCAAAAATAACCTTCACGCTCAAACTGCCAGGCTTTGCCTGCTTCAGCATTTTTCAGGCCCGGCTCAGCATAACCCTGCTTAATGACCAGCGATTCTTTGTTGATGGTCGCGAGGAAATCTTCCGCTGCGCCCGGGTTCGGCACGCTGAACAGACGGTCATAGAGACGGATCTCAACCGGCAGCGCATGCGCCGCGCTGACCCAGTGGATAACGCCTTTGACCTTGCGGCCATCGGCGGGATCTTTACTCAGCGTGTCGGCATCATAGGAGCAGTAGATGGTGGTGATTTCACCCGCCTCGTCTTTCTCCACGCGCTCTGCTTTGATCACATACGCGTTGCGCAGGCGCACTTCTTTGCCCAGCACCAGACGCTTGTACTGCTTGTTCGCTTCTTCACGGAAATCCGCGCGATCGATCCAGATTTCGCCGCTGAACGGCACGTCGCGGTTGCCCATTTCCGGTTTGTTCGGATGGTTAGGCATCGACACTATTTCGCTGTGGCCCTGCGGGTAGTTTTCGATAACCAGTTTCACCGGATCGATAACCGCCATGGCGCGCGGCGCGTTCTCGTTGAGATCTTCGCGAATGCACGCTTCCAGCGCGGCCATTTCCACGGTGTTATCCTGTTTGGTCACGCCGATACGTTTGCAGAATTCGCGGATGGATCCGGCGGTATAACCGCGACGGCGCAGGCCGGAAATCGTCGGCATACGCGGGTCATCCCAGCCTTCGACGTGCTTATCGGTGACCAGCAGGTTCAGCTTACGCTTGGACATCACCGTATATTCCAGATTCAGGCGCGAGAATTCGTACTGGCGCGGGTGAACCGGAATGGTGATGTTATCCAGCACCCAGTCATACAGACGACGGTTGTCCTGGAACTCCAGCGTACAGAGCGAATGGGTGATCCCTTCCAGCGCATCGGAGATGCAGTGGGTGAAGTCGTACATCGGGTAGATGCACCATTTGTTGCCCGTCTGGTGATGTTCGGCGAATTTAATGCGGTACAGCACCGGGTCACGCATCACGATAAACGGCGACGCCATATCGATTTTGGCGCGCAGGCACGCTTTGCCCTCTTCAAACCCACCGGCACGCATTTTCTCAAACAGCGCCAGGTTTTCTTCCACGCTGCGATCGCGGAACGGGCTGTTTTTGCCAGGCGCGGTCAGCGTGCCGCGGTATTCGCGGATCTGCTCCGGCGACAGCTCGTCAACGTAGGCCAGGCCTTTATTGATGAGCTCAACGGCGTAGTTATAAAGCTGATCGAAATAGTCAGAGGAGTAGCGCACGTCGCCAGACCAGTGGAAACCCAGCCATTGCACGTCATTTTTAATCGACTCAACAAATTCCAGATCTTCTTTCACCGGGTTGGTATCGTCAAAGCGGAGGTTGCACTGGCCCTGGTAATCCTGCGCGATACCGAAGTTCAGGCAGATCGATTTCGCGTGGCCGATGTGCAGATAGCCATTCGGCTCCGGCGGAAAACGGGTGCAAATCGTGGTGTGTTTTCCAGACGCCAGATCTTCATCGATAATCTGGCGAATAAAGTTAGTCGGGCGGGCTTCAGCCTCACTCATCGCATATTCCTCAAAGCGTCAACATCGTTTAACGGCGTATGATCTTATAAGCAGAGACGGGAAACAACCTTTAGTTACAGAAAATCCCGCCGTCGCGCGCCGTCGGTTATTGCCTGGTCTCTGCGTACTCCGCCAGCCGGCAACGCTCGGGCGTTCTGGCTTTAAGTAATTTAACGGGCGACCTTAACGACTCCACATTCCCTTCACGCGGCAGGTAGCCCGGCGCCTCAACGCACCAGCTCCAGGAATAGATCATCGTACCGTGGAGAAAGAAAATCATGTTTTCCCACTCCGAAACGCGCGAGACGGAAACATGGCCGTTGTCATCCGCCGTGAATTTTTCCGGCGGCGGGTAATAACCCGGCGGCATGCGGTGCGTTTGCAGCCAGAGCGTGGCGTGGGGAATGGGCTCGCCCTGCTCGTTTTGAATATCCATATCGAGCGCAGGCCGGTGGGTGGCGTAGCGAGGAATGCAGCCGCTTAACAGCACGGCAGCGAAGAGGATGACAATAATCTGACGCATGTGATTCTCCTTAATCTCAGTGTCCGCTACCCTACATGGCGTTAAGTGGTGCGCGCCAGCCCCAAAAAAAGGCGAAAAAAAACGGCGGGAGTTTCCCCCGCCGTTCAGGCATAACGACTCAGAAGCGATTATTTGCCTTTAATTTCATACAGCGCGCTCTGGCCTGCCACCACCGCGCCCTGCGCCTGGATAACCAGCCCGCCGAAGTCGTCGATGTTGCTGCATACGACCGGGCTAATCATCGAACGCGCATTAGCGTTCAGATAATCCAGATCAAGCTCCAGCACCGGCTGGCCTGCCGTCACCTGCGCGCCCTCTTCCACCAGGCGTTTAAAGCCCTGGCCGTTCAGCGCAACGGTATCAATCCCCATGTGCACCACAATTTCTGCGCCGTTTTCAGTTTCCAGGCAGAACGCATGGTTGGTGTTGAAGATTTTCACGATAGTCCCGGCCGCCGGCGCGACCACCAGTTTATCGGTGGGCTTGATGGCGACGCCATCGCCGACCGCTTTGCTGGCGAACGCTTCATCCGGCACCGCGTCGAGCGCGACCACTTCCCCCGTCACCGGCGAGACCAGCGCGGCGATGGTTTTTGCATTCGCCACCGCCTGCGGCTTCACGGCCGGTGCTACGGGAGCGGCGGTTTGCGCTTTTGGCGCGGAGGCATCGACATGACCGGTGGTTTTCATCGCGTTCGCAATTTTTTCCGCCACGAAGCCGACAATGATTTGCACGCTGGTTTTGTTAAGGCGAATCACGCCCGTCGCGCCAAGGCGCTTAGCCATCGCTTCATCCACCCGCGCGGAATCTTTCACGTTCAGACGCAGACGCGTGATGCAGGCATCGATACCGGTCAGGTTATCGGACCCCCCCACCGCCGCGATGTACTGACGCGCAAGGCCAGCCGCATCCAGGTCTTTCTCGTCGCTCACGTTGACGTCCACACCGTCTGCTTCGCTGCCTGCGACGGCCAGCTCACGGCCCGGCGTCATCAGGTTGAATTTGGTGATGGTAAAGCGGAACACCGCGTAATAGATGACGAAGAAAACCAGACCCTGCGGGATCAGCATGTACCAGTGCGTCGCCAGCGGGTTACGGGACGACAGCACCATATCCACCAGCCCGGCGCTGAAGCCGAAGCCGGCAATCCAGTGCATTGTCGCCGCGATAAATACGGAGATGCCCGTCAGTACCGCGTGAATGACATACAGCACCGGCGCCACGAACATAAAGGAGAATTCCAGCGGCTCGGTAATGCCGGTAAAGAATGCGGCGAAAGCGCCCGCCATCATAATACCCAGCACTTTGGCTTTATTTTCCGGACGCGCGCAGTGGTAAATCGCCAGCGCCGCGCCCGGCAGGCCGAACATCATGATTGGGAAAAAGCCCGCCTGATAACGACCAGTGATACCGACCACGGCTTTACCGGATTCGATAGACTGCGCGCCGCCCAGGAAATTCGGGATATCGTTAATGCCCGCCACGTCGAACCAGAACACGGAGTTCAGGGCGTGATGCAGACCCACCGGGATCAGCAGACGGTTAAAGAACGCGTAAACGCCCGCACCGACCGAACCGAGCTTCTGGATCTGCTCGCCAAAATCGACGAGACCGCCAAACACCACCGGCCAGATGTACATCATGATGAACGCGACAACAATCATCACGAAGGACGTCAGAATCGGAACCAGACGGCGGCCGCTGAAGAAGGACAGCGCTTTCGGCAGCTCAACGGCGCTAAAGCGGTTGTACAGTTCGGCGGCAATAATCCCCACCATAATGCCCACGAACTGGTTTTTAATTTTGCCGAAGGCGGCAGGCACCTGATCGGCCGGGATCTTCATGATCATGGCGACAGCCGCTGGCGAGCAGAGCGTCGTCAGCACCAGGAAGCCGACAAACCCCGCCAGCGCCGCAGCGCCGTCTTTATCTTTTGACATACCATACGCGACGCCGACCGCAAACAGCACGCCCATGTTGTCGATAATCGCGGAGCCGGACTGAATGAAGAAGGCCGCCAGCGCGTTGCTGCCGCCCCAGCCGGTCGGGTCAAGCCAGTAACCGACCCCCATCAGAATGGCTGCCGCAGGCAGCGTAGCCACAGGCACCATCAGCGCCCTGCCTACTCGTTGTAAATAACCTAAAATACTCACTTTTTCCCCCTATGAGACCCCGATGAGGCTCCAGCTAAGCAGTGTTTTTATTGTGCTACTAACCCTGAAACGCGGCGACACTTTGCATCAATCCAGAGTGTCTGCAAAATTAATTCGCCTCGCAAATTAAACGCGTCTTTTCTGTGATTTTTATCACCAAATATCGTTATTCAACGCCCTTCGCTCTGGCTTACCTCGAAAACTTATTTTATCATTCAAAAAATCGAGACGGATTGCTCCCGCTTTCAGCGAACGGGTATACCCTTACACTGTGAGTCGTTTAATCCGCTCCTGTTTCTAACTTCCGAGGTGAACAATGAGACTGATTCCGCTGGCTACGCCGCAGCAGGTGGGCAAATGGGCCGCCCGCCATATTGTTAAGCGCATTAACGATTTCAACCCCACCGCCGACCGCCCTTTCGTTCTGGGTCTTCCGACCGGCGGTACGCCGCTTGAAGCCTACAAGGCGCTGATTGAGATGCATAAAGCAGGCCAGGTCAGTTTCAAACATGTCGTGACGTTTAACATGGATGAATATGTTGGCCTGCCGAAAGATCATCCCGAAAGCTACCACAGCTTCATGTATCGCAATTTCTTCGAGCACGTTGATATTCCCGAAGAAAATATCAACCTGCTGGATGGCAACGCGCCGGATATTGACGCAGAATGCCGCCGCTATGAAGAAAAAATTCGCGCTTACGGCAAAATTCATCTGTTTATGGGCGGCGTCGGCAACGACGGTCATATCGCCTTCAACGAGCCCGCCTCTTCTCTGGCCTCACGCACGCGTATCAAAACCCTGACGCACGACACCCGTGTGGCGAATTCGCGTTTCTTTGGCGGCGATGTGAATCAGGTGCCAAAATACGCGCTCACCGTGGGTGTCGGCACGCTGCTGGACGCGCAGGAAGTGATGATTCTGGTGCTGGGCCACGTTAAGGCGCAGGCGCTGCAGGCGGCGGTTGAAGGCAACGTTAACCATATGTGGACAATCAGCTGTCTACAGTTGCACCCGAAAGCGGTTATCGTGTGCGATGAGCCTTCCACGATGGAACTGAAAGTGAAGACGCTGAAATACTTCACCGAGCTCGAAGCTGAAAATATCAAAGATCTTTAAGGACTGGTTACCGGGGGCATTATGTACGCATTAACCCACGGCCGGATTTACACCGGCCACGACATTCTGGATGACCACGCGATTATCATCGCCGATGGCCTGATTGAGCGCCTCTGCCCGCTGGCTGAACTGCCGGCAGGTATCGAGCAGCGCGATATGGGCGGCGCCATTATCGCCCCCGGTTTTATCGACGTGCAGCTCAACGGCTGCGGCGGCGTGCAGTTCAATGACACCGCTGAAGCGGTATCGATTGAAACGCTGGAAATCATGCAAAAAGCCAACGAGAAATCGGGCTGCACCAGCTATTTGCCTACCCTCATTACCTGTAGCGACGCGCTGATGAAACAGGGCGTGCGCGTGATGCGCGAATACCTGGCGCGTCACCAGAACCAGGCGCTGGGCCTGCACCTTGAAGGCCCGTGGCTGAATATCGTTAAAAAAGGCACGCATAACCCGGATTACGTTCGCCAGCCGGACGCAGCGCTGGTCGATTTCCTGTGCGAAAACGCCGATGTGATTACCAAAATCACCCTCGCGCCGGAACGCGTTGCGCCTGAGGTTATCGAAAAGTTAACCGCTGCGGGTATTGTGGTTTCCGCCGGGCACTCTAACGCGACGCTCAAAGAAGCGAAAAAAGGCTTCCGCGCCGGTATTCGCTTCGCCACGCATCTGTTCAACGCTATGCCTTATATCACCGGCCGCGAGCCGGGGCTGACGGGCGCTATCTTTGACGAGCCGGATGTCTGGTGCGGCATTATCGCCGACGGCCTGCATGTCGATTTCGCTAATGTGCGTCTGGCGAAAAAAGTCAAAGGCGACAAGCTGTGTCTGGTGACGGACGCGACGGCGCCCGCGGGTGCCAATATTGATGAGTTCATTTTTGCCGGTAAAACAATATACTACCGTAACGGCCTGTGCGTGGATGAAAACGGCACCCTGAGTGGCTCGGCGCTGACCATGATAGAAGGCGTGCGCAACCTGGTGGAGCATGTCAATATCGCGCTGGACGAAGCGCTGCGTATGGCGACGCTTTATCCGGCCCGCGCCATGGCCGTGGCGCACCGGCTTGGCAGCATTGAAGCGGGCAAAGTGGCGAACCTTACCGCCTTTACCCGCGATTATAAAATCATCAAGACCATCGTTAATGGTAACGAGGTCGTTACTGAGTAAATAAAGGCATGACGACTGGCGGACAGGCTCAAATTGGCAACGTTGATCTCGTAAAACAGCTTAACAGCGCGGCGGTTTACCGTCTTATCGACCAGCAGGGTCCGATTTCGCGCATTCAGATAGCCGAACAGAGCCAGCTTGCGCCCGCCAGCGTCACCAAAATTACCCGCCAGCTTATTGAGCGCGGTCTGATTAAAGAAGTCGATCAGCAGGCCTCGACAGGAGGCCGTCGCGCTATCTCCATCGTTACCGAAACCCGGCATTTTCAGGCCGTTGGCGTGCGCCTGGGCCGCCATGACGCCACGCTGACGCTGTTCGATCTCAGCAGTAAAGTGCTGGCGGAAGAACATTTTCCCCTGCCCGAACGCACTCAGGAGACGCTGGAACACGCGCTGCTGAACACCATCGCGCAGTTTGTCGACACCTGGCAGCGCAAAATCCGCGAGCTTATCGCCGTGTCGGTGATCCTGCCGGGGCTGGTGGATCCGGAAAGCGGCGTCATTCGCTATATGCCGCACATCAATGTCGAGAACTGGCCGCTCGTTGACGCGCTGCAAAAGCGTTTTAACGTCGCCTGTTTTGTCGGCCACGATATTCGCAGCCTGGCGCTGGCGGAGCACTACTTCGGTGCAACGCGCGACTGCGAAGACTCCATTCTGGTGCGCGTTCACCGCGGCACCGGCGCGGGCATCATCTCGAACGGGCGTATTTTCATCGGCCGTAACGGCAACGTCGGCGAGATTGGCCATATTCAGGTCGATCCACTGGGCGAGCGCTGCCACTGCGGCAATTTTGGCTGTCTGGAAACCGTCGCCGCCAATGCCGCGATTGAACAGCGCGTGCGTCAGTTACTGGAGCAGGGCCACCCGAGCCGTATGACGCCCGACGAGTGCAATATCAAAGCCATTTGCAAAGCCGCAAACCGGGGCGATGCGCTGGCCTGCGAAGTGGTGGAACGCGTCGGTCGTCAGCTCGGTAAAACCATCGCCATCGCCATTAACCTGTTTAACCCGCAAAAAGTGGTTATCGCCGGTGAGATTGTTGAAGCGCAGAAAGTGCTGCTGCCCGCGATCGAAAGCTGCATCAACACGCAATCCCTGAAAGCGTTTCGCAAAAACCTGCCGGTCGTGCCGTCGCAACTCGATCACCGCTCGGCTATCGGCGCGTTTGCGCTGGTAAAACGCGCCATGCTTAACGGGTTGTTATTACAGCGTTTGCTGGAAAGTTAACGAGTGACTGTGGCGATTTGCGCTATAGTTACGCCTTTCTGTTCCCTGAGCCAGAGTAGTCCATGACCATTCAGAACGTAATTTGCGATATCGATGGCGTGCTGATGCACGATAACGTCGCGGTGCCCGGCGCCAGCGAATTCCTGACCGGCATCCTTGAAAAAGGGTTTCCGCTGGTTCTGCTGACCAACTACCCGTCCCAGACCGGCCAGGATCTGGCTAACCGCTTCGCATCCGCCGGGATCGACGTGCCGGACAGCGTGTTTTACACCTCCGCGATGGCGACGGCCGATTTCCTGCGTCGTCAGGAAGGCAAGAAAGCGTACGTGGTCGGCGAAGGGGCATTAATTCACGAGCTGTATAAAGCAGGCTTTACAATTACCGATATCAATCCCGATTTCGTCATCGTGGGCGAAACGCGCTCCTATAACTGGGAGATGATGCATAAGGCCGCCTTTTTCGTCGCCAACGGCGCACGTTTTATCGCCACCAACCCGGATACCCACGGGCGCGGCTTTTATCCTGCCTGCGGCGCGCTGTGCGCGGGCATCGAGAAAATCTCCGGGCGCAAGCCATTTTATGTCGGTAAGCCGAGCCCCTGGATCATCCGCGCGGCGCTCAATAAAATGCAGGCCCACTCCGAGCATACGGTGATTGTAGGCGATAACCTGCGCACCGATATTCTGGCTGGCTTCCAGGCGGGCCTCGAGACCATTCTGGTGCTGTCGGGCGTTTCGACCATCAATGATATTGACGCCATGCCGTTCCGGCCGAGCTGGATTTATCCCTCCGTCGCCGAAATCGACGTTATCTGAACCTGACGGCCATTAACGATGGCCGTTTTTTTTGTCTCGCCCACAGAACCCCGTTTAATAAAATCGCTATTTTTTTGACGATTCTTTAAAAACCGCCCCGCTTTACTGACTGTTTTTAAGTTTTCGATAACGCTCATTGAACTATTTATGGCTCCCGCGCTAAAACGCTTGCACAACCTGCACCCTTTGCGGCATTTTCTTAATCAACGACGGAGGCCGAAGCGAAAACATTGCATAAACCGCAACGCCTCGCAGACAGACAACACAACATTACCGCCAAGGTTAACGGAGTTTTCTATGTGTTCTATTTTTGGTGTGCTGGATATCAAAACCGACGCGGTTGAACTGCGTAAAAAAGCGCTTGAGCTGTCGCGCCTGATGCGCCACCGCGGCCCGGACTGGTCTGGCGTCTTCGCCAGCGATAAAGCGATCCTCGCGCATGAACGTCTCTCTATCGTGGACGTCAACGCAGGCGCGCAGCCGCTCTACAACACTGAGAAAACGCACGTCCTGGCCGTTAACGGCGAGATCTACAACCATCAGGCGCTGCGCGCGGAATATGGCGATCGTTTCCAGTTCCAGACCGGCTCTGACTGCGAAGTCATCCTGGCGCTGTATAAAGAGAAAGGCCCGGCGTTTCTGGACGAGTTGCAGGGCATGTTCGCCTTCGTGCTTTATGACAGCGAAAAAGACGCATATCTGATTGGTCGCGACCATATCGGCATCATCCCGCTCTATATGGGTCACGATGAGCACGGCAACTTTTATGTCGCCTCCGAAATGAAATCGCTGGTGCCGGTATGCCGCACCATTAAAGAGTTCCCGGCGGGCAGCTACCTGTGGAGCCAGGACGGCGAGATTCGCCAGTACTATCAGCGCGACTGGTTTGACTATGACGCGGTGAAAGATAATGTGACGGACAAAGCCGAGCTGCGCCAGGCGCTGGAAGATGCGGTTAAAAGCCACCTGATGTCTGACGTGCCTTACGGCGTACTGCTCTCAGGCGGCCTGGATTCCTCGGTCATTTCGGCCATTACCAAGAAATTCGCGGCGCGCCGCGTGGAAGACCAGGAGCGCTCCGAAGCCTGGTGGCCGCAGCTGCACTCCTTTGCTGTTGGCCTTGAAGGCTCGCCGGATCTGAAAGCCGCGCAGGAAGTCGCCAACCATCTCGGTACGGTACACCATGAAATTCACTTCACCGTGCAGGAAGGCTTGGATGCGATCCGAGACGTGATTTACCACATCGAAACCTATGATGTGACCACGATTCGCGCGTCAACGCCGATGTATTTGATGTCCCGTAAAATCAAAGCGATGGGCATCAAAATGGTGCTCTCCGGCGAAGGTTCAGACGAAGTGTTCGGCGGTTATCTTTACTTCCATAAAGCGCCGAACGCGAAAGAGCTGCATGAAGAGACCGTACGCAAGCTACAGGCGCTGCATATGTTTGACTGCGCGCGCGCCAACAAAGCGATGTCGGCCTGGGGCGTTGAGGCGCGCGTGCCGTTCCTCGATAAGAAATTCCTTGATGTGGCGATGCGTATTAACCCGCAGGATAAAATGTGCGGCAACGGCAAGATGGAAAAACATATCCTGCGTGAATGTTTTGAATCTTATCTGCCGGCGAGCGTGGCGTGGCGTCAGAAAGAGCAGTTCTCTGACGGCGTGGGCTACAGCTGGATTGATACGCTGAAAGAAGTGGCGGCGAAACAGGTTTCCGATCAGCAGCTGGAAACCGCGCGCTTCCGCTTCCCGTATAACACGCCAGCGTCGAAAGAAGCTTATCTCTACCGCGAAATCTTCGAAGAGCTGTTCCCGGTGCCGAGTGCGGCGGAGTGCGTGCCTGGCGGCCCGTCTGTCGCCTGCTCTTCCGCGAAAGCCATCGAATGGGACGAAGCGTTTAAAACTATGAACGATCCGTCAGGCCGTGCGGTGGGCGTACATCAGTCTGCCTATAAATAAGCAACGCCAGAAAACAGACAGCGGGCCTGCGGGCCCGTTTTTTATTGGCGCAAAGAAGCGCAGACAGTACCGCTGTTTCTGTTGAATTAGTGGATAATTCGCCTGGAATCGCCGAATATTGCATCAAGCTGTTCGCAAGCTAGTCAAACAGTCACTTTACGTCGATTTTCGCCAAAAAAGGTGTTGACGCTTCCAGGCCCAATACGCATAATGCGCCCCGCAACGCCGATAAGGTAACGCGAAAAAAGATGGCTACGTAGCTCAGCTGGTTAGAGCACATCACTCATAATGATGGGGTCACAGGTTCGATTCCCGTCGTAGCCACCATCTTTTTTGCGGGAGTGGCGAAATTGGTAGACGCACCAGATTTAGGTTCTGGCGCCGCAAGGTGTGCGAGTTCAAGTCTCGCCTCCCGCACCACTTCGTAATTGCGTTGCACGGATGGGGTATCGCCAAGCGGTAAGGCACCGGTTTTTGATACCGGCATTCCCTGGTTCGAATCCAGGTACCCCAGCCATATTTCTTCGACTTTTGCGTATGACGCAGCAGTCGTTGGGGTATCGCCAAGCGGTAAGGCACCGGTTTTTGATACCGGCATCCCCTGGTTCGAATCCAGGTACCCCAGCCAGTCGTTATCACTGGTAAAGCAGTAAAATTTGGCTACGTAGCTCAGCTGGTTAGAGCACAGCACTCATAATGCTGGGGTCACAGGTTCGATTCCCGTCGTAGCCACCATATTTAAAGCGTCCTGCATTTTTTTAGTGCGAGATGCGCGAAGTAAACTTCGCAAGAGTTTCTTGGGGTGTCGCCAAGCGGTAAGGCAGCGGATTCTGATTCCGCCATCCGGGGTTCGAATCCCTGCACCCCAGCCACTTTGAAGAAGCGGTTGGCAAGACGCTAAACGCACTGGTTGAAGGTTCTTTATTTCTTCCTTTAACTGACAATTCAGCACCAACATTTGTTGGGGTATCGCCAAGCGGTAAGGCAGTGGATTCTGATTCCACCATTCCGAGGTTCGAATCCTCGTACCCCAGCCACTCTTTAAAAGCCTGCGAAAGCAGGCTTTTTTCTTTTCTGCTCCCGCCCTTTCTCTCTTCTGTATCGCCGTTGCGAGTGACGCTTTGCCGTTCAGCCCTGGCGTGCTCCATAAAAAAAGCCCGCACAGGCGGGCCTTTTTACTGCTCTGAATACGTTAACGGCTGCCAGGCGATGACGACGATAACGCGTCTGTCACCTCCCATTCATACACCGATAAGCATGTTGTAACTAAGGCATCATAAACCGAGCGCATACCGCAGCGCCTGCCGCTTCAGGACGCCAGAGCGCTGGGCGGCGATAAGCCCCAGGTTGCGCAGCACGCGCAGCGGTTTCAGCTTCGCGGTAAACCCCGAATGGAAGAGATCCATACCGCTTTGCATCAGCAGGTTATCCGGCATACGACGACGCTGATAGCGCTTCAGCACTGCGCCGGAGGCCCAGTCTTCCGCCGCGTTACGGGCATCAATCACCACCTTCAGTAGCGCGTCCACATCGCGATAGCCGAGATTCACGCCCTGCCCCGCCAGCGGGTGAATAGTATGCGCGGCATCGCCAATCAGCGCGACGCCCGGCAGGACATAACGCAGCGCATGACGACGCACCAGCGGAAACGCGCCGCAGGCGACTGGCGTCACACGGCCAAGCCGGGCCGGGAACGCTGCTGCTATCTCTCGACCAAGTTGCGTCATATTCATCGCCTGAAGCTGACGGACGCGCGCCGGGCGGTCATACCAGACCAGCGACGCCCGGTTATTAAAGAGCGGTAAAAACGCATGCGGCCCGTTGGGGGTGAAATGCTGCCAGGTGCTGTCGCCGGGCGGCTGTTCGCATTCGACGCTGATAAGCAGGCATGACTGCTGATACTGCCAGGCGTTGACGCCGATGCCTGTCCATTTACGCACCTGAGAGCTGGCGCCGTCCGCGCCAATCACCAGACGCGCCTGCACCGTGTCGCCATTATCGAACTTCAGTTCGTGGCCATTTTGCGACGGCGTCATCTGCGTGAGCGTCGCCGGGCACAGCAGTTGTACCGCCGGATGCGCCTCCAGCGCCTCCCACAGCGCGCGTTGCAGCACGCTGTTTTCTACCATATAGCCCAGTTCCGGCAACTGGAGTTCATCAGCGCTGAACTCGACCCGCGCCTCGTTCCACTCCCAGGTTTCGAGGCGGCGATAAGGATGCGCGCGCATCTCCAGCACCTGCTGCCAGACGCCCAGCCCGCGCAGCAGATCCACCGACGCGCAACTGATCGAGGAGATCCGCACGTCCGGCGGATTTTGCGGCGAAAACGGCGGCGGCGCGGCATGTTCCACGACGGCCACCTGAAAACCATTCTGCGCAAGCCCCAGCGCGGCAGCGGCGCCCACCATGCCCCCGCCGACAACGACGACTTCAATTGGTTGATTTGTCATGGTCATTTTATCCTTAAGCAATCTCTCTTCAGTTTACCGGATTTTTCGCCGCCTGACGTCTTTGCCTCGCCACTGGTCACGAACCCGTCAAAGCATTACAATACGCGGCCAAAATGAGTGGCTTTAACTGAGCAATGGCAAGTCAATGACAAAAAAACTCCATATTAAAACCTGGGGCTGTCAGATGAATGAGTACGATTCATCGAAGATGGCCGATCTGCTGGAAACCACGCACGGCTTTACGTTGACCGACGTGGCGGAAGAAGCAGATATTCTGCTGCTGAATACCTGCTCGATCCGCGAGAAGGCACAGGAGAAGGTTTTCCATCAGTTAGGTCGCTGGAAAACGTTAAAGGAAAAGAACCCGGATGTGATTATCGGCGTGGGCGGCTGTGTGGCGTCTCAGGAAGGTGACCATATTCGCGATCGCGCCCGCTACGTCGACATCATTTTCGGGCCTCAGACCCTGCACCGCCTGCCGGAAATGATCAACCAGGTAAAAGGCACGCGCAGCCCGGTTGTGGACATCAGCTTCCCGGAAATCGAAAAATTCGATCGCCTGCCTGAGCCGCGCGCGGAAGGCCCGACGGCGTTCGTTTCCATCATGGAAGGCTGCAATAAATACTGCACCTACTGCGTGGTTCCGTATACCCGCGGTGAAGAAGTCAGCCGTCCGAGCGACGACATCGTGCTGGAAATCGCCCAGCTCGCCGCCCAGGGCGTGCGTGAGGTTAACCTGCTCGGCCAGAACGTGAACGCCTGGCGCGGTGAAAACTATGACGGCACCACCGGCACGTTCGCCGACCTGCTGCGTCTGGTCGCGGCGATTGACGGCATTGACCGCATCCGCTTCACCACCAGCCACCCGATTGAATTCACCGATGACATCATCGAAGTCTATCGCGACACGCCGGAGCTGGTGAGCTTCCTGCATCTGCCGGTACAGAGCGGCTCTGACCGCGTGCTGAACATGATGGGACGCACCCACACGGCGCTGGAATATAAAGCCATTATCCGCAAGCTGCGCGCGGCGCGCCCGGATATCCAGATTAGCTCCGATTTCATCGTCGGCTTCCCTGGCGAAACCCAGCAGGATTTCGAGCAGACCATGAAGCTGATTGCCGAGGTGAATTTCGACATGAGCTACAGCTTTATTTTCTCCGCGCGTCCGGGCACGCCTGCCGCCGACATGGTGGATGACGTGCCGGAAGAGGAGAAAAAGCAGCGTCTGTACATCCTTCAGGAGCGCATCAATCAGCAGGCGATGGCGTGGAGCCGCCGTATGCTCGGCACGACCCAGCGCATTCTGGTCGAGGGCACATCGCGTAAGAGCATCATGGAGCTTTCCGGACGTACCGAAAACAACCGCGTGGTGAACTTCGAAGGCTCGCCGGATATGGTGGGTAAATTCGTCGATGTGGAAATCACGGAAGTGTTCCCGAACTCGCTGCGCGGCAAGGTTATCCGCACCGAAGACGAGATGGGCCTGCGCGTAGTGGAATCGCCGGAATCGATCATCGCCCGCACCCGCAAAGAAAACGAACTCGGCGTCGGGATTTTCCAGCCATAATCTGCTCTCTCACGTATGCCGCCCCGGCGCGGCATACGCTTATTTTTACACCATCCGTGCTTGTATTCTGAAGGCGTCACCCAAATATCCGGGTTGTCGCTTGCGCCTTTTTCCCTCGCCGTGAATAATTTCTCTCAGGCCCTGAGAAAATCAGCAGGCATTTTTATTCACCTTAACTGGCCCTGAGTGACCAAGAGGACAAGTTTGAATATCGAAACTCGTGAATTTACGCTGGAACCGGCAGACAACGCTCGTCTGCTTAGCCTCTGTGGACCCTTTGATGACAACATCAAACAACTTGAACGCCGCCTCGGCATCGAAATCGCCCGTCGCGACAACCACTTTAAACTGACCGGCCGCACGATTTGCGTCAGCGCGGCAGCGGATATTCTGCGCCATCTGTACGTCGATACCGCCCCGATGCGCGGCGAAATTAAAGAGATTGAGCCGGAGCAAATTCATCTGGCCATTAAAGAATTTCGCGTGCTTGAGCAGAGCGCCGAAAGCGTGCCGGAGTACGGCAAAGCGGTCAATATCAAGACCAAACGCGGCGTAATTAAACCGCGCACGCCAAATCAGGCGCAGTACATCGCGAATATTCTCGACCACGACATCACCTTCGGTATCGGCCCTGCCGGTACGGGTAAAACGTATCTCGCCGTTGCGGCCGCCGTGGACGCACTGGAGCGCCAGGAGATCCGTCGTATTCTGCTGACGCGCCCGGCGGTGGAGGCTGGTGAAAAACTGGGCTTCCTACCAGGCGACCTCAGCCAGAAAGTCGACCCCTACCTGCGCCCGCTCTATGACGCGCTGTTCGAGATGCTCGGCTTCGAGCGCGTGGAAAAGCTGATGGAGCGCAACGTGATTGAAGTCGCGCCGCTGGCGTACATGCGCGGCCGTACGCTTAACGACGCGTTCATTATTCTCGATGAAAGCCAGAACACCACCATCGAACAGATGAAGATGTTCCTGACCCGCATCGGCTTTAACTCCAAAGCGGTGATCACCGGCGACGTCACGCAGATTGACCTGCCGAGAAACCTGAAATCCGGCCTGCGTCACGCCATCGAGGTGCTCTCGGAAGTTGAAGAGATCAGCTTTAACTTCTTCCACAGCGAAGACGTGGTGCGCCATCCGGTCGTCGCGCGCATCGTCACCGCGTATGAAGCGTGGGAAGAGGCTGACCAGAAACGCAAAGCCGAACAGGCCGCAGAGCGTAAACGTGAAGCCCAGGCGCTGGCCGCCGGCGCGCAGGAGAGTAAATGAGTCAGGTCATTCTTGATTTGCAGATTGCCTGCGAAGACACCACCGGTTTGCCGGACGAGGCGCAGTTTCAGACATGGCTGAATGCCGTCGTGCCGCAGTTTCAGGAAGAATCAGAAGTCACGGTGCGTCTGGTGGATGAAGCGGAAAGCCACGACTTAAACCTGACTTATCGTGGTATGGACAAACCCACCAACGTGCTGTCGTTCCCGTTCGAAGCGCCGCCGGGCATCGATATGCCGCTGCTTGGCGATCTGATCATCTGTCGTCAGGTGGTCGAGCGCGAAGCGCGCGAACAGGAAAAGCCGCTGGACGCCCACTGGGCGCACATGGTGGTGCACGGCAGTCTGCATCTTCTGGGCTATGACCATATCGAGGATGACGAAGCCGAAGAGATGGAAGGCATCGAAACCGAGATAATGCTTGCCCTGGGCTTTGACGATCCGTACATTGCCGAGAAAGCGTAATCTGTGCGGCAGCCCGCTGCCGCCAGTGATTTCTACCGCTGCGGCGTGTCTTTTCCGCCGCAAGCGATACATCAACCAACACGAGAACCCTGAACTAACGCCATGAGCGACGACAACTCACACAGTAGCGACTCACTTAATAAAAAGGGATTTTTCTCCCTCCTCTTAAGCCAGCTGTTCCACGGTGAACCAAAAAACCGTGATGAACTGCTTGAGCTTATCCGTGATTCCGAGCAGAACGAGCTTATCGATCAGGATACGCGCGACATGCTCGAAGGGGTTATGGATATCGCCGACCAGCGCGTCCGCGACATCATGATCCCCCGCTCCCAGATGGTCACCCTGAAACGCAACCAGAGCATCGATGAGTGTCTCGACGTCATCATCGAATCGGCGCATTCGCGTTTTCCGGTGATCAGCGAAGATAAAGATCACATTGAAGGGATTTTGATGGCCAAGGATCTGCTGCCGTTTATGCGCAGCGATGCCGAAGCTTTCAGCATGGATAAAGTGCTGCGCCCGGCGGTTGTCGTGCCGGAAAGCAAACGGGTTGACCGGATGCTGAAAGAGTTCCGCTCCCAGCGTTATCACATGGCTATCGTAATTGACGAATTCGGCGGCGTATCCGGGCTCGTGACTATCGAAGATATTCTGGAGCTTATCGTCGGCGAAATCGAAGATGAATACGACGACGAAGAAGATATCGATTTCCGTCAGCTCAGCCGCCACACCTGGACCGTGCGCGCGCTGGCGTCTATTGAAGATTTTAACGATACCTTCGGCACCCAGTTCAGCGATGAAGAAGTCGACACCATCGGCGGTCTGGTGATGCAGGCATTCGGACATCTGCCTGCGCGCGGAGAGACCATCGACATCGATGGTTACCAGTTTAAAGTTGCCATGGCGGACAGCCGTCGTATTATCCAGGTCCACGTCAGAATGCCGGAAAACTCGCCGCAGCCTAAACTGGAAGACTAATGGAATGGCTCTTGCCTCAATGATTGAACGCCAGCGCGTGCGTCTGCTGCTGGCGCTGCTTTTCGGTGCCAGCGGAACGCTGGCCTTTTCCCCTTACGATTTCTGGCCCGCCGCGCTCATTTCGCTGATGGGCTTACAGGGGCTTACCCTTAACCGTCGCCCGATGCAAAGCGCCTGGATTGGTTTCTTCTGGGGGCTTGGCCTGTTTGGCAGCGGCGTGAACTGGGTCTATGTCAGTATCGCCCAGTTCGGCGGCATGCCGGGGCCAGTCAACGTGGCGCTGGTTATCCTCCTTGCTGCTTATCTGTCGCTCTATACCGGTCTTTTCGCAGGCGTCCTGTCGCGTCTGTGGCCGAAAACCAGCTGGCTGCGCATGGCCGTCGCCGCGCCGGTTGTCTGGCATCTGACCGAGTTTTTACGCGGCTGGGTGCTGACCGGCTTCCCGTGGCTGCAGTTCGGCTACAGCCAGATAGACGGCCCGCTGAAAGGCCTGGCGCCGGTAATGGGCGTTGAAGCCATCACCTTTTTACTGATGGCGGTCAGCGGCCTGCTGGTCCTGGCGATGGCGCATCGCGCCTGGAAGCCTGCTGTCTGCGCGCTCGTGCTGTTCGCGCTGCCCTTCCCGCTACGCTATATCCAGTGGTATCAGCCGCATGCCGAGCGCGCAATCAACGTCGCGCTGGTACAGGGCAATATTCCGCAGTCGATGAAGTGGGATGAACGCGAGCTGATGAATACGCTGCGCATCTACCTTAACGCCACGCGCGAGCAGCTCGGTAAAGCCGGGCTGGTTATCTGGCCGGAATCCGCCATTCCTGATTTAGAGAGCAATCAGCAGCAGTTCCTGCACGATCTCGACACCGTGCTGCGCGATAACGACGCGACGCTGATTACCGGCGTGGTGGATGCGCGTCTTAACGACAAAAACCGTTACGACACGTACAACACCATCATTACGCTCGGCGCCGGTACGCCATACAGCTACAACTCCGCCAACCGCTACCATAAAAACCATCTGGTGCCGTTTGGCGAGTTCGTGCCGCTGGAATCGATTCTGCGTCCGCTGGCGCCGTTCTTCGATCTGCCGATGTCTTCCTTCAGCCGCGGCCCGTATATGCAGCCGCAGTTGCAGGCGCATGGTATGAAGCTCACGGCGGCGATTTGCTATGAAATCATTCTTGGCGAACAGGTGCGCGATAACTTCCGCCCGGATACCGATTTCCTGCTGACTATCTCGAACGACGCCTGGTTCGGCCACTCTATCGGCCCGTGGCAGCATTTCCAGATGGCGCGTATGCGTGCGCTGGAGCTGGCGCGTCCGCTGCTGCGCAGCACCAATAACGGCGTTACGGCGGTTATTGACGCTAACGGTAACATTCAGTCGATCATCCCGCAGTTCACCCGCGAGGTGTTAAACGCCGCCGTCACGCCCACCAGCGGGCTCACGCCATATGCCCGTTTTGGCAACGCGATTATCTGGATAATCGTCGCGCTGGGTAGTTTCGTCTCCGTGCTGATGTGCCTCGGCAGACGCAGACGTTCGTAAACTGCCGCTACATTGCCGCTAAAAAGGTCAGCTATGCTGGCCTTTTTCCTTTCTGGCACACCCTTTGCTTTAGTTAACCCAATGATTTAGCTGAAACGCCTTAGCGGGCGACGCAGGCGCGTTATGTGCACCAGCAGCGATCTTTTGCGGCACCACTTTAGTGCAACACCGCATTTTTGCCTCTGATTGGTGCGGCGCGCTTCGCAAAAATAAACAAATTCACAGCAAATTATTTACATCCAGCCAGGCTAAATGGTACCAACACGGTACTAACGCTGCTGGCGGGACGGCAGGATATAACAACACACATTCACAATTGGGTATCAATGGCGTTTCTGGCGCCGCGATAAAGGAGTTGGATATGCAGTTACGTAAACTGACCGCAGCAATGCTGGTAATGGGTCTGAGCGCAGGTCTGGCCCATGCGGAAGACGCAAGCGGCGGTCAAAGCACGCTGGATAAAATCAAAGCGAACGGCGTTATCGTTGTCGGCCATCGCGAATCCTCAGTTCCTTTCTCCTATTACGACAACCAGCAAAAAGTGGTCGGCTATTCGCAGGATTACTCCAACGCCATCGTTGAAGCCGTGAAGAAACAGCTTAATAAGCCGGATCTGCAGGTCAAAATGATCCCGATTACGTCGCAGAACCGTATCCCGCTGCTGCAAAACGGCACCTTTGATTTCGAATGCGGCTCCACCACCAACAACCTGGAGCGCCAGAAACAGGCCGCGTTCTCTGACACCATTTTCGTCGTCGGCACCCGCCTGCTGGTGAAAAAAGGCGGCCCGATTAAAGATTTCCCGGATCTGAAAGGCAAAGCGGTCGTCGTGACCTCCGGCACCACCTCGGAAGTGCTGCTGCATAAGCTGAACGACGAGAAGAAAATGGATATGCGCATCATCAGCGCCAAAGATCACGGCGACTCTTTCCGCACCCTGGAAAGCGGCCGCGCGGTGGCCTTTATGATGGATGACGCCCTGCTGGCCGGCGAGCGCGCGAAAGCGAAGAAACCGGACAACTGGGAAATCGTCGGCACGCCGCAGTCCAAAGAAGCCTACGGCTGCATGCTGCGTAAAGGCGACGAGTCCTTCAAAAAGCTGGTAGACGATACTATCGCCCAGGCGCAGACCTCCGGCGAAGCGGCGAAATGGTTTGATAAGTGGTTTAAAAACCCAATCCCGCCGAAAAACCTTAACCTGAACTTTGAGCTTTCCGACGACATGAAAGCCCTGTTCAAAGAGCCTAACGATAAAGCGCTTAACTAATTACAACCATTAAGGGGCGGGTCATCCTGCCCTCATGATTGAAGAAGCAAGCCCGGACAGACTATACGCCGGTTGGCCGTTCCCCAACCGACGCGAACAGAGAGGCTTCTCATCAATCTTAGGGGGTAGCGCTGCTACCCTTCTTTTTTTTCGGAGTACGTTATGTCTATAGACTGGAACTGGGGCATCTTTCTGCAGGATGCGCCGTTCGGTAACACCACCTACTTAGGCTGGCTATGGAGTGGCTTCCAGGTGACCGTCGCGCTGTCGATAAGCGCCTGGATAATCGCCTTCCTCGTTGGCTCCCTGTTCGGCATTCTGCGCACCGTACCGAACCGTTTTCTCTCCGGCATCGGCACCTGCTATGTCGAGCTTTTCCGTAACGTTCCGCTGATCGTCCAGTTCTTTACCTGGTATCTGGTGGTGCCGGAACTGCTGCCGGAAGATCTCGGCATGTGGTTTAAGGCGGAGCTCGATCCGAACGTGCAGTTTTTCCTCTCCTCAATGATCTGCCTTGGGCTCTTTACCGCCGCCCGCGTCTGCGAGCAGGTACGCGCTGCTATCCAGTCGCTGCCGCGCGGCCAGAAAAACGCCGGTCTCGCGATGGGGCTGACGCTGCCGCAAACCTATCGCTACGTGCTGCTGCCCAACGCCTATCGCGTCATTGTGCCGCCGATGACCTCCGAAATGATGAACCTGGTGAAGAACTCGGCCATCGCCTCAACCATTGGTCTGGTGGATATGGCGGCGCAGGCAGGCAAACTGCTCGACTACTCCGCTCACGCCTGGGAATCCTTTACGGCCATCACCCTTGCCTATGTGTTTATCAACACGGTCATCATGGTGGTGATGAATCTGGTGGAACGTAAGGTTCGCCTGCCGGGCAATATGGGGAGCAAATAATGTACGAATTTGACTGGGGATCGATTGTTCCCTCTATGCCTTATCTGCTGGCGGGGCTGGTGATCACCTTAAAAATCACCGTTACCGCCGTCATCTTCGGTATCGTCTGGGGTACGCTGCTGGCCGTGATGCGGCTTTCCGCATTTAAGCCGCTGGCCTGGTTTGCCACCGCCTACGTAAACGTGTTTCGTTCCATCCCGCTGGTCATGGTGCTGCTGTGGTTTTACCTGATTGTGCCGGGGATTTTGCAGGATGTGCTGGGCATCTCGCCGAAAACTGATATCCGTCTGATCTCCGCGATGGTGGCGTTCTCGATGTTTGAAGCCGCCTATTATTCGGAGATTATCCGCGCCGGTATTCAGAGCATCTCCCGCGGCCAGTCGAGCGCCGCGCTGGCGCTCGGGATGACGCACTGGCAATCCATGAAGCTGATTATCCTGCCGCAGGCGTTTCGCGCCATGGTGCCGCTGCTGCTCACTCAGGGCATCGTGCTGTTCCAGGATACCTCGCTCGTTTATGTGCTGAGCCTTGCGGATTTCTTCCGCACCGCGTCCACCATCGGCGAGCGCGACGGCACCCAGGTAGAGATGATCCTGTTTGCAGGCGCCGTTTATTTTGTCATTAGTTTAAGTGCATCGCTGTTGGTCAGCTGGCTGAAGAAAAGGACTGTATAATGATTACCCTGAAAAACGTTTCAAAATGGTATGGTCACTTTCAGGTGCTTACCGACTGCTCCACGGCCGTGAAAAAAGGCGAAGTCGTGGTGGTGTGCGGCCCTTCCGGCTCCGGCAAATCGACGCTGATTAAAACCGTCAACGGCCTTGAACCTGTTCAGCAGGGCGAAATCGTCGTCAACGGCACCAGGGTGAACGACAAAAAAACCAATCTGGCGCAGCTTCGCTCACACGTCGGCATGGTGTTCCAGCACTTCGAGCTGTTCCCGCATCTCTCCATTATTGAAAACCTGACGCTCGCGCAGGTCAAAGTCCTCAAGCGCGACAAAGCCGCCGCCCGTGAAAAGGGGCTAAAGCTGCTGGAGCGCGTCGGGCTGTCCGCGCATGCCAATAAATTCCCGTCGCAGCTCTCCGGCGGCCAGCAGCAGCGTGTGGCGATTGCCCGCGCGCTCTGCATGGATCCGGTCGCGATGCTGTTTGACGAGCCCACTTCGGCGCTCGATCCGGAAATGATCAATGAAGTGCTGGACGTGATGGTCGAGCTGGCGCAGGAAGGGATGACCATGATGGTGGTGACGCACGAGATGGGCTTTGCGCGTAAAGTGGCGCACCGCGTTATTTTTATGGATGAAGGCAAGATTGTGGAAGACTCGCCGAAAGAAGAGTTCTTCGCGAACCCGAAATCGGAACGCGCGAAAGATTTTCTCGCGAAAATCCTCCACTAACTATTATTGCCAAAAATAATGCGCGGGTTCAGGCCCGCGCATTCATATTGTCTGTTACGGCTCGAACGGCCGACGCTGGAACTGGTTATGGCCGCATTTGGGGCAGACCGGCAGCACTTCCGGGGTGTAAAAAGCGAGATGGTGATGGCAGTTTTCACACACCAGATTGCCAAGACCCACCACCTCGCCGCTGTGATAGACGCCGTGATGGTTAAGATCCTGGAACACTTCGCGCCACTCCAGCTGGGTTTTATCGGTGATATCCGCCAGCTCCTGCCAGACGCTCTCTTTGATTACCCGTAAAAAGACGCTGTCCGTCACATCGTCCTGGCTTTCTTTATAACTGCGGGCGAACTCTTCCAGATCGCGCCGCACCGCGCGGGTCACTTCCTCCTCCTCGGTGCGGGTGAGCTCGCCGGTACGGGCAATGTGCCGCCTCGCGCTCTCCACCAGCGCGTCGATATCCCGCTCCCCGTTGCGTACGCGTTCGGTGAGCGAGGTCACCAGTTCACGGTAATATTGCGCAACCTTGTTCATCGCCTTTTCCTCCTGGATGGGTAACCTCTTCTTATTGTAGTCGTTAATCCCGCAGCGCTTTGTCAGCCAGCGCACAGGGCCGTGTAAAACCACGTATTTCCTTATTCGCGCGCCCTCGGCTGAAAGGCTGTTTTGCAGCGGTCGAATCGGCTATGCTATGCGGATCTGAAATAACACACGTTAAGGCTACATTTGTAGCTGTATTGAAAACAGGACTACTGGCTGCCATGCAAGAGCAATATCGCCCGGAAGAGATAGAATCCAAAGTACAGCTTCACTGGGAAGAGAAGCGCACGTTTGAAGTGACCGAAGACGAGAGCAAAGAGAAGTATTACTGCCTGTCGATGCTTCCCTATCCTTCTGGCCGACTACACATGGGCCACGTTCGTAACTACACCATTGGCGATGTGATCGCGCGCTACCAGCGTATGCTCGGTAAAAACGTGCTCCAGCCCATCGGCTGGGACGCCTTCGGCCTGCCGGCGGAAGGCGCCGCGGTGAAAAACAACACCGCGCCGGCGCCGTGGACGTACGACAACATCAACTACATGAAGAACCAGCTCAAAATGCTGGGCTTCGGCTATGACTGGAGCCGCGAGCTGGCGACCTGTACGCCGGAATATTACCGCTGGGAGCAGCAGTTCTTCACCGAGCTCTACAAAAAAGGCCTGGTGTACAAGAAAACCTCCGCGGTGAACTGGTGCCCGAACGATCAGACCGTACTTGCCAACGAACAGGTCATCGACGGCTGCTGCTGGCGCTGCGACACCAAAGTGGAGCGTAAAGAGATCCCGCAGTGGTTTATTAAAATCACCGCCTATGCCGACGAGCTGTTAAACGATCTGGATAAGCTCGACCACTGGCCGGATACCGTTAAAACCATGCAGCGCAACTGGATTGGCCGCTCTGAAGGCGTGGAAATCACCTTCGACGTTCAGAACAGCGACGAAAAGCTGACGGTGTACACCACCCGCCCGGATACCTTTATGGGCGTCACCTATCTGGCCGTTGCGGCGGGTCATCCGCTGGCGCAGGCCGCGGCAGCCGCTAACCCGGCGCTGGGCGATTTCATCGCCGAATGTCGCAACACCAAAGTCGCCGAAGCCGATATGGCGACCATGGAGAAGAAAGGCGTCGACACGGGCATTAAAGCGATTCACCCGCTGACCGGCGAAGCTATCCCGGTATGGGCGGCGAACTTCGTGCTGATGGAATATGGCACCGGCGCCGTTATGGCCGTTCCGGGCCACGACCAGCGCGACTATGAATTCGCAACCAAATACAGTCTGCCGATTAAACCCGTTATCCTGACCGCAGAAGGCGCCGCGCCGGATCTGAGCGAACAAGCGCTCACCGAAAAAGGCGTGCTGTTTAACTCCGGTGAATTTGACGGACTGGACTTCGAAGCGGGCTTTAACGCGATTGCCGACAAACTCGCCGCCAAAGGCGTGGGCGAGCGCAAAGTGAACTATCGCCTGCGCGACTGGGGGGTTTCCCGTCAGCGTTACTGGGGCGCGCCAATCCCGATGGTGACCCTGGAAGACGGCACCGTTATGCCGACGCCTGCCGATCAGCTGCCGGTGATCCTGCCGGAAGATGTGGTCATGGACGGCATCACCAGCCCGATTAAAGCAGACCCGGAGTGGGCGAAAACGACCGTTAACGGCCAGCCTGCGCTGCGTGAAACCGACACCTTCGACACCTTCATGGAATCCTCCTGGTACTACGCGCGCTACACCTGCCCGCAGTACAAAGAAGGCATGCTGGATGAGAAAGCGGCCAACTACTGGCTGCCGGTCGATATTTATATCGGCGGCATCGAACACGCCATCATGCACCTGCTCTACTTCCGCTTCTTCCACAAGCTGATGCGCGACGCGGGTATGGTGAACTCTGACGAACCAGCGAAACAGCTGCTGTGCCAGGGCATGGTGCTGGCGGACGCGTTCTACTACGTGGGCGCGAACGGCGAACGTAACTGGGTCTCCCCGAAAGACGCCATCGTCGAGCGCGATGAGAAAGGCCGCATCGTGAAAGCGAGCGACGCCGCGGGCCATGAGCTGGTGTATACCGGCATGAGCAAAATGTCGAAGTCCAAAAACAACGGCATCGACCCGCAGGAGATGGTTGAGCGTTACGGCGCCGACACCGTGCGTCTGTTCATGATGTTCGCCTCCCCGGCGGATATGACGCTTGAGTGGCAGGAATCCGGCGTGGAAGGCGCAAACCGCTTCCTGAAACGCGTCTGGCGTCTGGTGTACGAGCACACCTCGCTCGGCGACGCGCCGGCGCTGAATGTGGATGCGCTGGATGACGATCAGAAAGCGCTGCGTCGCGATGTTCATAAAACCATCGCGAAAGTGTCCGATGATATCGGCCGCCGTCAGACCTTTAACACCGCTATCGCCGCCATCATGGAACTGATGAACAAACTGGCGAAAGCGCCGCAGGAAGGCGAGCAGGATCGCGCCTTAATGCGTGAAGCGCTGCTGGCCGTGGTGCGTATGCTCAACCCGTTCACCCCGCACGTCAGCTTTACGCTGTGGCAGGAGCTGAAAGGCGAAGGCGATATCGACAACGCGCCGTGGCCGCAGGCTGACGAAAGCGCGATGGTGGAAGACACCACGCTGGTCGTCGTACAGGTCAACGGTAAAGTGCGCGGTAAAATCACCGTGGCGGCTGACGCGACCGAAGAGCAGGTGCGCGAGCGCGCCGCTCAGGAACATCTGGTGGCGAAATACCTCGCCGGCGTGACCGTGCGTAAAGTGATTTACGTACCGGGTAAACTGCTTAACCTGGTTGTGGGCTAAGCGCAGGAGGAAGCGTGCGACATCTGATTACTCTGTTTGTAGGCCTGGCGGTGATGCTCACCGCCGGTTGCGGCTGGCATCTGCGCAATACCACGCAGGTGCCGGAGCAAATGCATACGTTGATCCTTAACTCCGGCGATCCGAACGGCCCGCTGACGCGCGCGGTGCGTAACCAGCTGCGTCTGAACGGCGTCGAGATTGTCGAGGCGAGTTCCATTCGCCAGGACGTGCCGTCGCTGCGTATTGGCAGCTCGACCATTTCTCAGGATACCGCGTCGGTCTTCCAGAACGGTCGTACCGCGGAGTATCAGATGGTGATGACCGTTAACGCCACCGTGCTGATCCCCGGTCATGACATCTACCCGATCAACGCCCGCGTGTATCGCTCGTTCTTCGATAACCCGTTGACGGCGCTGGCGAAGTCGGCCGAACGCAGCATCATCATTCAGGAGATGTATGACAAAGCCGCCGAACAGCTGATCCGCAAACTGGTGGCGGTTCACGTACGCGATGAGTCGCAAACCCGTGATGCTTCTCAGCCTGCCAGTAAGCCTGCCGACGCGGCGACGCCAGACAGCGGCCGCGTCTCCACCACTCTCCCCGTTCAGTAATGCTACGGCTTTACCCTGAACAACTCCGCGCGCAGCTCAATGAAGGGCTGCGCGCGGCCTATTTAGTGCTCGGCAACGACCCGCTTCTGCTCCAGGAGAGCCAGGACGCCATTCATCAGCAGGCGCAGGCGCAGGGGTTTGAAGAGCATCACCGCTTTATTATTGACGTCAGCACCGACTGGCAGGCGATTTTCTCGCTTTGTCAGGCGATGAGTCTCTTCGCAAGCCGCCAGACGCTGCTGCTGGCCTTGCCGGATAACGGCCCTAACGCCGCTATTAACGAACAACTCGCCACGCTGGTCAGTCTGCTGCATGACGATCTGCTGCTCATCGTGCGCGGCAACAAGCTCACCAAAGCCCAGGAAAACGCCGCGTGGTTTACCGCGCTCGCCGACCGCGCCGTGCAGATAACCTGCCAGACGCCGGAGCAGGCGCAACTGCCGCGCTGGGTGGCTAACCGGGCGAAGCAGATGAATCTGCAACTGGACGACGCCGCCTGTCAGTTGCTCTGCTACTGCTACGAAGGCAACCTGCTGGCGCTCGCCCAGGCGCTGGAGCGGCTGTCGCTGATCTGGCCGGACGGCAAACTGACGCTGCCGCGCGTCGAGCAGGCCGTTAACGACGCCGCGCACTTTACGCCGTTCCACTGGGTCGATGCCCTGCTGGCGGGTAAAAGCAAACGCGCGCTGCATATTCTTCAGCAGTTGCGTCAGGAAGGCGCCGAGCCGGTAATTTTACTGCGCACCCTGCAACGCGAGCTGTTGACGCTGGTCACGTTAAAGCGCCAGTCGGCAAGCACGCCGCTGCGCGCGCTGTTTGATCAGCACCGCGTCTGGCAGAACCGCCGCGCCCTGCTTACCGAGGCGCTCTCACGTCTGAGCGACGACAGGCTCTGGCAGGCGGTACGTCTGCTGACACAGTGCGAAATCACGCTCAAGCAGGATTACGGCCAGAACGTCTGGCCGGAGCTGGAAAGTCTCTCGCTGGTGCTCTGCCACAAAGCGCTGGCCGGAGTGTTTATCGATGACTGACCGCATCCCTGCGCTTCAGGCCTGGTATGGCGGCACGTTCGACCCCATCCATTACGGCCATCTGCGCGCCGTGGAAGCGCTCGCCGGAGAAGTGAAGCTTACTCAGGTGACCATAATGCCGAATAATGTGCCGCCGCATCGCCCGCAGCCTGGCGCCAGCAGTCTTCAGCGCAAAGCGATGGTGGAACTGGCCATTGCCGGTAACCCCTTGTTTCGCCTGGATGCACGCGAGCTGCAACGCGACACGCCCTCCTGGACCAGCGAAACGATGGCGCAGCTGCGCCGTGAAGCAGGCCCGGATGCGCCGCTGGCCTTTATCATCGGCCAGGATTCCCTGCTGACGCTGCGCACATGGCATAACTATGAGGCGCTGCTGGCGTGCTGTCATCTGCTGGTCTGCCGCCGTCCTGGCTATCCGGTGGAGATGAAAACCGACGAAGACCAGCGCTGGCTGGCGCCGCGCCTCGCCCGCCAGGCGGACGAGCTTCACCGCGAACCTGCCGGGAAAATCTATCTTGCCGACACCCCGCTCTTTCCGATATCCGCGACGGACATCCGCGCGCGCCTTGCAAAGCAGTTGCCGTGTGATGATCTCCTGCCGCCCGCCGTGCTGGCGTATATCCACCATCACGCGCTGTATCGCCAGCCGTAACAGAAGAAAGACGCGAAATAACCGCGCGCCGTGGCGTCGTTCCGCCGACGCGCGCTGAGCCGATTGCGGTTCAGGCATTGACACAACGGGCGATGCTGTTATCCTCCGCTGCCAGATATTTCCCGCCGCAAGCCGCCTTTCTGAAATTGTTTTACAAAAATGGCGATGCAAACTCTTGCCTGCGGTGGGATGATAGCCCACTTCTGAGCGCAGCCCGCCCGCATTCCGGGCGCTGTACTCGTATCGATTATCCGATGGCGCATCCGGCGTCATCTGTGGTTCACATTCCCAGGGGGAAAACTTGCAGGGTAAAGCACTCCAGGATTTTGTCATTGATAAAATCGACGATCTTAAAGGCCAGGATATTATCGCCATTGATGTTAAGGGCAAATCCAGCATTACAGATTGTATGATTATCTGCACCGGCACCTCCAGCCGTCATGTAATGTCTATCGCCGATCATGTCGTTCAGGAATCCCGCGCTGCGGGCATGATGCCGCTCGGCGTTGAAGGCGAAAGCGCCGCCGACTGGATCGTGGTCGATCTCGGCGATGTGATGGTGCACGTCATGCAGGAAGAGAGCCGTCGCCTGTATGAGCTGGAAAAGCTCTGGGGTTAAGGCGTGAAGCTTCAGCTGGTCGCCGTTGGCACAAAAATGCCCGACTGGGTGCAGACAGGTTTCAGCGAATATCTGCGCCGCTTTCCCAAAGATATGCCGTTCGAGCTCGTTGAGATCCCGGCAGGGAAGCGCGGCAAAAACGCCGACATCAAACGCATTCTGGATAAAGAAGGCGAGATGATGCTGGCGGCGGCGGGGAAAAACCGCATCGTGACGCTGGATATTCCGGGGCGCCCGTGGGATACGCCGCAGCTGGCCCGCGAGCTTGAGCGCTGGAAACAGGACGGCCGCGATGTGAGCCTGCTTATCGGCGGGCCGGAAGGCCTGTCCGATGCGTGTAAAGCGGCGGCGGAACAGAGCTGGTCGCTTTCCGCGCTGACCCTGCCCCATCCGCTGGTACGTGTGATTGTCGCGGAGAGTCTCTACCGCGCCTGGAGTATTACCACCAACCACCCGTATCATCGTGAATAATCACCACAGGTAAGTTAAGCAGCGGATGAAACTCAAGGATTCCTTTCGTGATTATACGGCTGAGTCCGCGCTCTTTGTGCGTCGGGCGCTGGTCGCTTTTGCCGGCATTCTGGTGCTGACCGGAATTCTGATCTTCAACCTCTACCATTTACAGATCCTGCGTTTTAACGACTACCAGACCCGCTCCAACGAAAACCGCATCAAACTGGTGCCTATCCCGCCAAGCCGCGGGATTATCTACGATCGCAACGGGACGCCGCTCGCCCTGAACCGCACTATCTACCAGATAGAAATGATGCCTGAAAAGGTAGACAGCGTGCAGGATACGCTGGAGGCGCTGCGCTCGGTGGTCGATCTCACCGATGACGATATCGCGAACTTCAAAAAGGAGCGCGCTCGCTCGCACCGTTTTACGTCGATTCCCGTGAAAACCAACCTGACGGAAGTGCAGGTGGCGCGTTTCGCCGTGAATCAGTACCGCTTCCCCGGCGTGGAAGTCAAAGGCTATAAGCGCCGCTACTACCCTTACGGCGCGGCGCTGACGCACGTTATCGGCTACGTCTCAAAAATTAACGATAAAGATGTCGAACGCCTCGATAAAGACGGCAAGCTCGCCAACTACGCCGCCACGCACGATATCGGCAAGCTCGGCATTGAGCGCTACTACGAAGATGTCCTGCACGGCCAGACCGGCTATGAAGAGGTTGAAGTTAACAACCGCGGGCGCGTCATTCGCCAGCTGAAAGAAGTGCCGCCGCAGGCGGGCCACGACATCTACCTGACGCTCGATCTCAAGCTTCAGACCTATATCGAAACCCTGCTCCAGGGCAGCCGCGCCGCGGTGGTAGTCACCGATCCGCGTACCGGCGGCATTCTGGCGATGGTCTCAATGCCAAGCTACAACCCGAACCTGTTCGTGGATGGTATCTCCAGCAAAGATTACTCTGGCCTGTTGAATGATCCGAACACGCCGCTGATTAACCGCGCCACCCAGGGCGTCTACCCGCCGGCGTCTACCGTGAAGCCCTACGTCGCGGTTTCCGCGTTGAGCGCAGGCGTTATCAACCGCAACACGTCGCTGTTCGACCCCGGCTGGTGGCAGTTGCCAGGCTCCGAGAAGCGCTACCGCGACTGGAAAAAGTGGGGCCACGGGCGGCTTAACGTCACGAAATCGCTGGAAGAATCCGCAGACACCTTCTTCTACCAGGTCGCTTACGACATGGGCATCGACCGACTCTCCGAGTGGATGCGCAAGTTCGGCTACGGCAGCCTGACGGGAATCGATCTCTCCGAAGAGCGCTCCGGCAACATGCCGACGCGCGAATGGAAGATGAAACGCTTTAAAAAGCCGTGGTATCAGGGCGACACCATTCCGGTCGGCATCGGCCAGGGCTACTGGACCGCCACGCCGGTACAGATGAACAAAGCCATGATGATCCTGATTAACGACGGCGTGGTGAAAGTGCCGCACCTGTTGATGACGACGGTGGTGAACGGCCAGAAAGTGCCGTGGAAACAGCCGGAACAGCCGCCGGTGGGCGATATTCACTCCGGTTACTGGGAAATCGCCAAAGACGGCATGTATGGCGTCGCCAACCGCGCCAACGGCACCGGTCACAAATACTTCGCCGGCGCGCCGTATAAAATCGCCGCGAAATCCGGTACCGCGCAGGTCTTCGGGCTCAAAGCCAACGAAACCTATAACGCGCACCGCATCGCTGAGCGTCTGCGCGACCACAAGCTGATGACCGCGTTCGCGCCTTACGATAACCCGCAGGTGGCGGTGGCGATGATCCTGGAAAACGGCGGCGCGGGCCCGGCGGTGGGCACCATCATGCGTCAAATCCTCGACCACATTATGCTCGGGGACAATAACACCGAACTGCCGACGGAAAACCCCGCCACGGCGGCGGCGGAGGATCGATAAGATGACCGACAATCCGAATAAAAAGTCGCTGTGGGATAAAATCCACCTCGACCCGACCTTTATGCTGATAATTCTGGCGCTCTGTTTTTACAGCGCAATGGTTATCTGGAGCGCCAGCGGCCAGGATATCGGCATGATGGAGCGCAAGATAGGGCAGATTATGATGGGCCTGGTGATTATGATCGTGCTGGCGCAGATCCCGCCGCGCGTCTATGAAGGCTGGGCGCCCTATCTGTACATCGTCTGTATTATTTTGCTGGTGGCGGTGGACGCCTTTGGGGCCATCTCCAAAGGGGCGCAGCGCTGGCTCGATCTCGGCGTGGTGCGCTTCCAGCCCTCGGAAATCGCTAAAATCGCCGTGCCGCTGATGGTGGCGCGCTTTATTAACCGCGACGTCTGCCCGCCAACGCTGAAAAACACCGGCATCGCGCTGGTGCTGATTTTCATGCCCACGCTGCTGGTGGCCGCCCAGCCTGACCTCGGCACATCGATTCTTATCGCCGCCTCCGGCCTGTTCGTGCTGTTCCTCTCCGGCTTAAGCTGGCGTTTGATTGGTATCGCGGTGGTGCTTATCGCGGCGTTTATCCCGATCCTCTGGTTCTTCCTGATGCACGATTATCAGCGCCAGCGCGTGATGATGCTGCTGGATCCGGAAAGCGATCCGCTGGGCGCGGGCTATCATATTATTCAGTCGAAAATCGCCATCGGCTCCGGCGGCCTGCGCGGCAAAGGCTGGCTGCACGGCACCCAGTCGCAGCTGGAATTCCTGCCGGAACGCCATACCGACTTTATCTTCGCGGTACTCGCTGAAGAGCTGGGCCTGGTGGGCGTGCTGGTGCTGCTGGCGCTCTATGTCCTGTTGATTATGCGCGGGCTGTGGATCGCCGCGCGCGCCCAGACGACCTTCGGGCGCGTCATGGCGGGCGGCCTGATGCTGATTCTGTTCGTTTATGTGTTTGTGAATATTGGTATGGTGAGTGGTATCTTACCGGTGGTGGGCGTTCCGCTGCCGCTGGTCAGCTACGGGGGCTCCGCCCTGATTGTACTCATGGCCGGGTTTGGCATCGTGATGTCGATCCATACCCACAGGAAAATGTTGTCGAAGAGCGTATAAGAGGTTCGCAATGCGTAAGCAGTGGATTGGCGTCTGCATCGCCGCAGGGTTATTAACCGCCTGCGGCGTCAATAACGAAGGGCAACAACAGGCGAGCGTAGCGCCACAGCAGCCGGTCTGCAACGGTCCGATCGTTGAGATAAGCGGCGCGGATCCTCGCTACGAACAGCTGAATCCTTCCGTAAACAGCGATTATGAGCGCGACGGTAAACGCTATACCATCGTTCAGGATCCTTCGCGCTTCAGTCAGGCGGGGCTTGCCGCTATCTATGACGCGGAGCCGGACAGCAACCTGACCGCCTCGGGCGAACCATTCGACCCAATGCAGCTCACCGCCGCGCACCCTACCCTGCCGGTGCCAAGCTACGCGCGCATTACTAACCTCGCTAATGGCCGCATGATTGTCGTGCGCATTAACGACCGCGGCCCATATGGCAATGACCGCGTGATCTCGCTCTCCCGCGCGGCGGCGGATCGACTGAATACGTCGAACAACACCAAAGTGCGTATCGATCCGATTATCGTCGCGCCGGACGGTTCGCTCTCTGGGCCGGGCATGGCCTGTACGACGGTCGCGAAACAAACGTATGCGCTCCCGGCGCGTCCTGATTTAAGCGGCGGCCTCGGCAGCGTCTCTTCTGCCCCCCAGCCTGCCGAACCGCAGGGCGATATCCGCCCGGTGAGCAACGATACGCTGCAAAGCGATGACACCACCGGCGCGCCGGTGAAAAGCGGCGGCTTTTTAGGCGCGCCGACGACGCTTGCTTCGGGCGTGCTGGAAAGCTCAACGCCGGACACCACGCCGACGGCCGCTACCGCGCAGCCCGTCACCGCGAGCGCCCCCGTACAACCTGCCGCTGAACCCGCGCAGCTTGCCGCGCCCGCCACCCGCAACGCGCCGGTGACCGCGCCAGGCTCCGTGCAGGGCAGCGTCGCGCCAGCCGCCAGCGCCGCCTCCACGACCACCGCCGCCGCCGGGAATTATGTGGTGCAGGTCGGGGCCGTCAGCGACAGCGCGCGTGCCGCGCAGTGGCAACAAAAACTGAGCCAGCAATTTTCCGTACCAGGACGCGTCAGCCAGAACGGCGCAGTCTATCGCGTTCAGTTAGGGCCGTTCGCCAGCAAAGCGCAGGCCGCCTCGCTCCAGCAGCGTTTACAGAGCGAAGCGCAGGTTCAGTCTTTCATTACTGTCGCCCAATAACCGCAGGCCGGGCTGGCCTGCCGCTTTGTCAGTTACGGTAAAGGCCGTTAACAAAGTCATGCGCAAAGTCGGATGCCAGCCCATAAGGCATTTGCTATAGTAAGGCACTTTTTTTCACTCATCACGGATGTCGTTGTTCAGACCATGAAGACCACTTTCTCCGTTCGTTTTATGCAGCGTCTCGCCGTTACCACGGCGCTTTCTGTCGCAGCCCTTTCCACCGCCGCCCATGCCGACGACCTTAATATCAAAACGATGATCCCAGGCGTGCCGCAGATCGACGCGGAAGCCTATATCCTCATCGATTACAACTCAGGGAAAGTGCTGGCGGAGCAGAACGCTGACGCGCGCCGCGATCCGGCGAGCCTGACCAAAATGATGACCAGTTACGTCATCGGCCAGGCGATGAAAGCAGGTAAATTTAAAGAGTCCGATCTGGTGACCATCGGCAATGACGCCTGGGCCACCGGCAACCCGGTCTTCAAAGGCTCGTCCCTGATGTTCCTGAAACCAGGCATGCAGGTGCCGGTTTCTCAGCTGATCCGCGGGATTAACCTGCAATCCGGCAACGACGCCTGCGTGGCGATGGCAGACTATGTGGCGGGCAGCCAGGACGCGTTTGTGGGCCTGATGAATAGCTACGTCACCGCGCTGGGCCTGAAAAACACCCATTTCCAGACCGTACACGGTCTCGACGCTGACGGCCAGTACAGCTCGGCGCGCGACATGGCGCTGATTGGCCAGGCGCTGATCCGCGATGTGCCGAACGAATACTCCATCTACCGCGAGAAAGAGTTCACCTTCAACGGCATCCGCCAGACCAACCGTAATGGTCTGCTGTGGGATAACAGCCTGAACGTGGACGGCATCAAAACCGGTCATACCGACAAAGCGGGCTACAACCTCGTCGCGTCCGCCACCGAAGGTCAGATGCGTCTCATCTCCGCCGTGATGGGGGGGCGCACCTTTAAAGGCCGTGAAGCAGAAAGCAAAAAGCTGCTGACCTGGGGCTTCCGTTTCTTCGAAACCGTGAACCCGCTGAAAGCCGGCAAAGAGTTCGCGTCCGAGCCGGCCTGGTTTGGCGATAACGATCGCGCCTCGCTGGGTGTCGATAAAGATATCTATCTGACCATCCCGCGCGGCCGCATGAAAGATCTGAAAGCCAGCTATGTGCTGAACACCTCCGAGCTGCACGCGCCGCTGGCGAAAAATCAGGTAGTCGGCACCATTAATTTCCAGCTGGACGGTAAAACCATCGAACAGCGCCCGCTGGTGGTACTGGAAGAGATTCAGGAAGGCAATTTCTTTGGCCGCATCATCGATTACATCAAACTGATGTTCCACCACTGGTTTGGTTAATTACTGACCACTTGAAAGCCTGACTTTCATCCCCATATACTAAGCATCAATCCAACTCCCGCTTCGGCGGGAGTTATTATTTTTTGACGTAACGCTGGAGCTGACATGAAAACCAAACTTAACGAGCTGCTTGAGTTCCCGACCCCCTTTACTTACAAAGTGATGGGCCTGGCGAAGCCTGAGTTGGTCGATCTGGTCGTCGAGGTAGTGCAGCGCCATGCTCCCGGCGACTACACGCCGCAGATCAAACCGAGCAGCAAAGGCAACTACCATTCCGTTTCGATTACCATCAACGCGACGCATATCGAGCAGGTGGAAACGCTCTATGAAGAGCTCGGCAATATCGAAATCGTGCGTATGGTGCTGTAACCCCGTTACCCGGCCGCGTCCGGGTAACTTCTCTTCGTGATATACTCCCCGCACCTTCTCTCTTCGGAGACGCTGTTTTGCTTCAGGAAAAAATCATTGTTCGCCAGCTCGGGCTTCAGCCGTATGAACCCGTTTCGCAGGCGATGCATCAGTTTACCGACGAACGCGAAGAAACCACACCGGATGAGATCTGGCTGGTCGAGCACACCCCGGTCTTCACGCAGGGGCAGGCCGGCAAGGCAGAACATGTACTGATGCCGGGCGACATTCCGGTTATCCAGAGCGATCGCGGCGGCCAGGTGACCTATCACGGGCCCGGCCAGCAGGTCATGTATGTAATGTTAGATCTCAGGCGCCGCAAGCTCGGCGTGCGCGAGTTGGTCACCTTGCTGGAACAGACCGTCGTCAATACACTTGCAGAGTGGAATATTAACGCCTACCCTCGACCAGACGCGCCAGGCGTCTATGTGGACGGCAAAAAAATCTGCTCGCTGGGGCTGCGTATTCGTAAAGGCTGCTCTTTTCACGGTCTTGCACTTAATATTAATATGGATTTACGTCCGTTTTTACGTATTAATCCTTGCGGGTACGCCGGGATGGAAATGACCCAGGTCAGCGCCCTTTCTGCTGGCGCAAACCCTGAAGCGGTGCAGCCGCGACTGGTGCATCACTTTTTAGCGCTACTTAATAATCCCCCCGCGGAATATATCAGCGCTTAAGACTTTCCTGGTTCGCCGCCCTTCTTGTGGCGGCCTTTAATCGTTATGCAATTTGCCGCTTTACATTCCATAACGGATTATTTATTTTCTCTGCGCCTGAATAGATTTTCCTTAATCTCATCAATGGATTAACGGCAAGAGAAGATAAGCGGGATTTATCTGAAAACGCCACCCGCCCCTATGCCGTCCATGTAAAGTCCTGTTCACTTTATGCGGGTAAGATCCCCGGAGCGTTTTATTGTCGGCTAAGGGACCTGTTCACAGTTATTATAAATAGAACCTCTCTATTATTTGATTTATCTATACAGTTGGAGCGTAGCGTGGAATTGAACCATCCCCCTGAAAAACCTTCAGCCAAACAGGAAGATGACAGTAGACCGCAAATATTCCAGACTCTGCGAAATATCGATCTAAACCTGCTGACGATTTTCGAAGCCGTATACGTGCATAAAGGCATCGTTAACGCGGCCAGAGTACTGAACCTGACGCCATCGGCTATCAGCCAGTCTATTCAGAAACTGCGACTGATATTTCCCGATCCGTTGTTTATTCGCAAAGGGCAAGGGGTTACCCCGACTGCTTATGCGACCCACATGCATGAATATATCAGTCAGGGGCTGGAATCTATTCTCGGCGCGCTGGATTTACAGGGCGAGCACGAAAAACAGCGCACCATTACGATTGCCACCTCCGCCTCGTTGGGCGCGCTGGTGATCCCGCAGATTTACAAGCAGATCCGCACGGTAAATCCTCATCTGCAAATCCGTAACATTCCGTTGCAGGACACCGAAACTCAGCTGAGCCAGTTCCAGACCGATCTGGTGGTCGACAGCGGCTCGTGGTCGTCGCGCACCCTCAGCACGCACCTGCTCTTTAAAGATCGCGTCGCCGTGGTCTGTCGCCGCGGCCACCCCTGCTCGCGCACTGGCGAGCCTGTCACGTCGGAAGACCTGCAAACCTGGGAGCACACTTTCATTATGCTGCCTGGCGGAATGGTGAATGGCGTACGCAAGCAAATTAATACGCTACTGCCTGATCGAAACGTTTCGTTTAGCAGTTACAATATGGTGACGATCGCTTCTATCATCGGCAGCAGCGATTTAATCGGCTTTATGCCCGCACGAATATTCACGTTATTTAAAGACAGCTTTGGACTTATTGAAGTGGAAAGCGATGTCGTTATAAAAGAAACTATCGACATTTCATTGCATTACAATAAATTCAGCCTGCGTGATCCCGTTGTGCAGAATGTGATTGAGGCGATTGTGGAAGGATTTACCCACCACGCCGTTTCGGCTGGCGCGTCGCCCTCATAATGGGCGGCCGCTTAAAGGCACTAAATAACAACTATTTTACAAATTCTTCGGCGTTTCAGGTGCCCTCAGGCTGATTCTGTGTGGCAGTAATGTTATACTGCGTGCCGTTAATTCAAAAATAGTTGATAAATACAACATTACCTTGAATTTAAACGCTTTCCTTCGTTATCCGCAACTGGAACACGCACGCTATGAGTAAACCCATTGTGATGGAACGCGGTGTGAAATACCGCGATGCCGATAAAATGGCCCTTATCCCGGTTAAGAATGTGGCGACAGAGCGGGAGGCTTTGTTAAGAAAGCCGGAGTGGATGAAAATCAAACTCCCTGCCGACTCGACCCGCATTCAGGGTATCAAAGCGGCGATGCGCAAGAATGGCCTCCACTCTGTTTGTGAAGAGGCCTCTTGCCCGAACCTTGCGGAGTGTTTCAACCACGGCACCGCGACTTTTATGATCCTTGGCGCTATCTGCACGCGTCGCTGCCCGTTCTGCGACGTGGCGCACGGCCGTCCGGTCGCCCCGGACGCTAACGAGCCGCAGAAGCTGGCGCAAACCATCGCCGATATGGCGCTGCGCTACGTCGTTATCACTTCTGTGGATCGCGATGACCTGCGTGACGGCGGCGCTCAGCACTTTGCCGACTGCATTACGGCTATCCGTGAAAAGAGTCCGACCATCAAAATCGAGACGCTGGTGCCCGATTTCCGCGGCCGCATGGACAGAGCGCTGGAGATCCTGACCGCCACGCCGCCGGATGTGTTTAACCACAACCTGGAAAACGTGCCGCGTCTTTATCGTCAGGTGCGTCCGGGCGCGGATTATAACTGGTCGCTGAAGCTGCTGGAGCGTTTTAAAGAAGCGCACCCGGAAATCCCGACCAAATCCGGTCTGATGGTTGGCCTTGGCGAGACCAATGCGGAAATCATCGACGTGATGCGCGATTTGCGCGCCCACGGCGTGACCATGCTGACGCTGGGACAGTACCTGCAGCCGAGCCGTCACCACCTGCCGGTACAGCGTTACGTAAGCCCTGACGAGTTTGAAGAGATGAAAGCGGAAGCGCTGGCGATGGGCTTTACGCACGCCGCCTGTGGCCCGTTTGTTCGCTCTTCCTACCATGCCGATCTCCAGGCGAAAGGCGAAGAAGTGAAATAAGCGCGTAACAGATTGTTACCATAGGGCTTTGCCCACAAAAAAACCGGCCTCTGATGAGCCGGTTTTTTTTATGCCGCAGGGGCAGAAATTATTCTTTGTGAGAAAGACGTTCCGCCGGGGCTTCGGTCGCCGCAGGCGTTTTCGCGCCGGCCTCGTCGTCGTTCATCGCTTTCTTGAAGCCTTTAATCGCGGCGCCCAGGTCTCCCCCTAGCGTGCGCAGTTTTTTGGTCCCAAACAGCAGAACTACCAGTGCGGCGATCACGAGCAGTTTGGTAATACTAATTTCACCCATACTTACCTTCTTAGAAAATCTGGCGCCAGTCGGCGATGTCAAAGACCGTACTTATTAACGGTCATTTAAGCCCGACACACAATAGCAATCTGTAACGAGATGAATCAAGCGCTGGATAAAAAAACATCAAAATAATTCCGGCGCAGCGAAACGGCGATTTTTAAGTACCGGCAGCTGTTCGCGAACCTGCGCCACGCGCATTGCTGAAATCTCCGCGAAAATCAGATCCGGGCGCTCACCCGCCGCCGCGATCGTTACGCCAAGCGGGTCCACCACGCGGCTCTGCCCGATATTACGATTGCCGCACTCGCCGCTCGCCACAATATAACAGGTGGTGTCGAGCGCCCGCGCCGCGAGCAGCGTGGCCCAGTGATGCTCTTTGAGCGGCCCGCGTACCCAGGCGGCCGGGAGCGCCAGCACGTCCGCGCCTGCGAGCGCCAGGCTCAGCGCCATTTCCGGGAAGCGCAGGTCGTAGCAGGTCATCAGCCCGACCTTCATGCCTTCCACCTCAATCAACGGCGGCAGCGTGCTGCCGGCGTCCACCAGCCGCGACTCCTGCATCGCGAAGGCGTCATACAGATGGATCTTCTGATACTGCGCGATAATCTCGCCGCCGCGCAGCGCGATGAGCGTGTTGGCCGCCCTGCCCTCACGAGTGGGAGTGTGCAGCGTCAGAAGCGTTGTCAGGCGGTTTCTGGCGCTCTCCTCGCGTAACTGCCGGACATAGTCGCCATCCAGCGTCTGCGCCGATTTCACCGACAGCTCCGGGTCGCTGTCGCTGCGCGCCAGCAACGCCTCGGGCAGCACCAGCAATGCCGCATTCTGGCTGGCGGCGTTAGCCATCAGCTCCACGCAGGTTTGCGCGTTTTGTTGCGCGTCAGGCGTGACCGCGAACTGTCCAATCGCCACTTTCATTTCACTTTCCCCTTCCGGTAGCCAGCGCGCCTTTGCTGACGGTAAACTATTCGCCTTGCAAATAACATACTGACAAACGCCCCATGTTAAAAATTATGCTCGCGGTATTTCTCGGCGGCGGCGCCGGCAGCGTGTTGCGCTGGTGGCTCGGCCTGCGTCTGAATCCTGTACATCACGCCATCCCGATCGGTACGCTCACCGCCAACCTCGCGGGCGCGTTTATCATCGGCGCAGGGCTCGCGTGGTTCAACCGCATGACGCATCTGGACCCGATGTGGAAGCTCCTCATTACGACGGGCCTGTGCGGCGGCCTGACGACCTTCTCGACCTTCTCCGCTGAAGTGGTGTTTTTACTGCAGGATGGCCGCATCGGTTGGGCAGGGCTTAACGTGGCGCTGAACCTGTTTGGTTCGTTTATGATGACGGCGCTCGCATTCTGGCTTTTTTCTTCCATCAGCGTGCGCTAACCGACGCCTCGTTAATGTTAGCTTAATTTTTCTCTGCCACTATCGGCCTGTCGTCTGTGTCGGGAGGGGCTTATGAAAGCGCAAATGATGAGCTGGCTGGCGGTGTTATTCAGCGTTCTGGTGGTCGCGTTTTTTCTGAAAAGCTTTCTGTTTTACTGAGGTAAGGTAAAACGGCAGGCATAAAAAAACCCGCTGAATCAGCGGGTTTTGAAATTCTTGCTGTATGTAATTACAGAGCGATTACGTTAGCAGCAGAAGGGCCTTTGGCACCGTTAGTGATTTCGAACTCTACACGCTGACCTTCAGCCAGAGTTTTGAAACCATTGCTCTGGATCGCAGAGAAGTGTACGAACACGTCTTTGCTGCCATCTTCCGGAGTAATGAAACCGAATCCTTTGGATTCATTAAACCACTTAACGTTACCTTTAATCTTAGACATCAAAATTACCTTTACATGAAAAATCGACACAAATGCTGTGTCGGATATCAGTACATCAATTGTGGTGGCTTTTGTCCAGTCCAACTTTTAGAAAAAGTGATAAAAGTCGCGAACTTTTTTTGCCGTTGGGCTTGTGAGCCTTGTTTTGTCTGGCTTAGCGCATTTTCTTATGGCTGAAAATATTTTGCGCTTAAAACTGCAACCGGAGCCACGCGAAGTAAACGTTTCCGTTGTTGTAGGTGCCAGGGATGTATGTCATCTGGAAGGTCGCCGGTCCGTAGCCTACCGACGCCAGCGGCAACACCAGCGGAATCGGGATGTAATCCCAGTTATCACGCGCCGTCACGCCCACGGTATACCCCAGCCCCACATGGAACGCGTCGTCAGGCAGGGGGCGCCACGTCGCCTCCCAGCCGTAACCGGCGATAGGCTCCCATTTGTTGTAGGAGTCTTTAAACGCCATCACATACAGGCCATGCCAGTTGCCTTTTTCATCCCAGCGCGATTTACCGATACCCGCCCCCCAGGGGCGTTCGTTGTAGCGATCGGTTTTCTCTTTGTCATACGCGAAACGCGCATGCCAGGTGATGGCGGGAACATAGAGATCCACATGCTGCGGCTCGTTCCAGGTTTCGGCGATATTATCGCCAAGCACGGAGGCCCAGGCTTTCACGGTGCGTGGCGCTTCCAGCGCCGAGGCGTTCAGGGGAAATAATATCTGGCAGAAAAATACAAGAAAGGTCAGAAAGGATTTATTAACTACGGTCACGTCTTAATTACCACTGTTAGTATGAAGTCATATTTTACGCGATCCTGCCTCAATGAAGACTTAACCGACTGCCAGTTAATTCCTAAAGAGAGCCGGCAGCCGGACTGGAGGCGCTTTTTTCAGACGCTTCTTCCCCGCCAGCCCCCCCCCGGTAGCGGCCACTTCTCTTATTAATACGCCGGACGGAATAATGCCCGCCAATAACGGCTCCCCACGCGGCTCCCTAACGTAAATTCCACTGTTCCTGCGCTTGTGCGCCATTATCTGCGGCTCTGTCCAACCTTGTCGCTATGCAACCTATTAATTTATTGATAGTTTATTTAGCCGCAGTTCATCTTTGCGGCTAGCAGAGGGTTTATTGATGTGTATCAGATAACGCTCAGGGTAATTCAGGCACATTCCCCCGCATCATGCCTGCGCCACGCGCCTGACGTCGCCAGGTTATTTCTGCAGTCGCTCAACAGAGGCAATTATGGGAACAATACTGGAACTCCTCACAGGCGTCGTGGTTATTGTGGGAGTCGCGCGTTATATCATTAAAGGTTATTCCGCCACCGGCGTGCTTTTTGTCGGTGGTATTTTGCTGTTAATTATTAGCGCGCTAATGGGTCACGCGATATTACCGGCCAAAGAAACCAGCACCGGCTACGCCGCCAGCGATATTTTTGAATATATAAAAATTTTGCTGATGAGCCGCGGCGGCGATCTCGGCATGATGATTATGATGCTGTGCGGATTTGCCGCGTATATGACGCACACCGGCGCCAACGATATGGTGGTCAAACTCGCCTCCCGCCCGCTGCGTTATATTAATTCGCCTTATTTGCTGATGATTGCCGCCTATTTCGTCGCCTGCCTGATGTCGCTGGCTGTGTCGTCAGCGACCGGCCTTGGCGTTTTACTGATGGCAACGCTCTTTCCGGTGATGGTGAACGTCGGCATCAGCCGCGGCGCGGCGGCGGCTATCTGCGCCTCTCCGGCGGCGATTATTCTCTCCCCGACGTCAGGCGATGTGGTGCTGGCCGCGCAGGCCTCTGAAATGCCGCTTATCGATTTCGCGTTTAAAACGACGCTGCCGATTTCCATCGCGGCCATTATCAGCATGGCGATCGCCCACTTCTTCTGGCAGCGCTGGCTCGATAAAAAAGAGCACATCTACCACGAAACGCTGGATGTGAAAGATATCACCACTAACGCGCCTGCCTTCTACGCGATCCTGCCGTTCAGCCCGATTATCGGCGTGCTGATTTTCGACGGCAAATGGGGCCCGCAACTGCACATCATCACGATTCTGGTGATCTGCATGGTGCTGACCGCCGTGATTGAGTTTATCCGCTGTTTTGACAGCAAAACGGTGTTTGCCGGGCTGGAGGTGGCGTACCGCGGCATGGCGGACGCGTTTGCGGGCGTGGTCATTCTGCTGGTAGCCGCCGGTGTTTTCGCCCAGGGGCTCAGCGCTATCGGCTTTATCCAGAGCCTTATCTCCATCGCCACGTCGTTTGGCTCGGCCAGCATTATTCTGATGCTGGTGCTGGTCACGCTCACGATGCTCGCCGCGATGACGACCGGCTCCGGCAACGCGCCGTTTTACGCGTTCGTTGAGATGATCCCGAAGCTTGCCCACAGCGCCGGGATTAATCCGGCTTATCTGACGATCCCGATGCTTCAGGCCTCCAACCTGGGCCGCACCATTTCGCCGGTCTCCGGCGTGGTGGTGGCGGTGGCCGGGATGGCGAAAATCTCTCCGTTTGAGGTCGTTAAGCGCACGTCTGTGCCGGTGCTGGTTGGATTAATCGTCGTGATTCTGGCGACGCAACTGCTGGTTGCGGCATAATCGTCTGTCCTTAAGCGGAATCTGTCCGAAAAGCGCCCTCGCGGCGCTTTTTTTATGTTTAAATGACACACCCTTGTGATTTATCCCGTCGATTTCGGACCCATACTATGGTTAACAGGAAAGTTTTACTGGCTGCGGGCGCCCTGCTGGCAATGGCTGCGACGACCGCTGGCGCGCAGCCGCTGGAAGCGAAGCAGTATGGCGATTTCGATCGCTACGTGCTGGCGCTCTCATGGCAAACCGGCTTTTGCCAGAGCATGCACGAGCGCCAGCGCGATGAGCCCGCCGAATGCGCGCTGCAAAAAGAAGAAGACGATAAACGCAACTACCTGACCGTGCATGGCCTGTGGCCGGGGATGCCGAAAACTGTCGCCTTACGCGGCGTCGATGAGAAACGCTGGATGCGCTACGGCTGCGCCACGCGCCCAATTCCGAACATGCCGCTCGCCCGCGCCGATAAAAAATGCCAGGCGGCGGAAACCGGCCTGTCGCTGGAAACCGCGGAGAAGCTCAGCGAAACAATGCCGGGCGCCGGCGGCGACTCCTGCCTTGAGCGTTATGAATACGCCAAGCACGGCGTCTGCTTCGGCTTCGATCCGGACGCCTATTTCGGCACCATGGTGCGCATGAACAACGAAGTGAAGCAGAGCCCGATCGGCGCGTTTCTTGCCGCCAACTACGGCAAAGCGGTCAGCCGCCAGGCCTTTGATACCGCCGTCGCTAAAGCGTTTGGCCGCCAGAACGTGCGTGCGGTGAAACTCACCTGCAACGGCAATCCGGCTTACCTTACCGAGATGCAGATCTCGCTGAACGCCGCGAAGATCAACGCCCCGCTCACCGCCGATTCCTTCGCGCCGCAGCCGCATCCGGGGAACTGCGGTAAAAACTTTATCCTCGATAACGTCGGATATTGATCGATTACGCGGGCGCGATTATTCGTTGCGCTCGCGCCATTCGCGGATCATCTCCGCCGTCACCTCGCGTTTATAGCAGACTGGCGAAGCGCCGCCTTCCCGGCTCCAGGCGCTGCGCCCGCCGCAGGCACGGCCATTACGCATCGTGTTATAGGGGCACGGGCAGTTGCCGGAATAATCGTCTATCGACTCCTGAATAATCTGCTCTTTAACTTTATCATCGCTGAGCGCCGCCGCCGCAGGCGACGCATACCACATCGCCAGCAGCGCCAGCGCGACCAGAGTTGTTTTACGAATCATCATTTGCGTCCATGTAAAAAAATCGCGCCATTGTGGCGCGATCTGTCTCGCAAAAAAGACTGTTACGTCACATCCTGAAATCCTTCACGACGCCTGTTTGTACACCCGCGTTTCCCAGGCGCGTAACCGGTGCGGCTCCTGCGTGTCGCCGAGATTCGCCAGTACGCAGAACGCGCCGTCGAGCGACAGCGCCCCTGCATCATATTCCGCGGCTTTGCCGGAGAAATTACACAGCACCACTACCTGTTCATCGCCCAGCACGCGGCGGTAGGCGTAAATCTGTTCGTGATCGTCAAGCAGCGTCTCATAGCGCCCGTAAATCAGCGCCGGCTCGCGCTTTCGCAGGTGGATCATCTGCCGATAAAAGTTCAGCACCGAATGCGGATCGTGCTGCTGGCTTTCAACGTTGATCATCTCGTAGTTCGGATTCACCTTCAGCCAGGGTTCATGGGTGCTGAAGCCCGCATACGGCGACGCGTCCCACTGCATCGGCGTGCGGGAGTTATCGCGCCCGGTGCGCGTCAGGAATTCGACAATCTCCTCTTCGCTCATCCCCTGATCCCGCAAATCGCGCGCTTTGTTATGGGCCGAGACGTCGTCAAAATCATCAAGGCTCGCAAAGCGCGTATTGGTCATGCCGATCTCCTGGCCCTGGTAGATAAACGGCGTGCCCTGCATCAGAAAATACATCGCCGCGATGCAGGTCGCGCTTTCGCGCCAGTGACGCTCGGTATCGCCCCAGCGCGACACCACGCGCGTCACGTCGTGGTTTTCCACATAGAGCGCGTTCCAGCCTTTGCCTTCCAGCGCCTGCTGCCAGGCGGTGAAGATGTTACGCAGCACGGCGGGCGTCGGGCGCAGGCCCGCCTGCGGCTCCCAGAGCCGGACATGCTCGAACTGAAACACCATATTGAGCCGTCCGCGGTTTTCGCCCACCCACTCTTCCGCGTGAGCGGCGTCCAGCCCGTTCATCTCGCCCACCGTGACGATGTCGTAGTGGTTAAAGACGTTGCGGCAGATATCGTCCACATAATCGAGCAGACCGTCGTAATTGAGGTGCGACACCATCGACGGCGCATAGGGCAGTTTTTCCGGGTTGGGCACGTCGCTTAACGTCGGTTCCTTTTTCATATGCGCGATGGCGTCGATGCGAAACCCGTCGATGCCTTTATCCAGCCACCAGCGCATCATGTCGTAGACGGCGGCCCGCATCTCGTGGTTTTCCCAGTTAAGATCGGGCTGGCGGCTGCTGAACAGATGCATGAAATACTGACCGGTCACGTCATCACGCTTCCAGGCCGAGCCGCTGAAAATCGATTCCCAGTTATTCGGCTCCGCCCCGTTTTTGCCGTCACGCCAGATATACCAGTCGCGTTTGGGGTTATCCGTCGAGGCGCGCGATTCGAGAAACCACGGGTGCTCGTCAGAGGTATGATTCACCACCAGGTCGAGGATCAGCCGCATGCCGCGCTGATGCACGCCCTCCAGCAGCCGGTCGAAATCGGCCATGGTGCCGAACTCCGCCATGATCCCCTGATAGTCGCTGATGTCGTACCCGTTATCGTCGTTGGGCGACGGATACATCGGGCAGATCCAGATAAGATCGATACCCAGATCTTTCAGGTAATCGAGCTTTTCGATAATGCCGTTAAGATCGCCAATGCCGTCGCCGTTGCTGTCTTTAAAGCTGCGCGGATAAATCTGGTAGGCCGTCGCCTCTTTCCACCAGCGGCCTTTTACCTGCGTCGATGCTTCGCTCATTACCCCTCCTGATGAATTAACAGCGCAAAAGATTCATAAGGTTGCAGTTCCAGGCTCACGGCGAGCTGGTCACGCGGCGCATAGTTGCTGATAAGGCATTCGCCGTGCCACGCCTGCATCGCTTCCGGAATGGGCAACGTGATGGCGTTGCCGAAAAAGTTGTTAATTACCAGCAGCGTGTCGCCCTCGTAGCGACGCACCCAGGCGAACACTTCCGGGTGCTCGGCAAACAGCATCTGATAATCGCCATACACCAGAATCGGGTACTGTTTACGCAGCGCCACCAGCTTTTGATAGTGCCAGAGAATGGAATCGGGCTCGGCCAGCGCCTGCGCCACGTTAATCTCGCGATAGTTCGGGTTAACGCCGAGCCACGGCACGCCGGTGGTAAAGCCGCTGTTCGGGCTCTCATCCCACTGCATCGGCGTGCGGGCATTGTCGCGGCCGTTGGCGTAGATACCGGTCATCATCTCATCATGCGTCAGGCCGCCTGCAATCAGTTCCCGGTAAAAATTGAGGCTCTCGATGTCGCGATACTCTTCAATGGAGGAGTAACGCACGTTGGTCATGCCGATCTCCTCGCCCTGATAGATATAGGGCGTGCCGCGCAGGCAGTGGAGCGCGGTGGCGAGCATTTTCGCCGAGACCTCACGAAACTCGCCGTCATTGCCGAATTTCGACACCGCGCGCGGCAGGTCGTGGTTACTCCAGAACAGCGAGTTCCAGCCGCGGTCGGCCAGCGCCGTCTGCCACTTATCGATCACCGCCTTAAAGCGCGACAGCTCGAACGGCCTGCTGCGCCACTTACCGGCTTTTTCATCCCAGGTCTGTTTGATATGTTCAAACTGAAACACCATCGAGAGTTCCCGGCGTTCCGGATCGCTGTAGAGCAGCGCGTCTTCCGGCGTGGCGCTCCAGGCTTCGCCCACGGTCAGCGAATCGCGCGGGCCGAATGTGGCGTCATGCATCTGGCGCAGCAGCACATGCAGGTGCTTGCCGTTCGCCATGATCTGCCGGTCCACCTCTTTGCCGATTAAATCGATAACGTCCATGCGAAAACCGCCGATGCCTTTATCCAGCCAGCGGTTCATCATCGCGTGGATCTCCTCCTGCACGCGCGGGTTTTCCCAGTTCAGATCCGGCTGGCGCACCGAAAACTGGTGCAGATAATATTCGCCGCTCGCCTCGTCATACGCCCAGCCGCTGCCGCCAAAATGCGAGCGGTAATCATTCGGCGGGCCGCCGTCCGGAGCCGGTTTGCGCCAGATATAGAAATCGCGGTACGGGTTATCTTTGCCCTTTTTCGCCTCGATAAACCACGGGTGCTCATCGGAAGTGTGGTTCACCACCAGATCCATCAGGATATAGATATCGCGCGCCTTCGCTTCCTGGATCAGCTGCTCCATCTCCGCCATCGTGCCGAACTCCGCGGCGATGTCGTCGTAATCGGAGATATCGTAGCCATTGTCGTCCATCGGCGATTTATAGACCGGCGAGAGCCAGATAAGGTTGATGCCAAGCTGTTGCAGATAGTCGAGCTTGCTGATGATCCCCGCCAGATCGCCCACGCCGTCGCCGTTGGCGTCCATAAAGCTGCGCGGGTAGATCTGGTAGACCACCGCGTTATGCCACCACTTCTTGTCGATTGCTTTCATCACGCTCCCTTAATGCTGGGTTTTCGGGCCGCTTAAGCGCGCAAACGCGTTGCCCGCGCTGTCGAAAAGGTAACAGTGTTCCGCTGGCAGTTTCAGCCCCAGATGGTGCTCAGGCCGGACTTCCAGCCTCTCAGTATGGCGCATGACCAGCGGTTCTGCGCCATAACCGCCATTCACATAAACCAGAGTTTCATTACCCATATGCTCAACGAATAGCACTTCGCCTTCCACGTCCGCTTTCGCAAGCGTCATGATCTCCACATGCTCCGGGCGAATGCCAAGCTGCACCGCGTCGCCCTCCTGCCCGGCGACGGCCTGCACCGGCAGCGTCAGGCGCAGGCCGTTTTCCAGCTCCACCTCGCAGGCGTGCTCCATCACGCGCAGCATTTTGCCGGGGATCAGGTTCATCTTCGGCGAGCCGATAAACTGCGCGACAAACACGTTGGCCGGGGTGTCGTAAAGCGCAAGGGGCGTGCCGACCTGTTCAATCTGGCCCTGATTGAGAACGACGATGCGGTCGGCGAGCGTCATCGCCTCCACCTGATCGTGCGTGACATACAGAATGGTGGCGTGAATGCGCCTGTGCAGCGCCGCTATCTCCATGCGCATCTGCACGCGCAGCGAGGCGTCAAGGTTCGAGAGCGGTTCGTCGAAGAGAAACAGGCTCGGCTCGCGCACAATCGCGCGGCCTATGGCCACGCGCTGGCGCTGGCCGCCGGAGAGATCTTTCGGGCGGCGATCCAGCAGGTGCTCCAGCTGTAAAATCCGCGCGCTTTCGCGCACCCGCTCGTCAATCTCCTTCTCCGGCACCTTCGCCATTTCAAGCGCGAACGCCATATTCTGGTAGACCGTCATATGCGGATAGAGCGCATAGGACTGGAACACCATGCCAATGCCGCGCTCCGACGGCGAATCGTCGTTGACCCGCTGGTCATCGATATACATATCGCCGTCGGTTATCTCCTCAAGCCCGGCGACCAGGCGCAGCAGCGTCGATTTGCCGCAGCCGGAGGGGCCGACCACCACCACAAATTCGCCGCTGTTGATCTGTAAATCGAGCGGCTTAATCACTTCGGCATGGGTGCCGTAGCGTTTCTGGACTTTCTCTAAACGAAGTTGCGCCATGATTTACCCCTTAATCGCCCCGCTGGTCAGCCCGCTGACGATGCGTTTCTGGAAGATAATCACCAGAACAATAATGGGCAGCGTCACCACCACCGACGCGGCCATAATGCTGCCCCAGGGCAGCTCGTAGCTTGATGCGCCGCTGAACATACTGATGGCGACCGGCACGGTGCGTTTGTCGCCCGAAATAATAAACGTCAGCGCGAACATGAACTCATTCCAGGCGCCGATAAACGCCAGCAGCCCGGTGGTCACCAGCGCGGGCGCCAGCACCGGCGCAAAGACGCGGCGAATAATGGTGCCGGTTTTCGCGCCATCGACAATCGCCGCCTCTTCCAGCTCCACCGGAATCGACTTCATAAACGTCGTCAGCACCCAGACGGTGAACGGCAGCGAAAACGTGGTGTAGGAGATAACCAGCGCGCCGAGCGAATCGTAAAGCCCGAGAAAGCGCACCAGTTCAAACATGCCCGTCAGCACCGCCACCTGCGGGAACATCGAGACGCAGAGAATGGTAAAAAGCAGTACGCGACGCCCGCGAAACGGCACGCGCGCCAGCGCAAAGGCGGCAGTCACCGACACCAGCAAACAGAGGCCCACCGTCACCACCGCCACCAGCACCGAGTTCAGCAGACTGCGGGCGATGCCGTTATCCACCAGCGCCACCACATAGTTATCCCAGTGCCAGCTGTTCGGGAAATAGGCGGGCGTAAACAGCTCCTGGCCCGCGCGCAGCGAGCTAATAATGGCGTAATAGAAGGGAAAAACGCAGAACAGACAGGCCATCAGCGCGCCGATGTAAATCACCGCTTTATGCCCTGCCCTGCGCTGCCAGCGCGTGATTTTCATCAGTTTTTCTCCTTGTCGTTTAAGCGCGCGACGCGGATAAAGCAGGCCGCGATGCCCGCCACCATCATAAAGACCAGCACCGAGGCCGCGGAGCCCATGCCCATATCCTGATAAGAGACAATCTGCTCGCGAGCGTAACCGGAAATCGACATCGTCGCCTCGCTGTTGGAGGTCAGCACGTAGATGAGATCGAAGATACGCATTGAATCCATCACGCGGAAAATCAGCGCCACCACCAGCGCGGGCATAATCAGCGGCAGCGTGATGCGCTTAAAGCGCTGCCAGGGGCTGGCGCCGTCCACTTTCGCGGCCTCGTAAAGATCCGCCGGAATCAGCTGTAGCGCCGCCAGCAGCATCAGCGCCATAAACGGCGTGGTTTTCCAGACATCGGCAATCACCACCGCCCACATGGAGAGCGACGGCTCGGCAATCCATGCGAGATGCGACGGCAGGCCGATTTTGCCGAGCAGATCGTTCACTACGCCGTACTGATCGTGGAACATCCAGCCCCACATTTTGGCGCTGACGATTGTCGGGATGGCCCACGGAATGAGAATGGCGGTTCGCACCAGCCCCTGCCCGCGGAATTTCTCGTTCATCAGCAGCGCCAGCAGCATGCCGAGCAGCAGCTCCAGCGCCACCGAGGTGAACGTAAACCACAGGGTATTGCCCACCGCCTGCCACCAGAGCGGGTCACTCAGCACGCCGATGCTCACACCATCCTTGCGCGCAAAGTAGTTCGCGATGCCCACCATCTGGTAATCCTGGGGCGCGTCAAGCATGGCGTTGGTGAAGCTAAACCAGATGGTGCGAACCAGCGGCCAGCCCGCCGCCAGCGCCAGCAGGAGCAGCGAGGGCAGCACCAGCCCCCACGCCACGCGCCGACGGCGCTGATGCCAGGAGGCGTTGTGCCGCCGGGGAGCCGGCGGCGACGTAAGGCTATCGGATTTCATAGGCGCTCCGTTGAGCATGTTGAGGGACACGATGATGTAGCACCTCTCCCCGGCCTTTTCGCGCAGGCGCGAGGAGTTTGAACGGCGGGTGCGCGTGGCTTACCCGCCCTACGAACTCGCAACTGGTTTTTGTAGGGCGGGTAAGCGAAGCGCACCCGCCACCGAGAAAACCAGCGCATCGTATGCAGGGCGGTATGCCACGCGCACCCGCCAGCCGCCACGCCATCCAAACCTTACCGCCAGCCGGTGCCCTTCGCGCGCGTCAGACGCTTTTGCATATCCGCCGCCGCTTTCTTGCCATCCTCTTTGCCGTTCAGCACGCTAAACGTCACGTTGAAAATAGCGTTCGACACGCGCGGATACTGCGCTTTGGTCACCGTCGCCGGGCGCGGCACGGCCTGGGCGAAGATATCGCGGAACTGGGTCAGCTCCGGCGCAATCGCCAGCACCTCTTTGTTCTCATACAACGCCACGCGGGTCGGCGCATGGCCGAGGATCTTCAGACGCGTCGTCTGCGAATCGTCATCGCTTAAGATTTTCAGCAGCGCGATGGCGGCTTGCGGGTTTTTGGTATTAGCGTTAATCGACCACTGCCAGCCGCCGAGCGTCGTCGCCTGGCGACCCTCCGGCCCGGCGGGGAGCTGCATCACGCCCACTTTGCCCTTAAGCGGGCTGTCATCGGCCTGCGATAGCTGCCAGACATACGGCCAGTTGCGCATAAACAGCGCGTCGCCGTTCTGGAACACGGTGCGCGACTCTTCCTCTTTGTAACCCAGCACGCCCTTCGGCGTGATTTTGCCCATCCAGCCGCGCGCCATATCCAGCGCCTGCGCCGCTTTCGGGTTATTAATGGTCACGTTCCCTTTTTCATCGACAAACGTGCCGCCGCCGTATGAATCGATCCACTCCAGCGCGTTACAGGTCAGTCCTTCGTAAGATTTCCCCTGGAAGATATACCCCCAGAAATTCTTATGTCCCGCCTTGCGCTCCTCCGCCTGGATTTTCGTGGCGATGCGCGCCATCTCGTCCCATGTTTTCGGCGGCTGCTCTTTGTATTTTTCCAGTAAATCTTTGCGATAAAACAGCACGCCGGTATCGATATACGACGGCACTGCTTTCAGGCGTCCGTTGACGGTGTTGTTCTTCCAGGGACCGGGGAAAAAGTCTTTTTCCATGCCGCCCATCGCGTCGGTGAGATCGAGCGTCTGCTTATCCAGCAGGCCTATCCAGATGGTGTCGGACTGAAACACGTCCACCGCTTTCTCATCTTTGGCGGCGAAGAGTTGTTGCAGCAGCGCCAGCTTTTCATCGGAGGCCGCCGGGAACTCAATAAACTCCAGCTGATTGCCGGTCTGTTTCTCGAAACGCTCTTTGATGTGCTGGCAGTACTGTTTGCCGCCGGGCGAAACGGGGCACTCCATGCGCAGGGTATCGGCAAACGCGAAAGGGCTGGTGCCCGCCAGCGCCACGGTCAGAAAAGTGAAGGTGAGCTTTTTCATGATGTCCTCTTATGCACTGAACAGGGTGCGGAGGCGTTGCGCCGCCGCCTACAGCGCGATGTACGGCAAATCATCACGATCCTAAGCTAGTTAAGGTTATGGAATAGCGGCAACTTCGCGGCGACTTCACGACAAAAAAGCTCGATATAGCCAACAAATCTGGCGATTTAGTGAAAAAAACGGTCCGGAAAGTTTGACAGATGCGCGAGGCGGGATATGCGCAGACGGAAGGAAAAGCGCCGTGCATGCAGGAGTTTGACGGTGATCTCAAAATGTTAATAAATATGACAGACCCTGTTTACAAGCCGCCACATGTTATCGGTATCATGTTACCGGTATCAGTGAGAAAACCGCCGACCAGGCTACGGTTTCACTGTACCCCTATTGAGGACGATAACGATGACAGAAACCACTTACGCTTATGACGCCGGTACGCTGCTGGGCATTGCCGCCGGGGCCGTCGTACTGCTGCTGATACTTATCATGCGCTTTAAAGTGCATGCTTTTCTTGCGCTTACCCTGGTCAGTATTGTTGTGGCGCTGTTGACCAAAGTGCCATTTGATAAAGTCGTGCCTACGCTGCTAACAGGCTTTGGCAGTACGCTTGCGGGCGTCGCGCTGCTGGTGGGCATCGGCGCGATGATAGGCCGTCTGCTGGAAGTCTCTGGCGGCGCGAAAGTGCTGGCCGATACGCTGATTAACAAATTTGGCGAACACCGCGCGCCCTTCGCGCTCGGAATCGCCTCGCTGCTGTTTGGCTTCCCGATCTTCTTTGACGCAGGTCTGGTCGTCATGCTGCCGATTATCTTCAGCGTGGCGAAGCGCTTTGGCGGTTCGACGCTGAAATACGCCTTCCCGGCGGCGGGCGCGTTTGCGGCCATGCATGCGCTGGTGCCGCCGCATCCGGGCCCGGTTGCCGCCAGCGAACTGCTGGGCGCCAATATCGGCCTGCTGGTGATCGTCGGTCTGATTATCGCTATCCCCACCTGGTATTTCGGCGGTTATCTGTATGGCCAGTACGCCGGTAAAAAATTCGATATCAAACTCCCCTCCTCGTTCCTTGGCGAAGTGGACGCCGATCCGACGCATCGCCCGCCGTCCTTCGGCATGGTGTTAACGATCCTGCTGCTGCCGCTGATGCTCATTTTTCTCGATACCGGCCTGAACACCGCCAAAGTGCTGGGCTGGATCAGCGCCGACAACAGCGTGGCGAACTTCCTGCGTATGCTCGGTAAAACGCCGGTCGCGCTGCTGATCACCGTCTTCTTCGCGCTGATGGTCTTTAGCCGCAACCACAGCCGCCAGCATCTGGAGAAAATCTGCGACGGCGCGCTTGGCCCCATCTGCGGGATTATTCTGGTGACCGGCGCGGGCGGGATGTTCGGCGGCGTGCTGCGCGCCAGCGGCATTGGCGACGCGCTGGCGGGCGTGCTTTCCGATACCGGTATGCCGGTTATTCTCGCGGCGTTTGTTATCTCCACCGCGCTGCGCGTGGCGCAGGGCTCGGCGACGGTCGCGCTGACTACCACCGCCGCGCTGGTCGCGCCGATGGTGCAGGCGACGCCGGGCTTAAGCCAGTTTGATCTCTGCTTTATCGTTATCGCCATCGCGGGCGGCGCGACGGTGCTCTCACACGTCAACGACTCCGGCTTCTGGCTGGTGGGCCGTTTCCTTGAGATGGATGAGAAAACCACGCTGAAAACCTGGACCGTGATGGAAACCCTGCTGGGCTCCATCGCCTTCCTGCTGGCGGCGGTGGGCAGCATCCTGCTTTAAGCCCCGTTTCGTGAGCTGGCTCACTTCAAACGGCGCGCAAGGCTGAGTATCATCCCCTGACGCGGACCCTCATCGTTTTGACGGTGAGGGTTTTTCTTTGGACGCTGGTTAGCGGCGAAACGCCGCCTGATTCAATGACATGGAGTAACAAATGTCCCGACCTGCCCTTATCATCAACGAACTCGATGCTGAACGTCTCGACAGTCTGCTGGAGCAGCCCACGTTCGCGCGTCTGCCGGTGGCTGACGCGCTGAACGATGAACTGGATCGCGCCCGGATGGTCAGCCCGCAGGCGATGCCGGAAGATGTGGTGACGATGAACAGCCGGGTGAAATTTCGCGATCTGGCGAGCGGCGAAACCTACGAGCGCCTGCTGGTCTATCCGCAAAACGCGGGCAGCAGCCCGGAAGCGCTGTCAGTCATGGCGCCGGTGGGCGCGGCGCTGCTGGGCCTGCGCGTGGGCGACGCCATCCGCTGGCCGCTGCCGGACGGCAGCGAAACGCATATCGAAGTGCTGGAACTGCTCTACCAGCCGGAAGCGGCGGGCGAATACCGTCTTTAAACGCCCCGGAGCGGTAAAAAATAAGAGGATGCCAGGGCATCCTCTTTCTGTTTTTAGTTGCTGAAAATTACGGCTGCAACGGCGCGTTCATCAGCGCGGTGACTTTCTCACGCGCGGCCTCCGGCGTCGCGGCGCCCGGCACCAGAATCACTTTGCGGCACTCCTCTTCGCGCTTCTCGAAAATCTTATAGCCCCGCGCGGCATCTTCCAGCGGCAGATAGTGCGTGACTATCTCTTCCGGCGTCAGCAAGCCCTGCTCGATAAGCGGCAGCAGCTCCGGCAGAAACGCATGGACGTGCGTCTGGCCCATCTTAAAGCTGATGCCTTTATCGAACGCGTCGCCAAACAGGAAGCCGTGGATAAAGCCCGCATAGACGCCCGGCACGCTTACCACGCCGCCGCGACGCACCGCCGCGATGCACTGGCGCAGCGCTTTGCCGCTGCTGCCTTCAATTTTGAGATTCGACAGTACGGTTTCGGTCAGGCTGCCTTTGGCCTCAAAGCCGACCGCATCGATAACGGCGTCCACGCCGCGGTTGCCCGGCGTGTTTTCAATAATAAACGCCGCCGGATCGTCGTTTTCATCGAAGTTGATCGGGATAACGCCGTAACGCTCTTTCGCAAACGCGAGACGATAATCGTTATGGTCAACCATAAAGATCTGTTCTGCGCCGAGCAGTCGGGCGCAGGCGGCGCTAAGCAGCCCCACCGGGCCCGCGCCGTAAATCGCCACCTGGGAGCCTTTCTGCACCTGACCATTTTTCACCGCCTGCCAGGCCGTCGGCAGGATATCGGAGAGGAACAGCGCTTTATCGTCAGAAAGCACCGGCGGCACTTTAAACGGCCCGACGTTGCCCTTCGGCACGCGCACATACTCCGCCTGGCCGCCCGGAATGCCGCCATAAAGGTGGCTGTAACCGAACAGCGCGGCAGGCGCCGGGATCTGCTTTTTATTCAGCGCCGCGCCGGTGCCTTTGTTGGTGGTTTCACAGGCGGAATATTGCTGTAACTTGCAGAAGAAACAGTCGCCGCAGGCGATTACGAAGGGGATCACCACGCGGTCGCCCTTGCGGATATCCTTCACCGCGCTGCCGGTTTCCACCACTTCCCCCATAAATTCATGGCCGAAAATATCGCCGTGATGGACCTGCGGGATTTTGCCGCGATAGAGATGCAAATCGGAGCCGCAAATCGCGGTCGCCGTGACGCGCAGAATAATATCGTCCTGCGCCTCGATAATCGGGTCCGGGACATTTTCGACCTTAACGTTATGCGGCCCGTGGTAGGTTAACGCCTTCATTACGACCTCCTGGCAGACGGTAAAAAGAGACAGGTTCCAGTGCGAAAGTTCATCTGGTCTACACCAAGGGTAGTCTGGATGGGCCGTGAGCCGCCGGATCCGCCGCCAGCGCGGCGGCTTTAAGAGTTTTCCTGGCGAAAGCCGCTGCGTAAAAAAACGCAAATTTGTCGCATGAATAAAAGTATCCATGACAAAAACAGGGTTTAATAAGCGCGTAGATAACCGCTAAAGGAGGAGTGACGATGTACAACACGATTCTGATGCCTGTCGATGTGTTTGAAATGGAACTGAGCGACAAGGCGATTCGCCACGCGGAGTTTCTGGCGCAGGAGGACGGAATTATTCATCTGCTGCATGTGTTGCCGGGCTCGGCGAATCTGAGCCTGCACCGCTTCGCCGCCGATATCCGCCGTTTTGAAGAGCATCTGGAAGCCGAGGCGAATCAGCGCCTGCAAACCCTGAAGCAACATTTCACCCTGCCGGAATCGCGCCTGCGCAGCCATGTTCGTTTCGGCAGCGTACGCGATGAGGTTAACGCGATGGCGCAAGAGTTGCATGCCGACGTGGTGGTGATTGGTTCTCGCGATCCGTCGATCAGCACGCATCTGTTAGGCTCGAACGCCTCAAGCGTGGTGCGCCACGCCCATGTGCCGGTATTTGTGGTGCGTTAAGTTTCGGGGATTAATGGCGGGTGCGCTGCGCTTACCCGCCCTACCTATCTGTGAAGTTAAACGTAGGGCGGGTAAGCGCCAGCGCACCCGCCAGTTACCCCACACCAGCTCACCTCATCCGCCAATAAAAAAGCCGCCCCTGAGGGCGGCTTTTACGCAGGTGTCTTACTTTCTTGTTATGCGGTTTTGGTGCGAATCAGATAATCAAACGCGCTCAGGGAGGCTTTCGCGCCCTCGCCGGTGGCGATGATGATCTGTTTGTACGGCACGGTGGTGCAGTCGCCCGCGGCGAATACGCCCTTCACGCTGGTCTCGCATTTGGCGTCGATGATGATCTCGCCCATGCGGTTACGCTCGATAGCGCCGTCAAGCCAGGTGGTATTAGGCAGCAGACCAATCTGCACAAAGATCCCCGCCACTTCCAGATGCTTCACAGAGCCCGTTACGCGATCCTGATAATCAAGGCCGGTCAGTTTCGTGCCGTCGCCTTTCACTTCGGTGGTCATCGCATTCAGAATGATGTCGACGTTTTTCAGGCTGCGCAGTTTATCCTGCAACACCTGGTCGGCTTTCATCTCCGGCGCAAATTCCAGCAGCGTTACGTGCTCAACGATCCCCGCGAGGTCGATAGCCGCTTCCACGCCGGAGTTACCGCCGCCGATCACCGCGACGCGTTTGCCTTTAAACAGCGGGCCGTCGCAGTGCGGGCAGTAGGTCACGCCTTTGGTGCGATACTGATCTTCGCCAGGCACGCCCATGTTGCGCCATTTCGCGCCGGTCGCCACGATCACGCTGCGCGCTTTCAGCACCGCGCCGGACGCCGTTTCAATCTGGTGCAGGCCGCCTTCGCTCGCCGCCGGAATCAGCTTCGTCGCGCTCTGGGTGTCGATAACGTCAACGTCGTAATCATCCACATGCGACTTCAGCGCGCCCGCCAGTTTCTGGCCTTCGGTTTTCGGCACAGAGATGTAGTTTTCGATGTCTACGGTGTCCAGCACCTGGCCGCCGAAACGCTCGCCCATCAGGCCGGTACGAATGCCTTTACGTGCGGAGTAAATCGCCGCCGCCGCGCCCGCCGGGCCGGAGCCGACAATCAGCACGTCGTAAGCGTCGCGCTGGTTCAGCTCTTCCGCCGCGCGTTTTTCAGCGCCGGTATCCACTTTCGCGACGATTTCCGCAAGCGTCATACGGCCAGAGCCGAACTCCACGCCGTTCATGAACACGGCCGGCACGCCCATGATGTTGCGATCGGTGATTTCATTCTGGAACACCGCGCCATCAATCGCCGTGTGTTTAATGCGCGGGTTCAGGACTGACATCAGGTTCAGCGCCTGCACCACGTCCGGGCAGTTGTGGCAGGAGAGCGAGTAGTAGGTTTCAAACTCGAAATCGCCGTCCAGGTCGCGGATCTGCTCCAGCAGAGCCTGCGCTTCTTTCGACGGATGACCGCCGGTCCACAGCAGCGCCAGCACCAGCGACGTAAATTCGTGACCCAGCGGAGAGCCTGCAAAGCGCGGACCCTGCATGGAACCCGGGTTGGTAATCAAAAATGAAGGTTTGCGCGCCGCCAGCGTGTTGTCTTCCCGGAAGGAGACTTTGTCGGACAGCTCGGCGATTTCCAGCAGCAGTTCTTTGATCTCTGCCGATTTCGCGCTGTCATCCAGCGTGGCCACTAACTCAACAGGTTTTGTCAGACGCTCAAGATAGGCCTTGAGCTGGGTTTTCATGTTTGTGTCGAGCATAATTTTCTCCTGAGCTTACGCTTCCTCATTTAAGCCGCCTCAGTGCAGCGACGCCGCGATGCAACTTAAATGAGAGCGCGTAAAAGCGTTTTCAAAAAAACGGGTGCAAGACTGCACCCGTGATAATGCCTTTTTCCGAGTATTTCGCGTTACAGGAAGGCGGCAAGCTTAGGAATCCCCGGGAGCTTACATCAGTAAGTGACCGGGGTGAGTAAGCGCAGCCAACGCACCTGTAGCGTGAAAGACGACAGAAAAAATTAGATTTTGCCAACCAGGTCCAGAGACGGAGCCAGAGTCGCTTCGCCTTCTTTCCATTTAGCCGGGCACACTTCGCCTGGGTGAGAAGCTACATACTGAGCCGCTTTGATTTTACGCAGCAGGTCAGACGCGTCACGGCCGATACCTTCAGCAGTGATTTCGATAGCCTGGATAATGCCCTGCGGGTCAACGATGAACGTACCGCGGTCAGCCAGACCTTCGTCTTCACGCATGATTTCGAAGTTACGGGTCAGGGCGCCAGTCGGGTCGCCGATCATCGCGTATTTGATTTTCGCGATGGTGTCGGAGCTGCTGTGCCACGCTTTGTGGGTGAAGTGGGTGTCGGTAGAAACGGAGTAAACGTCTACGCCCAGTTTCTGCAGCTCTTCGTGATGGTCAGCCACGTCGCCCAGTTCGGTCGGGCATACGAAAGTAAAGTCAGCAGGATAGAAGAAGAATACGCTCCAGCGGCCTTCCGTGTTTTTCTCGGTAACTTCGATGAACTCACCGTTTTTGAACGCCATGTTTTTGAAAGGTTTGATTTTGGTGTTAATCAAGGACATCTATACTTCCTCCGTGTTTTCGATGGGATGTAAGGTATCGAATTTTCGTAACCCAGGCCAATGCGTTTGCGTTATCAAATCAATAAGCAATAGCTAACAACCGATCCGGGCCAACCTTAGTGAACGTTTCTCGCCGTCTCGCGAAAAAATAAAAAAGCCACCTCAACGGGCGGCCTGAGCGCTGAGATACCCGCAGGCCACAGCAGAGCCAGCGTACTGGCGAAAGCGTTGCGCGCGGTGTTTTGCTGCGCAGACGTTCCTTCGATTAGAACACTCCCCTGCCCAAAGGGCAACGGACGCAAAGATTATTCCTGCCTATGGCTGTGATAGGGAGCGCTTTACAGGAATTGTCCTCGCCGGGTATGTGAAGGCGGGCCAGTTTTTCAGATTCCGCCCCGTCGCGTCTGCGCAAAAACATCACTTTTATCTATTATTTACTGAGAACGGATAACCCACAAAAATCCCCTTTCGTCTCGTTGCGAGGCTGCCATGGCAAATTTGCAGGATTTGAAGAAATTCGATCTCAATCTTCTGGTGATCTTCGAGTGCATCTATTTATATCGCAGCGTCAGCAAGGCGGCGGAAGCGCTGTTCCTGACGCCGTCGGCGATAAGCCAGTCGCTACAGCGCCTGCGCAACCAGCTTAACGATCCCCTCTTCGTCCGCTCCGGCAAAGGGATTACGCCCACCACCGTCGGCACCAATCTGCACCACTATCTGGAAGATAATCTTAATCAGCTTGAGCAGACCATTAACATTATGCAGGGCGCGCCGCTGCGTAAAAACTTCGTGCTCTACTGCCCGCCCGCGCTGGCGGCTGACCATTTGCCGGACCTGGTCAGCGCGTTTCGCGAACATTATGATTTCGAACTGGAGCATTACGACACCTCGCTTGCCAGCGAAACGGCGGAAGATCTGCTGGCTTATCGCAAAGCGGATCTGATCATCGGTATGGCGCCGGTGACCAGCCATTCGGTGATTTGCAAACACTGTTTTAGCGAAGAGACGGTGCTGGTGTGCAGCGAAAAGCACCCGCGACTGGGCGAACATGCTGACAGCGCAGCGCTGGCGCAGGAAAAGTTCACACTGTTTAACGGCCCTGCCGAGGGGCAGAAACATTACCATGTGAAATCGGCAGAGCTTATCGGCGAGCGGCAAATTGCGTTTACCAGCAACTCGCTGTCATCGATCATGGCGATAATCGGCAGCACCGATTTTATCGGCATCCTGCCCGCGCCAACGTTACGGCGTTACGGTCAGGTGTTCGGGTTGCGGCCGGTGAAGCTGAACTTCAGCCTGCCGCAGTATGATTATTACCTTATCTATAACCGCTCATCGTTAACCAACGCATCTTTCGTGAGCTTTGCGTCGCTCATCGAGCAGCACTTCCTGCGCGACGTGCCGGCGGCGCAACGCCGCAGCGCGGCATCGCCCGATCAGCCCACGCTATAACCGCGCCAGACGCTCCGCGGCGGCGAGCAGCGTCGCCTCCTGTTTGGCGAAGCATAAGCGAATCAGCTTGTGCGGGAACGGGGCGTCGCAGAACACCGACAGCGGAATGGCGGCGACGCCCGCCTCCGTGGTCAGCCATTCGCAGAAACTCACGTCATCAAGCGTTGAGATAGCGCTGTAATCCGCCAGCAGAAAATAGGTGCCTTCGCAGGGCAGGATCTTAAAGCGGCTGTCGCCGAGCGCCTGAATGAAACGGTCGCGGCGCGCCCGGTAGAAATCCGGCAAATCAAGATAATGCGCAGGCTCGGCGCGCAGCATATCCGCCAGCGCCAGTTGCGCAGGGGTATTAACGGAGAACGTCAGATACTGGTGCACTTTGCGAAGCTCGGCGCTGAGCGCGGCAGGCGCCACGCAGTACCCCACCTTCCAGCCGGTCATGTGATACGTCTTGCCGAATGACGACACCGCGATCGCCCGCTCGCGCAGCTGCGGATGCGCCAGCACGCTGGCATGGCCCTCTTCGGCAAAGCAGATGTGTTCATAGACCTCATCGCTCAGCACATAGATTTCACGCTCCGCGATAGCCGCCCACAGCGCGGCGAAATCCGCGTTGCGCCAGACGGTGGCGGACGGGTTATGCGGCGTGTTGAGGATAACCAGCCGGGTGCGATCGGAGAGCAGCGCGGCGAACTGCGCCCAGTCCACGCGAAAATGCGGCGGCGTCAGCGCGATGCGCTTCAGCACCCCGCCGGACAGCGCCACGGCGGGCGCGTAGCTGTCGTAGCTCGGATCGAAGCAGATCACTTCATCGCCAGGGCGCACCAGCGCGGTAATGGCCGCGTAGAGCGCCTCGGTGGCCCCCGCCGTGACGGTGACATCGCTGTCGGCATCCGGGCGATGGCCGTAGAGCGCCCCGGTTTTATCGGCAATCGCTTCACGCAGCGCCTGCACGCCCGTCATCGGCGCGTACTGGTTCGCGCCCGCCGCGACATGGTGCGCCAGCCGCGCCTGTAAATAGCGCGGGCCGTCGAAATCCGGGAAGCCTTGCGACAGGTTAATCGCCTGGTGCTGCTGCGCCAGCGCGCTCATGCGGGTGAAGATGGTCGTGCCCAGCGCGGGCAGTTTGCTTTCTGGCGTCAACGGGGTATGGCTCATAACGGCTGATCCTTTCGCGCGGTGTCGTGTTGTTTTGGTGTTATCTGTCTGTTGCCGACACTATAACACGATGCTACTCTCTGGCAATCAAGACGCTTAGACGTCTAAACGCTAACGATATGCCTGCGGGGATGCGATGAGTAAAGAGAGCCAACTGCAAGAGCTGGTGGCCGCCTGTCACTGGATAGGCGCGAAGGGCTGGGCGCCCGCTACCGGCGGCAATATGTCGCTGCGCGAAGACGCGCGCTGGTGCTGGCTGAGCGAATCGGGCAAGGATAAAGGCAGCCTGACGACAGACGATTTTCTGCAGGTGGAGATTGCCACTAACCTCGCGCCGTCCGGCCGTAAACCGTCTGCCGAAACCGGCCTGCATACCCTGATTTATCGCCTGTTCCCGGAGGCGAATTGCGTGCTACATGTGCATACCGTTAACGCGACGGTGCTGTCGCGCGTGGAGAAAAGCGACGCGCTTCATTTGTGCGGCTACGAGATGCAGAAATCGCTGGCAGGACAAATTACGCATCTTGATGATGTGCCTGTTGCCATTTTCGATAACGATCAGGATATTGGTGGTCTGGCGGAGCGCATTGCGCGTCACCACCGCCAGTTCCCGCTGCGCTACGGGTTTCTGCTGCGCGGCCACGGGCTGACCTGCTGGGGGAGCGATGTCGCCGTCGCGCGTCGCCATCTGGAGGGGCTCGAATTTCTGTTTGAATGTGAAATGCAGCGACGCCTGCTGGAGAGAGCATGATCCGCGCCATAGTTACCGATATTGAAGGCACCACGACCGATATCCGCTTCGTTCATAACGTCCTCTTCCCCTATGCGCGCGAGCGTCTGGAGCGTTTTATCCGCTCAGGCGAGCAGCGCGAACCGGTGAATCTGCTGCTTAACGAGCTGCGCGGCGAGATCCACGCGCCCGCGGCGTCGGTGGATCAGCTGATTGAAACGCTCTTCAAATTTATGGATGAAGACCGCAAATCTCCCGCCCTGAAATCGATTCAGGGCTATATCTGGCGCGAAGGTTACGTCAACGGCGATTTCACCGGCCATCTCTACCCGGATGTTGTGCCCGCCCTGCGCCGCTGGAGCGATCAGGATATCGATATTTACATCTACTCCTCCGGCTCCGTACCGGCGCAGAAGCTGCTCTTTAGCCACAGCGATCATGGCGACGTCACGGAGCTTCTGAGCGGCTTTTTCGATACCCACGTCGGCGCCAAACGCCAGGTGTCGTCGTACCGCAATATCTCCATGAAGACCGGCGTGCCGGTGCATCAGCTGCTGTTTCTCTCGGATATCCGCGAGGAGCTGGACGCCGCGCGCGAAGCGGGCTGGAAAACAGTCCAGCTGATCCGCGGCGAGCCAGATACGCAAAGCACCCACCGCCAGGTGTCCAGTTTCGATGACATTCACCCGGAGCAGATCCCGACATGAGCGCACTGACGATTTTTGCCGATAACGGTGCCAGCGAACCGCTGTGGCAGAGCACCGACGCCGACGCTATCCGCGAACAGCTTAACGCGCAGGGCGTGCGTTTCGAACGCTGGCAGGCCGACCGCGATCTGGGCGATAACCCGACGCCGGAGGCGGTGTTGACCGCCTATCAGCACGCGATTGACCAGCTGGTGGCGGAAAAAGGCTACCAGAGCTGGGATGTGATCAGCATGCGCGCCGATAACCCGCAGAAAGAGGCGCTGCGCGGCAAGTTTCTCAATGAGCATACCCACGGCGAAGACGAAGTGCGGTTTTTCGTGGAAGGCGCCGGGTTGTTCTGCCTGCATATTGGCGACAAGGTGTATCAGGTGTTGTGCGAGAAGAACGATTTGATTTCGGTGCCCGCCGGAACGCCGCACTGGTTTGATATGGGCTCGCAGCCGCATTTCACGGCGATCCGCATTTTCGATAATCCGGAAGGCTGGATCGCGAATTTCACCGGCAGCCCGATAGCCGAAGCGTACCCGCGCCTGGCATAGCGCATATATGGCGGGCAAGGTAACGTGGCGGGTGCGCTACGCTTACCCGCCCTACATAAATCCATAGACTCAATGTTCGTAGGGTGGGTAAGCGAAGCGCACCCACCGGTAATCCAGGCACCCGGTGTTCGTAGGGTGGGTAAGCGAAGCGCACCCACCGTCATACTCACCCATAACGCCAGAACTACCCGAGAATATCCCGCAACACCGGGCCTATCACCTCGAACGCCTGCGGGGAGATAATCTCCACATGGGCGCAATCCACATTGTGCACCTCAAGGCGACGCGTCCAGGGCGCCCATGCGTTAAACGGATCCAGGCCCGGCGTCACGGTGCGTTCGGCGACAAACAGCGTCGCGTCGCCCTCAAAGCGCGCGCTGCGCGCGGTAGACAGCAGCCGCACCGCGTCGGCGTAATTGCCTTCAATCGTTTCAAACAGCCTTTGCGACCCCTGCCCCTGCTGCGCGCTCACAAACGCCGCCCGCTCGCGCTCGATCTCCGCCAGCACGGCCGGGTCAGGCTCGCGCCCGCCTCTCTCCTGCCAGTTCTGCGTTTCCGGCGGCCAGGTGTCGAGCAGACCGAGGAACGCCACTTCCTCGCCCGCCGCCTGCAACCGCGCGGCGACGCCGTGCGCGATCGTCCCGCCAAGCGAATAGCCGAACAGCCAGTACGGCCCGTGCGGCTGCTGCTCGCGAAGCGTCGCATAATGGCGGTCGCACAGTTCATCCACCGACGCGCACTGCTGCATCGGCCCGTCCGGGCGCGGCGACTGAATGCCCGTAATCGCCCAGCGCGGCGACAGCCAGCGTTGCAGAACGCTAAACTGCCAGGCGAAACCCGACGCCGGATGGAAGCAGAACAGCGTCGGCCCGCGGCCTTCACGCAGCGGCAGGATCACATCAAAGCCCGCCTGCTCCGCCTGCGCGTCGTTTTGTTCCACTGCCACGGCCGCCGCGAGTTTTTCCACCGTCGACGCCACCATCACCTGCCCGACGGTAACAGTACGTCCCAGCTCGCGCGTGAGCCTTGCCGCCAGGCGCATCGCCAGCAGCGAATGGCCGCCGAGCGCGAAGAAATCGGCCTGCGCGTCGGTCACTTCAACGCCTAAGAGTTCCGAAAACGCGCAGGCGATCGCCGTTTCCATCCCCGGCGCTACGGCCCGGCCCGGCTCGCGCGCGGCGAGCTGCGGCAACGGCAGCGCCTTGCGATCCAGCTTGCCGTTGGCGCTGAGCGGCAGCGCAGGCAACTGAATAAGCGTCACCGGCACCATATGAGCGGGGAGCAGTTCGCTTAAGCGCGCGCGCAGCGCCGCCACGTCCAGCGCGTCGCCGGAGGCGGAGACCAGATACCCCACCAGCTGGCGCGCATCGCCGCCCGTTTCGGCGTGGTGATTCAGCACGCAGGCATGCGTCACCGCCTGCGCCACATCCGGCAGGCGCTGCATCACGCGGTCGATCTCGCCAGGCTCAATGCGCTGGCCGCGAATTTTCAGCTGATCGTCGCTGCGCCCGAGATATTCCACCGCGCCGTCCGGCAGCCAGCGCGCCACATCGCCGGTGCGGTACATCCGCTCGCCGGCCGCGAACGGATCGGCGATAAAGCGGCTGGCGGTCAGATCCGGGCGGCCGAGATAGCCCTGGGCCAGCTGAACCCCCGTGAGATAGAGATCGCCCGCCATGCCCGGCGGCACCGGGCGCATCAGATTATCAAGAATGCGCAGGCCGGTATTCCAGACCGGGAAGCCAATCGGCACGCTGGCCCCCTTCACCTGCGCCAGCGCCGCGCCGAAGGCCGGATACCCGCTCACGTCCACCGCCGCCTCCGTCGGGCCATAGAGGTTATGCAGCGGCACGGCGGTCAGCCGTTCCCAGTCGCGGCACAGTTCAGTCGGCAGCGCTTCGCCGCTACAGAACACCTGGCGCAGCGACGCGCAGGCGCCGATCGCCGCGTCAGAGAGAGCGCCGACAAACGCCGCCAGCATCGACGGCACGAAATGGGTCGTCGTCACCCGCCAGCGCGCGAACAGCGCCTGGAGCGCCTGCGGATCGCGGTGCGCCTGTGGCGGCGCCATCACCAGCCGCGCGCCGACGATAAGCGGCCAGAAAAATTCCCACACCGACACATCAAAACTGCACGGCGTTTTTTGCAGCACCACGTCATCCGCGCCGAGCGGATACTGGCTTTGCATCCACAGCAGCCGGTTAACGATAGCGGTCTGACCGACCATGACGCCCTTCGGGCGACCGGTGGAGCCGGAGGTGAAAATCACATAGGCGGTGTGCGATGGACGCGAGCGCGCGAGCGGCTGCGGGGCGCTGACCGGTAGCGGCGCGTCGTAGCAGAACACAGGCAGGCTCGGGATATGCGCGAAACGCCCCTGCTCTGAGGCGGCGGTAATCAGCAGCGCCGGACGAGCGTCTTCTAACATCATCTGCAAGCGATCGTCCGGGTAGCCAGTGTCGAGCGGCAGCCAGGCGGCTCCCGCTTCCACAATGGCCTGTAGCGCCAGCGAGAGAAACACCGAGCGCGGCAGCGCGACGGCCACCACATCGCCCGGCTTAACGCCGCGGCGCACCAGCTCCGCCGCAAGCGTAAGCACTTGCTCACGCATTTCACCGTAGGTAAAGGCATGGCGCGCGTCGGCAAGCGCCGGGGCCTGCGGCGTCGCCTGCGCCTGCTTCGCCAGCAGGCTGCTGAGCGTCTCCAGCGGCAGTTGCACGGCAGTCTGGTTCACACGCGCCATCAGCGCGTAGTCGTCGTCATCCAGTAGATCCGCCTGCGCGCACGCAAGCTCCGGGTCAGTCGCAAACTGCGCCAGAAGACGCGGCAGACGCGCGAGCTGGCGCTCAATCTGCGCGGCATTATAGCGCTGCTGATTCGCCAGCAGCTCCAGCGTCACACCGCCCTGTTCGTCGATGTAGAGCGCGATTTCGAGATCTTTTACCGGCCCCGAGGCGAGCTGATGGGTTATCCCCTCCACGCCATCGAAATCGAGCCGGTAATCAAACATTTTCAGGTTCAGCACCGGGCCGTAGAGCGGCGTCTGCTGCGCCACTTTGCCGGCATCGCGCAGCACCTGCTCCGCGTCGTAGCGCTGATGGCGGCGCAGCGTTTTGAGCGTCTTCGCAAAGGCGGCGGCGAACTGCGCCAGCGTCTGTCCAGGCTCCATGCGCACCGGACAAGGCAGCACGTTCAGCACCGGGCCGGTGGCGCACAGCGCGGCGGAGCCGATGCGGCGCATAAAGATGAAACCGGCGCTGTACGCGTCCCGCCCGCTAAGACGACCGAGCCAGAGCGCCACCAGCGCCAGCGCCATATCCGCCGCGGCCAGCCCGCCGCTGTTCGCCAGAATCGTGGCGAAGTGGGCGTCATCAAAGCGCAGCGAGCGGCGGATCAGCGAGGTGGTGGAAGATTGCCCGGTAAGCGGCTGATCAGAAAGCGTCGCCGGCGGCGGCAGGTCGCGCACCTGCTGCGCCCAGAAGGCGGCGTCGCGCGCGCAGGCTTCAGATGCCTGATAGCGGGCGTATTCCTCGACCACCTCCTTAAAGGGGACGAACGGCGACGCGTCGGGCTGATCGCCCCGGCGCAGGCTGCGATAAATATCGGCGATACGGCGGGTAATCGCGGTAAAACTGAAACCATCCACCACCAGATGATGGTAACGCTGATACCAGAGCCAGCGCGTTTCCCCCACGCGAAGCAACGCGTGATGCGCCAGCGGCGTGCCGTGGGTGACGCGCAGATCCTGCTCCAGATCGGCGTGCATCAGGCGCTGGGCGGCGGCCTGCGGGCAGGCCTCGCGGCGCAGATCGATAATGTCAGGCGTGGCGAACGTGAGCGAGGCGTCAAATCGCTGCGTGACGATGCCGTCGCGCTCCTCGAAACGCATCCGCAGCGTATCGGCCTCCATCATGCCCGCCACGATAGCGCGCGCCAGCAGCGGCGCGTCGAGCGCGCCGTTCAGCTCAACGTAATGCGCCACGCTCCAGGCGTTGGTCTGGCTGGAGAGTTTTTCAGCCATCCAGATACCGGGCTGCGCCGCCACCAGCGGCAGCGAGACGCTGTCATGTTCCACAGGGGTGAGCGTTATGTCCGTCACGTTAACCTCGGGTCTCGTTGTGGTGGGCGAAATCGGCAGGCTGCAGCGCCTGTCCGTGCTCATTAAGCCACGCCTCGCACACCTCAAGAGGCTGCGGCGCGGCCACCACGCGCCATCCCGGCGGCAGCGCGCACGGCTCCGGCCAGAGGCTTAACTGTTTTTCGTGATTTTCGAGCAGCCAGAAACGGCCCTGCTTATTATCGAAGGGATTGCTGAATTCCATACGTCACTCCTGTCCTGAAAAATGCGCCGGGGCGAGTGCGTCTGCCCAGAGCGCGGTCAGCCCGTCGGTGAGCCCGCCGCGCCAGCAAAGCGCATCGTGACCGCCCTCAACCTGACGCCAGAAAAGCGGTTGCGGCGTCTGTTGCAGTAAAGAAACCAGGCGCTGATTCGCCTGCAAAATAAGCGGCTCATGGATACCCGCTTCAAGAAAAATACGCAGCCCGCGCGGGTCGAGACGGCCTGCGGCCAGTTCTTCAACCAGCCAGCCGTCCTCGCCGTTCGCCTCGCGTTTCGGCCACCAGAACGAGCCGGACTGGCTCAGCACGCAGCCAAAACGCGCAGGCCAGCGCAGCCCCGCATAGAGCGCGGAGAGCCCGCCGAAGCTCTGTCCGGCGACGACGGTGGTTTGCGGGGTTTCACGCCACTGCGCATAAGCGCGCGCCTGGGGCAGCAGTTCATGCCACAGCGCCTCCCAGAAAGCGGCGTTGCAGGGGAGTTCCCGGCTGCGGTGCGCGGTATCAATCACATCCACCAGCAGATAAACGGCAGGCGGCAGAACGCCGCGGCTGGTGAGCGTCTGAAGCGCGGGCCAGACCGGCTGGCTGTGCGCCCAGAACTGACCATCCAGCAGAATAGCGAGCGGGCGCGTCCGGGGCGCGTCATCGCCGCCGGTGGTAAACAGCCACACGCGGCGCGCGTTGCCGAGCCGTTCGCTGTGCCAGAGAAATTCCCGCGCGGGCGTGTACGCCGCGTCGTTCTCGTCCCAGCCCGGCTGCGCGGGCGCGCCCGGCAGATGCAGCGCGCTCACCGGATGCCCGCGGCCGCCGCGCCAGTGGCGCGGATTGAACGGGTCGGGAATAGCCTGCGGCAGCAGCGTGCGCCAGCCTTCGCGCAACGCGTGGCGCGGCGGAACGTCTGCAAAGGCGTCAACGGCGAAATCATCGGTTTTTGTGGAAGGGATAAAACAGTAGCTGCCGCGCCAGGCGGCGTTTAATTCGGCGCGCCACCACCAGGCGTCAGTGCCCGGCAGACGCGTGAGCGACTGCGGCGCGGAGGGTTTGTGGTGATCGGTGATGCCGGTGAGGTAAATCCACACCCGCTGTATCTCAGACGTCGTTTCATCGCCTGCCGGATCGCGCCACCAGAACGTCACACTGCACTGGCCCGGCGCTGCGCCAGAAATCTCCGGCATGCCCTGCGCCTGCTTCGCCTGCCACCAGGCTTCACTTCCCGCCGCGTGCTCCGCCACCGTCCCGCTCCTTGTTAGTCTTGATAAATATCATGGATTTACGTGAGCCCAGATAATTTGATGATAATATTATTGATAATTATTTGCATTTGCAATAGCGTATTGGCGCGCTGTGGGAAGCGCGTCTTTCACTCAAAAACATTAACCCGACCAGGCGTTTGCGCGCTGCCGCTCCGGGATGAGCGGGGTTTGCGTCAGGCGGCTCTGGCATATTCCCTGCTGCGCCCTGCCCCACTGGGGAAGGACTTCCGGGCCGCAGCACAGACAGCAGGATAAAAGATGAATAAAAAGCTCCCTCTCTCTCTGGCGATGCTGATTAATTTGGGGATGTATGGCGCTGCGCTGCCCGCCTGGGCGCAGGACAACACCGCTCCCGTGGATGGCAAAGCAACCGATGGCGATGACACCATTGTCGTCACCGCCGCACAGCAAAACCTTCAGGCGCCTGGCGTCTCGACCATTACCGCCGATGAAATCCGTAAAAACCCGCCGGCGCGCGATGTGTCGGAAATCATCCGCACCATGCCGGGCGTCAACCTGACCGGCAACTCCACCAGCGGCCAGCGCGGCAACAACCGCCAGATTGACATCCGCGGGATGGGACCGGAAAACACGCTGATCCTGATTGACGGCAAACCCGTCAGCAGCCGTAATTCGGTACGTCAGGGCTGGCGCGGCGAGCGCGACAGCCGCGGCGATACCGCCTGGGTGCCGCCGGAGATGATCGAGCGCATCGAAGTGTTGCGCGGCCCTGCCGCCGCACGCTACGGCAACGGCGCGGCGGGCGGCGTGGTGAATATCATCACCAAACGCAGCAGCAACGAATGGCACGGCGCCTGGGACAGCTATTTCGACGTGCCGGAACATAAAGCTGAAGGCGCCACCAAACGCACCAACTTCAGCCTGACCGGGCCGCTCGGCGACAGCGTCAGCTTCCGCCTGTACGGCAACCTGGCGAAAACCCAGGCCGACGCCCAGGACATCAACGCCGGGCATGAATCGCTGCGCACCGGCAGCTATGCCGATACCCTGCCCGCCGGGCGTGAAGGCGTGGTCAATAAAGACATCAACGGCCAGGTACGCTGGGAATTCGCGCCGATGCAGGCGCTGGAGTTTGAAGCGGGCTACAGCCGTCAGGGCAACCTCTACGCGGGCGACACCCAGAACACCAACAACGACAACAGCACCAACGGGCTGGTGAAAAAATATTACGGCAAGGAAACCAACCGTCTCTATCGCCAGAACTACGCGGTCACCTGGACCGGCGGCTGGGATAACGGCGTGACCACCAACACTTACGCCCAGTATGAGCACACGCGCAACTCGCGTCTTGGCGAAGGCCTGACGGGCGGTCTGGAAGGGCTGTTTAACAGCGAGAAATTCTCGGATATCAACCTGAGCGACGTGCTGCTGCACAGCGAAGTGAGCATTCCCTTCGACTGGCTGGTGAACCAGAACCTGACGCTCGGCACCGAGTGGAACCAGCAGCGCCTGAAAGACGGCACATCCACCGCTCAGGCGCTGACCGGCTCCACCAGCGGCGGGGCTATCCCTGGCGTCGATTCCACCAACCGCAGCCCATACGCCAAAGCGGAAATCTTCTCGCTGTTTGCCGAAGACAATATGCAGCTCACCGACAGCACCACGCTGACCCCGTCGCTGCGTTTCGATCACCACACTATCGTCGGCAACAACTGGAGCCCGGCGCTGAACCTGACGCAGGCGCTGACCGACGCGGTAACGCTGAAAATGGGCATCGCGCGCGCCTACAAAGCGCCGAGCCTCTATCAGACCAACGATGACTACATTCTCTACAGCCGCGGCCAGGGCTGCTACGCCAGCGCCACTAACACCGGCTGCTACCTGATGGGCAATGAAGATCTGAAAGCGGAGACCAGCGTCAATAAAGAGATTGGTCTTGAGTACAAACAGAATGGTTATCAGGCGGGCCTCACCTGGTTCCGTAACGACTACCACGACAAAATCGAAGCCGGTTACAGCCCCGTCACGGCGATCAGCAATAAAACGGATCTCTACCAGTGGGAGAACGTGCCGAAAGCCGTGGTGGAAGGGCTTGAAGGCACGCTGAATCTGCCAGTGACCGATACCGTCCAGTGGAGCAACAACCTGACCTGGATGTTGCAGAGTAAGAACAAAACCACCGGCGATCGTCTGTCGATCATTCCGGAGTTTACCCTGAACTCGACGCTGAGCTGGCAGGTACGCGACGATCTGTCGCTGCAAAGCACGTTCACCTGGTATGGCCGTCAGAAGCCGAAGATGTACAACTATAAGGGCGAGCGCGTGACCGACAGCGGCACCAATGAAGTCAGCCCTTACAGCATCGTCGGGCTGAGCGGCACCTGGGACGTAACCAAAAACGTCAGCCTGACGGCGGGCCTCGATAACGTCTTCGACAAGCGCCACTGGCGCGCGGGCAACGCCCAGACCACCGGTAACGCCAAAACCAACGCCTGGATGTATGGCGCGGGGGCGGAAACCTATAACGAATCGGGCCGCACCTGGTTCATGGGCATCAACACTCACTTCTGATGACGACGGCGGGCAGAAATGCCCGCCCTTTTCCGATGCAGACCACCCTCACCCCGTTGACCTTCGCCGGACAGCCGCTCTGGCGCGTCGATTTCTCACCCGACACTTTCACACCTGACGATCTGCTGTGGCTGCCGCATCACGCGACGCTGGCGAACGCCGTCGCGCGGCGTCAGGCGGAGCATCTGGCGGGCCGTATCGCCGCCGTCGCCGCACTGCGGGCGGCAGGCGCGCCATTCTCACCGCCCGGCATCGGCGCGCACCGCGAGCCATGCTGGCCCGCTGGGTTTACCGGCAGTATTACGCACACCGGCCATCGCGCCTGGGCCGCGGTTATCGCCATATCAGGCGGCGTCGGAATTGACGTCGAAAATATGATGGACGCGCAGACGGCACACGAGCTGGCCCCCGGCATTATCGACACCGAAGAATGCGCGCTGCTGGCCCGCACGCCGCTGCCCTTCGCCAGCGCCCTGACGCTCGCGTTTTCCGCCAAAGAGAGCCTCTTTAAAGCGCTGTTCCCGCAGGTGGGCGACTGGTTCGGTTTTGAATGCGCGAAAGTCGTCGCGCTGGACGACCATCAGTTGACGCTGCGCCTTGCCTGCCCGCTCGGGCCGTTTGCCTCAGGGCGGCGCTTCACGCTGAGCTGGCGTCAGGAGGCGCAGCAGATCCTCACGCTGGTGAACTGGCCCGGAAGTGACTGAGCGGCTGTTTCTGCACGCCATCGGCGGTGAAATTCTCCGGCGACAGCCAGGCGCGCAGCGCGGCATCCGCCTGCGGCCATTCGCTGTCGAGCAGCGAAAACCACTCGGAATCGCGGTTGCGGCCTTTACGCACCATCATCTGACGCAATCGCCCTTCATATGTGAAGCCGAGCCGTTCGGCGGCGCGCCGCGAAGCGGTGTTCATCGCATCGCACTTCCACTCCACGCGCCGGAAACCGTGCTCAAAGGCATCGCGCATCAACAGCCACAGCGCCTCGGTGCCGGTAACACGGTTTTTCATGCGCGGCGACCAGGTCACATGGCCTATCTCCAGCACGCCGTTGGCTTTATCGATGCGCATAAAGCACACCAGCCCCACCGCCTCGCCGCGCGCGTTGTCGATCACCGCGAAAGGCACCAGCGACGGATCCATCACTTTTTGCGTCACCCACGCATGGCACTGCGCCAGCGTGTCGGGACGATCGCTCGCCAGCCACGTCCAGTCGCGGTCATCCGGCGCGTCCTGATACGCCGCCAGCAGCGCGGCGGCGTGCGCGTCGGCATTGAGGGGCTCCAGCGTGCAGTAGCGCCCGGCAAGCGTAACGCGCTCAGGCATTCTTGCGCCTTTCCAGTCCGGCACCGGCGCGCCGACCTGCTGATCGTAATGGTTGTAATAAGCCACAAGCACTCCTCCTGATGGTTGTTAATAAAAAGTTATATCAGGAGTGAAACCAGGAAGATAGCGATAACGCAGCGGAAAAAACGCGCGCAGGAACTCGGTTTTATCTGAGCGGTTTCACCGCAACTGAATGATTTCGCATGACTATACTTGGAGCAAAACCCTGAGTGATAAGAGAGCGTCGAATGCCCCTCAAACCTTTTGCCCCTTCCGAACCTTATACCCTGGGCGTTGAACTGGAGCTCCAGGTAGTCAGCCCGCCCGGTTTTAACTTAAGCCAGGATTCCTCGACGCTGATTAGCGCGCTGGAGAGCCGCGTCACGGCGGGTGAAGTGAAACACGACATCACCGAAAGCATGCTGGAAATCGCGACCGGGGTCTGCCGCGATATCAATCAGGTGGCGGCGGAATTCGCCGCGATGCAGCGTGAAATTCTCGCCTGCGCCCAGCAGCATCATTTAATGATAAGCGGCGGCGGCACGCACCCGTTTCAGAAGTGGCAGCGCCAGGAGGTCTGCGCCAGCGAACGCTACGCCCGCACGCTGGAGCTGTTCGGCTATCTGATCAAACAGGCCACGGTATTCGGCCAGCATGTGCATGTGGGCTGCCGCAACGGCGAAGAGGCTATCTATCTGCTCCACGGACTGTCGCGCTTTGTGCCGCATGTTGTGGCGCTGTCGGCGGCGTCGCCTTATATGCAGGGCTCAGACACCGGTTTCGCCTCGTCACGGCTGAATATTTTCTCGGCGTTCCCGGATAACGGCCCGGCCCCGTTTGCCGCCGACTGGACGCAGTTCGAAAAAATGTACGCGCGCCTGGAGAGCACGAAGGTGGTGGAATCGATTAAAGATCTGCACTGGGATATTCGCCCGAGCCCCGGCTTTGGCACGGTGGAAGTACGCGTGATGGATACGCCATTAACGCTGGAGCGCGCCGTAAATATCGCGGGCTTTATTCAGGCGCTTTCCCACTGGCTGCTGGAAGAGCGCCCTTATAAACATAAGGCTGAGGATTACCTTATTTACCGGTTCAACCGGTTCCAGGCATGCCGCTATGGTCTTGACGGAATGCTTACGGATGTCAGTACCGGCGAACAGCGCACCATTGGCGAGGATATTCTGCGCCTGCTCGACAAGCTTGAACGCTACGCCCGCCCGCTAAACGCCGGCAGCGCGCTGGAGGCGATTCACCGCTACGTGAAAAATAACGACAGCGACGTGCACCGCATTCGTGAATTTACCGCCGACGGCGGTTCGCTCTCGGAACTGGTGCGCCTGAACGGTGAAATCTGGGCCGCCTGATAATTCTTTTATTCCTGACTGGCTCCTGACCGATTAAGGGTATTTACCTTAATCAGGGAGCCACCAGCCCCCCGAAAGCCAGCCATTCATCGCTGGCTTTTATCTTTTCTGAAAACTATAACTCGCCCTTTTTTATTCTGGATCATCAGAATAACTCTTTTTAGTTATTTTATAGTCTCAAACGCAGCGGCAGCGATTAAAGCATCTTATTGGTGTTACCGATAGCAAATATAACGATTTCTATCGCAACACAGGAATGACGCTAATGTCATGGATATATCGCCTCTCTATGAAAACCAAATTAGCCATCGCGCTTTTACCTCTATTAATAGCGCTGCTCTGGCTGGCGGGCGCCGGGATGCTGTCGCGCATCGATACCGAACGGCAAATGCGCAATGTCGAAGAAGTGACGCGCCTTGCGAAAAGCGCCGGCGATGTGGTGCATGAGCTGCAAAAAGAGCGCGGCCTGAGCGCCGGTTATCTTGGCAGCAAAGGGGCGCAGTTCAGCAGTGAGCTGACCGCGCAGCGCGGCCAGACGGACAGCGCGCTCGCGGCCTTTAACGCCGCCATGAAAAACACCGATGAAGAGAGCCTGAAAGGCAGCGTGGGCGAAGCCATTCGCGCCTTCCGCCAGCGGGTGTCGATGCTCGACGACACGCGCCAGCAGATCACCGCCCTTTCCGTTCCCGCGCCGCAGGGCGTGGCGTTTTATACCGATACCATCAGCACCGTGCTGGAGCTGGTGGCGCGCAGTACGCATTTAAGCCACGCCGGGGTGATTGTGAACCAGATGGTGGTTTACTACAGCCTGCTGAGTATGAAAGAACAGGCGGGCGTCGAGCGCGCGCTGCTCTCCGGCATTTTCTTCGCCGATCGTTTCGCCGACGGCCAGGTGGCGCGTCTGAGCGAAGTGGTGGGCAAACAGCAGGCGTGGCTTGCCGCCTCGCGCCAGCTTTCCGACGCTGACGGCGTGAAGCGCATCGATGCCGCGCTCGCGCTGCCGTCGGCGACCCGCGCGCTGGCGCTGCGTCAGACCGCGCTGGATAAGGCCGCGAGCGGCGGGTTTGGCATTTCGCCGGGCAGCTGGTTTGAGGCGCAGACGCAGCGTATCGACACCCTGCGCACGCTGGAGAACGCGGCTTCCGCGCAGCTTCTCGCCACCGCGGGCGCGCTCGCGAGCGACGCCCGCGCAGGCTGGCAGCGCTTTCTCATCATCACGCTGCTGGCGCTTATCGTGGCGATGAGCTTCGCCGTGGTCGTGGCGCGCAGCATTCATCGTCAGTTGCACGCGACGCTCGCCGCCATTGACGGCATGGAAGGCGACTTAACGCGCCGTCTGGACGTGCCGGGCAGCGATGAGCTCTCCGCTCTGAACCGCGCCTACAACCGCGCTATTGAAGATATTCAGCGCATCGTCGCCGAGATCAAAACCGGCGCCGTCATCCTGCGTCACGCCAGCGCCGACATCGCCGCGGGCAACCAGGATCTGGCGCAGCGTACCGATGAACAGGCGGCATCGCTGGTGGAAACCGCCGCCAGCATGGAGCAGATAACGACCGTCATCACCCAGACCGCCGACAACGCTCATGAGGCGGAGCGCCTGACGCGCCTGATGGAAGAAGAGATGCAGAGCGCAAGCGCGGTGGCGCACTCGGCCCGCCAGAGCATGGCGGATATTCAGGCTTCCAGCGAGCAGATCTCGCGTATTGTCGGCTCGATAGACGATATCTCTTTCCAGACTAACCTGCTGGCGCTCAACGCCGCCGTGGAAGCGGCGCGCGCCGGAGAGCTGGGGCGCGGCTTTGCGGTGGTGGCCTCCGAAGTGCGCACGCTGTCGCAGCGCTGCGCCCGGGAGGCGGGGCTTATCCGCGAGCTGGTGGCGAACAACATGGCGAAAATCGGCGAAGGCGTGGAGCATGTCGACGCCTCCGGCCACGCGCTGGACGCCGCCGTGGCTAACACGGCCCGGATGCGGACGTTTATCAGCGATATCGCCCGCGCCGCGGCTGAGCAGTCGCTTGGCGTGTCGCAGGTGCACGAAGCCCTGAACCAGCTGGAACAGGTGACGCAGCAGAACGCGGCGCTGGTGTCCGAGGCCGCGACCGCCAGCCAGACGCTGGATAATCAGTCTGAAACTATGTCGCAGCTGGTTAACCGGTTTGTGGTGGCGTAAACGTAATACTGTAGCCGTGTTCGCACGGCTACAAAATATAGTGGTTTTTTGGGGAATATCGCCCCATTACTTGATTAACAGGGGTTAATATCCTAATATCCGCAGCCACCTGAATACAGGTTTTAAGCCGCGCTCACCTGCGGCTTTTTTATTATTTGCATTGCAGTCATTGCTGACGGGATTTCACGCCATTACGGCAGAGTAATTATAACGTCCCGCAACTACTGACCTATTGACTCAACACAGCCTCTGAAATGCTCCGGGAGAGCGAAATATGGAATATAGTTTCGGCGCGAAATGTTTTATCCTTTCGCAAATCAGCATGTTTGTTATTTCTGTGTGCGCATTATTTAATGACGCGCTGTAAATAACAACCAACACCCCGTAACGGATTAATACCCTCAGCCAGAAGGATTTGGCGCCTTTTCTTACTTACAGGTTATAGCACCTACAAAAAAAGAGGCACTTGGCCTCTTTTAATACATTAACAACATCCTAAGCGTTGTCTATTCATAGTTACTGTCATAATCGCTGATGATAAAAAAATCATCCACCTTTGACAGTCAGCCAAGTTTATAGGCCATTCTGAACTAATGAATCATTATATAGGTAACGTAACCCTTCTGCTGAATTGTAAAAACGAGGGGTAGTTAAACTTTCGCAAAGGTAATTTACCAATTCGAACAATAACCCAAGTATATTTTTTTGATTTATCTCATCTATTGCACCACTTAGTAATATTTCTGTAAGAGATAAACAGTATTCACATAATGTATCATTATCAGGACTAAAAGCTTCATCTGTTTGAATAACTGCTTTTTTTTCGATGGTAAGCAATTCTTCTTGCTCTTTAGTGAGCATTCCATTCAGGCTTGCTAATAGTAATTTAAGCGCATAGTTTAAACGTCCAGTCAGCGCAAGACGGGCCGTCGTACTATGCGTTTCTAAGAGCTCCGCAACCAGCTCAGCACATTTAGGTACAAGCGACAAAAAATCAGAGTTGATAACAAGCGGATTAGAAAGAAGCTCTTTCATCGGTGTTCCGCACCAAGATTGAGGAAAAAAGTCATCGAAGCGCCCATCTTTAGAAGGGGAGTTCTTATTCAGAAACATGTGTGTGTTACTATCAGCGATAGCCATACTGTTATCCTTCATAACAAGTGCGGTAAGAAGCCCGGATGTGTTGGTCGCACTTTCGGGCTTCGCTAATTTTTCTGATTCTTATTCCTTTAAGATCAGATCAACACAATTAATTTATAATTAGAGAAGTTCCACTTCAAGTATATTATTGACAATTATTAGACCTTATAGAAAAAATAACAAAAGGCGACAAATATAAATCAAGTGAATGTAATTTGATTTCATATAAAGATAAAATCAGGCGGATCAACCTCATTTTTCCTGAAATATTCAGATACGGTTAGTTAGCAAACACTATGGATAAAAAGCCCTTTCTTCTCGGCTATTACGGCGCTACACCACCGGTTTATTCCAGGGCATAACGGCCAGCAGTTTCGCCATCCCGCACCAGCCTGTGATGCCAGCGAACATCAGCCCGGCACCGACGAACGCCGGAATAATATAAAACGCAGGCGTAACCGTCGCGCCCGCGAGCGTGCCGCAGAGCGCCAGCGCGCCAGCGCGCCAGCGACGATCTGTACCTGGCGCATCAGCGGTAAGGGCTGGCGGCTGTCGGTAATGACCGGTAAACCTGCGGCTTTCCACGCATTCAGGCCGCCCTGCATAATCCGCACCTCTGCCGGATGCGCCGCCGCTATCAGCTGCTGCCGGGCGTTCTCCGTGCGCATTCCGCTCAGACAGTGAAAAATGACCATATCGGTTTGCGCCAGGGCGTCTTTATCAAGGCTGCCGGGCTGAACCGTCTCCAGCGGCAAAGAACGTGCGCCGGAGAGATGTTCCCGCCGCCATTCCTCCTGCCCCCGGATATCAATCAGCATGATCCTGCGCCCGGAAAGCGCGTGCACTTCCGCAGGCGTGATAAATATCGATGACATTTTATTCTCCCGGACAATAAATAGTTTTGAGGGTATGCACGACGGCCACGACCGCCTCGTTCCTGATGTGGTAGCGGATGAACCGCGCCTCGCGAATGCCTTCTATCAGCCCTTCCGCTTTCATCCGCGCCAGATGCTGGGACGTCGCAGAGGCGCTAAGGCCGCTCATTCTGCACAGTTCTCCGGCTTCTGTGCCGGGGTGTTCAATTAACACGCACAAAATCAGCAACCGCTGCGGGTGGCTCAGCGTCTTGAGAAGCGCAGCGGCCTTGTTGGCCTGCGTGTGTAACGCGTTCAGATCGGTCATGGCTTAACAGTTTAGATTTTTCTTAATTAAGAAAATACTAAACTATCAGCGGCGGTGTCAATCGCCCTGATAGCGCCGCGCCGCCTTAACCGTTTCATTTCGTTACGTTAACGTTGTGTGACTTTTTGTATTAGCTTCATACTTCTGTGATAACAATACGATAACGCAATGACGAGTCTCGACGGCAGGCAGGGAGAATTAACATCATGTTGCGATCGCTACAGGCGCTCTGCCTGATGAGCTTTTTTCTGGCGGATGTGCGCGATGGGCTGGGGCCTTTTCTGGGCATCTTTCTGACGGAGCGGCACTGGCGGCCGGATGATATCGGGTTTGTGATGACGGCGGGCGGGATCGCCGCGCTGCTGGCGACGGTGCCCGCCGGGATTATGATCGACGCCACCCGTAAAAAGCGCCTGCTGCTGCTCGTCTGCTGCGCGCTGGTGACGCTCGCGACCCTGCTGCTCTGGCACAGCACGCGTTACAGCGTCGCCGTGGTGTCGCAAATCGTCTCCGGGCTTGCCGCCGCGCTGATTGGGCCGCTCGTCGCAGGCATCACGCTGGGGCTGACCGGCCAGCGCGGCTTCACCCGCCAGATGGGCCGCAACGAAGCGTTTAACCACGGCGGCAATATGGTGGCGGCGGTGCTGGCGGGCTGCGCGATGTGGCTGTGGGGCATCGGCGCGGTGTTTATCCTGATGACCGGCATGGCCGTTTTCACCGCGCTTTGCGTGCTGGCTATCCGCGAGCAGGATATCGATCACGATGTGGCGCGGGGCATTGAAAAAGGCGACCCGGCGCGTACCGTACCGCAACTCTCCGTGCTGATGCGTAACCCGGTGCTTATCACCACCGGGCTAACGCTGCTGCTGTTTCACCTCGGCAACGCCGCGCTGCTGCCGATGCTGAGCATGCGCGTGGCGTCCACCGGCAGCAGCCTGTGGAGCCCGGGTCTTTACGCCGCGGCGACGGTGGTGATTTCCCAGTGCGTCATGATCCCGGTCGCGCTCTTTACCTCCGCGCAGGCGCGGCGTTATGGCTATCGCCATCTGATTATGATTGCGCTGATCGTGCTGCCAGTCCGCGCCGCGCTGGCGGCAAGCTTTGCCGGGCCGCTGTCCGTGATCCCGGTGCAAATCCTCGACGGCGTCGCCGCCGGGATTTTAGGCGTCGCGGTGCCGGGCTATATCGTCAACGCGCTGCGCGGCTCCGGGCATGTCAACGCCGGGCAGAGCGTTATTATGCTGATGCAGGGCGCGGGGGCGGCGTTCAGCCCGGCGCTGGCGGGCAGTATCGTCGCGCATTCGTCATGGCGGATGGCGTTTGCAGCGCTCGGCGTCGTGGCGCTGGCGGCGTTAATCGTCTGGTGGCGTGCAGGCGCACGGGTATCCGCGACGGCCTGATAGCTCCTTACGGGCCGGCCGCGCGTATACTGTTGTTATTGCATCCTTCCTGATGAGAGTTGCTTATGGTAGCCACCGTTCTTATTGCGCTTGTCGCCGTTATTCATGTTTACATCCTCGTGCTCGAAATGTTTTTGTGGGAGACGAAAACAGGGCGCAAGGCGTTTAATCTGAGCGTTGATTTCGCGCGCGACAGCCGGGTGCTGGCCGCCAGTCAGGGGCTGTATAACGGGTTTTTAGCGGCAGGGTTATTCTTGGGGCTGTGGCTGGGCGACAGCGGTTTGCCGTTTAAGGTTTTCTTTCTGGTTTGCGTGCTGATTGCCGGGATCTTTGGCGCCATTACCGCCAGCAGGAAAATTCTTTATGTTCAGGCGCTACCCGCGCTGCTGGCGTTAATCGCGCTATGGATGGGGCTGTAAGGCCTCATTCAATGATTCGCACCTGAGTGTGGCTGTTCTCATTCCACGAGAAAAGCACCAGATGCCAGAGCCCCGGCGCTTTGCGTGAAGGGTCAATCAACCCGTTCACGCCCAGCGATTCCAGACGCGCGCGCACCTCCCATGACGGCGGAATGCCGCCCGCTTTCACGGTCTCCTGCCACGGCGCAATCGCGTCCTTTATGTCGATGCCCGCCGCAATAACGGCATCGGTATTGCGCAGATCAAAAATCTTCTCGGCCACGACGCTGACCTTGATGATTTCCAGGCTGGCCCTGTTATCGCGATGCGCTTGCATGGCCGCCTCAACGCCCTGCGGTGAAGAACTCAAATACAGCGTGGGTTGATCGCCTCGTGAATATCGCCCCGCCGCTCTGGAGCCCGATAACGCAAAGTGCCGGTACGCCGGATCGATTGCCCGATAAAAAATGCCTTCGATGCGGGTATAAAAAGGGGTGATATCCATTATTTTTCAGCCATCAAAATTGTGGGTGTCGGTTCTGCATATCCGTGACCGATGCCCTGTTCACCGCACGCCAGAACGCTCTGCTACTATCAGGTTATATCAGTCACGGGAAAAATAACCATGTATAAACTTTACGGCACCGCGCGTTCAGGCTCCGCCGCCATTGAGATGGCGCTTAAGGCCTGCGGCGCGAAATACAGCGTGTTTACGGCAAGTTCGTGGCAAGAAGAGAGCGATATTGACGCATTACGCACGCTCAATCCGTTAGTGCAAATTCCCACGTTAGTGCTTCCTGATGGCTCAGTAATGACGGAAAGCACAGCCATCATTATTCATCTCGGCATGGAATACCCCGATTCGGGGCTATTATCTTCGGAGGCTCGGGTACGCGCTCAGCAATTACGCGGGCTGGTTTATATCAGCGCCAACTGTTATGCCGCTGTGGGAATTATTGATTACCCTGAACGATGGCTACCTGACGGCTCAGAAGATCAAAATAAATTGCTGGCAAAAGGCGCGCTGCAAAAACTCTATCAGCAATGGGAGATATTCAGCGACGTGTTTTATGGCTCACAGGCCTGGCGTGCGGAACGCCCCGGCGGGCTTGAAATACTGGCCTGTGTCGTCACCCGGTGGAGCCGGGCGCGTGAGCGACTGAGCCACTCGCGGGCCGGTTTCTGTTCGTCGCTGGTCGAGGCTGAAAAATATCCCGTCATCCGGGAGATCATCGGCCAGCACTGGCAAGCCTGAATGTGATGCTTTTCCGGTCTTTATTCCTTCAGACGGCCTCATCGGCGGCGAGCCTGTCGTCGTAAGTCACCTGCGCCTGCTCGATGGCCGCGCCATGCTGCCTGGCCCAGCTCACAAGCGCCACAAAAGGCTCCTGCAACGTTCGCCCGAGCGGCGTAATCGAATACTCGACCGCCACGGGCGATGACGCGATGACGCGACGGCTGACCAGGCCGTTGCGCTCAAGCCGGCGCAGCGCCTCCGTCAGGGCTTTATGCGTGATCGGATCCAGTCTGCGTTTAATGGCGTTAAAGCGCGCGGGTTGAGTGCACAGTACGGTCAGAATCAATACCGACCATTTGTTGGCCACCTGTTCCAGGACAGGGCGGGTGCTGTTGATTTCGGCCAGTTGGGCAGCGATATCCGTCGACATGTGGTTACCTTCTCTATATCTGGTGTACATCAGGTGCGTAATTGACCCTAAATATACAAAATGTATCATCTGGCTTCCACCCCCTATCCGGAGTAGCCATGTTGAAACTTGAAGGAAAGACCGTCCTGGTGACAGGCGGCAACAGCGGTATCGGGCTTGCGATCGCGCGCCGTTTTGTGCAGGAAGGCGCCCATGTGTTTATCACTGCCCGCCGCGAAGCGCAGCTCGCCGACGCCGTTGCCGCTATTGGCGATCGGATCGACGCGATACCGTGCGATCTCACTCAAACCGACGACATCGCCCGCCTCTTTGACACGCTGCAGGCAAAAGCCGGACGCCTCGACGTGCTGGTTTACTCGTCTGGCTTGTCCGAGCCGGCGAGCCTGGAAGAGACCACAGAGGAGCATCTCGACCGCGCTTTTGGCCTCAACGTGCGCGCCATGGTGTTAACGGCGCAGCGCGCGGTCCGGCATATGAGCGACGGCGGGGCCATCGTGCTGCTCGGCTCGATCGCAGGCTCCATGGCCAATGCCGGTTATGGCACCTATTCTGCCACCAAAGCCGCGGTGCGCTCGTATGCCCGTACATGGAATGCGGAGCTGGCGCCGCGCGGCATCCGGGTCAACACGCTAAGCCCGGGCCCCACGGATACGCCGATGTTTGATAAAGTCAGCGACGAATTCAGGCAAATGATGAACGCGCGCATCCCGGCCGGGCGCTTAGGCCACCCCGACGAAGTGGCGGCGGCAGCGCTGTTTCTTGCGTCGGATGAAAGCGCTTACGTCAGCGGCGCGGAACTGGTCATTGATGGTGGTATGACAGCGTAAACGGCATTCGCTGAGGTACCGCGCGCCGGTGGCAGAAAAACCGGCGCGCGTATCCCGGCTAACGAAGGATGCGCTATTATCTCGCCAGACAGACGCTGTCTGCCCTGCAACAATACGCTACGTGGCAATGTCGACATCACACTGATTCTGCGTTGAGGAGCCCGTCATGACCCCCTTTCATCAACTGACTGCCACCAGCCTTCGCGGCGAGCTCATCTCTATGGCCGACTACGCTGGCAAGCTGATTCTGGTGGTTAATACCGCCAGCCATTGCGGCTTTACGCCACAATACGCGGGCCTTGAAGCGCTGTATAAGCAGTATGCCGACCGGGGTCTGGTTGTGCTTGGTTTCCCCTGTAACCAGTTCGGTCATCAGGAACCCGGCGGTGCCGATGAAATCGCGCAGACCTGTCACATCAACTACGGTGTGAGCTTCCCCATGTTCGAGAAAGTGGAGGTCAACGGCGCCGCTACGCACCCGGTGTTTCGTTACCTGAAAGACGAATTACCCGGCGTGTTAGGTGGACGAATCAAATGGAACTTCACTAAGTTTTTGATAGGACGCGACGGCAAACCGCTCAGGCGTTTTGCCCCGTTTACGCCCCCTGAGAAAATAGAAACCTTCATTCTTACAGCGCTATAAATGTCAATGCGCCCGGCCACTGAACAGAGCGCGATTTTCAATCCTGATATACCACAGTGAAAATAAGCAGCTAACGGGTAAAGAAGGGCTTAGATTCACCTCGCTCCCGGCGTCGTTTCGAAGCATCGTGTGCCGTGCAGTTACGTCACAAATACGACACAACTTTCCCACCGCGTCGCCCAGTGTGATACGGGCTCACCACACCGGGCTTAAGAACAGCATACGTAACACTGGGCGGATAGTCCTCCTTCCAGACAGCGCGGGGAGCGGTAGAGTCTCAATATCGTCCGCCCTGTGCCAGAAGCGGACATTTAATCAGGAACAACAGACCTCTTAATGAGAAGGTGTTTCGATGTTCGCTTTACGCTCAAAGCGGAGTGTAAGTAAGCCGCCGGGCGATCATGGCTTCTCTTATACACGGTGAAGAAAAATACGGCAGGAGTTAGGCCTGCCGATGAATTACTTCTCGGTGTATTGAAGTTTACTCACTGCACCATTGTTATTGAATTCCAACAACAGAAACTGATCTCTGTCCCTGAAGATAGGGATAAAGAAATAGAGACGACGATCCACGACTTTTGAGGCATAAATCCAGTGGCTGGCGGTTTTAAATTCTTTTGGAATGGCTGGTGTACCAAGTAAAAGCAGGACATCTTTTTTAGTGGATTTACCTACTACGATTTTATTGCGGATATCCTTCTCTGAATAATTAGCTAAATCGGAGGCATGTGTTCTATCCACATTGGCAGCACACCCCGTCAGCGCGATTGTAGTGACTACCAGCAAAAGAAAATATTTCACTTTCACTCTACATTATCCTCGTAATAAATACCCATATCAGCGTCATATTTTATTTCTTTGGCATAAATGACGCAGTAACCTGTTTTATCAGCATAACTGTAACGAATTTCATATAACGCTTTTTTCTTTGGAGTGATATTCAGAACAACTGAGCAACCTCCATATAAGGAGTGATGAATAGTTGTTTCACGATCCGGGAGTAGCGTCGTTTCGAAAAAGGTGTCGCTGTAATCTTTATTCTTCAGCTTGGGAAATCCAAGATCTCGGGTATTCCCGAGCAGGATATTGACGTAAGCGCTATGTTTTTGCACCCAGCCTCCGGTTGTTTTACCCTCGCTATCTGTTTGATACAGAGCATAGCTCATAGGCGCGCCCATCAAGCGAATTTTCGCGACATCGGGTGTATTCGCCGGGGGAACATACAGAGCAGGTTGAGGGAATAAGTTACTACAACCAGCTAAGAATAAAGTCACAGATAGTAAAGCAGCTTTACTAGTCGCCGTACCATTAATAGAATAATTCATCATTGTAAAATCCTTGTTACGTCTGCATTAAATTAATTATTTTACGGAAAACAGGTAGAGAAATCGTATAAATAATGTGTATCGGCAGCACTCTCTATTTCTTTAGAAGAAACGTATGTTTTAGCGTTTTTAATGGTCTGCTTTGCAACTCATACTATGCAGATATTACGTCCTGAAGAGATCGCTTTTAACATGCCTGCGTGAGCGGCACATTATCCCGCCGTGTCGTGTAGCACGGCAAAAACATCTCCCGCTTCATTTGCCACTCCTGCTGAATAAGTGCCCCGCACAATACAATGTGCTCTACCTTGTTGGTTAAGTTTGTCCATCAATGACATTAGCGCCTCGCTGTTTACGCGCGGACCGTTCTCGTCAAACCGTTTCAGTTGCGCTACGCCCTGGCTGAAAAAATTACCAAACACAACGCCCGCCTTCCGGTGCCAGTGGCCGGCATCCAGACGTCGCGTCATTCCTGATCGTGTGGAAATCAGAGACATTTGTATGGTGTTAATAACATCTGCTTTGTGCCAGAAGCGGACGTTTCAGAAGCCAGCTGTTTCCAATAACAGACGTATTATCGAACCGGAAACGCATGTTTTTTAATAACCCCTCTCCGGTTCGAAAGGCTACAAACCATTTTCACGGGGTTATTTCTGTTGTAACCAGCGCTGAACGCCCGTTAATGCAGAGTCAATTGCGCCTGCCAGATAGCCCGAGAACTGCGGCGACCATTCACTGGCGATACCTGTTACCTCATCGAACCATTCTCCCGTGGCGGGAAGTTGCTCAGGCATTGTGTGCCCGTCCTCCTGCAGGAGATCAAATTCCGTCGCAGTAAACGGATCGGCCGCCCAGTCTTTTATATACTCAGCTTCGGGTTCTGCCGCATCCTGCCCAAATAAGCGTACGAGCTGCTCCCGGCAAAGGCTTTTGAGAACAGCTTCGCTGACTGTCCATCTTGATTTTGCCGGTACGCCAATAAAACCAAAAATCGCCGTTTTGCCCGAATCTGGCTCGGATACGTCGTGGATCTCAACCATTGGCCCCACACGGCTTCCTGCATTGCCGGAAAGCTGCCGTGCATGAAATAAGTCCGTTTTATATACAGCGACATATTTCGCATGGGGAGCCATCCATGTCGGAGTTTTCCGCCAGTTCGACAGCACCTGTTCCGGCATCGCTGGTCTGAAATCTATTTTAGCTGCCAGGGCGGGAGGCAAAGCGAGGAAGACATGCTCACCAGAAAACACGGCCTTTTTATTGCCTTCGGAACGGGTATGGACCTGCACTTCCTTGCCAGCCCGGGAAACCGCCACCACCTGATGGCCGGTTTTAATCTTCTCAGCCGGGATCTGACTTTTAAGCGCCGCCGTGAGCGTCTGCATTCCTCCCTTCAGCCTGAAAGACGCCGGGGAGCTCTCCCATGACGGGTAGCGTTCGGGGGGCGAATCCAGCTGGCGCTCATAGAGCATGTCTCCCGGGCGGCCGTGCGCGATTACCGGAAGATTAAGCCGCTCGATCAGTTGCGCGAAGTCCGGTTGAATATCAGGCCAGAACCACGCTGCCCCCATATCTACATGAATGCCAGCAGAGGCGCCCGCCAGTTCCAGGCCTGACAGTACGCGCCCGCCCGTTCTGTCACGAGCCTCAAGGATCACATAATCAACACCCGCTTTTTCAAGCAGCGTGGCGGCATAAAGGCCGCTTATCCCCGCACCAATGATAACAGCGCTCTGCTTCATAATGTCGCTCCGGTCAGGGTTGTCGGGCTGAGATGTCCCGTTTTCAGATAAAAAAGTGCGCCAGAGGCGGTGGCTATAAGAGCAGGCATATCACCCGGCGGAAACCGCAGCCAGCTTCCTGCCCCATAGCAACCTTCCGGCGCATGGAGTTCCCCTTGCAAAAGAAGGATCTCTGCTCCGCCAACAAGCGGTGCACAGAAGATCCGCTCACCCGGAGCAAGCTTCTGAAGCAGCACGGTTTCTGAGGTGCCGGAGAATAAAGGGCAGGCTTGTCTTTGCGGCTGACCGTGCCAGTTAGCTGCCTCCTGCGTATTTATCCTGACCGGCTGGCGCTCACCGGCAGACATCTGGCGCAGCTTGACGAAAAGGGTTGTGCCGTCGCGACTTGAGGGTTGGTGAGAAGAACCGTCCGGGCTGCGCAGATACCAGCCGGCAGGATAGTCGACCCCGTTTTCGGTAAAAATACCGTCGAGCACCAGAATCTCCTCTCCGCCGGGATGGCTGTGTACGGGAAATTCGGATCCGGGCGCATACCTGACAAGGCTGGTTGCGCGGGCCTGCTCGCGACCAATCCGGTCAAGCATCACGCGCTCAACGCCGGGCTGGGGAGAAGGTATCCACTGATAATCGTCCGGAGTAACGATCGCACACTGCGAAAAATCAGAATTCAGTAACATCATAGTCAGTGATTAGACGGCCCTGGAGGGGCCGTCCGCAGGCCTATTTATTCGGCAGATTGTCGTAAACATCCAGAGCACGCGCGGTATATGTCAGCGCTGCGCCGGTGTTCAGGTTGATGGCAACGGCCAGCGCTTCGGCGATCTCTTCACGCGTGGCACCGTGCTTAACCGCAGCGTCCACATGAACGGCCAGGCAACCATCACAGCGGGTGGTGACGGCCACGGCCAGTGCAATCAGTTCATGAGTTTTGGCATCGAGGTGCTTGTTTTCTGACGCCCCTTTATCCATCTGCTGAAAGCCTTTCATAAACTCTGGCTGCAGTCTGCCAAATTTGCCGATAGTGGCGAGCAGGCCACTGCGATATTCATTCCAGTTTAAGAACATTGAAAACTCCGGTTATTTTTGTCTCAGAAAAATCATTACATGACGTCGAAAATACGTACGTCAGGCGCGCTGTTTAAATAGGGTTTCAATCCTGCAACGACATCCTGCGTGAACAGCGGACTGCTAAGGTATGCCTGCGCCTGCGCCACAGTCTCAAAGCCGTGCAGCACCTGGACATCCTCGTCACGGATAAGCAGCTCTTTAGAAGTGGCACCCTCAATGGTGGTCAGAAATGGGGTTTTGTATTTCTGGTATACCCCCGCGGCTGCCGCACGGTTTTCATTACTGATATCCAGGGTGATTTGCAGATAAGCCATCGTTCTCTCCTTCGCTCAGGGTTGAGGTAACACGCCGGGTTACAAACCCGGTCTTTATTACCTTTCGTTGAGGGCGATTATCAGAAAGCCAGACAGCTTCAACAAATCAGATAATCTTGCGGAGCAGAGAAGAAATTCTATGTCGTGGTTTGGCAGAGAATAAGCATACGCGCCCGGTGTGATTGCCGGAGCAGCGTAATACCTGAGCGGGCAGTTTATGAACGATCCGAGACGACATCCTGAAGAAGCCAGTCGTGGAAAACTTTCACTTCATCACGCATGACTTTTTGCTGCGGGGTCACCAGATAATAAGACCACTTGAGCGGCCATCGGTGGTCGGGATGCAGCTGGACCAGCTGCCCGGTTTCGATAAGCTGCTTCACCAGAGCGTACCGGACAATTGCCACGCCCCTGCCGCTCAGCGCCGCCAGGATCACAGCTGAAGTGGAATTAATATGCAGCCCGCTCTCCAGCGCGTCGGGGGCGCCGACCGTTTTCAGTACATCATTCCATGTCGGAAAATCCGCCCCGGGATGGGGCGTGTCATCGTGAATGAGTTTTTGCGTGGCGAGCCATTCACTGCAGGCCATTTTCCCGGACGGCACCAGGTGGGGACTGCAGACCAGCACCGCTTCCTCATCCATCAGCCAGGTTTTATTCACGCCGGGCCAGTCGCCCTGGCCGCAGCGAATACCGATATCCGCCTCACCGTGCGACACGTCCATCAACTTTTCCGTGACGTTAAGGCGCAGATCGATATTTTCGTGCGTTTCCGAAAACCGGTTCAGGCGATCCATCAGCCAGTTCATCATCAGTACCCGACCGGGCTATTGCCATGATGTAGCGTTAAAGCGCCGGGACGTTAAATGCGCGTGGATGACGCGCGCGCCTGGGCAAGCTGGCTTATTCAGTCGGGCGTTCCTCTTTTCGTGCTGCACGAAATGGGCGGCAGGGAGTCAATGGAAATGGTAAGGCGATATGCGAATCTTGCACCAGGTCATCTGACCGAGCACACGAAGCCAATCGACGCGATTTTGGGTATTAATGTCCCAAATCTGTCCCACATGGAAAAAAGGAGGCAAACAGTAAAGAGTAAGTGATTGAATAATCATGGCGCGCCCTGCAGGACTCGAACCTGCGACCCACGGCTTAGAAGGCCGTTGCTCTATCCAGCTGAGCTAAGGGCGCCTCGTGAAGAGGCGTTTCACGTTTTCTCTGCCGGTAGCAGTGTGAAACGCCTGGAATTATACGGTCAGTACCAGGTGAGTCAATGGCTTTCGAACCGCCTGCTGGACAATTGAGCGAAAGACACAAACGAAAACTGACAGCACGGCGCGCTTCTGACAGAATATCCTCATCCCCACTTCATTTGATTACAGACGGAATCTTCTCTCTGATGGCAGCAAAGATTATTGACGGTAAAACGATTGCGCAGCAGGTGCGGCTTGAAGTTGCCGAAAAAGTGAAAGCGCGCGTGGCGGCCGGAAAACGCGCCCCAGGGCTTGCGGTCGTGCTCGTTGGCGCGAACCCGGCGTCGCAGATTTATGTCGGCAGCAAACGTAAGGCGTGTGAGGAAGTTGGCTTTGTGTCCCGCTCTTACGATCTGCCGGAAACCACCAGCGAAGCCGAACTGCTGGGGCTGATTGATGAACTGAACGCGGACGCCGCCATTGACGGCATTCTGGTTCAGCTGCCGCTGCCGGCCGGTATCGATAACGTGAAAGTGCTGGAGCGCATCGCGCCGGATAAAGACGTGGACGGCTTCCATCCGTACAACGTCGGTCGTCTGTGCCAGCGCGCGCCGCGTCTGCGCCCGTGTACGCCGCGCGGCATCGTCACGCTGCTTGAGCGCTACAACATCGACACTTATGGCCTGAACGCCGTGGTGATCGGCGCGTCCAATATCGTCGGCCGTCCGATGAGCATGGAGCTGCTGCTGGCGGGCTGCACCACCACCGTGACCCACCGCTTCACCAAAAATCTGCGTCAGCATGTTGAAAATGCCGATCTGCTGATTGTCGCGGTCGGCAAGCCGGGCTTTATTCCGGGCGAGTGGATCAAAGAAGGCGCCATCGTGATTGATGTCGGCATCAACCGTCTGGAAAATGGCAAAGTGGTCGGCGACGTGGTGTTTGAAGATGCCGCAGCGCGCGCCGGTTATATTACCCCGGTGCCGGGCGGCGTCGGCCCGATGACGGTCGCCACGCTTATCCAGAACACGCTGCAGGCGTGCGTTGAATACCATGACGGCGAGGAGGCATAACATGGCAACATTTTCTTTAGGTAAACACCCTCACGTCGAACTGTGCGATCTGCTGAAGCTGGAAGGCTGGAGCGAAAGCGGCGCGCAGGCGAAAATCGTGATTTCCGAAGGTCTGGTGACCGTCGACGGCGCGGTGGAAACCCGCAAGCGCTGCAAAATCGTCGCCGGACAAACCGTCCGCTTCGACGGCCAGAGCGTCACGGTCACGGCATGAATGTCACCAAAACGGCGGGTCTCCCGCCGTTTGGCATTTCTAATTACACGTTTTCCCTTCTTCACAATGCCACTTGCCATCAACCAGCACATCACTGGAAGGTACATGCAAGTCGAACTTACGTCCCTTTAATTCCCACTCCAGCAATTTGTCTTTCCCAAGCACGGAGAATTTAATCGTTACCGGCGTGTAACGACGATATTCACTGCCAACCGGACTCGCTGAACCGGTAATACCCTGTGCGGCCAGCATGTCTGTCCAGGGTTTCTTTATATGAACCACCGTATTTACCTGGCGAAAATTAATCATAAGCAAAGAGCCTTCTGTAACGCGAGTAAGCATCCGCCCGTTAACCACTGCCACAATCATCATTACTAATGGTGCAATCCAGAGAAAACGCCGCTGACGGAGCTGACGTCGTGGTACGGGGCTGCGTTTGCTTTCCCGCAGATAAGTCTGAAGCGTTGCAAGCCACAAGGAAATAAATAAACCGCACAGAATAGAGGTAGCAGCAACATACAATAAATCGAGCCAGCTCTTACGACCGATAAGATAAGCATATATCAGGCCGAGACAAGCAAATCCGTACCATAAGCGGCTCAGGCGCGGGAAGCCTTTTGATAGGTAATCATCTTCTCTGTAAGGCTGTTTTTTACGTCGCAATCGGCTTTTGTAGCGAACAGGCATGCCAGGCCCGCGCTTGCGTTGCTGTCGTCTTAAGTGGCGAAGCCATAAGACCCCTCCCCAAAGAAGCAAACGCCACAGAATCAAGCCCGGCGCGCCTAAAAGGAGCGAGGTCAAAAGCAACATGAATCCGAATGCGACCGCCAGGAGTGAAAAATATATCCCATCTCCTGCGGTGAGATTTTCCGGCACGTAACCAATGGAAGCGCAATAGCTAAAAAGCACCATTGCGCCTGCTGCCAGGCTCAACTTAAAAAGCAAAGAGACGAATTTATCCAAATTATCCAATACGTTATTCATTTAATTTCCTGATTTCCCCTTAATCGCGGACCCAAATAATAGTAGACCGTAATAGCAATCCCCTTTATGAAGTAAGGTTTTTCCTGACAGACTTCTAAGAATCACAATTTTGTCTGATACCAAATCAAATTTTAATTGCGATGGAAAATTGATTAACAGACGATAGGTAGAACGTTCTACTAGAACGTTCTACCTACTATAAAACAGGGCGCAAAAGCCCGGCTGTTCCAATCGGGGGATCGGTATGAGTCTGATAACAGGTTTCGTTAAATCGCTTTCAAAATTGTCGATGATAGGCCGCGCGCTGATGCTGCCTATTTCGCTGCTGCCCGCCGCCGGCCTGCTGCTGGCCTTCGGCGATAAATTCCATTTGCCGCTGATGATGAACGCGGGCGGGGTTATTTTCGATAACCTGCCGCTGCTGTTCGCCATCGGCTCCGCCGTCGGTCTGGCGTCGGAATCCGGCATCGCGGCCCTCTCGGCGGCGGTCTCGGTCTTTATCATTAACATCACCATCAGCACGCAGCTTGGCATCACGCCGGAAATGGCGGCGAGCGGCGGCAAATACGCGATGGTGGTCGGTATTCCGACGCTCCAGATGGGCGTGTTCGGTGGGCTGATTTCAGGCATTCTCGCCGCGTGGTGTTATAACCGCTTCCACACGCTGCAACTGCCGGAATTCCTGGGGTTCTTCTCCGGCAAACGGTTTGTGGCGATTGCCGCGGCGTTTCTCTCGTTCCTGCTGGGGCTGGCGCTGCCGTATGTGTGGCAACACATTCAGGCGGGCATCGACGCGCTGTCAGTTATCGTCAACGGCGATAATCAGGCGGCCTCGACGTTTATCTTCGGGCTGGTGGAGCGCGCGCTGATCCCGCTGGGGCTGCACCATATCTGGTATCCGTCGTTCTGGTATTCGTTTGGCGATTACACCACCCAGACCGGACAGGTTATCCACGGCGACCAGACCATCTGGTTCAAAATGCTGGAAGAGGGCGTGAAAAGCTTCAGCAGCAATACCTACCAGAATGCCGGTAAATTTATGCAGGGCGAGTTTCCGCTGATGCTGTTTGCGCTGCCGGCGGCGTGTCTGGCGATGTATCACGAAGCCAGCACGAAGAATAAGAAAATCGCCTCCGGCATTCTTTTCTCCGCCGCGCTGACCTGTTTTCTGACGGGGATCACGGAGCCGGTTGAATTTACCTTTATTTTTGTCGCGCCGGTGTTGTATGTATTTAACGCCATCATGGCGGGGCTTGCGTATATGTGCATGTATTTGCTGGACGCGCATATCGCCAAATCGTTCTCCGCCGGGCTTATCGACTATATTTCGTTCGGCATTCTGCCCTCTTTTAACGGCTATCAGACGCACTACCTGAACGCGGTTATCGTCGGCATCCCGATGGCGATTATTTACTACTTCACCTTCCGCTTTGTGATCCGCCGTTTTGACGTGAAAACGCCGGGCCGCGTGGATGTCACCGCCAGTGCGGATGATAAAACCGACGCAGAGCTCGCGGGCAATATTGTGGGCCTGCTGGGCGGTAAAGAGAACATCACCAGCGTCGGCGCCTGTATTACGCGCCTGCGTCTGGAAGTGGCGCGCCCGGATCTCGTTGATAAAGACGGGCTGAACGGGCTTGGCGCGCGCGGCGTGGTGTTTGTGGGCGACAACGGCATTCAGGTGATTTTCGGGGCGCGCGCGCAGTTTATTGCGCAGAGCCTGTCAGGCATGACGGGGAAATAACGACGCCTGCGCGGGCCTGACGCCAGGCCCGCGACATCAGCGATAAAAGGATAAATCAGGGCAGATGAAAAAGGTCAGCATTATCGATGTGGCGCGCCAGGCGGGTGTGTCGGTTTCGACGGTCTCGCTGGTGCTGCGCGAGAAGGGAAAAATCTCTGCCGCGACCATCGACAAAGTGCATGCCGCCATTGAGGTGCTGGGCTACGTGCATAACGTCGCGGCCGCTAACCTGCGCGGTAAAACCTCGAACCTGATTGGCCTGGTCGTCGAAGATCTCAACGATCCCTTTTCGACCCGCGTAACGGCAAGCCTGGTGCAGGCGCTGGAGGCGCAGGGCTTTATGGTGTTCCTCACCCAGCCGGGGCGCGAAACGGGCCGTCTGGAGAGCTGTCTGGTCTCGTTTACCCGCCAGGGCGTGGCGGGAGTGGTTTATCTGACGGCCGACTCAACCCAGCGCGCGCTGCCTGCGCCGGTCATGCACAGTACGCTCCCACTGGTGGTGGTGTCGCAGTCGCCGGTGGAAGAGAAGCTCAACAGCGTGATGCGCGATAACCGCCAGGCGGGCGGGCTCGCCACGCGTTATCTGATTGAGCGCGGCCACCGTAATATTGCGTATATCGGCGGTACGGCGGGATGTCTTATCCGCGAGGAGCGGCTTTACGGCTACCGCGCGGCGCTGTCGCAATACGGGCTGCCGTGGCGCGATGAGTTCGCGCGCGCCTGCGCCGAGGAGACGCTGGCAGTCAGCCAGACGGTGCGCCAGCTTCTCGAGGCGAATAACAAAATCACCGCCCTGCTGTGCCATTCGCCCCACGCGATTATCGGCTGCCTGGAGGCGATTCATCAGGTGGGGCGTACCGTGGGGAAAGATGTATTCCTGACGCAGCAGGTGTCGCTGATTGGCTTTGAGGACATGATGCATGTGAATCTGACGTCGCCCTCGTTTACCTATGTCTCTTCCGCCAGCGAAGAGACCGGGCGCCAGGCGGCGGGGTTGATCGTGCGGCTTATCCGCGAGCCGGGTCTGCCCGCGCAGCGGATCACGCTTTCGGGCCAGTTGATTGCGCGCGGATCGGCGTAAGGGAGGACGGCGGGGGCGCGTTATCTTCGGTGGGTGCGCTTCGCTTACCCACCCTACAACGAATATCGCATCGTTTCGTAGGGCAGGTAAGCGCAGCGCACCTGCCGGAACTACCAGAATCACTGCCGTAAAAATGCCCCTTGCCCCACAGGGGCGTAAATATCGCTGCTTTAAGTAAAACAGCGGCTGGTGTTAAATAATTTTTACTGGCTCATGTATGCGATGCCTTAAGCCAGGGTGAAATCAAAAACGGTTGGCTTCTTCGGTCAGTACCTTCGCATGCAGCGGCCTCATTGCCGCGCGCTCAGAAGAAAAACGAAGAAAGGGGCAGAGCGCACGGGTTTACAAGGTCGTTTACTGAAATAATTAAGGGGCGAGTGGATACCCGCCCCTTAAAAATCAGAGCCTGCGCCGGATCTTCTCCACCAGGGCTGCCGTTGAGATCCCGTAACGATCGTGAAGCGTCGGCAGCGCGCCCGCATCGAGGAAAGCATCCGGTAGCGCAACGGTGTCAAAGTCGACATGCACGCGATGGCGCATCAGCAGCGACGCGACAGCCTCGCATAGCCCGCCCACGCTGCTGTGGTTTTCCGCCACAATCACCAGCCGTCCCGGCTTCGCCGCCTGCGCCAGGATCGTCTCTTCATCCAGCGGCTTAATCGTGGGCGAGTGCAGCACCGCCACGCTGACGTTATCCTTACGCAGCTGCTTCGCCGCCTCCAGCGCGCGCATGGTCATCAGGCCTGAGGCGATAATCAGGACGTCGCTCCCCTCTTCCAGCAGCGCGGCTTTACCAATCCTGAACTGGTAGTTGTACTGATCCAGCACCACCGGCACCTTGCCGCGCAGCAGTCGCATATAGACCGGGCCATCATGCGCCGCGATCGCTGGCACCGCCTGTTCAGTGTCTATCGCGTCACAGGGATCGATAATCGTCATGCCCGGAATACCGCGCATAATCGCAATATCTTCCGTCGCCTGGTGGCTCGGCCCGTAACCGGTGGTCAGCCCCGGCAGCGCCGCGCAGATCTTCACGTTCAGATGCTCTTCGGCAATCACCTGATGGATAAAATCGTAGGCGCGGCGCGTGGCAAAGACGGCATATGTCGTGGCGAAGGGAATAAAACCCTCTTTTGCCATTCCCCCGGCCGCGCCCATTAAGAGTTGTTCCGCCATCCCCATCTGGAAGAAGCGTTCCGGATACGCCTGGGCAAAGATATGCAGATCGGTATATTTCGACAAATCCGCCGTCATACCGACAACCTCCGGGCGCTGTTCGGCCAGCTTCACCAGCGCATGGCCGAACGGTGCAGAGCGCGTCTCCTGGCCTTCTTCCGCAATAGAGGCAATCATGGCCGACGTGGTCAGGCGCGGTTTTTTCTCCGTGGACTGGCTCATTACAGCACTCCTTCTGGTTTGTTCGCATCCAGCACGGCGAGTGCTTTTTGCCACTCGTCAGCATCCACGCGAATAAAATGGTTCTTGTCACGCTGCTCAAGGAATGGCACGCCCTTGCCCATCAGCGTGTCGCACAAAATGACGCGCGGCTGGTTTTCCGGGTAGCGCTTAGCATTATCAAACGCCGTCACCAGCGCAGAAACATCGTTGCCGTTTACGCGCTGCACATACCAGCCGAAGGAAGTCCATTTGTCCTCCAGCGGCTCGAAGCCGAGTATGGTGTGCGAGTTGCCGTCTGCCTGCTGGCGGTTAATGTCCACCAGAACAATGAGGTTAGACAGACCATGGTGAGCCGCCGACATCGCCGCTTCCCAGGTTGAACCTTCGTCCAGCTCGCCGTCCGACATAGAATTAACGACCCATGCCGCGCTCTGCTTGTGCTTCAGTCCCAGCGCCATGCCGACCCCAATACATAACCCCTGCCCCAGTGAACCGCCGGAGATCTCCATGCCCGGCGTATAGGTTGCCATGCCGGACATCGGCAGGCGGCTGTCGTCCGAGCCGTAGGTTTCCAGCTCTTCTTCAGGAATGATCCCGGCTTCAATCAGGGCGGCATAACAGGCAATGGCGTAATGACCGTGGGAGAGCAGAAAACGGTCACGACCTTCCCACTCCGGCTCGTCCGGCTTGAGGTTCATACCGTGGGCGAACGCGGTGGCCAGTACGTCGGCATAACCCAGCGCCTGCCCAATGTAACCCTGCCCCTGCACTTCGCCCATGCGCAGCGCATAGCGGCGAATGCGCCAGGCCGCGGCGGCAACCTGTTGAACTGTGGTATCCGTCATCGTCGGGTCTCCTTAATGGATCAGCATGCCGCCGTTCACGTCGAGCGTGATACCGGTGGAGTAAGACGAAAGGTCGCTGCCAAGGAACAACGCGGCGCGGGCAATATCCTGCGCGTCGCCGAGGCGGTTAAGCGGAATGCCCGCCAGGATGGACGTTTTCATCTCATCGCTCAGCTTGCCTGCGGTGATGTCCGTCTGAATAAGTCCCGGGGTGATGCAGTTTACGCGGACGTTGTCCGGCCCCAGTTCGCGGGCCATCGCTTTCGCCAGGCCCAAGACACCCGCTTTTGCCGCACTGTAGTGAGGACCGCCGAATATACCGCCGCCTCGCTGTGCGGATACCGATGAAATGCAGACGATGCTGCCCGACTTCTGCGCGCGCATAGTCGGGATCACCGCCTGGGACATCAGCAGAGTCCCCCGCAGGCTGACGTCCAGCACCGCGTCGTAATTCTCGCGTTTAATCTCCATCAGCTTGATCGGCTGAGTAATACCGGCGTTATTCACCAGAATATCGATGCGCCCGTATTTTCCCAGCACCTGTTCAATGGCGGCGTTGACCTGTAATTCGTTGCTGACGTTCGCCGCCAGGCCCAGATGCTCTTCACCCAGGCTCGCCGCCGCTGCCCGACTGGCTTCGGCATCTAAATCAATAATCACCACCCTAGCGCCTTGCTCAGCATATAATTTAGCCGTGGCAAAACCTAAACCGCGTACGGAAGCCGCGCCGGTAATAACGGCGACTTTATCTTTCAGTAGCATATATTTACTCCATTATGAATAGAGGAATTAAATGTCTTATTTCGGCTCTTCAAGAAGCATAATTACAATTAAGCCAATGGACGCACAAATACCGAAATAAATAAACACGGAATTAAAACTGCCTGTTTTATCGAGTAAGAAGCCCGCCAGCATCGGAGAAACAAATCCCCCGAGATTACCGCCGCTGTTGATAATTGACGCGGCAATGGGATACGTTTTACTGTCCGCAACCGCCATGCCGTAAGCCGTAAAAGCTGGCCAGCCGATATTCAGACACAGGCCGACAAAAAACAGTCCCACGCAAACCGCCACGGTACTTTGCGGAATATTCAGCATAATAACCATCATTAAGACGGTACTGATGGCGGTAAACATCATGGTCGGTTTGCGTCGGCGACCGAGCAGTTTGTCAGAGACATACCCGCCAAAAATCGCCCCGATAAAACCGCCGATGCACGGCATACTGGCGACCAGCCCCATGCTCATAAACGTAAAGCCTTTCTCTTTCACCAGATAGAGCGGGATCCACGTCAACAGGCCATACAGCACGCTGACCATCATGAAATAGGCCAGACAGTCGCCGAGGATATTCTTTGAGGTAAACAGCCCCTTCACCGTACTCACCGGGGCTAACTCCCGCACGCGGATCAGCCGGTCAAGGCGCGCAAAGCCGGGTGAAATCACGATGTTTTCCCGTCTGGCGTCCTGCCTCTCCTGACCCTCGGTAATGGTTTCCAGCTCCGCTTTAGAGACGAATGCGCTCTCGGACGGCTTCGTGCGCACCAGCAAATACCACAGGACGGCAATGACCAGACCGGGGATTGCAAAGGAGAAGAAGACCCAGCGCCAGCCCCAGGTCATGGCGATCCACACGGCCAGCGGCGGCACGAGTATAGGCGCAAACATAGTGGCCGCGATGTATACGCCCGTGGCCGTCGCCTTCTCCTTTGGCGGAAACCAGTTGTTAATGGTGGAGGCCAGCCCGACGGGACACGGCCCTTCGGTTAGCCCAAGCCCCAGACGAATACACTTCAGGCCCAGAACAGAGGTCGCCGTGCCCATCAGCCAGGTGAAGGCGGAGAAGCCAAATATCGACAGCGCCACCATGCCGCGAATACCCTTTTTGGCGATAAAAAAGCCTGCCGGAATTTGGCTCAGGGCGTATCCCAAAAAGAACATACTGGCAATGGCGCCAGCTTCGAAATTATTGATATGAAATTCGTCAATGATAAACGGTAATACCGCACCAATATTTGTTCTGTCAGCATAGTTAATGGCATAGACAATAAAAATCAATGCCAGCACGATGAAACGATAATTGGTTTTTTTAGTATTTATGTAGGGGACAGCCTGTTCTATACGAGACATAACTTACCTCATTATTCGAACACAGTGAGTCATTTTATTATTGCGCTCAACGTCAATATATCGGCTCCCCCATGAAACACCATGCAATAAAACTCATTTATTCCTGAGATAAATTTGATTCGAGATACAGCTCAAAAAAATAACATCGGGATAAAATTGCCCGTACGCAGCCTGAATGTTATGTTTTTCATCATTAAACAGGTAAGGAGTAGACCATGCCCGCGCAGGATCGTCAGACGTTATCGCTGCCCTCGCTCAGAAATTTGCAGGCGTTTATCGCCGTTGCCAACGCCCTGAGCATCCATCAGGCGGCGGAGCAGCTCAACGTCACTCCCTCCGCGGTGAGTCATCAGATAGCGTCGCTGGAATCGTGGTTGGGCAAGAAATTATTCATCCGCAGCGGCAAAGGGGTTCAGCTCACCCCAACGGGAGAAAAGTATCTGCGGGAGGTCTCGGCAGCGATGAGCGCCATCGGGCGCGCCACCAGTCAGATCGTAGAAGAGAAAGAGAGCGCCGTGCTTCGCGTGCATTCCTCGCCCACCTTTGGGCTGTCATGGCTGTTGCGCCGCCTGGGCAGGTTCCGCGCCGAATATCCTGATATCACCATCAATCTCACCTGCTCCTATGAAAACCTGCAGTTCGCCAGAGATAATATCGACATTGATATCCGCCACGGTATCCCGGACTGGGATGCCTACCGGGTGATGACCATCAAAAGCGACATGCTGGTGGTAATGGCCTCACCGGAGTATGTGGAAAAACATCCCATCAGCACCCCCACCGATCTGCTGCAACAGTCACTTATTTCGTCAACCAGCACCCTGGTAAACTGGGAAAAATGGTTTGCGTGGCACAATATCGACAGGCCCTGGCTCAACTTCAGCCTCAGCTTTGACCGCTCCTACATGAGCTTTGAAGCGGCGCGCATAGGTCTGGGGTTTATTCTGGAGAGCAAAATGATGGCAACCGATTACCTGCAAGATGGTTCGCTTGTGCAGGTGCTACCAGATGAGATGGGGATCGGCATTAACGCGCATCATCTTGTGATGCCGCACATGAACGAACGCACATGGAAAATCCAGAGATTTACCGAGTGGATGGACAAAGAACTGCGGTTGTCGGGGTATCATCTGTAATGCCGGGTAACCGCTGGGGTTTATGACGCTTTCAGAAACTGCGGCTGGATCTCTCCCTTTTAACCTCCATCGCTGACAACCTCTTTGCGCCCAGCCATAGCGTGCGGGCCTGCTTTTTCGGACTGCGCGAACGAGCCCCAGGCCGGGCGGACGGGCGCAGAATGATGCGGTCCCCTTCCCGGAGGAGTTCGAGCTTGCTCCCCCCTCAAAATCAATGTCACGGGGGAAGCGGATGGCGCGATTGTTGCCGCTTTTTGAAAATGGATACGGCTCTTATATTTAACTTGCGAATATTTTGGGTACCTGGGTGTCCATACGATATGATATTGACAACACCGAGCGCATGAGAGCCTTTCTGGCAGAGCCACCCTGTGGCTGACCACTTCCCCAGGCGGTGGTGTTCAGATTGGTATAAAAAAAGCGGCTTTCGCCGCTTTTTCTTATTTACGTCGCCAGGTTGTGCCCTGCGGGCCATCTTCCAGAATAATGCCCATCTCGTTTAAGCGATCGCGCGCGGCGTCCGCTGCCGCCCAGTCTTTCGCTTTGCGCGCTTCAAGGCGCTTAACGATCAGCGCTTCGATCTCCGCCACTTCATCGTCACTGGTCTGCGCGCCCGACTGCAGGAACTGCTCCGGCTCCTGCTCCAGCAGGCCCAGCACGGCGGCAAGCTTACGCAGATGCGCGGCTAACTGATTCGCCGCGCTGCTGTCTTCCGCTTTCAGGCGGTTCACTTCACGCGCCATATCAAACAGCACGGAATACGCTTCCGGCGTGTTGAAATCGTCGTTCATCGCTTCGACAAAACGCGCTTCAAACGCCTCGCCGCCCGCGGCTGCCGCGCTGGCGTCGGTGCCGCGCAGCGCGGTGTAGAGACGCTCAAGCGAGGCGCGCGCCTGCTTTAAGTTCTCTTCGCTGTAGTTCAGCTGGCTGCGGTAATGGCCGGACATCAGGAAGTAGCGCACGGTCTCAGCGTCGTAGTGTTGCAGCACGTCGCGCACGGTAAAGAAGTTGCCGAGCGATTTGGACATCTTCTCGCGATCGACCATCACCATGCCGGAGTGCATCCAGTAGTTCACATACTCACCGTCGTGCGCGCAGGTCGACTGGGCGATTTCGTTTTCATGGTGCGGGAACATCAGGTCAGAGCCGCCGCCGTGAATATCGAAATGGCTGCCGAGCTGCTTGCAGTTCATCGCGGAGCACTCAATATGCCAGCCCGGACGCCCGTCGCCCCACGGCGACGGCCAGCTCGGCTCGCCCGGCTTGGACATCTTCCACAGTACGAAATCCATCGGGTTACGTTTGCTGTCGGCCACTTCCACGCGCGCCCCCGCCTGGAGCTGTTCCAGATCCTGGCGCGAGAGCTTGCCGTAATCCGCGTCGCTCTCCACCGCGAACATCACATCGCCGTTGCCCGCGACATACGCATGGCCGCGAGCGATCAGCTGCTCAACGATTTCAATAATTTCCGGGATGTGCTGCGTCGCGCGCGGCTCGCTTTCCGGGCGCAGAATATTCAGCGCATCGAAATCTTTGTGCATCTCGGCGACCATACGGTCCACCAGCGCCACGAAATCTTCGCCGTTCTCGTTGGCGCGTTTAATAATTTTGTCGTCAATATCGGTAATGTTGCGCACATATTTCAGCTTATAGCCGAGAAAACGCAGGTAGCGCGCAACGACGTCAAACGCGATAAACGTACGGCCATGACCGATGTGACAGAGGTCGTAAACGGTAATACCACACACGTACATGCCGACTTCCCCGGCATGAATAGGCTTAAATTCTTCTTTCTGGCGACTCATGGTATTGAAGATTTTTAACATCAGAAGTTTCCGTGTCAGTGTGTGGTAAGCAGATAAAACCCCTATATTACCCATAATTGAAAGCGCAAGCACCCCACTTTGCAAGGTGAAGCAAGCGGTGAGTTATGCTATAACAGCCTCCTACTGTGGCTTCTTTCGGAAGCCGAAGCACCACTGAAACAAAACAGGATGCAGACATGGTTACTTTTCACACCAATCACGGCGACATCGTAATCAAGACCTTTGATGACAAAGCGCCGGAAACGGTAAAAAACTTTCTGGAATATTGCCGCGAAGGTTTCTACGACAACACCATTTTCCATCGTGTAATCAACGGCTTTATGATTCAGGGCGGCGGCTTTGAGCCGGGCATGAAGCAGAAAAGCACCAAAGATCCTATCAAAAACGAAGCCAACAACGGCCTGAAGAACACCCGCGGCACGCTGGCGATGGCGCGCACGCAGGCGCCGCACTCCGCGACTGCGCAGTTCTTCATCAACATTGCAGATAACGACTTCCTGAACTTCAGCGGCGAAAGCCTGCAGGGTTGGGGCTACTGCGTATTCGCAGAAGTGGTCGAAGGCATGGACGTGGTTGATAAAATCAAAGGCGTATCCACCGGCCGCAGCGGCATGCATCAGGATGTGCCGAAAGAAGACGTGATTATCGAGCGCGTGACCGTCAGCGAGTAATTCGTGGCGACGCTCTTTATTGCAGATCTTCATCTGTGCCCAGAAGAACCGGCGATTACCGCCGGTTTTCTGCGTTTTTTAGCCGGTACAGCGCGTGAAGCGGACGCGCTTTATATCCTGGGCGATCTCTTTGAAGCCTGGATTGGCGATGACGACCCGCAACCACTGCACCGCGAGATAGCCGCCGCCCTGCGCGCGCTCGTGCAATCCGGCGTTCCCTGCTATTTCATCCACGGCAACCGCGATTTCCTGCTCGGCCGTCGCTTCGCCCGCGAAAGCGGCATGCAATTGCTGCCGGAAGAACAAGTGCTGGATCTCTACGGCAGACGCGTGCTGATCATGCATGGCGACACGCTGTGCACCGACGATGCCGGTTATCAGGCGTTTCGCGCCAAAGTGCATAAACCGTGGCTGCAAACTCTTTTTCTTGCCCTGCCCCTGCGGCTTCGCCGCCGCATTGCCGCCCGCATGCGCGCCGGCAGCAAAGCCTCCAACAGCCAGAAAGATCTCGCCATCATGGATGTCAACCCGCAGGCGGTCGTTAGCGCCATGACCCGCCAGCAGGTGCAGTGGCTCATTCACGGCCACACCCACCGCCCCGCCGTCCACACGCTGGAGGCGAACGGCAAGCCCGCGCACCGCGTGGTGTTAAGCGCCTGGCACAGCGAAGGCTCAATGATCAAAGTCACCCCTGACGACGTGGAACTGGTAGCGTTTCCGTTCTGATTCCCCCCGCGTTTTTGCCGTTCTCACGCCTACGCAACCGTTTTCCTTGCCGGTTTTCCGTGATATTCTCAAGGCCCTCGTAACGGCGACCCCGTTGATTTTGCCGCCTGACCACAGGAGTTTTGAGACGTATGTCCTCCAGCCACACCCCGGCGCGTATCGCCATCGTCATGGGTTCCAGAAGCGACTGGGCCACCATGCAGTTTGCCGCAGAAATTCTCGATGCTCTGGATGTTCCTCACCACGTTGAAGTGGTTTCCGCGCACCGCACGCCCGATAAACTCTTCAGCTTCGCCGAGCGCGCGCAGGAGAACGGGTTTCAGGTGATCATCGCGGGCGCAGGCGGCGCGGCGCATCTGCCGGGCATGATTGCCGCGAAAACGCTGGTGCCGGTGCTGGGCGTGCCGGTGCAGAGCGCGGCGTTGAGCGGGCTGGACAGCCTCTACTCTATCGTTCAGATGCCGCGCGGGATTCCAGTGGGCACGCTGGCTATCGGCAAAGCGGGCGCGGCGAACGCGGCTCTGCTGGCCGCTCAAATCCTGGCTCAGCACGACAGCGCGCTGCTGGCGCGGCTTGAGAACTGGCGTCAGAAGCAAACCGAGGAAGTGCTGGAGAATCCGGACCCGCGGGGTGAGGCATGAAGCAGGTATGCGTGCTGGGTAACGGCCAGCTTGGCAGAATGCTGCGTCAGGCAGGCGAGCCGCTTGGCATTCGCGTCTGGCCGGTAGGGCTCGACGCCGATCCGCAGGCGGTGCCGTTCTCGCAGAGCGTTATCACGGCGGAAATTGAACGCTGGCCGGAAACCGCCCTGACCCGCGAGCTGGCGCGCCACAACGCGTTCGTTAACCGCGACGTTTTCCCGCTTATCGCCGACCGTTTCACCCAGAAACAGCTGCTCGATAAGCTGAATCTTCCCACCGCGCCGTGGCAGTTGCTGGCAAACAGCGGCGAATGGCCGCAGATTTTTGAGGCTCTCGGTGAGCTGGCTATCGTCAAGCGCCGCACCGGCGGCTACGATGGCCGCGGCCAGTGGCGGCTACGCGCGCACGAGACCGATACGCTGCCCGCCGAGTGCTACGGCGAGTGCATTGTCGAGCAGGGCATTAACTTTACCGGCGAGGTGTCGCTGGTCGGCGCTCGCGCGCATGACGGCAGCGCGGTCTTTTATCCGCTGACCCATAACCTGCATCAGGACGGCATTCTGCGCGCCAGCGTCGCGTTCCCGCAGGCTAACGCCGCGCAGCAGAAGCAGGCCGAAGCGATGCTGCGCGCGATTATGGACGAGCTGAATTATGTGGGCGTGATGGCGATGGAGTGTTTCGTGACGCCGCAGGGCCTGCTGATTAACGAACTGGCGCCGCGCGTGCACAACAGCGGCCACTGGACGCAGAACGGCGCGTCCATCAGCCAGTTTGAACTGCATCTGCGCGCCGTGACCAGCCTGCCGCTGCCGCAGCCGGTAGTGAGCGGCCCATCGGTGATGGTGAATCTGATCGGCACCGATCTGAATTACGACTGGCTGAAGCTGCCGCTGGTGCATCTGCACTGGTACGACAAAGAGGTGCGTGAAGGCCGTAAAGTCGGGCATCTCAATCTGAGCGATGCCGAGGCGACGCTGATTGACGCCACGCTGGAAGCCCTCTCCCCGTTGCTGCCGCCAGAATACGCCAGCGGCATCGCCTGGGCGCAGGCGCATTTGCGATAAAAAAGCACCCTGCGGGGTGCTTTTTTATTAGGTGTCGCGGTTGCCCTCATGGCGGGTGCGCTTCGCTTACCCACCCTACCACTCACCGTTGCGCTTACCCGCCGGGCATAAAGCAGAAATATTGTAGGGCGGGTAAGCGCAGCGCACCCGCCGGGCGAGGCGTTATGCCTCCAGCGCCTGCTCGAGATCCGCGAGCAAATCCTCCGCGTCTTCAATCCCGACCGACAACCGAATCAACTGCGGCGTAATGCCATTCGCCAGCCGCTGCTCAAGCGGGATCGAGGCGTGCGTCATACTGAACGGCTGGCTCACCAGGCTCTCCACGCCGCCGAGACTCTCGGCAAGCGTAAAGAGCCGCAGCTTTTTAATCACCTGCGCCGCACGCTGGTCATCGCCGCGCACTACGATGGAAATCATACCGCCTGAGAGCGCCATCTGACGGCGCGCCAGCGCATACTGCGGGTGGCTTTCCAGCCACGGGAAAAACACTTTTTCCACCTGCGGATGCTGCGCCAGCCGCTGCGCAATCTTCAGCGCGCTGGCGCTGTGCCGCTCCATACGCAGCGCCAGCGTGCGAATGCCGCGCAGCGTCAGAAAACTGCTGAACGGATCGAGCACGCCGCCGACGGCGTTCTGCAAATAGGCCAGCTGCTGCGCCAGTTCAGTGTTATCGCCCACCACCGCCAGCCCGGCCACCACGTCGGAGTGGCCGTTCAGGTATTTGGTGGCCGAATGCACCACAATATCAAACCCGAGCGTCAGCGGGCGGTGAATGGCGGGCGAGGCGAACGTATTATCCGCGACGCTTATCAGCCCGCGCCTGCGCGCCAGCCCGGCGATAGCCTCGAGATCCGCCAGTTTCAGCAGCGGATTGGTCGGCGTCTCGACCCAGATCATCCGGGTTTCCGGGCGGATCGCCGCCTCCAGCGCCGCGAGATCGTCAGGCTTCACCCAGGAAACGGTCAGCCCGGCGGTGCGCTTACGCACGTTTTCCAGCAGCCGGTACGTGCCGCCATATACATCGTCCACCGCCACGATATGGCTCTCTTTATCAAGCAACTCCAGCACCGTGGAAATGGCCGCCAGACCGGAGGCGAACGCGAACCCCTGGCTGCCCGCTTCAAGCTCCGCGATGGCGCGCTCCAGCGCGTGGCGCGTCGGGTTGCCGCTGCGCGAATATTCATAGCCGGTATGCTCGCCGGGCGCGGGCTGCGCGTAGGTGGAGGTGGCGTAAATCGGCGGCATCACCGCGCCATGCTGATCGTGATGCGTGCCGCTGTGCACGCTGAGCGTTGCGAATTTATCCATGATAAAACTCCTTAAGATTCAAGCTGGTTGCGCCAGCGGTTCAGCACATCGGTGCGGGTGATAAGCCCGAGAAAGCGCGTATCGTCGGTAATCACCGCCACCAGCCCGCGTTCGAAAACCTCAAACAGTTCCCGCTCGCTGGCGCTTTTATCGAGCGTCACCACCTCGCGGTTCATGGCCGCCGAGACGGGCGTGAGAAAGCGCTGGCTGTCGCCGCGGATAAACGTCAGCAGATCCCACTCATCGACAATGCCCACCACGCGCCCCTGCGCCAGCACCGGAAGCTGCGAGATATCGTAAAGCCGCATCCGGGCGAGCACCGTCGCGAGCGAGTCATCGGGTGCCGCGGTCACGGCCGCGCCTTCATCATGGCGAAACGCGATGTAATCCCGCAGATCGCCCACGGCGGGCCGCGTCTGTAGCCCCTGCTGGCGCAGCCAGTCGTCGTTAAACATTTTCGAGAGATATTTATTGCCGCTGTCGCAGGCGAAGGTCACCACGCGCTTCGGGGTCGTCTGCGCGCGGCAGTAGCGCAGCGCGGCGGCCAGCAGCGTGCCGGTGGAAGAGCCCGCCAGCACCCCTTCGATTTTCAGCAGATCGCGCGCGGCGGCGAACGCGGCGGCGTCGGTTACGCGAAAAGCCTGTCGGACGCCCTCCAGATGCGCGAGCGGCGGAATGAAATCCTCGCCGATGCCCTCCACCAGCCACGATCCCGCCTCGTGATAGCGCCCCGTTTCAACCTGATCGGCCAGGATCGATCCTGCCGGATCGGCGAGCACGAATTCGGTATGGGGAGAGTGCTCGCGAAACCAGGCCTGAAGCCCGCCGAGCGTGCCGCCGGAGCCAACGCCCACCACGATAGCGTCAATGCGCCCTTCCGCCTGCGCAAAAAGCTCCGGCGCGGTGGTGGTCTGATGCGCCAGCGGGTTGGCCGGGTTATTAAACTGATCAATGTAAAACGCGCCGGGCGTTTCATCGGCGAGGCGCTGCGCGTAATCCTGGTAATAGGCCGGGTGGCCTTTGTTAACGTCCGAGCGGGTAAGCCGCACATCCACGCCCAGCGCGCGCAGGTGATAAATTTTCTCGCGGCTCATTTTGTCCGGCACCACCAGGATCAGCTTGTAGCCCTTTTGGGCGGCGATAAGCGCAAGGCCGAGGCCGGTGTTGCCCGCCGTGGCTTCAATAATGGTGCCGCCGGGCGCAAGCCGCCCCAGGCGTTCGGCCTCGTTAATCATCGAGAGCGCCACGCGGTCTTTAATCGAACCGCCGGGGTTCTGGTTTTCCAGTTTCAGCAGCAGTTCGCACGGGCCGGTATCGAGCTTTGCGAGGCGCAGCAGCGGCGTCTGCCCGATAAGAGAGGTTACAGAATCGACTATCGACATGGTCGGTTTATCCGGTCATCAGAGAATGGCCAAATGATAGGACTGCGTTTTTTCGCGGTTAAAGAATGATTCGCGGGTCGTTAGAACCAGATGGAATATTCTCTGCTGTTATGGCGGTAAAGAAGTCGAGCGGTAAAGTCGTCCGGAAATATCGATGGCTGAACAAAGCGTTTTTGCTGCGATTTTCACCGTTTTTTCAGTCGCGCACGCCAGGCTTTGCCGGTTTGCGCATTTGGATTGCCGGAATTTATCGAAGCCGCCCGGCACGTTTTCCGTATACCCCGGCAAGAGTGAGCGGCGTACAATAGCGGCGTTTTAAAAAAGCGAGAACAACATGCAAAAGGATGCAGGACGGCGGCCAGACAGCGACGACGCGCTGGCGCTAATTAAGCGCGGCGTCACGCTGATTGACGTTCGCGCGCCGGTGGAGTTTGCGCAGGGCGCCATGCCAGGGGCGATTAATCTGCCGCTGATGAATAACGACGAGCGCGCGGCGGTCGGCACCTGTTACAAGCAGCACGGCCAGCAGGCCGCGCTGGCGCTCGGCCACCGGCTGGTGGGCGGCGAGGTGCGCGAAGCCCGGCTTAACGCGTGGCGTCTCGCCTGCGGGCATCATCCCGAAGGCTATCTCTGCTGCGCCCGTGGCGGAATGCGCAGCCATATCGTTCAGCAGTGGCTGCGTGAGCGCGGCATCGACTATCCGCTGGTGGAAGGCGGTTACAAACGGCTGCGCCAGGCGGCGATGGACGCCACGGATCGCTTAAGCCGTCTGCCGATGGTGCTCATAGGCGGCTGTACCGGCAGCGGCAAAACGCAACTGGTGAAAGCGCTGCCGACCGGCATTGATCTGGAGGGGCTGGCGCATCACCGCGGCTCGTCGTTTGGCCGGACGCTGACGCCGCAACGGGCGCAGGCCAGCTTTGAAAACCATCTCGCCGCCGCGATGCTTAACCATCACGCCCGCTGGACGACCCTCAGCAACCCGTTCTGGGTGCTGGAAGATGAAGGCAAAATGATAGGCGCCAACCATCTGCCCGCCGTACTGCGCGAACAGATGCTACAGGCGCCTGTTGCGGTGGTCGAAGAGCCGCTGGAACGCCGTCTGGAGCGGCTGCGTGAGGAGTATTTTGCGCAGATGCAGGCCGCGTTTCAGGCAGCGCTCGGCGATGACGCCGCAGGCTGGCGCGCTTATGGCGACTATCTGCACCACGGGCTTTACGCCATCCGCCGCCGTCTCGGGCTTGCGCGCTACGCCGAGCTTGCCTCGCTACAGGCCGCCGCGCTCGCCCATCAGCAGCGCACCGGTGAAACGCACGCGCATTTCGCCTGGCTTGCGCCGCTGCTGGAGGGCTATTACGACCCGATGTATCGCTATCAGTTAGAGAAAAAAGCGCAGCAGATCGTGTTTCGCGGCGACTACCAGCAGGTGGACGCCTGGCTGCGTCACCGCTACTGCGCTAGCGGTTAAACTGGCGAAACAGCGCTTTGCCTTTTAAAAGCCGCACGCCGAGCCAGCCGCCGCACAGCGACAATAACAGCGCGCCGCAAAGCGGCAGCATCACCCACAGCCGCCAGTCCGGCTCCCACGGGAAGTCAAACACGCGGGTTTGCAGCACGCCGAGCGCCACTTCCGCCCCGATGGCGGCCACCAGCCCCGCCACCAGGCCAAGCAGCGCAAACTCGCTCCAGAGCGTGGCGCGCAGCAGTTTTTTCTCCGCGCCCAGCGTGCGGTAGACCACCAGCTCCTGGCGGCGCTGATGCATGCCCACCTGCACCTGCGCCAGCAGCAGCAACACGCCGCAAGCGGTCACCAGCACGACCATCACCTCCAGCGCGCGGCTCACCTGCTCCAGCACCTGGCCTATCTGTCTGAGGATCGCCCCGATATCCAGCACGCTCACCGTCGGAAACTCCCGGTTAAGCTGGGTCAGCATGGCGTCGGCCTTGTCAGCGCGGAAACTGGTCAGGTAACTCTGCGGCTGCCCGTCCAGCGCGCCCGGCGGGAAGATAAAGAAAAAGTTAGGCCGCAGGCTCTCCCAGTCCACTTTACGCAGGCTGGTCACTTTCGCCGTAAACGCCTGGGTGTCGCCAGTGAAGGTCACGCTGTCGCCAGGCGCGATATTCAGGCGCTTCGCCAGCCCCTCTTCCATCGAGACTTCGCCCGGCCCCGGCGGCCAGCGTCCGGCAGTGAGCGGGTTATGCGCCGGGCGCTCCGCCTGCCAGGTGAGATTCAGCTCGCGGTTGAGCGCTTCATCCTCGTTGCCCACGGTGGCCTTGCCGTTAATCTGCGTCAGCCGCGCGCGAACGATGGGGTAAAACGCCTGCGGGATAATCTGATGCTCCGCCAGAAAGGCTTTCACCGCGTCGCGCTGCTCCGGTGCGATATTAATCAGAAAATAGTTCGGGCTCTCCGGCGGCAGTTGCTGTTGCCAGCGGCCGAGCAGATCGCCTCTTAACACCAGCAGCAGCGCCAGCAACATGAAAGAGAGCGAAAACGTCGCAAGCTGGCTCAGGGTTTGCCACGGCTGGCGCAACAGGCGGTTGACCGCGAGACGCAGCGCCAGCGAGCGCAGCCGCAGGCGACGCATTCCCCACAGCAGCGCCCAGCCCGCGAGCCCGCACAGCGCCGCCAGCACGACGGCACCCGCGAGCACTGCCCAGAGCAGCATTCTTCCGCCCATCAGCGCGGCAAGCAGCGCCACCACAATCAGCGCCATTACCGGCAAATAGATTTTCAGCGGCCAGAGATTAGCCACCGCGTCGCGGCGCAGCACCCGCAGCGGCTGTGTCGCGAGCAGCAGGCGGTAGGGCCGCAGCCCTACCAGCAGCGAAATCACCACCATCGCGCCCACGGCCCACAGCCACGGCCAGAAACTCGCTTCCGGCAGTGCTTCGGGCAGCACCGGTTTGAGCAACCGCATCAGGATCGCTTCGAAAAGCAGCCCGGCCGCCCCGCCGGTGACGGTCGCCAGCAGCAGCACCATCAGCCACTGGCCGACGATAAGCTTGCGCAGCGCCGCGCGTCCGGCGCCCAGCGTTTTCAGAATAGCCACCAGGTCATAGCGGCTGCGGCAGTAGTGGCTCATCGCCACCGCCACCGCGGCCACCGCCAGCAGCAGGGTCAGGAGCGCCGAGAGCAACAGGAACTGCTGCGAGCGCTGGAGCGATTTGCCGAGCGCGCTGTCGTCCTGCTCAAGGCCGGTCCAGCGGTGTTCCGGCTGAAGCTGCGGCAGCAGCCAGCGTTCATACTGCGCGAGCGCCTCAGGCTCGCCTGCGAATTTATAGCGCCAGGTGAGACGGCTGCCGGGCTGCACCGCGCCGGTCTGTTCGACATCCGCCAGGTTCATCAACAGTCGCGGGGCCATCTGGAAGGGGTTAAAGCCGCTGTCCGGCTCCTGGATCACCTCGCCCGCCACCTTCAGCGTCGCGTCGCCCACATCCACCGGATCGCCGGGTTTCACGCCAAGCAGCGCCATCAGGCGCGGCGCCAGTAGCACCGTGCCCGGCGCGGGCAGCAGTCCCTGCGGGCGCGTTTGCAGCGTGCCGTAGAGCGGGTAGCGCGTATCCACCGCCTTGACGCTCGCCAGCTGCGGGCGGTCGGCGGCAAACGTCATGGTGGAAAAACTGAGCTGCCGGGAGACGTCCAGGCCCTCTTCCCCGGCTTTGTCGAGCCACGCCTGCGGCACCGCGCGGGAGCTCTTAAGCGTCCGGTCGCCCGCCATAAATTCACGGGTCTGCTGGCTTAAGCCTTTCTCCATGCGGTCGCTGATATTGCCGAGCGCCAGCACGCAGGCGACCGCCAGGCTCAGCGCCAGCCAGACGATTAATAGCGATGGCGAGCGCCATTCGCGCCAGAACCAGCGGGCCGTCATGCTTCCTCCCACAGCTTGCCGTCGCGCAGCCGCAGCGTGCGATCGCAGCGGGCCGCCAGTTCAGGATCGTGCGTCACGAGGATAAGCGTGGTGCCGCTGTCGCGGTTTAAGGAGAAGAGCAGATCGGCGATGCGATCGCCCGTCTGGCGATCCAGGTTGCCGGTGGGTTCATCGGCAAACAGCACCGCCGGGCGGCCGTTAAACGCGCGCGCCAGCGCCACGCGCTGCTGTTCGCCGCCGGAAAGCTGGGCGGGCAGGTGATCGAGGCGTTTGCCAAGCCCCAGCTGTTCCAGCAGCGCCTGCGCCTGCTGGCGGCTGGCCTTGCCGGTTTCGCCGCGCAGCATCGCGGGCAGCTCGACATTCTCTAGCGCGTTGAGTGTCGGGATCAGCATGAACGACTGAAACACAAAGCCGACGTCCCGCGCGCGCAGCCGGGCCCGCGCCTCTTCATCCATCTGGTGCAGCGGCTCGCCGAGCAGGCGCACTTCGCCGCTGGTGCCGTCGTCCAGCCCCGCGAGTATTGCCAGCAGCGTTGACTTGCCGGAGCCGGACTCGCCCACCAGCGCGATGCTCTGGCCCGGTTTGACAACCAGTTCAACTCCGGTAAGGATGGACAGGGCGTGTTCCCCCTGACCGACGGATTTATTAAGATGATGAACTTCAAGAATGTTTTCCGCTGGCATTTCCCTTTCCTGTTACTGGCGTTATTAAGCTTTCGCGCCGCCGCGGCGGACACGTTACTGGTGCTGGGCGACAGCCTGAGCGCCGGTTATCGTATGGCGGCGGACGCCGCCTGGCCCGCGCTGCTGAACGATAAATGGCAGCAGCGCGACGTGCGCGTGGTGAACGCGAGTATCAGCGGCGACACCGCCCAGCAGGGCCTTTCGCGCCTGCCTGCGCTGCTTAAACAGCATCAGCCGCGCTGGGTGCTGATTGAGCTTGGCGGCAACGACGGCCTGCGCGGGTTTCCGCCGGATACGCTTTCCGCCACGCTCAGGAAAATCATAGAACAGGTTAAAACCGCGGGCGCGGAGCCGCTGCTGATGCAGATAAAACTGCCAGCGAACTACGGACGCCGCTACAATCAGGCGTTTGAGGCGATTTACCCGGAACTGGCGCAATCCTTTTCCATCCCCCTGCTGCCCTTTTTTATGGAAGAGGTTTACCTCAAACCGCAGTGGATGCAGGACGATGGCATTCATCCCAATCGCGACGCCCAGCCGTTTATCGCCGACTGGATGGCGCAGCGACTGGCCCCTTTAGTTAAACACGACTCATAACCCTGCGGGGCGCTGAGCGGGTAAAGTTATGCAAAAATCACTCTTAATTACAGGATGTTCCAGCGGTATCGGTCTTGCCTGCGCGCACGAGCTGCGCCGCCAGGGGTTTCAGATCCTCGCGGCCTGCCGCAAGCCGGACGATGTGGCGCGGATGAACACGCTGGGTTTTACCGGCATTGAACTCGATCTCGATTCGCCGCAGAGCGTGGAGGCCGCCGCGCAGGAGGTGATCCGCCTGACGAATAACCGGCTGTACGGGATTTTCAATAACGGCGGCTACGGCGTGTACGGGCCGCTCTCCACCATCAGCCGCGCGCAGATGGAACAGCAGTTCTCGACGAACTTTTTCGGCGCGCATCAGCTCACCATGCTGCTGCTGCCCGCGATGCTGCCGCACGGCGAAGGGCGCATCGTCAACACCAGTTCGGTCATGGGGTTAATTTCCACGCCCGGACGCGGCGCCTACGCCGCCAGCAAATATGCGCTGGAGGCGTGGTCTGACGCGCTGCGCATGGAGCTGCGCTACAGCGGCGTGAAGGTGAGCCTGATCGAGCCCGGCCCTATTCGCACGCGCTTTACGGATAACGTTAACCAGACGCAGGCGGATAAACCGGTCGAAAACCCCGGCATCGCCGCGCGTTTTACGCTCGGCCCGGAGGCGGTCGTCGCCAAAGTGCGCCATGCTTTTGAGAGCCCGAATCCGCGTATTCGTTATCCGGTTACGCTGGTGACCCATGCGGTAGGCATACTGAAACGGCTACTGCCGACGCGATTAATGGACAAAATTTTACACGGGTAAGTTGAAGGCGCGCGCCCTGCCCCCATGTAAAAAGGAAATCGACAACAGAGAGTGACTCATGTCCGAACAGAATATTATCAACCTCAGCGAAGCGAACCTGCACCAGGTCCTGGAGCAATCAATGACGGTGCCGGTGCTCTTTTATTTCTGGTCCGATCGCAGCCAGCACTGCCAGCAGCTGACGCCGGTGCTGGAGAAACTGGCGAACCAGTATCAGGGCCAGTTTATCCTCGCGAAAGTGGACTGCGATAACGAGCAGGCTATCGCCGCGCAGTTTGGCCTGCGCGCCATTCCGACGGTCTACCTGTTCAGCCAGGGCCAGCCGGTGGACGGCTTCCAGGGCCCGCAGCCGGAAGAGGCGATCCGCGCGCTGCTGGAAAAAGTGCTGCCGCGTGAAGAAGAGCTGAAAGCGCAGGAAGCGATGGCGCTGATGCAGGAAGGCAAAAACGCCGAAGCGCTGCCGCTGCTGAAAGAGGCCTGGCAGATGTCGAACCAGGCGAGCGAAATCGGCCTCCTGCTGGCGCAGGCGCAGATCGCCCTTAACCGCTCCGAAGACGCCGAAGCGGTGCTGAAAACCATTCCGTTGCAGGATCAGGACACCCGTTATCAGAGCCTGGTGGCGCAGATAGACCTGCTGAAACAGGCGGCGGACACGCCGGAAATCCAACAGCTGCAACAGCAGGTGCAGCAAAATCCGGATGACGCGCAGCTCGCCAGCCAGCTTGCGCTGCAGCTGCATCAGGTCGGGCGTAACGAAGAGGCGCTGGAGTTGCTTTTCGTACACCTGAAGAAAGATCTTAGCGCCGCCGACGGTCAGGCGCGTAAAATGTTCCAGGAAATCCTGGCCGCGCTGGGCACCGGTGACGCGCTGGCGTCAAAATATCGCCGTCAGCTCTACTCCCTGCTCTACTGATCCCTACCGGCAAGGATGCCGTGACGTTCCCCTGCCAGATTCGGGCGCTGCGCCCGGCGCTGGCAGGCGATAGAATAGTCGCTATTGCACACAACAGGAGGTTGGTTCGATGCTGTTTATTATCCCCGTACTTATTTTCGTCGCGCTGGTTATCGTTATGGCTGGCGTCAAAATCGTGCCGCAGGGTTTCCAGTGGACGGTGGAGCGCTTTGGCCGCTATACCAAAACCCTGCAGCCCGGCCTGAATCTCGTGGTGCCGTTTATGGATCGCGTGGGCCGCAAAATCAACATGATGGAGCAGGTGCTCGATATCCCGTCGCAGGAAGTTATCTCTAAAGATAACGCCAACGTCACTATCGACGCCGTCTGCTTTATTCAGGTGATCGACGCGCCGCGCGCGGCGTATGAGGTGAGCAACCTTGAGCTTGCCATCATCAACCTGACCATGACTAACATCCGTACCGTGCTCGGCTCAATGGAGCTGGACGAAATGCTGTCGCAGCGCGACAGCATCAACACCCGCCTGCTGCATATTGTCGATGAAGCCACCAACCCGTGGGGCATCAAAGTTACGCGTATCGAAATCCGCGACGTGCGCCCGCCCGCCGAGCTTATCGCCTCGATGAACGCCCAGATGAAAGCCGAACGTACCAAACGCGCCTATATTCTGGAGGCCGAAGGCGTGCGCCAGGCGGAGATCCTCAAAGCCGAGGGCGAAAAACAGTCGCAGATCCTCAAAGCGGAAGGCGATCGCCAGTCGGCGTTTTTACAGGCGGAAGCCCGTGAACGTTCGGCCGAGGCGGAAGCGCGCGCCACGAAGATGGTTTCCGAAGCGATCGCCGCGGGCGACATTCAGGCGGTGAATTACTTTGTGGCGCAGAAATATACCGACGCGCTCCAGCAGATTGGCTCCTCCAGCAACAGCAAAGTCGTGATGATGCCGCTTGACGCCTCAAGCCTGATGGGCTCGATCGCGGGTATCGCCGAGCTGATGAAAGAGAGCGGCACCGAGCGTAAACGCCCATGATGACGCTTATCCTCTCTCACCCTCACGTCTTCTGGCTCTGTCTGGGCGGCCTGCTGCTGGCGGCGGAAATGCTTGGCGGCAACGGCTTTCTGCTCTGGAGCGGCGTGGCGGCGGTGGCGACCGGGCTGCTCACCTGGCTTCTGCCGCTGGGCTGGGAGTGGCAGGGGGTCAGTTTCGCGCTGTTCATGCTTATCGCCGTCTGGCTCTGGTGGCGCTGGCTGTCACGCCGGGCGCAGCCGCGGCCTGACAACGCGCTGAACCAGCGCGGCCAGCAGCTGATCGGCCAGCGCTTTACGCTGACGCAGGCGCTGGCGAATGGACGTGGGCAGATCACCGTCGGCGACAGCGTCTGGCCGGTCGTGGCGAGCAGCGATTTACCGGCAGGTACCGTCGTGGAAGTGGTCGCGCTCGACGGCATTCGCCTGCGCGTGCAGGCGAGCCGGACGCAATAGCCGTTCTCGCAAGACAATACTGTTCAATAAAAGCCTGTTCGGGCATGATCCGGGCAGGCTTTTTTACAAAATATTCACAAGGAAACGACGTTATGACGCTACGACTGACAGGGATTGCCCTCGCGCTGCTGACGCTGCCCACGCTCTGCGCGCAGGCCTCTTCCGATATCGAAGACTGCACCTGGGGCGCGCCCGGCTGCGTTCTGCAAGGCGAGCCCTGGCTTAATGTGAATAACGACACCCGCGATAACCTGATTCGCATGATAAGCGAGCAGAAACATTTCGCGCTGCCGGTCTGGCCGCTGCCCGCCGACACGCGCGCCACCCGCGATTACCATTTTGGCTACCACGAAGAAGATGCCACTGAGGCTGCCGCGCCCGGCGCCGCCGCAGGCGATGCGCCGGACCCGCTGGCAACGCTGCTGACCCGCATCCGCCTCGATCCGGCCGCCGCGACGCTCAGCGACGCCGACCGTGAAAACCGTTTCGTCTCCAATAATTCGCAGAGCGTCATCGCGTTTCTGACCGCGCTGAATAATGAGAAATCGCTGACCGACGCGCAGCGTCAACACCTGGCGCAGGCGCGTCTGAGTATTTATCAGGCGCCTGACAGCGCGCCAGAGAGCCTCAACGCGCCGCAGGGCTCCGCCGCCGCCGCGTTCGATGAATATCTTGGCGCGGCGACCGCCTTTTATCAGGGCGACTACCCCGCCGCGACTGAACGTTTTAGCGCGCTTAAAGCCAGCAGCCAGCCGTGGGTGGCGCAGACCGCCGCCTATATGCTGATGCGCGTGGCGCTTAACCAGAGCAGCGCCGCGGCGGTGGACGACGATTACGGCCTGTTTGATACCACTAAAATTGACAAAAACGCCGCGCGCCAGGCGCTCGCTTTTTCTGAGGCGTACCTGAAAGCCTGGCCGGAGGGCGACTACGCTGACTCCGCGCGCGGTATGCAGCGACGCATCTACTGGTATCTCCAGGACTGGGACGCGCTGGCCCCGCGCTACGAGCAGGCGCTGAAAGCGGCGCCGGACGCCGACGCCCTGCGCGCGCTGCTTTTAGAGAACGACGCCAAACTGCAAAGCAAAGACGCCAGCGGCGACACCTTTTTCGTCAGCAGCCCGGACGCGCCGCTGCTCACCTTTACCCAGACGCTGCGCTGGCTGCGCGAAAATGAACGTAAAGCCGATAAAAACCCGCACGTAACGCGCCAGATGCTCGACAACTACAAACCGTTCTATGAAAAAGCGGAGCTGATGCCGCTGTGGAACTACCTGCAAAACGCCTGGCTGTTCTGGCAGCAGCAGGATTACGCGGCCGTCGTGGCGGCGATCAAGCCTGCCGACAGCCTGCCGCAGAACGATATTCTCGCTTTCAGCGAGCAGGTGCTGTACGGCGACGCGCTGGGCGCGCAAAAGCAGTGGGCCGCCGCGCGCGACCACTGGCAGCGCCTGCTGAAATCCGCAAAGCCGGGCGCAGAACAACAGCTTTTGCAGATGAAACTGGCGGCCGCGCTGGTTGAGAACAACGAAACGGCGGCGATTTTCGCGCCGCAGAGCCTGGTGACGGGCCTGCGCTACCGCTCACTGGTGCTGAAAACCAGAGCGCCGCTGGATCTCCTTAAAAATCAGGTGCAGCACGGCATGAATAACGAAGAGCGCACGATTGCGCTGCACACGCTGCTCACCCGCCATCTGACCGAAGGTCGCTACCAGGATTATCTCCAGGATAAAGCGCTCGCAGGCGATCTCAAACCGCTGGATGAACAGGCGTTCGGCGACGTCAGCCTGAAAGTCTTCGCCTGGAACGGCGACGATGTGGCGAAAGGCTACGCCTGTAGGCCGCTCGACGAGACCGCGAAAACGCTGGCGGCCCACCCGGACGACAGCCACGCGCTGAACTGTCTGGGCGAATTTTTCCGCCTGACGGGCACGCAGGTCAACCCGTGGGGCGACAGCGGCGGCAACAGTACGCTCGATACCGTGACCCGCACCGAACACCCGGTCGGGCTGCCGAACCGTCAGCACTATTACCAACAGGTGATCGCCAACCCGAAAGCCGAGCCGGAGGATAAAAGCTACGCGCTGTACCGCGCCGTGATGTGCTATGCGCCGTCAGGGTATAACGACTGCGGCGGCGAGGATGTCGATAAAGCGACGCGTAAAGCCTGGTTCGGGCAGCTTAAGAAAAACTGGCCGGGAAGCCCATGGGCGCAGCAGCTCAAATATTACTGGTAAGCCTGCTGCTGGCGACAACGAGCGCGTGGGCGCAGGCGACGCGGGCGAATGACGCCGACTACCGGGCCTTCTGGCTCTGGTCGGGCGTCAGGCCGCCTGCGGCGCTGCGTCAGGCTGAAGTTATCTATCTGCATCAGGGCGACGTGGTGACGCGCCAGGGCAAGCCCGTGTTTGTGCGCCTCGGCCAGCCGGTCGCCCGTCTGCGAGCGCCTGCCCTCTGGCTCACCGTGCGGCTTGAGCGGCTCGATATCAGCGATGAGACGCTCGACACGCTGGCCCGTCTGCCCGTGCGCTGGGCGCAGGCGGGAAATCCGGTGACCGGGTTACAGATTGATTTTGACGGAGCGACGCGGCGCATCGGGGATTATGGCCAATTTTTAACGCGGCTGCGGGCGCGGCTGGATGCGCGTTTCGCGCTCGGCGTGACCGGCCTGCTCGACTGGGCGCAGACCGGCAGCGTCGCGCAGCTTAACGCCCTGCCGGTGGATGAACTGGTGGTGCAGACCTATCAGGGTCGACACACGGTGCCGGGCTACGCGCGCTATTTGCCCGCCCTGCTCGGCCTGCGCATTCCGTTTAAAATTGGCATCGCACAAAATGGCGAGTGGGATAAGGCGCACGAGAAAACCCTTGCGGCATCGCCCTGGTATCGCGGCGCGGTGATTTTCGTGATGAACGGCGAGCGCTGACGTTACGCGTCAGCGCGCCGGTGGCAGCAGCCGGAAAGGTTATCGATAATCGGGCAGTCGGCGCTGTCATCTCCAGGGCACGCGGCCGCGAGATCCAGCAACTGCTGGCGCATCGCCCGCAGGCTTTCGATATGGCTTTCAATTTCCGCCACCTTTTGCAGCGTGCGCGCTTTCACGTCCGCGCTGTGGCGCGCCGGATCGTTAAACAGATGCACCAGCTCGCGACACTCTTCCAGATTAAACCCCACCAGCCGGGCCTGGCGCAGCAGCGTCAGTTCATCGATATGCCGCTGCGAATAGGTGCGGTAGCCGTTATCGCCGCGCAGCGGCGGCGTCACCAGCCCTTTCTCTTCGTAAAAACGAATCGCTTTGCTGGTCAGCCCGGTTTTTTTCGCCACATCGCTGATATTCACGTTTCCCCCTTCAGGCGTTTGCATGACGTCGTGCCGTAAAGCCCGGCGTTACTCCACCAGATTACGCGCTACATCGCCATAAATGCGATTTCCCGCAGTAATCCCGGCATTTCGTTAAGGGATTATAACGCACGACGTTCCGTAAAGGCTGGCAGAAAGTATCACAGACCAGGTTAATGCTTCTGAATCACTTTTGTGCCGAGAAACCAGCCAGCAAAGGCACCGATCGCAGCCAGTAACGGCGTTCCCACCAGGAAAATCACAAAGTTTTGCGACATTTGATCTTCACCCTGTATCGGCCCCACCACTACGCGACACACCACCGGCAAGATTAGCAGCATCAGCGCTGCGCCGCATACCGCCCCGAACGCAGCAAAAAGCGATAATTTCATAAATTTCATAACATTGCCCAGAATCCAAATTCTTCCGCGTGTACAAGAAGTTATCAGCGAGCCACGCTAACAGAAACGCCCTGTGCTTTCCCCCTCTTCTCCAGTGCGTACCGGACACATTGCCCAGATTTCTGTCGCTATCTGGACACTTTTATACACGCGTCTTTCCCTCCGTGATTTAAAACCTTGACCTTCCCCTTGATGGAAGGTTTACGCTTAAGGACAGTTGAAAACATTTCGTTTTCCGGTCAACCCGAGGCTGACCGCTTACTGAGGAGACAACGTATGTCAAACACCATAGAACTGGCCCTGGACGGGCTTTCATGCGGACACTGCGTAAAACGGGTGAAAGAGAGCCTGGAGCAGCGCCCGGACGTTGAACGCGCGGATGTCACGATTGAACATGCCAGCGTCACCACCACCGCGCCTGCGGACGCCCTGATTGAGACGGTTAAACAGGCCGGTTACGACGCGACGCTCGCACACCCAAAGGCTAACCCGCTGACAGAGTCATCAACCCCGTCGGAAGCACTGACAGCGGCGCAACCTGAGCTTCCGGCAGCGGATATCGCCGACGATGACGACAGCCGACAGCTGCTTATCAACGGCATGAGCTGCGCCAGTTGCGTGAGCCGCGTTCAGAACGCCCTGCAGGGGGTGGCGGGCGTCACGCAGGCACGGGTCAACCTGGCGGAGCGCACAGCGCTGGTGATGGGCCATGCCTCCGCCGCTGAATTAATCGCGGCGGTAGAAAAAGCGGGCTACGGCGCAGAAGCCATCGATGACGACGCCGAACGCCGGGAGCGCCAGCAGCAGACCGCGCAGGCGGCCATGAAACGCTTTCGCTGGCAGGCGGCGCTCGCGCTCGCCGTCGGCATTCCGGTGATGATCTGGGGCATGTTCGGCGACAACATGATGGTCACCGACGCCAACCGTTCGCTCTGGCTGGTCATTGGGTTTATCACGCTCGGCGTGATGATTTTCGCGGGCGGTCATTTCTATACCAGCGCCTGGAAAAGCCTGCGCAACCGCAGCGCGACGATGGATACGCTGGTGGCGCTCGGCACTGGCGCGGCCTGGCTCTACTCCATGAGCGTCAACCTCTGGCCGCAGCATTTTCCGATGGAAGCGCGCCACCTCTATTACGAAGCCAGCGCCATGATTATTGGTCTGATTAACCTCGGCCATATGCTGGAGGCGCGCGCCCGCCAGCGCTCATCAAAGGCGCTGGAGCGCCTGCTGGATCTCACGCCGCCGGTCGCGCGCGTCGTCACGCCGGAAGGCGAGAAAAGCGTGCCGCTGGCGGAAGTGACGCCGGGCATGACGCTGCGCCTCACCACCGGCGATCGCGTCCCTGTTGATGGCGACATTACCGACGGCGAAGGCTGGTTTGACGAAGCGATGCTGACCGGCGAACCGGTGCCGCAGCAAAAAGCGGCGGGTGACGCCATTCACGCGGGCACCGTCGTGCAGGACGGCAGCGTGCTGTTTCGCGCCGCCGCGGTGGGCAACCACACCACGCTGTCGCGCATTATCCGCATGGTGCGCCAGGCGCAGAGCAGCAAGCCGGAAATCGGCAAGCTGGCCGACCGCATCTCCGCCGTGTTCGTTCCGGTCGTGGTGCTGATTGCGCTATTCAGCGGCGCGGTCTGGTATTTCGCAGGTCCGGCCCCGCAGATCGTCTATACGCTGGTGATTGTCACCACGGTGCTGATTATCGCCTGCCCCTGCGCGCTGGGCCTTGCCACGCCGATGTCGATTATCTCAGGCGTCGGGCGCGCGGCGGAGTTCGGCGTGCTGGTGCGTGACGCCGACGCGCTGCAACGCGCAAGCGACGTCGACACGCTGGTGTTCGACAAAACCGGCACCCTGACCGAAGGCAAACCGCAGGTGGCGGCCATCGCCACCACGGGCGACATCACCGAAGCGGACGCGCTGCGCCTCGCCGCCGCGCTGGAGCAGGGCTCCAGCCATCCGCTGGCGCGCGCCATTATCGAACGCGCCAGCGGCGCAGAACTTCCCGCCGTCAGTGGTTTTCGCACGCTGCGCGGGCTGGGCGTTAGCGGCGAGGCGCAGGGCAAAACGCTGCTGCTCGGCAATCAGGCGTTGCTGGAAGAAAACGGCATCGCGACCGACGCGCTGCGCGACGAGGCGCAGCGTCAGGCGAGCCTCGGCGCCACGCCGGTGTTGCTGGCGGTAGACGGTACGCTGGCGGCCCTCTTCGCCATTCGCGATCCGCTGCGTGAAGACAGCGCCGACGCCCTGGCGCGCCTGCACCGCGAGGGCTACCGGCTGGTGATGCTGACCGGCGACAACGCCGTCACCGCGAACGCCATCGCCCGCGAGGCGGGCATTGACGAGGTGATCGCAGGCGTGCTGCCGGATGGCAAAGCGCAGGTGATTCAGCAGCTTCAGCAGGCGGGCCGTAAAGTGGCGATGATTGGCGACGGCATTAACGACGCCCCGGCGCTGGCGCAGGCGGAAGTGGGGATTGCGATGGGCGGCGGCAGCGATGTGGCCATTGAAACCGCCGCGATCACGCTGATGCGCCACAGCCTGACCGGGGTCGCCGACGCGATGGCGATTTCCAAAGCGACGCTTGGCAATATGAAACAGAACCTGCTGGGCGCCTTTATCTATAACGCGCTCGGCATTCCCGTGGCGGCAGGCATCCTGTGGCCGCTGACCGGCACCCTGCTGAACCCGGTGGTCGCAGGCGCGGCGATGGCGCTCTCGTCCATTACCGTCGTCAGTAACGCCAACCGGCTGCTGCGATTTAACCCGAAAAAATAAGCCCCAAGCCCGCTCCGGCGGGCTTTTTTATCGCCGTAATACGGCGGTGCAGATTCGGAAAACGGCGCTGGTCGTCATCGTGTATAGCGTTTAAAATGAACGAATCGAACGATTCATACGAAAGGGCTGATGATGCAAACGCTTACCGCAAATGAAGCGAAAACCCAGTTTGGCAACTTATTGCTGATGGCGCAGCGTGAACCTGTTCAGATCAACCGCAACGGCAAACCCGTCGCGGTGGTGATTTCTGCGCAGGAGTACGCAGAAATTGACGCGCTTAAACGCCAGTTGTTGCAGGCGAAACTGGAACGTGCGAAACAGGATATCGACCACGGCAGACTGGCCGACGGCGATGATTATTTTCGACAACTCATGGACGAATAAAGGACCACGATGGCGGCATACCGGCTCACGGACGAGGCGCAGCGCGATCTAAAGTAGATTAAGAAATTTACCGGGATACGCTTCGGGACGCGGCACGCCCGCGAGTATCTGCTGAAAATACGCCACACGCTCGAACAGCTCGCGCGCGAGCCAGGGATGGGCATGCAAAGCACGATCGAGCCAGGTTGCCCGCTACGCCGTTTCCCCTGCGCCAGTCATATTATTTATTACAGCGCGCCTGATTCCGGCATTATCGTGCTCGCCGTGTTGCACCATAGCCGCTTGCCTGCCGGCGAACTCTCCGCCCGGAGGGTTTGAACTCCCTCTCGTTTGCACCCGCCCCGCCTGCGCGTTAGCATGGCTTTTTACGTCAGGGGAAGTGGTTATGGGCCTGTTACGTCGTCTGCGCACCTGGTTTGACACGCTGCGCCCCGGTTATCCGTGGCCGGCGGTCGATATTACGCTGCCCGGCGGGCGCTATCTGCACCTGGTCGGCAGCATTCATATGGGCACGCCGGATATGGCGCCGCTCCCCGCACGGCTGGTGGAAAAACTGCGGCGCGCCGACGCGCTGATCGTCGAAGCCGATATCCGCGGCGATAGCTCGCCCTTCGGCGATCCGCCGCCCTGCCCGCCGCTCGGCGAGCGTCTCGACGAGGCGCTGTTCCTCCAGCTTGAAAAACTTATCGACGACCTGGCGCTGCCGCTCTCCCGGCTCGATACGTTGCCGCTCTGGCAGGTGGCGCTCATTTTACAGGCGCACCAGGCCCAGCGCCTCGGCCTGCGGCCCGATTTCGGCATCGATTATCAGCTCTTGAACGCGGCGCAGACGCACCAGGTGAAAGTGAACGAACTGGAAGGCGCGCAGAGCCAGGTGGAGCTTTTGCGCCGCCTGCCGCAGGACGGTCTGGCGCTGCTTGAAGATACGCTGACCCACTGGCACACCAACGCGCGGCTGTTGCAGATTATGATGGGCTGGTGGATGGCGCGTCCGCCCGAGGCGGCGGGCAGCGTCGCGCTGCCGAACACGTTCAGCGCCGAGCTTGGCGATATGCTGATGCAGCAGCGTAACCGGCAGTGGCATCACTACCTGCTCTCGCTGCCGCCGGGGCGTTATGTGGTGGCCGTCGGCGCGCTGCATCTTTACGGCGAAGATAACCTGCCGGCGATGTTTCGCGCGTCTTAATTAAAAAGAAGGCCAGTATCGCTACTGGCCCGTCAAAGAGGAACTTTCGTTATTATCGTTATGCCGTGCGCCTTAGCGAACGGTTGCGGCGATTGTCGCGCAAACCATCCATGCTGCCAATATAATCCAGCAAGCTGATACAATTTTTTCGCCCCTGTCTGGCGCTATGCTGCGCCGACAGGCCACAGATATGGGAAAGGAAACATGACGCCCGCGGTTAATCTACTCGAAAAAAATAAGATAGCGTTTACGCTGCACGCCTATGAGCACGACCCGAATGAAACCAATTTCGGCGATGAAGTGGTGCGCAAGCTCGGACTTAATGCAGAGCAGGTCTATAAAACGCTGCTGGTGGCGGTCAATGGCGATATGAAACAGCTGGCTGTCGCCGTTACGCCGGTCGCCACCCAGCTGGATTTGAAAAAGGTGGCGAAGGCGCTCGGCACTAAGAAAGTGGAAATGGCGGACCCGATGATAGCGCAGCGCACCACCGGGTATCTGGTAGGCGGCATCAGCCCGCTCGGGCAGAAAAAGCGCCTGCCGACGCTGATTGACGCGCCCGCCCGCGACTTCCCGACCATTTATATCTCCGGCGGCAAGCGCGGGCTGGATATCGAACTCGCGGCGGCGGATTTGGCGAAGCTGCTGAACGCGCAGTTCGCCGACATTGCCCGCCGCGACTGAATTACTGCCAGCTCACTTCGCCTTTCGGCTCAAAGGCGTTTACATCCAGCGGCGAGCTCTGCTGGATGTACTGCTTCAGCACTTCAGCATCCACAAATCCGGTATTCACGTACCCCGGTTTTTTATCGATAGGCGGATAACCGTCGCCGCCGGTGGCGTTAAAGCTGAGCGTCGCCATGCGGTAGGTTTTCGCCGGATCGACCGGCTCGCCTTTGATTTTGACGTCGTTCAGCGTGCCGCCAGAGGCCGTAAAGCTCACGTTAGCAAACTGCGGATAGGCGCCGGAATCCGGTTTTTTCTGCGCGACGGCGGTCAGATACTCCAGCGCCTCTTTGCCGGTCATGTCGACATACACCAGCGTATTGCCGAACGGCTGCACCTTGAGCACATCTTTATAGGTAATATCGCCGCCTTCGATGGAGTCACGAATGCCGCCGCCGCTCATCACCGCGAAATCCGCGCCGGTGCGCGCTATCTGGGCGTTAAGAATTAAGTGGCCCATGCTGGTCTGCACAAAACGCACTTTGCTGCGATCGCCTTCAAGCCGCCCGTTGACGCTGCCGATTTTGACCATCAGCTGCGCCTGGCCCTTTTTCTGGAACGGCGTCAGCAGCGAGAGCATCTGCGGGTTCTCCGGGATCTGCGGCGTATAGAGCACGCGCTCGGTCTGGCCGTTATCCCAGGTCACTTTTTTCTTCAGGTTGATGGGGATGAGCTGATAGCGCACCAGCTTCATTTCGCCATTGCGGAACTGGAAATCGGCGCGGCCGACATATTTGCCCCACTCATGCGCCTGCACAATCCAGGTGCCGTTCTGCCGATCGGGCGCGCACGGCGTGCCCGGCACGTAATCCGCCTGTTTTTTATTCTCCGACGCCATACAGACCGGATCCTGCGAGTGACCGCCCACAATCATCGTCAGCGCGCCTGCCGGCAGCGCGCGCGCCAGCTCGACATCTCCCGGCGCGTTAGAGCCGTGGTCGCCGTTATCATAATGCCCCATATGGGTGGCGGCGATGATGACGTCCGGTTTTTCATTCTGCTGCAACTCTTGAATCACCAGTTTCGCTTCGTCGGCAGGCTTGCGGAATTCGATATCGGTGAAATATTCCGGGTTGCCGATTTTGGCGGTGTCGTCGGTGGTCAGGCCAATCACCGCGATTTTAATGCCCTGCGGTTTGAAAATCGCCCAGGGTTTGAAGAGGCGCTCATTGGTGCTCTTCTGGTAGATGTTGGCGGAGAGCAGCGGGAATTTGGCCCACTTTTCCTGCTGGCGCAGCACGCTCAGCGGGTTGTCGAATTCATGGTTGCCGACGGCCATCGCGTCGTAGCCAATGAGGTTCATGCCGCGAAAATCGGGTTCGGCGTCCTGTAAGTCAGATTCCGGCACGCCCGTGTTGATGTCGCCGCCGGAGAGCAACAGCACGCTGCCGCCCTGGGCGGTGACTTCACGCCGCACGCTGTCCACCAGCGTCTTCTGCGCCGCCAGCCCATATTCGCCATATTCGTTACGCCAGAAATGACCGTGATGATCGTTGGTGTGCAAAATGGTGATGTTATACGTTTTATCCTGCTCCCAGGCGGATGCGCCGCCGCTCAGCAGGCTAAGCCCCGCCAGCAGCGCGACAGCCAACCCTTTTCTGGCTAACCCCATGACAACTCTCCCTATCCTTAACGTGAATGCTGAAATTACAGCGCCTGCCGAACATACTCAACTTTGTTTTCAGATTTGCGACTTTCCTCAAAACCACAACGGAACGGTAAGCAAAGTTTATGCCTTGTTATAAAAGCGGATCTTTAGCGCCTCACAAGTAAAAAAGCGCAGATACACGGCAAATCCACAGGATTGCTATCACTTTACGGTCATCTTCTCGTCAAAAAAGCGCCATTTAGCAGCTTAAAGAGGCTGTTGATGCGCCGTTTACTTTTTCCACCAGCAAAATACGCGCTTTCGCCCTGTAAACCACGAATCATCCCGACCGCCTTTCCGCATAATGCCTTGCTTCGTTGCTGATAATATAGATTTCTGTGCCCGGTTCGCATTTTTTGCGTTTAACGAGGGATTTCGGAAAGTTTTCGCTAACAAACTGCCCCGCGCTGCCGAAAATTGTCATAAACTGTTACGAGTTGCACGTAAATTATCCGGTGTACCACATTCAACGAAAGGAGACGGAATGCATCACGCCACACCGCTTATCACCACACTTGTCGGTGGCCTTGTTCTGGCCTTTATTCTCGGTATGCTCGCCAACCGGCTGCGTATCTCACCGCTGGTGGGATACCTGCTCGCGGGCGTGGTGGCCGGGCCGTTTACGCCCGGTTTTGTCGCGGATACAAAGCTTGCGCCGGAGCTGGCGGAGCTTGGCGTGATCCTGCTGATGTTTGGCGTGGGTCTGCATTTCTCGTTAAAGGATCTGATGGCGGTAAAGTCTATCGCCATTCCCGGCGCCATTTTGCAGATAGCCGTGGCGACGCTGCTGGGCGTCGGGCTCTCAACGTTCCTCGACTGGTCGCTGATGACCGGCATCGTGTTCGGCCTGTGCCTTTCCACCGCCAGTACCGTGGTGCTGCTGCGCGCGCTTGAAGAGCGGCAGTTGATTGAGAGCCAGCGCGGGCAGATAGCCATCGGCTGGCTTATCGTCGAAGACTTAGTGATGGTGCTGACGCTGGTGCTGCTGCCCGCCGTCGCCGGGATGCTGGAGAAAGGCGATCTCGGCCTTGCGACCCTGAGTCTCGATATGGGCATTACGCTTGGCAAAGTCATTGCGTTTATCGCGCTGATGATGCTGGTGGGCCGCCGCCTGGTGCCGTGGATCCTGGCGCGCAGCGCCGCCACCGGCTCGCGGGAGCTGTTTACGCTCGCGGTGCTGGCGCTGGCGCTCGGCATTGCCTTCGGCGCGGTCGAGCTGTTTGATGTCTCGTTCGCGCTGGGCGCGTTCTTCGCAGGCATGGTGCTGAACGAATCGGAGCTGAGCCACCGCGCCGCGCACGATACCCTGCCGCTGCGCGACGCGTTCGCGGTGCTGTTTTTCGTCTCGGTCGGGATGCTGTTCGACCCGATGATTCTGGTTCAGCAGCCGCTGGCGGTCGTTGGCACGCTGCTGATTATCCTGTTCGGCAAGTCGATCGCCGCGTTTGCGCTGGTGAAGCTGTTCGGCCACTCGCGCCGCACCGCGCTGACGATTGCGGTGAGCCTCGCGCAGATCGGTGAATTCGCGTTTATCCTGGCCGGGCTTGGCATGGCGCTGGATCTGCTGCCGCAGGACGGGCAGAACCTGGTGCTGGCGGGCGCGATCCTGTCCATCATGCTTAACCCGGTGCTGTTTGTGCTGCTGGAGCGTTTCCTGTCGCGTCACGACGAGCTGGAAGAACAGACGCTGGAAGAGGCGATGGAAGAAGAGCAGCAAAACCCGGTGGATATCTGCAATCACGCGCTGCTGGTGGGCTATGGCCGCGTCGGCAGCCTGCTTGGCGAGAAGCTTATCGCCGAGGGCATTCCGCTGGTGGTGGTGGAAACCTCGCGCACCCGCGTCGAGGCGCTGCGCGAGCGTGGCGTTCGCGCGGTGCTTGGCAATGCCGCTAACGAGCAGACGATGACGCTGGCGCATCTCGACTGCGCGCGCTGGCTGCTGCTGACCATCCCGAACGGTTATGAAGCGGGTGAAATCGTCGCCGCCGCGCGTGAGAAGCGCCCGGATATCGAAATCATCGCCCGCGCGCATTATGACGACGAGGTAGATTACATTACCGAGCGCGGCGCGAATGAGGTGGTGATGGGCGAGCGGGAAATCGCGAGCACGATGCTGCGTATGCTCGATAAGCCCGAACAGGCCCGGGAGATTTTGAGCCACAGTTGATGGGCGGGAAGGTTGCGTGACGGTGAAAAAGGTGGGTGCGGCTGCGCCTTACCCACCCTACAAAAAACAGGCCGTTTAACCGTAGGGCGGGTAAGCGAATGCGCACCCGCCGTGACGTGAAAGGTTAACGCTCCCAGTACGCCTCTTCGAGACTGTCTTCGCGCTCCGGCAGACCGCGCGTCAGACGCGGCGAATGCTGGTTCAGCACCTGATAACTCACGCGGTTCGCGTATTTACACACCTGCGCCAGCGACGAATAGGTCAGCCAGGCGTACTTATGCTTGCTGGAGTTCGGCACGTTGGTGCGGTGATAATTATTGGCGGTAATGTCGTGCAACAGCGCCGCCAGCGCGCCGTCGCCGGCGCCATTGGTGTTCATGATCTTCTCCGGCCCGCCCATATACGGGGCGATATGGGAGAAAATACGCAGCGGCTTTTCGCAATCTTTAAAGCGCATCGCGCGGCTGAATTCATACTGGTTAAACTCCGCGATCGCGCCTGGCAGCAGCGGATGCTGGGTTTTGCGCTTGCCTTCCTCTTCGGTAAAGCCCGCCATATAGAGCCCGACCGGCCCGGCGGTGCAAAGCACCAGATCCACCCAGTCGAGCGCCTTGTCAGACGCCAGCAGCGGATCGCTTTCGCCTGTCAGCGCTTCGCCCTCTTCTTCATTCATCGCCAGAATCGACACATGCTCTTTCAGGAAATCGCGCCACCACTGCGGGTTATCGGCAATCACATATTTGGTGCCGAGCGTCAGCACCACCGGCACGTTGTGCTTTTTGGCGTAACGAATGGCGGTCATGGTGGCCTCCGGCATCGGCTCGCCGGGTTTGCAGCGCACCAGATACGAGGTCAGCACCAGCGCTGACGCGCCTGCAATCACCGCTTCCGGAATGCTCTCAGGACGCAACTGGTTCATATGGCCAGGGCTGATGGCGAAGGTGCGCTCGCCCTGCTCGCTTATCAGCGTGAAGCAGCGGCCAATCGCGCCGTCAACGCCCTGGAGATAGTTCAGATCGGTACGGCTTGAGGTGTTGCAGAGATAACGGTAGGCGTAGCTGCCGATCTGCACGTTATTACACATGACGCCCAGCAGCACCGAGCGATCATCCGCCAGTACGGAGTAGTTGTGCATGGTGTTGCCAATGGTGCCGCCGGCAAACTGGTGGGTGATCAGATCCTCGCGCACCAGCTCCTGATAGAGCGCTTCGGCGACGTCATCTTCAATCACCAGCGAATGGCCGAGGCTCAGCCCGTAGCGTTCGATAAACGCGTCATCCACGCGGGCTTCGATATCCACCAGCGTCTGGTCGATACCCACCACCCAGGAGGCGCTGACGTCGGTTTCAGGTTGAATTTGTTGCAGGAGCGGATCGCGAGCGCTGACGGGGAAATAGTGTTTGGACTTACGTTTGCCGGGAAATTTCATGGTATTGCGTGCAGGTGGCTAATCAGGCGGGGAATGGTAGCACACTCCCCGCCCCGCGCGCGATTAACGGTAACGGTCAACCAGCTCTTTCATCATCGCGATATGCGCCGGATCGTCATTAAGTGCCGGAATGTATTCAAACTTCTCACCGCCCGCCTCGATGAAAATCTCGCGGTTCTGCTCCGCGATCTCTTCCAGCGTTTCCAGACAATCCGAGGAGAAGCCCGGACACATCACCTGAATATGCTTCACGCCTTTCTCGCCAAGCATCTTCATGGTTTCGTCGGTGTACGGCGTCAGCCAGGGCTCGCGGCCAAAGCGCGACTGGAAGGTCATCATCACTTTTTCCGGCGCGATGCCGAGCGCCGACACCAGCTCGCGGGTGGTGTCGCGGCAGCGCTGCGGGTAGTCGTCGCCTTCATTGGCGTAGCGCTGCGGAATGCCGTGGTAAGAGAGCAGCAGCAGATCCGGCTCGCCATGCGTTTCAAACGAGCGCTGGACAGACTGCGCTAGCGCGCTGATGTAGGTTGGCTCGCAGGCGTAATCGCGGATAAGCGTCATGGACGGCAGCTTGCGATACCGGGTGATAATGCGCGCCAGCTCATCCCACACCGCCGCCACGGTGGAGCAGGAGTATTGCGGATAGAGCGCGAGCACGATGATGTGATCGACATGCTGGTCGAGCAGCTTCTGTACGGCGCTGTCGAGCGACGGCTGGCCGTAGCTCATGCCGAGCGCCACCGGCACATCGCCCAGCGCCGCGCTCAGCGCTTTCTCCTGGCGACGGCTGTAGACCATCAGCGGCGAGCCCTCTTCCATCCAGACGGACTTGTAGAGTTTCGCCACGCGCGGCGAACGCAGCGGCAGAATGACGCCGCGAAGCAACGGCCACCAGATAACGCGCGGTACGTCCACGACGCGCCGGTCGCTCAAAAACTGTTTTAAATAACGCTTAACGGCAGCGGAAGTTGGCGCCTGCGGGGTGCCGAGATTGACTAATAAAACGCCGCTTTTTACTGACTGCATCACGGTTCCTCATTGATATCCGGCGCGGACGGCGCGCCTGAAGAAATCAGCCGCACCGCTGCGAATGAAAATCATTGTAACGTAAAAGTTATTTATCGGAACCGATAACAGCAAAAGGCGTTAGCGCCGGTTTTCCGCCAGGCGCCAGAGCGCCGCCACGTTGCGGGCGGTCACTCGCAGGTTGCGTTCGGCGTCGTCCAGCGCCTCCTGAAGGGTCACGATGCGGTCGAGAACCGAAAACGCGGCGTCGATGCCGTGCTCATGCACTATCTGATAATCGGGCGTCAGGCTGCCCGCAATCGCCACCACTGGGCGCTGAAACTGCTTCGCCACCCGCGCCACGCCGATCGGCGTTTTACCGTGAATGCTCTGGCTGTCGAGCCGCCCTTCGCCGGTAATCACCAGATCCGCGTCGCGCACCGCCTGCGCAAGTCCCAGGGACTCGATAACAATCTCAATGCCGGGGCGCAGCTCTGCGTTGAGCATGCCGAGCAGCGCGGCGCCCATGCCGCCCGCCGCCCCCGCGCCCGGCGCGCTGATAATCGTTTTGCCCGTCGCAGCTTCGAGCTGTTCGCCGAAGCGTCTGAGCGCGGCGTCCAGCTCTGTCACCATGGCTGGCGTCGCCCCTTTCTGCGGACCGAACACCGCCGACGCGCCCTTCTCACCGCACAGCGGGTTGTCGACGTCGCAGGCGACGGTCACGCTGACCTGCGCCAGTCGCGGGTCGAGCGCCGACAGATCAAGGCGTTCCAGCCCGGCAAGCGCCGCGCCGCCGGGTGCCAGTTCACGCCCTTCGTCGTCGAGAAACCGCGCGCCCAGCGCCTGCATCATGCCCGCGCCGCCGTCATTGGTGGCGCTGCCGCCGATGCCGATAATAATCGCCTTCACGCCCCGCTCCAGCGCCGCGAGGATAAGCTCGCCCGTGCCGTAACTCGTGGTGATGCGCGGATCGCGCTGCGCGGTGGGCACCAGATGCAGGCCGGACGCCGCCGCCATTTCGACCACCGCCGTTTCGCCGTCGCCCAGCAGGCCGAAGAAGCCGTCGACTTTATTGCCGAGCGGCGCGGTGACCGGCGTGGTGATGATCTGTCCGCCGGTCGCGGCGACCATCGCCTCGACGGTGCCTTCGCCGCCATCCGCCATCGGCACGCAGACGTAATGCGCCTGCGGGTAGATTTCACGAAAGCCCGCTTCGATAGCCCTGGCGACATCCATTGCGCTCAGGCTTTCCTTAAATGAATCCGGTGCGATAACGATTTGTTTCAGGGTTGTCATGGTTTGTTCCTTAAGCAGCAACACCCAGTACGCCGAACATCAGCGCCGAGACGGTGGCAATGGTGAAGCCCACCAGCGTTTCATACGGTAAGAGTTTAAGACGTTCATGCACGGTCATCCCGACGCTGCCGCCGGTCGCGTGGAAAAAGCTGCCGTGCGGCAGGTGATCGAGCACGGTAGCGCCCGCGTGGATCATCGCCGCGCCCGCCAGCCCGCTGACGCCAAGCTCCAGCAGCGTATGGCTGAAGACGGCGGACGCCACGGCGGTGCCGGCGGTGGTGGACGCCGTCGCCATTGACATCAGCGTGCCGGAGAGCGGCGCCAGCAGCCATGCGGGCAGCCCGGTGTGGGTCAGCGTGTCGATCAGCACATCTTTCAGACCCGAGTTGGCGATGATGCCCGCCAGCGCCCCGGTGCCGAGCAGCATAATGGCGACCGGCGCCATACGGCTTAAACCGGAAACCATAAACGTATTGCACTGGCGCAGCCGCCCCATCAGCAGCGCGCCCGCAAGGCCGCCCGCCGGAAGCGCGATTAACGGATCGACGGCGATGCCCGCGATCGGGCGCAGCGACAGCAGCAGGATCGCCACCAGCGGCGCGCTGATGGCCGCGGCGAAGCCCGGGCGCGGGCCGGTATCCTGCGCCGGCAACTCCTGCGCGGTGACCCGGCTGCCTTTGTTACTCAAGCGGTTCGCCAGAAAACAGGCCATCGCCAGGCCAAACAGCCCCGGAATAACGCCTGCCAGCATCACGGAGGTCAGCGGCACATGGAAGTTATCCGCCGCGGCGATGGTATTCGGGTTTGGCGACATCACGTTACCCGCTTTGCCGCCGCCAATCATGGCAAGCAGAATCGCGATACGCGAAATGCCCGCCCGCTGGGCGATAGAGAGCGCGATTGGCGCGACGGTGATCACCGCCACATCAATAAACACGCCGACCGCCGTCAGGATAAGCGTCGCAATAGCGAGCGCCAACAGGCTGCGCTTCTCGCCCACCTTGCGCACGATGGTCTCCGCGATGGTGTGCGCCGCGCCGGATTCAATCAGCACACCGGCCAGCACGCCCGCCGCCAGAATGCGCATCACCGCGTTGGTGATGCCCTGCGCGCCTTCAATCATCAGGCTGACCGTGTGGACGAGATCCGCGCCGCCCACCAGGCCGCCCGCCAGCGCCCCCGCCAGCATGCCGTAAGCGGGCGGCACTTTACGCAGAATTAACACAATCGCGACGACCAACGCCGTCAGCGCGCCGGGAGTGGATACCATTGTCATTATTGTTTTCTCTTTGAGGTAAGGGTCAGGACAACATAGCGTCGCGCCGCGGGGAATTCGTGAGCGAAACCCACAAAGAAAGCGCGCCGCCGCCCGCCTGCCTTTGTGGGTTTCTACAAATTATGGCTGCGTCAGCATCCCGACGTAAAGCTGGAGGCAGTCAGATAACTGGTTGATTTTAAGGCCGGTGATGGCCTCGATACGCTGTAGCCGGTAGCGCAGGGTGTTGACGTGGATATGCAGCGCGCTGGCGGTCTGCGCCTGCTCACAGTTTCGGGAAAAATAGTGGCGCAGCGTCTGGCGCAGCACGCCTTTATCATCGTGCTCCGCCAGCCTGCGCCAGGGCGCGCCCAGCTCTTCGGCGCGCCAGTCGTCGCCGGGATCGCACAGCAACGCCGCCAGCGGGTTTTCATCATAAACGAGAGTTTTGTGGCGAAGCTTAAGACGGCGCGCCATCGACTGCGTGGCGCGCGCCGCGCGCAGCGAACGGGACGGCCCCGCGTCGCCGGGATAAAAGCCCCCAAGAATCAGCCGCACGTTAAAACGTCCCTGCCAGAGCGCGTGCAGATGCTGCGCCTGCTGGCGTTCCTGCTGCGGGCTCCACTGGCCGTTCTCCATGCTCGCCGGGCGCAGCATGACCATTTCGCTAAAACCGGTCATGGCGAACAGGGCGTCACGCGCCTCGCGCTCAAGCTCCGCCAGCAACTCGCGCATCTGTTGCGGGTTGCCGTCGCGCAGTTCGATTATCCAGGCGATGCGCGGCACGGAGAGCGCGACGCCAAGCCAGGCGGCCATCGATTCGCGCGCCTCCAAGTCGCCGCCGCCCGCGAGCAGCTGTAGCGTGAGCTCTTCGCGATAGCGTTTCTCCCACTGATTCTGTTCAAGAAGCGCCGCCTGCTCGACCATCAGCTCGGCCGCCATTTTCACCAGTTCGCCGCAGGCGCGCACCTGCGACGGCTCGCCGGAAATGCCAATAACGCCAATCTGGCGCTGGCGAAAACAGAACGGCAGATTGATGCCCGGACGCACGCCCTTCAGATGGCGCGCGGTGGCGGCGTCTATTTCCACGACGCGGCTCTCGGCGAGCGCCAGCAGCGCCCCTTCGTGACGCTCCATCAGGCGCTGCGGATCGCCGGAGGCGATGATGACGCCGTGGCTGTCCATGACGTTAACCGGGTAATCGATAATGCTCATGGCGCGCCGGACAATCAGCCGGGCGGTGGACTCATCCAGGAGCGGAGTCTGTCTGAACATGCGGTTTTCCCTGTGTGTTGATCCGCAGACGTTATACGCCGTCAGGCAGGAAAATTTAAGGCGCAGGCGGCAAGGATGTGAGGCGCAGATAGCAAAACGCCGGGCAGAGCCCGGCGTTGGTCATGCCGCGTCGGCTTAGCCGAGGATTTTTTCCAGTTCGGCGCGAACGTCGCCAACGGCTTTGGTGCCGTCGACTTTGGCGTAACGGGTGTTGCCCGCTTCCGCTTCTTTGCGGTAGTAGCCGATCAGCGGCTCGGTCATCTCATGGTATTCCACCAGACGCTTACGAACGGTTTCTTCCTGATCGTCTTTACGGGTGGTCAGCTCTTCGCCGGTCACGTCGTCTTTGCCTTCCACTTTCGGCGGATTGAATTTGATGTGGTAAACGCGACCGGAAGCCGCGTGAACGCGACGGCCAACGATACGATCGACAATCAGCTCATCCGGTACGTCGAATTCCAGCACGTAGTCAACGTTGATGCCCGCTTCCTTCATAGCGTCCGCCTGAGGAATGGTGCGCGGGAAACCGTCCAGCAGGAAACCGTTGCGGCAATCTTCCTGGGCGATACGCTCTTTGACCAGCGCAATCACCAGCTCGTCGGTAACCAGCTTGCCGGCGTCCATGATGTCTTTAGCCTGTTTACCCAGCTCAGAGCCAGATTTCACTGCGGCGCGAAGCATATCACCGGTGGAGATTTGCGGAATGCCGTATTTCTCCATGATGAATTGTGCCTGAGTCCCCTTTCCTGCGCCCGGAGCGCCGAGCAGAATAATACGCATTGCGTAATTCTCCATACGTTTGCATTTTCACGACGTGATTGAAGCGAAAACCATACCATTAAAGGCGCTATGCCGACAACAAACGCGGCGGATGGTGAATGGTTTCACCGGGGCGTGGAGCGCAGAAAATGGCGTATGCGGCGTAAAAAAGGCGGGCACGTAAGCGTGTCCGCCTTTTTGTTGATGATGGGATGAGGAGACGTTTTACGGCGGCGGGTGCGCTTCGCTTACCCGCCCTACGTTAATACAACGCCCTCATTGTAGGGTGGGTAAGCGAAGCGCACCCGCCTTAACAAATCGCCCCTAACGCGCGATCAGGAGACCAGCAGCTGGTTCATACGGCGGATAAACTGGTTAGGATCTTCCAGCGTACCGCGCTCGGCGAACAGCGCCTGATCGAGCAGCAGCTCAACCCACTCTTTAAACTGCGCCTCGTCCTGGGTATCGGCGGTGCGTTTCACCAGCTGATGATCCGGGTTCAGCTCAAAAATGTATTTCACTTCCGGCACCGCCTGGCCCGCCGCGGCGAAGAGTTTCGCCATCTGCGTGCTCATCTCGTCGTTGTCGGTGGTGACAATCGCCGGCGTATCGGTCAGACGGTGCGTCAGGCGCACCTCTTTCACGCGATCGCCCAGCAGGGTTTTCACACGCTCAACAAACGGCTCCAGCGCTTTTTCCGCTTCTTTGGCGCTTTCGTCGACTTCATCCGCCAGTTTCTCCAGCGATTCGTCAGCTTTCGCCACAGACTGGAACGCTTTGCCGTCGAACTCGGTGAGATAGCTCATCATCCACTCGTCGATGCGATCGGAAAGCAGCAGCACTTCGATGCCTTTCTTACGCAGCAGCTCCAGATGCGGGCTGCTCTTCGCGGCCGCGTAGCTGTCGGCGGTAATGTAGTAGATCTTCTCCTGCCCTTCTTTCATGCGGGAGACATAATCTGCAAGCGACACGGTCTGCGCGGCGGAATCGGTATGGGTGGAGGCGAAACGCAGCAGTTTCGCGATCGCTTCCTGGTTGGCGCTGTCCTCCGCCGGGCCTTCTTTCAGCACCAGGCCGAACTGTTTCCAGAAGGTCTGGTATTTTTCGGCGTCGTCTTTAGCCAGCTTATCCAGCATCTGCAACACGCGTTTGGTCAGCGCGCTGCGCAGGTTGCGGGTGATGGTGCTGTCCTGAAGAATTTCGCGCGATACGTTGAGCGGCAGATCGTTGGAGTCAATCAGGCCACGCACAAAGCGCAGGTAGTTCGGCATGAACTGCTCGGCGTCGTCCATGATAAACACGCGCTGCACGTAGAGTTTCAGCCCGTGTTTATGATCGCGATTCCACATATCCCACGGCGCCTGGGACGGAATGTACAGCAGGCTGGTGTACTCCTGCTTCCCTTCCACGCGGTTGTGGCTCCAGGTCAGCGGATCGGTGAAGTCGTGCGCGATGTGCTTGTAAAACTCTTTATATTCGTCGTCGCTGACCTCGCCTTTGCTGCGGGTCCACAGCGCCTGCGCCTTGTTGATTTTCTCCCAGGAGACAACGGTTTCGCCGTCTTTCTCCTCGCGGGTTTCAATCTCTACCGGCAGCGCGATATGGTCGGAGTATTTGCTGATGATCGAGCGCACGCGCCAGTCGTTTAAGAACTCATCTTCGCCTTCGCGCAGGTGCAGGGTAATTTCAGTGCCGCGATCGGCTTTGCTGATATCCGCAACGGTATATTCGCCTTCGCCTTCCGATTCCCAGAACACCGCTTCATCGGCGCTGACGCCTGCCGCGCGGGTGCGCACGGTCACCTTATCGGCGACGATAAACGCCGAATAGAAGCCCACGCCGAACTGGCCGATAAGCTGGCTGTCTTTCGCCTGATCGGAGCCCATCGATTCGAGAAACGCTTTGGTGCCCGATTTCGCGATGGTGCCGAGATGGTTGATGACTTCGTCGCGGGTCATCCCGATGCCGTTATCGGCGATGGTCAGGGTGCGTTTGTCTTTATCAAACGACACGCGCACGCGCAGATCGCCGTCGCCTTCATAGAGATCGGGACTGGAGAGCGCGCGGAAGCGCAGTTTGTCCGCCGCATCCGAGGCGTTGGAGATAAGCTCACGCAGGAAAATCTCTTTATTTGAATAGAGAGAATGGATCATCAGGTGCAGAAGCTGTTTTACCTCTGACTGAAAACCACGGGTCTCTTGTCCTTTCATAATGGTGATACCTCAACAAAACAGGCCACAGTGAACAAAAACGGTTGAGGGAGAGATGGGGATAGCGGGGAAATTTTTCAAGCGGCGGGCAAAACGGCGAACGCTGACTGGTTAAAAGCCGCGCAATGCGGCTTTCAGGAATATCAGGCTGTAACGCTTAAAACGTCATCTTATGGCGTCCGGCCAGCGAGTGCGACAGCGTCGTGCCGTCGACCATCTCCAGCTCGCCGCCCACCGGCACGCCGTGCGCGATGCGGCTTGCGTCAACGCCATACTGGCCGCAGAGCTCGGCGATGTAATTGGCGGTCGCCTCACCTTCCACCGTGGGGTTGGTGGCGAGAATAATCTCTTTTAACGGCTCCGCGGCCAGGCGCTGCTCCAGGCGGTCAAGGCCGATATCGTCCGGGCCGATACCGTCGAGCGGCGAAAGATGCCCCATCAGCACGAAATAACGGCCGGAGAACTGGCCGGTCTGCTCGATGGCGTGGATATCCGCCGGGCTTTCCACCACGCAAATCTGTCCGTTTTCCTGACGGCGCGGATTGGTGCAGATATTACATTTTTCCTGCTCGGTGAAGGTGCGGCAGTCGGCGCAGTGGCCAATCTCCGACATGGCGCGGGTCAGCGCCTGAGCAAGCCGCATCCCGCCGCTGCGATCGCGTTGCAGCAGCGTAAACGCCATGCGCTGCGCCGATTTCGGGCCCACGCCCGGCAGGCAGCGCAGCGCTTCCATCAGTTGAGTCAGCAGAGGACTGGTCTGCATGAATGAAATTCCTTAACAACGAACAAAGCGTGTAGATTACCATTTGCGCCTTTATGCGCGCACCCTAAACCTGCTTAGTTACAGGATAGTTCAGAGATGATGGCGGGTGGGAGAGTCATCGCGATGGGGAGCAAAACGAAAAGCGGGACGACAGGCGGGGCCTGCCGTCCGGGGTGCATCAGAACGGCATTTTGAAGCCTGGCGGCAGCTGCATACCGGAAGACACAGAGGCCATTTTTTCTTTCTGCGTCTCTTCGATGCGGCGCGCGGCGTCGTTGAACGCGGCGGCGACCAGATCTTCCAGCATCTCTTTATCGTCTTCGAGCAGGCTCGGATCGATTTCCACGCGACGGCAGTTGTGCGCGCCGTTGATGGTCACTTTAACGAGGCCAGCGCCAGATTCGCCCGTCACTTCCAGCTGGGCGATTTCTTCCTGCATCTTCTGCATTTTTTCCTGCATCTGCTGGGCCTGTTTCATCAGGTTGCCCAGACCGCCTTTACCACCAAACATAAGCTTCTCTCTTTTGCTTCAGGTCGCTGACGGCAGTGCCGACAGCGAGGCCATGGGTTACAACAGGCAGCGATACCGCCTGTCAAAGGGGGCGAATACTCTCTTCATCCAGATCCGCATCGAAGAAACGACGCAGCGTCTGGATATTGGTATCCGCGATAATCGCTTCTCTCGCCTGGGCGAGTTTCTCTTCGTAGATCGCCTGCCGCCATTCCAGCGGCGTCCGGTGCGCCAGATTATCATCTTCAATGATAGTCAGTTCAACCGGCGCGCCGTACAAAACGCCCAGCGCGTCGGCCAGCGTTTTCTGCGCCGACGCCGAGTTAAGGTGGCGCTGCGACGGGCGCAGGTGCAGGCGAATATGTTGCCCGTCCTGCTCTTTCCACGCGTTCAGCGCGACCTGCTCCACCAGCTTCGGCACCTGTAAACGGCTGACCTCGGCGGCCCATTCGTCGCGCGTAATCGCCTCTTCGGCGAGTTTCGCGGCAAGCTCCGGCGTTTTCTCATGCTCCAGCGCTTTTTTCAGCGCTCGCGGCGTGGCGACGGGAGCCTGCTGAGCCTGCGGCACGATATTTTTCGCTTTCCAGCGATACGCCTCTTTTTTGGCCGGGGCTTCGTCTTTTACCGCCGCGGGCCGGGACTGCACGCGCTCGGTCACGGACGCCAGCCGCTCCAGCGCGCTGTTATTCACCGGCCGCGCTGTGGCTGGCGCTGCCGGTTCATTCTTTTTTGTTTTGGCCGCTCCCTGCGCGCGCTGCAACTGACTGCGCGCCTGTAGAAGCTGGCTGGTCGTGTCGGGCAGCGGCGTCTGCGCGCCCGGCTGCGGTTGAGAAACGGCTGGCGAAGCGGGCGCCGACGGCGCCTGATATGACGGCGTTGACGCAGGCATTGCCGGCGCTTCAGGCGCGTGCACCACCGGCAGCACCGCGGCAGGTTGTACGTCGTGCTCGGGCTCCGGCAGCGGCGCGCGCGGGTGGAACGCCAGCGCGCGCAGCATCGTCATTTCCACGCCCATCCGACGCTCCGGCGCCCACGGCAGCTCTTTGCGCCCGATAAGCAGCGTCTGGTAATAGAGCTGAATGTCGCCCGGCGGCACGACGCGCGCCAGTTCGCGCAGGCGCGGCTCCAGCGGGGCCATATCCGCGCCGAGCGCGGAAGGCGACAGCTGCACCATCGCGACGCGGTGCAGCAGGCCGAGCATCTCGACCAGCAGCGCCTCCCATTCGACGCCGCGCGCGGCGGCGTCGTTAATCTGCTGCATGACGCGCTCGCCGTCGGCGGCGACCAGCGCCTCAATGAGGCTTAACGCCTGGTCGTCATCCAGCGTGCCGAGCATCGCGCCCACCGCCTGGGCGGTCACCTGTCCGTCGCCGCTGGCGATGGCCTGATCGGTCAGGCTTAGCGCGTCACGCAGGCTGCCATCGGCGGCGCGGGCCAGCAGTTGCAGCGCGCGCGGCTCATGCGCGATGCCTTCCTGCGTCAGCACATGCTCAAGCTGCTGGCGGATTTGATCCGGGTCCAGCGCGCGCAGATGGAATTGCAGGCAGCGGGAGAGAATAGTCACCGGCAGCTTTTGCGGATCGGTGGTCGCGAGCAGGAACTTCACATGCGCGGGCGGCTCTTCCAGCGTTTTCAACAGCGCGTTGAAGCTGTGGCGCGAGAGCATGTGGACTTCATCGATAAGGTAAACTTTAAAGCGGCCGCGGGCCGGCGCGTACTGGACGTTATCCAGCAGGTCGCGGGTATCTTCCACTTTGGTGCGCGAAGCGGCGTCGATTTCAATCAGATCGACAAAACGCCCCTGCTCGATTTCACGGCAGTTGTCGCACACGCCGCACGGGGTGGCGGTGATGCCGGTTTCACAGTTCAGCCCCTTCGCCAGAAGACGGGCGATAGAAGTCTTGCCGACGCCGCGCGTACCGGAAAACAGATAGGCGTGGTGAATTCGGCCCAGCGATAAACCGTTCGCCAGGGCGGTGAGCACATGCTCCTGGCCGACGACGTCAGCAAAGGTTTGTGGGCGCCATTTTCGGGCTAAGACCTGATAACTCATGGGCAGGCTCTGAAACGCTTGAGTGGTGGATTCTGAAGGGGTAATGCTAACACAGCCCCACCCGATGGGCGAGGCTGCCGGGAAGGAAGATCAGTGGCCCGGGAACGGCACGAGGCTGTAGCAGGTGATGCCCTGCTTGTTGAGGCGTTCTTCGCCGCCGATGTCGAACAGATTAATGATAAACGCCGCGTCGGTTACGTCGCCGCCCAGACGACGGATAAGCTTCACGGTGGCTTCAATGGTGCCGCCGGTCGCCAGCAGATCGTCGACCACCAGCACTTTATCGCCAGGCTTGATCGCATCAACGTGGATCTCCAGCTGATCGGTGCCGTACTCCAGCTCATAGCTTTCTGCGATCGTTTCACGCGGCAGCTTACGCGGTTTACGCACCGGGACAAAACCCACGCCCAGCGCCAGCGCGACCGGCGCGCCGAACAGGAAACCACGCGCTTCGGTGCCCACCACCTTCGTGATGCCCGCGTTTTTATAGCGCTCCACTAACAGTTCGATGCTCAGCGCATAGGCTTTGGGGTCTTCCAGCAGGCTGGTGACGTCACGAAAGAGAATGCCCGGCTTCGGGTAATCCTGAATGCTTTTGATGCTATTTTTAAGATATTCAAGCTGCTGCGCAGTTGCGGTCATGGATGTATGCCTGATAAAAACGGTATTACTCACAGGTTGCCGGACACGACTGAAAGGCGAATTTGTTCACCCTTTAATCAACGGCCCCTGTACTCGAAAACGCTCGAATTTACTGGCTGCGCGCGGTAAATGCAACTATCACGGGTACGCTTTACCCGTTTTGTTGTTTTTCATCAATCACCGGGATGCGCCACATGAAAATCAGCAGCCCGGAAAGGATGACCAGCAGCAGAATACGCACCCAAAAAATCTTGACCAGCCACAGCGAGATAGCGAACGTGGCGAGAATAAAAAGAATCGCGCGCGGCTTCGCGCCGGGCGGCATCGCGCGGTGCTGCTGCCAGTGGCGCAGATAACCGCCAAACCACGAGCGATAGAGCAGCCAGTGATGAAAACGCGGCGATGAGCGCGCAAAACACCAGGCGGCCAGCAGCAAAAACGGCGTTGTCGGCAGCAGCGGCAGCACCACGCCCAGCGTCGCCAGCACTACCGCCAGCCACCCCAGGATGAGTAATATAGTCCTTTGCATAATCGTACTCGCGAAAGCAGGTGAGTTACTGTAGCACAGCGCGCATGACCAGACGCCCGGAGTAAAATGAGAACCCCCCTATTATTACAATCGCTGAAGACCCGTGTCGCCACGCTGCATACGCTTATCGGGCCGCTCGCCTCGCAGCGCCACTTTTCGCCGCGCTTCGACAGACAGTTGTTTTCGTGCGGCGGCGCGCGGCTCGGCGACTATCTGGCGGAAGCCGAAGAGAGCCTCTCGCACCTTGAGGCGGCGGTCACTCAGGGCGATGCGGCGCGCGTGGCGTGGCTTGCGGAGCGGCTCGCGGCACAAATCGAGGCATTACAGCGCGAGGCGGCGACGGCCACGCTGCGTCGTCATGAGAACGCGCATTTGCCGGGCGGGCGGCTACATGCAAGGCTTGCGGAGTATCAGGAGTATGAACGGCGCCTGCTGGCGATGAAAAACGAACGCGAGCAACGCTACGCTGAACGTCATGATCCGCAACTGGCGCGTGAAATCACCGCGTTTGACGAGCGTCTGGCGCGCTGCCGCGCGGCTATCGCCCGCACCGAGCGCGCGCTTGAACGCATCACGCGCTGAATAAATTACGGAGGAGAGAAACCATGTCGCTGGAACAAGCCCCTGACGAGGTCAAGCTCGCGGTCGATTTGATTATGTTGCTGGAGAATCATGAGATCCCGCCGCAAACGGTGCTGGCGGCGCTGGAGATTGTGCGTAACGACTATCTTCGCAAGCTTAGCGAAACCGAAAAGTAATCGCCCCTCCCCCGTGCGGGAAAAAGGGCGATTACCGGCGTCAGGCTTTGGCGGCGTTCGCTTCGCCGTCGTTATCATTGCGTAAATCGCGCTTCACTTCGGTGTGCGTCTCGCCGTTGTTGTTATGCAGATGCACTTCCAGCTGGTTAAAGGCGATATTGATGTCGCTTTCGCGGCACAGTCTGTCGATGGTGCGGTTCAGCTCATCCACGGTATAGCTGCGATCGCGCAGTTCACGCACATAGAGGCGCAGTTCGTGATCCAGCGAGCTTGGGCCGAAAGTGGTAAAGAACACCGCCGGTTCAGGATCGTGCATCACTTTCGGGTGCTCCATCGCCGCTTTCAGTAAGATCTCGCGCACTTTATCGAGATCCGATCCATACGCCACGCCGAGGCGGATCACCACGCGGGTGATGGTGTCGGTGAGCGACCAGTTGATCAGACGCTCCGTCACAAACGCTTTGTTCGGGATGATCACTTCTTTACGGTCAAAATCGGTGATGGTCGTGGCGCGAATGCGGATCTTGCTGACCGTGCCCGAGAACGTGCCGATGGTGACGGTATCGCCGATACGCACCGGGCGTTCGAACAGGATTATCAGACCGGAGACGAAGTTACCGAAGATCTCCTGGAGGCCGAACCCGAGACCCACCGACAGCGCCGCCGCCAGCCACTGGAGTTTATCCCACGACACGCCGAGCGAGCCGAACACCGTCATGGCGCCCGCCGCGATAATCACATAGTTCAGGATAGTGGTAATCGCGTAAGACGCCCCCTGGCGCATTTTCAGGCGCGAAAGCACCAGCACTTCCAGCAGGCCTGGCAGGTTGCGAATCAGCGCCCAGGCGACCATAAACGCCACCACCGCGAACAGAATGCTGCCGAGCGTCACGCTTTTTGTGACCGCCGCTCCGGCTTCGGTGCCGTTGTAGTGCCACAGCACAATGCTGTCGAGATAGGCGAAGACGGTGATTAAATCGGACCAGATAGCCCAGAACACCACGCCAAACAGCGCGAACATCACCAGCATGGTGATACGCAATGTCTGCTGGTTCACCTGATCGAGCGCCAGCGAGGTTTCCTCTACCGGCTCAGCCCCTTCTGCGCCCTCTTTCACCATATTCTGGCGACGCGCCACCGCGCGACGATACGCAATCCGCCGTGCCGCGACGCTGAGGCCGCGCAGCACGGTCTGGTAGAGCAGGTTCCAGACAATGACCAGATAAACGGTATCGATCCAGCGCCCGGCGAGGCGCAGCGTGGTATAGAAATAGCCCGTTGCCGTCAGCACCAGCAGCGCCACCGGCACGATAGAGAGCACGGTCACCGTCACCAGCCGCATGGTGTGTGACTCTTTATCGCGCCAGCTGTCGCGGCACATCGGCCATACCAGCGCGCTGATTAACAGCAGGTTCAGGAAAATCATGCTCTGGCCAAACACGTCGTCCATCAGGTGCAGCGGCGACAGCTCCGCCAGCACCGACCAGAACAGCAGCGGAAGCAGCGCCAGGCTTATCCGCACAATCTGACGGCGCCAGTGGCTGGTCAGCGTGGCGGGCATATTGAAGTGGCTTACCGCCATGCCGTCTTTTTCCAGCACGCGCCAGCAGAGGCCGAAGACCAGCCAGAACACCGCCAGCTCTTTACTGAACGCCCAGAGCAGATCGCTGATGTTTAGCTGCATTACATAAAGGATAAGCCCGACCGCCAGAATAATCAGGCAGACCGGCAGTGCGCGGACGAGGTTGATAAGTATCGCTTTTGGCGTATGCAACTGGCTGTCGTTGCGCAGCTGGCCGACTTCGCCCGCCAGCTTATTGAGGTACTGACGCATCCAGCCGAAACGCCAGCGAATAAGCCCGGCGATTAACAGCAGCGGCAGCCCCGCCAGCAGCGCTTTCAGCATCGCAGGCCAGGCTTTCTCCCAGTTAAGGGTGATTTTCATCGCCTTTAATTGATCGTGCAGCGCCTGCGGGAACGCTTTTACCCACTCCCAGTCCATCGGCTTGTTGCTGTTCACCCAGAAGATTTGCTGGGTCAGCATCTCCTGAAGATTGGTGCTGACGCTCATCAACTGCTGCTGGTTGATTTGCAGGTTAATCGCCATCATCAGCTGATTGCCAAGCTGTTTGTTGAGCTGATCGAGCAGCTCGCGGCGCATATCGACCACCTGCAACAGCGCGTCGTGCACGTCGTCGTTGATTTCGCTCTTGTGCCCCTCTTCCAGCTTCGCGACGAACGCGTCGTTCTGGAACAGCGCGTCGCGCTGCTGATTCACCTCGAACTGTTCAAGACGCAGATCCGCGATGCGGTTGGTCATATCTTCCAGCTCATCGGCGGACGGCAGCGTCTGTTGTTGCTGATACAGAATGCGCGACAGCAGCAGGCTGCCTTTCAGCACGGAGATCTGCTCTTTCAGGTTGCGCTCGGATTGCAGCGCGCGGTCGAGCCAGTTCTTCACCCGGATGTTCTGCTGCACCAGCGTGTTGCCGCTCTGGGTCGCGTCGATCAGGCGCTGGCTGAGCTGATGGTTCACCTCCAGCTCCTGGCGCACCAGCGGGTTGTTCTGAATACTGGAGGCGTCTTCCGGCGCAATCGCCTCCTGCGCGGTTTTCTCGGTGAGCGTCAGGCGCTTGCTGTTCACCGCTTCCTGCAACAGCTGTAACTGATGCTCAAGACGGTTGATATGCGCGGTGGTGTAGTCGCGCTGTTTCTGGAGCGCGTCCTGCAATACCGTGTTGCCTTCAAGGCTTTTACGCTGCTGTTCTATCTGGGCGTTCAGCAGCGCCTGCTGCGCGAGCAGGAGCGTCTGCTGAGACGGGCGCAGCGCCTCTTCGCCAGGGGCTGTGCCGTTCAGGCGGTTGCGGATCTGCTGAAGCTGCTGCGAGGCGTTGTACATCGCGTTCTGGACGCGCTCCGGCTGGGTCTGTAGCGACACCAGCTGGCTGTTAAACGTCGCGAGATCGTTCTGCGCCGTTTGCAGGTCATCCAGCACAGACGTCACGCGCGACTCCAGCTGGCGCAGCGACAGGTTTTTCAGCGTCTGGCGCACCACCTCGTCGCTGTCCTGATTTTGCAGAGCGCTGAGGTTGTCTGTCGCCTGGCGCATTTTCTCCGGCGCCTGCAAGACCTGCTGGCGCAGCTGCACGGTCTCTTGTTTGATACGCTCGATTTTATCCAGCGTCTCAAGCGTCGCCGACAAATCTTCAGTCGTCAGTTTGTCCTGCGCGGAGTGGTTTTTTTGTTTGCCGAGCGCGTCGAGCTGCGACTGCACGTCAGCGCGCGACGGAAGTTCGCCGCTTGCCGACCCCGCCTGCGCCGCGACAGGCGAAAGCGCGCCGAACACCAGCAAAACGGCAAAAAAAACAGCGGACGCCAGGCGCCGCGAAAGGGTTGTGTGCTGCATAATCATTTGAGTGACGTCATGGCCGGACCGCACGCGGAATGCCTGCGGGGATACTGGAACGGCGCTGAGAATAGCACGCCTCTCGCGCATGGAATAGCAGCCCGCGGGGCTTTAAGATAATTTCAGTGCGGGTCAGCGGCGGGCGCGGCGTCAGGGGCGCGGCGCAGGCTTGGGCAGAACTGGTACATCTCCAGTAAAATCGCCACCAGTTCGCGCGCTTCCTTTTTAAGATCAAACGTCTGAGGAGCGAAAAGCCAGTTTTCCACCAGCCCGGAGATATAGCTGCGCATCAGGATAGCGGCGCGACGGGTTTGCAGGTTTTCCGGCAGCATGCCGGTCTGGATACACTGCGTTAGCGCCTGTTCGATGCGGTCGTAACTCTGGAAGCACAGACTGCGGTGCGCCTGCTGGACGACAGCCATTTCTCCAACAAACTCACATTTGTGATAAATTATTTCCATCATCAGGCGACGACGCTCTTCTGTCACCGTAGCTTCAAGTATATAAACGAGAATCTCCCGTAAAACAGAGAGTGGATCGTCTGGGAATTTTGCCCGATACTCATTTTCAAGATCGCCAATGCTGGCCTCTGATGATTCCCAGATTTCGCTAAACAAATCCGACTTGTTCCTGAAATGCCAGTAAATGGCGCCTCGCGTTACGCCCGCCGCCTGGGCAATGTCCGCCAGCGACGTGGCTGACACACCCTGTTGCGAGAACAAGCGAATCGCCACATTCAGAATGTGTTGACGCGTCTCCAGGGCTTGCTGTTTGGTTTTTCGTGCCATAGGTCGGTGAATTTACAGGAGTCAGACTTACATACATTTTTGTATGTATGTACCATAGCATGACGACACTATAAACGCAGCAATGGGTTTGCGGACTTTTGATCCATTGGTCATTTTTTGGAATCGAACACTCGAGGTTTAGATATGAACAAAAACAGAGGGTTCACGCCTCTGGCGGTCGTTCTGATGCTCTCAGGCAGCTTTGCGCTTACAGGATGTGACGGTGAACAGGCTCAGCAACAAGCGCCCCAGGCGCCCGAAGTGGGTGTGGTGACGCTGAAAAGCGAACCTCTGCAAATCACAACTGAACTTCCGGGCCGCACCCTCGCTTACCGTGTGGCGGAAGTTCGTCCTCAGGTCAGCGGCATTATTCTCAAACGTAATTTCGAAGAAGGCAGTGAAATCAAGGCTGGCGTGTCGCTTTATCAAATCGACCCGGCGCCATATCAGGCCTCTTACGAAAGTGCGAAAGGCGATCTGGCCAAAGCGCAGGCCAGCGCGAATATCGCGCAGGTGACGCTCAAGCGTTATCAGAAACTGCTCGGCACGCAGTACATCAGCCAGCAGGACTATGACAATGCGCAGGCGGAAGCCCAGCAGGCTAACGCCGCCGTGGTGGCAGCGAAAGCCGCGGTAGAAACCGCGCGTATTAACCTCGCGTACACCAAAGTGACCTCGCCTATCAGCGGTCGTATCGGCAAATCCAACGTGACCGAAGGCGCGCTGGTGCAGAACGGCCAGACCACGGCGCTCGCCACCGTGCAGCAGCTTGACCCTATCTATGTTGACGTCACCCAGTCCAGCAACGATTTCCTGCGTCTTAAGCAGGAGCTGGCGAACGGCCAACTGAAGCAGGAGAACGGAAAAGCGAAAGTTACGCTCTCGACCGCCGACGGCCTGAAATACCCGCAGGACGGCACGCTGGAGTTCTCCGATGTGACCGTGGATCAGACCACCGGCTCCATCACGCTGCGCGCGATTTTCCCGAACCCTGACCACACGCTGCTGCCGGGCATGTTTGTCCGCGCCCGTCTCGAAGAAGGGGTTAACCCGAACGCGATTCTGGTGCCGCAGCAGGGCGTGGCCCGTACTCCGCGCGGCGATGCGACCGTGATGGTCGTAGGCGAAGGCGACAAAGTGGAAGTGCGTCCGGTGCAGGTCGGCCAGGCGATGGGCGATAAGTGGGTCGTGACGGACGGCGTGAAGGCCGGCGATCGCGTGATTATCTCCGGGTTGCAGAAGGTTCGCCCGGGCGCGCAGGTCAAAGCGCAGGAAGTGACTGACAACCAGCAGCAACAGAAGCAATCCGGCGCCGCTGGTCAGACGCAGTCACAGCAACCGCAGTCTTGAGTTAACAGGAGCCGTTAAAACATGGCTAAGTTTTTTATCGATCGCCCCATCTTCGCGTGGGTGATCGCCATCATCATCATGCTGGCAGGTGGCTTGTCCATTATGAAACTGCCCGTGGCGCAATATCCGTCGATTGCGCCGCCAGCGGTGACGATTAACGCGACCTACCCGGGCGCGGATGCGAAAACGGTGCAGGACACCGTGACGCAGGTTATCGAACAGAACATGAACGGTATCGATGGCCTGATGTACATGTCCTCCACCAGCGACTCCTCGGGTACCGTGCAGATCACGCTGACGTTCGAATCCGGCACTGACGCGGATATCGCGCAGGTGCAGGTGCAGAACAAGCTGCAGCTCGCCATGCCGCTCCTGCCGCAGGAAGTGCAGCAACAGGGCGTGAGCGTCGAGAAATCCTCCAGCTCGTTCCTGATGGTGTTAGGCCTTATCAACACCGATGGCTCGATGAAGCAGGAAGATATCGCCGACTACGCGGGCGCGAACATTAAAGATCCGATCAGCCGTACCACGGGCGTGGGCGACGTGCAGCTCTTCGGCTCCCAGTACGCGATGCGTATCTGGCTCGACCCGAACAAACTGAACAACTTCCAGTTAACGCCGGTGGATGTGATCAGCGCCATTAAAGCGCAGAACGCCCAGGTGGCGGCCGGTCAGCTTGGCGGTACGCCGCCGGTGAAAGGCCAGCAGCTGAACGCCTCGATTATCGCGCAGACCCGTCTGACCTCCGCCGAGGAGTTCAGCAAAATCCTGCTGAAAGTGAATCAGGATGGTTCGCGCGTGCTGCTGCGAGACGTGGCGAAGGTTGAGCTTGGCGGCGAGAACTATGACATTATCGCGCGTTACAACGGCCAGCCGGCGGCGGGTCTCGGTATTAAACTCGCGACCGGCGCGAACGCGCTGGATACAGCTGAAGCGGTGCGTAAGACCATTGCCGGTCTTGAGCCGTTCTTCCCGAGCGGTCTGAAAGTCGTTTACCCGTATGACACCACGCCGTTCGTTAAAATCTCCATTTTCGAAGTGGTGAAAACGCTGGTCGAAGCGATCGTGCTGGTGTTCCTGGTCATGTACCTGTTCCTCCAGAACTTCCGCGCGACGCTTATCCCGACCATCGCGGTGCCGGTCGTCCTGCTTGGTACGTTTGCGATACTGGCGGCCTTCGGCTACTCGATAAACACCCTCACTATGTTCGGGATGGTGCTTGCCATCGGCCTGCTGGTGGATGACGCCATCGTGGTGGTCGAGAACGTCGAGCGCGTCATGGTCGAAGAAGGCCTGCCGCCCAAAGAAGCGACCCGCAAATCGATGGGTCAGATCCAGGGCGCGCTGGTCGGCATCGCGCTGGTGCTCTCGGCGGTATTTATCCCGATGGCGTTCTTCGGCGGTTCAACCGGTGCGATTTATCGTCAGTTCTCTATTACTATCGTTTCCGCGATGGTGCTGTCGGTTATCGTGGCGTTGATCCTGACGCCGGCGCTCTGCGCCACCATGCTTAAACCTGTCGCGAAAGGCGATCACGGCGAAGGCAAAAAAGGCTTCTTCGGCTGGTTTAACCGCATGTTCGACAAGAGCACGCACCATTACACCGACAGCGTAGGCAACATTCTGCGCAGCACCGGCCGTTATCTGCTGCTCTACCTGCTGATCGTCGTGGCGATGGCGTTCCTGTTTATTCGTCTGCCGAGCTCGTTCCTGCCGGAAGAGGACCAGGGCGTCTTCCTGACGATGGCGCAGCTCCCGGCTGGCGCCACGCAGGAGCGTACCCAGAAGGTGCTGGATGAGGTCACCAACTACTACCTCACCCAGGAGAAAGACAACGTTAACTCCGTCTTTACCGTTAACGGCTTTGGCTTCTCCGGCCGCGGCCAGAACACCGGTCTGGCGTTCGTCTCGCTGAAAAACTGGGATGAGCGTTCGGGTGCGGAAAACAAAGTCCCGGCCATTACCGGCCGCGCGATGGGACGTTTCTCGCAGATTAAAGATGCGATGGTCTTCGCCTTTAACCTGCCGGCGATTGTGGAACTCGGTACGGCGACCGGCTTTGACTTCGAGCTTATCGACCAGGGCAACCTGGGCCACGATAAGCTGACGCAGGCCCGTAACCAGCTGCTGGGCGAAGCGGCCAAACACCCGGATCTGCTCTCGCAGGTACGTCCGAACGGTCTGGAAGATACGCCGCAGTTTAAAATCGATATCGACCAGGAAAAAGCGCAGGCGCTGGGTGTATCCATCAGCGATATCAATACCACGCTCGCTTCTGCCTGGGGCGGCAGCTACGTCAACGACTTCATCGACCGCGGTCGCGTGAAGAAGGTGTATGTCATGTCGCAGGCGCAGTACCGTATGCTGCCGGGCGATATCAATAACTGGTATGTGCGTGGCGCAAACGGGCAGATGGTGCCGTTCTCGGCCTTTTCGACGTCCCACTGGGAATATGGTTCGCCGCGTCTGGAGCGTTATAACGGTCTGCCATCCATGCAGATCCAGGGCCAGGCGGTGCAAGGTAAGAGTACCGGTGAAGCGATGGCGATGATGGAAGAGATCGCCAGCAAGCTGCCGACCGGTATCGGCTACGACTGGACGGGCATGTCCTATCAGGAACGTCTGTCCGGCAACCAGGCCCCGGCGCTGTACGCCATTTCGCTTATCGTGGTGTTCCTGTGTCTGGCGGCGCTCTATGAGAGCTGGTCGATTCCGTTCTCGGTCATGCTGGTGGTTCCGCTCGGGGTTATCGGCGCGCTGCTGGCGGCCTCGCTGCGCGGGCTTAACAACGACGTGTACTTCCAGGTGGGTCTGCTGACTACCATCGGCCTGTCGGCGAAGAACGCCATATTGATTGTGGAATTCGCTAAGGATCTGATGGAGAAAGAAGGTAAAGGCCTGATAGAAGCGACGCTGGAAGCGGTACGTATGCGTCTGCGTCCCATCCTGATGACCTCGCTGGCGTTTATCCTCGGCGTTATGCCGCTGGTGATTAGCTCTGGCGCAGGCTCCGGCGCGCAGAACGCCGTCGGTACCGGCGTCATGGGCGGGATGGTGACCGCCACCATCCTGGCTATCTTCTTCGTTCCGGTGTTCTTCGTGGTGGTCCGCCGCCGCTTCAGCCGTAAGAATGAAGATGTTGAGCACAGCCATCCGGTTGAGCATCACTAATAAAAAAGGCCGCTTACGCGGCCTTTTTTTTACCCCTTCCCTGCCCGCCGCTTTTTAACGCCTCGCGCAAAAAATCGCCACCGCCCTCTTTCACGCATCTTTTTTTCACGAGAAATATTTTATTGGGATTAATCTGATGCAGAAAAAGACTTTATTACAGAATATTCTTCAGGCGCGAATAAATGAAAGTTTTAAACTAAGGTAAAACTAAGACTTAAAGGTTAAGTTTTCTTTCTGAATGCGTCTGCGTACCTTACCTTTATTGATTCGCGTAAAAGAGTCTGCGCCGATGTGCGATTAACAGCGGAAATGTAATTTTTCGTAATCGTGCCAGGAAAAAATCCTCAGGGTGTTTTATAGTAAAAGTAGATTAAAAATGGAGCGCCACGCCTCCGGACACTGGTTGTGTATCTGCCCCTGCGGTGTTGTTGACTAAAAATTTTCGCTAAAAAGGGGATACGTTATGGACGAATACTCACCAAAACGGCATGATATAGCGCAGCTTAAATTTCTGTGTGAAAGCCTGTATCATGATTGCCTCGCCACGCTAGGCGAAAACCAGCATGGCTGGGTTAACGACCCCACATCCGCCGTTAACCTGCAACTCAACGACTTGATTGAGCATATTGCCAGCTTCGGTCTTAATTATAAAATTAAGCATGAAGATGATACCGCTCTCATTGAACAATTAGATGAATATCTGGACGATACCTTTATGCTTTTCAGCAATTACGGTATCAATGCGCAAGATTTGCAAAAATGGCGCAAGTCCGGAAACAGGCTTTTCCGGTGTTTCATTAACGCCAGCAAAGAAAACCCTGTGAGCTTGTCTTTTTAAAAATAGAACAATCACTTAGGTGTATTATGACGACCAAACCATTAACCAAAATCGATTATTTAATGCGACTGAGACGCTGTCAGACAATTGACACGCTTGAGCGCGTTATTGAAAAAAATAAATATGAATTATCCGACAATGAACTGGCGGTATTTTATTCAGCCGCAGATCATCGCCTGGCTGAACTGACCATGAATAAGCTTTACGATAAAATCCCGACGTCTGTGTGGAAATTTGTTCGTTAATCTCCCGCTATTTTGTATGTGATTATCTTTTTGATAATGTCGGCGCCATGTTAGTGTCGAGCGATTCGCGTTGTGCGTGCCACACCGGATATGTCCTCCGTTAGCATGGCTCCTCCCCGGCTTTCTCTTCCCCCTAAAATGCAGTGAATGGTCAGTCGCGCATTTAGTGACTACTATCAGGCTTTCCATTAACTGAAACTGAGCGACACCAGCCATGAGCGAAGAGAAACGCAAAATGATTGCGGGCGAGCTGTACCGCCCGAACGACCCGGAACTGCGCGAGGATCGCGTGCGCGCGCGGCATCTCCTGCATGAATACAACCACAGCGCGCCCGATGAGAAAGCGCAACGTCAGGCTCTACTGAAGTCGCTGCTGGGCGAAGCGGGAAACGCGTACATTGAGCCAACCTTCCGCTGCGACTACGGTTACAACATTTACCTGGGCGAGAATTTTTACGCCAATTTCGACTGCGTTATTCTGGACGTCTGCCCGGTGCACATTGGCGCGAACTGTATGCTGGCGCCCGGCGTGCATATCTATACCGCCACGCACCCGCTCGACCCGACAGAGCGCAACAGCGGGCTGGAGTTCGCAAAACCGGTCACCATTGGCGATAACGTCTGGATCGGCGGGCGGGCGATTATTAACCCAGGCGTTACGCTTGGCGATAACGTAGTGGTCGGCTCAGGCGCCGTGGTGACGCATTCCGTGGAAGCCAACTGCGTGGTCGCCGGCAATCCGGCGCGGGTGATTCGCCGTCTCTGAAGTGCCGCTTCGGTTAACTGTTATGGTTTTTTGTTGGCCGTCTGTTACTTTTTTCGCACAGGGCGGCCTCATAAAATGCTCATTCCCGCGCACGCGCGATACAGATTCTGAAGGTTTTGCATGACTGAAATCCAGCGACTGCTGACGGCCACCATTGACCGACTCAACAAAGAAGAGAAACGCGACAACCGCCCGCGTTTTAGCATCACCTTTATCCGTAAGCACCCCGGCCTGTTTATCGCCATGTATCTGGGCTGGCTGGCGACGCTCGCGGTGATGCTCCAGTCAGAAACCCTGGCAGGTTCGGTCTGGCTGCTGGTCGTGCTGTTTGTGCTGTTAAACGGTTTTTTCTTTTTCGACGTCAACCCGCGCTACCGTTATGAAGATATCGACGTGCTGGATTTTCGCGTGTGCTATAACGGCGAGTGGTATAACACCCGCGACGTGCCGGCGAGTCTGATTGAAGAAATTCAGGCGTCCCCGCGCGTAAGCGCCGAACAAAAAGCGCAGCTTGAGAAGATGCTGACCCGTAAGAAAGCCTTATCGTTTTACGATATCTACTCGCTGGATAAAAACGCGGGTGCCGCCAGCGCGCCGGTGAATACCGCCACGGCCTCCCGGGCGCACTGATAGGAAAATCGCCCTCTTGCGAGGGCGATGCTTATTTTCTTTTCTTCCTTCCCTGCACCGCTTTAAACCGCGGATTCGTTTTGCAAATCACATACAACCGTCCTTTGCGTCTGACTATCTGACAGTCAGGATGACGCGCCTTCGCGCTGCGTAACGAATTCAGCACCTGCATGATTTACGCCTTTTTATCGTTGAAGAAACGCCCGAAGCGCTGCTGGAAACGCGCGGCGCTGCCCTCGGTGGTAATGGTCTTCTGGCGCCCGGTGTAATACGGGTGCGACGCCGATGACACATCGATGGTCACATAGGGGTAGGTTTCGCCGTCGAGTTCAATTTCGCGCTCGGTTTTAATGGTCGAGCCGACTTTGAAATATTCGTTGGCGCTGGTGTCGTGGAACACCACGGTACGGTAATGCGGATGGATATCAGCTTTCATCATTCGCTCTTTGTTAATGTTATAACGTAACAATATCGTAAGTCGGCGTGGCTGAAATTGCAAGCGGCGGGCACAACGAGGGCGAGTGAAAAGAAAAAGCCGGCGCATCAGACGCCGGCTTTTCAGGAGCGCGTGATAACTTACAGGCGGAAACCGGCCACCACGCGGTCAAGCTGCTGCGTCTGCTCGGTCATCGAGTGCGACGCCGCCGACACCTCCTGCACCAGCGCCGCGTTCTGCTGCGTCGCGCTGTCGAGCTGATTAATCGCCAGGTTCACCTGCGAGATGCCCGCGCTCTGCTCACGGCTGGAAGACATGATTTCGCCCATCAGCGTGGTCACGTTGCGCACGCCGCTCAGCAGTTCATCCATCGTCGCGCCCGCGTCGTTCACCAGTTTCGTACCCACGTCAATATTGCTGGCGGAATTTTCGATCAGCTGTTTGATTTCGCGCGCCGACTGCGCGGAACGCTGCGCCAGGCTGCGCACTTCCGAAGCGACCACCGCGAAGCCGCGGCCCTGCTCACCCGCACGCGCCGCTTCCACCGCCGCGTTCAGCGCCAGAATGTTGGTCTGGAAGGCAATGCTGTCGATCACCGCGATAATATCCACCACTTTGCCGGACGAGCTCTGGATAGCGCTCATGGTGCTGACCACTTCGCGCACCACGTTGCCGCCCCGCTCCGCCACCTGCGACGCCTGATGCGCCAGCTCGTTGGCGTGCGCGGCGTTATCGGCGTTCTGTCGCACGGTGCTGGTGAGCTGTTCCATCGACGCCGCCGTCTCCTCAATAGAGCTTGCCTGATCTTCGGTACGCGCTGAGAGATCCTGGTTTCCGCTTGAGATCTGCTGCGAGGCCGACGACAGCGCGCGGGCGCTGTCGCTCACCTGGCGCAGCATGGTTTGCAGGTAGTCGATCACGCCGTTAAAGCTGTCGATAATGGCGTTGAATTCCGGGCTGCTGGTCGGCTCCAGGCGCTGCGTCAGATCCGCGCCGCCTGCGGAGAGCCGGCTGATATTGCGGTTAAGATCGGCGAGTTTGCCCATCAGCGAGCGGATAAACAGCACCAGCACGCCCAGAAGCAACAGCAGCATCGGGATCTGCACCATGCTCAGGCGGGCCAGAATGGTATCGGTTTGCGCGGTTAACAGCGCGGTCGGCAGATCGACCGCGATAATCCACGGGCTGCCCTTAATGGATTGCAGCATCACGGTATGCGACTCGCCGTTCTGCTCATACTCCTGTTCGGTTTTCTCGCCGGGGCGGAAGCTGGTCAGCGCTTTCTGCACCGTCTGCGCCATCGGATCGTCGCCCAGATCGGCAAGCTTTTTCAGGCTGGCGGTTTTGCCGACCTGATCGGCGTCGCCGACGATTTTGCCGTCCGCCTCAACAATCAGCACGCGCCCGGAGATGGCGTCGTTCATCTGTTTCGCCAGTTGATTAAAGAAGCCGAGCGTTACGTCGATCGTCGCCACGCCCCACGGCTGGCCATCTTTGGTAATGACCATCGCGCAGTTGGTGCGCGGCTGCGGGCTCGCGTCGTCCTGATACGCGTTCGCCCAGGCGCAACGGCTGGCGGGCGCGTTCAGACCCGCTTTATACCAGACCTGCTCGTAGTAATTCGGCGCCGCGTCGGAGTTCCAGTACGTGTTCACTTCAAGCTGATTGCTGGCGTTGCGCGCAAAGAAGGTGCTGAATTTATTGCGCCCCGCCTCGCGTTTTTCCGGCAGCGGCCAGATGCCCCCGCCGAAGACGTTAACGTCCTGGTACTGGTCTACCAGCGCTGGCAACAGACGGTCGATGTCATCGCTTTGCATCGCCGCGACGCTCTGCGTCACGCTGCGCATCTGCGCCTGCACGCGGTTCATCTGCTCAACGATGCTGAACGCCACGTTGTCGACTTCATAACGGATAAGCCGCGTCTCGGTGCGTTTAATTTCCGGCGTCACAAAAAAGTGGATCACCAGCGCGGTAATGCCGCTCAGGGCAGCAAGAAAGAGGCAGAGTAAAAAGATAAATCTGGCTTGCGTTGTTTTTAGCATTGTTATTTTCCTGGAAAGGAACAGAGGGTTCTTCTTTCAGGACAACGGCAGCGCAGCGGCAAACTTGATGATTGAAAACATGTTAAAAAATTAACAAAAAATTAACTCATTGACGGATAAAACAAATCCCCTTCTGGCGGAAACATTTTGAAATAATTACTTATGCGCCAGCCAGAAATCCTTTTTACCCCATGCGGTTATAAATCAGAAAAGAACAATATTGGGCGTCCGGGCGTCTTTCGGGCAGTGTGGCGGTATGGCAATAAATGAAGGAGATCCCCATGCGCCAGTGCTGTTGTTGTGCCGGTCTGTTTGCAGATTACCGACTGTGATTTTTCTTTGCTAACGGAGCGTTCCATGAGCACAACATTATCCTCAACTCTGCCAATTCTCGATCTTGCGAGACTTAACGCCGGCCCGGCGGATCGCGCCGCGTTTCTCGATCATCTGCGCTACGCCGCCCGCGACATCGGCTTTTTCTACGTCGTGAATCACGGCGTCGACACCCGCCTGCTGGAAGACGTGCAGCGCGAGGCGCGCCAGTTCTTCGCCCTGCCGGAAGAAGAAAAAGCGAAGGTGGCGATGATCCACTCCCCGCATTTCCGCGGCTATAACCGCGCGGCGGCGGAACTGACGCGCGGCAAACCGGACTGGCGCGAGCAGTTTGATATCGGCGCCGAGCGCCCGGCGCTGACGCTTTCCGCGACGGCGCCATCGTGGCGCAGGTTACAGGGGCCGAACCTCTGGCCCGCCGCGCAGCCGTCGCTCAGGCCAACGCTGCTGCGTTTTCAGCGCGATATGGCGCAGATGGCGCTGCGACTGCTGCGCGCGTTCGCAGAAGCCCTGCAACTCTCGCCAGACGCCTTCGACACGCTCTATGGCGAGCAGCCTAACGAGCATATCAAGCTCATTCGCTATCCGGGCCAGCAGAACACCGGCAGTACTCAGGGCGTGGGCGCGCATAAGGATTCCGGTTTCTTAAGCTTCCTGTTGCAGGACCAGCAAAAAGGGTTACAGGTGGAAGTGGCGCCCGACGAGTGGATTGACGCCGCCCCGCTGCCGGACAGCTTTGTGGTGAACATCGGCGAACTGCTGGAGCTCGCCACTAACGGCTATCTGCGCGCCACGGTGCACCGCGTCGTGTCGCCGCCCGCGGACAAAGAACGCCTCTCCATCGCCTTTTTCCTCGGCGCGCGGCTTGACGGCGTGGTGCCGGTTTACCCGTTGCCGCCGGAATTAGCGCGTGAGGCGCACGGCCCGCAAAGCGATCCGCGCAATCCGCTGTTGCGCGATGTCGGCTGGAACTATTTAAAAGGCCGCCTGCGCTCGCACCCTGATGTCGCCGAACGTTACTACCGCGACGTGCTGCGCGAAAGCCACGAACTGATCGCCTGATCCCTTACTAAGGAAAGCATAATGAAAAAAGCCACTATGACGCTGGCCGGGCTGGCGCTGCTGATTTCCGCAGGTTTACAGGCCGCCGAGCCGCTGCGTGTCGCCGCCGATCCGGTGCCGCACGCCGAAATTCTTAACTACATTAAAAAGCTCGATCCGAAGCTCGACCTCAACGTCGTGGAGCTCACCAGCGGCGTCAACGCCAACGAACTGCTGGCGAACGGCGATGTGGACGCCAACTATTTCCAGCATCTGCCGTACCTGAAGGATCAGGAAAAGGCGCTTGGTAAAACCTTCACCGTCGCCGCCACGGTGCACGTTGAGCCGCTTGGCATCTATTCCCGGAAATATAAAGATTTCAAAGCCGTGCCGGAGGGAGCTACGGTCGCGGTGCCGAATAACGTCACTAACCTGAGCCGCGCGCTGTTCCTGCTGCAAAACCAGGGACTGATTACGCTGAAGGCGGGCTTTAGCGATCCGGCGAGCAGCCTCGCCACGCCGAAAGATATTCGCGATAACCCGAAAAAGCTGAAGATCCTCGAAATCGAATCGCCGCAGATCCCGCGCTCGCTTGATGATGTGGATCTGGCGGTGATCAACGGCAACTACGCGCTGGAAGCGGGCCTGACGCCCGCCAAAGACGCGCTGGGGCTGGAGCGCGCCGACCATAACCCTTACGCCAACCTGCTGGTGACCACGCCCGCGCTGGCAGGCGATCCGCGCATCAAAGCGCTGGCGAAGGATTTACAGTCGCCGCAGGTCGCAGAATTTATTCGCCAGCATTACAACGGCTCGGTGATCCCGGTCGCGGCGCCGCAGTCATGATAACGCTTGACGGGCTGAGCAAAACTTACGCCGGAGAGGGCCGCCCGGCGCTGGACGACGTCTCGCTCGCCATTCCGCAGGGCGCTGTGTACGGCATTCTGGGACGCAGCGGCGCGGGCAAGAGCACGCTGCTGCGCTGTCTTAACCTGCTGGAGCGGCCGACGGCGGGCCGCATCCTGATGAACGGCGTGGATATTACCCGCCTTGACGACCGCGCGCTGCGCCAGCACCGACAGCGCACCGCGATGGTGTTTCAGCACTTTAACCTGCTCCACGCGCGCACGGTGGCGGACAACGTGGCGGTGCCGCTGGAGATCGCAGGCGTGTCGCGTACGGCGCGGCGCGAACGGGTGGCGGAGCTGCTGGCCCTGGTCGGGCTTGCGGATAAAGCCGACGCGTTTCCCTCGCGTCTCTCCGGCGGGCAGAAACAGCGCGTGGGCATCGCCCGCGCGCTCGCCGCGCGCCCGGAGGTGCTGCTGTGCGACGAGGCCACCAGCGCGCTCGACCCGGAGACCACCGCCTCCATCCTTGCGCTGCTTGCCGATATCAATCGCCAGCTCGGGCTGACTATCGTGCTGATCACGCATGAACTTGAGGTGGTCAAAGCCATCTGCGATCACGCGGCGCTGCTGGAAGACGGAAGACTGGTGGAGAGCGGCAGGCTCGCGGACTTGCTCACCGCGCCCTGGTCGGTGCTGCGCCAGACGCTGGTGCGCGACAACGCCGCCTGGCAGGCGTTTTTACGCCGCCACGGCGTGGAGGAGAGAATATGGTGCGAAGTGGCATGAGCTTTGAGGATCTCTGGCCGTTGCTGGCGCAGGGCACGCTGGAGACGCTCTATATGGTCGGCCTGGCGGCGCTCTTTACGGTGCTTATCGGCCTGCCGGTCGGCGTGGTGCTGTTTATCACCCGTCGCGACGGCGTGCTCCCGCAGCCGCGGCTCAACAGCGTGCTGGGCGGCGTGATTAACGTCGGACGTTCGCTGCCGTTTATCGTGCTGCTGATTGCGTTAATCCCGCTGACGCGCCTTATCATCGGCACGACGCTTGGCAGCACCGCCGCCGTAGTGCCGATTACTATCGGCGCGTTCCCCTTCTTCGCCCGCGTGGTGGAAAACGCGCTGGATGAAGTGGATCGCGGGCGCGCCGAGGCGATTATCTCAATGGGCGGCAACGCCTGGCATGTGATCAGCAAAGCGCTGCTGCCGGAGGCGCTGCCCACGCTGCTGGCTGGCGTGACGCTCACCGTGGTGATGCTGATTGGCTTTTCCTCTATGGCTGGCGTCATCGGCGGCGGCGGGCTTGGCGATCTCGCCATTCGCTACGGCTACCAGCGTTTCAATAATGAAGTCATGGCCGCCACGGTGGTGATTCTGGTGGCGCTGGTGCAGGGCGTGCAAACGCTCGGCGACCGACTGGTGCGGCGGCTCGCGCACCGACGCTGACGATTCAACGTTACGGCGCGGCCTTGACGGCGGCGCCCGACGCTTTTTTTGCCCTAACCCTAAGCAAAATCAATGCGGCGCGCCGTCGCAAAAGCCATTATCCCCCACTACGCTAGAAGTACTTCGGCACTCTTTTCTACATCAGGGCAGGCAGCCATCGTGACCATCGCAAAACTGATCAAAATAGTAACAGGCGTGCTGTTACTCAGCGTTTTGCTGCCTGTCGCGTTCAGTTTCTGGCTCGCCCGCCATCAGGCCGAACAGCATTTTATGATGGAGCTGGACGCCTACACCGAACGGACGCTTATCCACACTAATGACATCATGCAGCAGGCGAAAGCGGCGCTCACCAAAATCAACAGCTTCACCGGAGAGCCGTGCAGCGAGGCGCATCTGCAGGCGATGCGGCGCACCTCGTTTGTGTTTCGCCATGTTCAGGAAGTGGTCTATTTGAATAACAGGGTTCCCGTCTGTTCATCGCTGGTGGGCCGCAGCAGCGGCAATCCGCTACCGCCGCCAACGTGGGTCAACGACGCGAATTACGATGTCTGGTTCAGCACGCAAAATGATGTGGGGTTGTCGATCCCGATGATCATGGTCGGCCACGGGCAGCACGTTGTGCTTATCGATCCCAGTTCGTTTATCGATCTGATCCCGTTCAGCGCCTGGCCGATTAACACCGCCATTATCGGTCTGCCGCGTAACCGGGTGCTGGCCAGCAGCGGCCCGTTTGATAAAACCGTCTGGAAAATGGCGCGTGAAAGCGGCGCCAGAAAAATCGAATACAACGGGAATATCTATCTGATCCACCGCGAGCCGCGCTCCGGCATAGCCGTCGTGGCCTGGGCATCGCAGGCGCCGCAGACGGCGGAGATCCGCAAGCTCCAGCTTATCTGGCTGCCGGCGGGCATTCTTATCAGCGTGGCGGCGGCGTTCTGGCTGCTCCGCCTGCTGAGACGTTTACAGTCGCCGCGTTATCGTCTGCAGGATGGCATCACCAATAACGAACTGGTGATGCACTACCAGCCGATTATCCGCCTGGCGGATGGCCACCCCACCGGCGCGGAGGCGCTTATCCGCTGGCCTCAGCCGGACGGGAGCATGTTAACGCCGGATATCTTTATTCCACTCGCCGAACAGACCGGGCTTATCGGCCCGCTGACGCGCCGCATTGTGTATAACGTGCTGGACGATCTCGGCGACTGGCTGCGCGCGCATCCCCGGCAGCACATCTCTATTAATATTTCGGCCTTTGATCTGCATGAGCCGCAGTTTGTCGATATGTTCACCGACGCTCTTTCAAAACACGGCGTCGCGCCGCACCAGCTGGCGCTGGAAATCACCGAGCGCGGCTTCGCCGACCCGGCGCTAAGCGGCCCGATCATTGCGCGTCTGCGCGCGGCGGGGCACAAAATTTATATTGATGACTTTGGCACTGGCTATTCCAGCCTGAGTTATCTGGAAGATCTGGATGTCGATATCCTGAAAATCGATAAATCGTTTGTCGACGCGCTGGAGTACAAAACCGTCACGCCGCACATTATCGAAATGGCGAAAACGCTGCGGCTTGAGATGGTGGCCGAAGGGGTGGAGAACCAGAGCCAGGCGCAGTGGCTGCGCGAACACGGCGTGCAGTACGCCCAGGGCTGGCTCTACAGCAAAGCGTTGCCCGCGGACATGTTTATCGCCTGGTGCAAACAGCACGGCGTTACGTAAGCGAATGCCGCATCTCATACTGGCGCACCGGCTGGATGCGAAAACCGCTCTGTTCAAAGAGCGGCGCGAGGCGCTGGTCGACCGCCACGGGTGTCGTTAAGCCCGGAAAACGCTCATGCAGCAGTGAAAGTAACTGTCGCGCGCGCCCTTCACGTCGCGCCTGCGGAGCTACCCACAGCGCGCGCAGCTGCGGCTGGGCAAAACCGGTCGCCACGATGGCGAATGCCCGATCGTCCAGCGAAAACCCAACGCCTGGCAGCGCCTGCGCCGTTTCCGGCGCTATCAGCCACGGCAGTTCACCGCGCTGCGCCGTCATACGCTGCGCGACTTCGCAGGGATCGCAGGGCATTAACGCCTGCGTATCCACAAATGCCGCCGGGCTGTGGGCCTGAAAACCGACCAGCGTTTTCTCACAGGTAAACCCTACGCGCTCATAGAGCCTCTGCCCGGCGTCATTGCCGACGATCACCTCAAGCGTCATGCTTTTCTCGCCGCGCTCGTGGGCTTCATCCAGCAGCTGCATCATCAGCGTTTTGCCCACGCCTTGTCCGCGCCAGTCTGGGTGAATGGCGAACGCCGCGAGACGGCTGCGCCAGCCGCGCCGGGCGATGAGCGCCAGCGCGACGACACTCTCGCCCGCAAGCCAGACGCGGCTGGCGTTCAGGCAGACATTCTCCGCGCCGAAGCGGTGAGCGAACGCCGCGCCGTCGAGCTGAAACGGCACCAGATAACCGTCAAAACAGCGGCACAGTATTGAGGCCAGCGCTTCGCTGCTCCAGTGCAGCGCGGGCCGCGCGTGTAAGGCTGCAGGGTTCGACATGACCATTCCTCATCGGCGAAAACACCCAGCATAACGCAGCGCGGCAAAAAGGCGACCTACCCTTTTTCAGCCGCCGCCACGGCCGGCGCGACAGGCTTTACGCGACGCGCCTGGAACCACGGCAGGCAGAGCTGAATAAGCGGCCCGATGGCGAGCGCGTACACCACCGTGCCGATCCCCAGCGTGCCGCCCATCGCCCAGCCCGCCAGCAGGACGGTCACTTCAATCGCCGTACGCACGCTGCGCACCGACCACCCGGTACGGGCGTTTATGCCGGTCATCAGGCCATCGCGCGGGCCTGCGCCAAACCCCGCGCCGATATACATGCTGGTCGCCAGCGCATTCAGCACCACGGCGGCGGCAAGCAGCCCGCTACGCAGCGCCAGCGAGGACGGCGCAGGCAGCACGGCCAGCGCCGCGTCTGCCGTCAGCCCAATCATAATAACGTTACTGATGGTGCCAAGGCCCGGTTTCTGGCGCAGCGGCACCCATAAAAGCAGCACCAGCGCGCCGACGCCGATAATCACCATGCCGAGATTCAGCGACAGCAGCCGCGCCAGACCGACGTGAAACACATTCCACGGATCGGTGCCAAGATCCGCCCGGACAAACATCGCGGTCGACACGCCATACAGCGAAAGCCCGACATACAACTGCACTAAACGACGCCACATACTTTTTCCCTCATCAGTAATCTGGCTATTACTTTAAGGCCAGTGGACATAAGATTAAGGTCCAGTTTCAACAAAGTGGACTGCTTATGAATCACCGTCGCACCGGCACAGCGTCGCTGCTGCGCCTGCTTGGCCGCTGGCAGCAGGAACATTCCCGCCTGCCGGTTTATCGTCAGCTGGCGCAGGCGCTGCGCCTTCTCATTCTGGACGGACGCCTGCCGCTCGCGAGCCGTCTGCCGGGCGAGCGTGAACTGGCCGCCGCGCTGGGCGTCAGCCGCACGACCGTGGCGAGCGCGCTGGGGCTGCTGCGCGATGAAGGCTTTCTGGTAAGCCGCCACGGCGCAGGCTCCGCGATCGCCCTGCCCGCCAGCGCCTCGGTGCCCACGCTCACCGGCAGCGGCGGCGCGCTCGATCTCTCCACCGCGGCGCTAAGCGCGGGCCCGGAGGTGTTAGCGGCCTGCCAGCGCGCCGTGGCGCAGTTGCCGGACTATCTCGGCCATACCGGCTACGATCCGCAGGGGCTGTTGCGCCTGCGTGAAACCATCGCCGCCCGCTACGGCGCGCGCGGTCTGCCCACCAGCGCCGATCAGGTGATGCTGGTGAATGGCGCGGTGAGCGGCTTCGCGCTTGTGCTGCGGCTGCTGACCGGCCCCGGCGACAGGGTCGTCATCGATAATCCCACCTACCCGCTCGCTATCGCCGCTATTCGCGGGGCGTCGTGCCGCCCGGTGCCGGTGTCGCTGGCAAGCCAGGGCTGGGACCCGGACGGCCTGGCGGCCACCTTTGCCCAGACGTCGCCGCGCCTCGCCTATCTCATCCCCGATTACCACAACCCCACCGGCTACTGTATGGACGCCGCGACCCGCGAACGCGTGGCTGCCGCGGCCGCCGCCAGCCGTACCACGCTGGTTGTGGACGAAACCATGGTGGATCTCTGGTATGAAGACGCCCCGCCGCCGCCGCTGGCCGCGTTCGCGGCGCAGGATGAGGTCATTACGCTCGGTTCAGCGGGGAAAAGCTTCTGGGGCGGGCTGCGGCTCGGCTGGATACGGGCCAGCGCGCGCACTATCGCGTCGCTTATCCAGACGCGCGACACGCTCGATCTCGGCTCGCCGCTGCTGGAACAGCTTGCCGTCGCCACGCTGATTGAGGATTCGCCGCACTTTCTGCCGCCCCGCCGCGCCGCGTTACAGGCGCGACGCGATGCGTGCCTCGACGCCATGCAGCGCTATTTTCCGCAGTGGCGCACGACACTGCCGCAGGGCGGGTTATCATTCTGGGTGGAACTGCCGCGCCCGCTGGCGACGCGTTTCGCGGCGAGTGCTGAAGGGCTCGGCATTCATCTCGGGCCGGGCAACCGGTTCGGCGTGGATGGCGCCTTCGAGCGCTTTCTGCGAATGCCGTTTACGCTTGAGACCGAACGGCTGGAAGAGGCGTTTGGCCGCTTGCAGCCGCTCTGGCATCAGCTTATGGAGACGCGCGCGCCGACGGCCCGTGGGCTGGTGTGACGATTAAGGTGAATCTGACAGGAAAGAAAAAACAGATGACGAGCCTTCCGGCTCGCCATAAAAAGGGTCATCCGTGACTGCACATAATTTGAGATGGTGAGGCGTATCATTTTATTATGCGAAGGATAATGACGGCGCTTTGTAACAGCGCCGTGTCACGCGGATGATATATTAATGACAGGTTCAACAGGGGGAAATTAATGCTGACGGGGAACCGGAAAACCTTTCAGGGAAATGACAAATGCATCGCCCTCTTTTTTTATTTTTGCGCCCGCGTCGCACCAGTCAGACGCAATGCGAAAAAACTCATCGCTGCCGACATCCCAGCACAGACGAACATGTTTGACATACCCTGAGCGTAGCAGCTCACAGGCTTCCCGGTAGGTTGAGGCCGTACCAGATAAAGAGGCGTCTTTCATTTTCTTTTCTTCAGCAGTTTACGTAGCGCTTTGATTTCTTTTACAGAAAGTGGGGATACATCTTCTTCGGTATGCTGGCTGTCGATCTCTTCGCTGTTCACCGCGTCGTCTTCATCAGCCAGCACCAGCGCTTTCTGCAACAGCTTTTCTGTGGCGGCGCTGAGCGTTTCGCTGTTCTGCTCAGCATACTGACGAAGCTTGTCTTTAAGATCGGTATCTATTTTTACGTTAAGCACCGCAGCAGTCATAGAAAATTCCTTTCCTTTCAGATGAGAGCTATTTAATACCTCAATTGATTATTAAGATCCAGCACTAAGCTCTTACTTATAAAAAGACGTTTTAAAAATGAGATATCAGTCCGATGATTATGACAATAAGATGACAAATAAATGACAGTATAATTAATTTTAGAATACAGAATAAAATAAAGCGGGTGGCGGCACGGAAATAAATAGCTATGGGAGTAACGAGAAAACGCAGAAGCGGATGCTCAAAAGCAGCACAATCGAAGAAGGTTATCGTGGCAGAGGGTTGCAGAAATGGGTGGGGGCCCTGCCAGCTACATCCCGGCACACACGTCATCTGCCTTGGCTGCTTCCTTCCGGACCTGACCTGGTAAACAGAGTAGCGTTGCGGGAGAACCAACAGAGCCCCCATTGAGAGCGTCGTTAAACGCGCAGGCGCATTATGTCTGTTGCCCCTGGCGATTGCAACCCAACGCGCGCCGGATGCCGGTTTATTGCGCAACCGGCAACAAGCGCGAGACACGTTTTATGAAGCGGTTAAGCGCAGGCCCGCCAGTTTAATATGTAGGGTGGGTAAGCGAAGCGCACCCGCCAGCCCTGATGATTCTACCCGACCACGGTTTATCCCCGCTCGCGCGGGGAACACAAGACTTACGCGGACGTGTGGCGGGTAGCGTTCGGTTTATCCCCGCTCACGCGGGGAACACGTTTTCACAGGAGACAGGCTTGCCGTGATGGCCAATAACCGCAGGCATCCAGCGGTCCAGCACGCGTTTACGCTCTCGCGCCGACAGCGGGCCTGTCATGCCCTGCGCCACGCAATAGCCAAGATGGTTTTGCCACAGCCACATGCCGGTGACGGTATGATGGTGGCGGCTGTCGCTGACGTCGCGCAAGCCGCACGCCAGCGCGTCGCAGCGGTATTGTTGCTGAAACAGACGCGCAAATTTGCCGATATCATGCCAGCAGAGCAGCCAGGCGAAAAACGTGGCCGTCGTTTCTCGATCGTCTAACCCGAGCGTCGCAAAGAGAGACGCGGCGTTGAAGTGGTTTTCCATTACCATCACGTATCCACATGCGGCTACGTCGAGTGAATGCCATTGCAGCAGGTGGTAATCATCGCCCTGATGATTTTCGCCTTTGCGGGACTTGCCCCAGTACAAATATCCGCTCATAAATCAGCCCGTTGCAAAATTTCACCTATTTTGCGGCGCGCTCCGGAATCATACCGTGATCGCAAGCGTATTTTACTTTCGCCACAATCATATAAATACCTGATAAATATATATTTAATATTGAGAGCGGTAATAAAAGCCACATCGCAGTTGCACCCCTCGGCCGCCCTTTCTTATGCTTAACGCCTGATATCAAGGAGCCCAGATGGACAACCAAGACACCTTTCCACAGCGCGTTTACCAGATTGTCGCCGCCATACCGGAAGGCTGCGTCACAACCTATGGCGAGGTAGCAAGGCTGGCGGGCTCGCCGCGGGCGGCGCGTCAGGTGGGCGGCGTGCTGAAACGCCTGCCGGAAGGCAGCCGGTTGCCGTGGCATCGGGTGGTGAATCGTCGTGGGGAGATTTCACTGACCGGGCCGGATTTACAGCGCCAGCGTCAGGCGTTGCTCGCGGAGGGCGTACAGGTGTCGGGGAAAGGAGAGATCGATCTGGCGCGCTACGGGTGGCGCTACTGAAAAGCGCCTCCGAAGAGGCGCTTGTGCGGCTTAGTACGTCGTCGGGGCCGGAACGGCGGAGGACGGCGTAACCTGCGTCGGCGAGGTCGACGGTACGGTTGTCACCGCCCCGCCGCCAGCCTGTACCGGCACGGCGGTCTGCTGCACTGGCACCAGCGTCAGGTCGATTTTGGTACCGCCCTGGTTCACCGCAGGCTGTACACGGTCGGTGATAAACACCAGCTTATCGTTAACCGTGATCGCAGCGCTCAGCAGAATACGGGCGTTTGGCTGAATATCGGAGGGGTTAAACGGCAGCACGAAGCTGAACGGCGCCTGTTTACCTTCGGTACGCACCACTTTCTGGGCCAGCACTTTCGACGGGGCGTTAGCCTGAGTGGCGTCAGAGAGGGTTACGGTCAGCGCGGCATCCGGCGGCAGGGCCACTTTCTGGCGGATCCATACGGTACCGGAAACGTTCGGCTGTTTAATCACCGGCTTCGTCGCGACGCCGGAGGTATTCGGGTTCGGGGCTGGAACAGCGATATCAGCACTTTTATCCTGCGCGCAACCGGCCAGAGCAACGGCAACGGCTAAACCACTTAACATGTGCACGAGTTTCATGGCGTTCTCCTTATTTTCATTCCACCAGTAAGCGCCAGGCACTCACCAGCGTGAGCTGTTACAACATGTTTGTCGTGCTAAGTGTGGCACATATCACTTATTTTCGCCTGGAAACGGGGCGCTATTAAGATTATTGAACCCCTCTGACCAGTTGTCTTTCTGCGTTATAATCGGGATATATCATTCGCACGGCTGTGCCTATCCCGCTAGTAGAGGACCCTTTATGAGTCAGGCGCTGAGCAATTTACTCGCGTTATTAAATCTGGAAAAAATTGAAGAAGGGCTCTTTCGCGGCCAAAGCGAAGATCTCGGATTACGGCAGGTGTTTGGCGGCCAGGTCGTCGGCCAGGCGCTGTACGCCGCCAAAGCGACGGTGCCGGAAGATCGTCTCGTCCACTCGTTCCACAGCTATTTTCTGCGCCCTGGCGATAGCCAGAAGCCCATCGTTTATGACGTGGAAGTGCTGCGCGACGGCAATAGCTTCAGCGCCCGGCGCGTGGCGGCTATCCAGAACGGTAAGCCGATTTTCTATATGACCGCGTCGTTCCAGGCGCCGGAAAGCGGCTTCGAGCATCAAAAACCCATGCCGCCTGCGCCTGCGCCTGACGGGCTGAAATCGGAAACCGATATCGCCCGCTCGCTGGCGCACCTTTTGCCGCCGCAGGTGAAGGAGAAATTCCTGTGCGATAAGCCGCTGGAGATTCGCCCGGTGGAGTTTCACAACCCGCTGAAAGGCCACACGGCGAAGCCGGAGCGTCAGGTGTGGCTGCGCGCCAACGGGCAGATGCCGGATGAGGTGCGCGTGCATCAGTCGCTGCTCGGTTACGCGTCGGATTTCAATTTCCTGGTGGTGGCGCTGCAACCGCACGGCGTTGGCTTCCTTGAGCCGGGGATGCAGGTGGCGACTATCGATCATTCGATGTGGTTCCACCGCCCGTTCGATATGAACGAGTGGCTGCTTTACAGCGTGGAGAGTACGTCCGCCTCCAGCGCCCGCGGTTTTGTGCGCGGCGAGTTTTATACGCAGGACGGCGTGCTGGTCGCCTCGACCGTGCAGGAAGGCGTGATGAGGAAACGTGGGTAAGCCGTGGGCCAGAACGGCGGGTGCGCTGCGCTTACCCGCCCTACGGTTAACTACGGTAAACGTGGGCGTCTTTTGTAGGGTGGGTAAGCGTCAGCGCACCCACCTTTTTACATTCACACCACCTTACATGGCGGGTGCGTTGCGCTTACCCGCCCTACGGTAAAAGTGAGCGTCTTTGTAGGGTGGGTAAGCGAAGCGCACCCGCCTTTTTACATAAACAACACCCACCAGGCCACACTCCCCCACCGCATAAAACAAAAACCTCCCGCATGCGGGAGGTTTTTTGCTCCGGAGATAACCCAACTATCAGGCGTTATAGGCGTTCTCGCCGTGGCTGTTGACGTCCAGCCCTTCGCGCTCCTGCTCTTCGGAGACGCGCAGACCGACGGTCAGATCTGCCGCTTTGTAGGCGATAAACGCGACCACGGCGGACCAGACGACGGTGATGGCGATACTCTCAAGCTGCACCAGCACCTGATGGCCCATTGTCACGCCTTCGGCGAAACCCACGCCGCCGAGCGACGTAGAGGCAAAAATACCGGTCAGGATGCAGCCCACGATGCCGCAGACGCCATGCACGCCGAATACGTCGCACGGGTCGTCAACGCGCAGCCAGCGTTTCAGCAGAGTAACGCCCCACAAGCCTGCCAGACCCGCCGCGATACCCACGATAAGCGAGCCGCCCACGCCGATGTAGCCGCACGCAGGCGTCACGCCCACCAGACCGGCAATGGCGCCGGAACACGCGCCCAGCAGCGATGGCTTACCGCGCAGCGCCCATTCGCCAAAGACCCAGGCAAGAATGGCCGCCGCCGTCGCGACAACGGTGTTCACAAACGCGAGGCCTGCGATTTCGTTGGCGGCGCTGGCGGAGCCGGCGTTAAAGCCGAACCAGCCAAAGTAGAGGATTGCCGTGCCGGTAAAGACCATCGGCAGGTTATGCGGCTTAAACGCTTCTTTGCCGAAGCCAACGCGTTTGCCAACCAGATACGCGCCGACCAGACCTGCTACCGCCGCGTTAATGTGCACCACGGTGCCGCCCGCGAAATCCAGCGCGCCGTGAGACGCCAGCAGGCCGCCGCCCCAGACCATATGCGCAATCGGCACATAGGAGAAGGTGAGCCATACCGCCACGAAGATCAACACCGCCGAGAAGCGGATGCGTTCCGCCAGCGCGCCCACGATAAGCCCTACGGTGATGCAGGCGAAGGAGCCCTGGAACGCGACGTGAATGTACTGGTAGAAGCTGCCCATCAGGTCGGTAATTTTAATGCCCTTCAGCAGCAGCCAGTCGACGTTGCCAAAGAAGCTGCCGCCGCTGCCGAACGCTAGCGAGTAGCCGTAGACCACCCAGAGTACGCAGACCAGCGCGAACGCGACGGACACCTGCGTCAGCATGGAGAGCACGTTTTTCGCGCGGATAAGACCGCCGTAAAACAGCGCAAGTCCTGGGATCGTCATAAACAGCACCAGCGCGGTGCAGATCATCATAAAGGCGTTATCGGCTTTATCCGCCACCGCGGGCGCCGCCAGGGCAATACCTGGCAAAAGAGCAAGCAGGCCGAGACCCGATTTGAAAGCTGTGTGTTTCATCTTGTGCATTCCTGTAACGGTTGGCCAGAAATCAGAGAGCCGCTTCGTCGGCTTCGCCGGTACGAATACGAACCACGCGTTGCAGTTCGGCGACAAAAATTTTGCCGTCGCCAATTTTACCGGTCCACGCGGCCTTGCTGACCACCTCGATCACTTCATCCAGCTGATCGTCTGCGATAGCCACGTCGATTTTTACTTTCGGCAGGAAATTCACGCTGTATTCGGCGCCGCGGTAAAGCTCGGCATGGCCTTTCTGACGCCCGAACCCTTTCACCTCGGTGACGGTAAGCCCCTGAATGCCAATGGTGGAGAGTGCTTCACGCACGTCTTCCAGTTTGAACGGTTTGATTACCACGGTAACCAGCTTCATAGATCCCCTCCAGTCAGAAATGGGTAATTCGGCAGCGACGATAATCTGGTAAAGCAAGCGGCGTGCCAGGAATAGAAAAGCGGGCGGCGGCGGCCTAAACCGCAGGAGGAAAGCGTCGTTAAACGGCGTACAGAGGGAGATAAAAGCAAAAACGCACCATGCCGGTGCACGGTGCGTTACATTTTTGCACCACTAATGATGCGTGTTAGCAGAACGCCTGATTTTGGTGCATCAGGCGCTGAGCGGCTCCTCTTTCGCGGCGGCCTGTAGCTCTTCGCCCGCGAGCTGGAGCTGATACATCTGCCAGTAGCGTCCGCGCGCTTCAAGCAGCGCCTGATGGCTGCCCCGCTCCACCGCCTGCCCGCGATGCAGCACCAAAATGGTGTCCGCCTCTACAATAGTTGAGAGGCGATGCGCGATAACCACCAGCGTCGTATGCGGCCGGATAGCGGCCAGCGCGTGCTGAATCGCCTGTTCCGTACCGGAATCGATGTTCGCCGTCGCTTCGTCAAGGATCAGGATCTGCGGCGCGTCCACCAGCACGCGCGCCAGCGCCAGCAACTGCTTCTGCCCGACGGAGAGATTATTGCCCTGCTCGCCAAGTCGGGTATGGATGCCGTCGCTCATCCCGCGCGCCAGTTCGGCCAGTTGTACCGTTTCCAGCACCGCCCAGACCCGCGCTTCATCGATATCACGCCCGAGCGTGACGTTCGCGAAGAACGAATCGGCCAGCACGACAGGATCCTGCTGCACCATCGCCACGCCTTTACGCAGCACGCCGTGGCTGAGCGAGGCGAGCGGTCGGCCATCGAGGCGGATCTCGCCGGAGGTGAGCGGGTAATATCCCATCAGCAGGCTTGCCAGCGTGCTTTTGCCGCTGCCGGTATGCCCGACCAGCGCCACGAAGTGACGGGACGGCACCGAGAGCGAAATATCCTTCAGCACCAGCTGATCGTCGCGATAGGCGAAAGAGACGTTATCCACCTCAATCGTCCCGCTCGTGAGCGGGCGCTCGTCATGGCCGTAGTCCTGGCGCGGGCGGTCCATCAGCTCGAAAACACGTTCGCCCGCCACCAGCGCCTGCTGCAAAATCGACTGCTGGGTGGTGAGTTCAATCAACGGCTCGTTAAGACGGCCCAGATAGCTGATAAAGGCGTACAGCACGCCCACCTGAATCGTCCCGACGGCGGTGAAGCCGAACAGCATTAGCAGGCCGCACAGCACCAGCGCGGAAAAGAGGCTCAGCAACGGACGCAGCAGAAAGCCGTCCAGGCGCAGCGTCTGCATACGCGCCAGATAGTGCGAATGGCTGGCGGCGTTCATACGCTCGCCAAAACGCGACTGCTGGCGGAACTGCTGGATGACATTCATCCCGCTGATGACTTCATTAAAGCCGTCGTTAATGTCCGCCAGATAGGTCCGCACCCGGCGCACAATCGGCGTGCTGTAGCGCTGATAAATCGTCATCACGATAAGCACCGCCGGGAAGATGGTAATGGCCACCAGCGCCATGCGCCAGTCAAGGCTGAACATCGCCACCAGCATCGCGCCGATAAGCGCGGCGCTGCGCAGCACCGTCGCCACGACCGTGACGTAGAGATCGCGGATCACCTCGGTATCGTTAGTGACGCGCGAAATCAGCTGCCCCACCGGCTGGGTGTCGAACGCGCTGAGCGGCTGGCGCAGCGCGGCATCCATCACATCGGTGCGCAGCTGCTGCACCACGCCCACCGCCGCCTGGTTAAACAGCAGCGCCTGCCAGTAGTGCAGCCCGGCGGCGAGAATTTGCAGCAGCACATAGGCGAACGCCAGCCCGGCCACCAGCCCCAGCGGCAGTTGGTTTTTCGCGACCAGGTTGTCGATGAAATAGCTGATGAGCGCAGGCCCGGTCACTTCCGCCGCGGCGGCCACCCACAGCATCAGCACCGCGCCGCCGAGCGGTTTACGCCACGGCGAGCCATACGCCAGCAGCCGTTTCAGCGTCGGCCAGCTCTTTACGGTATTACGCATTCAGCGCCTCCTCGTCGTTCTCTTCCGGCGCGTCGTCCAGCGCCGCTTCGAGCTGCTGATAGCGATACATATCCCGGTACCAGCCGGGCTGCGCCGCGAGCGCCTCATGACGCCCGCGCTGCGCCACCTGGCCGTGTTGCAGCACCAGAATTTCACTCGCTTCGGTCAGCGCCGAGAGCCGGTGCGCGCTGATGATCACCGTGCGGTTTTCGCCCCACTGGCGCAGGTTATGCAGAATCTGATGTTCAGTACGCCCGTCAACGGCGGAGAGCGCGTCATCCAGCACCAGGATTTCAGCTTCCAGCAGCAGCGCGCGGGCAATAGAGATACGCTGCTTCTGTCCGCCGGAGAGCATCACGCCGCGCTCGCCGACCTGGGTGTCATACCCCTGCGGCAGACGCAGAATATCGTCATGCACGCAGGCGAGTTTCGCCGCCTGTTCGATCTCTTCCTGCGTCGCGTCCGGCTTGCCGAGCGCGATATTACTGGCGACCGTGTCGGAGAATAAGAACGGCGTCTGGTTGACGACGGCAAGCCGCCCTCGCCAGTCATCCAGATGCACGCGCGCGAGCGAGACGTCATGGAACGTTATCTCCCCGGCATCAAGATCGAAATGGCGCTGAATAAGCGACAGCACGCTGGTTTTCCCGGCGCCGGTCGGGCCGCACAGCCCCAGCATCTGGCCGGGTTTCAGCGTGAACTGCACATTATGCAGCGTATCGCGGGCGGCGTGGGGATAGCGAAATTCGCGGATCGACACATTCAGCACGCCGCGCCCGGCGGGCAGCGACGCCTGGCCATCTTTCACCACCGGCGCCTCCGCCAGCAGCGCGCGAATGCGGCTGTACGCCGCGCTGCCGCGCTCAACGATGTTAAACATCCACGCCAGCGCCAGCATCGGCCAGATCATCAGGCCCAGATACATCGTAAAGCTGGTGAGCTGGCCGAGCGTCAGCGTGCCATTCATTACCATCCAGCTGCCGCCGCCGATGGCCAGCAGGTTCGCCATGCCAATCGCGATATAAATCGTCGGGTCGAAACGGGCGTCCACGCGCGCCACGCGCAGGTTTTTCACGCCGGTATCGCGCGCGTCTTCGGAAAACAGCGCCGACTGTCTGTCTTCCAGGCCGAACGCCTTAATCATGCGGATGCTGGTCAGGCTCTCCTGCGTTCTGTCATTCAGCGACGAGAACGCCGCCTGCGCGGCTTTAAATCGGTGGTGCAACTGATCGCCGTAACGCTTGATGACAATCGCCATCACCGGCATCGGCAACAGCGCCAGCAGCGTGAGCTGCCAGCTAATCTGGGTACACATAATGACCAGCACCGCGCAGCCCATAACCAGCGAATCGACCAGCGTCAGTACGCCCTCGCCTGCGGCAAAGACCACGCGGTCGACGTCGTTGGTGGCGCGCGCCATCAAATCGCCGGTGCGGTGACGCAGATAAAACTCCGGATGCTGGCGGCTGAGCTGGCGGTAAAAATCGCGCCGCAGTTCGACGGCCAGCTGATAGGACGCGCCAAAGAGCAGCACGCGCCAGACGTAGCGCAGCAGATAAACAACGACAGCAATCACCACCAGCAGGCCCACCCACAGCAGCACCTGGCGCGTGGTGTAGTGGTGTTGAGTGACGCCATCGACAACGTAGCCCACCACTTTTGGCGGCACCAGTTGCAGAATGGCGATAACAATAAGCAGGGCAACCGCGCCGAGGTAGCGACGCCACTCCCGGCTAAAATACCAGCTTAACTGAGCAAATAATCGCACGCGAAATTCCTGATTGGTCTGATGATAAAGCGCGGGCGTCGTGGCGAGCCAGACGGTTCAGCGCTTAAGCGGCAGGGCCGTGGTGTATTTTATCTGCTCCATGGCGAAGCTCGACGTGACATCTGACAGCCCCGGCACCCGGTTAACCAGACGTTTATAAAAGTCATCATAGCTTTTCATATCGGCCACCTGTACCCGCATAAGGTAGTCGTATTCGCCCGCCATGCGCCAGAAACCGAGCACTTCCGGCATCTCTTCCACCACCGCGACAAACTGACTGTACCAGTCGCTGCTGTGATGCTGCGTTTTAATCAGCATAAAAGCGGTGAGGCCGAGGCCGAGTTTTTCCGGGTCGAGCAGCGCGACGCGCTTAAGTATATAGCCGTCATCTTCCAGCCGCCGGAGCCGCTTCCAGCAGGGCGTCGTCGTCAGATTAACGGCATCGGCGAGCGCCTGCAAAGAGAGCGTCGCGTCCTCCTGAAGCAGCGCCAGCAGTCTGCAATCAATTTTATCTAACATTGCCGATTCCTGTAGAAAATTTTTCTCTCATATCAGCAACAGGCAGGCTAAATGGCAACTTATTTTCCTGAAAGATGCTTTACGCTGGGCACAAATTGATAAACCGGAACGTATCATGTCCAGCACCTGGGTTCACCACGCCATTAATGAGATCCACGCCGACGCCCGGCGATCCGCGGATACCCATTTGATCCGCTTTACCCTGCCCGCCTTTCCGGGTATCTGGTTCTATCTGAAAGATGAAAGCACGCACCCCACCGGCAGCCTGAAGCACCGCCTGGCGCGCTCGCTGTTTTTGTATGGCCTGAGCAACGGCTGGATCCGCGAAGGCACGCCGGTTATCGAGGCGTCATCCGGCTCGACCGCCGTTTCCGAAGCATGGTTCGCCCGCATGCTGGGCCTGCCGTTTATCGCTGTAATGCCCGCCTGCACCGCGCGGCGCAAAGTGGAACAGATTGAGTTTTACGGCGGCCGCTGCCATTTCGTGCAGAGCGCCTGTGAAATTTACGAGGCCTCCGAAGTGCTCGCCCGCGAGCTGCGCGGCCGCTATATGGATCAGTTTACCTTCGCCGAGCGCGCGACCGACTGGCGCGGCAACAACAATATCGCCGACAGCATCTTCCGGCAGATGGCTGGCGAGCCGCACCCGGTTCCTGATTACATCGTGATGAGCGCCGGCACCGGCGGCACGTCCGCCACCATCGGCCGCTACCTGCGCTATCAGGGCCACGAGACGCGCCTGATGGTGGTCGATCCTGAGAACTCGGTCTTTTACGATTACTGGCAGCAGCGCGATAGCGGGCTGAAGAGCAGCGTCGGCAGCCGCATCGAGGGGATTGGCCGTCCTCGCGTCGAGCCCTCTTTTATTCCCGATGTGATTGACGAAATGTTACAGGTGCCGGACGCGGCGAGCGTGGCGGCGATGCAGTGGCTTGGCGAACTGCTGGGCCGCAAAGTGGGCGCCTCCACCGGCACCAATATGTGGGGCGCGCTGCAACTGGCCGCGCGAATGCGTGAAGAAGGCCGCAGCGGCGCTATCGTCACGCTGCTGTGCGACAGCGGCGAGCGGTATCTGGAAACCTATCATAACCCGGAATGGGTGGCGGCCTCGATTGGCGATATCTTGCCCTGGCGCGCGGCGATCCGGGAAATGTTGCGTTAAGCAAACCACTGTTGGGATAAAAGCGGCGCGGATACGCCGCTTTTTTTATAAATAATCTCTTTCTGGATAATTGGTTTTTTTATATTGCTTTCGCAAATATAAAAAAGACCATTATAAAAATTAACCGTTAAGCCTCTACTGCGCCTTTTCAACTATAAACCAGCCGAATGAATCATCACTAATTATTTTCTTAAGAAATAGACGAATCATTTTTAAGAATTTATTAAAATCTATCTTCATCAAGTCTGTATAAAATCAGCATTCTTTCTCCCGGTATGCTGGCATAACGCCGCGCGCTGCTCGCGGGTAGTCAGTCTATTACTGGACATATTTCGGGTCATCCCGGCCAGATTGCGCAGGGATTGCTGGCATCCTGTAATCAGACACATAAGAGATAATATGTTGGATAAAAAGATTATTTATATTGCTGCGATGATGATGTCTTTAAGCGCCTGTACCAGCGCCCCCAAAAGCGCACCGGTGAAAAGCAATGTCTCGCAGACGGCAATCGTCCCCGCGCAGCCTGCGCCTACGCCAGCTGAATCCATGAATCAACTGGCGCCGGTGAGCAACGATACCAAATTGCGTCTTGAGCGCTGCCTCGCTGAAACGAAACACCTCGCGGATATTAATCGTGAAAAATACCGTGAGCAGATAGACACGCTGTATCGCAGCATTAAAGCGACGCAATATTACGCCTCCATCAGTAACGATCTCTCCAATATTATGGTTGAGACTATCACGCCGCTGTATCAATTCCGCGTTAATGACGCCTGCAATACGATTTCGCAATCCCTGCTGGCTGAGCTGAAAAAAGGCGCAGGGCTGGCTAAATGAGAGGTGACGGGATGAAGGGAAGCTTAAAAAGCCGCAAAAGCGCGATCGCTGTTTTACTGGCGTTAGCGCTAAGCGGGCAGTCGTCCTGGGCGGCGCAAAATAATACTGCCGCTCAGGGTAATGATTTTCTGTCGTCAATTCAGCAGATCGAAGTGAAGCAGATGGACTTCCCGGAACCCACCCGGCGGGCGCAAACGCCGTCGGCTTCACGCGCGCAAATTAACGATCTTCAGCAGGAGGTCGCCCGCCTGAAAAAACAGCTGAAAGCGGCAGAGCAGGAGAAGAAAAGTCTCAGCGCGCCCGGCGATCTCCAGGCGCAAAACGCGCAGTTGCTGAAAGACAACAGCGCACTGGCAAAAGAGAACGACCGCCTCTCCCGCAGCCTGCAAAACGCGCAGCGCGAGCAAAGCGCGACCAGCACGCAACAGGCTGCGCGCATCGAAGCGCTGGAACAAAAAACCGCTGCGCTGCAGACAGCGCTTGCCAGCAAAACCGCCGAACTCGCGCTGCTGAAAAAAGCCAGTGATAGCCATTCGACAAGCGAAAGTACGCTGCAAAAGCAGATCGCGCGTCTTGAAACGGAAAAGGCTGCGATTGCAGAACGCAACGCCCAGGACACCGCGCGTTTTAATCGCGATATGCAGGCGCTGCGCAATGAGCTGAATAAGCGTGCCGATGAGCTAATGGCGCTTAAAACCGCGGGCGACAAACGCGCGCAGAGCGAAAGCGCGCTGCAAAAACAGCTCGCGCAACTGGAACGCGAAAAAGCGGCGCTTTCGGCGCAAAACGCACATGACGTCGATGCGCTGAATAACAAAACGCAGGCGCTGCAGGCGGAACTCGATAAACGCGCCGCCGAACTCGCTGCGCTCAAACAGGCTGGCGCAGAGCACACGCGGAGCCAGAGCGCGCTGCAAAAACAGCTCACGCAACTGGAGCGCGAAAAAGCGGCGCTTTCGGCGCAAAACGCACATGACGCCGATGCGCTGAATAACAAAACGCAGGCGCTGCAGGCGGAACTCGATAAACGCGCCGCCGAACTCGCTGCGCTCAAACAGGCTGGCGCAGAGCACACGCAGAGCCAGAGCGCGCTGCAAAAACAGCTCGCGCAGTTGCAACAAGAGAAAGCGGCGCTTTCGGCGCAAAACGAGAAGAGCGTCGGTGCGCTGAATAAACAGCTCGCGCAACTGGAGAAAGAGAAAACAGCGTTGGCAGCGCAGAATACCATGCTGCTTAAAACCAGCACGCTCAGTAAAGAAGAGAAAGAGAAACTGCAAAAAGCGCAGGCGGAGCAGACCGCGCTGCTGCAAAAAAACCAGGCGGCGGAAGCGGCGCTTAAGGCGCAGATCGCGGCGCTAACGGAAAAACTCAACGCCTCGACCACGCTTGCCGCCAGCACGCAGGAAAAAGCCACTGCTCTTGCGGAGGAACTTGCCAGCATGAAAGACAGCCAGAGCGAAAAAACGCACGCGCTGCAAAGCCAGCAGCAACAGGCCGCGCAGATAGCCGCCGCCAAAGAAACGCTCAATAAACAGCTTGCTGCCGCGCAGACAGATATCGCCACGCTGAAACAGGCGCTGGCGGACAAAGAGAGCCGCTTGCAGCAGTCGGATAAAGCGTTGCTCGCGCTGAAAGAAGAGGCGCAGTCAGCCAAAGCGCTCACGACCGCCTCCGCCGCCAGCCAGCAAAAAACGCAGGCTGAGCTGGATACGCTTAAACATGCCAATGCAGAACTCAACGGCAAACTGGCCAGCCTGAGCGCCGAAAACGCGGCGCAAAAAGCGCAGGCCGAAAAAGAGAAAGCGGAATTACTGGCGCAGACAGAAAAACTGAAAACCGACGCGGCAACGCAGGCGCAGGCGGTGACGGCGGCCAAAGCTGAACCGGAGGTCAGCGCCGCGGCGCTGAAAGATAAAGCGAATAAGCAGTCCTATGCGAACGGCGTGATGTTCTCAAGGCTGGTGCAAAAGAGCATGGATCAGATGGCGGATCTGGGCATTAAAACCAATCTTCCCATCCTGCTGGCAGGCATTAAAGATGGCCTGGCGCAAAAGGTGGCTGTCGAGCCGAAAACGCTGCTGTCGCTGCATGAATCGATGCTGAAAGAGCTTTCCAGCCGCGAAGAGAAAAAGTATCAGGCAGGCATCGAGCAGCTTGAGAAAGCCACCGCGAAGAAAAAACTGCTTAAGCGTAATAAATCGCTGTTTTTTGTGCAGACGAAGGCCGGTAATAAAGTCATTAAACCCGGCGAGACAGTCAGCGTCACCTTTAAGGAAGCCACTTTTGAAGGCCGCGTCCTGAACAATAACGCCAATGTGCCGGTGACCTATGACGAAAACCTGCCTTACATCTTCCAGCAGGCGCTGGAGCTGGGTAAACGGGGCGGCGTGATGGAGGTTTACTGCTTCGCAGGCGATCTCTACAACCCGGACACCATGCCGCCGGATCTCTTCAACTATTCGCTGATGAAGCTGACGGTCACGATAAGCGCCGGGAAATAAAAAAAGCCGGGGATTACCCCGGCTTGCTGGAATGCCTCATCATTCGGGGGAATAATCAAGGTGTGGAGAGTCCAGCCAATGCGTCAAATAGTGGGCGACCGCCTGTTTACTGCAGTGCCCGATAACCGGCAGGTGGGGAAGCTCCGCCATAAGCTGCGGCATCGCGTTGCCCATAATCAGCCCCTTCCCTGCCAGCGATAACATTTCGCGATCGTTCATCGCATCGCCAAACGCCATACAATCCGCCATTGAGATGCCAAGATGCAGGCTCAGCGCCTGCAACGCCGCGCCTTTGTTGCACCCGGGCGGCAGCACTTCCAGACAGTCGAGCGCTGAAAAGCAGATATGCGCCTGCGAACCGAGCGCCTCTAAAAGCTGAACGCGCAGATCACACAGCGTGTCGTGGTCGGCGACAAAGCAGATTTTTGTCACCTGGTGCGCGGGAAGCCGCTTCAGATCGGTGAGTTGATAGCGAAACCCGCTCCAGGCGTGCGCGTCGAGCAGCGCCGGGTCGTCGCTATCCGTCAGCCAGCCGCTGTCGTTAAACACATGCAGACTGGCTGGCGTATTCCAGTGACCGTGCAATACGGCTTCCGCCACCTGCGGCGATAAATCTTCGGCGAACAGCAGTTCGCCCGACGGCGCATGAATACGCGTGCCGTTGCCCGTAATAAGGAACGCCTCCAGCGCGATTTTTTGCAGCATCTGGCGCATTTCCAGCAGGTGACGACCGGTCGCGAACGCCAGCGTCACGCCGCGCTGATGCAGACGGTGCAGCGTCGCCTGTGTCGTTTCACCCAGCTGATGATCGGGCATCAGCAGCGTGCCATCCATATCAAAAGCGGCCAGTCGCGCCATGGTTCGTTCCCCCTCTTTCGGTTGATTTGCAGTATTGCCTGGCATATACGGAACTAATAGTGAATAGTTGAGGAAAAGTGTTCCGGATTTTTGGTATGCGCCTTCTGAACCGACTTAATCAGTTTCAGCGGCTGTGGCAGCCCTCGGAGGGTGCCCCGCAGTCTGTGACCATCGCCGAGCTCGCCGCCCGCTGCTTTTGCAGCGAGCGTCATGTCCGCACGCTGCTGGGTCAGCTCCAGCAGCAGGGCTGGCTGCGCTGGCACGCGCGGTCGGGCCGCGGCAGGCGGGGCGAGTTGACCTTTCTGGTGTCGCCGCATACCGTGCGCGCCAGCATGATGGAAACCGTGTTACGCCAGGGGCAGCCTCATAATGCGCTGGCGCTTGCGCAGCTGGCGTCCGGGCAACTGCGCCAGCTGCTGCATCCGTTTCTGGGCGGCCAGTGGCATAACGACACGCCGACGCTGCGCATTCCCTACTATCGCCCGCTGGAGCCGCTAAGGCCCGGCTTTTTGCCCGGCCGCGCCGAACAACATCTGGCCCGGCAAATCTTCAGCGGGCTGACGCGCTTTAACCCCCACACCGCACGCCCGGAAGGCGACCTGGCGCATCACTGGAGCGTCTCGCCGGACGGACTCAGCTGGCGGTTTTATCTGCGCCCTACCCTGCACTGGCATAATCATGAGCCCGTTGACGCCTCGCAACTTCAGCGGCGGCTGAAACAGTTGTTGTCGCTTGAGACGCTGCGCCAGCTGTTCGCGAGCGTCAAAGAGATCGCAGTGGAGCACAAACACTGCCTGCGTTTTGAACTCACGCGCCCGGACCACTGGCTCGCGTGGCGTCTCGCCAGCCACGGCTGTTATCTGGCGCACCCGGAGGACACCGCCATCGGCAGCGGGCCGTTCCGGCTCGTTACGTTTACCCCTGAGCTGGTGCGCATTGAAAGCCATGACCGCTGTCATCTCGGGCACCCGTTGCTGAACGCGGTTGAGTACTGGATAACGCCGGATCTCTTCGACAGCGCGCTGGGCACCAGTTGTCGCCACCCGGTGCAGATAGCCATCGGACAGCAGGAAGAACTGGTGCATCTGCGCCCCGTCAGCAACAGCGTCAGCCTCGGGTTCTGCTATCTCGGCATCCGGCAAAACGGGCAGCTCTCACACGCGCAGGCGCGCTGGCTGATGCAGCTGATTCATCGCAGCGGCATGATAGATACCCTGCCGCTCGACGAGCACCTGATTACGCCAAGTAATGAACTGTTGCCCGGCTGGCATCTTCCACAATGGCCTGACGAGCCACCTCCGCCTTTGCCGTCATCGCTGACGCTGGTTTACCACCTGCCGGTCGAATTGCCGGTGATGGCGCGCCAGCTTCAGCAGTACCTGGCGGCGCACGGATGTGCGCTGACGCTGCATTTTCATCACGCGAAAAACTGGGACGGCTGCACAGAACTGGCGCAGGCGGATATCGTGATGGGCGACAGACTGATTGGCGAAGCGCCGGAATATACGCTGGAGCAGTGGCTGCGCTGCGATCCGCTCTGGCGGCATTTGTTGACAGGGCCGCAGCGGGCGCATCTGGACGCCACGCTTGACGCAGTGCAAAGCCACCCGGACGAAGAGAGTCGCCATGCGGCGCTGCGTGAAGTGTGGCAGACGCTGATGCACGATGCGGTGATCACCCCGCTCTTTAATTATCGCTACCAGATAAGCGCGCCGCCGGGCGTGAATGGCATTGAACTGAACGCGCTCGGCTGGTTTGATTTCAGCCGCGCATGGCTGCCGCCGCCGCAAGAAGCTGGTGGACACGCCAGCGCGGCGCTACCATAACGGTTTTGCTATTCAATGACAGGGGCTTTATGAAACGTGCCGTTGTGGTCTTCAGCGGAGGCCAGGACTCCACCACCTGCCTGATTCAGGCGTTACATCAGTATGATGAAGTGCATTGCGTAACGTTTGACTATGGCCAGCGCCATCGGGCGGAGATTGATGTCGCCAGCGCCCTTGCCGCATCGCTGGGCGCGCGGGCGCATAAAGTGCTGGATGTGACGCTGCTTAATGAACTCGCGGTCAGCAGCCTGACGCGCGACAGCATTCCGGTGCCGGATTACGATCCCGACGCCGAAGGGTTGCCAAGCACCTTCGTGCCTGGCCGCAATATTCTCTTCCTGACGCTGGCCTCGATTTACGCGTATCAGGTGCAGGCGGAAGCGGTGATAACCGGCGTGTGCGAGACCGATTTTTCCGGCTACCCGGATTGCCGCGACGAATTTGTTAAAGCGCTGAATCACGCCGTCGCGCTCGGCATGGCGCGCGACGTGCGTTTTGAAACGCCGCTGATGTGGCTGAATAAAGCCGAAACCTGGGCGCTCGCGGATTACTGGGGCAAGCTCGATGTTATTCGCCAGCAGACCCTGACTTGCTATAACGGCATCCAGGGCGATGGCTGCGGCGAATGCGCGGCCTGCCACCTGCGCGCCAATGGGCTCAGCCAGTATCAGGCCGATAAGCCTGCCATCATGGCCGCGATGAAGCAGAAAACCGGGCTTAAATAGCCAGGTTTTTCCCGCTAATTCGCTCAAATTCGCGGGCGTCGTGGCTGCAAAACAGCCTCACGCCCGCGCTGGCGTCAGCCGCCAGAAGCCGCAGTCGCTTCTGATTCGCAAGCCTCGCGGCTTTGTCTTTTTGCATCATCCACTGATAGAAGCGCAGACCTGGCGTACAGTGCGGGTTTTCCGCCATCTCATCGCGATAAAACCAGGCGTCGCCGCCGTGCAGCAACCAGCCCTGCGGCGTATCAATCGCCACGCCTGCGTGCCCTTCCGTATGTCCCGGCAGCGGGATCAACAGAATTTCCGGCGGCAGACCATCAAGCGAGCGCACGGCGCTAAAACCAAACCACGGTTCGCCATGCGCCTGGTACCCATGCCAGCCGGAACGATTGCCCCACTGCCCCGGACGATAGCGCGCGCTGTCAAGCCATGTGCCGCGCCCGTCTGCGGCGGTCATTTCCCGCTGCATCAGATGCACCTGCGCGTGCGGGAAATCGCTCAGCCCGCCCGCGTGATCGAAATCCAGATGCGTCAACACAATGTGCCGGACATCCTCCGGCTTAAAGCCGAGCGCCTGAAGATGATGCAGCGCCGTTAATGATTCCCGGTACTGGATATTGTTCAGCGCCCGGAAAAAGAGCGGTAAACGGCGGTCAGGCTGGCGCATATCGTCACTACCGAAACCGGTATCCACCAGCACCAGTCCGTGATGGTCGGTTTCAATCAGCAGGCAGTGACAGATGAGATGCGCATGCAGCCCTTTGCTGAAGCCATCGTACAGCGCGCCGCCCAAAGGACACATACAACCGCAGTTGAGATGGTGTACTCGCATAACCTCTCCTTTGTTGCGCAAAGTTGCAAAATTTAACAATGGCTTTGAAGTATAAACGTTGCTGAAGAATGTGAGGGGAAATGGGGCGGCGAGTGCCAGGCGCGTAGAGCCTGGGGGGTTTATCATCTACTCGCGCGGGGAACAGGTGAGGTGGCCACGGATAAACGGATACAGACGACGGTTTATCCCCGCTCACGCGGGGAACAGCAAGCCAAACCCGCCGTCGTCATTGGTCAGGTCGGTTTATCCCCGCTCGCGCGGGGAACAGCGCACTCGGTTAGCGTTATCCAGTGCGCCGCGCGGTTTATCCCCGCTCGCGCGGGGAACAGCCGCTGATTGGTTCGTTCCCTGGCTGTCCGTCCGGTTTATCCCCGCTCGCGCGGGGAACAGGATATCGAAAAAACAAAATCCCCGAGCCCCAGCGGTTTATCCCCGCTCGCGCGGGGAACAGACATGGACACCTCTCGCCGGGATTTTTGTCGGCGGTTTATCCCCGCTCGCGCGGGGAACAGAAAACTAATCACCGTAACCGCGCGCCCGCGCGCGGTTTATCCCCGCTCGCGCGGGGAACAGACTAACATTAATTACTTGTATTCACAGTGATTTTATCGCCACCCACATCCTACCAACATTTTTTCAACAACCCATGTTGTTAAAGAACGGCTGCCGTGTTGATTTAGAAGGCGTTTTTTTGCAACGCTGCTGAGCCGTTAACATCTACCGGATTGTTTACCCTCAACGGCGATAAATCCATGACGGCGGGCACAGCCGCCGTCATTGCAGAATTTACCCTGTGATTTTTTCCAGTTTTTCACGCAGCTCGCCCTCAATCGGCAACGCTTTTTGTGTTTTCAAATCGATACACACAAAGGTGATGAGCGCATCGGCAACCACCTCGCCTTCCGGCTCCAGCGTAATGACCTGGCTTAACACCCCGCTTTTACCGTTAAGCTGCTTTATCTGGCTGGTGACCGTCAGCAGATCGCCAAGCACGGCGGGCCGCCGGTAGTTGATATTAATGTTGGCGACGATAAACGCGATATTGTTCGCCATCATCCATTTGAAGCTTTCGTCGTTTTCCAGCCCGTCCCAGCGGGCTTCTTCCAGAAACTCCAGATAACGCGCGTTATTCACATGTTGATAAACATCCATGTGATACCCACGCACTTTGATTTGAGTCTGCATAGCGCTTGAACCTTTTCTTTTTTGTAGTGGATACAGGGTGATATAAAAAACAGAGGCCACACCACTGGTATGACCTCTTTAGTCTGGCAAAGTTTTTCAACTCTGCAAGCGCGGATGATTAACGGTTAGAGGCGGATCCTGGAAAGATTGCGTTCAACAAGCGAATTGCCCATCCCCGGCACCTGTTTTAGATCCTCGATGGACTTAAACGGGCCATACTCTTCGCGATAGCTGACGATAGACTGCGCTTTCTTTTTACCGACGCCGTTCATCGCCTGCGCCAGCTCATCCGCCGTGGCGGTATTAATGCTCACGGTTTCTTCAAGGGTTTCAGGCGCGGTTTCCGGCTTCGCCTGCGGCGCGGCGGCGGCCGGTTTTTCTTTTACCGGCTCCGCCTGAGCTTTTCCGGCTGATGGTGTCGCGGTTGCTGCGGTGCAAAAGGCGCCGCCAGCCAGCGCGACGGCGAGACAAAAGGCTTTGATTCCACGTTTCATGCTGTGATCTCCTTGTTTGTTAACAGCACCGCCACCTTAAGCGGAGAGAGAAACGGGCTCAAACGCCAGATTTCAGAAATGGAAAAGGCCGCGAAAGCGGCCTTTGGGGTTTGCAATGAATTGCAAAAAAGGTGCGAGACGTCTCGTTATTGCTGCGGAGCGGTGCTCGCGTCGCCGAGTTTGATTTTGGCCTCTTTGCGCAGGCCCTTCAGCAGCGCGTCAAAAGCGATCTCCGCATTGTTCTGCGTCAGACGCTGCGCCATCGCTTTCTTCTGATCTTCCGGCATGGTGCCGCTGCGTACCTCATCCAGCGCCAGCAGAACCACGTTGCCCTGCATGTCGTTGCCGATGCCGTAGCTCGGTTTGTCTTTGGCTGGCAGCGGCAGAGCGAACACTGGCTGCGTCAGCGTATCCTGCGTGGTGCGCTCAAAGGTTTTCACCGGACTGAAAGCAACCCCTGCCGCTTTCAGCGCCTCGTCGCCTTTGCCCGCTTTCAGCGCGCTCAGCAGATTTTGCGCTTCGTCATTTGCGGCCTTCAGCGCTTTCTGATGTTTCACCAGCGCGGTGACCTGATCTTTCACCTCCGCGAGCGGTTTTTCCGCCTGCGGTTTGTGATCGGTAATACGCAGCACAAACGCACGATCGCCATCGACGGTGATGATGTCGGAGTTGCTGCCCGGCGTGCCGTTCTCGCCCAGCAGGTTGCCGCCAAACACGGCGTCAGTCACTGGCTTGAAGTCAATCTCAGCCGGCACCGCGTCACGGCTGAACCAGCCGGTTTCCACCGCTTTCACGCCCGCGGCTTTTTCAGCGCTGGCCAGCGATTCGTTATCGTTGTTTGCCGCGTCGCTCACTTTACGCTGCAGTGCGAAGAAGGCGTCCAGCGCTTTCTCCTGCTTCACTTTGGCGCTGATGTCGTTATGCACTTCAGAAAGCGGCTTCACGGTAGCCGGCGTGATGTCGTCCAGACGCACAATGAGATAGCCGACGGAGGATTTGATGACGTCAGAAAGCTGGCCTTTCTCTTTCAGACCGGCGTTTTTGAACTCATCCGGCGTGGTGCCCGGCTCCAGCCAGCCCATGTCGCCGCCGTTGCGGGCGGTGATGACATCAACCGATTTCTCTTTGGCGAGCGTGGCGAAATCCGCGCCCTGTTTGAGCTGCGCGAGAATGGCTTTCGCTTCATCTTCGGTTTTGGTCTGGATCAGGCTGTAGCGGTTGCGCTGCGGCTGGCCGAATTCATCCTGATGTTTGTCGTAGTACGCCTGAATATCGTCTTCACTGGCGTTCTCAGCGAGCGCTGCGGCGTCAAGCTTGATGTAGCTTACGCGGAACTGCTCAGGCGACTGGAAGTTGTTAGTGTGCTGCTGGTAGTAGTCTTTGATTTCCTGTTCGGAAACCTGCTGCTTCTGGGCCAGCGCATCGACCGCGATGGTCGCGGTGCGTACCTGGCGCTGCTGGGCGAAGAGCGCGGCGAACTGATCGCTTTCACCCGGCAGGATGAAGTCGCTGCCCATCACGGCGCTAACCAGTTGATCGGTCGTGAGCTGATTACGCAGCGCCTGCGCATATTGATCGGCGCTCATGCCCATACTGGTGATAATGGCATTGTAGCGCGCGTTATCGAATTTGCCGTCGCTCTGGAACGCCGGGTTTTTGAAAATCGCCTGACGTACCTGCTCATCGCTGATCTCCAGATGCAGCGAGCGCGCATACTGGTCAATCAGGGCTTCGTCAATCAGGCCCTGCAGCGCGCGCTGGCGCAGCTCAGCCATATATTGTTCATTGGACGCGAGCTCAGAGAAACGGTCGCCCAGTCTTCTCTCAAGGTTGTTGCGCTCGATGTTGACCGCGTTTTCAAGCTGGGCCCGGCTGATCTCCTGATCGTTAACTTTTGCGGCATAGTTGCTGTTACCGCCAATCAGGTAGTTACTCACGCCAGTCAGTACGAATGACAGGATAATCAAACCCAGAATGATCTTGAGCACGACGTGATTCGCCGCCGCGCGTAAATTGTCCATCATGGTGTAACAACACTCCGCTGTAGAATGACAGGTATAACTCGCACAGAAACGTGGCGACATCCGCTGAGCCGCTGCGCGCAAAGGCGTATTGTGACAAGAAACCGGGGCGGTTGTCAGCCCATATCCGCAGATTACTCATCCAGAAAGAAAAAAGGCACATCTGACGATGCGCCTTGTTTTTTTATCCCCTGGCTGTGCTGATGCCAGCCACAGGATCAGTTAACCGCGTCTTTCAGCGCTTTACCGGCACGGAAACCCGGAACTTTCGCAGCCGCGATGGTGATTTCCTTGCCCGTCTGTGGGTTGCGGCCAGTGCGGGCTGCACGTTCACGAACGGAAAAAGTACCAAAGCCAACCAGAGCCACTTCATCCCCGGACTGCAGAGATTCAGTAACGGAATCAATCAAAGCATCTAACGCACGTCCAGCCGCTGCTTTAGAAATATCGGCACCTGCGGCAATTTTGTCTATCAGTTGAGATTTATTCACTCTTCTCTTCCTCTCTTTATATTTTATATCGCACCGCTATCCTTCACGACGCGACCGCGCAGCAGTTATAGCAGTCCTCACATGCCCTTACAACAGGAGTTGTTGATGGCACCCCGGACCGGCAATCTAAATTAGCTATACAAAAAAAGGCTGGCAAGTGCGAAAGCACCTGCCAGCCCTGTTTTTCTCAGCGCGCTTGCGTCAGGTCACTATTTTGCGGTGGCGACCTGCATGCCATACGGCGCGTTTTGCAGCGCCAGCGTCAGCACTTCTTCGATGCGCTTGACCGGGTGGATATCCAGATCGGCAATCACGTTCTCCGGAATATCTTCCAGATCGCGCTTGTTTTCATCCGGGATCAGCACGGTTTTGATGCCGCCACGGTGGGCCGCCAGCAGTTTCTCTTTCAGACCGCCAATCGGCAGCACCTGACCACGCAGCGTGATTTCACCGGTCATCGCCACATCGGCGCGAACCGGATTGCCGGTCAGGCAGGAGACCAGCGCGGTGCACATCGCGATACCGGCGCTCGGGCCATCTTTCGGCGTGGCGCCTTCCGGTACGTGAACGTGAATATCACGTTTTTCGTAGAAGTCGCTGTTGATGCCAAGTTTCTCAGCACGGGCGCGCACCACGGTTAACGCCGCCTGGATCGACTCCTGCATCACTTCGCCGAGAGAGCCGGTGTAGGTCAGTTTGCCTTTGCCAGGCACGCACGCGGTTTCAATGGTCAGCAGATCGCCGCCCACTTCCGTCCACGCCAGCCCCGTCACCTGCCCTACGCGGTTTTCGCTGTCGGCGCGGCCATAGTCGAAGCGCTGCACGCCCAGGAAATCTTTCAGGTTTTCACCCGTGATTTCGATGCGTTTGAGCGATTTATCCAGCAGCAGCTGTTTTACCGCTTTACGGCAAAGTTTAGAGATTTCACGCTCAAGGCTACGCACGCCCGCTTCGCGAGTGTAGTAACGGATGATGCCGATAATGGCGCTGTCATCGACGTTAATCTCATTCTCTTTCAGCGCGTTACGCTCGATCTGCTTCGGCAGCAGGTGGCGCTTCGCGATGTTGAGTTTTTCATCTTCGGTGTAACCGGACAGACGGATCACTTCCATACGATCCAGCAGCGGCGCCGGAATGTTCATGGAGTTGGACGTCGCGACAAACATGACGTCGCTTAAGTCGTAATCCACTTCCAGGTAGTGATCGTTAAAGGCCACGTTCTGTTCCGGATCGAGCACTTCCAGCAGTGCGGAAGCCGGATCGCCACGCATGTCAGACGACATTTTGTCGATCTCGTCGAGCAGGAACAGCGGGTTTTTCACACCCACTTTAGCCATTTTCTGAATCAGTTTACCCGGCATGGAGCCGATGTAAGTGCGGCGGTGACCGCGGATTTCCGCTTCGTCACGCACGCCGCCCAGCGCCATACGGACATATTTACGACCGGTCGCTTTAGCGATGGACTGACCGAGCGAGGTTTTACCTACCCCCGGCGGCCCCACCAGGCAGAGGATCGGCCCTTTGATTTTGTTAACACGGCTCTGGACCGCGAGGTATTCCAGAATGCGGTCTTTGACGCGCTCAAGGCCGTAGTGGTCGGTATCCAGGATCTCTTGGGCCTGACGCAGGTCTTTTTTGACTTTGCTGCGCGCGTTCCACGGCACCTGCACCATCCAGTCGATATAACCGCGCACCACGGTCGCTTCGGCGGACATCGGGGACATCATTTTCAGTTTCTGAAGCTCGGCTTCGGCTTTCTCTTTCGCCTCTTTCGGCATTTTGGCCGCGTCGATTTTACGCTTCAGCGCTTCGTTTTCGTCCGGCGCGTCGTCCATTTCGCCGAGCTCTTTCTGAATGGCTTTCATTTGCTCGTTCAGATAGTACTCGCGCTGGCTTTTTTCCATCTGTTTTTTGACGCGATTACGAATGCGTTTTTCAACCTGCAGCAGGTCGATTTCCGATTCCATCATCGCCATCAGGTATTCCAGACGTTCGTTGATGTCGGACATCTCCAGCACCGACTGCTTGTCGCTGAGCTTCAGCGGCATGTGCGCGGCGATGGTATCCGCAAGACGCGCCGGATCGTCGATGCTGTTAAGCGACGTCAGCACTTCTGGCGGGATTTTTTTGTTCAGCTTGATGTAGCCTTCGAACTGGCTGATCGCGGTGCGCACCAGCACTTCCTGCTCGCGCTCGTCGATAGCTGGCGATTCAAGGTATTCCGCTTTCGCCGCGAAATGGTCGCCGTTGTCGGAAAGCGTAGTGATACGCGCGCGCTGCAAACCCTCGACCAGCACTTTGACGGTGCCGTCCGGCAGTTTCAGCATCTGCAAAATAGACGCCACGGTACCGACGGTAAACAGATCGTTCACGCCCGGCTCATCCGTTGAGGCTTCTTTCTGCGCCACCAGCATGACTTTTTTGTCATTATCCATGGCGGCTTCAAGACAACGAATAGACTTTTCCCGTCCCACAAACAAAGGGATAACCATGTGCGGATAAACCACCACATCGCGCAACGGCAATACGGGGATTTCAATGCGTTCAGAACGCTCAGGATTCATAGAGCTCTCTCTTAGTTTAGTTTCCGCCTGGTGATGGGGCGCATGTGAACGCACTTCACGGCATCACCAATTAAGTAATTCAGTATATGGGGATGTTTCCCGGACATTCAACGGCACGGAAGCAGGAAAAATAAATGGGGGAATATTTCCCCCATTGAATGTTAACTGATTGTCGGAACTGGCGAATTATTCGCCGGATGCCTGCTGGGCTTCCGGCTTGCCGTAAATCAGCAGCGGCTCGCTCTGGCCGGCAATCACCGACTCGTCGATGACCACTTTTTCCACTTCTTCCATGGACGGCAGATCGTACATGGTCTCCAGCAGCGCCGCTTCTACGATAGAGCGCAGGCCACGCGCGCCGGTTTTACGGGACATCGCTTTCTTCGCGATGGCTTCCAGCGCTTCGTCGCGGAACTCAAGCTCCACGCCTTCCAGATTAAACAGCGCCTGATACTGTTTGGTCAGGGCGTTTTTCGGCTCTTTCAGGATCTGGATCAGCGCGTCTTCGCTCAGCTCGTTCAGCGTAGCCACCACCGGCAGACGACCGATGAATTCCGGGATCAGACCGAATTTGATCAGATCTTCCGGCTCCACCTGAGAGAGCAGCTCGCCTTCGGTCGCTTTCTGCGATTTACCTTTCACCGTCGCGCCAAAACCAATGCCGGAGCCGGTTTCAACGCGGTTGGCGATAACTTTATCGAGGCCCGCGAACGCGCCGCCGCAGATAAAGAGGATCTTTGAAGTATCAACCTGCAAGAATTCCTGCTGCGGATGCTTGCGACCGCCCTGCGGCGGTACGGCAGCCACGGTACCTTCGATAAGCTTCAGCAGCGCCTGCTGAACGCCTTCGCCGGACACGTCGCGCGTGATGGACGGGTTATCGGATTTACGGGAGATTTTATCGATCTCATCGATATACACGATGCCGCGCTGCGCTTTCTGTACGTCGTAGTCGCACTTCTGGAGCAGTTTCTGGATGATGTTTTCCACATCCTCGCCCACGTAACCGGCTTCGGTCAGCGTCGTGGCGTCGGCCATGGTAAACGGCACATCCAGCAGGCGCGCCAGCGTTTCGGCGAGCAGCGTTTTACCGCTACCGGTCGGCCCGATCAGCAGAATGTTACTTTTGCCAAGCTCAACGCCGTTGGAAGTGTCGCCGTTACGCAAACGCTTATAGTGGTTGTAGACCGCTACCGCCAGCACCTTTTTCGCCTTTTCCTGACCAATAACGTAATCGTCAAGATGGCTACGAATCTCATGTGGCGTCGGCAGAGCGCTGCGTTCACGGTGCGGAGCCACTTCTTTAATCTCTTCGCGAATAATGTCGTTACACAGATCGACACACTCGTCGCAGATATACACGGACGGCCCGGCAATCAGCTTGCGCACTTCATGCTGGCTTTTGCCGCAAAAAGAGCAGTACAACAGTTTGCCTGAGCTGTCTTTGCGCTTATCTGTCATGAGTCAAAACCTCTTTTCTGTTCTTAGTGCCGCACGCGACAACGCCATGCCAATACCAGCGCCTGCCGCCAGGATACCGAGGGCCACCTCTTAATGAGTATAGCGGCCCTCGCGTGGCGGGCGTCAGTTACGGTGGGTCATGATGGAGTCAACCAGACCATACTCTACTGCTTCACCTGCAGAGAGGAAACGGTCGCGCTCGGTGTCTCTCTCGATTTGTTCAAGAGGCTGGCCCGTATGTTGCGCCATCAGTTCGTTCATGCGTGCTTTCACTTTCAGGATTTCGCGGGCGTGGATTTCAATGTCCGTCGCCTGCCCCTGGTAGCCGCCCAGCGGCTGGTGGATCATTACGCGCGAGTTGGGCAGGCAGAAACGTTTCCCTTTCGTGCCCGCAGTCAGCAGGAAGGCGCCCATTGACGCGGCCTGCCCCATACAAATGGTGCTGACGTCCGGCTGAATAAACTGCATGGTGTCGTAGATTGACATCCCGGCGGTGATTACCCCACCCGGCGAGTTAATGTAAAGATAGATGTCTTTCTCTGGGTTTTCCGCTTCCAGAAACAGCATCTGCGCGACAATCAGGTTGGCCATCTGGTCTTCGACCTGGCCGGTCAGAAAAATGATACGTTCCTTGAGCAGACGGGAGAAAATATCGTAAGAACGCTCGCCGCGCGAGGTCTGTTCAACAACCATCGGCACCAGAGCCATATGGGGTGCAAATTGATCACGTTCGTCACTGTATGACATATCCGTCTCCTGGATAAATATTCTGAGTAACCTGCTGCACTGATTCTACTTGAGACCGTACAGGATGACTATGCTCCTGCCGGTAAACACCTTACGGACGGATTATCAGCCAGTCGTTCACTTTTTACTGTTTCATTAATGGGGATAATGATGCCCTGTTTCAAGCATAACAATCTTTTGCTGTTACGCTAACACCGAAACACCCCTTACCCGCCATTTTTGGGTAGGAAAAGTGACAAAAAAGCCCGTCACCCTGCGGTGACGGGCCCCATGTGCCTCGTCGTGAAACGATGAAAGGGCTTACGCCTGCTGGTTCATCAGTTCGTTGAAAGAGGTCGGTTTTTCGGTCACTTTGGCTTTCGCCAGTACCGCTTCAACCGCCTGCTCTTCCAGCGCCACGTTGCGCATGTTGTCCATCAGCTCGTTGTTCTTGCTGTAGAACTCGATAACTTCTGACGGATCTTCGTAAGCGGAAGCCATCTCTTCGATCAGCGCTTTCACGCGATCTTCGTCAGCTTTCAGCTCGTGGGTACGAATCACTTCGCCCAGCAGCAGACCTACAACGACGCGACGTTTAGCCTGTTCTTCGAACAGTTCGCGCGGCAGTTCCAGAGCCTGTTTCTCGTTACCGCCGAAACGCTGCGCAGCCTGGCGGCGCAGTACATCGATTTCGCCGTCGATAAGCGCAGCCGGAACGTCGATGTTATTCGCGTTCACCAGACCTTCGATAGCCTGAGACTTGATGCGGTTACGCACGGCGCCTTTCAGCTCGCGGTCCATGTTTTTACGCACTTCAGCGCGCAGACCGGCCACAGAACCATCTTCCACGCCGAAACGTTTGATGAACTCTTCGGTCAGTTCCGGCAGTTCGCGCTCTTCAACTTTCTTCAGGTTGATGACGAACTTCGCGGCTTTACCTTTCAGGTTTTCCGCGTGGTACTCTTCCGGGAAGGTCACGTCGATGGTGAACTCTTCGCCCGCTTTGTGGCCTTTAACGCCTTCTTCAAAGCCCGGGATCATGCGGCCCTGGCCCATCGCCAGTACGAAGTCGGTCGCTTTGCCGCCTTCGAACTCTTCGCCGTCTACAGAGCCGGTGAAGTCGATGGTCACGCGGTCTTCCGCGTCAGCGGCGCCGTCTTTGTCTTTCCAGGTCGCCTGCTGCTTGCGCAGGGTGTCCAGCATGGTGTCTACGTCAGCGTCGGTCACTTCAACAACCGGTTTTTCAACTTCGATAGATTCCAGGCCTTTCAGCTCAACTTCCGGGTACACTTCGAACTCTACCGCGTAGGTGAAGTCTTCGCCCAGTTTGTATTCGCCCGGAACATAGTTCGGCGCGCCAGCCGGATTGATTTTTTCTTTGATGATGGCGTCAACGAAATGACGGCTCATCAGATCGCCCAGCACATCCTGACGCACGGAAGCGCCATAACGCTGAGCAACAACATTCATCGGTACTTTGCCTTTGCGAAAGCCGTCGATACGCACTTTCTTTGCCACGTTGACCAGCTCGCTTTTTACAGCGTTCTCGATGCTGTCAGCAGCGATAGTAATCGTTACACGGCGCCCAAGGCCCTGAGTGGTTTCAACTGAAACTTGCATCTTGTTACCTCAAAAAATCACAGTGCTCGGTCAACTCTGGAAGCCCTATGGTATTCGCTTCGCAGAACCGGGACGTCTTCTTTAGCAGAAACACTATCCCTGTCGCCAGAATCGTCCCGAAGACATTCCGAAAAATAAGACGCAGCATTATAGCGGCATCCCCTTGGGGAGTCGAGAAAAGCCAGCCGAGGCATTGCGGCACTTTTCACACTTCCCGGCAAAATTACGACTGAAAAGTGCACATGGCGCGCAAAATTCAGGCAAAACAAAAACGGCCCGCAGGCCGTTTCGTTTTCTTACCGCTGGCGCAACATACTGGAAAAGCTCCTGACGTTGCAACTGTGATTGATCAGGCCAGCGTGCCGGCTCCCCGACAGGCCGGAGAAGGCAGGACGGTATCCTGCAGCCCTTCCCACTCTTTAAGCGTGTAGGTGTGCAGCGCCAGCGCATGGACCGTCGAGGCCAGTTCTTCGCTAAGGATGCCGTAGATCATGCGATGCCGATTTAAAAAACGCTCGCCGACAAAGCGATCGCTGACCAGCACAACTTTGAAATGGCTTTCAGAGCCCGCCGGCACGTTATGACGATAGCTTTCATCCACCACATCCAGAAAGACAGGCTCAAGGGCCGCCTTCAGTTTTTCTTCGATCTGCTCGCGTATCATCATAAAACTCTCCTCGACAACGCTGCGATGGCAGCCATCACTTTAAAGGTTAGCCGCTTTTACCGTTTCCATTGTCAAAAAACAACACAATTTTAACTTTTGCAGCCGCTTCGCTTTATGGCAGGCTTGACGCCTGGTAGCGCCGTTTTACGGGAATCTGCCACGGCCTGAAGCCAGACGGCGGTCATAAAAAAGAGATTGCGGTATTTTCAGTCGCCTGGCCTCTTCCCCTCGCGCATGGCGATGCTATGATGGCGGGAATTTTCTTCTTTATTGCCCATGGACCGTTGAGAGCCTGAACATGTTAAAAAAAGTACTCTTCCCGCTCGTCGCCCTTTTTATGCTGGCCGGTTGCGCGACACCGCCGACGACGATTGAAGTCTCCCCGAAAATTTCCCTGCCGCAGCAGGACCCAAGCCTGATGGGCGTGACCGTGAGCATCAACGGCGCCGACCAGCGTCAGGATCAGGCGCTCGCGAAAGTGACCCGCGACAACCAGCTGGTGACGCTGACCGCCTCCCGCGATCTGCGTTTCCTGCTCCAGGAAGTGCTGGAAAAACAGATGACCTCCCGCGGTTACATGATTGGCCCTAGCGGCGCGGTGGATCTGCAGATCATCGTCAACCAGCTCTATGCTGACGTATCGCAGGGCAACGTGCGCTACAACATCGCCACCAAAGCGGATATCTCTATCATCGCCACCGCGAAAACCGGCAACAAGATGACCAAAAACTACCGCGCCAGCTACTCTGTTGAAGGCGCTTTCCAGGCGAGCAACAAAAACATCGCCGACGCCGTTAACTCCGTGCTGAGCGACACCATCGCCGATATGGCGCAGGACACCAGCATTCACGAGTTCATCAAACAGAACGCGCGTTAATCATCCCTGTTGTTAAAGGCCCGGTTCGCCGGGCCGCTTTTTTTACGGCCGCCCATGCACAGTCATTATTTACGTCTTTTCCAGCAGCCGAAATCCGCTATTTTACTGATCCTCGGCTTCGCTTCCGGTCTCCCGCTGGCGCTCACCTCCGGCACGCTCCAGGCCTGGATGACGGTCGAAAATATCGATCTGAAAACCATCGGCTTTTTCTCCCTCGTTGGTCAGGCTTACGTCTTTAAATTTCTCTGGTCGCCAGTGATGGATCGCTATACCCCGCCCTTGCTCGGCAGACGCCGCGGCTGGCTGTTTATCACTCAGCTCCTGTTACTCGTCGCCATCGCCGCCATGGGCTTTCTGGAACCTTCGACGCACCTGCGCTGGATGGCGGCGCTGGCGGTGCTGATTGCGTTCTGCTCGGCGTCGCAGGATATCGTGTTCGACGCCTGGAAAACGGACGTACTGCCCGCAGACGAACGCGGAACCGGCGCTGCGATTAGCGTGCTGGGCTACCGGCTGGCGATGCTGGTGTCCGGCGGTCTCGCGCTCTGGATAGCGGACCGCTGGCTCGGCTGGCAGGCCACCTACTGGCTGATGGCCGCGCTGCTGATCCCCTGCCTTATCGCCACCTGGCTTGCGCCTGAACCAGACGAGGCAATTCCCGCCCCGCGCACGCTGGAGCAGGCGGTGGTCGCGCCGCTGCGCGATTTCTTCGGGCGCAATAACGCCTGGCTTATCCTGCTGCTGATTGTGCTCTATAAGCTTGGCGACGCGTTCGCCATGAGCCTGACCACCACCTTTTTAATTCGCGGCGTCGGCTTTGACGCCGGCCAGGTGGGGATGGTGAATAAAACGCTGGGGCTGATTGCCACGATTATCGGCGCGCTGTATGGCGGCGTGCTGATGCAGCGGCTCTCGCTGTTCCGCGCGCTGCTGATTTTCGGCATTCTGCAGGCGGTCTCGAACGCGGGTTACTGGCTCCTGTCGGTCACGGATAAAGACCTGCTGAGCATGGCTACGGCGGTCTTCTTTGAAAACCTGTGCGGCGGCATGGGCACCGCGGCGTTTGTGGCGCTGCTGATGACGCTCTGTAATAAATCGTTCTCCGCCACGCAGTTCGCCCTGCTTTCGGCGATCTCGGCCGTAGGCCGCGTCTATGTCGGCCCTGTCGCGGGCTGGTTTGTGGAAGTTTACGGCTGGCCGACGTTTTATCTTTTCTCGGTCGCGGCGGCCGTGCCGGGCATTTTGCTGTTACAGCTGTGCAAGGGAACGCTGGAGTATATGGGCGATACCGGCGGGTTTCTGCGCCGCCAGGCCTACCCGGCGGGCTACCGCTTCGCGCTGCGTCTGCTGCTGACTGGCTGCGTGCTGCTTGGCGTCTGGCTGCTGGTGATTACCAGCAACGCGCTCGGCCTGAGCGCGTTGACCTTTGGCGTCACCCTGCTTGAAGCGGGTTTACTGCTGGCATTTGCTGGTATCGTGCTCGGCTGCCTGCTGGATTACCTGGCGCTGCGTAACGGTAACGCGCGTTCAGAACCCTAAGCGTAGTAACGTGATCATGTTGCTTATTATCGCGCTGTACACTTTGCTGCCGAACGGAATCAACAGCAGGTTAATTATCCACGGAAGCTGACTGATAAGGTTTACAGGAAACCCCAACGGCCCGGAGATAATATCAATGGGCCAGCGCCACCACACCCGCATCCGCGGTCTTAAACACGCCACCAGCACCGCCCCGATAATGACGACCACATAAAGCAGCGGCGTGATTTCATGGTTTTTCTGGTAAAACCCGACGGTATATCGCGCAAGCTCTCCCACCGGAAGGGCAAGTAACGCGACCGATAACAACACGTAGCCCACACGAATGCCGATCCGTTGACGGCTGCCTTCCGGATAGCGGTTCCAGAGATAAGGTATGCCAAACAGGTAAACGACCACTATCGCGCCGACGATACCGATATCCACCGCCGTCACCTGCGGGTCGATCGCAAGGAAACCCAGCACGCTGCCCCAGAAGAGCACAGCCATAAAGGTATAAAGTGACAGCGCCCAGCCAGGCGCAGATAAAAGCTCAATCATGACCGGATTCAGGCGCTGCCACATCCCCGGATGCTCAGTGCACATCGCGCGCGCGCGCTGGCGCGCCTCATCCAGAAAACCGGGCCAGAAACGCCCCCACCACGGCAGCGGCGCCTGCGGTTCGCTGATCAACCGCCAGCGGGCTTTCGACAGCCAGCTCGCCTGATGCTGCCCGCGCTCCACCACCATCCGGTACTCTTCTTCCGTCGTGGCGATACGCGCTTCAAGCGCCCAAATCAGCACGTCAGGCAGCGCCGTGCTGCGGTAGTGATCGAGCTCCCAGCCCATTAGCCTGCCCACATGCTCCAGCATGCCGCGCGTCAGCCACTGCTCTTGAGAGAGCGCGTCGGCAAGCCGCTCGCTGAAATAACGGCGTGCCGCCAGCGCATCCGGCAGTCCGGCAGCCAGAAACGTCTCCAGTTGCCGGCAACCCGCCATCTCGTCAGCCACAATCGTGTTGGCGAGCGCCTGCGCCTGTTCGTTAAGCGCTTGTGCATCCCACTCTGCGAGGGCCACCGTTTCAGCCTGAGGCAGAGGCGCGTCCTGCACCGTTATCGCCGTTTGCGGCGTAAAGCGATACGTGATGACGTTTTCATCATCCGCCTCTTCACCCTCTTCCTCGTCGTCATACGCCTGATAACGCTGCGCCGCCTCATAGGCTTCGCGTAGCTGCTGGTATTTATGCGGATCCTGATCCGGGCGATGCTGTTTGACGATCTTCGCCCACGCGCGGCGCAGCGCGGCTTTATCTTTGGTCGGCTCAAGGCCGAGTAGCGTCCAGGCGTCCATTAGCGCAACCCGTCGTCAAACTGCGCGAGGATCTGCTCCAGCGCCTGGCGCGCGAGCGCGATCTCACGCAGATCCTGGCTCTCCAGCGCCTGCTCGAACCGCGCGCTGTAGTGATCGATAAGATGGCGTCTTTCGCCGAGCGTTTGCTCATAGCGCAGGCTCGCCTGCGCCAGCAGCTGCCGGTTCTCCGTGCGGTCGCGCGGGTGAATTTTCAGCGCGTCGAGCTGCGCCAGACGCTGCTTAATCTCCTCCGGGCTAAGGCTGCCGGGCGCGCGTTCAATCACCAGCGACGCCGCGCTCTCCTGGCCGTCCACTTTGCACTCCACTTCCAGAATGCCGTCGAGGGTATAGGTGAAGCGCACATCCACCGTCACCTCGCCCGCCGGGCGCGCGGGAACATCGAGCGTAAATTTATCGAGCAGAATATTTTCCGCCACCCGGCGCGCTTCGCCCTGAAACACGGCGATCTCCAGCTGGCGCTGGTTATCGTAAACGGTGGAAATAGCGCGGAACATGCTGACCGGCACAAAGCTGTTGCGCTCAATAATGGGCAAGAAATAGCCGCTGTCATAGCGCTCGCCGTTGCGACGCGCCGTTTCGATGCCAAGCGAATACGGCATGACGTCGGTCAGTACGATGTCGTCCAGCGCGGCGTCAAGGCTGGCGAGCCCCGCCTGGATGCCCGCGCCGAGCGCGACGACTTCATCCGGGTTGAGTTCGGCGCGCGGGAAGCGGCCAAACATACGCGCGGCCAGCTGGCGCACCACCGGCATACGCGTGGCGCCGCCCACCAGAATCACATCGTCCAGATCGCCGATATCAAAACGGGCGTCGCGCAGCGCCTGGATGACCGGCTGTTTGAGGCGCGCCAGCAGCGGCTGACAAATCTCCGTTAAGGTGTCGTTGTCGAGCGTCCAGGTCATCTCCTGGCCGCCTGCGCTGAGTGTGGCGGTCGCCAGCGCCTGGTGCGTCAGTTGCCGCTTAAGGTTTTCGGCCTCTTCCACCAGTTGCGCCTCGTCCTGCGCGCCGGAGGGCTGATAGTGCGGATAGCGCGAGAGCATCCACTGGCGGATGATATCGGTAAAGTCATCGCCGCCGAGCCTGGCGTCGCCGCTGCTGGCGCGCACTTCAATCACGCCTTCAAACATATCGACGATGGAAACGTCAAACGTGCCGCCGCCCAGATCGAAAACCAGAAATTTTTGCTCGCGGTTATCGGCAAGGCCGTAGGCGAGCGAGGCCGCCGTGGGTTCATTCACCAGCCGCTCAACCGTGAGCCCCGCCAGATGGCCTGCGGTTTTCACGGCCTTACGCTGGATATCGTTAAACCAGGCCGGCACGGTGATGACCGCGCGGGTGACAGGACAACCAAGCGCGACTTCGGCATCGGCTTTCAGCTTGCGAAGCACCAGAGCGGAGAGCTCTTCGGCGCGAAAGCGATGTTCGCCGAGCGCAAAAATTTTATCGGTGCCCATGTAGCGCTTGAAGCTGGCATGGGTGAGCGTCGGATGGCTGACCAGACGCGCTTTCGCCGCTTCGCCCACGATCAGATGGCCGTCGTCGTCCAGCCCGACGACCGACGGCGTCAGTACGCGCGTCTGGCCATCGGCAATCAGCGTGGCGCGTCCGTCATTAAACCAGGCCACCGCGCTGTTGGATGTGCCCAGATCGATGCCTACCAGCGGCGTTGCTGTTTCCATGTGTATCAATCCTTTACCCTGAATATTTGTTGTTTTTTTGTTGCTTTTATCGCCAGAAAAAAAGCACAACGAAGAAAGTGTTCCAATTTACTGGTCAATAAAATAGCATCTGATTTGCTTAGATATATTTATCGAAATTTGGTAGCAGAGACTTTAAATAATTTCGTTTATCATTCTGTGCGACATTATTTTTAACGATTCAGCACGGTGAAGAATTATTTCCGCGCCGTTATTGTTTCTCATTTGAAACCGTCTTGTTAATTTCTTGTATGTTATTTTCTCCCCTATATACTCAATTCCCGTCTTGACCTTACTTTACATAGGATTTTGTTATAACCCTTGCCATGTGGCTGTCATGGCTTACATTTTACATTTTGTTGCATTGGCTGTGACGGTAGCGACAGAACCCGGTTACGCCCCGCAGACACTGCGCCATTCGTGTTTACAGTAATGTAACCTTCCCGTAAAATGCCCGGCACACTTTAACCGCCACCAGATCCCCCTGAATTGAGGTCGTTAAATGAGACTCAGGAAATACAATAAAAGTTTGGGACTGCTGTCATTATTCGCAGGCACTGTTTTACTCAGTGGCTGCGATGCTGCGCTTCTCAACCCCAAAGGACAGATTGGACTGGAGCAACGTTCACTGATACTGACCGCCCTCGGGCTGATGTTGATTGTCGTGATTCCAGCCATCTTGATGGCTATTGGCTTCGCCTGGAAATATCGGGCAACCAATAAGGACGCAAAATACAGCCCCAACTGGTCACACTCCAACAAAGTTGAAGCTGTTGTCTGGACCATCCCGATCCTTATCATCATTTTCCTTGCAGTACTGACATGGAAAACCACGCACTCGCTCGAACCCAGCCGTCCGCTGGATCACGATGCGAAGCCGGTGACCATCGAAGTTATCGCAATGGACTGGAAGTGGTTCTTCATTTATCCGGAGCAGGGTATCGCAACGGTTAATGAAATCGCGTTCCCGGCGAACACGCCTGTGGAATTCAAAATCACCTCCAACTCGGTGATGAACTCCTTCTTTATTCCGCGCCTGGGTAGCCAGATCTACGCAATGGCAGGTATGCAGACCAAACTGCACCTGATTGCGAACGAAGCCGGCACCTACGACGGTATTTCTGCTAACTACAGTGGTGCAGGTTTCTCCGGCATGAAGTTCAAGGCAATCGCCACGCCGGATAACGAGACCTTCAACCAGTGGGTGGCCAAAGCGAAGCAGTCTGGCAAAACCATTAACGATATGGCGACCTACGACAAGCTGGCGGCCCCGAGCGAATACAACAAAGTCGAATACTTCTCCAGCGTAAAACCGGATTTGTTTAAAGATGTCATTAACAAATTCATGGGACCTGGGAAGAGCATGGATATGACTCAGTCTGAAGGGGAGCATAACGCCCACGAAGGCATGGAAGGCATGGACATGAATCACGCGGAAACCTCTCACTAAGGGGCCGAGGAATAATACGATGTTCGGAAAACTTACACTGGATGCAATCCCGTACCATGAGCCGATTATCATGGTTACGGTGGCTGCCATTATCGTCGGGGGACTGGCGCTAGTTGCAGCTATCACTTACTTCGGTAAGTGGTCTTATCTGTGGAACGAGTGGCTCACGTCTGTGGACCACAAACGTCTCGGGGTCATGTATATCCTCGTGGCTATCGTGATGCTGGTTCGCGGCTTCGCGGACGCCATCATGATGCGTACCCAGCAATTGCTGGCGGCCTCCGGCGAAGCCGGGTTCCTGCCGCCGCATCACTACGATCAGATCTTTACCGCCCACGGCGTTATTATGATCTTCTTCGTGGCGATGCCGTTCGTTATCGGTCTGATGAACCTGGTGGTTCCGCTGCAGATCGGCGCGCGCGACGTGGCTTATCCGTTCCTGAACAACCTGAGCTTCTGGTTCACCGTTGTCGGGGTAATTCTGGTGAACGTCTCTCTGGGCGTGGGCGAGTTTGCTCAGACCGGTTGGGTGGCTTATCCGCCGCTCTCGGGTATTGAGTACAGTCCGGGCGTTGGGGTGGACTACTGGATCTGGAGTCTCCAGCTCTCCGGTATTGGTACGACACTGACCGGTATCAACTTCTTCGTGACCATTCTGAAGATGCGTGCGCCGGGCATGACCATGTTCAAAATGCCGGTATTCACCTGGGCGTCGCTGTGTACTAACGTCCTGATTATCGTCTCCTTCCCGATCCTGACCGTCACTATCGCGTTGCTAACCCTGGACCGCTATCTGGGCACCCATTTCTTTACCAATGATATGGGCGGCAACATGATGATGTACGTGAACCTGATCTGGGCCTGGGGCCATCCGGAAGTGTACATCCTGGTTCTGCCGGTGTTTGGTGTGTTCTCTGAAATCACCTCCACCTTCTCGAAGAAACGTCTGTTTGGTTACACCTCCCTCGTTTGGGCGACCATCGCGATTACCGTGCTGTCGTTCATCGTGTGGCTGCACCACTTCTTCACCATGGGTAGTGGCGCGAACGTTAACGCCTTCTTTGGTATCACCACGATGATTATCGCCATCCCGACCGGGGTGAAGATCTTCAACTGGCTGTTTACCATGTATCAGGGCCGCATTCAGTTCCACTCCTCTATGCTGTGGACTATCGGCTTCATCATCACCTTCTCCATCGGTGGTATGACCGGCGTGCTGCTGGCGGTACCGGGCGCAGACTTCGTACTGCACAACAGCCTGTTCCTGATTGCGCACTTCCATAACGTCATCATCGGCGGCGTGGTATTTGGTTGCTTCGCGGGCATGAGCTACTGGTGGCCGAAAGCCTTTGGCTACAAGATGAACGAAACCTGGGGCATCCGTGCGTTCTGGTTCTGGATCATCGGCTTCTTCGTAACCTTTATGCCGCTGTACGCCATGGGCTTCATGGGGATGACGCGTCGTGTGAGCCAGAACATCGACCCGATGTTCCAGCCGCTGATGATTGTCGCGGAAATCGGTGCGCTGCTGATCGCGTGCGGTATCCTGTGCATCATCCTGCAGATCTACGTAAGTATCCGTGACCGTCACCTGAACCGTGACCTGACTGGCGACCCGTGGGGCGGCCGTACGCTGGAGTGGGCAACCTCTTCTCCGCCGCCGTTCTATAACTTCGCAGTAGTGCCTGAAATCCACGAGCGCGACGCGTTCTGGGAAATGAAAGACAAAGGTGAAGCTTACAAGCAGCCGGCGCACTATGAAGAAATTCATATGCCGAAGAACAGCGCAGCGGGCATTTTCATTGGCGCGTTCAGCACCATCTTTGGCTTCGCGATGATCTGGCACATCTGGTGGCTGGCTATCGTGGGCTTCGCGGGTATCGTTATTACCTGGATTGCGAAGAGCTTCGATGAAGACGTGGATTACTACGTACCGGTAGCCACCGTTGAGAAACTGGAAAACCAGCACTTCGAAGAAATCACCAAAGCAGGGCTGAAAAATGTCAACTGAGAGCATTAATCACGAACTTGCCCATGGCAGCCATGAGCATGGGCACCACGATGCAGGAGCCAATAAGGTCTTTGGCTTCTGGATCTACCTGATGAGCGACTGCATTCTCTTTGCATGTCTGTTTGCCACCTATGCCGTTCTCGTGAACGGCACGGCGGGGGGCCCGACCGGGAAAGACATTTTCGAACTGCCATTTGTGCTGGTTGAAACTTTCCTGCTGTTGTTCTCCTCCATCACGTATGGCATGGCGATGATCGCCATGAATAAAGACAAACAGAGCCAGGTGATGTCCTGGCTCGCCCTGACCTTCCTGTTCGGCGCAGGGTTCGTGGCGATGGAAATCTATGAATTCCATCATCTGATCGCGGAAGGCTTCGGCCCGGATAAGAGCGGCTTCCTGTCAGCGTTCTTTACTCTGGTCGGCACCCACGGTATCCACGTAACCTCTGGCCTTATCTGGATGGTCGTGATGATGATTCACGTCTCCCGCCGCGGTCTGACCCACAATAACCGCGCGCGTCTGATGTGCCTGAGCATGTTCTGGCACTTCCTGGATGTCGTGTGGATCTGTGTGTTCTCTGTAGTCTATCTGATGGGGGCGATGTAATGAGTCATTCAACCGATCACAACGGCGCCCACCACGGTGGCGTCAAGACGTACCTGATCGGGTTTATCCTGTCGGTTATTCTGACGGTAATCCCGTTCTGGATGGTCATGAACGGCTCCGCGTCTCACGGCACCCTGCTGGGTGTGGTCGTGGCAACCGCAGTCGTACAGATTCTGGTTCACCTGGTGTGCTTCCTGCACATGAACGCCTCCTCTGAGGAGCGCTGGAACCTGGTAGCCTTTGTCTTTACGTTGCTGATTATCGCGATAGTAGTGGTAGGCTCTATCTGGATTATGTGGAACCTGAATTACAACATGATGGTTCACTAAGAGCGGCGAGTATGATTAAGCAATACCTGCAAGTAACGAAACCAGGCATCATCTTCGGCAACCTGATATCGGTTATCGGGGGATTCCTGCTGGCTTCCAAAGGCAGCATCGACTATCCCCTGTTCCTTTTCACCCTCGTGGGGGTGTCGCTGGTCGTGGCGTCCGGTTGTGTGTTCAACAACTACATCGACCGTGATATTGACCGCAAAATGGAGCGCACGAAAAACCGTGTGCTGGTGAAGGGACTGATTTCGCCGAAAATGTCGCTGGTGTACGCCACCTTGCTGGGTATTGCTGGCTTTATGCTGCTCTGGTTCGGCGCGAACCCGCTGGCGATGTGGCTGGCGGTCATGGGCTTTGTGGTGTATGTCGGGGTTTATAGCCTCTACATGAAACGCCATTCGGTCTACGGCACGCTGATTGGCTCGCTGTCGGGCGCCGCGCCGCCGGTTATCGGCTACTGCGCGGTGACCAACGAGTTCGATACCGGCGCGTTGATCCTGCTTGCGATTTTCAGCCTGTGGCAGATGCCGCACTCCTATGCGATTGCTATCTTCCGCTTCAAGGATTATCAGGCCGCCAATATTCCGGTGCTGCCGGTGGTTAAAGGGATCTCTGTGGCGAAAAACCACATTACCCTTTATATCATCGCCTTCGCCGTGGCGACCCTGATGCTCTCGCTGGGCGGTTATGCCGGGTATAAATACCTGGTGGTGGCGGCAGCGGTCAGCGTCTGGTGGCTTGGCATGGCCCTGCGTGGCTACAAGGCTGAAAACGACAAAGTCTGGGCACGCAAGCTGTTTGTGTTCTCGATTGTCGCCATCACCTCGCTCAGCGTGATGATGTCCGTGGATTTCATGGTGCCGGATTCACATAATCTGCTGACTTACGTCTGGTAAGTCATCGGGACGAAAAAGGGTGCTGCGGCACCCTTTTTTATTGCTGCGATCTGACGGCCGATTTATTGGCAGCATTAATAGTTAACCCTTGAAATATTTTCTAAATAACCCGGCATTTACCCTCCCCTGCCCTCGCACTACACTAAGACCTGCTTTTTATCTGAGGTGGTAATGAACGATAACAAAATGACGCCAGTCGAGTTGCGCGCGACATGGGGTTTAGGGACGGTCTTTTCTTTGCGCATGCTCGGTATGTTTATGGTACTGCCGGTCATTACTACTTACGGAATGGCGCTCCAGGGCGCAAGCGAGGCGTTGATTGGCCTCGCCATTGGTATTTACGGCCTCGCGCAGGCGATTTTCCAGGTGCCGTTTGGCCTGCTCTCTGACCGCATCGGCCGCAAGCCGCTGATTGTCGGAGGACTGGCGATTTTCGTTATCGGCAGCCTGGTCGCGGCGCTGACCGATTCCATCTGGGGCATTATCCTTGGGCGCGCGCTGCAAGGCTCCGGCGCGATTGCCGCCGCCGTTATGGCGCTGCTTTCCGACCTTACCCGCGAACAGAACCGCACCAAAGCGATGGCGTTTATCGGCGTCAGCTTTGGCATCACGTTCGCCATCGCGATGGTGCTCGGGCCGATTATCACGCACGCGCTCGGCCTGCACGCGCTGTTCTGGATGATCGCGGTGCTCGCCACTGCGGGCATTATCATTACGCTCTGGGTCGTGCCGGACAGCGGCAACCATGTGCTGAACCGCGATTCCGGCATGGTTAAAGGCTGCTTTCGCAAAGTGCTGGCGGAGCCGACGCTGCTGAAGCTCAACTTCGGCATCATGTGCCTGCATATTTTGCTGATGTCGACCTTCGTCGCCCTGCCCGGCCAGCTTGAAGCGGCCGGTTACCCGGCGGCGGCGCACTGGAAAGTCTATCTCTGCACGATGCTGATTTCGTTTGTCTCGGTGGTGCCGTTCATCATCTACGCCGAAGCGAAGCGCAAAATGAAGCGCGTGTTTCTCTTCTGCGTGGCGCTGCTACTGATTGCGGAAATTGTGCTGTGGGGCGCGGGCCCGCACTTCTGGGAGCTTATCTTCGGCGTTCAGCTCTTTTTCGTGGCGTTTAACCTGATGGAAGCGCTGCTGCCGTCGCTTATCAGTAAAGAGTCTCCGGCGGGCTATAAAGGCACCGCGATGGGCGTCTACTCCACCAGCCAGTTCCTGGGCGTGGCCATTGGCGGATCGCTTGGCGGCTGGGTTGATGGCCTGTTTGACTCGCAAACCGTGTTTCTGGTGGGCGCGCTGCTGGCGACCGTCTGGCTGCTGGTGAGCACCACGATGAAAGAGCCGCCCTATGTCAGCAGCATCCGCGTGGAAATTCCGCCTGAAGTAGCCGCCGATGAGGCGCTCGCGCAGCGTTTACGTGAAAGCGCGGGCGTCAGCGAGGCGATTGTGGTGGCCGATGAGCGTAGCGCGTATCTGAAAATCGACACCAAAGTGACGAACCGCGTTGAGATAGAGCAGCGAATGCTCGGCGTTTAAGTCATGAACAAAGAAAAAGGGCGGAAAATCCGCCCTTTTTTGTGCCGTCGGTTCAACTTACCGCTTAGTCGCGGAAGTTATTGAACTGGAACGGCTGGCCAAGATTGCCGCCGCGCACCAGCGCAATGGTCTGCTGGAGATCGTCGCGGGCTTTACCGGTGACGCGCACCTGCTCGCCCTGGATCTGCGCCTGGACTTTCAGCTTGCTGTCTTTAATCAGCTTCACGATTTTCTTCGCCATCGCGGAATCGATGCCCTGTTTAAGCTTCGCTTCCACGCTCCAGGTTTTTCCGCTGTGCTCGAACTCTTCCGGCACCTCAATAGAGCTGCCTTCGATGCCGCGTTTCAGCAGCTTCGCACGCAGGATATCCAGCAGCTGGTTCACCTGGAAATCGGATTCGCTCGTCACTTTGATGGTCTGATTTTTTTCGTTCAGCTCGAAGCTGGCGGTCACGTTGCGAAAGTCGAAACGGGTCTCGAGTTCGCGCGTGGCGTTCTCTACCGCGTTCTGCACTTCGCGCATTTCGACCTCAGACACAATGTCAAAAGATGGCATGTTTTCTATCTCCCTCACAGTATGTGCGTTGCATAATACCCGCAAAGGCGCATAACACAACCCGGAAACCGGCGGCAGGCGAAAGCCTAAGCGCTCACGTTATAATAGACGTATGACACAACGCCCGGCGCTGTTGCGGGCGAGGAGGAACCATGAAAATTACCGTGCTTGGCTGCGGCGCGTTAGGCCAGCTCTGGATGAGCGCGCTGCATAAACAAGGTCACGAGGTGCAGGGATGGCTGCGGGTGCCGCAATCGTCATATAACGTCAGTCTGGTGGAAACCGACAACAGCACGTTTCAGCACACCTTCACGACTAACGACACCGGGTTTCTGGCGGAAAGCGAGCTGCTACTGGTGACGCTGAAAGCCTGGCAGGTTTCTGATGCGGTGAGCACGCTGGCCAGCCGGCTGCCCGCCGGCAGCCCGATTCTGCTGCTGCATAATGGCATGGGCACGCTCGACGAGCTGCGCGCCGTGCAACAACCGCTGCTGGCGGGCGTGACGACCCACGCGGCGCGGCGCGAAGGCAATCAGGTGATCCATGTCGCCTGCGGCACCACCCACATTGGCCCGGTCACGCCGGGCGCGCAGGATGACTCCCGGCTGGCGGAGCTGCTTCAGCAGGCGCTGCCGGATGTCGCGTGGCACGATAACGTCAACGCCTCGCGCTGGATAAAGCTCGCCGCCAACTGCGTGATTAACCCGCTGACGGCGCTCTATAACTGCCCGAACGGCGACCTGCGCGCGCGGCAGGACGAAGTGCGCGAGATTTGCGCCGAGGTCGCCCTGGTGATGCAGCGCGAGGGACATCACACGTCGCCGGAGAGCCTGCTGTATTACATTAATCAGGTGATTGAGAGCACCGCCGCCAATATTTCCTCGATGCTGCAGGATATCCGCCAGCAGCGTCACACCGAGATTGATTACATCACCGGCTATCTGCTGCGCCGCGCCAGAGCGCATGGCCTGACGCTGCCGGTTAACAGCCGTCTGTATGAACAGATTAAACGCAAGGAGAATGAGTATGAGCGCATCGGCACTGGTATGCCTCGCCCCTGGCACTGAAGAGACCGAAGCGGTCACCACCATCGATTTGCTGGTGCGCGGCGGGATTAACGTCACCACCGCGAGCGTCGCTGGCGACGGCAATCTGACTGTCACCTGCTCGCGCGGCGTCCGGCTGCTGGCGGATGCGCCGCTGGTGGAAGTGGCGGACGGCGATTTCGATGTGATTGTGCTGCCGGGCGGCCTGAAAGGCGCCGAAGCGTTTCGCGACAGCCCGCTGCTGGTCGAAACGGTGCGCCAGTTTCATCTCTCCGGGCGGATTGTGGCGGCCATCTGCGCGGCGGCGGGCACGGTACTGGTGCCGCACGAGCTGTTCCCGATCGGCAACATGACCGGCTTTCCGGCGCTGAAAGAAACCATCCCGGACGATCAGTGGCAGGATAAGCGCGTCGTCTGGGATCCGCGCGTCAACCTGCTCACCAGTCAGGGGCCGGGCACCGCGATTGATTTCGCGCTCAAAATTATCGACCTGCTGGTCGGGCGCGAGAAAGCGCACGAGGTGGCAGGGCAACTGGTGCTGGCCGCAGGTATCTACAGTTATCGCGACTATTAAGCGTTATCCCGCGAAGCCGCGAACATAAAAAAATCCCCTCGGTTGAGGGGATTTTTGTCTCTGCGAAACGCGTGTGCGTTACGGGCGATAGACTTTCACGTTTTTAAAGCCCTGCTCCAGCAGATAAAGCGCCTGCAGACGGCTCATCACGCCGCGCTCGCACCACAGCAGGTACGTTTTGCTCTGGTCGAGATCGCCAAACTTCGTGCTGAGCTTGTAGAACGGCAGCGAAACCACCTCAACGCCGTCGACGACCAGCGGTTTCTCATCCTGCTCATCGACGGAGCGGATATCCAGAATCGCGTCGTTCGGGCCGAAACCGTTAACGGTTTCCACTTCCACCACCTGCTGTTCGGTCTGCTCGGCGATTTCACGGATATCCACATTGGTGGCTTCCGCCACGACGCGGTCGAGGATAGAGAAATCGAAACTCGCCTCTTCGGCTTCGATTTTCCCTTTCACGGCCTTCACGGTCGGGCTTTTTGAAATCACGCCGCAATATTCCGGCATGGTGCGGGCAAAATCTTCGGTGCCGATTTTACGGGCGATATCGATGATGTGCTCTTTGTCGTAAGAGATAAGCGGGCGCAGCACCAGCGTATCGGAGACATTATCGATAAGACGCAGGTTGGTCAGCGTCTGGCTGGAGACCTGGCCCAGCGCTTCGCCGGTGACCAGCGCCTGCACGCCGTAGCGCTCCGCCACTTTCGAGGCCGCGCGCACCATCATTCGCTTGAGCACCACGCCCATCTGGCCGTCGTCCACTTTCTCCAGGATTTCGCCGACGACCGGCTCAAAGTTAATCGCCACAAAACGCACGCGGTGCGAGCTGCCAAAGCGGCTCCACAGATAGTGCGCCACCTGACGCACGCCGATTTCGTGCGCCGCGCCGCCCAGGTTAAAGAAGCAGTAGTGCACGCGGCAGCCGCGGCGCATCAGCATATAGCTGGAGACGCCGGAATCGAAACCGCCGGAGATCAGCGACAGCACATCTTCCTGGGTGCCGATCGGGAAACCGCCGATGCCTTCGTAGCGGCCTTTGATCAGCAGCAGGCGATCGTCTTCGATCTCAAGATGTACGGTGACGTCAGGCTGCTTGAGTTTAACGCGGGCAGATTCAATATGCTGATTTAAACCGCCGCCGACGTAGCGCTCCACTTCAATAGAGCTAAACTCATGTTGACCGCGTCGCTTAACGCGCACGCAGAACGTTTTCCCTTCGAGCTGCTCACGCCAGTTGGCGAGCGCCTTCTCGAAAATGTCATGCATGTCCGTGAACGGGACGTCGTCCACCTCAAGCACATGGTGAATGCCGGGAATACGGGTCAGGGCGTCAAGCACGGCGTCGTGCATGGTTTCATCTTTAATACGCACCACGATATGGTCCCAGTGGCGAACCACGGCAAGATTTTCATCGTAGTGTTTCAGGACGTTACGAATATTCCCGGTCAGGATTTTTATAAAGCGCAAGCGCACAGACTGGCTTTTAATGGTGATTTCCGGGAATAATTTAATGATAAACTTCATGGTGGCTATGATTCGTTGGCAAGCCCACCGGGGCTTAGAAAATGGTACAGCAGGCAGAACCGCGCCTGCATCGTGAGCCCGGCAGTATATCACCATCGCGGTGTCACTGCGCCTATTACCAACCCACAAGGCGTTATTTGCTAATCTTTGCGTCTCCGCTACCATGCAGTGTCGCTAACATGACCGTTAACCCATAGAGTCAGATATTTACTATGCCGAAGAAAAATGAACAGCCGACCAGTTTCGAAACGGCCCTGACGGAGCTTGAGCAGATAGTCAACCGCCTGGAAAGCGGCGATCTGCCGCTGGAAGAGGCGCTGAATGAATTTGAGCGCGGCGTGCAGCTCGCGCGCCAGGGCCAGGTAAAACTGCAGCAGGCTGAGCAGCGCGTTCAGATCCTGTTGTCTCAGAATGAGGACGCGCCTCTTACCCCCTTCACGCCGGACGCCGAGTAAACATGGATTTCAGTCAACAGCTTCAGTCGCAGGCCGAGCGGGCCAACCGCGCGTTACAGCATTTTATCGGCGATCTGCCGTTTCAGAAGAGTCCACTGGTTGAGGCGATGCTCTACGGCACATTATTAGGCGGTAAACGCCTGCGGCCGTTTCTGGTGTACGCCACCGGCGAGATGTTTGGGGTCAACCCGACGGCGCTCGACGCCCCGGCGGCAGCCATTGAGTGTATTCACGCCTATTCGCTGATGCATGACGATCTGCCGGCCATGGACGATGACGATCTGCGCCGCGGACAGCCGACCTGCCATATTCGCTTTGGCGAAGCGAGCGCCATTCTTGCGGGCGACGCGTTACAGACGCTGGCGTTCTCTATTTTAAGCGACGCGCCGATGGAAAATGTCGCGCTGCGCGACCGGCTCGCGATGGTGTCTGAACTCGCGAAAGCCAGCGGTGTGGCGGGCATGTGCGGCGGCCAGGCGCTCGATCTCGAAGCCGAAGGCCAGCAGGTGGATCTCGACGCGCTGGAGCGTATCCATCGTCACAAGACGGGCGCGCTTATCCGCGCCGCCGTGCGAATGGGCGCGTTGTGCGCCGGCGATAAAGGCCGCGACGCGCTGGTTTACCTCGACAGCTACGCCGAAAGCATCGGCCTCGCCTTCCAGGTACAGGATGACATTCTGGATGTGGTGGGTGATACTGCAACCCTTGGAAAACGCCAGGGCGCCGATCAGCAACTTGGCAAAAGCACCTACCCCGCCCTGCTGGGTCTTGAGCACGCCCAGGCGAAAGCGCGCAGTCTGTGCGACGACGCTCTGGCGGCGCTGGCGCCGCTGAAAGCACAAGCGCTGGATACCGCGACACTGGAAGCGTTAGCGAATTTCATAATCCAACGTGATAAATAAACGTATAACACCACGATGAGTCTCTGATGAGTTTTGATACTGCCAAATACCCGACCCTGGCGCTGGTGGACTCCACAGCGGAGCTGCGCCTGTTGCCAAAAGAGAGTTTGCCGAAGCTGTGCGACGAACTGCGTCGTTACCTGCTCGACAGCGTGAGCCGCTCCAGCGGACACTTCGCCTCCGGGCTTGGCACGGTCGAGCTTACCGTGGCGTTGCATTACGTCTACAACACGCCGTTCGACCAGCTGGTCTGGGACGTCGGCCACCAGGCGTATCCGCATAAAATCCTGACTGGCCGCCGTGACCGCATCGGTACTATCCGCCAGAAAGGCGGCCTCCACCCGTTCCCCTGGCGCGGCGAGAGCGAATATGACGTGTTAAGCGTCGGTCACTCGTCCACTTCTATCAGCGCCGGCATCGGCATCGCCGTCGCGGCGGTGCGCGAAGAGAAAAACCGCCGCACCGTCTGCGTGATTGGCGATGGCGCGATCACCGCGGGCATGGCGTTTGAGGCAATGAACCACGCGGGCGATATTCGCCCGGATATGCTGGTTATTCTGAACGACAACGAAATGTCGATTTCCGAGAACGTCGGCGCGCTCAATAACCATCTGGCGCAACTGCTTTCCGGCAAGCTCTATTCACGGCTTCGCGAAGGCGGCAAGCGCGTGTTCTCTAACGTTCCGCCCATCAAAGAGCTGCTTAAACGTACCGAAGAGCACATTAAAGGCATGGTCGTGCCGGGCACGCTGTTTGAAGAGCTGGGCTTTAACTATATCGGCCCGGTGGATGGCCACGACGTGCTGGGGCTGGTGCATACGCTGAAAAACATGCGCGATCTCAAAGGCCCGCAGTTCCTGCATATCATGACCAGGAAAGGCCGTGGTTATGAGCCGGCGGAAAAAGATCCGATCACCTTCCACGCGGTGCCGAAATTCGATCCGGAAAGCGGCACGCTGCCGAAAAGCAGCGGCGGTCAGCCGAGCTATTCAAAAATCTTCGGCGACTGGCTGTGCGAAACCGCGGCCAAAGATGACAAGCTGATGGCGATCACCCCGGCCATGCGCGAAGGCTCCGGCATGGTGGAGTTCTCCCGCCAGTATCCGGCGCAATATTTCGACGTGGCGATCGCCGAGCAGCACGCGGTGACTTTCGCGGCAGGGCTCGCGATTGGCGGCTATAAGCCGGTGGTCGCGATTTACTCCACGTTCCTGCAACGCGCCTATGACCAGGTCATCCACGACGTCGCTATTCAGAAACTGCCGGTGCTGTTCGCTATCGATCGCGCGGGCATCGTCGGGGCCGACGGCCAGACGCACCAGGGCGCATTTGATCTCTCGTTCCTGCGCTGCATCCCGGATATGGTCATCATGACCCCGAGCGATGAAAACGAGTGCCGCCAGATGCTGTTTACCGGCTATCACTACAACGACGGCCCGAGCGCCGTTCGCTACCCGCGCGGCAACGCGCTCGGCGTCACGCTGGAGCCGCTCCAGAAGCTGCCGATTGGTAAAGGCGTGGTGAAACGCCACGGCGAAAAAGTGGCGCTGCTTAACTTTGGTACGCTGCTGCCGGAGGCCACCCAGGCCGCCGAAGCGCTTAACGCCACGCTTGTGGATATGCGCTTTGTGAAGCCGCTCGATGAAGCGCTGATCATGGAGCTCGCCGAGCGCCACGAATCGCTGGTCACCATCGAAGAAAACGCCGTGATGGGCGGCGCCGGCAGCGGCGTAAACGAAGTGCTGATGGCGAAACGCAAACCGGTGCCGGTGCTGAACATTGGCCTGCCGGATCACTTCATCCCTCAGGGCACGCAGGATGAAGCGCGCGCTGAAATCGGCCTCACGGCTTTGGGCATCGAACAACGCGTGCGCGACTGGCTCGCCTGATCCCTGCTCTGTTTCCGCTCCTGCTATGCTTAACGGTGACCTTTGTGACCCTAAAGCAGGAGCGGAACCATGCAATACAAGCAATTAGGAAAAACCGATCTTCAGGTTTCCCGTCTGTGCCTGGGCTGTATGACTTTTGGCGAGCCGGATCGCGGTAACCACGCCTGGACTCTCCCCGAAGAAAGCAGCCGCCTTATCATCAAACACGCCATCGACGGCGGCATTAACTTTTTCGACACCGCCAATAGCTACTCCGACGGCAGCAGCGAAGAGATTGTCGGCCGCGCGCTGCGCGATTTCGCGCGTCGTGAAGAGGTCGTCGTCGCCACTAAAGTCTATCACCAGGTCGGCGACCTGCCGCAGGGGCTTTCCCGCCAGCTGATCCTGCGCTCGATTGACGACAGCCTGCGCCGCCTCGGCATGGACTATGTCGACCTGCTGCAAATCCACCGCTGGGACTACGACACGCCGATAGAAGAGACCCTGGAAGCCCTTAACGACGTAGTGAAAGCGGGTAAAGCGCGCTACATCGGCGCGTCGTCGATGCATCCGCACCAGTTTGAACAGGCGCTGCGGCTGCAAAAAGAGAACGGCTGGGCCCCGTTCGTCACTATGCAGAACCACTACAACCTGATTTACCGTGAAGAAGAACAGGAGATGCTGCCGCTCTGCTATCGCGAGGGCGTGGCCGTGATCCCGTGGAGCCCGCTGGCGCGCGGGCGTCTGACCCGCCCGTGGGGCGAAACTACGGCGCGTCTTGTCTCCGATGAGTTCGGTAAAACGCTCTACAGCGAAACCGAAGAGAACGACGCGAAAATCGCTGAACGGCTGGCGTTCATCGCCGAAGATAAAGGCGTGAGCCGCGCCCAGGTGGCGCTGGCCTGGCTTTTAAGCAAACCCGGCGTCGTCGCGCCGATTATCGGCGCCTCGCGCGAGGAGCAGTTGCAGGAGCTGATTGACGCGGTCGACGTGACGCTCACCCGTGAAGAGATGGCCGAACTGGAGACGCCTTACAAAGCGCATCCGGTGGTGGGTTTTAAATAAGCGAAGATAAAAAACAGCCCTCTTCGCAGAGGGCTGTTTTATTTAAATCAGGCCGATGGGCCAGTGATGGCCAATCCAGTAGAGAAGCCCGGCCGAGATAATCCCCGCCACGATATCATCCACCATGATCCCCATGCCGCCGTGAACGTTACGGTCAAACCAGCGGATAGGCCAGGGCTTCCACATATCGAAAATACGGAAAATCACAAACCCGGCGGCAACCCACTGCCAGTCATTCGTCGGCAGCGCCATCAGCGTAATCCACATGCCGATAAACTCATCCCAGACGATGCTGCCGTGGTCATGCACGCCCATATCTTTGGCGGTCTGGTGACAAAGATAGACGCCAAGACTGATGCCAAACATCACCACCAGCGAGTAGAGCTGCCAGGGCAAAAAGGTCATCAGATACCAGAATGGGATCGCCGCAAGCGACCCCATCGTGCCCGGCACCCACGGGCTTAAGCCGCTGCCAAACCCGGTGGCGAGCAGATGCCACGGATTGCGTAAATTCAGGCGGCTTTTGGCGACATCCTTATTAAACGTGCGTTTCGAAGTGGTCATATCCTTTCCAGTCGAGCGTTACCGGCGCGCCATCGCGTAAAAATACCATGCCTTCCGCCGCGGCGGTCAGCTGGCCGATGCAGGTCACAGGCACGCCAAGATGATTAACCGCCACCTCCAGCGCGCCGCGATTGATCTCCGACACCGTAAAGCAGAGTTCATAATCCTCGCCGCCCGACAGCGCCCAGCGCAGCGCCTGCTCCGGTTCAACGTGGCGGGAGAGCGCGTCGGAGTACGGCAGATCGTTAAGCTCAATGCGCGCGCCGCAGTCGCTTGCCTTCAGGATATGCCCGAGATCGGAAATCAGCCCGTCGGAGAGATCGATAGCGGCGCTGGCGAGCCCGCGTAGCGCCTGACCGTGCAGCACGCGCGGCGTCGGGCGCAGATGGCGTTTTACCAGATAGCCTGCGTCGCTGGCATTCTCGACGTTAAGACGCTTTTGCAAAATCGCGAGCCCGGCCGCGCTGTCGCCCGGCGTGCCGGTGATATACACCCAGTCGCCAGGACGCGCGCCGGAGCGCTTCAGCGCCCGTCCGGCGGGAACAAAACCGTGAATGCCGAGCGTTATGGAGAGCGGGCCGCGCGTGGTGTCGCCGCCGATAAGCTGCATATCGTAGTAGTTGAGTTGTTCAAACAGACTGTCGCTGAACGCTTCAAGCCAGGGTTCGTTCACCTCCGGCAGGGTCAGCGCCAGCGTCAGCCACGCCGGATCGGCGCCCATCGCCGCCAGATCGCTCACATTGACCGCCAGCGCCTTGTAGCCGAGATCGCGCGGATCGATATCCGGTAAAAAATGAATCCCCGACACCAGCGTGTCGGTGCTGATAGCCAGGGTTTGCTTCTCCGGCACGGCCAACAGCGCGCAGTCGTCGCCAATGCCGGTCTCGACATCAAGACGAGAGCTTCTGACCCGATCGAAATAGCGTGCAATCAGGGAAAACTCGCCGCATGACATAGGGTTACGCCTCAACAGATGAGAAGAAGAAAAGGCCGGAATCCCGGCCTCAGACAGCAGACGAAGAATAGCAGGTTTCTTCGTGTTGATGACCATAGTAGACAATCGCCAGCTTTTCGCCCGCCTGAAGCACAGAACGGTAAAAGAAAACGAGCGTCAGGTCTCGCCTGCCGACGGCAGGCGGAAATTACTTTTTGTTAGGGCGGATGTGCGGCGCGGCTTTATCGAGCACGCCGTTGACGAACTTGTGGCTGTCTTCAGCGCCGAAGACTTTCGCCAGCTCAATCGCTTCGTTGATCGCCACTTTGTACGGCACATCGTCACGTTTTGAGAGTTCGAACAGCGCGATGCGCAGCACCGCTTTCTCCACCTGGCCCAGCTCTTCGAGCTGACGGGACAGGTACGGCTTCATCAGGCCGTCGAGATAGCCGCTGTTGGTCGCCACCCCGGAGAGCAGTTCGCGGAAATACATCACGTCCACATCTTTGACATCCTGTTCCGCCAGGAACTGGTATTCAACATCGGCGATGTCATTGTGGGACAACTGCCAGGAGTAAAGCGCCTGGACGGCACACTCACGGGCGCGGCGACGAGCAGCAGGTTTCACGGAATTCCCCTTACAAAAAAATCAGGCCTGGATAGCCTTCAGGACATTAATCATTTCAAGCGCGGTCAGCGCCGCTTCGGCGCCCTTGTTCCCGGCTTTTGTGCCAGCGCGTTCGATGGCTTGTTCAATACTTTCAGTGGTGAGTACGCCAAAAGCTACCGGGATTTCGCTGTGCTGCGCCACATGGGCCAGACCGTTGCTGGCGCCGCCGGCAACGTATTCGAAATGCGCGGTGCCGCCGCGAATCACCGTACCGAGCGCAATCACCGCGTCATATTTTGCGGTTTTCGCCAGCGCCTGAGCCGCCAGCGGCAGCTCGTAAGCGCCCGGCACCCACACGACGGTGATATTTTCATCTTTTACCTGACCAATGCGTTTCAGGGCGTCGATAGCGCCTTCCAGCAGACTGTCGTTGATGAAGTTGTTGAAACGCGCAATGGCGATGGCGACGCGAGCGTCCGGGGCAGCAACGGTAGCTTCAATAATGTTCATACTCTTACCTTAGGGTTATGTAGCCCCCGCAGGGGGGCGGATTTTATCATACTCTTTCGCGCACTGCTTACGTTTTACGTCCCGCCCTCAGGCGAGCGTCAGGCGCAGGCGCAAATCGGGGCCGACCTGTACGGCGTCGCGAAATTCCAGGCGCGGTGCGTCGGCAAGCCGCTCAAGACCTGGCAGCGCGAATAGCCCGCGGGCCTCGCTGCCGAGCAGTTTCGGCGCCATATAAACAATCAGCTCATCGACCAGGCCCGCCTGAAGCAGCGCGCCAGCGAGCTGCGGGCCCGCCTCGACCCACAGGCTGTTCACCTGGCGTTTGCCAAGCTGCATCATCAGCAGCACCAGATCGAGCTTGCCGTTGTGCACGGGCGTCGGCAGTTGTTCGACGCCCTCTGGCCAGACGGTGTCGTCCGGGCAGGCGCGGGCAAGCCAGGTCTCGCCGGGCTGATTGACGATCTTGTGCGCGGGCGTCACCTGATTCTGGCGATCGAGCACGATCCGCAGCGGCTGGCGCAGGTTTTCACGCGGATAAACCGCCTGCGTTTCTTCGCCGAGTTCGTCCCAGCGCACGGTCATTGACGGATCGTCGGCCAGCACCGTGGCGCTGGTAGTGAGGATAGCATGGCTTTCGGCGCGCAGACGCTGCACGTCGCGCCGCGCCTGCGGCGAGGTTATCCACTGGCTTTCGCCGCTCGCCATCGCCGTGCGTCCGTCAAGCGACGCGCCGAGTTTGAGCTGAATAAACGGAAAACCGGTACGCATACGCTTGAGAAAGCCTTTATTGAGCGCTTCGGCCTCGCTCATCATCAGGCCATGACTGACCTCAATGCCCGCCTGCTGAAGACGGTACAGGCCGCGGCCCGCCACCTGCGGGTTCGGATCCTGCATCGCCGCGACGACGCGCGCGACGCCCGCGTTAATCAGCGCATCGCAGCACGGCGGCGTGCGCCCGTGGTGGCTGCAGGGTTCAAGCGTGACATACGCGGTGGCGCCGCGCGCCTTGTCGCCCGCCATGCGCAGCGCATGCACTTCGGCATGTGGCTCGCCGGCGCGCAGATGAAAGCCTTCGCCGACGATAACGCCCTCTTTAACAATCACGCAGCCCACGCGCGGGTTCGGATGCGTGGTAAAACGTCCCTGGCCCGCGAGCTTAAGCGCGCGCGCCATGTAAAATTCGTCAGACATCAGTTAATCCTGTAAGCGGGCGATCTCTTCGCCGAATTCGCGGATATCTTCAAAGCTGCGGTAGACCGACGCAAAACGGATATAGGCGACTTTATCGAGCTTTTTAAGCTGCTCCATCACCAGATTGCCGATAAGTTTGCTTGGCACTTCACGTTCGCCGGTCGCGCGCAGATGGGATTTGATATGGTTGATGGCCATCTCCACGTCATCGGAGCTGACCGGGCGTTTTTCCAGCGCTTTCTGCATGCCGCTGCGCAGTTTGTCTTCATTGAAAGGCTCGCGCACGTCGTTGCTTTTCACCACCCGCGGCATGACCAGCTCCGCGACTTCAAACGTCGTGAAACGTTCATGGCACACCAGGCACTGGCGGCGGCGGCGCACTGAGGAGCCTTCTCCCACCAGGCGGGAATCGATCACTTTAGTGTCAACGGCGAAACAGAACGGGCAATGCATAGCGCTTCCTGACTGAAAAAGTTAACTGAACAACAGTTTACCCTGAACTGGCGGGACTACAAAGACGCAACCTTTTTGAGACAAAGGCGCTATGCCGGACGCGCCGTTACGCTCTACCATGAACAGACCGCCACTCTTTCAGGAAAAGCGAACAATGACAACACGTTATCTGAAATGGTCTATCGTCGCCAGCGCGCTGGCCTTAAGCGCCTGCGCGCCGCAAAGCGAAGTGCGCCAGATGCACCAGAATGTCAGCACGCTCAATCAGGAGATGACAAAGCTCAAGCAGGAGACCGTCAAAATCACGCAGCAGAACGCGCTGAATGTGAAATCGAAAAGCGGCGTCTACCTGCTGCCGGGCTCCAACACGCCCGCTCGCCTAAGCAGCCAGCTGGGTATGCTGAAGATGTCGCTGCGCAACGTTACGGCGGACGCGAACGGCACGCAGGCGACGCTGTACATCCAGAGCGAATCCAGCGATCCGCTGCCTGCTTTTACCGGCACCGTCGAATGGGGCCAGTTGCAGGGGACGACGGAAAACTACCAGGAAGTGAACGTGCAGAACCAGCCGTTCAGCGCGCCTGCCAGCACGCTGGCGCCGAGCGATGTCTCCATTCCGCTGACGCTGACCGGCATCACGCCGGAACAGCTGGGCTTTATCCGCGTGCATGATATCCAGCCGCTTATCGCCGGCGACGCCGTCGTCGCGCCCTGAGTGCTTCACCATCTGCGGCGCGGAGTTTGTTACATTCGCGCCGCTCGCTTTTCTTGCTTTTCTCGCGCCGTGAATTCCTCTCTTCTGCGCTCCCGAACGTAAAAAATGGTGTAACAGGAGTTGGCTTAGTTCCCTTATGCCGCTAGAATCCGCGTTCCGATGTACGCAAACGTGAACGCAATCGATTACGTATATGACAAGAATGTGAAACGCCACATATTTTTGTGAGGCTGGATACTTATAATAGGCAGCACAATTTATGCGGCGGCGGTTTATCCGCGTTGCGCGAAAGCATTACTCCACCCAGAAATGGGGATTTCCTGAAAACAGTGGCTCTATTATGAAAAAAATTGTTTTAGCTGCCGGTGCAGCCCTGGCGCTCTCCACCTCTTTTACTGCCGGCGCGGCAGAAACCAGCAATAGTGAGTTTGTTTCCGACTGGTGGCACCAGAGCGTTAACGTAGTGGGCAGCTACCACACGCGCTTCGGACCGTTCATCCGCAACGATACCTATCTGGAATATGAAGCGTTCGCCAAAAAAGACTGGTTTGATTTCTACGGTTACGCGGACGCCCCGGTTTTCTTCGGCGGTAACACCGATGCTAAAGGGATCTGGAACCACGGTTCCCCGCTGTTTGTGGAGATCGAACCGCGCTTCTCTATCGATAAGCTGACCGGCACCAGCCTGGCGTTTGGCCCGTTCAAAGAGTGGTATTTCGCGAATAACTATATCTACGATATGGGCCGCAACGCTTCTGGCCGTCAGAGCACCTGGTATATGGGTCTTGGTACCGATATCGACACCGGCCTGCCGATGAGCCTCTCCCTGAACGTTTATGCCAAATACCAGTGGCAGAACTACGGTGCAGAAAACCAGAACGAGTGGGACGGCTACCGCTTTAAAGTGAAATACTTCGTGCCGATCACCCAGCTGTGGGGCGGCAACCTGAGCTACATCGGCTTCACCAACTTTGACTGGGGTTCAGACCTCGGTGATAAAGGCGGTTATGCGCTCAATGGCGTGAAAGCCCGCACTAACGATTCCATCGCCTCCAGCCATATTCTGGCGCTGAACTATGATCACTGGCACTACTCCGTGGTCGCGCGTTACTGGCACAACGGCGGTCAGTGGAACGATGATGCGCAGCTGCGCTTCACCAACTACAACACCCGCACTACGGGCTGGGGCGGTTACCTGGTGGTAGGTTACAACTTCTAAGCCTTACCCCGGTGAACCTGTGAAAAAGCCAGCGCCTGCTGGCTTTTTTATGGGCGTTGATTATCGCGCCCTGCGGTTAGCCGCTAAAGATATACGTTCATCGCCTTTTCTTTCTTCTCACTTACTCATTATCAAGGCGAAAAAAAACCGCAGGCCTGAACCTGCGGTTTTAATAACGTAAAACGCTGCTGCGCGATTACGGCAGGAGAGACGGTTGATCCGCGCCCTCTTTTTCCACCTTCTGCTGCAACAGGTGTTCACGCTTCATGCCAAGCTTCAGCGCCAGGGCGGAAGCGACATAAATGGACGACGCCGTACCGATAGAGACACCGATAAGCATGGTCAGCGAGAAGCCCTGCAGCATCGCGCCGCCGAACAGATAAAGCATCAGGATCACGACAAGCGTCGTACCGGATGTGATTAACGTCCTTTGCAGCGTCTGGGTCAGCGACACGTTAAAGATTTCGTAAGGCGTTCCGCGACGGATCTTGCGGAAGTTTTCACGAATACGGTCGGAAACCACGATGCTGTCGTTGAGCGAGTAACCAATAACCGACATCAGCGAGGCGATGATGGTCAGGTCAATCTCGATCCGGAACAGCGACAGTACGCCCATGGTGATAATCACGTCGTGCGCCAGCGCGATAACCACACCGGCCGCGAGGCGCCACTCAAAGCGGAACCCGACGTATACCAGAATGGAAAGCAGCGCGACCAGCAGCGCCATCGCGCCCGCCTGGGCGAGGTCAGCGCCTACGCTCGGGCCGACGAACTCGATACGTTTTACCGCCGCGTTCTGACCGGTCGCCTGGTTAATGACGTTCACCACTTTGGTGCCGAGCGTCTGCCCGCCGGTTTCGCCCTGGGCTGGCGGCATACGGACCATGATGTCGCGGCTGCTGCCGAAGTTCTGCAGCAGCGGCTCTTCAAAGCCCGCCTTCTCCAGCGACTCGCGCATCACATCCAGATCCGCCGGTTTTTCCAGGCCAATCTCGATAACCGTACCGCCGGTAAAATCGAGCCCCCAGTTAAACCCGCGTACGCCCATCACCACGATAGAGGCGACAAGCAGCAGGCCGGAGATGGCGAAGGCCCAGTAGTCCCAGCGCATAAAGTCATAGACTTTGCGGCCGTGGTTCAATTGTTCAACAGTATATTCCTGTGCCACAACGCACTCCTCAGATAGACAGCTTGTTGATGCGTTTGCCGCCGTACAACAGGTTCACAATGGCACGGGTACCGACAATAGCGGTGAACATGGAGGTCGCCACGCCGATACCGGTCGTGATAGCAAACCCTTTAATCGCGCCGGTCCCCACTGCGTACAGGATGATGACCTTAATCAGCGTCGTGACGTTGGCGTCGAAAATCGAGCTGAACGCCCCGCGATAGCCTTCATCAATCGCCTGCTGCACCGAACGGCCGTTGCTGAGCTCTTCTTTAATACGCTCGTTTATCAGCACGTTCGCATCCACCGCGACCGCAAGGGTTAACACAATCCCCGCGATACCCGGCATGGTGAGCGTCGCGCCCGGCAGCAGCGACATGATGCCGACGATCAGCACCAGGTTTGCCAGCAGCGCCGTAGTGGCGATAAGACCGAACTTCTTATAGAACAGGATCATAAACAGAATGGAGACCGCGAGGCCCGCCAGACACGCTTCCAGACCCTGAGTGATGTTCTGCATACCCAGCGTCGGGCCGATGGTGCGCTCTTCCACAATCTGAATCGGCGCAATCAGCGCGCCCGCACGCAGCAGCAGCGAAAGCTGACGCGCTTCGTTCGGGTTATCAATGCCGGTAATCACGAAGTTCTGACCCAGGCGCGCCTGAATCGTCGCAACGTTGATCACTTCTTCCTGTTTTACCAGGATGCTGCGGCCGTTAGCGTCTTTCTTACCGCTGTCCTTATATTCCACAAAGAGCGTCGCCATCGGTTTATGGATGTTGTCTTTGGTGAAATTGGACATGATATTGCCGCCCGAGCTATCGAGCGAAATATTCACCTGCGGCATGTTGTACTGGTCAACGCCGGAGGTGGAATCGGTAATATGGTCACCGGTCAGGATAACGCGTTTGTACAGCACAACCGGCTGGCCTTCACGGGTCATCTTCACTTCAGAATCGCCAGGAACACGGCCTGCGGCGGCGGCTGAACGGTCAACGGAGCTGTTAACCAGACGGAATTCCAGCGTCGCGGTCGCGCCGAGGATTTCTTTCGCGCGAGCGGTATCCTGAATACCCGGCAGCTCAACCACGATGCGGTCAGCGCCCTGACGCTGCACCAGCGGCTCAGCAACGCCCAGCTGGTTCACGCGGTTACGCAGGATATTAATGTTCTGCTGAACGGCATATTCACGCGCTTCGCGCAGACGCTCATCAGACATCACCGCGCGCAGGCTGTTATCGCCCTGGCTTGAGATAACCATGTCGCGGTGGCGGCTCGTCAGATAAGAGACCGCGGCGTCACGGATATCGCTGTCGCGGAACTGAATCGTCAGGCCGTAGTTATCGGCTTTACGCACGTTCGTCCAGCTCAGCCCTTTCTCGCGCAGATCGCTGCGCAGGCTGTCCATATTTTGTTCCTGGAGCTTGCCAAGCGCGGTGTCCATATCCACTTCCATCAGGAAGTGAACGCCGCCGCGCAGGTCGAGGCCCAGCTTCATCGGTTCGGCGGAAATAGCGGTAAGCCAGCGTGGGGTGGCAGGCGCGAGGTTAAGCGCGACGACGAATTGATCGCCCATCGTGCTCATCAGCGCTTCACGAGCGCGCAACTGAGTATCGGTGGAGTCAAAGCGCGCGAGAATTGCGCCCTCTTCCAGAGCCACAGATTTCGCGGAAATTTTTTCTTTTTGTAACGTATTCTGGACCTGGATCAGCGTTTGCTCACTGGCGGCGACGCCGCGCGCGCCAGTGATTTGAACAGCCGGATCCTCACCATACAGGTTGGGAAGTGCATAAAGCAGGCCGACGATAAGCACGACGACCAGCATGAGGTACTTCCACAAAGGATAACGGTTTAACACGGCAGTTCCCTTTGGGAAAACAATGGATTACAGCGCCTTCATAGTGCCTTTCGGCAGGACGGCTGCGACGAAGTCACGCTTGATAACCACTTCGGTGGTGTCGTTCAGAGCGATAGCAATGTAGCCGTTTTCCGCTACTTTAGTCACGCGACCCACCAGACCACCGTTAGTGAGCACTTCATCCCCTTTAGCGATGGAGTTCATCAGGTTTTTATGCTCTTTAGTACGCTTCTGCTGCGGACGCAGGATCATGAAATAGAAAATCAGACCAAACACGACCAGCATCAGGATCAGAGACATCGGGCTGCCCTGCGCCGGCGCACCGCCAGCGGCTACCGCGTCAGAAATAAAAAAGCTCATTCAAATTCCCTCATTATTAAATTAATCAACGTTCAACGGTGGCACCGGCCGCCCCTGGCGTTGGTAGAAATCCGCGACGAAGTGCTCTAATTTACCCTCTTCAATAGCCTTGCGTAAACCAGCCATTAAGCGCTGATAGTGGCGAAGGTTATGAATGGTATTAAGCCGCGCGCCCAGTATTTCGTTGCAACGGTCGAGATGATGCAAGTAGGCGCGTGAATAATTGCGACAGGTATAGCAATCACACTCAGGATCCAGCGGCCCCGTATCGCTTTTGTACTTCGCGTTGCGGATTTTCACTACGCCTTCGGTGACGAAAAGATGGCCGTTGCGCGCGTTACGCGTCGGCATAACGCAATCGAACATATCGATGCCGCGACGCACGCCTTCGACCAGATCTTCCGGCTTGCCCACCCCCATCAGGTAGCGCGGCTTGTCCGCCGGGATCTGCGGGCAGACATGCTCAAGAATGCGGTGCATATCTTCCTTCGGCTCGCCGACAGCCAGGCCGCCGACAGCGTAGCCATCAAAGCCTATCTCTACCAGACCTTTCACGGAGATATCGCGTAAATCTTCGTAAACGCTGCCCTGAATAATGCCGAACAGCGCATTTTTGTTGCCAAGGCTGTCAAAGCGGTCACGGCTGCGTTTCGCCCAGCGCAGCGACATCTCCATAGAGCGCTTCGCGTAATCCCAGTCTGCCGGGTACGGCGTGCACTCATCGAAGATCATGACGATGTCAGAACCGAGATCGAACTGGATCTCCATCGATTTTTCCGGGTCGAGGAAGATAGGATCGCCGTTGATCGGGTTGCGGAAGTGCACGCCCTGCTCGGTGATTTTGCGAATATCGCCCAGGCTAAAGACCTGGAAGCCGCCGGAATCGGTCAGGATCGGGCCTTTCCACTGCATAAAATCGTGCAGGTCGCCGTGCAGCTTCATGATCTCCTGGCCAGGACGCAGCCAGAGGTGAAAGGTATTGCCGAGGATAATCTGCGCGCCGGTGGCTTCCACTTCTTCCGGCGTCATGCCTTTGACGGTGCCGTAAGTGCCCACGGGCATAAACGCCGGGGTTTCCACAACGCCGCGGTCAAATACCAGGCGGCCGCGGCGCGCGCGGCCATCGGTCGTATCAAGTTCGAATTTCACGTTTTTCTCCACATCAGAGAGACAGTCTGATGATTACTGTTACAGAGCGAGGGCGCCCCTCACTCCGGCCCTCTCCCGTTAAGGAGAGAGAAAAAAGCGGCAAGCGCCCGGTTATTCGCCCGGACGCTCGTTAATGGCCTGCGGATTGTACGTGATATACATCGCATCGCCGTAACTAAAAAAGCGATACTCCGCTTTTACCGCTTCGCGGTAGGCGTTCATGGTGTGCTTATAGCCCGCGAACGCAGACACCAGCATGATGAGCGTCGATTCCGGCAGGTGGAAGTTCGTCACCAGCGCGTCGATCACTTTGTACTGATAGCCCGGATAGATAAAAATCTGGGTGTCGCCGAAAAACGGCGCGATAAGCGCGTCTTGCGCCGCCTGTGCGGCGCTCTCAAGCGATCGTACCGATGTCGTGCCCACGGCGACGACTTTATTGCCGCGCGCTTTCGCGGCCAGCACCGCGTCGACCACCTCCTGCGGCACTTCGGCGTATTCAGAGTGCATCACATGATCTTCGATGCTCTCCACGCGTACCGGCTGGAACGTGCCCGCGCCGACGTGCAGCGTGACAAAAGCCATCTCAATGCCCTTCGCGCGCAGGCGCTCAAGCAGCGGCTCATCAAAGTGCAGGCCCGCGGTCGGCGCCGCGACGGCGCCCGGTTTCTGGCTGTAGACGGTCTGATAAAGCTCGCGGTCAGCCTCTTCATCCGGGCGTTCAATGTAAGGCGGCAGCGGCATATGGCCGATGCTGTTCAGAATATCCAGCACCGGGCGCGCGTCGTTAAACTGCACTTCGAACAGCGCGTCATGGCGCGCGGTCATCGTGGCGTTTACGCTTTCATCATCGCCCAGCAGAAGTTCCGCGCCCGGCTTCGGCGCTTTCGACGCGCGGATATGGGCCAGCACGCGATGGTCGTCGAGCATACGCTCCACCAGCACTTCAACCTTGCCGCCGCTCGCCTTGCGGCCAAAGAGGCGCGCCGGGATCACGCGGGTATTGTTAAAGACCAGCAGATCGCCGGGGTTGAGCTTATCGAGCAAATCGGTGAAAGTGCCGTGCGTGAGATCTCCCGTCGGCCCGTCGAGCGACAGCAGGCGACAGGCGCTACGCTGGGCTTGCGGATAGTGAGCTATCAGGGATTCGGGTAATTCAAAGGAGAAATCGGTCAAACGCATGGCTGGAACTCTGACATAAAAAACAGGCGGCTAGTCTAGTGCCGGGGCGCGCTCCCTGCAACTGATAAGCCGCTTTATCTCTCTTTAAGGAAAGGATCGTTATGAATTTTCTTGCCCATCTGCATCTGGCGCATCTGGCGCAAAGTTCGCTGCCCGGCAATCTGATGGCGGACTTCGTGCGCGGCAAACCGGATGAGCTCTACCCGGCGGATGTCGTGGCGGGAATTTACATGCACCGGCGCGTGGATGTGCTGACCGATAACCTGCCGGAAGTGCGCGAGGCGCGCGAGTGGTTCCGCCCGGAAACCCGCCGCGTGGCGCCGGTCACGCTGGATGTTATGTGGGATCACTTTCTCTCGCGCCACTGGGCGCAAATCTCGCCGGAGATCCCGCTCGAAGCGTTTCTCGCGCACGCGCACGCCCAGATTTTACCGACGCTGCCCGACGCGCCGGAACGCTTTGTGAATCTTAATAACTACCTCTGGCGCGAGCGCTGGATGGAGCGCTACCGCGAGATGGACTATATCGCCCGCGTGCTTAACGGCATGGCGAGCCGCCGTCCGAAACTCGCGGCCCTGCGCGACTCCTGGGAGGATCTCAACACCCATTACGCCGCGCTGGAGCGCCAGTTCTGGCGCTTTTATCCGCGCATGATGGAAATGGCGCGCGAGCAAACGCTCTGATTACGCCGCTTTTTCGCCGCGAATCTCGCGCCACAGCCGCCAGGCGAGCAGCAGCAACCCGACTGCGCCCGCCACCAGCACACCCCAGATAATCCAGGTATATAGCGCGTTGCGCTGCGCGGTGGCGTCTTTGGCCGTCAGCCGCGCCTCGCCGCCAAGCGTCACCGCTTTTACCGTCTGCGCGTAAGGCAACATCTCCGGATCGTTTGAACCAGGCACCAGCGTTTGTAGCTCCAGCGCCTGCGCTTTCGCCGCGCCATTGCCCCAGGCGAGCAGGAACGGGCCGCTGCCCTGGGCGTTAAACACCAGCGTTTTTTCGTCCCGTTCGCCGGTCACTTCCGGGAACGCGTCGCCAAAGCGCTGGTTCACCGCCCGCACGCGGAGCGCGGAAATCAGCTCGCCGTGCAGCGGCAGCGTCACCGCCGGGCGCTCCGGCAGACGATAAATAACGGTACGGGCGAGCGGCTGCCACGCCATGTTATCCGCGCTGCGATACTCAATCTCCACCGGCACGACGGCGTTCTCAAGCTGCGGGCGCAGCGTCAGGGCATCGAACGGCTGTGGCCGCGCCCAGCGATACACGGCGGCGTCATCGTTTTCTTTCTCGCCTCGCGCGGCAAGGGTGATGCGACGCGGCTCGGGGTGCGGCGCCTGCCACTGCCCGGTGGCGGAAGTGAAATCGAGCGGCGCTCCGGCGTTTTTCACCACCACCAGCAGATATTTCGCGCCAAAGCGCGACGGCGCGTTACTGAAATCCACCGTGTTCTGCAACAGCCGCTGATTGCCCGAGGCTAAATCCAGCAGCGGCGCATCCGCGATGACTGGCTGCCAGTCGCGCATCGTCTCGCTCGCGAGCACGTCCACGCGGGCCTGCCAGCCGTTGACCTGTTGCGGCCACGCCAGTTGCAGTTGGGTCAGCTCACGCTCGCCGTTGTTCTCGCCAAGCGGGATCAGCCAGCTGGCGCTCAGTTGCTCAACCGGCGCGTTTTCCATGCGGATCTGCACGCCGGACGGCGAGGTTAACAGCACCGTGCGCTGCCCTTCTTCGCTGGTTTTCACCGGCTGTGCGTCAAGCTTGTAGACCGTCAGCGGCGCGCGCTGCGGCGCAGGCGCGGGCGGCGTGGTGGTTTCGAGCGCAAACGGCACACTTGCGCCCTGCGCATTAAACACGCGGATATCGCGCAGATCCGGCCAGGCGCTCTGCGAATAAACCGTCTCCGGCAGCGGCAGCCGGTACCACGGCGACTGCCCTTCCACCGCAAGCTCCATGCCGCGCGCGTAATCCTGCGGGCGCTCGGCGCGAGAAGTGTCGTCACTGGCCGCGCACGTCGCGGCAAACGCCCAGACAAGAGCCACCCATAACTGTTTCATTCTGCCTCTCCCTGACGGGCATTGACCGGCCGCGCCGCTTTCGGCGGCAGCGGTGAGAAATAACCGACAATCAGCACCAGCACCGCGACGCCGATAAACGCCACGGCGCGCGCCAGACCGCCGCCGCCTGCGCTGTCCACCAGCATCAGCTTCACAATCACCACGCCGAGCAGGCCCGCGCCGCAAAACCATCCCTGCCGCGCGCCCTTGCGCGTGGCGCTGACCATCACCAGCAGGGCCAGCAGCATCCACAGCAGCGCGAACGTGGTCTGGACCAGACGAGAATCCCACAGCGCGTCGGACTGCCACGGAATATCCCCGATCCACGCGAGCGTGCGCAGCACCAGCCCGTTGCCCCACCAGAACAGCAGCGCATACCAGGCGAGCGGCGCCCACGGTTGCGCCTGCTGTAACAGCGGCGACCAGAAGCGCGTAAGCAGCCGCCACCCGCTCAGCGCCGCCAGCAGCGCGAAACCTGCGCCAAGCTCCAGCGGGTTAATCAACGGCAGGTACGGCCAGTCGATTGTTACGCCGCTCATCAGGTTGCCCGCAAGCAGTAAAAATGCCAGCACCGGCGCGACCGGCAGCAGCCCTGGCCCGCTGTAAAGCGCAGGCCACTGCGCGCACGGCCACAGACCGCGGCGGATCGCGCCGTTCACCAGCAATACGATAGCGGCGCTGACGGCGAGGATAATGCCGGTCTGCCACGCCCCGCTGCCCCACGGCAGGCTGTCGGTAAACCACCAGGTCTCCGCGCCTGCGGCAAACAGCAGCATCCAGAACAGCGACAGATGCAGCCCCTGCTGGATGCGAACCGGCAACGCGCTGGCGTCACGGCGCAGCAGCCAGAGCGCGCACGGCAGCGCCAGGCACCAGACCAGACTGTGCCAGCCCGCCAGCACCAGCGAGCCGTCGATAACGATCTGATAAATCAGCATCAGCGCCATGCCCGGCCACAGCAGCCAGACGGCGTAAGCGAGATCCGGCCACGCCGCTTTGCGCGATGCCGCGCGCCACAGCAAGGCGGAGAGCGTCAGCAGCGCAAGCGTCAGGGCCAGGCTTCGGGAGATATCCGTAAACGCCCAGCAGGCGGCCTGCAACAGCGCCACCAGCCAGAAGGCGATGCCCGCGCCAAGATGCGCCCGGCTCACCTGCCGCTGCGGCTCGCGCCACAGCCAGCCGCCCGCCAGCCAGCAGAGTGCCAGCACCGCGCTGATAAACGCTGCGTTCAGTAGCGTAATGCCGTCAATCCAGGCGTAAACGGCGCTGGCCGCCGCAAGCGCAAGCAACGCGCTGCCGCTGTAGCTCATCCGCCGCTGGGCCTGCTGGATGCCAAACCACAGCAGCCCCAGCCCTTCCAGCGCCCAGGCGAGTGCCGTCCAGCGGGCCGACAGCGCCAGCGGGATAGCGAGCGTGACAAACGCGCCGCCAAGCGCCAGCCCGCCCAGCGCCAGTATCCGCCCTTCCTGCGGATAGCGGCGCAGCGCGGCGCGCGCAAGCAGTAAATAGACCAGCCCGAAGCCGAGCGCCGAAAACGCCGGGCCATACGTCCAGTGGCGGGTAATCGCATACTGCATCCCAAAGCCGACCAGCGGCGGCGCGAACAGCATCACGCCATCGACGATTTTCTTGCGTCCCTGCGCGCGCAGCGACAGCGCCACGCAGACCACGCCGAAGAGCAGAACGTTGGCGATGAGAAAGAGCTGACAGCTCAGCCACTCGTCCGGCTGATAACCGTTAATGCCCCACAGGCCCGCCACGCCAAAGGTAAACAGCAGGCCAAGCAGATTAAGCTCGCGCCAGTGCTGCCAGACGCTGACGGCGGCGATGCCCACCGACAACAATAGATAGAACGAGAAAAGCGCGATGTGGCTGCCGCCGCCGGTGGAGAGCAGCAGCGGCGCGAGATAGCCGCCGAGGCTCGCCAGCATCGCGAGGCTTAACGCGCGTTGCAGCACCGCCAGCGCGACGCTCGCGGCGCACACCACCAGCATCAGGCCGAAGGCGAGCGGCATCGGCAACATCTGCCAGAGCCGGAACGCGCCGAAAATCGTGATATAGAGCGCGCCCACCGCGCCGCCCTGAAGGATGAGCGCATAGACCGGCGTTTTGCGGCGCAGCCGCCAGCCGAACGCCAGCAGCACCAGCGCGGCGACGCCCGCGCCCGCCACGCGCAGCTCAAGCGGCAGCATGTCGCGCTCAACGCTGTAGCGCAGCAGAAAAGAAATGCCTAAAAAGAGCAGGATGACGCCGATTTTGGCGAGCGGATTGCCCTGCATAAACCAGCGCGTCAGGCTGGAGACCAGTCCGCCCGCCGCGGCATGGCGCGGTTCCGGCGCGGGTGTTTCATGGCGCGTAGCGGCGGCGGGCGCAGGCGCTTTCGCCGCGTTGCGCACCGCCTGCGACCAGACCGGCGGCGCGTCCGTCTGCGGCGCCGGTTCAGGCTCAGCCGCTGCCACAGGTTCCGGGGCGACAATCACGGGCGCAGGCTCCGGCGCAGGCGTGGTCACCGGCACGGTTTCCACACCCGGCGGCGCCGACGCCGCGGCGAGCCGCGCCTCCAGCGTCTCTATGCGATCACGCAGGCGATGAAGTTCAGTTTCGTTACGCGCGCTGCGTTTTAGCGCCATGATGGCTATCACCGGCACCACAACCACGCAGAAGAGCGCAATCAGAGCAGCAAATACAAAAATCTCATCCATTGATTTCAGACCCTGCGGCAGAAGTGCGGCTACTTTCCCATATCTCGATGAAAAGCGGTATTCCTTTACCGCGTTTCGTTACGCTTATCGTGTATGCAGGATCACCGCCGCGCCCGCGGCGAGCCGCAGCGTCTGCCCTTCCAGCGCGCCGTCGCCCTCTTCGCGCGTCCAGGTTTTATCGTCAAGCAGCGGCGAGAACGGCAGCGTCACTTCGCAGGCCGCGCCGCGGTTCAGCGCCACCAGCACCCGCTCCTGCTGAAAGACACGCGTAAACACAAAAACGTCGCCTTTCGCATACGCCACCTGGCACGCGCCGGAACGCAGCGCCCGGCTGCGATGACGCAGGCGCGCGAGCCGCTGATACAGCGCCAGCAGTTCGCCGTCCTGCTGCGCGTTATCCCACGGGAACGGCTGACGGCAGAACGGATCGTTGCCGCCCTCGACGCCCACTTCGTCGCCATAGAAAACGCACGGCACGCCGGGCCAGCAGAAAAGCCACACCACCGCCGCCCGCAGGCGCGCCGGGTCGCCTTTGGCGACCGTTTTAAAACGCGCGGTGTCATGGCTGTCGAGCTGGTTGAACATGCGTAACTGCTGCTGGTGCGAGAGCGCGGCGCGGTATTCATCCATCCAGCGGGCGCAGTCGGCGGCGTCAAGCCGCTGCGGCTCAAGCCCCTGATCCACGCCCGCGAGAAAACTCCACACCGGCGTCGTAAAACCGCGGTAGTTCATGGCCGCATCTTCCGCGTCGTTTTGCAGCCACTGGCGCGCGTCGCCGAAATGTTCGCCGAAGACAAACGCCTGCGGATTCACCGCTTTGGCCGCGCGAGTGATCCCCTCAACGTGGCGCAGGTTCTCTTTCGCGCCGCCGTTTTCACCCAGCATATGCACCACATCAAGCCGCCAGCCGTCGATGCTCCAGGGCGCTTTCAGCCAGTGCTTCACGACGCTCTCTTCGCCCGCGTAAATTTCCTCCACCACGCCAGGCTCGGCGAAATCGAGCTTCGGCAGGCTGTCGTAGCCGAGCCAGCAGAAAGCATGGCCATCATCGGCAAAGGTGTACCAGTTGCGCGTCGGCGAGTCCGGGTGGTGGCAGGCGCCGTCCGCGCCGTGGTTCTGGCGATCGAACCACGGATGCGTGTCGCCGGTGTGGTTAAAAACGCCGTCCAGAATCAGGCGCATACCCGCCTCGCGCGTTTTTTCGCGCAGGCGCAGCAGCGCTTCATCACCGCCGAACTGCGGATCGACATGGCGATAATCGGCGGTGTCATATTTATGCACGCTCGGCGCGCTAAAGATGGGGTTGAGATAGAGCGCCGTGACGCCAAGCTTTTTCAGGTACGGCAGTTTTTCACAAATTCCGTCGAGATCGCCGCCGTAAAACGTCGAGCCGCCCGCCTCTGCGCTTACCGGCTCGTGCCAGTCGCGCAGGATGATGTCGTGCCCCTGCGCGTGGTGAAAATAGATGTTGTCCTGCTGCGCCCCGCGCGGCGTGCTGCGGGCGAAGCGGTCCGGGAAGATCTGGTAGAAAACCTGATCCTGCACCCACTGCGGGCCGTCATCCGGCGCGTCGATGGCGAAGAGCGCCAGCCGGGCGGGCGGAAACTCGCTCAGCCCCAGCGGGCTGAACCACTGCTGGCGATCGCCCCATAAGAGCTTAAAGCCGTAGCGGCGGCGCGGCTGGCCGTCGCCGAGCGGAATGCTCGCCTGCCACGCGCTGACCTGCGGATGCGGCGCGGCGCTCAGGCGCTTCATCTCAAAGGGCGTTTCTTCGTTATCGCGCTCGTAACGCAGTACAACTTTTTCCGGCAGCGCGTCGCCCGCAAGCCAGAGGGTGATCAGTAATTTCTCCCCCTGCCGGTGAATAAAGGGCGCAACGGGGAGATGCCAGGCATTCAACATACACTTTGATCCTTAATCGACAGAAAACAGGCGCATCTTTCCACAGGGGCAACCGCGCGCCTTCCTCATTCTGGACTTTATTGGGGGAGGAGACGGGAGGCGGAGAAACAGAAGTGAGCGTAGAGCGAAAATGACATCCCCGCCAGGCGGCGGGGATGAAAGGGCGCGTTATGCGGAAAGTCGGGCGTCGCGACGGCGTTTAAACACCCAGCCCACCAGCAGCAGCGCAATCCACGCGAAACCGACGTAGAGCGAAATGCGGGTATCCGGGTGATAGCCAATCAGCGCGATGATAAACGCCAGGAAGATCAGGCCGACGATAGTGGTCGCCACGCCGCCCGGCACTTTGAATTTCAGCGTGTTGACTTCATCCGCGCTCAGACGGCGGCGGAACGCCACCTGCGAGAGCAGGATCATTATCCAGACCCAGACGGTCGCAAACGTCGCGAGCGACGCAATCACCAGGAAGACGTTTTCCGGCATGATGTAGTTGAGGTACACCGCCAGCAGCATCGCGAAGCACATTACCACTACCGTCACCCACGGAATGCCGCGGCGCGAGGTTTTGGCGAACACTTTCGGCGCGCTGCCCTGCTCGGCCATGCCGTGCAGCATACGGCCCACGCCGAAGACATCGCTGTTAATCGCCGACAGCGAGGCCGTCAGCACCACGAAATTCAGAATGCCCGCCGCAACGGTTATCCCCATATGCTGGAACGTCAGTACAAACGGGCTGCCGTTGGTGCCGACTTCATTCCACGGATAGATGGACATAATCACGAACAGCGTGCCGACGTAGAACACCAGAATACGCAGCGGTACGGAGTTAATGGCGCGCGGAATCGATGTGGCCGGATCTTTGGCTTCACCAGCGGTAATGCCGATAATCTCAATGCCGCCGTAGGCGAACATCACCATTTGCAGCGCCATCACGGTGCCAATCCAGCCGTTCGCGAAGAAGCCGCCGTTACTCCAGAGATTATGGATGCCGGTCGGCTGGCCGCCGTTGCCGATACCCCAGATGATGATGCCGATACCGGCCGCGATCATGATGATAATGGTGGCGACTTTAAAGAACGAGAACCAGAACTCCAGCTCGCCGAACACTTTCACGCTCATCAGGTTAATGGCGCAGATGATAAGCACCACGCTCAGCACCCAGACCCAGTGCGGCACCGTCGGGAACCAGACGCCCATATAGATGCCGAACGCGGTAACGTCGGCGATGGCGACGATCAGGATTTCAAAGCAGTAGGTCCAGCCGGTGATATAGCCTGCGAGCGGGCCGAGGTTATCCTGCGCATAGCGAGAGAATGAGCTCGCCGCCGGGTTATGTACTGACATCTCGCCGAGCGCGCGCATGATGATATACGCCGCCACGCCGCCAATGATGTAAGCCAGCAGTACGCTCGGGCCCGCCATTTTGATGGCGTCCGCCGAGCCGTAAAACAGGCCGGTGCCAATCGCTGAACCCAGCGCCATAAAGCGGATGTGTCTTGTACTCAATCCGCGCTTGAGCTTGTTCTCGTTTTCCATCTTTCCAGTACCACGTCATACAATAAAAAACCACGGAGCCAGGCCCCGTGGTTCAACAATCAACCGACGATCAGTGTGCGGTGGAAGTCACGCTCCGTCCGGCCGTACGATCCCAGACCGCCGCCGCCAGCGCAATCGCGACGGTCGGCAGCAGCCAGGCCAGCCCCTGATCCGCCATCGGCAGTTTCTGAGTCCAGGCCGGAAGGATACCGCTTATTGCCGAGGCTTTCACCCCATCAATCAAACCGAACAGCAGACTGACCGCCATCGCCGGGGCGATAACACGGCCCGAATTATGCCACCAGCCGCGGGTAAAGCTCAGTACAACGAGTGCGATACACGGCGGATAGATGGCCGTCAGCACCGGAATAGAGAACTGAATCAGCTGGCTTAAGCCAAGGTTCGACACCACCATGGAGAAGAGCCCCAGAATAAACACCAGCGCGCGGTAAGAGAGCGGCAGGTACTGCGCGAAAAACTCGGCGCAGGCGCAGGTCAGGCCGACCGCCGTCACCATGCACGCCAGGAAGATCAGCGCCGCCAGCAGGAAGCTGCCCGCGCCGCCAAAGGTGTGCTGAACATACGCATGCAGAATCGCCGCGCCGTTCGCGGATTGATCAACAAGCGTCGCGCTGTCAGAGCCGAGACGGAACAGCGCCAGGTAGAGCAGCGTCAGGCCGACGCCCGCCATCAGGCCCGCGAAAATGGTGTAGCGCGTCAGTAGACGAGAATCAGACACGCCGCGCGAACGGGCCGCGTTGACGATAACAATCCCGAACACCATCGCGCCGAGCGTATCCATCGTCAGATAACCGTTCACGAAGCCGTTGGAGAACGCCGCTTTCTGATAGGTCTCTGTCGCCACGCTGATATCGCCCGCCGGCCAGACAATCGCCGCTACAGACAGCACCACCAGCGCGATGATTTTCAGCGGCGCCAGGAAGTTGCCCACGGTATCCAGCAGTTTGCCCGGATAGAGCGACACCAGAATCACCAGCGCGAAATAGACCAGGCTGTAGATGAGCAGCGGCAGCGCACCGTCGCCGGTGAGCGGCGCAATACCCACTTCAAACGACACGGTCGCGGTGCGCGGTGTGGCGAACAGCGGCCCGACGGCCAGATAGCAGACGGTCGCCAGCAGAATGCCCGCCACGCGGCCAATCGGATGGCTCAGGCTGTCAACGCCGCCGCCGACTTTCGCCAGCGCCACCACGGTCAGCACAGGCAGACCAACGGCCGTGATCAGAAAGCCGATCGCCGCCATCCAGACATGCGGACCGGCCTGCAAACCAACCATGGGAGGGAAAATGATATTGCCCGCGCCAACGAACAGCGCAAAGGTCATAAACCCCAGTGCGATAATGTCGCGCGATTTTAAGTGATGGGTCATAAGATTTACTGCCTGTGGATGTGGTGTTGAAATTGAATAATTTTTTACCGCCAGTCACCTGACGAAAACGCCGCTATTTCCAGGGCTGACAGCGGGATATGCTTCCCGATTACGCTGGCGAAGAATTGTTTTTCGATTTACCCCGTAAAAACAGTCGGTCTGGCAAGAGCAGGGGCGCAATTTAAACGCTTATAACGTTTAAAGGCAAGACGGGATCGTAAAACCAGACCTTTATGCCAGATCTAAGTTTCAGGGCAGTGATAAAATCTGAAATCGTAAAAAACCTCCGGCGATTCGCGCGAGCAAAAAAGCGCCAAACGCTGAAAAAAGCGTTCAAAGGCGATGAAAAAATGAATAAGGCCAGCTTATGGCTGGCCTTGGAAAGGAAGCTTTACGAATTAAACCGCAGAAACGGTTCTGGCGGGCGATGTCACAATCAGCCGCTCCGGCAGAAGGAACGAAAACGTGGTGCCTTTGCCTGGCGTACTTTCAATCTCCAGACGCGCGTCGTGGTGCGTCAGCGCATGTTTCACAATCGCAAGCCCCAGCCCGCTGCCGCCCGTCTGGCGCGAGCGCGCCTTATCCACGCGATAGAATCGCTCGGTGAGGCGCGGAATATGCTCCGCGGCGATCCCCGGCCCGGTGTCGGCCACGCTAAAACGCGCGCCGTTCGCCACATGCTCCCAGCGCACCGTAATGTGCGTGCCCTCGGGCGTATGGTTGACCGCGTTATAGACCAGGTTTGAAATCGCGCTGCGCAACTGCTCGTCGTTGCCGAGCACTTTGAGCTGCGGATCGACCTCAAACGTGAAGGTATGCTTCTGCTGGCTCAGCGTCTGCGCTTCGCGCTCCACCACCCGCAGCATCAGCGGCACGTCTATCGTTTCGTTGAGTTGCATCGCGGGCGCCGCCTCGATTTTCGAAAGCGTAAGTAGCTGTTTCACCAGCCCTTCCATACGGAAGGTCTGCTCGCGCATCGTATGCAGCGCTTTTTCACGCAGCGGCCCTTCGAGCGTCTGCTCGTGCATCATCTCCAGATAACCCTGCAAGACGGTCAGCGGCGTGCGCAACTCATGGCTGACGTTCGCGAAAAAGTTACGCCGCGCCCCTTCGAGCTGATGCATCTGCGTGACGTCGCGCGCCACCATTAACAGCTGATCTTCGCTGTACGGCATCACGCGAAATTCAAGATGACGCCCGTTGTTGAGCACCAGATGCAGTGGCCGGTTAAACTCCTGGCCGCGCAGATAGCTGGTGAATTCCGGGTAGCGCAGCAGGTTTAAGATGTTCTGGCCGTTATCGTCAGGCCAGCGCAGGCCAAGCAGCTGTTGCGCAAGACCGTTGCACCAGAAGATGACGCCCTCTTCCGTGGTCAGCACCACGGCGTCCGGCAGGGATTCCGCGCCGCTGCGAAAGCGTTTGATAAGATTGCCCAGTTCGCGGCGGCGTTTCTTATTGCGCAACTGCATCTGGTGCAGGCCGTAGAGCAGCGGCTCCCAGCTGCCGCTGCCGGGCGGCGGCGTCATGCTGCGATCGACCCACAGCCACCAGGAGAGGCGCAACAAATTCCAGAAATGCCAGATAAGCAATCCGGTCACCGCCGCCAGTAAAAACCATGCCAGATAGCCGAATATCGCCCCGAGCACCAGCGCCGGAATACAGCAAAAAAACAGCTCCAGCACCAGTCTTTTCCATGACAGCCGTTCCAGCACGCGTCACACTCCTGTTTTGGGTTTAAAAACGGGTTGAGAACCGATAACCCGTACCGCGCACCGTTTGTACCATTCTGTCATGACCGCTCTGTTCCAGCGCCTTACGCAGGCGACGGATATGCACATCCACGGTACGATCTTCCACATACACGTTGGTGCCCCAGACGTTATTCAGCAACTGTTCGCGGCTGTAAACGCGCTCCGGGTGCGTCATAAAGAAATGTAACAGCTTGAATTCAGTCGGCCCCATATCGAGAGGACTTTCGCCGGTCATCACCCGGTGCGATGACGGATCGAGGCTTAAGCCCTGCATTTCGATGACTTCATCCACCGCCATCGGCGAGATACGGCGCATGACCGCTTTAATACGCGCCACCAGCTCTTTCGGGGAGAACGGTTTGGTAATGTAATCGTCGGCGCCCGTTTCCAGCCCACGCACGCGATCTTCTTCCTCGCCGCGCGCGGTCAGCATCACCACAGGGATCTCGCGGGTCAGCGCTTCGCGTTTGATATGTTTAATAAACTGGATCCCCGATCCGCCGGGCAGCATCCAGTCCAGCAAAATCAGATCGGGCCAGGGCTCATTGAGTTGATTCACCGCACTGTCATAATCTTCCGCTTCCACCGGCTGGAAGCCGTTTTGTTCCAGTACGAAACACACCATCTCGCGGATAGGTGCTTCATCTTCAACGACCAGAATACGTCTCGCCATGATTCGCCCTGTTAAATAAAGTAAACAGTATGTTATGCGGCGCCATTATGCGTCAGATTTATGACAGATTTATGAAAAAGATGACCGTAAGATGACCTGTCAGCACGCCGGGAAAAACCCGGCGGCGCGACGAAACAGGACACCCGCGGTACTGGATGTTTATAATCCCCTTCTCGCTTTTTCGCCACAGGGCATCCCATGCGTATTCTGCATACCTCAGACTGGCATCTTGGTCAAAATTTTTACGCCAAAAGCCGCGCCGCCGAACATGAAGCCTTTCTCGACTGGCTGCTGAACGCCGCGATAGCGCATCAGGTGGACGCCATCATCGTCGCGGGCGACATCTTCGATACCGGCGCGCCGCCAAGCTACGCGCGCGAGCTCTACAACCGCTTTGTCGTCAAACTTCAGGCGGCGAACTGCCCGCTTATCGTGCTCGGCGGCAACCACGATTCGGTCGCGACGCTCAATGAATCCCGCGAACTGCTGGCCTGCCTGAACACGCAGGTTATCGCCAGCGCTCAGCTCACGCCAGAAACGCAGGCCACTCTCTTATACCGCCGCGACGGCGAGCCGGGCGCGGTGCTCTGCCCGGTGCCGTTTTTGCGCCCGCGCGACGTGCTGCGAAGCCTTGGCGGGCAGTCGGGTCGTGAAAAACAGCAGCAGTTGCTGGAGGCCATCAGCCTGCACTATCAGCAAAGCTATGAGGCCGCCTGCGCGCTTCGCGGCGAGCGCAACCTGCCTGTTATCGCGACCGGCCATCTTACCACCGTCGGCGTGACCAAAAGTGACGCGGTGCGCGACATCTATATAGGCACGCTCGACGCCTTCCCGGCGGACCGCTTTCCGCCCGCCGATTATATCGCGCTCGGGCATATCCACCGCGCCCAGAAAGTGGCGGGCTGCGAGCATATCCGCTACAGCGGCTCGCCGATTGCGCTGAGCTTTGATGAAACCGGCAAAGAGAAAAGCGTTTATCTGGTGGAGTTCGCCGACGGCAAACTGCGCGACGTCACGGCCCTGCCGGTGCCGGTCAGCCAGCCGCTGGCGGTGCTGAAAGGCAGCCTGGAGTCCATTACCGCGCAGCTCGAACAGTGGCGCGACGCGCCGGACGAGCCGAAAGTCTGGCTCGATATCGAAATCGACACCGCCGAGTTTCTGCATGATATGCACCGTCAGATAAGCCTGCTCACCGAAAGCCTGCCGGTGGAGGTCGTCCTTCTGCGCCGCAGCCGCGAAATGCGCGAGCGCGCGCTCGGCACGCTCAGCACCGAAACGCTCAGCGAGCTGGGGCCGGAAGAGGTGTTTGAGCGCCGCCTGGAGCTGGAAGCGCTGGAGGAGCCGGAGAAAGCGCGCCTGCGCACGCTCTTCGCCCGCACGCTGGAGAGCCTGCACGAGGAGGACGAGGCATGAAAATCTTAACCCTGCGGCTGAAAAACCTGAATTCGCTGAAAGGCGAATGGAAAATCGACTTTACCGCTGAACCGTTCGCAAGCAACGGACTCTTCGCCATTACCGGCCCGACCGGCGCGGGCAAAACCACGCTGCTGGATGCCATCTGCCTTGCGCTCTACCACCGCACGCCGCGCCTGAACGCGCTGTCGCAAAGCCAGAATGACCTGATGACGCGCGACACCGCCGAGTGTCTGGCGGAAGTGGAGTTTGAAGTCAAAGGCGTCGCCTGGCGCGCCTTCTGGAGCCAGAGCCGCGCGCGCGGCCAGCCAGATGGCAATTTACAGGCGCCGCGCGTAGAGCTGGCGCGCTGCGAAGACGGTAAAATCGTCGCCGATAAAATCAAAGACAAACTCGACAGAATTGCCGCGCTGACGGGGCTGGATTACGACCGTTTCACCCGTTCGATGATGCTCTCGCAGGGGCAGTTCGCCGCCTTTCTCAATGCCGAAGCAAAAGCGCGCGCCGAACTGCTGGAAGAGCTGACCGGCACGGAAATCTACGGCCAGGTCTCGGCGCGTATTTTCGAACAGCATAAAGAAGCCCGCAGCCAGCTTGAGAAGCTCGAATCGCAGGCGCAGGGCGTGCGCCTGCTGGACGAAGCGCAACGGGAAAGCTTAACCACAGGTTTGCAGGCGCTCACTGACGAGGAAAAAACGCTGCTCGCCCGCCAGCGCCAGTTACAGCAAGAACACCTGTGGCTGACGCAGCGCACCGCGCTTGCCAGCGCGCTCGACGCGGCGCGCCATGCGGCGGCGGCGGCGGATCAAGCACTACAGGCCGCCGCCCCGGATCTGGCGCGGCTTGAGGCGGCGCTACCGGCGGAAAAACTGCGTCCGGCCTGGCTGCGCTGTCAGGAGCTGGAAACCGCCTTTATCGCGACCAGCCGCCAGTATGAAGAAGTAAGCGTTCGCTTACAGGAAAACCAGCAGCGCCGCCGGGAGATCCGCCAGGCCGCCGCGCAACAGGCGCAGGCGCAGACGGCAGAACTCACGCAACTCGGCCAGTGGCTTGCGGAGCACGACCGCTTTCGCCTCTGGAGCAGCGAGCTCGCGGGCTGGCGCGCGGTGCTGGCGCAGCAAAAGCGCGACCGCGAACAGTTGCGTACGCTGAACGAGACGCTCGACGCCACCCGCCGCAAGCGCGACGCGCTGCCGGACGCCGGGCTTGCGCTCTCGCCGGAGGACGCCGCGCAGGCGCTGGCGCAGCTTAACGAGCAGCGCCCGCTGCGCCAGACGCTTTCAATGCTTCAGTCAACTTTCGCGCCCCTGACGCGCCGTAAAGCACGCCTGCAGGAAGCAAACGGCGCTCTGCAAACGCAGATCCAGCTCGCCGAACAGCAGCTGGCGCAAAAGCGTCAGGATTACAAAACCAAACAGCAGGAGGTGGAGCGCGCGAAAGCGGTCTGCGATCTGGATCAGCGCATCGCAAGCCTCGTTGAAGAGCGCGCGCGCCTGCAACCCGGCAGCCCTTGCCCGCTCTGCGGCGCGACCGAACACCCGGCTGTGGAGGCGTACCAGGCGCTGAAACCTGACGCGAGCCGCCTGCGTCTTGCGCAGCTTGAGCAGGAGAAAGAGCAGCTCGGCACCGAGGGCGCGGCGCTGCGCGGCCAGCTCGACGCGCTGATGAAACAGCGCCAGCAGCAGGAGAGCGAAGCGGCAAGCCTGCTGGAAGAGGAGCAAGCGCTCACCTCGCAATGGCAGACGCTGTGCGCCGCCGCCGCCCTGGATTATGCGCCGGGCGACGATCTCACCCCCTGGCTTGACGAGCAGACCCGCCGCGAACAGCAACTGCACCTGCTGCGCGAGCGCCAGATGCTGGAGGCCACGCTTGAGGGCACGCAGCGTCAGATCGCTTCGCTTAAAGCCGCCTGCCAGACCCAGCAGAACGCCCTGCGCGAACAGCTCGACGCCTTCTCCCTGCCCGCGCCGGATGACGACAACCCCGCGCCGTGGTTCGCCGAACGCGAAGAAGAGGCGCGCCGCTGGCAGCAGTATCACGAACGCCAGCAACGCCTGCGTGAACAGCTTTCCGCCTGTGAAGCGCTGCTGAGCCTGTTGCCGCAGGAGGGCGACGCGCAGGCGGCGTCGCTCGCCGCAGACGACCTGCCGCGCGCGGGCCAGGAGATCCATACGCGCTGTTTATCGCTGGAGGCGCAGTGGCAGACGCTCGGCGCGCAGCTTCTGCAGGAGCGCGCGCGCTACCAGAGCGCCGTGCAGGCGTTTGACGCGGCGCTTGCCGCAAGCCCGTTTGCGGATAAAGCGGCGTTTCTCGTCGCCCTGCTGGACGACGCCGCCCGCAGCCAGCTCGAAGCGCAGAAACAACGGCTGGAGCGCGAGCGCGAAACGCAGCAGACGCTGCTCGCGCAGGCGCTCCAGGCGCTGGAGCGTCACCTCGGCGCGCGCCCGGCTTCGCTGGATGAGCAGGCTGACGCTCAGCAGAGGGAGGCCTTGCTCACGGCAGTCACGGAGCAGCTGCGCGATAACACCACGCGCCAGGGGGAACTGCGCCAGCAGCTGCGCCAGGATGAAGAGAGTCGCACGCAGCTGGCCGCGCTTCTCGGGCAGATTGACGAAGCGCGGCGCGACGCCGACGAATGGGGCCAGCTCAACCATCTGGTCGGCTCGCAGAAAGGCGATAAATTCCGTAAGTTCGCCCAGGGGCTGACGCTGGATAATCTGGTGTGGCTGGCCAATAACCAGCTGACGCGCCTGCATGGCCGCTACCTGCTTAAACGCAAGCTGAGCGAGGATCTGGAGCTGGAAGTCGTCGATACCTGGCAGGCGGACGCGGTGCGCGACACCCGCACGCTTTCCGGCGGCGAAAGCTTCCTGGTGAGTCTCGCGCTGGCGCTGGCGCTCTCGGATCTGGTGAGCCACAAAACCCGCATCGATTCGCTGTTCCTGGATGAGGGCTTCGGCACGCTGGACGCCCAGACGCTCGATACGGCGCTGGATGCCCTGGACGCGCTGAACGCCAGCGGCAAAACCATCGGCGTCATCAGCCACGTAGAGGCGATGAAAGAGCGTATCCCGGTGCAGATCAAGGTCAGAAAGATTAACGGCCTTGGCGTGAGCCGCCTGGCGCGGGAGTATCAGGTCGACTAAGGCCGGAAAACAAAAGGGGCCTCGCGCCCCTTTCTTTTATATTAACGCACCACGGGCCAGAGCCACGCCGCGCCGCGCACGCCGCTGGAATCGCCATGCGCCGCTTTGCGCACCGGCGTTTCGCACTCGCCGCCGAATACCCAGTGTTTCATCAGCGGCGGCACGGTTTTATAGAGCCGGTCGACATTGCTCATGCCCCCGCCGAGCACAATCACATCCGGGTCGAGAATATTGACGATATGCGCCAGCGATTTCGCGAGCCGCATCTCGTAGCGGCTGAGCGCAAGCTCCGCCAGCGCGTCCTGGGCCTCCACCAGCCGGATGATTTCGCTGCCCTTGAGCGGCTGGCCGCTTAAGCGATGATAGTCCGTCGCGAAGCCCGTGCCGGAGATAAAGGTTTCGATACAGCCCTGCTTGCCGCAGTAGCACGGCACTTCTTCACGGTAGCGCAGTTCGTCTTCATCCATCCACGGCAGCGGATTATGCCCCCACTCGCCCGCGTTGCCGTTGGCCCCGATATGGCTCATGCCGCCAAGCGCAATGCCGGAGCCGCAGCCGGTGCCGATGATGACCGCAAAGACCGTCTGCGCGCCTTTCGCCGCGCCGTCGATCGCCTCCGACACGGCGAAACAGTTGGCGTCGTTGGCGAGCCGCACCTCACGAGCCAGCCGCGCGCTAAGGTCTTTATCCAGCGCCTGGCCATTCAGCCACGTCGAATTGGCGTTTTTAACGACGCCGGTAAACGGCGAGAGCGTGCCCGGAATGCCGACGCCCACGGTGCCGCGCTCGCCGGTCTCTTTTTCGGCAAGCTCAACGAGACCGGCTATGGTTTCGATAGTTTGCGGGTAGTCGTCACGCGGCGTCGGCACGCGGTGGCGAAATCGCTGCTTGCCGTCGTCGCCAAGCGCAATCACTTCGGTTTTGGTGCCGCCTAAATCGATCCCAATACGCACGTCTGCTTCCTCATATTCAATGACTTACCAGGAGAGTAGATAACCTGTCCGTGAAAGGCAATGAAACGACGCGGCTGATTCGTTATCATGCCCGCTGCGTTTAACTACCAGGCCGTGGAAATTAACATGCTGTGGTTCAAAAATTTAATGGTTTACCGTTTAAACCGCGACGCCGCGCTGCGTGCGGATGAGATGGAAAAACAGTTAGCTGCGTTTACCTTCACCCCGTGCGGCAGCCAGGATATGGCGAAAACCGGCTGGGTGCCGCCCATGGGCGGCGGCAGCGACGCGCTTACCCACGCCGCCAACGGCCAGATTGTGATTTGCGCGCGCAAAGAAGAGAAAATCCTGCCCGCGCCCGTTATCAAACAGGCGCTGGAGGCGAAAATCGCCCGTCTGGAGGCCGATCAGGGCCGTAAGCTTAAAAAGACGGAAAAAGATTCGCTGAAAGATGAAGTGCTGCACTCGCTGCTGCCGCGCGCCTTCAGCCGTTTCAGCCAGACCATGATGTGGATCGATACCGCCACGGGTCTTATCGTGGTGGACTGCGCCAGCGCCAAAAAAGCGGAAGATACGCTGGCGCTGCTGCGTAAAAGCCTCGGCTCGCTGCCGGTGGTGCCGCTGACGCTGGAAAACCCGATTGAGCTGACGCTCACCGAGTGGGTGCGCGCCAATAATGTGCCGCAGGGTTTTCAGCTGCTGGACGAAGCGGAGCTTAAGGCCATTCTGGAAGATGGCGGCGTGATCCGCTGTAAGAAGCAGGAGCTGGTGAGCGACGAGATCGCGGTGCATATCGAAGCAGGGAAAGTGGTCACCAAACTGGCGCTCGACTGGCAACAGCGCGTGCAGTTTATGCTGTGTGACGACGGCTCGCTCAAGCGTCTGAAATTTGCCGATGAGCTGCGCGATCAGAACGACGACATCGCGCGTGAAGATGTGGCGCAGCGCTTTGACGCGGATTTCACGCTGATGACCGGCGAGCTGGCGGCGCTGATCCAGAACTTAGTGGAAGCGCTGGGCGGCGAAGCCCAACGCTGATGCTTTCGCGTCGTCCCGCCCGGGGCGGCGCGCTTACAGGTAGCGGCAGAGATACGATGTCGGCTCGGCCACCTGCAGATGAAATTCGCTGTGCCCAGGCACATGAAACACCTGCCCCGCTTCATACGTTTTCCATTCGGTTTCGCCCGGCAGCAGAACATGCAGCGCGCCGCTCACCACCGTCATCTCTTCCGGCTGCGCGGTGCCGAACGTGTATTCCCCTTCCGCCATCACGCCTACGCTCGCACGGCCCGTACTGCTGCTGGTGAAGCCAATAGATTTCACTTTACCGGAAAAGTATTCGTTACTCTGAAGCATAAGCAGGCCCTTATCGAAAAATGGTTGGAAAAACAATATAGAGGGCCAGCCGGAGCGCTGTCACGCAAATTGTGACAACGGCTCAGATAAGCAGTTCGGAAGCGAGACGCGCCACCAGGACGTTACTAAGGAGCACCGGCACATCCAGCGCCTTTTGCAGCAGATCGCGGTGTTTTTGATGAAACCCGAGGCAATCGAGCAACAGCACGTCCGCCCCGCGGGTCAGCAGATCGCGCCCGGCGCCGACCAGTTCGTCTTCGGTGCCGTAAAACGGGTTCGAGAGCGAGTACAGCGGCGGATTTTCCAGCACCTGCCATTTCTGGGCCTGGATATCCATCAACTCCGGGATCGGCACAATCACGCCCACCTGGTGTCCGTCGACAATGGACGCGACCAGCGGCGGGATAATACGCTCCGGCTCCAGCAGAATGGCGTTGCGCGCACGCAGGCCGCTGAAGCGCTGCGTACTCATTAACAAAATAACGTCATAGCCCTGGTTATCGAGCACCTCGATAACGCTTTGCAGCGCCCTTTCGGTTTTGGCTTTCGATACCGTCGCTTTTTCACCGTCGGACAGCATGGTGATGAGCGCCTCTTCCTGGCCCGCCACGCCATAATCTTCCATCGCCTCTGCGCGCGACAGTTTCCCCATCAGGCTGATATGGGTAATTTGCTGTTCGTCGATATGTTCGGTTAACAGCGGCAGAACCTCGCTGACAGGCACTACGCCGATGGTAAGTATGGCCAGAGTCGCACGCATTTTAATCGCCTTGGTTTACAGCCTCTCTAAGAGTTAACGACACCTTTCGCCGATGACTTGAGCGAAAACGAAAGATGAATCAAAAAGCGTAGCAGCTTACGGACGCCATCCAGGGGAAAAAAAGCCCGCTGCCCGCCTGCCGCTGAAAAATAATCATAACGTATCGTTAACATTAGCTTTGGATAAAAGGTGTGATACAACGCGGCAGCGACGCATTTTCGGAGTGGCGGTAAGCGCAGCGCGTGCGCCTGCCGCCAGCTGGGTCAGGATTTATCCGGATCTTCGTAACGGCGCTTGGCGTCCAGCGCTTCCTGTTCGGTGGGATGTTCGCTGATGAGCGAATCGGGCTCGGGGTGATCGGCGCGCAGCTGATAACTGGTGACCGTCTTGCCCGGCACGCCTTTTTCAACGGGAACCACGCGCGCCTCGCGCGGATAAGGGGGTCTGGTCGGCATAGCTCTTCCTTAATTTATCGGGGAGGAGCGTTAAGTATAGACAATCCCGGTACTTAGCTGGCGTGGGCGAGATGCAGCGCGTCGATAATACGCGAAACAATGGCCGTGGGCGCGTCGGCGGCGTCAATCACATGGTGGGCGCACTCGCGATAGAGCGCGTCGCGCACCGCCAGCACGTCGGCGATCTCTTCCGTCATCGGTTTGCCGGTGAGCGTCGGGCGCTGCCCTGCTTCCGGGAAGGCTTCTAGCCGCTGCGCCAGCACATCGACCGGCACGTTAAGATAAATCACCACGCCATGCGCGCGCATAAACTCGCGGTTCTCGTCACGCAGCACCATGCCGCCGCCGGTGGCGACGACCGTCGCGGGCGCGGTGACCGCCTGCAACGCCTCGCTTTCGCGGGCGCGAAAACCTGGCCAGCCTTCTTTTTCCACCACTTCGGCGACCGTCATCCGCGTCTGCTCCAGCAGCCAGCGGTCGGTATCGGCAAAGCCGTACGCCAGCGCGCGTGCCAGCGCCTCGCCGGTGGTGGTTTTTCCGCAGCCGCGCGCGCCGACCAGATAAATGGGTTGATTCATGGATGGATTACCTCACCTTCCGCGAGAGGCGAAAGGGTTAGACAGCAGGTCATAAGTGGTGAGTTTAACAACAAACTAGTACACAAGACAGGCGTAAATTTAAACTTACAAAAAGGACCACCCTGAACGGGGCCCCGCGCAGGACAACCCTTCTTCCGTCGTCAGGGTGTAAAGCCCCGCTACCACTGGCGAGAATTCGCCAGGCGCGCCCACCATACTTGAAAGCGCCCACTGAACACAACCCCGCCGTCCGCCGCACCCGGTTACATATTTCTTATTTCCTTTACGCGCCGGATATTTACAAGTGCCGATTTTTCTCCAGACTTACTATTAACGCGTTCAATGACAGAGGGATGAATCATGCAATCTGAAGAGCAACGTCTGATTGACGGGCTTTTTGACCGGCTCAAAACCGCCAGCGAAAACAGCGCCCCGCGCGACGCGGACGCCGAACGCTGGATCGAGCAGCATATGCGCACCCAGCCGGGCGCCGCCTACTACATGGCGCAAACCCTTCTTATTCAGGAAGCGGCCATGAAACAGCTTAACGGCCGTATTCAGGCGCTCGAAACCGAAGTGGCGCAGCTGAAGCAGTCGGCGAGCCGCCAGCAGAGCAGCGGCGGTTTCCTGGCTGGCCTGTTCGGCGGCAACAAGAGCGAGCCGGAAGCCCCGCGTCCGCAGGCCACACCGCGCGGCTCCGATCCCATCCCCGGCGCGCAGCAGTACCAGAGCGCCCCGCAGGCTGGCTACGCGCCGCAGGCCGCGGCTCAGTATAATAACGCGCCGCGCGGCGGCGGCTTTATGGCGGGCGCCCTGCAAACCGCCGCGGGCGTGGCGGGCGGCGTAGTGCTCGGCAATATGCTGACCAGCATGTTCAGCCACCACCAGCCGGAGGAAATCGTCAATATCATCAACGAACCGGCGCAGCCGGCGGATAACAGCCCGGTGAATGCCGTTGAAGATTACAACCAGGCGGATGACAGCCAGTTCCTGAATCAGGACGCCGGGCTGCAACAGGACAACGGCAACGACTACGTGCCTGCCAGCAGCGACGAGGACTGGAACAACGATTTCGCGGGCGATGACTTCGGCGGCGACGATTTCGGCGGCGACGACGACAACTGGGTTTAAGCCTGGCGCTTTTTGCCGCTGAGCCACTTATCGAGTTCAGCGGCGAATTGCTGGCGGTCGCGCTGGCTTAAGGCATCCGGGCCGCCGGTCTGGATGCCGCTGGCGCGCAGCGTATCCATAAAATCGCGCATCGTCAGACGCTCGCGAATGGTGGCCTCGCTGTAACGCTCGCCGCGCGGGTTCAGCGCTACCGCGCCTTTGGCTATTACTTCCGCCGCCAGCGGAATATCCGCCGTGACCACCAGATCCCCCGGCTCGCAGCAGCGCACAATTTCGTTATCGGCCACGTCAAATCCCGCAGGCACCTGGCGGGCGCGGATAAACTTCGACGGCGGCACCCGCAGCGGCTGGTTCGCCACCAGAATCACCGGCGTTTCGGTACGCTCGGCGGCGCGGAACAGCACTTCTTTAATCACTTTCGGACACGCGTCGGCATCCACCCAGACTGGCATTACGACTCCTGATTGTCGGCGGGAATAATGGAGATTTTGCCATTTTTCTCAAGGATGGCGAATTTTATCTCCTCCAGCCGGTCGATCCCCTGGCTGGTGCGGGCCGAGCTTAAAATATCGTCCTGCGAGATCCCCGCTTTTTTCATGCGCGCGGTCAGCAGGCGGCCATTCTCCACCAGGATCAGCGGCGAGCCATCAAGCAGCAGATCGAGTCGCGGAAACGCGTTTTTCACATAGCTCAGCAGAATATCGAGCACGATCAGCGTAATGATGGTGATCGCCGCCCCCGTAAACGAGAAGTCGTTGCCGAGCAGCGCCTGCTGGGTCGCCTCGCTGATGATCAGCAGCAGCACGAAATCAAAGGAGTTCATCTCCAGCAACGTGCGGCGACCGGCGATTTTCAGCACCACCAGCAGCAAAAAATACATGCCTGCGGCGCGCAATACGCTTTCCATGATGTTCTCCTACGGATAAACCCACTGGGTCAGATGCACCGGCGACGCGCCTTCCAGCGTCACGGTAGAGGTTAACCGCCCCGCCGACTGCGGCTGCGTGACTATCCAGACGGCGTGCGCGCCATCAGGCGTCGGCGCGAAGGTGAGCTTCAGCGTGTGCTGCCCGGTGTGGGTCACCACCGGCTGCGGCTGGAGCGTTTGCAACACGACGCGATCGGCAAAATCGCCGCCAAAGGCTACCGTCACGGGCTGGTTTTTCGGCCCCTGAATGCGCAGCGCGAAAGGCTCATCGCTTTCGGCGCGCAGAAAACGCTGATATTCGACGGTCAGGCTTTTCTCCCGATTCGTCGCCGAGGTGTCGCTCAGCCAGCCGTCGGAAAAGCCGCCCAGCAGCGCGATCGCCACAATCGCAAAAAGCAGCCAGTTGCCGCCCTGCTGGATACGCCACTCAATGCGCTGAGCATGCATATGTTCACGTACCGGCGCGTCGCGGCTGACGCCTTCGTCAGAAACGATTTTGTGCATTTCCCACCTCCCGGATTCAGGATAAGCGTAGCCGAAGCCTTAACGGATTGCCGGAAAGCGCGTTAAGCTATAGCGCATGTGAATCTGGACGCGATAAAACGGAGTGATACTGTGGAAAAGAAAACAGGCTTTATCGGTTGCGGCAATATGGGCAAGGCCATTCTCAGCGGCCTGCTCACCAGCGGCCAGACGCGGGCGGAAAACGTCTGGGTCTATACGCCATCGGAAGAGAGCCAGCAGGAACTTAAGCAGGAGTTTGGTATCAATGCCGCCTCCAGCGCGCAGGAAGTGGCACAGGCCGCGGATATCGTGTTTGGCGCGGTGAAGCCCAACATCATGCTGAAAGTCATGAGCGATATCGCTTCCAGCCTGAATAAAGACTCGCTGGTGGTCTCCATCGCCGCCGGGATCACGCTGGATCAGCTGGCGACCGTCCTCGGGCACGATCGTAAAATTATCCGCACCATGCCGAATACGCCGTCCCTGGTGCAGGCCGGGATGACCTCCATCACGCCGAACGCGCTGGTCAGCGATGAAGAAATCCGGGATGTGCTCGCGATGTTCCGAAGCTTCGGCGAGGCGGAAGTGGTAGCGGAATATCTGATTCACCCGGTCGTGGGCGTTAGCGGCTCGGCCCCTGCGTATGTCTTTATGTTTATCGAAGCGATGGCCGACGCGGCCGTACTTGGCGGTATGCCGCGCGCGCAGGCGTATAAATTCGCGGCCCAGGCGGTGATGGGCTCCGCCAAAATGGTGCTGGAAACCGGCAAACATCCGGGCGAGCTGAAAGATATGGTCTGCTCGCCGGGCGGAACGACCATCGAAGCGGTGCGGGTGCTGGAAGAGCGCGGGATGCGCGCGGCGGTGATTGAAGCGATGGCCCAGTGTATGGCCAAATCGGAAAAGCTCAGCAAGGGCTAAAAAGAAAGGGCTACGTCGGTAGCCCTTTTTATTTGCTTCACTGCCCGATATCGCGCAGCTTCTTGCCCGCCATCAGGTTCTTTTCAATATGCTCAAGCGTGACGTTTTTGGTTTCCGGGATAAGCCAGAACGTGACGCCGACAAACACCAGATTCAGCGCGGTATAGAGCCAGAAGGTGCCCGCCGCGCCGATATGGTCGATAAGCGTCAGGAAGGTGGCGCCGATAATCATATTCGACACCCAGTTGGTGGTGGTCGAACAGGTGACGCCGAAATCGCGACATTTCAGCGGCTGGATTTCCGAGCACAGAATCCAGACCACCGGCGCGGCGCTCATGGCGTAACCTGCGATACACATCATGGTCATGCCGACGGAAAGCCAGGAGATGCCGCCAGAAATTTCGCCGTGATCGACTTTCATCAGGCAGTAGCCGAGCACCAGCGTGCCTATCGCCATGACGCTAAAGCCGATTTTCAGCGCCGGTTTGCGGCCCGCTTTATCCACCGTAAACACCGCGATAAAGGTGGCGAGCATAAAGGTCAGCCCCACCACGACCGTTGCGATCATCTGCTCTTCGGTGCTGGCGAACCCCGCCATCTGGAAGATTTTCGGCGCGTAATACATGATGATGTTCATGCCGGTAAACTGCTGCATCGCCTGTAGCAGCATGCCGAGAAACACGGCGCGGCGCACGTTGCGGTTGGCGGTGAAGAGCGCCCAGCCGCCCTGCTTCACCTTCAGGCTTTCGCGAATTTCATTCAGTTCCTCACGCGCTTTTTCGGAGGTATCGCGCAGCATGCGCAGCACGCGTTCCGCCTCGATGTTCATGCCTTTGGCCGCAAGCCAGCGCGGGCTGTTGGGCAGAAACACCACCATCACCAGCAGAACGACGGCCGGCAGCGCCAGCACGCCGAGCATGGCGCGCCAGTTGCCGCTGTAGCTCAGCGCGGTATCGGAAAGAAACGCCAGCAGAATGCCGAGCGTCACCATGAGCTGGTAGAGGCTTATCATTTTGCCGCGCACTTTCTCAGAGGCCATCTCCGAGAGATAGAGCGGCGCGGTGTAGGAGGCGATCCCGACCGCCACGCCGAGAATAACGCGGGCCGCCAGCAATATTTCCAGCGAATGGGCGAAGGCCGATCCAAGCGATCCGATAATAAACAGCGCCGCGCCCGCCAGCAGGCTGTACTTACGCCCGAGACGCGACGAGAGCCAGCCGTTAAACAGCGCGCCCAGCGCGGCGCCGAGCATCATGCTGCTTACCACCCACTCCTGGGCGCGGCTGCTTAAGCTGAAGTGATCGGTGATAAAGGGCAGCGCCCCGGCGATAACGCCGATATCGAGGCCAAACAGCAGGCCCGCGACGGCAGCGGAAAAAGAAACAAACAGATTCATGCGGCGCGCTTTACGTTCCTGAGCGCTGACAGCAGGCGTGACTTCACTTACCGAGGACATCTTTTCTCTCCCGTTAAAGGCAATCGGCCATTGCCATAACGGTAGTGGTAACGCCGGTAAATCGTCAGGCGGGAAACGGCGAAGATATGGATAAATTTGCTATGCCAATGCATTTTGTGATGCAGGTTATAAAACCGAAAAATCGCTTCACCTCGCGCGATAACCCCGCTCAGCGGGAATTAATGTGACGCAACGCGGTAATTTTTGCACAACGCGCCGTCTGACCGCCGTTTATCTCATGGACAATCAGAGAGCTTTCTGTTTGTGTCCGATACGGATAGCTTGTTCGAAAAAGCCGGCGCCGGCGCGTCAGCCTACATCCGATCACGGTATCAACCGCCCTCTTAAGAAAAGACGCGGCGCATTATTACGCGCGGCACCGCGCTTACCAGAAAATAAACTTATTATGCGGCGGAGGATATATTTATACCCCCGCGTTAAGCACGCAGAGAATTAGCGAAAAGGAAATAAGAAAAAAGTATTAGCACGGCGACGCGGCGGGCAATCGCCTATTATTCGCGCAGGCGCAGAGGAATAAGAAAAGGAGTTCCCGCAGGCGATGGGTTTATTCCGGCAGCAGGACCTTAAGCATGCCAAAAAATCGCCTGCGGATAATACAATGCGTAAGCGTAACCAAATCAGATGACAGAAAAATAACGCGGCTCGCCCCGTTATACGCTCAGGTTCTGGGGTGCCGCAGCAGCTTTTTTACATACTGCTGGAGCAATTCGGTGTCACGCTGCGGCACATTGCTTTCAGGCTGAACGCCCTCCAGCGCCCCTTCCACGCTTGCGATCAGCGTCTGTTGCGTCTCGTTGTCCAGATGACGCAGCAGTGCGGTGACGACAATCTCAAGGGCCTCAACCTGGGCCACTAACTCTTTGGATTCTTCTTCCTTTTCGGCGAGCTTGACCAGTAGTTCAGCTATAAGGTTTTTCATAACTGTCTTCCCGTGGAGTTGTTGGCAAGAAGTTATCATTACCTATTGTGGTTGCCTAGTAGTCGAAACGGCTTTTTTTACTGTCGCATCGGTTTTGTGCGGCGTAACAAAAAATCGCCGCCAGCGAAACGTTTTACTGGCGAAAACAGAGCGACGCCAGGAAAAAGATCCAGCCTCTGCCGCTACCGCGTGAATTAATTTTCTTGTGTCGGCAGAGATATTATTAACGACGTGCGTTTTTTCTTAATGCTATGCCGAACTGCCAGACGTTAATCAACAAGACGACCGCCGTGGCGATAAATACCCAGCGGTAACCCGCGGCGGCGGAGATCCCCGCGCCCATCAGCGGCCCCAGCACGTTGCCGAGGTACATAAACGACTGGTTATAGCCAAAGATACGCCCGGTGACCTTATCAGAGGAGTATTTCACCAGCAGCGTCTGCACCGCCGGGAACATCGCGCCATCGGCGAAGCCCAGCAAAAAGCGCAGCACCGCAAGCTGCACCGGCGAGGTGACAAACGACATCGCGAAGAACAGCACTACCGCCAGAATGAGCGTCGCCATCAACACCCGCGCGGTGCCGATGCGATCGCCTAACCGCCCGAGCCGCGGCGCGCTCAGCAGCGCCGATACGCCAGGCACCGCTGCGATCATCCCGCTCAAAAACGCGATATTGCTGCTGTCGGGCGTCAGCTCTTTAATAAACAGCGCCAGAATGGGGCTGATGGAGCCGTTGGAGAGCTGGATAACCATTGTCGTGATAAACAGGCTCAGCACCAGCCACGGCGCAGGCAGGCTTGCGAACACCGCTTTGCCGCTCAGCTGTTCGCCTCTGGCAAGCGCGGGCCGCACGCCCTCTTTGATCAGAAACAGCGTCACCGCGAAACTTATCATCAGCAGCAGCGCGGTAATCAAAAACACCGGGCGCAGCCCGACGCTGTCGGCCAGAAAACCGCCCATCAGCGGGCCCAGGATCACGCCGCTTATCTGCGCGGTAGAGAGCGTGCTGAGCGCCCAGCCGCTGCGGTCGCGCGGCACCTGCGAGGCGACCAGCGCCATCGCGTTAGGAATATAGCCGGAGGTCAGCCCCATCAGCGCGCGCAGCGCGAAAAGCTGCCAGACGCTGGTGGCGAACGCCTGTAATAAAATCGCCACCGCCATACCGAGCGAGGCGCGCAGCAGCATCAGCTTGCGGCCCTTGCGGTCAGCAAGGCTGCCCCAGAGCGGCGAGACGATAGCGGAAACCAGGAAAGTGACGCTGAAGGTAAGCCCCGACCAGAGCGATAGCGCCTCATGCGACTGCACGCCGAGTTCGGCGACATAAAGCGGCAGAAAAGGAAGGATTTGGCTGATCGCAAGGCCAGTGAAGAAGCAGCCAAACCAGACGGAGATAAGATTAACCTTCCAGGATTCCATACGCGTGCTGTGTCTAAGTCAATGATGTGTCAGGATATCAGGATGCGAGATAGCGCATGTGCGCAAGCGTGCGGCCTGTAATATTTTGGACGCTTATTATTAATATAAAATCATTTGTGACATTTATCACACCAAAGCGCGTTCTGCGCCGACGATTATCCTTAGCGGCAAATGCCAAAGCCGCGCATCCCTAAGTGAAAATGGTTGGCGTGCGCCGCGTTGTAGTCCGGCCCCAGCGCGTTGCCGAAGTAAAGGCAGCTCTGGCCGAACAGCGCGCGCAGGGTCTCGCCGCGCGGACCGCTCTCCTTCCAGCCTTTCAGCACGCTTATCTGCTGGCCGTTGGCGAAGCGAAACGCGCTGACGTCCAGCGCATCCGCCGTCGCGTGTTCGCTTAAGCGCGCATTGGCGCGGTGATAAATATTGCGGCAGGCGTAGCTGCCGTAGTGATCGATGCGCACCAGCGGGCTGCCCATCATCGACGCGCTAATCGGCTTCGCCTGCTGCTGCACATACATGGCGCTGCTGAGCGCCAGCGGGCAGCTGGCGAGAAACGAACTGCTCAGTTTGACCTCGCCGAAGCGTAACACCCGCACGGGTGCCGCCAGCGGGCAGTCGCCTTGGGTCGGCGTCTGGACGCGGTACTGGATCATATCCCGCTTACGGGCTTCATCGAGCAGCGCCAGGCACGCCTGCGGGTTATTCGCCATCTGGCGCAGTTTGTAGCGCGTCACCACGGTCGGCGGGTCAAGCGGCGAGAGCGGCGCGAACGGGTTATACCAGGCCGGCAGATAATCATAAAGCCAGACGCCTGCGAGCGCCGTTAACGCCAGGGTTGTCACCATCGCTATCCCTTTTTTCGCCATGCCACCGCCAGAAAACCAGACACAAAATCCAAGTATAACCGCTGCGCGCCGCACCACGCCTGCGCGCGCCACGAACCACATGAATCCGCCTGCCGGGCGTGCTATGTTGTGGACTTTCGTCTGCTTTGAGGATGGGTTGTAAAAATGGCAAAACTGCGCGTGGGCATTGTGTTTGGCGGAAAATCGGCGGAGCACGAGGTGTCGCTTCAGTCGGCGAAAAATATCGTCGATGCGATTGATAAAGAAAAATTCGACGTCGTGCTGCTGGGCATTGATAAACAGGGCCAGTGGCATGTGAATGACGCCTCCCGCTATCTGCTGAACGCGGAAGATCCGGCGCGCATCGCCCTGCACCGTTCCGAAAAAAATGTCGCGCTGATCCCGGGCCTCAGCCAGCAGCAACTCATCGAATCGGACAACCGCCAGGCGCTGCCGCAGCTGGATGTGATCTTCCCGATTGTCCACGGCACGCTCGGCGAAGACGGCTCCCTGCAGGGGATGCTGCGTATGGCGAATATTCCGTTTGTCGGCTCCGGCGTGCTCGGCTCGGCGGTCAGCATGGATAAAGACGTCGCCAAACGTCTGCTGCGCGACGCCGGTCTTGCGGTCGCGCCCTTTATTACGCTTACCCGCGCCAGCCGCCAGCGCATCTCTTTTGAAGACGTGAAAGCGCAGCTCGGCCTGCCGCTGTTTGTGAAGCCCGCGAACCAGGGCTCTTCCGTCGGCGTCAGCAAAGTGAATGACGAAGCGCAGTATCACGCCGCCGTCGCGCTGGCGTTTGAGTTCGACCATAAAGTGGTGGTGGAAACCGGCATTAAAGGCCGTGAGATCGAGTGCGCGGTGCTCGGCAACGAGGAACCGCAGGCGAGCACCTGTGGGGAGATCGTGGTGAGCAGCGAGTTTTACTCCTACGACACCAAATACATCGACGATCAGGCCGCCCGCGTGGTGGTGCCTGCGGATATCGCGCCTGACGTGAATGAGAAGATCCGCGCTATCGCGGTTCGTGCGTTTCAGGCGCTGGAGTGCGCGGGGCTTGCGCGCGTTGACGTGTTCCTGACACCGGACAACGAGGTGATCATTAATGAGATCAATACGCTGCCGGGCTTTACCAATATCAGCATGTATCCGAAGCTGTGGCAGGCGAGCGGCATTGGCTACCAGGAATTGATCACCCGCCTGATTGAACTGGCGCTGGAGCGCCACCAGGCCGATGCGTCGCTGAAAAGCTCGATCACCGGCTAAGCAATAAACGTCACTCTTCCGCCGCGTTCGGTGCTTCCGGGCGACGGCGGATAATAAAACCCGCTATCCAGAAGCAGATAACCCAGGTCACCAGCCCCACCGCGTAGGTTTGCCAGCCTTTCGCCTCGAATCCCAGCAGACCAATCACGCCATTCATAATAAAAATCAGGCCGATGGCGACCGCATAATAGTGCCAGTCACGGCGAATTTTGGCAGAGAGTTGCATGGTTGCTCCGAAAGCGTCAAAAAAAACATCTTCGCATATCCCGTCACGCCTGTCTGTGGCCCGCGTCGCGCGGTGTGACGCGCGTTACGGTTACGCTTAAAGAGGTTTAAAAGCGCCAGTAAAATCACCTCAGCGCAGCGGTAATGGAAGGGTTTGGGCAAGAAAAGTCTGAATGTTAAGCAATTATTAACGCAGTTACAGAAATGTGAGAATCGACATAATTTTGACATTCAGGAGTAATCTGCCCGCCAAATTACCACGAATCCGATATTGACAAATAAAATCTCCTGCCAAACTTCCCCCTGTAGCACCCTGGCGTTACGCCAGTACGAAGGTAGAATCCCCGGAGGTCTGTATGGCTGAGATATCGTTACCCAAACCCATAATCGCCGGGAAACCAGGAAGATCCACCGCGCTCGGCAATCTCGCCTACGCGCTGTTTGTACTGTTCTCTTTCTGGGTTGGCGCGCAACTCCTGAATGTCGTGGTGCATGCGCCAGGCGTTCTGGATAATCTGATGCAAATGCAGGAAAGCGGCCGTCCGCAAATTAAAATGGGGCTGGCTGTCGGCACCATCTTTGCGCTGGTGCCGTTTCTCGCAGGCTGCGTCTTTGCGATGGTCATGGCGTTTTTCTTCCGCCTGCGACGTCGTCGCTTTTAACCTTTATTCATACAGCGTGCCCGACGGTCGTCCACACGCTTCGCAAACCACGCCGTGGTGAGCTTACGCGTGATCTTCGGGCTTTCCAGTTGAATGCCTGGCAGTAACTCGCGCGGCAATGTCCGGCCCGCGCGCTTATCCGCCAGCGCAAAGACCTTTTTGTATAGCGCGCTGTCGCTGAAATCCTCGCTATCCCCTTTCGCCAGCGCCCGGTGGATCTCGCTCTCGCTCATATCCAGCCTGTCGGCCAGCTTACGCACCGCGTTTTCCGTAGCGCCCGGCTCGTTGCTGTCGTAACGAATCAAATCGCCATCGAGCGCCAGCTTCACGCCGCTCGCTTTACTGACGGCATTCTGAAACGCCGCGTTGCGGCTCGCATACCAGCCCGCGTTGAAATCCGCGAAGCGATAGAGCGGGCGTGAATAATCGACCGGATAGTTCAGCAGGTGGTAGATGCCAAACCACAACCCGCCGCGACGCGTAAAGACCTCCTGGCGCAGCGTGCCGTCGATGTCATACGGATAGCCGCGCGCGTGCTGTTCGGCGAACGCGATGCTGACCTGCATCGGCCCGCCGGTGTGTACCGGGTTTAAGTTGCCGAATAGCGTCTGTCCAAGCGGCACCATGCCGATGAAATCATCGAAAATCGCGCTTAGCTCGCGCTCGGATTTCACGTTGTCGAGCCGTTCGCTGTAGCTTTTGCCGTTGGGCGATTTGATAAGCAGCGCGGTGCGCACCACAAAGGCGGGAATGTGCAGTTTGCCGGCGCGGCGCTCAATCTCCTTCCAGGCTATCTTGCCAAGCCCCGGCACCTGCGGGTCGGACTGGTAATTGGACTCCTGCTCCGCCACCGCCAGCACCGAACAGATGTTCTCTTCGGTCGCCGGGATCTTTTGCGTCTCAAACGCGCGGGCGATATCGCGCGCCCAGCCGTCACGGTCTTTCACGCTCGCCGGCATTTTTTGCTTCACCACGGCGCGCACGTCGAGCGGCTTCGCGCCCTTTTCGGTGGTGGTGGTCTGGCTGGTACAGCCCGCGAGCGTGAGCAGCGCGGCAAGCGTCAGAAGACGAAAACGGGTCGGCAAGGCAAACGTGGCGGCCATGATAATCCTGTCTGGCTGGGTTCAGGGCGTTTACCCTGCCACGTTTTTGCCGCCGCGAAAAGCGGATCGCTCCGAAGACGCAGCGGCAAACGCCCTTACAGCGCTTCCTGCGCTTCAGGTTCGGGGTCGGGTTTATCATTCAGCGTGCGCTCAAAGCTGCGCAGACGTTTGTAGATAGACATCAGCTCCACAAGCGTCGTCCAGGAGTTGATCAGATACTGGAACGCGCCGCGCACTTCGCCAAACACGTTGCCTATCTGCGACATCAGCCCCAGCGTGATCGTCCCTGCCGCAATCGACGGAAACATCAAAAACAGGCCGAAAATCGCATCCACCTGCAGATAGAGAATGCGGGCGATGTTGAAATAGGTGTAGTGGAAATAGAGGCGGAAATAGTTGTAGCGCACGTTGCTGAACAGCGCCTGCACCGTGTGCGGATCGGCGCGCGTCGGATCGTCTTCGCCATACACCAGCTCTTTACGATAGGCCGCCTCAACGCGCTGGTTGCGAAACTCCAGGCCCGGCAGCTTGATCCCGACCAGCGCCAGCAACCCGGTGCCCACCAGCGCCCAGACGATCGCGGCGATCACAAGCCCATAAGGCACCTCGCCCACCACCGGCAGTGCTTTTACATGTGGCGAGAGCGCGACCAGCACGGGCAGAAAAGCAATCAGCGTCATGACGGCTTTCAGCAGCGACACGCCCATATCCTCAAGCGTGGAAGCGAAACGCATGGTGTCCTCCTGCACACGCTGCGCGGCGCCTTCGATATGGCGCAGCCGCTGCCAGTGTTCCATGTAGTATTCGTTCATGGCGGTACGCCAGCGGAAAATGTAGTGGCTGATAAAGAAGTTATTCAGCACGCCCACCGTGACGTAGATAAGCGCAATCCCCAGAAACACCATAAGACCGCTGTAGAGCTGGCCGATTTTAACTTTATTGGGCGCGCCCAGCGCGGTCTGGATCAGATCAAAGAACGGCGCGTACCAGGCGTTGATGGCGACGCTCAGCTCCACCATAAACCAGGTGACAAAGATCAGCAGCGCCGATCCCAGCACCGACCAGCGCTGCCAGCGGTGCGGGCAGTAGATACGCCAGAAGGCGGCGAACAGCCCCACGCAAAGCGCGTAATAGGCATAGAAAAGAATAAAGTTGCCCGACCAGAAACGGGCCGCGCTGATGGGCAACTCGCCCGCCACGCCAAACCGTTCGGCAAGCCAGCCGCCGCCCATCTGCCAGACGACGACGGCAATCATCGCCCAGATCAGCGCCGAAAGAAAAAAGGCGCCGGGACGAGGAAAAAAGGATTTAAACATCAATCGCTCCTGCAAATATTTTTGTTTTTGCTGTTGCTGTATGGCCAGTGCCCTGCGCGTGCGGCAGGGGGTGTTGAGTGTAACGCCGCAGACGACGACGGCGCCGCCCGGAATGTTTCCGAACGTGTAAGACGCGCCGGTTATCTGCGACGTGTTGAGACAAAACCCGCGCCGTTTAGTTCGCCTGCCAGGCGTCCAGAATCGCGTCCGTATTCATCACGCGCAGCGGGTTGCCGGGCACCGTCAGGGTACTCCACACGTCGTTGTAATGCTCGATAAGCACAGGGGCGGTGGCCGCGCGGCGATCGGCGGTGGTGTGGGCGTCGCCTGCGACCGTCACCTGAAACCCGCGGCTCGCCGCCTGTTTAATGGTGGTGTCCACGCAGTAGTCGCTGGCGCAGCCGCACACCACAAACGCGCTGATATTGTGCTCGCGCAGCAGCGCCTCAAGCGGCGTGCGGTAAAAGGCGTCGCAGGCGGTTTTGGTCACGCGCAACGCGTTCTGCGGCACGTTGAGCTCCGGCAGAAACGCAAACTCCGGCGAGTCCTCTTCCAGCCCGCCCGGCTCCGTATGCTGAATAATGATGACCTGCTCCGCATCCGCCATCAGCTGATTGATGCGGGCGACGCGCCCTTCTCGATCAAAACGCGGCGTGGCGAAAACGCCGTTCTGCATATCGATAACCATCACAACCCGTGGTACTGCCATCACGCACTCCTTTTCAGGGAAAGCAGGAGATTATCACAGGCGATACGCGAAGCACCGCCGGAAAAATTTTGCGCAAAAAAACGAGCTGTTACGCATCGTTACGTTTTTTCGGACGCTGGCGCGCTTTTCGGGCCTTTGCAGATCCGCGCGCAGTAGTATAAATACCCTCTATTCCCGCTCACTGAATGGATTGCTTCGTTGAAACGTTGTCTGCTCTCCTGCGCACTGCTGATAAGCGCAGCCTTTTCTGCGGCCCAGGCCGCGCCAGCCTCGCCCGACCCGGTCTTCGCGTCCGATATCGTCGACCGTTACGCCAACCATATTTTTTACGGCAGCGGCGCCACCGGCATGGCGATTGTCGTGATTGACGGCAACCAGCGCGTGTTCCGAAGCTTCGGCGAAACGCGCCCCGGCAATAACGTGCGACCGCAGCTCGATTCGGTTATCCGCATCGCCTCGCTCACCAAACTGATGACCAGCGAAATGCTGGTGAAACTGCTCGATCAGGGCGTAGTGAAGCTTGACGATCCGCTGAGCCGCTACGCGCCGCCCGGCGCGCGCGTGCCGACGTATCAGGGCGAGCCTATAAGGCTTGTGAACCTCGCCACGCACACCAGCGCCCTGCCCCGCGAGCAGCCCGGCGGCGCGGCGAAACGCCCGGTGTTTGTCTGGCCGACGCGCCAGCAGCGCTGGGAGTGGCTTTCCACCGCGACATTAAAAGCGGCGCCTGGCGCCACGGCGTCCTATTCCAACCTCGCGTTCGACCTTCTGGCCGATGCGCTGGCGAACGCCGCGGGCAAGCCTTATACCCAGCTGTTTGAAGAGCAGATCACCCGCCCGCTCGGCATGAAAGACACCACCTTTACGCCGTCGCCGGATCAGTGCAAGCGCCTGATGATCGCGGAAAAAGGCGCGAGCCCGTGCAACAACACGCTGGCGGCCATCGGCAGCGGCGGCGTCTACTCCACGCCGGACGACATGATGCGCTGGATGCAGCAGTTCCTGGCGTCCGATTTCCATCGCCGCAGCGCGCAGGCGGACCGGATGCAGACGCTGATCTATCAGCGCACGCAGCTGACCCGCGTCGTCGGCATGGACGTGCCGGGTAAAGCGGACGCGCTGGGGCTGGGCTGGGTCTATATGGCGCCGAAAGACGGACGCCCCGGCATTATTCAGAAAACCGGCGGCGGCGGCGGCTTTATCACCTATATGGCGATGATCCCGCAGAGCAATATCGGCGCTTTCGTGGTAGTTACCCGCTCGCCGCTGACGCGCTTTACCAACATGAGCGACGGGATAAACGATCTGGTGACGGAACTGAGCGGCAACACGCCGCGCCAGACGCCCGCCCTGTAAAGCAAAACGGCGCCCCCGCGGCGCCGTAGTCTTTCAGTAATTAAGCGGCAGTTTATTCACCGCCACCAGCTTGCCCTTCTGCATTTCAATGTATTTGCCCTTGCGCAGCTCCGCGAGTATCTCAGCGATGACCGAACGGGAAATGTGGGTATGGTTCTGAATGTGGTGAATAACGCCCACCTGCGCGCGCACTTCCGGGCTCCAGGCCGCCATCGTTAACAGCGTGGAACGGATCTGCGAATAGGTAGTGGTGCCGATGAACTGCGCGTCGCGCCACTCAAACCAGCGCATCAGCCAGGTCTGCCAGTGGCAGAAGGCTTTCCACAGCTGGCGGTGTTCGATAATATTGATAGCCCGCCGCACCGGCATACGAAAACCGCGACACGGCGTTTCCGTCACCAGCGTATAGCGCAGCGGCTCCGGGATCATTGCGTCGGAAAAGCTTAAATAGAGCGGCGAGGTCATTAAATCGACGTGAATGTGGTTCTCTTCACGCCAGACATTGAGGCTCCCTTCCTTAAAAAACCAGCACTGCTGCTCGCCCTGCTCGTTGATAAACGAGAGTTCGCAATGGGCGTCAATATCAAAAGGCGTACCTGCCGGGCCGAGATGACGCTGAAGGGCGTCGAGATGATGTAGGGGTTTGACCAGCTCTAACACGCGAGATATCCATTTCAGGTGTGTTGGGGGAACCGCCTGTCCGCGCGGGACAGACGGCTTTTGACGCTAACTGACGAGATTACCAGGTGTATTTGACGCCAACATTGGCGGCCCAGTCCTGATCCACATCGCCGCCGCCCAGGTAGTTCGCATCGGCATAGGCGCTGAAGTTTTTGGTGAAGCTGAACTTACCGCCAAGCCCTGCGCGCACCGCGGAGCCTTCCACGCCGTTATCGATATTGTCGCCGTTCACGTCGGCGTCATTACCGTTCGCGTCGTCATAGACGTAAGCCAGCTTCGCGTATGGCGTGAAGGCCTGGTCGTTGCCGTAACTGAACGTGTAGCCGAGATCCGCGCCCAGTTCATAACGCAGGCTGTCATAAGACTGGCTGTTGACGCGCATGTCGTTGCTCAGTTGATAGCCGTCGCCATCCTGGAACAGACCGGAAACGCCGGCATACGGGGTCAGATAACCCTGCGTATTGAACTGCCAGTCATAGCCCAGCTTCAGGCCAAAGCCCCAGGCGTCGGAGGATGCGTCACCGGAGACCGCCTGGCCGTTGCTCATTACCGCGCTCAGGTCATTGCTGTAATGGCTGTAGCTCAGGCTGGTATCCACAAAGACGTTATTGGCGAACTGCGCGGAAGAATACAGACGCGCGGACTGGCTGTCCTGATCGACGCTGCCGGTACGATCGTCCATATCGCCTTTCGCAAAGCCTGCGGCCGCGCCGATCATCCACTTCGCGTGGTTGCCTTCCACCTGCTTATCGATACCGACCATCAGGCCGTTGACATCCTGGTCATAGCTCAGCTCGCCGGTATCGCCATTGAAGTTGCCGCCGAAGTAGGTCACCCACGCGCCGCCGGGATCCGCCGGCGTATGGCGCCCCTGCGCGAGACGCGAACTCAGCACATCCTGCTCCAGATTCCAGATATTGGTATTCGCGGATGGAATGCTCAGCGCCATATTGGCGTAGTCGGTCAGCTCGCGCTGTTTCAGCACCACGGTATCGCCCTGCTGCTGCGCCTCGTAGGTGTACGCGCCCAGATCCGCTGTGTTGGCGGCGGTAAAGCGCGCCGAAGTGGCGTCGTTATCGTCATACACGCGCAGCACTTCGTTGCCTTTATAATCAGCAATCGAGCCCGCGCCGGTGGCGTTATCGATACGCACCCGGTAATTACCCGCCACATCGCCGTTCACCGCCAGATGGCCATCTGAATTCAGCGCAATCACGCCTTCGTCATAATCCGGCTGATTCGGATCGTTGGTGACATAACGCGCGTTATTCAGGGAAGCGTCCAGTACGTAGTCGCGGCTCGCCACATTCAGCACGCCATCGTCGGTCAGCACGACATTATCGGCATCCACCTGGCCTGTGCCGAGGTTGAGCTGCGCGCCGTTATCGATGGTCAGCGTATTGGCGTACAGCGCAGCGGTCTCTTCCGTGAGCGTCGCCTGGCTGCCGCTGTCCAGCGTCAGTGAATCCGTCGCCACCGCGCCGTCGTCGCCAATATTCAGCGTCGAAGCATTGGTCAGCGTGATGGAATCCGCCAGAAGCGATGAGCTTTCGACATTCACCTGCGAATAATTATCGACCGCCAGCGCGTCGATGTTCGACACTTTACGGGTATCCCACTCGGAGCCGTTTTGCAGCGTCACGTTGAAAATACCGCTCTGGTAGACTTCATTGCCCGTCACATGGCCGGCTTCGTTAAACGCGGTATCGCTGTTTTCGATGCCAAATGTGGAGCCAGGCCAGAGGCTGTTCGGCTGATAGTCATACAGCTCGGCGGTCGCTTCGACGTCAGAAATCGCCGCCCCCACCCATTTGCTGCCGTTGGTGAGCGTCACGTCCAGGCGGTCGGTATTATCCCAGCCGTTAGAATCCAGCGTGCCGTCGCCGTTCACGTCATAAGCGTCAACATGCGTGGTCACCGGGTTGCCGTTTTCATCCAGCGTGGTGCGATCATAACCGCCAAAGTTTTCGTCGAAGGTGCTTTCGAAATAGATGTCGCCGTTAATCGTTGACCGATCGAAAGAGGCCGTCGTCTGCATGGCGTTATCGGCAGCAGGATTGGCGATCACGGCGAGCGCGATATCGTCAGCGGTCATCGCGTTGTCGTAATCGCTGGCTTTACCGGTGTGGCCATAAAAACCGTCGGTGCCTTCGTCCGTCCATGAGCCGGAACTCAGCACAGAGTCAGTCACCACAACGCTGTTATTAAAAATCTCGCCGCTATTTGCGCCAGTGGGAGACGTCACATCCTGATTATCTTCCCATTCATATCCCTGCGTCAGCGTAATACCCGCGACATGGGAATTATTCTGAATAACCAGGTCGGTTTCCTGATCCAGCGTAATAGCCGTGCCGAGATTATAAATATCCTGAGACGCCGTCGTTTTATCATCGGCGTTATAATAAGTGTAGTGTTCGAAGTCATCGTCGATGGTGGAGTTATCGACGGTTAACGCGAGACGGTTATAGAGGTAATCTCCGGTGCGGTTATCGCAGTTGTCCGTCATGCACTGAGAGGTGATCATCCCGTGAATAGTGCTGTCTTTAATGGTCAGCGCGTTGCGGTTGGCATTATTGCTGGTGCCGTCATCAAGATACCAGGTGGAAATAACACCCTCGACATGCGCGCCGGAAATTTGCGGGTAAATATTGCCGTTATAATAATCAGCGCCATAATCGTAACCGACATAGCCCTGATACATAATGCCGCCGTCATAATAAAACGTGTCGTAGCTTTTGCCTGAAATATCCGTGGCAGCGGAGGCCTGAGAAGCGATAGCCATCGTGCAGGCCACGGCTAATTGTGAGACTACAAGTTTCTTTTTCCAGGAGTGCATTTATCATCCCTCCTCAGGGACGTCACAAAGTTGGTCCATCAAATGGTTTGCCGTAATACAAGCGTGATGTATTAACGACAAAATTATGCACGCTGAAAAATTAAAGGTTCAATTCTTCTTTACTAATTGTACGAATTCAAACTCCGTTATTATTTAGGAATAAAACCGGCTTCACGCTTACTGCCCCTTTATGCCTTGCCAGGCTAAAAACCCGCCGCTTTTATTATCGTAAAATAATTGATAATTTAAATATCCGCATCTGGAATATTGAGTCTAAAGATAAGATAGCTATCAGTGATAAAAAGCATTCGCCGCTGCGCTCCCAGCGTTCTTTACATTGCCGGCCTGATACTCATCTATAATATGAATATCTTAATGGCATGGAGAACGTGAATCGAATGAACGAAAAACTTCAGCACGCCGCAAAACAGGCCGGTATCTGGCTTAACCAGCACAAGCTACGCCTGGCGACCGCGGAATCCTGCACCGGCGGGCTTGTGACCTACTCCCTGTGCGCCACCGAAGATACCACCGCGTTTTATTCGAGCGGTTTTATCACTTACACCAATGAAGCCAAGCAGCGCATGCTGGGCGTAAAAGAAGAGACGCTGCGCCTCTATACCGCCGTGAGCGAACAGACGGTGCATGAAATGGCGGCAGGCGCCCGCGAACGCTCGGGGGAAGATGTCAGCCTCGCGGTCAGCGGTTACGCCGGGCCATCCGGCGGCGAAGACGGCACGCCGCCTGGCACTGTCTGGTTTGGCTGGGGCATGCCAGGCGAGGAAACCGTGGCGGAAAAACGTCATTTTAACGGCGATCCGAAAACCGTTATCGATCAGGCGGCGGTCTTTGCGCTGGAGCGCCTGATTGAGCTGCTCCAGGAGCGCGTTGCCTGACGCGCGCCTCACGGCCTGCCCGCGCGAATTCCCCGGCAGGCCTTATGCGTTGCGGGTGCGCGTGATTTAGCGCCCACAATCGTCAAACATCCCTTCCTGTTTCGGGTTAAAATAAAGCCTGTCCCATTTCTCTGATAAGAAGCAACTATGGCCGATTTTTCATTGAGTTCCCGCCCGCGCCGCCTGCGTCAGAACGCCTCGCTGCGCGCCATGTTTGAAGAAACCTCATTAAGCCGCAACGATCTGGTGCTGCCGATTTTCGTTGAGGAAGAGCTGGACGACTACAAACCGATCGCCGCCATGCCAGGCGTGATGCGTATCCCGGAAAGATACCTCGCCCGTGAAATCGAACGTATTGCGAAAGCGGGCATCCGCTCCGTGATGACCTTCGGTATTTCCCACCACACCGACGAGTGCGGCAGCGACACCTGGAACGAAAACGGCCTGGTGGCGCGCATGTCGCGTATCGCCAAAGACGCCGTGCCGGAAATGGTCGTGATGTCTGACACCTGCTTTTGCGAATACACCAGCCACGGCCACTGCGGCGTGCTGTGCGAACACGGCGTGGATAACGACGCGACGCTGGTAAACCTGGGTCGTCAGGCTGTGGTTGCCGCCGCCGCGGGCGCGGACTTTATCGCGCCCTCCGCAGCGATGGACGGCCAGGTGAAAGCCATTCGCCAGGCGCTCGACGCCGCGGGCTTCACGGACACCGCGATTTTCTCTTACTCCACCAAATTCGCGTCATCGTTCTACGGCCCGTTCCGCGAAGCGGCGGGCACCGCGCTGAAAGGCGACCGCAAAACCTATCAGATGAGCCCGATGAACCGCCGCGAGGCGATCCGCGAATCGCTGCTGGATGAAGCCGAAGGCGCGGACGCGCTGATGGTCAAACCGGCGGGCGCTTATCTCGACATCCTGCGCGACGTGCGCGAGCGCACCAGCCTGCCGCTCGGCGCCTACCAGGTGAGCGGCGAATACGCGATGATCAAATTCGCCGCCCAGGCGGGCGCTATTGATGAAGAGAAAGTGATCCTGGAAAGCCTCGGCGCCATCAAGCGCGCGGGCGCGGATCTTATCTTCAGCTACTTCGCGCTCGACCTGGCCGAGAAAAACATTCTCTGACCTGTCGCGGCGGGCGCTCTGTCCGCCGCGTTTTCTCCTCCTCAACACGCTGTGACCATTCCTTCACGCCCCTGACATGCGTCCGTCATCTTCCGGGTCTATCACTATTCGCAGACGGTTCCCGAGGAGACACAACCGTGTTCAGCATCGATAACGTTCTTGACGATCTCTACCCGCAGAAAACCCCCGCCCCGTGGCTGAAAAAAACGCTCAAACGCCTGCTGTATGAACAAGAGTTTCAGGAATTCGCCGCCCGCCATCGCCACCTCAAAGGGCTGGATATGGTCGAGCAGGTGCTGGAGCATCTGGATATTCGCTGCGATCTGCCGGCCCGCGCGCTTGAGCAGATCCCGGATAACGGGCCGCTGGTTGTCGTCGCCAACCACCCGACCGGCACCGCCGACGGACTGGCGCTGCTCTACGCCATCTCCCGCGTGCGGCGCGACGTGCGCGTGGTGGCGAACCGGATGCTGAGCCATCTGGAGCCGCTGTCGTCGCTCTTTATCGCCGTGGATAACATCGGCAACCGCACCCGCAAAACCGCCATTAAAGAGATGGAGACGCATCTTGAACGCGGCGGCGCGCTGATTTTCTTTCCATCCGGCGAAGTATCGCGCCCTGGCCTCGACGGCATCCAGGACGGCGTCTGGAACGCCGGTTTTGCGAAGCTCGCGAGCCGCTACCGCGCGCCGGTGCTGCCGGTGCATATCGCCGGGCGCAACAGTCTGGCGTTCTATGGCGCGGCGCTGGTCGCCCCGCCGCTCGCCATGCTGATGCTTATTCGCGAGATGTTTCGCAAGCGCGGCACGACGCTGCCGGTCAATATCGGCGAGCGTATTCCGTGGAGCGCCTGGCACGACGCAAACGCGCACCCGCGCGATACGGCGGCGCGTTTTCGCCAGCATGTATCACGGCTTGGCAAAGGACAGCCGGGCTGCTTTAAAACCGAATGCGCCATCGCGCGGCCGGAAGACCGGGCCGTGCTGCGCCGGGCGCTGGCCCTGGCGGAGAGGCTTGGCGAGACGCCGGACGGCAAAACCATTTATCTGTGGCGGCGCAACGGTATGGAAGAAGCGCCGGTGCTGCGCGAGCTGGGGCGGCTGCGTGAAATCGCCTTTCGCGCCGTGGGCGAAGGCAGCGGCAAGCGGCGCGACACCGACGCCTATGACGACGACTACTGGCACCTGGTGCTCTGGGACGACGCGGCGCTGGAGATTGTCGGGGCGTACCGGTTTATCCCGACCGCGCAACAGGTGGCGCAGCGCGGCCCGCAGGGGCTTTACAGCTATAGCCTGTTTCATTACGACGAGCGAATGGAAGCGATCTTAAGCCAGGGGATTGAGCTTGGCCGCAGCTTTATTCAGCCGCAGTACTGGGGACGCCGCGGGCTCGATTATTTGTGGTCGGGCATCGGCGCGTATCTGGCGCGCTATCCGCAATACCGTTATCTCTTCGGCCCGGTGTCTATCTCCGGCGGCCTGCCGCCTGCCGCGCGGGATCTGCTGGTCGCGTTTTACCGGCTCTGGTTCCCGGCGCAGCACCCGCTCGCCGCCTCGCGTCGCCCTTACCCGGTGTCGCTGCCGGAGGCGCTGGCGCAGTTTGGCGGCGAAAATTATCAGGAAGATTTAACGCGGCTGAAGTCGCTGCTGGGGAATCTGGGCTGCGGTATTCCGCCGCTTTACAAGCAATATTCAGAGCTGTGCGAGCCGGGCGGCGTGCAGTTTATCGATTTCGGCAGCGATCCGGCGTTTAACGATTGTGTGGACGGGCTGGTGCTGGTGGATTTAACGCGTCTTAAAGCGTCACGTCGGGAGCGGTATATCGGCGCGACTGCGCCCGCGGTTGAATCGCCGTAATCGGTGTTGTTGGCGGGTGCGCTTCGCTTACCCGCCCTACAAAAAACACTATTTTCATCGTAGGGTGGGTAAGCGAAGCGCACCCACCGTTTTTTCCGCGCGGGCGTTAATCGGTTGGTAAAGTGGATGGTTTTGCTCCGGCTAAAAAAAATCGGCCCCTCAGGGCCGATTTCCGCCGGGAGCCGGGATTGCAAAGGGGGCGGCGGCGAGCCCCCTTTGCACGTTCGCGTGAGCAAAGCGCCCATATGAAGGCGACTTTATGGCGAACGGAACCTATTCACCGCTCTGGTATATATTCTCTCATACCGACGCTCTTTCTGAACGAGATCGAGAAACCCCGAACGGCGGGTGCGCTCCGCTTACCCGCCCTACAAACAACACCATTCAGCCTACACGCCACCCATAAAAAAACACCCGGCAAGCCGGGTGTTTTAATTACTGGGGGAATCGTAAAACTTATGCAGCAGGCTGGGCAGCCGGTTTAGCAGCGTCATGTTTCACTGCTTTTTTGTGGTGCTTTTTAGCAGCCTGAGCTTTCTGCTCTACAGCCGGTTTCTGAGCGGCAGCTTTTTTGTGGTGCTTTTTGGCAGCCTGAGCTTTCTGTTCAGCAGCCGGTTTCTGCTCAGCGGCTTTCTTGTGGTGCTTTTTCGCAGCCTGAGCTTTCTGCTCTACGGCTTTTTTATGCGATTTTTTGTGATGCGTTTTAGCCGCAGGCGCTTTAGCCGGTGCAGCAGTAGTGGTAGTGGTTGCAGCAGCCGGAGCCGGTGCAGCGGTGTTATCAGCCGCGAACGCAGCAGCAGACAGACCCATAGTGGCGGCAACAACCAGCGCTAATACTTTTTTCATCTCTATACCCTCGAATTGGCTTTTAGTTACCCCGCGTCGGGGCTCTGGAAATCACTATAGAGAACCCGTGCCGCCGCTTCAGTGAGTGATTGGTATCGGCGTGTAACCGAATGTACAAGCGCTGCGCAAAAGAAAGGGCGCCGCAGCGCCCTCTGTTTAACCGGCCCGGTAAAAGGGCTTATCGCCAAGGATGGTCGCGCGGTGCATCACGCGCCGGGCGGGGAGGTAATCGGCGTTGGCGTAGTGCTGCGTCACGCGGTTATCCCACAGCGCCACGTCGTTTTCCTGCCAGCGCCAGCGCACCTGGAACTCCGGCTTTGTAATATGCGCGAAAAGAAAATTCAGCAGCGCGTCGCTCTCTTTGGGCGACACATCGACAATGCGCGTCGTAAACCCTTCGTTCACAAACAGCGCCTGCTTGCCGCTCACCGGATGCGTGCGCACCACCGGATGCAGCAGCGGCGGGTTTTTCTCCACCGCCGTGAGCCAGCGCTGATGCTCTTCCTCCGTTTTCGTGTGCTTCCACTCCGGGAACGACTTACGGAAATCGTGCTCGGCGCGCAGGCCGCTTAACAGTTGCTGAATTGGCGCGGAGAGCGCCTCAAACGCCGCGATGCCGCTCGTCCAGAGCGTATCGCCGCCGGTGGGCGGCAGCGCTTTCGCCGCCAGGATCGCGCCCGCGGGCGGCGTGTCGATAAAGGTCACGTCGGTGTGCCAGTTATCGTTATCCGGCGGGTTATCGTTATGCGTATCCAGCACGATAATCTCCTCAACGCCTTGCGCATGCGGGTAGACCGGGTGGATATGCAGATCGCCAAAGCGCATCGCCAGCGCCCGCTGCTGCTGCGGGGTAATCGGCTGGTCGCGCACGAACAGCACCTGATGGCGGATGAGCGCGTGATACAGCTGCTCGAACTGGCTGTCGCTCAGCGGTCGCGCCAGGTTGATATCGGAGACCAGGGCGCCGATATACGGCCCCAGCGGCGTGATGGTTATGCGTTCGCTCATTGCGTTTCTCCATGCCAGGGCGTCAGACGGCGCGTCAGCGCGCGCAGCCCCAGTTCTAAAATAAAAGCCACCAGGGCTATTACCGCGATGCCCGCCAGCACGACGTCTGTCGCCAGAAACTCACCGGCGGACTGCACCATAAACCCAAGCCCGCGCGTGGCGGCGATAAGCTCGGCGGCGACCAGCGTCGACCAGCCGACCCCAAGCCCGATGCGCAGGCCGGTTAAAATCTCCGGCAGCGCGCCGGGCAGAATCACATGCCACAGCAGTTGCCAGCGGCTCGCGCCTAAGGATTGCGCGGCGCGGATACGCACCTGCTGCGCGCTCTTCACGCCCGCCAGCGCCGACATCGCCACCGGCGCGAAAATCGCCAGATAGATCAGCAGCACTTTGGCGGTCTCGCCGATACCGAACCAGATAACCATCAGCGGCAGATAGGCGAGCGGCGGAATGGGCCGGTAAAGCTCAATCAACGGATCGAGAATGGCGCGCAGCGTCGGGTTAAGCCCCATGGCGATGCCCACCGGAATGCCGATAAGCGCCGCAGCCAGCAGCGCGGTCAGCATCCGGCCCAGGCTCGCGCCAAGATGCGCCCAGAGCGTGGCGTCCATAAAGCCCTGCGGCCCGGCGATGGTGATGAGCTGGCGCAGCACCTGCTGCGGCGAGGGCAGAAACAGCGGGCTCACCAGTTGCAGCGCGGTCACCGCCCACCAGAGCGCCAGCAGCGCGCCGAGCGTGGCGAGGCTTATCGTCACCGGGCGTACGGCCACACGGCGGCGGCGTACCGGCGCACGCGCCGCGTTATCGTTAATCAGTACGCTCATGGACGCTCTCCCGTAATTCAAAGACCCGGCTCAGAACATATTCGCGACGGGCGATAAATGCCGGATCGGATTTAATGGCGCGCGCCGGTTCGCCCGCGACAAACCGCCTCGCAAAATCAAGGCTCAGCCGCTCCTGCACGCGCCCTGGCCCTGGCGATAACAGCACGAGATCGGTCGCCATAAAGACGGCCTCTTCGATGTCATGGGTGATCAGCAGGACTTTTTTGCCGCTTGTCGCCCACAGGCGCAGCAGCAGCGTCTGCATCTGCTCGCGGGTAAAGGCGTCCAGCGCGCCGAAGGGCTCATCCAGCAGCAGCAGTTGCGGGTCGGCCGCCAGCGCGCGGGCGATGCCGACGCGCTGGCGCTGCCCGCCGGAAAGCTGCCAGATAAACCGGTTTTCCGCGCCCTCAAGCCCCACTTTCGCGAGCATCTGCCGCGCCAGCGCGCGGCGTTCTTCACGACCGACGCCCTGCAACTGCAACCCGAACGCGACGTTATCGAGCACGCTGCGCCACGGCAGCAGCCCCTCATGCTGAAACACCACGCCGCGATCGGCGCCCGGTCCGGTGACGGCGCGGCCGTCGAGCGTAATGCTGCCCGTTTCCACCGGTAAAAACCCGGCGATAAGATTCAGCAGCGTGGTTTTGCCGCAGCCGGACGGGCCGAGCACCACCAGCAGCTCGCCGTCATTGAGCGTCAGGCTGATATCGGCAAGCGCGGGCTTGCCGTCGAAACTGGCGTGAAGGTGAGAGACCTGTAGCATCGCGCCCCCTTACGGCTGAGCCAGCGGCTTCACAAAGCGGTCGGTGACGAACGCGCGGTAATCCTGGCCGGCCTGCGCCACTTTGCCCTGCGCTTTCAAAAACGCGGCGGTGTCGACAATCGCCTGATTCACCGGACCGTTAAGCTGTTCGACCTGCTGGCTGGCGGGAAGATAGGTATTGCCCTTCACCAGCCCCGGCACATCGGCCTGCGGCACGCCGCTTAAGCGCGCGAGCTTCTCCAGATGCTCCGGCTGCGTAAGCCAGCCGTCAGGGTTGTCGAGATAACCGCGCTGGGCCGCCAGCGCGCTGCGGGCAAAGGCGGTGACCACTTCCGGGTGTTTTTCGGCGAAGTCTTTACGCACCACCCAGACATCCAGCGTCGGCGAACCCCATTTCCCCACTTCCGAGGAGTCGGTCAGCACCGTGCCCTCTTTTTCCAGCGCGTTAACGGCCGGCGCCCAGACATAAGCGCCGTCGATATCGCCCCGCTGCCAGGCGGCGATGATCGCAGGCGGCTGAAGGTTAACGATGCTCAGTTGATCCGGGCGGATACCCCAGTGTTTCAGCGCCGCCAGCAGGCTGTAGTGGGTGGTGGAGATAAACGGCACCGCGATGCGCTTGCCGATGAGATCCTGCGGCGTGCGAATCGATTTTTTCACCACCAGCGCCTCGGAGTTACCAAGCTGCGACGCGAGCAGAAACACTTCGATGGGGACATTCTGGCTTGCCGCGACGGCGAGCGGGCTGGAGCCGATATTGCCTATCTGCACGTCGCCCGAGGCGAGCGCGCGCACCACGCTGGCGCCGCTGTCGAATTTACGCCAGTCCACCGTGGCGCCGCTCTCTTTGGCGAAGGTGTTATCCGCCTGCGCCACTTTGGCGGGCTCGGCGGAAGTCTGATACGCGACGGTGACGTCCACCGCCTGCGCCTGAAATGCCCACAGCGCCAGCGCGCCGATGAGCGTAATACGCGATGTGATTGCCATATTGTCTGCCCCTGTAGTCTCTTGTTATAGAGGCAGTATTTCCGGCGCGGGACGTCAGATAAAGGAATAAAAAAGCATCGTTAATGCCGAATCGTTTTTAGAAAAAATCCGGCAATGGATAGTTAATTTTGTGCGTTATAGGGGATGGCGGGTGCGCTGCGCTTACCCGCCCTACAGCGCAGAAACGCCAGGGGAAAGGGGGTTGCTCCGGCTAAAAAAAATCGGCCCTAAGGGCCGATTTCCGCCGGGAGCCGGGATTGCAAAGGGGGCGGCGGCGAGCCCCCTTTGCACGTTCGCATGGGAGAAAAACACAGAGGGAAATGACGTTATGGCGAACGGAACGATTTCACCGGCCTGTCATATGCGCCCTGCTCCCTTCACCTGCCCCCTCTTCCCAACAGGCGGGTGCGCTTCGCTTACCCGCCCTGCATGCTACATGGTGCGTATTTTGTAGGCCGGGTAAGCGAAGCGCACCCGGCATTTCCCTTAACGCTGCGCGCGCAGCGCCGCGATATCCGCAGGCGTGGTGCGGCAACAACCGCCAATCAGCGCCGCGCCCGCCGCGCGCCACTCGTCCAGATAATGCGCCAGCGTCTGGCAGGCGTGCCCGTCGTGACACCAGGTTTTGCTCACCGCGTCATACTGCTCGCCGGAGTTCGGGTAAACCACCAGCGGCAGCCGGGTCGCGTCATGCAGCTGCGTCAGCGCGGCGGTGGTTTTCTCCAGCGCCACGCAGTTAATGCCGAGCGCCGCAATCTGCGGATACGGCGCGAGCGCGGCCGCCACATCACCAAGCGGCGTGCCGTCGCTGATGTGGTCGCTGTCGCGAAGCGTAAAGGTAAACCACGCGCGCGCCTGCGGGTAGCTTTCCAGCAGCGCCGCGAGCGCCAGCGCTTCCGGCAGCGACGGCAGCGTTTCGCAGGCCAGCAGATCCACGCCCGCCTCAAGGAGCGCCTCCACGCGCGGACGATGGAAATCCGCAAACTCAGCCGCGGAGAGCGCATAGTCGCCGCGGTATTCCGAGCCGTCCGCCAGATACGCGCCATACGGCCCGACGGAGCCCGCCACCAGCAGCGGCCCGGCATCCGGCTGTTCGTGGTAATAATCGTCACGCGCCTGACGCGCCAGCTCAACGCTTCGCGCAATTAGCGCCCGCGACTGCGCCTCATCCAGGCCGCGCGCGGCAAAACCGGCAGGTGTCGCCTGGTAGCTGGCGGTAATGGCGCACTGCGCCCCGGCGCGGAAGTAATCGAGATGCACCGCGTAAATCAGCTCCGGCTGCTCCATCAGGACTTTCGCCGACCATAAGCTGTCGGCGAGATTGCAGCCGCGCGCTTCCAGTTCGGTCGCGAGCGCGCCGTCCAGCACCACGAACGGCTGCTGGCTTAAGAGCGGGGTTAACGGGTTATTCAGCGACATGGCGAGGCTCCTCGGTGCGGCGCGTGCGGAAAAATTGCGTCAGATAATACGCGCCGTAGCAGAACGCCACAAACGGCAACCCGCACCAGAGCGCGATGCGCTGGCCCGGATCGAACGCCAGCCCGACGCAGGCGATAAGACAGAGTACGAAGCCCAGCGCCGGCGTCAGCGGATACCAGGGCGCGCGGTAATGTAATTCATCGAGCGCCCGGCCCTCGGCCAGATGACGGCGGCGGAACATAAAATGCGCGGCGCAGATGCTGAGCCACACCGCCACCACCGCGAAACCGGAAATCGCCGAGAGCGCCACAAAAACCGTATCCGGCGCCACGATGCTGGAGAACAGCGCCAGCACGCCGCCCAGCATACTCACCGACAGCGCCGTCAGCGGCACGCCGCGACGCGTGAGGCGCGAAAAACCGCGCGGCAGCGTGCGCTCATTGGCGAGCGACCAGAGCATCCGCCCCGAGGCGTACAGGCCCGAGTTGGCCGCTGATAAAATCGCGGTGAGGATCACGAAGTTAATGATATCGGCGGCGTAAGGAATGCCGATTTTCTCAAACACCAGCACGAACGGGCTTTTCACCACGCCCGCCTGATCCATCGGGATCAGCGCCGCCAGCACCAGCACGGTGCCGAGGAAGAAAATCACCAGCCGCACGATGGTCGTGCGAATCGCGACCGGCACGGCCTGCTGCGGGTTTTCAGTCTCACCGGCCGCAATGCCGATAAGCTCGGTGCCGGAAAACGCGAAGTTCACCGCCACCATCGTCATCAGGATCGGCAGCGTCCCGGCAGGGAACCAGCCCGCGGCGGTCAGGTTGTGGAACAGCGGCGCGGGCGAGCCGTCTTTCATCGGCAGAATGCCGAACATCGCCGCCCCGCCCAGCACGATAAACGCCACGATGGTGATCACTTTAATAAGTGAAAACCAGAATTCGCCTTCGGCGAAAAGCCGCGTGGAGAAAACATTCAGCCCGAAAATCACCACGCAGAAGACCAGACACCAGATCCACACCGGCACCTGCGGAAACCAGTACTGCATACAGAACCCGGCGGCGGTGAAGCTTGAGCCGAGCGCCACGGTCCAGGTGAGCCAGTAGAGCCAGGCGACGGTATAGCCGGTCGCTGGCCCTAAATAGCGCGCCGCGTAAACGTGAAACGCGCCGGTCTCCGGCATGGCGACAGCCAGCTCGCCGAGGCACTGCATCACCAGCCAGACCACCAGCGCGCCGATAAGATACGCCAGCAGCGTGCCCGCCGCCCCGGTCGTGGAAATAATATAGCCGGTATTAAAAAACAGCCCGGTGCCGATAACGCCCCCCAGCGAGAGCATGACCAGATGACGGGCCTTCATGGTGCGTTGTAGCTGCTGCGATTCCTGCATAAACCCTTCTATACGTTCAGACGTCTAAACATCCATAACTGAACGTTATACCGGGAAGTGGTGCGAAATGCAAAAGCCGTCACGCGCTCAGCCACTTACCCGCAACTGCCCGCGTCTGATTATTCACCGCATACATACTTCGCAACACCCTTCGCTGGCGAAGCCAGGGGTCGGTTACTACCTTTAAGTCACTATAACGAGAGCGCCTCCCCGCGGAGAAGCCGCTCTTCTTCGCTGCGGCACACGTTCGCGGCACTGGCAAGGCACGTTTGAGGAAGCACTATGCAAGAGTCGCTCTGTACCCTGTTTTATGACGGGAGGCCGCTGACTGGCCCGGCGAATATCCCGCTTATCGATTTTCTGACGGCCTGCGATGTCAAGCTCCCGCACGTCTGTTACCACCCCGCGCTTGAGCCGATGCAAACCTGCGATGTCTGCTGGGTGGAGTATCAGGGCGAGCTGGTGCGCGGCTGTACGCTGAAAAGCGCGCAGGGCATGGAAATTGCCAGCCGCACGCCCGACGCGCAGGCGGCGCAACACGAAGGCATGGACAGGCTGCTCGCCAAACATGAACTTTACTGTACCGTCTGCGAACACAATACCGGCGACTGCACCCTGCATAATGCCGTGGCGGATATGCATATTCCGATTCAGCGCTACGAATACCAGCGCAAACCCTACGTTAAAGATCACTCCAACCCGTTTTACACCTACGATCCCGACCAGTGCATTCTGTGCGGGCGCTGCGTGGAGGCGTGCCAGAACGTCGAGGTCAACGAGACGCTGAGCATCGATTACACCATGGCCCACCCGCGTGTGCTGTGGGACGGCGGCGAGACTATCGCCGGCTCCAGCTGCGTGAGCTGTGGGCATTGCGTCACCGTCTGTCCCTGCAACGCCCTGCTTGAGAAAACCATGCAGCCGGACGCCGGGCCGTTTACCAGCATGAAGCAGACGCTCAAGCGCCCGATGATAGATCTGGTGAAAGCCATCGAAAACACCACGGGTGCTGAGATCATTACCGGGATTTCGGTGATGGACATGCACTGGCGGCAGCCGGAAATCAAACGTACCAAAACGGTCTGCACCTACTGCGGCGTCGGGTGCAGCTTCGAAATCTGGACGCGCGACCGCCACGTACTGAAAGTGCAGCCTGTCGCCGACGCGCCTGCCAACGGCATCTCCACCTGCGTGAAGGGCAAATTCGCCTGGGATTTCCTCAACGATAAAGCACGCCTCACCACACCGCTTATCCGCGAGAACGACCGCTTCCGCGAGGCGAGCTGGGACGAGGCGCTGGCGCTGGTGGCGCGCCGCCTGCTGGCGATCCGCGATCAGTCCGGGCCGCAGGCTATCGGTTTTATCGGCTCCAGTAAGGGCAGCAACGAAGAAGCCTACCTGACGCAGAAAATCGCGCGCCTCATTATTGGCACGAACAGCGTCGATAACTCATCGCGCTACTGCCAGAACCCGGCCACCAAAGGGCTGTTCCGCACCGTCGGTTACGGCGGCGACGCGGGCACCATTGAGGATCTGCATAAGGCGTCGCTGATTGTGATTGTCGGCAGCAACACCGCCGAGAACCATCCGGTGATCGCCGCGCGCATGAAAGCCGCGAAAAAACATCACGGGCAGCAACTGCTGGTAGTCGACCCGCGCCGTCACGAAATGGCCGACCGCGCCGACCGTTACCTGCGCATTCGCCCCGGCACCGATATAGTCTGGGCCTCGGCGATGGCGCGCTATATGTTTGACCACGGCTACGCCGACGAGGCGTTTCTCGCCGCGCACGTCAACCAGGTGGACGAATACCGCCAGTCGCTCGCGCCGTTCACGCTGGAGTTCGCCGCCGACATAACCGGGCTTACCGTGGATGAGCTGACCGCCGCCGCCGAGCTTATCGGCAACGCGCCGTCCGTCTGCATCGTCTGGGCGATGGGCGTCACCCAGCACAGCCACGGCGCGGACACCAGCACCGCGCTCTCCAACCTGCTACTGGTCACGGGCAACTACGGTCGCCCCGGCACAGGTGGCTACCCGATGCGCGGGCATAATAACGTGCAGGGCGCGAGCGATTTCGGCTGCCTGAAAAACTACTACCCCGGCTATGAATCGGTGAGCGATGAAACCGTGCGCGCCAAATGGGCGAAAGCCTGGGGCGTGGCACCGGAAAAACTGTCGCTGGAGGCAGGCTCAGATAACTTCGAGATGGTAGAGCACGCGCGCACGAAACAGGTTCGCGCCATGTATGTCATCGGCGAAGAGACGGCATTTTCCGACGCCGACAGCACTAACGTGCACGAGGGCTTTACCGATCTTGATTTCCTGGTGGTGCAGGATCTCTTTTTAAGCCGCACCGCGCAGTTCGCCGATGTGGTGCTGCCCGCCTGCCCGAGCATTGAAAAAGACGGCACCTTTGTGAATACCGAGCGGCGCATTCAGCGCTTCTATGAAGCTATGCCGCCGCTCGGTGACAGCCGCCCGGACTGGCGCATTCTGACAGAGCTTGCCGCGCGCATGGGTCACGACTGGGGCTACACGCACCCGTCACAAATCATGGCGGAGGCAGCGAGTATCGCCACGCTATTCGCGGGCGTCAGCTATGAGCGTCTTGAAGGCTGGAACTCCCAGCTCTGGCCGGTGAAGCCTGACGGCGAAAGCACGCCGCTGCTCTACACCAACGGGTTTAATTTCCCGGATGGCCGCGCCGTGCTCTATCCGCTGAAGTGGCAACCGCCCGCCGAAGCGCCGGATGACGAATACGATCTGGCGCTCAATAACGGGCGCATGCTGGAGCATTTCCAGTCGACCAACCAGAGCGGACGCGGCGGGCGCACAATGTCGCTGTCGCCCGACTGGTTTGTAGAGATTAGCCCGCAGCTTGCCGCTGAGCGTGGGCTTTTAGAGGGCGACTGGGTGAAACTCACCTCGCGACGCAGCTCGCTGGAGGTGCCGGTGGTCATCACCGATCGCGTGGCGGGCCAATCGCTTTTTATCTCTATTCATCAGGGCAAACCGGGCATTAACGCGCTCACCGGCGAGCACCACGACCCCGACGTCAACACGCCGGCGTATAAGGAGCTCGCGGTAAAACTGGAGAAACTCTCCCGCGCGCCGCACCCGTCGCCGCTGCCGCGGCATAACTTCCGCTATGGTGCCCGCACGCCGATGGCGGGCGTGCCGGTCGAAGAGAAATGGCAGCGTGACGATTACCGCCTGCCGCCCGAACAGGAACCTCACCCGGAGAAATTTTAATGGCCAAAGCGATTGACTATCAGCCCGAGCCGCCACGCATCGGCCCGACGGCAGACGAAGAGCTGCAACGCCTGCTCCAGACGCTGCATGAACATGGTGTACTGCGCCTGACCAACGATCTGGTGGCGTCCAACAACGAGTGGATCAAGGTCATCATCGACGGCCTGAGCCGCAAAGGTTCGCTGAACGTTATCCAGAATATCTCTGTGCTGCTGATGGCGCTCTCCACCATTCCGCCGGAGCGGATGTATAAACTCGCCTTCGGCGTGCGCGATTTCGCCGCGGAACTGAGCCGCGAAGAAGCGCGCCCTGAAAGCGAACAGGCCGACGCGCCGGGCGCGCGCGGGGCATGGAAAATGCTGCATGACGATGAGCTGTGGCGCTCGCTGACGCCGCTGCTGAACGGTCTGAAAGCGTTCTCCCGCCGTATGGAAGAGGAGGTGGACAAACCCATCTCATCCTTTACCGGCAAGCCGAGCGACGCCTGACAATGATTAGCCCGGAAACCGCGCTGCTTTTGGCGCGCAGTCAGTTCGCCTTCACTATCGGGTTCCACATCGTGCTGGCGGCGCTGACGATAGGCCTCGCGCAGTGGCTGATGCTGCTGGAAGGCTTGTGGCTGTGGCGCAGGCAGCAAATTTATCTCGATCTCTATAAATACTGGAGCAAGATCTTTGCCCTGAATGTCGCGGTCGGCGTCGTCACCGGCGTGCTGATGGAATTCCAGTTCGGTGCCAACTGGGGCGAGCTTTCCAGCCGCGCCGGGGCGGTGATGGGGCCGCTGATGTACATGGAAGTGCTGGTGGCGTTTTTCCTCGAAGCGGGCTTTATGGGCGTGGTGCTGTTCGGCATGGGCAAAGTGCGCCCGTGGGTGCATTTTCTCGCCACCTGCGTGGTGGCGGCAGGCTCGCTGTTCAGCGCCTTCTGGATATTGTCGGCGAACTCGTGGATGCAGACGCCCGCAGGTTTCATCATCGGGCCCGATGGCCGTTTTCAGCCCGTCGACTGGTGGGCGGTGATTTTCAACCCGTCCTTCCCGTACCGGTTGATGCATATGTCCATCGCCGCGCTCCTCGCCACCGCGTGCCTGGTGGCGGCCGTCGGCGCATGGCACCTGCTCAAACGCCCGCAACAGCCGGGCGCGCGGCGGATGTTCTCCTGGGGGCTGTGGGTATTGCTCGCGCTCGCGCCCTTACAGGCGGTGGTGGGCGATCTGCATGGCGAAAATACCCGCGATCACCAGCCGGTCAAACTGGCGGCTATGGAAGGCAGCTGGAACCCGCCGCCGCCCGGCGAAGGCGAGCCGCTGCGCCTGTTCGCCATTCCGGATATGGAGGCGCGGCGCAACCACCTTGAAGTGGCGATCCCGTCCGTCGGCTCGCTCTACCTGCGCCATAACCTCACCGGCACCATTCACAGCCTGAACCAATATCCGCCGGACGAACTGCCCTGGGTGCCTGGCGTGTTCTTCGCGTTTCGCGCGATGGTCGGGCTCGGCTTTCTGATGATTTTCTTTGGCGTCGCCGGGCTGGTGGTGCGACTGCGTGGCCGGTTATGGGAGGCGCGCTGGCTGCAACGCGGCATGGTGGCGATGGCGCCTGCGGGCGTTATCGCGATGCTCGCAGGCTGGGTCGTCACCGAGACAGGCCGCCAGCCGTGGACCATCTACGGGCAGTTGCTGACCCGCGAGAGCGCCTCGCCCATCGCGCCGTCGCTGGTGCTCGGCTCGTTTGTCGCGATTGTAGTGGTCTATCTGCTGGTTTTCGCGCTGGGTATGGGGTTTATGTTGCGCCTGCTCGCGAAACCGCCGGGCGACGATACACCGGATGCCAACCCGGCCGTGGCGGCGCAAACCGGCAGCGGCGTGACGCCGCACAGCCTGCGGGGACGCACGAATGACTGAACTGCTGCTTTCACTGCCGCTGTTAACGCTGCTTTGCGCCGGCGCGCTCGCCGCAGGCGTGCTGATTTACGTACTGCTCGACGGCGCGGATCTTGGCGTGGGGCTGCTCGCGCCGTTTCAGTCGCCGCAGGCGCGCCAGCAGATGAATATTTCGCTGCTGCCGGTCTGGGACGGCAACGAAACCTGGCTGGTGCTGACCGCGGGCGCGCTGCTGGCGATGTTCCCCGTCGCTTTCAGCATCCTCTACAGCGCGCTCTACCTGCCGGTCTATATCATGCTGCTGGCGATGATTGCGCGCGGGGTGGCGATTGAGTACCGCCACCTGCGCCCGCGCCTGTTTGACGCGCTGTTTATCGCAGGCTCCTGGCTGACGTCGTTAAGCCAGGGCGCGACGATGGGCGCATGGGTTGAAGGCATCACGCATGACGGCGCCAGATTTACCGGCGGCCCGATGGACTGGCTGTCGCCCTTTTCGGTCTTCTGTGCAATAGCGCTCAGCGTCGGCTATGCGCTGCTCGGCGCGTGCTGGCTTATCTGGCGCTGCGAAGGAGAACTCAACGCGTGGGCGCGGCGTCAGGCCCTGTGGCTTGTCATTCTCACCGCCGCGCTGCTGGCGGGGCTGCTGGTCTGGACGGTGCAGCTCAATGAGACCTACCGGCTGCACCTGCAACTGTGGCGCTGGAGCGGGCCGCTGGTGGCGATGGGTTTGCTGGCGTTTTTGGGCGTGATGCTGACGCTGCGCCAGCGGCGCGATTTCCTGCCGCTCGCGATGACGCTCTTACTGTTTATCGCCGCATTTGGCGGGATGCTGCTGGCCGTTTTTCCGTTTATTCTGCCGCCGAATCTGCTGCTTATTCAGGCCGCCGCGCCGCCCGCCACGCAGAAGCTGATGCTTACCGCGTTCGGCGTCTTTGTGCCCATTACGCTTATCTATAACAGCTGGGGGTTCTGGGTGTTTCGCGGCAAGATCCACGCCGCGAAGGAAGAGTAGCACCATTCCCGACGGTATAAATAAGAAAAAGAATAACGGGAAGCGGTAACGGGAATAGTCGGCGCGCCAGAAAGAAGTGAATATTCACTCCGGCTCATTTTAATGGAATAAGAAAAACAAAGGATTTTACGGAGGTAAAAGAGGCGTATTATTCGCGGCGGGTGCCTGAGGCTTTCTGGTTTCAGGCATTATGCAGGTTCCGGAAAGATGAAGGCCCCGAGTTAATTACTTAACCCGAGGCCGACACATGAACCCGACAGTTCATATGTTAGCCTCTTACTCGCCTGACGGCAAGGAGAATGGCTATGAAGGACAATACTTTTATCTGGTGCATTATTATTGTTTGTGTGACGGTATTAGTGTTCACCACCCTTTCACGGGAAACGCTTTGCGAGCTGCGCTTGCGGGGCGCGAGTATGGAGGTTGTCGCTTCACTGGCTTGTAAATCCAGAGAGTAAGCGTCTGACGCGGGGAGCAATCCCCGCGATTTGACTGGCGGTTTTATGCTCCTCAGGCACCCGATTTTATTATACTTCGGCGCAGGGCAATGATATTAACCCGTAACAGGATTTTGTATTACCGGTAATTGCGCCAGCCGACTGGCAGTACGCCCGATATCATCCAGCGCCACACCGTGAATAATTTCCGCCACCGAATACGAGCTCGAAATAAATAACTGGCGCTGTTTATCATAAAGCACATCAATAAGATTAATAAACCGCTGCGCCGCCGCGGGGCTGACGCGCGCGAGCAGCGGAACATTATCAATAAACCAGCAGGAATAGGTTTCACACAGCGTTAAATAATCCATGACTGCCGTCGGTGCTTCACATATTCCGGCAAAGGTAAAATGCAGCACCGCGTCTGGCGGCGACGCGGCATGAAAAGTGTGATAACCGGCAGTGACCACAAAGTTGCCGTGCGCCACGGCAAGCCCGAGCGCGTCACGCTGTTCAGGCGTGCCGGGCCGCAGCCACGCGCCCTCGCTGAACCGTCCGGCGTCGCTCCCGGCGTCAAGGCGATAGTCGCGCTCGCCGTTGAGCGCGAAAATTGTCATCTCTCGCTCGATAAGCGCGATAGACGGCACAAACAGCTCATGGTAGAGCGGATGCGCTAGCAGCTCGCGCGGCGAATAGTTGGAGGTCAGGATCAGCGTAATATTCATCGCCTGCGCCACCTCTAACAGCTTTTTCGCGAGCATCGCATCACCCGGATCGTGCAGATGGAATTCGTCAAAGCAGAGCAGCCGCGCGTCGCCCAGCTGCCCGCGCAATGCCTGCTCCAGCGGTTTATCCACCATGCGCCGATGCAGCTCGCGGAAAAAGTCATGAAAGTGGGCGCGCTTTTTCGCCGCCAGCGGCAGCGAGGCAAAGAAATTATCGACGATAAAACTTTTGCCGCGCCCCGGCCTGCCCCAGACATAGAGCCCGGCGAAGCGCGCGCGTCCCGCCAGCAGCGGCGCGGCGAGGCTTTCCAGTTCACTGATGAGCCGCGTCTGGTCTGCATCAAGGCGCAGCGCTTTTTCCTGCGCGCGCAGATGCATAGTTTCGCGAAACGAAAAGGGGGCGGCGGTCCCGGCCATCGCGGCAGCTCCGAATGTAAACAAAATGTTATTAACCCACAATCCGCGCGCTTTTTCAAAAGCTGCCGCACGATCCCCTAAAGCGGCGCAAAAAAAAGCCCCGCGCTGAGCAGGGCTTTCTGTGAGAACGCGTATCAGGTATAGAGCGACGCTTCGCCCGCCGGGCGGGTTTTAAAGCGGCGGTGGATCCAGAGATACTGCTCCGGCGCGCGCAGGATTTCACGCTCGATCACTTTGTTCATGTAGCACGCGGCGGCAGCCTCGTCTTCACGCGGGTAGCCCTGGAGCTCCGGCTGAATAATCAGCTTATAGCCGCTGGCGTCAGGGTTGCGGATCATCACGATGGTCAGCATCGCCGCGTTGCTCAGGCGTGAGAGCACATACGTACCGCGCGTGGTGGCGGCGTCGTTCACCGCAAACAGCGGCGCGAAGGTGCTGCCGCGCGGGCCGTAATCCTGGTCCGGCGCAAACCAGACCGCTTCGCCCTGCTTCAGCGCATTGACCATGCCTTTGAGATCTTTACGGTCAATCATCGCTTTATTGGAGCGCATGCGCCCTTTGGTCTGTGCCCACTCCATCGCTTTATTGTTGTGCGGGCGGTACATCGCCATCATCGGCTTACACAGCCCCATCACTCGCCCGCCGAGCTCCAGCGACATAAAATGCACGCCAATCACAATAACGCCGCGCTGCTGCGCGCTCGCCTGATGCAGGTGATGCAGCCCTTCGACGTTAAACCATTTTTTAATGCGCGCATCTGACCAGAACCAGGCCATGCCGGTTTCCAGCAGCGCCATGCCGAGCGACAGGAAATTTTCCTGAATCAGCTGCTCTTTTTGCGCGTCGCTGAAGTGCGGGAAGCAGAGTTCAAGGTTACGGCGCAGGATTTTTTCACGGCGCTTCAGGAAGCGGCGCGAATTGCGGCCGAGAAACGCGCCGAGGCGCATCAGCAGCGGATGCGGCATCTGCACCAGCAGCCACAGCAGGCCGAGACCCAGCCAGGTAAACCAGTAACGTGGGTGCAGCAGCGCCCGGGAAAAAGGCATGACGTTATTCATAAAGCCCCTTTATGCACAGAGATGTATCGCATAAAGAAGCCGTTCCGTAAGCGGTACAAACCAGACAGACAATCATTCAGCAGGGATACTGCCTTCCTGCTACGTAATAAAAACGGTGAAGAAGAAAATAGAGGGGGGCGAGCGACGCTCCCGGTTTGAATTACAGTAATGTCAGAATGTGAATAAAAAATGGCCTTTTCATGAATCCTGAAACATTCCGTTGTATTACTCCACACTTCCTGACGATAACGGCGACGGCGTGCCGTCGTTAAAAATATTAACCCGCTAATGATAACAACCTTAATTAACAGAAATTTGATCCAGTCATCAGGTTATTCTGCGGCCGGAATCTCGCATCGCCTTGTATTTAAAACAACTTTTTAACATGCCCCGGCGTTTATCCGGGCGGCTTCATCCACGGCGATGACGCTAAGCGTCAGATTGAGGCTTTTGCGCGCGGAAAGATAGCGTATTTTTGTAAAGAATGCGATGGAATTATGAAGAGGAGTAAAATTAAACGCTTTAGGATTATTACCCTCGCCATTTACTTTTTAAGGGCAATATTGCTAAACGCCGGGTATTATTTCCCGGCGAATGTTTATCGTGATTAAAAATAATGCCTTATTCCGTAAATCCCCCAGTAGATCGCAGAAGCGCCCAGATAAATCCAGCAGCCCCAGTACGCGAGCGGCTCCCGGTCGCTTTTCGCTCTCGGCAAAAAGGCAAACAGATAACTGGCCGCGGCGATAAGCGAAATGAAATAGAAAAACTTCATACTGCCCCTCCTGAAATTATCCGCATAACCGTTTTAATACGCTCGTATTCTCAGGATAGACAGCTTTGGCCGATCATGCGCAGTTTCCGTCGGGTTCGTTCTGGTGCCACCGGCGGGCTACGCTCTGACAACCGTCACGCCCAGGTTTTCAAAAGGCGCGAGCAGGCTGTCAGCGGTATCGCCCTCGACAACCAGCGTGTTCACCAGCGACATATCGCCAATACAAAACGCCGAGGCGGCGTTGAGCTTTTCCCGCGACGCCATCACTACGGTTTCCGCCGCGCGCGAGGCCAGCGCGCGCTTCACGCACGCCTCTTCGTAATCGCCGGTGCTGAGACCCGCTTCGGCGTGCACGCCGGTGACGCCCAGAAAGAACAGGTCGGCGCGCAGATGGCTCATGGCTTCAATGGCCGCCGCCCCCACCGAGACGATCGAATGTTTAAACAGCCGTCCGCCGATGAGGATCACCTCAATGCGCGGATGCTCTACCAGTTGTAATGCAATGCCGGGGCTGTGGGTGATCACCGTAATGGCGAGGTCCGGCGACAGGCATTTCACCAGTTCGCCCGTCGTGGTGCCGCCGTCGAGCATCACGATCTGCCCCGGTTCAATCAGCGCGGCGGCGCGGCGCGCGACCGCCCGCTTGGAGTCGATGGAGAGCTGGCTGCGCCCGGCGTAATCCACCACCGCCGCCGAAGCGGGCAGCGCCCCGCCGTGAACCCGCTGCAGGCGGCCTTCGGCCGAAAGCTCGCGCAAGTCGCGCCGGATCGTATCTTCGGAAACGTTAAACCACTCGCTGAGCGCGCGGGACTGCACCTGCCCTTCCGCCGCCAGCTTTTCCAGAATGAGCTTCTTACGTTGTGACGTCAGCATGCCGGTTTCCTTTTGCGCGAATTTTCTTGACCATGCACGAATATGCACGTTATGTTGCCAATTCTACCTGTGGAGACGTCATCATGCCATCTGTTCGTGAAAAAGTACGCATTGTTGAAACGCAAACCCTGTCTGACGACTGGTATCTGCTAAAGAAATACACGTTTGATTACCAGCGCCGCGACGGCCAGTGGCAGCGGCAGAGCCGCGAAGCCTACGACCGCGGCAACGGCGCGACCATCCTGCTCTATAACCGCGCCGAGCGCTGCGTCATTCTCACCCGCCAGTTTCGCCTGCCGGTTTTCCTCAACGGCTACGACGGCTTACTGACCGAAACGGCGGCGGGCCTGCTGGATGAAGCCGATCCCGAAACGCGCATCCGCGCCGAAGCCGAAGAAGAGACCGGCTATCTGGTGGATAACGTCGAAAAAGTGTTTGAAGCCTATATGAGCCCCGGCTCGGTCACGGAAAAACTCTATTTCTTCACTGGCGAATACGATCCGGCGCGGCGAAGCGGCGCGGGCGGCGGCGTCGCGGAAGAAGGCGAGGATATTGAGGTGGTCAAAATGCCCATTGATGACGCGCTGCGCGCGGTGCGCGACGGTGAGATTGTCGATGCCAAAACCATCATGCTGCTGCAATACGCGGCGCTGAACGCGATACTCTAAGGAGAAAACATGAGCAAACTGATCCTGGTGGCAGGCCCGTGGCGCAGCGGCACGAACGGCGATGAAACCCTGATGCGTTAGAACCTGGCGCGTCTTGAACAGGCGGCGCTCGCGGTGTTTGAACGCGGCCACGTACCGGTAATTGGCGAATGGCTCGCGCTGCCGCTCGCCCAGGCCGCCGGCAGCGAAAAACCCGGCGATGCGATAAGCGAGCGGTTTTTATACCCGGTGGCGCACCGTCTGGTGGCGAAATGCGACGCGGTGCTGCGTCTGCCGGGGGCGTCCTCGGGGGCCGATCGCGATGTGGAGATCGCCCGCGAGCACGGGCTTGAGGTTTACTTTTCGCTGGCGGACGTGCCGCAGGCATAATGCAGGAAGTTGCACATCTGGCGCCGCAACCGGGCAGGATCGGGCGGCGGCGCTGGTATTAAATGATCCTGTCACCCCACTCCACCGCGTCGAGGAAGAGTTTTGTCACCTGCGCTTCACTCATATTGAGCTGTTTCATCCCTTGCGTCACGCCCTGCCAGTGATTCTGCTCATAGCCTTCATAGAGATTCAGCAGCGCGCCGAGCGTGCCGCCGCGGTTTAAGAGCGCCTCGCGCACAATCGCCGGTACGGTTATCTGCTCAATTAACACCGCCATCGGCACGCTGAGGATAATATCCAGCCGCGAGAACAGCCCGGCGATAAAGGCGTCGTTTTCATTGATATCGGCCCCCGTGTGCGCCACCGCCATTTCGCAGAATCGCCCGCAGGCGAGGCTGTAGTTAAAGAGCTCCGTCACCGCCGGTTCGCTGCTGTGCGTCACCGCCAGGATCGCGATAAACCGGCGCAGTTCGCTTAAGCCTAAGAAATAGAGAATATTGCGAAACGGCAGCACATCCGCATTAGCGTGATGATTAATCTTATATTTAATGTTATTGACATAACGCATCAGCTTATACGTAATCGCCACATCGCGGCTGATTAGCTCTTCTATTTTGCGCATATCCGGGTTGGCCGACACGACCTCATTGAGCAGTTGCAGAATAAACATCTGCTGCTCCGGCAGCTTACGGGTCTTAATCATTTCCGGCTCGCCATAAAAATAGCCCTGGAAACGCTGGAACCCCATCTCTTTGTAAAGGTTAAACTGCTCGCGGGTTTCGACTTTTTCCGCCAGCAATTTTCGCTGGCTGATATTATTATCGCGGATAAAAGCTGACACTTCCTGCGGCGTCAATGCCTGAATATCGAACTTAATAATGGTGACATAGGGCAGGAAATTCGCCCAGGCGTCGCTGAGCCGGAAGTTATCCAGCGCGAAACGAAACCCTTTGTAGTACATCTCCCGCACCATCTTTAACAGCTCGGGTTCCGGGGCCGCGTTCTGGTGAATTTCGATCACCACCTTTTCCGCCGGCAGCGTTTGCGCCAGGCCGTTGACGATCATCTCATGAGGAAAATTAATATATGACGTATGTTGCCCCACCAGGCGTTGCAGCGGCGTGACGAGGAACTGCTCCGCAAGCAGATGGTTGGTGGCGTATTCTTCCGTCACCAGCGGAAACGTATTGGTCAATCCATTGCGATAAAGCAGCTCATACGCGACGGTATTTAGCGCGGCGTCAAAGATGGGCTGCCTGGCGATAAAGGAATACATATTCACCTCCAGTCTGGTATTTACGTAGCATCCCTGGCGAAAACGCAGTTTACGCTGAAGCTCACGGCCCGCAGACATTTTTAACGCGGATTTTATGAAAAATTATGATGATGGTTAAGTTTTATCTTATTCAATGATTCTGGTCAGCGCAGTTAGCGGCCGATATCGCCGCTTTTTCATTCAACTTGCTGAAATAATCAGTTACTTTCGCTACGATGTTTTTTAGCGGTAATAAAACTTTATTTTTCTTTCATAAAAAAACGTCCTTGCGAACCCGCGAAATTTAAGGGGGGCCTGCCCGGAGACTACAATCCCATCCGGAAGCACATCGCCCACAGCATGTAGATTCCGCCCGTGAGAAGCAGCACCCGGTAGCCCCAGACGACAGCGGACTGATGGCGCAAAAACGCGCGCAGCGGCTGACGGTGCAGATTCGCCGCATTATATTTTTCATGAAATCCGGCCATTTTCGCGACGCCTCGCCCGACCAGCGCCGCGAAAAAATTAACCATTAACACCACAATTACCGCCATATAGCCTTTGATAAACCACAGCCCCGCCGTGCGATATTCAGCCGGCAAAAAATGGCCCGATTTTTTTAACTGAATGGCGGCGATACTGAGCGCCACATGGACGCCGAGCAGAATAAGAAAGTGTTTACGCACCGTTTTAAACGGCTTTCTGAGCGTCACAAACCAGAAATAGGCCAGCAGCATTGCCGACGATATCAGCCAGATGAGGAGATTCCCTGCCATTGTTATTGTCCGTGTTTAACCATGATTAACCCGCCTACCTTCGCATACTCTCCACGCGCTGTCATGGTCGGGCAAAAGTAAACGCAAAATCGCAACAGTCGCAGCAAAACCGCCACGCCCCCTTTTCCCGCCTCTTTTATAACTAACGCTCCAGACAACGCCGGAGAAAAACAATGTATATGCAGAATGAATTTGAAAACCATGTGGTTATCGTGACGGGCGCGGCGAGCGGGATCGGTAAAGCCCTGGTGACGCTGTTTCACCAGCGCGGCGCGAAGATTATCGCCGAAGATATTAATCCGCAGGTCAATGCGCTGGCGCAGGAAAATATTGTGCCGCTGGTGGCGGATATTTCCGCGGACGGCTCGGCGGAGCGCGCGGTCGAACTGGCGGTCAGCCATTTCGGCAAACTGGATGTGCTTATCAATAATGCCGGGCGCATTCTGTACAAGCCCATCGGGGCGATGAGCCGCGAAGAGTGGGAGTGGCAGATGGCGACGAACGTCACGGGCGCGTTTTTACACACCCGCGAAGCGATGAAGCAGATGACCACGCAGGGCCGCGGGGCTATCGTCAACATCGCCTCTTACGCGTCTTACTTTACGTTTCCAGGCATCGCCGCGTATGCCGCCTCGAAAGGCGCGCTGGCCCAGCTCACCCGCACCGCCGCGCTTGAAGGCATTGCGCACGGCATTCGCGTTAACGCCGTCGGCGCGGGCGATGTCGTTACCAATATCCTCAATCACTTTCGGGAAGACGGGCGCGAATTCCTGGCGGAGCACGGTCAGAGCGCGCCCATCGGGCGGGCCGCCGAACCCCATGAGATTGCTGAAGTGGCCGCCTTTCTGGCGTCAGAGCGCGCGAGCTTTATCGTCGGCGCGGTGGTGATGGCCGACGGCGGCATGACGGTGCCGGTCAGTTGAAGGCTAACGCCGGCGGTACGCCGCCGGCTGCATCCCCGTTCTCTTTCGGAACACCTGCGAAAAGTGGCTGGGGCTGGCGTACCCCACCTCGCAGGCGATATCAATCACCGGGAGCGCGGTTTCCCGCAGCAGGCGGCACGCCCGCTGAATACGCTGGTGAATAAACCACTCCGACGGCGACATGCCGGTCGCCTGTCTGAACTGCCGCGACAAGTGCCAGCTGCTCATGCCACACATCTTCGCGAGCGTCGGCAGATGAAACGGCGCGGCGAGATTCGCCTGCAAATGTTGTTTCACCTTCTGCAATTTCCAGGCGGGCAGCGCATGAGGGCGCGCCGTGCCGCTCTCTCCCCGCGCTCTGCCGTAATGCCTGACGAGATACACCGCCAGGCTTTTTAACGCGCCCGCAAGTATCGCGCCGCTGCCTTGTTGCGGATGCGCCACCTCCTGCCAGCACCAGCCGAGCAGCTTATCCAGATGCGGATCGGCGCCTGCGGCGACATCGTCAATCTCCCCCTGCGCATACGCTATGCCGTGGCACAGCCGGAAGGCGTCATCCAGCAGCGCCAGCGCCAGGTAAATATGCATAACGGTAAAAGGCTTGCCTTCTGGCAGCGTCCAGCGCATATCGTAAGGCGTCGTGGTGGCGGTGAGATAAAACGTGCCGGGCTGCGCGAGACGCGTTTCCCATTCCCCCGCGCCTTCGCGTTCGCTGACCTGCGCCTGGCCGGAGACGATCCACACCAGCAGCGGCTCCGCCACGGCCGGCACCGTGACGCCGGGGTTGTCGCGCTCGCGGCGGATGAGCTGCACCAGGCTGGCGCCGCTCTCAGGCATACCGTCATTACTGGCGATCACATCGCCGTTCAGGAAATCCTCAAGAAAACCGGCGCTGGTGCGCCTGGTCTGCTCCCCGGTCATGATGTTCTCCTTGCCCGGCGTGGGTTACGCTCGCCATTACGTGTTCGTTCTCACCGAAGCGCCGGTGGCGACAGTGAAGGAAAGAGTATTCGCGACAAGGCGCTGGCAGGCAATAACGCGCCGCTCGCCGGAGCGCTCAGCAAAAAGCCCTCCGCCCGTAATCATCGCCCTGAAAACATAAGCAATGCTTATTATCACGAGAAATAGCGAGACAAGTAAGAAAAATAATGCGCGGCTATTTTCATACATAACATAATTCGTCAAACCATTACCCTCCGATTTCATTATCCACAGTATAACAACGGGTTATTAGTGATGATTATCATCCGGCTAATTATTTCTCCCCTGATGATTTTTCTGTTTCTATTATCGCCACTCGCATTTACTTACCCATAATTTTTAAAACTTTACAAAGCTGATAAACCTTTAAACTTTAATTTCTCTTATAGGATTTTCCTGAGGCATAAATATCGCTGAACAGTGCTACTTATTAATTTCGTCGTAACGAGTCCACGGAGAGTGCCATTACCGGCAGTCAATATTCGGCTCGTTGGATCCCTCATGGAGACAGTATTTTGACCACCTTAAAACCTCTTCTGGCCAAAAACCGTAGCTGGGCGCAACAGCGTCTTCAACGGGACCCGGATTACTTTGGCAAACACCTCGACCAGCAGCAGCCGCATTCGCTCTGGATTGGCTGCTCCGACAGCCGCGTTCCGGCGGAAGTGCTGACCGGCTCTCACCCTGGCGAACTGTTCGTGCACCGCAATATCGCCAATATGATTGACCCTGACGACGACAATTTTATGAGCGTGCTGCAATACGCGCTCCATTACCTGAAGGTGAAACGCATCGTGGTATGCGGCCATTACGGCTGCGGCGGCGTGCAGGCGGCGCTGACGCTGCCGCAGATGTCGCTCGCGCAGGAGTCCTCATCGCTCGCGCGGCGCATCAGCCACCTGCGCGAGGCGCTCTCAGAGCATATCGCCGGGCGCGACGCGTCGCCGCCGGATGCGCAAACCCTTAATCAACTGGTGGAAGCTAACGTCATCGCGCAGTTTAACCGTCTGGTGCAGACCCGCACGGTGCGCAATATCTGGCGCAGCGGTCAGGAACTGAACGTCTACGGCTGCGTCTATGACCTGGCGTCCGGCCATCTTGAAATGCTGACGGAGCGAACCGGGGAGGAAGCGGTATGAACATGAATACGCTGCGCCAGGATAGCCTGGCGGGGGTGGTTGTCTTTCTCGTGGCGCTGCCGCTCTGCCTCGGCATCGCCCAGGCGAGCGGCCTGCCGCCTTTTGTCGGCCTGCTGACGGGCATTATCGGCGGGCTGCTGGTCACGGCGCTGAGCCCGTCGCGCTTCGCGGTCAGCGGCCCCGCCGCGGGTCTCGTGACCATTGTGGTGGCCTCCATTGAAACGCTCGGCTCGTTTTCCGCGTTTCTGCTGGCGCTGGTGCTGGCGGGCGTCCTGCAAATCGTGCTCGGGCTTATCCGCGCCGGGCGGTTTATTTCGCTGGTGCCGGGCAGCGTCATTAAAGGGATGCTGGCGGCGATCGGCCTGCTGTTGATTATGCAGCAGATCCCGGTGGCGCTGGGCTCGGCGGATGAAAACAGCCTGCTGGCGGTCTTTCGCGAAGGTTTCACGTTCTCGCCGGTCTCCATCGCGGTGGCCGCCGCCGGGCTGCTGCTGATGGCGCTCTGGGGCTCGCCCGCCATCCGGCGCGTGAAAAGCCTCGCGTGGATGCCCGGCCCGCTGGTGGCGGTGCTGGTGGGCTGCGTCACGACGCTCGCGCTAAGCCGCACATCGCCCGCGCTGCTTGAGCGCCTGCCGCTTATCACGCTGCCGGAGTTCGCAAGCCTGGGCGCGCTGGTCTCTGAGCTGGAATCGCCCGCCTGGCAGGCGTTCACCAATCCGTCGGTCTATATCGTCGCCGTCACGCTGGCGCTGGTGGCGAGCCTGGAAACGCTGCTGAGCCAGGAGGCGCTGAAAAAACTGCGCCCGCAAAACCCGCCGCCGTCGCCGAACCGCGAAATGCTGGCGCAGGGCGCGGGCAATTTGCTGGCCGGTCTCGTGGGCGCGATGCCGATCACGGCGGTCATTGTCAGGAGTTCCGTGAACGTCAGCACCGGCGCGCAGACTAAGCTCTCTATTTTCATTCACGGCGCGCTGCTGCTTATCTGCGTGCTGTGGTTTCGCGAGGTGTTGATGACCATTCCGCTGGCGAGCCTCGCGGCGGTGCTGCTCTACACCGGCTATAAACTCGCCACGCCGCGCCTGTTCGTCGAGCAGTTCCGCGTGGGCGCGCAGCAATACGTGCCGTTTCTCGCCACCATTATCGGGATTATCGCGTTCGGCATGCTCGCCGGGATCGGCATCGGCCTGGTGGCCCAGATAGCCCTGAGCCTGTGGCACAGCCATCGCAACGCGTTGCAACTGGCGCGCTATGACGATCACTATGTGCTGCGCATCCACCAGAACCTGACGTTTATGCATAACCCGCGCCTGCAGGCGCTGCTGGATAAGATCCCGGAGAAGAGCGTGGTGATTGCCGAGCATGACAACGCCGACTACTTCGACCCGGATGTGAAAGCCGTCCTGAGCGACTTCGCGCAGAACGCGCCGCAGCGCGGCATACGCCTGACGCAGTGGCCGGTAACCTGACCCAGCCGGGGGCCTTTTTGCCGGCCCCCGCCTCTCCTCTTCGCCACTTTTTGCGCCCTTCAGCTACGTTTATAAGACTCTCCGGGATGAAGCCGATACCGCGACGCTGTAGTATCCGGCTGCTTTTAATGACAATAAGGACGCACCATGAACTCGAAAGAGATGTCCAGGGCCTTTTTTATCCTGATCCTGTTTATCGTTTCGATCCTCTTTTTTAACCTCGTAAAACCGTATCTCTCCGCCGTGCTGTGGGCGGTGATCCTGGCCGTGATCTTCTACCCGATAAAGCGCAGGCTTTGCCACATGATGAACGGGCGCAACAACATCGCCTCACTCTTGACCGTGGTGCTTATCTGCCTGCTGGTCTTCGTGCCGCTGGCCGTGGTGGCGTCGTCGCTGGTGAGCGAGTTCAACGCCGTTTACAGCGATGTGCAGGCCAATAACACCACGCTGCCCACGCTGCTGGCCGATGTGGTGCGTATCCTGCCGGACTGGGCGCAAAAGATGCTGGCGGAAAACCAGCTCGACAACGCGACCGCCATTCAGGAGAAGATCTCCGGCGTCGCGCTCAAGGGCAGCCAGTATGTGGCGGGCAGTCTTTTTCTTATCAGCCGCAACACGTTCAGCGTGGTGATTGGCTTCGGCATTATGCTCTACCTGCTGTTTTTCCTGCTGAAAGATGGCTCGCGGCTGGTGTCGGTGGTGCTGAGCGCGGTGCCGCTCTCGGATAAAGTCAAACAGCGGCTGTTCCGCCGCTTTGCCGCCGTGGCGCGCGCCACCGTGAAAGGCACCGTCGTGGTGGCGGTCGTGCAGGGCATTCTGGGCGGCGTGGCGTTTTACTTCGCAGGCATTGGCGCGAGCATTCTCTGGGGCTCGCTGATGGCGTTCCTGTCGCTGGTGCCTGCGGTCGGCGCCGCGCTGATCTGGGTGCCGGCGGTGATTTATCTCTTCACCACCGGAGCTATCATCAAAGCCGTCCTGCTGACCGCGTTTTTCGTGGTGGTGGTTGGCCTTGCCGACAACCTGCTGCGCCCGCTGCTGGTGGGTAAAGATATCCGTATGCCAGACTGGCTGATTCTGCTCTCGACACTCGGCGGACTGGAAGTCTATGGCATTAACGGCTTTGTGGTCGGCCCGCTTATCGCCGCGCTCTTCGTCACCTGCTGGAACACTTTCTCCGCAGGGCCTGGGCGCACGCGCGCGTTGCCTGAAAAAAGCGAGGATGAAACCGCCTGAACACTTTGAAAAAAGTGCGGTTTAGGGCGCCGGGGCGGCATTAACGCCCCATTCAAAGCTGTCTGATGTTACACTCGAAAGGCTTTTTTGTGCGAATTTTACGCATCATATATTCTGTATGATGCGTTTTTGTATCCGCTATGCGCGGGTTTGCATCTTTTCGGGAGAGTAATTGTATGACGGAAAACAAGACCGGCGGCTCTAAGGGGCTGGCCATCTGGTCTGTATTACTGGGGCTGGTATTGCTTGCTATCGGCCTCTTCTTTGTTATCGGCGGCGGCAAGCTGGTGTCGCTTGGCGGCAGCGTCTACTTTCTGATTGCCGGGGTAGTGACACTGCTTTCAGCCATTCAGTTTTTGCGCCGTCGCGCCTCCGCCGTGCCGCTCTTTATTCTGGTGTTTGTCGGCACGATTATCTGGGCGCTGTATGACACGGGCCTGTCGTTCTGGGGGCTGGTGTCGCGCCTGATGGTGCCTGCGGGCATGATGCTGCTGGCGTTTCTCACCTGGCCTGCCCTGCGCCGTCGCGAAGGCAAAGCGCCGCTGGCGAAACTCTCTTACGCGTTTAGCGCCGTTATTGCCATCGGCATGGTGGTGACGCTTATCCAGATGTTCCAGCCGCACCCGACGGTCGCGTTTAAAGGCGATCCGCTGCCGCTAAAACCGGTCGATAAAGAGAACGCGCAAAAAGACTGGGCGAATTATGGCAATACGCCGGGCGGCAGCCGCTTCGTCGCGCTGGATCAGATTAACCGCGATAACGTTAAAGATCTGAAAGTCGCCTGGACGTTCCACACCGGCGACATCCCTGACAGCCCGACCGGCAACGGCGCGGAAGATCAGCAGACGCCGCTGCAAATCGGCAATACGCTTTATCTCTGCACCCCGCACAACAATGTCATTGCGGTAGAAGCGGACAGCGGTAAGCAGATCTGGAAGCGTGAAATCAACGCCAAAGCGGAAGTCTGGAACCGCTGCCGCGGCCTTGCGTATTTCGACGCGACCAAACCTGTCGTGCAACCGACCCTGCCGGGCGCCACACCGGTGCCAGCGCCTTCGCTTGCCGCGGGCGCCGCCTGCCAGCGTCGCATTCTGATGAATACCATCGACGCGCGCCTGATTGCGCTCAACGCCGATAACGGCGAATTCTGCGAAGGCTTCGGCAATCACGGCGTGGTGGATCTGAAAGCGGGGCTTGGCGAGGCGCAGGACCCGAAATATCAGCTCACCTCCGCCCCGACGATGGCCGGGACGACGGTGGTTGTCGGCGGCCGCGTGGCGGATAACGTGCAGACCGATATGCCAGGCGGCGTACTGCGCGGCTTCGATGTGATCACCGGCGAGATGCGCTGGGCGTTCGACCCGGGTAACGAGGATCCGAACGCCCGCCTGCAACCGGGCCAGCACTATGCGCGCAGCACGCCGAACTCGTGGGCGCCGATGTCATACGATCCGGCGATGAACACCGTGTTTATCCCGATGGGCAGTTCCTCGGTGGATCTGTGGGGCGCGAACCGCACGCCGCTCGATCATAAATATGGCGCGTCGGTGCTGGCGCTGGACGCCACCACCGGCAAAGAGAAATGGGTGTATCAGACCGTCCATAACGATCTGTGGGATTTCGACATCCCGATGCAACCGAGCCTGGTGGACTTCCCGCAAAAAGACGGCAAAACCACGCCGGCCGTGGTGTTCGGCACCAAAGCCGGGCAGATTTTCGTTCTCGATCGCCTGACCGGCAAGCCGCTGACAGAAGTCAAAGAGCTGCCGATGAAGCCTGGCGACATCCCGAATGAGCAGTACACCAAAACGCAGCCGCACTCGGTCGGTATGCCGCAGATTGGCGCGCAGACGCTGACGGAATCGGATATGTGGGGCGCGACGCCGTTCGATCAGCTCGTCTGCCGCATCGCCTTCAAAGGTATGCGTTACGACGGCCTGTTTACCGTGCCCGGCACCGATAAATCCCTGAGCTTCCCCGGATCGCTCGGCGGGATGAACTGGGGCAGCCTCTCCACCGACCCGAATAATCATTACCTCTTCGTCAACGACATGCGTCTTGGCCTGTGGGTGCAGATGATCCCGGCGAATACCGACGCCATCGATCGCGGCAGCAACGGCGGCGAGGCGATCAACACCGGTATGGGCGCGGTGCCGCTCAAAGGCACCCCGTACGCGGTAAATAAAAACCGCTTTATGTCGCCGCTCGGCATCCCATGTCAGGCGCCGCCGTTCGGCACGCTGTCGGCCATCGACCTGAAAACGCAGAAAATCGTCTGGCAGGTGCCGGTCGGCACCGTGCAGGATACCGGCCCGTTCGGGATCAAAATGCGCGCGCCGATGCCGGTGGGCATGCCGACGCTCGGCGGTACGCTGGCGACGCAGGGCGGACTGGTGTTTATCGCCGGTACTCAGGATTACTACCTGCGCGCCTTTGACTCCTCCACCGGTAAAGAGGTGTGGAAAGCGCGTCTGCCGGTCGGCAGCCAGGGCGGCCCGATGAGCTATGTTTCGCCGAAAACCGGCAAACAGTATGTGCTTATCTCCGCAGGCGGCGCTCGCCAGTCTCCGGATCGCGGGGATTACGTGATTGCCTACGCGCTGCCGTAACCGCGCGTAAACGTCAAAAGGCCGCCCCGCGCGGCCTTTTTTATGGGCGCGAGTCAGTCGCGCTGCCACCAGACCGGCGTGCCGAACACCTCCACAAAGTAGTCGATCGCCGCGCGCACATTAAGCGGCGGGTGACGCGCGTTCGGGTAGATGGCCGCGATGTGCTGCGCCTCGGTGTTGATCGCCGCCTCATACTCCGGCAGCACTTTCACCAGCCTCCCTTGCTTCAGCCACTCGCCTGTCATCCAGTCCGGGAACAGCACCAGCCCCATGCCGTCGAGCGCGGCGGTGAGCAGCGAATGCGCGTTGTTTGACACCAGCCGCGCGTTCACCGGGTAATGCACCCACGGCTCGCCGGGTTTGCGCGCCAGCCAGCGGTTCGGCCCCGAGGAGCCGCTGTACACCAGGCACTGGTGCGCGTGAAACGCCTCCGGCGAGGCGGGCGCGCCGTAACGCGCCAGATAACGCGGCGCGGCGGCGAAGTAGTAGCGCTGCTCGCAGAACACACGGGCGTGAAAGCTCGAATCGGTGAGCGTGCCGATGCGCACGATAAGATCGGTGGCGTCGCGGTGCGGGTCGACGTAATCGTCCGTCTGGGTTAATGCCAGTTGCAGACGCGGGTAGCGCTCCGCAAGCCCGGTCAGCCAGGGCGCGATATGCCGCTGCCCGAAGAACACCGGCGCGTTGATGCGCAGCAGCCCGGACGGCTCAAGCGAGCGGTCCTGGAGCTCGCGCCGCGCCTCGCTGAACTGCTCGGTAATGCCGCGCGCATACTGCGCGAACAGCCGCCCCGCTTCGGTCGGGATCACCGCGCGGGTGTTGCGGTAGAAAAGCTGCTGGCCGAGCGCCTCTTCAAGCTGGCGGACGGTGCGCGAAATCATCGACGCCGATACGCCCTCCCGGCGCGCCACCGCCGAAAAACTCTGCCCGTCAAAGACGCTGATAAAAAGCTGAAGTGCGCGGATATTCACCGCCCCGCTCTCGTTCATCTGTGCGATTCCTGCAAAGGTGTTTCGTGGATCGTAGCGTTTTTTAACGCATCGCGCTCCGCTACACTGCGCCGCCTGGCATTTATTTAAGGATTACCATGCAGCTTTTATTAATAGCGCTCGTGATTGCGGGCGGGATGGGCCTTTCGGTTGAGGCGGGCCTGCTGGGGCCGCTCGGCGGCGAAGTGGGCGATTTCTGGGCGGCGTTCAGTATTTTCGGCGTCGGCGCGGCGCTTACCTTTCTGCTGATGCTGTTTTACAGCCCGCGCAACAGCCCGTCGTTTTTCGCACAGCCCGGCTGGCAGCTGACCGGCGGCCTGCTCGGCGCGGGGTATGTCGTTATTCTCACCGTCGCCACGCCGGTTATCGGCATCGCCATGACCATGATTGGCATTCTGGCGGGGCAGGTCTTCAAGAGCCTGATTATCGACCATTTCGGGCTGTTCGGCGTTGAGCGCCGCCCGATAGACAAACTGCGCCTGCTGGCGCTGGGGTTTATTCTCGCCGCCCTCGCGCTGGTCGCGCAAAGCTAAGGAACCACAATGACGACAATCATGATTATTCTCGCCATTCTTGGCGGCGCGCTGCTGAGTATTCAGGCGGCGATCAACGGCCAGCTCGGCGGCAAAGTCGGCGTGTTCCGCTGCGCCTTTCTGACATTCTCGGTGGGGGCGCTGGTCTGCGCGCTGCTGATTTTCTTCTTTGAGCCGCCGCATGCGACATCGCTTCTGGACGTGCCGAAGTGGCAGCTCACCGGCGCGCTGTGCGGCGTGCCGTATATCGTGATTATGGTGCTGGCGGTGCAGCGCATCGGCACGGCGGTCGCGACGGTGGCGGTGATTTTCGGCCAGCTCGCCATGAGTATGCTTATCGATAATTTCGGCTGGCTCGGCAACGCGGCGATCCCGTTCTCGCTAAGCCGTCTTGGCGCGGTGCTCTGTCTCGCCGTCGCGCTGGCGCTGATTTATCTTGGCAACCGTCGCACCGCTACGCCTCGCACAGACGGCTGAACAGGGCTATCAGCGTGCTGACGGCGGCATCGGGCACCTGTAAATCTTTTTTCACCATCAGATGCAGGGGTGTTGCGCGCCGCGCGCCGTGAGCGAGCGGCAGCGCGCGCAGCAGCCCCTGCGAGAGCGGGCCTGCGATCCGCGCCTCCGGCAGCCAGCCGTAACCCACCTGATGCATCACCGCTTCGATAGCCGCATCCACCGTTGAGAAAACCCACTGCTCCGGCGCGCCGCCGGGGCTTTGGGTTTGCCCGCCCGCAAGCCGGATGCGGGCGAAACGCCCGAGCGCTTCATCGCCAATCGGCCCCGGCATCTGCGCCAGCGGATGATCGCGGTGCGCCACCGCCACAAAATTCACGTTCATCAGCCATTCGCCGCGCCCGAGGCTGTCTTCACGGCGCGAAAGCACCAGCAGATCGGCGCTGGAGTGGGCGGCGATAACGTCGCTCTGGCTCTCCAGCACTTCGGTCAGTTGCACCTGCGTGGACGGATGCTGGCGCTGAAACTCGCGCAGGATAGCGAACAGCGTCTCGCGCGGGAAAATGTTATCCACCACCAGATCGATGCGGGTGCGCACGCCGTCGCGAAGCGTCGCGGCATGCGCCTCCACCCAGCTAAAGGCGCTGAGCAGCGGGCGCACCTGCGCCAGCAGCAGTTCGCCTGCGGGCGTCAGCACCGCGCGGCGGCCCTGGGTTTCGAGCAGCGCCACGCCGAGCCGCTCCTGTAGCAGCGCCAGGTTGTAACTCACCGACGACTGGCTGCGGTGCGTGCTTTCCGCCGCCCGGGCAAAGCTGCCCTCTTCCACCACTTTGTTCAATAAAGCCCACTGTTCCAGCGTTGTTTTGTGCATAATCCATCGAAATTTTGAATCTGTTTTATGCAAAATTAGCGTTATTCATTAAAAAAATAAAGGGCTATGCTTATCTCAACGAAACAAAGGAGGCCAACAATGAGTAACTTCGACAAACACGATTTAAGCGGTTTTGTGGGTAAACATCTGGTCTACACCTACGACAACGGCTGGAACTACGAGCTATACATTAAAAACGACAACACCATCGACTATCGCATCCACAGCGGCATCGTCGGCAACCGCTGGGTGAAAGATCAGCGTGTTTATATCGTCCGCGTCGGCGAGAACATCTATAAAGTCTCCTGGACCGAACCGACCGGCACCGACGTGAGCCTGATTGCCAACCTCGGCGATCGTCTGTTCCACGGCACCATTTTCTTCCCGCGCTGGGTGATGAACGATCCGAAGAAAACGGTGTGCTTCCAGAACGAGCATATCGCGCAGATGGAAGCCTACCGCGAAGCCGGCCCGGCTTACCCGACCGAAGTGATCGACGAATTCGCCACCATCACATTTGTGCGCGACTGCGGCGCCAATGACGAAAGCGTCATCGCCTGCCCGGCAAGCGAACTGCCCGCGGATTTCCCGAACAACCTGGGTTAATCCTGCCCCTTACGGCCTGCCGCCCGGCGGGCCGTTTTTTTATCCCGCCCCTTCTCTGGTCAAATTGTGACCATGCTCTCATGGTCTACGCTTAAAGCATTACCGTTTCGTCGCAGGCGCCCGCGCCTGTTCAGAGAAAGGATTATCCCGCCTGTGAAAAATAAGACCTACCGCTCCCCCGCGCGCGAGAACGGCTACGCGGGTCTCGGCGATTACGCCGTCATCGGCGAAGGCCGCTCGGTGGCGCTTATCGCGCCGGACGGCGCAATCGACTGGTGGTGCGTGCCGAATCTCGATTCGCCGCCGCTGTTTGACCGCATTCTCGACGCGCCCCTGGGCGGTTACTTCGCGCTGACGCCCGAAGACGAGTGGGAGATGTCGCGCAGCTACCGCGAGAACAGCAACGTGCTGGAGACGCGCTATAAAACCGCCTCCGGCGAAGTACTGATTACCGAATCCATCAACAGTACATTCGCCGGACGCCTGCCCTGGAGCGAGATGGCGCGCCGCGTCGAAGGCATTAAGGGCCATGTGCGTCTGAATGTGGTTTTTAAGCCCGGCACGCGCGCCCGCACCTGTTCGCCGTGGCTGGATCACGTCCAGGAGAAAACGATTTTCCACCTCGACGATTTAATGGTCGCCGTGCGCTGTACGGATGATGTGGAGACCGAATACTGCGACGATACGGGTATGCGCGGCACGCTCACCACCTCGCCCGGCTCGCGCTCGTTGATAGCGCTGGTGGCGACCGAAAAGGAGCCGCTGGCGGTGCCGCCGCTTGAGAAAATCGACCAGCGCATCGAAACCAGCGACCACGCCTGGCGCGACTGGGCGGAAAACCTCTGCTGGAACGGCCCGTTTGAGCATCATGTGAAGCGCTCGGCGCTGGCGCTCAAATTCCTCTGGTACGCGCCGACCGGGGCGCTGGCGGCGTCCGCCACGACCTCGCTGCCGGAGGGCATCGGCAAAGAGAAAAATTATGACTACCGCTACGCGTGGGTGCGCGACGCCTGCCTGATTATCAAATCGTTCGTCTATCTGGGGTCGCTTGAGGATTGTAAGGCGGCGTTCTCCTGGCTTACCTCGACGATTATCCGCCACGACGGCCACCTGCGCGCCTGTTATACGCTGGAAGGCGGGCTGGTGCCGGAGGAGCGCTACCCGCAGCTCGAAGGCTACCAGGGCACGCAGCCGGTGCGGGTCGGCAATAACGCGCGCGATCAGTTTCAGCCGAGCATGTATGGCGATCTGCTCGGCACCGCGCGGCTGTTCGTTGAGATGGGGCATGTGCTCGATCTCGCGACCTCGCGCCTGCTGGGCCATCTGGCGAACCGCTGCGCCGATCGCTGGCGGCTGCCCGATTCCGGCATCTGGGAGTTGCCCGAAGAGCGTCACTACACTCACTCGAAAATGGCCTGCTGGCTGGCGCTCGATCAGGCCGTGGCGCTGGCGGAGATTGGCCATATCGAGCCGACATGGAAAGGCCGCTGGGCGCGCGAGCGCGACCGCATCAGCGAGTGGATTGAGACGCACTGCTGGAGCGAGAGCCGCCAGGCGTACACCTTCTACGCGGGCAGCGAGACGCTCGACGCCGCCATCAGCCTCACCCACTACTACGGCAGCAAAATTAACCGCAAGCGGATGCTATCCACACTTGAGGCGATTTATCAGGAACTCGGCCATAACAGCCCGATGCTCTACCGCTACTCGGGCGTCGAGGTGGAAGAGAGCACCTTTGTGGCCTGCGCCTTCTGGCGCGTCGAGGCGCTGGCGGAGCTGAAAAAGCGCGACCAGGCGCAGGAGGAGATGAAAGAAATTCTCGACACCCTGTGTCAGAGCGGCAACGTGCAGATCTTTAACGAGATGTACGACACCCGCACCGGCGGCTGGCGCGGCAACATGCCGCTCGGCTTAAGCCATCTGTCGCTTATCTGCGCCGCCAACGCGCTGTCCTGCGACAATCCGGGGCACAGGATTTAAAAAAGCAGGCGGGTGGATTGCTGCCCGCCTCCTGACGCGCTGTGGTTTTATGGCGCGGTAAACTCCGCCGCGTATTTCCGTAATTCCCCCGACGCCGTCATGAGCGTTATCCAGACTTCATAGCGCTCGCCGCGCCTGTATGTGATATTCGGCAGGCAGTTTTTCCAGGCAGGGAAAATTTTATGCGTTTCAGTAAACAGGCCATTGCCGTCTGAAAATGCGAAATAAGTGACGACATCATTTTTTGCCGCGTCGGGAAGCGAGATGCAAATGGCGTTGTCCTGGATCGCCACGTTAGCCGTTTCAGAAAATACCGGCCGATCGGCGCCTGACCACACGCACCCCGCCAGCAGACTACTCAGCGAAACGATCAATAACGGTTTCATATAAGCTCAGCAATCCGGCGACATCATTAAATGAAAAAGGGTTCAGGCATTTTTTTAGCTGCGCCCACTGCCTGACAGAATAGTATTTCAGGACCCAATAATCCGCGACGATACAGGCCTGCTGTTCCAGCGCGTATGTCTTCAGGCTGCGGCCTCTTTCAAGCGTATAAAAATAGCTCACCGCCCAGGAAAACATACCCCGTAATTTGACGTGATAACCGTGCTGATATTGCCAGACATGCATCATTTCATGCATGAACAGATGCTGTAAACGGAGCGTGCTGCTGGCGAAATTTTCACGATATTCAGAGGGCGGAAAATAGATATCGCCATCAGGCGAAACCGCGGTATGCGCGGTCTGCAGTCCAAAAGGAAACCAGGCTTCGTTATGAATAAAAACGTTCTGGTAATTTATTGAGTTTTTAAAAAGAAGCTTCGCTTCTTTGATTTCGCCTGACGTTAAATGGCGGGCATTTTCAATTTCCATATCCACTCTCCCTGATGGCGCTTCGGTATGATTTCCGTGCAAATCATAACACCCGCCTTCCTGCGGCACGGCCCGAAGCCTGTGTCAAAATGGACACCCAATACGCTATACCGCCGTCAATTTCCGTCTTTACCCGCGCTCAAAATAAAAAGGGCTGCGCAATGGCAGCCCCTGAGGATAGTTACCGCTAATCAGTTATTCACCGGAATAACCGCGCCTTTATATTTGGTGCGGATCCAGTCCTGAATCTGTTTGGAGTGCAGCACGTTGACCAGCGCCACGATATCTTTTTTCTTCTCGTCGCCTTTATGCACGGTGATGATGTTGGCGTACGGGTTGTTCTCGCCGCTTTCCACCGCGATCGGATCTTTCACCGGGTCGAGGCCCGCGTCGATGGCGTAGTTGGCGTTAATCACCACCGCGTCGCCTTCGTCGTTGTTATACATCTGCGGCAGCAGAGAGCCCTCCACGTTCGGCAGGAAGTTAAGCTTTTTCGGGTTCTCGACGATGTCGCTGATGCGCGCGTCCACTTTGTTCACGCCCGGCTTCAGCTTGATGACGCCTTCACGCTCGAAAATAGAGAGGATACGGCCCTCTTCCGCCACGGCGTCACGCATGATGACTTTGCCGCCTTCCGGCAGATCTTTCAGGGATTTGTATTTTTTGGAGTAGATGCCGATAGGCTCGATGTGAATCGCGCCCGCGCTCACGAAATCATAGGTTTTGTCGTCGGCGTGATCTTTCAGCACGCTGTTCAGATACGGGATGTGCTGGAAGTAGTTCGCGTCGATGTCGCGGCTCGCCAGCGCCGTGTTCGGCAGGATGTAATCCTGGAACGGACGGATTTCCAGATCGATGCCTTGCTTAGCCAGAATCGGCTTCGCCTGCTCCAGAATTTCCGCGTGCGGCACGTTGGACGCGCCCACGGTCAGGGTGTCGGCCCAGGCGGAAACGCTCAGGGTAGCGGCGGCAATCAGCGTCAGTACTCTTTTCATGATGTGTGTTCTCTGTTGTTGTTAGCGTTTATCTAAATAAGAGGTTAAGGCGTCACCGATGAACTGAATGATGAAGACGATCACCAGTATAGCGACCGTCGCCACCAGCGTGACGTCGTTATGGTTACGCTGGAATCCTTCCAGATAAGCGAGATTTCCAAGCCCGCCTGCGCCAATCACCCCGGCCATCGCGCTGTAGCTCACCAGCGCAATCAGGGTGACGGTAATTCCCGAGACCAGCGCCGGGGACGATTCCGGCAGCAGCACGCGGAAAATCAGCGTGCTCATGCGCGCGCCCATCGAGCGGGTGGCTTCAATCACGCCTTTATCGACTTCGCGCAGGCCAATCTCCACCAGACGGGCATAGAACGGCGCGGCCCCGACAATCAGCGCCGGCAGCGCGGCGTTGGCGCCAAGAATGGTGCCGATAATCGTTTTGGTAAACGGGATCAGCAGCACTATCAAGATGATGAACGGGATGGAACGGAACACGTTCACCACGATGGAGATAACGCCATAGACCAGGCGGTTTTCAAACAGCCCGCCGCGCGCCGTTAAGAACAGCGCCAGCCCCAGCACAATGCCGAGCACAAAGGTGGCGACGCCCGAGAGCGCGGTCATGTAGAGCGTCTCTTGGGTGGCGGCCAGGAGCTGATCAATCTTCAGATGGGGAAACAGGGACTCAAGCATGTTTGATAACCTCGCAGTGGATCTCATGCAGGCGTAAATCGGCGAGGATATTCTCAAGCTGTTCCGGCGTCGCCACCACATGCAGCCAGAGCTGGCCAAACACGCCGTGGGCGGTCTGGGTCATTTTGCCGTGCAGAATATTAAAAGGCAGGCCGTAGCGCAGCGTCAGCTCGCCAACGACCGGCTGGTGGGTGCTGTGCCCGACAAACGTCAGTTTGATCACCGCGCCGTTAAGATCGCCCGCAAGCGTCGGATCGAACGCGTCGTCGGCCCCTTCCTGGCTAATCTGGCGCACAAACTGGCGCGTAATCGGCTGCTGCGGATGGGTGAAGACCTGCAACACGTCGCCCTCTTCCACCACGCGGCCGTTTTCCATCACCGCCACGCGATCGCAAATCTTGCGCACCACATGCATCTCATGGGTGATCAGCACAATGGTGAGCCCGAAGCGGCGGTTAATGTCCTGGAGCAGATCGAGAATTTGATCGGTGGTTTGCGGGTCCAGCGCCGAGGTGGCTTCGTCGCACAGCAAAACATCCGGGCGGTTGGCTAGCGCGCGGGCGATGCCGACGCGCTGTTTCTGCCCGCCGGACAGGCGCGACGGATAAGCGTTTTCGCGGCCCTTCAGCCCGACCAGATCGATAAGCTCCGCCACGCGGGTTTTGATTTCCGCTTTCGGCACGCCCGCGATCTGCATCGAAAAGGCGATGTTTTCGCTGACGGTACGCGACCAGAGCAGATTAAAGTGCTGGAACACCATGCTGATTTTCAGGCGCGCCTGACGCAGCGATTCGCCGCGCGCGGCGGAAATCTCTTTACCCGCCACGGTCACGCTGCCGGACGTCGGTTTTTCGAGGCCGTTTAACAGGCGAATCAGGGTGCTTTTCCCCGCGCCGCTATAGCCGATGATGCCGTAGATTTGTCCCCGCTCGACTTCGAGGTTGACGTCATCTACCGCCGTAATGGTGTCCTTACCCTGATGAAACAGCTTCGAGATCTTCCTTAAAACTATCATAAGGTTTTACTTTCCTTCAGCGGCGCGCGAGGCGCAGGCTTTCTGACTTTCAGTCTTATCCTGGAGGAATATACCGAAAGGCCTGAATGTAAACATGAATAAAAGAGAATGTTATATAACAGATGATTCTAAACCGCACCAGAAAGCGGTGAAGGAAGCCAGCGCGCGGCCTGACGGGGCTTTCTAATAAAAAAACGCAGGCTAACCGCGCCTGCGTTTTTCATGGCTGTGAAGCTGAAATCAGGTGCCGATCATGCCGCCGTCGGCTTTCACGATAACCACGGTTGAGGAGCGCGGACGCCCGCCTTTATCGCCGTCGGGCCAGCTCGATACGGCCGTCGGGTGCTGCGGATCGCTCAGCCCTTCGCCCGGCTCGCCAGGGTGCTGGATGTTAATAAACAGCGTCCGGTTATCCGGCGTGAACGCGATGCCGGTGATTTCGCAGCCGCGCGGGCCGGTCAGGAAGCGGCGGAACTCGTTGGTGCCGGGGATCGTCGCCACCATCTGGTTGTTGCCCATGCCTTCGTAATCTTTACGGTTGATGGTCGATGACGACACATCGGTCTGGATCCACAGCACGCCGCGATGATCGAAGCTCAGGCCGTCGGCGCTGCCGAATTCCGCGCCCTTCATGCTGCCTTTGGCTTCCGGTTTGTCGGTATCGGTGCGACCGCCCATCACCAGAATATCCCAGGCGAACGCCAGCGCGGTCGGGTCGCCGTTCTGCTCCAGCCAGTGCATGATGTGGCCGTAAACGTTTTTGGCGCGCGGGTTGGCCGCATCCACCGGCGCTTTGCCTTCTTTGCCGCGATCGCTGTTGTTGGTGAGCGTGCAGTAAACGCTGCCGGTGTGGTACGGATCGACCGCTATCCACTCCGGCCGGTCCATTTTGGTGGCGCCCACGGCGTCTGCCGCCAGACGGGTTTTAATCAGCAGGTCGCCCTGGTTTTCAAAGCCCTTGCTGGCGTCGAGCCCGTTCTGGCCGAATACCAGCGGCAGCCACTCGCCTTTGCCGTCGTCGTTAAATTTCGCCACATACAGCGTGCCTTTCTCCAGCAGGCGCATATTGGCTTTGCGATCCTGCGGGTTGAATTTGCCTTCCGAGACAAATTTATAGATGTATTCGAATTTCTGGTCATCGCCCATATAGACGACAACGCGGTTATCCGGCGCGAGCGTCACCGCCGCGCCTTCGTGCTTGATGCGGCCAAGCGCGGTGTGCTTGCGCGGCACCGAATGCGGATCGTACGGGTCGATTTCCACCACCCAGCCGAAGCGGTTCGGCTCGTTCGGCGTGGCGTCGACGCTGAAGCGCTTATCCACTTCGTTCCAGCGGTAGGAGTCGTCGCTGTCGCTGATGCCGTAGCGTTTTTCCAGCGGGTTCATCTGCGCTTTTTTCACGAAAATATCGGACCAGTTCTCTTCGCACGTCAGGTAGGTGCCCCACGGCGTAAAGCCGTTGGCGCAGTTCTGCATGGTGCCGAGAATGGTTTCGCCTTTCGGATCGTCAGCCGTCTGCATCAGCGGGTTATGCAGCGCCGGGCCGGTGATTTTCATCGGCGTGTTCACGGTGATGCGGCGCGCGAAAGACGACGGGCGCACCACTTCCCAGCCCTGGGACGCTTTTTTCACTTCGATGACCGACACGCCCATCGCGTTCTGGCCTTTCAGCGCTTTGTCGGCGCTCCAGTTGGCGTCGCCATCCTTAAACAGCAGGCCGTTATCGATGTATTCATGGTTCATGGCGAGCAGGCCGTGATCGGCGCTGTGCCCGCCCTGCGGCAGGCTAAACCACGCCATGCCGTCGTGGTGCATACCGGCCTGCGCCGCCTGCTCTTCCGTGGTGTTGCTGCCGTCGGTTTTAAAAACCGGCAGATTCCCGGCAAGCCCGGTGGCGTCGCCCCATTTGTAGAAGGGCTTCGCGATGTAGCCTTCCGGCACGATAACGGTATCTTCGGTGGAAACCGGCAGACTGGTGAAACCGAGCGCCGTGGCTTTGCCGAGGTTGCCGCTCGCGTTCGAGACCGCTTTCGCGAGCGCGTTTTCCGGTTTCAGCAGAAACGGAAACGCCGCCGCGGCGCCGGCGACCGCGCCGGCCTGCAACAGGCGGCGGCGCGACAAATAGACCTCCGCCACCTGCGAGAATGCGCGGTTATCGCTCGGGTTGCTGATCTCTTCACTATGCTCACGTTTGAATAAGGTTTTTAACGGTCTGCCCATTGCGGTTTCCTTTCGAAATATCGATTTCAAGGGGAATCATTTTTATGGACGTGAGGCTACGGAAAGTGTGTTACAGAAATATAACAATTGGACACAAAAAAAAGGGAAGCCGCCCGGCTTCCCCTGATGCGATGCGATAACGTTATGAACGCGCTTTGTCCATCTGCGCCCGGTACGCCTTGCGTTCACGGGCGCGGCGCTGGCCCTCCGGGCTGCTGTCCAGCCAGTCATGCAGATAATGTTCAATCTGCTCCAGACTGCGGTTGCGGGTTTCCGGCACGCATTTAATCACGAACGTCGCCCCGACAATCCCGAACGCCGCGAAAATAAAGAAGGTGCCGGAGAGGCCCACCCAGGCGAGCAGGATCGGGAAGAAAAGCGAGATCAGGAAGTTGGCTATCCACATGGAAAATACCGCGCCGCCCATAAAGATGCCGCGCAGGCGGGTCGGGAAAATCTCAGACAGCAGCAGCCAGGTGACGGGCGAGAGCGCGCCCTGCTGGAAGCACAGGAACATCAGCATCCCCGCCAGCACCATGTAGCCGCGCAGCGCGTCCGGCTGGCCGTTCACGGTTTCGGGCAGGAGATAACTGACGGCGCCGATAAACACCAGACACGCGGTACAGCCGAACTGGCCTATCATGGTCATGGTGCGACGGCCGATTTTGCCCAGCATCCAGATGCCCACAAACGTCATCAGCACAGACACCACGCCGTTGGCGACCGTCGCCACCAGCGCGGCGTTATCGGACATCCCCACCGCCGTCAGGACCGTCGGCGCGTAATACATAATGGTATTTACGCCGGTCATCTGCTGGATGACCGCGATGCCGATGCCAATCATAAACAGCTTAAACAGCCACGGCGTCAGCAGTTCGCGCAGGCGCGGTTTACCCTGGGCGCGCTGGGCTTCCAGCGTCTCTTCGATCTCCATCAACTCCCATTCCACATCCTCCGGGCGACGGGTGCGATCCAGCACGCGGCGCGCTTCGGCAAGACGCCCTTTCATGGCGTACCAGCGCGGGGTGTCAGGCATAAACATCATGCCGAACCACAGCAGCACGGCGGGCAGCGTCGCGACCGCCAGCATCCAGCGCCAGGTGGATTCGCCGCCCCACAGCTCGTGAAACGACGCGTTGGAGATATAGGCCAGCAACTGCCCGGAGACGATCATCAGCTCCTGCAAGGTCACCAGCTGGCCGCGCTTGTTGGCGGGCGCAATTTCCGCGATATACACCGGTACGGTCGCCGCCGCGCCGCCGACCGCCACGCCGAGCACCAGGCGAAAGAAAATCATCCACGACACGTCCGGGGCCATCGCGGTGCCGATTGCGCCAATCGCGAAGATGACCGCCAGATAAATGATGATTTTCTTTCGTCCCGCGGCGTTTGCCATATGGCCCGCGAGCAGCGCGCCAAACGCGGCGCCGAAAAGCAGAGAGCTGGTGACAAGGCCTGTGGTGAGCGGGGTGAGATGCAGTTCGCTGCCCATAAACAGCAGCGCGCCGGAGATAACGCCGGTGTCGTAACCAAAAAGCAGACCGCCGAGCGTGGCGATAATCGCAATCACTTTGACAAACGGCGCCGTCGGCGCGTCGCTGTTAGGCCCTGATGCTCTGTTAAGGGTGAGATATTGTTCTTTAGTCATAAAAGACTCCAGTAACCTGCCGTTCAGGGAAAAACGGGGCGGCCATTGCCTGTGGCCGGGCCCGGCTGATGATATATTCACCACCCTTAATTTAGATCGAATGTTTCATTTATATAAACAATGGAATTTTAATTTTGAGCGATGGGTCATGTTTTGTTATGCATTTGTGATAATGAGCACGCAGCCTGACCTCAGGCCGCTTTAAACAGATACATCCACAAATGTATGCAATGGATTCATTACATTGATATTAAAAGTAAAATTTAAATAAAGACGGTAAAAAAAGCGGGCAGATGTATTGCGAGGCGTGCCGGCGCCGTCGTGCAGACAGCGCCAGCCATTGTGAAACATTGTTTTCATAATGATGAATAGCGAATGAAGCTGCCCGCGCGGGCGAGACAATGCGTGAACGCGGTCTCGCCACGCGCGGGCGTCAGATCCCGGCGGTCTCCCGCAGGTAGCGACGCGCTTTCACGGCGTATTCGAACGGGTTCGCCAGCGCCGGGTCCTGCTCGGCTTCCACCACCATCCAGCCCCGGTAGCCGTGCTCATCCAGCAGCCGGAATACCGGGCGGAAATCGATAGCGCCATCGCCCGGCACCGTAAAGGTGCCTTTCCTGACGCCATCCAGGAAGGAAAGCCCGTCGCGTTTCACCTCATCAATCACCGCCGGACGCACATCTTTCAAGTGTACGTGGTTGATACGCGGAAGATGTTTTTCGAGGATCGCCAGCATCGCCGCTTCACTGCCTTCAGAGTACCAGGCGTGCCCGGTGTCATAGAGCAGATACACTGACGCATCCACCCGCGACATAAACGTGTCTATCTCCTGCGCGGTCTGAATGCCGGTGCCCATGTGGTGATGCAGACAGACCTGCATCCCCTTTTCGGCGGCGAGTCGCCCGAGCGTGTTATAGCCTTCCGCCACGCGCGCCCACTCCTCCTCGCTAAAGCAGGGTTTATCTGGCCCCATCACCGGCAGCGTGGTGCACTGAATGCTGCCGCTCTGCTCGGAGCAGCCAATCACTTTCGCCCCCATCGCGTGGAGGAAATTCATGTGATTCACAAACTCGTCGAGCGTTTTCTCCCGCTCGCTGGCGGCAAAAAAGGTGCTGAACCAGGCGTTGCAGATCTCAATACCGCGGATAGCCAGCATCGGTTTCAGGATGGCCGGATCGCGCGGGTATTTGCTGCCCACTTCGCTGCCGGTAAAACCCGCCAGCGCCATTTCGCTGACGGTCTGCTGGAAGGTGTTCTCGCTGCCGAGCTCCGGCATATCGTCGTTCGTCCAGCCGATCGGGGCGATGGCGAGCCTTACGTGTTGCTTATTCATAATGCGCCTCTCTGGCAAACCGCGGCGACTTAACGGCCGAGCAGTTCGCGCTCAATCAGTTCACGGGTTTCCACGGCCTGGTATTTCATCTTTTCGGGGTAGCCGAAGAGCGACGCGGCGACAATCGGCTCGCCGCCCACCTTGAAGGTCTGGCGGGCGAAGCCCATATCGCGCAGCGTGCGAAACAGCGCCTGGAAATCCACTTCGCCTTCGCCCACGCCGACATGCTGATGCACCGCGGCATCGACGCCCGGCGGGTTGACGATATAGCGGCAGTGACGGGTGTGGTTCATGGTGTCGGCAATCAGCACATGGGAGAGATCGTTCCCGGCGTAGCGCAGCATCTTTTCCACCTCCCCTTTGCCTTTGTCATAAAAGAAGGTGTGCGGCACGCTGTAGACATATTTCACGTTATCGCTGCGAAACGACTTCACGATATCCACGGTTTCGTTGTTCTCTTCGCAGAAATCCCACGGATGCGCCTGGATCTCCACGCGCAGCCCTTCGCGCTCGAAAATGGGCAGCAGCTCTTCCATAGAGCGGTAAAACATCTCTTCGCAGATTTCTGGCTGGTTCGGGTCGCCGGAGAGTTCGGTGTTGATCACCTGCACATCCATCTCAATGGCGATTTCGATAAGGCGCTTCCAGTTTTTCACCGCCGCCTGACGGCGCAGCTCGTCCGGGCCGGACCAGCGGTAGACGCAGATAAAAGAAGAGAGCGCGACGCCGGTGTCGCGCAGCGCCTTTTTATACTCGGCAATGATCTCGCGGCCCGCTTTCGGATGCTTATAGAACGGGTTAATTTGCGGGTGCGGCGACTGCTCAATGTACTGATAGCCCCACTCCGCCACCTGCTGCACCATGCGGGTGATCCCGAGGTCTTTGATGACGTCGACGTCAAATGCGATTTTCATGTAAACCCCCGTCGGATTCGTATTCAGGCTGCGGGATTAGCGCAGGTAAAAAGCCGGGCGCTCCGGCAGGCTGATGGTTTCCAGCGCGCCGCTCTCCTGCGCTTTCAGGCAGGCGTCCGCCGCCACCGACGCCGCAAAGCCGTCCCAGGCCGACGGGCCGCGCAGTTCGCCGGCTTTCACATCGTTGATAAACGCCTGGAGTTCAACGTCATAGGCTTTAATAAAGCGGTCTTTCCAGTCGGTCAGAATGGTGGTGGCAAGCTTCGCCGCTTTACGCATCTGCACCGACGACGGCTCCGGCAGACGAGCGATGCCGGTCTCCCCGACCACTTCGCACTGGATGTCATAGCCATAGCGGCAGTTCACGAAAATCTCGACGTCGATAAGCGTCCCTTTTCGGGTTTCCAGCATCACGATTTGCGGATCTTTCAGCCGGGCGTGGGTGTTCGACGTGGCGCGCGGGAAGCGCACCTGCACCGAGGCGTAATCATCGTTCAGCAGCCAGCGCAATACATCGAGCTCATGAATAAGCGTGCTGGTGATAGCCATATCGGTGGTGTAGTTGTCGCCGACTTCCGGGTTGCGGTGCGCGCAGTGGAGCATCAGCGGCGCGCCGATCTCGCCGCTGTCGATAACCCCTTTCAGCGCCTGATAGCCTTCATCGTAAGGACGCATAAAGCCGACCTGCACCAGCCGACGGCCCGCTTTCATCTCGGCATCGACAATGCGGCGGCAGCCTTCGGCGGTCATGGCGAGCGGCTTTTCGCAGAACACCGGTTTGCCCGCTTCAATCGCGCCGAGCGTAAACGCTTCATGCGTCGGGTCCCAGGAGGTGACAATCAGCGCGTCCACATCCTGCGCCTTAATGACATCCTGCCCGTCGGCATACACTTCCGCTTTCAGGCCGAGCGCGTTTACCGCGGCGCGCGCGTTATCCAGATTGATGTCCGATACGGCGACGACGGTCGCGCCCTGCAGAACCTGGGTGCAGCGACGGATATGTTCTTTACCAATGGCGCCTGCGCCAATTACGCCTAATCTGAGCGACATAAGGGTTATCTCCGGAATAATCAGGGTTAAGGTAAGCTGTCTTTTTGTGTAAACAGGGTTCAGTAATCCCGCGCCTGCGCGCGTTTTTCATTAATCTGCTGCGCCACCCGCTGGATACGTTCGCTCAGCGCCTGTTGCGCCACGCCGACGTTCCACCAGCTGCCATATTTGTGCACCATGGTTTTAGGCAGCACTTTGATATCGATAAGGGTGCTCACCGTCTCGCGCTGCGCCGCCTCCAGCGCGATTTTCAGCTCATCGAGCGTGGTGACGCGCCAGGTTTTGCAGCCGTAGCCCGCCGCGATGGCGGCGAAATCCACCGGCACCAGCCCACCGTTCAGCTGGCCGTTTTCGGCCGAGCGGAAGCGGAACTCGGTGCCGAAGCTGTCCATGCCGTGCTCCATTTGCAGGTTGTTGATGCAGCCGTTCGCCATATTGTCGAACAGCAGCACGTTGACCTTCGCGCCTTCCTGAATCGAAGTGACCAGCTCCGAATGCAGCATCATGAAAGCGCCGTCGCCGACCATCGCGTAGACCTCGCGCTGCGGCTCGGCGAGCTTGACGCCGAGCGCCGCGCTCACCTCATACCCCATGCAGGAGTAGCCATATTCGACGTGATAAGCGTTGGGCGCGCGGGTGCGCCAGACGCGCTGCAAATCGCCGGGCAGGCTGCCCGCCGCCGCGACGATCACCGCCTCCTGCGGCAGCGTGTCGTTAAGAATGCCGAGCACGTTGCTCTGGGTCAGCGTGGAGTCAGTCAGCGCGCGGAACTCCCGGTAGACCGACTCGCGATCGAGATGGTCGTCTATTTCCGGGACGAATCCCTTTTCCTGAAACGAGGCCTGATAAACGCGGTGCGTCTCTTTTATCTGGCGGCTCTGCACGGCGGCGATCTGCTCGCCCCAGCCCGCCTGCCACACGGTATCGCCAAGCGCGTCGTCCAGGGCCGTCAGCGCCTCGCGGGCGTCGGCCAGCAGCGGAATGCCGTCGAGTTTCCAGGCGTCGAAGTTACTGACGTTAATATTGAGAAAGCGCACGTCGGGGTGCTGGAAGATCCATTTCGAGGATGTCGTGAAATCGGTAAAACGGGTGCCGACGCCAATCACCAGATCCGCCTCTTTCGCCAGCAGATTGGCCGCGAGGCAGCCCGTTTCGCCGACGCCGCCGACGTTATACGGATGCGACGAGATAAGCGTGCCTTTCCCCGCCTGCGTCTCCGCAAACGGAATACGATAGCGTTCGGCGAAGCGCGCGAGCGCCTCGCCGGCCCCCGAGTATTTCACCCCGCCGCCGCAGATAATCAGCGGCTTGCGGCTGGCGCGGATGGCCGCGACGGCATCATTAAGCTGCGCCTGGCTTGCCGGGCGGCGGTCAAGGCGATGCACGCGGCGGGCGAAGAACGCCTGCGGGTAATCCCACGCCTCGCCCTGCACATCCTGCGGCAGCGCCAGGGTCACCGCGCCGGTTTCCGCCGGATCGGTCAGTACGCGCATGGCGTTGATGCAGGCGCTCATCAGCTGTTCCGGGCGCGTAATGCGATCCCAGTATTTACTGACGGCGCGAAAAGCGTCATTGGTGCTGATGCTGAGATCGTAGCTCTGCTCAATCTGCTGCAACACCGGATCGGGCTGGCGGGTGGCGAAGACATCGCCCGGCAGTAGCAGAAGCGGAATGCGGTTGGCCGTCGCCGTCGCGGCGGCGGTGATCATATTGGCGGCCCCTGGTCCTACCGACGAGGTGCAGGCAAGGATCTGGCGGCGCAGCGACTGTCTGGCGAAACCGGTCGCCGCATGGGCCATGCCCTGTTCGTTACGCCCCTGGTACAGACGCAACTCGCCGCTGTCCTGCTCCAGCGCCTGGCCCAGCCCCAGCACATTGCCGTGGCCGAAGATGGCGAAAATGCCTTTTACGAATTTGACGGTTTCGCCATCCACTTCCAGGTACTGGTTATCAAGAAACTTCACCAGCGCCTGCGCCATTGTCAGTCTCAGCTTGCCCATTTTCGCCTTCCTTTTTCAGCCAGTGTCATGCAGGCTCGCTCTGGTACTCTCTTTTAACGCGACCAGCCTGCCGGAATCTGTCTGGATTATAGGCAAACATTTTTTTCATAAAACCCAAATACAGATGAAATGTTTCATTTTGCGAGAGGGATCAAACTCTGTTTCATCAGGCCGCGTTTTCTGTGGCGAAGATCGCGAAACGCGGCAACCTGCAACAGCGGATAACAAACGATAAACCCGCACAGGCTATACGTTTTATCGGCCTGTCCGGCAGCGCGCGAACCGACATATTCCAGATCCGTCTGGTCATGTCTGACCATGCGCAGAGTGGAATAGCGTTCACATTTCTGGTTTTTTAGTTTCAAAGTAATTTGTAAATGAAATATTTATTTCTCATACTACGTTCAACCGTTAACCCTCAGGCTGCTTGCGGGCGCGCCGCCGGCTCTCCGGCCCCCTCGTGAAGCAGGCATGCAAAAGGAAACCGTAGCTATGAATGCAGCAGTTAAGCGGCTCGATGTCATTTGTATTGGCCGTGTTGCCGTGGATCTCTACGCGCAGCAGATCGGCGCCAGGCTTGAAGATGTGGCGACCTTCGCCAAATATCTCGGCGGCTCGTCAGGCAATGTCGCGTTCGGCACCGCGATCCAGGGGCTGAAATCGGCGATGCTGGCCCGCGTGGGGGATGAACATAATGGCCGTTTCCTGCGTGAAACGCTGTCGCGCGCAGGCGTCGATACCGAATACCTGATCACCGATAAACAGCGGCTGACGGCGCTGGTAATGCTCGGCATAAAAGATCAGGAGACGTTCCCGCTTATTTTCTATCGCGACAACTGCGCCGATATGGCGCTCACGCCGCAGGATATTAACGAAGAGTACATCGCCTCCGCCCGCGCGCTGGCGGTGACCGGCACGCACCTCTCGCACCCGGACACCCGCGCCGCCGTGCTGAAAGCGCTGGAATACGCGCGCCGCCACGGGCTGCGTACCGCGCTGGATATCGACTACCGCCCGGTTCTGTGGGGGCTGACGTCGCCCGGCGACGGCGAAACGCGCTATGTGGAATCGGAGCAGGTCACGCGCCAGCTTCAGGAAGTGCTGCATCTGTTCGATCTGGTGGTCGGCACCGAAGAGGAGTTTCACATCGCGGGCGGCAGTACCGACACGCTGACCGCGCTGAAAAACGTCCGCCACGCCACCGGCGCCACGCTGGTCTGCAAGCGCGGGCCGATGGGCTGCGTGGTGCTGGAAGGCGCGGTGCCGGACAGCTGGGACACTATCCCGCTTTATCAGGGCGTGCGGGTGGAGGTGCTGAACGTGCTTGGCGCGGGCGATGCGTTTATGTCCGGGCTGCTGCGCGGCTGGCTGAACGACGAAGGCTGGGAGCAGGCCTGTCGCTACGCCAACGCCTGCGGCGCGCTGGTGGTCTCCCGCCACGGCTGCGCCCCGGCGATGCCGACGCGCGCCGAACTCGATGACTACCTGGCCCGCGCCGAATCGGTGCCGCGCCCGGATCTCGACGCGCGCTTAAACCATCTGCATCGCGTGACCTCCCGCCGCCAGGCGTGGCCGGAGCTCTGTATTTTCGCCTTCGATCACCGCAAACAGCTCGCCGATCTGGCCCTGGATACCGGCTGCGATGAAGCGCGCATTCCGGCGCTGAAACAGCTGCTGCTACAGGCGGCGCGAGACGCGGCGCAGGAGGCGGGTCTGGAAGGCCGCAGCGGTATTCTGGCGGACAGCACTTATGGCCAGCGCGCGCTCAATGCTATCACCGGCCAGAACTGGTGGATTGGCCGCCCGATTGAGCTGCCCGGCTCGCGCCCGCTGCGCCTTGAGCATGGCGATATCGGCTCGCAACTGGCGAGCTGGCCGCTGGAGCATGTGGTGAAATGTCTGGTATTTTATCATCCGCACGATCCGGCCGCGCTTCGCGAACAGCAGGACGCGCTGCTGCTGGAGGTGTGGCGCGCCTGCCAGCAGTCGGGCCATGAACTGCTGCTGGAGGTGATCCTGCCGGAAAACGGGCCGGATAAAGACCAACAGCATTACCACACGATGCTGGCGCATTTTTATCAGCTCGGCATTAAGCCGGACTGGTGGAAACTGCCGCCGCTGGCGAGCCGCCACTGGCAGGCCATCAGCGCGCTGATTGAAAAGGAAGATCCGTATTGCCGCGGCATTCTGCTGCTCGGCCTCGACGCGCCGCAGGAGCAACTGCGCGAAGGCTTCACTGAAGCGGCGACGCACCCCATCATCAAAGGCTTCGCGGTCGGGCGCACCATTTTCGGCCAGCCGTCGCGCCGCTGGATGCAGGGCGAGATTAGCGACGAGGCGCTTATCCGCGAGGTGAAAAGCAACTACCTGACGCTTATCGGCTTCTGGCGCGAGGCGCGCCGTTAACCTTCCCGCGGAGCGGCCCCGTCGCTCCGCGCTTTCCTGCTTCGTGAAATGAATCGCGTATTTCATCCGGGAAAATGAAAAATTCGCTTCATTTGATACACTGACACAAGCTTTCCTTCTTTTCCCCCTTTTATCAGGCACGATACATGGCAAATAATCCGACCCAGCTCTCCATCCTTCAGGATGAAATTCGTCGCCGGTATGACGACCTCAGCAAACGACTTAAACAGGTGGCGCGCTACATTCTTGATAACAGCAACAGCGTCGCGTTCGACACCGTCGCCTCTATCGCCCGGCAGGCGGATGTGCCGCCTTCGACGCTTATCCGTTTCGCCAATGCGTTTGGCTTCAGCGGCTTTAATGAAATGAAGCAGATGTTCAGACAGCATCTGATGGAAGAGACCGCCAACTATACCGAACGCGCGCGCCTGTTCCGCCAGACCGCCAGCGAAGAGACCAGCGCGCCGGAAACGCCGGGCGAAATCCTCAGCATGTTTACGATGGTTAATACCCAGGCGCTGCAACAACTGGCGATGCAGATGGCGCCGGAAGATCTGGAAAAAGCGGTGCAGCTGCTGGCCGAGGCGGAGAATATCTATGTTATCGGCCTGCGCCGGTCGTTCAGCGTCGCGTCGTACCTCACCTACGCGCTGCGCCATCTCGACCGTAAAGCGTTCCTGATTGACGGGCTGGGCGGCATGTTCACCGAACAGCTAAGCCTGGTGGGGCCGAAAGATGTGGTGGTGGCGGTGAGCTTCTCGCCGTACTCCCGCGAAGTGGTCGAACTGGTGGAGCTGGGCGCGCAGCGCAAAGCGCGCCAGATTGCGATTACTGACAGCCAGGTGAGCCCGCTTGCCGCCTTCAGCGACGTCTGCTTTGTGGTGCGCGAAGCGCAGGTGGACGGCTTTCGCTCGCAGGTGGCGTCGCTCTGTCTCGCCCAGACGCTCGCCGTCTCGCTGGCGCTCGACAACAGCAAAAGCGCACAGCAGCAAACCGCGTAACGCTCCGCGCGCCGCGACCAAAAAAAACGGCCCAAAGGGGCCGTTTTTTATTCAGGCTTAACGCCGCGGATAGTCATCGCTGTTGATCCAGGCGTGGTCCTCTTCCCAGGTAAACAGCCACTGGCGTTCCGGCCCGGCCATCACGTTCAGGTAATAGCTGTCATAGCCCGCGATCGCCGCCACCGGATGATAGCCGCGCGGCACCATGACCACATCGTGATTGTAAGGCGCCATGCAGACGTCCAGGCTACGGTCGTCGGTATAGACCCGCTGAAAGGCGAACCCCTGCGGCGGGTCGAAACGGTGGTAGTAGGTCTCTTCAAGCTGCGTCTCTTTGCCCGGCACCGGGGTGTCGTGCTTGTGCGCGGGCCAGGAGCTGGTGGCGCCCTCTTCGGTATAGACCTCCACCACCAGCAGACAGTCCGCCTCGCCGCTGTCCGGCAGGATGTTATGCACCAGCCGCTGGTTACGCCCTTTACCGCGATGCTCAACGCCCACCTCTTCAGGCGAAATCACCCTTGCAGGCCGCGTGCCCTTGCCCGGCGCGCTGCACACGGCAAGCTCCAGATCCGAATCGGCGGTCACTTCGACGCGCTCCTGCGGCGGCACGTAGACCGACCACGGCGGCGTGCGCTCAAACGGCGACACCCGCCCGCCGAGGCCTGGAAACTCCGCGTTACGGGTTTTCACCGAGGCGAGCCCCGCCACCAGCACCAGGCACAGCTCCCGGTCGCCGCTCTCAAGCGTGACCGTTTCGCCCGGTTTCAACATCCAGACATCAAAGCCGATATAGCGCCAGCCGGCGCTTTCCGGGGTGATGTGCTGTATCTGGCGCGCGTCGCGCTGCGCCTTTGCAAGTAACGACATGGCTCCTCCTGGAAAAACTTAACCGAGCGTCGGCATACTGAATTCAGAGACGGTCTGCTGCCCCTGCGGCCAGCGCACCGTGGCGGTTTTCATACGGGTATAGAACCGCACGCCGTCCGGCCCGTGCACATTCAGCGCGCCGAACACCGAACGCTTCCAGCCGCCAAAGCTGTGAAACGCCATCGGCACCGGCACCGGGACGTTGACGCCCACCATCCCCGCCTGAACGTCATGCACGAATTCGCGCGCCGTATGGCCGTTGCTGGTGAAAATCGCGCTGCCGTTGCCAAACTCATGGCTGTTGATCAGCGCCAGCGCGCGCTCGTAATCCGGCGCGCGGACGATGCCGAGCACCGGCCCGAAAATCTCTTCGCGCCAGATGACCATCTCCGGCGTTACGTTATCAAACAGCGTGCCGCCGACGTAGTAGCCCGCTTCATAGCCTGGCAGACGGAATTTACGGCCGTCGACCACCAGTTTCGCGCCTTCGCTGACGCCCTTTTCAATATAGCCCAGCACTTTTTTCTGGTGGGCGTCGGAAACCACCGGCCCCATTTCGTTCTCTTCCGGCCCGCGCATACAGCCCGGCCCGACTTTCAGCGCTTCCACCAGCGGCGTGAGGCGCGCAATCAGTTTATCCGCCGTTTCGTCGCCCACCGCGACCACAATCGGCAGCGCCATGCAGCGCTCGCCAGCAGAACCAAACGCGCCGCCCATAATGGCGTTTACCGTGGCGTCGAGATCGGCATCCGGCATGACAATGGCGTGGTTTTTCGCCGCGCCGAACGCCTGCACGCGTTTACCGTAAGCGCTGGCGGTTTTGTAGATATGCTCCGCCACGCCGGACGAGCCGACAAAGCTGACCGCCGCGATGCGCGGATCGGTGTAGAGCTGTTCGGCGTCTTCATTACTGCAATGCACCACGTTGAACACGCCATCCGGCAGCCCGGCTTCTGACAGCAGCTCAGCGAGACGCACCGCGGCGGTCGGCGCCAGCGCGGGCGGTTTCAGCACAAAGCTGTTGCCGCAGGCGAGCGCTATCGGGAACATCCACATCGGCACCATCGCCGGGAAGTTAAACGGCGTGATCCCCGCCACCACGCCGAGCGGCTGCATCAGCGAGTAGCTGTCGACGCGGGTACCGACATCAGAGGAGTATTCCCCTTTAATCAGGTGCGGAATGCCGCAGGCGAACTCCACCACTTCCATGCCGCGCGTCAGCTCGCCCATGGCGTCTGACCAGACCTTGCCGTGCTCGCTGACGATAATCGCCGCCAGCTCGTCGGCATGTTTCTCAAGCAGCATTTTGAAATGAAACAGCACCCTGGCGCGGCGCAGCGGCGTGGTATTGGCCCAGCCGTGGAACGCCTCATGGGCGACCTGGATCGCCGCCGAGACCTCCTGGGCCGTGGATTGCGTGACCTCGCGCACCGGTTTGCCCGTGGCCGGATCGAAGACCGGCACCGTCTGGCCGCTGCTGCTGTTACAGATTTTCCCGCCGATAAAGTTTCCTGTGATATTCATGCTTAGCCTCGTCGTCTGGAGGGGGTCAATGCGGGAGCCGTGGCGGCTCGCGTAAAAACGTCTGTCCTCATCCTGGCTAAATGAAATGAATATTTCAATAAAAATATAAATGAAATTTACTTTTGGTGACCATCGTCGCATTTTCTACAGCATCGCATTTCTGACCTGACCATTGCCTGCCTTTAACCCCTGAAAATTAGCGGGATAAGCGGCTCCTGCCCGGCAAAACCGACGGCTGCACCTTCTTTTTTGCGAAGCCGATCAAAGAAGCAGAATTTCGAATATTGCGAAATATGAAATAAATGTTTTGATTACAGGCAGGCCAGTCTTTCATTCTGTTGCTTTCAGGAGAGTACGATGACCATTGCACTGCACCGCTTCTGCGTTAACCGCAAAATCGCCCCGGGGCTGGATATCCCCGCGTTTTTTAAACTGGTGAACCGGCTTGGGCTGAATAAGGTCGAGCTGCGTAACGATATGCCCGGCGGCAAGGTCACCGACGATTTGAGCGCAGTACAGGTGCGCGAGCTGGCGGCGCGTTACGACATCGACATTGTCACTATTAACGCCGTCTACCCGTTTAACCAGCGCACGCCCGCGGTGCGCGAGCTGACCGAATCGCTGCTGAAAGACGCGCAGGCGGTGGGCGCGGCGGGGCTGGTGCTCTGTCCGTTAAACGACGGCACGCCTGTCGGGCCGGCGGAAACCCTGGCGGCGTTACATGATCTCGCCCCGCTTTTTGCCCATTACGGCATTCAGGGGCTGGTGGAGCCGCTCGGTTTTCCGCAAAGTTCGCTGCGCTCGGCGGCCGAAGCGCAGACGCTTATCCGCGACGCGAATGTGCCGTTTAAGCTACTGATCGACACCTTCCACCATGCGCTCTATCCGCAGGCGGCGCAGGCGTTTTCCCGGGTGGATGTCTCGATGATTGGGCTGGTGCATCTCTCCGGCGTTAACGATCCGCGCCCGCTTGAGACGCTGACCGACGATCAGCGCCTGATGCTGATGCCGGACGACAGGCTGAAGACCGTAGAGCAGATCAAGGCGCTGGAAGCGCGCGGCTATCAGGGCATCTACGCGTTCGAGCCGTTCTCCTCCGCCATGGCGTCATGGCGCGAAGCGGATATTGAGCGCGAGATAGTCAACAGCATCGCGCTGGTGCAAGAAAACGTGGCCTGAGGGCTAAGCGCGCCCGAAAACCGGCGATAAAATCACCTGTGGTCGGGGCGCGGTTTCAGGTATGATGCGAGGCCAGACCCCGCGGCGACAGGTGTCGTCGGGGTTGTCCTTTATTCAGAACCGAGCGCGTCAATGAGAGTCACCCCGGCCAACACCCTTGAATCCATTATCTTTTGTCTGCTGTTTATTTTTTTCTTCCTGAATATCCCGCCGGTGCTGTTCGCGCTGCTGCACACCGCCGAGTTACGCGACGTCGCCGCCGTGGTGAACGTGGTGCCTTTCCTTGATGACTTTAACGCCTATTTTATTGAGCTGGCGGTGGTGTCGGTTATCTGTTCGCTGATAACGACCGTGGCGGGCAGAGCGCTGTGGGCGCGCTGGGGCAGATGAAACAAACAACGGGAAGAGACGCTGGCGCAGGCGCGCCAGCGTGAAGCCGCATCAGATAGAGGTGCGGCGGTAGCTGCGGTATTCCGGCAGCCAGAAGTTATCTTCAATGGCCTGTAACAGCGCCTCGGCGGAGGTTTTCACCGCCACACCCTGCTGCTGCGCCATTTTGCCTACCGCAAACGCGATATCCTTCGACACCGCCTGAATATCCGTCAGCGGCGGCAGCACCAGACCGCTGCCGGTATTGACCAGCGGCGAATGCGAGGCCAGCGCTTCGCTCGCCGCCATCATCATCTCATCGGTCACGCGCAGCGCGCCGGACGAAATAATCCCAAGCCCGATGCCGGGGAAGATATAGGCGTTGTTGCACTGCGCAATCGGGTACGTTTTCTCTTTCACCGTCACCGGCTGGAACGGGCTGCCCGTCGCCACCAGCGCCGCGCCGTCGGTCCAGTTCAGGATGTCGTGCGGCGTCGCCTCGACGCGTGAGGTCGGGTTAGAGAGCGGCATGACAATCGGGCGCGCGCAGTGCTTGTGCATCTCGCGGATGATCTCTTCGGTGAAAAGCCCGGTCTGGCCGGAGACGCCGATGAGAATGTCCGGTTTGGCGTTGCGCACCACATCCAGCAGCGAGATCGAATCGCTCTGCGTATCCCAGCCCTGAAGGCTGTCGCGTTTTTGCACCAGCTTCGACTGGAATGACAGCAGGTTTGGCATGTTGTCGGTCAGCAGGCCGAAACGGTCGACCATAAACACGCGGGCGCGCGCCTGCTCGTCGCTTAAGCCGCCTTCGGTACGCATCCACGCGATGATCTGCTCGGCGATGCCGCACCCGGCGGAGCCTGCGCCGAGGAAGACGATTTTCTGCTCGCTGAGCTGGCTGCCCGCCGCGCGGCTCGCGGCAATCAGCGTGCCGAGCGTCACCGCCGCGGTGCCCTGAATATCATCGTTAAAGCAGCAGATCTCGTCGCGATAGCGCTCAAGCAACGGCATCGCGTTTTTCTGCGCGAAATCTTCAAACTGCAACAGCACGTTCGGCCAGCGCTGTTTCACCGCCTGGATAAAGTCATCGACGAACGCGTAATACTCGTCATCGGTGATACGCGGGTGACGCCAGCCCATATAGAGCGGATCGTTCAGCAGTTGCTGATTGTTGGTGCCGACATCCAGCACGATAGGCAGCGTATACGCCGGGCTGATGCCGCCGCAGGCGGTGTAGAGCGAGAGCTTGCCGATAGGAATCCCCATGCCGCCGATGCCCTGGTCGCCGAGGCCGAGAATACGCTCGCCGTCCGTCACCACGATCACTTTGATGTTATGGATAGGCACGTTCTGCAGGATGTCGTCCATGTTGTGGCGGTTCGGCCAGGAGATGAACACCCCGCGGGCGCGGCGGTAGATCTCGGAAAAACGTTCGCAGGCCGAGCCCACCGTCGGGGTGTAGATGATGGGCATCATCACCTCAAGATGGTTTTCCAGCAGGCGATAGAACAGGGTTTCGTTGGTGTCCTGGATGTTGCGCAGGTAAATGTGTTTATCAATATCCGTTTTGAAATCTTCAAACTGTCGCCACGCGCGCTCCGCCTGCTCTTCAATGGTTTCCACCACTTCCGGCAACAGCCCCAGCAGGTTGAAATTGCTGCGCTCTTCCATGCTGAAGGCGCTGCCCTTGTTCAGCAGCGGAAACTCCAGCAGAACGGGGCCGGCGTAGGGAATGTAAAGCGAACGGTTTTTTTTGTGTTTGATTTCCATCTGTCTCACTCTTTTTTGCGCGGCAGAAGCCTCACCATTGGCTTTCTGGGGGCCGCGTCGGAACGGGCGGATTACCATAGCGGCACATAGTGTATAAGAAAGCGGCCCGGCACTCTTCCCTTAATGGACAGATTTGTCGCATCAATACCATGCAATTTATTCATCATGAAGGATTTGGGGGAGCCGCGCTCCCCCGGAAACGGTGTGGCCGTCAGGCCAGCGAAGAATCGGGCGATGTCTCAGGCGCCGGGCGCGGGCGGCCCTGGAGCGTGAAGAACGAGATAACGGTAAAGCCAAGCGTAATCAGGCCGAGCACCAGATAGGTCTGCTGGAAGCCCACGGTGTCATACATCCGGCCCGCCCAGGTGGAGAGCACGACGCCGGAGAGCTGTTTGGAGAGGTTAAAGCCCACCAGAAACAGCGTGGCGGAAAGGCGTGGATCGAAGACCGCGGAAATGTATTTAAACGTGCCCACCAGCAGGAACGGCAGCTCAAACATATGCAGCGTTTTAAGGATGATCACCTGCCAGTCGGCGGTGGCGAATGACGAGCCGATAATGCGCATCGACATGATCGCGCCCGCGATCAGCAGCGCGTTTTTGCTGCCGATACGGTTGATGATAAACGGCGTGAAGAACATCACGGTGGCGTTAAGCAGCTCGCCGCCGGTGGTGACGAAGCCGAAAATCTGGGTGCCGCGCTCGGGGCTTGAGAAAAAGCCTTTAAAGAAGTTGGCGAACTGCTGGTCAAAGACGTCATACACGCTCGCCACGCCCACCACGTAGATGATAAACGCCCAGAAGCTGCGCATTCTGAACAGCTCGCTGACGAGCTTCATTGAGAACGCCTGGCTGGTCTCCTTCGTGCCGGAGATCAGATTGCCGCTCTCCCCCGCCGGGCGCGAAAACCAGAGCACGCCCGCCAGGATCAGCGCGCACGCCGACGCTACCCAGAAGATGATATTGGGGTTCACGCCAAACAGCATACCGGTCATCGAGGCGCACAGCGCCCAGCCCACGCAGCCGGAGACGCGCACCTTGCCATATTCAAAGTTATTGGCGCGGCTGACGCGCTCAATGTACGCCTCCACCGCGCCGGAGCCGCTTGAGAAGACAATGCCGAGATAGCAGCCGCCGACAAATGCCCCGACCCAGATGTTAAACGCCAGCAGCGGCTTGAGCACAAAGATAAAAAACGGCGCGAACAGCACCAGTAGGCCGGTTATCGTCCACAGCAGATGCTTGCGCAGCCCGAGTTTATCGGAGACCAGGCCAAACACCGGCTGGAAGATAATCGCGAACAGCGAAATACATGAGAAGACAATGCCGGTATCCGTTTTACTGAGATGCGCGACATCCGCCAGCCACACAGGGAAAAACGGAAAGTAGGCCGACATAATGAAGTAGTAGAAAAAGAAGAACAGCAAAAAGAATATGAAGTTCTGTTTTTCAACCGGGGTCAGGGCAGGCTTATTCATCTTTCACCTTCTGTGTGGAGGTTGTTTTTGTTGTTAACGCCGGGGCGCGCCCCGGCGGTCGCGCCCTGTCAGCCTTGCCGTCTGCGCAGGGTAAAGCGGTAGCGGTATTCCCGCGCGGTCAGCAGATATTCCGGGTGCACGCTCGGTGTCCAGGAGTCATCGCCGCCGACGCCCATATGGAAGCCGTCAATCGACAGCCAGATGCCCGCCTCCGGCTGCAATTTATGCCAGTGGCTGGTTTCCATCAGCTGACGCGTTCCGTAAGGGCTTAGCGAGAAATGAAACTCGCCTTCAGCCTGCCAGCCGTTCCAGGTAAGCTCGCGGGTGTTGCAGCGCAGGCCGTTTTCGCCAGGGAAGATATACGGCGTGGTGAGCTCTGAAAGCGGCAGCGTCCAGCGCGAGAAGCACGCGCTGCTCAGGCGGTCCGGGTAGTTCTCATGCGGGCCGAGGCCGAGCCAGCTTGCCGTCTCTTCGCCGCCGCGTAACTGGCAGACCACGCCCGCGCGCGGCAACGGCGGCAGCGCGGCGCTGCGCGCGATGTCGATATCGCAGCGCAGCGCGCCCTGGTTATCCACCACCATGCGCCAGCGGCTGAGAATAGCCGGGCCGTCCGCCACGCCTTTCGCAAAGTACGCGTGCTGCGCGACGATCTCCACGCCGTCGCGGGTGGTCTGCGCGTCGCAGGCCAGGCAGCGGTGTTCGGTCTCATACAGCCCGGCGGCTTTCCAGCGCTCCACCCAGGCGTTCGGATCGATGCGTTCCACTTCGCTGACGCCGATATCGTTATCGATCGGCGCGCGGATGAACTGATCGGCAAGCGGCGTCAGCATCTGATCCACGCCGTCGTCGCTCCACTGCGTCAGCTGGCCGCTGGCGCGGCTCACATGCCAGGTCTGACGCCCGTGGCGAATGACAAACTCCGCGTCGGTGATCTCAAGCTGCGGCGCGTCGCCTGCCACAACCGGCTCCGGCAGCGCGAGCGGCGCGGCGAGCGGCCACTGCGCCCAGGCGCTGAGATGCCCTTCGGGCGACCACGGCGTCGCCTGCGGCTGTTCGACGCGCACGTGCAGCCAGACGTCCTCGTCGCCCGCGCGGGCGCTAAAGCCCGTGTCGCTGAGCGTCAGCACGCGGGACGCCTGCGGGCCGAGCTCCAGCGCCAGTTCCCCGCTCAGGCGCGTCTCGCCCCGCACCTCGATGCTCCACAGCAGGCGCTCGTTGTCGCTCTCGCGGAACAGGTATTCGCTGGTCGCCTCGATTTGCAGCGGGTTTTCGCTCACCAGACGGAACTGGAAGAACTGCTGCTGATGCTTCGCCTCAAAGAGCGCCGGGTGCGGCGTGCGGTCCGGGAAGACCAGCCCGTTCATGCAGAACTGGCGGTCGTTCGGCGTGTCGCCGAAATCGCCGCCGTAGGCCCACCAGCGGCTGCCGTCAGGCTCGACGCGCGTAATGGCCTGGTCGGCCCAGTCCCAGATAAAACCGCCCTGCAGGCGCGGATACTGGCGGAACGCGGCCCAGTAGTCGGCGAAATTCCCCAGGCTGTTGCCCATCGCGTGCGCGTATTCGCAGAGGATCAGCGGGCGGGTTTCGCCGGGCATTGAAATCCACTTTTTAATCGACCATTTCGGCACCGCAGGAATCAGCTGGTCGGTCTCCACGCGCGCGTACATCGGGCAGATAATGTCGGTCGCGCGGGTATCCGCCCCGCCGCCTTCATACTGCACCGGGCGCGTCGGGTCCTGATGCTTGATCCAGTTATAGAGCGCGGTGTGGGTCGCGCCGTTGCCCGACTCATTGCCGAGCGACCAGATAATAATGCTCGGGTGGTTGCGGTTGCATTTCACCATGCGCGTGACGCGCTCGCTGTAGGCGCCCAGCCACACCGGATCGTCCGAAAGACGGCTCATCGGCTCCATGCCGTGGGTTTCAATGTTGGCTTCATCCACCACGTACAGTCCGTAGCGGCTGCACAGCTCATACCAGCGCGGCTGGTTGGGGTAGTGCGAACAGCGCACGGCGTTAAAGTTGTTCTGCTTCATCAGCAGGATATCCTGCACCATCGCCGCCTCGTCCACCGCCTGGCCTTTTTCCGGGTGATGCTCGTGACGGTTAACGCCGCGGATCAGTAGCGGCTGGCCGTTAAGCGTCAGCAGGCCGTTGCTGATTTCCACGCGACGAAAGCCGACGTCGTGCGCCTCAGAGACCAGCGGCATGCCGTCGGCGTCCAGCAGCGTCACCACCGCGCGATACAGGTGCGGCGTTTCGGCGCTCCACAGCAGCGGATTATCAACGTCGAGCGAGAGCGTGACGCGTTCGGCGTAGTTGCCACGCTCATCAATCGGGGCCGAGCCAAGCGGCAGCGTCTGGCTCGCGATTTCGTGTTCGCCGCGCCACAGCGCCAGACTGACGCTGAGCCCGCGCGCGGCGGGCGTCACTTCCACGTCGCTGAACAGCGTGGCGTGACGCAGCGACGGCGCAAGCTCGGTATGCACGCGCACATCGGCCAGCGCCTGCTCCGGGAGATGCAGCAGGCTGACCGGGCGGAAAATCCCACTCATGCGCCACATATCCTGATCTTCCAGATAAGTGCCGTCCGACCAGCGCAGCACCAGCACGCACAGGCGGTTGCGGCCCGCGTGCAGCACGCCGGTAAGATCGAATTCCGCCGGCAGGCGGCTGTCCTGCGAGTACCCCACCCACTGCCCGTTACACCAGAGATAAAACGCCGAATTCACGCCGCCGAAGACAATGCGCGTGCGGCCCGCCTCCAGCCACGCCTGCGGCACCTCGATATCGCGCGAATAGCAGCCGGTCGGGTTGTCGTCCGGCACAAACGGCGGGTTCACCGGGATCGGGTAGCGCACGTTGGTGTAGATCGGCGTGTCGTAGCCTTCCATCTGCCAGTTTGAGGGCACCGGCGTGGCGCGGGCGTCGCTGAGATCCGCCGCCAGCCAGACTTCAGGCACCTGATGAGGGCTGGTGAAAAAGCTGAACTGCCATTCGCCGTCGAGCGACAGCACAGCGTCGGACGGCTCGCCACGACGCGCGCAGTCGGCGTCGCGCCAGCCGTGCAGCGGCGTGTGGGACGGCAGACGGTTAACGCTGGTGATCGCCGGGTTTTGCCAGTCGTTGCGGGCGAGGATCGTCGCCAGCGGGCGCGTCTGGAGTTCGTTAAAAGCGGTCGTGGTGGGGTTTTCTGTCATGATAGTTCCCTGGAAACAATAAAATGTCGTGCGCTAACATAAAGGATCAGCATGGCGGGAAACCGGACAGATCGCGAATGGCGGCATTGCAGAATGCGATCCTGGATCACATCATGACGCAGGCAGGATCGTGAATTGCGATCTGCGTCACAGCAGTGATGTTAGCGCGCGACATTTCGCACCAGAAATTGACTTTATCGCGCGCCATCGCCGATGATTCAGGCCACACAGAGCAGAGGAATGGCGATGAAAAAACGACTCAGCACGCTGGATGACGTGGCGCAGAAAGCCGGGGTGTCGCACCAGACGGTGTCGCGCGTGCTTAATAAGCCGGAGATGGTTTCGCCCGCGACGCGCCAGCGGGTGCTGGACGCGATGGACGCTCTACAGTTTGTGCCAAATCGCAGCGCGCAACTGCTGGCCGGTAAAGCCACCCGCACGCTCGGGTTTATCACCGTTTCTCTGGCGCTGCATGCGCCCTCGCAGATTGCCGCCGCCATTAAAAGCCACGCCGCGCGGGCGGACTACAGCGTGGTGATCGCCACGCTGGAAACCGGCACGCTGGAAGAGCTACAACGCTCGCTCAATGAAATGCGCGCGCAGAAAGTGGATGGCGTCATTATCAACCTGCCGCTCGGGGCGGAGGCGGCCGCAAGCATCGTTAACGACAACAGCGATCTGCTGTGCCTGTTTCTCGATGTGCCCGCCGACAGCGACGTCTTTCACGTAAGCTTTGACCCGCGCGACGGCTCGCGCCAGAGCGTGGAGTTTCTGCTAAACGGCGGGCATCAGCGCATCGCGTTGCTCGCGGGGCCGGAACACTCGGTGGCGTCCGGTATGCGTCTCGCCTGCTGGCAGGACGTGCTTAGCGCGCACGGGCTTACCCCGTGCGCGGTTTTACACGGCGACTGGAGTTCGAAAGACGCCTGGCGGCAGACGCTGAGCCTGTTCCGCACCCGGCGCGATATCACGGCGCTGGTGGTGGCGAACGATCAGATGGCGTTCGGCGCCATGAGCGCGCTGGATGAGCTGGGCCTGCGCGTGCCGCAGGATGTCTCGGTGATTGGCTATGACGACACGCCGGACAGCGCCTATTTCATTCCGCCGCTTACCACCGTCGAGCAGGATTTCAACCGGCTGGGCGCGCAGGCGGTGAGCCGCATGGTGGCGCGCCTCGCGGGCCACGGCGAGAGCGGCTCTACCCTGCTGCCGACCCGCTTTATCGAGCGCCGCTCCACCGCGCCGCTGGGCGACCGCAACGCCTCTCGCGAACGGCTGCTCGATGAAATGGCGCGCCTGGTAAAAGCCCTGCGCGAGTGCTGAGCCTCAGCGCGCTTTATCTTCCTGCTTCATTCGCGCGCGAATGCCGCCGTCAATGGTGGTGGTGTCCGCCATCGGCGTATAGATAGCGCCGGTCGTCGGGGCCAGCGGCTGCGCTTTTTCCACCGAGCGGTTAATCACGTTAGCGGAGAGTTTTTCCGTCATATCCGGGAACAGATGGTGCGATAAATTCGACGATCGCGCCTTCCAGCCCACCGGGATCTCCTCTTGCGGTTTGAAACAGGCTTTGACCATCGCGTCGATCACCTTCTCCGGCGAATCCATCGCGGCCATGCGCGGCGCGTGGCCGGTATAGTTGGCGGCGTGCGTCCACCACGGCGTATCCACCGCCCACGGCATGATGGTCGCTACTTTGATGTCGTGGTAATCGTTAAGCCGCAGCTCCTCGTTAATGGTGCGTCCGAGGCTCAGCACGGCGGCTTTGGTGGCGGCGTAGCTCGACTGAAACGCCAGCGGCACTTCGCTGTCCACCGAGCCGGTGTTAATCAGCACGCCGAAGCCCTGGGCGATAAAATGCTTCATCGCTACGTGCGCGCCGTAAATCACGCCTTTCAGATTCACATCCACCAGCCGCTCATGATCGGCGACCGGGATCTCCCAGAACCAGCCGAGCGCCCCGACGCCGACGTTATTGATCCAGACGTTAATCGGCCCGAAGCGCGCGATCGCCGCCTGCGCCAGGCGCTCCACCTGATCCGGCTGGCTGACGTCTGTTTCCACCGCCAGCGCGTGGCCGTTGTCAGCGTTAATCTCCTGCGCCAGCGCCTCCAGCGCCTCGCCCCGACGCGCCGCCAGCACGACGTTCGCGCCGCGTTTAGCGAGCGCCAGCGCGGCCCCGCGGCCAAAACCGCTCGACGCCCCGGTGATAACGATAGTGGTGTTGATCATTCGTTCTTCAGACATAGCGGCCCCTCTTTTTATCAGCAGATTGCCGCGCAGCTTCAGGCCCGAAGGGCGGCGCGGCCCAGCTTTCAGTCTGGACCGGGATGCGCAGAACGCAAAAAGATGGGCTTTTTAGCCTGCACGTTAATCAGGAAACTGAAACCGATTTGTTTGAAGAGAAGGGGGATACAGGGGGGTTGGTATGAGCGAGGAGCGGAGGCCCGCAATTTTCACTCCACACTGAAATTTTGCTTACATTGCCGCGTATGAGTTAACAGGGAGCCGGTTAATAGCGACAGATAACTCTAATTTAAAAATCAGACTTGTATGAACAGCTTTGTGGAATTATATTTCAGGAGCATATTCATATAATCTTCCTGCCTGTTGAGGTTTTCCTGAAATGAACAACTAATGTGCTATGAACACTTACTGGTTTGCCGGGAGTAAATGCGCATTGTCGTTCATGCCACTTGTCTGCTTGCCGCTAATGTTAATGGCAGCAGATAGCAAAAATTTTTGTGCTTTACTGTCGGGCATTGTTTTAACTTGCTCAGGACAGATAATGATGTCGAATTCTTTTTCCCTCAATAATATTTACCATCACAATCAGGCCGTATGGGATCGCATGGCGCGCGAAAATGGTGACTGGTCGCGTCCCGTGACAACGGAAATCATCCAGGCTGCCCGAAAAGGCCAGTGGCGGGTGCAACTTATACCTTCTGAACTCCCGGCTGGATGGCTTGACGACGTGCAAGGTATGCGTGTTCTGTGTCTGGCCGCTGCTGGTGGGCAGCAGGCTCCCGTGCTGGCAGCTGCCGGCGCGGAGGTGGTTGTACTTGATGCTTCGACAGAACAACTGGCCTTAGATGAGAGGGTTGCGAAACGCGACAACCTGACCTTAAAAACAGTATTGGGCGATATGCAGGATTTATCAGCCTTTGAGGATAAGTCATTCGACCTGATTTTCCATCCCATCTCTAATCTGTATATACCGAACATACGTAAAGTTTGGGCCGAATGTTTCCGCGTCCTACGCAAAGGCGGGAAGTTACTCAGCGGCTTTTATAATCCGGTAGTCTTTGTTTTTGACCGTTCACCTGATTTAGCCCAGAGTGGTTTGATGAAGCCAGCTTTCATTTTACCTTATGCTGATATAACGGATCTGAGCGCAGAGGAAATTGAAAAAAAGTTAGCCATGAACGAGGCCTTTGTTTTTGGCCATACGTTAGCGGAACAAATTAGCGGCCAGCTGGAAGCCGGTTTGATATTGACGGGTTTCGATGAGGCTTTTCAGCCTGCGCCACGTTTTCTTATTGATAAATATATGCCAACGTTTATAGCAACATGCTCAATTAAACCGATGTAGAAACGCTATAGCTCCGCACGAGCTGCGGGGCTAATAATAGCGGACGTAACGATACATCCATTCTTTCGGTTTCGCTGACAATACAAGGATGGCGCCAGGCCATCCTTTTTTCATACTCAGGCCCGAAGACCGCCCGCCAGCAGCGTAAACACCTCGATCATTTTCGGCAGCGCTTCTTCCGGCTCCGGGCTTGCGGCCACCCACAGCGCGGCATTGAGCGCCGCGCCGTTCAGCAGCCGCGCGGCGGCGTCGGCGTCCACCGGTTTGATTATCCCGCTCGCCATCATGCTGATAACGGTCTCGCGCGTGGCGTCGAGGCAGCTATTCTGGCTCGGCCACTGCGCCGGATCGCCGAGAAACGCCGGGCCATCCAGCAGCACGATGCGCCGCACCTCTTCATCCAGCGCCATCTGAATATACGCCACGCCTTCGGCGATCAGCGTTTCCCACGGATCTTCCACGCCTGCGGCGGCCGCTTTCGCGCGCTGCGCCATCTCGCCATCCACCTGCGCGACCACGGCGGCGAGCAGCCCTTTTTTATCGCCGAAATTATGGTACAGCGCGCCGCGCGTCAGCCCGACGCTGGCGGTGAGTTCATCCATTGACGCCGCCGCAAACCCTTTCTCAGCGAACGCCTTTCTCGCCGCCGCGATGAGCTTCGCGCGGTTTTCTTCCATGGTGTCGATGCGCCGTTTTGCGGCCATAGGATCTCCTTTTCACATACGCGACGTATTTCAATTGACATACGCTACGTATGTGTAATGATTATTCACATACGCCGCGTATATTAAATCAATTCCCGGCAAGGCGCACCCGGCTTCTTGCCCAACGTTAACAGGACACCCTATGACCTCTCGTGAACCCGTTTTCCCCGCTAACCGTCATGCGTTGTATGAAGAACACGGTTATTCCGCCGCCATTCGCAGCGGCGATCTGCTGTTTGTTTCAGGCCAGGTCGGCAGCCGCGCCGACGGCACGCCGGAGCCGGATTTCGAAGCGCAGGTGCGGCTTGCGTTTGAGAACCTGCGCGCGACGCTCGCCGCCGCCGGTTGTACCTTTGACGATCTGGTGGATGTCACCACGTTTCATACCGATCCCGAGCGCCAGTTCCCGGCCATTATGGCGGTTAAACAGGCTATTTTCCCGGCGCCGCCGTACCCGAACTGGACCGCGGTCGGCGTCAACTGGCTGGCGGGTTTTGACTTTGAAATCAAGGTGATTGCCCGTATCCCGGACGGGCCGCGCGCATAGTAAAAAAGGATGGCTCAGAGCCATCCTTTTTATCAGCTACTGCGCGTTACAGGCCGCGGCGCGCCATTAACAGCGCCAGATCCACCAGCCGGTTTGAAAAGCCCCATTCGTTATCATACCAGGCGAGAATTTTGACCATGTTGCCGCCAATCACCAGCGTTGAGAGACCGTCGATAATGGAAGAACGCGGGTCGCCGCGGTAGTCGCTGGAGACCAGCGGTTCATCGCTGTAGCCGAGAATGCCTTGCAGCGGCCCTTCCTGGGACGCCTTCAGAAACGCGGCGTTGACCTCTTCCACGGTGACATCGCGGGCGAGCGTGACGGTGAGATCGACAATCGACACCACCGGCACCGGTACGCGCAGCGAGTAGCCGGTCATGCGCCCGTCGAGTTCAGGAATGACTTTGCCGATCGCCTTCGCCGCCCCGCTGGAGTACGGCACGATGGAGAGCGCCGCCGCGCGCGCGCCGCGCAGATCTTTCTCCGGCTGGTCGTGAAGCGCCTGGCTATTGGTGTAAGCGTGGGTGGTGTTCATCAGGCCGTGCTGAATGCCGAACTGCTGATGCAGCACCTGGGCTGCGGGCGCGAGACCGTTGGTGGTGCAACTGCCGTTGCTGACCACGCGGTGGAGCGCCGGATCGTACTGCTCATGGTTAACGCCCATTACGATGGTCAGGTCGTCGTTTTTCGCCGGGGCCGAAATGATGACGCGCTTCGCGCCGCCTTTGGTGATATGCGCTTCGGCCTGGGCTTTATCGGTAAAGAAACCGGTGGCTTCGATGACAATTTCCACGCCCACGCTGCTCCATGGAATATTGCCGGGATCGCGCTCGGAGAAGACGCGGATGGCGCGCCCGTCGAGCTTCAGCTCGCCCTCGCCCGCTTCCACGGTCGCCGGCAGCGTGCCGAGCAGGGAGTCATGTTTCAGCAGATGCGCCAGGGTTTTGCTGTCGGTGAGGTCGTTAATCGCCACCACCTGAAACGCCTCATTGCCCAGCGCGGCGCGTAGTACGTTGCGGCCGATACGGCCAAATCCGTTAATGCCTACTTTAACCATGATGAAGCTCCTCTGTTAACGTTCTGTAGAGAGTGTGTAACAGAGGCCATATGGCGTAAATGACGAGATTAGATCACTTTACGCCATCATGCGCGCGCAGAAGCGTTCGCGGTAGTCGGACGGCGTGAGATGCAGGTTGCGCTCAAAGACGCGGCGCAGGTTGATACCGTTGCCGAAACCGCACTGCGTCGCCACCTGCTCAATACTTTCGCTCCCCTGCTCCAGGCGCTGGCGGGCGGCGTCGAGACGCGCCTCCTCCACATAGCGGGCGGGCGACACGCCGGTTTCGCGCGTAAAGACGCGGGTGAAATTGCGCGGGCTCATCGCCACCTGCTCTGCCAGCCGCTCAACGCTGAGATCCTGCGCCAGGTTCTCAAGGATCCAGCCCTGGAGATCGCGGATCGGGCCTGGCGTTTTCGCCTGGGTCAGCAGATAGCGGCTGAACTGCGACTGACCGCCGGGGCGACGCAGGTACATCACCAGTTCCTGCGCGACGTTACGCGCCAGCTCAAACCCGCCGTCTTCTTCCAGCAGCGCCAGCGTCAGATCAAAACCGGACGTCACGCCTGCCGACGTCCAGATATCGCCGTCCTGCACGTAAATCGGCCCGCGCTCCACCGTCACCGCCGGGAAGCGCGCGGCGAGCGTATCGAGCAGCCGCCAGTGGGTGGTGGCGCGCCGCCCGTCCAGCAGGCCAGCCTGCGCCAGTAGCAGCGCCCCGCCGCACACCGAGACCACGCGCCGGGCATACGGTGCCGCCTGTGACAGCCACTGCGTCACCTGGTCGCCCTCTTCTTCCGTCAGCCCGCGGCCCGTCACCATGATGGTGTCAAAGGGCGTGTGCGGCGCGAGATCGCACAGGCGGTGCTCCGCCAGCAGCTTAAAGCCGGAGGCGCCGTGGATGACGTGGTGCGGCTGGGTGGTGGCAAGCGTCACCTGATAGTGCGGCTCAGGGGCATCCGCAGGCCGCAACTGGTTGGCCCGGGTGAAGATATCGGCGATGCCGGTCGCTTCCAGCAGCATGCCCCCTTCCGGGGCGATAATCAGAATAGTTTTCATGTCCTGAAAAATACGCTTTATACAAATTAAGTCAACACGGGCGCTTAACCGTATGGCCGTTTCAGAACGTGTGATGGCGTGGTCTGTCCGGCATTGAGCGCAGATAACGCTTTGTGGAATAAGTAGAATCGCAGGGAATAAAGGGAGGCGGTTTTTAATGAGAGGGAAAATTGAACGCGCTGGTGTTGTCGCGAGGCCGCGTTTTATTTCAGGAAATTCCCGCCGCTGGCGCAGCGGGGCTGACGTTACTGCCGCGATTGCCAGTCGCGCTCGCAGTGTTCTTTCGCTTCGGCCAGCAAATCGCGCAGTTCCGGCGCGCCGTCGCTGTAGCCGTAATCCATCGTGCTGCTGGCGGCCTGCTGCTCCTGCTGCGCGGCAAAGCGGATCTCATCCTGCTGCGGCTGCCATTCACCATTATCGTCACGCACCAACCGCGTGGCGTATTGCGGCTGCTTGTCATCCTCGCCGTAGATTTCATATTTACACTCAGGCGCGTTTTCCGGCCCAAATTCCAGAGTATCGATCAGATGCGGCTGTGCCATCGTGCCTCCTTCAACAGGTTAAAACTAAAGGGTAGTACAGGGAAGCGGAATGTGCCGGATACAATAAATAACCGAAGCGCTAAAAACCGCAATAAATCAGGGTAAGCAAAATAGTAAAGATAATAACTTCAGCGAACACTCAATTTAATTACACGATGACGCAATAATATTAATTCACCCACTAACAACAACCCTTTATTATTATTCCTAAAAGAGGGGAGCACTCGCACTCTACGCCGCCATATTCTCAGGATTAAAGTAATATATCGCCGTTAGCCCTTGTGATGTCTTACCAGAGAACGATTTAAGCTAATGGATGATTTGAAAAAGGAATACTGCTGTGGCGCTTTTCGGTAAATTCACAATAAACAATGCTGATTTTTCGCCGTTACTGATGTATGGCGTTGGAACATTTATGGCTTTTTCAGGAGATGCGAAATACAGAAATCGAGGCGGATGCATCGCACTACCTGATAAAGGCCCTTTACCGCCAGGCCGTTATCTGATTGTAGACAGACCTACAGGTGGCGCAGGCTCAAGAGTGAGAACAAGCATCATAGACTCATGGAACAGCGTCTCAGGCGTTCCTTCTGATCATTCTCAATGGTTCGCTCTCTACCGCGCAGACGGCCAGCTTGATGACTATACCTGGATAAACCATGTCAAAAGAGGTAATTTTCGTCTTCACCCTGTGGGTGGACAAGGTTTATCACTGGGATGTATTACGTTGCAGCACTCTTCCGATTTTGCGGTGTTGCGCAATGCATTACTGGCAACTAATAAAGTTGTACTTGGGAAAGGCATCGTGACTTATGGAGAAATTGAAGTGGTGGCGTATGAAAGCGATTGTCCTGTTGGTTAATATTCTCCTTTTCGTTGTGCTTTATCTGATCACCATTCCCCTAGTACATTTCTGGCGCCCGCTTACCCGACAGGAAACTGACTGGCTGGTTGATAGCGCAGAATGGCTTGGTTTCCTGAATGCCCAGCAATTATGGTGGCTTCTGATGGCAACGGCTGATTTCATCGTCGCGCTGGTGTTGTTTACTGTGGTTAAATTATTATGGAAAAAATGGTTGTCGCGGCATGGATGACACTGCTTGTTCCATAGCACTTTCACTACGTTAACTACCGTGCGGTATGGCTTAACCACAGGTAACCTAATGAAAAAGAAGCTCATTGCCCTTATCCCTGTTTTTCTGGCCGCTGTGGCTACAATCATTTACTGGGTCAATAAGCCAATAAAAGTTATTGATGTGCACCAAAATTATTTTACGGCACAAATCCTGGTTAACGATTTACCGTTATCCTCTTCAGCCAAAATCGACTGGTGGATAAAAAATAGCAAAGCGCTTTCAGATAAATATCATCTGAATGATAAAGATATCTATATCTTCGCCTGAGGCAATGGGTATCAGGAAGAGGGGAAAGCAGACAGGTTATGCTTCGCAGATATCGCTCCGCCTCGTAACTGCATCGATAAAAATATTCTGATGTCTGTCAGTAAAACCCGAAGCGGCAACACTGAATACCGCATAGATGACGAGGTCTGGTTACAAGAGCCGGGTCAGCAACCTTTACAGATCAAGTGATTATTATTTTCTAAGTAAGACATTGAGCAATATCTAAGCTCAATGTCTTATTTTTGCCTATGGAAAAAATCATTAACGGTACCGTTCCAGGAGCGTCAGTTGACCATCAGGAGTTTGTCTGTAGAATTTCCCATCAACACCAAAAAACACTTTATTATTATAATCTCCTCCGACCCTCATCACGACATCGTTATAAATACAATTTTTATCGCTTTTAATATCATCGAAGCAATTATAGTCGTCTATAGAGCCGTCATTACTACCTGTCGGCGCGGCAACATAGCCCCCGAAATACATGACGGTTACTGAAACGTTTTCAGGATCATCGATTAAATGATATTTCTCTTGCAGGACATCTTTATTTTTGTTCCACCAGGCGATTTTAGCGCGTGTTGTTAAGGGTGGATGTTCAATGTATACGGCATGGCTATCCGCGCGGATAATTGTTGTCGGTGCGAGGGCATCCCACAACTGCCAGCCCCCCGCCAGCACTACGCCTACTGCCGTGATGTTTATAAGTACACGTCTTACCTGACTGCGCATCTCATACATTCCTTTGTCCATCAATATGGTCAGTTGGTGATTATAAACCTGGCCCGATAAAGCACCAAACCGCACCCACGTTTAAGCAGTCGCCCCTCGCCCATGTCACAATAGGTTAACCATTTTTTTACTTCGGAGCGCCGATGCACGTCCTTCACTCTTCTTTCCCGCCCGTGTTTGACGGCCATAACGATCTGCTGCTGCGCCTGTGGCTGCGCGCGGAGGCCGAGCCTGTCGGGGCGGTGTTCAGCGGCCTCGAAGGCGGCCATCTGGATTATCCGCGCATGCGCCAGGGCGGCTTTGCCGGCGGGCTGTTCGCGGTGTTTGTGCCGCCGCCGGAGTATGTCGCGCAGATGCGCAATCTGCCGCTGGCGGATGCCGAAACGATGCACGATCCGCTCGCCATTACGCAGGCGCAGATTGGGCTGTTTCACGCGATGGCGCAGGCCTCCGGCGGGAAAATGCGCGTCTGCCGGACGGTGGCGGATATCGAGCAGTGCATGGCGGATGACGTGGTGGCGCTGGTGCTGCATATCGAGGGCGCGCAGGCGATCGACGCCCAACTGGAGCCGCTCGACGCCCTGCTCGCCCAGGGCGTGCGCAGTATCGGGCCGTTCTGGAACATCCCAAACGTTTTTGGCGAAGGGGTCAGCGGGCCGTTCCCTGGCTCGCCGGATACCGGCGTTGGGTTAACACCTGCCGGTAAAGCGCTCATCCGCGCCTGTCGCGAACGCCATGTGCTGGTGGATGTCTCGCATATGAATCAGAAGGCGTTTTTCGATACCGCGGCCATCGGCGGCGGGCCGCTGGTGGCGACGCACTCCAACGCCCACGCGCTCTGCGCGCAGCCGCGCAACCTCACCGACGAGCAACTCGCGGCCATTAAGGCAAGCGACGGCCTGGTCGGCGTAAACTTCGGCACCGCCTTTCTGCGCGCAGACGGGCAGCGCAACGGCGACACGTCCTTGTCCGAAATTGTTACGCACGTTGAGTATCTGATTACTAAACTGGGTGAAGACCGGGTGGCGTTCGGATCGGATTTCGACGGCATCAGCCTGCCGGATGCGATGGGCGACGTCATCGGTTTACCGCGTCTGATGCAGGCGCTGGCAGCGGCAGGGTTCGACGCGCCGCTGCTGGAAAAGCTCGCCTGGCGCAACTGGTTGCGCGTGCTCAGGCTCGCCTGGGGAGAATCGCAATAAATGGATAAGCATTTAAGTTGCGATCTCGATCACATTTACGCAACATAAGCGCGCCGGTAATCGGTTTCACCAGGGTGGTGAAAAATCACCCGTTATATGAGGAGTAAGACTATGACCAAGTGGACTAAACCTGCGTTTGTTGACCTGCGCCTGGGTCTGGAAGTGACCCTGTACATTTCCAACCGTTAATCGCCTGTGCCCGCGGCTTCGCGGGCACCTTTTCTCTTTTCCTTTCCGGTTCTGCACATGCAAATCAAAGTTCTCGGCTCGGCGGCGGGCGGCGGTTTCCCTCAGTGGAACTGCAACTGCGCCAATTGCCAGGGCGTGCGTAACGGCACGATGAAAACGTCCATGCGTACCCAGTCTTCCATCGCCGTCAGCGATGACGGGAAAAACTGGGTGCTGTGCAACGTCTCGCCCGACATTTGCCACCAGCTTCTCGCCTCACCCGAATTGCATAATCCCGGGGTGCTGCGCGGCACCGGCATCGGCGCGATTATTCTCACCGACAGCCAGATAGACCACAGCGCGGGATTACTCAATTTACGTGAAGGCTGCCCGCACCACGTCTGGTGCACGCCGGAAGTGCATGACGATCTCTGCACCGGCTTTCCGGTCTTCCCGATGCTCTCCCACTGGAACGGCGGGCTGGTTCATCACCCGATAGCGCCGCTGTCGCGCTTTCAGGTGCGGATCTGCCCTGGCGTCTTTTTCACCGCCATTCCGCTGCTGAGCAACGCGCCGCCCTACTCGCCGTACCGCGACCGCCCGCTGCCGGGCCATAACGTCGCGCTGTTTATCGAAGAAGAAGGCGGCAAAAGCCTGCTCTACGCGCCGGGCCTCGGCGAGCCGGACGACGCCATTCTGCCGTGGCTTGAGCGCGCCGACGTGCTGCTGATTGACGGCACGCTGTGGCGCGACAACGAGCTTGCCGCCACTGGCGTCGGCCATAACACCGGCAAAGCGATGGGCCATCTGGCGCTGTCGGAAGAACAGGGGCTGGCGGCTTTACTGGCGCGCCTGCCCGCGGAGCGCAAAATTCTCATTCATATCAACAATACCAACCCGATCCTCAACGAGGAGTCCCCGGAGCGCCAGTCCCTGCACCAGCAGGGGATTGAGGTGAGCCACGACGGGATGGTAATCGCGCTATAAGAGGCTATATGACCGAGCAACGACTGCTGACGCCCGACGAGTTCGAAGCGGCGCTGCGCGCGAAAGGCGCGTTCTATCACATTCACCACCCTTATCACATCGCCATGCATAACGGCGAGGCGACCCGCGAGCAGATCCAGGGCTGGGTGGCGAACCGGTTCTATTACCAGACCAGCATTCCCATCAAGGACGCCGCCATTATGGCGAACTGTCCGCACCCGGAAGTGCGCCGCCAGTGGGTGCAGCGCATTCTCGACCACGACGGCTATGACGGCAGCGAAGGCGGCATTGAAGCCTGGCTGCGTCTTGGCGAGGCGGTCGGGCTGTCGCGCGAATCGCTGCTCTCTGAAGAGCGCGTGCTGCCGGGCGTGCGCTTCGCAGTGGACGCCTATGTAAACTTCGCCCGCCGCGCCTGCTGGGAAGAGGCCGCGTGCAGTTCGCTGACCGAGCTGTTCGCCCCGCAGATCCACCAGGCGCGTCTCGACAGCTGGCCGCAGCACTACACCTGGATTGAAGCGGAAGGCTATGACTACTTCCGCAGCCGCTTAAGCCAGGCGCGCCGCGACGTCGAGCACGGGCTTTCGCTCGCGCTGGAGTACTGCAACACGATGGAGCGCCAGCAGCGAATGCTGGAGATTTTGCAGTTTAAGCTCGACATCCTCTGGAGCATGCTCGACGCCATGACCCTGGCCTATACGCTGGACAGAGCCCCTTATCACACCGTCACCCGCGAGGCGGTGTGGCACAAACGGAGACTGGTCTGATGCAGCCTGAACGCCATCATATTCCGCAATTTCGCCGCGGCTATCGCCTGCAATGGGAAGAGGCGCAGAACACGCATGTGATCCTCTACCCGGAAGGCATGGCGAAGCTGAACGAAAGCGCCGCCGCCATTCTGCAACTGGTGGACGGCCAGCAGACCGCGGGCGCGATAATCGACACGCTGGAAGCGCGCTTCCCGGAAGCCGCCCCGCTGACCGACGACGTGCTGGGCTTTCTGGGCCTCGCGTATCAACAAAAGTGGGTGATTTTCCGTGAGTGACGCGAAACCCGTAAACCCGCCGCTGTGGCTGCTGGCGGAGCTGACCTACCGCTGCCCGCTGCAATGCCCGTATTGCTCAAACCCGCTCGATTTCGCAGCCCAGGAGAATGAGCTGACGACGGCGCAGTGGATTGATGTGTTTCGCCAGGCGCGCGCCATGGGCGCGGTGCAGCTCGGGTTTTCCGGCGGCGAGCCGCTGGTGCGTAAAGATCTGCCGGAGCTTATCGCCGCCGCGCGCGGCATGGGCTTTTACACCAATCTGATCACGTCCGGCATCGGGCTTACCGAGAAAAAACTCCAGACCTTCGCCGACGCCGGGCTGGATCATATTCAGATAAGCTTCCAGGCGAGCGACGAGACGCTGAACGCGGCGCTGGCGGGCAACGAAAAAGCGTTCCACCAGAAGCTCGCGATGGCGAAAGCCGTAAAAGCGCTCGGCTACCCGATGGTGCTGAACTTCGTGCTGCACCGCCACAACATCGACCAGATCGACCGCATTATCGAACTGGCCATTCAGCTTGACGCGGACGACGTGGAGCTCGCCACCTGCCAGTTTTACGGCTGGGCGCACCTGAACCGCGAAGGGCTGCTGCCGACCCGCGAGCAGATCGCGCGCGCCGAGGAGGTGGTGAAACACTACCGCGAGAAGATGGCGGACACCGGCAATCTCGCTAACCTGCTGTTTGTGACGCCGGACTATTACGAAGAGCGCCCGAAAGGCTGCATGGGCGGCTGGGGCGCGATTTTCCTCTCCGTCACGCCGGAGGGCACCGCGCTGCCGTGCCACAGCGCGCGCCAGTTGCCGGTGAAATTCCCGTCGGTGCTGGAGCAGTCGCTGTCGCATATCTGGTATGAGTCGTTCGGGTTTAACCGCTACCGCGGCAACGACTGGATGCCGGAGCCGTGCCGCTCCTGCCCGGAAAAAGAGCAGGATTTCGGCGGCTGCCGCTGCCAGGCGTTTATGCTGACCGGCGATGCGGCCAATGCCGACCCGGTATGCAGTAAATCGCCGCACCACGGCACGATCCTCGCCGCGCGCGAGGCGGCCAACCGCACGCAGATGGGCATTGGCGACCTGCGGTTTCGCAACCGCGCCAACTCACAGCTTATTTTCAAAACGCCGCAATGATCCAAACGCGCAGGCTTGAGAGCGGTATCACGATCACGCTTATCCACCAGCCGCAGGCCACGCAGGCCGCGGCGCTGTGGCGCGTGAACGCGGGCAGCCTGCACGAACCGGATGACTGGCCGGGGCTCGCGCATCTGCTGGAGCATATGCTGTTTCGCGAAAGCGAGGGCTACCGGGATGACGAGCGCCTGATGCGCTGGGTGCCGGACCAGGGCGGGCGGCTTAACGCCTCCACCCGGCTGTGCCAGACCGCGTTTTTCTTTGAAGTCCCTGCGCAGGCGCTCGCGCCCGGGCTTGCGCGCCTGACAGATATGCTCGCCGCCCCCTGCTTTACGCCAGCGGCGCTGATGCAGGAGGCGCAGGTGATCGACGCCGAATACCGGCTGCTGGCGCAGGACGCCGCCACCCGGCGCGAGGCGGCGCTGCTGGCGTTAATGGCGGGCGATGCGCGTCTCACGCGGCTGCGCATCGGCAATAAGAGAGCCTTCGGCGAAGATCCGGCGCGGCTGCGCGCGGCACTGACAGCCTTTCATGAGCGGCACTACCACGCCGGGAACCTGCACCTGTGGCTCTGCGGCCCGCAACCGCTGGAGACGCTGGAGAAGCTTGCCTGCGAGGCCGCCGCGCGTATCCGGCCGGGGGTGGTCGCGCCGCTCGCCATCAATGCCTGCACAGGCGCATCGGGCGCGCTGGCGCAGCCGGGCTTTGCGCAACTGGAACTGAGCTTTTTGCTGCCTGCTGACGCGCGTCCGGCGCTGCGCCTGCTGGAGCAGTGCCTGCGCAGCGAAGCGCCCGGCGGGCTGATGGCCGCGCTGCGCGCGCAAACGCTCGCCGATGACGCCACGCTTGAAGCCGATGCGCTCGATGACGACACGCTTTGGCTGCGGTTTTCTTTCGCGCTCGCCAGTGACGCCGTGAACCCGGCGCACCTGGAGGCGCTGGTGCGCCAGTGGATAGCGGCGCTTGCCGCGCTGCCAGAGGACGCGCTTTCGCCGCTGCTTTGCCTCGCCGAAGAAGACGTTAATGCGCTCGCGCCGATGGACCACCTGCGCGCCCGCGCGTTCGGCCTGCCGCCGGTGGAGGGCCACGCGCTGCGCCCGCTGCTGGCAGCCCTCCTGGCCCAGCGCCCGACGCGCCTGTGGCTCTCTCCTGAAGTGCACGGCACGACGGTAACGACCCAGGGGCTGACGCTCACGACGGGCGATTTCCCGGATGCGCCGGATGACGCGCCGCCTGCGCCACCCTTTGCGCCCGCGCCGCACTTTCCGCCGCCGCTTTCCGTGGCGCTGCCGGGCGACAGCGCGCCGCTGGCATGGCAGCCTGAAGCAGAGAGCATCACGCTGACGCTTGAGCCCGCGCCGGGCACGCTGGTCAGCGATCGTCGCGGCATGGAGCTGCTCGCGCGTCTGCGCCCGCTGTGCGACCGGGCGCGCCTGAGCGGCGGCGCGCTGCGCGTCGGGACTGTTGAGGGGCGCTGGCGCATCGCGCTTTGCGGCGACGAGGCGCTGATGATGATGCTGGTGACCGAGATGATGACGTACCTGTGGGAGCCGGATGATCGCTACAGCGCCGAAGCCGGAAGGCTGGCGGCGCGCGCACAGGCGCAGGAAGATCAGGCCATCGCGGTACGCCGGTTGCTGGCGCAGCTTCCCCGCGAGCTGCTGATGGCGACAGGCGGGCCCAGAGCGCAGGCGTGGCAGGCCACGCTCGACGGCGGCGGCCCGCTGCTGCGCGACGCGCTCGCGCGCCGCTTAAGCGATTTCCCCTTCCCGCTCGTCACCCCGAAGCCGCCGCGCCCGCTGCCCGCGCCGCACCGTTTTACCCTGCCCGCGAACGGCGCCGACAGCGCCCTGCTCCTTTTCGTGCCGCTTGCGGCGTCACAGCGCGAGGCCGTCACTGCGCTTCAGGCGCCGTTTTTCCAGCATATGCGGGTGGAGAAAAATATCGGTTACGTGGCGCAGTGCCAGTGGCACGCCTGCGCAGGCTACGAAGGGCTGCTGGCGCTGTTGCAGTCGCCGCATCTGTCACCCGATGCGCTGTTGCATGAAACCACCGCGTTTTTTGAAGGCCAGGGTGAGGCGTGGCGCGCCGTTACGCAAAAAGCGTGGGTGGGCAGCGTGGCGGGGGAAGGCGCGGAGCGTTAGATCGCCGCCGTCGCCAGCGATGTCGATGCGGCCTGCGAGCAGGTCTATATCGCGTTTGGCGCAAAACAGGATCACATGGTGATTGATTGCATGGTCAAAGAAGGGAATGCCTGGAAAGTGCAGTCGGTGGCGAATGTGGCGTTTTCGCGTAATCTCCCCCGCCCGTCGCCGTGATAAAACCGCCTCCGCAGAGGCGGGTTCGCAGGCTTATTTCTTAAGATCCACCTGATAAAAAATATGTTTGCCGAACGGATCGACTTCATAACCGGTGACGTTTTTGCGGACCGGCTCGAAGATCGTCGAGTGGGCGATCATCACGGCGGGCATTTGATCGTGCATCATCTGCTGCGCCTCACGGTAGAGCGCTTCACGCTTCGGCCGATCGCTGGTGGCTTTCGCCTCGCTGATAAGCTTATCGAACGGCGCATAGCACCACTTCGCGGAGTTCGAGCCGCCGTTGGCGGACTGGCAGGTAAAGAGCGGGCCGAAGAAGTTATCCGGATCGCCGGTCGCGGTCGTCCAGCCCATCAGCGCCGCCTGGTGCTCGCCGCCTTTCACGCGTTTTAAATATTCGCCCCACTCATAGGTGACGATGTGCGCCTTCACGCCGATTTTCGCCCAGTCGGCCTGGATCATCTCCGCCATGCGTTTGGCGTTCGGGTTATAGGGCCGCTGCACCGGCATCGCCCAGAGATCGATGCTGAAGCCATCCGGCATCCCCGCCGCTTTCAGCAGCGCTTTGGCCTGCTCCGGCGCGTAGTCGTAATCTTTAAGCCCCTGATCCGCGCTCCAGACGCCCGGCGGCAGGAGGTTTTTCGCGGCCGTTCCGGTGCCCTGGAAAACGGCGTTAATGATCGCGGGCTTGTTGATGGCCATCGCCAGCGCCTGGCGCACTTTGACGTTATCGAGCGGCGGTTTCTGGGTATTGAACGCGAGGAAGCCGGTATTCAGCCCCGATTTGCTCATCAGCGTGAGATCCGGGTTTTGCTTCATGCGCGGCAGATCCGCCGGGTTGGGGAACGGCATCACCTGGCACTCGTTTTTCTCAAGCTTGGCGTAGCGCACCGAGGCGTCCGGGGTGATGCTGAACACCAGCCGGTCGAGCTTCGCTTTGCCCTGCCAGTACTGGTCAAACGCCGTAAACAGGATGCGTGAATCTTTCTGATACTGCGCGAGCTTAAACGGCCCGGTGCCGATCGGGTCCATGTCCACCCGCTCCGGCGTGCCGGCTTTGAGCATCGCATCGGCATATTCCGCCGACAGAATTGACGCGAAATACCAGCCGAGATCCGCCACGAACGGCGCCTCCGGGTGGGCCAGCGTAAAGCGCACGGTGTGGTCATCCACTTTATCGATAGCCGTGATGAGCTTGCCGAACTCCAGGCTTTCAAAGTTGGAGTAGTTGCCGTTCGAGACGTTGTGGTACGGGTGTTTAGGATCCTTCTGGCGCATAAACGAGAAGATGACGTCGTCGGCGTTGAAATCGCGCGTCGGTTTGAAATATTTGTTGCTCTGGAATTTCACGCCCTTGCGCAGATGGAAGGTGTACGTTTTACCGTCGTCGCTGACCTCCCAGCGCTCCGCCAGGCTCGGCACGAGTTCGGTGGTGCCGGTTTTAAAATCCACCAGGCGGTTATAAACCGGCACGGCGCTGGCATCGACGCTGGTGCCGGAGGTATACAACTGCGGGTTGAAGTTCTCCGGCGAGCCCTCAGAGCAATACACCAGCGTGCTCGCGCCTGCCGCGGCGCTGGTGGCAAGGGCGGCGAGCGCCAGCGCGTGAATCGTGTGCTTGCTAATCATCGTAATTCCTTTATGTTTTTTATTTCGTGCCAAAGGAGCCTGACTCTTCGTAACTTCATCAATAACATTAAAATCACAACGCAAACACCTGATAACACAAATAAAGAAGGATCCACCATGCCATCACCGCTCGGCAGTCAATTAACCCGCCGCTTTTTTCGCTACCTGGCAATCACCAGCCAGAGTGATGCGTCCGCCACCACGCTGCCCAGCACGCCGGGCCAGCACGAGATGGCCCGCGCCCTCGCCGATGAGCTGCAAACACTGGGCCTCACGCACGTTGTTATTGATGAACACGCGACCGTCACCGCCGTGAAAAAGGGCACGGTGCCGGGCGCGCCGCGCATCGGTTTTATCACGCATATCGACACTGTGGACGTCGGATTGTCACCGGAGATTCATCCACAGATCCTCACGTTTACCGGTGAAGATCTCTGCCTGAACGCCAGAGAAGATATCTGGCTGCGTGTGGCGGAGCGCCCGGAGATAGCCGCTTACCCGAACGAAGAGATTATTTTCAGCGACGGCACCAGTGTGCTCGGCGCGGATAACAAAGCGGCGGTGACGGTGGTGATGACGCTGCTGGAGAACCTGACGCCTGAGATGCGCCACGGCGATATCGTGGTGGCGTTTGTGCCGGATGAAGAGATTGGCCTGCGCGGCGCGAAGGCGCTGGATCTCGCGCGCTTTGACGTGGATTTCGCCTATACCATTGACTGCTGCGAGCTGGGCGAAGTGGTCTATGAGAACTTCAACGCGGCGCAGGCGGAGATCCGCTTTACCGGCGTGACGGCGCACCCGATGGCCTCGAAAGGCGTGCTGGTGAACCCGCTGCTGATGGCGACCGATTTTATCAGCCACTTCGACCGCCAGGAGACGCCGGAGCACACCGCCGGGCACGAAGGCTATGTGTGGTTTAACGGCATGCAGGCGAGCCAGAACAGCGCGACGCTGAACGCCAGCATCCGCGATTTCGACCTCCAGGCCTTTGAGCGTCGTAAACAGCAGCTGCATGACGTGGCGGAAAAAATCGCCGCCGCGCACCCGACCGCGAAAGTGGACATCACAGTCAGCGACGTTTACAGCAATATCAGCAATGCGATTGGCGACGACCGCCGCCCGATTGACCTGATTTACCAGGCGCTGGAGGCGCTCGACATTGCGCCGAAAACCATTCCGATGCGCGGCGGCACCGACGGCGCGGCGCTCTCCGCGAAAGGCCTGTTAACGCCGAACTTCTTTACCGGCGCGCATAACTTCCATTCGCGCTTTGAGTTTCTGCCGGTGAAATCGTTTGAGGCGTCGTATAACGTGGCGCTGAAGATCTGTTTGCTGGCGGCGGCGTAACTACTGGACTTAAGATGACGCAGGCCTGACCCGGTTCACGCCGCGGTTGCCTGCTTCATATCCCAAAAACGTGCCGTTTAACGCATCGATATAAAACCGCACCGGCGTAGAAAAGACAAAATCCATCCACGAGCCGGTTTCTGCCATACCGTCGTCGAGCGTCGACACAATAAAACAGAGCGTTTCATCAAGCCGGCCTTTCGTTACCGTCAGGTTTTTCTCATTCCAGTTTAAGCGATACTGTTTCGCACAGGCTTTTGCGATGCGCAGGGCTTCGTATTTACTGATCACTGTTGCAGACCATCCAAACCTTATCGGGTTATATACTATGCCAGGCCGCTGCGGTTTGCCGTCACGTTGTTTCAACGTGTTATATAGCGCCTGCATGTTCGATTATTCCTGAATGACAGCCAGCCCTTGCCCCGTTGTAAATGTTGATTCGTACTGACGCGCCTCTTTCGCGTTGATAACGGTCGCAATCAGCACTGTATAAGATTTTCCTGCAACGAAGTGAAACCCTTTAACGGGTAAACACTCCCCTGCGGCAACCCAAACCGGGTGAGCAACATCATAATGAAGAATAGTGCTGGAAGGCCTGGCGCTTTCCATGATTTCCATCCAGTCGAGCCTTTCGCCCTGTTGTGCCGGCACGCGGATGCAGATATTTCCCCTGACCGCTGTCACGCTGGCTGTATGCCTCGGCGGCAACGTGACACAGCCTGCCAGCATAAAGAACAATACCGATATACACAGGCGTCTTCGGATCATGCGCGCTTTCTTCCATAAATGATTTCTTCTGACCTGCGCCACATACAAAGGCCGGGAGACGCCGGCCTTATCAGTTGTAGCCCGATGATTACTCATAAAGCCAGTGGCCCGCCTTTGCGGATTCAGCAAGCATACGCAGCGTTAATGGCGCTGGCGCAACGCGCTTTACGCGCATTGAGGCGGGAAGCAAAACGTTCGGGATCCAGCCCGGCTCGACCGGCCAGTATTTAAGAAGATTGAAACCTGTTTTATCGACATTAAACCGTGAAAAGTAATCCTCCATAATCTCTTCTCCCGTTTCTACCACCCAGGGATGTTCGCCCGTGGTCAGGCACGTGTCTAAATCCAGCTTCCAGGGTTTTCCTGAAATAAAAGATTTCCCGTTCCATGTTTCTCTGTACCAGTCAAGAACGGCCTGTTCGGCCTCTTCTTTATTCATCATTATTCACCTTACAGAGGCGTCATAATATTTATTAAACAAATACATCAAAAAATTTAAATATAAAAGGCATTCATAAATTGCATAACCGACTCCATTAACAGCATCCGCTAATAGCATTAGCATTGAATGCTGAACGGTATAATACCCTTTTAAAGAATGACAGGAATCATATTTCTGTTCACTCCCGCTGCCTACCATCCCGGGAATAACGGATTGTCAGACAGGCAGGGAGAAAAATATGCCAAAACGTCATTACCCAAACCCGAGGGTATTCAGACTCACAGGTTCGGTTGGCTTCTGCGGAACGAATAATCCGGATGAAGTTAAAATACTACAAAAACTCATCGCCGATGCGGGTTACAGTCAAACGACGGGGCGATACATTACCGTAAATGGACGCTGTGATTTGCAAACGCAGGAAGCTATTTACTGGTATCAGCGCTTACTGAATATGAAACCATCCGGGCTGATTCATCCGGTTGATTACTGGTTTATGCATGCCCTGCATGAAGCCACGACGCCCCGCTGGCGGCCACGGCATGTCGCAGGGCCCCTTATTGTCCGGCAAGGCCAGACGACATTTGACAGTGAAGGCGTGGATTACATCACCGCCGTTGCGCCTTTCAGACAACCGAAACATCTGCTGCAATTTTCGAGGATACTCCACCATCCCAGGTTTGAGTCTGGTGTAACGCTTGGGCGAGGGTTTGATATGAAGAAGCGCAGCGCCGGCGAAATACTCGCTACGCTACGACACGCAGATATTGAGGAATATAAGGCTGTCATTTGCTCTAAAGCCGCTTATCTGACCGGACGAGAAGCGGAGATGTTTGTTCAATTTTATGGGCCTCTGGTAGGCGAGATTACGCATCAGCAACAAATTCGGTTATTTGAAATCGCGTATCAGGAAAAGGTCATATATGCTAAGGGGGTTTATGACCGACATGCCCGTCATTTAAATATACCGAATGCGTTACCCTGGAACCGCATTGATACCGTGATTAAAGACACATTTATCGACACCATTTTTCAGGGTAATGTTACCGCAAAAGAGATGGTGGCAATTATAGCGAAAGGCGGTAGCAGGAATGAAATCATTACTTATCTTCGAAATGACGTAAGCTCAAGACGCGACGCGCAAAGAACACAAATAAGAATAAGGAATCTGCAAAAATGAAGAGGATCCTGGCAATAATCCCGTTGTTAATGATAGCTACCGCTTCGCTGGCGGCAGATGAAAAAGACATTACTTCTGATAACGCCGTCGACCAGTGCTTAGATAAGTATTACGAGTTCAGCAGCGAGTGTCTGGAAGATCTCAACGATAAAACCGAAGCCGAACTCAAAAAGGCGTATGAGACGAAGCTTAAATCGCTGGAGCGTGTTGATTACACCAAATGGTGGATGGGCGATGAAGACCGTAAAAAAAGGATGATTGAGGCCTTTCGCAAAAGCCAGCGTGACTGGCTGACCTACCGGGACGGTTACTGCGACGTAGCGACTACCGCAGCCCAGGGTACTCACTTTCTCGGTGCGGCGTCGGTAGGCTGTAACATCAATATGAACAAACGGCGCATCAAAGAGATACAGTTGACAGAGGTTGAGATGAAACGGTGAAGGATTATGAAGGAACGCTACCCCAACGGAGCCTGATAAAAAGATGAAGTTAATAAAGGCTCTTCTCATCGCGATGCCTTTTATTCCTGCTGCCGCACAGGCCGTTTCTTTTCAGTTTGGTAAAGAACTCGCTCCCTGCTTTTCTCTGCCGGAATATGCAGAAGATGGGAAAAGCCAGTCAGAGTGCAAAGCACAGGCGAGAGAACGTTCTGATGAGGCGCTCAGTAAGGCCATTGAACGGCTCTATCAAACAATCGATAACAATTATGACGATTCCTTTAAATTAAACGATTTGGGAGGCGTGACGATGAGCGCCGTCTTCCGGGAAAGGTTTGCACGCTCACAGGCGCTCTGGCTGCAATCCAGAGAGGCATTCTGTACGGCGCGCGCTTCTCTTGTCGGGGAATGGGCACCCACGCAGTACGACATTGGGACTCAGTGTGTTATCGACATGAATCATGCACGGCAGCATGAGATTGAAAGTCTGTACGGGCTAACACCCTGATAGTTATGCCCTCTACAGACTGCATGTAACGCGGAGATAAAGGATAAAAGTAAAGGAATTACCGCAATGAAAAAAATCGTATTCCTCTTTTCCACGCTTTTGATCAGCCACACGTTAATGGCTGCCGATCAGAAAGATATTACCGCGGATAACGCCGTCGACCAGTGCTTAGATAGGTATTACGAATTCAGTAGCGAGTGTCTGGAAGATCTCAATGAGAAAACCGAAGCCGAACTCAAAAAGGCGTATGAGACGAAGCTTAAAGCGCTGGAGCGTGTTGATTACACCAAATGGTGGATGGGCGATGAAGACCGTAAAAAACGGATGATTGAGGCTTTTCGCAAAAGCCAGCGTGGCTGGCTGACCTACCGGGATAGTTACTGCGAGGTAGCGACTATCGGCGAGCAGGAAACGCATTTTATTGGCGCAGCGTGGACAGGCTGTACCATCAATATGAATAAACGGCGCATCAAAGAGATACAGTTGATAGTGGTTGAGACGACACGGTGAAGAACCCTGGCTACCCTTGCTAACGCGTCTGGCAGGATGACAGATTTTTATTATAAAGAGATGTCGGTTAAAGGCGGCTACGCACAGTAGAATGGCGATATTCAGGGTTCAGGCTCAAGACGAAAAGTAAGGGATTTACTGCAATGAAAAAAATCGTTTTTATCATTTCTGTGCTGCTGGTCAGCTACGCTTCGCTGGCGGCTGAGACAGCAAACGTAATAAGAAACGACGAAGTGAAAGCCTGCGAAGATCAATATGGCGACGAGAACATCGAATGCTTAGCCGACATTGATGAGAAATCCACCGGGGCGCTCAATAAGGCTTATGCGGACAAGCTTAAAGAGATGGAGAACTTTGATTACACTAAATGGTGGATGGGCGATGAAGACCGCAAAAAACGGATGATTGAATTATTCAAAAGAAGCCAGGCCGAATGGCTTAAATATCGCGATGATTATTGCGGCGTTGCAGTGGCAGAAGCAGCGAGCACGCATTACCTGGGGAATGCCGCCACGGCCTGTAATATCAATATGAACAGTCAGCGTATAAAAGAAATACAGATGCTTCACATAACGAGCCTGGAATAAAAGGTGTTTAATCCCTTTCTGATTATTACCTTGTACTGGCGCGCCAGATAAAAAAAGGCCGGGAACCCCCGGCCTTATTGTCAGTTCAGCGACATGACGTGCTGCCCGGCCCAGTCTTCATAGCCCTCCTCAGTGCGCACAAAACAGGGCTCTCTCACAAATTCCACCAGATGATTCACGAGATCAAACAGCAGCCCCGTGAGCGTTTCCGCCATTTCCGGCGGGTGCGCGCGGCTTATCAACGCCATGTTCAGCGCTTTACAGTAGCGGCTCAGCATCTGCGCGTCGCTGCCGATGCAGAACGGCACCTCTGAAGGGAGCGAGTCGGCCGTCAGTGAAGCAAACAGATGCGCCGGCACCGGTCTGTCGAGCTCGGCCGCGAGGGATTCCAGCATCAGCGCCAGTCTCCCGGCCAGCGCCAGAAACAGCGTCGCGTACTTACACTCAATCAGTTCGCTGACCGTCTCTTCACATAACGTGGCGAGCGTGAAAAAATCCATTTCCGCCGTGATCGGCCCTTCGCACAGCGTATGCAGGCTCAACATTCTGGAATGCGCCGACGGCGGCATCGGGGTGGCGGTAGCGTTCAGATTGAGATTATGGCCCTCATTTTCAGGGCGTGCGGGTGTGTTACTATTGACGTTAGCCATAGCGTTAGCTCCAATAACGTTTGTGGTCAGAGGCCCGGAAGTGTTGGCGCACTTTCGGGTCTCGCTTATTGAGCCGGAGGGCTCAGATAAGGCAAACATTACTCGTAATGTGTTCAACACTGCAATCTTGAAAAGTGTGTTATTAAAGACAAAGCGTTTAAATCAGAGGATAACTAGAATGGCCACCAAAGCAGTCAATGGAAAGTCTCAAACCCTCGCCGCTCGCGTACCCCATGAAATTGTGCGGGAAATGCAAAAGATGCGAAAGCAAGGCGAGAGTATTGGGCAGTTTGTTGTTGAGGCTTTAAAGAAAGAGATTGAGAGCAGAAAAAATGAAGAACTATAACGATTCCATCAATAATACCTCCTCTTTATTATTTTCACTATGCTTTATTAAGCGAGTCGCTTAATGCATTCATAAAATAAAAATATGGATAGCATGCCCCCTAACACAATTCAATCACCACTATTAAGAAATGCTAAAAATTACATAAAAACACCCAAGTGACATGAAATAAATATCAGTATAGGTTTTATATAACCATTACAGTGAATGAATCAGATTTGTTTAGAGTAATAGTGAACGACGAATTTACATTACTTATTATTAGCCTAAATAAATATGGGCTTGATATGGTAACCCCCATACTCCCACCCATATTAACCTCAAAATCACGGAAGATACCATTTTACTTTTTGTAACAACTCTTCATCACTAAGTAATATTGCCGAATTTAATTCAATTCTTTCCTCTGATATATAGTCAACATATGGGGTTATATCCGCAACATCTTCAGGCGCGATCCCATACCTCATCAACATAATACTTGTATAATCCGTCGTTCCGTATTTTAAGAAATCTATAAACTCCTTTGCCCTTTTATCATTTGTATCAGCCAAGTATATTTTAAACGCCCCTATAAAAACATCAGTTAAGGAGAAAGAAATAACCGTATCAAGATAATCATATGTATCAAAAACAATAGTGTCATAATTAACTTCGTTTGATTTACTTGATCGAAAAAGAGAATAGGATCTGTTCAATGTACTGTCAGGTAGTTTATTGGCAGGTTGAGAAAATCTAGGTATACCATTATTCTCACCATCCCTGTCAGAAATGTAGCTGTATCTTATACCGACTATTTCTTTAAAGGATCGCCCAGCAATAACGTGAAATATAATTTCAATCGCTGTGTTGAATACATTCAACTCTCCATCAAGCAACAAACGACCTAAAGAGGCCTCATATATTATTAAAAATTTTGATTTTATTAATTCTCTTACATCTTTATTTTGAACGCCGCTCAATCTCTCACCGAATGTGCCGTGAAAGACCACATCTAAAATACAAATAATACTTTCAATTACTTTTTCATGTTTTAATCTTTCTATTTTAGAAACTGGAAGATTTATATCCTCATTAAAAGTCCCATCAATAATAGATTGAACCAATTCATAATTGTCATTATTATGATCCACCGGATGTTCAAGAACTGATTGCTCTTCTAATCTAAAAGAAGACCTTACACGACTTGATAAAAGTTTAGCATTATGGGTGTAAACGTAACCATAATCGAATTTTTTGTCTTTAGATAAGCGTCCACTACGTCCAATTAAATTTTTAAAAGCCAAGCATCTCTTCTGCTCAGAATCGCCATTCATTCTCATGTTAGCAAGCCAAACAATATCAAAAGGCATATTTATCCCTTGAGCTAAAGTACTTGTTGCGAAGCAAATACGCGCATATCCGCCTTTGATGAATCTTTCAACCAAATATCTTACTTCTAAAGGCACAGAACCATGATGTATGACAACACCAATCTTTAATAACTCGACCATTCTTGATATATGGTTTTTATTGTTGGCACCTAAGATGTTTTCAACCATTTTAATTATCGACCGGGCGTTTTTATCTTCGATTAAACTAAAATTCGAAGTGTATTTTTTGAACTTATTTATGAATTTCCCGTCATAAACAGATTTTTTTGACACATAAACAAGAACTGATTTATTACCTGAAAAGGCAAAATCCTCAAATTTTCCTTCATATGGCGCTGATTTCGCAAGTAGATATCCTTTAGATGAATATGGAGAAAAGTAGTAATCATTACCATTTTTATGTTCATGAATAAATATTTTACCAACTGTATTATGTGTGTAACTTCGAGAATAGCTATTTGGAGCGTCAATATCATGTTTTTTAAATTGGGCTTCAGGATTATCAACAAATGGATGAGCAAATATAAATTTAGCCTGTGGAAATAACTTTTGAACACGTCTCACTGTGGCATCAAATATTACTCCTCTATCTTGCTCTTCAGAAACTTGGGCTTCATCAAAAAAGAATAACTCAATATTCAATCTATGGTTAACACCTGACAAGTCTTTAGTTCTCTCCGGCGTGAGGACAAATATCCGTCTTAATTTTCGAGCTGTATATACATAATCTACAAAAGGGCTAATCATTACACCTTTATTATTCCCAAAGTACTCTCTTAAATTTTCCACATACTCAGCAATCAAAGCCCTAGAAGGAACAATGATAACAGCATCTCCAGTTTGATGATTGATGTAATCCTTTATTGAAAAAGACTTACCTGCACTAGTTGGAGCTGATATAGAGATAAATTTATTCTCTTCTACTGCGTGACGAATGCTTGCTTGAACTGGAGTTAAATATTCCCCATATAATGATTTATATTTATGCCCAATAGCTCCAAGTATAAAAGAATAAATATTTGATGGTTCTGTATTTTTATAAAAAAGACCAAGTACAGAAATTATTTTCTCTTCAAACTCTGAAAAGCATTCCTGATGAAACTCTTTATAATAAGTAAGCCTTTCTATGATTTTACTATTAACAGGACCATTTTTATGTAATTCCTCAATAATTTCACCAATAGTTGTCCTCGGATTAGGATCATCTATAATATTTTGAATTGTTAACATTTCACACCTACCAAATAGATAAATTTAACAATTTTTGACAATTCCAATCCCTTAACTGTCTTTATTGCATTATCCATGATCCTCTCACAATTTTCAGAGTTAATTGAGAAGGCCGCAATCAAACCAAATTCTTTTTTATCTAAATTAGCAACCGAATCAGGAGAGCATAAATTAATAAGGTGAACGCGATCTCTAAAATGCTTTTCTTGCCTAATGAATTCAACTGCTTGATTGATAGCATTCCCATGAGGATTAGAAGAAGAAGAGAATTTAGCCTCACCAAAATTTATAAACTGGCTTGGACATGTTGTATGAAAGTCGAATCCCTCGTTCTGTTTTACTTGCGGTTTCCATAACTCTGCAATAGGGAGTGAAACATGTTTAAGTATCTGGCTTAGTGCTCTAGAGGAGCCTATAGAAACCATAAGTTCACCAAACTCATCTTCGAGCGATTTATTTTCGATTACTTTATTAAAAACTTTAACTAAAGCTTCAGCAGTTTCTTTAGCTGTAAAGCTATATGATAGCTGTGTACCGCTATCAAGAGATGAAATCCAAGAAGTGTCTAGAACCGATTTAACAAGCTCAGCTGCTATAAAATCTATTTTATCTACGTTCACTATACAAGCTATTATTGTTGGCTCATTATCTTGATAATGATATTCGGTATGTCTGCAACCCCATTCACTATCATTGATACAAATGCCCTTCTGCTCAGTAGACATTTTATATTCCATCCTATGGATAATGTATGGGCGTAATCTATAACATTTTAACAAAAGGGTGAACTATTTTTGATAATAAGTAGGAGAAATTTCTTAAATCAAAACCACTGTTTAAATATACATTTGTTTTTTATTTCCAATAAAAACAAAAAGATATAAATTATCAAAAAAAAATATAAATAACTCTCATCTTTTTTGATTAAAAGAATTTTATCCTTCCAGTTACTTTTTTTTAAAAATAAAATGATATATTAATCACAATCGCCACATCCAGCTAGCATATATCATCTTTTATTTTTTTATAAGCAGGCGAGTTCTAAACTTTATAGAAATATGTTAAGTAAGTGGATATCTATACAACAAGCAGCATATATTTAAAGAAAAAATGCTTTTATAACTCTTTGTTATACCAAATAAAATTATCGAACAGAAAAATAGCTTATAGAAAGGAAGATTTGTAAAGTTTGATTAGAAGTGGTGCCGATAATAGGAGTCGAACCTACGACCTTCGCATTACGAATGCGCTGCTCTACCAACTGAGCTATATCGGCCCTGAGGAAGGGTGTGCGTGAGCACGGGGTAAGAGGTTATGAAAAAGTGGGTGATGCGTCAATGCCCTTGCGATTCAAGCGGCGATTTTTGCATCACCCGGCCTTCAGTTAAGCACGAATCGTATCGTCGCCGTAGCCGATCCACTTGTAGGTGGTCAGCGCTTCGAGGCCCATCGGGCCGCGGGCGTGAAGCTTCTGCGTGCTGACGGCCACTTCGGCGCCAAGACCAAACTGCCCGCCGTCGGTAAAGCGCGTCGAGGCGTTCACGTACACCGCAGAAGAATCCACTTCATTCACGAAACGGTCGGCGTGGCGCAGCGTGCGGGTGAGAATAGCGTCCGAATGTTGGGTGCCGTGCTCGCGAATATGCGCGATGGCCTCGTCGATGCCTGCCACCAGCTTCACGTTAAGATCGAGCGACAACCATTCGTCGTCGAACGCTTCCGGTGTCACCGCCACAGCGGTCGCCGGGCCGCCGGAAAGCAGCGCCAGCGCGCGCTCGTCGGCGTGCAGCGTCACGCCGCGCTCATGCATCGCGCGGCTCAGTTCCGGCAGGAAACGTTCTGCAATAGCCTCATGCACCAGCAGTGTTTCCACCGTGTTACAGGTGCTCGGGCGCTGGGTTTTGGCATTGGTGATGATCTTGAGCGCAGGCGCGAACTCCGCCGTTTCATCAACGAAAATATGGCACACGCCGATGCCGCCGGTGATAACCGGAATGGTCGACTGCTCGCGGCAGAGCTTGTGCAGCCCTGCCCCGCCGCGCGGGATCAGCATGTCGATGTATTTGTCCATGCGCAGCATTTCACTGACCAGCGCGCGGTCCGGGCTTTCGATGGCCTGAACGGCCGCGGCGGGCAGGCCGCACTCTTCCAGCGCTTTCTGGATCACTTTTACAGTCGCCGCGTTGGTGCGCCAGGTCTCTTTGCCGCCTCTGAGAATCGCCGCGTTGCCGGTTTTCAGGCACAGCGAAGCGACATCCACCGTCACGTTCGGGCGCGCTTCATAAATCACGCCGACCACGCCGAGCGGCACGCGGCGACGCTCGATGCGCAGGCCGCTCTCCAGCAGGCCGCCGTCAATCACCTGCCCTACCGGATCGGCCAGCTGACACACCTGGCGCACGTCGTTCGCAATGGCGTGTAAACGTTGCGGGTTGAGCGCCAGGCGATCTAACAGCGCCTCGCTCAGCCCGCTGCGGCGCGCCTCAAGCAGGTCCTGCTCGTTGGCGAGTAAAATCTCTTCGGCGTTCGCTTCTAAATAGTCGGCGATTTTCTCCAGCACGCGGTTTTTCTCGCGCGAGGAGAGCAGCGCCATCTGATATGAGGCGGCTTTGGCCGCCTGGCCCATCTGCTCCAGCATGGCAGGCTCCTTATTGGGTGATCATGTCGTCGCGGTGAACCGCTACCGGGCCATATTCATAGCCGAGAATGGCGTCAATCTGCTGCGAGTGGTGCCCGGCGATGCGGCGCAGCGCGTCGCTGTTATAGCGGGAGACGCCGTGGGCGATGTCGCGCCCTTCCAGATTACGGATGCGGATCACTTCGCCGCGCGAAAAGTTGCCGGTCACGCTTTTAATGCCTTTTGGCAGCAGCGAACTGCCGCGCTCCAGAATGGCCGACTGCGCGCCCTCGTCGACGGTAATTTCGCCGGCGGGCGGCGCGCCGAAGATCCAGCGCTTGCGGTTCTCCAGCGGCGTCTGCTGCGGGTGGAAGCGCGTGCCGACCGGCAGCCCTTCGATAACATCGTTAATCACGCCCGGCTTGCTGCCCGCCGCGATCACGGTTTCGATGCCCGCGCGGCCCGCGACGTCCGCGGCCTGAAGCTTGGTGCCCATGCCGCCAGTGCCAAGCCCGGAGACGCTGTCGCCCGCAATCGCGCGCAGCGTATCGTCAATGCCATACACATCCTGAATCAGCTCAGCCTGCGGGTTGTTGCGCGGGTCGGCGGTGAAAAGGCCCTGCTGATCGGTCAGCAGCAGCAGTTTATCGGCGCCCGCCAGAATCGCCGCCAGCGCCGAGAGGTTATCGTTATCGCCGACTTTGATTTCCGCCGTGGCGACCGCGTCGTTTTCGTTAATCACCGGCACGATGCGGTTATCCAGCAGCGCGGTGAGGGTGTCGCGCGCGTTCAGGAAACGCTCGCGATCTTCCATATCCGCGCGGGTCAGCAGCATCTGCCCCACATGGATGCCGTAAATCGAAAAAAGCTGCTCCCAGAGCTGGATCAGGCGGCTCTGCCCGACGGCCGCCAGCAACTGCTTGGAGGCGATGGTCGCCGGCAGTTCCGGGTAGCCCAAGTGCTCGCGCCCGGCCGCAATCGCCCCGGACGTGACGATGACAATGCGATGCCCGGCGGCGTGTTGCTGCGCGCACTGGCGCACCAGTTCGACAATATGGGCGCGATTCAGGCGGCGGGAGCCGCCGGTCAGGACGCTGGTCCCCAGTTTCACCACCAGGGTCTGGCTGTTACTCATGATGTTTTGCCGTATCAACGAAATTGGAAAAATTAAACCCAAAACGACGTTGTAACAGGAGAGCGCGCCCTTGCCAACTCCCGGCCGGAAAAACCGCACGCCGCGCAGGCGAACCGGCAAGCATAGCGGCGGATTTTGATAGTTTTATTACCGTTTACGAAAAATATATCTTTTTAAAATTTATCTTACTTTGTCATATTTTTTTCATATCCGACCGTTAAAACCCATCTTGTTTTTTCACAGGTCTTTGACCCGCGAATTTTAGCGCGTAAATAATGATTGGGATTAATGATGAAAAAGAGCACTCTGGCATTAGTGGTGATGGGTATTGTTGCGTCTTCTGCTGCTCAGGCCGCAGAGGTGTTTAATAAAGACGGAAATAAAGTCAATATTTATGGTCGCGTAAAAGCCATGCATTATATGAGCGACGACGCGAGCAACGACGGCGATAAAACTTACGCGCGTCTGGGCTTCAAAGGCGAAACCCAGGTCAACAGCGACCTGACCGGTTACGGCCAGTGGGAATATGAGATCGCCGGCAACCGCGCCGAAAACGACAGCTCCCAGAAAACGCGTCTGGCATTCGCGGGTCTGAAAGTAAAAGATTTTGGCTCGCTGGATTACGGCCGCAACCTGGGCGCCCTGTATGACGTGGAAGCCTGGACCGATATGTTCCCGGAATTCGGCGGCGACTCTTCCGCGAAAACCGATAACTTCATGACCAAACGTACCTCCGGCGTCGCGACCTACCGTAACACCGATTTCTTCGACGCTGTCGACGGCCTGAACATGACTCTGCAATACCAGGGCAAAAACGAGCGCTCTGATTACTCCACCGCGAACGGCGACGGCTTCGGCACCTCGCTGACTTATGATTTCGGCGGCAGCGATTTCGTCCTGGGCGGCGCTTACACCACCTCTGACCGTACCAACGTGCAGGAGCTGAAAGCCCTGGGCGGCGGCGAGCGCGCTGACGCGTGGGCCGCTGGCGCGAAGTATGACGCCAACAACCTGTACCTGGCGGTGATGTATTCTGAAACCCGCAACATGACCCCGATTAAAGGCGCAGTCGCCGCCGATCAGGGCTTTGCCAACAAAACCCAGAACTTCGAAGCCGTGGTCCAGTACCAGTTCGACTTCGGTCTGCGTCCGTCCCTCGGCTACGTGATGCAGAAAGGCAAAGATATCGAAAACGGTATCGGCGACCAGGATCTGGTGAATTATGTTGATGTGGGCGCGACCTACTACTTCAACAAAAATATGTCCGCGTTTGTGGATTACAAAATTAACCAGATTGATGAAGACGACGTAACGCGTCGCCTGAAAATTTCTACCGACGACATCGTTGCTGTCGGCCTGAACTATCAGTTCTGATTATTCTCAGGCGCGGAAATACGCCGCGCCTGAATAAAAACTGTGGCTACGATAAAAAAATAACCCCGCATCGGCGGGGTTATTTTTTATGCGTTATTTAAGTATTAACTGAAATGCGGCTTATGCAGAAAGCTTCAGATCTTCTGTTACCGGCTCCAGTTTTAAATCCATCGAGGCGAGCAGCGCGCGCAGTCTTTCGTGAAAACCGCGCAGCGTTTGCGAAAGCTTTTCTTTGACCTCGTCCTCTTTGATAGGGACAGCTGTCCAGTCGCCCTCTTTATCAAACAGGCCGAACTGCCAGGTGTAGGTGAAATGGTCTTCGTGCGCTTCCAGCTCCATCCACCAGCCCCAGAACTCACGCTTCTCCGGCGCTGGTTTGACGTTGACGCAAACAGCCAGGCAATCAAAGAAGAAGCGGTTGCCTTCACACTGCTCTTCCCGAATATACGGGCCAAGGGCAGTGAATTTCTTAATCATCCTGCTTTTCGGGTGTCCACTCGGTAACGTCATTGCGATCTCCTTTTGTGAAGCCATTGTTTTACCAAACCAATGGAAATTAGCAAATCATTAACGCAATTTATGGTTTACCCACCCGGAAATCTGATGCAGCGCCTTATCAAAGTTGCTGTACACCGGCGAAGTGGGGATCTCCAGCAATTTACCGTCCACAGATGACGAGGCGATTAAACGCGACTCCTCCTCCGGGCTGAAAATGTCGTTTTTCCAGTAGCCTGCGAGCATCGGCGTCGGGCAGCGGCGGCCGAGCAGCCCCTGCGTTTTCAGCGAATAGCGGTTGAGCTCGATACGCAGCGCGTTGTCCGAAGCGTCATACATGCCAAGGCGGCTCGCCAGCACATCCATATACATCTCCGGCACCTGGTCCTGGCGCGCCGGATCGCTGAAGAGTTGATGCACCATCGGGCCGAGACAGGCCACTGCTTTAAGGCGCGGCGCTTCAAGATACGCGAGACGCACCGCCACGTTCGCCCCGAAGCGAAACCCAAACGCCGCCACGCGGGTGTGATCGACCCACGGCAGGTTCGGCAGAGCCTGAAGCACATGCTGATGCAGCAGGCTGGAATCCTGCGTCAGCGTCCATTTGGACGACGCGCCGACCGAGGGCATATCGATCGTGAGCATCGCGATGCCGAGCGGCGCGAAGTAACGCTCGAAGAGATTAAAGTAGTCGCTTTGCAGCGCGTCCAGCCCGCCGCAAATCAGGACGGTCGGGAACGGCCCCTTCCCGCCTTTGGGAAGATGCAGAAAGCCGGTGATGGTCGCGCCGCCGGGGATCGGGAACGAGAGCTCGCGCAGTTCGCCGGAGAGCCGCGTGGCGGCCTCTTCATAAGCGCGGTTCGCCAGCACCTGCGCCTGCTCGGCGAGCGTATCGCCTTTCAGGTGCGGATAGGCGGCAATGCTGTAGAGCGTGGAAGCCATCAGCCAGGCCTTGCCGATCGCCGCTTCGTCGGTTTCCTGTCCGGCGCGCTGCTGCCACGCCATCGCCTGCTTCGACCACTCAAAAATCCAGTTGCCGCCGCGATAACCGATGACGGTGTCGTAATGCGCGGGATCGGTACGTTCGGCGTCGCTCAGCACGATGCGCGACTGCACTTCAAGGATTTCCCGCGGATCGACGCCGCGCCAGACCCACATCAGCCGGTTAATCATGCGATACCACTGCGGCACCGTTTTACCGTCCAGCGTGGACTGGATCACCGGAGGCGGCGCGTGCTGAAGACGACGCACCAGCGTCGAGGTTTCGGGGTATTTAAACCGCGGCTTAAACAGGGTTTCGCTCAGATTGGCCTGCGACATGCTTTCTGCCTCCGTAAAAACAGCACAAAACATGATTGTACTCGCAGGCGGCGGATAAAAACAAAAACGCCCGGCAGTGCCGGGCGTAAAGATGCGTAAGGACGGGATTAACGGCCGGACAGCGGCGGCACAAACACCACGCCCATATCCCACGGCTGCTCGATCCAGGTGTCCTGCGGGATGTCGATGACGTAGTCGTCCACCAGCGGCTGGCCTGCTGGTTTAGCGAAAATCGTCACGAAGCGGGCTTTCGGGTACATCTCACGAATAGCCACGGCGGTGCCGCCGGTATCCACCAGGTCGTCCACCACGATAAAGCCTTCACCATCGCCTTCTGCGCGCTTGATAACTTTCAGTTCGCGCTGGTTGTCATGGTCGTAGCTGGAGATACAGACGGTATCGACGTGACGGATACCCAGTTCGCGCGCCAGCAGTGCGCCAGGCACCAGACCGCCGCGGCTGACGGCGATAATGCCTTTCCACTGATCGGCAGGCAGCAGGCGGCTCGCCAGCTTGCGCGCGTGGATCTGTAACATATCCCAGGTGACAACGTATTTTTCGCTCATGTGAAGTGTCCCGGCCAGTTTAAAAAACGGCTTAAAAAGTGTTCAGGGGGAAAATAGGTTGCGCGAGATTATAGAGATCTGAGCCGCTAAAAACCAGTGCCACGCGGCATGGGCCGTGGTTTTTACTCGCTTTGGTCTGCACGGCATAGAAGAAAGTGGTATTCTCGGGCTATTGCCCAGGCCCGTCTTGCGGCACATCACAACGATAACCCAGAGGCCCGTACGCCGCGCTGCACCGGGCCCAGTCAAGGAGACTTAACGTGTCTGAACTGTCTCAACTCTCCCCTCAGCCGCTGTGGGATATTTTCGCGAAAATCTGCTCCATTCCGCATCCGTCCTACCATGAAGAACAACTCGCCGAACACATCATGGGCTGGGCGAAGGAAAAAGGCCTGTTCGCCGAGCGCGACCAGGTGGGCAACATTTTAATTCGCAAACCGGCCACCGCCGGCATGGAAAACCGCAAGCCGGTCGTGCTACAGGCGCACCTCGATATGGTGCCGCAGAAAAATAACGACACCGTTCATGATTTCACGAAAGATCCTATCCAGCCGTATATCGATGGCGAATGGGTGAAAGCGCGCGGCACCACGCTTGGCGCGGATAACGGCATCGGTATGGCGTCCGCGCTCGCGGTGCTGGCGGATGACAGCGTCGTACACGGCCCGCTGGAAGTGCTGCTGACCATGACCGAAGAAGCCGGGATGGACGGCGCGTTTGGTTTGCAGGCAGGCTGGCTGCAGGCCGATATCCTCATTAATACCGATTCCGAAGAAGAAGGCGAAATCTACATGGGTTGCGCCGGCGGTATCGATTTTATCTCCACGCTGCCGCTCTCCCGCGAAGCTATTCCGGCCGGTTTTGAGACGTTTAAACTGACGCTCAAAGGCCTGAAGGGCGGCCACTCCGGCGGCGATATTCATCTGGGCCTCGGCAACGCCAACAAATTGCTGGCGCGTTTCCTGTGCGGTCACGCGCAGGCGCTGGATCTGCGTCTGGTGGATTTCAACGGCGGTACGCTGCGTAACGCCATCCCGCGCGAAGCGTTCGCGACCGTTGCGGTGCCTGCCGCTAACGCGGGCGAGCTGAAAACGCTGGCGAATGCCTATCTCGATATCCTGAAAAACGAGCTCTCTGTTAAAGAGAAGAACATCACCGTTGTGCTGGAAGCGGCCACGACCGATAAAGCCGCGCTGACCGCGCAGAGCCGCGATGCGTTTATCGCGCTGCTGAACGCGACGCCGAACGGGGTGATTCGCAACTCTGACGTGGCGAAAGGCGTGGTGGAAACCTCCCTGAACGTGGGCGTGGTGACCATGACCGACGAGCAGGCGGAAATCATCTGCCTGATCCGCTCGCTTATCGACAGCGGTAAAGAGTATGTCGTGAGTATGCTGGAATCGCTCGGCGCGCTGGCAGGCGCGAAAACCGCGGCCAAAGGCAGCTACCCTGGCTGGCAGCCGGACGCGAGCTCGCCGGTGATGGCGCTGGTGCGTGAAACCTATCAGCGTCTGTTTAACAAGACGCCGAATATCCAGGTGATCCACGCGGGTCTTGAGTGCGGGCTGTTCAAGAAGCCGTACCCGCAGATGGATATGGTGTCTATCGGGCCGACCATTACCGGGCCGCACTCGCCGGATGAGCAGGTACATATCGAAAGCGTGGGCCACTACTGGACGCTGCTGACCGAGCTGCTGAAAGCGATCCCGGCGAAGTAAGCGTTTGATGCAAAAGAAAGGCGGCCACGGGGCCGCCTTTTTTGTTGTGGCGGAGTGGGAAACGGCGGGTGCGCTACGCTTACCCGCCCTACGGGGTTTAACGGGGGATGTCAGCGGCGGGTGCGCTGCGCTTACCCGCCCTACGCTTCCCGACGGTTATCATCATCCAGGGTGGGTAAGCGTGAGCGCACCCATCTTCCAGTATGGCGCGCCCACCTTTAAACGCGGCCGCGATCACTTCACCGGCGTAAAACCTTTCCCCGTAAAACACCGCGTGGGATTGCCGCGCTCTATCTGATGATGAAACAACCGCCGCTGCGCTTTTTGCCCTGCGCTCTGCGCGTCGCGCTGCGCTTCGAGCTTATGCGCAATCAACAGCGTCGCCAGCCTTTTATTGGCATGCTGGCTGCGCTCTGACTGCACCTTCACGCTGATGCCGCTCGCCGCATGCGTGGCGCGTATCGCCGAATCGGTTTTATTGACGTGCTGCCCGCCCGGCCCGGAGGCGCGCAACGCGTCAAAACGAATGTCGCTTTCCGGCATCTCGCCCACCGGCGTAAACACCGCCGCGCCGATAAACCAGTTTTTACGGGCATGACGCGGACGATACGGGCTTTCGCATGTCCACTGCACCGTCCCGCACCAGCGCTGCGCGAGCGGTTGCGCGTTTTCGCCTTCAAGCGAGACCAGCGCCGAGCGCAGCGTACCGGCGCGGGGCCCCGGCTCTTCTTCTATAACCGACAGCGCGACATGCGCCTGCGCCGCCTCTTTGCGCAGCGCCTCCAGCGCCTTGCTGACGGCCAGACAACATTCGTCCGGCCCCTGCGCGGAAGAGAGTTGCAATAAGATCATTCGCTTCGCTCCCCGCTGGTTTTTAACGTCAGCACCGGTTTCAGGCGCGCGAGCGGCTTCACCAGCCCCGCGCCCGTCAGGCACTGCATCACGCTCTCTATCGATTTATACGCCTGCGGCGCTTCTTCGTAGATAAGCTGACGGTCGCGGCAAATCACCCGGCTGCCAAAGGCCGTACGGGAGAGCTGCGCCGGACTGAATTTACCGGAAAGACGGCCCTTGCACTCGGTACGCATCCATTTACGGCCTGCGCCGTGCGCCAGCGAATCAAGCGCCTCGCTGCCGCCCGTCGGCTGCACCAGATAGCTGTAATCGCCGCGCGAGCCAGGGATAACGACCGGGCCGAGATCGGCGGGCGTCGCACCTTTACGATGCAGCCAGCCCTGCGTGTCGCCTAAGGTGTAAGGCGCAAGCAGGTTATGGTTAACATCAAGCACCGGCTCGCCGGTCTCTTTGATATGCGCCAGCAAACGACGCGCGATGAGCGCACGGTTGGCGACCGCGAAATCGAGCGCCTGCTGATGCTGCGCCAGATACTCGCCGGCCTCCTTGCTGCCCGCTTCCAGCCCGTCGTGGGAGAAGCGCTCAACGTGGGCGCGCAGGATCTGCTGACCAAACCCGCGCGAGCCGCTGTGCGCCAGCAACAGGAGCTGCGCAGGGCGGATGCCGAGCGCCGCAATCGCCTCGTCGTCATAGACGCTGTCGATTTGCTGCAGCTCCGCAAAGTGATTGCCGCCGCCCACCGAGCCAAGCGACGCCGCGTACGGGTGAGCAGCAAGCGATGGCGGCAGCGCCGCTTCCAGCCAGTCGGCCGGTGCGATATCGCTGTAGGTTTGCAGGCGCTTTTCGAGTTTATCGAGGTTGAGCTTGCGGGTTAACAGCGAGGTTTGCCACAGCGCCATGCCGCAGCCAATGTCATTACCCACCAGCGCCGGGTAAAAACGAGTAACGGAGAAAAAGGCCGCGCCGATGGGGTAACCGCGCCCCGGATGCAGATCCGGCATGCCGACCACGCGGGTCATTCCCGCAAGCCTGGCGGTGGTTAACAGTTGTTGCGTGGCGGCGCTTTCAATCCAGAGATCGTCCGACGCAAGATATGCGACAGCGTCAGACAAGGGACGAATAAAATTGCCCATATACCAATCCATAATGTGGAAAAAATAAGGATGTGGCAGACGAAAACCCGGGCAATAAAAAAAGCGGAATTAGTCCTGGGTCAGTCTGCAAAGCGTAATCAGCGTGGTGTAAGTCATGATGTGCCTCCTTTGCAGATGATGAGAATGGGGAAAAACGGCCTGCATCATAACGAGAGCGGTATGCCGGTACAATGATGAATCACGGATAACTATTAGTTCAGGTAGGGGTACGGTGGCGGGTGCGCTGACGCTTACCCGCCCTACAGGGTTAACTGTGGGCGCTTACCCGCCCTACGCTTCCCGGCGGTTATCATTATGTAGGGTGGGTAAGCGAAGCGCACCCACCGAGCCCGAAGATAAGCCCCTACAGCCCCAGCACCAGCTGACGCTCGATTTGCGGGTCAAGCAGCGTCACATGCAGCCCCACCAGCCGTACGCCGCGCCCGCTGCGGCGCTCGTCCCAGGTTTTGCGCGCCGTAGCGAGCAGATCCTCTTTACTAAGCTTCGGCCAGACATGCTCCTGGGTGGTGAGCTGGAAATCGTTGAATTTGAGCTTAATGCCCTGGCGGGCGATGCGCAGGTCCGGCTGAACGGCGGCAAGGCGGCGCTCAAGCTCCGGGTAGAGCCGCTCCACAATCGCCTCGCACTCCGCCCATTCATGAATATCCTCCGCCAGCGTACGCTCAACGCCAACCGATTTACGCTGCCTGTCGCTGCTGATCTCCCGGTCGTCTATCCCCTGGCTGCGCTCCCACAACACGCGCCCGAATTTGCCAAAGCGTTTGAGCAGCGCGGCGAGATCGCTCTTCTGCACATCCTCGCAGGTACGCAGGCCGAGGCTCTCCAGCTTCGCCGCCGTCACCTTGCCGACGCCCGGGATCTTGCCAAGCGGCAGCGTGCGCAAAAACGCCGGCACCTCTTCAGGCGTGATCACATACTGCCCGTTGGGCTTGTTGAGATCGGAGGCGATCTTGGCGAGGAATTTGATCGGCGCGATACCCGCCGACGCGGTGAGCTGGAGTTCGTCGAAAATCGTCTGGCGGATCTCTTTGGCCATCAGCGTGGCCGAGCCGTAACAGTGCGGGCTATGGGAGACATCCAGATACGCTTCGTCGAGCGAGAGCGGTTCAATCAGCGAGGTGTAGCGCGAGAAAATTTCCCGGATATGGGCGGACGCTTCTTTATAAGCCTCAAAACGCCCCGGCAGCAGCGTGAGATGCGGGCAGAGTTTGAGCGCCATCGCGGTGGGCATGGCGCTACGCACGCCATATTTACGCGCCGGGTAGTTGGCGGTGCTGATAACGCCGCGCCGTTCGCGGCTGCCTCCAATGGCGAGCGGAATATCGCGCAGGGCTGGATTATCGCGCATCTCTACCGCCGCGAAAAAGCAGTCCATATCGACATGAATGATTTTGCGCATCGCGAAACCCCGCACTGTATGTCCATACAGTCTGGCAAAAAATGGGGGCGGCGGCAACCTTCCTTATTTCCGTTAAATTGAGTAAATTCTGGGGCGTGCAAGGAAGTTAAGTGGAACTTAATTGTAAACGCAGCAGGCAGCGCTTGCGAAAAATAACAGCGGTGCTAATGTGAGCGCTCCTGAACCAGAATAGTCTTATTTTGGATCCCTTCGCCTTTCGGCATCGGTCTTAGCTTTATCAAGGAAACAAGCAGTATGCGTAAAATCGCATTGTTAATTGCGATGCTTCTGGTGTCGTGCTTTTCATGGGCCAGTACAGTCAGTAGCGACAGCGTTACCCCGATAAAAAAAGAATTAAAACAGCAATTAATGGGTTCCCCGGTTTATATCCAGATCTTTAAGGAAGAGCGCAAGCTTGAGCTGTACGTCAAGATGGGCGAACAGTATCAGTTACTGGATAGCTACAATATCTGCAACTATTCCGGCGGTCTTGGGCCGAAACGCCGTCAGGGCGATTTCAAAAGCCCGGAAGGCTTCTATAGCGTGCAGCGCAGCCAGCTCAAACCCGACAGCCGTTTTTATAAAGCGATCAATATCGGTTTTCCGAACGCCTTTGACCGCGCTAACGGGTATGAAGGGAAGTATCTGATGATCCACGGCGCGTGCGTTTCCGTGGGCTGCTACGCGATGACCGATAAAAATATCGATGAGATTTTCCAGTTCGTCACCGGCGCGCTGGTGTTTGGTCAGCCCAACGTGCAGGTCAGCATCTATCCGTTCCGCATGACCGACGCCAATATGGAGCGCCACAAGTACTCGTACTATATCGGCTTCTGGAAACAGCTTAAGCCCGGCTACGACTACTTTATGGCAACCCGTCAGCCGCCGGTGGTTTCAGTGGTGAACGGCAGTTACGTGGTCAGCAAGCCGCTCAACAGCAGCGTGGTGCACCCGCAGCTGGCGTCAAACTACACGCTCCCCGAGACAAAATAACGCCCACTCGCCTGGCATGATTTTGTGCCAGGTTTCATTGCCCGTCAGCGGCTGAGTGGCGATCACCGTGACCACATCATTGGGTGTGGTCTCCTCCTGAAAATCAATTTCCACATCCTGATCGAGCAGTTTGGCGACGCCAAACGGCGCGCGGCGCGTTATCCAGAAGAGATTGGTGGAGCAGAACGCCATCACATAGCGTCCGTCGGATAACAGCATATTGAACACGCCCTTCTCCCGCAGTTCGCCCGCCAGCTCCGCGATATAGCGAAAGACCGCCGTCATGTTGCCCGGCGTGCGCGGGTAGCGCGTGGTGAGTTTGTGCAGCAGCCAGCAGAACGCTTTTTCGCTGTCGGTTTCGCCGATCGGGCGAAACGGGCCGGTATCGAGCGAGCGGTAGCCGGTCAGCTGGCCATTATGGGCGTACGTCCAGTTGCGGCCCCACAGCTCGCGGGTAAACGGATGGGTGTTTTCGAGCGCCACTTCGCCGCGGTTCGCCTGGCGGATATGCGCCACCACCGAACAGGATTTAATGGGGTAGTCCTGCACCAGTTTCGCGATGGGCGAGTTGTAGCTCGGTTGCGGATCTTTAAAGGTGCGACAGCCTTTGCCTTCGTAGAAGGTGATGCCCCAGCCGTCTTTATGCGGCCCGGTTCCCCCGCCCCGCTGCACGAGGCCGGTAAAGCTAAAGCAGATATCCGTCGGCACGTTGGCGCTCATCCCGAGCAGTTCGCACATAGATCACCTCATCACACGCCGCCTTCCTTTCGGAAGGCGTCACTGGGGCAAGCCGGTCGTGCGTCGCGCGCGCCCGGCAACAACGCCTTATTAGGCTTTGACCATCTCTTTTTCGATAAGCTGGATCAGGATGTGGATCACTTTGATGTGAATTTCCTGAATACGATCAGCATAGCCAAAATGCGGCACGCGAATTTCCACATCCGCCGTTCCGGCCATTTTGCCGCCGTCTTTACCGGTCAGCGTGATGACTTTCATGCCTTTGGCGCGCGCGGCGTCAATCGCTTTGATCACATTGCCGGAGTTGCCGGAGGTAGAAATGCCGAGCAGGACATCGCCCTCGCGCCCAACCGCTTCGACATAGCGGGAGAAGATATGGTCGTAACCGAAGTCGTTACCGACGCAGGAGATGTGGCTGACGTCGGAAATTGCGATTGCCGGGTAGCCCGGACGATTTTCACGGTAGCGCCCGGTCAGCTCTTCGGCGAAGTGCATCGCGTCGCAGTGCGAGCCGCCGTTACCGCAGGAGAGCACTTTGCCGCCTGCTTTAAAGCTGTCCGCCAGCAACACCGCCGCACGCTGGATAGCGTGAATATTGGCTTCATCTTTCAGAAAGTTAGCCAGCGTTTCGGCCGCTTCGTTCAGCTCGTTACGAATCAGATCCTGGTACATGAGGGATATCCTTCAGCATTAAAAAGTAACCGGATGCAGTGTAGCGGATAGTGCCCGGAGCGAGAAGCGCTACGCCGCGCCGGGCGTGCAGGTTTTGCGTTTACGTGCGGCAACAATGTGAGCCAGGTTGTAATTATTTTGTGAACGCATTGCTAAAAAAAGCAACATCCTCTACAACCATATCATCACAAGTGGTCAGACCTCCTACAAGCAAGGGAGCTTTTCTTTATGATGATCTTGAGTATCGTTGCCACCCTCGTTCTGATCGGTGCGCTGTTTTACCATCGCGTCAGCCTGCCGCTCAGCAGCCTGATCCTGCTCGCCTGGACCGCCGCCCTGGGCGCCGTCGGCCTCTGGTCGCTGTGGCTGCTGGTGCCGCTGGCGATTATTCTGGTGCCGTTGAACGTTACGCCAGTGCGTAAATCGCTGATCTCCGCGCCCGTGTTCCGCGGCTTTCGTAAAGTGATGCCGCCGATGTCGCGCACGGAGAAAGAAGCGATCGACGCCGGGACGACCTGGTGGGAAGGCGATCTGTTCCGCGGCAACCCGGACTGGCAGAAGCTGCATAACTACCCGCAGCCGAAGCTGACCGCCGAAGAGCAGGCGTTTCTTGACGGCCCGGTGGAAGAAGCGTGCCGCATGGCGAATGACTTCCAGATAACCCACGAAATGGCGGATCTGCCGCCGGAGCTGTGGGCGTTCCTGAAAGAGCATCGCTTCTTCGCGATGATCATCAAAAAAGAGTACGGCGGTCTGGAGTTCTCGGCTTACGCGCAGTCCCGCGTGCTGCAAAAACTCTCCGGCGTCTCCGGCATTCTCGCCATCACTGTGGGCGTGCCAAACTCCCTCGGCCCTGGCGAACTGCTGCAACACTACGGCACCGACGCGCAGAAGAACCACTACCTGCCGCGCCTGGCGCGTGGCGTGGAAATCCCCTGCTTCGCGCTGACCAGCCCGGAAGCGGGCTCCGATGCGGGCGCCATTCCGGATACCGGCGTGGTCTGCATGGGCGAATGGCAAGGCGAGCAGGTGCTCGGCATGCGCCTCACCTGGAACAAGCGCTACATTACGCTCGCGCCTATCGCTACGGTGCTGGGCCTCGCGTTTAAACTCTCTGACCCGGATCGCCTGCTGGGCGGCGAGCAGGAGCTCGGCATTACCTGCGCGCTGATCCCGACAAACACGCCAGGTGTTGAAATCGGCCGCCGCCACTTCCCGCTCAACGTGCCGTTCCAGAACGGGCCGACGCGCGGCAACAATATCTTTGTGCCTATCGATTACATTATCGGCGGGCCGAAAATGGCCGGTCAGGGCTGGCGTATGCTGGTGGAATGCCTGTCGGTGGGCCGCGGCATTACGCTGCCGTCCAACTCGACTGGTAGCCTGAAGTCGATTGCGCTCGCCACCGGCGCCTACGCCCACATTCGCCGTCAGTTCAAAGTCTCGATCGGTAAGATGGAAGGGATTGAAGAGCCGCTGGCGCGCATCGCCGGTAACGCCTACGTGATGGACGCCGCGGCGTCGCTGATTACTTACGGCATTATGCTTGGCGAAAAACCGGCGGTACTGTCGGCGATTGTGAAATATCACTGCACCCACCGCGGTCAGCAGTCCATTATTGACGCGATGGATATCGCAGGCGGTAAAGGCATTATGCTCGGCGAGGGCAACTTCCTGGCCCGCGCTTACCAGGGCGCGCCTATCGCGATTACCGTGGAAGGCGCGAATATCCTGACCCGCACCATGATGATCTTCGGCCAGGGCGCGATCCGCTGCCATCCGTATGTGCTGGAAGAGATGGCGGCGGCGCAGAATAACGACGTGAACGCCTTCGATAAGCTGCTGTTCCGCCATATTGGCCATGTGGGCAGCAACCTGGTGCGCAGCTTCTGGCTTGGCCTGACCAACGGCCTGACCAGCCGCAGCCCGACCCGCGACGCCACGCGCCGCTACTATCAGCATATCAACCGCCTGAGCGCCAGCCTGGCGCTGCTCTCCGACGTGTCGATGGCGGTACTGGGCGGCAGCCTGAAGCGTCGCGAGCGTATCTCGGCGCGCCTGGGCGATGTGCTGAGCCAGCTCTATCTGGCCTCGGCAGTCCTGAAACGCTATGACGACGAAGGCCGCCAGGAAGCGGATCTCCCGCTGGTGCACTGGGGCGTGCAAGATGCGCTGCATCAGGCCGAGCAGGCGATTAGCGATCTGCTGCGTAACTTCCCGAATGGCGCGGTGGCTGGCCTGTTGAGCCTGGCGATTTTCCCGGCGGGCCGCCGTTACGACGCGCCTTCCGATAAGCTCGACCATAAGCTTGCGAAGATCCTGCAAACGCCGTCGGCGACCCGCTCGCGCATCGGCCGCGGTCAGTACCTGACGCCGAGCGAGCATAACCCGGTCGGGCTGCTGGAACAGGCGCTGCTGGAGGTGATGGCCGCCGATCCTGTCCACCAGCGGATCTGCAAAGAGATGGGCAAAAACCTGCCGTTTACCCGTCTTGATGAGCTGGCGAAACGCGCGCTGAAAGAAGGCCGCATCAATGAAGACGAGGCCGCCATTCTTATCCGCGCCGAAGAGAGCCGTCTGCGCAGCATTAACGTAGACGATTTCGAGCCGGATGCGCTGGCGACACAGCCGGTAAAGCTGCCGGAGACGGTACGTAAAGTCGAAGCAGCCTGATTCTGGCCTGTAAAAAACCCCGCTCCGGCGGGGTTTTTTATTGCCTAGCATCCTGTCGCGTGCATGATAAAGTGACCAGAGTTGCCAATGACGGGGGAGTCTGAACGTGTCTGGTTTAAAAATTTCGCTGATGCAGCAGCCGCTGAGCTGGATGGACGGTCCCGCTAACCTGCGCCACTTCGACGTGCTGCTGGAAAAGGTGCAGGGACGGGATCTGATTGTGCTGCCGGAGATGTTTACCACGGGCTTTGCGATGGAAGCCGCGCAGTCGTCGCTGCCCGAAGAGACCGTCGTCGCCTGGATGCAGGAAAAAGCCCGCCAGACCGGCGCGATGGTGGCCGGCAGCGCGGCGTTGCAGAGCGAGCGCGGGCCGGTGAACCGTTTTTTACTGGCGGAGCCGCAGGGCGCGGTGCATCGCTACGATAAACGGCATCTCTTCCGCATGGCCGATGAGCATCAGCATTATGTGGCAGGCGACACGCGCCTGGTGGTGGAGTGGCGCGGCTGGCGCATTCTGCCGCTGGTCTGTTACGACCTGCGCTTCCCGGTGTGGTCGCGCAACCGCGACGATTATGACCTGGCGCTGTATGTGGCGAACTGGCCCGCCCCGCGCGCCCTGCACTGGCAGGCGCTGCTGACGGCGCGCGCTATCGAAAACCAGGCGTATGTCGCGGGCTGTAACCGCGTCGGCAGCGACGGCAACGGCCATCACTATCGCGGCGACAGTCGCATTATCAACCCGCAGGGCGAAATCATCGCCGCGAGCGAGGCGCATCAGGCGGTACGCGTGGAAGCCGAATTGTCGCTGGAATCGCTTAAAGATTATCGCGAGAAATTCCCCGCCTGGCAGGACGCCGACCGGTTTACGCTCGGGTAAACAGAGGGGAAAAGGAAGTATGGCCAGCCAGCGCTCAGCGTCGCTGGCCAGTCATATGACGTATGCCCAATCATAAATTTCCTTACCAGACCAACGAAATTAACATTAATTAAGCCAGTATTCTAAAAAAAGAGTTTAGTACGTTTTCAGTTTTCCTTTAACCCTGTTTTTCATACAATCCATAGCGTTCGTAAATCCAACAGGCTCTTTTTATACAATAACGCATAACAGAGAATAACATTACACATTCATGTTTTTTATCTGGCGATATAAAAAGCGCGTTTATCATCTCTATCCATTAAAATAGCCTTTAAGGCTTTTTTCATTTTTACGATGAACATGAAAAATAGTAACCGTGACTCCCTTTTTTGCAATAATACGCTGATGCGTAGCCTTATACTCCTTCTCTTAACCCAGTTATTATGGTTTTCTCAAGCCGCTTTCGCTTTTCACTGCGATGGTCCCTACGGTTCAATCCCTGTCCATGGAGGAAGCAGCACGGTAACCATTGATGTCGACCCGAATTTCGAAGATGGCAAAAATATCCTGATTGATCTTTCCCAGATCACCTGCACGAACGATGCTCCTGGCGTGGTAGATACACTCTATATTAGCGAAAGAACCCCACCAAGCACGGTAGGTCTGTTGGAACCTATTGCAGGAATTGAAATTTCCGGGACCAATTACTCTTTAGCATCATCGGTCGGAAAAACCATTATTCCCAGTTTTAGCAAAGGCTCCAGAAATATTAATTCTCGCTTCTTTATTTATCTCGACAAGCAAATCATCAAGCCGTTAAAAATAAACAAAGGAGATCTATTGCTTAAAATCGAGTTCCGCCAGACCAGCTCACAAGATGGTACCTGGTATTACACGTGGAATTTTATTTCAAACAATGATACCTATATTAATACGACCACCTGTAAAATTAATAACGGCAGCGTTATCGATGTGGATTATCAAACAGTCATCGTGACTGACGTTCAGTCTGCTCCCACGCAGGCACTGACCAGAGACGTTCCTTTAAACTTTAATTGCGATGATAAAACGTACTCTTCCCCAATAAAGATCACACTCAGTGCCGCTGCCGCGGGTGAATATGATGAAAATGGCGCATTCCTGACATCCACACCAGGTTTAGGCATTACTATGCTTCATAACGGGAGCGTTGTGCCGGTAAACGGCTATTTCTCAAGCGTAATCACCAATGGTCAAGGCTCCGATAATGTCTCGTTTGCGCTCGTCAAACAAAACGCTGCAACACGCCTTGCGACAGGTGCTTTTCAGGCTTCTGCCTCGCTAATAATGGAAAGTGAATAATTTAATGGGTTAATGTTTTATCAATTATCTATCTCTACTGGCCAGGATACATTCCCGGCCTTTTTGTATAGATTATACTCGGCCGAATGCGTAAATTGATGGCAGGCTATGCGTTGAATCTCATTTCAGGCCAGTCAAAAGAAATATCTCTCAAACAGGAATCATCTTTTATACCGCAGAAATGACGAAAGCCCGAATCATTGCTGATTCGGGCTTTCTGAATAGTGGCGGAACGGACGGGACTCGAACCCGCGACCCCCTGCGTGACAGGCAGGTATTCTAACCGACTGAACTACCGCTCCGCGTTGTGTTCCCTGGGGAACGGGGCGAATATTACGGACTGGCCCCTGTGCCGTCAACGCTTTTTCTCACATTTTGAATCGTTTGCTTTAAAAATCGCCCGCACGGCGAATTTGTCAGCATTTTCAGTACAATCAGGCGCGCCAAAGGCAACTGCCGCCCTTTTTCTGCACCAGATCGAGACGCGATTCATGCGCCGCCAGCTCTTCATCGCAGGCCCTGACCACTTTCAGGCGCGACGCCTGGCGCACCACACGCTGAATGCTGGTATCATCGCGCTGCTGTTGCCCGTCCCCTTCCATCGCGAACGCGATGGAAGTCTGCCCGCCGGTCATCGCCAGATAGACATCCGCGAGGATCTGGGCATCGAGTAACGCCCCGTGCAGCGTACGCTTGGTGTTGTCTATTTCATAACGCGAGCATAACGCATCAAGGCTATTGCGCTTGCCCGGAAACATTTTACGGGCCAGCGCCAGGCTGTCGGTGATTTTGCAGAACGTTTCGGTTTTCGGCAGGCCGCGCTTAAGCATACCGAATTCGTAATCCATAAAGCCGATATCGAACGAGGCGTTATGGATGACCAGCTCAGCGCCGCGGATGTAATCGAGAAAATCTTCCACCACATCGCCGAAAACGGGTTTATTCATCAGGAACTCATCGGAGATCCCGTGAACCATAAAGGCTTCCGGGTCCACCAGCCGGTCGGGCTTGAGGTAGACGTGGAAGTTATTGCCGGTCAGGCGGCGGTTGATGACTTCGACCGCACCGATCTCAATAATACGGTGCCCTTCATAATGGGCGCCTATCTGGTTCATACCGGTGGTTTCGGTATCCAGAACGATCTGTCGTGTAATAGCTGTGCTCATAGCGCTCGTTTATGTCAGACTTGGCTTTTTACTCACAGGAAGTCTACCAGAGATGCGTAAACAGGTAGAAATTTTCACCGATGGATCTTGTCTCGGCAACCCGGGGCCAGGCGGCTACGGTGCCATTCTGCGGTATAAGCAACATGAGCGGACCTTCAGCGCGGGCTATCGCCTGACTACCAATAACCGCATGGAGCTGATGGCGGCGATTGTCTCCCTTGAGGCGCTGCGCGAGCACTGCATTGTGACGCTCAGCACCGACAGCCAGTATGTACGCCAGGGCATCACGCAGTGGATCCATAACTGGAAAAAGCGCGGCTGGAAAACGGCCGAGAAAAAACCGGTAAAGAATGTCGATTTATGGCAGCGGCTGGATGCGGCGCTGAGCCAGCATGAAATCAAATGGGAGTGGGTAAAAGGCCACGCCGGCCACCCGGAAAACGAGCGCTGCGACGAACTGGCCCGCGCGGCGGCCATGGCCCCGACGCTGGAAGATACCGGTTATCAGCCGGAAGCGACGGCCAGCTAAGGTTTACGGTACTGGCGCGTGGCGCCGACCGCCGGGCGCAGATGCGTGCGGGCGCGCGGCTTCATTAACGGGTTTATCGTCAGCGGGATGGTGCGCTTACGCGCCACCATCACCTGTAAACACCCCAGCGCCGGCAGATGTTTGGTCAGCATCTTTCCGCCCTGACGACACCACGGCAATACCTGGCAACGGCTGTAATAAAGCAGCTCAAAATTAAGCAGCGATAGCCAGTCCATCTGGCGCATCATGGTAAACATGCGGCTGTTCACAGGCGCACGTTTGCGCACAAACGGCAGAAGTTTGGCGGCCCCAAGCAGGCTGACCGGGTTGAAGCCCGTCATAATGAGCCAGCCATCATCAATCAGCACCCGGTCGGCCTCGTTGAGCAGACGGTGCGGATCGGGGCACCAGGGCAGCGTATGCGCCAGCAGGCAGGCATCCACGGATTTCGCGGCAAACGGCAGATGCAGCGGATCGCACTTAACCTGCAACGCGTCGCCCTGCAGGGCGACATTGACCTGATGTGAAATCGCGCAGGCTTCGGTGTTTATCTCCGCGCTGAGATTGCCTATCTTAAGTAAATGAAAGCCATACATTTTCCCAAGCCAGGGCTGGAGTTCCCGCTCAAGCGTCGCGCGGTAATGGTCGCCCCAGGAAAACGCATCCCAGTGGGCCGGTGCGCTGAGTGTCGCGGGTGTCCTTGCCGGTTTCATCACTACCTTCCGTAACGCATTAGAGGTGATTTATGAATCTTAACAGTATTCCCGCTTTCGAGGATAACTACATCTGGGTGTTGAATGATGATGAAGGAAAATGCCTGATTGTCGACCCGGGCGAGGCGGAACCCGTGTTTCGCGCCATTGAAGAAAATCAGTGGCAGCTGGCGGCTGTCCTGCTTACGCATCATCATCACGACCATACAGGCGGTGTAGAAGCGTTAGTGGCGCGGTTTCCGGATATTGTCGTGTACGGGCCGGAAGAGACCCGCAGCAAAGGCGCGCAGGTTATAGTCAACGATGGTGAGAAGTTCAACGTTCTGGGTTGTGAATTCCTCGCGTTTTCTACGCCAGGTCACACTTTAGGACATTTCTCATATTTCAGTTTCCCTTATCTTTTCTGCGGCGACACGATGTTCTCAGCCGGCTGTGGACGCCTGTTTGAAGGCACGCCCGCGCAGATGTATCAATCCTTCCAGAAAATAAACGCGCTGCCTGAAAACACCCTTATTTGCTGCGCCCACGAGTACACATTAAGCAATCTTAAGTTTTTAGTGGCTATTTTGCCGGCCGATCCTGCTTTAAACCAATATTATCGAGAAGTTAATGAGTTACGTGCAAAAAATCAAAAAACACTCCCCTCAATTCTTAAAAATGAGCGCCAAATAAATCTTTACCTGCGACTGGAAGATAATGATTTAATTGAAAAAATTAATCTAGAACTGCGGTTGTCAACCCCTGAGGAGAGATTCGCGTGGTTAAGGTCAAAGAAAGATAACTTCTAAAAATTCTTACTTGTATTCGGGAAACTTCGCCGTTATCATTGCTCGTCTTTTAAGCAACTATTGACACACACATGAAGGCAAAAGCGATCTTACTCGCCTCTGTCCTGCTTGTGGGGTGCCAGGCGTCTCAACATGACGGCGGTGTCCAACAGCATGCACAGAGCCTTTCTGCGGCTGGTCAAGGGGAAGCAGGAAAGTTCGCTGGTCGAGCGGCTTCTGCGCGGTGGATGGACGATGGAACGTTCCTCGCGCAAGATCAGGACCTGTGGACTTTCATTGGCGACGAGCTAAAGATGGGGATTCCGGAAAATGACCGGATCCGCGAACAAAAACTGAAGTACTTGAGTAATAAGAGCTATCTCCACGATGTAACTTTACGGGCAGAGCCGTATATGTACTGGATAGCCGGGCAGATTAAAAAACGTAATATGCCAATGGAACTGGTACTACTACCCATAGTGGAGAGCGCTTTTAACCCCCACGCGACATCTGGCGCGAATGCCGCAGGCATCTGGCAGATTGTCCCGAGCACGGGGCGGAATTATGGTTTAAAACAGACCCGAAATTACGACGCGCGTCGTGACGTGGTGGCGTCAACTACAGCCGCACTGAACATGATGCAACGTCTGAACCGGATGTTTGACGGCGACTGGTTACTGACTGTCGCGGCTTACAATAGCGGTGAAGGTCGTGTATTGAAGGCAATGAAAGCGAATAAAGCTCGTGGCAAACCCACGGATTTTTGGTCGCTCTCACTGCCACAGGAAACCAAAATTTACGTGCCGAAAATGCTGGCGCTGAGTGACATACTCAAAAACAGCAAAAGGTATGGGGTGCGTTTACCGTCAACGGATGAAAGCCGCGCGCTGGCACGCGTGAAGGTCAATAATCCGGTGGAAATGGAACAGCTGGCGGAAATGGCCGGGATTTCAGTGAATAAACTGAAAACCTTCAATGCAGGCGTTAAGGGCTCTACCCTAGGCGCGAGCGGGCCACAGTACGTAATGGTTCCACAGAAACATGCGCAGCAGCTGCGTACGTCTCTGGCCGCCAGTGAAATCGCCGCGGTTCAGCCGACTATGGTCGCGGACAATTCACTGTCTGCGCGGACGTATAAAGTCCGTTCTGGCGATACGCTTTCGGCGATTGCCGCGCGGATGAACGTCAGCACCAAAGATTTGCAGCGCTGGAATAATCTGCGCGGCGCGAAGCTGAAACCAGGCCAGACGCTCTCTGTCGGCACGGTTAGCGGCGCGGGTGAACTGGCAAGCAACAATGACAGCATCACCTACAAAGTGCGTAAGGGCGATTCGCTCGCAAGCATCGCTAAGCGTCACGGCGTTAACATCAAGGATGTGTTGCGCTGGAACAGCGATACGGACAATCTGCAACCGGGCGATCAGATCACCCTGTTTGTGAAGAACAGTTCGACGCCGGATTCCTGACGACAAGCCGCATGATCAAGAAAGGCACCGATTCCCCCGGTGCCTTTTTCTTTTTATGGCGTCACGCCGCCTTATTTACCTCAATGATGATCGTATCGCTGGTAAAGGAGCCGTCCTCCTGCAGCGCGAAATAGCGTTGCACTTCCGCTGACGCACTTTGCTGGTAAATACGGATAGCCTGCGCCAGCGCGTCGGGTGTACGCATACGCGCAATCCAGCTGCCGAACTCCAGCGCCAGTTTGTCGGTACGCACATCTCGCGTAATAAGCCCCGCGTGATTGAACATCTGCAACCACTCGCCGCTGGCATAGTTACGAACATGTGACGTATCACGCAGCGCTTCGATCGTTTGCAGCCAGATGTCCAGCACCGGATGGCCAGGCGAGAGAATATCCATCATGATCATCATGCCGCCGGGCTTAAGAACACGCTTCACTTCACGCAACGCCAGTTCGACATCGTGCCAGTGGTGCGCTGAATAGCGGCTGATGACAATATCAAAACTCTCCGCCCCGAAAGGCAGCGATTCGGCATAGCCCTGACAGGTCGACAGATGCGTAAGCCCGCGTTCACGCGCCGCCTCTTCCACGACCGTAAGCATGGAAGAAGACAAGTCGTACGCCACCACTTCCCGTACCTGTTCCGCCGCCGTAAAGCTGGCATGCCCTGCTCCACACCCGAGGTCGAGCAGCCGCGCCTGCGGGAATGCCGCCAGCCGCTCGCGCAGATGAACGAGATCGCGCCCCGTTGCATGCACCTGGCTGGTTAAATAGGCTTTCGCCTGAGAGCCAAACTGCTTGTCGACATTGTCGTGATGAGAGTGTGTTGCCATTGTCATGTCCTTGCGTTGAGTAAAAGAAAGGGCAGGCGCAGGGTCTGCCCAACGGCAGACCTGACACACCTTACTTCTGCTCAGGTTTGCCGGGACTGAATTCGACGAGTAGCGGGTTGTGATCGGAGGCGCGGGTCACCAGAACGGAGGCTTCCTGTACGGCAAGACCGCGATAAAACACGAAATCGAGCGGGCGACCAAACGCGCGACGGCGCTGGTCATCGGTAAAACGGACTTCTCGCAGCGACATTTCACGCGCGAAGCGGTAAAGCGCGTTCATCCTCGGGCGGCTCCAGGCGTTGAAATCGCCGGCCATGATCACCGGACCGCTGTGATGGCCTATCTGATCGCCAATAGGCCCGAGCTGTTTACTGTAGACATCCACGCCAAGGCTAAAATTGACTGCATGAATGTTTACCACCATTAATAAACGGCCGTCAGGGAGCGGATAGACGGTTACCAGCGCCGATTTAGAGAGACGCAGTATAGGCTCACGCTCGCGAAGCGGGCAACAATAGACCGGATGCGCGGCGGAGAGTGTCATCACGCCTGACGGGTGCTGCGGCAGCACAAAAGCCGGGACCTGATCGGCCGCCAGATAGTTGGACGTCGCGAAGCGCACCAGCTCAGGCGTCGTCTGGGCCTCCTGCAATAAGACCAGATGCGCCTCTTTACCGAAATTTTGCAGAACCGAGAGCCATTCAGCGCGCTGCTGCTTGAAGATATTCCAGACCAGTACCCGGAGCGAACCGTCTCCAGGAAGGGGGGCGCCGGCGGGCAATGCCTTTCCTATACTCGCAAACGATCCTGGCGCCAGAATGCGTTCTGCTGGCTGACCGGCGACATAGCGCATGGCATAAGTATTTTTTCGCACGTTTCGCTGCTAACCCCTGTAGATGTATTCGCAAGATAAGCGACCTTTACCTGTTATAGGGATTTTAGCTCACAGATGCAATGGGCGGGATGAAAGCCGCGTGTCGTCTTATTTCAGCGCATCAACGCGCCCCCTCGTGAATGGCGCGCTGTAAGACGCTGGGGTTAAATAACAAAACGTTCTAAAATGCCATGCAAATTTTGCCTGTGGAGCAACAATGAAAGCCTCTTCTGATGAACTGATTATTTTTGTCGCCGTGGTGGAAAGCGGGAGTTTTAGCCGGGCGGCAGAGCAGCTCAATCTCGCGAATTCAGCCGTCAGCCGCGCAGTGAAGAAGCTTGAGATGAAACTTGGCGTCAGTTTGCTGAACCGCACGACGCGCCAGCTGAGCCTGACAGAGGAAGGCGAGCGATATTTTCGCCGCGTCCAGCAGGTGTTACAGGAGATGGCGGCAGCCGAAACCGAGCTGATGGAAAGTCGCCAGACGCCGCGCGGGCTGTTGCGGATAGACGCCGCTACGCCAGTGATCCTCCATTTATTGCTGCCCATGATTAAGCCCTTCCGCGAACGCTATCCTGAAGTTACGCTCTCGCTGGTCTCGTCAGAAACCTTTATAAACCTGATAGAACGAAAAGTAGACGTGGCCATCCGTGCAGGTACGCTGACAGATTCAAGCCTGCGCGCAAGACCGCTCTTTACCAGTTACCGGAAAATCGTGGCCGCACCAGATTATCTTGAGCGTTATGGGGTGCCCGCGACGATATGCGATCTTAAAGATCATGTCTGTCTGGGCTTTACCGAGCCCGTTTCCCTCAACACCTGGCCTGTCGCCTGTAAAGATGGTCAGTTACTGGAAATTACGCCGGGAATGACCTCGAACAGCGGCGAAACGCTCAAGCAACTGTGCCTCACCGGTAACGGCATCGCGTGCCTTTCAGACTACATGATTGATAAAGAAATTGAGCGAGGAGAGGTGGTGGAATTGCTGGCAGAGTACAGGCTGCCAGTACAAATGCCGTTCAGTGCGGTCTATTACAGCGATCGTGCCGTCAGTACACGCATCAGAACCTTTATTGATTTTCTGAGCGAGTGGGTAAAAAAATAGCCCCAACAGGGGGCTACCTTCAATCCCAGTCTGGCGCCAGGCCATCAGGACTCACCAGGCGCTCGTTGCGCTCCAGCGCGGCGATGGCCTTCATATCATCCGCATCCAGCGTCAACGTTAAAGCGTCCAGATTGCTTTTTAAATTCTGGCGCTTCGTTGAAGAGGGGATCACTGAATAGCCCAGAGCCATTGCCCAACTGAGGATGACCTGCGCAGGCGTGGCATTATGCTTCTGCGCAATTCGGATAATCGTTTCATCCTTAAGCGCATTCCCATAGGCCAGCGTCATATAAGAAGTGATATGAACTCCCCGCGCCTGCGCCCATTCAACCACCTTACGGTTTTGCAGATAAGGCGACAGCTCAATCTGATTGGTCGCGATATTATCGACGCCAACGGCATCGATAGCCTGCTGCATCAGCGCAATCGTAAAATTAGAAATACCGATCTCACGCGTCAGGCCTTGTGCTTTAGCTTCAAGCAGCGCCCCGAGGGATTCTTTAACGCTGACGGCACCTCCTGGTGAAGGCCAGTGAATCAGCGTCAGATCGACGTGATCCGTCCTTAATTTCTGAAGGCTTTCTTTCAGACTTAAGATCAGGCGATCTTTGCTCAGATCCCCGGTCCATATTTTGGTGGTGATATATAACTTATCGCGTGCCACACCGTTTTCTTCAATCGCCTGCCCCACTGCCGCTTCGTTATCATAGATCTGCGCGGTGTCGATGGCGCGATAGCCTAGTTCAAGCGCGTTTTTTACCGATGCGATTACAACGTCATCTTTCAGACGGAATGTGCCTAAACCCAATGCAGGAACAGTCATCTCTTACCTCTCTTCTGAATGTGCAGAGAGTATGAGAGGAATAATTAAGGTGAAAAAGGGCAACAACAGCAGGAGTTTTTTGCTAAAAAGGCAATGATTAATGTACAGACGAAAAAAAACCCTGAGTAAATACTCAGGGCTTCTTAATAAGTGGCGGAACGGACGGGACTCGAACCCGCGACCCCCTGCGTGACAGGCAGGTATTCTAACCGACTGAACTACCGCTCCACCGAATTTCTTCACACCACCGGATTATTGTTCCGGCTTACTGCTTAATTTGATGCCTGGCAGTTCCCTACTCTCGCATGGGGAGGCCCCACACTACCATCGGCGCTACGGCGTTTCACTTCTGAGTTCGGCATGGGGTCAGGTGGGACCACCGCGCTACAGCCGCCAGGCAAATTCTGTTCGTCCACCGCTTACGCCATGAACGTTTATCCGTCACAAGCTGAATGTCTCTCTCAACACGCCAGACTTCTTTGGCGTTGTAAGGTTAAGCCTCACGGTTCATTAGTACCGGTTAGCTCAACGCATCGCTGCGCTTACACACCCGGCCTATCAACGTCGTCGTCTTCAACGTTCCTTCAGGACTCTCAAGGAGTCAGGGAGAACTCATCTCGGGGCAAGTTTCGTGCTTAGATGCTTTCAGCACTTATCTCTTCCGCATTTAGCTACCGGGCAGTGCCATTGGCATGACAACCCGAACACCAGTGATGCGTCCACTCCGGTCCTCTCGTACTGGGAGCAGCCCCCCTCAATTCTCCAGCGCCCACGGCAGATAGGGACCGAACTGTCTCACGACGTTCTAAACCCAGCTCGCGTACCACTTTAAATGGCGAACAGCCATACCCTTGGGACCTACTTCAGCCCCAGGATGTGATGAGCCGACATCGAGGTGCCAAACACCGCCGTCGATATGAACTCTTGGGCGGTATCAGCCTGTTATCCCCGGAGTACCTTTTATCCGTTGAGCGATGGCCCTTCCATACAGAACCACCGGATCACTATGACCTGCTTTCGCACCTGCTCGAGCCGTCACTCTCGCAGTCAAGCCAGCTTATGCCATTGCACTAACCTCCTGATGTCCGACCAGGATTAGCTGACCTTCGTGCTCCTCCGTTACACTTTGGGAGGAGACCGCCCCAGTCAAACTACCCACCAGACACTGTCCCCACGCCGGATCACGGCGCCAGGTTAGAACATCAAACATTAAAGGGTGGTATTTCAAGGTTGGCTCCACGCAGACTGGCGTCCACGCTTCAAAGCCTCCCACCTATCCTACACATCAAGGCTCAATGTTCAGTGTCAAGCTGTAGTAAAGGTTCACGGGGTCTTTCCGTCTTGCCGCGGGTACACTGCATCTTCACAGCGAGTTCAATTTCACTGAGTCTCGGGTGGAGACAGCCTGGCCATCATTACGCCATTCGTGCAGGTCGGAACTTACCCGACAAGGAATTTCGCTACCTTAGGACCGTTATAGTTACGGCCGCCGTTTACCGGGGCTTCGATCAGGAGCTTCTCTTGCGATAACCCCATCAATTAACCTTCCGGCACCGGGCAGGCGTCACACCGTATACGTCCACTTTCGTGTTTGCACAGTGCTGTGTTTTTAATAAACAGTTGCAGCCAGCTGGTATCTTCGACTGACTTCAGCTCCACCCGCAGGGGCTTCACCTACATGTCAGCGTGCCTTCTCCCGAAGTTACGGCACCATTTTGCCTAGTTCCTTCACCCGAGTTCTCTCAAGCGCCTTGGTATTCTCTACCTGACCACCTGTGTCGGTTTGGGGTACGATTTGATGTTACCTGATGCTTAGAGGCTTTTCCTGGAAGCAGGGCATTTGTCACTTCAGCACCGTGGTGCCTCGTCATCACGCCTCAGCCTTAACTTTCCGGATTTGCCTGGAAAGTCAGCCTACACGCTTAAACCGGGACAACCGTCGCCCGGCCGACATAGCCTTCTCCGTCCCCCCTTCGCAGTAACACCAAGTACAGGAATATTAACCTGTTTCCCATCGACTACGCCTTTCGGCCTCGCCTTAGGGGTCGACTCACCCTGCCCCGATTAACGTTGGACAGGAACCCTTGGTCTTCCGGCGAGCGGGCTTTTCACCCGCTTTATCGTTACTTATGTCAGCATTCGCACTTCTGATACCTCCAGCATGCCTCACAGCACACCTTCACAGGCTTACAGAACGCTCCCCTACCCAACAACACATAGTGTCGCTGCCGCAGCTTCGGTGCATGGTTTAGCCCCGTTACATCTTCCGCGCAGGCCGACTCGACCAGTGAGCTATTACGCTTTCTTTAAATGATGGCTGCTTCTAAGCCAACATCCTGGCTGTCTGGGCCTTCCCACATCGTTTCCCACTTAACCATGACTTTGGGACCTTAGCTGGCGGTCTGGGTTGTTTCCCTCTTCACGACGGACGTTAGCACCCGCCGTGTGTCTCCCGTGATAACATTCTCCGGTATTCGCAGTTTGCATCGGGTTGGTAAGCCGGGATGGCCCCCTAGCCGAAACAGTGCTCTACCCCCGGAGATGAGTTCACGAGGCGCTACCTAAATAGCTTTCGGGGAGAACCAGCTATCTCCCGGTTTGATTGGCCTTTCACCCCCAGCCACAGGTCATCCGCTAATTTTTCAACATTAGTCGGTTCGGTCCTCCAGTTAGTGTTACCCAACCTTCAACCTGCCCATGGCTAGATCACCGGGTTTCGGGTCTATACCCTGCAACTTAACGCCCGGTTAAGACTCGGTTTCCCTTCGGCTCCCCTATACGGTTAACCTTGCTACAGAATATAAGTCGCTGACCCATTATACAAAAGGTACGCAGTCACCCTCTTACGAAGGCTCCCACTGCTTGTACGTACACGGTTTCAGGTTCTGTTTCACTCCCCTCGCCGGGGTTCTTTTCGCCTTTCCCTCACGGTACTGGTTCACTATCGGTCAGTCAGGAGTATTTAGCCTTGGAGGATGGTCCCCCCATCTTCAGACAGGATATCACGTGTCCCGCCCTACTCATCGAGCTCACAACCTGTGTGCCTTCGTGTACGGGGCTGTCACCCTGTATCGCCGGCCTTTCCAGACCGTTCCACTGACACACACGCTGATTCAGGCTCTGGGCTGTTCCCCGTTCGCTCGCCGCTACTGGGGGAATCTCGGTTGATTTCTTTTCCTCGGGGTACTTAGATGTTTCAGTTCCCCCGGTTCGCCTCGTTTGACTATGTATTCATCAAACGATGATGCACCGAAGTGCACCGGGTTTCCCCATTCGGACATCGCCGGTTATAACGGTTCATATCACCTTACCGGCGCTTTTCGCAGATTAGCACGTCCTTCATCGCCTCTGACTGCCAGGGCATCCACCGTGTACGCTTGTTCGCTTAACCTCACAACCCGAAGAAGTCTTCGTGCTGCGAGTTTGAGAGACTCTGACACACCGCGCATTCCTTATTACGGAGAAATGCAACAGCATGTCTGTTTCAATTTTCAGCTTGTTCCGGATTGTTAAAGAGCAAATACTTCGCAGTATACTCATCGAGTACACTCTGAAGTGATGGTGGAGCTATGCGGGATCGAACCGCAGACCTCCTGCGTGCAAAGCAGGCGCTCTCCCAGCTGAGCTATAGCCCCATCGTAGTTAAACCTCTTCAACTCCTGCGGAGTTGGTAGGCCTGAGTGGACTTGAACCACCGACCTCACCCTTATCAGGGGTGCGCTCTAACCACCTGAGCTACAAGCCTGTAGAGGTTTTGCTTCTTTACTTTCTATCAGACAATCTGTGTGAGCACTACGAGGTTGTATCTTTCAGGTAAGGAGGTGATCCAACCGCAGGTTCCCCTACGGTTACCTTGTTACGACTTCACCCCAGTCATGAATCACAAAGTGGTAAGCGCCCTCCCGAAGGTTAAGCTACCTACTTCTTTTGCAACCCACTCCCATGGTGTGACGGGCGGTGTGTACAAGGCCCGGGAACGTATTCACCGTGGCATTCTGATCCACGATTACTAGCGATTCCGACTTCATGGAGTCGAGTTGCAGACTCCAATCCGGACTACGACGCACTTTATGAGGTCCGCTTGCTCTCGCGAGTTCGCTTCTCTTTGTATGCGCCATTGTAGCACGTGTGTAGCCCTGGTCGTAAGGGCCATGATGACTTGACGTCATCCCCACCTTCCTCCGGTTTATCACCGGCAGTCTCCTTTGAGTTCCCACCATCACGTGCTGGCAACAAAGGATAAGGGTTGCGCTCGTTGCGGGACTTAACCCAACATTTCACAACACGAGCTGACGACAGCCATGCAGCACCTGTCTCAGAGTTCCCGAAGGCACTCCCGCATCTCTGCAGGATTCTCTGGATGTCAAGACCAGGTAAGGTTCTTCGCGTTGCATCGAATTAAACCACATGCTCCACCGCTTGTGCGGGCCCCCGTCAATTCATTTGAGTTTTAACCTTGCGGCCGTACTCCCCAGGCGGTCGACTTAACGCGTTAGCTCCGGAAGCCACGCCTCAAGGGCACAACCTCCAAGTCGACATCGTTTACGGCGTGGACTACCAGGGTATCTAATCCTGTTTGCTCCCCACGCTTTCGCACCTGAGCGTCAGTCTTCGTCCAGGGGGCCGCCTTCGCCACCGGTATTCCTCCAGATCTCTACGCATTTCACCGCTACACCTGGAATTCTACCCCCCTCTACGAGACTCAAGCCTGCCAGTTTCAAATGCAGTTCCCAGGTTGAGCCCGGGGATTTCACATCTGACTTAACAGACCGCCTGCGTGCGCTTTACGCCCAGTAATTCCGATTAACGCTTGCACCCTCCGTATTACCGCGGCTGCTGGCACGGAGTTAGCCGGTGCTTCTTCTGCGAGTAACGTCAATGACTGTGGTTATTAACCACAATCCCTTCCTCCTCGCTGAAAGTACTTTACAACCCGAAGGCCTTCTTCATACACGCGGCATGGCTGCATCAGGCTTGCGCCCATTGTGCAATATTCCCCACTGCTGCCTCCCGTAGGAGTCTGGACCGTGTCTCAGTTCCAGTGTGGCTGGTCATCCTCTCAGACCAGCTAGGGATCGTCGCCTAGGTGAGCCGTTACCCCACCTACTAGCTAATCCCATCTGGGCACATCTGATGGCATGAGGCCCGAAGGTCCCCCACTTTGGTCCGAAGACGTTATGCGGTATTAGCTACCGTTTCCAGTAGTTATCCCCCTCCATCAGGCAGTTTCCCAGACATTACTCACCCGTCCGCCACTCGTCAGCAGAGCAGCAAGCTGCTCTCTGTTACCGTTCGACTTGCATGTGTTAGGCCTGCCGCCAGCGTTCAATCTGAGCCATGATCAAACTCTTCAATTAAAAGTCTGATGCTCAAAGAATTAAACTGTTAGTTCGTAATGAATTAACTGTTGTTCACTTGAGACTTGATATTCGTTTATCGTCCGTAGACGTTAAGATATCAGTGCCCCGAGTGCCCACACAGATTGTCTGATAAATTGTTAAAGAGCGGTGCGACGCGGCATTCAGCCTGCTGTCGCGAGGTGGCGTATATTACGCTTTCCTCTTTCAGAGTCAACCCTTAATTTCAGGATTTTTCTCTTTCCGACTCACCGTCGCTGTGTGATGTTTCTCATCAGCGCCGTGTCGATGGAGGCGCATTATAGGGAGCTCAGAAGTAATGGCAAGCGGAAAACTTAAAAAAAATCACGACCGCTCACCTTTTCATCATTGCGCGCGTTTTTAGCGCTTTTTGATAGCTTCCGGCAGCGCAGCGAGGCTATTTAACACCCAATCAGCCGCCGCTTCTGCTTCTGGCGTCACGGGTTTGCCGGTACGCACCAGCACTTTAGTGCCGACGCCTGCCGCTGCGCCCGCCTGCATATCTTCTAATTTATCACCCACCATATAAGAAGCAGCCATATCGATGTGCAGAAAATCGCGTGCGGAAAGCAGCATACCCGGTTGCGGTTTACGGCAGTCACAGTTCTGACGAAACTCTTCTACTGCGGCTTCAGGGTGATGCGGACAATAATAGATGCCATCGAAATCGACGCCCCGGTCGGCAAGCGACCAGTCCATCCATTCGGTGAGCTGTTCAAACTGCGCTTCGGTGAACATACCGCGCGCAATGCCGGACTGATTCGTCACCAGCACCAGCGCGAACCCCATCGCTTTGAGTTCGCGCATCGCATCGATAACGCCGTCGATAAACTCGAAGCGGTCAATCTCTGAGACATAGCCGTGATCGATATTAATAGTGCCGTCACGGTCGAGAAAAATTGCCGGTACAGATTTAGCCACCTGAAAAACTCCTGCCTTAAATAATGCCGCCTAGTATCGCATGATTCCTGGGCGGAGAAAGCGCTCATTGCAGACAGTCAGATTGATTTAGACGTCTGGATGCCTTACCATCCATTCTGTTTACGGTCACCGCCCGTATAAGGCAGAACAAAATGCCACGGCTAACTCTTATAAGATAATAAATAACCTGATGATCAAACTGTCGAATATCACCAAAGTGTTCCAGCAGGGAAACCGCACCATTCAGGCGCTGAATAATGTCAGCCTGCATGTCCCGGCCGGACAGATTTATGGCGTGATTGGTGCCTCCGGCGCCGGTAAAAGTACGCTCATCCGCTGCGTTAACCTGCTTGAGCGCCCCACCCAGGGCAGCGTTCTGGTCGGCGGCCAGGAACTGACCGCGCTTTCTGAATCAGAACTCACCAAAGCCCGTCGCCAGATTGGCATGATTTTCCAGCATTTTAATCTGCTGGCGTCGCGTACCGTTTTTGGCAACATCGCGCTCCCGCTGGAGCTGGACAACACGCCGCGCGACGAAATCAAACGTCGTGTGACCGAGCTGCTGGACCTGGTTGGCCTGAGCGAAAAGCAGGACGCTTATCCGGCGAATCTCTCCGGCGGTCAGAAGCAGCGTGTGGCGATCGCCCGTGCGCTGGCAAGCAACCCGAAAGTGCTGCTGTGCGATGAAGCCACCAGCGCGCTCGACCCTGCCACTACCCGCTCGATTCTGGAGTTGCTGAAAGACATCAACCGTCGGCTGGGCCTGACTATTCTGCTCATCACGCATGAAATGGATGTCGTGAAGCGTATCTGCGACTGCGTTGCGGTGATCAGCAACGGCGAGCTTATCGAGCAAGACAGCGTCAGCGAAGTATTCTCACATCCGAAAACGCCGCTGGCCCAGCAGTTTATCCAGTCCACGCTGCATCTGGATATCCCGGAAGATTACGCCCTGCGTCTTAACGCGCAGTCCGGCGATGAACGCGTCCCGCTGCTGCGCCTTGAGTTCACCGGCCAGTCGGTTGACGCGCCGCTCCTCTCCGAGACCGCACGCCGTTATAACGTGAACAACAACATTATCAGCGCGCAGATGGATTACGCCGGCGGCGTGAAGTTCGGCATCATGCTTACGGAAATGCACGGCACACAGGAAGAAACGCAAGCGGCCATCGCTTACCTGCAACAACATCATGTAAAAGTAGAGGTTCTGGGTTATGTCTGAAGCAATGATGTGGTTACTGGTGCGCGGCATCTGGGAAACGCTGGCGATGACTTTTGTTTCCGGCTTTTTTGGTTTTGTGATTGGCCTGCCGGTTGGCGTGCTGCTGTACGTAACGCGTCCGGGCCAGATTATCGCGAACGCGAAGCTCTACCGCATTCTCTCCGCGCTGGTGAATATCTTCCGCTCCATTCCTTTTATTATCTTACTGGTATGGATGATCCCGTTTACCCGCGCCATCGTCGGCACTTCCATTGGCCTGCAGGCCGCTATCGTGCCGCTGACCGTCGGTGCCGCGCCGTTTATCGCGCGTATGGTGGAAAACGCCCTGCTGGAGATCCCGTCGGGTCTTATTGAAGCTTCACGCGCGATGGGCGCCACGCCGATGCAGATCGTTCGCAAGGTGCTGCTGCCTGAAGCCCTGCCGGGCCTGGTGAACGCCGCGACCATTACGCTGATTACGCTTGTCGGCTATTCCGCTATGGGCGGCGCGGTCGGCGCAGGCGGTCTGGGCCAGATCGGCTATCAGTACGGCTACATCGGCTATAACGCCACCGTGATGAATACCGTATTAGTCTTACTGGTGGTACTGGTGTATTTAATTCAATTCTCAGGCGATCGTATCGTCCGGGGTGTCACTCACAAGTAACGTTACACACAACATCAATATACTTTTCAGTTAAGGAATGGTTATGTCTTTCAAGTTTAAAACCTTTGCGGCAGTAGGCGCCCTTCTCGGCACGCTGGCCCTGGCAGGTTGCGGTCAGGAAGAAAAAGATCCGAACCATATTAAAGTGGGCGTGATTGTGGGTGCGGAACAGCAGGTTGCTGAAGTCGCCAAAAAAGTCGCCAAAGAGAAATATGGCCTGGACGTCGAGCTGGTGACCTTTAACGACTACGTGCTGCCGAACGAAGCGCTGAGCAAAGGCGATATCGACGCCAACGCCTTCCAGCACAAACCGTATCTGGATCAGCAGATCAAAGACCGCGGCTACAAGCTGGTTTCCGTCGGCAACACCTTTGTCTACCCGATCGCCGGTTACTCTCGCAAAATCAAATCGCTGGATGAGCTGCAACCGGGCGCGCAGGTTGCCGTGCCGAACGATCCGACCAACCTGGGCCGCTCCCTGCTGCTGCTGCAGAAAGTCGGTCTTATCAAGCTGAAAGACGATATCGGCCTGCTGCCGACCGTGCTGGATATTACCGAAAACCCGAAAAACCTGAAGATTGTCGAGCTGGAAGCGCCGCAGCTGCCGCGCTCGCTGGATGACGATCAGATTGCACTGGCGGTAATCAACACTACCTACGCCAGCCAGATCAACCTGACGCCGGCGAAAGACGGCATCTTTGTGGAAGACAAAGATTCCCCGTACGTGAACATGATCGTGACCCGCGAAGATAACAAAGACGCGGAAAACGTGAAGAAATTCGTTCAGGCTTACCAGTCTGACGAAGTGAATGAAGCCGCGAACAAAGTCTTTAACGGCGGCGCCGTCAAAGGCTGGTAAGCCGTTTTGATTTCTGATGTTTATAATTTCAGGACGGGCTTAAGCCCGTCTTGTTATTTCTGCAAGCTCCTGATTCAATAAGCCACGTTTTTATCACCGACGAGGAATTATTATGCGTGCTTTACCGATCTGTCTTTTAGCATTCATCCTGAGCGGCTGTTCCGTGCTAAGCAGATCCCCTGTAGAACCTGTTCAAAGCACCGCGTCGCCGCAAAAATCCGAGCCTGTTCGTCAGAAAACGGTTCGCCCCGCTCCGGTAAAAATCTACACCAACGCGGCCGATCTGGTCGGCAAACCCTTCCGCGATCTGGGCGAAGTGAGCGGTGAATCCTGCCAGGCCTCTAACCAGGACTCTCCGCCGAATATCCCGACGGCCCGTAAGCGTCTGCAGATTAACGCCTCTAAAATGAAAGCGAACGCCGTTCTGCTGCACAGCTGTGAAGTGACCAGCGGCACGCCGGGCTGCTACCGCCAGGCCGTTTGCGTAGGATCAGCCCTTAGCGTTCCGACCAAATGACCACCTTTGCCTTTGAGCAAATTGGCGTCATTCGCTCGCCCTATAAAGAAAAATTCGCCGTGCCGCGCCAGCCAGGACTGGTGAACAGCGCGCGCGGCGAGCTGCATTTAATCGCGCCGTATAACCAGCCTGATGCCGTACGCGGGCTGGAGGCGTTTAGCCATATCTGGGTCGTATTTGTTTTTCATCAGACGATGGAAGGCGGCTGGCGCCCAACCGTGCGCCCGCCGCGACTTGGCGGCAACGCCCGAATGGGCGTTTTCGCCACGCGCTCTACCTTTCGCCCGAACCCCGTCGGCATGTCGCTCGTGGAACTTCAGGGCATCCGCTGCGAAAAAGACCGCGTGATCCTGACGCTCGGCGGGCTGGATCTGGTAGACGGCACGCCGGTCATCGATATCAAACCGTATTTGCCCTTCGCCGAAGCGCTGCCAGATGCGCGCGCGGGCTATGCCCGCCAGGCGCCGGAGGCGGCGATATCTGTCATTTTTACCGATGAGATTGCGCAGGCCCTGCCGTCTCTTGAGAAACGCTACCCACGGCTTGGCCAGTTCATCTGTGAAGTGCTCGCCCAGGATCCGCGTCCGGCTTACCGTAAAGAGGAAGAAGCCGGCAAGAGTTATGCCGTCTGGTTGCTTGATTTCAACGTCCGCTGGCGCGTGACGCCGCAGGGCTTTGAGGTCTTCGCGCTGGAGCCGCGTTAATTTCCATAGCCTCTCTTTTGGCGGCCCATTCTCACTGGTACACTAAACTACTTTTTTGTGTCAGGCTTTACAGTGCCTGAATTCACACGTTCAAACGGAACCGTAACAACATGCGTACTAGCCAATATCTGCTCTCCACTCTGAAGGAGACACCTGCCGACGCGGAGGTTATCAGCCACCAGCTGATGCTGCGCGCCGGGATGATCCGCAAGCTGGCCTCCGGGTTATACACCTGGCTGCCAACCGGCCTGCGCGTCCTGAAAAAAGTCGAAAATATCGTGCGTGAAGAGATGAACAACGCCGGTGCTATCGAGGTGTCGATGCCAGTGGTTCAGCCTGCTGAACTGTGGCAGGAGAGCGGTCGCTGGGAGCAGTACGGTCCGGAGCTGCTGCGCTTTGTCGATCGCGGCGATCGCGCGTTTGTGCTCGGCCCGACGCACGAAGAAGTCATCACCGATCTGATCCGCAACGAGCTGAGCTCCTATAAGCAGCTGCCGCTCAACTTCTATCAGATCCAGACCAAATTCCGTGACGAAGTGCGCCCGCGTTTCGGCGTAATGCGCTCGCGCGAGTTCCTGATGAAAGACGCCTACTCTTTCCATACCACGCAGGAATCGCTGCAGCAGACCTATGACGCGATGTATGACGCCTACAGCAAAATCTTTACCCGTATGGGGCTCGATTTCCGCCCGGTGCAGGCGGATACCGGCTCGATTGGCGGCAGCGCGTCTCACGAATTCCAGGTGCTGGCGCAGAGCGGCGAAGACGATATCGTCTTCTCTGACACCTCTGACTTCGCGGCCAACATCGAGCTCGCCGAAGCGGTCGCCCCGCTGACCCCGCGCGCGGCGGCAACCCAGGAGATGACGCTGGTCGATACGCCGAACGCCAAAACCATCGCCGAGCTGGTTGAGCAGTTCAACCTGCCGGTTGAGAAAACCGTGAAAACCCTGCTGGTGAAAGCGGCTGAAGGTAGCGAGTTCCCGCTGGTGGCGCTGCTGGTGCGCGGCGACCACGAACTGAACGAAGTGAAAGCGGAGAAACTGGCGCAGGTCGCCAGCCCGCTCACATTTGCAACCGAAGCCGAAATCCGCGCCGCCGTTAACGCCGGTCCGGGTTCGCTTGGCCCGGTGAGTATGCCGGTGCCGGTCGTGATTGACCGCAGCGTGGCCGCGATGAGCGATTTCGCCGCAGGCGCGAACATCGACGGCAAACACTATTTCGGCATCAACTGGGATCGCGACGTGGCGACCCCGCAGGTTGCGGATATCCGTAACGTGGTAGCGGGCGATCCGAGCCCGGATGGTCAGGGCACGCTGCTTATCAAACGCGGCATCGAAGTGGGTCACATTTTCCAGCTTGGCACCAAATACTCCGACGCGCTGAAAGCCTCCGTACAGGGCGAAGACGGCCGTAACCAGGTGCTGACGATGGGCTGCTACGGCATCGGCGTTACGCGCGTGGTGGCGGCGGCGATTGAGCAGAATCACGACGAACGCGGTATTGTCTGGCCGGACGCCATCGCGCCGTTCCAGGTCGCGATTCTGCCGATGAATATGCACAAATCTTTCCGCGTGCAGGAGCTGGCGGAGAAACTCTACGCTGAGCTGCGCGCCAAAGGCATCGACGTGCTGATGGATGACCGTAAAGAGCGTCCGGGCGTGATGTTTGCGGATATGGAGCTTATCGGCATTCCGCACACCGTAGTGATTGGCGATCGCAACCTCGACAACGACGAGATTGAATACAAATACCGTCGCGACGGCGAGAAGAAGATGATCAAAACCGGCGACATCCTCGATTACCTGGTGGCGAATGTGAAGCGCTAAGCGCTCTGCACACTGCATTAAAAAGGCCCTCAACAGAGGGCCTTTTTCTTAGCGGTTTACCTGACACCATTACGGGTGGTCGCAATCTTTGCCGGGCTTAAACGCCACTTTGCGATCGGCGACCAGACGCTTTTGCACCGCGCCGCTCGCCGGATCGACCGTCATGGTAAAGTGCGCTTCCACCACCAGCAGCACCGGTTTCTGACTCGCACCGCGGGCAGTCTGATAGTCATGCGCCAGCACGGCATGATTTTCTACGTCCGTCTCGCGCCCGGTGGCGCAGTCGGTAAAGGTAGCGGCGCTTGCATTGTGCTGGTACATCCCCGTCATGGTCATCGGCGTTTTCGGCAGCGGGTCGCTGACCGGATCGAGCCGGTAATTCAGCGACGACTCTATCGGTTTACTTTCCCGGTCGAGCATCTCCAGCGCCTCGCCGCGCGCGCGGAAATAGCTTTTCTCACCCTCGCTGTCAGTGAGCACCAGCTTATCAGCGGTGCGCGCCCAGGTGCCGTAAGAGGCGAACACCGCCTGCCCTTTCGCGCCCAGATAGCGTTGATTCATCACCCAGGTGCCGTCTTTCTCTAAAAACAGCGCGGTCTCGATGCCTTCGCAATCGGCGCAGGGCAGCACGCCTTTCCAGCTCTGCTGCATCGGCTTCAGCTCTGCGGCGCTGGTCGGCGCCAGGGTCTGCATTTCTGCCCGATTGTTACAGCCAAACAGCGTAAACAGGCTTAACGCCGCCGCTGCGCAAAATATGAGTTTTTTCACCGTATTTCCTTATTGTTCGTGGCGCTTTTAATCCGGCATACCGCGCACTTTTCCCCGCAGGGCTTTGGTGGCGGACTTATGGGTTTTCGCCTCCAGGCGGCGCACTTTCGACGCGCGCGTCGGGCGAGTCTCCTTTCGACGCTTTTGCGTGGCGGTAAGTTCCCGCACCAGCATCACAAGACGCGCCAGCGCCGCTTCGCGATTCATCTCCTGGCTGCGATACTCCTGCGCCTTGATAATCACCACGCCCTCGGCGGTGATCAGATGATGACTCGCCGCCAGCAGGCGCGCTTTCCAGTCGTCCGGCAGGCTGGAGGCATTAATATCAAACCGCAGGTGAATGGCCGTCGAGCTTTTATTCACATGCTGCCCGCCCGCGCCCTGCGCCCGGATGGCGCTGAACGTCACCTCTTCATCAGGCACCGCCACGCTTCGCGAAAACGTAATCATGCCTGAGCTTGCCAGACGGTCGGGTGAAGCTCCAGACTTTCCTCGCCGCCGGAAAGCCAGATAACCCCTTCCTGCAACGTGGCCTGTAACGTCATAGTTCTCTGCGCCAGCGCGCTCAGCTGCGCAAGCTGTTCATCATTGATATACCAGATAGTCAGGTTTTTATACTGCCGCAGCTTGTCCTGGTTCTGCTGCCACCAGATTTGCGCGGCGCGATCATTATAGGTAAACAGCGCCACCTGCTGCGACTGGCTCACTGCTTTCTTGAGGCGCCGCTCTTCCGGCAGCCCGAGCTCAATCCAGAGATCGATGCCGAGATGATCGTTGCGCAGCCAGATCTCCGGTTCGTCATCGGCGCACAGGCCGCGGGTAAACTGTAACCGCTCGTCGGCGTACATCATCCAGGCCAGCAGGCGCAGCATCATCCGCTCCTGCGTTTCCGAAGGATGACGCGCCAGCGTCAGGTTGATGTCGAGAAATTGCTGCCGGTCGAGGTCGGCCACATTGACCGCCGCTTTATAAATGGTTGCTTTTAACGCCATAAGGCCCCCTGAAAAGTTGGGGGGTATTGTAGCGTAATACGCGTCGGCTGACTGCCGCTTCAAGCGCAGCGCGGTAACGCCGCGAGAGCCTGCGCTATGGCTCTGATGACTATGGTATAGTCACCTTGCTAAACAGAGTTTAACTACGTAGGCTTAGACTTGCATCCCGCGGTGAAGTCTGTCGTCAGGCTCTGACAGGAGGGCATGTGGATAAATATTGTGAATTAATACGACAGTGCTATTCGCAGATAGCCAGCGGCGAACTGGGGTACATTCCCGACGCGCTGGGCTGCGTATTAAGGGCTCTGAATGAGGTGGCCTCTGACGAAGCCCTCTCAGAGTCGGTCAGGGAACAGGCGGCGTATGCTGCCGCGAACTTACTGGTGAGCGATTATGTCAATGAATGATGCCTATCAACCCATCAACTGCGATGACTATGACAACCTCGAGCTCGCCTGCCAGCATCACTTATTACTGACGCTGGAACTCAAAAGCGGCGAGGTCATTAAGGCCAAAGCGCAGGATCTGGTTACGCGCAAAAACGTCGAATATTTAATTGCCGATGAAGCCGGCGCAGAACGCGAAGTGCGTCTCGACAAAATTGCGAGCTTCAGCCATCCACAAATCGGTACGGTGGTCGTCAGCGAATCCTGACGCGCGTTCCACCCTGACGGGCAGCCCTGGCGGCTGCCCGTTTTTTTCAGGGCTTCTGCCCGGCGTAGTAAGCCGCCAGATTCGCGATATCTTCATCCGACAGCCCACTGACATACGCCTTCATGATTTCCGCCTGCCCGCCGCTGCGCTCGCCTTTTTTATACGCCTGAAGCGCGTGTTCAAGATAGGCCTCATTTTGCCCGGCGAGATTCGGATAAATCGGCGCGCTGGCTTTACCGGACGCGCCGTGGCAGGCGACGCACATGACCGCTTTCTCCTCACCCGCCGCCGCGTCGCCTTTGGCCTGGGCCGCCAGGCTTAGCGCCATCAGGCTCGCCAGCAACATGCCATGTTTAATCATCGTTATGCTCCTTGTGCCAGGCCAGCATCCAGCCCGGTTCGTTCTGCGCCTGGCCCTCACGGGTAATGAACAGGCCGGGGGCGCAGATGGGTTGCTCATCATAAAACAGGATCGGCGTTATCTCGCGCTGCCAGGGCGGCACTTGCAGTTCCTGCCAGAGTTTTTTCAGCGTGCGTCCGCGATCGCGTCCGACGATATACAACATGCCTGGCGCGCTGAACCGCACCGAGACTGACTCGCTGGCGCGCGGCGGTCGCACGGCGTCGCCTGCCGCGCCGAAACGCAGGCAGCCCAGCGATTCCGGCAAAGGCAATGCCTCATGCGGGTCGGGCCAGACAAGCACCGTCTGGCGCTGTCCCTGTCGTGCTCTCACCCACCACAGCCGCCCCTGATAGCGCCGTGCCTCATAATCGCCGCATTTCAGGCGCGGCGCGGCATCCTCACGGCTTTGGGCCACTTCATCCCAAATCCGTTGCAGCGCGGCGCGGGCGGGCATCGGCGCATTCAGCGCGGCCAGCCAGCGGCGCAGCAGCGCCGCGCGTTTCAGCTCGCTCATGGTTTCGAGCGGCGCGATAGCGAGCGTTTTGCCGTCCATCAGCGCGGCAAGCTCCGGCGCCAGCAGTTCATCCAGCAGTTGCTCTTGCTCGCCACAAAGCTGCGCGCTGCGCGCCGCCGCCTGGGTGAAGTGCGGCCAGCGCGCTTCCAGCGCAGGCAGAATGCGCAGGCGTAAAAAGTTGCGATCGAAGCGATCGTCCTGGTTGCTTTCATCGTCGATCCACAGAAGCTGGTGACGATCGGCCCACGCCTCCAGCCGCGCGCGCGGCGTGTTCAGCAGCGGGCGCAGGAGAACGCTGTCCGCAAACGGCAGTTCGGCAGGCATCGCCGCCAGCCCCGCCGGGCCGCTGCCGCGCTTGAGCGCCAGCAGCAGGGTTTCGCACTGGTCATCGAGATGCTGCGCCGTCACCAGCGCTTCGCCCGGCAGAAGCGCCGCTGCAAACGCCTGGTAGCGCGCTTTGCGCGCCTGCGCCTCAAGGCCGAGCCCGTCCTGCGCCAGCTCCACATACGCCAGTTCAAACGGTACTTCCCAGCGGTGGCAGAGCGCCTGACAGTGCGCCGCCCAGCGGTCGGCGTTCGGGCTGATGCCATGATGAACGTGAATGGCGCGCAGACGCAGTTCAGGATGAGCCTCGCGCAGCCGCACCAGTTGATGGAGCAACACCGTCGAATCGAGCCCGCCGCTGTAAGCCACCAGCAGCTGGCGTCGGCCCCGCAGGGCTGAGAGCAGAGAAGTGTCCATTGCATCGCAAGAAAGAAGGGCCATTGCCGGGCAACTTACCGGGCAATGGCGCCGGGAGCAAGCGTTACTGCTGGTAGAGTTCCAGCGGCAGGCCGTCCGGATCGTTAAAGAACGTGAAGCGCTTGCCGGTGAGCGGATCCACGCGTACCGCCTCGCACGTCACGCCGCGGCTTTCCAGAAACGCCACTGCCCTGTCAACATCGTCCACGCTGAACGCGAGATGGCGCAAACCGCAGGCTTCCGGGCGGCTCGGCCGCGCGGGCGGAAACGGGAACGAGAAAAGCTCAATTACATACTGCCCGTTCAGCGCCAGGTCGCCCTTCCAGGAATCGCGCGCCTCACGGTAGACCTCCGACTGCAGGGTAAACCCCAGCGTGTCGCAGTAGAACGCTTTGCTGCGGTGGTAATCCGTCGCGATAATGGCGATATGGTGAATCTGTTTTAAACCCAGCATAATCCCTCCTTATGATTGTCTGGCACGTTACTGAGCCTCATGCGGCAAAACAAGGGGTTACTCGCTTTTTAGGACACGTACCCTATAGACGCCATCTTCGCCGCACTTCGCGCCGTGGATATCCGTTTCGAAGCCGGGATAGTGCCTGCCAATGGAGCAGAGCATAAGCAGGAAATCGAGCACCGCGCGCGAATCGTCGGTGATCATCTCGCCGGGCATCACCAGCGGCACGCCGGGCGGATACGGCAGGATCATATTGGCGGACACCCGCCCGATCAGCTTTTCGATCTCCACCGTTTCCACATTGCCCTTGACCTGCTGCTGATACATTTCATGCGGCGTCATTTTCATCTCCGGCAGCACGTCAAACGCGCGCAGCATCAGATCCGGCAGATCGTGCTGCTGGATAAGCTTGTGGATCCCCTGCGCTAACTCCTGCACGCGCATGTTGCGGTAGAAATCCGGATCTTCCGCCCAGAGATCGGGCAGCATGTTTTTCACCCGCAGGTTGAGATCGTAGGCGCGCTTAAACTCCGTCAGCCCGCGCAGCAGGCCCATCGCGCGGGTTTTATCGATGCCGATACTAAACAGGAACAACAAGTTGTACGGCCCGGTTTTCTCCACCACCACGCCGCGCTCATCGAGAAACTTCGCCACCAGCGCCGCAGGAATGCCCTCTTTCTCCATATTGCCCTGCGCGTCCATGCCCGGCGTCAGGATCGTGACTTTCACCGGATCGAGATACATGTGATCGTGGTCAGCGTGGGTAAAGCCGTGCCAGTCGTCGCCGGGCGTAATTGGCCAGCAGTCCGCTTCGTCAATCTCCTCCGGCTGCCAGATATCGAAGAACCAGCTGTCGGTTTCCTCACGAAGACGCTGCACCTCTTTGCGAAAATGCAGCGCCCGCTCCACCGAGCGGTTGATCAAGCGGCGGCCCGGATTGCCGCGCAGCATCGCCGCGGCGGTTTCAATGGACGCCACCAGCGGATAGCTCGGCGAGGTGGTGGTGTGCATCATGTAGGCTTCGTTGAACGTCTCTTCGTCATAGTCGCCTTTAATGTGGATCAGCGACGCCTGCGACAGCGCCGCCAGCATTTTGTGGGTCGACTGGGTTTCAAAGAACACTTTGCCGGGCACGCGCTCGCCGCTCATGCCGCTCTTGCCCTTATAGATCGGGTGAAAATGCGTGTAAGGCACCCAGGCGGAATCGAAATGGATCGAGGGAACGTCCAGCGTCTGCTTGATCCAGTTGGTGTTATACAGCAGCCCGTCGTAGGTGGAGTTGGTGATAACCGCATGCACCGGCCAGCTCGCGTCCGGGGTTTGCGCCACTTTTTGGGCGATCGACTCGCGGGTGAATTCCCGCTTCGGAATGCCGCCCAGAATGCCGAGCGCGTTGCGGGTAGGCTTGAGCCACAGCGGCACAATATCGCTCATCATCAGCAGATGCGTCAGCGACTTATGGCAGTTGCGATCGATAAGCACCGTGCTGCCGGCATGCGCGGCGTACATCCCGATGATCTTATTGGAAGTGGACGTGCCGTTGGTCACCATATAACTTTGCTCGGCCCCGAAAGTGCGGGCGATATACTCTTCCGCCTCCAGATGCGGCCCGGTGTGATCGAGCAGCGATCCGAGCTCGGTGACGGAGATCGAAACATCCGCCTTTAGCGTGTTGCCGCCGAAAAAATCATAAAACAGGCAGCCGACCGGGCTTTTCTGATACGCCGTGCCGCCCATATGGCCCGGCGTGCAAAACGTGTATTTGCCCTCTTTCACATAGGTAAACAGCGCTTTGGTAAACGGCGGCGTGATGTTGTCGAGGTACTCCTGGGTGTACTGGCGAATGCGCGTCGCGATGTCGTCGGCAATGCCCAGCGAATATTCGAAAAACCAGAGCGCCATGCGCATCTCGTTGGCGCTGACATCCAGCGTCGAGTGCGTGTTGATAAACGCATAGAGCGGCAGGTATTCATTGAGCTGATTGATTTCACAGCATAAATCGAGACTGTACTCATCCCAGTCGAAAATGACGCCGCAGATGCGCGGGTTGTGCTCGATAAACTTCAGCAGATCGTTGCTGTTTTTCGGCCAGATTAGCTGAAAGCCCTGCTGCTGGAGCGCCGCCTGCAACTCTTTCATCGGCTCGTCTTTATAAAAAACGCCGTGCGGCCCCATGATGGCGATGATGTTCACTGCTTACCCCCTGGCAAAAAAAACCGTCTGGTAAGCATAGTTGAGCGAAGCGGAACGACGGGAGAGAAGGCAAAAAACCTGGAATTCGCCGTCTGCTTTCTCAGGGTAATAACAAAAAAGCCAGCCCGCAGGCTGGCTTTTGCCCTTACAGCGCGTCCCAGGCGTCCTGCCAGTTAAGACCCGCGCCTGGCTCATAGTAGGCCGGCGCCACGCTGCACCAGCCGCCTGCCGGGAACGGTTTGCACTGGTAGAGCGCGCCCTGGTTGAGCACGATATCGCCCGGTTTCCAGCTCTGGCTCGCGGTCCACGACGGATAGCTTACCGGGCCGGCGTCCGGCGTTTTGGCTTTCGCTTTCACGTTGAGGATATAGCTGGTGGTATCGCTCAGCTTGCCGTCGTCCACTTTCAGGCTGATGGTGTACTGCGCGTCGCTGGCGCTCTCTGGCGCGTTGAAAGTCACCACGCTCTTGTCTTTGCCGCTCAGCGTCTGCCCGGTCTGCGCCATCCAGGTGTAGGTCAGCGCATCGCCGTTTTCATCGCTGGAGCCCGTCGCGCTCAGCGAGACTTTACTGCCCGATTCTACCGCGCCCACCGGGCCGCTGATGCGCGCAACGGGCGCCACGTTTGCGGAAGGCGCCGGGGACGGTTGCGGCTGCGGAGCAGGCTGCGGCGCGGGCGTGGTGCCGCCGGAGGCGTCGTTGACGATGTTCACGTTAAAGTGGTTCTGTACGCATTTGGCGTAGTCCCCCTCTTTGAACGCGCTGAACGGCGTCTGATACCCCACCAGCTGGCAGGCGTAAGCCTGGCCGTCCGGAGTGGTGGTGCTCCAGCTCCAGTCCATCTCCCAGTAGATCGGCAACGCGCCTGAACCGCCCGCGTCAAACTGCTTCATTTTCTTACAGCCGAGCACTTCATCCGCCGGAACCGGCACCTTCAGGTATTTGGCAAACTCTTTGTAATAGGCGATACGGTTAAGCGACTGGGCGTTTTCCGCCTCGCCGCCGCACTCCACGCCGCCGTTGATAATCTGGATGGTGACGCCAAAGCCCGGCACCAGCCCGCTCTCTTTATCGTGTTCGTTCGGCGTCCAGGTGCCGTCAATCACATGCAGCATGCCCGGTTTGGGCGGCTGCGGATAAACAAAGAAAAAGATCGCGCTGGCGAGATTCAGCCAGGTATCGGCGACCATTTCCGGTTTATCGAGCAGCGGGCGGACGTCGCCATACATCGCGTCAGAGAATGGCCCGTAGTTGTAGTTATAGGAGAGCTGTTTGGCGCCGCGCCCGAAGTAACTGACATAATCGCCATCTTTATCTTTACCGCAGGGCCAGGTCTGCCCCTGCCAGGTGTCCGGGTTACATTCGCCGTTATAGCCGCCCTTTTGTCCTTCGGTCCAGCCCATTTCGCGCAGATAGACCAGCGCCTGCCGCCACTCCGGCTGCTCGCGCCAGCTCTCGTGACCGCCGGTCTCCTGCGCGAAGTGCGCGAACATAGTCGCGAGCGATTTCCGGCAGATGGCGTCAGCGTCGCGTCCGTCACTATAGCTGCCGCACACCGCCGGGAATTTGCCGACGGCTTTCAGAAAGTTGGTGTAGGTATATTCCGGCGCGCGCAGCGGAAAGAGAAACTCCCAGTCCTGGGCGGTGAGAATGTTTTCGACGCGTTTGACGTTGTCCGGGTTCGCGGCGCGCCCCGGCGCTATCTGTTCGACCTGCGCGTTATCCAGCGTGCGGATAGCGCTTTTTACCGACTGCATCAGTGGAAAGTTCGTCAGCTCCTGCTCTTTTTTAGTCAGGTCGCTGGCGTTAAGGGTATAAGGCGTGCTGCTGCTGAGCAGCGGCGCGGCCAGGGCCTGCGAGCCTGCGAGAAACCCAGCGGCGCCAATCGCCGCGATTTTTGCAATTTCCATTCCGGTGTCCCCGTGTGGTTGTGGTTCACCTGCGAGTGTAGGAAGGGGGCCAGACGGGGTATCTCACGTTAACTCATCGCAAAAATCACATTTCATCAGCGCCGCGCGCCCATAAAAAAGGGCCGCTTTCGCGACCCTCATTGAGATTTTTATTCGCCGTTTATCAGGCGTAACCGTAGCTCATCAGACGCTGATAGCGGCGGGTGAGCAGATCGTCTTTGCTCAGCACGTCGAGATCGGCGAGATCCGCCAGCAGCTGCGTTTTCAGCGACTGCGCCATGGCTTCCGGGTTGCGGTGCGCGCCACCCAGCGGTTCCGGGATCACGCTGTCGATGAGCTTCAGCTCTTTCAGGCGCGGCGCGATGATGCCCATCGCTTCGGCAGCGAGCGGCGCTTTATCGGCGCTTTTCCACAGAATGGAGGCACAGCCTTCCGGGGAGATAACGGAATAGGTGCTGTATTGCAGCATATTCACTTTATCGCCAACGCCGATAGCCAGCGCGCCGCCGGAGCCGCCTTCGCCGATAACGGTGCAGATAACCGGCACCTTCAGGCGAGACATTTCACGCAGGTTACGGGCGATAGCCTCGGACTGGCCGCGCTCTTCCGCGCCCACGCCCGGATACGCGCCCGGGGTGTCGATGAAGGTAATGATTGGCATGTTGAAACGTTCAGCCATTTCCATCAGGCGCAGCGCCTTACGGTAACCTTCCGGTGCTGGCATACCAAAGTTACGACGGATTTTCTCTTTGGTTTCACGCCCTTTCTGATGACCAATGATCATCACCGGACGCCCATCCAGACGAGCGATGCCGCCCACGATCGCTTTGTCGTCGGCATAGGCGCGATCGCCTGCCAGCTCGTCAAATTCGTCAAACGCCAGGCGGACATAATCCAGGGTGTACGGACGCTGCGGATGACGCGCCAGCTGGGCGATCTGCCATGCGCCGAGATCGGCAAAGATTTTGCGCGTCAGCTCTACGCTTTTTTCACGCAGACGATGCACTTCCTCGTCGATGTTAATATCCAGTTTTTCATCCTGACGGCTTACCGCAGTCAGAGAATCGATTTTCGCTTCCAGCTCAGCAATCGGCTGTTCGAAATCAAGGAAATTCAGACTCATAGTATTCCTGTATTAGTCAAACTCCAGTTCCACCTGCTCCGAACCTGGCAGGCCACGCGGGTTGAGTCCAGCGATTCAGGGGCCCGGCACCTGATGCAGCGCATCAGTCAAACTCCAGTTCCACCTGCTCCGAACCAATCAGGCCACGCAGATCGTTGAGTAAACGATCGTTCGGAGAGACACGCCACGTCGCGCCAAAGCGCAGCCGGGCGCGTGCATCCGCCCTCTGATAGTAGAGATGTACTGGAATGGTTCCCGAACGGTGGGGTTCCAGAGACTGACGGAGTCGGTTTAAAAGCTGGTCATCAATTTGCCTGTCCGTCAGCGAGATAGCAAGCCCGCGCGCATACTTTTCGCGGGCTTCGTCAATGTCCATGACTTCACGGGCGGTCATTTTAAGGCCCCCGCTAAAGTCATCAAAGCTGACCTGTCCGCTGACGATAAGGATTCGGTCTTTTTCCAGCAGATGCTGGTATTTTTCCAGAGCATCGGTGAACAACATCACTTCAAGACGCCCGGAACGGTCATCCAGCGTACAGATGCCGATACGATTGCCGCGCTTGGTGACCATAACCCGCGCGGCAATTATCAAACCCGCCGCCGTGGTCACTTTGCCACGTTCGGTAGGATGCATATCTTTTAAGCGCATGCCGCCGACATAGCGCTCGATCTCTTTCAGGTACTGGTTAATGGGGTGACCCGTGAGATACAGCCCCAGCGTTTCACGCTCGCCATCCAGCACCACCTGCTCCGGCCACGGCTGACAGCTGGCGTAGGATTGCTCGATTTGCTCCGGCTCTTCCGCCAGCACGCCGAACATATCCGCCTGGCCGATAGCCTCGGCTTTCGCGTGTTGATCCGCCGCTTTCAGCGCGTCGCCAAGCGAATTCATCAGCGCGGCGCGGTGCGGCCCGAGGCGGTCGAACGCCCCGGACATGATCAGTTTTTCCAGTACGCGGCGGTTGAGCTTTTTGGTGTCGGTACGGGCGCAGAGATCGAACAGCTCGCGGAAGTAGCCGTCTTTATTACGCGCCTCGATGATGGCCTCGATAGGGCCTTCGCCGACGCCTTTAATCGCGCCGATACCGTAGACAATCTCCCCGTCGTCGTTGACGTGGAAATGGTACAGCCCGGAGTTGATATCCGGCGGCAGGATCTTAAGCCCCATGCGCCAGCACTCATCCACCAGCCCCACCACTTTATCGGTGTTGTCCATATCGGCGGTCATGACCGCCGCCATAAACTCCGCCGGATAGTGGGCTTTGAGCCACAGCGTCTGGTATGAAACCAAAGCATAGGCGGCAGAGTGCGATTTGTTAAATCCGTACCCGGCGAATTTCTCCACCAGGTCAAAGATTTTCATCGCCAGCTCGCCGTCGATGCCGTTATTTTTCGCGCCGTCTTCAAAGATGGAGCGCTGCTTGGCCATCTCTTCGGGTTTCTTCTTACCCATGGCGCGACGGAGCATATCCGCGCCGCCGAGGGTATAACCCGAAAGCACCTGAGCTATCTGCATCACCTGTTCCTGATACAGGATGATGCCGTAGGTCGGCTCCAGCACTGGCTTCAGGCTCTCGTGCTGCCACTGAATATCCGGATAGGAGATAGCCTCGCGTCCGTGCTTACGGTCGATAAAGTTATCCACCATGCCCGACTGCAGCGGCCCCGGACGGAACAGCGCCACCAGGGCTATCATATCTTCGAAGCAGTCCGGCTGCAGACGCTTGATAAGATCTTTCATGCCGCGCGATTCAAGCTGGAAGACCGCGGTGGTTTCCGAGCGCTGAAGCATGTCGAAGCTTTTCTTGTCATCCAGCGGGATGGCCGCGATATCGATAGGCTCCAGCCCCTGCTTCGCACGACGGGCGTTAATCATATCCAGCGCCCAGTTGATAATGGTGAGCGTGCGCAGACCCAGGAAGTCGAACTTCACCAGGCCCGCGTATTCGACATCGTTTTTATCAAACTGCGTGACCGGATGGTGGCCCATCTCGTCGCAATAGAGCGGCGCGAAGTCGGTAATTTTTGTCGGCGCGATCACCACGCCACCGGCGTGTTTACCGGCGTTGCGCGTTACGCCTTCAAGCTTGCGCGCCATGTCGATGAGGGCTTTAACCTCTTCATCGGCATCGTAAATTTCCTGCAGCTGCGGTTCGGCTTCAAAGGCTTTGGCAAGCGTCATGCCCGGATCGGGCGGCACCAGTTTAGAGATGCGATCGACAAACCCGTACGGGTGCCCCAGCACGCGGCCGACGTCGCGGATCACCGCTTTCGCCGCCATCGTACCGAACGTAATAATCTGCGATACCGCATCACGGCCGTACATATCGGCGACGTGCTCAATCACCTGGTCGCGTTTTTCCATGCAGAAGTCAACGTCGAAGTCGGGCATGGAGACACGTTCCGGGTTAAGGAAACGTTCGAACAGCAGGTCAAACTCCAGCGGATCGAGATCGGTGATTTTCAGCGCATACGCCACAAGCGATCCCGCGCCCGAACCACGGCCCGGCCCTACCGGAATGCCGTTATCCTTCGACCACTGGATAAACTCCATCACGATCAGGAAGTAACCGGGGAAGCCCATCTGGTTGATAACCTGGAGTTCGATATCGAGACGCTCGTCATAGGGCGGGCGCTTCTGTACGCGCTCTTCCGGGTCCGGGAACAGGAACTCAAGGCGCTCTTCCAGACCTTCCTTCGATTTCATGACCAGGAAATCTTCAGTGGTCATATCGCCGGTCGGGAATTGCGGCAGGAAATATTCGCCGAGACGCACCGTGACGTTACAGCGACGAGCAATCTCCACGCTGTTTTCCAGCGCCTCGGGGATATCGGAAAAGAGCTCGCACATCTCCTCTTCGGTGCGCAGATATTGCTGCGGCGAGTAGTGGCGCGGCCTTTTCGGATCGTCGAGCGTAAACCCGTCGTGGATGGCGACGCGAATCTCATGGGCGTCGAAGTCGCCGGGCTCGATAAAGCGCACGTCATTGGTGGCCACGACCGGAACGCCTTTTTCTTCCGCCAGCGCGACGGCGGCATGCAGATAGCGCTCTTCATCCGGGCGGCCGGTACGCACCAGCTCCAGATAGTAGCGGTCCGGGAAATGTTCCTGATAAAACGCCAGCGCCTGCTCGGCCATAACGTTATTACCACGAAGTAAACACTTACCGACATCACCCTGACGACCGCCGGAGAGCAGGATCAGCCCTTCGCCCAGTTCCGCCAGCCACTGCTGGTCAATCCACGGGCCGGCCGCGCCATAGCCGCGCTGGTAGGCGCGCGAGATAAGCAGCGTCAGGTTCTGATAGCCGGTGTTGTTCGCCGCCAGCACGGTGATGTGCGAGAAATCGTCGCCCAGCAGTTCGCACTGCATATTGAAGTCGGCGCCGATAATCGGCTTCATGCCGACGCCGTGCGCGCCGCCGTAAAATTTTACCAGCCCGCACAGGTTGGTGAAGTCAGTAATGGCAAAGGCAGGCATGCCAAGCGCGGCCGCCTTTTTTACCAGCGGCCCCGTTTTTGCCAGTCCATCGATCATGGAATAGTCACTGTGCACTCTCAGGTGCACAAAACGAGGTTCAGCCATTTCTGTTTCCGGTTAACTCTGTTTCGTCGTTAAGAGGCAATGCCCAGCGCGCGTCTGACCGGCGCGAAGCTGCGCCGATGATGCGCCGTCGCGCCGTGCTCGGCAAGCCGCTCAAGGTGAAAGGTGGTCGGATAGCCCTTGTGCTGAGCAAATCCATACTGAGGAAAGGTGAGGTCCAGTTCAGCCATTTCCGCGTCGCGCGTTACTTTAGCCAGTATCGACGCGGCGCTGATTTCCGCCACCCGGCTGTCGCCTTTGACGACGGCCATGCTTGGCACTGGCAAGGCCGGGCAGCGGTTGCCGTCCACCAGCACATATTCCGGCGTGACGGCAAGCCCCGCCACGGCGCGCTGCATGGCGAGCATCGTGGCGTGGAGAATATTCAGCTCGTCAATCTCGTGCGGCTCCGCGCGCCCGAGACTCCAGGCGATCGCCTTCTCTTTGATCTCGTCAAACAGCGCAAGGCGACGCTTTTCAGACAGCTTTTTGGAATCCGCCAGCCCGACGATGGGCTTGAGCGGATCGAGGATCACCGCAGCGGTGACCACGGCGCCGACCAGCGGGCCGCGGCCCACTTCATCAACGCCCGCCACCAGATGCGTATGGGGATAGATAAATTCCATCATTGCGCCAGTTCCAGCACCGCGTCCGCCGCCTGTTCATCGGCATTGCAGCGGATCTGCTGATGCAGTTTACGGAAAGTGTCGTGCATCTCATGGCTCTGCTTGCCGTCAGCGAGCAGCGGCAGCAGCGCGTCGGCGAGCTTCTGTGGCTCGCAGTCATCCTGGAGCAGCTCTTTCACCAGCTCGCGCCCGGCCAGCAGATTAGGCAGCGACACAAATTCAGTTTTCACCAGACGTTTCGCCAGCCAGAAGGTGAACGGCTTCATGCGATAGCCAACCACCATCGGGCATTTCGCCAGCATACATTCGAGCGCGGCGGTGCCGGAGGCAAGCAGCGCCGCGTCGCTTGCGATCATCGCTTCGCGCGCGTGGCCGTCAAGCAGATGCGCGGTCAGCTCTGGCGCGACTTCCGCTTTGATGCGCTCGAACTGTTCGCGCCGCTTCGCGTTGACCAGCGGCACGACGATTTCGAGATCCGGGTAATGCTCACGTAAACGCAGCGCGGTTTTCAGGAAATCCGCACTCAGCATTTCCACTTCCGCACTGCGGCTGCCTGGCAGCAGCGCCAGACAGCGGGCGTCGTGGGCGATACCCAGCACGTCACGCGCCGCGTTTTTGTCCGGGTCCAGCGGCATCGCGTCCGCCATGGTATGGCCGATAAAGCGACACGGAACGTTAAATTTGTCATAAAACGCTTTTTCGAAAGGCAGAAACGCGAGCACCAGATCGGTGGCTCTGCCTATTTTGAAAACGCGTTTCTGGCGCCAGGCCCAGACGGAGGGGCTGACGTAGTGAATCGTGCGAATGCCCTGTTTTTTCAGGTTGCCTTCCAGCGTGATGTTAAAATCCGGCGCGTCGATACCGACGAACACATCCGGTTTCAGCGCGGTGAAGCGCTCGGTGAGATCGGCGCGGATATGCAGCAGGCGGCGCAGGCGGCCCAGCACTTCCACAACTCCCATCACGGCCAGCTCTTCCATCTCATACCAGGCTTCGCAGCCTTCGGCCTGCATACGCGGGCCCGCGACGCCGACAAAACGCGCGTTTGGTACGCGCGCCTTGAGCGCACGGATGAGACCGGCTCCAAGAATATCGCCGGAGGTTTCTCCGGCGACCAGGGCAATCGTCAGCGGACGGGTCATTAACGAATCAGACCACGCGTGGAGCGGGCGAAGAAATCGTAGAACGGCTGCACTTCAGGATGCTTTGCGGCAATCTCTGCGATTTCCGGCTTCACCTCGTCCAGCGTCTTACCGCTGCGGTAAAGCAGCTTGTAAGCGTTACGGATAGCGTGCAGCGCTTCTTTGCTGAAGCCGCGACGCTTGAGCCCTTCGATGTTCACGCCAAACGGCGTCGCGTGGTTGCCCTGCGCGATCACATAAGGCGGCACGTCCTGCGCGACGCCGGAGCAGCCGCCCACCATGACGTGTGCCCCGATGATGCAGAACTGATGCACGGCCGTCATGCCGCCGATGATAGCGAAATCATCGACGGAAACATGTCCGGCAAGCGTGGCGTTATTGGCAAGAATGCAGCGGTTGCCCACTGTGCAGTCATGCGCGACGTGCGCATTAATCATCAGCAGGTTATCGCTGCCCACCTTCGTCAGACCACCGCCCTGTGCCGTGCCGCGATGAATGGTGACGCTTTCGCGGATGCGGTTGCGATCGCCAATCTCGACGCGGGTCGGCTCGCCAGCATATTTCAGATCCTGGTTGACCTCGCCGATAGACGCGAACTGATAGATCTCGTTATCGCGACCGATCGTGGTATGACCGTTAACGACAACGTGCGATTTCAGTACGGTACCTTCACCGATTTCGACATCAGGGCCGACAATACAAAACGGACCAATGTGGGCGTTAGCACCGATAACGGCGCCCTCTTCCACAATGGCGGTGGGATGAATAAAGGCGGTCTTATCAATCACGTATCAGGCCTCCCGGCTCCGTGCACACATCATGGTGGCTTCACAAACCACTTTACCGTCAACCAGCGCGACGCCTTTGAAGCGAGTGACTCCACGGCGCGTTTTTTCAAAGGTAACTTCCATCACCATCTGGTCGCCTGGCACGACAGGGCGCTTAAAGCGCGCTTCATCGATGCCTGCAAAATAGTAAAGTTCACCCGGTTCCAGTTTGCCAACGCTTTTGAATGCCAGAATGCCGGTGGCCTGCGCCATGGCTTCTAAAATCAATACGCCCGGAAAAATGGGTTTACCAGGAAAGTGACCCTGGAAAAAAGGCTCGTTTACAGAGACATTTTTTACTGCGCGTAGAAAACGACCTTCCTCAAAATCCAGCACGCGATCCACCAGCAGGAATGGATAACGGTGCGGCAGAAGCTCTAAAATCTCTTCAATGTGCAGAGTATGAGTTTCAGTAGTCAAAATACTCTTCCTGTCTAAAAATATACTGAATGGGCAATAATAACACGGCCTGCGGCGATTCTGGATCGCTTGCAGGCCGCGGTTCTGTTGGCGGGCAGGCTTTATTTACCGGCGAGTTAGTCCTGGTGAGTGACTTTACGCTCAACTGCTTTTAAGCGTTTGTTCATTTCATCAATGTTCATCACCAGCGCCGCCGTTTTGCGCCACACTTTGTTCGGTTGCAGCGGTATGCCTGAAGAGTAGACCCCAGGTTCAGTAATAGGACGCATGACCATCCCCATCCCTGTTACCGTTACTTTATCGCAGATTTCCATATGGCCATTAATCACGCTGGCGCCGCCAATCATGCAGTAGCGACCAATTTTCAGGCTGCCAGCCATGATAACGCCGCCTGCGACCGCCGTATTGTCGCCAATCACGACGTTATGTGCAATCTGGCACTGATTATCAATGATCACGCCATTGCCGATAATGGTGTCGTCAAGCGCGCCGCGATCGATAGTCGTACAGGCGCCAATCTCAACGCGATCGCCGATAATGACGCGGCCAAGTTGTGGAATTTTAACCCAATTGCCGCGATCGTTAGCGTAGCCGAAGCCATCTGCGCCGATGACGGTGCTGGACTGGATCAGGCAGTTTTCGCCAATCTGAATATCATGATAAATGCTGACGTTCGCCCACAGGCGAGTACCGGCGCCAAGCTTGCTGTTCTTACCGACAAAACAGCCAGGGCCGATAACGACGTTGTCGCCAAGCTCTACGCCGGATTCAATCACAGCGTTAGCGCCAACGGAGACGTTATTGCCAAGCCGCGCAGAGGCGTCAATCACCGCGCTCGGCGCGATGCTGGACGCTGGCTGCGGCGTGGTATCGAGAATCTGAGCCATACGCGCGTAAGTCAGGTAGGGATTTTTCACTACCAGCGCGGCGCTGTTGGCAAAAGGGAGATCGGCCTCGGTCATGACGACCGCAGAAGCCTGGCAGTGCGCCAGTTGTTCACGGTAACGCGGGTTTACCATGAATGTGATTTGCCCAGGTTGCGCAGATTGCATGGAAGCGACGCCGGTGATGGCGATATCGCCATCACCGTGTAACTCCGCATCCAACTGCTGAGCTAAATCAGCCAGTCGAATTGAAGGCATTACTTATTTAACCTGTTTCAGCACATCGGCGGTGATGTCTTTTACATCGCTGCTGGTGTAAGCCACAGTATTGGCGTCTACCACCAGATCGATATCCTGGTCAGCAGCCACTTTTTTAACGGCGCTCTGAATACGAGTCACCAGTTTGCCGCGTTCTTCATTAGAACGACGTGCGCGATCCTGTTCGAATTGCTGCGCTTTGCTGGAGAACTCCTGGCGACCCGCCATGACGTCTTTCTCCAGTTTGCTGCGATCGCTCGCCTTCATGGTAGAGCCGTCACGCTGCAGACGCTGCATTTTAGCCTGCAGGTCGGTTTCCATGCGCTGCAGTTCGCCGGCGCGGCCTTTGAACTCATTTTCCAGCGTTTTAGAAACGCCAGTGCTCTGTGCAACCTGCTGGAACAGATTACCCATGTTAACTACAGCGATCTTGTCAGCAGCCTGAGCTGATGCTGCCATTGCCAGGCCAAGACCTGCAGCGAATAACCACTTTTTCACAATAAACTCCTTACCATCCCATATGTGCCCAAGAGCACTATTCTTTGCGTGGCCCGGATGCGTGCTATGCGCACGCACCGAAAGTCATCGCGACTGCTAAACGCATTCCCTTGTAATGAACATTACCAGGTCTTGCCAATATTGAACTGGAACTGTTCTGCTTTGTCTCCCTCGTATTTCTTGAACGGCTGGGCATACGAGAACACCAGCGGCCCAAGCGGAGACATCCATTGTAACGCAATACCCGCAGACATACGGATGTTGCTCGGATCGCTGTAATCCGGCACGCCCGCCGCACGCATCGCCGCGGTGTTCTGCCAGTTGGTATCCCAGACGGTACCCGCGTCGGCGAACAGCGAGGTACGAACGGAGTTCGCGTATTTCTCGCTCAGGAACGGCGTCGGGGTAATGAACTCAAGGCTTGCGACGCCCATCGCGTTACCGCCCACCGCATCGTCGGAAGAACAGTAGCCGCCCGCCGCTTTGTCACAGTTATCCAGACCCGGACCGCTGTAATAAACGGCTTTAGGACCGATGTTGTTGGACTGGAAACCACGCACGGTGCTGGAGCCGCCCGCATAGAAGTTTTCATAGAACGGCATCTCTTTGCCGCTCAGGCCGTCGCCGTAACCCCAGCGCGTACGACCCAGCACCACCCATTTGTGGTCGTCATCGATAGGCACATACGTTGCCGTATCGAGCGTGACTTTATAGAACTCGTTATCCGAGCCTGGAATCGTCACTTTACCGTTCAGGTTCACACGAGAGCCGGACGTCGGGAAGAAGCCGCGGTCAAGGTGGTTGTAAGTCCAGCCGTAGTTCAGCGTGAAGTCGTCCGCCGAGAAACCGTTGTCATCGGAGGTCGTTTTCGCGCTCTGGCCTAAAGAATCCAGGTAACGCCACATCGCCACCTGCGGTTCCATATTCGACAGGTCGTTGTGTACGTAACCTAAGCCGAGGCGCAGCGTGTTGTATTCGTTAACCGGGAAGCCCAGCGTTCCATCCAGACCATAGCTTTTGTTGGTGTAGGAGGAGAGATCGGCATCATCCGCTTTAAAGTCGTTGTAGAAGATGCGCCCGCCGAGGCTCACACCATCGACCGTAAAGTACGGGTTGGTGACGGAGAACTCAGAGTACGTCTGGTAGTCGTTTTTGGTGCCGTTGATGCCGACGGAATAGCCGGTACCAAGCCAGTTATCCTGCTGCACGCCCACCTGGAAGCTGACGCCGCTTTCGGTGCCGTAGCCCACGCCGAAGTTAAAGCTGCCGGTGTTACGCTCTTTAACCTTGTAAACTACATCAACCTGATCCGGGCTGCCGGAAACGCGCTGCGTATCCACGTCCACGGTCTCGAAATAGCCGAGACGGTTCAGACGCTCTTTACCCTGATCGACCAGATCGCTGCCGAGCCACGCGCCTTCCATCTGACGCATTTCGCGGCGCAGAACGGCATCTTTGGAGGTGTCGTTACCTTCAAAGCGGATTTTGCGCACATAGAAACGGTTGCCGGAATCGACATTCACATGCAGCTTAACGGTTTTATCGGCATCGTTGATTTCCGGCTGCGTCTGCACGCGCGGATACGCATAACCGTAACGGCCAAGCAGTTTTTTGATGTCGTCTTCCATACGGGTCACTTTCGTGCCGTTGTAAAGCTCGCCAGGCTGCATTTTGGTCAGCGACTCGATTTCAGCGGAGTGACCCGCCAGGTTGCCGCTCACTTCAACGCCGGCAATCTTGTACTGATCGCCTTCGGTCACGTTGATGGTGACGTAGATGCCTTTTTTATCCGGCGTCAGGCTGACCTGCGTGGAGTCGATATTGAAGCGCGCGTAACCGCGATCGAGGTAGTAGCTACGCAGCGTTTCGAGATCGCCCTGAAGTTTTTGCTTCTGGTATTTGCGATCGCCCACCACGTTCCACCACGGCACTTCGTCACGCAATTGGAAGTTGGAAATCAGCTCTTCGGTGCTGAACGCGCGGTTACCGACGATGTTGATCTGCTGGATTTTGGCGGAGACGCCTTCCTGGAAGACGAGCTTCAGGTCAACGCGGTTACGCGGCAGTGGCGTGACCACGGCTTTTACGCTGGCGCTGTATTTACCCACGCTGTAGTAAAAGTCTTCCAGACCCTTTTCGATATCGGAAAGCGTGGTGCGGTCGAGGGATTCACCCACGCGCACGCCAGAAGCTTCGAGGTTCTGCTTAAGCATGTCATCTTTCACCGACTTATTGCCGGAGAAAGTGATGCTGGCGATCGTCGGGCGCTCTTTTACCTGAACGAGCAGCGTATCGCCGTCGCGCAGCACCCGCACATCCTCGAAGTTGCCGGAGGCAAACAGCGCGCGGATAGTATTACTGATATCCTCGTCGTTTACCGTATCGCCAACGCGAACCGGCATGCTGAGGAGGGCCGCACCAACGGCGACTCGCTGCAGGCCTTCGAAATGAATGTCCTTCACTACGAACCCGTCTGCACCGTATACGGTGGCGCTGCTAAACAGCAGCGACGCTATGAGCAACTTTTTCATCGCCATCGTTGTTATGCGTTCTTCCTAACCTGCTCTCTATAGCCGAGAGAAATCATTGAAAAGTGCAAGCCCCATTAACAGCACCAGCAAAATTGAGCCAATGCGATAACTAAAGTCTTGAACTCGCTCGGAAACCGGCCCGCCTTTAAGCTTCTCAATCGCCAGAAACAGCAAATGTCCCCCGTCGAGTACGGGTAGCGGGAACAGATTGATAATCCCTAAGTTCACGCTGATCAGCGCCAGAAACATCAGGTAGTAAATCAACCCGAACTCCGCCGACATCCCTGCGCCCTGGGCAATCGAGATTGGCCCACTGAGGTTGTTCAGTTTAACGTCGCCGGTCAGTAATTTTCCCAGCATGTTGACCGTCAGCTTCATCAGTTGCCACGTTTTCGCCGTAGCTTCTGTTATCGCGTTGAACGGCCCATACTGGCGCACTGTTTTGTACTCATCGGGCAGCGGCGCGATTTTTGGCACCACGCCTGCAAACCCTTCCGCCTTTTCGTTACCGGGTTTTGTATCCGGTATCAGCGTCAAAGACAAGGGGCTCCCCTGTCTTTCTATTTCGATTGCGAGCGGCCGCGCCGGATTATCACGCACCGTCGTCACAAAGGTTGACCACTCACTGAGCGGCTGCCCATCGACTTTAACGATCCTGTCTCCGGCTTGCAAACCCGCTTTACTGGCGGCGGACTTCGGTTGCACCTGCGCAAGCACCGGTTCAATTTTCGGCCCAAACGGCCTGATGCCAAGCGACGCGACCGGATCTTCTTTATCCGGCTCGAACTGCCACTGGCGCAGATCGAGTACTTTATCCGTGGCCGCCGTGTCCCCTGGCGAGGCAATGCTCAGCGTCACGTTCTCGTCGCCGATATGGCCGACCAGTTCAAGACGCACAGCATCCCAGTCTGGCGTTTCGATGCCATCTACGGCTTTTAGTTCCGTGCCGGGTTCGATTTGTGCGTTTGCCGCGATGGAATTGGGCGTTATTTCACCAATCACTGGCTTAAGGCCCGGCACGCCCATCATGAAAACGAGCCAGTAGGCGAAAATAGCGAAGAGGAAGTTGGCGATGGGCCCGGCGGCGATAATCGCGGCGCGCTGCGCCACGGTTTTATTGTTGAAGGCTTCGTGACGCAGTTCCGGCGCAACCGGCTCCACGCGCTCGTCGAGCATTTTGACATAGCCGCCCAGCGGGATCAGGGCGATGACATATTCTGTGCCGTGGCGGTCAGTGCGCCGCCACAGCGCTTTACCAAAGCCGATGGAGAAGCGCTCCACGCGCACGCCCGCTTTTCGCGCAACCCAGAAGTGGCCGAACTCATGCACCGTGATAAGAACGCCCAGTGCGATAATAAAAGCCGCCAGATTCCAGAGTATGCTCAACATAATTTATTCCGTTAAATCGTCCTGAAGACCAGCAGCAGCAGGCAGGCGAAAACCGGCACCGCCGCCGTCAGGCTGTCGATGCGATCGAGAATACCGCCGTGGCCTGGGATCAGATGCCCGCTGTCTTTAATGCCCGCTTCGCGCTTAAACATGCTCTCGGTCAGATCGCCCAGCACAGATGCCAGCGCGGCGACAATAGAACAGGTCAACAGCGTCACAGGCGCGACGTTAAGATCCGCCCATGCGCCATAAATCCAGGAGATAATCGCCGCGGTAAACAGCCCGCCGATAAAGCCCTGCCAGGTTTTGCCCGGTGAGACTTTCGGCGCAAGCTTATGCTTGCCGAACATTTTACCAAACATATACGCGCCGGAATCCGCGCCCCAGACCAAAATCATCACATACAGCAGCCAGAGCGCGCCGCTGTAATGATTGGCGTCGTAGTGCCAGGCGCGCAGCGCCACCATGCCCCAGAAAAACGGGACAATCGTCAACAGGCCAAACACCAGGCGCAGCGCTTTAGAATGGCGCCAGAATGCCGCGGAATCGGGATAAAACAGCACCAGCAGCAGCGCGACCACCCACCAGCCCAGCGACGCCCAGAGCGCGCCTTCGACCAGCGGAACGTTAATCGGCGCCTGGTAGATGGGCAGAAAAAAGAGCATCAACGCCAGAAAGAGCCCGCAAAGCAGCGCCAGCCATACCCGTTGAGATCGGGCAGCGAAACCGCTCAGTTGCCCCCACTCCCAGGCTGCCAGCACGCAAACGACCAGCGTCGCAATCGCGAAACCCATCGGCGGCAACAAAAACAGCGCGGCGATAACAACCGGTATTAAAACAAACGCAGAAATCAGGCGATACTTCAGCAAAAGCTACCCCCATCAGGCATCGATGCCACCAGGTGCCGTGCCGCCGAACCGACGTTCCCGGTTGGCAAAGGCATTTAGCGCACCTTCAAAGTCTTGTTCATCAAAATCAGGCCAGAGAACATCGGTAAAATAGAGTTCCGCATAGGCGATTTGCCACAGCAGGAAATTACTGATGCGATGCTCTCCCCCTGTCCTAATCACTAAATCTACGGGAGCCAGCTCATGCATGCAGATCTGCTTACTGAGCATCTCTTCATCAATCTGGTCAGGACGCAATACCCCTTCCTTGACCTGTGCCGCTAAATGCTGCACTCCCTGAATAATATCCCAACGTCCGCCATAATTCGCGGCGATATTCAGCGTCAGGCCAGTATTCTGGCTGGTTAACGCTTCGGCTTTATGGATACGGTCCTGTAAACGGGTGTTGAAGCGGCTAATATCGCCGATAACCCTTAAACGCACATTATGGCGATGCAGGCTTTTCACTTCGCTGTCGAGCGCCCAGACAAATAATTCCATCAGCGCGCTGACTTCCTGCGCGGGACGATTCCAGTTTTCGCTGCTGAATGCGTAAAGCGTCAGTGCCTCAATACCATTGTTTGCAGCGAAAGAAACCGCGCGGCGAACCGACTTCGCCCCCGCTTTATGACCAAAGGCTCTGATTTTCCCTTGTCTTTTCGCCCAGCGACCATTGCCATCCATAATAATGGCAACATGGCGCGCGCCATGTGCGGGCAAGTTTTCGCTTAATGGAAGGTTTACAGACAACATAACGCGTATTTATTCCCTGATAAGGATTAAGCGGTACTCAGGAATACTGAAGCCTTTGCATAAAAAAGCCGTGACAACCACGGCTCGCCCGACCGGCCAGGCTCACCCACCCGTATTCAGGTGGCGCAGACTATATCACCGAAGCAGAGCGCTCACAAATAACGTCGCCTCCGCCGCGTGATTAATCATCAGCTTGCGAGACGCGTCACCCGTTTGTGCGCAACAATGCGCGCTTCGGCATCTACGGTGAGCACTTCATCCACACTTTGCGGTTCACGAAGATCCATTTCATCCAGCACCGCCTGATTAAGCGCTGCGATATCCGTAAAACGAATCTCTCCGGCAAGAAAAGCGGCGACCGTAATTTCATTCGCCGCGTTAAGCGCTGTCGTCGCCGCCTGCCCTTTTTCAAAGGCGTCGATGGCGAGCTTCAGACACGGATAGCGCTGATAATCCGGTTCGCCGAAGCTCAGCGTCGCTATCTTGCAAAAATCCAGGTGCTGCACGCCGGAAGGGACGCGCGCCGGCCAGGCCATCGTATGCGCGATGGGGGTGCGCATATCGGGTTCGCCCAGTTGTGCCAGCACGCTGCCGTCGGCATAACGCACCATGGAATGAATCACCGACTGTGGATGAATCAACACTTCCATCTGGTCTGCCCGGGCATTAAAGAGCCAGCGAGCTTCAATGTATTCGAGACCTTTATTCATCATGGTAGCCGAATCGACGGATATTTTACGCCCCATCGACCAGTTAGGATGACGGCACGCCTGGTCCGGCGTCATTGCCGTCAGTTCAGGCAAAGGCGTCTGTCGAAACGGTCCACCAGATCCGGTGAGGATAATCGAAGAAACTCCGCTTTCCTCAAGTTTAGCGTACCCCAGGTTGTGTTGAATTGTTGCCGGTAAACTCTGAAAAATCGCGTTATGCTCGCTATCCACCGGCAGCAGTTGCGCCCCGCTACGGGCCACCGCGTCCATAAAAAGCCGCCCGCAGGTCACCAGCGATTCTTTATTCGCCAGTAACACTTGCTTACCGGCCGCGATAGCGGCAAGGGTCGGCAGCAGCCCGGCGGCGCCGACGATAGCCGCCATCACCTGCGTTACCTCATCAAGCGACGCCATCTCGCAGGCCGCGTCGCGCCCGGCGAATACTTCAGTGGAGCTGCCCTGCTGGCGCAGCGTGTCACGCAATTCACGGGCGCTCGCCTCATCATCCATCACCGCGAAACGCGGGCGAAATTCCAGACATTGCTCAACCATTCGGGCGACGTTCTTGCCCGCCACCAGGGCGGTAACCGAAAATTCTTCCGGATTATGACGGATAACATCAAGGGTGCTGCAACCGATAGAGCCGGTAGAGCCGAGAATGGTTAAATGCTTCATGAGGCGCTCAACGTGAAATAAGAATAAACGCACCGCGCAGACGCGCGATCCAATGCAAAACGCCGCCAGCGAAAACCGCGATGCGGTTCTCCTGTACGGCGTTTACAGTATCATCAGAAAGGGATTAGAACTGCATCAGCTCGGCTTCTTTATCAGCCAGCGCCGCGTCCACTTTCTTGATGGCGGCGTCAGTCATTTTCTGAACGTCGTCCTGAGAACGGCGATCTTCATCTTCGCCGATCTCTTTATCTTTCAGCAGCGCTTTCACTTTATCGTTCGCGTCGCGACGGACGTTACGGATAGCCACGCGCGCCTGCTCGGCTTCGCCACGCACCACTTTGATAAGGTCTTTACGACGCTCTTCGGTCAGCGGCGGCAGCGGAACGCGGATATCGCTGCCCGCGGAGCTCGGGTTCAGGCCGAGGTCAGATGCCATAATCGCTTTCTCAACGGCCGGGCTCATAGAGCGATCGAATACGTTGATTTTCAGCGTACGGGAATCTTCGACGGTAACGTTAGCCAGCTGACGCAGCGGCGTCGGCGTGCCGTAGTATTCCACCACGATCCCGTCCAGCAGGCTCGGGGAAGCGCGGCCGGTACGCACTTTGCTGATTTGGGTTTTGAATGCTTCAACGCATTTATCCATGCGTACTTCAGCATCTTTTCTGATATCGCTAATCACGTTACGAATCCTTTAAAACGGGTTATCAGGCAGACCACACCCGCGCCACGATGCCTTGCGGCTGCGTGCTAAGTATAGCCTCTTTATCTTGCGGCACCCGATGGGTCGCCTGGTCACGGAAACTGATTTTAAAGCGGAATCTTACCCTGATTCCCTTGAAACGAAAATTATTCCGTAATCAAAGTGCCTTCTTTTTCGCCCATTACCACGCGGCGCAGCGCGCCCGGCTTATTCATGTTGAAAACACGAATCGGCAATTTGTGGTCGCGTGCGAGCGTAAAGGCCGCCAGATCCATCACTTTCAGTTCTTTTTCCAGCACTTCCTGGTAGGAGAGCTGATCATAAAGCGTCGCGGTCGGATCTTTCATCGGGTCTGCGGAGTAGACGCCGTCGACTTTCGTCGCCTTCAGCACCACCTCGGCTTCAATTTCGATACCGCGCAGGCAGGCGGCGGAATCGGTGGTGAAGAACGGGTTGCCGGTGCCGGCGGACAGAATCACCACGCGGTTGTTGCGCAGCAGGCTGATAGCTTCAGCCCAGCTGTAGTTGTCGCACACGCCGTTTAACGGGAAGGCAGACATCAGGCGAGCGTTAACATAGGCGCGGTGCAGCGCGTCGCGCATCGCAAGACCGTTCATGACGGTCGCCAGCATGCCCATGTGATCGCCCACGACACGGTTCATACCGGCTTTGGCAAGGCCAGCGCCGCGGAATAAGTTGCCGCCGCCGATCACCACCCCGACCTGGATGCCCAGCTCCACCAGCTCTTTAATTTCCTGCGCCATGCGATCCAGAATGCTCGCATCAATACCGAAGCCTTCTGCTCCTTGCAGCGCTTCGCCACTCAGCTTGAGCAGAATGCGTTTATAGACGGGTTTTGCATTGGTAGCCATGTTTCTTTCCTGGAACTGTCAACGAATGGGATGGTTAATTCAGGCGACATGATGCGTCGCATTCCGGCTCCGGCTATATAAGAGCAGGCCGAAATTTATGAATGACGGATAAAAAGGAGCCGCCCTCAGGCGGCTCTTTTACACCATTAAGACTGGCGGGACATGGCAGCAACTTCTGCTGCGAAGTCAGTCTCAACTTTCTGGATGCCTTCGCCCACTTCAAAGCGGATGAAGTTAGTTACGTCAGCGTTGTGCTCTTTGAGCAGCTGAGCAACGGTTTTGCTCGGGTCCATAACGAACGGCTGACCGGTCAGAGAAACTTCGCCGGTGAATTTCTTCATGCGGCCTTCAACCATTTTCTCTGCGATTTCTTTCGGCTTGCCAGACTGCATGGCGATGTCCAGCTGTACCTGGTACTCTTTTTCTACCACGTCAGCAGACACGTCTTCCGGCTTAACGAATTCCGGCTTGCTTGCAGCAACGTGCATCGCCAGCTGTTTAACCAGCTCTTCGTCAGCGTTTTTAGCCGCAACCAGAACGCCGATACGCGCGCCGTGCAGGTAGCTTGCCAGAACGTCGCCTTCCAGGGATGCGATACGACGGATGTTGATGTTCTCGCCGATTTTAGCAACCAGTGCAACGCGCTCTTCTTCGAACTGCGCTTTCAGCGCTTCAACGTCGGTGATTTTGCCCGCAAAAGCCGCGTCCAGCACTTTGTCAGCGAACGCCTGGAAACCGCCGTCTTTAGCAACGAAGTCGGTCTGGCAGTTAACTTCCAGGATCACGCCGTAGTTGCCTTCGATCTTGGTTTTGATCACGCCGTCAGCAGCTACGTTGCCTGCTTTTTTCGCCGCTTTGATCGCGCCAGATTTACGCATGTTTTCGATAGCCAGCTCGATGTCGCCATTAGCTTCAACCAGAGCTTTTTTACATTCCATCATGCCTGCGCCAGTACGTTCGCGCAGCTCTTTTACCAGGGAAGCGGTAATTTCAGCCATTCTATAATCCTCGGTTATCTCGTGCGGGGAGATAAGTCCAGGCCTGTCGGAACTCTCCGACACACCCGACTCAAACAAAAAAGGGAGCCTGAGACAGGCCCCCTAACCAAACTTGTTACTACCTGGTTAATAAGGGCTCGAAACGAGCATGCCTTATTATTCAGCTTCTACGAAGCTTTCTTCCGCCTGAGCAGCCAGATCCTGAGAACGGCCTTCACGAACGGTTGCAGCAACAGCATTCAGGTACAGGCTGACAGCACGGATGGCGTCATCGTTACCCGGGATAACGAAGTCAACACCGTCCGGATCGGAGTTGGTATCAACGATAGCAAATACCGGGATGCCCAGGTTGTTTGCTTCTTTGATAGCGATGTGCTCGTGGTCAGCGTCGATAACGAACAGTGCGTCCGGCAGGCCGCCCATGTCTTTGATACCGCCGAGGCTGTTTTCCAGCTTTTCCAGCTCACGAGTGCGCATCAGCGCTTCTTTTTTGGTCAGCTTATCGAAGGTGCCGTCCTGAGACTGAGTTTCCAGATCTTTCAGGCGCTTGATGGACTGACGAACGGTTTTCCAGTTAGTCAGCATACCGCCCAGCCAGCGATGGTTCACGAAGAACTGGTCGCAGCTGTTAGCAGCTTCTTTCACCGCTTCGCTTGCAGCGCGTTTGGTACCGACGAACAGAATCTTACCTTTACGGGAAGAAATTTTGCTCAGCTCAGCCAGGGCTTCGTTGAACATCGGTACGGTTTTCTCAAGGTTGATGATGTGAACTTTGTTACGCGCACCGAAGATGAACGGCTTCATTTTCGGGTTCCAGTAACGGGTCTGGTGACCGAAGTGAACACCAGCCTTGAGCATGTCGCGCATGGAAACAGTTGCCATGATTTAAAACCTCTGTTTAAAAGTTGGGGTTATGCCTCCACGTATCCCATATTACCGACCCCGAAGGGCACCCCGGAATATGTGCCGATACGTGTGTGTTATTACACAAAGTGAGAGTAGTCGCCTCTGTGCCAGGATTCTGGTACAGAAGTCCGGCGCGCTTTATATCACAATTTCGCCACGGACTCCAATAGTTGTTCACTGGACCTGCCCTTAATGATTCTCAATTTGGCACCTTCCTGATGCCCTGATACCATTGTTTTACATTTATCAGTATTGCCGACTTTTCCGGCACCAGCGGACCAGATTATGGCTATTTCAATCAAAACCCCTGAAGAAATCGAAAAAATGCGCGTCGCGGGCAGGCTTGCCGCTGAAGTGCTTGAGATGATCGAAGAACATGTGAAGCCGGGCGTCAGCACGGGCGAGCTGGATCGTATCTGTCACGATTACATTACCAATCACCAGCATGCGATCTCCGCGTGCCTGAACTACCACGGCTTCCCGAAATCCGTGTGCATCTCTATTAATGAAGTGATCTGCCACGGTATTCCCGACGACGGCAAGCTGCTGAAAGATGGCGATATCGTCAACATCGACGTGACCGTCATTAAAGATGACTACCACGGCGACACGTCCAAAATGTTTATCGTCGGCAAGCCGACCATTCTGGGCGAGCGCCTGTGCCGCATTACGCAGGAAAGCCTCTATGTCGCGCTGCGTATGGTGAAACCCGGCATTCGTCTGCGCACCCTCGGCGCCGCCATTCAGAAATTCGTGGAAGCGGAAGGCTTTTCTGTGGTGCGTGAATATTGCGGACACGGCATTGGCCGCGGCTTTCATGAAGAGCCGCAGGTGCTGCATTACGACGCCGACGACGGCGGCGTCGTGCTGCAACCGGGCATGACCTTCACGGTCGAGCCGATGGTTAACGCCGGCGACTACCGCATCCGCACCATGAAGGATGGCTGGACGGTGAAAACCAAGGATCGCAGCTTGTCTGCGCAGTACGAGCATACTATTGTGGTGACGGATAACGGCTGCGAAATTCTGACGTTGCGTAAGGACGACACCATACCCAACATCATTTCGCATAACGACTAATAAGAAGCCGGCAAACGCCGGCTTTTTTTATGGGTGGCGCATGATGAGTAACACATTACCCGAGCAGTCGGTGAATACCACGCTTGCTCCTCTTCCCGGACAGCCTGAAAACCCCGCCACCTGGCCTGCCGACGCGCTGAACTGCGCGCAAATCAAACACTATCTCGACGCCTTTCAGCAGTGGCTGGGCGCGGCGTTTGACGACGGCTATAGCGCCGAACGGCTGATTGAAGCGCGTACTGAATTTATCGATCAGCTCCTGCAACGGCTGTGGCTCGCCGCGAGCTTTGGCGAAACCACCGACGCCGCGCTGGTAGCGGTGGGCGGTTACGGGCGCGGCGAACTGCACCCATTATCGGATATCGATCTGCTGATCCTGAGCCGCAAGCGCTTAAGCGAAGCGCAGGCGCAGAAAGTGGGCGAGCTGCTGACGCTCCTGTGGGACGTGAAGCTGGAAGTGGGCCACAGCGTACGCACGCTTGAAGAGTGTCTGCTGGAAGGGCTTTCGGATCTCACCGTCGCCACAAATCTTATCGAATCGCGCCTGCTGATTGGCGACGTGGCGCTCTTCCTTGAGTTACAAAAACACATTTTCAGCGACGGTTTCTGGCCTTCGGAGAAGTTCTTCGCCGCTAAGGTGGAAGAGCAGAACGAGCGCCACCAGCGTTATCACGGCACCAGCTACAATCTGGAGCCGGACATCAAAAGCAGCCCCGGCGGCCTGCGCGATATCCACACTCTGCAATGGGTGGCGCGCCGTCATTTTGGCGCCACGTCGCTGCGTGAAATGGTCGGCTTCGGCTTTCTGACGGAAGCCGAGCGCAACGAGCTCGACGAGTGCCAGCATCTGCTGTGGCGTATTCGCTTTGCGCTGCATCTGGAGCTCAACCGCTACGACAACCGGTTATTGTTCGACCGCCAGCTGAGCGTGGCTCAGCGCCTGCGTTATGAAGGCGAAGGCAACGAGCCGGTTGAGCATATGATGAAGGATTTTTACCGCGTCACGCGCCGCGTCGGCGAGCTCAACCAGATGCTGCTGCAACTGTTCGACGAAGCGATCCTCGCGCTCACCACCGATGAAAAACCGCGCGTGCTGGATGACGATTTCCAGCTGCGCGGCACGCTTATCGATCTGCGCGACGAGACACTGTTTATCCGCGAGCCGCAGGCCATCCTGCGCATGTTTTACATGATGGTGCGTAACCGCGACATCACCGGCATCTACTCCACCACGCTGCGCCATCTGCGCCACGCGCGCCGCCATCTTAAACAGCCGCTGTGCTACATACCGGAAGCCCGCTCGCTGTTTCTGGCGATGCTGCGCCATCCGGGCGCGGTAAGCCGCGGCCTGCTGCCGATGCATCGCCACAGCGTATTGTGGGCCTATATGCCGCAATGGTCGCATATCGTCGGCCAGATGCAGTTTGACCTCTTCCACGCCTATACGGTGGATGAGCACACCATTCGCGTGTTGCTGAAGCTGGAAAGCTTCGCCAAAGAAGAGACGCGCCAGAAGCACCCGCTCTGCGTGGATCTCTGGCCGCGTCTGTCGCACCCGGAACTGATCCTCATCGCCGCGCTGTTCCATGATATCGCCAAAGGGCGCGGCGGCGACCACTCGGTGCTGGGCGCGCAGGACATCCTGAAATTCGCCGAGCTGCACGGCCTGAATTCGCGTGAAACGCAGCTGGTCGCCTGGCTGGTGCGCCACCACCTGTTGATGTCGGTCACGGCCCAGCGCCGCGACATTCAGGATCCGGAAGTCATTAAACAATTCGCCGAAGAAGTGCAGACCGAAAACCGGCTGCGATTCCTGGTCTGCCTGACGGTGGCGGATATCTGCGCCACCAACGAGACGCTCTGGAACAGCTGGAAGCAGAGCCTGTTGCGCGAGCTCTACTTCGCGACCGAAAAGCAGCTGCGCCGCGGCATGCAAAGCACGCCCGATATGCGCGAGCGGGTGCGCCATCACCAGCTTCAGGCGCTGGCGCTACTGCGTATGGAAAACATCGACGAAGAGGCGTTGCACCACATCTGGGGACGCTGTCGCGCCAACTACTTTGTGCGCCATAGTCCGAACCAGCTCGCCTGGCACGCGCGGCATCTGCTCCGTCACGATCTCAGCCAGCCGCTTATTCTGCTAAGCCCGCAGGCGACGCGCGGCGGCACCGAGATATTCATCTGGAGCCCGGACCGCCCTTACCTCTTCGCCGCCGTCTGCGCCGAACTTGACCGGCGCAATCTGAGCGTACATGACGCGCAGATCTTCACGACTCGCGACGACATGGCGATGGATACCTTTATTGTGCTGGAGCCGGACGGCAGCCCGCTCTCCCCCGACCGCCACGAGGCGATTCGCCACGGTCTTGAGCAGGCGATCACCCAGCGCACCTGGCAGCCGCCGCAGCCGCGCCGCCAGCCGGCCAAACTACGGCACTTTACGGTGGAAACCGAGGTCAATTTTCTGCCGACCCACACCGACAGAAAATCGTTTCTGGAGCTTATCGCGCTCGATCAGCCCGGCCTTCTGGCGCGCGTCGGGCAGGTCTTCGCCGACCTCGGCATTTCGCTGCACGGGGCCCGGATCAGTACAATCGGGGAGCGAGTAGAAGATTTATTTATAATCGCGACAGCGGACCGGCGTGGGCTTAATAATCTGCTCCAGCAAGAGGTGAGACAACGGTTGACAGAGGCCCTCAATCCAAACGATAAAGTGTAGTGAATTTTTAATACCCAAAAGTTATCAGGAAAGAAGCTAATTATGCAGCAGCTACAGAACGTTATTGAATCCGCTTTCGAGCGCCGCGCCGACATCACGCCGGCGAACGTCGATGCCGTCACCCGCGAGGCGGTTAACCAGGTTATCGCCCTGCTGGACAGCGGCGAACTGCGCGTCGCAGAGAAGATCAACGGCGAGTGGGTCACCCACCAGTGGCTGAAAAAAGCGGTGCTGCTGTCCTTCCGCATTAACGACAACCAGGTGATTGAAGGCGCGGAAAGCCGCTACTTCGACAAAGTGCCGATGAAATTCGCTAACTACGACGAAGCCCGCTTCCAGAAAGAAGGCTTTCGCGTGGTGCCGCCTGCGGCCGTGCGTCAGGGCGCGTTTATCGCCCGCAACACCGTGCTGATGCCGTCTTATGTCAACATCGGCGCGTATGTCGATGAAGGCACCATGGTGGATACCTGGGCCACCGTCGGCTCCTGCGCGCAGATCGGTAAAAACGTTCACCTCTCCGGCGGCGTCGGCATCGGCGGCGTACTGGAGCCGTTGCAGGCCAACCCGACCATCATTGAAGACAACTGCTTCATTGGCGCGCGCTCTGAAGTGGTGGAAGGCGTTATCGTCGAAGAAGGCTCTGTTATCTCAATGGGCGTTTACATCGGCCAGAGCACCAAGATTTATGACCGCGAAACCGGCGAAGTCTTCTACGGCCGCGTGCCGGCAGGCTCCGTGGTGGTTTCCGGCAACCTGCCGTCGAAAGATGGCTCATACAGCCTCTACTGCGCGGTGATCGTGAAGAAGGTCGACGCGAAAACCCGCGGTAAAGTCGGTATCAACGAACTGCTTCGCACCATCGACTAAGCAGAACGAAAAAAGGCGGGCCTGACCCGCCTTTTTCACATCTGAGGGTGGCGCGATGAGATCTTTTCATTAATTATCTAAAGGTTAATATTTCCCCAGGGGGATCGCTATGTACGACAACCTTAAGAGTCTTGGCATAACCAATCCTGATGAAATCGACCGTTACAGTCTGCGCCAGGAAGCGAACAACGATATCCTGAAGATCTACTTCCATAAGGATAAGGGCGAGTTCTTCGCCAAGAGCGTGAAGTTTAAATACCCACGCCAGCGCAAAACCGTGGTCGCCGACGGCGTCGGTCAGGGTTACAAAGAAGTGCAGGAGATCAGCCCTAACCTGCGCTACGTGATAGACGAGCTGGATCAACTCTGCCAGCGCGACCGCACCGAAGTGGATCTGAAACGCAAAATCCTCGACGATCTGCGCCATCTGGAAAGCGTCGTGGCGAACAAGATCTCCGAGATCGAATCCGACCTCGAAAAGCTCACCCGCAATAAATAAACGTCGTCCGCGCGTTTTCGCGCCGGGCATCAGACGTAAAAAAGGCCGCAATCGCGGCCTTTTGTTTTCAGAGACTCTGTTACTGCATCAGCAGATAGATAGAGCTGTCGCCACGCTGAATATTCAGCGCCAGCACCGACGGCTTGCTGTCGAGGATTTTGCGCAGTTCGGCGATATTGCTCACCGGCTGCTGGTTCGCGCCGACGATAACATCCCCTTTCTTCAGGCCGATACGCGCCGCAGGCGAGCCCGCTTTGACGCTGTTCACCATCACGCCTTTCTCTTTACCGGCGCGGTTGCTCATCTCCGCCCCTTCGATACCGCTGAAGATGGAAGAGGAGTCTACCTGCGTCTGGCTGCTCTGCTGCAGCACCAGATCGACATTCACTGGTTTGCCGTCGCGCAGCAGGCCAAGCGTCAGTTTCGTGCCGACCGGCATGGTGCCGACCTGCGCGCGCAGCGCCGCGAAGCTGCTAATCGGTTTGCCGTTCAGCGACACAATCACGTCGCCCGCCTTCACACCCGCTTTGGCGGCGGAAGAGTTCGCCAGCACCTGGCTTACGAACGCGCCGCGCTGGGCGTCCACTTTCATCGCTTTGGCGAGTTCAGAGTTCAGCTCGGTACCCATAATGCCCAGCTCGCCGCGTTTCACCTGGCCATATTCGACCATCTGCGACGTCAGGCTTTTCACCATGTTGCTCGGAATAGCGAAGCCGATACCAATGTTGCCGCCGTCCGGCGCCAGAATCGCGGTGTTAATACCGATAAGCTCGCCGTTCAGGTTCACCAGCGCGCCGCCGGAGTTCCCGCGGTTAATCGCCGCGTCGGTCTGGATAAAGTTCTCGTAGTTTTCCGCGTTCAGGCCGCTGCGGCCCAGCGCGGAGACGATACCGGAGGTCACCGTTTCGCCAAGGCCGAACGGGTTGCCGATGGCCACGGCGTAATCGCCGACGCGCAGGCTGTCGGAGTCGGCAAGTTTAATCGCCGTCAGGTTTTTCGGATCCTGAATCTGGATAAGCGCGATGTCGGAGCGCGGATCTTTACCCACGATTTTCGCGTCCAGCTTACGGCCGTCGCTCAGCTGCACTTTAATGGTGGTGGCGTTATCCACCACATGGTTGTTGGTGACCACATACCCTTTGGCGGCATCGATAATCACGCCGGAGCCGAGCGCCATAAATTTCTGCTGCTGACCACCGCCATCAGCGCCGCCAGGGCCGCCCTGACAGAAAGGCGAACTCTGGAACGGGGAGCCATCCTGGCAGAACGGCGAATCATCACCGAAGAACTGCTGGAAGTTGCGCGGCATACGCGGCGTATTGACCGTGGTGCTGCCTTCAACGTTAATGCTGACGACAGAAGGCATGACTTTTTCCAGCATCGGCGCCAGGCTCGGCATCGCCTGCGACGTCACGGCGGACGCGGTTTCAGCGGCGAAGGAAGCCGGGCTTAACGCCAGCCCCAGGCTCAGGGCCAGCGCACTCATTGCTAACGTGGTTTTTTTCATCGATTCATTCTCAACTAACAAGTAACGCAAATAAATTGCTGTGAAGGTGTCTGTCAGAGTCGATTTATAGCGCGAAGTTCCGTCGTTAATTTTCTGAAAAAAGTAAAAATTTATTGTCCATCTTTACAAAACGAAGCGGCTTATTCTACCGCCATCAGTTTGCGATATTCATCCCAGGCATAGAGATCGGTCATGCCGCTGATATAGTCCTGAATGAGTCGGCAACGATAATAATATTCCCAAACCGGGAAATCCGCCGCCTGCGGATGCAAATGGCTCACGGCCTCGATATAAGCCAGCCGGTGCCGGGAAGAGAGTTTATGGTAAAGGCGCGATTCAATCGGCAGCGACCGCACGCTCTCTTTTTCCACCAGCTCGCGAAATTGCGCCAGCGTCAGCGAGAGCAGCGGGCGATAAATATCCAGTAGCCCGCTAATGACCCGATAACCCTGCAACTCCAGCTGCTCAACGTCAGGGTGGTTAAATACATGACGCACCGCGACATTTTTATACAGCTCCAGCAGGCGGCTGTACGGGCTGTCATCTTCGAGCAGCGCGTGATTAAACGAGCCGTTAAAGACTTCAGGCAAATTATCAATAAAGCGCTGGGCGGCGTATGGCGCCAGGCGATTTAACGTATTGACGCGCAGATACATAAAAAACTGATCTTCCGCGCTGTGGTGTAATTGATTAGTGCCCGATTTATCCCAGGCGTTTTGCACGACCAGATTAAAGAGATCGCCCGGCGCATGTTCGCCCCAGGCGTCATAGAGATGCTGATATAACTGATCGACGCTGAAAATGCGTTTTTCCACCGCATCTTCGAGATCCGCCACGCAATAAGAAATATCGTCCGCCGCTTCCATAATCCAGGCGAGCGGGAAGCGACTGTAAGTCTCTAATTGCAGTTCTTTACGCAACCTCGAAATATATTGATCTTCGGAGAGATAAAACCCCGGCTTTTTCATCAGGTAGCTGTGGGTTTCCGGCACCGGGCCGTGGTGCCAGGCCGGGCGCGTATATTTGAGAATACCGCCCACCTGAGCCCAGGTAAGATTCATGCGCAGCAGCGTATGCACCAGCCGTATTCCCTGCGCGTTACCCTCGAAATGACACAAATCCCGGCGCACATTGCCGCGCAGGGCGTTAAGCGCCTCTTCGCCCTCCTGGAGGCGCAGCGTCTGCACCGTGCAGCGGTCCTGGGTTACGGGCAGGTTTTCGGCATCCGCCGGAAAGAGCCGCTGGCTGAACCAGTCATTAATCGCCGCTTCGCCGAAATGACCGAACGGCGGATTGCCGATGTCATGCATCAGGCACGACATCTCCACAATGCTCTCAAACGGCCCGGTCAGCTCCGCCAGGCCATACGCCTCAAGCAGCCCCTGCTCTTTCAGGCGGCTCAACACTTCTTTGGCGATATAACGCCCGACCTGTTGCACTTCCAGCGAATGTGTAAGGCGCGTGCGCACCGCGGCGTTGCGCTCAAGGGGAAAAACCTGGGTTTTCTGTTGCAGGCGGCGGATCGCGGGCGAGTTGATAATGCGGCCGCGATCGCTTTCAAAGATGCGCAGGATCTCGTGTTCACTCTTCACGCCCTGCGGCGAGCGATACCGGCGATGCCAGTTGATTTTGTTTCGGAAATCGATTTTCTCCATCCGCCCTCCCGGTCTGCGCGCACGCGAATTAAATCCTTGCTGTCTGCCATGATAGACTATGCCTCTGAATCCATCATTTAGCGAGTATCTCTATGAAAGCAGGCATTATTGGCGCAATGGAAGAAGAAGTGACGCTGCTGCGTGACAAAATCGACAACCGCCAGACCCTGACTATCGCCGGCTGCGAAATTTACACCGGCACCCTCAACGGCGTGGATGTGGCGCTGCTGAAATCGGGCATCGGTAAAGTTTCCGCCGCGATGGGCGCGACGCTGCTGCTGGAGCACTGCAAACCTGACGTGATTATCAATACCGGCTCGGCGGGCGGTCTCGCGCCGTCGCTGAAAGTGGGCGACATCGTAGTCTCCGACGAAGTGCGCTACCACGACGCCGACGTCACCGCGTTCGGTTACGAATATGGCCAGATGGCGGGCTGCCCGGCGGCGTTCAAGGCCGATGAAAACCTGATCGCGGCGGCGCAGGAAACCATCGAAAAACTGAATCTGCACGCGGTGCGCGGGCTGGTGGTCAGCGGCGACGCCTTTATCAACGGCTCCGTGAACCTTGCTAAAATCCGCCACAACTTCCCTCAGGCGATTGCCGTAGAAATGGAAGCGACCGCCATTGGTCACGTCTGCCATAACTTCGGCGTGCCGTTTGTCGTCGTGCGCGCTATCTCTGACGTCGCGGATCAGCAGTCGCACCTGAGCTTTGAAGAGTTCCTGGCGGTGGCGGCGAAGCAGTCGAGCCTGATGGTCGAGACGCTGCTCACGAGCCTGAACCGTGGCTAAACGCTGGCTTAACAGGGCGCTTGTCGCCCTGTTTATCTTCCCGGCGTGGCTTGTTGCCGCGCCGCGGGTCATTACCCTCTCCCCCGCCAATACCGAACTCGCCTTTGCCGCCGGCATTACGCCGGTTGCGGTCAGCGCTTACTCTGACTACCCCGACGCCGCGCGTCAGCTCGAACAGGTCGCGAACTGGCAGGGCATGAACGTGGAGCGTATCGCGGCGCTTAAACCCGATCTGCTGATCGCCTGGCGCGGCGGCAACCCGGATCGGCAGATAAACCAGCTTAAATCGCTCGGCATTCACGTACTCTGGCTCGATCCGCAAAATATCGCGCAGGTGGCCGACGCGCTGCGCGCGCTCGCGCCTTACAGCCCGACGCCGGAAAAGGCGCAGGCGGCGGCGCGCGAGCTCGAACAGCGCTGGCTAGCGCTCGCCGCGCGTTATAAAGGCCAGCCGAAAAAGCGCGTGTTTTTGCAGTTCGGCACGCGCCCGCTTTTTACCACCAGCAAAGCCTCTATCCAGAATGAAATCGTCGCGGCGTGCGGCGGCGAGAATATCTTCGCCGACAGTCCCGTGCCCTGGCCGCAGGTGAGCCGCGAACAGGTGCTGGCGCGCCATCCTGGGGCCATCGTTATTACCGGCGGCGAGAAGTCCATCGCCGCCACGCGGCAGTTCTGGCAGCCTCAGCTCAATGTCCCGGTCATAAGCATTAACGATGACTGGTTTGAACGCGCGGGCCCGCGTATTATCCTCGCCGCGAATCAGCTCTGTCAGGCGCTGGCAGAGATAAAATAACGAGTCGAGGAACATCATGCTGGTTTACTGGCTGGATATTATTGGCACCGCGGTGTTTGCCATCTCCGGCGTTTTGCTGGCGGGCAAACTGCGTATGGATCCTTTCGGCGTACTGGTGCTGGGCGTCGTGACCGCAGTGGGCGGCGGCACGATCCGCGATATGGCGCTCGATCACGGTCCGGTGTTCTGGGTGAAAGATCCCACCGATCTGGTGGTGGCGATGGTGACATGTCTGCTGACGATTGCGCTGGTGCGCCAGCCGCGTCGCCTGCCGAAGTGGGTGCTGCCGGTGCTGGACGCCGTCGGCCTCGCGGTGTTTGTCGGCATCGGGGTCAATAAAGCGTTTATGGCCGGCACCGGGCCGCTGGTGGCTATCTGCATGGGCGTGGTGACGGGCGTCGGCGGCGGCATTATTCGCGACGTGCTGGCGCGCGAAATCCCAATGATCCTGCGAACCGAAATCTACGCCACGGCGTGCATCGTGGGCGGCATCGTCCATGCGACGGCGTTTTATACTTTTGCCGTGCCGCTGGAGCAGGCGAGCATGATGGGCATGGCGGTGACGCTTGCGATCCGTCTTGCCGCGATCCGCTGGCACCTGAAGCTCCCCACCTTCGCGCTGGACGAAAAAGCGTAAGCCATAAAAAAAGCCGTGTCTTAAAACACGGCTTTTTTATTTCAGCACGGCAATCAGATGCTGAAGGAAGAACCACACCCGCAGGTGCTGGTGGCGTTCGGGTTATTCACCACAAAGCGCGAGCCTTCGAGGCCTTCGGTGTAATCCACCGCGCCGCCCACCAGGTATTGCAGGCTCATCGGGTCAACGACCAGCGACACGCCCTGCTTCTCGATAGTCATATCGCCATCGTTAATCTGGTCATCAAAGGTAAAACCATACTGGAAGCCGCTGCACCCACCACCGGTGATGTAGACGCGCAGCTTGAGATTCGGGTTGTCCTCGTCTGCGATCAGGCTTTTTACTTTATTGGCGGCTGCGTCGGTAAACTGCAGCGGCAGCGCTACGTCATCACTCATTTTTTGCTCCCGTTGAAACCAGCAATCGGGCAAAGAATAACCCGATCTTTAGGGCCATTATCTATTACCCTGGTAAATCGTTCAAGTATTCCGCCCGTCGGCCTGCCCCTGCCGCTCCGCCTCCTGTTTCGCGAGCGTTCGCGCGAGGATCGTAGAATAGAGCGGCTTGCCGCCGAGGAACTGGGCGAGCAGTGTCGCGCCGAGACAGGTAATAATCATTGGCAAAATGAGCTGGTAATTATCGGTCATCTCCAGCACCAGCACGATGCCGGTAATCGGCGCCCTGACCGAGGCGGCAAGCAGCGCGCCCATCCCGGCGATGGCGAACGTTCCCGCCTGTAAGTGCCATTCCGGGAACCAGGCGGCGCAGGCCATGCCGAACGCGCTGCCAAGCAGCGTGCCGAGCGCCAGCATCGGGGCGAAAATCCCGCCCGGCGCGCCGGAAGAGAAACAGAGAACCGTCGTCACCACCCGCGCGATGAAAATAAACAGCAGCATTCCGACGGTAAAATTGCCCGCCGCCGCGATGGGGATCAGATCAAACCCGCCGCCCGCCGCCACCGGCTCCCATAACGCGAGCAGGCCGCACAGGCCGCCAATCGCGCCGCCGAGCAGCACCCAGCGGGTGATATTGCCGCCGTGGATACGCGCGAACGCATCCTGCATGCCGAGCACCAGACGGTTAAACAGCGGCCCCACGATACCGAAAATAATGCCCAGCAGCAGATAGAGCCAGAGCGTATAGACGGGCGCGTCGGCCAGTTGCCCGACTTCAATCACCGATCGTTCGCCATTAAAGAGGCGAAAGACAATGGTCGACATAATGACGCCGGTAAACACCGCTTTAATGGAGATAAGGTTATAGCGAAACTGCGGGCGCATCTCTTCGATAATAAACAGAATACCCGCCAGCGGCGCGTTAAAGGCGGCAGCAAGCCCCGCCGCAGCGCCCGTCGCCAGCAGCGTATGGCGCGCTTCGGCGTCCGGGCGGCGAAAGAGATCCAGCACCATACGCCCGATATTGCCGCCAATCTGCACCGTCGGGCCTTCGCGCCCGAGCACCATGCCCGCGCCAAGCGTTCCCATCCCGCCGAAAAACTTCACCGGCAGCACGCGCCACCAGCGCACCGGACGTAGCTCCTCCAGCGCCCCTTCGATTTCAGGAATGCCCGATCCGCCCGCCTCCGGCGCGAAGCGGCGCACCAGAAAATAACCCACCATCGCCAGCAGCGCGGAAAGCAAAAACGCCAGCGGCCAGACGCGCCACGGGTTATCCGCCATCTGAACCAGCAGCCCGATGCGCTGCTGCGCCACCCAGACGACGGCTTTTTCGAACGCGACGCCCGCAAGTCCCGTCAACAGGCCGGTGAGCGTCGCCAGAAGCAAAATGGTCAGCGGCGTTTTATCGCGCAACAGTAACTGGCGGATAACCGCGGCGCGTCGTAATCCTCTGACGCGGCGGGTGGATGTCGTCTGCGGGTTCATGCGAACAGATTCTCCGGGATGCATTCAGGCTGCGCATTGTACGCCCTGCGGCGGCGTCATTCAAAAAACCCCTTTGGCCCGTCTGGGTTTAATCGGGCAAAACTTTCATAACCCTGAAGGGATGACTTAGAATAACCCGTTATCCCTCTTTTCCCGAATCAGGAGCCGATTCATGAGTAAGTCTGAAAACCTCTTTGCCGCCGCCCGCGAACTTATCCCAGGCGGCGTTAACTCGCCGGTGCGCGCCTTTACCGGCGTGGGCGGCACGCCGCTCTTTATCGAACGGGCGGACGGGGCTTATCTCTATGACGCCGACGGCAAAGCCTATATCGACTACGTCGGCTCCTGGGGCCCGATGGTGCTGGGCCACAACCACCCGGCGATTCGCAACGCGGTGATTGAAGCGGTGCAGCGCGGCCTGAGCTTCGGCGCGCCGACGGAAATGGAAGTGAAAATGGCGCAGCTCGTTACCGATCTGGTGCCGACGATGGATATGGTGCGTATGGTGAACTCCGGCACCGAAGCGACCATGAGCGCCATCCGCCTGGCGCGCGGCTTTACCGGACGCGATAAAATCATCAAATTCGAAGGCTGCTACCACGGCCACGCGGATCACCTGCTGGTAAAAGCAGGCTCCGGCGCGCTGACCCTCGGCCAGCCGAACTCGCCAGGCGTACCGGCGGATTTCGCCAAACATACCCTGACCTGCACCTATAACGATCTCGCCTCCGTGCGCGAAGCCTTCGAGCTTTACCCGCAGGATATCGCCTGCATCATCGTCGAGCCGGTGGCGGGCAACATGAACTGCATTCCGCCGCAACCCGATTTCCTGCCGGGCCTGCGCGCGCTGTGCGACGAATTCGGCGCGCTGCTGATCATTGATGAAGTGATGACAGGGTTCCGCGTCGCGCTGGCGGGCGCGCAGGCCTACTACAATGTGGCGCCGGATCTGACCTGTCTTGGCAAAATCATCGGCGGCGGTATGCCGGTGGGCGCGTTCGGCGGACGTCGCGAAGTGATGGAAGCGCTGGCGCCGACTGGTCCGGTCTACCAGGCGGGGACACTCTCCGGCAACCCGATCGCGATGGCGGCAGGCTTTGCATGTCTTAGCGAAGTGGCGCAGCCTGGCGTTCACAGCACCCTCGACGCGCTGACGACCCAACTGGCGGACGGCCTGCTCGACGCCGCGCAGGAAGCGGGCGTGCCGCTGGTGGTGAACCATGTCGGCGGGATGTTCGGCGTATTCTTTACCGATGCCGACAGCGTAACCTGCTATCAGGATGTGGTGAAATGCGATGTCGAGCGCTTTAAGCGTTTCTTCCATCTGATGCTGGAAGAAGGCGTGTACTTCGCGCCGTCAGCGTTTGAAGCGGGCTTTATGTCCGTCGCGCACAGCGAAGAAGATATCAACAACACCATCGACGCCGCGCGCCGGGTGTTCGCAAAGCTGTAATGGTTTTTTGACCGTGGCGGGTGCGCTTACGCTTACCCGCCCTACGATGCCTTCAGAAAGCTGAGTCAATGTAAGGTGGGTAAGCGCAGCGCACCCACCTTTTCACCAACCCAACGCCTCACCCTGATTTCCTGCCTCTGATTAACGGCTCTGCTTACGCAACAAATACACAAAATACGGCGCGCCGATAAACGTCGCCAGCAGCCCCGCCGGAATTTGATACGGGAACATCACCATCCGCCCTGCCCAGTCCGCCAGCATCATCAACATACCGCCCAGCAGCGAGGCGATAATGAGCTGCGGCAACGCGCGGCGAAAACCGAGCATCCGCGTAATGTGCGGCGCCATCAGCCCGATAAAACTCAGCGGCCCGATGGTCAGCGTCGCCGCGGCGGTCAGCGCCGAGGCCAGTAACAGCAGCACGATACGGGTCGGCGTCAGCGCTATCCCGACCGCGCGCGCGGTCTCGCCGCCAAGCGGCAGCACCGTCAGCCAGCGGCGGCACAGCGGCGTCAGCGCCAGCAGCGCCAGCATCACCCACAGCGAGTTTTGCGCCTGCTGCGGCGTCACGCTGTAGGTGGAGCCGGAGATCCAAGTGATCACCTGCGCCATACGCGGATCGCCGCTTGCCTGGAGCATTACCAGCAGCATCGTAAACGCGGTGCTGAGCGCCATCCCGGCCAGCAGCATCCGGTGCGGGGAAAACCCGCCGCGTCCGGCGGCAATCAGAATAATCATCAGCGTCGCCGCCGCCCCGACGCTGCCCGCCGGCAGCAGCCAGCCGAAGGCGTCGCCCGGCACGAACAGCAGCATCAACACCACGCCGAACGCCGCGCCGGAGCTAATGCCCAGCACTTCCGGGCTCGCCATCGGGTTGCCGGTCAGCCGCTGGATAATACAGCCCGCCGCCGCCAGCATCGTGCCTGCGCACAGCGCCGCCAGCACGCGCGGCCAGCGCCAGCCCAGCAGCTCGCGCAGCACGTCGCCCTGCGCCCACACCCAGCCGTGCGCGTCGCGGCCAAAACAGAGCGCCAGGGCCGCCACGCCCAGTAACAGCAGCAGCCCTGCCAGCGTCCAGCGCGCCACATGCCCGCGCTCGGCCGGGATCGTGTCGCCCGCGTTCATCGCCGGCGCGCTCATGGTACGCAGACGCGGCAGGAGCCACAGCAGCAGCGGCGCGCCAAACAGCGCCGTCGCCATCCCGGTGGAGACTTCCAGCCAGGCGCGGGAGAGCCAGAGAATAAACTGATCCGACAGCCACAGCAGCAGCGCGCCGATAAACGACGCCAGCAGCAGCCGCGCCAGCAGCCGACGCGCGCCAAGCATTTTCGCGAGCAGCGGCGCGAACAGCCCGATAAACCCGATGATCCCGACCGCGTTAACCAGCAGCGCGCTGATAATAATCGCCAGCGTCAGCGTCGCGAGCCGCGCCAGCGACAGCGCCAGGCCAAGATTGCGCGCCACGCCGTCATCCAGCCCCATCAGCGTAAGCGGGCGCAACAGCAGCAGCGTCAGTAAAAAGCCCGCCAGCAGTTGCGGCCACAGCCGCGCCGCCACGCTCCAGTCGTTCTGGTTAAGCGCGCCGGTGCTCCACAAAAACATGCTTTGCAGCTGATCGTGATGGAACAGCACCAGCAGTTGATTGACGGCGCCGCAGTAGAGGCTCACCACCAGGCCCGCCAGAATCAGCGTGACCGGCGAGAGACGTTTCCCCCAGGCGACGCCAAACACCAGCAGCCCAACCACGCAGGCTCCGGCCAGCGCCGCGAACTGGGCGGTCAGCACGCCGCCCGGCAGCGCCCAGAGCGTCGCCACGGTGACGCCAAGCTGCGCGCCGGTCGCCACGCCCAGCGTCGTCGGCTCCGCCAGCGGGTTACGCAGCACCTGCTGAAACAGCACGCCGACCAGCCCAAGCCCCGCGCCGACCAACAGCGACACCGCAAAGCGCGGCAGCAGGCTGTAGTGGAACAGCATCTGATCGATGGCATCAATATTCGGACGCCACAGCGCCTCGCCCCACTGCGCGCGCGGCAGCCAGGCATTCAGGTTGGCCCAGCTCAGGCCGAGCGCCAGCGCGAACAACAGCCCCAGCAGCAGCGCCGGGAACAGCAGAGAACGTTGCCTCATGCCCGGCCTCCCAGCGCGTTATCCAGCACGCGGCCAAAGCGCATCGCCGAGAGCGTCGCGCCGTAAAACCAGACGGCGGGCACGCGCTGAAAACGGCCCTCGCGCACAAACGGCATCGCCTGCCAGAGCGGCGTGGCGGCAAGCTGGCGCATCGCCTGATCATCGCCATGCTCAAAGCAGATGACGTCAGCGTCGCGGAACTGCGCGAGGCGTTCGACGCCGACAATCGCGCTGCCCCAGAAGTTGGTCTTATCCTGCCAGGCGTTGGGAATATTCACGGCGTCCAGCACCGGCTGGAACAGACTGTTAGTGCCAAGCGTCAGCGCGTGGCGCGAGTCCAGCAGCGACATCATCAACAGCGGACGCTGGCCGCGGCCCGCAAAACGCGCTTTCATCCGCGCCAGGAACTGTTCGAATTCATCGAGGTGAGCGTGCGCCGCTTTCTCAAGCCCCAGCCGTTCGGCCAGCGTCAGCAGCGACTGCCGGGCCATCGCGAGCGGCGCTTTGCCGTCGGTAAACGTCACGCCCATGCCGGGCGCGATACGCTTAAGCTGCGCTTCTGAAGGGCCATAACCCGCCGACCAGATCATCAGCGACGGCTCAAGCTGGGTGAGCAGTTCCAGATTCGGCTCGGTGCGCAGCCCGACGTCGATAACAGCATCCGGCAGCGGCGGGTAGTCAACCCACAGGCGGTAGTTCGGCACATCCGCCACCGCGTAAGGCATCACGCCAAGCGCGATAAGCTGTTCGACGGGCAGCCATTCCAGCGCCACGATACGTTTGAGATCCACCGATGCCGCACGGGCTTTCGCCATGTGCCACATCACCGGCGAGAGGGCCATCGCCGTCATCAGACGCCGACGGCTGAAAGGGGTTGAGAGAATATCGCGCATCAGCAAACGAAGCTCACGGGTGCGAGGCCCGCCGGATGCGGCAGAATGCCCATCGGAATGCCATAAATCTGTTGCAGCGTTTCGCCGTTCATGAGTTCCAGCGGGCTGCCCTGGGCTATCATCTCCCCGCCGCGCAGCGCCACCAGATGGTCACAGTAACGCGCCGCCATGTTGATATCATGCAGCACCGCGATCACCGTTAACCCGCGCTGCTGGCTTAAGCGGTGGATCAGCGCCAGCACGTCAACCTGATGGGCGATATCCAGCGCCGAGGTCGGTTCGTCGAGCAGCAGGCAGCGGCTGTTCTGCGCCACCAGCATGGCAATCCAGGCGCGCTGGCGCTCGCCGCCGGACAGGCTGTCCACCAGCCGGTGCGCAAGCGGTTTAAGCCCCACCAGGCTAATCGCCTCCTCCACCCGTTCGCGATCTTCCGCCCCAAAGCGCCCAAGCGCGCCGTGCCACGGGTAGCGGCCAATCGCCACCAGTTCGCGCACCGTCATCCCTTCGGCGGCGGGCAACTGCTGCGGCAGATATGCGACTTCACGCGCGAACGCTTTGCTGTTCCAGTCCGCCAGCGGCTCGCCGTTAAGCAGAACGTCGCCCCCGGAGGGTTTCTGGTGACGGCCAAGCATTTTCAGAAGCGTCGACTTGCCGGAGCCGTTATGGCCGATAAGCCCGGTGACTTTGCCCGCCGGAAAGGTGAGCGACAAGGGGTGCAGCAGCGTGCGTCCGGGCACACGAAAAGTGACATCTTTTAACGAAAAACCAGCATCGGGCGGGGAAATTTTGTCCTGCATGGTAGCCAACTTGTTGAAGGGCACGCCAAAGCGTGCCCAAAGACGGATCAGAAGCGGAATGTGGCGGTCGCCGTAACCTGACGTTCCGCGCCCCAGTAGCATGCGTAGTCTTTGTAGCAGCTGGAGACATACTCGCGGTCAAACAGGTTATTGACGTTTAAGGCGACAGACGAGCCCGGCAGTCCTAAACGCGCCAGATCGTATTTCACCATCGCATCCGCCACGGTGTAGCTTGCAACGTTAAACGGTTGGTTCTGTTTATCACCGTAGGCGTAATAGCTGACGGTATTGCCGACATAACGGCCGCCAGCGCCGACAGTCAGGCCGCTCAGCGCACTATCGTGGAAGGTATAATCTGCCCACAGCGACGCCATATTGCGCGGCACTTCCGCCGGACGCTTGTCTTCAAAAAGCGTGTCATGCGTATATTTCGCATCGGTGAAGCTATAAGACGCGGTCACATTCACATTGGCTGATACGGCCGCTTTCGCTTCCAGCTCAATGCCGCGGGAACGGATTTCACCGCCCTGGACGCTGAAGCTGTTACTCGCCGGATCGGCCGTCAGGTTTTTATCTTTAGTGAGCTGATATACCGCGGCCGTCAGCACTACCGGCATATCCTTCGGTACATATTTCACGCCCGCTTCATACTGCTTGCCGCGTGAAGGATCGAAGGGTTTGCCTGTTGAAGTGGAGCCGGAGACAGGCTCAAACGATTCGCTGTAGCTGAAGTAAGGCGATACCCCATTATCGAACAGATAATTGATGCCACCGCGCCAGGTGAACTGCTGATCGTTAATCTCAGCAAGCGCGCCAGAGGAGCGGGTATAAGTGGACGTTTTCGCGAAATCGTAACGGCCGCCTAAGGTCATTACCCACTTGTTCCACTCCGCCTGATCCTGCACATACAGGCCCGTTTGCTCCTGACGATTAATCACGTCATAGAGGAAGTTCACGTTGACATTAGGGTTACCGTACTGGGGATCCTGCATATTGAGCGAGCTGGCGGTGCCGTAGTCCGCGTTGATGTCGTTGCGCATGCGGGAGTAATCAACGCCGGTCAGCAGCTTATGATCCACTGCGCCAGTTGCGAAATCAGACTGCAACTGCGTATCGACGCTGAAGGCGTTCATGTCTTCATCGGAACGGACATACGCGCGGTTGATCGTGGACGGCGCAACAAACGCATTGCCGTACACCGAGCGGTAAAGCGTGTGCTCGCGGGTGTAACGCAGGTTCTGGCGCAGCGTGAAAGTGTCATCAAAGGCGTGCGAGAAGCTGTAGCCAACCATCTGCTGACGGCGAGACATCTTGTTATTTTCTTCGCCTTCGTTGAAGTCGGTCGGCAGTTTATGCGCGTTACCGTTAGCGTCGTAATACGGCACGATCGTGCCGGAGCGCGGCAGCCAGCCATAAAAACCGGCATACGGGTCGCTCTGGAAGTTACTCAGGAACGTAAAATCGGTTTGATTATCCGGACGCCAGCTAAAAGAAGGGGCAATCGCGTAACGCGACGATTTCGCCATCTCCTGCTGGGCATTTTGGCTGCGGCCTAAACCGGTCAGGCGATAAGACCACACGCCCGCGTCATCAATCGCGTCGCTGAAATCAAAACCGGTCTGCCAGAGATTATGAGACCCCATTTTGAACTGCACTTCGCGCAGCGGCTCGGTGGTCGGACGTTTGCTGACCATGCTGACGATACCGCCAGGGTTGCTGTTGCCATAGAGAACCGAGGTTGGCCCGCGCATCAGTTCCACGCGTTCCAGGAAATAAGGATCCATTGAAATTTCAGAGTAGTTGTTGCCCTGAAGCTTCATACCGTCGAGGTACTGGTTGGTATTTACCGTGGTCGAGGTTGTGAAACCGCGGATGGTCACGACGTCGTAAACAGAGGAGCTACCGCGCGTGGAGAAGACGCTCGGGCTATAGCTCAACGCTTCTTTGACAGTCGTCGGCTGGCGAGTATCCATCTCTTCGCGCGTCACGACAGACACGGACTGCGGCGTTTTTTCAATCGGCGTATCGGTTTTGGTGGCGGTCGCGGAACGTTTCGCCGCAATGGTCGGGGCCGGGCCCCAGGCGCTCTCCTGCGCAGCAGCGGCGGAAACGGTAATAGTTTCCTCTTTCTGGCCGTCGGCGGCTAACGCGGAAGCGGCAAAACCGCCGCACGCCGTTGCAACGACAACCGCCAGTCTGCAAATCCTGGTATTGATCTGAGTGTGAGTGGAACGCGCCATGCTAATTTCTCTGAGTGATAGTGACAAATGATAACGTAAACGAGAATTATTATTATGCGCCCGAGATGATATGCGAAAGGTTATTTATATAGCAAGCGCCTGGCGCAGCGCGGGCCGCCAATGGCCCAATTAATCACCAGAGGAAATTATCGGGTTAATCAGTAGCTATCGAAACGTTACCGGCACTTTAAAGTCCAGTGACAATAAAAAAGGGCTTAGCCCTCTTCCCGCCGAAGCCGGAGAGGCGCTAAGCCCTGGGTTCCCGAAGGGGATGTCAGTTGCTGCCGAACATATCTTTAATCCAGCCTGCGACGCCGTCGCTCTTCTCTTCCTGCTGCGGCGCCTGTTGAGGCTGCTGCTGTTGCGGCTGCTGCGGCGCGGACTGATCGAACGGATTGCCCGACGGCGCGACCGGCTGGCTCTGCTGGCAGAGCGCGTTCGGATCGCTGGTCCAGACCGGCAGCGTGCGCGTTCCACCGCCGCCGCACAGGAAATTGCCCATATCGTCAACGCCCATGTCGACGATATCTTCAGGCGGCGTCAGATCCAGCGGGATCGGCGACTGGTTAGTCAGATAGCGCTGGTAAATCGCCATCGCGCCGCTGGCCCCGTAGAGCTTGGTCGGCTGGTTGTTGTCGCGACCCACCCAGGTGATCACCACTTCACGCCCGTCGATACCGGCAAACCAGGTGTCGACGTTGTTGTTGGTGGTCCCCGTTTTCCCGGCGAGATGCAGTTTCGGGAATTTCACCGCCAGCGCATGGCCGGTGCCGCGCTGCACGACCTGCTGCATCGTCCAGAGCGTCAGGTAGGCGGCCTGCGCCGGTACGGCGCGCTCCGACTGCGGGAAGCTCTGATACAGCACGCTGCCATCTTCGGCGATCACCGAACGCAGCACGGAGAGCTGGGCGCGGTTGCCGCCGCTCGCGATGGTCTGGAACGCCTGCGCCACTTCTACCGGCGTCAGGTTCAGCGCGCCCAGCAGCATCGACGGTACGGCGTGCAGCTGATTTTCCGGCGCGCCGAGTTTTTTCCAGGTGTCAGTCACGGCTGGCAGACCGAGCGCCATACCGAGGTTTACCGTCGGCACGTTCATGGAGCGCGTCAGCGCATCCACCAGCATCACCTGACCGCTGAAGCGGTGATCGTCGTTCTGCGGCGACCACACCTGCCCGTTCGGCTGGCGCAGGGAGATCGGCGCATCGGCGATCCAGGTGTTGAGACGATAGGTGTTCGGCTGGCTTAACGCGGTCAGGTAGGTCGCCGGTTTGGCGAGCGAGCCAATCGAGCGGCGCGCCTGCATCGCGCGGTTATAGCCCGCGAACTGCGGATTCGCGCCGCCGACCATCGCGCGGACTTCGCCGGTGAAACGGTCCACCACCACCATCGCGGTTTCCAGATCTTTCAGCTTGCGCTGTTTAATCAGCGCCGGAATGCCTTCCACCGCCGCTTTCTCCGCCGCGTCCTGCGCGACCGAATCAAACGTGGTGAAAATCTTCACGCCGGAAAGATCTTTCACTTTATCGCCAAGCTTCGCCTGCAACTCCTGGCGCACCATCTGCATAAACGCCGGCTGCGGGGAGATCACGCCGCCGCGCGGCTGCACCCCGAGCGGACGGGCGCTCAGCATGTCGTAGAGCTCCTGGTCGATAACCTTCTGCTCCTGCAACAGGCGCAGCACCAGGTTACGACGCTCCAGCGCCAGTTTCGGGTTACGCCACGGGTTATAGAGCGACGCGCCCTTCACCATGCCCACCAGCAGCGCCTGCTGATCGAGGCTCAGCTCTTCAACCGGACGGCCGAAATAATAGAGGCTCGCCAGCGGGAAGCCGCGGATCTGATCGTCGCCGCTCTGGCCGAGATAGACCTCGTTCAGATACAGCTCAAGGATGCGGTCTTTGTCATAGCGCGCGTCCATGATAAGCGCCATGTACGCTTCGTTGGCTTTACGCCACAGGGTGCGCTTGTTGGTCAGGAACAGGTTTTTCACCAGCTGCTGCGTCAGCGTACTGCCGCCCTGCACCGCGCGGCCCGCCGTCAGGTTCGCCAGCACCGCACGACCAATCGACCAGACGCTGATGCCGTCATGCTCGTAGAAGTGACGGTCTTCCGTCGCGACGAGCGTGTCCACCAGCAGATCCGGGAAGCCGGAGCGCGGCACAAACAGGCGCTGCTCGCCGTTAGGCGATGACAGCATCGTGATCAGCCGCGGATCGAGGCGGAAGAAACCGAAATTACGGTTGCTGTCCATGTTCTCGATAGAAGCCAGATGGTCGCCGTCAAACTCCAGGCGCGCGCGGATCTGCCCCTCTTTGCTGTCCGGGAAATCGAACGGGCGGCGGATCATCTCGATGCTGTTGGCCTGGACGGTAAACTCGCCAGGACGCGTCATTTTCGTCACCTGACGATACTGCGTCGCCTCCAGCAGCTTCACCATCTCCTGCTTGCTGATGGTCATATCCGGCTCAAGGTTAACCATGCGCCCGTAGACCGCCGCCGGCAGTTGCCAGACTTTGCCATCGATACGGCTGCGGATTTTCTGATCGAGATAGACGCCGTAGATAACCAGCAGCACCACAAAAATCACAAACAGCTTTAACAGAAGCCACAGCCAGCGGCGTTTGCCGCCCTGTTTTCCGCCTTTGCCTTTTTTGCCTTTTACCTTACGCGGCATCGGCTCCTCATCATCGTCTTCATACTCATCGTCATAATCCTCATCCCTGAGACGACGACGGCTTACCTTCTGTTTTGCCGGACGCGTCGGTCGTCCTTTGCGTCCGATAGGTTCGCGGTCATTCCCCGCCATGCTTTTTCTCCACAACGTACAGGCGCAAAGGCCAGATTCTTGGCTCTTCCGCACGCAGGCGGAAGAAGAAAGCTCTCAAATCATCACGACGGCAACGCCGCCGTTACTGATACTTTTTAGTGCGCCGGGTCGGCAGCGCGTTGGCCGGATCGTCCGGCCAGACATGTTTCGGGTAGCGCCCTTTCATCTCCTTCTGCACCTCTTTCCAGGCGCCGCGCCAGAACGCGCTGAGATCGCGCGTGATCTGCAGCGGCCGCTGGGCGGGTGAAAGCAGTTCAAGGGTGAGCGGCACCCGGCCTTCGGCGATAACCGGCGTTTCGGCCTCACCAAACATCTCCTGGATGCGCACCGCCAGCGCCGGTGGGTTCTCCTCATGATAGCGAATCGCTATCCGGCTGCCGGTCGGCACAGTGTAATGCGCCGGCAGCGCACTATCCAGCCGTTGCCGCTGCGTCCAGTCGAGTAAATGCAGCAGCGCCTGGGCGAGATTGATGTTTTTCAGCGCGCGCAGCGAATGCACGCCGTGAAGCGCCGGTAACAGCCAGACATCGAGCGAGCCCAGCAGCGCTTCGTCGCTGACGTCCGGCCACGGCTGCTCCGGCAGCCAGCGCGCCGCGCAGTGCAAACGCAGGCGCAACTGCTCCGCCTCCGGCGTCCAGTTAAGAACAGAAAGCCCTTTTTCGCGAATGCCGTTAAGCATCGCCTGATGAAGTTCGCCTTCGGAGGGTTTTGAAAGCGGCTGGGTTTTCAGCACCAGTTGCCCGACCTGCCAGCGGCGCTGCGCGCGCAGCGTGCCCTGCTCGTCATTCCACTCCAGCGAATCGCGCTGGCTCAGCAAATGCGGGCATTGGTCAATCAGCGCGTCGATATCCAGCGGCAGCGCCTGTAAAATCCGCGCGTCAGCGCTGTTACTGCCCTGCAATAAGAGCGGCGCGATAAGCCACTCATAGCGCGTCAGCGCATCATCCTGGTTAAGCATCGCGCCCATGCCGTTGGCGAGCTGATAACGCCCTTCCTGCCCGCGACGACGCGCGATGCGATCGCCGAACGCGCAGGCGAGCAGCGCGGGCGCCAGCGAGAGCGACGGCGCGCCGCCGCGGGCGTTAAGCCGCTTCATCAGCTGCGCGCTGCGGGCCTGCCAGTTGCCCTGGCTGCGGGAAAAGGCGCTGCGCAAATCGGCCTCCGCGCCGCGCGGCGGCTCCTCAAGGATTGCGGCGAGCCGCGCCGCCGTCGCCTGCGCGTCAGCGCCTTCCGCGCAGGCCAGCATCGCGGCGAGGCGCGGATCGTTGCCGAACTGCGCCATCTGGCGTCCACGCGCGGTGAGCTGGCCCTCTTTCAGCGCGCCCAGCGCGGTGAGCAGTTCGCGCGCGGCGGCAAGGTTCAGCGCAGGCGGCAGATCGAGCCACTGGAGATCGGTCACGTCACGGCATCCCCAGATTAGTAGTTCCAGCAGCAGCCCCGAGAGATCGCTTTGCGTGATTTCCGCTTCCGCCTGCGCGGCGGCCCGTTCCGCCTGCTCTTTTGGCAGAAGATGCAGACAGATGCCCGGCTCAAGGCGGCCGGCGCGACCGGCGCGCTGGGTCATCGACGCCTGGCTGATGCGCTGCGTGATAAGGCGCGTCAGCCCGGTGCGGGCGTCAAAGCGCGCCACGCGCTCCTGGGCGCTGTCCACCACCAGCCGGATGCCTTCGATGGTCAGACTGGTTTCGGCGATATTGGTGGCGAGCACCACTTTGCGAAAGCCCGGCGGCGCGGGCAGGATAGCCTTGCGCTGCTCCGCGAGCGGCAGCGCGCCGTAGAGCGGACACAGCAGCACGTCGCGCCCCACGCGCTCAGCAAGCTGCGTCTGCACGCGCTGGATCTCGCCGACGCCCGGCAAAAACAGCAGCAGCGAACCGGCTTCTTCACGCAGTAACCCGCTCACCGCCTGCGCCACCGCCTCATCGAAACGCTGATGGGCGGAAAGCGCCTGATAGCGCCGCTCCACCGGAAAACTGCGCCCTTCGGAGACCACCGTTGGCGCCTGCGGCAGCAGCGCCTGCAGGCGCGCGTTGTCGAGCGTCGCAGACATGATCAGCAGTTTAAGATCCTCACGCAGCCCCTGCTGGACATCGAGCAGCAGCGCCAGCGCCAGATCCGCCTGCACGCTGCGCTCGTGGAATTCATCGAGGATCACCAGCGACACGCCGGAAAGCTCCGGGTCGCGCTGCAACAGCCGCGTCAGAATGCCTTCGGTCACGACTTCCAGCCGCGTGGCCGGGCCGGTGCAGCTTTCGGCGCGCATCCGGTAGCCCACGGTTTCGCCGCACGGCTCGCCGAGCAGATCCGCCAGACGCTGCGCGACGTTGCGCGCCGCGAGCCGTCTGGGCTCCAGCATGATGATTTTCCCGTCCAGCACGCCGGACTTTAAGATTTCCAGCGGCAGCCAGGTCGATTTCCCGGCGCCGGTCGGGGCGCACAGCAGCACCTGCGGCGCGTGCGGCAGGGCGTTGAGAAGGTCAGGCAAAACGGCGGCAACCGGTAAAGACGACACGACAGGCTCCAGAGGGTTACTATGAAAGGCACGCATTGTAGCATTCCGCCCGATCATTACGAGTTACCGCTATGTCAGACCAGAAACGGCTGTTTTTCGCGCTGCCCCTGCCAGCCGACCTTCAGCAACAGATTATCGAGTGGCGCGCCGCACACTTTGCGCCCGACGCGGGCAGGCCGATTGCCGCCGCGAATTTGCATATCACGCTCGCGTTTTTAGGCGATGTCAGCGCGCAAAAGCAGCGCACGTTAAGCGCGCTTGCCGGACGTATTCAGCAGCCGGGGTTTACGCTTGCGCTGGACGACGCCGGACACTGGCCGCGCTCGCAGGTCGTCTGGCTCGGCTCCCGCCAGCCGCCGCGCGGCCTGCTGCAGCTCGCGAATTTACTGCGCGCGCAGGCGGCGCGCAGCGGTTGCCCACAAAGCGCGCAACCCTTTCATCCGCATGTCACATTACTGCGTAACGCTCAGCACCCGGTCAGGCTGCCGCCGCCAGGGTTTGGCTGGCAGCTTCCGGTGCGGGAGTTTGTGCTGTATGAATCGCGATTTGAACAGGGACGTACCCGTTACCAGCCGCTGCAACGCTGGTCTCTGAACCCATAAGGAAGCGACATGGAATTTACCCCCGCACTGCAACCGGCCCGGCTGATTCAGCGCTACAAGCGCTTTCTCGCCGATGTGGTCACGCCGCAAGGCGAGACCTTAACCCTGCACTGTCCGAATACCGGCGCGATGACCGGCTGCGCGACGCCGGGAGATACCGTCTGGTATTCCACCTCAAGCGTCGCGACGCGCAAATATCCGCACACCTGGGAATTAACCCAAACCCGTGACGGCGCGCTGATTTGCGTGAATACGCTGCGCGCCAACACGGTGGTGAAAGAGGCGTTGCAGGCGCAGCGCCTACCTGCGCTCGCCGGTTACGAGAGCCTGAAGAGTGAAGTCAAGTACGGTGCCGAACGCAGCCGCATCGACTTTATGTTGCAGGCGAGTGACAAGGTTAACTGCTATATTGAGGTGAAATCCGTGACGCTGTCGGAGCAGGATTCAGGGTACTTCCCGGATGCGGTGACCGCGCGCGGTCAGAAGCATTTACGGGAGCTGATGAGCGTAGTGGAGCAAGGGGATCGCGCCGTGCTGTTGTTCGCCGTGCTGCACTCCGCCATTACGCAGGTTGCCCCGGCGCGCCATATTGATGAACGCTATGCCGAGCTGTTAAGCGAGGCGCAGCGCAAGGGGGTGGAAGTGCTGGCCTGGAAGGCCTCGCTTTCCGCCAGTGAGATAACGCTGACGTCGCCTTTGCCGGTTCGCTTATAACCAGTTGATCCGCAATCGACTAATAATGATACGGCCGCGTGCGCAAATACGCTTTTCCTCACAGGGTTGTCAAGTGTAACGTTTAGATAATTGCTATCCGGAAAAGCTTCTGTTATTTATAGCGGCCTGATTTTTCCCCCGAGAAGGGGATCGATAGTGCGTGTTAAGGAGAAGCAACATGCAAGAAGGGCAAAACCGTAAAACATCGTCCCTGAGTATTCTCGCCATCGCTGGGGTGGAGCCTTATCAGGAGAAACCGGGCGAAGAGTATATGAACGAAGCCCAGCTGGCGCACTTCAGGCGTATTCTTGAGGCATGGCGTAATCAACTCCGGGATGAAGTCGATCGCACCGTAACCCACATGCAGGATGAAGCTGCAAACTTCCCGGATCCGGTAGACCGTGCCGCCCAGGAAGAGGAGTTCAGCCTTGAGCTGCGTAACCGCGACCGCGAACGCAAGCTTATCAAGAAGATTGAAAAGACGCTGAAAAAAGTGGAAGACGAAGATTTCGGCTACTGCGAATCCTGCGGTGTTGAAATCGGCATCCGTCGCCTGGAAGCACGTCCGACCGCCGATCTGTGCATCGACTGTAAGACGCTCGCTGAAATCCGCGAAAAACAGATGGCCGGCTAACCGCCGACGCAAATTACTCACACTTACGGCGGGATCTTCCCGCCGTATTCTTTTATGTCCGCCATCACCATGTCTGTTAAGCCATACATCGGGCGTTTCGCCCCCTCTCCTTCCGGCGAACTGCATTTCGGCTCGCTGATTGCCGCGCTCGGCAGTTATCTTCAGGCCCGCGCATTACAAGGTCAGTGGCTTGTCCGTATCGAAGATATCGATCCGCCGCGCGAAGTGCCGGGCGCCGCCGACGTGATTTTGCGCCAGCTTGATCATTACGGCCTGCACTGGGACGGCGAGGTGCTGTATCAGTCGCAGCGTCACGAAGCCTACCGCGAGGCGCTGGCGTACCTGCGCGAGCACGGGCTAAGCTACTACTGCACCTGCCCGCGCAGCCGTATTCAGCAACTGGGCGGCATTTATGATGGCCACTGCCGCGCGTTGTGCCACGGCCCGGAGAACGCCGCCGTGCGGCTCGTGCAGACGCACCCGGTCATGGCGTTTACCGATAAACTGCGCGGCAACATCACCGCCGACCCGGCGCTCGCCCGCGAAGATTTTATTATTCACCGCCGCGACGGTCTGTTCGCCTATAACCTGGCGGTCGTCGTCGACGACCATTTCCAGGGCGTGACGCAAATCGTGCGCGGGGCGGATCTTATCGAGCCGACGGTGCGCCAGATTTCGCTCTACCAGCAGCTTGGCTGGCAGGTGCCGGATTACGTTCACCTGCCGCTGGTGGTGAACCCGGATGGCAATAAGCTTTCCAAACAGAACCACGCCCCGCCGCTGCCGGAAGGCGATCCGCGTCCGGTGCTGGTTGAGGCGCTGGCGTTTTTAAACCAGCCGGTCGATGACGACTGGCGCGCGCTTTCCACCGAAACGCTGTTGCGTCAGGCGGTGGAAAAATGGGTTCTCAGCGCGGTGCCTGCGGCGGTAGCCGCGAATCCGGCATTCTCAAATGCGTTGCGCTGAGCTATATTAGCCGCTGTTTTTTGTCCAGAGTCTGACACTACCGAGGTGCACCATTTTTACCCGAGTCGCTAATTTTTGCCGTAAGGTGTTAAACCGCGAGGAGAGCGTGGTTGACGAAGGCGTCGCACAGCCCGCCATAACCATTATCCCGCGTGAACAGCACGCTATCTCCCGCAAAGATATCAGCGAGAACGCGCTTAAAGTGATGTACCGCCTGAATAAAGCGGGCTATGAATCCTGGCTTGTGGGCGGCGGTGTGCGCGATCTGCTGCTTGGCAAAAAACCGAAAGATTTCGACGTCACCACCAACGCCACGCCGGATCAGGTGCGCAAGCTGTTCCGCAACTGCCGTCTGGTCGGCCGCCGTTTCCGCCTGGCCCACGTCATGTTCGGGCCGGAAATCATTGAAGTCGCCACCTTTCGCGGCCACCACGAAGAGAGCGTGAGCGATCGCGCCACCTCCCAGCGCGGCCAGAACGGCATGCTGCTGCGCGACAACATTTTCGGCTCTATCGAAGAAGACGCCCAGCGCCGCGATTTCACCATCAACAGCCTCTATTACAGCGTGGCCGATTTCACGGTACGCGATTACGTGGGCGGCCTGAACGATCTCAACGAAGGCATTATCCGTCTTATCGGCGATCCGGAAACCCGCTACCGCGAAGATCCGGTGCGTATGCTGCGCGCCGTGCGCTTCGCGGCACGGCTTGATATGCGCATCAGCTCGGAAACCGGGGAGCCCATCCCGCGCCTCGCCACGCTGCTGAACGATGTGCCGCCGGCGCGTCTGTTTGAAGAGTCGCTGAAGCTGTTGCAGACCGGTTACGGCTATGCGACTTATCGCCTGCTGTGCGAATACAATCTGTTCCAGCCGCTGTTCCCCGGTATCAGCCGCTATTTCACCGAGAAAGGCGACAGCCCGATGGAGCGCATCATCGCGCAGGTGCTGAAGAACACCGATCACCGCATTCATAATGATATGCGCGTGAACCCGGCGTTCCTGTTCGCCGCGATGTTCTGGTATCCGCAGCTCGAAATGGCGCAGAAAATCGCCCAGGAGAGCGGCCTTGCCTACTATGACGCCTTCGCGCTCGCCATGAACGACGTGCTGGATGAAGCCTGCCGCTCGCTCGCGATCCCGAAACGCATCACGACGCTTATCCGCGATATCTGGATGCTGCAGCTGCGCCTGTCGCGCCGTCAGGGCAAACGCGCCTGGAAGCTGATGGAGCACCCGAAATTCCGCGCCGCCTACGATCTGCTGGCGCTGCGCGCCGAAGCGGAAAACAACAGCGAACTGCAACGCCTGACGAACTGGTGGGGCGAATTCCAGTCCGCCGCGCCGCCGATGCAAAAAGATATGCTTAACGATCTGGGCGACGAGCCGGCCGCGCGCCGCCGCACGCGTCGTCCACGCCGTCGCACCTCCCCGCGCCGCGAGGGTAACGCGTGACGCTGGCCTTTATCGCGCTCGGCAGCAATCTTGCCGAGCCGCTTACTCAGGTCAATAACGCGCTGGCCGCGCTGGCGCGTATTCCGCACAGCCGCATTGTGGCGACCTCCTCTTTCTATCGCACCCCGCCGCTCGGCCCGCAGGATCAGCCAGATTACCTGAATGCCGCCGTGGCGCTGGAGACGACGCTTAGCGCCGAAGCGCTTCTCGATAACACGCAGCGCATTGAACTTGAGCAGGGGCGTGTGCGTAAAGCGGAGCGCTGGGGTCCGCGTACGCTCGATCTCGACATCATGCTGTTTGGCGACGCGACGATAAACACCGGGCGCCTGACCGTTCCCCACTACGACATGAAAAACCGGGCTTTCATGCTGCTGCCGCTCTCAGAGATTGCGCCCGCGCTGCGCTTCCCGGATGGCGAGCGTCTGGCCGATGTGCTCGAACGCCTTGATTGTTCAGCAATTCGCCACTGGTAAATCAAAAAGTTCCTCTTCGTATTTCCTCGCGGTATCCTCCCGTAAACGCATCGTTTACACTGCTTTTTTTCTGTTTGCGGGACACCCATGAAACCGACAACCATTTCTCAATTGCGACGCCTGAAGGAAACCGGCAAAAAATTCGCCACCATCACCGCCTACGATTTCAGCTTTGCGAAACTCTTTGAAGAAGAAGGAATTGGCGTCATGCTGGTGGGGGATTCGCTGGGCATGACCGTCCAGGGCCACGACTCCACTCTGCCGGTCACCGTTGACGATATCGCCTACCACACCCGCGCCGTTCGCCGCGGCGCGCCGCACTGTCTGTTGCTCGCCGATTTACCCTTTATGGCTTACGCCACGCCTGAACAAGCCTTTGAAAACAGCGCCGCCGTCATGCGCGCGGGCGCCAATATGGTCAAAATCGAAGGCGGCCAGTGGCTTGCCGATACGGTACGCATGCTGACCGAGCGCGCCGTGCCGGTGTGCGGGCATCTGGGGCTGACCCCGCAATCCGTGAATATTTTCGGCGGCTATAAAGTGCAGGGCCGCGATGAAGCCGCCGCGCAGACGCTGCTTAACGACGCGCTGGCCTTAGAAGCCGCGGGCGCGCAGCTTCTGGTGCTGGAGTGCGTGCCGGTCGCGCTGGCGCAGCGCATCACCGACGCGCTTTCCATTCCGGTTATCGGCATCGGCGCCGGTAACGTCACCGACGGGCAGATCCTCGTGATGCATGACGCCTTCGGCATTACCGGCGGCCACATCCCGAAATTCGCCAAAAACTTCCTGGCTGAAGCGGGCGATATGCGCGCCGCGGTGCGCCAGTATATTGCTGAAGTGGAGTCCGGCGCGTATCCGGGCGAAGAACACAGCTTTCACTAAAGGAGTCTCATTGTGCTGATTATTGAAACCGTGCCGCTGCTGCGTCAGCAGATCCGTCGCCTGCGCATGGAAGGCAAACGTATCGCTCTGGTGCCGACGATGGGCAATCTTCACGACGGCCATATGAAGCTGGTGGACGAGGCGAAAGCCAGCGCCGACGCGGTGGTGGTAAGTATTTTCGTCAACCCGATGCAGTTTGACCGCGCCGACGATCTGGCGCGCTACCCGCGCACGCTTCAGGAAGATTGCGAGAAGCTGAAAAAACGCGGCGCCGATTTCGTGTTCGCGCCAACCCCGGAAGAGGTCTATCCGCAGGGCATGAGCGACCAGACGTATGTTGACGTGCCGGGCCTCTCCACGATGCTGGAAGGCGCAAGCCGGCCGGGCCATTTCCGCGGCGTCTCGACCGTGGTGAGCAAGCTCTTTAACCTGGTGCAGCCGGATGTCGCCTGCTTTGGCGAAAAGGATTACCAGCAGCTTGCGCTTATTCGCAAAATGACGGCCGACATGGGTTATGACATCGAGATTGTCGGCGTGCCGACGGTGCGCGCCAAAGACGGGCTGGCGCTGAGCTCCCGCAACGGCTATCTCACCAGCGACCAGCGTAAAATCGCGCCGGGCTTGAGCAAAGTGATGAACGCGATGGCGGAGAAACTGCGCGCGGGCGAGCGCGATCCGGAGGCGATTATCGCCGCGGCAAGCGACGAACTCAGCGAGAAAGGCTTCCGCCCGGACGACCTGCAAATCCGCGATGCCGACACGCTGCAGGCGCTCTCACCGGCCAGCCAGCGCGCGGTAATTTTGATGGCGGCGTGGCTCGGTCAGGCGCGGCTCATCGACAATCAGACCGTGGAATTAACCCAGTAGACAGCATGGGTAAAAAGGGCAATACTGCCCGGGATAAATTCCTGGAGCCGGGTCACCGCCCGGCTCTGACGACATTCAGGTAAACAGGGTTCAAGTTATGATTCGCACCATGTTGCAGGGCAAACTGCACCGCGTCAAAGTTACTCAGGCGGACCTGCATTATGAAGGCTCCTGCGCCATCGATCAGGATTTCCTCGAGGCCGCGGGCATTCTGGAATATGAAGCCATTGATATCTACAACGTGACCAATGGCAAACGTTTTTCGACGTACGCCATCGCCGGCGAACGCGGCTCGAAGATCATTTCGGTGAACGGCGCGGCGGCCCACTGCGCGGATGTCGGCGATATCCTGATTATCGCAAGCTACGTGACCATGCCGGATGAGCAGGCGCGCAGCTGGCAGCCGAAAGTCGCCTATTTCGACGGCGACAACGAGATGAAACGTCTCGCCAAAGCGGTGCCGGTGCAGGTGGCGTAAGCGCTACGCGCACAAGAATAAAGCCCTCCTCGCGAGGGCTTTTTTTATCCCTGCGGCTGATTGCTGATGATTTTCGCCATCGTCTCCAGCGAGTCGGTGCGCAGAATATAGAGCCGCTTCAACAGATACGGGTTATCGCCCGGCTTCACTTTTCCTTTCACCGTCGTCACCGCCAGATGAAACCCGGCGTCGCCCGCCGCCTTCACCGCTTTATCGTCATACCCGCCGAACGGATAAGAGAGAAAGAGCACATGCGGGTTGAACTGCGAGAGCGCGCGGCGGGATCGCTGAAAATCGAAGAGAATATTGTGATACGTGCGGCTTAACAAAATCGGGTGGCGCGCGCCGTCGGTGCGGTGCAGAAAATGGGTGTGCGACTGGATATCAAACACGTCCTGAATCGCTTTCAGCTCGGAAACGCTCATAAACTGGAGCGATTTCGGCTCCCAGCGCTGCGGCTGGCGCTTAATGCGCGACGAGATAATAAACGCCGTCGCCTTAAAGCCATACTCTTTCAGTACCGGATACGCGTAGCGATAAACCGACTTCAGGCCATCGTCGAAGGTGATCGCCACCGCGCGGGCGGGAAGGTTCACGCGGTTATGCACGTAGCCGTCGAGATCGTAGAGGCTAATCGTCGCATAACCCTGATCGCGCAGCCACGTCATCTGGTTGCTGAACGCGCGCACGGACGTGGTGGTGGACGTATGGCGAAACCGGGTGTTCTCTTCATCGCGCAGAATGTGGTGGTACGTCAGCACCGGGATGCCGTTATCCTCCTGCGCGTCGAGACTGCTGATATACCCCAGCCGGTCGCCAATGCGGATCTGATACCAGGTCTGGTTGAGACGGTCTTTCAGCTTGCCGGCTATCGGGTAGCGCAGATTCTCCGCCAGCGTGCCGAACGGTTCGCTGTTCACATCCGGTTCGTTATAGATGGTGACATCCCGCCAGGTCAGCAGATTTTGATTACTGAGCGGCTTATTCAGATCGCCCAGGCTGTCTGTCACACGTTTTTTGCCCTGCACGTCGGTCAGGTGGGCTTTGTCGATAAACCCGGTGCCGAAGCCGAAGCGAAATTCATAGTAGTCAGCGGCAATCGGCACCACGGCGAGTAACTGCCCTTCGCGAATGATACCGACCGTCTGAACGCTATCGCCGACCTTCGCCCAGATGGCGGCATCTTCGGTGATTTGCATATATTGCGGGGAGGGTTGCTCGCTGCCAAGAAGGCTGGCCTGCGCGACGCCTGTGACCAGAAGAAGCAGACAGAAAAAGAGACGATTTAGCATAGGAATGGTGCAACAGTGACTGCCAGAGGTGAAATTATGCGCATTTTAACAAAAGTGACATGAATACCAAGCCCGGTTGCGATTTATCGTGCGCCCATAGGCGGGGATTCGGGTAACGGGTGACGCGCCGGCGCGATTTTATCCACGCCGACGCGCTTAGCCGATCACGAACGCAGACCGCGCCCGCGGCTGATCAGATACCAGCACAGCAGATAGAACGCGATGATAAAGCACGCCAGCACCGCGACGGTAAAGAGCAGCGGCACATCGGAGATCCCAAGGAAGCCGAAGCGGAAACCGCTAATCATGTAGACGATGGGGTTTAAATGCGACAGCGCCTGCCAGAACGGCGGCAGCAGCGTCAGCGAATAGAATACCCCGCCGAGATAGGTCAGCGGCGTCAGCACGAACGTCGGGATCAGGCTGATATCGTCAAAGGTCTTCGCGAACACGGCGTTCAGCAGCCCGGCGAGCGAGAACAGAATGGCGGTCATCAGCAGCGTCAGGGCGACAAACAGCCACGAGTGCACCTGGAACGGCACGAAGAACAGCGACACCGCCGTCACCAGAATACCGACGCACAGCCCGCGCGCCACGCCGCCGCCCACATAACCGGCGATAATCACATGCGTCGGCACCGGTGCCACCAACAGCTCTTCGATATTGCGCTGGAACTTGGCGCTGAAGAACGACGAGGCCACGTTGGCGTAAGAGTTAGTGATCACGGCCATCATGATAAGACCCGGCACGATAAACTGCATGTAGGTGAAACCATGCATTTCGCCGATGCGCGAGCCGATAAGATTGCCGAAAATAATAAAGTAGAGGGTCATGGTGATGACCGGCGGCACCAGCGTCTGTATCCAGATGCGGGCAAAACGGTTCACCTCTTTCGCCCAGATACTTTTCAGGGCGACCCAGTAAAGCTGCATCATGCGCGCTCTCCTTGTTTTTCATTCACCAGCGTGACGAACAGCTCTTCAAGACGGTTCGCTTTGTTGCGCATACTCAGCACCTGAACGCCCTGCGCGGTCAGCTGATTAAAGACGCTGTTAATGCCCTGCTCGCGCAGCACTTCCACCTCAAGCGTTGACGTATCCACCAGACGATACTGATAGCCTTCGAGCTTCGGCAGCGGGCTTTTCGCCGCCAGATCGAGGATAAACGTCTCCGATTTAAGTTTAGAGAGCAGCGATTTCATCGAGGTGTTCTCCACCAGCTCGCCGCGCTGAATAATCCCGATATTGCGGCACAGCATCTCGGCCTCTTCGAGATAGTGGGTGGTGAGGATAATCGTGGTGCCTTTATCGTTAAGATCTTTCAGAAAGCCCCACATCGAGCGGCGAAGTTCGATATCCACGCCCGCCGTCGGCTCATCGAGGATCAGCAGTTTCGGCTCGTGCATCAGCGCGCGGGCGATCATCAGACGACGCTTCATCCCGCCCGAAAGCATACGCGCGCGTTCGTTGCGTTTTTCCCACAGATCGAGCTGATTTAAATACTTTTCGCTACGCTCAACCGCTTCGCGGCGTTCGACGCCATAGTAGCCCGCCTGGTTCACGACGATCTGCTGCACGGTCTCGAAGGGGTTGAAGTTAAACTCCTGCGGCACCAGCCCAAGCTGGCGTTTGGCGTTAACCACATCCCGTTCCAGATCGTACCCAAACACGCGCACCCGACCGGACGTTTTGTTTACCAGCGAGCTGATAATGCCGATGGTGGTCGATTTACCGGCCCCGTTCGGCCCCAGCAGCGCGTAAAAATCTCCCGCTTCGACTTGTAAATCAATGCCGCGCAGCGCCTGCACGCCGCCGGGATACGTCTTTTTAAGCTGCTCCAGTTCCAGTGCAATGGTCATGAAAGTACAGTCACCTTATTTTCTTGCAGAAGTTGTGTGGTTTAAAAAAAAGTTTAGTTGCCCTATATTACCCGAACGCAATTGTCTGGTTACAGGTCGTTAACCTCTATGAAAGATATCAGCACACTTATTAGTAATAACGAAATCTGGTCAAAAATGCTGGTCAAAGAAGACCCGGGCTTTTTTGAACGTCTGGCGAAGGCGCAGAAACCGCGCTTCCTGTGGATCGGTTGTTCCGACAGCCGCGTACCGGCTGAACGCCTCACTGGCCTTGAGCCGGGCGAGATCTTCGTTCACCGCAACGTGGCGAACCTGGTTATCCACACCGACCTTAACTGTCTTTCCGTCGTTCAGTACGCGGTGGACGTGCTGGAAGTGGAGCACATCATCATCTGCGGTCACTACGGCTGCGGCGGCGTGCAGGCGGCGGTGGAGAACCCGGAGCTGGGCCTGATTAACAACTGGCTGCTGCACATCCGCGACATCTGGCTGAAACACAACGCGCTGCTGAGCGAGCTGCCGCAGGAAAAACGTCTCGACACCCTGTGCGAGCTGAACGTGATGGAGCAGGTCTATAACCTCGGCCACTCCACCATTATGCAGTCCGCCTGGAAACGCGGCCAGAACGTTACGCTTCACGGCTGGGCGTACGGCATTCACGACGGTCTCCTGCGCGATCTGGATGTGACCGCGACTGACCGCGACACCCTGGAACAGGGTTACCGCAAAGGCGTATCCAACATCCAGAATACGCACGCCAGCCATAAATAAGGGCGAGCGTGACATAAAAAAAGGGGCCCGCGGCCCCTTTTTTACGCGCCGGATTTACTCTTCCAGCATTACTACGTTGCCGATATACGGCAGGTGGCGATAGCGCTGGGCATAATCGATGCCGTAGCCCACCACGAATTTATCCGGGATCGAGAAGCCGACATACTCCACTTCGACATCCACTTCACGGCGCGACGGTTTATCGAGCAGCGTACAGATGGCGAGCGATTTCGGCTCGCGCAGGCTCAGGATTTCGCGCACTTTAGAGAGCGTGTTGCCGGAATCGATAATATCTTCGACGATCAGCACATCTTTACCGCGGATATCTTCATCCAGATCTTTGAGGATTTTGACATCGCGCGTGGAAGACATGCCGCTGCCGTAGCTGGAGGCGGTCATAAAATCGACTTCATGCGCTACGTGAACCTGACGGCACAGGTCCGCCATGAACATAAAAGAGCCGCGCAGCAGTCCTACCAGCACCATTTCGCTGCCGCTGTCCTGATAACGCTCAGTAATCTGACGCCCCAGTTCCTCGACGCGCGCCTTAATTTCCGCCTCGGAAATCATCACTTCAACAGTATGTTTCATATCGCTAACCGTTTGATTTAAAAATAAATCACCGATACCCGCTGCGGCTGCCGCCGGTAACGATAGATAAGCGGGGCAGTATACCAGCAAAACGCCCTTCCGACAGAAAAGTGCGAAAAGCTCTTTTTGTGATTAAGATCACATATGTTAACAACTATAATAACTTGCTACTTAAAAATTAAGAGTGTGGTTATGGCAGAAACAAAAAAGACACAATCACGGCTTCTCGTGATGCTCACAGCCCTGTTCGCAGCATTATCAGGGCTGTATTTATTGGTTGGTGGTATATGGCTGGTTTCAATTGGTGGTTCCTGGTACTACCCCATCGCCGGGGTGGGTATGCTGGCGACAGCCTGGCTGCTGTGGAGACGTAACGCTGCGGCGCTGTGGCTCTACGCTATCATCTTATTAGGCACGATGGCGTGGGGCATCTGGGAAGTCGGCTTCGACTTCTGGGCGCTGACGCCGCGCTGCGACGTCCTGGTGTTCTTCGGCGTATGGCTGATTTTGCCATTCGTCTGGCGTCGCCTCAGCACGCCGTCCCGCGCAGGCGTACCGGCGCTGCTGGTCTCGCTTATCATCACCGCGGGGCTGCTCTTCTGGGCAGGCTTTAACGATCCGCAGGAAATCAACGGCACCCTCAGCGCGGATAGCACCCCTGCCGCCGTGAACGGCAGCCAGAGCATTCCTGACGGCGACTGGCCGGCTTACGGGCGTAACCAGGAAGGTCAGCGTTACTCTCCGCTCAAGCAGATCAACACCGACAACGTTCATCAGCTGAAAGAAGCCTGGGTGTTCCGCACCGGCGACCTGAAGCTGCCGACCGATCCGGGTGAGATAACCAACGAAGTAACGCCGATTAAAGTCGGTGACACCCTGTTCCTCTGCACCGCGCACCAGCGTCTTTTCGCCGTTGATGCCGCGACCGGTAAAGAGAAATGGCACTTCGATCCGCAGCTGAATACTAATCCGTCATTCCAGCATGTGACCTGCCGCGGCGTGTCGTATCACGAAGCGACAGCCGCGAACGCCAGCCCGGATGTCGTCGCGGATTGCCCGCGTCGTATTATCCTGCCGGTGAACGACGGGCGTCTGTTTGCGGTGAATGCGGATAACGGCAAGCTGTGTGAAAGCTTCGCGAACAAAGGCATTCTGAACCTGCAGACCAACATGCCGGTGACCACGCCGGGTATGTACGAGCCGACTTCGCCGCCGATCGTTACCGATAAGGTGATTGTGATTGCCGGCGCGGTGACCGATAACTTCTCCACCCGTGAGCCGTCCGGCGTCATCCGTGGTTTTGATATCAACACCGGTAAACTGCTGTGGGCCTTCGATCCGGGCGCGAAAGACCCGAACGCGATCCCGGCTGACGAGCATCATTTCTCGCTGAACTCCCCGAACTCCTGGGCGCCGGCGTCTTATGATGCGAAGCTCGACATGGTTTACCTGCCGATGGGCGTAACCACGCCGGATATCTGGGGCGGTAACCGCACGCCGGAGCAGGAGCGCTTTGCGAGCTCCATCGTCGCGCTGAACGCGTCCACCGGTAAGCTGGTGTGGTCTTATCAGACCGTTCACCACGACCTGTGGGATATGGACCTGCCGGCGCAGCCGACGCTCGCCGACATTACCGTGAAAGGCGAAACCGTTCCGGTGATTTACGCGCCAGCGAAAACCGGCAACATTTTCGTGCTGGATCGCCGCAACGGTAAGCTCGTCGTCCCGGCACCGGAAAAACCGGTTCCGCAGGGCGCCGCGAAAGGCGACTACGTGACGCCGACGCAGCCGTTCTCTGACCTTTCCTTCCGTCCGAAGAAAGATCTGAGCGGCGCGGATATGTGGGGCGCCACGATGTATGACCAGCTGGTCTGCCGCGTGATGTTCCATAGCCTGCGTTACGAAGGCATCTTCACGCCGCCGTCCGAGCAGGGCACGCTGGTGTTCCCGGGTAACCTGGGGATGTTCGAATGGGGTGGCCTGGCCATTGACCCGCATCGTCAGGTGGCGATTGCCAACCCGATGGCGCTGCCGTTCGTATCGAAGCTTATCCCGCGTGGTCCGGGCAACCCGATGGAGCAGCCGAAAGACGCGAAGGGCACCGGTACTGAAGCCGGTATTCAGCCGCAGTACGGCGTGCCGTACGGCGTGACCCTGAACCCGTTCCTCTCTCCGTTTGGTCTGCCGTGTAAGCAGCCGGCATGGGGTTATATCTCCGCGCTGGATCTGAAGACCAACGACGTGGTGTGGAAAAAACGTATCGGTACGCCGCGCGACAGCATGCCGTTCCCGATGCCGTTCGCGGTGCCGTTTAACATGGGTATGCCGATGCTTGGCGGCCCGATCACCACCGGCGGCAACGTGCTGTTCATCGGTGCGACCGCGGATAACTATCTGCGCGCGTACAACGTGACCAACGGCGAGAAGCTGTGGGAAGCCCGCCTGCCGGCTGGCGGCCAGGCGACGCCGATGACCTATGAAGTGAACGGCAAGCAGTATGTCGTGATCTCCGCAGGCGGCCACGGCTCGTTCGGCACCAAAATGGGCGACTATATCGTTGCCTATGCCCTGCCGGATGATGCGAAGTAAAACCGTACCTACCGGAAAGCAAAAGCCCCTCATTGAGGGGCTTTTTTTATGGGCGGGGTTTGTGGAGCGGATTTATTCGGGAACCGGTGGGTGCGCTGCGCTTACCCACCCTACGCAAAAACCAACGTCTTTATTTGTAGGGCGGGTAAGCGCAGCGCACCCGCCGTTAACGCTCCGCCCAAACATCCATCACGCCACCGTAAACCCTAACATCATCCCGGTGTCTTCGTGCTCTAACAAATGGCAATGCGCCATATAGGCATGCTCCGCGGACGCCGCGTAATCAAACCGCACCAGCACTTCGCTACGCGCGCCCTCCACCCATACGGTGTCTTTCCATCCGGCGCGATGCGCGGCAGGCGGCTTGCCGTTCTCGGTCAAAATACGGAACTGCGTACCGTGAATATGGAACGGATGCAACATCATGTCGCCCTCGCCGGAAATGGTCCAGCGCTCATACTTGCCGAGCGCCGCCGCAAACGCGGGCGCGTTCATATCAAACGCTTTGCCGTTAATCTTATTGGCGTTATGGAAATTAAACCCGTGGCCGCCGTGGTTCATACCGCCGTGCGACATATTCCCGTGTCCCATCTGGCCCATCATCTGCCCGTGCGAATTCCCCGCGAGCGCCTGCTTACCGTAGCGCTTCGCCAGTTCATCCATGCCCATCATATCCAGCATCGGGTCCATCATTAATTGCAGCCAGCGCTCCTGGAGCCCGTCGAGCGAAGGCAGCGCCGGAACCTCCACCAGCTTATCCGGCAATGTTCCCGAGGCGGGCACCACGACAGGCTGAATGCGCACTACCGGCTGCGGTTTATCAAACGGCGCGACCGCCATGCCCATTTGTGTGACCGGCAGCGTCACGATATCGAAAGGCCGCGCGTCGCTGGTATCCACCAGCACTTCAAAACGCTCGCCCATCAGCATTGGCAGTTCGGTCACTTTCACCGGCTCCGCCAGCAGGCCGCCGTCGCTTGCGATAACATACAGCGGGCGGTTATCGCTCGCGGCGATTTTCAGCGAGCGCGCGTTACAGCCGTTCAGCAGACGCAGACGCAGCCAGCCTTTCGGCGGCGTATGCTGCGGATACATCGCGCCGTTGCACAGCAGCGTATCGCCAAACCAGCCCACGGCGGCGGTCATCACATCCAGCTGATAATCGACCTGCCCGTCGGTGGTGAATTTCTTGTCCTGAATAATCAGCGGCACATCGTCGACGCCCCAGATTTTGGGCAGCATCAGTTGCAGGCTTTCGGTATCTTCGATAAGCACCAGCCCCGCCAGCCCCATCGCCACCTGATGCCCGGTTTTGCCGTGCTGATGCGGGTGGAACCAGCAGGTCGCGGCGCGCTGTTCGGGCGTGAAGCTTACGCTGCGCGTCTGACCCGGCGCGATAATGCCCTGCGGCCCGCCATCCACCGCGCCCGGCACTTCCAGACCGTGCCAGTGCACCGTCGTCTCTTCGGCAAGGTTATTGCGGATATTGATATTGACCGGCGTGCCCTGACGCAGCTTAAGCGCCGGGCCCAGCAGCGAACCGTTATAGCCCCAGGTCGTGGCATTTTTACCGGCAAACGCGGTTTTGCCCGCCTGAACCGTCAGCTGAATGCTGCTGCGGGCGTCCGGCGTCAGCAGCGCGGGGATGGGCAGCGCGGGCTGCTCTGCGGCAAACGCGGCCCGGCTCCATGTCGGCAGCGCGCTGAGCGCCCCCAGCGCGGCGGTGTACTTGATAAACTCTCGGCGTTGCATCTTCCCGTCCTTATCGTCAACGTGCACCCGTTGAGCTTAAACCCTCCCCTTGCGGGAAGGTCAAGTGTGCGCGACATAGATAAAGAATACTGACGGCGGATTTGTGAATAAAACCGCGTTCAGAAAGCCGCTGGAACCGCCGTCTGCGCGTATAAATCTCCTCGTCGCGCCTGAACGAAATGTGCTATCGTTGGGTATTGGTTGGCGAGTGGTAGACGTGATGAGAAAAGTAGTCAGGCTAATGTTTCTGGGCTGTCTGTTGGCCTTTTCCACTAACAGTTTTGCGCTCAGTGAATCAGAAGCGGAAGACATGGCCGACCTGACGGCTGTTTTTGTATTTCTGAAAAATGATTGTGGCTACCAGAACCTGCCGAACGGGCAGATCCGCCGCGCGCTGGTCTTTTTCGCCCAGCAGAATCAGTGGGATTTAAGCAATTACGACAGCTTCAATATGAAGGCGCTCGGCGAGGACAGTTACCGCGATCTGAGCGGCATCGCTATTCCTACCGCTAAAAAGTGCAAAGCCCTGGCGCGTGATTCGTTAAGCCTGCTTGCCTACGTGAAGTAATTCCCCTCCCCCGCTCCTTCGGTGAAATGGTGACCGTGCATCCACGGTCATAGTTAGCTATGATGTTGCGCCCGTTTTTATGGGGTGTTAACGAAGGAGGTATCAGCCCGTGACCGAGAATCCTATGTGGCACGAAACGCTGCACGATCAGTTTGGTCAATACTTTGCCGTCGACAAAGTGCTCTATCGCGAAAAGACCGATCACCAGGATCTGATTATTTTCGAAAACTCCGCCTTTGGCCGGGTGATGGCGCTGGACGGCGTGGTGCAAACCACCGAGCGCGACGAGTTTATCTATCACGAGATGATGACGCATGTTCCGCTGCTGGCCCACGGCCACGCTAAACGCGTGCTGATCATCGGCGGCGGCGACGGCGCGATGCTGCGTGAAGTGACCCGTCACCAGAGCGTGGAATCCATCACGATGGTGGAAATCGACGCCGGCGTGGTGGCGTTTTGCCGCGAACATCTGCCTAACCACAACGCCGGTAGCTACGACGATCCGCGCTTTACGCTGGTGATTGACGACGGCGTGAATTTCGTCAACCAGACCACCCAGAAGTTTGATGTGATCATCTCCGACTGTACCGATCCTATCGGGCCGGGAGAGAGCCTGTTCACGTCGGCGTTTTATGAAGGGTGTAAGCGCTGCCTGAATCCGGGCGGGATTTTCGTCGCGCAAAACGGCGTCTGCTTTCTCCAGCAGGATGAAGCCATCGACAGCCATAAAAAGCTCAGCCACTACTTTAGCGACGTGAGCTTCTACCAGGCGGCGATCCCCACCTACTACGGCGGCATCATGACGTTCGCCTGGGCGACCGATAACGACGCCCTGCGCAAAATGCCGCTGGAAACCTTACAGGCGCGCTTTCACACCGCGGGACTGAAGTGCCGTTATTACAATCCGGCCATTCATACGGCAGCGTTCGCTCTGCCGCAATATTTGCAAGATGCCCTGGCGTCTCAGGCATCCTAAGGAGGTGATAAAAATTGAAAAAGCTGAAACTGCATGGCTTTAACAACCTGACCAAAAGCCTGAGTTTTTGTATTTACGATATTTGCTACGCCAAAACGGCGGAAGAGCGCGATGGCTATATCGCGTATATCGATGAACTCTATAACGCCAACCGTCTTACGGAAATCCTGACGGAAACCTGCTCGATTATCGGCGCCAACATTCTGAATATCGCACGCCAGGACTATGAGCCCCAGGGCGCCAGCGTCACGATTCTGGTGAGCGAAGAGCCGGTCGACCCGCAGCTTATCGACAAAACCGAGCACCCCGGCCCGCTGCCGGAAACCGTGGTCGCGCACCTCGACAAGAGCCATATCTGCGTCCACACCTATCCGGAAAGCCACCCGGAAGGCGGCCTGTGCACTTTCCGCGCCGACATTGAAGTATCGACCTGCGGCGTGATTTCGCCTCTGAAGGCGCTGAATTATTTAATCCATCAGCTTGAGTCCGATATCGTGACCATTGACTACCGCGTGCGCGGCTTTACCCGCGACGTGAACGGCATGAAACACTTTATCGATCATGAGATTAACTCGATACAGAACTTTATGTCTGACGACATCAAATCACTGTATGACATGATGGATGTGAACGTTTATCAGGAAAATATCTTCCATACCAAAATGCTGCTTAAGGAGTTCGACCTTAAGCACTATATGTTCCACACCCGGCCGGAAGAGTTAACCGAAGAAGAGCGCAAGGTCATTACCGACCAGCTCTGGAAAGAGATGCGTGAAATCTATTACGGACGCAATATCCCGTCCGTATGATCCTGCGCGGCGCACGGAAGCGCCGCCGTTATCCGTATTGCGCCAGAAAATCGCGGTACGCCTGCACCACCTGAAGGAAATCCTCAACGCCGCAGAGCGACAAGCTCTCTTCGTCGTAGTAGCTCATCCCTTCTTCCATTTCGTCGCCGGAAAATTCCAGCTGATTGGCGCGCACCATCACTTCTTCGCCATCCAGCCACAGCGTGTATTCATGGCCGGTTTTCTGCCACTGGCGCTCGCTGCCCTTGACGTCGCGCGCCGCCGCTTCAACTTCATCCAGCAGCGCCAGATTGCCTTTCACCTCTTCGTTGAACCAGTGCCCGAGCGCTTCGTGGCCCATTGAGAGGCGGACTTTCACCACGCCGGTGATGTCGCGCAAGAATTCATAATCCATGGTGTTTTCCTCTGGCCGGGCGTCGCCTGGCCGCTGCTTTGTTTATCTCTTGTTATTATCGCAGCATGAAACGGAAAGAAAAGCGCAGCCGCCGACGAAACAGAAAACCCCCTCGTAGACAAGCCGTTGCATGAGCTGTGTTACTCTTGGTTTATCTTAAGTGCTGTTGTATTGAGGTTGCCTGTGAACTTTACTCTTCTGCGCCGCGCGCTATTGCTCGTCGCGCTGCCGCTCTCCCACGCGTATGCCGGTGAAGCGGTTCGCCTTGAATGCGTTAATCGGGGCAATGTGCTGGTCTCGTTTTTCAAATATCACCTCTCCACCATGAAGTGGAAAGATCACTTCCAGATAGCCTCCGGCATTGAAAAGAGCAAAACCGATAATGGCGTGCCTTATGAAATGATTTCGTTTCGTAACGGCGACGATCTGATCTATTTCCCGGAGAAAGAGCGCTATGTGCTGTTTGACGCCGGCAAGCAGAAACCGGAACGCTGCCAGGTGGAGGGCGAGTTTACCTACCCGGTCGTGAGTTTGCCGCGCTACGACGGCAAAGCGGAGTCGTGAGCCGTTAACCGCAATAAAAAAGGGAAGCCACTGGCTTCCCTTTTTACTGTCTGTCCCGACGCGAAGAACGCCGGGCAGAGGTGCGTTATACCGCCGTCTGGAAAATCACGCCGTCCGCTTTCTCAGTGTACTGATCAAGCTGGTCGAAGTTCAGGTAACGGTAGGTGTCCACGGCGGTTTTATCCACCTGGGACATGAACTGCTGGTACTCGTCCGGCGTCGGCAGGCGGCCAATCAGCGCCGCGACCGCGGCGAGTTCGGCAGATGCCAGATAGACGTTCGCGCCAGTACCGAGACGGTTCGGGAAGTTACGGGTCGAGGTGGACACCACCGTCGCGCCGTCCGCTACGCGCGCCTGGTTACCCATGCACAGCGAGCAGCCCGGAATCTCGATACGCGCGCCGCTCTTACCAAAGACGCTGTAGTAGCCCTCTTCGGTGAGCTGCGCGGCGTCCATGCGGGTCGGCGGCGCCATCCACAGACGGGTCGGCAGCTGGCCTTTATGGGTATCCAGCAGCTTACCGGCCGCACGGAAGTGACCGATGTTGGTCATGCACGAACCGATAAACACTTCGTCAATCTTATCGCCGGTCACGTCAGAGAGCAGACGCGCGTCGTCCGGATCGTTCGGCGCGCAGAGAATCGGCTCTTTGATCTCGTTGAGATCGATTTCGATCACCGCCGCGTATTCCGCGTCAGCATCCGCTTCCAGCAGTTGCGGATCGGCAAGCCACTTCTCCATGCCCTGAATACGACGCTCCAGCGTACGGCGATCGCCGTAGCCTTCCGCAATCATCCACTTCAGCAGCACGATGTTGGAGTTGAGATACTCGATGATCGGCTCTTTGTTGAGCTTGATGGTACAGCCCGCCGCAGAACGCTCGGCAGAGGCGTCGGTCAGCTCAAACGCCTGCTCCACTTTCAGATCCGGTAAGCCTTCGATTTCCAGGATGCGGCCCGAGAAGATGTTTTTCTTCCCTTTCTTCTCAACGGTCAGCAGGCCCTGCTGAATAGCGTAATACGGGATCGCATGCACCAGATCGCGAAGCGTAATGCCCGGCTGCAACTGGCCCTTAAAGCGCACCAGCACCGATTCCGGCATATCGAGTGGCATCACGCCGGTCGCGGCAGCGAACGCCACCAGGCCCGAGCCCGCCGGGAACGAAATCCCGATCGGGAAACGGGTGTGGGAATCGCCGCCGGTGCCGACGGTATCCGGCAGCAGCATACGGTTCAGCCAGGAGTGGATCACGCCATCGCCAGGACGCAGCGACACGCCGCCGCGGTTCATGATGAAGTCCGGCAGGGTGTGGTGCGTGGTAACGTCAACCGGCTTCGGATACGCCGCCGTGTGGCAGAAGGACTGCATCACGAGATCGGCGGAGAAGCCGAGGCACGCCAGGTCTTTCAGTTCATCACGGGTCATCGGGCCGGTGGTGTCCTGAGAACCCACGGAGGTCATTTTCGGCTCGCAATAGGCGCCCGGACGGACACCGGCGACGCCGCAGGCGCGACCGACCATTTTCTGCGCCAGCGAGTAGCCACGGTTGCTTTCCGCCACATCTTTCGCGTGACGGAACACGTCGCTGTGCGGCAGGCCCAGCGCTTCACGCGCTTTGGTAGTCAGGCCACGGCCGATGATCAGCGGAATACGACCGCCCGCGCGTACTTCGTCAATCAGCACGTCGGTTTTCAGTTCAAAATTCGCCAGCAGCTCGCCGGTTTCGTGGTTGCGCACTTCGCCGCTGTAAGGGTAGATGTCAATCACATCGCCCATGTTCAGGTTTGACACATCCACTTCGATCGGCAGCGCGCCCGCATCTTCCATGGTGTTGAAGAAAATCGGCGCGATTTTGCCGCCGAGCACCACGCCGCCGCCGCGTTTGTTCGGCACGTACGGGATGTCGTCGCCCATAAACCACAGCACGGAGTTGGTGGCGGATTTACGCGATGAGCCGGTGCCCACGACATCGCCGACGTAGGCCAGCGGGAAGCCTTTCTGCTGGAGCGCTTCAATCTGTTTAATCGGGCCGACGCTGCCCGGCTGATCCGGCTCAATGCCTTCACGGGCGTTTTTCAGCATCGCCAGGGCGTGCAGCGGGATATCCGGGCGCGACCAGGCGTCCGGCGCAGGTGAGAGATCGTCGGTGTTGGTTTCGCCGGTCACCTTAAACACGGTGACGGTGATTTTATCTGCCAGCGCCGGGCGAGACAGGAACCATTCGGCGTCAGCCCAGGACTGCATGATCTGCTTCGCGTAAGCGTTGCCCGCTTTCGCTTTCTCTTCCACATCGTAGAAGTTATCGAACATCAGCAGCGTATGGGACAGCGCTTTGGCGGCAATCGGCGCCAGCGTGTCGTTATCCAGCGCTTCAATCAGCGGATGAATGTTGTAACCGCCCTGCATGGTGCCTAAGAGTTCAACGGCTTTTTCAGGGGTGACCAGCGGGGAGGTGGCTTCGCCTTTGGCGACAGCGGCAAGGAAACCTGCTTTTACATAGGCGGCTTCGTCAACGCCCGGGGGGACGCGGTTGGTCAGCAGGTCTAACAGAAACTCTTCTTCACCCGCGGGCGGGTTCTTCAGCAGCTCGACGAGTGCGGCCATTTGGGTTGCATCTAAGGGTTTGGCTACAATCCCCTCGGCGGCACGCTCAGCTACGTGCTTACGGTATTCTTCTAGCACGACGGTTCTCCTCGCTCTCATTGTCATAGTGGGAGCCAGGCTTCTCTCTTCACGCTCCTGTGAGACAGCAGTTTGTAGGGTAAATGCCCGGATCCGCGACGGGGAGAATAGCAGGAATTTGATGGGGTGTTAATCTGTTTACAAAAAAGCAACATTAAATCTTTGCTGAATCGTTAAGCTACGCAGAACGCGTTTCAGAAGTGTGTTTTCGGGCACAAAAAAACCGCCGGGTGGCGGTTTCTCTGTTGTGCGCGGGTGGTAGCAGGCACCGTTGCACAGTTTGTATGGCTTGTATGGCAGGTATAACACAGGGCAAATAGTGGCATCAGAAAGGCAGGCCCGCAAGCCCACATGTATGTTTTGCGTACCGCTTTCAGAATTTACATGTAAGCCGCTGCAAACGCCGAAAAGCCCTTTGCGCCATTTATCCGGCTCGCTACAGTAGCGCCTGGCCTGCTTCGCTGGTGTAGCAGCCAGTCACCGGGCCCGGAAGCAGTTCCATTAACCTACGTGGCAGGTATAACACACTTGCCTGGTTCTGCCTTTCCCGGTGAAGAGAGGATCAACGTAGCGCCTTCGGGACTACTCGCAATGGAGATGCGTTGGCTTTTTGCGCTCATCGTTGCGCTGGGTTCGCTGCTGGCGGCGTCGCATGGTGGCTGGAATATTTCCGACATCACGGTGCTGCTGGTGGTAAATCTGGGCAATTAAGCTGCTGACCGCCCGTAAGGGCGGTCTTCTACGTCTTCCCGCCCTGCGCTCCGTTATCGGTTATCATCGTGTAATAAATACTCACATTCTTATTCCGGACTATGCGGTCCCTTTCCCCATTAACGTTAAAAAAGGAAAACACGAGTAGATAATACTCGCGGCAACACCACGCCGTAAGGCACCGTTAGCCCCGGAGTCCTCTATGAAGTTGCCTTTAAAGCCACACCTGCTCGCGCTACTGTGCAGCGCCGGGCTGTTTGCCGCCTCGGGCGTCCTGTTTGTGAAAAGTCAGGCCCCTGCCGCCCCTGCCCAAACGCCTGTTGCCGCGCAACCCGCGCCAACACAGGCTCCGCCTGCGCCTGCTACGCCAGCCGCCCCGAGATTTTCAGCCGCGCAAATCGACCAGTGGGTGGCGCCCATTGCGCTCTACCCTGACGCGCTGTTATCGCAGATCCTGATGGCCTCCACTTACCCGATGAACATGGTTCAGGCCGCGCAGTGGTCGCAGGACCATCCCACGCTACAGGGCGACGCCGCCATTCAGGCGGTGGCCGGGCAGCCGTGGGACGCCAGCGTCAAATCACTGGTGGCGTTCCCGCAATTAATGGCGCTGCTGGGGCAGAACCCGCCGTGGATACAAAACCTGGGCGACGCCTTTCTGGCGCAGCCTGATGACGTCATGGCGTCGGTACAACGCCTGCGCGCGCTGGCTCAACAGACCGGCGCGCTGACCTCCTCGCCGCAGCAGAAGGTGACGACCATAACCAAAGCCGCGCCGCCCGCTCCTGCCCAGAAAACGGCCGCCGCCCCGCGCAGTTCAACCATTATTGAAATCGAACCCGCCAGGCCTGACGTGGTTTACGTCCCCACCTATAACCCGGCCACTGTTTACGGCGCCTGGCAGAATGCCGCTTACCCGCCCGTTTACTTGCCGCCAACGCCTGGCGAGCAGTTCAGCAATAGTTTTGTCCGGGGATTAGGCTACAGCCTTGGCGTCGCCACGACTTATGCGCTGTTCAGCGCCATCGACTGGGATGATGACGATGATTACCACCATCACGATCATCATGACGGCTATTCGCATAACGGCGATAACATCAACATTAACGTGAATAACTACAACCGAATCACCGGTGAAAACCGGCCGGGGAACATGATCCCCTGGCACCATAACCCGGCGTATCGCAACGGCATCGGCTATGCCGATAACCGTGTCGCCGCACAGTCTCACTCCCCTTCCAGCGCCACGGGCCTCAGCACAGCGCAGAATCCGGCCGATCGCGCCTCGCAGCGCCAGGCGGCGGCGGCCCGTTTTCAGCAGGCGACGGGCCACAGCGCCACGCTGAACACCCCGCACCATGCCTCCAGGCAGTCGTTGCAGGCAAGCGCGCGGCGCAGCAGTTACCGCGGTTACGATGTGAGCACACCTCACGTGCAACGCCAGGCAAACCGTACGCCTAACGCGCCGGAACGCCAGACACATTATGCTTCACGAAACGCGACCTGTCGCGATACGACCGCCAGTGCGTTCAGCGGTAACGACAGCCGCTCCGCCAACTGGCAGGCGCAGCAGCGGCGCGGTTTACAAAGCCGCCAGCTGGCGGCCACCCATCATTCGGACACATCGATAAATGCGCCGCATCCTGTCCGTCATCACGCTGAACGCCGTCACTAAGGAGAAAAAGGTGAAATTCACATTTCTCGCCGCGCTGGCGTTCGGTTTAACCTCAACATCCGCCCTCGCGCTGGCGCAATTTTCCACGCCAGAAGAGGCCACTGACGCGCTGACGCAGGCCGTCGCTACGCATAACGAAGCGGCATTAAATCATCTTCTCGGCGATGGCTGGCGCGAGATTGTGCCGCCCGATGGCGCCGAACCGGAAGCGGTCGACCGTTTCCTGCGTGACTGGAAAGTGAGTCATCACATCGTCCTGCACGGAGACACCGCGCATCTGCAAGTGGGCGCACAGGACTGGCAGTTGCCTGTTCCTCTCGTCAAACACGCGCAGGGCTGGCGGTTCGATATGCAGGGCGCGGTGGAGGAAATCGCCATCCGCACGATAGGGCGCAACGAACTCGCCGCGATTGAAGCGCTGCACGCTGGCGTTGACGCACAGCAGAGCTATTACGCTCTGAATCAGCGCTACGCACAGAAAATCGTCAGCAGTGACGGGAAAAAAGATGGCCTCTACTGGCCGGTAAAACCCGGCGAGGCGCCAGGCCCGCTCGGCCCGGCGTTCAGCCCGCAGGCCGCAGATATGGGCTATCACGGGTACCGTTTTCGTCTTTTACCGGCTGACGATAACGGCTTTACGATGATCGCGTGGCCCGTCCGTTACGGCGAAACGGGCGTGATGAGTTTTATCGTCAATGAAAGCGATCGGGTGTATCAGAAAGACCTGGGGCAGTCGTCGTCCCGAAAGGCGCAGGCGCTCGCGGCGTTTGATCCGGATGACGGATGGCAGAACGTCGCGTCTGAATAACAGGCATAAAAAACGCCTCCGAAGAGGCGTTTATTTAGCGAGAGAAACTTACTTTTTCTTCGCTTTCGGGTTCGGCAGGTCGGTGATGCTGCCTTCGAACACTTCTGCCGCCAGACCGACAGACTCGTGCAGGGTCGGGTGCGCGTGGATGGTGAGCGCGATATCTTCCGCGTCACAACCCATTTCGATAGCCAGACCGATTTCACCCAGCAGCTCGCCGCCGTTGGTGCCGACAATCGCGCCGCCGATGACACGGTGGGTTTCTTTGTCGAAAATCAGTTTGGTCATACCGTCCGCGCAATCGGAAGCGATAGCACGACCAGACGCCGCCCACGGGAAGGTGGCGGTTTCGTAGCTGATGCCTTTCTCTTTCGCTTCTTTCTCGGTCAGACCCACCCATGCCACTTCCGGCTCGGTGTAAGCGATAGACGGGATCACTTTCGGGTCGAAGTAGTGTTTCATGCCCGCGATAACTTCAGCGGCAACGTGACCTTCGTGAACGCCTTTGTGCGCCAGCATCGGCTGACCGACGATATCGCCGATCGCATAGATGTGCGGCACGTTGGTGCGCATTTGTTTGTCAACGCGGATAAAGCCACGGTCGTCCACTTCCACGCCCGCTTTGCCTGCATCCAGGTTTTTGCCGTTCGGCACACGGCCGATAGCCACCAGCACCGCGTCGTAACGCTGCGCTTCCGCAGGCGCTTTTTTGCCTTCCATGGAAACGTAAATACCGTCTTCTTTCGCTTCAACGGCAGTCACTTTGGTTTCCAGCATCAGATTGAATTTCTTGCTGATACGCTTGGTGAAGACTTTGACCACGTCTTTATCGGCAGCCGGGATAACCTGGTCGAACATTTCAACCACGTCGATCTCTGAACCCAGCGCGTGGTAAACGGTACCCATCTCCAGACCGATGATACCGCCGCCCATGACCAGCATACGCTTCGGCACTTCTTTCAGTTCCAGCGCATCGGTGGAATCCCATACGCGCGGATCTTCATGCGGAATAAACGGCAGCTGAATCGGACGGGAACCCGCCGCGATGATGGCGTTGTCGAAGTTGATCACGGTTTTGCCGTTCTCGCCTTCCACTTCCAGGGTGTTCGCGCCGGTGAATTTACCCAGGCCGTTCACCACTTTCACTTTACGGCCTTTGGCCATACCAGACAGACCGCCGGTCAGCTGATTGATGACTTTTTCTTTCCAGGTGCGGATTTTATCGATGTCGGTTTTCGGCTCGCCGAAAACGATGCCGTGCTCGGCAAGCGCCTTGGCTTCTTCGATAACTTTCGCTACGTGCAGCAGCGCTTTAGAAGGGATACAGCCTACGTTCAGGCAAACACCGCCCAGGGTGCTGTAACGCTCGACGATTACGGTTTCCAGACCTAAGTCAGCGCAACGGAAGGCCGCAGAGTAACCTGCCGGGCCTGCCCCAAGTACCACGACCTGAGTTTTGATTTCAGTACTCATCATGACCTCTTTGTAATTTTCCGGCGGGTCTGACGCTTAAGTTTTAACGCCCATCATCCACCGGGACGTTCTATCCGCTCGCATTTTACAAAACTGTTAACAATTTTGAAACAACAAACGGCAGACGAATCCTTTTGGCACCTGATAATTTCGCACAGTCAGGCGGAATTACCAGAAAAAAGCCGGCCGTCAGGCCGGCTTTTCGCTTACATCACCAGGCGGCGAATGTCCGACAGGGTGTTGTTGATGATGGTGATGAAACGCGCACCATCAGCACCGTCGATCACACGGTGGTCGAAGGACAGGGAGATCGGCAGCATCAGGCGCGGCACGAACTCTTTACCATTCCACACCGGCTCCATCGCAGACTTGGAGACGCCGAGGATAGCCACTTCCGGCGCGTTCACGATCGGCGCGAAGTGGGTGGTGCCCAGGCCGCCGATGCTGGAGATGGTGAAGCAACCGCCCTGCATTTCGCCGGCAGTCAGCTTGCCATCGCGCGCTTTTTTGGAGATAACCGTCAGCTCGCGAGACAGCTCGGTAATGCTCTTCTTGTTCACGTCTTTGAAGACCGGAACCACCAGACCATTCGGCGTATCAACCGCAACGCCGATGTTGATGTATTTCTTTAGCGTCAGGCGCTGACCGTCTTCAGACAGCGAGCTGTTAAAGCGCGGCATCTGCTCAAGGGCAGCGGCAACGGCTTTCATAATGAAGACAACCGGGGTGAATTTCACGTCCAGCTTGCGCTTCTCAGCTTCGGCGTTCTGCTGCTTACGGAACGCTTCCAGATCGGTGATATCGGTTTTGTCGAAGTGCGTAACGTGCGGGATCATCACCCAGTTACGGCTCAGGTTCGCGCCAGAGATTTTCTGGATGCGGCCCAGTTCCACTTCTTCCACTTCACCAAACTTGCTGAAGTCCACTTTCGGCCACGGCAGCAGGCCCGGCAGAGAACCACCGGTCGCGCCAGCGGCAGGTGCGGATTCTGCACGTTTAACGGCGTCTTTCACGTAAGCCTGAACGTCTTCGCGCAGGATGCGGCCTTTACGACCGGTGCCTTTCACTTTCGCCAGGTTCACGCCGAATTCGCGCGCCAGGCGGCGGATCAGCGGCGTCGCGTGGACGTAAGCGTCGTTTTCAGCAAACTCAGATTTGCCTTCGGCTTTGGCCGGAGCCGCAGCCGGTTTGTCAGCTTTCGCCGCCGGAGCCGGAGCCGCCGCTTCCTGTTTCGCAGCCGGAGCCGCCGCAGGGGCTGCGCCCTCCACTTCGAAGACCATGATCAGAGAGCCGGTGGAGACTTTGTCGCCCACGTTCACTTTCAGCTCTTTCACGGTACCTGCGAACGGTGCCGGGACTTCCATAGAGGCTTTGTCGCCTTCTACGGTGATCAGAGACTGTTCAGCAGTGACTTTGTCGCCCACTTTCACCAGCACTTCGGTCACTTCGACTTCATCGCCGCCGATATCCGGCACGTTAACGTCTTTCGCGCCTGCCGCTGCCGCCGGAGCGGACGCCGCCTGCTCGGTGACCTGCGGTTTGGCTTCAGCCGCAGGCGCTGCGCCCGCCACTTCGAAGACCATGATCAGAGAGCCGGTGGAGACTTTGTCGCCGGTGTTGATTTTGATCTCTTTCACGGTGCCCGCGAACGGCGCCGGCACTTCCATAGAGGCTTTGTCGCCTTCTACGGTGATAAGAGACTGCTCGGCTTCAACTTTATCGCCGACTTTCACCAGGATCTCGGTGACTTCGACTTCGTCGCCGCCGATGTCCGGTACGTTAACGTCTTTTGCTGCCGCGGCTGCGGGTGCTGCTGCCGGAGCGGCTTCTTTCTTCTCTTCTGCCTTCGCAGGTGCAGCGGCTGCTGCACCTTCGGCGGAATCGAAAATCATGATCAGTTTGCCGGTTTCGACTTTGTCGCCCACGGACACTTTGATCTCTTTGACCACGCCCGCCTGCGGAGACGGGACTTCCATAGAGGCTTTGTCGCCTTCTACGGTGATAAGCGACTGTTCAGCTTCAACTTTGTCGCCCACTTTGACCAGGATCTCGGTGACTTCAACTTCGTCCGCCCCGATGTCCGGTACATTGATTTCGATAGCCATTCTTTCTTTACCTCTTATGCCAGACGCGGGTTGACTTTCTCTGCATCGATATTGAATTTGGTGATAGCGTCAGCCACCACTTTCTTATCGATTTCACCACGTTTAGCCAGTTCGCCCAGCGCTGCGACAACCACGTAAGAAGCGTCAACTTCGAAGTGGTGGCGCAGGTTTTCGCGGCTGTCAGAGCGGCCAAAGCCGTCGGTGCCCAGTACGCGATAATCATCAGCCGGTACATAAGTACGAACCTGCTCGGCGAACAGTTTCATATAGTCGGTGGAAGCGACCGCCGGTGCGTCGTTCATCACCTGAGCGATGTACGGTACGCGCGGGGTTTCCAGCGGGTGCAGCATGTTCCAGCGCTCGCAATCCTGGCCGTCGCGCGCCAGTTCGGTGAAGGAGGTCACGCTGTAGACATCGGAGCCTACGCCGTACTCTTTCGCCAGAATCTCAGCCGCTTCACGGACGTGACGCAGGATGGAGCCGGAGCCCAGCAGCTGAACTTTACCTTTGCTACCTTCGAGGGTGTCGAGTTTGTAGATACCTTTACGGATACCTTCCTCGGCGCCTTCCGGCATCGCCGGCATGTGGTAGTTTTCGTTCAGCGTGGTGATGTAGTAGTACACGTTTTCCTGCGCTTCGCCGTACATACGCTGCAGACCGTCATGCATGATGACAGCGACTTCGTAAGCGTAAGCCGGATCGTAGGAGATACAGTTCGGGATAGTCAGCGACTGAATGTGGCTGTGACCATCTTCGTGCTGCAGACCTTCGCCGTTAAGCGTGGTACGACCGGAAGTACCGCCGATCAGGAAGCCGCGCGCCTGCTGGTCACCCGCTGCCCAGCACAGGTCGCCGATACGCTGGAACCCGAACATGGAGTAGTAGATGTAGAACGGGATCATCGGCAAGTTGTTGGTGCTGTAAGAGGTCGCAGCAGCCAGCCAGGATGCGCCTGCGCCCAGCTCGTTGATACCTTCCTGCAGGATCTGGCCTTTCTCGTCTTCTTTGTAGTACGCCACCTGCTCACGGTCCTGCGGGGTGTACTGCTGGCCGTTCGGGCTGTAGATACCGATCTGACGGAACAGACCTTCCATACCGAAGGTACGGGCTTCGTCCGCGATGATAGGAACCAGACGGTCTTTGATAGACGGGTTCTTCAGCATCACGTTCAGAGCGCGTACGAAAGCGATGGTGGTGGAGATCTCTTTGCTCTGCTCATCCAGCAGGGAGCGGAAATCTTCCAGCGCCGGCAGCTCCAGCTTCTCGGAGAAGTTCGGCTGACGAGACGGCAGGTAGCCGTGCAGCGCCTGGCGGCGTTCATGCAGGTACTTGTGCTCTTCAGAGCCTTCCGGGAAGGTGATGTACGGCAGTTTTTCCAGGTCTTCGTCGGCCACCGGCACGCTGAAACGATCGCGGACGTAGCGAACGCCGTCCATGTTCATTTTCTTCACCTGGTGAGCGATGTTCTTACCTTCGGCGGTGTCGCCCATGCCGTAACCTTTAATGGTGTGAGCAAGGATAACGGTCGCTTTGCCTTTGGTTTCTTTCGCTTTTTTGAATGCAGCGTAGATTTTCTTCGGATCGTGGCCGCCACGGTTCAGCGCCCAAATCTCATCGTCAGACCAGTCTGCAACCAGCGCGGCGGTCTCCGGGTATTTACCGAAGAAGTGCTCACGCACATACGCGCCGTTTTTGGATTTGAAGGTCTGGTAGTCGCCGTCAACGGTTTCGTTCATCAACTGGATCAGTTTACCGCTGGTGTCTTTACGCAGCAGTTCGTCCCAACGGGAACCCCACATAACCTTGATAACGTTCCAGCCGGCGCCTTCGAAGATGCCTTCCAGTTCGTTGATGATTTTGCCGTTACCGGTGACCGGGCCATCCAGACGCTGCAGGTTGCAGTTGATGACGAAGACCAGATTGTCCAGTTTTTCACGGGTCGCGATGGTGATGGCGCCTTTGGATTCCGGCTCATCCATCTCACCGTCGCCGAGGAACGCGTAAACGGTCTGCTCAGAGGTATCTTTCAGGCCGCGGTGTTCCAGATATTTCAGGAATTTCGCCTGGTAGATAGCGCCGATCGGGCCAAGACCCATGGATACGGTCGGGAACTGCCAGAATTCCGGCATCAGTTTCGGGTGCGGGTAAGAGGACAGACCGTTGCCGTGAACTTCCTGACGGAAGTTGTTCATCTGCTCTTCGGTCAGGCGGCCTTCAACGAAAGCACGCGCGTAAACGCCCGGAGAGATGTGGCCCTGGAAGTACACCAGGTCGCCGCCGTCTTTGTCGTTGCGCGCGCGGAAGAAGTGGTTAAAGCACACTTCGTAGACGGTCGCGGAAGACTGGAAGGACGCCATGTGGCCGCCGAGCTCGAGGTCTTTTTTGGACGCACGCAGCACGGTCATAATGGCGTTCCAGCGGATAGCAGAACGAATACGGCGCTCCAGTTCCAGATTACCCGGGTATTCCGGCTCTTCTTCAACGGGGATGGTATTGATGTACTGACGGGCGGCACTGCCCGCCGCTACGTTCACGCCGCCTTTACGGGCTTCGGAAAGCAGCTGATCGATCAGATACTGAGCACGCTCAACACCTTCTTCACGGATTACCGATTCGATCGCCTGTAGCCAGTCGCGAGTTTCGATCGGATCCACGTCATTTTGTAAACGTTCTGACATGGGGGTATTCCTTATCATCTATCTAATACGTTGATTTATCTGGAACCTGTCCCATTGCACTCTGTGCTCTTACAGCGTCCGGCTGCGTCTGTAGCGGCTGTGCGCCCCCTTTCTTTTCAAGGGCTTCATCTTGCCGCCGCGATGCAACCTGAACTACGGGCACTTAACAAAGCGCAATAAGACAGGTTCTGGGTTTAGTTGCCGCGCTTCAATGGCGCTTTTGGTACAAATCTTCCGGCGAAAACCGGAAAAACATTAATTCTTACGTTGCTCCAGACGGCGCAGCGAGCGGTCACGACGGCTCTGCTCACGGCTGCGGTCCAGCAAAATTTCTTCAATAAACGCCAGGTGACGATGCGACGCTTCCCGCGCCTGCTCAGGTTCCCGGGCCATAATCGCCTCGTAAATACGGGTGCGATGGCCGCTGACCAGCGGCAGCATTTCACGTCGCGCGTAGAGCAGTTCGAAGTTCTGACGGACGTTTTGCGCCAGCATCGGCTCCATGCAGCGTAGCAGATGAAGCAGCACTACATTATGGGCGGCTTCCGTTACCGCTATCTGATACTGCACCACCGCGTTTGATTCGGCGTCCAGATCGCCGGACTCCTGAGCGCGTTCGATGGCCTGGTGGCATTCGCTCATCCGCGCCCTGTCTTCGTCGGTGCTGCGCAGCGCCGCGTAATAGGCGGCGATACCTTCCAGCGCGTGACGCGTCTCAAGAAGATCAAACTGGGATTCGGGGTGGTCAGAGAGGAGTTCTACCAGCGGGTCGCTGAAGCTTTGCCAGAGCGTACTCTGAACAAAAGTACCGCCGCCCTGGCGACGAAGCAGCAGGCCCTTCGCTTCGAGACGCTGAATCGCCTCTCGCAGGGAGGGTCGGGAAACGTCGAACTGTTTAGCCAGCTCGCGCTCAGGAGGCAGTTTTTCGCCGGGACGCAGCGTCCCTTCGAGGATCAAAAACTCCAGTTGCTGCTCAATCACATCGGAAAGTTTTGGTTGGCGGATTTTGCTGTAGGCCATTATTCCCTGTCTCTGCCATTCGCCCGGAGTCAATTGGTATGACCAATTTAACGTTCGTGTTGGTAAAGTAACAAAGTATTCACCTTCTGTCCATCCTGGTTTTGATTGAAATCAGGAAAGCCCGCATATTTTAACAATGATAAAGAAATAACGTTTCAGAAATGTAACTCCGCACAAATGAACCCGTTACCTCAAAAGCGGTAGATTTAACTCAAATGAAACGTAATGGCGTGCAACCTGAACCGATTCATTAGTTTAAAATATGAATATCTATTCAATATTTTCGCTTAAGATGAATACGCGCGCCCGTCCGTGAAATAACCGCAGCGATTTACAAATGGTTTCTTTTTATTCACTCCGCGAGTGCCCGCTGAGAAAGCAGGTGCATTTGGCAGCGCTTATCACTATTCTTTGCGCTGCGGTAGTCGTTATTAGAAATTTCATCCTTATTGGCTGTAAAGAAAAGACTACACACAGCGACATAACAACATTACAGCAGCGCCACGCTGCGGATTAAAAATAACCACAAACGAGGTTTTATGATGGAAGGTCAACAGCACGGCGACACGCTGAAGCGCGGCCTCAAAAACCGCCATATTCAGCTTATCGCGCTGGGTGGTGCTATCGGTACGGGCCTGTTTCTGGGCAGCGCCTCCGTGATCCAGTCGGCAGGGCCAGGGATTATTCTCGGGTACGCCATCGCGGGGTTTATTGCCTTTCTGATCATGCGCCAGCTTGGCGAAATGGTCGTGGAAGAACCGGTCGCAGGCTCATTTAGCCATTTTGCCTACAAATACTGGGGCGGCTTCGCGGGCTTCGCGTCCGGCTGGAACTACTGGGTGCTGTATGTCCTGGTGGCGATGGCGGAGCTGACCGCGGTCGGTAAATACATCCAGTTCTGGTGGCCGGAAATCCCGACCTGGGCCTCTGCCGCCGTCTTCTTTGTGGTTATCAACGCCATCAACCTGACCAACGTAAAAGTGTTCGGCGAGATGGAATTCTGGTTCGCCATTATTAAAGTTATCGCGGTGGTCGCGATGATCCTGTTCGGCGCCTGGCTGCTCTTTAGCGACACCGCAGGCCCGCAGGCCACGGTGCGTAACCTGTGGGAACATGGCGGCTTCCTGCCGCATGGCGTCTCGGGGCTGGTCATGATGATGGCGATTATCATGTTCTCGTTCGGCGGCCTGGAGCTGGTCGGCATTACGGCGGCGGAAGCCGACGAGCCGGAAAAAAGCATTCCGAAAGCCACCAACCAGGTTATCTATCGCATTCTGATCTTCTATGTGGGCTCGCTGGCGGTGCTGCTCTCTCTGCTGCCGTGGACGCGTATCACGGCCGATACCAGCCCGTTTGTCCTGATTTTCCATGAGCTGGGCGACTCGCTGGTGGCCAACGCCCTGAACATCGTGGTGCTGACTGCCGCGCTTTCCGTCTACAACAGCTGCGTTTACTGCAACAGCCGTATGCTGTTCGGCCTCGCCAGACAAGGCAACGCCCCGAAAGCGCTGCAAAAAGTCGACAAGCGCGGCGTGCCAGTCAATACCATTCTGGTCTCCGCCGCCTTTACCGCGCTGTGTGTGCTGATTAACTACCTGGCCCCGCAGGAAGCCTTTGGCCTGCTGATGGCGCTGGTGGTCTCCGCGCTGGTAATTAACTGGGCGATGATTAGCCTTGCCCATATGCGTTTTCGCCGCGCCAAACAGCAGCAGGGCGTGACGCCGCGCTTCCCGGCGCTGTTCTACCCGCTCGGCAACTGGCTGTGCCTGCTCTTTATGGCTGCGGTGCTGGTCATTATGCTGATGACGCCGGGTATGGCGATCTCCGTATGGCTGATCCCGGTATGGCTGCTTATCCTGGCTATCGGTTACTTCATTAAAGAGAAAAAAGCGAAAGCGGCGCTCGCCCGCTAAGCCATCAAACCCTCACCCGACCGGGTGAGGGTTGTTACCTTCCTCACAAATTCTTTCGCACAACACGATTATCCATCTCTGCGACTTATTACTGCTGCGCAGTTTTGCTTAGGTCGAATGATACTTCCGTCCATATCATTCAACGGAGATGTGTCGATGGAAAACAGCAGACTCTCTGTCAAAGAAAAAATCGGCTACGGAATGGGTGACGCCGGATGCAATATTATCTTTGGCGCCATCATGTTGTTTGTTAATTACTTCTATACCGATATTTTTGGTCTCGCCCCGGCGCTGGTCGGCGTATTACTGCTTTCCATACGCGTTATCGACGCGGTGACCGACCCGATTATGGGCGCCATCGCCGACCGCACCCGCAGCCGCTTCGGGCGTTTTCGTCCATGGCTGCTGTGGATAGCGTTCCCGTATGCCTTATTTAGCGTGCTGATGTTTACCACGCCGGACTGGAGCTACAGCAGCAAAGTTGTCTATGCCTTTGTGACCTACTTCCTGCTTTCCATTACCTACACCGCCATCAATATTCCCTACTGTTCGCTGGGCAGCGTGATAACCAATGACCCGAAAGAGCGCGTCGCCTGCCAGTCTTATCGTTTTGTGATGGTGGGGATCGCCACGCTGCTGCTCTCCCTGACGCTGCTGCCGATGGTGGATTACTTCGGCGGCGGGGACAAAGCCAAAGGCTATCAAATCGCCATGACCATTCTGGCGCTGATTGGCATGTGCATGTTCCTGTTCAGTTTCGCTACGGTGCGCGAGCGCATCCGCCCGGCGGTGCCGACCAACGACGACTTAAAAGCCGATCTGAAAGATGTCTGGAAAAACGACCAGTGGGTGCGCATTCTGCTGCTGACCATCTGCAACGTCTGCCCAGGCTTCATCCGCATGGCGGCGACCATGTATTACGTTACCTGGGTCATGCAGCAGAGCACCAGCTTCGCCACGATGTTTATCAGCCTCGGCGTGATCGGCATGATGATTGGCAGCACGCTTGCTAAAGTCCTCACGGACCGCTGGTGCAAGCTGAAAGTCTTCTTCTGGACCAACATTGCGCTGGCGATTTTCTCCAGCGGTTTCTACTTCCTTAACCCGCACGCCACGGTGCTGATTGTGGTGATGTATTTCCTGCTGAACGTGCTGCATCAGATCCCGTCGCCGCTGCACTGGTCGCTAATGGCGGACGTGGATGATTACGGCGAATGGAAAACCGGCAAGCGCATCACCGGTATTAGCTTCTCCGGCAACCTCTTTTTCCTGAAGCTGGGGCTGGCTATCGCCGGTGCGCTGGTGGGCTTTCTCCTCTCCTGGTATGGCTACGACGCAGGCGCCAAAGCGCAGAGCGACACGGCGCTGAACGGCATCGTCATGCTGTTTACCGTGATCCCGGGCGTCGGGTATCTGATTACCGCGGGCGTTGTGCGCCTGCTGAAAGTGGACCGTGAACTGATGGCGCGTATTCAGAGCGACCTCGAAAAACGCCGCGAAAACTACCGCGAGCTGTCTGAATACCCGCAGACCAAACCTGTGGAAGCAAAATCGTAAGGAGCGATGATGAATACTTCTCCCTGGCCGAACCCGCTGATTGAGCAGCGCGCCGACCCGTTTATCCTGCGCCATCAGGGCCAGTACTACTTTATCGCCTCCGTGCCGGAGTATGACCGTCTGGAAATTCGCCGCGCGCCCTCGATGGAATCGCTGCGCCAGGCGCAACCTGTGGTGGTCTGGCGTAAGCCGGAGTCCGGGCCGATGAGCGAGCTTATCTGGGCGCCAGAGCTGCACCACATCAACGGCAAGTGGTATATCTACTTCGCCGCGGCCCCGACACGCGAACTGAAAGACAACATGTTTCAGCATCGGATGTACGTGCTGGAGTGTGCAGACAGCGACCCGCTGACCGGCACCTGGAAAGATAAAGGCCAGATCCAGACGCCTTACGACACGTTCTCGCTGGACGCCACCACCTTCGAACATCAGGGCAAGCTCTGGTATCTGTGGGCGCAAAAAGCGCCGACTATTCCGGGTAACTCCAATCTATACCTGTGCGAAATGGAAAACCCGTGGACGCTGAAAGGCGAGCCGGTGATGCTGAGCAAGCCTGAGCTGGAGTGGGAGTGCCGCGGCTTTTTAGTCAATGAAGGCCCGGCGGTGGTGAAACATGGCGAACGCCTGTTCGTGACTTACTCCGCGAGCGCGACCGACGAAAACTACTGCATGGGGCTGCTCTGGATAGATCAGGCGGCGGATTTGCGCGACCCGCGTAACTGGCATAAATCCCCGCAGCCGGTTTTCACCACCAGCTATGAAAACCGGCAGTACGGCCCGGGCCACAACAGCTTCACCACGACGCCGGATGGGCAGGATGTGCTGGTGTACCATGCGCGTAATTACACGGAAATCGAAGGCGATCCGCTCTGGGACCCGAACCGCCATACCCGCGTGAAGCTGGTTACCTGGGATGACGACGGCATGCCGCAGTTTGGCGTTCCGCCCGCCGATCACCCCTGACAGACGTTCAGCGGCGCGCTCACATGAGCGTGCCGTAAATCGTTAACAACGCCACTACCACCACAATCACCAGCGTCGCTTTCTTCGCCATCGACACCGCCGCCTTCGGCGTTGCTACCTTATCTACGTGCGGCTCGCGCGCCAGCGCAAACTGCGCCAGCCCCGTCAGCACCTGATACTGCGAGGTATAGCGATCGAGCAGTGAGGCAAACCACGCGGGCAGCGCTTTTTCCCCATGTCCGACGAGCGCATACACCACGCCCGCCAGACGCACCGGCACCCAGTCCAGCACATGCAATATCGAGTCAATGCCCGACAGCAATCGCTGGTGCGGGGTGTGATGACGGGCCACCCAGCTCTGCCAGGCGCGTAAGAAGGCATAGCCCGTCAGCGTAACCGGGCCCCACATACCGCCCACCACAAACCAGAACATCGGCGCCAGATAAAAACGGTAGTTAATCCACAACAGGCCATTTTGCAGCTCGCGCAGGTATTCCCGCTCGTCGCAACCCGGCGGCACGCCGTGGATAAGCGTCAGTTCATAAGCCATGTTTTCGCGCGCGTGGCTGTCATGCTGGCTCGCCGCTTTAAGATAAGCGTGGTAGTGCCTGCGCACGCCGCCCGCGCCGATACACAGCACGCCGATTAAGATCCAGAAAATCAGCAGCGGCACATTAAAGAACCAGCCTTCCAGCGCGTTCAGGCACAGGAAAACAATCAGCATCGCCAGTACCGCCATGCCAAGCGTAAAGAACAGCGAAAAGTGGCGTATGCGGCGAAAGAGCGGCTCAAGGCGATGATCCAGTTGCCAGTGTTCGCCCAGTTTGAAAAGTCGTTCGGCGATAAGCACCAGCAGCAGGGTGAAAAGCGTCATCTCATCTCCTTATCAGACGGGTCGGCGACCAGCGCGCGAAAGCGCGGCCAGTCAAAAGCCGGACCGGGATCGGTTTTACGTTCAGGCGCGATATCGCTGTGTCCGGTCATATGATGTTTCATCGCCGGATAAAGGCTTAACAGCGTGCGCGTCACAGCGGCCAACTGCCGGTATTGCGCGCCGGTGTACGGCAGCGTGTCCGTCCCTTCAAGCTCAATTCCGATGGAAAAGTCGTTGCAGCGCTCGCGTCCCTGATAGCAGGATACGCCAGCGTGCCAGGCGCGTTTATCAAAAGGCACATACTGCACAATTTCACCGTCGCGACGGATCAGACAGTGAGCAGAAACACGCAGATGGGCGATGCCCGCAAAATAAGGATGCGCCTGCGGATCAAGCGTACCGGCGAACAGCGCGTCGATCCACGGACCACCAAACTCACCCGGCGGCAGGCTGATGTTATGCACCACCAGCAACGAAGGCGCTTCATCCTCTGGCCGGCAGTCGTGATGCGGCGAGGGCGCGTGCCGGGCATCCACCAGCCAGCCATCTTTCACCTGCATGTGCAATTCTCCTTTCTGTGGTACTCAAACTCGCTTCAGAGTAGCATGTTTCATTCTTTTGATTAGCCATCAATCTGGAGTTATATCATGCCACCTCGCCGTTACAATCCGGACCATCGACGTGACGCGCTACTGGAACGAATCACCCTGGATATCCCCTTTGCCGTCGCTCAGGCCCTGCGTGAAGATCTTGGCGGCGAGATCGATGCCAGCCGCGATATTACCGCGCAGTTGTTACCACCAGACAGTCGTTCCCATGCGGTGGTCATCACGCGCGAAGCGGGCGTTTTCTGCGGCAAACGTTGGGTCGATGAGGTGTTTATCCAGCTTGGCGGCGATATCCGCGTGACGTGGCATGTGAAGGATGGTGACGACGTTCAGCCCGATCAGCCGCTTTTTGAACTTGAAGGCAGCTCCCGCGTTCTGCTGACGGGTGAACGCACCGCGCTCAATTTCGTCCAGACGCTTTCCGGCGTGGCGACGGAAGTGCGTCGCTATGTGGCGCTGCTGGAAGGCACCCACACACAACTGCTTGATACGCGCAAAACCGTACCGGGGCTGCGCAGCGCGCTGAAATACGCGGTACTTTGCGGCGGCGGCGCTAATCACCGTCTGGGCCTTTCCGATGCGTTTCTGATCAAAGAAAACCATATCATCGCCTCCGGCTCGGTACGCCAGGCGGTGGAAAAAGCGTTCTGGCTGCATCCCGACGTGCCGGTTGAAGTCGAAGTGGAATCGCTTGAAGAACTCGACGCCGCGCTGAAAGCCGGAGCCGATATCATCATGCTTGACAACTTTACCGTCGGGCAGATGCGCGAAGCGGTAAAACGCACCGCAGGCCAGGCACGGCTGGAGGTTTCCGGCAACGTCACGCTGGAGACGCTGCGCGAATTCGCTGAGACCGGCGTGGACTTCATCTCTGTCGGGGCATTGACTAAACATATTCGCGCGCTCGACCTCTCCATGCGTTTTCGCTAACTCACTACAGGGCAGGTTCTCTCCTGCCCTCTCCCTGCCGTTATCTTCACGTTTCCTCTCGTTGTTGTCCTGCTTTTTTTAGAATACTTCCTTGTTTATTAACGGATTTGCGAGACGTTACGCAACCGCGTTGCGTTGTCGTGCAACGGCGTGAATTTCTTCTGAAGACAGATTCCTGAATGGGTTTGTTCGGCTGGAGACTCTTTTTGGGGCCTGACAGAGTGACGTCACCCAACCAAGGAGGAAACATGAACAAACAAAGCGGCTTCACGCTGATTGAACTGATGGTGGTGATAGGCATCATCGCCATTCTTAGCGCCATTGGCGTACCGGCATACCAGAACTATCTGCGCAAAGCGGCGCTGACGGACATGCTGCAAACGGTAATTCCTTATCGCACCGCCATTGAGCTTTGCGTTATCGATCGCGGTGGGCTTAGCAGCTGCGATGCAGGCACGAATGGCATTCCGGCGCCTAAAACGACCCGTTATGTGAGCGAAATGACCGTTGCGCAAGGCGTAATAAGCGTCAGCGGTCAGGACAGCCTCAACGGCCTGTCGGTCACGTTGACGCCCCAGTGGAACAGCGCTAACGGCATGGAGGGCTGGAAGCGAACCTGCGCCACCAGCGATACCGCTTTGCAGCAGGCCTGCGAAGATGTCTTCCGCAGTTCATTGCCTTAAGCGGAGATGCTGCGATGCCACTCGATTATTTACATACGTTATGCCAACGCTATAACGCGCTGGTCCTGAATATCGACGACGCCACGGTGCATATTGCCGTGGCGGGCGAGCCCAGCAATGAGCTGATGGATGCGCTACGGTTCTCCACGCACCGGCACATTGATATTGAATGCTGGAGCGCCGAAAGACTGGAAAAAGAGCGGCAGCTTGCGGCCGACACACTGCGCCCTGCGGCTCAGGATGAGAGCGCCTCTGTGGTTGAGCTGATTGACAAGACATTGCAACAGGCGCTACAGCGGCGCGCATCCGATATCCATTTTGAACCTGCGGAAGCGTATTACCAGATAAGGTTTCGCATCGATGGCGTTTTACACGCACTGCCCCCGCTGCCTGCCACCCTTGCCAGCGCGCTGACAGCACGTCTTAAAGTGCTGGGCAATCTTGATATCGCGGAGCGCAGGCTCCCGCAAGACGGACAGTTCAGCATTGAGCTTGCGGGTCGAACGGTCTCTTTTCGCATCTCCACCCTGCTTTGCCGCTGCGGTGAAAAAGTGGTGTTGCGTCTGTTACAGCAAACGGAGCAGCCGCTTGACGTGCAGGCGCTGGGCCTGTCGCAGGCGCAACAAACGCTTTTCTGTCAGACGTTGCAGCGCCCGCAGGGGCTGATTCTGGTCACCGGGCCTACCGGGAGCGGTAAAACCGTCACGCTGTATACCGCACTCAGCGCGCTTAACGATCCAAAGGTAAATATCTGTAGCGTGGAAGATCCGGTAGAAATTCCTGTGACGGGCCTTAACCAGACGCCGGTGCTGCCGAAAGCCGGCCTGACCTTTCAGGCCGTGCTGCGGGCGCTGCTCAGACAGGATCCGGACGTGATCATGATTGGGGAGATTCGCGATCTCGAAACCGCGGAAATCGCGGTAAAAGCGGCGCAGACCGGGCACCTGGTGCTCTCCACGCTCCACACCAATTCCACGACGGAAACCCTGGTGCGACTCGAACAGATGGGGTTACCGCGTTGGATGCTCGCGTCCGCGCTGGAGCTGGTTGTCGCACAGCGACTGGTCAGAAAGCTTTGTCCTTATTGTCGAATTTTTTCACAGGAGCCAGTGACGCTCCCGGCCTCACTCTGGCCGCGCCCGATCCATGCTTACAAAGCCTGCGGATGCGAACGCTGCTATGGCGGTTATTACGGACGCATCGCGCTTTTCGAACTGCTCAACATTAATACGGCGCTGCGCCAGACAATCGCCAGCGGTGCGCCGCCTGAAGAGATCGCTTCACAAGCGCGGGCTCAGGGCATGACCACGCTTTTTGAACATGGGCTACAGGCCGTAGAAGCGGGGCTTACCACGCCCGAAGAGCTTTATCGCGTCTCGGGTGCGCCACATGGATAACATGTTATGGCGCTGGCGCGGCGTTAATAAAGAAGGAGCCAGCTGCGAAGGCATGGTCTGGGCGTCAGATAAAATAAGCGCGTCGTTGCAGTTACTGGATGACGAGGTGCAACCGCTTATGCTCAAGCGCGCCAGCGTAAACAAGCGGTACTGGAGCAGCGAGCATAAAATTCTGGCGATCCGCCAGTTGGCCGCGCTGCTCCAGGCGGGCGTCAGCCTGACGCAGGGGCTGACAATGCTGGCAAGCCAGCATCCCGTCGTCCAGTGGCGCGCTATGCTTGTGCAGCTTGCGAAACAGCTCGGCCGTGGGGTCGCCTTCTCAGAAACGTTACGCCAGTGGCCGGAGATTTTTCCGCCGCTCTACATTCTGCTCATGCGAACCGGCGAACTGACAGGGAAGCTGGACGTGTGCTGCCAGCAACTGGCGCAACAACAGGAGGATCAGCAAAAACTGCGAAAGCAGGTCATTAAAGCGCTGCGCTATCCGGCCTTTATTTTCACCGTCGCGCTGCTGCTGACGCTTGGGATGACTTGCTTTGTCCTCCCGCAGTTTACGGCTATCTACCGCTCATTCAATACGCCGCTACCGCTGGTAACGCGTGCCGTTATCGCGTTCTCTGAGGGATTAATGAAGCACGCTATCTGGTGGCTCGGCGTACTGTTTATTGCGCCTCTTGTCATTATCAGGCTGCGTCGCAGACCACAGTGGCAGTTGCGGGAGGCGGCATGGCTTTTGAAACTCCCCGTGTTTGGTCCGCTGATCCGCGGCCAGTTATTAAGCCAAATCTATACTGTGCTGTCGCTGATGCAGCGCGCCGGTATTCCGTTACTGCAAAGTCTGGGGAGCGTAGAGGAGACGCTGACCTCGCCCTTATGGCGCCAGGCGGTCGGGCGCGTTAAGGAAGGCATCGCTGGTGGGTTACCCTTATGGAAAGCGCTGGAGCAGGAAGCTGTTTTTACCGCCCTGTGTATTCAGCTGGTCCGTACAGGAGAAGAGACCGGCTCACTGGATCTGATGCTGGAGAAACTTGCCGGGTGGCACCTGGGGCAAACGTCTGAACGCGCGCAGACGCTGGCCGCTACCCTGGAGCCGCTTATGATGATGGTTATTGGGCTAATCGTCGGTACGCTGGTGGTTGCGATGTATCTGCCGATATTCCGGCTTGGGGATGCGATGAGTGGAATGAATTAACGCTGGCGCAAGGGGCGCGCCAGCATGATGCTAACCGGTTCAGAGGCTGTTGAATACCCGGTTTTCTTGCTCCTGCACGCGAATAAACGTAGTGCGCTTGGTCAGCTCTTTCAGACGAGAAGCGCCGACATAAGTACAGGCAGAACGCAGGCCGCCCAGGATGTCGCGCGCCGTGTCTTCCACCGGGCCACGCAACGGTAGTTTCACCGTTTTGCCTTCCGCGGCGCGGTATTGCGCTACGCCGCCGACGTGACGGTTCATCGCGGATTCGGAGCTCATGCCGTAAAAGAGCATGAATTTTTCGCCGTTCTGCTCAACAACGGTGCCGCCGCTTTCGTCATGACCGGCCAGCATGCCGCCCAACATAACGAAATCCGCGCCGCCGCCGAAGGCTTTCGCTACGTCGCCCGGTACGGTGCAGCCGCCGTCGCTGATGATCTGACCGCCGAGACCGTGCGCGGCATCCGCACATTCGATTACCGCAGAAAGCTGCGGATAGCCCACACCGGTTTTTACGCGTGTGGTGCAGACGGAGCCCGGGCCAATACCGACTTTAACGATATCGGCGCCTGCCAGGATCAGTTCTTCGCACATTTCGCCGGTCACGACGTTGCCTGCGATAATCGCTTTATCAGGCCAGGCGGCACGCGCTTTAGCGACGAACTGAACGAAATGCTCTGAGTAGCCGTTCGCAACGTCGATACAGATAAACTGCAGCGACGAAGAAAGCGCGAGGATTTCTTTGGTTTTTTCAAAATCGGCATCGGAGGTACCGGTCGACACCATGACATGTTTCAGCACATCTCCCGATACGGACCGGATAAACCCGTCCCAGTCCTGCACGCTGTAGTGTTTATGCACCGCCGTCAGGATATCGAAAGCGGCCAGCGCCTGCGCCATACCGAAAGTGCCGACAGTATCCATATTGGCTGCGATGATCGGAACACCGGACCATTGAACGCGGGAATGTTTAAAGGTGAACTGACGCTCAAGTTCAACATCAGAGCGGCTTTTGAGGGTAGAGCGTTTCGGGCGGATAAGAACGTCTTTAAAACCTAACTTCAAATCTTCTTCAATACGCATGTGCGATTCCTGGGTTAATGGCGATGAGCGCGTAACATGTGCGACGGGACAACTACCAACTCCAGTGACGTTATCATACGCACTAATAATGGCGCCGCAAGACTGCGAAAGCGTGCTTTTTTACGCTACAATCCTATAAATTTACCTTGCGCGCGAGGTCGATAAACGAGCCCGCTGGCGACGTTTCTCCGCCCTTCGCAACAGCATGAAAAAACGCTTTTTTTATGCTGTTCAGGCGTATTTCAACGATTCGGGATGATGGCTTTATGGTTTATACGGTAGCACTGACGGGCGGTATAGGAAGCGGCAAAAGCACAGTCGCCGACGCCTTCGCCCGTCTCGGCGTTATCGTTATTGATGCCGACATCATCGCTCGTCAGGTCGTGGAGCCCGGCACCCCCGGATTAAACGCGATTATCGCGCGTTTTGGGCAGGCTATTTGTGCTCCCGACGGCACGCTTAATCGCCGCGCACTTCGCGAAATCATCTTCTCAAATCCGCAGGAGAAGGCCTGGCTGAACGGGCTCCTGCATCCGCTTATTCATCAGCAGACACAAGCGGAAATGGCGCACGCCGCGTCAGCCTATGTTCTTTGGGTCGTCCCGCTGCTGATTGAAAACCAACTACACAGTAAAGCTAACCGTGTGCTGGTGGTGGATGTCGCACCAGAAACGCAGATACAGCGCACCATGCAGCGCGATGGGGTTTCCCGTGAGCATGCTGAGCTTATCCTCAACGCACAGGCCACTCGTGAGGCCCGGTTAGCGATTGCTGATGACGTCATAGATAATAACGGCTCGCCGGAAGCGATAGAGATGGATGTGGCGCGCCTGCATCAACGCTATCTGCAACTGGCGGCGCAGGCCGTACCACAGGAAAATAAGTAATGCAGACTCACGTTCTTTTTGAACATCCCCTGAATGAAAAAATGCGCACCTGGCTGCGTATCGAATTTCTCATCCAGCAAATGAAAGCGCTGTTGCCTGTCAGCGATCATGCCTCTGCGCTGCACTTTTTTCGCAACGTCGGCGATTTGCTGGATGTCTTTGAGCGCGGCGATACCCGCACTGAACTCCTGAAAGAGCTGGAACGCCAGCAGCGCAAACTGCAAAGCTGGGCAGAAGTGCCGGGTGTTGATAACGAGCGCATTGAGTCGCTGCGCCACGAACTAAAAGCGCGCAGCAGCATGCTGATGGCCGCCCCTCGCCTCGGGCAGACGCTGCGTGAAGATCGTCTTATTGCGCTGGTTCGCCAGCGCCTGAGTATCCCCGGCGGCTGTTGCAGCTTCGATTTACCACTCCTGCACGTCTGGCTCTGCTCGCCGCAGGAAGAACGTGATGTTCAGGTAAACAGCTGGCTTGCCACGCTGCAACCACTGACCTACACGCTGGATATGATCCTGGATCTTATCCGCCAGTCGTCGCCGTTTCGCAAACAGACCAGCCTGAACGGGTTTTATCAGGATAACGGCGATGATGCCGATCTCCTGCGCCTGCAACTCCCGCTTGAAGAAGCGCTTTACCCACAGATTTCCGGCCATAAGAGCCGTTTCGCAATCCGTTTTATGCCGCTCGACAGCGAGCACGGGCGCGTACCGGAACGTTTCGATTTTGAACTGGCCTGTTGTTAAGGAATTATGATGTCAGACGTTACCATCGTTAATTGCCCGACCTGCGGCAAAGAAGTTATTTGGGGTGAGCAAAGCCCGTTTCGTCCATTTTGTTCAAACCGCTGCCGGCTTATCGATCTGGGTGAATGGGCCGCTGAAGAGAAACGTATTCCCAGCAGCGGCGATCGCTCCGACACCGATGGCTGGAGCGAGGAAGAAAACCAGCTTTAAGACTGTGCGCGAAGCTTTGCAATCACAGGCTCGTTGGCAGGCGGAAACGCCTGCGCGTCCAGAGCCTGCTGATGTACCCAGTGCCCCGGCTGTCCCTCTTTTCCCCACGGCTCTCCTTCCCAGCTTTCGACCAGATAGAACCACAAACTGATGTGACGATCCGGGAATTCGTAGTCCAGCGTTTCAAACAGGGTGGCGGCAGTTACGGTTATGCCCGTCTCTTCCTGAAGCTCACGGCGAAGCGCCGCTTCAGGCGTTTCGCCCGCTTCAATCTTACCGCCAGGGAATTCCCATTTATTCGCCATATGCGCATCGGCGGCACGCTGCGTAATAAAGATTTCGCCCTTTGCGTTACGCACGATACCTACCGCAATCTGTAATTTTTTCATGCTTTTCTTCCTGTAAAAAAGGCGCAGATATCTGCGCCTTTTATGTCAGTTACAACCGGTTAGCTTAAGCGGCCGTGGCACTGCTTATACTTTTTACCGGAGCCGCACGGACAAGGATCGTTGCGACCGACTTTACGCTCGCCGGTCTGCTCAGCAAGTGCTGCCGCGGCGGCGGTTTCATCGTCCTGATGGCTGAGCTGCTGCATCTGCGCCAGGCGCTCCGCCTCTTCGCGGCGCTGCTGCTCCATCGCTTCCACTTCTTCCGGCATACGCACCTGCACTTTGCTGATGGTGCTGATCACTTCATATTTCAGCGATTCCAGCATAGCCGCAAACATGGCGAACGATTCGCGCTTGTATTCCTGCTTCGGATCTTTCTGCGCATAGCCGCGCAGATGAATACCCTGGCGCAGGTAATCCATCGCCGCCAGGTGCTCTTTCCACAGGGAATCCAGCGTCTGCAGCATCACGCCTTTTTCGAAGTGACGCATCATCTCAGCGCCAACGACCTCTTCTTTACGGGCGTAAACTTCTTTCGCGCTTTCCAGAATACGCTCACGCAGCGTTTCTTCATGCAGATCCGGCTCTTTATCCAGCCACTGCGCAATCGGCAGCTCCAGATCGAAGTCGTTTTTCAGGCGCTCTTCCAGACCCGGAATATCCCACATCTCTTCCAGCGACTGCGGCGGGATATGGGCGTCGATGGTCGCTTTGAAAACGTCTTCACGGATGCTGTTGATGGTTTCGCTGATGTCCGCCACGTCCAGCAGTTCGTTACGCTGGGTGTAGATCGCGCGGCGCTGATCGTTGGCTACGTCATCATATTCCAGCAGTTGCTTACGGATATCGAAGTTGCGGCTTTCCACTTTGCGCTGCGCGTTGGCGATCGCCTTGGTCACCCACGGGTGTTCAATCGCTTCGCCCGGCTTCATGCCCAGTTTACGCATCATGTTGGCGACGCGATCCGAGGCGAAAATACGCATCAGCGCATCTTCCATGGAGAGGTAGAAACGGGAAGATCCCGGATCGCCCTGACGACCGGAACGGCCGCGAAGCTGGTTATCGATACGACGTGATTCGTGGCGCTCGGTACCGATGATATGCAGGCCGCCAGAGGCCAGCACCGCGTCGTGACGTTTTTGCCAGTCGGCTTTGATCTGCGCAATCTGCTCTTCACTCGGCGCTTCCAGCTCGGCGACTTCCGCCTGCCAGCTACCACCGAGCATGATATCGGTACCACGGCCCGCCATGTTGGTGGCGATGGTAACCGCGCCCGGGTAACCTGCCTGCGCGACGATATCCGCTTCGCGGGCGTGGAATTTAGCGTTCAGGACGTTGTGTTCGATGCCTGCTTTCGTCAGCGCCTCAGAAATCACTTCGGATTTCTCGATGGAGATAGTCCCCACCAGCACCGGCTGACCTTTCGCGGTACGCTCTTTGATATCCTCAATGATCGCGTCGATCTTCTCGGCTTCAGTCATGTAGACCAGATCCGGCAGATCTTTACGAATCATCGGACGGTTGGTCGGCACCACAACGGTATCCAGCTTATAGATAGAGCTGAATTCAAACGCTTCGGTATCTGCGGTACCCGTCATCCCCGCCAGTTTTTCATAGAGACGGAAATAATTCTGGAAAGTGATGGAAGCCAGCGTCTGGTTTTCATTCTGGATTTCAACGCCTTCTTTGGCCTCTACAGCCTGATGCAAGCCATCAGACCAGCGACGCCCCTGCATGGTACGGCCGGTGTGCTCATCGACGATAATAACTTCGCCATCTTTAACGATGTAGTCAACGTCACGGGTAAAGAGCACATGCGCGCGCAGCGCGGCGGTGACGTGGTGCATCAGCATGATGTTGCCCGGAGAGTAGAGCGATTCGCCCTCGTCCATGATGCCTTCTTTCACCAGCAGCTCTTCCACGAGCACCAGTCCGCGCTCGGTCAGGTTAACCTGACGCGCTTTTTCGTCTACCGAGAAGTGACCTTCGCCCTGGAATGTATCGGAGTCTTCTTTCTCCTGGCGCACCAGATGCGGGATGATTTTGTTCACTTTCTTGTAAAGCTCGGAGCTGTCTTCGGCCGGGCCGGAGATAATCAGCGGCGTACGCGCTTCATCGATAAGAATGGAGTCGACCTCATCCACCAGCGCATAGTGAAGCTTACGCTGTACGCGCTCTTCCGGGCTGAACGCCATGTTGTCGCGCAGGTAGTCGAAACCATATTCGTTGTTGGTGCCGTAGGTAATATCGGCAGCGTAGGCTTCACGTTTGGCGGGTGCAGGCATGCCGGACATGTTTACCGCAACGCTCATCCCTAAGAATTCAAACAACGGGCGGTTGTTTTCGGCGTCACGCTGCGCCAGATAGTCGTTGACGGTGACCACGTGAACGCCTTTGCCGGTCAGCGCGTTCAGGTAGGCAGGCAGCGTCGCGGTCAGGGTTTTACCTTCACCGGTACGCATCTCCGCGATGCAGCGATCGTTAAGCACCATACCGCCCAGCAGCTGGACATCGAAGTGGCGCATGCCGAAGACACGTTTGCTCGCTTCACGAACCACCGCGAACGCTTCCGGCAGCAGGCTTTCCAGCGTTTCGCCCTTTTCCAGGCGCGCGCGGAACTCTGCGGTTTTTGCTTTCAGCTCTTCATCGGAAAGCTTTTCAAGCGCCGGCTCCATGCCGTTAATAAGCGCAACGGCCTTACGCATACGACGTAAGGTACGATCGTTACGACTACCAAACACCTTGGTTAACATTTTGATTAACATAATAAATTCTCTGTAGCCTCGCACAGGCAAAAAAATGAAATAAATAAAAACGACAATACTCAGGCGAGGAGACGAGGACCGGCGCGGATGCCCTGTACCTGGCTAATCCAGGCGGAGATCGTAAAGGAAAGGTGAGGAAGCAAACGCGGGGCGGGCTGCGCCTGCGCGGCGGCAGGCTGCAAATCCTGCGTCAGCATCGCGCTGAGCGTATCCAGCAGCGCGAGATGCTGCGCATTCAATGGCAGGCTTTCTTCCATCGCCATCGGTAGCGCCTGCGGCGCCATGGCGAAAGAGAGATGACGGATAACGGTGCGAATGGCGTGCTGCTGCCAGTAATCCACACCAAACGCCGCGGAGCGGCGCGAGGTTTCCCCGATGAGCGCCAGCGAATCAAAACTGCGCAACGTACCGGTATGACTGGTGCTGGCCTCGGCAGGCGCGGCGGGTTCAGCGTTGTTATTGAGCGCGGGCAGGCCAAGACTGGCCGCGACCATCCCCAAAAGGAGATGCGGCCAGAAGTAGCGTCTTCCAAACTGTCGCCAACGCGTGAATATACCAGGCACTGTAACCCACCGGATAACGCCGGCCTGCGCCCGCGTTATGTTGTCTGTTAATAAGGGCATAAATATTACCATCATTCCCGCGAAGCGGCAGCAGTATCGCTGCGATACCTTACGCAATCCGCACAAGAAACCAGCAGTTAATCATCAGCAGGGAGATGGTAAAGCAGGATAAAAGGCGAAGAGAAAAATGGCTGTTTAAGAACAATAAAAAACGACTGGTGAACACAGGCCGGAGAGAGTACCTGGTCTACCAGTCGTCTTTAGTCAGACTATGCTGTTACGCCAGCACCAGCGAAGGGGCTTTGAAAGCCAGAGGCAGTTCAGCCTCGTCTTCATAGGTGACATATTCCCAGGCTTCTTGCTTAGCAAGAACCGCCTGCAGCAATTTGTTGTTCAGCGCATGACCAGATTTATAGGCGGTAAACGCGCCGATAATGTTGTGGCCACACATGAACAGGTCGCCAATCGCGTCCAGCATTTTGTGACGAACGAATTCATCTTCAAAACGCAGGCCGTCTTCGTTCAATACGCGATAATCGTCAACAACGATGGCACAATCGAAGCTGCCGCCCAGGCACAAACCGCGGGACTGCAGATATTCGATATCACGCATGAAACCGAAAGTACGGGCACGACTGATCTGGCGCATAAACGCATCTGCAGAGAAATTCATGCAGTAGCGCTGATTGCTCGCATCAATGGCCGGGTGGTTGAAGTCGATTGTGAAGTCCAGCGAAAAACCGTTATACGGTTTAAATTCCGCCCACTTATCGCCATCCTCAACGCGCACGGTTTCTTTAATGCGCACGAATTTCTTCGCTACGTTCAGCTCATCGATACCTGCATCAACCAGCAGGTAAACGAACGGCGCGGCGCTGCCATCCATAATCGGGATTTCAGGCGCGTCCACTTCGACGATGATGTTGTCGATACCAAGACCCGCCAGCGCGGCGTTCAGGTGCTCGACGGTAGAAATCCGCACATCATGCTCATTGACCAGGCAAGTACAGAGCATGGTATCACGCACAGATTTGGCATCGGCCGGGAAATCTACCGGAGGATTCAAGTCGGTGCGACGATAGATGACCCCGGTATTTGCCGGCGCAGGGCGCAGCGTCAGGGTGACTTTTTTGCCGGTATGTAAACCGACACCAGTCGCCTGAACGATACGTTTAAGAGTCCTTTGTTTGATCATCGTATAATCTCGCCAAATAATTCACCTTACCGATAGTGTACATCACAACCGGTGGGGCATTTTAGCACAAAGAGCGCATCAGCCCAACTTCCGGCTTATTCTTAATCAGCCTGCTTACGCAGAAACGCCGGAATATCCAGATAATCTGGCTCTTTCGCCGTCTGCGGCGTCGGGTCGTTAACCACTTTAGAAGCCGGTTTCTGCTCCTGGGTCAGCGGCGCCATACCGTGCTGCTGATAACGATCCATTGCCGGCTGCTGCGTCTGTTTGTTGGTCACCAGAGTGATTTCCGGACGCTTATCCATGCCGATACCGGTCGCAACTACCGTTACGCGCAGTTCGTCGTTCATATCCGGGTCGAGAGACGTACCGATAACCACGGTGGCGTTATCCGATGCGAAGGCGCGGATAGTGTTACCCACGGTTTCGAACTCATCAAGACGCAGGTCGAAGCCCGCCGTGATGTTGACCAGAACGCCGCGCGCGCCGGAGAGGTCGATATCTTCCAGCAGCGGGCTGGAGATCGCCATTTCTGCGGCTTCTTCCGCACGGTCTTCGCCGCTTGCGACACCGGAGCCCATCATGGCGTAACCCATTTCAGACATCACGGTGCGCACATCCGCAAAGTCGACGTTCATCAGGCCCGGACGCGTAATCAGTTCGGCGATACCCTGCACCGCGCCTTTCAGCACGTCGTTGGCCGCGCCGAACGCGTCCAGCAGAGAGATCCCACGACCCAGTACTTTCAGCAGTTTGTCGTTAGGAATGGTAATCAGGGAGTCGACATGACGGGAGAGCTCGGCAATACCCTGTTCGGCAAAAGCCATACGCTTTTTGCCTTCGAAATTGAACGGCTTGGTCACGACAGCAACGGTCAGGATGCCGAGGTCTTTCGCCACTTCAGCCACAACCGGCGCAGCGCCAGTACCCGTACCGCCGCCCATACCGGCTGCGATAAACACCATGTCAGCGCCATCTAATGCGGCACGCAGCGCTTCGCGGTCTTCTTCCGCAGCGTTACGACCGACTTCCGGGTTTGCGCCAGCACCCAGACCTTTAGTGATGCCGCTACCAATCTGAATGGTCTGGCCGACTGCGGTTTTACGCAGCGCCTGGGCATCGGTGTTGACTGCGAAGAACTCAACACCTTCGATGCGCTCGCGCACCATATGTTCTACGGCATTACCGCCGCCGCCACCGACGCCGATGACTTTAATCACCGCGTCGTTGGTCAGTTCCATAGGTTCAAACATAATGTCTCTCCGTTTTGTGCCTTTCGCCTGAGACCGCTAATTTTGTCCGGTCTCTGAAAAAAATTAAAACTCTTTTCGCAGCCAGCTGTTGATCCGTTTGATCCACGAGCCGACTGAGGTTCGTTTTTCCACTTCCGCCTCACCGCTGAGATGCGATTCTTTACCATAATGCAGTAAACCCACCGCCGTGGAGTAGTAGGGCTCCTGGGCGTAATCGGTAAGGCCAGTAATATTTAAGGGCTGTCCAATACGCACCTGCGTATGGAACACCCGCTGCGCGCACGCCGCCAGACCTTCAATTTGCGCCGCGCCGCCGGTTAATACAATCCCCGCCGCAAGATGATGTTTCACGCCCTGCTGGCGAAGCTGCTCCTGCAACTGCAAAATTTCTTCGTTTACCAGATTAAGCAGCTCGGTATAACGCGGCTCAATCACTTCCGCCAGCGTCTGACGCTGGAGGCTGCGCGGCGGACGCCCGCCCACGCTCGGCACCTCGACGCTCTCGTCTTTACCGACCAGCGACCCCAGCGCGCAGCCGTGGCGCACTTTAATCGCCTCGGCATCGCTCGGCGGCGTGCCGAAGGCATAAGCGATATCGCTGGTGACCACGTTCCCGGCATACGGAATCACTTTAGTGTGACGCAGCGCGCCGCCGGTATAAACGGCGATATCCATTGTACCACCGCCGATATCCACCACGCAGACGCCCAGCTCACGCTCGTCTTCCGTTAACACGGAGTAGCTGGAGGCCAGGCCCGCGAAAATAAGTTGGTCAACTTTCAGACCGCAACGTTCCACCGCCTTGACGATGTTTTTCGCCATGTCATTGTGGCAGGTGATTAAATGCACTTTCGCCTGCATGCGAACGCCGGATAACCCTACCGGGTTTTTAATCCCTTCCTGGTAATCAATAGCGTATTCCTGCGGAATCACATGCAATACGCGATGTTCATCGCGTACGCGTACTGATTTTGCGGTATGGACAACATTTTCAACATCTTCCTGCGTCACTTCCTCTTCAGAGATCGGCACCATGCCGATTTCGTTCTGGCAGCTAATATGCTTGCCGGAAAGCGCCAAGTAGACGGAAGAGATCTGGCAATCCGCCATCAGCTCGGCCTGGTCTATAGCGCGCTGAACGCACTTCACCACCGATTCCAGATCGTTAACGCCGCCTTTATCCATCCCGCGGGACGGACAGCTTCCCACGCCAATGATATTGATCATACCGTCGGGCAGAACTTCCCCTACCAAAGCGGCGACCTTCGCAGTGCCAATCTCCAGTCCAACTACCAGTTTTCTGTCCGTCGCCTTAATCATTGTTGCTCTGCCTGTGCCTGATTCTGTTGCTGATTAATTTCCTCTGTGGGGGCCGGCTCCCAGCCGACCGCCGCGCCGGAGTCATAGCGTAAATCGACATAGCTTATCCGCTTATTGTCAGTTTGCGCTTGCTGTTGCAGAACCGGGTACAGCTCCACAAAGCGTTCCAGGCGTTTCATTGTGTCATCCCGACCGAGATTGAGCTTAATATTATTGCTCAACGTCACCTGCCAGGAGCGACGCGCGGTCATCGCCGCTTCCTTCAGTGTAAATTTATCTTTCGCCAGCACCTGTCCCATCGACCGGTAACCCTGCAGCACTTCGTTCTCGCTGCCTTCCGGGCCGTACAGTAACGGCAAAACCTGCTTACTGGCGCGATCGGACGGCACGCTGAAGGCCGTACCGTCGGTGTCGATCATGTGCTGGTCATTCCAGCGTGCTATCGGCACATATTCAACCAGATGAATCTTCAATTCGTCCGGCCATTGCTTTCTTACGCTTGCCTGCTTGATCCACGGCAAACGTTCTATCTGATTCTGGATGATATTCACGTCCTGCGTCATAAACGTGCCCGGCGCGCCCAGCGCCAGGATGGACTGACGAATATCATCGTTGCGGGTGTAATGGCGCTCGCCCGTTACCACCAGCTTTGACAGCGGCAGGCGCTGGGCGTCTTCCATCCACCCCAGCACCATCCAGCCGCCGAATATCACGGTTAACACGACCGCCAGCAGAAAGACGATGCCTGCAAGACGGGTCCCATTATTACGGCGCGAAACCGTATTTTCTTCAGGACGATTTTTCGTGTTCAGCGCAGCCTGCGACATATCAGTTCGCCAGCTCCAGAATACGCACCACCAGCTGTGAGAAGCTCATGCCCGCCTGACGCGCCGCCATCGGCACCAGGCTATGGCTGGTCATGCCAGGCGCCGTATTCACCTCAAGCAGGTAAAACTCGCCGTCGCTGTCCTGCATCACGTCCACGCGGCCCCAGCCCCGGCAGCCCAGCACACGCCACGCTTCCAGCACCAGCGCCTGTAGCGCCTGCTCACGTTCGGCATCAATGCCTGCCGGACAAAAATATTGCGTCTCGTCCGAAAGATACTTCGCCTCGTAGTCATAAAACACGCCGGCAGGCTGGATGCGAATCGAAGGCAGGATCTCATCGCCAAGGATAGCCACGGTAAATTCCGGGCCGCTCAGCCATTTTTCCACCAGCACTTCGCTGTCGTGTTCAAACGCCAGTTCGAGCGCGGGCAGTAACGCCTGCGCGCTGTCGACTTTCGACATGCCGACGCTTGACCCTTCGCGGCTCGGCTTCACGATAACCGGCAGACCTAACGCCGCGATACGCGCGCTCAGCGACTCGCTAAGGCCGCCACGGATGTCGCGGCGATCCAGCGCCACCCAGGGCGCCACAGGCAGCCCAGCGCCCTGCCAGAGCAGTTTGGTGCGCAGTTTATCCATGGTAATCGCCGATGCCATCACGCCGCTGCCGGTATAAGGCAGGCCGAGATACTCCAGCGTACCTTGCAGCGTGCCATCTTCGCCGCCGCGACCATGCAGCGCGATAAAGATTTTATCGAACCCTTCTTCTTTGAGCGTAGTTACGCACACATCGCGCGGATCGACGGCGTGCGCGTCAACGCCCGCCTCTTTCAGGCCGGCGAGTACCGCGCTGCCGGATTGCAGGGAGACCTCACGTTCCGCCGAGCTACCGCCCAGCAGTACGGCGATTTTCTCAGCCATGCGCGTTCTCCTCAGGTTGCAGCTTCGCTTCCGCCAGCTGGCGCGCGATTTTACCGATATTGCCCGCGCCCTGAACCAGAATCAAATCGTTGCCCGACAGTACCGGCGCCAGCATCGCGGCGACCTGCGCCGGATCGGAGACCAGAATCGGATCCACTTTGCCGCGCGCGCGAATAGTGCGGCACAGCGAGCGGCTGTCAGCGCCCGGGATCGGCGCTTCCCCCGCCGGATAGACATCCAGCATCAGCAGCACATCGACCTGCGACAGCACGTTGGCGAAATCGTCATACAGATCGCGCGTACGGGTGTAGCGGTGCGGCTGGAAAATCATGACCAGATTTTTCTCCGGCCAGCCTGCGCGGGCTGCGCGCACGGTCGCATCCACTTCAGTCGGGTGGTGGCCATAGTCATCCACCAGCATCGCCGTGCCGGATTTACCATTGACGTTTGCCAGCGGAAACTCGCCCAGGAAGTCAAAACGACGCCCGGTGCCCTGGAAGCTTTCCAGCGCGCGCAGAATGGCCTCGTCTTCAATCCCCTCTTCCGTCGCTACGGACACTGCCGCCGCGGCGTTCAGCGCGTTATGGCGGCCCGGCGCGTTCAGCGTCACGCGCAGTTCCGGCTTGTCCTGACGCACCAGGGTGAAATGGCCCTGCGCGCCGGTCTGGCGATAATTTTCCACACGTACATCGGCATCTTCGCTGAAACCATAAGTGGTAATTTGACGCCCGACGCGCGGCAGCAGCTCGCGGATCACCGGATCGTCAACGCACATCACCGCACGGCCATAAAACGGCAGGTTGTGCAGGAAGTTAATAAACGTCTGCTTCAGGTTCTCAAAGTCGCCATGGTAAGTGTCCATATGGTCGGCTTCGATATTGGTCACAATCGCGACCATCGGCTGCAAATGCAGGAACGACGCGTCGCTTTCGTCGGCTTCGGCAATCAGATAACGGCTGTTGCCAAGGCGCGCGTGCGTGCCCGCCGCTTTCACCAGACCGCCGTTGACGAACGTCGGGTCGAGACCCGCTTCGGCATAAATGCTCGATACCATCGCGGTCGTCGTCGTTTTGCCATGCGTACCTGCCACGGCGATGCCGTGACGAAAACGCATCAGCTCCGCCAGCATCTCGGCGCGGCGGATAACGGGAATACGGGCCTCATGAGCCGCGACGATCTCCGGGTTATCCGCAGAAATCGCGCTGGATACGACAACCACGCTGGCGTCCAGGACGTTTTCCGGACGGTGGTTGAAATAAATAGTGGCGCCCAGCGCCGTCAACTGCTGCGTGACAGCGTTCGGCGCCAGATCGGACCCGCTGATCTGGTAGCCTTCGTTCGCCAGCACTTCCGCAATGCCGCCCATACCGGCGCCGCCGATGCCAACGAAGTGAATGTGCCGGACGCGACGCATCTCGGGCACGATAGAACGCAGTTTCGCCAGTTGTTGTGTATTCATTCTTTAAAAGCCTTTGGCAAACGCCATAACATCATCAATCACGCGGAACAAACAGTATCCGCAATCGTCACGCGCGGGCGACCGCGCGTACTTCATCTGCGACCCTTTCGGTCGCGTCGGGAATGGCGGCCGCGCGCGCGCGCTCAGCCATATCGAGCAACGTGGCGCGATCCCATCCCTCCAGCGTCTCGCTCACCGCCTCAACGGTAAACTGCGGCTGCTCCAGAATCTTCGCCGCGCCCGCTTTCTCAAGCGGCAGCGCATTCCAGTATTGCTGCCGGTCTTTATGCTGGAACGGCACAAACAGCGCCGGCAGACCGGCGGCGGCGATTTCGCTCACCGTCAGCGCGCCGGAGCGGCATACCACCACATCAGCCCACGCGTAGGCTGCCGCCATGTCATCGATAAATTCGGTCACTTTATGCTGCGGCTGGCCGGCAGCGGCATACGCCTGCTGAACCTCCGCCAGCGCGCCCTTACCGCTCTGATGCCAGATAGTCACTACATCGCCCAGACGCGCCGCCACCTGCGGCATCGTCTGGTTCAATACGCGCGCGCCCTGCGAGCCGCCGACCACCAGCACGCGAACCGGGCCTTCACGCCCCGTCAGCCGCGCTTGCGGCAGCGGCAGCGCCAGCACATCGGTGCGTACCGGGTTGCCCACCACTTCCGCGTTCGGAAATGCGCCGGGGAACGCCTGCATCACGCGGCTTGCGATTTTCGCGAGCCATTTGTTGGTCAGCCCCGCGATGCCGTTCTGCTCATGCAGCACGACAGGAATACCCAGCGACCACGCCGCCAGCCCGCCAGGGCCGGATACATAGCCGCCCATACCCAGTACGACATCGGGCTTAAAACGCTTCATGATCGCCCGCGCCTGACGCCAGGCGTTAAAAATACGCACCGGCGCCAGCGCCAGCGCTTTCAGGCCCTTACCACGCAGGCCGGAGATCCGAATAAAATCGATCTCAATGCCGTTTTTCGGCACCAGGTCGGCCTCCATGCGATCGGCAGTCCCCAGCCAGCGAACCTGCCATCCCTGCGCCATCAGATGGTGCGCTACTGCAAGGCCTGGAAAGACGTGTCCGCCCGTTCCGCCCGCCATCACCATCAGCCGCTTTGGTTGACCACTCATCGTGAACCTCGTGTAAACGCCTGGGCTTTTTCCAGACGCGTTTCATAATCTATGCGCAACAACAACATAATCGCCGTCGACATAATCAGCAGGCTCGAACCGCCGTAACTGATAAGCGGCAGCGTCAGGCCTTTGGTCGGCAGCATACCCGCCGCCGCGCCGACGTTAACCAGCGCCTGGAAACTAAACCAGATACCGATAGAACAGGCTAAAAAGCCCGCGAAACGCTGATCGGTTTCCAGCGCGCGACGCCCTATCGACATGGCGCGAAAAGCCACGAAGAATACCATCAAAAGCGCCAGTACCACACCGATATATCCCAGTTCTTCCCCAATAATGGAGAAGATGAAGTCGGTATGCGCTTCGGGTAAATACTCCAGTTTTTGCACCGAATTCCCGAGCCCCTGCCCCCACAACTCGCCGCGACCAAACGCCATCAGCGACTGGGTCAACTGGTAGCCGCTGCCGAAGGGATCTTCCCACGGGTTCCAGAACGACGTTACGCGGCGAATACGATAAGGCTCCGCGAGGATCAGCAGCACGACCGCCGAAATGCCCATGCCGATAATCGCGATAAACTGCCACAGCTTAGCGCCCGCGAGAAAAAGCATCGCAAGGGTCGTCACGAACAGCACCACCACCGTACCGAGGTCAGGCTGCGCCAGCAGCAGCACCGCCATCACCAGAATCACGCCCATCGGTTTTAAGAAGCCGCGCAGGTTGTTGCGCACCTCATCGACCTTACGCACCAGGTAGTTCGACAGATAACAAAAGAGCGACAGCTTGGAGAATTCCGCCGGCTGAATACGCAGCGGGCCGAGCGCAATCCAGCGCGACGCGCCGTTCACCGAACTGCCCACCACCAGCACGATCAGCAGCATCACAATCGAGGCGATAAGCATCGCCGCGCTGTGGCGCTGCCAGAATTCCATCGGCAGGCGCAGCGTAATCAGCGCCAGGCCAAACGCCAGCAGCAGGTAGATGCCGTCACGTTTGGCGAACAGGAACGGATCGTTCGCCAGGCGCTGGCCTACCGGCATCGACGCCGACGTCACCATGATAAAACCAATCGCCGCCAGCCCCAGCGTCAGCCAGAGCAGCGTGCGGTCGTACATCACCAGACTGGTGGTGTCTTTCTCGCGCGAGCCCATCACCCAGCCGCGAACCGCCCGGAAAAGCCAGGCGAGAATGCCCATACCGGGGAAACGCGGCAGGCGAAGGCGTGGAAGCGATACGCGCATCAGCCAAGCTCCTTCGCAAGACGCGTAAAGACATCCCCGCGCTGTTCGAAGTTTTTAAACTGATCGAGGCTCGCGCAGGCGGGCGAGAGCAAGACCATATCGCCGGGCTTCACGCGTCCGGCGATGACTTTCATCGCCTCTTCCATGGTTTCCATGCGCTCGGAAACGTCAGGGCGCAGCGCCGCCAGGGCGTCGCCGTCGCGGCCAAAGCAATAGAGACGCACGCGATCGCCCGTCAGATAGTGCGCGAGCGGCGAGAAATCGGCGGATTTGCCGTCGCCGCCCAGCAGCAAGTGCAGCGTGCCGTCGAGATGCAGGCCGTTAAGCGCCGCCTCGGTGCTGCCGACGTTGGTCGCTTTGGAATCGTTAATCCAGCGCACGCCGTTATGCTCGTAAGCGAGCTGGAAACGGTGCGCCAGGCCGCCAAACGTCGTCAGCGCTTTCAGGCTGCTGGCGCGCGGCAGGCCCGCGGCATCCGCCAGCGCCAGCGCCGCCAGGGCGTTGGTGTAGTTATGCTGGCCAACGAGCTTCATCTCTTTCACGTTGAGGACTTTCTCGCCCCGCACGCGCAGCCAGATTTCCCCCTGCTGGCGGTTAAGGTGATAATCCCCGACATCGATGCCGAAGCTCACGCAGCGCTCGTCGGCGCCGCGAACCGGCATGGTCAGCGCGTCGTCGGCGTTCACCACGCACACCGTCGCGTTTTCATAAATCCGTAACTTCGCCGCACGATACTGCTGCAACCCGAGCGGATAGCGATCCATATGATCTTCGGTGACGTTAAGAATGGTCGCGGCGGCGGCCTTCAGGCTAAACGTGGTTTCGAGCTGGAAGCTGGAAAGCTCAAGGACATAGAGCTCGCGCCCCTCTTCCAGCAGCATCAGCGCGGGCAGGCCGATATTGCCGCCGACGCCCACATTAACACCCGCCGCTTTCGCCATTTCGCCGACCAGCGTCGTCACGGTGCTCTTACCGTTCGAACCGGTAATGGCGACGATCGGCGCCTGCGCTTCGCGGCAAAACAGTTCGATATCGCCGACGATCTCAACGCCCGCGTCCGCCGCCGCGCTCAACGCCGGATGCGCGAGGGCGATGCCGGGGCTTGCGACGATCAGATCGGCGTTCATCAGCCAGGTTTCGTTGAGCGAGCCGAGATGGCGCTCCACCTCTTCCGGCAGCTTATCCAGCCCCGGCGGGGAGATTCGGGTATCCATCACGCGCGGCGTCACGCCGCGCGCCAGGAAAAAGTCCACGCAGGAAAGGCCGGTTAACCCAAGCCCGATGATGACGACTTTTTTACCCTGATAATCTGCCATGTTTAACGTACCTTAAGCGTAGCCAGGCCAATCAGCACCAGCATCAGCGAAATCACCCAGAAGCGCACAATCACGCGCGGCTCCGGCCAGCCTTTCAGTTCATAGTGATGATGAATAGGCGCCATGCGGAAAATGCGCTGTCCGCGCAGCTTAAAGGAGCCGACCTGCAGAATGACCGACAGGGTTTCCACCACGAAAACGCCGCCCATAATCACCAGCAGGAACTCCTGACGCAGCAGCACGGCGATAATGCCGAGCGCGCCGCCTAACGCCAGCGAGCCGACATCGCCCATGAAGACCTGCGCCGGATAGGTGTTGAACCATAAAAAGCCGAGGCCCGCGCCGACAATCGCGGTGCAGACAATCACCAGTTCACCCGCGTGACGCAGATACGGGATATGCAGATAGCTTGCGAAATTCATGTTACCTGTCGCCCACGCCACCAGCGCGAAACCGCCCGCCACCAGCACGGTGGGCATAATGGCGAGGCCGTCCAGACCGTCGGTCAGGTTTACCGCGTTGCCGGTGCCGACAATCACGAAATAGGCGAGCAGCACATAGAAAATGCCGAGCTGCGGCATCACGTCTTTAAAGAACGGCACCACCAGCTCCGTCGCAGGCGTGCCTTTACCGGTAATGTAGAGCGCAAACGCCACCGTCAGGGCAATCACAGACATCCAGAAATACTTCCAGCGGGCGATCAGGCCTTTGGTGTCTTTACGCACCACTTTGCGGTAATCGTCAACGAAGCCCACCGCGCCGTAACCGACCAGCACAAACAGCACGCACCAGACATACGGGTTCGACGGATAAGCCCACAGCAGCACCGACACCACAATAGAGGTGAGGATCATGATGCCGCCCATGGTCGGCGTACCGCGTTTGCTGAAATGCGACTCCGGGCCGTCGTTACGCACAACCTGCCCGAAAGAAAGCTTCTGTAAATGCGCGATCAGGCGCGGCCCCATCCATAAGGAGATAAACAGCGCGGTCAGCAGGCTGACGATGGCGCGAAACGTCAGATACGAAAAGACGTTAAAGCCGGAATAATATTTGACCAGATGCTCGGCCAGCCACACTAACATGTCCTGTTCTCCTGTAATGCGCGCACCACCTCTTCCATGGCGGCACTACGTGAACCTTTCACTAAAAGGGTAATGATGGAATGCTCGTTGATAAGCGTCTTCAGGCGCGCAATCACGGCCTGCTTATCGCGGAAATGTTCGCCCACGCCGCTGGCGCGGCTGATGCCTTCGCTGAGCGTGCCGACGCTCAGGACTTTATCGATGCCTGCTGCTTTCGCCGCTTCGCCCACCTGCTGATGGCACGCTTCGGCTTCATCGCCGAGCTCCGCCATGTCGCCCACCACCATCACGCGGTAGCCCGGCATTTCAGAGAGCACCTGCGCGGCCGCGGTCATGGAACCGACGTTGGCGTTGTAGCTGTCATCCAGCAGCAGCTGGTTTTCGCCGAGATGCACCGGGAACAGACGTCCTGGCACTGCTTTAAGCTTCGCAAGCCCGGCTTTAATCGCCTCAAGCGGCGCGCCGACGGCCATCGACAGCGCCGAAGCCGCGAGCGCGTTGGCGATATTGTGACGCCCTGGCAGCGGCAGCAGAACATCCACGTCGCCCGTTGGCGTACGCAGCGTAAATTCGGTGCCGTGGCTGGTGATATGGATATTGGTGGCGCTGAAATCGCTGGTGTCGAGATTCGGCGAGAAGCGCCAGACCTTGCGATCGCCAATGACGCTCTGCCAGTTCAGCCAGTCGTTATTATCAGCGTTCAGAATCGCGATGCCGTTTGCCGGCAAGCCAGTGAAGATCTCGCCTTTGGCTTTTGCCACGCCCGCGAGCGAGCCGAAACCTTCCAGATGCGCCGCCGCCAGGTTGTTAACCAGCGCGGCTTCCGGGCGAGTCAGGCTCACGGTCCAGGCGATTTCGCCCTGATGGTTCGCGCCAAGCTCAATTACCGCGTACTCATGCTCCGGCGTGAGGCGCAGCAGCGTCATCGGTACGCCGATGTCATTATTCAGGTTGCCTGCGGTGTAAAGCGTGTTGCCGCACTCGCCAAGAATGGCGGCGGTCATCTCTTTCACCGAGGTTTTGCCGGAAGATCCCGTCAGCGCGACTACGCGCGCGGGCACCTGTTGTCTGACCCACGCCGCCAGTTCGCCAAACGCCAAACGCGTGTCGGCGACCACCAGTTGCGGCAGGTCGATATCCAGCTTGCGGCTTACCAGCAGCGCGCCCGCGCCGCCCGCCTGCGCCTGGCCTGCAAAATCGTGCGCGTCGAAACGCTCGCCTTTCAGCGCCACAAACAGGCAGCCTGGCGTCAGTTTGCGGGTGTCGGTCGTTACCGCGTCGATATCAGCATCGGCGCCGTGCAGCTCGCCTTTCAGAATGACGGCAAGCTGGCTCAGAGATACGCGAATCATGCCACTGCTCCCAGCAGACGCGCCGCGGTGACGCGGTCGGAATAATCAAGTCGGCGGGTGCCGACAATCTGGTAATCCTCATGGCCTTTGCCCGCCAGCAGCACGACGTCGTTTTCCGCCGCCTGCATAATAGCGTTGGTTACGGCTTCGGCGCGGCCTTCAACGACCCGCGCGCGGCCCGCATCCAGCATACCGGTCAGGATATCGGCGATGATCGCCTTCGGATCTTCGGTGCGCGGGTTGTCATCAGTGACCACCACGACATCGGCGAATTGCTCGGCAATCGCGCCCATCAGCGGGCGTTTGCCTTTATCGCGATCGCCGCCGCAGCCGAACACACACCAGAGCTTGCCCGCGCAGTGCAGACGCGCGGCCTGCAATGCTTTTTCGAGCGCGTCCGGCGTGTGGGCGTAATCGACCACCACGGTTGGTTTGCCCGGCGCGCTGAACACTTCCATGCGGCCATTGACCGGCTGGAGGCGCGGCGCGCTTTCAAGCAACGCGGCGAGCGGGTAACCGAGCGCCAGCAGCGTGCCGAGCGCCAGCAACAGGTTGCTGACGTTAAACGCTCCCATCAGGCGGCTTTCAATTTCGCCATCGCCCCAGGAGGAGCTAAAGCGCAGCGTCGCGCCGCGGTCGTGATACTCCACCGCATCCGCGCGCAGCCAGCGGCCGTGACAGTCTGGATTAATGTTGTTTTCCATCGACACTGCGACGGCGTCCGGCAGCTTCGCCAGCCACCGGCGGCCCACCTCATCATCGGCGTTGATCACCGCCTGCCCGTAATGGTGCGCGGAAAACAGCAGCCATTTCGCCGCTTCGTAATGTTCCATATCGCCGTGATAGTCGAGATGATCGCGGCTTAAATTGGTAAATACCGTGGCGGCGAACTTCAGCGCCGCCACGCGATGCTGTACCAGCCCGTGGGAAGAAACTTCCATCGCGGCCACGGTCGCGCCCTGCGCGGCGAGCCCTGACAGCACATGCTGAACGTCCACCGCCGAGCCCGTGGTGTTTTCCGCCGGGATCACTTTACCCAGCAGCCCGTTGCCTACCGTGCCCATCACGGCGCTGGTTTCGCCAAGCCGCTGACACCACTGCGCGATAAGCTGCGTGGTGGTGGTTTTGCCGTTGGTGCCCGTCACGCCAATCAGACGCAGACGATCGGATGGCTCACCATAAAAACGCCCCGCCAGCGCCGAGAGACGCTCGTTAAGCTGGCTTAAATAGATAACCGGCACGCCGTGGATTTCACGGACTTCGCCGTCCGTCGCCTCGCCTTTCGCTTCGGCGACGATGGCAGCTACACCTTGCGCTATCGCCTGCGGGATATACCGACGCCCGTCCGCCTGATGACCGACCACCGCCACAAAGAGATCCCCCGCTGCCGCCACGCGGCTGTCCAGGGTCATCTCCCGCAGAGCTCGCGCAGGCAGACCAGCCACCCACGGAGCGAGAAGGTCGCGCAAATTACGATCTGCCACCTGTTCCCTCTTCTCGATTAATTACGAATTCACTTTTTTCGCCCGTTGTCAGCGCGTCCGGCTCGATGTTCATGGTGCGCAGCACGCCGCCCATGATGGCACCGAAGACCGGCGCGGAAACGGCGCCGCCGTAGTATTTGCCCGCCTGCGGATCGTTAATCACCACCACCAGCGCGAAACGCGGATTGCTGGCAGGTGCAACGCCTGCGGTGTAAGCAATGTATTTGTTGATGTATCGCCCGTCCGGCCCGACTTTTTTCGCCGTACCGGTTTTAATCGCAATGCGGTAGCCCTTGATGGCCGCCTTCACGCCGCCGCCGCCAGGCAGCGCCACGCTTTCCATCATATGCACCACGGTGCGCACGATAGATTCCGGGAAAATGCGCTCGCCCGGCACGGGCGGATCGACTTTAGTAATCGACAGCGGGCGGTAGACGCCGTAGCTGCCGATGGTCGCGTAGACTCGCGCTAACTGTAACGGGGTTACCATTAGCCCGTAGCCGAATGAGAAGGTGGCCCTCTCTATGTCAGACCACCGTTGTTTTTGTGGAAATAAGCCACTGCGTTCTCCGACCAGCCCCAGATTGGTCGACTTTCCGAGTCCAAAGCGTGAGTAAGTATCTACTAACGCTGAGGAGGGCATCGCTAACGCCAGTTTGGAAACCCCGACGTTACTCGACTTCTGTAACACCCCGGTGAGCGTCAGCTCGCTGTAGCGGGCGACGTCTTTAATTTCGTGACCATTAATGCGGTACGGCACGGTGTTAAGCACCGTATTTTCCTGCACCACGCCGCGCTGCAGCGCCGTCATCACCACCATCGGTTTCACGGTAGAACCCGGTTCGAAAACGTCGGTAATGGTGCGGTTACGCATCACGTCTTTCGGCGTACCGGTGATGTTGTTCGGGTTATAGGACGGGCTGTTGGCCATCGCCAGCACTTCGCCGGTATTCACATCCACCAGCACGGCGCTGCCGGATTCCGCCTTGTTAAACGCCACGGCGTTGTTAAGCTCGCGGTAAACCAGCGCCTGGAGACGTTCGTCGATGCTGAGCGCCAGGTTGTGCGCCGCCTGGCTGTCGGTCGAGGAGATATCCTCAATGACGCGGCCATAGCGGTCTTTACGCACGATACGCTCGCCGGGCTGGCCGGTGAGCCATTTATCAAAGCTTTTTTCGACGCCCTCGATCCCCTGGCTGTCGACGTTGGTAAAGCCGATGAGGTGAGCGGTCACTGCGCCGGAAGGATAGTAACGGCGCGACTCTTCACGCAGATGGATGCCAGGGAGCTTGAGCTTTTTGATGTAGTCGCCGATATCAGGGTTTACCTGACGCGCAAGGTAAATAAAGCGGCCTTTCGGGTTGGCGTTAACGCGCGCGGCGAGCTGATCGAGCGGGATTTTCAGCGCGTCGGAGAGCGCCTTCCAGCGGTTATCGAGCGTGATGCCGCCCGCGTCGTGCAGCTCTTTCGGATCGGCCCAGATCGCTTTTACCGGCACGCTGACCGCGAGCGGTCGGCCGGAGCGGTCGGTTATCATGCCGCGCGCGGTGGAGACTTCCTGCACGCGCAGCGAGCGCATATCGCCCTGACGCACCAGCATGTCCGGGTCGATAATCTGCAACCAGGCGACGCGCGCCAGCAGAAACGCCAGAGCCAGCAAAATGCAGCCGCAGAGCAACGCAAAACGCCAACTGATAAAGTTGGCCTGTTCTTCCTGACGTTTTGGTTTAAGCGTCTTTGCTGCTGCTTTCATTCGCCTGGTCAGTCCTTATTTCTGCACCACAATATTTTCCTGCGAAGGATCGACATGCTGCATTTGCAGCTTTTCCGTTGCGACCCGTTCAACCCGGCTGTGATCGCCGAGCGCGTTTTCTTCAAGGATCAGGTTGCGCCATTCGATATCCAGCGCATCGCGTTCCAGCACCAGCTGCTCGCGCTGCGCGGTGAGCAGGCGAGTGTGGTGCGCGGTAGTGACCACGAAAATCGCGGTCACGATAATGGCGATAAACAGACAGAGCGGCAGTTTCCCGTAGCGCAGAAGATCGCCGCCGATCACAGCAGGCAGCGCATGGCGTTCCGTGCTGCTAAGCGATCCGGTTACTTTGCTTAAGGTCTCTGTCACCCGGCTTATCATGCGCCCGTCCTCTCGGCGACACGTAATACGGAGCTGCGCGCGCGCGGGTTCTCAGCCACTTCCGCCTCGCCCGGCATCATTTTGCCCAGCGCGCGCAGATCGCGACCGCCGAGCTTCTGTAACTGCGCTTCGGTCATCGGCAGTCCTGCCGGTACCTGCGGCCCGCGGCTCTGCTCGCGCATAAAACGTTTCACCAGGCGATCTTCCAGCGAGTGGAAGCTGATAACCGAAAGGCGTCCGCCCGGCGCCAGTACCTCTACCGCGCCTTTCAGCGCCTGCTCAATCTCTTCAAGTTCGCTGTTCACCCAGATGCGTACCGCCTGGAAAGTGCGGGTGGCGGGATGTTTGAACTTATCTTTGACCGGCGTCGCGGCGGCCACGACCTCCGCCAGCTCTTTGGTGCGGGTCATGGGCAGTTCGCGGTTGCGCTCGACGATGGCGCGCGCGATACGTTTTGCGAAGCGCTCTTCGCCGAAGGTCTTCAGCACCCAGGCGATATCCGCTTCTTCCGCGTTGCGCAGCCATTCGGCGGCCGATTGTCCACGGGTGGGATCCATGCGCATGTCCAGCGGGCCGTCGCGCATAAAGGAGAAGCCGCGCTCAGGGTCGTCAAGCTGCGGCGATGAAACGCCGAGATCGAGAAGAATGCCGTCGATTTTGCCCTGTAATTCGCGTTCGCGGACATAGTCGCCCAGCGCCGAGAAAGGGCCGTGAATGATGGAAAAACGCGGATCGTCAATGGCGGCGGCCGCCGCGATCGCCTGCGGATCGCGATCGATCGCCAGTAAACGGCCTTGTTCGCCCAGTTGAGAGAGGATAAGACGCGAGTGTCCGCCGCGGCCAAAGGTGCCGTCAATGTAAATGCCGTCTGGACGTATATTCAGGCCGTTAACGGCCTCGTCCAGGAGCACCGTCGTATGTTTATAATTTTCCATCATATTTTATAAAGACAAATCCTGCAGCCGCTCCGACAACACTTCAGAAGATGACTGCTCAGCGTCGATGTCTTCCCTGACCTGTTGATGCCAGGTCACTTCGTCCCACAGCTCAAATTTATTGAACTGCCCGACCAGCATCACTTGTTTGGTCAATCCGGCGTGTTGCCGTAAAACGGGTGCTAATAAAAGACGGCCCGCGCTGTCCATCTGGCATTCGCTGGCATGGCCCAGCAGCAGGCGCTGCACGCGACGTTCTGCGGGGTTCATGCTCGACAGACGCGACAATTTTTGTTCGATAATGACCCATTCGGGCAGGGTATAAAGCAACAGGCAGGGATGGTGAATATCGATGGTGGAAACCATCTGGCCGGACGAGGCGTCGTTCAGCAAATCGCGATAGCGCGTCGGAACGGATAACCGCCCTTTGCTGTCGAGATTCACCAACGTTGCGCCACGAAACATTAAAGCCTCACTGAGCTCTGCCCTTTTTCACCACTTTATCCCACAAAATCCCACCCACCGGAGTTTACGGAGCGGAGGAAAAGCTTGTCAAGCCAGCACCGGGGCAGCCTTCAACAAAAGATTCGGCGCTGACAAAGAGAAAGCGGCAAATAAAATCCCTGCCATCCTGACGAGGCAAAATTAACGCTATGAATATTTGTAAGAAAAATGACGAATACACACAGGACCGTTAAAAACCACTTAATACGATCGGTGAAGAGGACTAAGTGTTGAGTTTGCGACGCGAGCGGCATTTTAAGGTAAAAGCCCTGGAGTTAACAGCGTCAGCTGTGGTTTAGCTCGCTTTTCTCCGCCGTTCGGGAACCGCCTGAAATTAAAACCCTTCTGTCAGTCATTTTATGGCTTGTGATGGTTACAAATGTACACATAAGAAATGATTGGTTACCACTAATACGATACGCCGCATCGTTTCTGCGCAATGAGAAGGAAGAGTGTCAGAATGTGTAAAAAGGCGCCGGATTTATCCGAATCAAAAGAAAAGGCAGCCGAAGCTGCCTTTTTCTCGTTTTTCACCCGCTATTACCGGCGGCTTAAGCTGCCGCGACGGTAGAGATTACGGCGGATGCGGGTAAGGCCAGGCCGCGGTTTGCGCGGCTCGTCGAGGCTTGCCAGCACCAGCTCCAGCACGCGCTCCGCGACATCGCGGTGACGCTGCGCCACGGCGAGCACCGGGCATTGCAGAAAATCGAGCAGTTCGTTATCGCCAAACGTCGCGATAGCGAGCTCCGACGGCAGTCGGCCTTCGCGCTTCAGCGTCACGTCCATCACGCCCTGTAATAAGGCGAAAGAGGTGGTGAACAGCGCCTGCGGCATCGGGTGCGTTTCCAGCCACTTCTCAAACAGCGCCGCGGCGGCTTCACGCTCGTAGCTGTTGGCATAAAGGAAGTGCACTTCGCGAGGGTCGTCTTTCCACGCGGTGCGGAAACCCTGCTCGCGCAGGAAGCTCACCGAGAGTTCCGGCAGCGCGCCGAGATACAGTACGGTTTCGGCCGGGAACGTGCGCAGCTCGCTCGCCAGCATCTCTGCGTCATCCTGGTCGGCGCCGACGACGCTGGTAAAATGCTCGCGATCCAGCGCCCGGTCCAGCGCGACAATCGGAAACGCGTCGTTCGCCCAGCGCTGATAAAACGGGTGCTCCGGCGGTAAAGAGGTGGAAACAATAATGGCGTCGACCTGGCGCTGCAGCAGATGCTCAATACAGCGCATTTCGTTATCCGGCTGATCTTCGGAACACGCGATAAGAAGCTGGTATCCGCGCTGACGCGCCTGGCGCTCGAGGTAGTTGGCGATGCGGGTATAACTGGTGTTTTCAAGATCGGGGATCACCAGGCCAATGGAGCGCGTTCTTCCCGCGCGCAGGCCAGCGGCGACGGCGTTCGGGTGGTAGTTATGCTCGCGCACCACCGCCATCACTTTCTCAACGGTTTTATCACTCACACGGTACTGCCGGGCTTTTCCATTAATGACATAGCTCGCCGTGGTGCGCGACACGCCAGCCAGCCGCGCGATTTCATCCAGTTTCACGTTTGCCCCTTAACAAGAGTGTTACTCCATAACCTTTCAAGGGTTATAAGTTAAAATCCTTAACATCTAAGCGCAGAATAGTACCCTGAGCAACTGCTTTTGCGCGCGCCTGCCGCGCCCGCTGCAAAAAAAGCCCGGCAGGCGCCGGGCGGATGCATAACAAGCAGGTAATACGATTAACGCATGATCTTTTCGCCGCGGGAGAGGCCCACCACGCCGGAGCGCGCCACTTCCACAATTTTCGCCACGTCGCGAATGCTCGCGAGAAACGCGTCGAGCTTTTCGCTGGTGCCCGCCAGCTGCACGGTGTAGAGCGACGGCGTGACGTCGATAATCTGGCCGCGGAAAATCTCCGCGCTGCGTTTGACTTCTTCACGCCCGTAGCCGCTCGCCTGGATTTTCACCAGCATGATCTCACGCTCGACATGCGCGCCCTGCCCCAGCTCGCTGACGCGCAGCACGTCCACCAGCTTATGCAGCTGCTTTTCGATCTGCTCAAGGACTTTTTCGTCACCGACGGTCTGGATGGTCATCCTGGAGAGCGTCGGATCGTCCGTCGGCGCCACGGTCAGGCTTTCAATGTTATAGCCGCGCTGTGCGAAGAGCCCAATCACACGAGACAACGAGCCCGATTCGTTTTCCAGCAATACTGATAATATCCGGCGCATAATCAGGTTCTCTCCGTTTTGCTTAACCACATTTCATCCATTCCACCGCCGCGAACCTGCATCGGATAAACGTGCTCGGTGCCGTCCACGGTGACATCGACAAACACCAGCCGGTTATTACGCACATGCTCCAGCGCCTCGCTGAGTTTGCTTTCCAGCTCTTCCGGGCGGGTGATGGAAATCCCAATGTGCCCGTAAGCCTCCGCCAGTTTGACGAAATCCGGCAGCGATTCCATATAGGACTGCGAGTGGCGGCCGGAGTAGATCATATCCTGCCACTGCTTCACCATGCCCAGGTAGCGGTTGTTGAGGTTAAGCACCAGCACCGGCAGTTCATATTGCAGCGCGGTGGAAAGCTCCTGAATGTTCATCTGGATACTGCCGTCGCCGGTCACGCACACGACCGTTTCTTCCGGTAGCGCGAGCTTCACGCCGAGCGCCGCCGGCAGGCCGAAGCCCATCGTGCCGAGCCCGCCGGAGTTGATCCAGCGGCGCGGTTTATCAAAGGTGTAATAGAGCGCCGCGAACATCTGGTGCTGACCCACATCAGAGGTCACATAGGCATCGCCGTTGGTCAGACGATAAATCGTTTCGATGGCCGCCTGCGGTTTAATGCTGCCGCTTTCGCGATCGTAATTGAGACACTGACGGGCGCGCCACTGCTCAATGTGCTGCCACCAGTCGCGAATATCGTCCAGCGGCTGCTGACTCTCTTCCTGACCCAGCAGCTCCAGCATCTGGTTCAGCACCTGGCGCGCGTCGCCGACAATCGGCACATCCGCCGCCACGGTTTTGGAGATAGACGTCGGGTCGATATCGATATGCAGCACGGTGGCGTCAGGGCAGTACTTCGCGAGATTGTTGGTGGTGCGATCGTCAAAGCGCACGCCGACCGCGAAAATAACGTCCGCATTGTGCATCGTCATGTTCGCTTCGAAGGTGCCGTGCATCCCGAGCATCCCCAGCGCCTGGCGGTGCGTGCCCGGAAACGCGCCCAGCCCCATTAATGAAGAGACCACCGGCACGTTGAGTTTTTCCGCCACCGCCCGCAGTTCGTTCTCACAGGCGGCGGTAATCGCGCCGCCGCCCACATACATGACCGGCTTTTTCGCGGCGATCAGGGTTTGCAGGGCGCGTTTGATCTGCCCTTTATGGCCCTGCGTCGTCGGGTTGTAAGAGCGCATGCTGACGGTTTCCGGCCAGACATACGGCAGTTTTTTCGCCGGGTTGAGAATATCTTTCGGCAAATCGACCACGACCGGGCCCGGTCTGCCGCTGGCGGCGAGCCAGAACGCCTTTTTGAGCACCGTCGGGATATCTTCGGTTTGCTTCACCAGGAAACTGTGCTTCACCACCGGGCGGGAGATCCCCACCATGTCGCACTCCTGGAAAGCGTCGTAGCCAATCAGCGAGGTCGCGACCTGGCCTGACAGCACCACCAGCGGAATGGAGTCCATGTAAGCCGTAGCGATACCGGTAATCGCGTTGGTGGCGCCAGGGCCTGAGGTCACCAGCACCACGCCCACCTCGCCGGTCGCGCGCGCCAGACCATCTGCCATATGCACCGCGGCTTGCTCATGGCGCACCAGCACATGATCAATCCCGCCAACGGTATGTAGCGCGTCATAAATATCGAGCACCGCGCCACCGGGGTAACCGAATACTTGCTTTACGCCCTGATCGATAAGCGATCGGACGACCATCTCGGCTCCAGACAACATCTCCATGGTTTGCCTCCAGGCTTTTGTTTACGGACTGACGGCAGAAGTCATTTTCCGCACGGTCACTGGTACAGGTGTGATGTCCTGTCGTTAATTATCGTTATGGGTTCTCCCTAACATAACCGCTGATAATGAGGCAGGCAATTAGCAATCGGAGGCCGCCGGACCGACTAAATTGCCGGTCAGCGCTGAAGAAAAGCGATTAAACGGAGAGATATGCTGAATATAAGCGGCGCTTATGACCGTTAATTTCGCGACGCCTGTTCCTGACAGTGATAAATCAAAAAACAGGAAGGTAACGCCATGCGCCGGAAGGCGGCCGATGACAACAGGATAAAATATCAGAAAAGCGTGTCGATACAGAAAAACGGGCGGCCATTGCCACCCGCCGGTTTTCCGCCACGATTATCGCCGACAGACGTTCGATAACAGCTCCTCCATCCACTGGTGTCCTTTATCGCGCCCGGCCGCTTCATGCCAGGAGAGATAACAGGTGCGGCTGTTTAACTTAAACGGCAGCGGCATGATTTGCAGCTGCAGCGCCTGCTCATAATCCTGCGCCAGCCAGCGTGGAGCGATAGTAATCAGATTGGTACGCGACACCACATTTAATACGCTGGTCAGCGCCATTCCCTGATACGCGATGGCGGATTGTTTTTCCGCAGTGTCATACCACGGCAGGCTAAAAGAACTGAAACGATCTAACGCCACCACGGCGTGCTGCTCTTTAAACACTTCGCTTTCGCGTAACAGGTTATCTTTACGCGGGTGGCTTTTACTGCTCACCAGCACCATTTCATCTTTAAATAGCGGCACGCAGGTAAACTCCGGGCGACGAAATTCGTCGTAGCCAATGACGAATTCCGTCTCCTGATAACGCAGCTGATGTTCAATATTCTGATTCAGCGAAGATTTAAATACTAAATGAATATTGGGCGCGATATTCATTACGCTGTTGTAAATAATCGACGTCAGCAGGTTATCGAGCGGGCTGCACACGCAGAGGTTAAACAGCCTTTCGCTGCTGAGCGGCTCGAAGCCTGAACCCGGCAACTCATTTTGCACCAGCTGAAGCGCCTGACGAATCGACCCGAACAGCTGGCAGGCCCGGACAGTGGGCTGAATGCCGCGCCCGTAGCGAACGAATAACTCGTCATTAAACATAAGCTTAAGTCTCGCCACCGCATTACTGACGGCGGGCTGGGACATGCCCAGCATATGCGCCGCGCGGGTAATATTTTGTTCCTGCATTACCGCATCAAAAACCGTCAATAAATTCAGATCGACCGTGCGTAATTGAGGTTTCAGCCCTTCAGGCGCGGGTGAGTGTTCAATATGATCACCAGACATAGTTTACTCCACTGATACATTATTCCCTTTGCATGCATTACCCAGAACATTCCGTTTATCTTGTAGCAATTTCAGGCAAAAGAGGAGGTTCAAAAAATCATAAAAAAGTTACTGTTTTGAATTAAACGTTCATTAATAGACAATACAAACATATCTCCTGATAATATTGGAATTTGTTTATCATGGCGCTTATCATACGGCGTGATCAAATCATAAAAAAGACGAATAAACAATAATTCACTTTATGAATTATCAATTAACTTTTCGTAAATACTTCACTTTTTTCATCAATGAGACCGCGCGTTTTAAAATATTCCGTCTCAAAAGTCATCACGAAGGCTGTATGGCTCTCAATTAATTGATATAGCGAATAAATTAACGCCACAGAACCGCTAAAACGGCATCTAAAATGTGCGCCCTTCAGGCATCAATACTTACGCTTCGCTTAACTTATACAGATATTTTATATAATAGCGTTTACTCAGCATAATCCACTAAATCCACATCTGGCGAGATGCCGTGGCGTTAACTGTAGAATTACGGACAGGGGGTTGACATGGTCTGTGGTATCAAGTACCACTAAAAGCCTGTTAACGCATTTATTCGGGACATGATTCATGATTCGCATCGTTCGTTTCGCTGGTCTACTACTACTAAACGCATCCTCAGTGCGCGGTAGACTGGTGCGCGACGTTCAGCGGTAACGCTTGAGTCAGGTCATCAGAAATACGAAAACCCGCGCCGCTGCGCGGGTTTTTTTATGCTCACGCAAGGCGCCCCATGATAAATAAGGACACCAACCATGAGCCAGCAAGTCATTATTTTTGATACCACATTGCGTGACGGTGAGCAGGCGCTGCAGGCGAGCCTGAGCGTAAAGGAAAAACTGCAAATCGCGCTGGCGCTTGAGCGCATGGGTGTCGATGTTATGGAAGTCGGTTTTCCGGTCTCTTCACCGGGCGATTTCGAGTCTGTGCAGACCATCGCCCGTCAGGTGAAAAACAGCCGCGTCTGCGCCCTGGCGCGCTGCGTGGAAAAAGATATCGACGTGGCCGCCGAATCTCTGAAAGTCGCCGAGGCGTTTCGTATTCACACTTTCATCGCCACGTCGCCGATGCACATCGCGACCAAACTGCGCAGTACGCTGGATGAAGTGATTGAGCGCGCCGTCTATATGGTCAAACGCGCCCGCAACTATACCGACGACGTCGAATTCTCCTGTGAAGACGCGGGCCGCACCCCGATTGCCGATCTGGCGCGCGTCGTGGAAGCCGCTATCAACGCCGGCGCCACCACCATTAATATCCCGGACACCGTCGGCTACACCCTGCCTTTCGAATTCAGCAATATCATCAGCGGCCTGTACGAGCACGTACCGAACATCGACAAAGCAGTCATCTCCGTTCATACCCATGACGATCTGGGCATGGCCGTCGGCAACGCCCTGGCCGCCGTGCAGGCGGGCGCGCGTCAGGTGGAAGGCACGTTAAACGGCATCGGCGAACGCGCGGGCAACTGCGCGCTGGAAGAAGTCATTATGGCCATCAAGCTGCGCCAGAACCTGATGAACGTCCACACCCGCATTAACCACCAGGAGATCTGGCGCACCAGCCAGACTGTCAGCCAGATCTGCAACATGCCGATCCCGGCGAACAAAGCGGTGGTCGGCTCCGGCGCCTTCGCCCACTCTTCCGGCATCCACCAGGATGGCGTCCTGAAGAACCGCGAAAACTACGAAATCATGACGCCGGAATCCATCGGCCTGAATCAGGTGCAGCTGAACCTGACGTCCCGCTCCGGCCGCGCCGCCGTGAAGCACCGCATGGAAGAGATGGGCTATCACGAAAACGACTACAACCTGGATGACCTGTACGACGCCTTCCTGAAGCTGGCGGATAAAAAAGGCCAGGTGTTTGATTACGATCTGGAAGCGCTGGCCTTTATCAATAAACAGCAGGAAGAGCCGGAGCACTTCCGTCTGGAATACTTCAGCGTGCAGTCCGGCTCCAGCGCTATGGCGACCGCTTCTGTGAAGCTCGCCTGCGGCGAGGAAATTAAAGCCGAAGCCGCTAACGGCAACGGCCCGGTCGACGCGGTCTATCAGGCCATCAACCGCATTACCGACTACGACATTGAGCTGGTGAAATACCAGTTAGGCGCGAAAGGCCACGGCAAAAACGCGCTGGGCCAGGTGGATATCGTGGTCAGCTACAACGGCCGTCACTTCCACGGCGTGGGGCTGACGACCGATATCGTCGAATCCTCCGCCCGCGCGATGATCAACGTGCTGAACAACATCTGGCGCGCCGGCGAAGTCGAGAAAGAGTTGCAACGCAAAGCACAGAATAAAGAACACAATCAGGAAACCGTGTGATGTCTAAAAATTATCATATTGCAGTTTTGCCGGGCGACGGTATTGGCCCGGAAGTGATGGCGCAAGCCCTGAAAGTACTGGATGCCGTTCGTGGTCGCTTTGATATGCGTATTACCACCAGCCATTACGACGTTGGCGGCATCGCCATCGATCGCCACGGCAACCCGCTGCCGCAGGCCACCATTGAAGGCTGCGAGCAGGCCGATGCGATCCTGTTCGGCTCGGTCGGCGGCCCGAAGTGGGAAAATCTGCCTCCCGCGCAGCAGCCGGAGCGCGGCGCGCTGCTGCCGCTGCGTAAACATTTCAAATTGTTCAGCAATCTGCGTCCGGCGAAGCTCTACCAGGGCCTGGAAGAATTTTGCCCGCTGCGCGCCGATATCGCCGCCAACGGCTTTGACATCCTCTGCGTGCGCGAGCTGACCGGCGGCATCTACTTCGGCCAGCCGAAAGGCCGCGAAGGCAGCGGCATGCATGAAAAAGCGTTCGACACCGAGATCTATCACCGTTTTGAGATAGAACGCATCGCCCGCATCGCGTTTGAATCGGCGCGCAAACGCCGTAATAAAGTCACCTCGATTGATAAAGCGAACGTGCTGCAAACGTCGCTGCTGTGGCGCGAAATCGTCAATGAAATCGGCAAAGAGTACCCGGACGTCGAACTGGCGCACATGTACATCGACAACGCCACCATGCAGCTGATTAAAGATCCGTCGCAGTTCGACGTGCTGCTCTGCTCTAACCTGTTCGGCGATATTCTCTCTGACGAGTGCGCCATGATCACCGGCTCCATGGGAATGCTGCCTTCCGCGAGCCTCAACGAGCAGGGCTTTGGTCTGTACGAGCCGGCTGGCGGCTCCGCGCCGGATATCGCCGGGAAAAACATCGCCAACCCGATAGCCCAGATCCTCTCGCTGTCTCTGCTGCTGCGCTACAGCCTGGAGGCCGACGACGCGGCGACGGCGATTGAAAATGCGATTAACCGCGCGCTCGAAGAAGGCGTGCGTACCGGCGACCTGGCCCGCGGCGGCCAGGCTGTCAGCACCGACGAAATGGGCGATATCATTGCCCGCTATGTGGCCGAAGGGGTGTAACCATGGCAAAGACCTTATATCAGAAGCTGTTTGACGCCCATGTGGTTCATGAGGCCCCGAACGAAACGCCGCTGCTCTACATCGACCGTCACCTGGTGCATGAAGTGACGTCGCCGCAGGCGTTTGACGGCCTGCGCGCCCATGGCCGTCCGGTGCGCCAGCCGCGCAAAACGTTCGCCACCATGGATCACAACGTCTCCACCCAGACCAAAGACATCAATGCGTCCGGCGAAATGGCCCGCATTCAGATGCAGGAGCTGATCAAGAACTGCAACGAGTTCGGCGTTGAGCTCTACGATCTCAACCATCCGTATCAGGGCATCGTGCATGTCATGGGGCCGGAGCAGGGCATCACCCTGCCGGGCATGACCATCGTCTGCGGCGACTCCCACACCGCGACCCACGGGGCGTTCGGCGCGCTGGCGTTCGGCATCGGCACTTCGGAAGTGGAGCATGTGCTGGCAACCCAGACGCTCAAACAGGGCCGCGCGAAGACCATGAAAATCGAGGTTAATGGCCGCGCCGCGCCGGGCATCACCGCGAAAGATATCGTGCTGGCGATTATTGGTAAAACCGGCAGCGCCGGCGGCACCGGCTATGTAGTGGAGTTCTGCGGCGACGCTATCCGCGCGCTCAGCATGGAAGGCCGCATGACGCTGTGCAACATGGCGATCGAAATGGGCGCCAAAGCGGGCCTGGTGGCACCGGATGAAACCACTTTTCACTATGTTAAAGGCCGTCTGCACGCGCCGAAAGGCCAGGATTTCGACGAGGCCGTAGCGTACTGGAAAACCCTGAAAACCGACGACGGCGCGCAGTTTGACGCCGTGGTCACACTCAATGCCGAAGAGATCGCCCCGCAAGTCACCTGGGGCACCAACCCAGGCCAGGTGATCGCCGTAAGCGACGCCATTCCCGACCCGGCCTCGTTCGCCGATCCGGTTGAGCGCGCCTCCGCCGAGAAAGCGCTGGCTTACATGGGCCTCAAGCCCGGCGTGCCGCTGACCGATGTGGCTATCGATAAAGTGTTTATCGGCTCCTGCACCAACTCGCGCATTGAAGATCTGCGCGCCGCGGCTGAAATCGCCCGCGGCCGTAAAGTGGCGCCGGGCGTTCAGGCGCTGGTGGTGCCAGGCTCAGGCCCGGTGAAAGCGCAGGCGGAAGCCGAAGGGCTGGATAAGATTTTCATCGAGGCTGGTTTTGAATGGCGTCTGCCTGGCTGCTCGATGTGCCTTGCGATGAACAACGACCGCCTGAACCCTGGCGAGCGCTGCGCGTCGACCAGCAACCGTAACTTTGAAGGCCGTCAGGGCCGCGGCGGACGCACGCACCTGGTCAGCCCGGCGATGGCCGCCGCCGCCGCCGTGACCGGCCGTTTCGCCGACATCCGTAGTCTGAAATAAGGGGAACCCCATGGCAGAGAAATTTACTCAACACACCGGTCTGGTGGTTCCGCTGGATGCGGCGAACGTGGATACCGACGCGATTATCCCGAAGCAGTTCCTGCAAAAGGTGACGCGCACCGGCTTCGGCGCGCATCTGTTTAATGACTGGCGTTTTCTCGATGACAAAGGCGAGCAGCCGAACCCGGAATTCGTGCTGAATTTCCCGGAATATCAGGGCGCGTCTATCCTGCTGGCGCGCGAAAACTTCGGCTGCGGCTCGTCGCGCGAGCACGCGCCATGGGCGCTGACCGATTACGGTTTTAAAGTGGTGATTGCGCCGAGTTTCGCCGATATCTTCTACGGCAACAGCTTTAACAACCAGCTGCTGCCGGTGACGCTCAGCGATGAAGAAGTGGATGAGATGTTTGCGCTGGTGAAGGCGAACCCCGGCATTCGCTTTGAAGTGGATCTGGAAGCGCAGGTGGTGAAAGCGGGCGATAAGTCTTATAGCTTTAACATCGACGCGTTTCGTCGCCACTGTATGCTGAACGGGCTGGACAGCATCGGTCTGACGTTGCAGCACGACGACGCCATCGCGGCGTATGAGAAAAAACAGCCCGCGTTTATGGGGTGAGTTTTTACGGTTTATCTGGTATTTACGGCGGGTGCGCGTTGCTTACCCGCCCTACAAACACTTAACCGTATCTCCACAGGGCGGGTAAGCGCAGCGCACCCGCCGCCACACCATCACCGTCCTTACACATCCTTCACCCGGCTCGTCAGCCACAACGCCACCAGCGCTACCCCGGTAATTACCGGGTACACGGCGTAATGCCCGAAGCTCTCCACCAGCGCCCCCTGCACCACGCCCGCCAGGATCACGCCTGTCGAAATACTGTTGCTGAACAGCGTGGTGGCAGAACCGGCGCGCCCCGGCATCAGATCCTGAAACCAGATCATCCCAATCCCCGCGACAATCCCGATAAACAGCGCGTTAAAGAGCTGCAACCCCAGCAGCGCCTCGCGGCTGTGAAAGAGATTAAGCCCGGCGTAAAACAGCACGCCCGCTCCCACCGCCACCAGCATCATCGGCTTTTTACCGAACCGCTTCACGTAAAAACCGGCCAGCAGCATCGCCGGGATCTCAAGCCCCGCCGCGGTGCCCATCAGCACGCCCGCGAGGCTCTCGGGCAGCGCCAGCTCCTGGCTCACCCACAGCGGCATATCGATGATATACATCGTATTACAGGTCCACATCAGCACGGAGGCGATAAACAGCATCCGCACGTTCTTATCCTTCCAACCGCTGACCTGCGTGATCGCCACATCGGCAGGCTGCTCAATACGCGCCACAGACGGCAGCGCGAAAAAGATAATCCCCAGGCTCAGGATAAAAATCCCGGCGGCGATTAAAAACATGGTGGTAAAGCCGAAACTCAGCGCCAGCATAAACGACAGCGGCGGCCCGATAACCCATGCGAGCGAGAGCTGGGCGCGCATCACCGAGCTGAACATCACCGCCTCGCGGGCGGAGTTATCGGCATACTCGCGCGCCAGCGCGAAAAGCTGCGGCATGGCGGTATTCGCAAGCGACGCCAGCAGCACGCCTGCGGTAATCAGCGTCAGATAATGACGATTAAAGGCGAACAAAACGCAGTTGCCGACCGCCATCAGGCAGCAAAAAAGGATCAGCTTGCGCCGGTCGCCCCGGCTGTCGGAGCGCTTCGCCAGCAACAGGCTGACGGCAATCCCGGCAATCGCGTTCACCGTATAAAACAGCCCGACCCAGAACGGCGGCGCGCCGACTTCCCGGCTTAAAAACAGACTCAGCGTCGGCGCCTGCAGCGCGCCCGCCACACCCATCATAAAGGCGACGACCATAAAGGAGAGATAGACGACATTGAGACGTCGGACGAACGTAAGAAACCACAGCATCGGGCGCATCCTTTCGGTTGGGGCGGGTTGAAACGTGTTCATGATAGACGAAAAAAGCCAGCAGTAGCACACTGCTGGCAGGTGAAAAGCACCAATACTCAGTTACACGTGATGTCCGCTTAGCGGCGTTTAAACGTCATCGGGAGTGTCACCTCCCACTGCATGATCTCATCGAGCATTCGTTGCGGCGTTTTACCGTTCAGGCGGGCCAGCCATGAACCGGAAAGACGTTGCGTTGCGCTGAAATACTGCTGATAAAACCTGCCTGTTGACGACGTTTTCATAAGCCCCTCCGCTTTCATCGAAGAGAAGTATTGCCGTAATATAGGGAATATTAAATTGATGAGTTTCGAGCAGGAGTTCCCCTTTTATGCCTTCAGGTCGTCTGCAACAGCAATTCATCCGCCTGTGGCAATGCTGCGATGGCAAGCCCCAGGACACCACGCTGAACGAACTGGCCGAGCTGCTGAGCTGCTCGCGCCGCCACATGCGCACGCTGCTGAACGCCATGCAGGCGCGCGGCTGGCTGACGTGGGAAGCCGAAGCCGGACGCGGCAAACGCTCCAGGCTGCGTTTCCTCTATACCGGGCTCGCGCTCCAGCAGCAGCGGGCGGAAGATCTGCTGGAGCAGGACAGGATCGATCAGCTGGTGCAGATCGTCGGCGACAAATCCGCGGTGCGCCAAATGCTGCTCTCGCACCTGGGCCGCAGCTTCCGCCAGGGACGCCATATTCTGCGCGTGCTCTATTACCGCCCGCTGCAAAACCTGCTGCCCGGCAGCGCGTTGCGCCGTTCAGAAACCCATATCGCCCGGCAAATTTTCAGCGGCCTGACGCGCATAAACGAGGAAAACGGGGAACTGGAAGCCGATATTGCGCACCACTGGCAGCGTATTTCCCCTTTTCACTGGCGCTTTTTCTTACGCCCCGGCATCCATTTTCATCATGGCCGCGAGCTCGATATGCTGGATGTCATCAGCTCGCTACAGCGCATCTGCGCCCTGCCGCTCTACGCGCATATCCGCCAGGTGATCTCCCCCACGGCCTGGACGCTGGATATTCACCTGAGCGAGCCGGACGACTGGCTGCCGTGGCTGATGGGCAGCGTGCCTGCGATGATCCTGCCGCGGGAGTGGCCGGAGCTGCCGAAATTCGCCAGTCAGCCCGTCGGCACTGGCCCTTACGCGGTGGTGCGCAATAACAGCAACCAGCTAAAAATCCACGCCTTCGACGACTACTTCGGTTACCGGGCGCTGATTGATGAGGTCAACTTCTGGGTGCTGCCGGAAATCGGCGAGGAGCTGAGCTGCGCCGTTCAGCTTGAAGGCCCGACGCGCGACGCCGACGAAAAAGCCGTGGAGAGCCGCCTCGAAGAAGGCTGCTACTACCTGCTGTTTGATTCCCGCTCGCGCGTCGGCGCCATGCCGGAGGTGCGCCGCTGGATAAGCTCGCGCTTTACGCCCGCCCGCCTGCTGCACCGCGCCGCGCCGCACTATCAGCGCATCTGGTTTCCGGCTTACGGCCTGCTGCCGCGCTGGCACCACGCGCCGCAAATCCCTGAGGCGCGCAAACCCGCCGGGCTTGAGCGCCTGACGCTTACCTTCTATGGCGACCACAATGAAAACCGCATTATCGGCGCGCTGCTGCGCGACATTCTGGCGCAGGAGCAGGTGGAGCTGGAACTGCGGGAAGTGAGCTATGAGGAGTGGTATCAGGGCGACATCACCAGCGATTTGTGGCTTAACAGCGCCAACTTTACGCTGCCGCTCGATTTCTCGCTGTTCGCGCACCTGTGCGAAGTGCCGCTGATCCAGCGCTGCATTCCGCTCGACTGGCAGGGCGACGCGCAGCGCTGGCGCACCGGATCGCTGAACCTGCCGCAGTGGTGCCGCACGATGCTCGAGCGTCAGGACATTCTGCCGCTGATCCACCACTGGCTGATGCTACAGGGCCAGCGCAGTATGCGCGGCGTGCGGATGAACACGCTCGGCTGGTTTGATTTTAAATCCGCCTGGTTTGCGCCGCCCGAGCCGTAACCCTTTCGCAACAATACGCAAATCATTACAATGGGCCGTTCTCAACGGGGTGCTGCCGGCTGACCGGTGCGCTGAGATAATACCCGTCGAACCTGATCCGGATAACGCCGGCGAAGGGATTTGAGGCTACCGCTCAAAATCCTTTGCCCCCATTTGATAAAGGTGCAAAGTGTTAAAAAAACTGCTTCCCCTGCTGGCGCTCGCCGCCGCTCCGGCTTTCGCCAAACCCGTTCTGACCGTCTACACCTACGACTCCTTCTCCTCGGAGTGGGGCCCTGGCCCGAAAATTAAAACCGCCTTTGAAGCCGACTGCGGCTGCGAGCTGAAATTCGTGGCGCTGGAAGATGGCGTCTCGCTGCTTAACCGTCTGCGCATGGAAGGCAAAAACAGCAAAGCCGATGTGGTGCTGGGCCTGGATAACAACCTGCTTCAGGCCGCGACCGCGACCGGGCTGTTCGCGAAAAGCGGCGTTCCGGCGGGTGAGGTTAACGTGCCGGGCGGCTGGAACAACGACACCTTTGTGCCGTTCGACTACGGCTGGTTCGCCTTCGTCTATGACAAAAACAAGCTGAAAAACCCGCCGAAAAGCCTGAAAGAGCTGGTTGAGAGCGATCAGAAATGGCGCGTCATCTATGAAGATCCGCGCACCAGCACGCCGGGGCTGGGCCTGCTGCTGTGGATGCAGAAAGTCTATGGCGATAAAGCGCCGGACGCCTGGCAGAAGCTCGCCGCGAAGACCGTTACCGTCACCAAAGGCTGGAGCGAAGCCTACGGCCTGTTCCTGAAAGGCGAAGGCGATCTGGTGCTGAGCTACACCACCTCGCCCGCCTACCACATCATTGAAGAGAAAAAAGAGAACTACGCGGCGGCGAACTTCAGCGAAGGCCACTATTTGCAGGTGGAAGTCGCCGCACGCACCGCCGCCAGCAAACAGCCGGCACTGGCGGAAAAGTTCCTGAAGTTTATGGTTTCGCCCGCGTTCCAGAATGCGATCCCCGCGGGCAACTGGATGTACCCGGTGACCAACGTCGCGCTGCCGGAAGGGTTTAACGCCCTGACCCGGCCGCAGACCACCCTGCAGTTCACCTCACAGGAAGTCGCCGCACAGCGCGCGCAATGGACGAGTGAATGGCAACGCGCCGTGAGCCGCTGATCCCCGGCTGGCTCTGGCCCGGCCTCACCGCCGCCCTCTTGATGGCGGCGGTGGCGCTGGCGGCGTTCGCAGCGCTCTGGACGCACGCGCCGCACACCGACATACGCGCGCTGCTGCACGACAGCTACCTGTGGCACGTGGTGCGCTTCTCGTTCTGGCAGGCGTTTCTCTCCGCCCTGCTTTCCGTCGTGCCCGCGATCCCCCTCGCCCGCGCGCTCTACCGCCGCCGCTTTCCGGGGCGGCGAATGCTGCTGCGCCTGTGCGCCATGACGCTTATCCTGCCGGTGCTGGTGGCGATTTTCGGCCTGCTCAGCGTCTACGGGCGCAGCGGCTTGCTGGCCGCGCTCTGCGCGACGCTCGGCATCGAATGGACGTTCTCGCCTTACGGCCTCCAGGGCATCCTGCTGGCGCACCTCTTTTTTAATATGCCGATGGCGACCCGCCTGCTGTACCAGACGCTGACGCAGATCCCCGGCGAACAGCGCCAGCTCGCCGCACAGCTCGGTATGCGCGGCTGGGATTTCTTCCGGCTGGTGGAGTGGCCCTGGCTGCGCCGCCAGATCCCGCCGGTGGCGGCGCTCATTTTTATGCTCTGCTTCGCCAGTTTCGCGACGGTGCTGGCGCTTGGCGGCGGGCCGCAGGCGACAACCATTGAGCTCGCCATCTACCAGGCGCTGAGCTATGACTACGATCCGGGCCGCGCGGCGCTGCTGGCGCTTATCCAGATGGGCTGCTGCCTGTCGCTTATCCTGTTAAGCCAGCGGCTCAGCAAGGCGATCCCGGTCGGCGCGACGCTGGTGCGCGGCTGGCGCAACCCGGAGGATTCGTGGCGCAGCAAGCTTACCGATTCCGTGCTGATTGGTGCCGCGCTGCTGCTTCTCCTGCCGCCGCTGCTGGCGGTGCTGGTGGACGGCCTGCGCGGCGACATCGGCCATGCGCTGGCCGACCCGGCGCTGTGGGGCGCGCTCTGGACGTCGCTGCGTATCGCGCTCTGCGCGGGGGCGCTGTGCGTTATCCTGACCATGATGCTGCTCTGGAGCACGCGCGAACTGTATCTGCGCCAGCGTCGTCTCGCCGGGCAAAGCCTGGAGCTCTGCGGCGTGCTGATCCTCGCGATGCCGGGCATCGTGCTGGCGACCGGTTTTTTCCTGCTGCTGAATGCCACTATCGGGCTGCCGGAGCGCGCCGACGCGATTGTCATTTTCACCAACGCCCTGATGGCGATCCCTTACGCGCTGAAAGTGCTCGATAACCCGATGCGCGACATCGCCGCGCGTTACGGCGCGCTCTGCGCGTCGCTTGATATGCACGGCCTGAACCGGCTGCGGCTGGTAGAGGCCCGCGCGCTGCGGGTGCCGCTCGCCCAGGCGATGGCGTTCGCCTGCGTACTGTCGATTGGCGATTTCGGCGTCGTGGCGCTGTTTGGCAATGAAGATTTCCGCACGCTGCCCTTTTATCTCTACCAGCAGATCGGCGCCTACCGCAGCGACGCGGGCGCCGTCACGGCGCTGTTGCTGCTGCTCCTCTGTTTCCTGCTGTTCACCTTGATTGAAAAACTTCCGGGGCGCCATGCTGACACTGACTGATCTCACCTGGCTGTATCACCACCTGCCGATGCGCTTTACGCTGGACGTGCGCGAGGGCGAACGGGTGGCGGTGCTGGGACCAAGCGGCGCGGGCAAAAGCACGCTGCTTAACCTGATTGCCGGGTTTCTCGCGCCCGCCAGCGGCACGCTTACTATCAACCGGGCGGATCACACCCGCACGCCGCCGTCACAACGCCCGGTATCGATGCTGTTTCAGGAAAATAATCTCTTTAACCATCTGACGGTGCGCCAGAATATTGCGCTCGGGCTCTCGCCCGCCCTGCGGCTGAACGCGCAGCAGAAGCGTCAGGTCGAGGCGATAGCCGACAACATGGCGATTGGCGATCTGCTGGAGCGGCTGCCGACCGCGCTCTCCGGCGGCCAGCGTCAGCGGGCGGCGCTGGCGCGCTGTCTGGTGCGAAAGCGCCCCGTTCTGCTGCTGGATGAGCCGTTTTCCGCACTCGATCCGGCGCTGCGTCAGGAGATGCTGACGCTGCTGGAGCAGATATGCGAAGAGGAAGGCACGACGCTGCTCATGGTCTCGCACAGCGTGGAAGATGCGGCGCGTATCGCCGCGCGCAGTCTGGTGGTCGTTGAAGGACGCATCGTCTGGGACGGCCCCACCGCGCAGTTGCTGAGCGGCGAGGCCAGCGCGTCGGCGCTGCTCGGCATTACGCCTCACTGAGCGCCGGTCACCACTTTCCACAGAATACTGCGATAGACCGGCATCAGCGGGTGGCTCTGAATGGCGAACAGCGCCACGGCCGCCGCCGCCGCCACGCCGGGAGCCAGCCAGTGCAGACGCGCGCGCGGCAGATAGCGCGTGAGGCGATCCTGCGTTTTACCGCTGCGCCACCAGCGCCAGAGCAGCCACGCCGCCAGCCAGACCAGCAGCGCCACGCCGCCGAGCAGCCATTTAAACGCACCGCTTTTCATCTCCGGCGGAATATCGATAGCGGCGCCCGCGAGAATGCCCGGCAGAAAGTAAAACGGCGGCCAGAGCAGGCAGCCCACAATATTCGGCGCGAGGAATTTACGCACCGGCAGGTCGAGCATTCCCGCCACCATCGGCACCAGCGGGCGCGTCGGCCCGACAAAGCGCCCGACGAGAATGGTAAACATGCTGTGCTGATGCAGCGCGTGTTCGGTTTTATCGAGCAGCGCCTTGTGTTTTTTCAGGAAGGACCAGCGGTGCAGCGGCTTTTTAAAGCGCCAGCCGAGCCAGAATGAGATCCAGTCGCCAAGCAGGCAGCCAATAATCCCCACGGCCCAGGCCTCATAAAAATTGACCTCGCCGCTGCCGATAAGCGCGCCCAGGGCGGCCATCAGTACGGTGCCGGGCAGCAACAGCCCGACCAGCGCCAGGGATTCGAGGAACGCTACCAGCGCAATAGCAATCAGCGAATAGGCGACTGACTGAGTGATAAAGTGTTCCAGAAAGGCTTCCATAACGCATCCGGTAAAGTGTGGAACAGAGGATTCTCCTGAGCGCTATGCTCTGCGTCAAGCCATCCTTCTTTAACCATACTTTACTTTACCGGGCATGACACGAAACCCACGTTGCGTTATTCGCACCCGGCGCGGAATTCACTCGGGCTCGCCCCGGTGCACTTCTTAAACACCCGCGAGAAATAGAGCTGATCTTCAAAACCCACGTTGCGCCCGACGCTCGCTATCGGCATACGTGTAGTGCTGAGCAGAAGCTTCGCCTGGCTGATGCGCTGATCTTCGCGCCAGCTCAGCACGCTGACGCCCAACTGCTGGCGGAAGAGATGCGACAGGCGCGACGGCGACAGACAGACGTGCTGCGCGACGCTTGCGATATCAAAATGGCTGTCGGCCAGGTGATCGCTGATGTACTGGCAGGCGTCGCGCACGCGGCTGTCGAGCGGCGCTTTCAGCGATTCGCTAATCGCCTCGACGCGGCGCAGCAGCAGCTGCTCCAGCAGGTTTATCGCCAGCAGCTCGGCATAACGCCCCGGCCCCTGGGCGGCGTCGATAATCGCCTGAAACAGCGAAGAAAACTGTTCGTGATGCGCCTCATCCGGGCGGTAAAAACCGGTATTGGCGAAAATGGCGGGCCAGTTCAGCCACTCATGCCAGTAGGCGCGCGGGCGGAAATAGACCCACTGGTGATACCACTCTTTGGCCTCCGGGTTGCGGCCATAGTGGTGCACTTCGCCCGGCGGAAACAGCAGCATATCGCCGGGGCGGCAGAGATATTCTTTACCCTGATTTTTCACCACCCCTTCGCCGCGCACCGTCAGGTTGAGAATATAACCTTTCATGCCGAGCGGCCGGTCGATGAAAAAATCGAGCCAGCCATCGGCCTCAATCGGCGTCAGTCCGGCCACGAGATGGGCGTTGAACGAGTAACCAGGCAGCAGAGGATCGTTTTGCGTTTCAGCCATTTTCACGGCGCTCCGAAGCGAGAGTGAAGAAACCATTTGTCCATATCGTTATTTTCGCCAGCGGCGGCAGGCGCCTGAGCGCCCGGCAGAACAGCGGCGGCGGCTTAAGCCCGCTTTATTACAGAAAATAACCTGTATTGCCTTCGCTGTCAGGCTTTTTAATCCATAACCGAAGTGTCTATAAGCGCGGCAGAAATGTCCACATCGAATATTTGCGTGGCGTCACAAATTCTCGCTTCACAGCATTTTCGTCCATAAGTTCAGCGGATCCACCCTGACCCTTTTGATGGGGTAAAACTAATGTTCTCTCCATGTTTGTTTATCGCATGGAGTATGAAGATGGCTATTGCGCTGGGACTCGATTTTGGCAGCGACTCGGTTCGGGCTTTGGCGGTGGACTGCACCACCGGCGCCGAGCTTGCCACCAGCGTGGAGTGGTATCCACGCTGGCAGGAAGGGCGCTATTGCGACGCGGCCCGTAACCAGTTCCGCCATCATCCGCGGGATTACATTGAATCAATGGAAGCGGCGTTAAAAACCGTGCTGGCGGAGCTCTCGCCAGAGCAGCGCGCCGCCGTGGTCGGCATCGGCGTTGACAGCACCGGCTCCACGCCCGCCCCGATTGACGCCGACGGCAACGTGCTGGCGCTTAACCCGGAGTTCGCGGACAACCCCAACGCGATGTTCGTGCTGTGGAAAGATCACACCTCGGTGGAAGAAGCGGAAGCAATCACCCGCCTGTGCCATACGCCTGGCAAAACGGACTATTCGCGCTACATCGGCGGGATTTACTCCAGCGAATGGTTCTGGGCCAAGATCCTGCATGTGACGCGCCAGGATAGCGCCGTGGCGCAGGCCGCCGCCTCGTGGATTGAGCTGTGCGACTGGGTGCCCGCCCTGCTCTCCGGCACCACCCGCCCGGCGGATATTCGCCGCGGCCGTTGCAGCGCCGGTCATAAATCGCTGTGGCATGAAAGCTGGAGCGGCCTGCCGCCGGCAAGCTTCTTCGATGAGCTTGATCCGCTGATTAACCAGCATCTCGACTACCCGATGTTCACCGACACTTTCACCGCCGACATCCCGGTGGGCAACCTGTGCGCCGACTGGGCGCAGCGCCTCGGTCTGCCGGAGAGCGTGGTGATTTCCGGCGGCGCGTTTGACTGCCATATGGGCGCGGTCGGCGCAGGCGCGCAGCCGAACACGCTGGTGAAAGTGATCGGCACCTCCACTTGCGACATCCTGGTAGCGGAGAAAGCGGACGTCGGCGAGCGCGCCGTGAAAGGTATTTGTGGTCAGGTGGATGGCAGCGTGGTGCCGGATTTCATCGGCCTCGAAGCCGGACAATCCGCCTTCGGCGATATCTACGCCTGGTTCGGCCGTCTGCTCGGCTGGCCGCTGGATACGCTCGCGAAGCAGCACCCGGAACTGAAACCGCAGATTGAAGCCAGCAAAAAACAGCTGCTGCCTGCGCTTACGGAAGCCTGGGCGAAAAACCCGTCGCTCGATCATCTGCCGGTGATCCTTGACTGGTTTAACGGCCGCCGCACGCCGTTCGCCAACCAGCGTCTGAAAGGCGTCATTACCGATCTCAACCTCGCCACCGACGCGCCGCTGCTGTTCGGCGGGCTTATCGCCGCCACCGCCTTTGGCGCGCGCGCCATTCAGGAGTGCTTTGTCGATCAGGGCATCGCGGTGAATAACGTGATGGCGCTCGGCGGCATCGCCCGTAAAAACCCGGTGATCATGCAGGTCTGCTGCGACGTGCTGAACCGCCCGCTGCAAATCGTCGCCTCCGATCAGTGCTGCGCGCTGGGCGCGGCGATTTTCGCCGCGGTCGCCGCAGGCGCGCATGCCGATATCCCGCAGGCGCAGCAGGCGATGGCAAGCCGAATTGAAAGCACGCTACAACCGCAGACGGAGAGCGCCGCGCGCTTCGAACAACTCTACCGCCGCTTCCAGCAATGGTCGCAAAGCGCGGAACAACACTATCTCCCTTCAGCCGCTACCCCGCAGTCTGCCGAGCGCGCAGGCCAGGCGGCCCTGACACATTAAGGACACGATGATGACAATTTTCGATCAGTATGAAGTGTGGTTTGTGATTGGCAGCCAGCACCTTTACGGCCCTGAAACGCTGCGTCAGGTCAACCAGCATGCCGAACAGGTGGTGAACGCGCTGAACGCTGAAGCGAAGCTGCCGTGCAAACTGGTGTTAAAGCCGCTCGGCACTACGCCAGACGAGATCACCGCCATTTGCCGCGACGCCAACTATGACGATAAATGCGCGGGTCTGGTGGTCTGGCTGCATACGTTCTCGCCGGCCAAGATGTGGATCAACGGTCTTTCCATCCTTAATAAACCGCTGCTGCAATTCCACACCCAGTTCAACGCGCAGATCCCGTGGGGCAGCATCGACATGGACTTTATGAACCTGAACCAGACCGCGCACGGCGGCCGCGAGTTCGGCTTTATCGGCGCGCGTATGCGTCTACAACACAGCGTGGTGACCGGCCACTGGCAGGACAAACAGTCTCAGGGGCGTCTTGGCGCGTGGATGCGTCAGGCGGTATCGAAACAGGATACTCGTCACCTGAAAGTGGCGCGCTTTGGCGACAACATGCGTGAAGTCGCCGTGACCGAAGGGGATAAAGTCGCCGCGCAGATCAAGTTCGGCTTCTCGGTCAACACCTGGGGCGTGGGCGATCTGGTGGCGGTGGTTAACGACGTCAGCGAAGGCGATATCAACGCGCTGGTGGACGAATATGAAAGCAGCTACCGCCTGACCCCTGCCGCGCAAATTAACGGCGACAAGCGCCAGAACGTCCTCGACGCCGCGCGCATCGAACTTGGCATGAAGCGCTTCCTGGAGGATGGCGGTTTCCACGCCTTCACCACCACGTTTGAAGATTTACACGGACTGAAACAGTTGCCGGGCCTCGCGGTACAGCGTCTGATGCAGCAGGGCTACGGGTTTGCGGGCGAAGGCGACTGGAAAACCGCCGCGCTGCTGCGCATCATGAAAGTGATGTCGACTGGCCTTGAAGGCGGCACCTCCTTTATGGAGGACTACACCTACAACTTCGAGAACGGCAACGACATGGTGCTCGGCTCCCATATGCTGGAAGTCTGCCCGACCATCGCCACGCCGGAAAAACCGATCCTCGACGTGCAGTACCTCGGCATCGGCGGTAAAGCCGATCCGGCGCGCCTGATCTTCTCCACCACCACCGGCCCTGCCGTGAACGCGAGCCTTATCGATCTGGGCGATCGCTTCCGCCTGCTGGTGAACTGCGTCGACGCGGTGGAAACCCCGCACTCTCTGCCGAAGCTGCCGGTGGCCAACGCGCTGTGGAAAGCGCAGCCGGATCTGCCGACCGCGTCTGAAGCCTGGATCCTGGCCGGCGGCGCGCACCACACCGTCTTCAGCCAGGCGCTGACGCTCGACGATATGCGCCTGTTCGCGGAGATGCATGACCTTGAACTCGCCGTGATCGACAACGAGACCCGCCTGCCCGCGTTTAAAGACGCGCTGCGCTGGAACGAAGTCTACTACGGCTTCAAACGTTAAACCCGGGAGCCCGGTGGCGCGTCACTTATCGGGCCTGTGTTTCGCAGGCTCGCTTGCGACGCGCCATCCGGCGTGGAGAGAGGTATGTTAGAAGAACTCAAGCGTCAGGTGCTGGAAGCCAATCTGGCGCTGCCAAAGCATAATCTGGTGACGCTCACCTGGGGCAACGTGAGCGCCGTTGACCGCGAGCGCGGCGTGTTTGTTATCAAGCCCTCGGGCGTCGATTACAGCGTGATGACCGCAGAAGATATGGTGGTGGTCAGCATCGAGACCGGCGAGGTGGTGGAAGGCACGAAAAAGCCGTCGTCCGATACGCCCACGCATCGCCTGCTCTACCAGCAGTTCCCGACGATCGGCGGCATTGTGCATACCCATTCGCGCCACGCCACTATCTGGGCGCAGGCGGGGCTGCCGATCCCGGCGACCGGCACCACGCATGCCGACTACTTTTACGGTGAGATCCCCTGCACCCGCAAAATGACGGATGACGAGATCAACGGCGCGTATGAGTGGGAAACCGGCGTGGTGATCGCCGAAACGTTCCGCCAGCGCGATATCGATCCGGCCCAGATGCCGGGCGTGCTGGTGCACTCCCACGGCCCGTTCGCCTGGGGTAAAGATGCGGTGGATGCGGTGCATAACGCGATCGTGCTGGAAGAAGTGGCCTATATGGGGATCTTCTGCCGCCAGCTCGCCCCGGAGCTGCCGCAGATGCAACAGACGTTGCTGGATAAACATTATCTGCGCAAACACGGCGCGAAAGCGTATTACGGGCAGTAAACCGCGCCCGGTGGCGCGACGCTTACCGGGCTTGCGGGCAAGCTACAGTGCCACCGCGCACCTGTATAAAACCCCAGCAAAACAGACGCAACCAGGCTATAATCACGCCTGGTTTTTTACGTGAGTACGCCGCGTGTCTGAAGCGCATCAGGGGTTTATTTTAAGCCGTCACTGGCGGGATACACCGCAGGGAACGGAGATCGAATTCTGGCTCGCGACGGATGCCGGGCCGCTGCGGGTTTGCCTGCCGCCGCAGGAGTCCGTCGCGTTTATACCCGAAGCGGAACGCGCGCGCGCCGAAAGCCTGCTTGCGCAGGAGAATGACGCGCGCTTCGCGGCGCTTTCACTGAAAGATTTTCAGCGTCAGGCAGTGTGCGGCCTTTACTGCCGCTCGCACCGCCAGCTGATGCGGCTTGAAAAGCTGCTTCGCGAAAACGGCGTCACGGTCTATGAGGCGGATATTCGCCCGCCGGAACGCTTCCTGATGGAGCGCTTTATCACCGCGCCTGTGTGGGCCAGCGGCGAGCGTCAGGGCGAGCGGCTGATTAACGCACGCCTGAAAGCAAACCCGCACTATCGCCCGCCGCTTAAATGGGTGTCGCTCGATATCGAAACCAACCGCCACGGCGAGCTTTACTGCATCGGCCTTGAAGGTTGCGGCTCGCGCGTGGTCTACATGCTCGGGCCGGAAAACGGCGACGCCCGCGGTCTTGATTTCGAACTGGAATATGTCGCAAGCCGCCCGCAGCTGATTGAAAAACTCAACGCCTGGTTTGCAAAGCATGACCCGGACGTGCTGATCGGCTGGAACGTTATCCAGTTCGATCTGCGGATGCTACAAAAACATGCCGGGCGCTACGGCGTGCCCTTGCGGCTTGGACGCGGCAACAGCGAGCTGGAGTGGCGCGAGCACGGTTTTAAAAACGGCGTCTTTTTCGCGCAGGCCGCCGGGCGCTTAATAATCGACGGCATCGAAGCGCTGAAATCCGCCTTCTGGAATTTTTCGTCGTTTTCGCTGGAGGCGGTATCGCAGGAGCTGCTGGGCGAAGGTAAAGCCATCGACAACCCGTGGCAGCGCATGGATGAAATCGACCGGCGCTTCGCGGAGGATAAACCCGCGCTCGCCACCTACAACCTGAAAGACTGCGAGCTGGTGACCCGCATCTTCCATAAAACGGAGATCATGCCGTTTCTGCTGGAGCGCGCCACGGTGAATGGCCTGCCGGTGGATCGCCACGGCGGCTCGGTCGCGGCGTTCAGCCACCTCTATTTTCCGCGTATGCACCGCGCGGGCTTTGTCGCGCCAAATCTCGGCGCGGTGCCGCCGCAGGCGAGCCCCGGCGGCTATGTGATGGATTCGCAGCCCGGCCTGTATGACTCGGTGCTGGTGCTGGATTATAAAAGCCTTTATCCGTCGATTATCCGCACCTTTTTAATCGATCCGGTGGGCCTGGTGGAAGGACTGGGCGCGCCGGAACCCGCAGCGAGCGTGGAAGGCTTTATCGGCGCCTGGTTTTCGCGCGAGACGCACTGCCTGCCGGAGATCGTCACGCAGATCTGGCAGGGGCGCGAAGAGGCCAAACGCCTCGGCAACAAACCGCTCTCCCAGGCGCTGAAAATCATCATGAACGCGCTTTACGGAGTGCTCGGCACCAGCGCGTGCCGGTTCTACGATCCGCGCCTCGCCTCCTCGATCACCATGCGCGGGCATGAGATCATGCGCCAGACCAAAGCGCTTATCGAGGCGCAGGGCTATACGGTGATTTACGGCGATACCGACTCCACGTTTGTCTGGCTTAAGCGGGCGCATAACGAAGAGGAAGCCGCAGAGATAGGCCAGCGACTTATTGCGCACGTCAACGCCTGGTGGCAGCGTCACCTGAAAGAGAGCATGGGTCTTGAGAGCGCGCTGGAGCTGGAGTACGAGACCCACTTCAGCCGCTTCCTGATGCCAACGATACGCGGCGCGGAGATGGGCAGTAAAAAGCGCTACGCCGGGCTGATTCAGGAAGGAGAGCGCCAGCGCATGGTGTTTAAAGGACTGGAGACCGTCCGCACCGACTGGACGCCGCTGGCGCAGCAGTTCCAGCAAAATCTCTACCTGCGCATTTTTCGCCGCGAGCCGTACCAGGATTACATTCGCGACACTATCGCGCGGCTGATGGCGGGCGAACTGGACGATCAACTGATCTACCGCAAACGCCTGCGCCGCCCGCTCAGCGAATACCAGCGCAACGTGCCGCCGCATGTTCGCGCGGCGCGGCTTGCCGATGAGCATAACGCGCGCCTCGGGCGTCCGGCGCAGTACCAGAATCGCGGCACGATCAAATATGTCTGGACGATGAACGGCCCGGAACCGGTGGATTATCAGCAGGGCGCGCCGGACTACGATCACTATTTAACGAAGCAGTTACAGCCCGTCGCGGACGGCATCCTGCCTTTCATGGAGGATGACTTTGCTACACTGATGACAGGGCAGATGGGGCTTTTTTGACGCGTGACGAACGTCCTGGCATCCAGTACCATAGCGCCCTTTTCACATCACCCTGATTGCGACACCCCGCCTGCGCGCAGGCGGGAGTCATACTATTGCCTGCACATTTGATAAGAGAATAGAGCCGATATATATGCCTTTTACACTTGGTCAACGCTGGATCAGCGATACGGAAAGCGAACTGGGACTGGGCACCGTGGTGGCGATCGACGCCCGCATGGTGACGCTGCTTTTCCCGGCTACCGGTGAAAATCGTCTGTATGCCCGAAATGACTCCCCGGTCACCCGCGTGATGTTCAACCCCGGCGATACCGTGACCAGCCATGAAGGCTGGCAGTTGAAAGTGGATGAAGTAAAGGAAGAAAACGGCTTACTTATTTATATCGGCACCCGTCTGGATACGCTTGAGGAAAATGTCACGCTGCGCGAAGTGTTCCTCGACAGCAAGCTGGTGTTCAGCAAACCGCAGGACCGCCTGTTCGCCGGTCAGATCGACCGTATGGACCGCTTCGCCCTGCGCTTTCGCGCCCGCAAATACCAGAGCGAACAGTACCGGATGCCGTGGAGCGGCCTGCGCGGCCAGCGCACCAACCTGATCCCGCACCAGCTCAATATCGCCAATGACGTGGGCCGCCGCCACGCGCCGCGCGTCCTGCTGGCCGATGAAGTGGGCCTCGGCAAAACCATCGAAGCCGGGATGATCATCCATCAGCAGCTGCTTGCAGGCGCGGCCGACCGCGTGCTGATTGTGGTGCCGGAAACGCTGCAACACCAGTGGCTGGTGGAGATGCTGCGCCGCTTCAACCTGCGCTTTTCGCTGTTTGACGACGAGCGTTACGCCGAAGCCCAGCATGAATCCGAGAACCCGTTCGATACCGAACAGCTGGTTATCTGCTCGCTGGATTTCGTGCGCCGCAACAAGCAGCGCCTTGAGCATCTGTGCGACGCCGAGTGGGATCTGCTGGTGGTGGATGAAGCCCATCACCTGGTCTGGAGCGAAGACGCCCCGAGCCGCGAATATCAGGCGATTGAACAGCTGGCCGAACGCGTGCCAGGCGTGCTGCTGCTGACCGCGACGCCGGAACAGCTCGGTATGGAGAGCCACTTCGCGCGTCTGCGTTTGCTGGACCCGAGCCGTTTCCACGATTTCGAACAGTTTGTCGAAGAACAGCAGAACTATCGCCCGGTGGCGGACGCCGTGGCGCTGCTGCTGGCGGGCACGCATCTGAGCGATGAACAGCTCAATACCTTAAGCGAGCTGATTGGCGAACAGGATATCGAGCCGCTGCTGCAAACCGCCAACAGCGATCGCGACGGCGCTGAAAGCGCGCGTCAGGAGCTGGTCTCCATGCTGATGGACCGCCACGGCACCAGCCGCGTGCTGTTCCGTAACACCCGCAACGGCGTGAAAGGCTTCCCGCCGCGCGAGCTGCACACCATTAAGCTGCCGCTGCCGACCCAGTACCAGACCGCCATTAAAGTCTCCGGCATCATGGGCGCGCGTAAGTCCGCCGAAGAGCGCGCGCGCGATATGCTCTACCCGGAGCAGATTTACCAGGAATTTGAAGGCGACAGCGGCACCTGGTGGAATTTCGATCCGCGCGTGGAGTGGCTGATGGGCTATCTGACCAGCCACCGCTCGCAGAAAGTGCTGGTGATCTGCGCTAAAGCGGCCACCGCGCTGCAACTGGAGCAGGTGCTGCGCGAGCGTGAAGGCATCCGCGCCGCCGTGTTCCACGAAGGCATGTCGATTATCGAGCGCGACCGCGCCGCAGCGTGGTTTGCCGAAGAGGATACCGGCGCGCAGGTTCTGCTGTGCTCGGAAATCGGCTCCGAGGGCCGTAACTTCCAGTTCGCCAGCCAGCTGGTGATGTTCGATCTGCCGTTCAACCCCGATCTGCTGGAGCAGCGTATCGGCCGTCTGGACCGTATCGGCCAGGCGCACGATATCCAGATCCATGTGCCGTACCTTGAGAAAACCGCGCAGTCGGTGCTGGTGCGCTGGTATCACGAAGGCCTGGACGCGTTTGAACACACCTGCCCTACCGGACGCGCGATTTACGACAGCGTCTGTGAGCAGCTGATTGGCTACCTGGCCGCCCCGGAGAACACCGAAGGCTTTGACGAGTTGATTCAGGCGTGCCGCAAACAGCACGATGAACTGAAAGCGCAGCTTGAGCAGGGCCGCGACCGCCTGCTGGAGATCCACTCCAACGGCGGCGAAAAAGCCCAGCAGCTGGCCGACGCCATCGCCGCACAGGATGACGATACGGGCCTGGTGAATTTCGCCATGAACCTGTTCGACATCGTGGGCATCAACCAGGACGACCGCGGCGAACATATGATTGTGCTGACGCCGTCCGATCACATGCTGGTGCCGGATTTCCCGGGCCTGCCGGAAGATGGCTGCACCATTACGTTTAACCGCGACGTGGCGCTGTCGCGCGAAGACGCGCAGTTCATTACCTGGGAGCACCCGCTTATCCGCAACGGTCTGGATCTGATCCTCTCCGGCGATACCGGCAGTTGCACCATTTCGCTGCTGAAAAACAAAGCCTTACCGGTTGGCACGCTGCTGCTGGAGCTGATTTACGTGGTCGAAGCCAAAGCGCCGAAGCAGTTGCAGCTTAACCGCTTCCTGCCGCCGACGCCGGTCCGCATGCTGCTGGATAAAAACGGCAATAACCTGGCAGGCCAGGTGGAGTTTGAAAGCTTCAACCGCCAGCTCAGCGCGGTGAACCGTCATACCGGCAGCAAGCTGGTGAACGCGGTCCAGCAGGAAGTCCATGCGATTCTGCAGGGCGGCGAAGCGCAGGTGGAGAAAGCGGCGCGCGAGCTTATCGACGCGGCGCGTCAGGAAGCCGACGATAAACTCTCCGCCGAGCTGTCGCGCCTCGAAGCGCTGCGCGCCGTGAACCCGAACATTCGCGACGACGAACTGGCGGCGATTGAACATAACCGTCAGCAGGTCCTGGAGAATCTTAACCAGGCGAGCTGGCGACTGGATGCGCTGCGTCTTATCGTAGTGACTCACCAGTAACCGGAGCGAGACATGCTGGACGCCTACAACCCGCCGCAAGACCCGTGGCTGCTCATCCTGTATCAGGATGAGCACATCATGGTGGTGAATAAACCCAGCGGTCTGCTCTCCGTGCCTGGTCGGCTTGAAGAGCATAAAGACAGCGTGATGACCCGCATTCAGCGCGATTTCCCGAATGCCGAGTCGGTGCATCGACTGGATATGGCCACCAGCGGGGTGATTGCGGTGGCGCTCACTAAAGCCGCCGAGCGGGAGCTTAAACGGCAGTTCCGCGAGCGCGAGCCGAAGAAGCATTACGTGGCGCGCGTCTGGGGACACCCGGAGAAAGCGCAGGGGGTTGTGGATTTACCGCTGATTTGCGACTGGCCGAACCGGCCGAAGCAGAAGGTCTGCTATGAAACCGGCAAGGCGGCGCAAACCGAGTATGAGGTGCTGGAGTACGCGGACGATAACACCGCCCGCGTGTTGCTCAGGCCGATCACCGGGCGTTCGCATCAGCTGCGCGTGCATATGATGGCGCTCGGCCACCCGATCCTGGGCGACAAGTTTTACGCCACACCTGAGGCGCTGGCCCGCGCGCCGCGTCTGCTGCTGCACGCTGAGCAACTGACGATTACGCATCCGTCCTACAGCACGCCGATGACGTTCCGGGCGCCAGCCGATTTCTGAACCGGCCCTTGCACACGCCATAAATAAAAGAGACGCAGACGCGTCTCTTTTTGTTTGTCTCAGGTTTCTTTAACGAAACCCTTTCGCCGTCTTGATCATGTCGTAAGCTTTCTGGATTTCCTGCGCCTTCTGCTGCGCCATTTGCATCATCTGCGGCGGAAGCCCTTTGGCGACCAGCTTGTCAGGGTGATGTTCACTCATCTGTTTACGGTAAGCGCGCTTGATGGTCGTGGCGTCGTCCGTCGTTTTCACGCCCAGCACGTTGCAGGCGTCTTCCAGCGTCGGCCCGCGCGAGGCTTGCTGCGTGTCGCCGTTGTGCCAGGATTGCTGGCCGCCGCCGAACTGCGCGCCGCCCTGCATCATGCGCAGAAACTGATCGAACTGCATGCGGGAAATCCCCAGCTCTTCGCCAATCACGTACAGCACGTCGCGCTCTTTCGGGTGCAGCGAACCGTCCGCAAACGCGGTCTGGATCTGAATTTCCAGAAACATCCTAATCAGATCAAAGCGGCCGAAGCAGACGCTGCGCAGCTGGCGCATTTTGTCGCGCAGCGGATAGTCATTCTCCTTGCCAACGCGAAACGCGTTGCGGGCCGCGTCTCGCGACGCGCCGTGCAGGTTCATGCGATCCATAAACTGCGTCGCCACCTGAATATCGGCTTCGGTGACACGACCTTTCGATTTGGTCAGGTGTCCCATCACTTCAAACGTGGTGGCGAAGAAGAGCGACTGACGTTCCTGCTGGCTGGTGAACCAGACGGTACGGCGGCTGCGCGCTTTGTCTATCATATGGCCTATCACCAGGCCGAGGATGACGCCCCAGACTCCACCGCCGACCAGCAGCCCGGTGAGCCCTCCAACCAGTTTTCCCCAATACTGCATATACTCCCCAAATGGTCATGCCGTCAGCCAGAAATTCCTTTATCATACCTGCCATTCAAAGCGGTGCCTAACCGGCAGGCAGAAAAGCAGACAGGATAACACTGGCGCTGTAGTGATGAGTAAGTTAGTCTCTGACCGTTTGCCGACGCGAAGCCATTGATGATGGAACCACGAATAACTCGTATGAAAAAACGTATTCCCACCTTGCTGGCCACCATGATTGGCACAGCCCTTTACAGCCAACAAGGCATGGCTGCCGATCTTGCTTCTCAATGTAAGCTTGGCATACCCACCTATAATCGTCCTCTGGTGCAGGGCGAACCTAACCAGCTGCCGGTGACGATTAACGCCGATCACGCTAAAGGTAACTACCCGGACGACGCGGTGTTTACCGGTAATGTGGATATTCAGCAAGGTAATAGTCGCCTGCAGGCGGATGAAGTGCAGCTTCATCAGAAACAAGCGGAAGGCCAGCCAGAGCCCGTGCGCACGGTCGATGCCCTGGGTAATGTGCACTATGATGACAATCAGGTCATCCTGAAAGGTCCTAAAGCGTGGGCGAATTTAAATACTAAAGATACGAACGTCTGGGAAGGCGATTATCAGATGGTGGGACGTCAGGGCCGCGGCAAAGCGGATCTGATGAAACAGCGCGGTGAAAACCGCTACACCATCCTGGAAAACGGCTCCTTTACCTCCTGTCTGCCGGGCTCGGATACCTGGAGCGTGGTCGGCAGCGAAGTGATCCACGACCGCGAAGAACAGGTCGCCGAGATCTGGAACGCTCGTTTTAAACTCGGCCCCGTGCCGGTGTTCTACAGCCCCTATTTACAGCTGCCGGTCGGCGACAAGCGCCGCTCAGGTTTCCTGATCCCGAACGCGCAATACAGCAAAAGCAACTACTTCGAGTTCTCGTTACCGTACTACTGGAACATCGCCCCGAACTTTGACGCCACCATTACGCCGCACTATATGCACAAGCGCGGCAACGTGCAGTGGCAGAATGAATTCCGCTACCTGACGCAGGCGGGTTCGGGCCTGATGGAGTTTGACTATCTGCCGTCGGATAACGTCTATCAGGATGAGCATCCGGAGATGGATTCTAAGCATCGCTGGCTGTTTTACTGGCAGCATGGCGGCGTAATGGATCAGGTGTGGCGCTTTAACGTTAACTACACCAAAGTCAGCGACACCAGCTACTTCAACGATTTCGATTCCAAATATGGTTCGAGCACCGACGGCTACGCGACGCAGTTCTTCAGCGTCGGTTATGCGGTGGAAAACTTCGACGCGACGCTTTCCGCGCGTCAGTTCCAGGTGTTCGATGCTAACCGGGGCAGCGCCTACCGCGCCGAGCCGCAACTTGACGTCAATTTCTATCAGAATGATGTCGGGCCGTTCGACACGCGTCTTTATGCTCAGGCGGTACACTTTACCAACGTGAATGAAAACCTGCCGGAAGCCACGCGTCTGCACCTTGAGCCGACCATAAGTCTGCCGGTCTCCAACGACTGGGGCAGCCTGAATGCCGAAGCGAAGCTGCTGGCGACCCATTATCAGCAGGATAATCTCGATCGCTACCGCGCGTACCGCGGCGGCAATAACGAAGCGGCGAACAATCTGGAAGACTCTGTGAACCGCGTCCTGCCGCAGTTTAAGCTCGACGGCAAGCTGGTCTTCGAGCGCGACGCCAATCTTATCGGCGACGGCTTTACCCAGACGCTGGAGCCGCGCGCGCAGTATCTCTACGTGCCGTACCGCGATCAAAGCACGATCAATAACTATGACTCCTCGCTGCTGCAGTCCGACTACTCCGGCCTGTTCCGCGATCGTACCTACGGCGGCCTTGACCGTATCGCCTCCGCCAATCAGGTCACGACCGGCGTCACGTCACGTATTTATGATGATGCCTCCGTTGAACGTTTTAACGTTTCTGTAGGTCAAATCTACTACTTCACCCAGTCCCGTACCGGCGATGACGATATCAACTGGGAGAAGAACAAAGATACGGGTTCGATGGTCTGGGCGGGCGACACCTACTGGCGCATCAGCGATCGCTGGGGCCTGCGCGGCGGCGTACAGTATGACGCGCGCCTGGCTAACGTTGCCACCGGCAACGGCGTTATCGAATACCGTCGCGATGAGGATCGCGTGGTACAGCTGAACTACCGTTACGCAAGCCCGGAGTATATTCAGGCGACGCTGCCTTCGTATTCCACGGCGGAACAGTATAAAGACGGTATTAATCAGGTGGGCATGACGGCGAGCTGGCCGATTGTGGATCGCTGGTCGGTGGTGGGCGCGTATTACTATGATACCAACGCCAACGAAGCGGCCGATCAGATGCTCGGCGTGCAGTACAACTCCTGCTGTTATGCTATCCGCGTCGGTTATGAGCGGAAACTCAACGGCTGGGATATTGATAAGAGCAAATACGACGAGGTCATTGGCTTCAACATTGAGCTGCGCGGCCTGAGCTCCAACTACGGCCTCGGCACTCAGCAGATGCTGCGCTCGAATATTCTGCCGTATCAGCGCTCCATGTAATGCTCAGATTTTGAAACATCCTCCGCTTTGCGGTTAAACGAAATGGAAAAGGTATGAAGAACTGGAAAACGCTGCTTCTCGGTATCACCCTGGTGGTGAATACCAGCTTCGCTGCTCCGCAGGTTGTCGATAAAGTTGCAGCCGTCGTGAACAACGGCGTGGTACTGGAAAGTGACGTTGATGGCCTCATGCAGTCGGTAAAGCTTAACGCCAACCAGGCAGGCCAGCAGCTCCCGGATGACAGCACGCTGCGTCATCAGATTCTGGAACGTCTGATCATGGATCAGATTATGTTGCAGATGGGCCAGAAAATGGGCGTTAAGATCAGCGACGACCAGCTCGATCAGGCCATCGCTAACATCGCCAAACAAAACAACATGACGCTCGATCAGATGCGTAGCCGTCTGGCCTATGACGGCCTGAACTACAACACCTATCGCGCGCAGATCCGCAAAGAGATGATCATCTCTGAAGTCCGCAATAACGAAGTGCGCCGTCGCGTCACTATTCTGCCGCAGGAAGTGGAAACGCTGGCCGAGCAGGTAGGCAATCAGAACGACGCCAGCACCGAGCTGAATCTGAGCCACATTCTGATCCCGCTGCCGGAAAACCCGACCGCCGATCAGGTGAGCGAGGCGGAAGCCCAGGCGCGTTCGATTATCGATCAGGCGCGTAACGGCGGCGATTTCGGTAAGCTTGCGATTACCTATTCCGCAGACCAGCAGGCCCTGAAAGGCGGCCAGATGGGCTGGGGCCGTATTCAGGAGCTGCCTTCTGTATTCGCCCAGGCGCTGAGCACCGCGAAGAAAGGCGACGTGATTGGCCCGATTCGTTCAGGCGTTGGCTTCCACATCATTAAAGTGAACGATCTGCGCGGCCAGTCTCAGACCGTGTCGGTCACTGAAGTGCATGCGCGTCACATTCTGCTGAAACCGTCGCCGATCATGACCGATCAGCAGGCGCGTCAGAAGCTTGAAGAGATCGCCGCTGATATCAAGAGCGGTAGAACCACGTTTGCTCAGGCAGCGCGTGAATTCTCTCAGGATCCGGGTTCTGCAAACCAGGGCGGGGATCTCGGCTGGGCGGCGGCGGACGTTTACGATCCGGCTTTCCGCGATGCGCTGATGAGCCTCAACAAAGGCCAGATGAGCACGCCGGTACATTCTTCTTTCGGCTGGCATCTGATCGAACTGCTCGATACCCGTAAATCTGACCGCACCGACGCGGCGCAGAAAGATCGCGCCTACCGGATGCTGTTTAACCGTAAATTCTCTGAAGAAGCGGCGACCTGGATGCAGGAACAACGCGCCAGCGCCTACGTGAAAATTCTGAGCAACTGATGGTAAAAACACCCCGCGTGGTCATTACGCCCGGCGAACCCGCCGGGATTGGCCCCGACCTGGTTGTCGCGCTGGCCCAGAACAACTGGTCTGCGCAACTGGTCGTCTGCGCCGACCCGTCGCTACTCACCGCGCGGGCGGCGCAGCTCGGTTTACCGCTTACGCTGTTGCCCTACTCTTCCGATAAAGCTGCCGCCCCTCAGGCGGCAGGTACACTTACGATCCTGCCCGTTACGCTAAAAGCGCCTGTCGTGCCCGGCACGCTGGATGCGGCGAACGGCAGTTACGTGGTGGAAACCCTGGCGCGCGCCTGCGATGGCTGCCTTAGCGGCGAATTCGACGCGCTGGTCACCGGCCCGGTGCACAAAGGCATTATCAACGACGCAGGCATTCCGTTTACCGGTCATACCGAGTTCTTTGAAGCGCGCAGTCATAGCGAAAAAGTCGTGATGATGCTCGCTACCGAAGCGCTGCGCGTCGCCCTGGTCACGACACATCTGCCGCTGAAAGCGGTGGCGGACGCCATTACGCCGGATCTTCTGCGCCATATCCTCACGACGCTTCACCACGACCTGCAAAGCAAATTTGGTATCGCGAACCCGCATGTGCTGGTCTGCGGCCTGAACCCGCACGCGGGGGAAGGCGGTCATATGGGCACTGAAGAGATCGACACGATTATCCCTGTGCTGGAAGAGATGCGCGCGAAAGGGATGCGTCTCACCGGTCCGCTGCCCGCCGATACGCTATTCCAGCCCAAATACCTCGAAAACGCCGATGCGGTGCTGGCGATGTACCACGATCAGGGCCTGCCCGTGCTAAAATACCAGGGATTTGGCCGCGCGGTGAACATTACGCTCGGCCTGCCCTTTATCCGCACGTCGGTCGATCACGGCACCGCGCTGGAGCTGGCAGGATCCGGAAACGCCAGCGTCGGCAGTTTTATTACGGCGCTTAATCTCGCCATCAGCATGATTGTGAACAGTAAGAATCAATGAATAATCGAGTCCATCAGGGCCATTTAGCCCGCAAACGCTTCGGGCAAAACTTTCTTAACGATCAGTTCGTTATAGACAGCATCGTCTCTGCTATCAACCCACAAAAAGGCCAGGCGATGGTAGAAATCGGCCCGGGCCTTGCCGCCTTAACCGAGCCGGTGGGCGAACGCCTTGACCAGCTCACCGTTATCGAGCTGGACCGCGATCTCGCGGCGCGCCTGCAAACGCATCCGTTCCTCGGCCCGAAGCTGACCATTTATCAGCAGGACGCCATGACCATGGATTTCGGCGAACTGTCGCAGAAAATGGGCCAGCCGCTGCGCGTGTTTGGTAACCTGCCGTACAACATCTCGACCCCGCTGATGTTCCATCTGTTTAGCTATACTGATGCGATCGCCGACATGCACTTTATGCTGCAAAAAGAGGTGGTCAACCGTCTGGTCGCGGGGCCGAACAGCAAGGCGTATGGCCGCTTAAGCGTGATGGCGCAGTATTTCTGCAATGTGATCCCGGTGCTCGAAGTGCCGCCCACCGCCTTTACGCCGCCGCCCAAAGTGGATTCCGCCGTAGTGCGCCTTGTGCCGCACGCCACGCCGCCGCATCCGGTGAAAGAGCTGCGTCTGTTAAGCCGCCTCACCACCGAAGCGTTTAACCAGCGCCGTAAAACGATTCGCAACAGCCTCGGCAATGTGTTCAGCCCTGAGATTCTGACGTCGCTCGGCATCGACCCGGCTATGCGCGCCGAGAATATTTCTGTTGCGCAGTATTGCCAGATGGCGAATTATTTAGCTGATAATCCGCCCTCGAAGGAGAGCTAAACATGGCTGATTCACCCCGCGTTTGCGTACAGGTACAAAGCGTTTATATCGAAGCGCAGTCTTCACCGGAGGATGAGCGTTTCGTCTTTGCCTATACCGTCACCGTCCGCAATCTGGGGCGAACGCCTGTTCAGTTGCTGGGCCGCTACTGGCTTATCACCAACGGCAACGGTAAAGAGACCGAAGTCCAGGGTGAAGGCGTGGTAGGGGTTCAGCCCCACATCCAGCCCGGCGGCGAATACCAGTACACCAGCGGCGCGGTCATTGAAACGCCGTTCGGCACGATGCAGGGCCACTATGAGATGGTGGACGATCAGGGCAACGGTTTTCACCTTGATATCCCGGTTTTCCGTCTCGCCGTTCCCACACTGATCCATTAATACCATGTCTACATATCTGATTGGCGACGTTCATGGTTGCTACGATGAACTGGTCGCGCTGTTACAGCAGGTCGACTTTACCCCAGGCCAGGATACGCTGTGGCTGACGGGCGACCTGGTGGCCCGCGGTCCCGGCTCGCTGGAAGTGCTGCGCTACGTCCGCTCGCTCGGCGATTCCGTTCGTATGGTGCTGGGCAACCACGATCTGCATCTGCTGGCGGTTTTCGCGGGCATCAGTCGCAATAAACCGAAAGATCGGGTCACGCCGCTGCTTGAAGCGCCGGACGCCGACGAGCTTGTCAACTGGCTGCGCCGCCAGCCGCTGTTACAGGTGGATGAAGAGAAAAAGCTGGTGATGGCCCATGCGGGCATTACGCCGCAGTGGGATCTCGCTACCGCACAGGCGTGCGCCCGCGATGTCGAAGCGGTGCTGGCAAGCGACAGCTATCCGCTGTTCCTCGACGCGATGTACGGCGATATGCCGAACAACTGGTCGCCGGAGCTGACGGGCCTTGCGCGCCTGCGCTTTATCTCGAACGCCTTTACCCGGATGCGCTATTGTTTCCCGAACGGCCAGCTCGATATGTATTGCAAAGAGAGCCCGGAAAGCGCGCCCGCGCCGCTGAAACCGTGGTTCGCCATTCCGGGGCCGGTGGCGCAGGAGTACGCCATCGTCTTCGGGCACTGGGCGTCGCTCGAAGGTAAAGGCACGCCGGAAAACATCTACGGTCTGGATACCGGCTGCTGCTGGGGCGGTACGCTGACCTGCCTGCGCTGGGAAGATAAAGCGGTGTTCACGCAGCACTCTAATCGTCAGACCGACAGCGACGACGACAAAGCGGCCATCGCGTCCTGACCGTATTTTCTCTGTAGAAAGGTGGATGCGCTTCGCTTATCCACCCTACCTTTTCTCACCACCATTCCGTAGGGCGGGTAAGCAACGCGCACCCGCCCTATAAAAGGTGGATGCGCTTCGCTTATCCACCCTACCTTTTTTCACCACCATCCCCGCAGGGCGGGTAAGCAACGCGCAGCCGCCCTATAAAAGGTGGATGCGCTTCGCTTATCCACCCTACCTTTTCTCATCACCATCCCCGCAGGGCGGGTAAGCAACGCGCACCCGCCATATAAAAGGTGGATGCGCTACGCTTATCCACCCTACCTTTTCTCACCACCATCCCCGCAGGGCGGGTAAGCAACGCGCACCCGCCGTCGCAGCCCCATAAAAAAAGCGGACACGCCATGCGCATCCGCTTTTTCGACTTAACCGTCATCCCGAACGCGGATTAACGGCGCTCAAGGATCTCGAAACAGTAGCTGTGCGAGTTCTTCTCATCGGCGTCATGGAATTCGCTGAACACCGACTGCCACTCGTCCGGCTCGTAATCCGGGAAATGGGTATCGCCTTCCACTTCCGCATCGATATGGGTGAGATAAAGACGCTGCGCGCGCGGCAGGAACTGCTCGTAAACGCGGCCGCCGCCAATCACCATCACTTCTTCGGCATCGCCGCAAGCCTGTAACGCTTCCTCAACGGAGCGCACCCACACCACGCGGTCATCGTCGCCCGGACGGCTGCTGAGCACGATATTTTTACGGCCCGGCAGCGGGCGACCGATCGATTCCCAGGTCAGGCGACCCATGATAACCGGTTTGTTAAGCGTGTTACGTTTAAACCAGGCGAGATCGGCAGGGAGGTCCCACGGCATGGCGTTTTCCATACCAATCACGCGATCCACCGCTAAAGCCGCAATCAGACTGATCATTGATAATTTCCCAGGTATAAAAAATTGCCGCCACTATACGGAAAGCGCAATCTTTAGTCGACTGGCGACCGGAACCAGGCAGAGAATTTTTTTTGTTCTGCTGTGCAGGGCACGATGCGGCTTTTTCCGCCGCTGCGTTATGCGACTGAAACCAAACGCGTTTCGTCTTTACACCCCCGTAAAGCCGCGATGTCGCCTGTGAGCGGCAGATGCCAAAAAAGGCCGAATGCTTTATAGTGCGCGCTTGCTGATGTGAGGATTGACCATGCTGGAAACCACCCTTTTCGTTGCCACCATTGCGGCGCTGGGCATGCTGTCGCCGGGCCCCGATTTCTTTCTGGTTATCAAAAACGCCGCGCGCTACCCGCGCAGCGCCGCGATGATGACGGCCGCAGGCGTTATCGCTGGCGTCGTGACGCACATGACTTACTGCGTGGCAGGTATCGCGGTGGTCATCACCACTACGCCCTGGCTTTTCGGCGCGCTGAAATATGTCGGCGCGGCGTATCTGGTGTGGCTTGGCATCAATGCGCTGCTGGCGCGCGGCACCACCAGCCTGGCGCTCGATGGCGTGGCGCAGGAGAGCACCTCGCTGAAAAAAGCGTTTATTCAGGGTTACCTCTGTAACCTGCTGAACCCCAAAGCCACGCTGTTCTTCCTGGCGATGTTCACCCAGGTGCTGAACGTGAATTCCGGCCTGATGGAAAAACTCTGGTACGCGGGCATTATCGTCGCCCTGACGCTGGTCTGGTGGCCGCTGCTGGTCTTGTTGATTCAGAGCCAGCCGGTGCGCCGCGGCCTGACCAAAGCGCAGAAGGTGATCGACAAACTGCTGGGCGGCATGCTGCTGGCGCTCGGCATCAAAGTGGCGCTGAGCTAACGCCGCGCCCTGCCTTCGCGCAAAAGAAAACGCCCCGGACGGGGCGTTTTTTTAGGGCTGCGGTTTCACTTCCGGCTCGTCGGCATCATCGCCGGTGTGCTTGCCTTCCTGTGTCCCCTGCCAGCCGTGGCGCTGGATCAGCGACAAGTGCGCGCGGTCTTCGCTGATGATTTCCGTCAGCATCGCGCTGGTGCGCTTAAAGGTGGCGGCGCGCGCCGACGTGTCGTTGTCGCCCTCGGCCATTTCATCCACCATCTGCTGGTTGTAGCAGCGGAACAGATCGGCGCGCTCGCGCGCTTCGTAACTGCCGATGCCCAGCTCTTCCAGCGCCATGCGCCCTACCCGCAGCGCGCCTTCGAACGTTTCACGCTCCGGCTGCGCGACACCTGCCTGACGCAGGCGAATGTAGTGATCCACATCGCGGGCGCGGGCGATAATCCGCACCTGCGGAAAGTGCGTCTGCACCAGCTCCGTCAGTTGCAGATTCGCCTGCGGATCGTCAATGGCGTTAATCAGCACTTCAGCTTTCGCCACGCCCGCCGATTCCAGCAAATCGACGCGGGTCGCGTCGCCATAAAACACCTTCATGCCGAATTTACGCAGCGTTTCGATATGATCCGGGTCGTGATCGAGAACCACCATCTTCACGCCGCTGGAGAGCAGCAAACGACCGGCTATCTGACCAAATCGCCCGAAGCCCGCGATGATCACCCGCGGCTGCTCCTCGTCAATTTCATCGGCTTCACGCGCCTGCTGCTGCCCCGATTTCTCAAGGCGGGTTAACAACACCAGCAGCAGCGGCGTCGCGGCCATGGAGAGCGCCACCGCGAGCGTCAGCGCCTTCGCCCATTCGGCATCCAGCACCTCGGCGCTGCGCGCCGCGCCGAAAATCACGAACGCGAATTCACTCCCCTGTCCTAACAGCGCCGCAAACCAGCGCCCCTGACGCCCAGGCACCTTCAGCGGTTTTGCGATAAGCCACAGCGTGACGGTTTTGATAATCAGAAAGCCGAACAGGAGCGTCAGCACGCGCAGCGGATGCGCCACCAGCGTGCCGAAATCAATCGACATCCCGACGCCGATAAAAAAGAGGCCCAGCAGCAGCCCTTTGAACGGCTCGATATCGCTCTCCAGCGCGTGGCGGTATTCGGAGCTTGCCAGCAAGACGCCCGCGAGAAACGCGCCCATCGCCATCGACAGCCCGGCCTCTTCCAGCAGCAGCCCGAAGCCGAACACCAGAAACAGCGCCACGGCGCTGAACACTTCGCGAAGCCCGGAGCGGGCTACAAAGCGCAGCGCCGGCCGCGCGACAAAACGCCCGAGCAGCACCACCAGCGCCAGCGCGCCGACCACTTTCAGCGCCGAGAGGAGGAACGCGCTGGCGGTCGTCGCCTCGCCGCTCGCGGCCAGCAGCGGGATCATCGCCACCAGCGGGATCGCGGCGATATCCTGGAACAGCAGCACGGCAAAGGCGCTGCGCCCCATTTGCGACGCCGTCAGGTTACGCTCGTTCATCGCCTGCATGGCGATGGCCGTTGAAGAGAGCGCGAGCGTCAGGCCAATCAGCAGCGCCACCTGCCAGCGCAGCCCGAGCGCCACGCAAAAGCCGCCGAGCAGCAGGCCGCACGCGCCCATCTGCAACGCGCCGCCGCCAAAGACCGAGGCGCGCAGCTTCCACAGGCGCTGCGGATCAAGCTCAAGCCCGATGACAAACAGCATCAGCACCACGCCGATTTCCGCGAAATGCAGAATCGCCTGCGCGTCCGTCACCAGCCGCAACCCCCACGGGCCAATCAGCCCGCCGGCAATCAGATACCCCAGCACCGAGCCAAGTCCGAGGCGCACCGCGACGGGCACAATCAGCGCGGCCGACCCGAGGTAGATCAGCGCCTGAATCAACGTATGACTATCCATGATGCCGCTCCTGCCAGTCGGTTAAGCGTTTCTGGTATTCCCGCGCTTTGCCTTCGAGCGTTTCGTCGTCGCAGACAAAAGTACGGTGCATCGCATAGGGCGCCAGCCAGTTCAGGCCGCAATAGAGCGCGGTCGCCTGTAACGGCTGCGCGAGCACGTCGAAGCCAGGATGGTCGCCAAGATCAAAATGGTGTTTATCGCCGCCGGTCGTCACGGCCCACAGTACGCTTTTGCCCCTGAGCGCCGTTCCCCCTTTGCCATAGGCCCAGCCGTGCGATAACACTTTGTCTATCCAGAGTTTGAACAGCGGCGGCACGCTGTACCACTGCATCGGATGCTGCCAGACGATGAGATCGGCGCGCGCCAGCGCCTCCTGCTCGGCGGGCACGTTGATGTTGAAATCGGGGTAAAGCTGATAAAGCGAGCGCACCTCGATATCGTCCAGCCCCTGCACATGCTCCAGCATTCGCCGGTTGGCGTGGGAGTGATGCGGATAGGGGTGCGCATAAATAATTAAAATCATAACCTTGCCTGTGTCCTGCCCACCGTGGGAATGCAATGAGTGTAGCCAGTTAACGGGCGCGCTGACAGGGACAATCCGCAGGGGTATTGGGCGGGGATGAAACAGAAAGGATTTGCTGCGATTTACCGGCGGGCATAAGGCGTTTTGCGGTAAAAATAAAAACGGATGCATCAGCATCCGTCTTTTCAGGTGCGAGGATAATTAACGCGGTGGTTAGTTATCCAGTTCGCTCATGGATTTTACCTGGTCGCGGTTAATCTGCTCGGTCTGTCCGGTCTGGGCGTTTTTATAAGAGACCAGCCCGGTATCGCTGTCGACTTCCGGCTTACCGTCGGTGACCACGGTTTTACCGTCGGTCGTCTTAACGGCCTGATTGGATGAACAGCCCGCCACGGTAAACAGCGTAGCGGCAGCAAAAATGGACGTAATCAGTAGTTTCGATCGCATGGTGTTCTCCCCTGCTTTCAGTGTGTTTTAATGACTTACTTTATTATTTTAGATTAACTTACTGATAACAGATGGAAATACAGACGGTTCTGAGGCCGGGCATCCTGAATGCCGATGCCCGGCGGTCGGATATTACTGCTTCAGCTCCAGAATGGAGCTCATCATCGTGTGATTCAGGTTGGTCATAATTTCATAATAACGGGTCAATTCTTCACCGCCAGCTTTAGGGTTACGCCATTTCTCGCGGTTCTGTTTGTCGAACGCTTTGAGCAGATCTTTTTGGTCGCCTGCCGATTCGGCATGAATAAAGTCATTATAAATTTTGGTGGCTTCATTCAGGTTTTGCTGAAGTTCAGGCGAAGTAAACTGCGCGCTGATTTCAGGCGGCTGGTAACGCGACTCTGTGATACGCATGTTTTCAGTGTATTCCACGGAGGGCGAAAACTGATTGTTGTAATAGTCCTTAAACTCTTCGAGACGGAAAAGTTTGGTTTTGTAGTTATCCGCGGACGTCGATGACATCGACTCCGGGAAAGGCTCTGTCGGGTTCAGCTCCCACTCTTTCGTAAAATTATCGATAAACAGCCCGCTGCCCATATCTTCGAACGGGCCGGTTACGGTCTGCCCGTCAATCGTCAGGGTGTGAACATCGCCGTTTTCACTGGACGGTGTTACCCCTTCCGCCAGGTATTTTTGTATCACGTAAATGTAACGAGTACGGGTCGGGTTGATAAGACCGCTCACGCCCGAGCGAGGCATCGCGCTAAAGACGCTGAATTTTACCTTGTCGCCATTCTCAAGCGTCAGCGTATGCTGGCCCGCGTCCAGTTTAATCGTTTGTGATTTTTCTGCCGGAACGGTGATTTTTTGATCGTCTACCGAAATCGCGAGCGGTTTCCCGGTCGGGTTATCAATCAGGAACTCTTTGCTGTCACCACCGCCAAAGCAGGCGGTTAATGCCAGACAGGCACCCAGAAGCAGGACTCTTTTTAACACGTGTTTCTCCTTAAACGTGAACCGGGAATTCGGCAAACGAGACAGCCTGAAGGGTAACGGATGGCCGCGCATGAGTGAAAAACTAATTGGCTATTAAATTTAGGGGGGCGCCAATAAAAAAAGCCAGCTTACGCTGGCTTTTATCGGGTTCACGACGTCTTACTTCGTGATTTGCGCGTGCATCTCCTGAACGGACGTCACTTTCTCGGTGGCGTCAGCGTTCAGCGCCATCGCGGTGGCGAAGCCGCCGTTCAGCGTGGTGTCGTAATGCACTTTGTATTGCAGCGCGCTGCGGCGAATCAGCTTGGAGTCTTCAATCGCCTGGCGGCCCGCGGTGGTGTTGATGATGTAGGTGTATTCGCCATTCTTGATGCGATCCTGAATGTGCGGACGCCCTTCATGCACCTTGTTCACCAGACGCGGGTTGATGCCTGCTTCGCCCAGCACAATCGCGGTGCCGTGGGTGGCGTCCAGCTCGAAGCCGAATTTCAGCAGCTTGGCGGCGAGATCCACCACGCGCTCTTTATCGCCCTCACGCACCGAGAGCAGCGCGCGGCCCTGTTTCTTCATGGTGGAGTTGCTGCCGAGCTGCGCTTTGGCGAACGCCTCCGCGAAGGTGCGGCCCACGCCCATCACTTCGCCGGTGGAGCGCATTTCCGGCCCCAGCAGCGGGTCGACGCCCGGGAATTTGTTGAACGGCAGCACCACTTCTTTCACCGAGTAGTACGGCGGGATGATCTCTTTGGTAACGCCCTGCTCGCTCAGCGTTTTGCCCGCCATGACGCGCGCCGCCACTTTCGCCAGCGGCACCCCGGTGGCTTTGGAGACGAACGGCACGGTACGCGCGGCGCGCGGGTTCACTTCAATCAGATAGACTTCGTTATCTTTTACGGCGAACTGGACGTTCATCAGGCCGCGCACCTGGAGTTCAAAGGCCAGTTTCTGCACCTGCTGGCGCATCACGTCCTGAATCTCCTGGCTTAAGGTATACGCCGGCAGAGAGCACGCGGAGTCGCCGGAGTGTACGCCCGCCTGTTCGATGTGCTCCATGATGCCGCCAATCAGCACCGTTTCGCCGTCGCAGATAGCATCGACATCCACTTCCACCGCGTCATCCAGGAAGCGGTCCAGCAGCACCGGCGCGTCGTTGGAAACACTCACCGCCGTCTGGAAGTAGCGACGCAGGTCGGCTTCGTCGTAGACGATTTCCATCGCGCGGCCGCCCAGTACGTAAGACGGACGCACCACCAGCGGGTAGCCAATCTCTTTCGCCTTCTCGACGGCCTGTTCGATAGCCGTCACGGTGGCGTTCGCCGGCTGCTTCAGCTTCAGGCGATCCACCGCCTGCTGGAAGCGCTCGCGGTCTTCCGCGCGGTCAATCGCGTCCGGGCTGGTGCCGATAACCGGCACGCCTGCAGCTTCCAGCGCGCGCGCCAGTTTCAGCGGGGTCTGGCCGCCATACTGCACGATAACGCCTTTCGGTTTCTCGATACGCACGATTTCCAGCACGTCTTCCAGCGTCACCGGCTCGAAGTAGAGGCGGTCGGAGGTGTCGTAGTCGGTGGAGACGGTTTCCGGGTTACAGTTGACCATAATGGTTTCGTAACCGTCTTCACGCAGCGCGAGCGCGGCGTGGACGCAGCAGTAGTCAAACTCAATGCCCTGGCCGATACGGTTCGGCCCGCCGCCCAGCACCATGATTTTTTCGCGATCCTGGTTCGGGTTGGCTTCGCACTCTTCTTCATAGGTGGAGTACATGTAGGCGGTATCGGTTGAGAACTCCGCCGCGCAGGTATCCACACGCTTGTAGACCGGGTGCAGGTTGTACTGCTCGCGCAGCTTGCGGATTTCCGATTCGCTGACGCCCGCGAGTTTCGCGAGACGCGCATCGGCGAAACCTTTACGCTTGAGCATACGCAGGAAATCAGCGCTAAGTCCGTTAATGCCCTGCTCAGCCACCTGCTCTTCGAGGCGCACCAGCTCTTCAATCTGCACCAGGAACCAGCGGTCGATATTGGTCAGGTTAAACACGCCGTCAACGGACAGACCGGCGCGGAAGGCGTCGGCGATGTACCAGATACGCTCGGCGCCCGCGTCTTTCAGCTCGCGGCGAATTTTGGTCAGCGCTTCCGGGTCGTCGAGGCTCACTTTCGGGTCAAAACCGGTCGCGCCCACTTCGAGGCCGCGCAGCGCTTTCTGCATCGACTCCTGCTGGGTGCGGCCAATCGCCATCACTTCGCCCACCGATTTCATCTGGGTGGTCAGGCGGTCGTTGGCGCCGGCGAATTTCTCGAAGTTAAAGCGCGGGATTTTGGTGACCACGTAGTCGATGGACGGCTCGAACGACGCCGGGGTACGGCCGCCGGTGATGTCGTTCATCAGCTCATCAAGGGTGTAACCCACCGCCAGTTTCGCCGCCACTTTGGCAATCGGGAAGCCGGTCGCTTTAGAGGCCAGCGCCGAGGAACGTGACACGCGCGGGTTCATTTCGATAACAATCAGACGGCCGTTTTTCGGGTTCACCGCAAACTGCACGTTGGAGCCGCCGGTTTCCACGCCGATTTCACGCAGCACCGCCATCGAGGCGTTACGCATGATTTGATACTCTTTATCGGTCAGCGTCTGGGCTGGCGCCACGGTGATGGAGTCGCCGGTGTGGATACCCATGGCGTCGAAGTTTTCAATTGAGCAGACGATGATGCAGTTGTCGTTTTTATCACGCACCACTTCCATCTCGTACTCTTTCCAGCCGATCAGCGATTCATCAATCAGCAGCTCTTTGGTCGGCGAGAGATCCAGGCCGCGGGCGCAAATCTCTTCGAACTCTTCGCGGTTGTACGCGATACCGCCGCCGGTGCCGCCCATGGTGAACGACGGGCGAATAATGCACGGATAACCGACATCCGCCGCTACCGCCAGCGCTTCTTCCATATTGTGCGCGATGCCGGAGCGTGCGGTGTCGAGGCCGATTTTCTTCATCGCGACGTCAAAACGACGGCGGTCTTCGGCTTTATCAATCGCATCGGCGGTCGCGCCAATCATGGTCACGCCGAACTCTTCCAGCACGCCCTGGCGCTCCAGCTCCAGCGCGCAGTTCAGCGCCGTCTGGCCGCCCATGGTCGGCAGCACCGCATCCGGGCGCTCTTTTTCGATGATTTTACGCACAACTTCCCAGTGGATCGGCTCGATGTAGGTCGCATCGGCCATCTCCGGGTCGGTCATGATGGTCGCCGGGTTGGAGTTCACCAGAATAACGCGGTAGCCCTCTTCGCGCAGCGCCTTACACGCCTGCGCGCCGGAGTAGTCGAATTCGCACGCCTGGCCGATGACAATCGGGCCCGCGCCAAGAATCAGGATGCTTTTAATATCTGTACGTTTTGGCATTGTTCTCTTTCTCCCGATTATTTGGCGGTCTTACGGTACTGCTCAATTAATTCGATAAAGTGGTCAAACAGCGGCGCGGCGTCATGCGGGCCGGGGCTCGCCTCAGGGTGCCCCTGGAAGCTGAAGGCCGGTTTATCGGTGCGGTGAATCCCCTGGAGCGTGTTATCGAACAGGGATTTATGAGTCACGCGCAGCGTTGACGGCATGGTCGCTTCATCCACCGCAAAACCGTGGTTCTGGGCGGTGATCATCACGCGGTTGTTATCGATATCTTTCACCGGATGGTTGCCGCCGTGGTGGCCGAACTTCATCTTCACGGTTTTCGCGCCGCTCGCCAGCGCCAGCAGCTGGTGTCCGAGGCAGATGCCGAAGACCGGCACGTCGGTTTCGAGGAATTTCTGGATGGCTTCGATGGCGTAGTCGCACGGCGCCGGGTCGCCAGGGCCGTTGGAGAGAAACACGCCATCCGGGTTCATTTTCAGGACATCTTCGGCGGAGGTTTGCGCCGGGACGACCGTCAGGCGGCAGCCTCTGTCCACCAGCATGCGCAGGATGTTGCGCTTCACGCCGTAGTCATACGCCACCACATGATAAGGCAGCTCTTCTTCTTTTTTCGCTTCCGGCAGTTCGCCTGCGAGCGTCCAGCTGCCCTGCGTCCAGCTGTAAGCTTCCGTCGTGGTCACTTCTTTTGCCAGATCCATGCCGTTCAGGCCAGGGAAGGCTTTCGCTTTTTCCAGCGCCAGCGCGGCATCGACATTATCCCCTGCGATGATGCAACCGTTCTGGGCGCCCTTCTCACGCAGCAGACGCGTCAGCTTGCGGGTATCGATATCGGCAATCGCCACGATGTTATGGCGCTTCAGGTAAGAAGAAAGGTCCTCTGTGTTGCGGTAGTTGCTGGCAATCAGCGGCAAATCACGGATCACAAGGCCCTGAGCATGTACCTGGGAGGATTCAGCGTCAGCATCGTTGGTGCCGACATTACCAATATGAGGATAAGTGAGAGTGACAATCTGGCGGGAGTAGGAAGGATCAGTGAGGATTTCTTGATAACCGGTCATTGAAGTATTGAAAACGACTTCCCCTACTGCCGTACCTGTTGCCCCGATGGCCCGACCGTAGAATTGGGTTCCGTCTTCCAGAACCAACAGCGCTGACTTAATCAAAACGTCCTCCAGGGAATAAACAGTCAATTTATTTGCATATTAATTCAACCAGTATGGCTAAATCAACGCAAAAACGCCTGAACAGCGAATTTTTGGCAAACGGCGGCATTCTAGAGAGAACCCACAGGGAAGTCTACCTTAAAACGCACTTTTTATTGTTTTTTTGAGGGCTTTGATGAAAAGCGAAGAAATGACGGGTAAAAACCAAAGAAAACGAAGCGCAGAAAACGGTTGCTCAGCAAGAAAATTAAAAATGGATCATAACACAGCTTTTAAAATGGACCAAACGGTCAAAATTCACAATCCTTTAACGTAAAAACAGATGAAAACTTGTAATTTTAAGAGTCATGATAAAGAAAAAATCTAAACCACCTTAAAAAACACAAAATAAAAAAGGGCAATAAACTATTGCCCTTTCAATCAGAAACTTATGATTGAAATAACCACATCACGATGGGTAATTGAGATCACAAATTGTTTAAATCCAGCACGTCACGCATATCGTAAAGCCCATTTTTACGCGTTTTAAGCCATAATGCAGACTTTACCGCGCCGTTCGCAAATGTCATCCGGCTCGAGGCTTTATGGGTGATTTCAATACGTTCGCCGATGTCAGCGAACATCGCGGTGTGCTCACCGACAATGTCGCCCGCACGCACGGTCGCAAACCCAATAGTGCCGGGTACGCGCTCGCCGGTGTGGCCTTCGCGCGCATAGACCGCGCAGCTTTGCAGATCTTTATTCAGCGCGCCGGCAATCGCCTCGCCCATCGCAAGCGCGGTGCCGGACGGCGCATCCACTTTATGTCGGTGATGCGCTTCAATAATTTCGATATCGGTGTAATCGCCCATCACCTGCGCGGCTTTTTCAAGCAGCTTCAGCATCACGTTAACCCCAACGCTGAAGTTAGCGGCGAACACCACAGGGATCGCCGTGGCGGCTTCACGGATGGCCGCTTTACCGGCGTCGTCAAAGCCGGTGGTGCCGATCACCATGCCTTTATTATGCGCGCGGCAGAACGCAAGGTACGCCAGGGTGCCTTCGGGACGCGTAAAATCGATAAGCACGTCGAAGTCATCTTTTACCGCCTCAAGACTGCTCTGGAGGGTCACGCCGGTCGTGCCCGCGCCCGCCAGTTCACCCGCGTCTGCGCCCAGCAGCGAGGAGCCTTCGCGCACCAGCGCAGCCCCCAGCGCCACGCCGTCCATAGCGAGCGCCGCCTGGATTAACTGCCGGCCCATACGACCATTCGCCCCCGCGATCGCGACGCGGACCTGTGCTTCTTGCATAGTTATACTCTTCAGATTGCTTAGAAATCGTTCTCAGGTTAACCAGCCTGCCCGCAGGCTGCCAGCTGAAAACAAGAATAATTAGAAATTTATGATAAAACGGCGGGGGTATCAGTAAAAGGCCTGGATCACCTGATAACTCCAGGGTTATGGCGGGATAAAACGGCAGGCGCTTTAGCCTGCCGCGAGGCTTACTCTGCCACCTGATAAGCCACCAGCAGCTGGCCTTTCTTTACTTTAATGCTGGTGAGCGTGACCTCACCGACCTGCGAGAGCGATGCCACATGCGTGCCGCCGCAGCCATAGACGGGCAGTTCGCCGAAGCGCACCTGCCGCCGTCCGTCAACGAAATCAACATAGCGCGGCAGATCGGCGGCGATCCAGGCGGCGATTTTCTCGCTTAACGCGCAGGCGTCAGGCGCGTCTGATGCCTGCGCCGGAGCAAACGTAATTCTCCCTTCGCCGGGCCAGTGGTGCGCTTTCACCGGCTGCCAGCCGAGCTGCTCGCCCGCATAGCCAATCAGGTGGCCCGCCGAGTGCCAGCGGGTATGGCGGTTACGCAGCGCGTCATCAACCGCAAGCGTGGCGGGGCCGGTCGCCACCGGCTGCGCCAGCAGATGAATCACCGTCTCGCCGCGGTTTTCCACGCGCAGCACCGGCACATCGTTTATCGCGCCGCTGTCAGAGGGCTGCCCGCCGCCCTGCGGGTGAAACAGCGTCGTATCCAGTTCGACTTCATAATCGCCCTGCGCATTTTGCTCGCAGCGCAACACGTTCGCTTCGCCCTGTAGCGCGTCGCTCAGGTAGTACTCTCTGTGTGTCATCGTTGTCCTCCCGGTTCACCACACATTATATTTGTTATTCCCGCAGCGATAATCCTGCGCGGCGACAACGAACCTTTGCACCAGGCGCACAAATATGAATTTAGCCCTTCTGCCCGATATCGCGGTTTTCGTTCAGGTGGTGGAGAGCGGCAGCTTCTCCGCCGCCGCGCGCAAGCTCGGCGCCACGCCCTCATCCGTCAGCCGTAGCGTCTCTCGCCTGGAGCGCGAGCTGGGCTGCAAGCTGCTGGTCCGCACCACGCGAAAATTGCGCCTCAGCGAGGCGGGCAACGGCGTGTTTCAGCGCGCCGCCAGCATGATGGACGCCGCCCGCGACGTGATGGCCCAGGGCGGCACGGCGTCACACGCGCCGCAGGGGCGCGTCACGCTTGGCGTGCCGAAAGCGGTGGGCCGTTTTGTGATCCACCCGTTGATGGAAGAATTTCTGACGCGCTACCCGCAGGTGGATATCTGCCTGCGCCTGGAAGACCGGTATATGGATCTTATCGATGACGAGGTGGATCTGGCGCTGCGCATTACCGATTCCCCCTCCCCCGGGCTGTACGGCAAACCGCTGATGCCAATAGAACATCTGCTGTGCGCCACGCCGGACTATCTGGCGCGCCACGGCACGCCGGAAACGCCGCAGGCATTACGTCATCACAGTTGCATCAGTCTTGGCGAAACGGCGGCGGACGCGCGCTGGAAGTTTCGTCGCGACGGGAAAAGCGTGGTGGTGCAGACGCACGGGCGGTACGCCGCCAACCATACCGGCGTACGTCTTGATGCCGTGAAGCGCCATCTGGGCATCGGCAGCCTGCCGCGTTTTACCGCCAGCGACGCGCTGGCGGCAGGCGAGATTGTTCAGGTGCTGCCGGAGTGGGAATTTATCAGCAGCTATTCCGGCAGGCTCTGGCTGTTGTGGTCGACGAGCCGCCATATGCCCGCCAAAATCCGGGCGCTTATCGACTACCTGACGGAAAAGCTCTGCTAAGGCGCCAGCGTGAGCGTCTGCGCGACCCAGTCGCGAAACGCGGCCACGTCGATACCGAGCGCGACCTGCACGTTCGCAGGCTGGTTTAACTTTCCTTCAATATCCACCACCGTGGCGCCCGACGTGTAGTCGCCGCGCGTCTCCACCGCCACAAAACAGGGTTTAAGCGTAAACAGCTCAGGCTTAACCAGCCAGGCGATGGCGCAGAGATCGTGCATACGCAGGCCCGTCGTCATGCTGCCGCTGCGGTAATGGCTGAACAGCGCGTGCAGCATTTTCCCGGTGCGGTTAAGCGAGGGCAATGCCGCGAGATAATCAGGCGTGAGCACCGCCTGGTTGGTGACATCCAGCCCGCACATCACTATCTCAATGCCGCTTTCAAATACCCGCGCGGCGGCTTCCGGATCGATGGCGATATTAAACTCGGCGTTGGGGGTAAAGTTGCCGCGCCCTGCCGAGCCGCCCATCATCACCAGCCGTTTGATTTTCGCTTTACATGCCGGATAGTGCGTCAGCAGCAGCGCGATATTGGTCAGCGGCCCGATGGTGACGAGCGTCAGCGGCTCCGTGGCGGCCGTCAGGCGTTCGTAAATCGCCTGAAACGCCGGAACGTCGAGCGTCAGCCGGTCGTGTTCGATAAATTCGTAACCCTCCATCCCCGATTCGCCGTGCACCGACGCGGCATCGCGCAGCGGGCGCGCCAGCGGCGTGACGGCCCCCTGCGCCACCGGCACGTCAGCGTCCCAGAAATGCAGCAGTTGCAGCGCGTTGCGGGTCGTTTTCTCCAGGGACACATTGCCTGCGACAGTGGTGATGAGCTGTAAATCCAGCGCGGGCGAAAACAGCGCGGCGGCGATAGCCACGGCATCGTCAATGCCGGGATCGGTATCGAGAATAATCGGCGTTTTTGTCATGAGCGTTCCTTGTTGTCCGGCCTGCCGTCAGGATAAAAAAATGCCGGACGATCTTCACCGTCCGGCATGCTGTTCTGGTACGCGCGTAAAAAATTACTGCACTTCGCGCGCGTCGATGCGCAGCTCCTTCGGCACTTCGAAAACGATGTTTTCTTCGCGACCGGTCAGCTCGTGGGCGTCGCTGCCGCCAAGCGCTTTCAGGCGCGTGATGACGTTCTGCACCAGAACATCCGGCGCCGAGGCGCCCGCGGTCACGCCCACACAGGCGGCGGTTTTGACCCAGGCTTCCTGAATGTCGTTGGCGTCGTCGATAAGATAGGCCGTTTTGCCCATACGCTGGGCCAGCTCCGCCAGACGGTTGGAGTTGGAGGAGTTTTTCGACCCCACCACTAACACCACGTCCGCCTGCTCCGCCAGCGCGCGCACGGCTTCCTGACGGTTGGTGGTGGCGTAGCAGATGTCATCTTTACGCGGGCCGACGATTTTCGGGAAACGGCTGCGCAGCGCGTCGATCACCTCTGAAGTATCATCCACCGACAGCGTCGTCTGGGTCATAAAGGAGAGATTATTTTCATCCTTTACGGTAATTTTCCAGACATCTTCCGGCGATTCCACCAGATACATGCCCCCTTCCGGGTTGCTGTACTGGCCCATCGTCCCTTCCACTTCCGGGTGTCCGGCGTGGCCGATAAGAATGGCTTCTTCGCCACGGCGGCTGGAGCGCGCCACTTCCATATGCACTTTGGTCACCAGCGGGCAGGTAGCGTCAAACACCGTCAGATCGCGGCTTTTCGCTTCATTGCGAACCGCCTGCGAGACGCCGTGGGCGGAGAAAATCAGGATCGCGCCATCCGGCACTTCGCTGATTTGCTCGATAAAAATCGCGCCGCGCTCGCGCAGGCTGTCCACGACGTAGCGGTTATGCACCACTTCATGACGAACGTAGATAGGCGCGCCGTAAATCGCCAGCGCGTTTTCCACAATGCTGATAGCGCGGTCCACGCCTGCGCAGAAGCCGCGCGGGTTAGCCAACAGGATCTGCATCAGAACTCTCCAGCGCCGGATCGATTTCCAGCACGTCTATATCAAAATGAAGGGTATGTCCGGCGAGCGGATGGTTGAAATCCACCGTGATGGAGTCGCCGTTGATTTCACGGATGACGCCCGGCATTTCGCTGCCGTCCATTGCGGTAAAGAGCATAATCGCGCCGATGTCCGGCTCGCCCGCATCGATAAACTCGCGGCGGGAGAAGTACTGGATGAGATCCGGGCTCGGTGTGCCGAACGCGTCTTCCGGCAGGAGCGTAAACGCTTTTTTGTCGCCGGCATGCAGACCGAGCAACTCGCGCTCCAGGCCCTGCGACAGCGAGCCGTCGCCCAGGCGAAACAGCGCGGGTTTGCCGCTGTTGCGGCTGGACTCCGCCGTGGAGCCGTCTTCAAGCTTCAGCGTAAAGTGCACAAGCACCGCGCTGTTGCTCTGTATGGATGTAGACATGCAGGTTGCTCACTTATTTTGGGTCGTCTGTTTACCCGGTACCGGGCCTACAGAAGGCCGCACATTCTGTGGGCCGGGCAGCGAGACGCCGCCCGGCCAGAGGTTACGCCGTGGCTTTCTGTTTAGAAGGCAGGAAGCCTTCCAGCACGACTAACGCCGCGCCGATACAAATGGCGGTGTCGGCCAGGTTGAACGTCGCGAAGTGCCAGTCGCCGACATAGAAGTCAATCATATCGACCACGAAGCCGTGCCACAGACGGTCAAACAGATTGCCCAGCGCGCCGCCAATAATCAGCGCGTAAGCAATATTGTTGAGCTTCTGGCTCGCCTTCGCGCGATACATCATGACCGCCAGCAGCACGCAGATACCGATAGCGATACCGGCGAAGAACCAGCGCTGCCAGCCGCCTTTGTCCGCGAGGAAGCTGAACGCCGCGCCGTAGTTGCGCGCATAATGCAGATTGAGCGACGGGAACAGCGAGACGGTTTCCCCCAGCGCGAAATGCTGGAGGATTAACGCCTTGCTACCCAGATCGACAATCAGCACGACCACCACCAGCCACAGCCAGCGCAGACCGGTTGAAAGAATCGGTTTACTCATCAGGCAAACTTACGTTTTTCGCCGTCACCGGCGACGTTGCTGACACAGCGACCGCAGATTTCTGCGTGTTCCGCCACCTTGCCGACATCGGTGGTGTAGTGCCAGCAGCGCGGGCACTTCTCACCTTCGGCTTTTGCGAGCGCCACTTTCAGCCCTTTGAGCAGTTCGCTCTGCTGGGCATCCGCGGCGGCGCTGGCATAATCCTCAACCTTCGCCTGCGAGGTCAACAGGACAAATCGCAATTCCTCGCCAAGCGCGGTGAGTTTCGCCGCCAGCTCCGGCTCCGCGTACAGAGTGACCGCCGCTTCCAGCGAGCCGCCAATTTTCTTATCGGCACGCGCCTGCTCAATCACCTTGTTCACTTCGCCGCGCACTTTCAGCAGCGCGTCCCAGTAAGCGTCGTTCATCGCTTCGGTATCGGCAAGGCCAAACAGGTCGTCGTACCATTCGCCGGTAAAGACGTACTTCTCGCGCTCGCCCGGCAGGTAGCCCCACACTTCGTCCGCGGTGAAGGAGAGGATCGGCGCCATCCAGCGCACCAGCGCCTCACTGATGTGATAAAGCGCGGTCTGGCAGCTGCGGCGCGCCACGCTGTCGGCTTTCGCGGTGTACTGACGGTCTTTGATGATATCGAGATAGAACGAGCCCATTTCGATGGAGCAGAAGCGCATCAGGCGCTGCACCACTTCGTGGAAATCGTACGCTTCATACGCCTTCACGATATCGTCCTGCGCGGCTTTGGCGCAGCCGACCGCCCAGCGATCCAGCACGACCATCTCTTCCGGTTTCACCATGTCTTTCGCCGGATCGAAACCATTCAGGTTCGCCAGCAGGAAGCGCGCGGTGTTGCGGATACGACGATACGCATCGGCGGCGCGTTTTAAGATCTCGTCAGAGACCGCCATCTCGCCGGTGTAGTCGGTGGATGCCACCCACAGACGCAGAATATCCGCGCCCAGTTTGTTCATTACATCCTGCGGAGAGACCGTGTTGCCGATGGATTTCGACATCTTGCGGCCCTGACCGTCAACGGTGAAACCGTGGGTCAGCACCTGGCGGTACGGCGCTTTGCCTTTCATGGCGGTGGAGATCATCAGCGAAGACATAAACCAGCCGCGATGCTGGTCAGAGCCCTCGAGATACATATCCGCCGCATGGCCGGAAAACTCCGGGCGCACGTCAACCACAGACGAGTGGGTAGAGCCGGAATCGAACCATACATCCAGCGTATCCGGCACTTTTTCATAAACATCGGCGTCATCGCCCATGATGTCGCGCGGATCGAGATCCCACCACGCCTGAATGCCGTCCTGCTCAACGCGTTTTGCGACTTCTTCCATCAGCTCCAGCGTGCGCGGGTGCAGCTCCTGCGTCTCTTTATGGACGAACAGGGACATCGGCACGCCCCAGGTGCGCTGACGGGAGATACACCAGTCCGGGCGGTTGGCGACCATCGACTCGATACGCGCCTGGCCCCAGTCCGGGATCCACTGCACGCCTTTAATCTCTTTCAGCGACTGCGCGCGCAGGCCTTTTTGATCCATGCTCACGAACCACTGCGGCGTGGCGCGGAAGATGATCGGCGTTTTGTGGCGCCAGCAGCACGGATAACTGTGCAGCAGCTTCGCGACATTCAGCAGCGCGCCTTTTTCACGCAGCAGCTCAACAATCTGATCGTTCGCTTTGAAGACGTTAACGCCGTCCAGACCTGGGTATGTGCCCGGCAGATACGCGCCGTCCGGGCCGACCGGATTCGCAATCTCCAGACCATATTTCTGGCTGATGGTGTAGTCGTCCGGGCCGTGGCCGCCTGCGGTATGCACCGCGCCGGTACCGGCGTCAAGCGTTACGTGCTCGCCGAGAATAGCCGGAACGTCAAAGCCCATGAACGGGTGCGTAAAGCGCATCAGCTCAAGCTGCGCGCCTTTGGTTTCGCCAAGCACGGTGTAATCGGCGACGTTGATGCGCTTCATCACGCTTTCAAGCAGATCTTTCGCCACGATCAGCGCCTGGCCTTCAATCTGCACCAGCACATAGTCGATCTCAGCGTGCAAGGAGATAGCGCGGTTCGCCGGCAGCGTCCACGGAGTGGTGGTCCAGATAACCAGCGATACCGGGCCGTTGACGTTTTGCGCGCCAAACTTCGCCGCGACCGCCGCCGCGTCTACTGCGTTAAAGGCGACGTCGATAGAAGGCGAGGTTTTGTCGTAATACTCCACTTCCGCTTCAGCCAGCGCGGAGCGGCAGTCGACGCACCAGTGCACCGGCTTGGCGCCTTTGTGCAAGTGGCCGTTGCCGATGATTTTACCGAGCGCGCGGATGATGTTGGCTTCGGTTTTGAAATCCATGGTCAGGTACGGGTGCGACCAGTCGCCGAGCACGCCCAGACGGATAAAGTCTTTACGCTGGCCGTCAACCTGGGTCGCCGCGTATTCACGGCATTTGGCGCGGAATTCGGCCGCGGTGAATTTCTCACCCGGCTTGCCAAACTCTTGCTCCACTTTCAGCTCGATCGGCAGACCGTGGCAGTCCCAGCCCGGCACGTACGGAGAGTCATAACCGGCAAGCCCTTTGGACTTCACGATAATGTCTTTCAGAATCTTGTTAACCGAGTGACCAATATGAATGCTGCCATTCGCATAAGGAGGGCCGTCATGCAGAATGAAGGTTTTTTTGCCTTTTTTGGCTGCACGGATGATGCCGTAGAGGTCATCATCGGTCCAACGCGCCAGCATTCCCGGTTCGCGTTTGGCGAGATCGCCGCGCATCGGGAACCCTGTTTCCGGCAAATTCAGGGTTGATTTATAGTCACTCATCAGATTCTCGGTTCCGTATTTCGGTTTGATAATTAGCCGATTCAGGCGTTACGCCGGTGTCGGTAGCCCAAAAAAGTCGCGGGCGGTGATCACGTCTCTGGCGATTTGCGCCTTGAGTTCATCAAGCGAGGCAAACCGCTGTTCATTGCGTATTTTTTTACGCAGCACTACATCTATATGGCGGCCGTAGAGGTCGATTGCAACGTCCAGCAAGTGAACTTCCAGCTGCTGACGCAGGCCGGCCACCGTCGGGCGGGTGCCGATATTGGCGACGCCGGGCAGCGGTTTATCGCTGATGCCCAGCACTTCCACCGCATACACGCCCTTGACGGGCGAAACCTGACGGCGCAGCGGTAAATTCGCCGTCGGGAAACCTATGGTACGCCCGAGCGCGTCGCCGTGGACCACGCGCCCGGAGATGGCGAACGGCCTTCCGAGCAGGTTTTCCGCGAGGCTTAAGTCGTCCTGCGCGAGCGCCTGGCGCACGGCGGTGCTGCTGATACGCACGCCCTCTTCGCAAAACGTTTGCGTACTGGTGACTTCAAAACCATATTCGCGCCCGGCTTTCTGTAATAACAAGAAATCCCCTTCGCGACCAGCGCCAAAGCGGAAATCGTCACCCGTGGCGAGGAATTTCACGCCGAGGCGCTCGACCAGCAGATCGCTCACGAAGTTCTGGGCCGTCAGCGCGGCAAAGCGGCGGTCGAAGCGAATGCACAGCACGTAATCCACGCCGCAACGGGCGAGATAGCGCAGCTTTTCGCGCAGCCGGGTGAGCCGCGCAGGCGCTTTATCGGCCGCGAAAAGTTCAAGCGGCTGCGGCTCGAATATCATGACCATAACGGGCAGGCCGCGTTCGCGCCCCTGCTCGCACAGCCCGGCAAGCAAAGCCTGGTGACCACGATGCACGCCATCGAAATTGCCGATGGTCAGCACGCAACCGTGATGCTCAGAGGTGAGATTATGTATGCCGCGTATCAGCTTCATGACTGGCTCAGAACAGTGAAAATCGTCGGATTATACCTTGTACAGCCTTTAAGGTTAACCGACGATTTGGCCCTGTCAGCCATAAACCGGCAACGATTTCATCGCGCTGCGTCAGGGTTTCGCACTGAACGCGAATTTTGTCCCACAAAGACTGTATTCGCACGAGGCAAGCTGGTAGAATCTTGCGCCATCACTACGTAACGAGCGCCGCATCACAACGGCGCTTATTTGCACAAATCCATTGACAAAAGAAGGCTGAAAGGGCATATTCCTCGGCCTTTGAATTGTCCACATAGATCATATTTGGGAGTTGGACCTTGGCTAATATCAAATCAGCTAAGAAGCGTGCCGTTCAGTCTGAAAAGGCCCGTAAGCACAACGCAAGCCGTCGCTCTATGATGCGTACTTTCGTTAAGAAAGTGTACGCAGCGATTGAAGCTGGCGACAAAGCTGCAGCACAGAAAGCATTTAACGAAATGCAACCAATCGTGGATCGTCAGGCTGCTAAAGGTCTGATCCACAAAAACAAAGCTGCTCGTCATAAAGCGAACCTGGCTGCACAGATCAGCAAACTGGCTTAATCGCCGTTGGTTGTCGCTTTGTTGAAAGCAGTTTGTTAAAAAAACCCGCATCTGCGGGTTTTTTTATGTCTGCTGATTTATTTCGGCGGCACGAACAGCGCCGAGTAGTCGCGATTGCAGATGCGCTGCACCGCCGGATGCTGAATCATTCGCTCTGCGAAAATCGCGTGATACTCTTCCATCACGTTATCCATGCGCCCTATCTCCACAATATTCTCATCGTCGTAAAAATCGTGCGCGTAGAGGCTTGGCGCAACGAATACGGCGTTATGGGCCGCGCCGAAGGCTTTCATCAGCGCCGCGTCGTCAAATTCACCGAGAATTTCCACCTTCAGACCTTGCGAGTGGATCCAGTTCAGTAATTTACGCCCGAGCATGGAGCGGCGCCCCGGTATCAGCAGCCGACGCTCTTCGAGACACGCCGGGAACGGCTTTGCGGGCGCCGGGCTCTGGCACCAGAAGCTCACGCTGCATTCGCCGATTTTGACGGAAAACAGGCCCGCCTGCTGCGTGGAGTCGATGGGGCAGTCGGAAATAATCATATCGAGCTTATGCTGGCTCAGCTGTTCCAGCAGCATCTCGTGCGTCGATTCAAAACAGCGCAGGTGGATTTGCTCATCTTCCACGACCGCCGCGTCCAGCACGCCGCTGACCAGCCTCTTGGAAAGCGCATCCGCCACGCCGACATCGAACAACAAATGCGACTCTTTGCGGTAGTTGATGATGTCCAGCATCTCCTGGCTTAAGGTAAACATGCGGTCGGCGTAACGAAAGACCAGTTGCCCGAGCTCGCTGGGCTCGAGGCCCCTTCCCTTACGCTTAAACAGTTTGCCCTGTAGCCTCTTCTCAAGCGCTTTTATCTGTCCGGTAATGGTTTGCGGCGTAAGGTAGAGCGCCTCGGCCGCACCGACGACCGAGCCCTCCTTACAAACCTGCCAGAAATAATATAAGTGGTTGTAATTGATATGAGACATAAGCGCTTTCTCTGTGGAGTCCCTGAGGGCAAAGCGGCCTTCGCTCCGAAAGACCGCATAATAAAGCGGGCGTTAACGCACCCCCGATAAATGGCTGCGCAACAGCGCATACCCGATAACCGCAGCCAGTAATGAACCGACCAGAATGCCAAGCTTCGCCCAGGTCACCAGGGCTGCGTCGACATCGCCGAAAGCCAGCGACGCGATGAAAATGGACATCGTAAACCCGATACCACACAGCACGCCGACGGCCAGGATTGTCTTCTGAGTAACGCCAGGTGGGAGTGTGGCCCACTTAAACTTTACGGCCAGCGCGCAAAACAGGCTGATACCGAGCGGCTTACCAATAAACAAACCGGCGATGATGCCCAGCGGCAGCAGCGATGTCAGGCCCGCCAGCGTGACGCCCTCAAGCGAAACGCCGGCGTTGGCGAAAGCGAACAGCGGCAGGATCATAAAGCCCACCCACGGGTGCAGCGCATGCTCCAGCGAGCCTGCGGGCGAATGCCCCTTCTCTGCCGTAAGCGGCACGAAAAAGCCGATAATCACGCCCGCGAGCGTGGCATGCACGCCGGATTTCAGCACCGCCGTCCAGAGCACCACGCCCACGAGAATATAGACGCCGACGCGACGCACGTTGCAGAGATTCAGCGCGGCCAGTACGGCGATAGCGCCTGCCGCCACCATCAGCGACACCATCGACAGCGAACTGGTATAGAACAGGGCAATAATCACAATCGCGCCCAGATCGTCGATGATAGCCAGCGCCATCAGGAAAATTTTCAGCGCAGGCGGCACGCGGCTGCCGAGCAGCGCCAGAATCCCCAGCGCGAACGCGATATCCGTCGCCGCCGGGATAGCCCAGCCTGCGCGCGTTACCGGATCCTGAAAGTTGAACGCCAGATAGAGCGCGGCCGGGAGCACCATACCGCCCAGCGCGGCAATGACCGGCAGCGACGCCTGCCGACGGCTGGCGAGCGAGCCCTGTACCAGTTCACGTTTGACCTCCAGGCCCACCAGCAGGAAGAACACGGCCATCAGGGCGTCGTTCACCCACAGCAGCATGTTCTTTTTAATTTCCAGCGCCCCGAATTTTAACTCTACCGGCGTGCCGAGAAAGCCTGTGTAGAGTGTTTGCGTGGCGTTGAGGTTTGCCAGAAGCATGGCCAGCGCGGCGGCGGCGATCAGCACAATGCCGCCCGCAGCGTCGCTTTTAAAGAAACGTTGTACCGTTTTTATCATCATTGTCCATCCAGAATTATGGATTCATGTATTCACTTACTTTCACCAGGTATAAGGATAGCCGCCTTTACTCATCGGAAAAGCAGTTTATTCTGCGTATAAGATTCGTTAAAACCGAAATTAAAGAGACTGAGACAGGTAGTGGCGGGTACAAAAAAGCCCCGGTAATCCTTACCCGGGGCCAGAGTACCGCTCGAATAACGGGCAGAGCGGTAAAAACCATTGTGAAGCCGGACGATCAATACGTCCCAATATCGGTCCAGACCTGATAAGGCCCGCTGTTGAGATCGGGCTGTTCACCCTGGGAGTACCAGTTCACCTGGTAGTTATGTCCTTTCCAGCTCACCTTCTCAAACGTTCCCCATTTCGCGCCATAAATCTTACTGGCATCCCAGAGCGGATAAGGCGCGCTGCCGGTATCCGGGGTTGGCGTTGGAGTCGGCGTCGGTTCTGGATCGGGCGTCGGCGCTGGCGTATCGCCGCCGGAGGAGGACGAACTGCCTGGCACAGCAGTGACAACAAAGCGCTGCTGCGAAGAAGGCTCGTTTTTGCTGTCGCGCACGAACAGCGTGAACTGGTACTCGGTGCTCTGGGTGACCACCGGCACGTCAAACTCAATCACGGCGGCGCTCTTATCCGCCACGGTGATGGGCGAAGGCACGCCCCAGCTGAAACTTAGCGCATCGTTATCTTCATCATGCGAGGCCTCGCCGGAGAGCTGTATGCGCGAACCGCCGACCACGCGCAACTGAATGGCCGCTACCGGCGCATGGTTCACCGTCGGTTGCGGCTCGCTGTCGCCGCCGCTGCTATCCGGTTCGGAAACATTAATGCCTTCGAAATAGAACGGCTTCATGTCTACCGTCTGGGTTTCAATTTCATACCCCAGCCCTTCGCGCGCGGCATTCACCAGCACACCGTTATCCTGATCGATAGTCCAGGTAAACAGCCCGCCAAGGTTACGTGCCGCGGCATACTGGCCTTTGGCTTTCACGGAACGCGGCGTATCGAGCGACATGAATAGTTTGCTTTGCGGGTTATAGAGGTAGTCCGCGTTGGCGACTTTATCGGTATAAACGTTAAAGCCGTTACGCCCTTTCTGATTTTCCAGATCCAGGTAGTTGTAAATAGTGTCATACCACTCGGTGCTGCCGGATTCGAAAGAACCGGTGGTAGTGCCGTTCCCTGGCGTATAAGCGCCCTTCAGAGGAGAGAAGCTTTCGATTACCGCATTACGCGCGTTACGGGTATAACCGGCGTAACCGATATTAATACGGTCGGACGGGAAGCCTTCGGCAATCAGATAATCCACGACCGCCTCGATACTCCAGCCGCCCGCGGTGAGCGGCGTCAGGTTGGTATGGTGCGTCAGCGTATCCGCCCAGGGGGTGCCGAAGAAGTCATAGGTCATCACGTTGATGGCGTACAGACCGGCATCCAGCAGCGCTTTAACGTTGGAATACTCCAGCGTAGAGACAACCGCTGAGCTGGCGATTGAGATTTTGACATCGCTGCGTCCCGCCGCGCTGAGTTGCTTTTTCAGCTCAGCGATAAGCAGCGCATAGTTCGCGCCATCTTCCGGACCATGCGGGTTACCGTTGCCTTCGGCGTTCGGGTACTCCCAGTCGATATCCACTTCGCTGAACATCGGGAACTGCTTAAACAGTTTCACCACGCCAGCTGCGAACGTTTTGCGTGAGGAGTCGGTTTTCGACATCTCATGGAAGCCGTTACTCATGGTCCAGCCGCCGATACTCATCGACAGCGCCAGGGTATGTCCCTGCTGCTTCGCTTTCTGCTGAAGATCGCGCAGGCCGCCCAGCAGGCCTTTGGTGGTGGCCTGAGTCACCGTTGCCGGATCGATATCCCAGCCGCTGGTGGTATGTCCGCAGTTCACGTAAGACTGGAAATCGCCCCACGGGTCGAGAAAGGTGGGTTCATTGGTGTTTTTATTGGTCTGGCGGGCGGCGTTTTCAATGGTGTACTGCTTTTCCCCTTTATCACCGACAATACCGAGGAAGCCGAACACAATTTTGTCATACGCGGTAGGCGACACTTTCGCCAGATCGTAGCCGCGGCCACGATTGGAGGGAGTGTCATCACCCTGTAAACGACCATCATATTGCGACCAGTCGGTATAATAGCCAAACACTTTCGGTTTATTAGCAGCCTTATATTTGTTATATACCGGTTTCGCTACGCGGGCCGATGTATAACTGTATTTTTCAGTTTCGCTCGCAGGGTTAAAGCCATCTGCAGCGTTACTGGTTTCGGTCAGGCTGTCGCCCTGAATTAATTTACTTGTAGCCATTTTTATTTTCCTTCGTGAAAAGTGAGTGCAGTACTTTCTGCGCTAACTATCATGATCGGCCGTTTCCCATTCCTCCAGTCACAACCAATAAAAATGACATTAAAAAACAGCAATGATTTAAAGCGTCATTACAAAATAACAAACAAAAAACATCTTTTTAATTTTTAAAGTGTATATTCAATAACTTGAAATAAAATATATTATACACTTAAGATTAAGCTGTTTTTAATTTTAACTTAAAAGAGATTTAAAAAGGCGGATAAACCGTGATCTGGACTATCGTTTCGCTAAATAAAAACGCTTTTTTATTATATTCTGTGGAAATTAACCCACCGCATCCCTACGCTTAAAGGCGCCAGAGAACCTCCCACCATATATTTATATCTGTTCACAGGTGATATATGAAAAGTTACCTAATTAATCACAACTGTATTTTCACTGAGGCAAATAATGAATTAAAAAACACTGACAACGCATGCGTTATAAAGATGACGACCATGCGGGCACGGTGTTTGAGCTTCATTATTGAAAACGCCAAAAACGGTGTTATAGAAAAGCAGCAAATCGCCGCCGTCCTGTGGGGAAACCGGGGCCAGTTCATCAGCGATGCGAACCTGACGCAGGTGCTTTATCTGCTGCGTCGGGATCTGCGTGCGCTCGGTATCAATGACTTCTTCGTCACCATTCCCAAACTCGGTATCAAAGTGAATGACGATGTGCCCGTCGACATTCTCACCCATGAAAAAAAGAAAAAGCCTAAACGCGCGCTCTGGACGGCGGCGGTATTTGCTGTGTTTATCCTCTGCGTTCTGGCGCTTTTTACCCTGACGGATGTGAGCAACCCATAATCTGTAAGTGAGGAAACATTATGAACCCGGTCATTGACGGAATCCTGGCTATCGAAGGGAACTATGTGAATCATCCGGCGGATCGCGGCGGCCCGACGAAATGGGGGATCACCGAGAAGACAGCCAGAGCGCATGGCTATAAAGGCGATATGCGAGATATGAGCCGCGAAGAAGCTTACGGCATCCTTGAGAAAGACTACTGGATAGCGCCAGGCTTTGATCGCGTCGCGCAGTACTCGCTGCCGATCGCCTTTGAGCTGTGCGAGGCTGGCACCAATATCGGGCCGGCACTCCCTGCCCGCTGGCTGCAACGCTGGCTTAATGTGTTTAATCATCAGCAGAGTCGCTATCAAGACTTAACCGTGGACGGCGTTATCGGCAAAAACACGCTGGATGCGCTGAAAGCGTACCTGGAGAAACGCGGTAAAGAAGGTGAAGGCGTGCTGGTAAAAGCGCTGAACTGTACGCAGGGTGACTATTATCTTGAGATTACCGAGAAGCGTGAGGCGAACGAAGCGTTTATCTACGGATGGTTGCGGGAAAGAGTCGCCCTGCCGTAAAAGACGGTGGCGCAAAAGCCCGCTGCTGCCAGCGGGCTTTTTCTTTGCTTCACTTATTTTAACAGGGAGGTTCCGCTCAGGAAGTTTTTCACCTTCTCGCTCAGCACCCGTAAGATCGGCGTGGCGAATACCCCGCCGAGCCCGGCGACCATCAGCACCATATTAAAACTCAGGTTGCGATCGATAGCGGCCACGCTCAACAGAAAAGCGGTGAAACAGGAGATGGCAATCTGAGCCAGGCAATCCATGATGTCTTTATGCGTTTCGTTCCTTTCTCGCTTCATCAGATAGCTGACAAAGCCGCCCCAGCCGCCAATAGCGATAATGGTTAATAAGATTTCCAGTTCAACCAGAACCAGTTTAGGCGTTGCGATATGCGTAGCAATAGACATAATAAACCTCGGTAATAGATAGACGATAAATCATTACGCCGTCTGGCGATGCGATAAAGTTAGCAATCTAACCAGTAGCAGGGTAATCATTTAATCTCACCGACGGGGCCGCGCGGCTAATTCCTGGCGTTCTGTTTTTTTAGAGAGAATAGTTTTCCAGTGATTTACAGGATTGTGATACGTTATTTACGATAATTGATAAGCGTTTGCAGCATCGCGATAACATCCCGTATCTGATCGCGCTGTGGATTATTACGGTGCCAGCCGGCATGAATCTTAATAATTTCAAATTCAATGGTGTCAGGCAAATCAACTAACGCGATACGATACTTACCTTGCGTCTGGTAAAATCGTGCAATTTTCGTTGGTAATATTGTTACCATAGCGGAATTTTCAATAATACTTAATAACCCGTTTATTGAATCTGTATTATACCCGACCGATAAATGATGATTAAAAAATGAGAAAGATTCACTGGCTGTGATATCTTTTTTTAGCCGCGGGGTTATCGCGTAAGGGTAGTAAATGGCATGCTGCGAAGCAAAAATGTTAGCCAGCGATAATTGCGGCAGCTCGCAAAGCGGATTTTGCACGTTGCAGACAGCCGTATAAGCCTTGTATTGATCGATGATGACCTGCTCAATATCCGGATCGCTCAAATAATGCGTGGATACCAGCAAATCGTTGCGGCCATTTTTCAGGTCGCTGACTTGTTGAGCAAGATCTTTTCCGGTAGCCGAAGAGTAATGTAAACGAAAACGCTCAAACATTTCCATATCAAAGAGTTGCGAGAAATAGTACTGCTCGCTCACCTCATCACCCGTAATTTTCATTTCACACCACGCCGGCATCCTGATGTCGTGTTCGAAGGTGGCGTCAATCATATCCAGCACCCTGCCATAGGCGCGATGAATCTGGTGAGCGCGCGGCGTCGGCGTCAGCCCCTCACGGGTACGAATAAAGAGTTCTTCTCTATAGGTTTGCTGTAAACGTTGAATGGCGAGCGTAATGGCGGCGGGGGTGACCTGAAGCCGTCGGGAAGCGCGTGTGGCATTGCCCGCCGTGATTACCGCATCAAGGACTTTGATCAGATTATAATCAAATTCTTTGACACCCTTCTTCTTCTTCATGTTGCGGAGTGTCCTGGCGCCATGGGAGAGGTAACAAAATATAAGGTTCAGCCTCCTCTGGCAAAATCAATTTATCTCTTCTGTAACACAGCTGATCTAAATTAGCGGCGCGCCCCACACTGTTTCACCTTTTGCGCATGAGTGAAGGGCTACGAATGTTAATATTCCTTTTGCATCTGTTTATTTCTGATTAAGTAAAAGCTGAGCATAAAAAAGCCTGAAACGGTATTTACCATTTCAGGCTGAAGAATTATTCGTTAAAACCGAAAGGTTAACGGGTTAAATCATCAAAGAATTTTTTTACGCCGTCGAAAAAGCTTTTTGAGCGCGGGCTATTTTTTTCGCCGGTAGGACCGCCGAAGCTTTCCTGCAGCTCCTGAAGCAAGGCTTTCTGACGATCGTTCAGGCCGACCGGGGTTTCCACCACGACACGGCACAGCAAATCGCCCTGCGCGCCGCCGCGAACCGATTTCACGCCTTTACCGCGCATGCGGAACAGCTTGCCGGTCTGGGTTTCACTCGGCACTTTCAGCATCACGCGACCATCCAGCGTCGGGACTTCAATCTCGCCGCCCAGCGCCGCCATCGCAAAGTTGATCGGCACTTCGCAGTAAAGATTGTTGCCTTCGCGCTCAAAAATCGGGTGCTGTTTCACCTGAACTTGAACGTACAGATCGCCTGCCGGCGCGCCCTGCTCGCCCGCTTCGCCTTCGCCCGCCAGACGGATACGGTCGCCGGTATCGACGCCCGCCGGGATTTTCACCGACAGCGTTTTGGTTTTTTCGATACGGCCGTGACCATGACAGTTGCTGCACGGATCTTTAATCAGCGTACCGCGGCCCTGACAGTGCGGACAGGTCTGCTGTACGGCGAAAAAGCCCTGACGCATCTGCACCTGGCCTGCGCCATGACAGGTCGGACAGGTCTGCGGCTGGCTGCCGGGTTTGGCGCCGTTACCGTGGCAGACTTCACACTCTTCCAGCGTCGGGATGCGGATTTCTTTCGTCACGCCACGTACCGCTTCTTCGAGCGTCAGCTCCATGTTGTAGCGTAAATCCGCGCCGCGCGAGGCGCGACGACCGCGTCCGCCGCCGAATATATCGCCGAAGACGTCGCCGAAAATATCGCTGAAGTCCGCGCCGTTGCCAAAGCCGCCGCCGCCGAAACCGCCGCCGCCCATGCCGCCCTGTTCAAAGGCCGCGTGGCCGTACTGATCGTAGGCGGCACGTTTTTGCGCATCGGTGAGGATTTCGTAAGCTTCTTTAATCTCTTTAAATTTGGCTTCGGCCTCTTTATCACCCTGGTTACGGTCCGGGTGAAATTTCATGGCCAGGCGTTTATACGCCTTTTTTATTTCACGCTCGTCCGCCGTTTTCGGGACGCCTAAAATTTCGTAATAGTCTTTCTTCGCCATGTTTTATCTGCCCCTGACATGCGTGCACGGGCGTGGAGAAACTCCTACGCCCGTGCCAGTGTTATCTACCCTGCATCAGGGCGATTATTTTTTGTCTTTAACTTCTTCGAACTCAGCGTCAACGACGTCGTCATCTTTCGCATTGTTCGCAGAAGCGTCAGCGGAGCCCGCCTGCTGCTGAGCATGCTGCTGCTGAGCGATTTCCATCAGCTTCTGGGAAACCTGCGCCAGCGCCTGCATTTTCGCTTCGATATCCGCTTTGTCTTCGCCTTTCAGGGACGCTTCCAGCGCGCTCAGTGCGGATTCGATAGCGGTTTTGTCATCAGCCGGCAGTTTGTCGCCTGCTTCTTCAACCTGCTTACGGGTGCTGTGCACCAGATGATCCGCCTGGTTGCGGGTCTGCACCAGCTCTTCGAACTTACGGTCAGCTTCAGCGTTCGCTTCGGCTTCGCGCACCATTTTCTGGATTTCTTCTTCGTTCAGACCAGAAGAAGCCTTAATGGTGATTTTCTGTTCTTTACCGCTGTTTTTGTCTTTCGCAGACACATGCAGAATACCGTCGGCGTCGATATCGAAGGTGACTTCGATCTGCGGCATGCCGCGCGGCGCCGGGTTAATGCCATCCAGGTTGAACTGACCCAGAGACTTGTTATCCGCAGCGCGTTTACGCTCACCCTGCAGCACATGGATGGTCACGGCGGACTGGTTGTCTTCAGCCGTCGAGAACACCTGGCTGTGCTTGGTCGGGATGGTGGTGTTTTTGGTGATGAGCGGGGTCATCACGCCACCCATAGTTTCGATACCCAGTGACAGCGGAGTCACGTCCAGCAGCAGTACGTCTTTCACGTCGCCGGTCAGTACGCCGCCCTGAACCGCTGCGCCGATAGCCACAGCTTCGTCCGGGTTAACGTCTTTACGCGGCTCTTTACCGAAGAACTCAGCCACTTTCTTCTGAACCATCGGCATACGGGTCTGACCGCCGACCAGGATAACGTCGTTGATATCAGAAACCGACAGGCCAGCGTCCTGCAGCGCGACTTTCAGCGGCTCGATAGAACGGTTTACCAGGTCTTCCACCAGGCTTTCCAGTTTCGCGCGAGTCACTTTGATGTTCATGTGTTTCGGACCGGTCGCGTCTGCGGTGATGTACGGCAGGTTCACGTCGGTCTGCTGCGCAGAAGAGAGCTCGATTTTCGCTTTTTCTGCGGCTTCTTTCAGGCGCTGCATCGCCAGCGGGTCGTTACGCAGGTCGATACCCTGATCTTTCTTAAACTCTTCTACCAGATAGTTGATCAGGCGGCTGTCGAAGTCTTCACCACCCAGGTGGGTATCACCGTTGGTTGCCAGAACTTCGAAGGTTTTTTCGCCGTCAACTTCATCGATTTCGATGATGGAGATATCGAACGTACCGCCACCCAGGTCATAGACCGCGATGGTGCGGTTGCCGGTTTCTTTATCAAGACCGTAAGCCAGCGCCGCGGCGGTCGGTTCGTTGATAATACGTTTTACTTCCAGACCCGCGATACGGCCGGCGTCTTTGGTCGCCTGGCGCTGCGCGTCGTTGAAGTAAGCCGGAACGGTAATGACCGCTTCAGTCACCGGCTCGCCCAGGTAATCCTCGGCGGTTTTCTTCATTTTTTTCAGCACTTCCGCAGAGATCTGCGGCGGCGCCATTTTCTGGCCTTTCACATCCAGCCAGGCATCGCCATTGTCAGCGGAAATAATTTTGTACGGCATGATAGACACGTCGCGCTGCACTTCTTCGTCCTGGAAGCGGCGGCCGATCAGGCGTTTGATCGCAAACAGGGTGTTCTGCGGGTTAGTCACTGCCTGACGTTTAGCCGGCTGACCTACCAGAGTTTCACCATCCTGAGTGTATGCAATGATTGAAGGCGTGGTGCGATCGCCTTCCGCATTTTCCAGCACGCGAGCCTGAGTGCCATCCATAATCGCTACACAAGAGTTGGTTGTACCCAGGTCAATACCAATAATTTTACCCATCTAAACGTCTCCACTAAAAAATCGTCATCATGTGGTATGAACCTGTTATGCGGGCTAACGGTGGGGATTCAACCGTCCACCGCCCTTTTTTTTCAGGCTCATCCATTGCGGTTGACTACAAGATGGGGTCGGCTTGCCCGCCATCAAGGGGCAAAGCGCAAAATTTTTTTATTTTCTCCCTTCTCAGATCATAGACGGCGCGAAACGGCCTGATTATGATGCCGCGCCCCGTCACCGAAGATAACGTCCGGGGCGTTACTTTTTGCAAATTTTCTTATTCTTTTGAGGGTTTATGGGCAACATTAAGTTGGCTAATCCGGCCCCCCTGGGGTTAATGGGCTTTGGTATGACTACCATTCTGCTCAATCTGCACAACATCGGGATGTTCCCGCTGGACGGCATTATTCTGGCGATGGGGATTTTCTACGGCGGTATCGCGCAAATCTTTGCCGGTCTGCTGGAATATAAAAAAGGCAATACTTTCGGCTTAACGGCGTTCACGTCCTATGGTTCGTTCTGGCTGACGCTGGTCGCTATCCTGCTGCTGCCGAAAATGGGGCTGGCGGAAGCGGCCAACGGGCATTTCCTGGGCGTTTACTTAGGCATCTGGGGCGTGTTCACGCTGTTTATGTTCTTCGGCACGCTGGGCGGCGCCCGCATGCTGCAATTCGTGTTCCTGAGCCTGACCGTGCTGTTCGCGTTGCTGGCAATCGGTCATCTGATGGATAACGAAAGCATCGTACATATCGCAGGCTGGATTGGCCTGGTGTGCGGCGCCAGCGCTATCTGGCTGGCGATGGGCGAAGTGCTGAACGAGCAGTACGGTCGCACCGTACTGCCGATCGGCGAGAAACGCTGATTTACCCGACGTCGTGCCTGCGGGCACGACGTCTCTTCTTTATTATTCTGCCGTCTGCCTCTATTACGGCTGCGCCGCCACAGCGCCCCGACGCTCAACCTGCCGCTTTCGACCAAGCCACACGCCCAGCCCAAGCCCCATGACGGAAAGCGCCAGCACATACCACGCGGGGGCCATCGGCGAGACGCCCATCAGCATCGTTACCGCCACAGGCGTTAATCCGCCGAAGATGGCGTACGCCACGTTGTAGGAGAACGAAATGCCGGTAAAGCGCACTTCCGCCGGGAACGCGCGCACCATCACGAACGGCACAGCGCCCACCACGCCGACGCACAGCCCCACCAGCCCGTAGAGGAAAAAAAGCTGCTCAGGGTGCGGGCCGGAAAGGTGAAAAAACGCCCAGCTGGCGGCCGCCAGCAGCACGCTGCCCACGATAAACGTCCGGCTGGCGCCGAAGCGGTCTGCGGCAAGGCCTGCGATAAGACAACCAACGCAGAGCATCATCGTCGCGATGCTGTTAGCCTGTAACGTCACCGCGGGCGCGAAACCATACTGCTTTTGCAGCCACACCGGCGACATCAAAATAACAACCACAATCCCCGCCGACAGCAGCCAGGTCAGCAGCATAGAAATCACCACCGCCTGACGATGCTTCACCACCACGGCTTTCACCGGCAACTCCTGCGCCAGCGCCTTGCGCTGCTGCATCTCAAGGAAAATCGGCGTCTCCTGGAGCCAGCGGCGCAGATACATCGCCACCAGGCCAAACGCGCCGCCGAGCAGGAAAGGAATACGCCAGCCGCCGTCATGAATAGCCTGCTGCGTCATGCTGGTGTTAATAATCGTGGCGACGACGGAGCCGAGCAGAATACCCACCGTCAGGCCCGCCGTGAGCGTGCCGCAGGCGATGCCGATGCGTTTTTCCGGCACATGTTCAGCCACGAACACCCACGCGCCAGGCACCTCGCCGCCGATGGCCGCGCCCTGCAAAATGCGCATAAGAAGCAGCAAGACGGGCGCGGCGATACCCATCGCGGCGTAATCCGGCAGCAGGCCCATCAGAAGCGTCGGCACCGCCATCAGCAGAATGCTCAGGGTAAACATCTTTTTGCGTCCGACCAGATCGCCGAAGTGCGCCATGATGATCCCGCCGAGCGGCCGCGCCAGATAACCGGCGGCGAAAATCCCGAATGTCTGCACCTGGCGCAGCCACTCCGGAATATCCGGCGGGAAGAAAAGCTCCCCCACCACGGCGGCGAAGAAAACGAAAATAATGAAATCGTAGAATTCCAGCGCGCCGCCAAGGGCCGCCAGCGTCAGCGTTTTATAATCCTGACGATTAAGAGGGCGTGTTTGCTGTTCCATAACGAACCGTTTGTAAAGAGGTGAGCGTGAATTAGCTTACTGTAAAAACGTAAACTAAAAGTGACTATATCGTTAAATCACCGTCACGCCACCCCTGACGCACGTTTATCCCAGGAACAGCAAATAATCAGTTTTTTACATCGCGAATTGCGCTTTTGGGACGAAATGCCGCTACTACATTCGCGTTGGTCTCAATGTACGGACCATCCAGCAGCTGGATGCAGTAAGGCACACTGGCAAATATTCCTGCCACTTTGACCTTGCCCTGCTCATCTTTCAGCCCTTCTAGCGTCTCCTGAATGGATTTTGGCTGGCCCGGCAGGTTGAGGATTAATGCCTGCTTGCGGATCACGCCGACCTGGCGCGACAGAATCGCCGTCGGCACAAAGTTCAGGCTTATCTGGCGCATCTGTTCGCCGAAGCCCGGCATCTCTCGATCGGCGATAGCGAGCGTCGCGTCCGGCGTCACATCGCGACGCGCGGGGCCGGTGCCGCCGGTGGTCAACACCAGATGGCAGCCCATTTCATCCACCAGTTCGCAGAGCGTCTGTTCGATAAGCGGTTGTTCGTCAGGCACCAGACGGGTCTCCAGCACAAACGGGGTCGTCAGCGCCTGCGTAAGCCACGCCTCGAGCGCGGGAATGCCTTTATCCTGATAAACGCCGCTGGAAGCGCGGTCAGAAACTGAAACTAAGCCTATGCGTAACGTATCCATATCATTTCCGAAAATCAGTGCGGTTTTGCGAAATGATACACGCCAGCGCGGTTTGCAGACAGGGAGAGAGTGCAAGAAACGTGGCCGGCGGAACCGGCCACGAAGGGATTACAGCAGTTCTTCGACCATTTTTTCCAGTTTTTCCTGGTCAATGGCGAACTTGCGGATGCCGTCCGCCAGTTTGTCCACCGCCATCGGATCCTGGTTGTGCTCCCAGAAGAACTGGGATTCGGTCAGACGCGCCGGGCGCGCTTTGACGTCGCCGTTGAAAGCCAGTTTGCGCTCAACCGCGCCTTCGCTTTCCGCCAGCTCTTTCAGCAGCGCAGGCGCGATGGTCAGACGGTCGCAGCCCGCCAGTTCAAGGATTTCGCCGACGTTACGGAAGCTTGCGCCCATCACTACGGTTTCATAGCCGTGCTGTTTGTAGTACTGGTAGATTTCCGTCACGGAAACCACGCCCGGATCTTCCTGCGGCGCATACTCTTTCTTGTCAGTGTTGGCTTTGTACCAGTCGAGGATACGGCCCACGAACGGAGAGATCAGATACACGCCCGCTTCTGCGCACGCGCGCGCCTGCGCGAAGGAGAAAAGCAGCGTCAGGTTACAGTTGATGCCTTCTTTTTCCAGCTGCTCCGCCGCGCGGATACCCTGCCAGGTGGAAGCCAGTTTGATCAGGATGCGATCGTTGCTGATGCCGGCGTCGTTGTAGAGTTTAATCAGGCGCTTGGCTTTGGCGATGCTGCCTTCGGTGTCATAGGACAGACGCGCGTCCACTTCGGTAGAGATACGGCCAGGGATAAGCTTCAGGATTTCCAGACCGATATTCACCGCCAGCTTGTCGGTGGCGTCCACGACCTGCTGCGCGCGGTCGCTGCTCTGGCTTTTCGCCCAGGTCACCGCGTCGTCAATCAGTTTACGGTATTCAGGGATCTGCGCGGCGTTGAGGATCAGAGAAGGGTTAGTCGTGGCATCCTGCGGCTGGTACAGCTTCATCGCCGCGATATCTCCAGTGTCAGCAACCACGGTTGTGAACTGACGAAGGGAGGTCAATTTATCCGTCATGATAGTGTTTCTCTTTTGAACTACGTGTCAGGGAAGGTAATCGGTCTGCGGTGATGATAACACGAGACTTTTCGAGCGCAACCGGGGCAATCGCGTCGTCGCCATGTGATAAACTGCTTTTATTTCAGGCTCTGCTGTTTCAGGGAAGGCGTGCTGGCGACGTTTGCCGCAGGCGGAAAGCAGAGCGGCGCCAGGGGGAGCGGGCATGTCAGATTTTCTTTTATTTATCAGTGAAATATTATGGGAATCGGCCATGCTGTACCTGCTCGCAGGCGCAGGCCTCTGGTTTTCCTGGCGCACGCGGTTTATTCAGTTTCGCTACCTGCGCTATTTCCCGCGCGCCTTAAGCCGCAGCCTGCGCCCCTCCGGCAGCGGGCTGACGGCGTTCGAAGCGCTCTGCACCAGCATCGCGGCGCGCGTGGGCAGCGGCAATATCGCGGGCGTCGCGTTCGCCATCATCAGCGGCGGGCCGGGCGCGGTATTCTGGATGTGGGTCGCCGGCCTTATCGGCATGGCGACGTCGTTCGCTGAAAACGCGCTGGGCCAGCTCTATAAAGGGCGCGACAGAGACGGCTACTTCCGCGGCGGCCCGGCCTGGTATATGGAGCGCGGGCTCGGCATGCGCTGGATGGGCGTCCTGTTTTCGCTGTTTTTAATCTTCACTTTCGGACTTCTCTTTAACGCCGCCCAGGCAGGCGCGCTCTCAAAAGCCCTCAGTAACGCGCTCGCGCTCCCGGTCTTCGCCAGCAGTGGTCTGCTGGCCTTGTGCCTGCTGCCGATGCTGATGCTTGGCTTCACCCGCGTGGCGCGCCTGATGCGCTTTGCGGTGCCGCCGATTGCGGGCATCTGGATTATCACGGCGCTGGCGGTGATGGCGATGCATCTCTCCGCGCTGCCGGAAATTCTGTGGCTGATTGTCCGCAGCGCCTTTGGCTGGCATGAGGCCGCCTCCGGGGCCGTGGCCTGGACGATAAGCCAGGCGCTCACCAGCGGTTTCCAGCGCGGCATGTTCTCCAACGAAGCAGGCATGGGCGCCTCGCCTAACGCGGCGGCGGCGGCGACCTCCTGGCCGCCCCACCCCGCCGCGCAGGGCATCGTGCAGATGATTGGCGTCTTTGTCGACACGCTGGTTATCTGTTCGTCCACCGCGTTTATCGTGCTGCTGGCGAACCCTTCCCCGAAAGCGACCGACGGGCTGATGCTCGCGCGCGAATCGCTGGGGCTGCTCGCGGGGCCCTGGGCGAAAGATCTGGTGGCGTGGGTGATTGTGCTATTCGCGTTTATCTCCATCGTCGCCAATTATGCCTACGCCGAAAACAACCTGGTGTTTTTGCGCCGCTATACGCCGCCATACCGCTGGCTGCTGCGCACGTCAGTCATCGCGATGGTGTTTGCCGGGCCGTTTCTGAACCTGCCGCTGCTGCGCCAGGTGGCCGAAGTGGCGATGGCGTTAATGGCGGTCATGAATCTCACCGCCATTTTGCTGCTCTCGCCCGTGGTGAAGTGTATCGCCGACGACTACCTGCGCCAGCGCAAACTGGGGCTGAAGCCGGTGTTTAACTCAGACCGCTACCCGGAGATCGCGCGTCAGGTAGAACCGGAGGTCTGGCGCAGCGCGCCGCTGGAGTAAACCTCTTCAATCGCAGCCATTGGTTCACTTTGCGGCGTTCTTTGGTAGAGTTTCGGGAAAACGAAGAAAGGAAACGTCATGCTGATTCTTATTTCCCCCGCCAAGACGCTGGATTACCAGAGCCCGCTTGCCACAGCGCGTTTTACGCAGCCTGAACTGCTCGACCATGCGCAGCAGTTGATTGATGTCGCTCGCCGCTTAACCGACGAAGAGATCGCCTCTCTCATGAGCATCAGCAGCAAGCTGGCGTCGCTGAACGCCACCCGTTTTCACGACTGGCAGCCGGATTTCACGCCGGATAACGCCCGTCAGGCGATTCTGGCGTTTAAAGGCGACGTCTACACCGGCCTTCAGGCGGAAACCTTCAGCGACGCGGATTTCGATTTCGCCCAGCAGCATCTGCGGATGCTCTCCGGGCTTTACGGCGTGCTGCGCCCGCTCGATCTGATGCAGCCGTACCGTCTGGAGATGGGCACGCGCCTTGCCAACCCAAAAGGCAAAGATCTCTACACCTTCTGGGGCGAGACAATCACACAAAAGCTCAACGAGGCGATCGCCGCCCAGGGCGATAATGTGGTGGTGAATCTGGCGTCGGATGAATACTTCAAAGCGGTGAAGCCCGCCAAACTGAACGCGGAAATTATCAAGCCGGTGTTCCTTGATGAGAAAAACGGCAAGTTTAAGATCATCAGCTTCTATGCCAAAAAGGCGCGTGGTCTGATGAGCCGTTACATCATTGAACATCGCCTGACGAAACCGGAACAGCTTACGGCGTTCGACAGCGAAGGTTACTTCTTCGATGAAGCGTCCTCCGCGGGCAACGAACTGGTGTTTAAGCGCCACGAGCAATAAAAAAACCGCCTGCGAGGCAGGCGGTTTTTCTCTTCATGTCGCAGGCGCCGCTTACGGCGCTTTGCTCATCATCAGCTCACGCAGCGCGGCGAAATCCGCCGGCAGCGAATGCGACAGCAGCGGCAGATCGACGCGTTCGGCAAGCTCAGGCGGGAGTTCCAGCGTTTCGCCAAGCACCGCTTCCACGCTCTCTTTGAATTTCGCCGGATGCGCGGTGCCGAGGAACAGCCCGTACTCGCCAGGGCGCAGCTGATCGCGCAGAGCGCGGTACGCCACCGCCGCGTGCGGCTCAGACAGATACCCCAGCTCGCGCAGTTCGCGCATGGTCGCCTTCGTGGTTTCATCGTCGATAGTCGCCACACCCAGTTCGTTAAGACGCCAGATTTTACGGCGGAAGAGTTCTTCCACGCGCGGCCAGTTGTTCGGCTGTGACACATCCATCGCGTTCGAGAGCGTTGCCACCGTCGCATTCGGCAGCCATTCGCCGTGTTGCAGGAAACGCGGCACCGTGTCGTTGGCGTTCGTGGCGGCGATAAAGCGCTTCACCGGCAGCCCGGCGGATTTCGCCAGCAGCCCGGCGGTGAGATCGCCGAAGTTGCCGCTCGGCACCGACACCACCAGCTGGTTGCGGGCCTCCTGCGGCAGCTGTGCGACCGCTTCAAAGTAGTAGCAGATCTGCGCCAGCAGGCGGCTGATGTTAATGGAGTTGGCGGAGTTAAGGCCGAGTTTCGCTTTCAGCTCTTCGTCGTCAAACGCCTGTTTCACCAGCGCCTGGCAGGCGTCAAAATCGCCGTCGATAGCGACCGTTTCAATATTGCCGCCAAGCGTACAGAACAGTTTTTCCTGCAGCGGGCTGATTTTTCCGCGTGGATAGAGGATAACCACCTGCACGTTTTTCAGGCCGTAAAACGCGTGGGCCACCGCCGCCCCCGTGTCGCCGGACGTCGCGGTCAGAATGGTCACCGGTTTATCGCCGCTGATTTGCGTCAGCATCTGCGCCATAAAACGGCCGCCGAAATCTTTGAACGCCAGCGTCGGGCCGTGGAACAGCTCCAGACAGCCGATATCTTCCGCCACCTGGCTTACCGGCGCCGGGAAAGTGAACGCCTTTTCCACGCGCTGACGCAGCGTGTCCGCCGGGATTTCATCGCCGATATAGGCGGAGAGGATTTTGCTGCTGCGGGAGACAAAATCCATCTCCAGCATTTCATCGATCTCAGTCAGACTGAATTCCGGCAAATCGTGCGGGAAAAAGAGCCCCTGATTTTTACCCAGTCCCTGCGTGACGGCCTGCGCAAAGCTGACCTGCTCGTTATGATCTTTCAGATTATAAAGTTTCATGCGTTATCCCAGTACTCGTGCGCCAGCCGTATCGAGACGGCAAATATGTACAAAGCCTTCCTGATTTTGCAGATAGTGTTGCTTCAGCCACTCCGCCACCCGCTGCGCGGTGTCATTTTTATCGCAAACCGCGAACAGCGTCGGGCCGGAGCCGGAGATCCCGCAGGCCAGCGCCCCTGTCTCCAGGGCCGCCTGGCGCGCCTCGCTAAAGCCCGGCAGCAGTTTTGTGCGGTAAGGCTCGGCGATGACGTCACGCATCAGTTTAGCGGCAAGCTGCGGCTGGCGCGTATGGCAGGCGTGAATAAAGCCCGCCAGATAACGCCCGTGGCTGATGCAATCCTGGCGGCGATACTGCGCCGGTAAAATCGCCCGCGCCTCCGCGGTGGAGACTTTGATCCCCGGATACGCCATCACCCACAGCCACTCGTCAAAACACGGCACCAGCTGGCTGATAATGTTATTTTCTTCCAGCATCAGTTGCAGCCCGCCCAGGAAACAGGGCGCAACGTTATCGTAATGAATGCTGCCGGAGATGCGCCCTTCGAGCTCGCCCATCAGCGTCAGCAGGCGGTCGTCGCTAAGCGGCTTACCGCAAAATTCGTTCATCGCCATCAGGCCCGCGACCACCGAACAGGCGCTGGAGCCAAGCCCGGAGCCTATCGGCATATTCTTCTCAAGCGTCATGGCGACCGGCACGGTTTTGCCGATCTCCTGACAAAAACGCTCCCAGCACTGCCAGGCGATATTTTCGCGCGGCTCGGCGGGCAGCTTGCTGACGAAGCGCCCGGTGTTGGTGAGCGAAAATTCCGCCGCCGCCTCCACCGTCACGCAGTCGCCCAGCAGCTCGCCATTCACCGGCGACACGGCAGCGCCTAATACGTCAAACCCCACGCTGACGTTGCCAATGGAGGCCGGGGCATACACTTTAACCATCTTAAACTCCTAACTTCCATGACAGGGTGCGCAGCAGATCGGCGAACACGCCCGCCGCCGTGACATCATTACCTGCGCCATAGCCGCGCAGCACCAGCGGCAGCGGCTGATAGTAGCGGCTGTAGAACGCCAGCGCGTTTTCGCCGTTTTTCACTTTATAGAGCGGATCGTTGCCGTCAACGGCGGCGATTTTCACGCGACAGACGCCATCTTCTTCAATGGTGCCGATATAACGCAGCACTTTGCCTTCATCGCGGGCCTGCGCCACGCGGGCGGCGAACTCGTCGTCCAGTTGCGGCAGGCGCGCCATAAAGCTTTCGGTATCGCCGCTGTTGTCAAAGCTTTCCGGCAGTACCGGCTCAATGACGATATCGCTGAGCTCAAGATGGCGGCCTGTTTCGCGCGCCAGGATCAGCAGCTTACGCGCCACATCCATGCCGGAAAGATCGTCGCGCGGATCCGGCTCGGTATACCCCATCTTGCGCGCGGTGGTAGTCGCTTCAGAGAGGCTCATGCCTTCATCCAGCTTGCCGAAGATAAAAGAGAGCGAACCGGAGAGAATGCCCGCGAAGCGTTGCAGTTCATCACCGGCGTTGAGCAGGTTTTGCAGGTTTTCGATAACCGGCAGCCCCGCGCCGACGTTGGTGTCGTAGAGGAATTTACGGCGCGACGCGGCGGCGGCGTGACGCAGCTGGTGGTAGTACGCCATCGACGAGGTGTTGGCCTTTTTATTCGGCGTCACGACGTGGAAACCTTCGCGCAGGAAATCGGCATATTGATCCGCCACCGCCTGGTTGGAGGTACAGTCGACAATCACCGGGTTCAGCAGGTGATACTCTTTCACGAGACGGATTAGGCGCCCGAGATTAAACGGCTCGTTGGCTTCTTCCAGCGCCTCGCGCCAGTTCTCCAGATCGAGACCGTGAACATTGGTCAGCAACGCGCGGGAATTGGCGACGCCGCAGACGCGCAGATCGATATGCTTCTGCTTGAGCCACGTCTGCTGACGCTTAAGCTGCTCCAGCAGCGCGCCGCCGACGCCGCCGACGCCGATAACAAACACTTCAATTACCTGATCGGTGTTAAAGAGCATCTGATGCGTGACGCGCACGCCGGTCGTCGCGTCGTCATTACTCACCACCACAGAGATAGAGCGTTCAGACGAGCCCTGCGCGATCGCCACAATATTGATATTGGCGCGGGCGAGGGCCGCGAAGAATTTGGCGGAGATGCCGCGCAGCGTGCGCATGCCGTCGCCCACCACCGAGATAATCGCCAGTCGCTCCATGATGGCGAGCGGCTCCAGCAGCCCTTCTTTCAGCTCCAGGTAGAATTCATCTTCCATTGCCCGCTGCGCGCGGGCGCAGTCGCTTTGCGGCACGCAGAAGCTGATGCTGTACTCGGACGACGACTGGGTGATCAGCACCACCGAGATCCCGGCGCGGGACATGGTCGCGAATACGCGCGCCGCCATCCCCACCATGCCTTTCATACCGGGGCCGGAGACGTTAAACATCGCCATATTATTCAGGTTGCTGATGCCTTTCACCGGCAGGCCGTCTTCATCGCTGGACGCGCCAATCAGCGTGCCTGGCGCCTGCGGGTTGCCGGTATTTTTAATCAGACAAGGGATCTGGAACTGGGCGATGGGGGTGATGGTGCGGGGGTGAAGAACTTTGGCGCCGAAGTAGGAGAGCTCCATGGCTTCCTGATAGGACATCGACTTCAGGAGCCTGGCGTCCGGCACCTGGCGCGGGTCACAGGTATAAACGCCGTCGACGTCGGTCCAGATCTCGCAACAGTCGGCGCGCAGGCACGCCGCCAGCACCGCGGCGGAGTAGTCAGAGCCGTTACGTCCGAGCACGACCAGTTCGCCTTTGTCGTTCCCGGCGGTAAAACCGGCCATCAGGATCATATGATCCGCCGGGATTTTACTGGCCGCGATGCGGCGGGTGGATTCAGTGATATCCACTGTGGATTCGAGGTAATGACCGACCGCCAGCAGTTTTTCCACCGGATCAATGACCGTCACTTTATGACCGCGCGCCTCAAGCAGCGCCGACATAATAGCGATCGAGAGTTTTTCGCCGCGGCAGATCAGCGCCGCGTTGATGCTGTCCGGGCACTGGCCGAGCAGGCTGATACCGTGCAGCACATGTTTGATCTGGGCGAACTCCTGATCGACCAGCGCTTTCATCTGCGCATACGGGAATTCCGGCTGGGCGTCGCTGAGGCCTTTCAGCAGTTCGGCAAAAATACGTTCGGCATCGCTGATATTCGGCAGGGCATCCTGACCACTGATGGTTTTTTCAATCATCGCCACCAGGTGGTTGGTGATTTTTGCGGGGGCAGAAAGTACGGTCGCTACCTGCCCCTGCCTGGCATTGCTCTCCAGAATGTCGGCGACCCGCATAAAGCGCTCTGCGTTCGCGACCGATGTACCGCCGAATTTCAACACTCGCATGGTTGTTACCCCTTGATTTTATGCCGAAAAAAAAGCCCGCACTGTTCAGGTGCGGGCTTTTTTCAGTTTTTCCTGTACGCGTCAGCCCGCCCCGTTACCTGTGGTAATGGTGGTGGTAGTAATAATGGTAGTCAGGCTGATGCGGATCATGGATGTTGTGTGCTCTGTACTTTTCTGTTTTCTGTCCTGTATCTCTATTGGTTAAAGTAATCGTCAGGTTAAGTCAACGAATATTTCATTTACGCACCGGCCGAAACTTTCTTCACGGATACCGATAAAAGCCGTCTTCACGGCCCAAAAAACCGGCGATCGCCCTGCCTGGTTAGCATTTAATGCTATTCACTGACGAGGAATCAGCATTTCAGCCCGCCACTTTTTTTTTCGATATCATGCAGTAAACGATGCAACATCGCGGTGTCGCGCTGCTCCAGCAGTCCGAGACGCTGCTGTAACCAGTCCGCCATTTTCAGGTCATCTTCCACGCCGAGCGTGGTCATTAATGCATCAATACGCAGTCGTAACGCTTTCAGTTGTTGCTCATCGGCGGCGGGCGCGACAGCAGGCGCGTTTTGCATCAACGCGGTTAATTGATAGCAGTAAACCATCACCGCCTGGCCCAGATTCAGCGACGGATAGTCCGCTACCATCGGTACGCCGGTCAGCACATCGGCCAGCGCCAGTTCTTCATTGGTCAGCCCCGAATCTTCACGTCCGAAGACCAGCGCCGTCACCGGCAGCCAGGCCGCTTTCTCTTCAAGCAGCGGCAATAATTGCTGCGGCGTCGCGTAGTAGTGAAATTTGGCGCGGCTGCGCGCAGTCGTCGCGACGGTAAAATCCACATCTTCCAGCGCGGCGGCAAGCGTGTCGTAGTGTTTTGTATTATCAAGAATATCGCCAGCGCCGTGGGCGACGCGGCGCGCCGCAGGGTCCAGATGCGCGGCGCTATCCACGATACGCAGTTCGGTAAATCCCATCGTTTTCATGGCGCGCGCGGCGGCGCCGACGTTTTCAGGTCTGGCGGGAGACACCAGAATAATTGGCAAACGCATAAGGCTCTCAGTGATCCTGTGGTGGGGGTAAATATCAGCACGCTAATTAATACGCGTCGCGAATTTACATTTTAGATACAAACCAGCCACGAAAGTGGCCGTAAAAAGGATAAACAATAGTTATGAATATAACCTGGCGCAGTCGTTTAATTATGCCGCTAAAGCCGGCTTATCCGGCTGTTTAGCATCAATAAAATCCCTATAAATTCCGCTTGCTTCCCGGATTCACATTGTTTATTAGTTAGTAGGTGAAATTATCCGCGTTGTTATTCAAATGTAACCAAAGTTAGTTCTTCGCTGCGACGATCTCATCAAACTGTTAACGTGCTACAATTGAACTTGATATATGTCAACGAAGCGTAGTTTTATTGGGTGTTGGTATCGTATCATCCTGTTATGTTGCTGTTAAAATGGTTAGGATGACAGCCGTTTTTGACACCGTCGGGTCCAGAGGGAAAAGTACCCACGACCGAGCTAATGATGTTGTTGACGTTGATGGAAAGTGCATCAAGAACGCAATTACGTACTTTAGTCATGTTACGCCGCGCATGTTAATTTATGGCATGCATAAGGCAGGTCAGGGACTTTTGTACTTCCTGTTTCGATTTAGTTGGCAATTTTTAGGTAGCAAACATGCAGACCCCGCACATTCTTATCGTTGAAGACGAGTTGGTTACACGCAACACGTTAAAAAGTATTTTCGAAGCAGAAGGCTATGATGTGTCCGAAGCCACCGATGGCGCCGAGATGCACCAGATCCTCTCTGATAATGATATCAACCTGGTTATCATGGATATCAACCTGCCGGGTAAAAACGGCCTGCTGCTGGCGCGTGAACTGCGCGAACAGGCGAACGTCGCGCTGATGTTCCTGACCGGCCGTGATAACGAGGTGGATAAAATCTTAGGCCTTGAGATTGGCGCCGACGATTATATCACTAAGCCGTTCAACCCCCGCGAACTGACTATTCGCGCCCGCAACCTGCTCTCCCGCACCATGAACCTCGGTACGGTGAGCGAAGAGCGCCGCAGCGTGGAAAGCTACAAGTTCAACGGCTGGGAGCTTGATATCAACAGCCGTTCGCTGATTAGCCCTAATGGCGAGCAGTACAAACTGCCGCGCAGCGAATTTCGCGCGATGCTGCATTTCTGCGAAAATCCGGGCAAGATCCAGACCCGCGCGGAACTGCTGAAGAAAATGACCGGTCGCGAGCTCAAGCCGCATGACCGTACCGTTGACGTGACCATCCGTCGCATCCGTAAACATTTCGAGTCCACGCCGGATACCCCGGAAATCATCGCCACCATTCATGGCGAAGGTTACCGTTTCTGCGGCGATCTGCAGGAATAAGGCGTTTCGGCGCAACGCAAAAAGGGCGGAAATTCCGCCCTTTTTTATTGCCTGCGTTTTACTTCCAGAGCCGGAACCGCTCCTCCTGCGGCGCGGGCGTCAGGCGCTGATAGCGCGGCTTCGCGGGCGTCAGCGCATACCAGTCGATGTGTCGCGTCAGCAACATCACCGCCGTGAGCGCGACGAACAACAGCCCGCTGCCGAGCAACAGCGCGAAATCCTGCGAGCGCAGCAACTGCCAGAGCACGCCGTCGAGCGCCAGCAGACCGCCTGCGAACATCAGGCTGCGCCGCCACCCTTTCAGCACCGCCTGAAGATAAAGCGCGTTTAGTCCGGCGCCTGCGAGACTGGCGGCGAGCCAGGCCAGGTTAAAGCCGATATGCTCGGAAAACGCCAGCAGCAGCAGGTAAAACATCACCAGCGACAGCCCCACCAGCAGATACTGCACCGGATGCATCGTAATGCCGCAAAGCGTTTCGCAGACGAAAAACGCCATATAAGTGAGCGCTATCAGCAGCACGGCATATTTCACCGCGCGGTCTGTCAGCTGATACTGATCCACCGGCGTCGCCACGGTTACGCTAAACGCAGGCAGATTGCGAAGCGTCACGTTCTGCGCGTCGCGAAACTCACTATCGATATTGTTGGCATACCAGCTGCTGCGCCATTTCGCCGCGAAACCGCTCGCGGAAATCTCCCGCGTCGCCGGCAGGAAATTGCCGTAAAAACCCGGATGCGGCCAGTTGCTGATAAGCGACAGCTCGCTGTTACGGCCCAGCGGGACGACGGAAAACGCGCCGGTGCCGTTCAGCTCCAGCGAAAAACTGACCGCGAGCGTCGGGGAGTTCAAAAGCTCAGCAGGCACGACGGCATGCAGCCCCTGGCCGCCCTCTTCAAGATCAGAACCCGGCTCGACCGCCAGCGTCTGCCCGTTGATTTTCAGCGCGCCCACGTTGCCGATACCGCGCGCATCGCCCACCGCCATCACCAGCCGCGCGTCGCCCAGTCGGTACTGCGCGCCGGGGTTCATCGCCTGTTCAGGCAGCGTAAAGCGCGCCTCCAGCGAGACATCGCTGCGCCAGATTTGACCTTCGTAAATGCCGATGTGGCGCGGCTCAACCGCCTGCTTTCCCGTGACCACCAGCGATTCCGGCAGCCAGTAACGGATAAAATTGCGCTCTTTGGTGACGTCTTTGCCCCCTTCCGTCACGGTGGTGATTTCCGTTACCGGAATGGCGATAAGCGGCCCCACCAGCTTTTGCGGCCCGCTGGTGCTCTGCTCAAGCGAGTGGGACACATCGTCGCGATAGTCGGCGCGCTCGTCGATAACGACGCTCAGAATACGCAGCGGAATTAACAGGAGCGCCATACAGCCCAGCAGCGCCAGCCCTTTTAACATCAGTGGTGATTTCAACATAAGCCTCTCCTCTTCGATGCTGCCGAAGATAGAGGGCTTATGTGGGGTGGAAATGAAGTTATGTGAAGTGCCGGTGAAGTCAGGCGAGCGGTAACGTCAGACGCGCCTCAACGCCGCCTTCCGGTTGGTTGGCGAGCGTAATGTCGCCCTGGTGGAGCCGCGCCACTTCCTGCACGAAAGCGAGCCCGAGGCCGCTGCTCTTCTGGCCGCCGGCGCGCGGCAGCGAATAGAAACGCTCGAAGATACGCGCCAGCGCGTAGTCGGGAATGCCGCTGCCGGTATCCGCGACGCGCACAATCGCGCGATCGCCCTCCTGCCGCGCGCCAAGCGTTATCTCGCCACCAGGCGGGGTGAAGTCGAGCGCGTTGACGAGAAGATTACCGATCGCCTGGTGCAGCAGCGCCTCATCGCCCGCCACGCGCAGGTCGCCGGGGGCGGGATCAATCGAGAGCCGCACCGCTTTTTGCAGCAGCGTCGAGGCGTGCAGTTCAGCGAGCGTGGCGAACAGCGGCGCCAGCAACACCGGCTCCGGCGTGATCTCCAGCCGGTTTTCGAGTTTGGCCTGATGCAACAGCTTCTCCACCAGCGCCTGCATACGCGCGTTTTGCTCCAGAATGTTGTCGCAAAAGCGCTGCGCCACAGCCGGCGGCGGCGATTCACGCAGGATCTCCGCCGCGCCGCGAATGCCCGCAAGCGGGCTTTTCAGCTCGTGCGTCAGCGCATGGACATACTGCTCAATGTAATTTTTGCCTTCCAGCCGCACGCGCATGTTTTCCAGCGCCTGCGCGAGACGCCGCAGCTCGCTGCTGCCTGGGTCCGGCAACGGCAGCGGCGCGGCTTCGGTGACCGAATCGGCGTAGCGCACCAGTGTGCCGATAGAGCGGTTGATCCACAGCACCATCACGATGCCGGTCAGCAGCGCGATACCGAGCAGCGCCACGCCCGCCATCATGATCCTGTGCTCGCTGCGCCGTATCACCGGCGCGAGCGCGATATTCGGTTTGCCCACGCTCAGCACGCCGATGATGCGTCCGGCGTCGCGCACGGGGGCGGCGACATACATTACGGTACTGTCCGGGTCGTCCGGGTGCAGCGGCGAACTGCGCGCGCCATACTTGCCGCGAAGCGTCAGCCAGACATCGTTCCAGCGCGAATAGTCCTGCCCGACCGCCGCGCCGCTGGAGTCAAACACCACGCGCCCCTGCGCGTCGGTCAGGTACACGCGATATTCATTGCGCTCCTTTTTGATGCCGCTGATGTTGGCGTTTACCGGGTAATGGTTTAACCGCTCAAACGCCTGGGCCAGTTGCCCGTCGCGCGGATGGCCCGCCAGCAGATCGTCGCGGGCGATCTCCGCCAGCAGCGTGGCGGTGTCGTTAAGCGACCCTTCCGTCGCCCGCCGCACGCCGGGCTTGATCTCCTGTACGAAAATCGCGAGCACAAACCAGGCCGCCACGGCGACGATCAAAAAGTAGCCCAGCAAAAGCCGCATGCCGATGCGCATCAGTTTACCGCCAGGCTGTAACCCAGCCCCCGGTGCGTATTAATGGGCGATGCCTCAGGATTGACCGCGCGCAGCTTGGCGCGCAGCGTTTTGATATGGGTATCGACGGTGCGATCGAAACTGTCGTTCGCATCGCCCCAGACTTTGTCCATCAGTTGCTGGCGCGAGTAGACGCGCCCCGGCGCCAGCAGCAGCGTTTTCAGCAGCAGGAATTCATAGCGGGTAAGCGGCAGCGGCTGGCCGCACCAGGCGATCTGCGCGGCCTCGTCATTGAGTTCGAAACGCCCCGCCCGCACGACGCTCTGCGCGCCGCTCTGCTGCTTTTGCAGACGCCGCAGAATGGTGCGCACGCGGGCGCAGACTTCACGCGGCGAAAACGGCTTGGCGACATAGTCATCCGCGCCAATTTCAAGGCCAATAAGCTTATCGACCTCTTCGCTGCGCGCGGTCAGAAAGAGCACCGGCAGCGCCGGATGGGCCGCCAGAAGCTGACGGCAGAGCTCAAAGCCGCTGATATCCGGCAGGCCCACATCCAGCACGACGAGATCGGGCAGCGTTTGCCGGGCGGCCTCAAGCGCGGGCAGCCCGCGCTCAAACGTCCGCACCGTAAAACCTTCAAGCTGCATCACATACGCCAGCGCTTCGCTGATGCTGGTCTCATCCTCCACCAGCCAGACGGTTGTCTGATTCATCCTGAATAATCCTGTGAATTACCGGGCCTGACCCCACGGCATAATCGGTACGGCGCTCAGCGCGTTTTTCGGCGAGCCTTCGACGACTTTATCGGAATAGGTCAGATAGGCCAGCGTGTTGCGCTTCGCGTCGTAAAAACGCACCACCTGCAATTTTTTGAAGATAAGCGACGTGCGCTTCTGAAAGACCACATCGCCCTGCGCTTTCCCGGCTTTAATTTTATCGCTCAGTTCAATGGGCCCGACCTGCTGGCAGGAGATCGCCGCGTCTGAAGTGTCTTCCGCGAGCCCCAGTCCGCCCTTAATACCGCCGGTTTTGGCGCGGCTCAGGTAACAGGTCACATTTTTGACATCCGGATCGTCAAACGCTTCCACCACGATTTTGTGATCCGGCCCCAGCCACTTAAATACCGTATCGACCGATCCAATCTCTTCAGCACGTAAAACGCCGCTTACAGCCATAAACATGACCGGAACTAATAACGTCCTATATTTCATATTGTTACCATTCATTAAAGGTTACGTTTGGTGACTATTCACCGTTAAAACAAAAAACCTTACAGATCACATTGTTACTTAAAACTCCCTTTTTGCAGCAGTCCATCCCGCCTTAGCCGCAAAAGAAAACACTGAATGCCAGAAGAGCAAAAAATGCTACTATTCGCTACCCACTTTTTCAGGCACTGCGTTTAAGGATGAGGATTAAATATGGATCAGTCTGGGATCATTCGGGATCTGCTCGCCTGGCTGGAAAGCCATCTCGATCACCCCTTGTCTCTGGACAATGTGGCGGCTAAAGCCGGGTATTCCAAGTGGCATTTACAGCGTATGTTCAAAGAGGTGACGGGCCAGGCCATCGGCGCATATATTCGCGCGCGCCGCTTGTCTAAATCCGCCGTCGCCCTGCGTCTGACCGCACGTCCGATTCTCGACATCGCGCTGCAATACCGTTTCGACTCACAGCAGACGTTCACCCGCGCCTTTAAAAAGCAGTTCTCTCTGACGCCGGCGCTTTATCGCCGCTCGCCGGACTGGAACGCGCAGGGCATGCGCCCGCCGATTCGCCTTGAGCCGTTTACGCCGCCGCCGCACGAGTTTGTCACGCTTGCGCCGATGCACCTTACCGGCCTCACCCAGAGCTATACCTGCTCGCTTGAGCAGATCTCGGTATTCCGCCAGCAGATGCGCGTACAGTTCTGGCGCGAATTTCTCGCGAACTGCCCGACCATTCCGCCGGTCTTTTACGGCCTGAACGAATCGCGCCCGAGCGTGGAAAAAGACGACGAACAGGAAGTCTTTTACACCACAGCGCTGCCGGAGCCGCTGGCGGAAGGCTGCGTGGAGCACGCCCACCCGGTGACGCTGGAAGGGGGCGACTATGTGCAGTTCACCTATGAAGGGCCCGGCACCGGCGTGCAGGAGTTTATCCTGACCGTCTACGGCACCTGTATGCCCGCGCTGGGGCTCACGCGCCGCCGCGGCCAGGATATCGAGCGCTATTTGCTCACCGAAGACGCCAGAGCGCAGGAGCGCGATATCAGCCTGCGCTGTGAGTACCTCATCCCGGTTCGCCGTTAACGCTGTAGCTCATCCAGCGCAGGCGCATCGAGATGCGACACATCGCCTGCGGTTTCCACCACCCAGCCGGACGCGAGCCACGGGCTCTGCTGATAATCCACGCGAGAAATCGAGCAGTTACGCAGGCGCAGGCGGCGCTCCGCATACGCGGGCAGGCCGAGGATGGTGCTGACGAGACAGCCTAGCGCCATGCCGTGGCTCACCAGTAGCGGGCGGCTCCCCGGCGGCAGATCGAGACAGGCGTTCAGCGCGCCGTGCATACGCTCGCTCACCTCCTGCATCGACTCCCCTTGCGGAATACGGCCGTCAGGCGTGCCGTTCACCAGCTGACGACGCCAGCCTTCTTCTTCTTCGCTGAGCGTGTCGAGATGGCGACGCTCAAGGATGCCCATATCCAGCTCGCGCAGGCGCGGGTCGAGTATCACGTCGCAGCCGCAGCCCTGCGCGATAATCTCGGCGGTACGCTGCGTACGTCCCAGATCGCTGGTGATGATATGCGTGATGCCAAGCGCTTTGGCGCGCTGCGCCACCTGCATGGCCTGGCGTTCCCCTTTTTCCGTCAACGGGCTGTCCGATTGCCCCTGGATGCGTCGCTCGGCGTTCCACTGCGTTTCACCGTGGCGAACCAGATATACCTGTAACATGCTTTTTATCCGTTATACTGCTGCGACTTTAAACGTCTGTGAGTGTGAATTAAATTATGCACCATGTTGTCTGCGCCACGACGAATCCAGCCAAAATTCAGGCGATTCTGCGTGCATTTAGCGAGATTTTTGGCGAAGCATCCTGCCACATTGACGCCGTCTCCGTCGATAGCGGCGTGCCGGAACAGCCGCTTGGCAGTGAAGAAACGCGCACCGGCGCACGCCAGCGCGTTATCAACGCCCGCGCGCTGCGCCCGCAAGCCGATTACTGGGTGGCGATTGAAGCCGGTATCGATGACGACAGCACCTTTAGCTGGGTGGTGATTGAGAGCGCAGACCAGCGTGGCGAAGCGCGCTCGGCGACGCTGCCGCTGCCTGCGGCGATCCTTGATGAAGTACGCGCCGGAAAAGCGCTGGGGCCGGTGATGTCGGCCTGGACGGGGATTGATGAGATCGGGCGTAAAGAAGGGGCTATCGGCATTTTCACCGCCGGTAAGCTGACGCGCAGCAGCGTCTACCATCAGGCGGTGATCCTGGCCTTAAGCCCCTTTCATAACGCGATTTACCGCTGAGCCTGTAACAGCTCCTGCTCGAGCCACTGGCGCAGCTCCGGCGGCGCCGCTTTCAGGCTGTTAGAGCCGCGGGTGATCGTCGCGATCCCCGCGCCCAGCTCGCTTTTCAGTTCGCGCTGGCTCATCTCTCCGCGCAGCAGCTCTTCAATGATCCGCACGCGCGTGCCGAGCGCGGCGCGTTCGTCCGGCGTCAGCAGCAGCGTCAGCAACGGAAGATGCAGATCGTTATCGAAAGATTGTTTCAGGAGCGCCACAAAGCGCAGCCACTCCTGATTACTCTGTTCGGCCTGGGCCGCGGAATAGGTTGAATGTTGAGTCATCAGATGCCGCCATACTCGTTCACTAGTACGACAGGATAGCACAACGCCGCCAGTCAGTAACGACGGCTCCACTCCGCATCGCTCATCAATACCGGCTTACCGCCCATGAAATAGCGGTAATAAGCATCATACGCCAGCACGTTCTTCACATACCCGCGCGTCTCGGAGAACGGAATACTTTCGACAAACGCGACCGCGTCGATACGCCCGGCGCTGTTGCCAAGCCAGGTGCGCACGCGCCCCGGCCCGGCGTTATAAGCCGCGGAAGCGAAAATACGGTTGTTGTCGAACATCCCGTAGACGTACTGCAAATAGCTGGTGCCTATCTGGATGTTGGTTTCCGGGTCGAGAAGCTGCGCGCTGCTGCTGTAGCCTGGCAGATTGAACATCTTCACCGTGTGGGTGGCGGTGCCTGGCATTAATTGCATCAGGCCAGCCGCGCCGACCGGCGAGCGCACTTTCGGGTTCCAGGCGCTCTCCTGGCGGGCGATCGCCATCGCGTAGCTCTGCGGAACGGCTTTGTCGCTCACGTAGCGGGCGAAGAGATCTTTATAGGCCAGCGGGAAGCGCTCTTCGAGCTGATCCCAGAGCTTACCGGCGATCGTCGCCTGCACGCTCAGATCCCACCAGTTGCGGTCAAACGCGTAGCGCGCCAGCGCCGCCTGCTCCTGCTTGCTGCGGCTGGTGACGAGATTCGCCCATTCGCTGCGCGCGGTGTTATCAAGGCCCCAGTACATCAGCTCGCGCACGCGCGCCATCTCTGCGCCTTCAAACAGCGCGCCGTTTACCGCTGGCGCTTTATCGACACGCAGCGGGTAATCTTCGCCGAGCCGCTGCGCCGCCGCCATGGGGTAGAAACCGCGCTGCTGCATCAGCGAATGCAGAATGGTTTTGGCCTCGTCATCGCGCCCGCGCTCCATCAGAAGATCGGCCTGCCAGTAGCGCCATTCGTCTTTTTCTTTCGCCTCCATCGGCAGGCGCGCAAGCCAGGTGTTCAGCCCGCTGCGATCGCCGGTGCCGAGCGCCATGCGCACCCGGCGCTCGATAAGCGATGTGGATTCTGAACGCATGATCGCGTCGTCGCGCCAGCGGGCCTGCTCTTCGGTGACATCGCTGCCCATCAGCCGCCACGCCACGATATCGCGCAGCTCCTGCGCCTGGGCGTCGTTCAGTTGCTGCGCCTGGATGAGCGAGGGGATCATCAGCCGGGCGTTTTCCACATCCTGACGGGCGACGCTGGCGAACGCCACCGCGGCCATCTGGCGCGTGAAATCGGTCGCGCCGACGCTGCGCACAAAGGTCATCACGCTGTTGGGATCGTTCGCCAGGCTCACCAGCGCGCTGCTGATAGTCTGATAATCCGGCGGCAGCTGGCTCGCGAGCGAACTGACGAGCGAGGTGTTGCCCTCTTTCATCGCAAGACGAATGCGCTCAAGGTAGGCCAGCGGATCCTGCGCGCCGGACGTGCGCCACGCCTGGAAGAGACGCTCGCACGCCGCAGGCAGGTTTTTGCCGGTCTGCCAGAGATCTTTCGCGCCCTGCCAGGCGCCCTGCGCGTCGCCGGTGTTCCATTTCGCGTAGTAGTAGTTGCACTGCGCCTCGGTGCTGCCCGGCGGTTGCGGGCTGAACGCCAGCAGGCCGCGCCAGTCTTCGCGGCGCGCCAGTTCGTTGACAAAACGGGACGTTAGCGTGCGCGCCGGCGGCAGCGTCGGGTTCGCCTGAATAAACTGCTGCACCGCGATGGTCGGCTCGTTCATGAGATCGTCAGTAAGCTGGCGATACTGCAAATAGGGATAGAGCGGATAGGTTTGCAGGGTGGGCATCAGTTGCTCCACCACGTCCATCTGCCGGTTATCCCACGCTTGTTTGATCTGCGCATAGCGGCTGCGCTGCTCGTCGAGCGAATCGGCGCGTGCGGCCTGGCCGAGCGTCAGCAGGCAGACGCCCGCCGCCAGCCACCGCCAGACGACCTGTCTGGATGTTCCCACAATCCTTCCTCATGTTAATTGACTGACCGGCAGCCTCATGCCGCCTGAAATTCTCAGATACTTCATGCTAACCAGGCGAAGGCCGTTGCGCCATGTCGCGAACATTTTTTTACCATTCGCGCATTAATGCCTCTTACGCCGCATTCGCGGCGTCGCTGGCTGGGATTAAGCGTTGAAAACAGCTAAACTCCGCAGCTGAGAAACCCTTAATCATGATAAGAGGCGAAGTCCAACGTGGCTCAATTCGTATACACCATGCATCGCGTCGGCAAAGTCGTTCCGCCGAAGCGACACATTCTGAAGAATATCTCTCTGAGCTTTTTCCCTGGCGCCAAAATCGGTGTGCTGGGCCTGAACGGCGCCGGTAAATCCACACTGCTGCGCATCATGGCGGGCATCGATAAAGATATCGAAGGTGAAGCCCGTCCGCAGCCTGGCATCAAAATCGGCTACCTGCCGCAGGAGCCGCAGCTCAACCCTGAACATACCGTGCGCGAATCGATCGAAGAAGCGGTCGCGGAAGTGGTTAACGCGCTGAAGCGTCTGGATGAAGTGTACGCGCTGTACGCCGATCCGGATGCCGATTTCGATAAGCTCGCCGCCGAGCAGGGCAAACTGGAAGAGATCATCCAGGCTCATGATGGCCATAACCTGAACGTGCAGCTGGAGCGCGCGGCCGACGCCCTGCGTCTGCCGGACTGGGATGCGAAAGTCGCGACGCTCTCCGGTGGTGAACGCCGCCGCGTGGCGCTCTGCCGTCTGCTGCTCGAAAAACCGGACATGCTGCTGCTCGACGAACCGACCAACCACCTGGACGCCGAATCCGTCGCCTGGCTGGAGCGCTTCCTGCACGACTTCGAAGGCACCGTGGTGGCGATTACCCACGACCGTTACTTCCTGGATAACGTCGCAGGCTGGATCCTCGAACTGGACCGCGGCGAAGGTATTCCGTGGGAAGGCAACTACTCTTCCTGGCTTGAGCAGAAAGATCAGCGTCTGGCGCAGGAAGCCTCTCAGGAAGCCGCCCGTCGTAAATCCATCGAGAAAGAGCTGGAGTGGGTGCGTCAGGGCGCGAAAGGCCGTCAGTCTAAGGGCAAAGCCCGTCTGGCGCGCTTTGAAGAGCTTAACAACACCGAATACCAGAAACGTAACGAAACCAACGAACTCTTTATTCCGCCGGGACCGCGCCTGGGCGATAAAGTGGTGGAAGTCAGCAACCTGCGCAAATCCTACGGCGATCGCGTGCTGATTGACGATCTGAGCTTCTCCGTGCCGAAAGGCGCGATTGTCGGCATCATCGGTCCGAACGGCGCGGGTAAATCCACGCTGTTCCGTATGATGTCCGGGCAGGAACAGCCGGACAGCGGCACCATTACGCTGGGTGAAACCGTGAAACTGGCGTCCGTTGACCAGTTCCGCGACGCCATGGACAACAGCAAAACCGTTTGGGAAGAAGTCTCCGGCGGGCTGGATATCATGAAGATCGGCAACACCGAGATGCCGAGCCGCGCGTACGTGGGCCGCTTTAACTTTAAGGGCGTGGACCAGGGCAAACGCGTCGGCGAGCTGTCCGGCGGTGAACGCGGTCGTCTGCATCTGGCGAAACTGCTACAGGTCGGCGGCAACATGCTGCTGCTCGATGAACCGACCAACGACCTGGATATCGAAACCCTGCGCGCGCTGGAAAACGCCCTGCTGGAGTTCCCGGGCTGCGCGATGGTTATCTCGCATGACCGCTGGTTCCTGGACCGTATCGCCACGCACATCCTGGACTACCAGGACGAAGGCAAAGTGGAATTCTTCGAAGGTAACTTCACCGAATACGAAGAGTATAAGAAACGCACGCTGGGCGCCGAAGCGCTGGAGCCGAAGCGTATCAAATACAAACGTATCGCCAAGTAATCCCCCTGACGGCCTTCGCAAGAAGGCCGTTTTTTATCTGTCTTATTACTCAGATTAATACTCACCCTCTATTCTGATTTATTATCCGCTCATTGTTGATGAGCCCTTATTATGATAATTAATCAACCCTATTTGCCCATTAACGTTTTAAAGAGACTTTCTCCATCCGGCGGCAAATAATTTTATTATTAGCGCTATGTTTTCTCATGGATTGAAAATGTCACGGAATCGTTGTCAGGATAAGCAGGCTGTCGCCTGTGCGTTGTTAACGTCATCTCTCCTCGTTTTTCATCATTTTCAGCGTCAATATATAAAAACGATAAACAGCTTGTAGCTTTACTACCGGCGAGGACGGCGGCTTACGGCTATGCTGGCGGCTTTCGGTTAAACGCCGTGGCCATGCGCACGCTTTTAGCGCAGGCCCCCCCGGCACGACGCCAGAACATTTTTTATAAAAATAAATACCTAACTTTTATTCATGAAATTAATGGTTATTACACAGTGTTCATTAAAATAAAGCGTTTTACGGCATGGATGCGGCGTCTGGATATTTCCCGGCTGATTATTTTATTTCAGCGCCACAGCGCGAACATAGTTATCGGCGCCCCGTTTCTGTTGCTGGGCGTCTATCTGCTGATTTTCAGCCAGCCGCGTTATGTCAGCGAGTCGCAGATCGCCATTAAGCGCGCCAGCGATATCGACAGCGGCAGCCTCAATATTGGTCTGCTGATGGGCGCCTCCAACCCCAGCTCCGCCGAAGACGCGCTGTACCTGAAAGAGTATTTGCACTCGCCGGATCTGTTAGCCGCGCTCGATAAGCAGCTTAATTTTAAGCAGGCGTTTGGCGCGAGCGGGCTGGATCTCTTTTATCACCTCTCCTCCGGGGCCACTGCGGAGGAGTTTCTCGATTACTACCGTCACCGCATCACTATTGATTACGACAACAAAAACGGCCTGCTGACCATCCAGACCCAGGGTTTTACGCCGCAGTTCGCCCTGCGCTTCAATCAGGCGGTGCTGAAGGAGTCTGAGCGGTTTATCAACGAGCTTTCGCATCATATCGCCCGCGATCAGCAGACCTTTGCCGAAGCCGAGCTGGAAAAGGCCCGTCAGCGGCTCGATGCCAGTAAAAGCGCGCTGCTCGCCTTTCAGAACCGCAACCAGATGCTCGATCCGCAGGCGTCCGCCGTGGCGGCGAGCTCGGCGGTCAACAACCTGACCGAGCAAAAAATTCGACTGGAGACGGAGCTGCGCACGCTGCTGACGTATCTGCGTGAAGATGCCCCGCCGGTCATCACTACAAAAAACACGCTCGCCTCGATTAACGCGCAGATTGAGAAAGAGAAAAGCAACATTACGGCCCCGGAAGGCGACCGCCTTAACCGCGTGGCGGCCGATTTCGAAGAGCTGAAATCGCGCGTGACCTTCGACACCGACCTGTACCAGCTTGCGCTCACGGCGATTGAAAAAACGCGCGTGGAATCGGCCCGCAAGCTGAAAAGCCTGGCGGTGATCAGCTCTCCCCAGCTCGCCGAAGAGGCCCGCTACCCGGAAACGCTCTACCTGTTAGCCAGCTGTCTGCTCATCTGCTGCCTGCTGTTCGGCACGCTCAGACTGCTGCTGGCCATTATTGACGATCACCGCGCTTAATCTTGCCGCTTTAACACCCGAGAGAGTTATGAAAAACGTTTCATCCGCCTCACTGATCTTTTTCTGTTTGTCGGCCAGCGCCAGCGCGCTTGATCTCACCGCCGACCCGGCGCTGACCGGCGCGGCGCCCATTCTGTCATCGTCGTCACCGGCCCCTGTGACCGCGGACGGCTTTGATAACACGCCGCCGCCCGCTCCTGCCACGGTGATGAGCCGCATGTTCGGCGCGCAGCTCTTTACGTCGCAGGCCGCAGAAGGCGGCGCCGGCATCGCTTTTAACCCCAACTACGTGATTGGTCTCGGCGACACCATCCAGGTGCGTCTGTGGGGCGCTTTCACCTACGACGGCACGTTAACCGTCGACCCGAAAGGGAATATTTTTCTGCCGAACGTCGGCCCGCTGAAGGTCGCCGGTGTGACGAACAGCCAGCTCAACGCACTGGTGATCGCGCGCGTGAAAGAGGTTTATCAATCCAACGTGAATGTCTACGCCTCGCTGCTCCAGGCGCAACCGGTGAAAGTATTCGTGACGGGCTACGTCCGCACGCCGGGGCTGTATGGCGGCGTGGCGTCCGATTCCCTGCTCTCTTATCTCAGCAAAGCGGGCGGCGTGGACAGCGATCGCGGCAGCTATGTGGACATCACCGTCAAGCGAGGCCAGAAAACGCGCTCGCATGTGAATCTGTATGACTTTCTGCTCAACGGCAGCCTCAGCCTGTCGCAGTTTGCCGACGGCGACACCATTATCGTCGGCCCGCGCCAGCACACCTTTGGCGTCGAAGGCGACGTTTTTAACAGCTACGACTTTGAGTTCACCGATGAGCGTATCCCGGTTTCCGAGGCGCTGCGCTGGGCGCGGCCTAAACCCGGCGCCACGCATGTCACGCTGATGCGCCAGCAGGGCGCGATGAAGCAGAGCGAATACTTCCCGATTAGCGAAGCCGCAGGCCGCATGTTGCAGGATGGCGACAGAATGGTGGTGAGCTCTGACCGTTACACCGGCACCATCCAGGTGCGTGTGGAAGGCGCGCATTCCGGCGAACATGCGATGGTGCTGCCTTACGGCGCCACGATGCGTCAGGTGCTGGCGAAACTGCGCCCGAATACGATGTCGCAGCTAAGCGCCATCAAGCTTTACCGCCGCTCGGTCGCGCTGCGTCAGAAAGAGATGCTGGATCTGGCGCTGCAAAAGCTGGAGCAGGCGTCGCTCTCCGCGCAGTCCTCCACTCAGGAGGAGTCGCGCCTGCGTATGCAGGAGGCGCAACTGGTCAGTCGCTTCGTGGCGAAAGCCCGCACCGTAGTGCCACAGGGCGAAGTGGTGCTGAATGAGAAAAACCTGGATTCGGTGCTGCTGGAAGATGGCGACGTGATTACCATCCCGGAGAAAACCTCGCTGATCATAGTGCATGGCGAGGTGCTGTTCCCCAACGCCGTCACCTGGGAGAAAGGGCTGGAGCCTGAGGATTACATCGCCAAATGCGGCGGTATGACGCAGAAAGCCAGCGGCGCGAAAGTTATCGTGATCCGCCAGAACGGCGAGGCGCTTAACGCCGAAGAGGTCGATGAGATGCAACCGGGCGACGAGCTGATGGTGCTGCCGAAGTATGAGTCGAAGAATATCGAAGTGACGCGCGGTATTTCGACCATCCTGTACCAGCTGGCGGTTGCAGCGAAAGTGATCCTGACGCTGTAAGGCCATGAAAACGATGGTAACCGGTATTTTCTCCAAAGGCATCTGGCGCATCCCCGGCCTGGTTCATCTGCTGCCGATGCCCTGTCGAAAACTCACGCCGCGCCGGGCTATTCCGGACGATATCACGGCTATCGTCGTCTGGGGGCATCGCCCCGGCGCGGCGGCGGCCGAGGCCCGCGCCCGTCAGGCCGGGCTGGCGGTGATTCGCCTTGAGGACGGTTTTATCCGCTCTTGCGGCCCGGCGGCGCACGGCCATCCGCCGCTCTCGCTGGTTATCGATTACGACGGCATTTACTACGACGCAAGCCAACAAAGCACGCTGGAGAAGCTGATTCAGGACGCGCCCGGTAACGAGCCGCTGCGTGAAGCGGCGCTCGAGGCGATGCGGCTTATCGTAGAAGGCGATCTGGCGAAGTATAACCACGCGCCGCCGTTTGACGGCGCGCCAGCTACCCGCGCGGTACTGGTGGTGGATCAGACCGCGGGCGATATGTCGGTCACGCTCGGCAATGCCAGCGCGGCGTCGTTCCGCCTGATGCTGGAGACGGCCTGCGCCGAGAACCCCGGCGCCGACATCTGGGTTAAAACGCATCCTGACGTCGTGGGCGGCCATAAGCGCGGTTATTTGCGCGACATGGGCGCGGATGCCCGCATCCGGCTGATAGCCGAAGACGCCAGCCCGCAGTCGCTGCTGCGGCGCGTGGAGCGCGTCTATACCGTGACGTCGCACTTCGGCTTTGAAGCGCTGATAGCGGGCAAGCCGGTCGTCTGCTTCGGCCAGCCCTGGTATGCCGGATGGGGGCTAACGGACGACAGGCACCCGGCGGCGGCGGCGCTTGCCGCGCGTCGCGGCAGCGCTTCGCTGCTCGCGCTCTTCAGCGCCGCGTATTTACGCTACGCACGTTACCTTAATCCGCAAACCGGCGAGCCCGGCACGCTGTTTGATGTGCTGGCGTGGCTGGCGTTACAGCGCCGACATCAACTGGCGCTGCGCGGCACGTTATGGGCGCCGGGGCTGACGCTCTGGAAGCGCAGCACGGTGAAGCCCTTTCTCTCCACACCGTACAACCGGCTGCGCTTTACGCGCCGCGCGCCGCAGGCCGACGCCTGCGTGGTCTGGGGAACGGCTGGCGAAGCGCGCTGGCAATCAGCGGCGCAGGCGCACGGTATGCCCGTGTGGCGAATGGAAGATGCGTTTCTGCGCTCGGCGGGCCTCGGCTCCGATCTTTTTGCTCCGCTTTCACTCGTACTGGATAAACGCGGTCTCTACTACGACGCTACACGCGCAAGCGATCTGGAAGCCGCCCTTAGCGAGTCGCATCTGACGCCTGCGCAGGAGATGCGCGCCGAACGCCTGCGCCAGCAGATAATCGAAAGCGGCGTCAGTAAATACAACGCCGGCACCGCGTGGCGGCTGCCTTCGGCGGCATCGGGACAGCGTGTTCTGCTGGTGCCAGGCCAGGTCAGTAATGACGCGTCGCTTGATGGCGGCACGCGGGATATCCACACGATTACCGCGCTGCTGCGTCTCGTTCGCGCCAGAAACCCGCAGGCGTATATCGTTTTCAAGGCGCACCCGGACGTGGCTTGCGGCAATCGGCCAGGCGAACCCGGCGAACCAGACGCGCTGCGCTGGGCGGATTGTCTCGCCACGCAGGCGGATATCGCCGATGTGCTCGAACAGGTCGATGAAGTGCATACGCTCACATCACTGACCGGTTTCGAAGCGCTGCTGCGAGGCAAGACGGTTTTCTGCTACGGCATGCCGTTCTACGCCGGATGGGGGCTGACGCACGATGAATACGCCTGCCCGCGCCGCGCCCGACGGCTCACCCTTAACGCGCTTATCCACACCGCGCTGATTGATTACCCTCTCTACCTCCACCCGACACGCAAAACCCCGATGAGCGCCGAGGAGGCCGTCGCGCTACTCGGCGCGTCCCCCCAGCGAAGCCACGCGCTACAACGCCACCGGAAAACGCTCATGCATCTGGCCAATAAAGCCCGCAATCTCTTCCACGCGCTTTTTTAACCCGGTGACGCCGAATGAACCACAGCGCTCTTGATACCCTGCTTTCCGGCCAGAAATACCTGCTTTTGCAAGGGCCGATGGGGCCTTTTTTCCGCGATCTCGGCAACTGGCTGGAGAGCAAAGACCGCGAGGCGAAACAGGTCGTGTTTAACGGAGGCGACTGGTTTTACTGCCGCAAGGAGAAAAGCCTTGCATATAAAGGCTCGCAGAAGGGGTTCGGGGCGTGGCTTGCCGCAACGCGAAGCGCGTGGCCGTTCGATACGCTGGTGTGCTTTGGCGACTGCCGGCCGCTGCATCAGGCCGCGCGCCTCTGGGCGCAAGCGCAGGGGGTACGTTTTCTGGTCTTTGAAGAGGGCTATTTGCGCCCGTGTTTTATCACGCTGGAAGAGAACGGGGTGAACGGGTTTTCCGGGCTGCCGCGGGAGGCGAAGTTTTATCGCGCCCTGCCTTTTCTGCCAGTCCCTGATGTCCGACGCGTCGCCCCTTCGCTCCTCAGGCGTATCGGCCACGCGGCCTGGTATTATCTGATGGGGTGTTATCATCGCCGCGCGTTTCCGGGCTACCAGCACCACAAATGTTTTTCGCCCTGGTATGAAGGCGCCTGCTGGACACGCGCCGCCCTGCGGAAAATCGGGTATCGCTGCACGGAGCGCCGCATACGACGTTCACTGGCCTCGCAGTATCGCGGACGATACTTTCTCGCCCTGCTACAGGTTTTTAACGACAGTCAGTTACGGCACCACAGCGATTACGGCGATATGAGGGACTTTATTGAGGAGACAATCGCTTCATTTGCACGCTGCGCTTCAGCCTCGCAACTGCTGGTCATCAAGCACCATCCAATGGACAGAGGGCACCGGCTTTATCGTTCGCTGATTAACACACTGAGCAGGCGCTATGGTGTAATCGGGCGGGTGGTTTACGTCCACGATTTGCCGCTACCGGAGTTGCTGAGCGGTGCGGCAGGCGTCGTGACCATCAACAGTACCGCGGGGATTTCAGCGCTTATCCATAACAAGCCGCTGAAAGTGATGGGAAGAGCGCTCTATGACATTGAAGGATTAACGTTTCAGGGGCGTCTGGATACGTTCTGGAAAACGCCCTTCCGCCCCGATCACCACCTGTTTTCCACGTTTCGCTACTATCTGATGCATAAAACGCAGCTTAATACCGTTTTTTACAGCCGTGAAAACCCGTTTAAAGGATTATAAATTCGCTTTACGGGTGACAAAGACATTTCCCTCATGACTGAATACTTCCAGCGCTTCACTGACAGCGAGCACGGTGTTTGCTTGCGACGGCTCGGTTTCGAGCGCTTTGCGCGCCCAGGTTTGCTGGCACGTAATATCCAGGAAGAGTTGATACGTGCCTGCCGGTAACGCCTCAAGCGAGAGCCCTTCATAGCGTGCGGTACAGAACCAGCCTTTATCGTAATTCACGAACCCGTCGTCATAAAGCTGGCGGCTCAGAATCGAACGATGCGCTTTCGCAAGACGAAAAACTTCTTCAACGCCGTCAGTTTTAAAAATCATATCGACCTGAATATCCTGGTATTCCGCGCAGCTCACGCCTTTAAGCACCGCTATCCCCTCCGGGAACAGCAGAGCCCTTTTCACAGCGACTTTCTTCAGTATGGCGACCGGCCGCGGCCTGAGCGGGCGCGGTAGCAGGCTGTTATCCGCAGCCAGGTCACATTCGCCATAGCGTGGAACCGCGCCCTGCGAAAGCGAATAAAAAATCCCCAGCAGCAGCGGCACATGATAAGACGTCACCTGGTTATGCTCTCTGATAAGCATTGACTGAGCCATAAACAGATTAAAGTTGTGGTATTTCCTGAAGCCAGAAATATAGGGTTTCACTTCGCTTTCATACTGAATATCCGCCCCGGATGTGAGCAGATAGATATTTTTATCAAGCGCCGTATCGCTGCTTAACTGGCGAGGTAATAAAGCATCAAGCTGTCGGGCAGACGCTTCGCTATCATCGCCAGTCATATGCGTAAAAACCTCTGGCCAGTTTTTTCTGGCGTAACTGCCGATATGAAACTGCGGCACCGTCGAGACAATATTTTTAAACTGATATTTAAGGCCGTACCAGAGCGCGGCGCTGCCGCCTTTAGAAAACCCCGCCAGCGTGCACTGGGTCTTATCAAGACCATAGCGGGCGAGCATCGTGCCGATAAAAGCGATTACCGCCTGTTCAATGTAAAAATCATTGTTGTGGCAGAGGTAATAGGTACAGGCATTATGAAAATCATCTTTTATCCACACCACATGCGCAGGGCAATCCTGGAGGGCATTAGCGAAATCCCAGGTGAACATTCCCGCGCCGCCAAACCCGCTAAAAATGAAAATCATATGCTGAGTATCATATTTCCTTTTTTTATAGCGATACTTTATCTGCACGCCATTAATTATTTCCATTTGCTCTAACATATTCGCTCCATAAAAAACAGGCACGAATTCTCATCGCGCCTGTTTGTAACTTATTCATGTTGGGGTCACGCATCAGATTTAACAGAAAACTCACGCAACAGCCGCAGGTTCTGCAATTTCTCCGCTGCACTGGCGGGCATATTCTGTGGGTAATGGCGTAACAGACTCAGCCAGCATTCATAAGCATCGTCCCAGTCCTCACAGAGCTGGGCGAGCTCGCATCTCAGCATCCACGCGTTCTGGTTATAACGGCTGAGTTTATTGCGAACGACCAAGAGGGCCTGATTAAAGCGTCCGGCCTCTTTCAGCGCTTCTGCACCGATAAGACAGAACTCATCATCCGGTTTATCCTGCGTTTCAAAAATCGCAATCGCTTCGCCTGGTTTTTTCAGAGCCAGACACGCCTGCGCATAGATTTTCAGGAACCGCACGTCACTTCTCAGCGCTTCGCTCAGCATCCCGAACAGCGTATAGAGCTCTTTAAACTTACCGGTGCGCAGCAGCGCCACGCAGTAGTAATAGAGGTGCTCATCAGGCAAATGGTCAATATCCGCACTGGCTTTATTCAGCTGAGTGAGGATTTTCTCCCAGTTGTGGCGCAAAAAGGCGAGACGGGCGATTTTCAGACGACACTGCGGATCGTTTTCAATGTATTTTTCATATTTCACCAGACACTGGTGAGCGTCATTGAGTTTATTCAGCTGCTGATAGCAATAAGAGAGTGTAATCAGAAGCTTATTTTCCAGACTTTCCGCAGATGTCACATCAACGCCCTGCGCCTCCACATACGCAATCCCTTCCGCCCACTTTTGCTTCGCCAGGAGTAAGCAGAACCGGGCATAACTAAAACCAGTCGCAGGGCGCGCTTTCTTGCACAGCGTGTCCAGCATGGCAGCCTGGCCGCTGCGATACAGGCAATAACAATAGCGGTTATTATCAAGCGTGGCCTCGCCTGCCTCCTGCCAGCATAACGCCGCCTGCTGCCAGTGATGCTCTGCCATTTCCACCAGGGCCAGGCTTGCGGAAAGCGCGGTATGGCGCTGCTTTGGGTGACGCGCATGCCAGCCGTTAATCACGCTGCGCGCCTCCACGGTTTTCCCCTGTTTGCGTAGCGCTTCGGCAAGCCCTGCACAGCCATGCGCGTCTTCATCCTGCGTGAGCGCCAGCGCCAGGTACGCCTGCCAGCGTTTTTCAGCAAGCGCCCAGCGGCGAGCTACAGCCGCGTGCTTCGCGTACTGCTGGTAAATCTCTTTATCCGCAAAGCCTTCCGGTAGCGGCGCATCGAGCGCCGCGATAGCCTGATACGTACGCTCACAGTTATTGCCGTCGCGGAAAGGGAAGGTCTCACTGATACGCTTAAGGATTTTCGCAGACGGCACCGCATCATTTTTCAGCAGCGTATTTAACTCTTTGAAAAGCTCTTTTTCGGTTTCGACTACCGGGCCAAAACCATGCTTACGGTAATCGAAGTAGCCTTTGGAATAGATATGCGCACCGGAAAAACACTCTTTCGCATCAAACTGATAATAAATGACTGGCTTATTTTGTACGGCCAGCTCAAATGCTACGGAGGAGTAATCGGTAATCATCATTGATGCACGGTTAAAAACATCCTGAATAGAACCCTGAGAGTGTGTAATCACCTCAATATAATCGGGCACCTCAAAATGAGACAGATAAGGCTGAATATTAGCATGAGGGAAAAAAGCCACTTTAAAAGCGTATCGCTCAGCATATTTTTTTAATAATGGCGAATGAAGGATGCTATACCAGCTTTTGGCAAAATCCGTTTGCATAAAGAGAGGGTTAAGGGCTCTTGCCTCCCCATCACCAGTTACCGGCCCGACAATTGTTTGTCGCCAGGTGGGCATAATGACGACCAGACGTTCATTTGTATTATTCACAACCAGTTTGTCATGCCGCGGAAACCCGGTTAATACAACTTCCTTTTTAGTATAATAGTAACGACTGCCATCTTCATAAATGGATTGATATTCATAAGGAGAAGTAGTAATAAAACAGTCTATATTTTCCTTACTATTCATCCAGCCTGAAATATCATCCTTAGTTACGCCATGTTGCAGAAACACATAGTGCTTGCCCGCTAACATTTTCGGCCCAAGATAATTAGTCACGTACCGATTGGCATGTGAACTGATCACCTTACTACAAGAGCCTAGCGCAAGTTTATGTTCATGAGAGCCGAACTCAAGCAGCCTGAAACCTTCCTGTTCCAGTCTGGCCCAATCGTGGGAATCCTTTTGTAAAACGAAAAAGATATTTTTTTGAGGATAATTATCACGAACATAGCGATAGAGATGCTCTGCGTTATCATCGGCCTGCGTATCCCTGTCCATAAATATCCATGCCTGGTGATATTCTTTTTTCTTTTCGTATTTTGGCATCAGGGCGAGAAAGTATTTATTAATATCTGTAGTTTTTAAGCCTTCTTTATATTGCTTACCACCGAGAGAAAGACGAGTAGGCAGGTGCGAAACAGAAATATTGATCTGTTGTGCATCGCCAAGCGCCACCCAAAGACGGCGCTCAAGAATCAGCGTTTCATCCATGAAATCATGGCGGATCGTTTTGACATACGCCGGAACAATATCTTTACCATCCAATAATATCTGCTCAAGGTTCAACGTGCTGGTAAAGTAGCGCAATTGAACCATATGCTTGTAGTGGTCATACTTTTCAACATAAACGATTTGGGCGTCTGGCTGTAGCCCTTTAAAGAACGAAAGCATGGCGACCTTCTGAAAAAACCACGCACCCGCCAGCTCAAAATTCATAATCGTATTCTTATCAAGGAAGACAAATATCTCTTTAAGCTTGCTGATAAATTTTCGTTTTTCATCTGACGTCAAGAACGCACTACGTTCGCCGTGGTTAGTTAACCATTTTAAATACCAGACGATTTCATAAATAATCGTTCTTTGTATATTTACGGGAACTACCCCTTCTTTTTCATGATAGCTTTTCAATACATTCAGATAACCATACTCTGGTACGTTGAGAAACCGCTCTTTTTTAGTCCATGACGTGTCCAGCGTAGACGAACCATCCTCACGCTTACGATAATAATATTTTGAATGCTCTAAAAAAGCAGCATGACCTGATTTATCGCCTTGCAGATATCGGGCAACGAAATGCGCATCCTCAAAATTAGGCTTAACTTTGGCGTCAAAAAAAATTTGTTTTGTAGAAATTATGTCGGCCCGGAAAAATGCGGTGCTGGCAGAGAGCTGGATTTCCTTTTCCATACTGCCAAGCGGCACAAGTTGATTGCCGTTTTTAAATTTGAACCCCAGAGGATGCGCACTCTTATACTGATTCTTAGCCTCGTAAAACATAATAATATTACAACCCACCATTTTGATATCTTTATCCTGATGCTGATAAAGGAAGCTATCAAGGTTGTAAAAGTAGTTTGCATCGACAAAATCATCCGGATCGATAAATGTCACCCATTCTGTCGTGACATGCTGTAACCCATTGTTACGCGCAGCAGACTGCCCGGCATTCTCCTGATTAATATAAGTGATATTATTCGGATATTTCTTCTGCCAGCGTTTAATGATCTCCGCAGAGTTATCCGTTGAGCCATCATCCACCAGAATCAACTGAATATGTTTTTTGAAATTCAGACGCTGATTCACAAAACTCTGGAAATAATCATCAAGGAAAGCGCTTACGTTATACACTGCCGAAACCACAGTATAGTTATACTGTCCGTCTTCTTTTTTGAACCGGAATTTACCGAGTTTACGTGCCTGATTGGCAGCCATATCGCTGAAGAACAGTTTTGGGTCCCTTACCAGCTTGCGAAGTTTATTATTAAACATTTTTGTGAGTTCCATTTTCAAAATATGTTTCGAGCATTGCAATCAGTTGTTCCTGATAATTGTTAACGGTTTGGTTATGTGAAGAAAAATCGTTGGCGCAGAAAGAGTGCGGTGCCACTCCCTGGCGCTGCCTGTGAATCAGCGCGTGATAATGCGTTCTGGCGGCTGGCGACCGCACGTTAAAGTAATAACAGATATCCCGCGCGGGCACGGCATGTCCACGGGCGTAGGTAAACCAGGGAACCAGAAACGTCGGCAGGTTGAGGTCGTTATTGCTTCTGAATTTGCACGGCAAAAAGGCGCTGATACGTTTGCCGTAGCGCTGCCGGGCTTCGGTAAACAGGCTTTTGCGCAGGGGGACATAGGTATGCGCCAGCGGCATATCCGGCGCAAAGCCCAAATCCTGCGCAAGCAAAGCTCTGGAATTTAATGAGGCTGACAGTGCAGCGGTGGTTCGGCCCCGTTGCGCCATTTCCGCCAAACGCTTATCGGTAATAAAGAGCGATGCCAGACCGTTGCCCCGGAAAAAATGACTAGCCGGAAGGGCGCGCGCTGCGAATACATCATCATTAAAATAGATAAAATGCTCGGCAAGATCGGGAATAGCGTCTAAATGCGCTTCAATGACATGTGAATTAAACGTCGGCAAATAACGTTCTGGAATAATCGCCTCATGCGGGATGACTTTCACTTTCGCGATCCCGGCCGCCCATTGCAGCTGATGTCCGTCGACGACAATATAGATTCTGCGCACCCAGGGCATAAATGTAAGCACGCTCTGTACCGAATAAAAAATTTCGTTATGGTTATCAAAGCGGGCAGGCTCATGCTCAACGCCTGGCTGCGTTTGCAGGTGACTATCCCGGTATTGCTCAAATTTACTGCGCCACTGGCTGTCGTGGTTATCGACCCATGTAAAAACCACATCGACAGGGAAAGCAACATCGTTCATCTTTTCCAGAGCAAGGTCGTGCCTGATTAATACGCTCTCCTCCTCCTGTGGGCAGTTTATTTCATTAAGAATCAGCGGATGCTTTTTAAGGAGATAATCCCGTAGAAAGAGTCCAGGTGACGTAAGCAGCTTTTTGATTTTCCTGTAACGCATGTTTACAGCCCCTCCTGAGCTTTATAGGCATTAATGGCATCATCTACGTCGTTGTAATAACGCACGTCATTTTCCCTGCCTATAAACACCGCAGCCTCGCAATACTGCTTTAGCGAATTAAGATTATGCGACACCATCAAAAAACAGGCTTCGCGGTGGCGCTCCTCAAACAGCGTTTCGCATTTTTTACGGAAGCTCGCGTCGCCAACGGCGGTGACTTCGTCCACCAGGTAATAGTCGAATTTGAACGCCATGCTCAGCCCGAAGCCGAGACGCGCTTTCATGCCGGAGGAGTAGGCTTTCACCGGCATGTCAAAATATTTTCCAAGCTCGGCGAATGTCTCAACGAACGCGACTTTTTGCCGGACGTCTTCTTTAGGCGCGTAAAGCCGCGCCACAAACTTCACATTTTCCCGCCCCGTCAGGCTGCCCTGGAAGCCACCCGCCAGCCCGACCGGCCAGGAGATGGTGGCGCTGGAGACAATTCGTCCGCTATCCGGGTTATCCGTGCCGCCAATCATGCGCAGCAGCGTCGATTTCCCCGCCCCGTTACGCCCTATCAGCGCCACGCTCTTGCCGGACGGCAGCGTCAGGTTGAGATCTTTAAAGACATAGTGCCGCCCGGCGGGCGTGCGGTACGATTTGGTGAGGTTTTCGATAACAATCATGAGGTCAGCATCGCCTCTTCCTGATGACGATAAAGCGCGAGGCCCGTGAAGAGCACGACCAGCGTGCTGAACGCGAGATATGTCAGGCTGGCGCCGTCGCTTTCATAATTTGTCGCCAGCGATTCACGCGTCAGCTCTACCACATGCACCAGTGGGTTCCACGCGACCCAGCGTTGATATTCCTGAGGAATAGTATTGAGCGAATACATCACGCAGGAGATGAAATAGAGCGGGCGCGTCAGCAGGGGCAGAAACTTTTCGGACTCCGGAAACGCACTCCCTGTCACCATAAAAATCAGCCCGACGCCGAAGGAAAACACAACCAGACAGCTCCAGACGCCAAACAGAGTTAACAGATGGGAACAGGTAAACGCCTCGCCCGTCACGGCCAATAACGCGAGTAGCAGCAGATAAACGGCAATATAAATGCCGGCTTCCAGTAACGTTCTCGCAATTATCGTATCAATGGGTTTTACCGGCCGATAATTAAAAAGCCCCTGATTCGCTTCAATGGCGTTAATAGCGCGCCCCGTAATATGGCTAAAGATAAAATAGGGAATAATGCCGCTTAATAAAAAGACAGGAAATGAGATATCCGGCAGGGTTCGTTCCATCACAAAATCCAGAACAAACAGCAACATTACGAGATGCAGTAACGGCTCAAGCAGCGCCCAGCAGTAGCCCAGGCGGAACTTGCCGAAGCGTGTTTTAATTTCCCTTAAAAAAAGCGCCAGTACAGTGGCGCGCTGGACATCCAGTCCATGCCGTTTCATAAACAGTTCCTGGTTAGATTATTGTGAACAGCCTACCGCAATGGGACATTCCCATAACAGATTGTTTTAAAATACATACCTGCCGAAGAAATAAATAACGACACGCGCATAACTGCTCGCGTGATTATCATCATAAACAATCAAAGTTTGTTTTTTATTACCCGTAATTATCATTACGACAACGGAAGGCTTTTACAATAACTCAGACACGTAAAATATCACAAATCATCATCTCCATAAATAACTTATTATGGGTTTCTTTTTTTAGAGCAATGACGTTTTCATACTTTTCATTTATCCATTTTTATCCATAAAGTTTCTTAAAATATGCATTTTGCGACTCAAACTGATAATTTATCGTAATACTGAGTCACTCCTTCGTACTCCAGTGCAAAGTTGATATAGCTGACCAGCGCGGGGGCGTTGAGTTTGCGCCCAGGATATACCAGATAAAGATCGTTGCCCGTAACGGTCCACTCCGGCAGGACACTGACCAGCGCGCCTTGTGTCAGCGAATCATCAAGCAGAAAAGCGGGCAGCAGCGTGATCCCGGCACCGGCCAGCGCGCTTTCGCGGGCGTAAAGGAGATTATCGGTCTGGTGCATCTGATTCAGATGGCAGCGGTAAAGCTCGCGGTCGCGCTGGAGCAGCCACTCCGCCCAGGCGCGATGAATAATCACGCGGTGATCCGCCAGCTGCGCCGGGTGCGTCAGCGTCGGGTGCTGCGCCAGATAGGCTGGCGAAGCGAGCAAATAACGCGGGCAGTGGCCGATCTTGCGGCCAATCAGCGAGGAATCCTGCGGTTTACCGGTGCGCAGCGCCACGTCAAACCCTTCCATAACGAGATCCCGCACGTCATCGGAGATAAACACCTCCAGTGTGATATCCGGGTATTTCGCGAGAAATTCAGCGTTCATGCGCGCCAGCAGCGTCGCGCCGATGCCTGCCGGGCTGGTGATGCGCAGCCTGCCGCTGGGGTTGTCGCGCAGGCGCTGCACGGCGAGATCGGCGCGTTCGCTGGCATCCAGCATTTCACGGCAGTGCACCAGATAGTGCTCGCCCGCAAACGTCAGGCTGAGCTTGCGCGTGGTGCGATTAAGCAGCCGCAGCCCGACATGCGCCTCAAGCTGGCTGATGCGCTGGCTGACGCTGGACTTCGGCAGCCCCGCCTTCTGCGCCGCCGCCGTGAAGCTGCCCGTCTCCGCGACCAGCGCGAAAAGCGCCATATCCTGCAATTGCTTAAACATGATTGTTCATCTCTCACGAACACGCCGTTCTGGATTGTCCATCTTATCACCCTCCTCCGGCATGAATAGACTACAGTCAACACATACTTCTCTGAATACACTGAAAGGAACCTGATATGTCTGTTAAAGCGATTGCCGTTAACCCGGACGCCCCGCAACACTTTATTGAGATCACCCAGCCGATGCCGCAGCCCGGCGATTACGATCTGCTGGTGGAAATCAAAGCGGTTTCCATCAACCCGGTGGATACTAAAGTGCATGCAAACCTGCAGAAAAACGGTTTGCAGGAGCCGCGCGTGCTGGGCTGGGACGCCAGCGGCGTGGTGACAGCCGTCGGCGGCAAGGTCAGCGGTTTTAAACCCGGCGATGAAGTTTATTACGCTGGCGATATTACCCGCTCTGGCAGCAACGCCAGCCATCAGCTGATCGATTCGCGCATCGTGGGGCATAAGCCTCGTACGCTCCCGTGGGCCGCGGCGGCGGCTATTCCGCTAACGGCGCTGACCGCGTGGGAAGGTTTATTCGAGCGTCTGGCGATTCAGGACGCCGGGGAAGAGAAAACGCTGCTGATTATCGGCGGCGCGGGCGGCGTGGGCTCGCTGGCCATTCCGTTCGCCCGTCTGCACAGCAAGGTGAAAATTATCGCCACCGCCTCGCGTGAAGATTCCGCGCAGTGGTGTCGCGATCGCGGTGCCGATCTGGTAGTGAATTATCACGATCTGCCGGGTGAGCTCGCAAAAGAGGGGATTAAGTTCGTCGATTATATTTTTATCCTGAATGACACCGACGGTCACTGGGCGGCAGTGAGCGAGCTTATCGCGCCGCAGGGACATATTTGCAGCATCGTGGAGAATGCGCACCCGCTGGATCAGGATGCGCTGAAGCTGAAATCCGCCGCGCTGCACTGGGAGTTTATGTACACCCGCAGCATGTACCAGACCGCCGATATGGCGCGTCAGGGCGAGATCCTCAATGAAGTGGCGAAGCTGCTGGATGCCGGCGAAGTGGAGAGTACACTGAGCGAGACCCTTCACGGCCTGAGCGTTGAGAGCATCAGCAAGGCGCATGAGAAGGTGCTGGAAGGGCATATGCGCGGTAAGGTAGTGGTGGAGTTTTAATTCCGGCAGCCACGGCGGGTGCACGCCGTTTACCCGCCCTACGGGGAACGTGAGCGTCTTTGTGGGTGGGTAAGCGCAGCGCACCCACCTTCACCTTTGCGTATTCACAACCTCGGCGGGTGCACGCCGTTTACCCGCCCTACGGGGAACGTGAGCGTCTTTGTGGGTGGATAAGCCCAGCGCACCCACCTTTTTTACATGAACTCCACCTTACATGGCGGGTGCATGCCGTTTACCCGCCCTACGGGAAACATGAGCGTCTTTGTAGGGTGGGTAAGCGAAGCGCACCCACCTTCACCTTTGCGTATTCACAACCTCGGCGGGTGCACGCCGTTTACCCGCCCTACGGGAAACATGAGCGTCTTTGTAGGGTGGGTAAGCGAAGCGCACCCACCTTCACCTTTGCGTATTCACAACCTCGGCGGGTGCACGCCGTTTACCCGCCCTACGGGGAACGTGAGCGTCTTTGTAGGGTGGGTAAGCGCAGCGCACCCACCATCCCCTAAAAACAACCGCCCGCTACGCCTGCTCGCCCATCAGCTGTTTCACCAGCTCCACGCAGCGCAGAAAACGCGAGTCGTAATCCGGCTCCTCGACATGCACATACTCAATATTGTTCTCTTCCAGCATCGATACCAGCAGCGACTGAAACTCTTTGCGATCCACCGAACTGCCGAGGCTTCGCAACCCGTCCGCCACCCACGGCGTATTGTTTTCCAGCAGGATCACCAGGTCGAAGCGGTATTCATCCACCAGCGCCTGCACAAACGGGTGCTCGCGCCCTTCATACTTCTTGCAAAACGCCTGCGTGGTCACAAAATCGGTGTCGATAAACGCCACTTTATTGGCATATTTCACCGCGAAATCAATATATTGTGCGTGACCGAGCGCGATCTTGTCGTAATCGGAATATTGCAGCGCCATCTCGTCGCCGCCGAGATGAGAAAACACATAATCGCGGCCATATTCCCAGGCGCTCGTCGTATTGAAAATATTGGCGAGCTTATTCACCAGCATCGATTTCCCGCTCGACTCGCCGCCCAGAATCGCCACCGTACGCACAAAGAACGGCTTCACTTCGGTCGGGATGTACTCCCAGTAGCGGAACGGATTCGCGCGGATCTGCGCGCCGCTGATATTCATAAAGGTGCGTTTCGGGTCGATAATCACGGTCTCGATGCCGAGATGTTCGCGGTACTGCGGCGCGTCGGCCTCTTCGGAGGTATAGATAGAATCCGGCTCGATCCCCTTCTCCTCCATAAACGCTTTGATGCCTTCGCTCCAGACGTCCCAGCCGTGCGGATACGGCTCCATGCCCTCTTCATTAAAGGCGTGAATGCGGATGTTTTTCTGGTATTTAAAGGTCTGCAACAGCCAGCGCAGACGGTCGCTGATGGTCGGCTGCTGCGACATCGCGCTCTCTTCAAACAGCGTGCGGTCGCGCTTTTCGTCATAGCCCATGATGATGTGCAGTTCATCGACCTGGCTACAGGCGCGCTGGATCAGATAGATATGGCCGGTATGCAGCGGGTAAAACTTGCCGAAGACGACGCCGACGCGCTTCTGGCGGCGTGGAAACTCCAGCCCCAGAAAACGGTGCAGCGCTTCAAGCTTTTGCGCGCTCGGGCTTTTGATTTTGGCGTTGAGAAGCTGGCTTAAGTAGCCCTTGGTCATGCCGCTGGCATCCGCCACCTGCTGCAAGGTGCAGCCTTTCTGACGGATCGCGGTTTTGAGATAGTCGAATGATGACACAAGAGCCTCCTGCTGAATGAGCGTGCCGGACAGATAAAATACAAAGGGCGGGCCAGCCGTGCGCTACCCGCCAGAAAACAGTGATTTACTGATTATAGGTCGTCAAAAACGGCCAGCGCGTCCGCCAGTTTTTTCACGCCGAAAATTTGCATGCCTTCCGGCGTCTTTTTCGGCACATTGGCGGCAGGGACGATGGCGCGGCGGAAACCGTGCTTCGCCGCCTCGGAAATACGCTCCTGGCCGCTCGGCACCGGGCGAATTTCACCCGCAAGCCCCACTTCGCCAAATACCACCAGATCCTGCGGCAGCGGCCGGTCGCGCAGGCTCGACACCATCGCCAGCAGCAGCGCCAGGTCGGCGCTCGTTTCAGTCACTTTCACCCCGCCGACCACGTTGACGAACACATCCTGATCCGCCATTTGCAGGCCGCCGTGACGGTGCAGCACGGCGAGCAGGATAGCGAGACGGTTCTGCTCAAGGCCCACCGCCACGCGCCGCGGGTTCGCCATCATCGAATGGTCCACCAGCGCCTGGATCTCCACCAGCAGCGGGCGCGTCCCTTCCCAGACCACCATCACCGAGCTGCCGGAGGTCACTTCATCGCCACGGCTTAAGAAAATCGCCGACGGGTTGCTGACTTCGCGCAGCCCCTGCTCCGTCATGGCGAAGACGCCGAGCTCATTGACCGCGCCGAAACGGTTTTTATGGCTGCGCAGCGTGCGGAAACGGGAATCGGCGTCGCCGTCCAGCAGGACGGAACAGTCGATACAGTGCTCGAGTACTTTCGGGCCCGCCAGCGAACCGTCTTTGGTCACATGCCCCACCATTACAATCGCCACGCCGCGCGTTTTCGCAAAGCGCGTCAGATAGGCGGCGGTTTCTCGCACCTGCGCGACGCTGCCCGGCGACGACTGCACGTCAGCCATGTGCATCACCTGAATGGAGTCGATCACCATCAGTTTCGGCTGCTCTTCTTCCGCGATAAGGCAGATCTGCTCAATGCTGGTTTCCGAAAGCATGTTGAGATTAGCGGTAGGCAGGCCGAGACGATGCGCGCGCATCGCCACCTGTTGCAGCGACTCCTCGCCTGTGACGTAGAGCGTTTTCATCTGCTCCCCGAGCTTGCAGAGCGTTTGCAGCAGCAGCGTCGATTTCCCGGCGCCGGGGTTGCCGCCAATCAGAATGGCGCTGCCCGGCACCACGCCGCCGCCGAGCACCCGGTCGAACTCTTTAAAGCCGGTGGAGAAGCGCGGCAGCTCCTCAAGGCTGATTTCCGACAGTTTCTGGACTTTGGCCACGCCCGCGTTGCCCGCGTAGCCGGAGAGCCGTTCATTGCGCGCCGCTTGCGGCGAGGCGGCGAGGCGCACTTCCGTGATGGTATTCCAGGCATGACAGGCGCTGCACTGCCCCTGCCAGCGCGGATAATCCGCACCACACTCGTTACAGACAAATGCGCGTTTTGGAGCTTTCGCCACCTTTTACCTCTTTATTTCTGGTTAAGGCTGCCCGAAAGGATACAGAAAACCCCCATCAGGTCAGCGTGACGGATAGTGATTTCCGTCTTTTCATTCACTTTCGGTTTAGCGTGATAGGCGATACCCAGCCCCGCCGTCTGGATCATCGGCAGGTCGTTGGCGCCATCGCCAATCGCGACGGTCTGGCCCGTCGGGATCTCATATTTTTCAGCAAGGCGTTGCAAGGTCTGCGCCTTAAACTGCGCGTCGACGATCTGGCCGGTCACTTCACCGGTAAAGACGCCGTTTTCCACCGCCAGTTCATTGGCGACCACATCGTCCAGGTGCAGTTTGTCCTGCAAATATTGCGCGAAGAAGGTGAAACCGCCGGAGGCGATCGCCACTTTCCAGCCCAGGGCATGCAGCTTAAGCACCAGCGAGGTGAGGCCTGGCATTAACGGGAGCGCGTCGCGCACCTGGTGCAGGATATCGGCGCTCGCGCCCTTCAGCGTGCCGACGCGCGCTTTCAGGCTGGCCGCGAAATCCAGCTCGCCGCGCATGGCGCGCTCGGTGACGTCCGCCACTTCATCGCCCGTACCGGCAAGTTTCGCGATCTCATCGATGCATTCAATCTGGATAGCGGTGGAATCCATATCCATCACCAGCAGGCCCGGCGTTTTCAGATGCGGAATTTTGCCGAGCGGCGCGACGTCTAAACCCGAATCATGCGCCAGACGCGTCGCGCGCGGGGTCAGCGAGCCCGCAAGGCGGATCACCTGATAATCTTCCACGCACCACGCGTTAACGATAACCATCGCCGCGCCGAGTTTGTGCTGATATTGGGTCAGACTTTGCTTATTTAAACCCCGTCCGTACAGGAGCCAGCCGCTATGGCCAGCGTGATAATCCAGCGGCATGACTTCATCACCGCTTAAAGAAAGGGGCAATCCAGGCCAGAGGGAGACTTCGTTTGGCAGGTCGCACCAGGTAAGACTGTTCGGCATTCAGGCTCCTGTAAATAGTATCGGGGCGGGACAAAACAACGCATGAGGCTACCTTGTCTGCGGCGCTTCTGGCAACATTAAGCTTCAAAATTTAAGCAGGTACTTTATGGCCCGGGCAAAACTCAAATTTCGGCTGCATCGCGCAGTGATTGTACTTATCTGTCTGGCGCTGCTGGTGGCGCTGATGCAGGGCGCGTCCTGGTTTAGCCAGAGCCATCAGCAGTCGCGCAATATCCAGATGGAAGAGCTCGCCCGCACGCTGGCCCGCCAGGTCAGCTACAGTCTCGCGCCGCTGATTAAGGGCGAAAACCCGGATGAAAAACGCGTCGCGGCCATTCTGAATCAACTGACCGACGAAAGCCGCATTCTGGACGCCAGCGTCTATGACCAGCAGGGCGAACTGATCGCCCGCGCGGGCGAGAGCGTCAACGTGCGCGACCGGCTGGCGCTCGACGGCAAAAAAGCGGGCAGCTACTTTAACCAGCAGATTGTTCAGCCGGTGCAGGATAAGAGCGGCCCGGTGGGCTACCTGCGGCTCACGCTCGACACCCACAGCCTGCCGACCGAAGCGCGCCAGGTGGATAACACCACTAATATTCTGCGTCTGATGATGTTACTGGCGCTCGCCATCGGCATCGTGCTGACCCGCACGCTGCTTCAGGGCAAACGCACGCGCTGGCAGCAGTCGCCGTTCCTGCTCACCGCCAGCAGATCGGTGCCGGAAGAAGAGAGCGAGCCTGAGACGCCCGCGGACGACAAACGCGCCTGACGCCGCGTGGTATAATGGGCGTTCTTCAATGCTTTAGGGAAAACGCCTGTGTCCTCTTTACGCCTGCTTATTTCCGATTCTTACGATCCCTGGTTTAACCTGGCGGTGGAAGAGTGCATCTTCCGCCAGATGCCTGCCACCCAGCGCGTGCTGTTCCTCTGGCGCAACGCCGATACCGTCGTGATTGGCCGGGCGCAGAACCCGTGGAAAGAGTGCAACACGCGCCGGATGGAGGAAGATAACGTGCGTCTGGCGCGGCGCAGCAGCGGCGGCGGCGCGGTGTTCCACGATCTCGGCAATACCTGTTTTACCTTTATGGCGGGCAAACCGGAGTATGACAAAAGCGTCTCGACCGCGATTGTGATTAACGCGCTGGCGCAGCTTGGCATTCCGGCGTCGGCCTCCGGGCGCAACGATCTGGTGGTGGACACCGCCGAAGGGCCGCGTAAAATTTCCGGCTCCGCCTACCGCGAGACGGTGGATCGCGGTTTTCACCACGGCACGCTCTTGCTGAACGCCGATTTAAGCCGGCTCGCGAATTACCTGAACCCCGATAAGAAAAAGCTCCAGGCGAAGGGGATCACCTCCGTGCGCGGGCGCGTCGCCAATATTCACGATCTCAAACCCGGCGTGACACATGCGCAGATCTGCGAGGCCGTGACGGAGGCGTTTTTCACGTATTACGGCGAGCGGGTGGCCGCCGAGGTGATTTCCCCCGACGCGTTCCCGGATCTGCCCGGCTTTGCCGACACGTTCGCCCGCCAGAGCAGCTGGGAGTGGAATTTCGGTCAGGCGCCCGCCTTTACGCATCAGCTGGATGAACGGTTTGTCTGGGGCGGCGTGGAGCTGCATTTCGACGTGGAAAAGGGGCATATCACCCGCACGCAGCTTTTTACCGACAGCCTGAACCCGGCGCCGCTGGAGGCGCTGGCGGCCCGGCTACAGGGCTGCGTGTATCAGGCCGGCGCGTTGCAGGAGGCCTGCGAGGCGTTAGTGAGTGAGTTTCCCGCCCAGGCCGCGGAATTGCGCGAAGTGGGCGCGTGGATGGCGCAGGCGGTGCGTTAAGTCAACACTGGTGGGTGCGCTGCGCTTACCCACCCTACAAAACATAGCCTTTCCGTGCGTAGGGCGTGTAAGCACAGCGCACCCGCCGTTTCCTTTGCATTTTCCCGCCCAATAAAAAAGGGCGCCGCAGCGCCCTTTTCTTTCACTTTAAACACGCGAAAACTTACTCTTTATCGCCCAGCAGCACGGATTCCAGCGCAATCTTGATCATGTCGTTAAACGTGGTCTGACGCTCTGCCGCGGTGGTCTGCTCGTGGGTACGGATATGGTCGGACACGGTGCAGATGGTCAGCGCTTTCGCGCCGAATTCCGCCGCCACGCCGTAGATGCCTGCCGCTTCCATTTCCACGCCCAGGATGCCGTATTTCTCCATCACGTCGAACATTGACGGGTCCGGCGTATAGAACAGGTCTGCGGAGAAGATGTTACCTACGCGCGCTTCCACGCCCAGCGCTTTCGCCGCGTCTACCGCGTTACGCACCATGTCGAAATCCGCGATCGCCGCGAAATCGTGATCTTTGAAACGCAGGCGGTTCACTTTGGAATCGGTGCACGCGCCCATGCCGATAACCACATCGCGCAGCTTAACGTCCGCGCGCACCGCGCCGCAGGAGCCGACGCGGATGATTTTCTTCACGCCGAAATCGGTGATCAGCTCTTTGGTATAAATAGAGCAGGACGGGATACCCATGCCGTGGCCCATAACGGAAATTTTACGGCCTTTGTAAGTCCCGGTGAAACCCAGCATGCCGCGCACGTTGTTCACTTCGCGCACGTCTTCCAGGAAGGTTTCTGCAATGTGTTTCGCACGCAGCGGGTCGCCCGGCATCAGCACAACGTCCGCGAAATCGCCCATCTCAGCGTTAATATGTGGGGTTGCCATCTCTGTTTCCTTTTTAGTTTTTTATGTTGCCGGGCGGCGGCGGCACACCCGGCCTGCAAACTGACCAGGGTCAGTTAAAATAGAGCTTTGCCGTAGTCCATGTCAGACAGGCCAAAGTATTTGGCGACGGTCTGACCAATATCAGCGAAGGTATCGCGGTGGCCGAGCGAGCCCGGTTTCACTTTCGGGCCGTACACCAGCACAGGAATGTGCTCGCGGGTGTGATCGGTGCCTTTCCATGTCGGGTCACATCCGTGGTCGGCGGTAAAGATGATGATGTCATCTTCGCCAACCAGCTCCAGCAGCTCCGGCAGGCGGCGGTCAAACAGCTCAAGGCCGCCCGCGTAGCCCGCAACATCGCGTCGATGGCCCCAGGAGGAGTCAAAGTCCACAAAGTTGGTGAAGACGATGGTGTTGTCGCCGGCTTCTTTCATCTCTTTGATGGTGGCGTCAAACAGCGCGTCAAGGCCGGTGGCTTTCACTTTTTTAGTGATACCCATGTTGGCGTAGATATCCGCGATTTTACCGACAGACACTACGTGACCGCCCTTCTCGTCCACCAGCTTTTTCAGCACGACCGGCGACGGCGGCTCGACGGCCAGGTCGTGACGGTTGCCGGTACGCTGGAAGTTGCCCGCTTTGTCGCCGACAAACGGACGCGCGATAACGCGGCCAATGTTGTAGCCGCCTTCGGTCAGCTCTTCACGCGCGATTTCGCACAGCTCATAGAGGCGGTCCAGGCCGAACGTCTCTTCATGGCAGGCAATCTGGAAGACGGAGTCGGCGGAGGTGTAGAAAATCGGCTTGCCGGTTTTCATATGCTCTTCGCCCAGCTCGTCCAGAATCACCGTCCCGGAGGAGTGGCAGTTACCGAGATAGCCCGGCAGGTTGGCGCGTTCCACCAGTTTGTCGAGCAGCGCCTGCGGGAAGCTGTTTTTCTCGTCGGTGAAATAACCCCAGTCGAACAGCACAGGCACACCGGCGATTTCCCAGTGGCCTGACGGCGTGTCTTTACCGGAGGAAAGCTCATGCGCCCAGGCGTACGCGCCAGTGATTTCCGCATTACCGTCCATGCCGGCAGGAATAAAGCCAGTGGCGCCTTCATGCGCCTTCGCAAGGCCCAGCTTCGTCAGATTCGGCAGATGCAGCGGGCCTTTACGGCCGATGTCTGCTTCACCTTTGGCGCAGGCCTCGGCGATGTGGCCAAGGGTGTCAGAACCCGCGTCGCCGAAGCGTTCCGCGTCTTCTGTCGCGCCAATACCAAAGGAGTCCAGCACCATAATAAATGCACGTTTCATATTTTCTCCGTACCTATTGCGCTGTAAAAAAGTGATCAGATCAGTATGCCACTTATTCGCTGATTCTGCGATAGACAACCGGTGACGCTTTCGCCGCCGCATCGTCAACCTTAATGGCCGCTTTAACGGCCGCCGCCGCTTCCTGCCAGCTCGCCTCGCTCTTCGCATGGATAACGGCCAGCGGACGCTCGCCGTCAACCTGCTCGCCGAGACGCGCCATATCGGTCAGGCCGACGCTGTAATCAATGCTGTCTGACGCCTGACGACGACCGCCGCCCATGGCCACGACCGCCATGCCGAGCGCGCGGGTATCCATTTGCGTAACAAAGCCGGAACGGTCAGCGTAGACCGCTTTGCTGAGCGTGGCCGCAGGCAGGTAGCGATCATAGTTGTCGACAAAATCCGCCGGGCCGTTTTGCGCGGCCACCATGCGCCCGAAAATTTCCGCCGCCTGGCCGTTGTCCAGCACCTGTTGCAGTTTCGCGCGCGCTTCAGTCTCGTCTTTCGCAAGCCCGCCGGAGAGCAGCATCTCGACGCACAGCGCCATCGTGACTTCCAGAAGACGCGGGTTGCGGTAATCGCCGGTCAGGAAGCGCACCGCTTCGCGCACTTCCACCGCGTTACCGGCGCTGGAGGCCAGCACTTCGTTCATGTCGGTCAGCAGCGCGGTCGTGCGCACGCCCGCGCCGTTCGCCACGCCGACGATCGCCTGCGCCAGCTCCTCAGAGAGCGCATAAGTCGGCATAAACGCCCCGCTGCCCACTTTCACGTCCATCACCAGCGCGTCCAGCCCTTCGGCGAGTTTTTTCGCGAGGATCGAGGCGGTGATCAGCGGAATAGAATCGACGGTCGCGGTGATGTCGCGCGTGGCGTAAAACCGTTTATCCGCCGGCGCCAGCGAGTTGGTCTGGCCGATAATCGCCACGCCCACGTTTTTAATAATGTCGCGAAAGCGATTGTCGTCCGGGAAAATATCAAACCCCGGGATCGCTTCCAGTTTATCGAGCGTACCGCCGGTGTGGCCCAGCCCGCGCCCGGAAATCATCGGGATATAGCCGCCGCAGGCCGCGACCATCGGGCCAAGCATCAGCGAGGTCACGTCGCCCACGCCGCCGGTGGAGTGTTTATCCACGACCGGGCCGTTGAGGTTCAGGCTTTTCCAGTCCAGCACGGTGCCGGAATCGCGCATCGCCATCGTCAGCGAGACTCGCTCCGGCATGGTCATGTCGTGAAAGAAAATCGTCATCGCCAGCGCGGCGATCTGGCCTTCGGACACGGTGTTATCGCGAATGCCGTTAATAAAAAAGCGGATCTCTTCGTCGCTGAGCGCATGGCCGTCACGCTTTTTACGAATAATTTCTTGAGCGAGGAACACGGTACCCCCCGTGAATAAGGAAGAACGATGGCGGATGGCGCGAAGCCCCGCCTGGTGAATCGGTTGGCCTGATGGCAAAGCGCCATCAGGCACAACGTGGCTTAGTAGCTGCTGGCGCTTTTGCCGTCGCCGTGGCCGAGCGCCTGGAGCAGGCTCGCCAGCAGGCTGGAGGCGCCAAAGCGGTAGTGACGGGCATCGGCCCAGTCAGCGCCCAGTAGTTCATCCGCCACCGCCAGATATTTGGCCGCGTCTTCCGCCGTGCGCACGCCGCCTGCCGGTTTAAAGCCCACGGTTTCCGCCACGCCCATATCGCGGATCACTTCCAGCATGATGCGGGCGCTTTCCGGCGTCGCGTTCACCGGCACTTTCCCGGTTGAGGTTTTGATGAAATCGGCACCCGCTTTGATAGAGATTTCAGACGCCTTGCGGATCAGGGCTTCTTCTTTCAGCTCGCCGGTTTCGATAATCACTTTCAGCAATACGTTGGCCGCCGCGCAGGCGTCTTTACAGGCTTTCACCAGGTCAAAGCCGACCTGCTCGTTGCCCGCCATCAGCGCGCGGTACGGGAAAACCACGTCCACTTCGTCTGCGCCATAGGCAATCGCCGCGCGGGTTTCCGCCAGCGCGATGTCGATATCGTCGTTGCCGTGCGGGAAGTTAGTGACAGTGGCGATACGGATATCCGGCGTACCCTGCGCGTTCAGCGTTTTACGGGCGATCGGGATAAAGCGCGGGTAGATGCAGACCGCGGCGGTGTTGCCCACCGGGGTTTTGGCCTGATGACATAAGGCGATCACTTTTTCATTGGTGTCGTCGTCATTCAGGGTGGTGAGGTCCATCAGTTGCAGCGCGCGCAGGCTGCTTTGGGTTAAATCGGTCATAACTTTCTCCAACAAAAAAATGTATCTCGGATGAGAAACTCAACACGTTGGAGCGGTCGTGGTTCCATGAAGAAGAGCTGCGTCGTCCGCCGTCACGCTGAGATCCTTCTCACCGCACATCATTGCCATCAATGTTAAAATTCTAACACCGACAGGCAGGGTGATTTTGTGTCTTGTTTCACAAATTGCAAAGTAAGGTTTGCATACTTTGCGCCATTATATGTGATTAACACAACATTATGACAGTCGGAATCGTGCGCCGGAAATAAAAAAGGCTGGCACGACGCCAGCCTGAATATTACGGGAAATGTGAAAATAATAACATTCTCACATCCTTCTACAGTGCAAGAAACAGTCCGGCAATCGTCGCGCTCATCAGGTTAGAGAGCGTACCGGCCGCTACGGCCTTCAGCCCAAGCTGCGCGACGTCGTGGCGGCGGTTGGGAGCCATACTGCCCAGCCCGCCAATCAGGATGGCGATAGAAGAAAGGTTAGCAAATCCGCACAGCGCGAAAGAGATAATCGCTTTGGTGTGATCGGAGAGCACCTGTAAGCCCGCCGCCGCCACCGCGGCGTCCTCTTTCAGGTATTCGCCGAAGTTCATATACGCCACGAATTCGTTGATGATGAGCTTCTGGCCGATAAACGAGCCCGCGACCATCGCTTCATTCCACGGCACGCCAATCAGCCAGGCCACCGGCGAGAATACCCAGCCGAGAATCAACTGGAGCGACAGCTCCGGGTGATTAAACCAGCCGCCGATGCCCGAGAGCATCCCGTTCAGCAAAGCGATAAGCGCCACAAACGCCAGCAGCATCGCGCCGACATTAAGCGCCAGCTGCATCCCGGCGGAAGCGCCGGAAGCGGCGGCGTCCAGCACGTTCGACGGGCGGTCGGGATCGTGCTGCGCCGCGTCCAGATGCGGCGCGTCGTGCGGGGTTTCTGTTTCCGGGATAATGATTTTAGCAAACAGCAGGCCGCCAGGGGCCGCCATAAAGGACGCCGCAATCAGGTATTCCAGCGGCACGCCCATCTGGGCATAGCCCGCCAGTACTGAGCCTGCCACCGATGCCAGGCCGCCGCACATGACCGCGAAGAGTTCAGAGCGGGTCATCGTGGCGATGTACGGGCGCACCACCAGCGGCGCTTCGGTCTGGCCGACAAAAATATTGGCGGTCGCCGAGAGCGATTCCGTGCGGGAGGTTTTCAGCACTTTGCGCAGCGCGCCGCCCAGCAGGCGGATCACCAGTTGCATAATGCCGAGATAATAGAGCACCGCGATAAGCGAGGAGAAGAAGACGATAACCGGCAGGACGCGCAGCGCGAAGATAAACCCGCCGCCGCCGAACACCTCGAACATTTTGTCCGACACCAGCCCGCCAAAGAGGAACGAGATGCCGTCATTGCCGTAAGCGATAACGTTCGCGACACCTTCAGACATCGCCAGCAGCACTTTGCGCCCCGCAGGCACGTAAAGCACCAGCGCGCCGATAGCCACCTGAATCAGCCAGGCGCCCACCACGGTGCGCAGATTAATCGCCTTTCTGTTACTGGAGAGCGCAACCGCTATCAGCAGCAGCGCCAGCATCCCCACCAGCCCCATCAATATTTGCATACAGTATCCCTGTGTAAGGAGTGAATTATGTTGCCCCGCGCGCGCAGGCGCGGCGATTTAACGACAGGGAAGCTGATGAAATCCAGACGCTTTACGCTTTTTTAAGCAAGCGTGGACAGTGGGTCACATTTTGAGGCGTGGGAAGATCGCGCGGGTGTTTTCAAGAACGGTGTGGGCGATAACATCAGGCGACTCGGGGCGCAGCTCGCAGAGGACGTCAAACACGCCGGTAACCCGCTCCGGGCGGTTCGGCTGCCCCTGCCAGCCGTTCAGCGGCATATCCGGCGCGTCGGTTTCCAGAAGCAGCGCAGAAAGCGGCAGTTTTGCGATGACGTCGCGCGTCTTTTGCGCGCGCGGGTAGGTAATGGTGCCGCCGACGCCGATCCGGTAGCCGAGATCCACAAAACGCTGCGCCTGTTGCAGACTGCCCGCGAAGCCGTGCACCACGCCGGTACAGGGCAGCGCGTGGCGCTTAAGGCGCATCGCGAGCTTATCGTGGGTGCGGCGCGAATGCAGGATAACGGGCAGGTCATAGCGTTTCGCAAGCCGCAACTGCGCGTCCAGAATCGCCTCCTGGCGCTCAAACAGCGGATTTTCCATATAGAGATCGAGCCCGATCTCGCCTATCGCCACCAGTTTATCCGCCTGCTGTTGCAGGTAATGCTCCAGCAGCGCCAGACTCGCGTCGTTATGATTGCCGATGACGATGGGATGCAAACCAATCGCCGCCCACAGCGACGGGTAACGCGCCGCAAGCTCCAGCACCGTCGCAAACCGGGCGGCCTCAACCGCGGGCACGATAATATGCTCAACGCCCGCCGACGCCGCCTGCGCCAGGCTTTCGGTCTCAGCGCCGGTAAAGGGCGGGAAGTCGAAATGGCAGTGGGTGTCGATAAAGCGTCGCGTCATGCCAGATCCTCATCGCTGAATGTCGCGTCGTTCGCCTGATCGGCTTTCACCAGCGGCGCGTCCAGCGCGTCGTTGGCAACCGTTGCGGGCGGCACCACAATAGTCGTCTCCGGTACGGTAGGCATCAGAACGTCAGCCGCCGCGGCCACCGCGGCCGGTTCCGCCACAGGCAGCACAGGTCGCGTGCCATAACGGCGCAGCGGCGGTTTGCTCACCAGCAGTTTGCCCACGGTGGCGAGGAAATAGCGGCCGCACAGCCGGCCCAGTTTGTAATCTTCCATCAGCGCCGGAAGACGGCTGCCGAGCGCCATACTGGTAAGCGCGCGGGGCGGAGAGATTTCAAAAACGCGCAGCCTGCCGGGCGGATTCTCGATAAATTCCTGAATCTCGCGATAGGTTTTTTCATGGTGCTGCACCAGATTGAGCAGAGGTTGCAGGCTGCTGTCGGTCAACCAGCGCTCCATGCGTTTGAACCATTGCGGCGTGTAGTACATTTGCGACGGCACGGTGCGGATAACCACCAGCGTCGTGGCGCCGAGGCGCGCCGCCTCGCGTACCGGAATCGCATCGCTGACGCCGCCGTCGAAGTAGTTCACGCCGTCAATATCCACTCCAGGCCGGTAAAAACCTGGAATGGCGCTGGAGGCGCGAATAATATCGAGCCAGTCTTTTTCCTGCGGCGCGAAATAGCCGGGCGAGTAGTCATCGCGACGGCACGCGCACATGTAAAACGCTTTGCCGTCGTCAAACAGCCGCATCGCATTGCCCATGTTGAGCGGCATACGGGCCGACGTAACTTCGGTCAGCCAGTCGAGATCGATAAGATTGCCGCCGCGCACAAAGCGCACCGGGTCGAAGAAATCGCGAGAGGTGGTAAAGCGGGTAATGACGCGCCGGGCGTAACCGGGCTGGTTACAGACGTACGCCGAGAGGTTTTGCGCCCCGGCAGACGTGCCGAGAAAGAAATCGAACGGGTTGAATTGCGCGCGCATGAATTCGTCCAGCACGCCGGCAGTAAAGATCCCGCGCTGACCGCCACCTTCACAGACGATAGCCAGCTTGCCGGGACGAAACGGTTTCACCGCCAGCGGCGCTATGCTGCCCGGCGTTACGGGAATACGTTGTCCCACCCTGCTTTCCTGTTGTTATCCGTCGCGCAACGCGCGAACGTTTTACGATGCCATAAACCAGCAAAGCCAGTCACAAGGACTGGCTTTGCCGTCTGTCAGTTATCTTTTTATCACACTATGGGCGTCGACGACCCATAAAAAGGCTAACCAGGAACAGAATAATACCCACAACAAATACGATTTTCGCTGCGCCTGCTGCGGTGCCTGCCAGGCCACCAAAGCCCAGAGCGGCCGCAATCAACGCGATAACCAGAAAGATAATGCCCCAACGAAACATAAGACTCTCCTTTACCATAGTTAATCTTTATACCGCTTCTTAATGAACGCAGCGTCCACTGGCGGTGTCATCCAGCTGATAGTGCTTACCTTCCCTCCCGGCGCAAACCGGGAGAGGGGCTTGCCTGTTACGACTTCACTTTTAGATCATTTTTGACGCTCTTCACGCCATCAACTGCTTTTGCGATGCTTTCGGCGCGCTGAGACTGTTTTTCAGACTCGACGTTACCGGAAAGCTGCACCACACCGTCGGTGGTTTCGACTTTCACATTACGCGAAGGAACGATGTCATCCGCCAGCAGTTTCGCTTTGATTTCGCTGGTGGTGGCCGCGTCGCCCGCATAACCTTTCACCGACTTGTCTTTACCGTCGCGTACGTGCAGCTTGTCGCTTACAGAAGCGACGCCCTCAACGCCTTTGGCGATTTTCACCGCTTCCTCGGCCTGGGCCTGGCTTTCTACAAAGCCGCTCAGCGTCACAACACTTTTCTCGGTTTTTACAGAGATGTCGGTGCTCTTAATCTGTTCGTCATCTACCAGCGCCGCTTTAACTTTAGCGGTGATGGCGCTATCGTCCATGAAGTTACCGACTTTATTCATAGAGCTATCGATTTTTTGCCCTGCGCTATCCGCGGTAGATTTGGTGCTTTCAACGGCGGAGTTCTCTGCGAATGCAGAAGAGGACGCCATGACAGAACCCAATACAACAGCCAGCAGAGTTTTTGAAATCTTAGTCTTGTTCATCGATTCGTTCCTGTAGTTTGCTCAGAATTTGAGCCGCAAGCCGCCACGTCAGCGGCTTTCCTAACAGCAGGCATAAGCACCGCTGATGAGTTATTCGCGCCGCGCCGGCAAGGCATCGTCAGAGGGTCAGTCAGACAGCCGTCGCGTTGCGAAAACTCAGTTATTAATATGGCAATAATAACGTTTATGATGATGAATCACCGGATGAGAAGCGCTTAGCGGCATTTCATCCCGACGACGTTGTCATCACATTGTTAAATATAGATCAGCTTCGCAAAAACGCCTGGGCAACGGCGGGAAAAATCGCCAAAACAGCTGAGAAAGCAGGAATTTAAGAACATTCCGCATGGCGGAGAAAAGGCGGGAAAACGAGGCAGGACGCGGGCTGGCCGCGTCCTGAAGGGCATTAGTGCTCGCGCGTTTTACGGAAGGTCACATCCGGGTAACGTTCCTGCGTCAGGTTGAGATTGACCATGGTCGGCGCGATGTAAGTCAGGTTATCGCCGCCGTCCAGCGCCAGCTGGATCTCGTTCTTACGTTTAAACTCTTCGAATTTTTTCGCGTCGCTGCACTCCACCCAGCGGGCTGTCGACACGTTGACCGATTCGTAAATCGCCTCAACGCTGTATTCGCTCTTAAGGCGCGACATGACCACGTCAAACTGCAGCACGCCGACCGCGCCAACGATCAGATCGTTGTTGGAGAGCGGACGGAACACCTGCACCGCGCCCTCTTCTGAGAGCTGAACCAGCCCTTTCAGCAGCTGTTTCTGCTTGAGCGGATCTTTCAGGCGGATGCGGCGGAACAGTTCCGGGGCGAAGTTCGGGATGCCGGTGAACTTCATGCTTTCACCCTGCGTGAAGGTGTCGCCGATCTGAATGGTGCCGTGGTTGTGCAGGCCGATGATATCGCCCGGATACGCCTCTTCGACGTGCGAACGGTCGCCCGCCATAAAGGTCAGCGCGTCGGAGATAACCACATCTTTACCGGTACGCACCTGGCGCAGCTTCATGCCTTTCTCATAGCGGCCGGACACCACGCGCATGAATGCCACGCGGTCGCGGTGTTTCGGGTCCATGTTGGCCTGAATTTTAAACACGAAACCGGAGAACTTCTCTTCGCTTGCTTCCACCACGCGGCCATCGGTCTGGCGCGGCATCGGCGCAGGCGCCCACTCCACCAGGCCATCCAACATATGATCGACGCCGAAGTTGCCGAGCGCGGTCCCGAAGAATACCGGGGTGATTTCACCGCTCAGGAACAAGTCACGGTCGAACTCATGCGAGGCGCCTTTCACCAGTTCCAGCTCGTCGCGCAGCTGCGCGGCCAGTTCGTCGCCCACGGCCTGGTCCAGCTCCGGGTTGTCCAGCCCTTTAACGATGCGGACTTCCTGAATGGTGTGACCCTGACCGGTCTGGTACAGGTAGGTTTCGTCCTTATAAAGGTGATAAACCCCTTTAAAGAGTTTGCCGCAGCCAATCGGCCAGGTGATCGGCGCACAGGCGATCTTCAGCTCGTTTTCCACTTCATCCAGCAGTTCCATCGGGTCGCGGATGTCACGGTCGAGTTTGTTCATAAACGTCAGGATCGGCGTATCGCGCAGACGGGTGACTTCCATCAGCTTACGGGTGCGATCCTCGACGCCTTTCGCGGCGTCGATAACCATCAGACAGCAGTCCACCGCCGTCAGCGTGCGGTAGGTATCTTCCGAGAAGTCTTCGTGGCCCGGGGTGTCCAGCAGGTTAACGAGACAGTCATGGTAAGGGAACTGCATCACGGAGGTGGTAATAGAAATCCCGCGCTGCTTTTCCATTTCCATCCAGTCCGATTTGGCGTGCTGGCTGGAGCCACGGCCTTTCACCGTACCGGCGACCTGAATCGCCTGTCCGAACAGCAGCACCTTTTCGGTGATCGTCGTTTTACCGGCGTCCGGGTGCGAGATAATGGCAAAAGTGCGGCGCTTGGCCACCTCTTGCAAATAAGGAGACAACGTCATAATCAATCTTCTGTGTAAGCGCGCGGCCAGGCGCCACGCGGCGAGTGAGCGAAAAATGCGGCTATTTTACCCATCTGCCAGGGTCAGACAATCATTGTTTACACAGCAGTTGCTCCAGTTCGCTTAACGAGGTGACCTGCCAGGTCGGGGCGATATCTTCCGGCAGCGTGCGGCCGTGGTGGTTGAGCCAGCAGGTCGCCAGCCCGGCGTTGATGCCGCCCAGAATATCGGATTCCGCCGTATCGCCCACCATCAGCACGCGCGAGCGATCGGGATTGCCCATTTTCTCCAGCGCATAGTCGAAGATTTCCGGGGCGGGTTTCGCCACGCCGACCTGTTCGGAGATAACCAGTAAATCAAAATAGTCGCGAAAACCGGTGCGCTCAAGACGGATCTGCTGCAGCGCCGTAAAGCCGTTGGTAATGATGCCCAGTTTGACTTTGCCTTTGAGCGATTCCAGCAGCGACGCCGCCCCCGGCAGCGGCGCGCAGATCTCCGCCATCGCGTTTAAAAACGCGCTGTTCAGATCGCCTGCCGGCACGCTCAGGCGGTCGGCCCAGCCCTGAAAACGCTGGTGCTGCAACTGTAACGCGTTGATGGCGCCGTTCTGGTAGTCGACCCACAGCGGTTTATTCACGGCCTGATATTCGTGAAAATCCTGCTCGGTAAACGTCACGCTGTAGTCCAGGAACATGCGCTGCAGGCCGCCAAAGGCGTCGAAAGTAAACAGCGTTTCGTCAGCGTCAAAAAGAATCCAGTCCCACTTCATTACGTCACCTTTCTTGATTATCAGCCCAACGGTAGCGCCATGATGATGGCGTCTTCGCGCCCGTCGGACGTCGGGTAATAGTTGCGGCGAATCGTCGCCTCGTTAAAGCCCAGGCTTTCATAGAGCGCGCGCGCCGCGTGATTCGAGGCGCGCACTTCGAGCCAGAGCGTCAGCACGCCGCGCGCTTCGAGCGCCTCGATAAGATGTTCCAGAAGTGCGCGGCCCAGACCGCGGCGCTGAAAGGCCGGGTCGACCGCGATATTAAACAGCGTGGCTTCATCCAGCACGACCTGGGTAATCGCGAACGCGGCCATTTTACCGTCGACATCAAGGCGCAGGTTCAGATAGCGCTCGCCCTGGTTGCTGGCGAACGTTTTTTCGCTCCAGGGAAACGCATGGGCCCGCTGCTCAATCGCGAACGCCGCCGTCAGATCAGCGCTCTGCAGTAAGGAAATCATCTTCATGCTCGCAAATTTGTTGCCAGAGATCGGCGCGCGCCGGGCCGCTGCGCTGTAACGTTTCCAGCCCCGGCGTCACCAGGCGGGCGCCGGGCAGCTCAGGCGGCGCGTCCACGCCCAGACACCAGCTGTTGCAGTGAGCGTCATGCAGCATCGCCACGCGATCGGGAGTTAACTGCATCACCTGGTCGGCATTAAGCGCCAGCGCGCGCAGCACATCTTTTATCAGAGGCTGAGTGAGCGGCGGCGGCTCGGCGGCCACCATGACCAGGCGAATATGAGGAGGCAGCACAATGGCGATTTCACCCAGCAGCGCGGCGGGGCGACGCAATACCCACTGGGTAATGCCCAGTTGCTGTAATCGCCAGTCTCGTCGGGATATCATAGGGATGCCTGAATCAGTGCCGAAGGGGCGCAAATATAGCAAATCCGTCGAACATGCGCCAACAAACCACTATAATCGCCCCTCAAGTTTCCGAAGGAGTGTTTCATGTCTGGTTTTTCCCCGGCAAGCGAAGTTCTGCTGCGCCACAGTGATGATTTTACCGAAAGCCGCGTTCTGTTTGCCGGCGATATGCAGGATGACCTGCCTGCGCGTTTTGATACCGCGCAAAGCCGCGCGCATACGCAGCAGTTCCACCACTGGCAGGTGCTGAGCAAGCCGATGGGCGATAACGCGCGCTACGGCCTGGTGGCCGACGCCGATATCGTGGCGGACAGCGATACCCTGATTTACTACTGGCCGAAGAACAAGCCGGAAGCCCAGTTCCAGCTGATGAACCTGCTGTCGCTGCTGCCGGTCGGCACCGATGTTTTCGTGGTCGGCGAAAACCGCAGCGGCGTGCGCAGCGCCGAGGCGATGCTGGAAGAATACTGCACGCTTAATAAAATCGACAGCGCCCGTCGCTGCGGGCTTTATCACGGCCGTCTCGAAAAACAGCCGGCATTCAATGCCGAGGGCTGGTGGGGCGAATATCAGGTCGATGATCTGACCATCAAGACCTTGCCGGGCGTCTTCAGCCGCGACGGACTGGATGTCGGCAGCGATCTGCTGCTCTCCACCCTGTCGCCGCATACCAAAGGCAAAGTGCTGGACGTGGGTTGCGGCGCGGGCGTGCTGGCCGCGGTGCTGGCGAGCCATTCGCCGAAAGTGCGTCTGACTCTGTGCGATGTAAGCGCGCCGGCGGTGGAAGCGAGCCGCGCGACCCTTGCCGCGAACGGTTTTGAAGGTGAAGTGGTCGCGAGCAACGTCTTCTCGGAAATTAAAGGCCGCTTCGACATGATCATCTCCAACCCGCCGTTCCACGATGGCATGGAGACCAGTTTTGAAGCCGCGCAGACGCTCATTCGCAGCGCAGTGCGCCATCTGAACATCGGCGGCGAACTGCGTATCGTGGCGAACGCGTTTCTGCCGTACCCCAACGTGCTCGACGAAACCTTCGGCAACCATGAAGTGCTGGCGCAGACCGGCCGCTTTAAGGTGTATCGCGCCGTAATGGGCCGCAACGCGAAGCGTTAAGCCTGTTCACGCGTCGGATGCCGCTTTTTGCACCATTCAGAAAAGCGGCATGCAATTAAGTGTTGACGAAGTCCAGAAAACATCTAGAATGCGCCTCCGTGGTTGCAATACTTCCCGGTATTGCTGGTATGCGAAGGTGGCGGAATTGGTAGACGCGCTAGCTTCAGGTGTTAGTGTCCTTCGGACGTGGGGGTTCAAGTCCCCCCCCTCGCACCAAAGACCACGCAAGAAAGTATCGCTCGCACTGCGCGAAGGTGGCGGAATTGGTAGACGCGCTAGCTTCAGGTGTTAGTGTCCTTCGGACGTGGGGGTTCAAGTCCCCCCCCTCGCACCAATGCGATGGCGATACGATAAAAGAGACAGTGCGAAGGTGGCGGAATTGGTAGACGCGCTAGCTTCAGGTGTTAGTGTCCTTCGGACGTGGGGGTTCAAGTCCCCCCCCTCGCACCACTTCTTTTATCACTTCTTCTGCTTCCCTCTGCTTTATCCCGTTTTCACTCCTGCTATTTCTCAGCCTTACCCCAGCGTTTTTACGGATTCAGCGCCAGATGCAGATGCGATACGATCAGCATTAATCCGCTGGTGAAAGCGATGCAGGACGGCAGCAACACATAATGTCGCAGGCGCGGATGATAGAGCATGCCGACAGTCGCCAGCAGCGCCAGAACAATAATGACTCGCCACGCCTCCCAGCTCAGCTCCTTCCAGGCCAACATCGCCACCAGCGTGCCCGGCAAAATGACGGCCCAACCACTTTCCAGTCGCCTGTACAACATCGTTTCGCCTCTCGTATCGATAATGATAAACAATATCATATGATATAAATTCTCATTTGTCAGCGATTATGAGTTTAGCGTGGCTTTACTTCAGTTAAGAGGTAATGACATACGGGAATGAAGGTGATAAATTAGCCGCCTCGGTTAAGAAAAATCTTACTCCCTGTTACATAGCACAATAAGCCCATTCTTTATCCGGCTTTTATAAAAACCTGATAGCGCTAAATAAGTCACCAATGGATATGACTGCAAATAACTGGCGAGCACTGACGGAAGAAAAATATCAGCTCTCACTGAAACTCTTTCTGTTTCTTAATCTTTTTTCCGCGCTGTTTAATCTCGTGGATCCGCTTTATGACTATCCACATATTCCCTGGCCAGCGTTATGCCTGATCGCCCTGTGCGGCAGCCTGTTGCTGCACGTACGCACGCGTGTTTTCAGCCTGAAGGCGATTAACCTGACGGCACTGCTGACGGGCGCGTTATGGTCGATCAATATCTGGCTGAAAAGTCCGTGGTGTGTTTTTCATGATGGCACTTGCCTGCTTATTACATTGCTCGGCGCGTTGTTTATCGCCGCGCTGTCATTTATTAATATGCCCGGACCATCTATTGCGTTCTGCCTGCCCGTCACCGCCACGATCCTGTGGCTGGATAACGCCCGGCATCCTGTTCTTTATGCTTATACGATAATACTGCCGTTAATGGGTCTGGTTATCCGGCACTTTATCGCCAGGCGAAACGATATTTCCGCCCGGAAATTAATGCAAAAGCTGACAGACGAAAAAGCGACGCTCAACGATCTCAGCATGATGGATCCGCTGACCGGCCTCTGTAACCGCCGCGGCTTTCAGAATCGCTTCGATAATCTGGCGCCGGACGCCGGCCAGCTGTTTGTACTGCTGATGGATATCGACCATTTCAAAGCCTATAACGATCATTATGGTCATATGATGGGCGACCAGGCGCTCACCCGCGTGTCGGCGGCGATCCGCGACGCCGTGCGCTCGCGGGATATCGTCACCCGCTACGGCGGCGAAGAGTTTATGGTGCTCTTAACCCAGGCGGATGAAGAAAGCGCCCGCCTTACCGCCGAGCGCATTCGCCAGCGGGTTTACGATTTACGCATTCCGCATATTTTTAATGAAAGCGTGGCGACGAACGTAACCCTGAGCATCGGCATTGCGCCGCTGGAAAACGGCGATATCGACGACGCGCTGCGACGCGCCGATGAAGCGCTCTACGCCGCTAAAGACAAAGGCCGCAACCATATTCTGTACCACGACGCCCGGCGCGCCGCCTGACGGCGCTGCCGCGTCGGGTTTGCGGTCAAATAACTTGCACTCGTTTCAGCCTATAGTTAGGATTGGCAATCATTATCATTTAGATTTGCTATTCACAGACGCTATGGCTTATCGCTCTCTTCATTCTGTTGATGAATTACTCTGGCGCGCCCCGCTGCATCGTCCGCCATCGACGCTGGCGTTGCGCCTGCGCGACGCGTTTACGACGCACCGCGCGCATTTTCACGACATCATGAAGCTGGACGAAACGCCTCCTTCTGCGGCGCTGAGCTTCAGCGAGTGGACGCAGCCCGCGACGCTCGCCACCTTAATGGCGCTTTACTCTGATCATATTTACCGCAATCAGCCGGGCGCGGTACGCGAAAATAAACCGCTGAAATCGCTCTGGGCGCAGTGGTATCTCGGCTTGCTGGTGCCGCCGCTGATGCTGGCGCTGTTGACGCAGCCGCAAGCGCTGGATCTGAGCGAAGAGAATCTCGCGGTCGAGTTTCACGAAACGGGCCGCGCGACCTGCTTTTACCTGACGGTTGAAGAAGATGCGCACGCCACGACGCTTCCCGCGCGCGAGCGGCTGGAGAAGCTGCTGGTGGAGGTCATGACGCCGGTCGTTGAGGCGCTGGAAGCCTCTGGCGATATTAATGGCAAGCTTATCTGGAGCAACACCGGTTATCTTATTAACTGGTGTTTTGGCGAATGGCGCGAGTGGCTCGGCGACGAGACCGTCGACGCGCTGCGCCAGAGCTGCTTTTTCGAAAAAACATTGCTGAATGGTCAGCCAAATCCGCTGTTTCGCACTGTAGTGATGCGTGAAGGGCTACTGGTGCGCCGCACCTGCTGCCAGCGCTATAAGCTGCCTGACGTGCAGCAGTGCGGCGACTGCACACTCAAATAATTAACGGCGGGTCTCCCCGCCGTGTGTCATCAGGCCGCCTGTTCGCCTGCCCCCTGCGCCTCTTTCAGCGCTTCTTCCGCTTCCTGCGCCAGTAACTGCTTCTCGTAGACTTTAAAGAACGGGAAGTAGATGATGGCCGATACCACCGCGAGCACAATCACCAGCAGCGCGGCGCGGAAATCCCAGCCCAGCGCCCAGGCGGCGCCAATCGGCGCAGGCGCGGTCCACGGCACCACAGAAATCACTCTTCCGATTAAATCAAACTTCATCGCCGCCCAGGCCAGCACCGCGTTCAGCATCGGGGCCAGCAGGAAAGGAATAAAGAACACCGGGTTCATGACGATGGGGGTGCCGAAAATCACCGGCTCATTGATGTTGAAAATGCTGGGTACGACGCTCAGACGTCCTATCGATCGCAGATGCGCGGAGCGGCTGCGCAGATAGCAGAACACCAGCCCCATCGTCGCCCCGGAGCCGCCGATCACAATGAAGAACGTCCAGAACGCCTCCATAAAGATGTGCGGCAGCGGCGCGCTCTGCGCGAGCGCCGTCTGATTAAGCCCGAGGTTGGTCAGCCAGAACATCTGCAGCATGCCGGAGACAATCGCCGCGCCGTGAATACCCGCAAACCACAGCAGATGCCCAATCAGCACGGCCAGCAGAATAGCGGGCAGCGAATCCGCCGCCGAGACCAGCGGCTTAAAGATGGCCATGATCGCCTGCGGGATCAACAGATCGAACTGTGACTGAATTAGCAGGCTCAGCGGGTAGAGCGTCAGCACCACCACCAGGACCGGGATCAGCAGATCGAAGGAGTTTTTAATCATCGGCGGCACCTGATCCGGCAGGCGTATGCCAATGTTATGCGCCTTCAGAAAACGCATCATCTCCACGCAGTAAATCGCCACCAGAATCGCGGTGAAAATCCCCGTTCCGCCGAGGCTGTCCACCGGCAGCGCTCCTTTGGTTTTCGGCGCGGCCACCAGCATAAAGGCCATCAGCGACAGCATGGCGCACATGAAGGGGTCCAGCTGATGCGACTTCACGTAGTGTTTGCCGAGGTTATAGGCGATGGCGGCACAGATATAAATCGACATGATCCCCATCGTCATATCAAACGGCGTGAGGATCTGCCCTTCAAACTGCTTCGCCAGATCCAGCCACGCGCGGGCAAAGCCCATTGTGGTATCCGGTGAAAACGGCGGATAGGCGAACACCAGTAAAAACGAGCCGACAATCATAAACGGCATGGCGGAGATGAACCCGTCGCGAATCGCCATCACATGGCGCTGCGCGGAAATTCGGGAAGCTATCGGGCTGACATAGTTTTCAACAAAGCGAAATATCACATCAAAGGCAGCATGGTTGGCAGACATGGCGGTCTCCTGTCAGGCAATCAACGTGAATACGCGGCGAAAAGCCGACGCGCATCATCCCATAATCCATTGAACTGAAAACCGTAACCGGGTATGTCGCTCTGCTTCCTGCGCAGTGAAATCTTCCGGGCTGCAACGGTGGTGTACTGCCTTGCCAGCGGCGTAACTGAGAAAGAAAGTTTTCATAGACGGCTCTTATTATTGGTTACAGAGGGAGGTTACTTAACCAGTATTAATCCGCTCTGGTCGCTCTGCAACCGGTTACAGTAACCGGTTTCTTTGATTGTGAAGGAGATCCAGAAAACACCGGATAGTCGCGGGAAAGCGCTTTTCCGATAATTTACAAAACCTGGTGCGGTATGCCAGATTAGGACAGCTTTTTTCAGGAGAAATAAATGAGTCTGGAATCCGTGCGGCAATTTTTTGTCGAAAACGCCCCCGATATTGAAATCATCGAACTTAACCAGAGCACCGCTACCGTCGCGCTGGCTGCCGCCGCCCATCAGGTGGAACCCGGCCAGATAGCGAAAACGCTCTCGCTGAAAGTGAAAGATGAAGTGATTCTGGTCGTCGCTAAAGGCGACGCGCGGCTGGATAACAAAAAGCTGAAAACCACGTTCGGCGCAAAAGCGCGAATGCTCAGCTGCGACGAAGTGGTTACCTGGACCGGTCACCCGGTGGGCGGCGTCTGTCCGTTCGGGCTGGAAAATGCGCTGGCGGTCTACTGCGACGTTTCACTGCGCCAGTATGACGAAGTGCTGCCCGCAGCGGGCGCTATTCACAGCGCCGTGCGTATTTCCCCGACTCGCCTGGCGGAGCTGACCCAGGCGCAGTGGGTGGACGTGTGTCTGTAAGTGAGGCGCATAACGCCTGCCGCGCCGTCAGCTCAGTATGTGCGATGACGCGCCCGCCGCAGGCTTAAAATAAGCCTGCGGCGGTGCAAAAGAATATCCGCCGCATTCAGCAAGCCGGCGTCGGTATGCACCCCGAGCTTCAGCATCGCGTTAAACTTATGCGCGCGAATGGTTTTGATATTGCGCTCCAGACGGCAGGCAATCTGCGACACCGAATAACCGTCCGTCAGGTATCGCAGGATAATCCGCTCAGTCGGGCTCAACAGCCGCGATCCCTGGCTGGCGTACCAAATCTTATGGGGCGACTCGCTCGCCCTGGCCGAATCGCTCATCGCCGACATCAGTTCATCGGTGAAGCGCGACAGCGTCTCCGATTTATCAATAATCCCCTGTAGCGGCGTCGGAGAAAGCTGGCTTATCAGTTTCGCCTCATTGACGTTATTCACCATCACAATACGTTTCATGCGCGGCCAGGCTTTCGCCATTTCACTGACGAACTGCAGACAGTCACGTCGATGCTCACGCGTGCCTTCAAGCGAAAATATCACGGCGGAAAAGTGGCGGTGCGTCAGCGCCTGAATAAAGGCATGATGATCGGCAAATATTTCCAGGCGGCATGACGTCGAATTATTTACCTGCAACAGCGATCGTATTCCTTCGCCGCTCATTACGCATTTTTCAATGAGCGCAATGCTTCGTTTTTCGACTCCGTGTTCCATTCAGCCTGTTCCTTATGTAATGAAAGCAAATTTAATTCCTTTAAACCCTGCAAGCTGCTAATCCATGCATACATTTCTGCATTACCACGCAATGATAAGCGCCGCATGGCGCTGTTTTTCTGCGCGCTGATGGTTTTATTGCTTTTTTTCAGCATCTGGGCGATTTGATTAATTCCCCAGCCTTTACCGAGCAGCCGTAATACTTGCTTTTCCGACGACGTGAGCATAACGGTCGTCGCGGGCTCTTTTTCCTGCGCCTGACGCGGCGTCACTAACATCTGGCTTACCCGTTCGGCTTTTTCGCGCCCGAGCCGCACCGCGTTGACGACGCCTTCCACCGGTTCTGCCGTGGAAAGCAGCGTGGTCTCCGGGCGCATCAGCAGTTGTACCGCCAGGCTGAACGAGACGGCAGGCACGAGGAAAATCCAGTGCACGCCAGGCGCCTGCGCCACCAGCGAATAGTAGGCCTCGCATTCGCGGCGGGCGTCCTCCGGCGTACAGGGCAATTCGGCCAGCACCATATCGACCGGGTTGAGTAACGGCAGCGTTATCTCCGCGCTGCTGTTATAGTGATAAAGTTCAGTTTCCGGAAAATGGCGGTTCATAATCGCCCCCAACCCGGTATGCACGACGGGGATTTGGCTAATAATAATGCCTTGTTTGCAACGTCCTGGTAACATATTTCCTCCGGTTATATCCTTCCGGCCAAACCTATTTTAAAGCTAATCAGTGAGATAATGTAAAAATAAACCTCAACATCTAAATAAAGATAAAAACCGCGCAGAGGCGTAAGCAGATAATGTATATAAATGGACAAAAAGAATTTCTCGTCCGGGTAAACGCTGGCATTCTATGAACCCTTTATTTTACTGTCAACGATAAAAAAGGCGAAAAATACGCCACCATTAATTAAAGGATATTCTCATAGTAAAAAGATAAAAAATGTCTATTTATAGACACCACAACATTACCTGTTAATTTAATTCCGCCATGTTGTCTATACGCGATTAATTATTACTATTAATAATGAATACTGACCGCGTCCCTCTTTTAAAGCATCGTGACAGCGCCCCGTCCACGCCATGCGCGCCCATAACCCGCAGCAAAATGCAGCAAGCTTGATCTGCCTCCACGGCTGCGCCTCGCGGCACATGTTAATAATGGACACTCCTGGCGCGCCGGCGCCTTTTCTCACCAGGACCGAATATGGAAGCGGATGCTTTAGCGCAGCGGGACGTCACCCGTTTGTGTATTCAGTGCGGACTTTACTTATTACAGCACGGCGCGGAGAGCGCGCTGATTGATGAACTGACCACGCGTCTCGGCCTCGCGCTGGGCATGGACAGCGTGGAGAGCTCGATTTCCGCCAACGCGATTGTGCTGACCACAATAAAAGATCATCACTGCCTGACGACGACGCGAAAAAACGTCGATCGCGGCATCAACATGCACATGGTGACCGAAGTACAGCACATCGTCATCATGGCTGAACATAAACTGCTGGACCGGCACGACGTTGAGAAACGCTTTTCGCAGCTAAAACCGCTGCGTTACCCGCGCTGGCAGGTGGTGCTGATGGTGGGCCTCTCCTGCGCGTGCTTTTGCAAAATGAATAAAGGCGGCTGGGACGGCGCGCTGGTGACATTTATCGCCAGCACCCTGGCGATGTATGTGCGTCAGACGCTGACGCAGCGCCACCTCCATCCGCAAATCAACTTCTGCCTGACGGCTTTTGTGGCGACGACCGTCTCTGGTCTGCTGCTCGCGCTGCCGCCGTTTGCCGGCACCTCCGCCGTGGCGATGGCCGCCAGCGTCCTGCTGCTGGTGCCGGGGTTTCCCCTCATCAACGCGGTGGCGGATATGTTTAAAGGTCATGTGAATACCGGTCTCGCCCGCTGGGCGATGGCGAGCCTGCTGACGCTCGCCACCTGCATTGGGGTGATTATGGCGATGGCGTTATGGGGGCTTCGGGGATGGATGTAATTCGTATTATTACGCTGATGCTGGAAGATATGCTGCTCTCCGCCATTCCGGCGGCGGGCTTTGCGATGGTGTTTAACGTGCCGCGCCGCGCCCTGCCCTGGTGCGCGCTGCTGGGCGCCGTCGGTCACGGCTCGCGCACCGTCATGATAATAATGGGGCTGAATATCGAATGGGGGACGTTTCTCTCGGCGATGCTGGTCGGCTGCATCGGCATCCAGTGGTCGCGCTGGTATCTGGCGCACCCGAAAGTGTTTACCGTTGCGGCGGTCATCCCGATGTTTCCCGGCATTTCGGCCTATTCAGCGATGATCGCCGCCGTGAAAATCAGCCACTTTGGTTACACCGACGCATTAATGATCTCGCTGGTGACCAACTTTCTTAAAGCGGCGTCCACTGTCGGCGCGCTCTCTATTGGGCTTTCGCTGCCCGGCCTGTGGCTCTATCGAAAACGCCCGCGGGTATAGAGGCTATTACAGCAACAGGCAAAACCTCACTTGCAATTAAATCGCGCACTACTTATATTGAAAGCATGAAGACGACACAACAAACAAGCAAAGCGCTCTCGCTGGATTTAGACAACCAGCTCTGCTTCGCGCTCTACTCGACAAACCTGGCGCTGCATAAAATTTATCGCCAGTTGCTGACGCCGCTCGGGCTGACGTACCCGCAATATCTGGTGATGCTGGTGCTGTGGGAGCAGGACGACGTCACGGTTTCTGAGATTGGCGAGCGGCTCTATCTGGACTCCGCCACGCTGACGCCGCTGTTAAAGCGGATGGAAACGGCAGGACTTCTGATGCGTCAGCGCTCGCGCCAGGATGAGCGACAAGTGATCGTCACGCTCACCGACGCAGGCCGGCAGTTAAAGGCCGCCGCTCATAACATACCGGGCTCGGTGCTCTGCGCCACCGCCTGCGATAAAGACACCTTGCTGGATCTGAAAGATCAGCTTGAAGCATTACGCCACAATCTGAATCAGCAGTAAGCGCCATCTGCGGATGGCGTGAGAGCAACAGATAAGTAGCACGCGATTAAATAGCCTAAAACTTAAATAAGGAATATTGCATGTCTTTAGAAAACGTCATCTACCGCGCCAAAGCAAAAGCTACCGGAGGCCGCGACGGTCGCGCCACCTCGTCTGACGGCGTGCTGGATGTGAAGCTGGGCGTACCGAAAGAGATGGGCGGCATGGGCGGCGACGTCACCAACCCGGAACAGCTGTTTGCCGCAGGCTACTCCGCCTGCTTCCTGGGCGCGATGAAATTTGTCTCCGCCCGCGACAAAATCGCGATGCCGAAAGACGCGTTTATCGAAGGCGAAGTCGGGATCGGTCCGCTGCCGACCGGTTTTGGCATCGAAGCGAAACTGAATATCCACCTGCCGGGGATGGACGCGGCAGAGGCGCAGAAACTGGTCGATGCGGCGCATATTGTCTGCCCGTACTCTAACGCGACCCGCGGCAACATCGACGTCACTCTGAACATCATTGCCTGACGCTATCCCCGCTAACGGGGAAGCTTAAAATAAAAAAACGAAACTGCCCTCACCAGGGGACGCGGAGCGCGCCAGATGTCATGGCGCGCTCTTTTTTTACGTGCGTTTCCGCGCGCCAATAAGCTCAAACCCCGCCTCTGACTATGCTACTATGAAGGAATTATCGCCTCTGCTGGCCATTTATGCGCCAGTGTCTGATAACGCTTTGATTGAGAACGTTTTATGTCTTCCAGAATCCTGACCCCTGATGTCGTTGATATTGACGCCTTCCGGCGCAATCCCGGCAGCGCGCTGGCGCACGCCGAACGTGGGGCCGTGGCGGTGTTTGATAACAATGCGCCCGCATTTTATGCCGTGACGCCGGCGCGCATGGCGGAACTGCTGGCGCTGGAAAAACAGCTCGCCGCGCCCCGCTCCGATGTCGCGCTGGAAGCGCAATTCTTCGACGAAGGCAACGACGCCGCCCAGCCCGTCCCGGTGCCGATGGGCAAATTCGCCATGTATCCGGGCTGGCAGCCCGATCCGGAGTTTCAGCGTATGGCCGCGCTCTGGGGCATTCCGCTGGCGCAGCCGGTCACCAGCGAAGAGCTGGCCTCGTTTGTCGCCTACTGGCAGGCGGAGGGCAAAGTCTTCCACCATATCCAGTGGCAGCAGAAGCTGGCGCGCAGCATTCAGATGAACCGCGCCACCTTTACGTCATCGGCGCGACGCGACGTCAACGCCATCGCGCAGCCGGACGACCATATTCCTGACGGCTTTCGAGGGTAAACATGAAAAACGTCACTGACCTGATGATGCGCCTGAAGCGGCTGATGCCGCCCGACGTTAAACCGGCCTTTAAAACCGGTGAAGAGCTGATCGCCTGGCAGCAGGAGCAGGGGCGGATCCGTTCAGAGGCCATTGAGCGTGAAAACCGCGCGATGAAAATGCAGCGCACGTTTAACCGTTCCGGCATTCGTCCGCTGCACCAGAACTGTTCGTTCGATAACTACCGTGTCGAAAACGACGGGCAGATGAACGCCCTCAGCAAAGCGCGCCAGTATGTCGACGCCTTTGACGACAACATCGCGAGCTTTGTCTTCGCCGGTAAACCGGGCACCGGCAAAAACCATCTTGCCGCCGCCATCTGTAACGAGCTGCTGCTGCGCGGCAAATCGGTAATGATCATTACCGTCGCCGATATCATGTCGGCCATGAAAGACACGTTCGGCAGCCGCGAAACCAGCGAAGAGCGCCTCCTGAACGATCTGAGCAGCGTCGATCTGCTAGTGATCGACGAGATCGGTATGCAGAGCGAATCACGCTACGAAAAAGTGATCATCAACCAGCTGGTGGATCGGCGCTCGTCCTCCAAGCGTCCGACCGGCATGCTGACCAACCAGAACATGGATGAGATGACCAAACTGCTCGGCGAGCGCGTGATGGATCGTATGCGTCTTGGCAACAGCCTGTGGGTGAACTTCAACTGGGACAGCTACCGCAGCCGCGTCACCGGTAAAGAGTACTGAGCCCGCCTTTTCATGGGGCGCGTTTTCTGCGCCCCGACACGCCCCCTTCCCTGCCGTCTCGCTTCGCTTTCCCCGCCCTGTAGCGAAATAGTCGCTGTTATAACATTTTCATGAAAGAAGCTGCTTTTTACTGTGTCCGCTTACTGTCCATAACTAAACATCGGTTTCCCGCTGACGCCCTTCGTTATGCCGCGCCACAGGCGCTGAGACGCGGCTCAAAAATTTGCATTTCTAAACCTTGTCTGAACTGATCCACATAAAGATGACGCTAAAATTGTAGGAATATGACAGCAAAGTTATATTTCGCTGTTAAAAAAGCGGTTTAACCCCAACGGGCCTGGCGCCTTCGCTGCGAGGATGTGGTGTTGTCAGAGTGGCTTTCCATACTTTTCTTTATCGCCTCGGTGGCGCTTTACGCCTTTAAGGCGGGTCGTAACACCTGGTGGTTTATCGCCACCCTGGTGGTGTTAGGGCTGTTCATTATCCTCAATCTGACGCTGCTCGCCAGCAACTATTTCACCGGCGACGGCATTACCGACGCGGTGCTCTACACTCTGACCAGCAGTCTCGCCGGCGCGGGCGTCAGTAAATACATTCTGCCCGGTATCGGGCTTGTCGCGGCGCTGCTGGCGGTCTTCGGGCTCCTGACGTGGATTTTGCGCCGTCGCCGCCACCTGCCTTATCACTTCGGTTACAGCTTCGCGGCGCTGTTGCTGGCGCTCGCCTCGGTGGACGCCAGCCCGGCGTTTCGCCAGATAACGGAACTGGTGAAATCCCAGACCGCCGAAGGTAGCCCGGATTTCGCGGCATATTATAAAGAGCCGCAAAAACGTATTGAGAACCCGCAGCTCAACCTGGTCTATATCTACGGCGAGAGCCTGGAGCGCACCTATTTTGACGACAAGGCGTTCCCGAACCTGACGCCGGATCTGGGCGCGCTCAAAAATGAAGGCATCGATTTCAGCCACACCGCGCAACTGCCCGGCACTGACTATACCATCGCCGGGATGGTCGCCTCCCAGTGCGGCATCCCGCTCTTCGCGCCCTTTGAGGGGAACGCGTCCGCGTCGATGTCGAGTTTCTTCCCGCAGAACGTTTGCCTTGGGGATATCCTGAAAAACTCCGGTTATGAGAACTACTTTATTCAGGGCGCGAACCTGCGCTTTGCCGGTAAAGACGTCTTCCTGAAATCTCACGGCTTCGATCATCTCTACGGCGCCGAGGAGCTGAAAAGCGTGGTGGCGGACCCGGCTTATCGCAATGACTGGGGCTTCTACGACGACACGGTGCTGGACGAGGTCTGGAAGCAATACGAAGCCCTCTCGAAAGCGGGTAAGCGCTTTTCGCTCTTTACGCTGACGGTTGATACGCATCACCCGGACGGTTTCGTGTCGCGCACCTGCAAACGTAAGAGCTACCCGTTCGATGGCAAGCCGAACCAGTCTTTCAGCGCGGTGAGTTGCAGCCAGGAGCATGTCGCGGCGCTTATCAACAAAATCAAAGCCTCGCCCTATTTTAAAAACACCGTCATCGTGGTCTCGTCCGATCATCTGGCGATGAACAACACCGCTTATAAATATCTCAGCAAGCAGGATCGCAATAACCTGTTCTTTATTCTGCGCGGCGACCAGCCGCAGCAGGATGTGGTCGCGGTGAAGCGCAACACAATGGATAACGGCGCGACGGTGCTGGATGTTCTCGGCGGGGATAACTATCTGGGGCTCGGGCGCAGCAGCCTCTCCGGCCAGTCGCTCTCGACGGTGTTCCTGAACATGAAATCGAAAGTGCTGGCGTGGAAGCCCGATATCATCAGCCTGTGGAAATTCCCGTCGAAGATAGACAACTTCACGGTCGACACGCAAAAACAGACCATCGCGTTTTCCGGCAGCCACTTCCGCCTGCCGCTTTTACTGCGCGTGTCGGATAAACGTATCGAGCCGCTGCCGGAGAGCGAATACTCCGCGCCGCTGCGCTTCCAGCTGGCGGATTTCGCCCCGCGCGACAACTTCCTGTGGGTGGATAACTGCTACAAGATGGCGCGCCTGTGGGCGCCCGCGCTGGCGCTCTCCACCGACTACTGCGTCTCGCAGGGCCAGCTCGGCGGCGAGCAGAAGGTACAGCGGGTGGATAAAGCTGTCTGGCAGGGCAAAGCGGCGTTTCGCGATACGGTCATCGACACCGCGCGCTACCAGCGCAACGTCGAAACGCTCAAAGTGATGGATAACGACATCCGCTATCAGGCCGACAGCTTTATCTTCAACGTGGCGGGCGCGCCGGAAGAGGTGAAACAGTTCTCCGGCATTTCACGCCAGGAATCCTGGGGCCGCTGGTCTAACGCGCAGCTCGGCGAGGAAGTGAAAATCGAATATAACCAGCCCCTGCCGGAGAAATTCGACCTGGTCATTACCGCCAAAGCGTTTGGCCCGAACGCCGGGAAACCGATGCCGGTGAAAGTGGGCGAGAGCGAACAGACGCTGACGCTCGGCAGCGAGGTGTCCACCACCACGCTGCATTTTGAGAATCCGATGCGCAGCAACACGCTGGTGATCGTGCCGCCGGATCCGCAGTCGACCAACGAAGGGAATATTCTCGGGCACTCGCCGCGCCGTCTCGGCATCGGCATGGTGTCCATCAAGGTGATTAACGCGAGCGGGTGATCCCGCTCGCTAGCCGATCCGCTTTCTGCGCTTCTCGGAGTACATCACGTTGTCGCTCTCTTTGATCATCTCCAGCAGCGAATCGTAATTCCCCGAATCGCGATGGAGCATCCCGTAAGAATAATTAATGTTATAAGGCTTACCGGCGCGCAGGTTATGCGCGTCCAGGCTTGTGCGCAGGTTATTCAGAAACGGCTGCGTGTCGCTCTCGCGGGCCAGCAGCACGGCGAATTCATCGCCGCCCAGCCGCCCGGCGATATCTTTCGGGCCCAGATGCTGGCGCAACTGGCTGGCGAAGACTTTCAGCACCTCGTCGCCTTCCGCGTGGCCCCACAAATCGTTAATAGGCTTAAAGCGGTCGAGATCGAAATAGAGAATGCTGAACGGTTCGGTGTTCTCCTGTAGCGCGCTAAACCGTTTTTCGCCGCGGCGATAAAAGCCGCGGCGATTCGGAATACCGGTCAGGCTGTCGGTCATCGCCATGCTAATCACATGAAACTCATCTTCGACGATAAACGCCAGGTCTTTCAGCGTGGCGATATCGTCGTCGCTGAAATCGCGCGGCGTGCCGTCGATAATACAGAGCGTGCCGACCACCGCGCCATCCGGCAGGCGCACAGGGTAGCCCGCGTAAAAACGGATAAACGGCTCGCCGGTGACCAGCGGATTATCGTGAAAGCGCTCATCCTGGCGGGCATCGTTCACGATAAACGGCCCTTCCTGCAAAATCGCGTGCCCGCAAAACGAGACGTCGCGCGTGGTTTCGCGCGTGTTCAGGCCCTGGCAGGCCAGCAGCCACTGGCGGTCGCGATCGAGCAGGCTAATCAGCGCCACCGGCACCTGAAACAGTTTTTTCGTCACCCGCGTCAGGCGCTCAAAGCGCTCGTCATCCCTGGTATCAAGCAGATCCATCATATACAGCGATTTCAGCCGCTCTTCTTCATTTTCCGGAATACCAGGAAATCTCATGCACTCTCTCCGCGTCAATAACAGCGCGCCCGCCTGTCACAGAGGGCCATTCTGCCAGAAAATATATCGTGGTAAACGGGTGAGTATAGGAAGAAAAACGGCGGGTTTGCGAAACGGCAGCCGGTGCCGCTGATGCCCGGCGCCGCGTTTTTCAGCGGCCGCGCGGCAGCGTCAGCCGGCGCGCGGCGCGAAATTCAGACTAACCGCAGCCGCGCCGTCAGGCGGTCGGCTTCAGCCGGTTCGCCACGACTATGCGCGAGCGCCCCATCTCTTTGGCAAGATAGAGCGCGATATCGGCGTTTTTCACAAGATTGTCGCGCCGCGCGTGATCGGGCCAGGTGGCGAGGCCGATGGAGACCGACACCGGGCCAATCTCCTGGCCGTTATAGCGCAGCGACAGCTCGCCGACCTGCGTCAGCATACGTGTCGCCAGCGCATGCGCCTGCGCCTGCGCCAGGCCGGGCAGCAGCACCAGGAACTCTTCGCCGCCATAACGAAACACCTGCGCCGTGTCGCCCGGTACGGCGCGGATCGTCCGCGCCACCTCTTTCAACACCGCGTCGCCCGCGTCATGGCCGTACTGATCGTTGAGCGTTTTAAAGTAATCAATGTCGATCATCAGACAGCTCACCGGCGAGCCGGTCGCCTCCGCCTGGCTGATACAGGCGTGCAGCGCGTCTTCCAGGTGATAGCGGTTGCGCAGGCCGGTCAGCGAATCGAACATCGCTTTTTCGGTTAACTCATCGCGCAGTTTCTGGTTGGCGAGCGCCAGCGCCAGCGTTTCGGCCATCAGCTCCAGATAGACATAAGGCGGTTCCTGCGCCTCACTGATTTTTTCAAACGACAGCAGCCCGATGGTTTCATTCTGGGCGATGAGCGGCACGCAGATAGCCCGCAGGGCGGCCTCAGGCGGCAGATGCTTACAGGGGATATCGACCAGGTCACGGCCAGGGCTGTGCGTCTGCCCGCGACGCAGCGCCCAGCATTCGTCCGGCGTAAACGCCGTATCGCCGCCGGAGGCCTCAAGCCAGCGGGCGGCGCAAATCATCAGGTGGTCGCGCGCATCAAGCACATAGAGCCGGCCCGCCAGTCCGGGCGCGATTTGCGGGGCGAACAGCCGCGCCAGCTCAATAATATCGCTGCGCGATTCGCTGCCCTGCAACCGCTGGGTCATGCGCGACAGCAGCCGCCGGATGGCCCAGTCGGCGTCGCGCTCCTGCTCCAGACGCTGGCGCGCCAGGCCGTTTTCACGAAACACATGGATAGCCTGCGCCATATCGCCAATCTCATCCACCTGCTGCAACAGCGGCGCTTCCACCGCGTAATCCTGCGTCGCCAGCCGGTTGACCACATCGCTCAGCTTCACCACCGGTTGCAGAATGCGGCGCTTGAGGATAAACCCGAGCACAAAGAGAAACAGCAGCGCCGTCAGCCCAACCATGATTTCCGAGAGCGTGCGCAGCCGCAGCGAAGCGTCGGTCGCCGCCTGAATCGTCGCGCCGGTGCGCTGGTCCAGCAGGCTTCGAAAATGCGCAAACTGAAAATCCATTCGATCGAGCTCGCGCTCATAGTTGACGCCAAACAGCAGTTGCAGGGCGCGGGCGTTATCGCCGCGCGCCACCGCATCCACCGCCTGTTGCTGTTCATCTTCCAGCCCATGGGCCACCGCCATGCCCTGGCGCAGATGCTCTAACTCTTCAGGCCCGGCGCCCACATCCCGTAGCCGCGCCAGGTGCGCTTCATCCTGATCGTCCTGGACTTTTTTCGCCTGCCAGGCCGCGAGATCCTGCGGCCTGCGCTCCACCACATAGACGCGCGCCAGCTCGGTGAGCGCGTAGGTTTCCTGCTCCACCGTCGCCGTCAGGCTGTCATAGGCGGCCCCCTGACGCACGGCCGCCCGCTCCGCCTTGTCAGCGCCGGAGGCCATCATCAGCACCACGCCGGAGGCGAGGGTCAGCGCGACCGTCGCGCCATAGGCAATGTTGGTCATCGTTGCGATGCGCACAGAAGATCCCGTTCGTTAAAAGAGGGCTGAACATGACCAGGCCGGTCTTAACAAGAGCGACGCCCCGGTTTCGTTGTCTGACTAAACAGTTAAATTATAGAAGTCGTTAACCGATTCTTAATATAAATGCGTCAGGCCAGGCGCGGGTTTTCTAAAGCGCCTGCGCGTGGAATACCCGCCATAAAAAAAAGCCCCCGCCGCGTGAGCGACAGGGGCTGATGACGCAGAAACGTTCAGAACGCTTAGAACGTTTCCCAGTTATCGCTGCCCTGGGCCACGACCGGCTTCTGGGTAACGACCGGCGCGGCGCTTGCCAGAACCGGGCTGACGCTACGCGGCTTGTCCTGCGCGCTCTGGCTGATGCGGAACACGGCGACGGACTGCGTCAGGCGGCTCGCCTGCTCTTCCAGCGCGCTCGCGGCGGCGGCGGACTGCTCCACCAGCGAGGCGTTCTGCTGGGTCACGCGGTCCATCTCGGCGACGGCCAGACCGACCTGGTCGATGCCGCGGCTCTGCTCGTCAGAGGCAGAGGCGATTTCGCCCATGATGTCGGTTACGCGGGTGACCGCGCTGACGATCTCGCCCATGGTTTCACCGGCGCTTTCCACCAGCGTCGAGCCCACGTCCACTTTGCTGACGGAGTCTTCGATAAGGCCTTTAATCTCTTTCGCCGCCTGGGCGCTACGCTGCGCCAGGTTACGCACTTCGCCTGCCACCACGGCGAAGCCGCGGCCCTGTTCGCCCGCGCGCGCGGCTTCTACCGCGGCGTTCAGCGCCAGGATGTTGGTCTGGAAGGCGATGCCGTCAATCACGCTGGTGATATCGGCAATCTTCTGGGAGCTGCCGGCGATGTCGCGCATCGTCTGCACCACGTTATCTACCACTTTGCCGCCTTTCTGCGCAGTTTCCGACGCGCTCAGCGCAAGCTGGCTCGCCTGACGGGCGTTTTCGGCGTTCTGTTTCACGGTGGCGGTCAGCTCTTCCATGCTGGCGGCGGTCTCTTCCAGAGACGCGGCCTGCTCTTCGGTGCGGGAAGAGAGATCGTTGTTACCGGCGGAGATTTCGCTCGCGCCGCTGTAAATCGCATCGGCGCCGTTACGCACTTCGCCCACGGTACGCACCAGTTCGCCCTGCATATGTTTAATGCTGGCGGCCAGCTGACCCATTTCGTTAGTGCCGTCGACGTCAATCTGACGCGCCAGGTCGCCGCTCGCGATATGGCGAATGCTGTCGATAAGACGGTTCAGCGGGGCGATAAGGGTGTTCTGGATACCGAACCAGACGCAGACAATCACGCCCAGCACTACGGCCAGCACGCCGACCAGGATCCAGATAGCCATGCTGTAGGAGCTGTTGCTGCCTTCCACGGCGATGTCATACAGGCGATCGTTCTGCGCCATGTATTCGGTATAGGCTTTCTCGAAACCGTCCTGATATTTCTGGGTCGGCTGGTCGAAGAATTCGTTGATTTTTCCGGCCGCGAGCAGCTGAATCAGCTCCGCCAGCGCGCCGTGATAGATGTCGTAGTTACGCTTGATCTCCTGCGCGTACTCTTCGCTCTGGCGCGGATCGCGCGGCAGGGCCTGGTACTCCGCCCAGTGCGTTTCCGCCTGTTTCAGGGAGCTGCTGGCGATCTGCATCAGCTCCTGCACCGTCGCGCCGCTGCCAATGTTGCTCGCATCCATCATGTGGCGGATACCGGCGCGGTTTAAGGTGTTACGGGTCTGGATCAGCGCGACCCAGCTACCGTTCAGCGTGGACTGCTGCTGGCGGATAGTTTGCAGAACGGTGAAATTTTCCTTGTCACTTTTGATGGCATTAAAGAACAGGCCACCGGAAGCCATTTGCAGAAGACCGAACAGGGCCAGAACAAACAGCAAACTGGTTACAACTTTTATGCGGTTTAACATGGTTTCTCTTCCCGATACGACAGATGGAGAGAGTTTCGGCATGAAAACCAAAAACTTTATAAGGATAAGCCCCCGTGCAGACCGATTTTTGTACTAACTTTGGTGGGTAAATCGCCATAAATACGCAGTGTGTGACGCAGGTCATATTGCCACGGGCGGGAATACAAATTAAGCCACGCTTAATTTCGGATTTTAGTATGACGAAATAGCGCCCAGGCGCAAAACGTTAGCCGTTTGCTCGGAAGTGAATATAAATAGCTGAAACCAGGAAATAATGACTGACAGGGCAGACCACGGGTTAAACAGCGATCAGACGACGCCATTAAATATAAAAATAGTAGTATAATCACATTTATTAATTATTAATAAATTGATGTATATGTCTGGTGTCACCGTATAAATAAATGGCTGCTGGCACCGCACATTTAAAAGGTGCCCTCCGTGGCGCCTTTATTGATTACCGCAAGCGATGCCGACTTATCAGAAATTCCAGCTAAAGCCTGCGTTCACGCTGTTATCCTGATAGTTTTCGGAAATCAGCCCGCTGTAGCCGAGCGACAGATGCGCGTTGCGGTTCACCGCGACTTCCGCGCTCGCTTTCAGCACCGTGCCGTCGCGCGAGGCCGACACGCTGTTGGTCACAAACGGGGTGCTGCTGCCCTGGAATTTCAGGCCGGTGGCGCGATCAAGCTCGCCATACTGATGCTGCCAGCCCACTTCGCCGCGCAGCGCCACGGTCGTTTCCGCGGTGGCGTCCCACTCCAGCCCTGAACGCAGGCCCAGCGTGGAGAACGTGGCGTCGGTATGCTGCTTGTCGCCATGCAGCGCCGTGGCCCCGCCCTGCTCATTGATGCGATTGTTTTCAAAGTTCACGTAAGAGACGTTCGCAAACGGCTCGACGCTCACCATCCCCGCGGCCAGCTGGTAACCGGCCTCGGCGAAGAACTGCTCGGTACGGGCGTTATATTTCGCGTCGCTATGGTCAGACTGCGTACCAACGCTTACGGAACGGCTGGTGTCGAAACGGTGCCAGGTATAACCCGCACCGGCGCGCAGCGCCAGCTCGCCCAGCTGTTTGCCGCCGTAGACCGCCAGATGGTAGTTGTCGCTGTCAGCGCCCGCGCCGTAGCCGCCGTCAAGCGAGGTGCGGGTGTAGCCGGTCGCCACGCCCATGCGCCAGTCGTCGGCATACGCGGAATCGAGCCCCAGCAACACGCCGTAGGTCGATGCCTGATACCCCGTGGCGTTCGCATCGCCGGAGGCGTGATCCCACGCGCCTAACAGCTTCGCCCACGCGCCGCCGTCATCGGCCGCCACCGGCGAGACGCTGGTCAGCCCTTCCGCCTGACGCAGACGCTCGTTCAGCGTATCGCGCAGGTAGCGGCTGTCGTTAATCTGCGCCGAGGCGATATCCGCGTGGATCTGCCCGCCCAGTTGACGGAACGCCTGACGCGCCTGTGCGGCCGAACCGGTCGAGAGCAGGCTCTCATACACCGGATTGCCCGCGCCGAGCGTCTCCAGCGCGCCGGCGACCGCGCGGCCGTTGGCGGTATCCGCGACGCTCGCGAACGTGGTGTCGTTACGCGCCACATCCAGCGTCACCTGACCGCCCGCGTAGCCCAGCGAGGTGCCGAGGAACAGATAATCCGGCGCCACGCTGTCGAACTGACCAGTGATGCCGTCCGCCGCCGACAGAATGTTGTACTGCTGGCCGAGCAGGCTGCGCACTTCGGCCTGGCTCAGCAGATTGCTGCTGTTCTCAAGCGATACCGCGACTTCGCCGCCGTTCAGCGCGATAGCGCCCGTGGCGTTAATCACGTCGCTGCGCCCGTCCGGCGACACTTCCACCGCGTAGCGCGAGCCTGGCTGGAACGTGACGTCGCCATTCACATTCAGCGTGCCGATGGAGTTGCCCGGCGCGACCGTACCGCCGCGCGCCGCCGTCAGCGAGCCGACCGTCCCGTTACCCGCCAGCACGCCCTGCTGTTGCACGGTCACGTCGGAAGTGACGGAGCCGTTAACCACCAGCAGGCCGTCATTCACCAGCGTCGGGCCGGAGTAGGTGCTGGCGCCGGTGAGCCACAGCGCGCCCGCGCCCTGTTTGGTCAGGCCGCCGTGGCCGGAGATATCGTTCGACCAGACATCCATCGCGCACTGAATATCGCTACAGGTGCGCGCCAGTTTGGTACCCGCTTCCACTTCTTCGCCGATGCCCGGAATATCGGCGATAAACTGCGAGGAGCCGTAGGCCACGCCGTCCGGGTCCGGCACGCGGAATTCTTCAGGAATATCGTCCACGGTGTAGAACATGCCCGGCCCGTGGATCGCCTTGCTGAGATCGATCATCCCCCAGCCGTACAGCGCGTCGATGCCCGGATCGCCCATATCCACGGTAGTGGTTTTCAGCACCTGGGCTATCTGCTCGCCGGTCATATACGGGAAGCGCTCCATCAGCACCGCCACGCTGCCCGCGACGTGCGGGGCGGCCATCGAGGTGCCGCTGTAGTTGGCGTAATCGGTCGTCAGCGTCTCCAGGCTGGTGCCTTCAATCACCGAGCTGTAAATCCGGCTGCCCGGCGCCGAGACGCAGAAGCTCGCGGTGTAGCCGCAGCGGGAGGAGAACGTACTGATGGTGTACGGCACGCTGTTGGCGGAGGCCGGATCTTTCATCACGCTCGCGACAGAAAGCCAGTTCGGCGCGATATCCGGCACAAAGTACGCGAGTCCCGCCATCGCGTCCGGGTTATTAAGGTTGTAGTCATTACCGGCGGCGAAAATAGTGACGATGCCGCTACGGGCCGCGTCGATAGCGCCCTGATACGCGCCGCCCGGTTTGGTGCCGAGGATCTGTTTGATCTGATCGAACTGCGCCTGCGCGTCGGACACGGTGAAGTGCGGATACGCCGGATCTTTCCCGCCCTGATCGAATTTCTCGGTGATGCCGATGCCCCAGCTGTTGTTGATAATGCGCGCGCCGCTGTCCATCAGCGCATGCCAGCCCGCCTCATACACCGCGCCGTCATTGCCGAGAATAATCCCGTCTTCCGGGCCGGGGTCGCCGTTTTCAGCGCTGATGATCTGTGCGTTAAACGCCACGCCGTGCATCGGCCCGCCGTCGCGGCTGCCTGCCGCAATACCGCCAACGTGGGTGCCGTGCGCGCCCAGTTCGCCATCGGAATCCACAGACGGCGTACCGTCATAGCGGAAGGGGTCGCCTTTTTTCACCGGAATATACGGGTCGGTATATTCGCGAATACCTTCGGTGACGAGGTTAATGACCTTATCGGTGCCGGAGAATTCCGGGTGCTTTGCATAAACCGGCTGATCGAAAATACCGAGCTTAATGCCTTTGCCGGTATATCCCGCCGCGTAGGCTTCATCGGCGTGAATAGCGCCAAGGCCCCACTCCGCATTAAATTCGCTGCTGCGCCAGCTGGCGGCATCGCCCGCTTTGCCCTGCTCAATATAATTACTCGCCCCCGCCTGCCCGATACCGGCCAGACCTAATGCTATCGCCACCGCGCTCATGCGAATACGTCGCCCGCCCCGCACAGGCGAATATCCCGCCTGAACAGGTTCTGCTGCTCTGCTTCTGTTGATCATCCCAGAGACCGTCCATTGATTGTGAGTTTGCAAGGGGCCAGACGCGCCGGCCCTTATTGTCATAGGTATTGCGCGCGGCCTCGTCGGCCGCTGCGAATATGAATGTTAAGCAGAATTTATTTATTTGCGCCAGTGCGGATATCGAGGGGGTAAATTTAAAAAGGTGAGCTGCGTCATACTATTTTTCTATCGGTTTTATGGCTTTAGTCCGCTAAACAAACACGGCGCTCATAACATTATCGCGACGTGAAGCGCTTTTAGCGCTTCGCTTATTTCAGCGATTTTCAGAAACCTATGTAAAATTAACCGATTACCAACCGTGAACTATAAGCAGCAAAATAGTTATTTCCTGAAAATATAAACATCAAAAACTACCAGACATAATATTTACGACGCTTTTCTCAATTATGCATAAATAAAAATTAAAAAAGCCTATGGCGCATTTTCAGCGTTTTAGGATGTTTCTTAAAAGATTAAAAAATAACCGAATGTCGATTATTCATGGAAATAGCGCGAGCGAGAGATAAAAAAAGCGCCCGCAGGCGCTGATGAAATAAAGAGACTAATACCGACCTTGTTACGCGTAGCGCAGCGTTTCCGGCTCGCGGCGCAGGATAACCTTGCCGTGGCGCACGGAATAACGCGCCTTCGCCTGGCGGCGCACCACTTCGTAATCATCCGGCGCATCCAGCACCACAAGATTCGCCGGTCGCCCTTCATATAGCCCGTAGTTATCGCCGAGGTTCATCGCCCGCGCGCTGTTGTCGGTCACGAGATCCAGGCTGCGTTTGAGATCCTCATAGCCCATCATGTGGCAGATATGCAGCCCGGCGTCGAGCACGCGCAGGATGTTGCCGTTGCCGAGCGGATACCACGGATCTTTAATCGAGTCCTGTCCGAAGCAGACGTTTAGCCCGGCGCGGTCCAGCTCCGCCACGCGCGTCACGCCGCGCCGCTTCGGCCAGGTGTCGAAACGCCCCTGCAGATGAATGCTTTCCGTCGGGCAGGAGACAAAGCTTAAGCCAGCGCGTTTGAGCAGGCGGAACAGTTTTGAGCAGTAGGCGTTATCGTAAGAGCCCATCGCCACCGTGTGGCTCGCCGTCACCCGCGCGCCCATGCCGCGCACGCGCGTCTCTTCCGCCAGCACCTCCAGAAAGCGCGACTGCGCGTCATCGGTTTCATCGCAGTGCACGTCCACGAGGCAGCCGGTGCGCTCGGCCAGATCCATCAGGAATTTCACCGAGCTGACGCCCTGCTCGCGGGTGTTCTCAAAGTGCGGAATGCCGCCGACCACATCCGCGCCCATCTCCACGGCCCGCTCCATCAGCGCCCGCCCCTGCGGGAAGGACTCAATGCCCTCCTGCGGGAACGCGACGATTTGCAGATCGATAAGATGGCGCGCCTCTTCTTTCACTTCCAGCATCGCTTTCAGCGCGGCGAGCGTCGGGTCGGTCACATCCACATGGGTGCGAACGTGCTGGATGCCGTGATCGCGCAGCATCCCGATGGTCTCATGCGCGCGGCGTTTGGTGTCCTCATGGGTGATGGTCGCTTTGCGCTGGCCCCAGCGCTCAATGCCTTCAAACAGCGTGCCGCTCATGTTCCACTCAGGCTCGCCCGCCGTCAGGGTGGCGTCCAGATGAATATGCGGCTCCACCAGCGGCGGGATAACCAGCCCGCCCTGCGCATCCAGATCGCCTTCGTTGGGGGCCTGCATCGCCGTCTGCGGCGTAATGGCTTTAATGATCCCGCCATCCAGCACGAGCGTGAACCAGCCTTCGCGGCGGCGTAAACGGGCATTAACGATATTCATAACGGCTCCTTTGAGTAAGACGGTGAAAGCGGCTCACGGCGCCGCCCGCGCGCCAGGCGCACAAACAGAAGATAGCTCGCCGCCGACACCGCGATGCCCACCAGCGGGGCCACCCACGGTGAAAAATACGCGGTCAGCGCGCCAAGCGAATAAGCGGCAAGCCCGGCATAGTTAAAGCGCGGCAGGCGGGCCTCGCTGAGCGCCGGGTAACGCCCGCGGCGGTGAAACACATAGTCGGCGATGATCACGCCGCCGACCGGCGGAATAATGCTGCCGAGCAGCACCAGAAACGGGATCAGCAGCTCATACATCCCGCCGATAGCCAGCAAAATGCCGATGCCCGCGCTCGCGACGGTGAGCGTGCGGCGGCGCTCGCTGCGCAGTAAATGACACGCGGCGGCAGAAACGTTATAAATCGTCGGCCCCTGAATGGTCCACAGATTCAGACACAGCATGATGACCGCCGCCACCGACAGCCCCTGCAACGTCATCACCGCCACGATATCGGCCTGCTGATAGACCACCGCGCACCATGCGCCCGCGACCACCATCAGCCCGTTGCCAATGAGAAAGCTAATCATGCTGCCGGTAATGGCGGTGCCGCTGCTGCGCGCCATGCGCGTCCAGTTGGTGGCCTGGGTCGCGCCGCTCGCAAACGTACCAAACACCATCGTGATGGCCGCCGACCAGCCCAGGGTTTCGGTGGGTTCAATGCGCTGCATCGCCTGCCAGCCGCCCGCGTGGCGGGTCGCAATCCACATCGAGACCACCAGCAGAATAAACATCAGCGGCACCGAAACGCGCGAGAGCAGATCCAGCCCGCGGTAGCCCACCAGCGCTGTCACGCAGAACGCGAGGCCGAAGAAGACCATCAGCGGCGTGGTGAGCCATTCCGGCAGCGCCAGCAGTTTCACCAGCGTGATGGCGACCGTCGCGGTGCCCCACGCGTACCAGCCCAGCTCCGCGAAGCCGAGCAGGAAATCGGAGAGCTTGCTGCCCTTCTCGCCAAAACAGAAGCGCCCCATCAGCACGGTATTCAGCCCGCTGCGGGCGGCTATCCAGGCAAGCGCCGCCGCATACAGCGCCAGCAGCAGGTTGCCGATGGTGGCTATCCAGAGCATCTCGACAATCGGAAACGCGACGCCGAGCTTACCGCCCGCAAACATCGTGCCGGTGAAAAAGGTAAAGCTGAACAGCACCATAGAAATGGAGAGCAGGCCTTTGCGCCCGGCGGCGGGCGCCTCGCTTAACGGGAATTCGGTGTTGGCTGACATAACGAGTCCTCTGCGAAAGATAAAACGCGGGTGGACAGAGATTCAGCAAGTTATGTGCCAGGAATCGGCGGGCGGAATGGCGGATATATCCGGTATCAGCAGAGAAATAACGCCCTGCGATTGTGCAACGCGGCGCGGTTTGCACTGTTGGCGGGAAGTCGTGCGGGAGCGAAAACAGACGCGCGCCGCCCTGAACGGCGACGCGCGTTATAGCGGATTGCGGGGATCAGTCGAGATCGGCGCCGTTGCTGGCGATCACTTTTTTATACCACCAGAACGATTTCTTACGCTTGCGCTCCAGCGTACCGCGGCCCTGGTCGTCGCGATCCACCCAGACGAAGCCGTAGCGTTTGCTCATCTCGCCGGTGGAGGCGGAAACCAGATCGATGCAGCCCCAGGTGGTGTAGCCCATCACCGGAATGCCGTCTTCGATGGCTTCGCGCATCGCGCGGATATGCTCGCGCAGATAACTGATGCGGTAGTCATCTTCGATTTCGCCGTTTTCGTTAAACGCGTCTTTCGCGCCGAGACCGTTCTCCACCAGGAACAGCGGTTTCTGGTAGCGGTCGTACATCATGTTCATCGTGATGCGCAGCCCCAGAGGATCGATTCCCCAGCCCCATTCGCTCGCCGCGATATACGGGTTTTTCAGCGATTTCACGATGTTCGCCGCATTCGTCACCTGGCTGTTCATATCCGCCGAGGCGCAGCGCGAGGCGTAGTAGCTAAACGAGACGAAATCGACGGTATCTTTAAGGATCTCGTCGTCCTCTGGCCCTTTTTCAATCACGATGCCTTTTTCACGGAACAGGCGCTGCGTATAGGCCGGGTACGCCCCGCGCGCCTGCACGTCGATAAAAAACAGGTTTTCGCGGTCTTTCTCCAGCGCCGCCCAGACATCTTCCGGCTTGCAGGAGTAAGGGTAGAAGTTACCACCCGCCAGCATACAGCCCACCTGGTTTTGCGGGTTCACTTCATGCGCGATATGGGTGGCGATGGCGCTGGCGATAAGCTCGTGGTGCGCGGCCTGGTATTTCACCTGTTCATGGTTTTCGCCCGGCTCAAACGCCAGGCCCGCGCCGGAGAACGGGCTGTGCAGCAGGATGTTGATTTCGTTGAACGTGAGCCAGTATTTCACCAGCCCGTCGAACGCTTCAAAACAGGTGCGCGCGTAGCGGGTGAAAAACTCCACCATTTTGCGGCTGCGCCAGGATCCATACTCGGTCACCAGATGCATCGGCACGTCAAAGTGGCACAGCGTCACCAGCGGCTCGATATTGTACTTTTTGCACTCGCTGAACAGCGCGCGGTAAAACGCGATGCCCTCTTCGTTCGGCGTCTGTTCATCGCCGTTCGGGTAGAGACGGCTCCAGGCGATCGACGTGCGAAACACCGTAAAGCCCATCTCGGCCATCAGCGCGATATCTTCTTTATAGCGGTGATAAAAATCGATCGCCTCGTGGCTCGGGTAAAATTCATCGTCGCGCCAGCCGGTGCGCTTATCGAGCCCAAGCTTTACCGCCAGGCGATTCGGGCCGTGCGGCAGCATATCAACCGTGGCTGGCCCTTTGCCGCCCTCGCGCCACGCGCCTTCCGCCTGGTTTGCCGCGATCGCGCCGCCCCATAAAAATCCTTCGGGAAAAGTGTTGTTATCCATACGCGTCCTCTGATTAATTCGGTTTTACTGCGGGCGCCTGCGCGGTGAAAGCCGCAGGCTGCGGGTTATCGCGGGCGGGTTCGGCCGTCTCGACGGGAATATCCTCAAAGCCCAGCACCAGCGTCAGGATGAACGACAGCACCACCGCCAGCGCCATCACCCCAAAGACCCAGACGATCGTCATCGGGTTGGCCGGATCGAAAAACTGCACGCTGGTAAACAGCCCCGGCGCGGCCATCGAGTGGCTCGCAAGCCCGGCAAGCCCCGCCACCGCGCCGCAGACGAAGCCGCTAATCAGGCTCGCCACCAGCGGGCGTTTCAGCCGCACCGCCACGCCATACAGCGCAGGCTCTGAAATACCCGCCACAATGGCGGATGCCGCCGCGGCCAGCGCCGTCTGGCGCAGTTCCGGGTTGCGGGTGCGCCACGCGACCGCGAGCGACGACCCGCCGAGCGACAGGTTGGCCCCGATCTCCGACGGCATCACCATGCCCTCTTTGCCGGTTTCGGCGATGGTCTGGATGATGGTCGGCGTAAACACGCGGTGCATTCCGGTAATGACTAACAGCGGCCAGAGCGCGCCCATAATCGCTACCGACAGCCAGCCCAGATAGCTGTGGATGGTGTACACCACCGACGAAATGCCGCTGCCAATCCAGATACCAATCGGGCCAATCAGCATGATGGCGATGGGCGAGGCGATCAGCACAATCAGCATCGGTTTCAGGAAGTTCTTGGTCACCGCTGGCGTGATTTTGTCCACCCAACGTTCAATATAGGAGAGTATCCAGGTCATGCAGAGCGCCGGGATCACGGTATAGGTATATTTTACCGCCGTGACCGGAATGCCAATGAAATCCACCGGTTGCCCCTGCGCGGCTTTGGCCATCAGGTCAACGAAGTTCGGGTGCACCAGCACGCCCGCAATGGCTATCGCCAGCGACATATTGGTTTTAAATTTAATCGCGGCCGAGGCGGCCACCATGATCGGCAGGAAGAAAAACGCGCCATCGCCAATCACGTTGAGAAGGGTGAGCGTCGGCGCGCCTTTCTCGACCACGCCCGACATCTCCAGCACCATCGCCAGCAGCTTGACCATCGAGCCGCCGATAATCGCCGGGATCAGCGGCGACATGGTGCCAATTAGCGCGTCGAGAATGCCCGCGCCGATGCGCCGCAGAGTGATTTTGTCGTTGCGCGGCAGCGCGCGCTCGACCCGCGCGCCTTCCGGCAGCAGTTTCAGGACTTCGGCATACGCCTGCGACACCGTGTTGCCGATGATGACCTGGCACTGGTTCTCATTGCGTACCACGCCGAGCACGCCGGGAATGGCCTTAAGGCGCGCCGCGTCCACGGCGCTGTCGTCGTTCAGCACAAAGCGCAGGCGCGTCATGCAGTGCGTGACGGCCGCCACGTTACCGCCACCGCCAATCGCCTCGACGACCGCGCCCGCCAGCGCTACGTAATTCTTTGACATGATGGTGAACTCTCTCGTTATCACACGCCGTGGCGCCAGAGCCGCTTCTGCGTGTTTATTATTTTAAATTCAGGTACTTGCCAGGCATTACGGCGCTAAACGCCGCGTCGCGCTGACAGGATGATGTAATAGGTAACCGGTTCCACATTAGAGTGGTTGCGGTCATAAAACAGATCAACTGAAATTTAATCGGGCTTTAAAATCTGTGATGCGGATCGCCATGAGGCGCGCGTCAGCGTGCGCGACATGCCTGCCGCTTTAGCGGGAAATGTGTAGAATGTGCGGCACATCAGCCGAGCCGGAGGGATAACATGTCGACAATGCAGGAAGTGGCCAAAAAAGCGGGCGTCTCCAAGGCCACCGTGTCTCGCGTGCTCTCCGGCAAAGGGTATGTCAGCGAAGAGACGCGCAAACAGGTGTTCGAGGCCATCGACGCGACCGGCTACCGGCCCAATCTGCTGGCGCGCAATCTCGCGACCAATACCTCCCAGTGCATCGGGATGGTGGTCACCAACACGCTCTACAGCGGCAGCTACTTCAGCGAGATTCTTTCGCGCGCGGCGAAAAAGCTGGAAGAAAATGGCCGCCAGTTGATTCTGGTGGACGGTAAACACAGCGCCCGCGAAGAGCGCGAGGCGATTGAGTTTCTGCTCGATTTGCGTTGCGACGCCATCATCCTCTATCCGCGCTTTCTCGGCGTTGACGAGATTGACGACATCATCAGCCAGACCCGCCAGCCGGTGATGGTGGTAAACCGCAAGCTGCGTAAACACCAAAGCCACTGCGTCTGCTGCGACCATAAAACCGCGAGCTTTAACGCCACCTCCGCGCTGCTGGAGCGCGGGCATCGCGAGATCGCATTCATCACCGGATCGCCTGATTCCCCTACCGCGCTGGAGCGTCTGGCGGGCTACAAAGAGGCGCTACGCCAGCACGGCATTACGCCTGCAACGTCGCTGATTGTGGAAGGCAAATGGACGCCCGCGAGCGGCGCGCAGGCGGTAAAGACGCTGCTGGAAAGCGGCACGTCATTCAGCGGGCTTATCGCCAGCAACGACGATATGGCGGTCGGCGCGCTGAAAGCGCTGACGGACGCGGGCATTCCGGTGCCGCAGCAGGTGTCGCTGATAGGCTTTGACAACAGCCCCACCGCGCCCTTTCTCAGCCCGGCGCTTGCCAGCGTGAAAGACCCCGTCACGGACATGGTTCACGAGACGATAAACCGCCTGATAGCGATGCTCGACGGCGGCTACCTCTCGCGCGATAACCTGTTCGTCTCAGAGCTTATCCTGCGCGATTCGGTGGGGAATGGGCCTTACTGCGCCCGCTCGTAAGTGGCGCTGATTTTTAACGGAAAAGCCTCCGCCGTCGCGAAATGCGCGGTGAATAAGCGCCGCGGACCGCCTTTCAGGCTCTGGAAATAGTAATACGCCGAATAGCGGTTGCCGGGGCGGTAACTGAAACCCAAATCGGGTAGACACTGCCCGCGCGCCACGCGGCGTTTCGCCTCGGGCAACTGCGATTCCATTAAGGACTCTCCCTTCTCGCTGTATATTTCAACCGAGCGGATGACCTCATCAGGTTTATTCGCCACCAGCAAACAGACCGTATCGCCGCGCGCCATTACCGCGGCAGGCTCTTCGAGAGATATGCTGTCCGCACCGGACGGACACCCCGTCAGTAAACCGGTTAGCATCACGACAAGCAGGCGTTTCATCTTCCCTTTCCTTTCGCATTCCCAGGTGTGCGAGAGTATCGCGTTGCTTGCGGGCGCTCCTGTCGACGCGCCGGAAAATGGCCGTTTTCAGATTTGCACAAGACGCCTTAAGCCTCGCTTTTCACCACGTAACGGGTGGCGGGGAAGCGGTTTAAAATCAGGTGCACTAAAAACACCATTGTCAGCGTGATAAGCAGCGACACGGTGACGGAGCTGATGCGGTAGAGATCGCTGAAAACGAGATCGGTGTCAGGGTGAAGATTCTGCCCGAACATGATGCCGAGCGTGGTGATACTGGCGAACCCGACGCCCGCGCCGACCTTTTCCATCACGTGCAGGCGGGCGCTGAAGGCGAAACCGAGCGCGATAAGCGGCATCATCAGCACCATGTGGCTGCTGTGATCGTAGAGCACCAGCTGCACCAGCAGCACATAGAGACAGCCAATCACCACGCCGACCACGCGCCACAGCGAGCTTAACACCGCGCCGCGGTAGTGCATGGGAAAGAGGATCAGGATGCCCGCCATTAGCGCCGAGAGCGAATCGCTTAAATCCGCCATCTGAAACACCACGAAATTGAGCGTCGCCACCGTGCCGGAAAGCAGGTATTCATGGCGCACCCGCGCGGCGTCTTTTTCAATCAGCGGCGGCGGCTTGCGCGGTTCAACATCCGGCAGCAGATAGTGCATTAGCGCGCTTAAGCCTACGGCCATCACGCTCGCTTCCATATTGGAAAAGAGCAGCGTGTGCCAGTCGCTGGTCGGGTAGCTCATAAAATTAAGCATGACGCTCTGGCAGACGACGCCCATCGAGCCGAAGAGAAACAGCGGGCCTTTGCTCATAAAGCGAAAACGCATGACGTAGAGCGCAAACACCACGCCGGTCATAATCACCGGCCATTGCGACAGATAACCGACAATAATCACCATTTCGACGCAGTTCAGCGCGGCGCTGAAGATAAACTGCTTCGCGACGTGGCGATTAAATACCGGCACCAGCGACAGCAGCATGATCGGGTAGATAACAAAAAAGACGCCGTAACTGGTGTTGTAGAAACTCGAAATGCTGAGCGCGATAACGCCCGCCACCATGATGCGCAGCGTCTGGCGGAAGTCATTCGCCGTATAGACGATGTTGCCGTGCGGGGTGAAGACCCGCACCAGTGTATTAATAGACATGGTTAATACACATAGTGCAGCAGGCTTATCAGGTGGATCTGTACGCCCGAGAAGAATCGGGCGAACGGACCTTCGCTGTTATAGAGCTGCACGGTGGCGCGCGCGCCGGTCGGCAGCGAGGCAGGCAACGGCTCGTCCAGCGCCACATGAATGCGCATCCGGCGGGCGTCGCGCACCCAGCGGTTCGACTCCTCCGGCTGCGACAGCTGGCCATTCACCGCCTGCTGGCCCGCCAGTATCCCGGCGTCGTGGCTGGTGACGTGCGCGTGGAACACCTGGCCTGGCAGCGCGTCGAACACCACCGCAGCGTCGGTGCCCACATGCGTGTGCCGCAGGCTCTTCTCACGGAAATCGGCCACGATATCGGTGTGCTCGCTCACCAGCGCCAGCGCGGGCGTACCGGCGGCGGCAAACCAGCCGGGGCTTAATTGCAGGTTGCTGACGGTGCCGTCGGCTTCGGCGCGGATCTGCGTCCAGCCAAGATTGAGCTGCGCGTCCTGTAGCGCGTTACGGTATTTCTCCAGCGTCACGTTGCGGCTGTCGTCGCGTTCGCCGCGCTCGATGGCCAGTTCGTTGATTTTCGCCTCCAGCTGCGCCACCGCCTGTTCGCTGGTCTGCCAGGTGGTACGCACCTTGTCGAGATCCTGCTGCGAGACGTTTTGCATCGTGCTCAGGCGCTGGTAGCGGTCAAAGGTGACTTTATCGTTGCGGGCCGTCAGGCGGGCGGTGTTGAGATTCGCCCTGGCGGCGGCGATCTGCGCGTCCAGCTGATCGTTAGTCAGCCGCGCCTGGCGCAGCGCGATGTCCGCCGCCTCGACGCGGTTGGTAAACGGCGCGGCATCCAGCTCAAACAACAGATCGCCCTTTTTCACATGGCTGTTGTTGGCGACATGCACCGCCGCCACGTAGCCCGAGACGCGCGAGGAGACGGGCGTCACCACGCGCATCACGGTGGAATCCGGCGTCAGCGGGATCCAGATATCGGCGAGAATGAAGTAAACGAACATCGCCAGGAAAGTGGCAATACTTACCCTTACCCAGCGGGCAAATTTTTGTTCCGGAGTCATCATAGTTATTGTGCGTTGTTAGCGTCTTCGTCGCGGATCGTGCGCAGATTACGCGCGATCTGGTTTAAGGTGTCGCTGAAGATGTCCATATCCTGCGCGGGAATATTGTGTGACACGCGCGCCTGGTAGCGCGCAACCACCGTATTGAGCGTGGCAAGCATCGCCCGCCCATCGTCGGTAAGAGAAACCAGGCGAATGCGTTTGTCCCAGGGTGACGTAGTACGCACCAGCAAACCTTTACTTTCAAGGCACGCCAGGGTGCGCATCAGCGGCGGCAGTTCAATGCCCTGCACCTGCGCCAGTTCGCTGATCGAAAGATTATCCCCCTGCTGATCGAGCTGCATCAGCACCGTCCAGCCAGACTGCGTCAGGCCGGTGTCGGTAATCGCACTATCAATAATGGCGCGCCACTGACGCACTATCATCGCCATGCGCATGCCCATCGGACGGCGGGCGAACCGTTCATCTTCTGTCATCGGGGGCTCCCTTCGGTTAGCGGGAGGGCAACTTAATACTTATCAGGGTAAGTATCAAGAAACAGGCGGAGGAAAAGCATGGATTGCGAAAGGCGCGGGCCGCGGCACAGGCTGCGCGGCCCGTGATAATCAGGCGTGATTACTGGCTGAGACGGCTTGCGATAAGCCGCAGCTCATCGGCGATTTTGCGCATATCCGGCGCGTCGTCTTCACGCGGGCCGGTGGAGTGGCGAATTACCAGCCGCGCCGGGAGAATGGAAGAAAGCCGCGAGGCGTCGCTTTCGCTCGCTTCCAGCAACCGCCGCACCGCCTCTTTACCCTGCATGTCGAGATCGAGCGAGACGGTGGTGAGCGCCGGATAGAAAAACGAGCTTTCGTAAGTGTCGTCATAGCCGATCACCGATTTCTGGCCCGGAATGGAGAGCTGCTGCTGATGAAACGCGCTCAGCACGCCAAGCGCCATCTGATCGTTCGCCACCAGCACGGCGGTGAAATGCGGCGCCTCGCGCAACATTTGCAGCGCGCCCGCGTAGCCGCTCTGCGCGTCCCAGTTGCCATGCAACACGCTCACCGGCGTTAAGCCGTAGCTCTCCAGCGTCTCAAGCCAACTTTTGAGGCGCAGCCGGGCGGAGACCGAGCGCTCCGGGCCGGCCAGCAGCGCGATATCGCGATGCCCCAGCTCGTATAAATACTTCACGCTCGCGCGCGTGCCGTCCGCCGGATTAAAAGAGACGTTAAACACCGAGCTGTACGGGTCCACATCCAGGAACAGGCACAGAATGTCGTCGTTATCGGCGGCGATTTTCTCCGCCTCCTGCGTCTCCAGCGGCACGTTAATGATAACCTTATCCACCAGCTGGGACTTGAGTTCGTTGATGGAATCCTGAATTCCCTGGCTGACGTTCTCATCGATCATCGAGATCAACACCTGGTAGCCATCCAGATTCGCGTAACGTTTCACCGCCGCCGCCACCTGCGACGGCGCATGTAACGCAAGCGACGTGGTGACCAGGCCAAGCGTCATGCTCTGCTTGCCGACCAGCTGCTGCGCCAGCCGGTTAGGCACATAACGCAGATGCGCGATCGCCTCTTCCACCTTGCGGCGCGTGGCTTCAGAGACATTCGCAGACTTATTCAGTACACGAGACACCGTCTGGTAGGAAACCCCCGCGTGGCGGGCGACGTCTTCCAGTGTGGCGCTTTTAGACTTCATGTTCCGGTTCCTTTTTCGTGGGCTGGGCTGATTGTAACAGGGGCCAGCCGGAAAAACCTTTTCTGCACAAATCGCCGTTATCCTTCCTCTGACTTAAGTACTACGTTCACAATACATAAAACTCGTGAGAAGCATCACCATTTGTTACAAAAACGCCTGATTTATTTGCACTGAGTCACAATTAATTAAGATCAAAATTGCCTGATATTTCGCAAAGGCGTCTTATGGCTTCGGTTATGTGAACGTAATACAAAACAATAAAAGAGGTTACTATGAACACTACGCTACGCACAGTGGCCGTTGCGTTAGCCGCCGCGCTGACTTCTCCTTGCCTGCTGGCGGCTTCATCTTCTGTACCTATTGATTTTCATGGCTATTTGCGTGGCGGCGTGGGCGTCTCGCAGGACGGTGGCCAGGAAGAGTGGCAGAAAAACAAACTGGGGCGTCTCGGTAACGAAACCGACACCTACGGCGAGGTTGAACTGGGCTCTGAAGTCTACAAAAAAGATGAAGTCAGTTTTTATGTCGACAGCATGGTCAGCATGGTGTCCGACGGCTCCAACGACAGTGAAAGCACCCTTAACGACGACGCCCAGTTCGGCCTGCGGCAGTTAAATCTGCAAATTAAAGGGCTGGTTCCGGGCGATCCGAACGCGGTGATCTGGGGCGGCAAGCGCTACTACCAGCGCCACGATCTGCACATCATCGATACCAAATACTGGAATATCTCCGGCTCCGGCGCCGGGATCGAAAACTACACCGTAGGCCCTGGCGCGGTCTCCTTCGCGTGGATCCGCGGCGACGCCAACGATCTGGACTACCGCGTGGATGGCGATAACGACGTTAACATCAACTATCTGGATCTGCGCTACGCGGGCTGGAAGCCGTGGACAGGCGCCTGGACGGAGTTTGGCATCGACTACGCCATGCCGAACCCGACCGACAAACAGAAAGAGTACGGCGGCCTGTATGAAGCCGACAACGGCGTCATGCTGACCGGCGAAATCAGCCAGGACATGCTCGGCGGCTATAACAAACTGGTGTTGCAGTATGCCAACAAGGGCCTCGCGCAGAACATGGTCTCGCAGGGCGGCGGCTGGTATGACATGTGGAACTACGTTAACGACGCCACCGGCTATCGCGTGATCAACACCGGTCTGATTCCGATCACCGACAGGTTCTCCTTTAACCATGTGCTGACCTGGGGCTCGGCGGACGACACCACCGCCACGACCGATAAATCGCGCCTTCTCTCGCTGGTAGGCCGCGGCCAGTATCAGTTCACGCAGTATGTGCGCCTCATCGGGGAAGTGGGCGGGTTTTACCAGAAAGACACCTATAACAACGGCACGCATTACAAGCAGAGCGGCGAGAAATATACCATTGCGCTCGGCCTCGCCGATGGCCCGGATTTTATGTCTCGCCCGGAACTGCGCGTGTTCGCCTCTTATCTGAATGATTCGCAGAACGGTAAATCCCTGCAGGACGGCACGGCGGACGACACCTGGAACTTCGGCGTTCAGGTCGAGGCCTGGTGGTAAGAAAGTAGTGCCTGACGTTAACCACGCGTCAGGCGGCGTGGGCGGCGGCCCGAAACCGTTGCCCGCAGGCGTTGTCTGATACAGACACGCGGAAGTAAGCGTTGTATCTCTGAGTTATGGCACTGCCATCACGGCGTCACAGCCGCTGATGCACCCTCGTTGCCTTTTGCGGGATAACCTTTTATGCAGGGTTATCCCGTTTTTTTATCACGCGTTTCTGAAACGCTCATCCAGCAGTTTGCGCAGCGCGTCGGATTGCTTGCCGAAGATCGCATGGACTTCCTGGCCGAGAATAATCACGCCCAACGCCCCTTCCGACTGCAACGCCTCGGTATCGACGCGGGTGAGCTCTTTGACTTTGACGCGCAGACGCGTCATGCAGGCGTCCACGCTCTCGATATTCTCCTGCCCGCCGAAATCCGCCACCAGACGCGCGATCTGCGCGCGCTCCTCTTCGGTTAACGTCTGGGTAGTGGCGGGCTGCGGGCGGGTGACGTGGTGCAGAAACGATTTCAGGCTAACCATAGCGGCTCCTTTTTCAGACCAGATAATAAAAAAGCGCCCGTTCGGGTGAACGGGCGCGCAGGGAACAACTCAGGCGAGGCGGCGGCGCAGAATGCGACAGCCCCACGGGGCGAGCGACAGCCTGCCGCTCAGCGCGTCGCCGGTCAGCATATCGGCGCAGCCCTCCGGCAGCGTCACCGACTGCGGCGCGCCGGTGTAGTTTTCAACAAAAATAAACGCGGATTCGCCATCGTGGCGGGCATGCGCGGTGACGCCCGGCGGGAAATCCGCCGCCAGCGCGCGCGTAAGCGACAACTCGTTAATGATGTTGCCGAAGAAATCGCGCTGGAAGGCGAGATCGTTACGCGAGGCCACATACCAGGCTTTGCCCGCGCCAAACGCGTTCACCGTCACCGCCGCGCGTCCGGCATAGAAATCGTCGCGGTAGGTGGCGAGCGCCGTCGCGCCTTCGGTGTGGATAAGATCGCACAGATGGCGCACCTGATACGGCCCCTGCAAGCCAGCCTCGTTGCCCGCGAGCCCCTGAATCAGGTTGCGTTCGCCGTCGGCGAGGCAGTCGATCTCTTCCGCCCAGATGCCCAGCAGCTTACGCAGCGGGCCGGGGAAGCCGCCGAGATGGCAGAGATCGGTCTCGTTGACGATGCCGCTCCAGTAGGTCGTCACGAAATGGCCGCCCTGTTCGACAAAGGCTTCGGCGCGCTGCGCAAACCCGTCGCGCACCATGTAGAGCATCGGCGCGATAACCAGTTTATAGCCGCTGAGATCGGCGTCGGCGTTAATGATATCGACCGCGATCCCCTGCTCCCAGAAGGGCCGGTAGTGCTCGGCGACGGTTTTTTCATACTCCAGCCCCAGGTTGCGCGGCCCCTGCGCGTCATCCATCGCCCAGCGGCTTTCCCAGTCGAAAATCACCGCCACCTGCGCATCCACGCGCGCGCCGACCACCGGATCAAGCTGGCTTAAGATATCGCCAAGCTGCGCCACTTCGCGCCCGATACGGGTGTCGAGATGGCCGACGTGATCCACCACCGCGCCGTGGAATTTCTCCACCGATCCGCGGCTCTTGCGCCACTGGAAGTACTGCACCGAATCCGCGCCGTGCGCCACCGCCTGGAGCGAAGAAAGAATATGCATGCCCGGCTTTTTCAGCTTGCTGGTGGGCTGCCAGTTGGTGGTGCCCGGCGTCGATTCCATCAGCACGAACGGTTTGCCGTGCTTTAAGGTGCGCATCAGGTCGTGGTACATCGCGGTATAGCAGGCAAGCTCGGTTTCGTCTTTATCGCGGTGCCACATCGGGTAGCTGTCCCAGGAGATAAAATCGAGCGGCTCGGCGAGCTGCCAGTAGTCGTAATCGTAGAAATACTCCATAAAGTTGGTGGTGGCCGGTAATTCCGGGTTCACCGCCTTCAGCGGGGCCAGTTCGTGACGGCAGAAATCGGTCACCTGCGCGGTGTTAAAGCGCCGCCAGTCGAGGTTCAGGCCGTGAATAGAGTTTTCGCCCTGCGGCGCCGGAGATTCAATCTGCGACCAGTCGGTAAAGGTGTGGCTCCAGAAGGTGCTCCACCAGGCTTCGTTCAGTTTATCGAGCGTGCCGTAGCGCGCTTTCAGCCAGCCGCGGAAATTTTCCTGGCATAAATCGCAATGACACTCGCCGCCATATTCGTTGGAGATATGCCAGCCGAGCACCGCCGGATGGTGCGCGTAACGCTCCGCCAGCAGGCGGTTGATGGTGGCGGTTTTGTCGCGATAGACCGGCGAACTCATGCAGTGGTTATGACGGCCGCCATGCAGCGCCGGAACGCGGTCGCGCCCGACGCGCAGCACCTGCGGGTATTTCTGCGACATCCAGGCCGGACGCGCGCCGCTCGGCGTGGCGAGAAACACGTGAATGCCGCCCTGATACAGCTTGTCGATGATCTCGTCGAGCCACTCGAAGCGGAACACGCCCTCTTCAGGCTCCAGTTTCGCCCAGCTAAAAATGCCCACCGACATCACGTTGCATTTCGCCTGCTGCATCATGGCGATATCGCTCTCTACCGTGCCGGGGTAGTTCTCCCACTGCTCCGGGTTATAGTCCGCGCCGTGCAAAAGGGCGCTGACCTTCGGACTTAAAGGCGCAAATTTGTTCATTGACAGGCTTCCTGATACGGCATACCCGTCCGGCGTCACCCGGCGGGCGTCGCGGCCTGCCGGGTGAAAGCATCAGGGTATAAATGGAATAAAAAGGATTAATTAAAGACTTTTACCGATGGCAGCACGTTGCCGTGGCAATCGAAAAACGCCTGGTTTTCGCGGGCGTTGCCGGTTTTCCATTCGTCATGGATATATTTCATGCCCGCAGGCGTCGCCCAGGTGTTCCCCGGTACGGCAATCCAGGCCGGCTCCCAGTAGAAAATGCCTTTGCCGCGATGGTTTTCGACGTTCGCCACGCTCTGCATCAGGTCATGCACGTAGTCGTACTGGCCCTGCACTGTCGCCGGGTAGCCGCCCTCTTTTTCCTCTTTCTGCTGGAAGCTGTTTTCGGCGTTGTCGCAGTTCTCCAGCGTGTACGCATAGGCGGCTTCCACCACAATCACATCTTTGTTGTAGCGCTTGCTGATGTCGTCCATGTTGGCTTTCAGCGCGCTGATGGGGCCGTTCCAGTAGGTGTACATCGAGAGCCCAATCACATCGAACGGCACCTGGCGTTTGGTGATTTCATCGAACCACCAGCGGAAGGTGTCGTTTTTGGTGCCTTCGGCCAGATGCAGCATGATTTTCACCTGCTCGCCCTGGGTCAGGTTTTCGCGCAGGCCGCTGATGGCGGCGTTGAGCAGGCCCGCGAGACGATCAAACTCGCCGCCGCCCTGCCCCCAGCTTTTGCCTTCCGGCCACAGAATGCCGCCGTTAATTTCATTGCCGATCTGCACCATATCCGGCAGCACGCCCGCCTTTTTGAATTCGGCGATGGTGTCGCGGGTGTAGTCGTGGATCGTGGTTTTGAGCTGGTCGTAATTCTGGTTTTCCCAGGCTTTCGGCTTGAACTGCTTGCCAGGGTCGGTCCAGAAATCGCTGTAGTGGAAATCGAGCAGCAGGCGCATTCCCTGCGCTTTCACGCGCTTTGCCAGCGCAAGCGTGGTGGCGAGATCGTTGGTGCCGCCGCCGTAAGGCGCGCCCGCGCTGTCTTTGGGGTCAACCCACAGGCGCAGGCGCACGTAGTTCACGCCGTTCTCGCGCAGAATGGTCAGCGCGTCCTGTTGTTTGTGGTCGGCGTCGTAGAACTTCGCGCCCTGGCGCTCCAGCTCCGGCAGCGTGGAGATATCCGCGCCCTTGATAAAATCCGCCGGGAGGTTAAGCGGCTTTGGCGTTATCTGCGTCATGTTGGCGGCGAAAGCGGAAAAACAGCAGGCCAGCGAGACAGCAAGCAGTGCGGGTTTACACAGTTTCATCAGATTATCCTTTGGTGCTGCCGGAGGTCAGACCGGAGACGAAGTATTTTTGTAAGGCCAGATAGAGAATCGCGACCGGCACCGCAATCAGCACCGCGCCCGCGGCGTAGGTGGTGTAGCTCGCGCCCATCTTTTGCGCGACCAGGTTATAGAGCCCGATCGGCAGCGTGTATTTATCCGGGGTGCGCAGAATGGTGCTGGAGAGGATGAAATCCCCGAGCGGCCCGGTAAAAGAGAACAGCGCCACCACCGCCACAATCGGTTTAGAGAGCGGTATGATGATTTCGATGAAAATCCGGAAGTTGCTGGCGCCGTCCATGCGCGCGGACTCATCGAGGTCTTTCGGGATAGCGTCCAGATAGCCTTTCATCAGGTACGTGTTCATCGGGATCATCCCGGCGACGTAAATCAGCACCAACGCCAGGTGGCTGTTAATCAGCCCGAGCAGCTGCGAGAGCACGAAAATGGCGATCAGCGCGGAAAACTGCGGGATCATCTGCAACAGCAGAAACAGCATCAGCCCGTTCTGGCGGCCCTTAAAGCGAAAGCGCGAGAACGCATAGGCGGTGAAGCTGACGCTGATTAACGTCAGCACCATCGTCATGAAGCTGATTTTCATCGAGTTCCAGTACCAGGTGACGTAATTCACCTGGCCGTTGAAGAGATCGGCATAGTGCTGGAACGAGAGGTTTTCCGGGATTATCGAGCTGCTGAGCAGGCTGTTGCCCGCGTTCAGCGACGCGCCCACCGTCCAGATCAGCGGATAGATAATGATTGTGCTGACCGTCAGGATCACCAGCCACGACAGCGAAAGCCGCAGCCACTTTTCCTGTTTCATGCTTTGTCTTTTAGCCATGGTGTCTCCTTATGCCGTCTCGTCATTTTTGAACGACTTCGTGGCGCGGAACTGCCACAGCGCCAGCCCCACCACAAAAATGGAGAGCAGGATGGTTATCGTCGCGGCGATGGCGTACTGGGACGAAGACATCGTCAGCTTGTAGATCCACGAGACCAGAATATCGGTGCCGCCCGCGTTGGAGCCGGCCACCGCAGGCCCGCCGTTGTTAAACAGGTAGATGATGTTGAAGTTGTTAAAGTTGAACGTGTATTGCGTGATGATGATGGGCGCAATCGCGTAGAGCACCAGCGGCAGCGTAATGGTGCGCAGGCGCGTCCAGGTGCTGGCCCCGTCCATTTTCGCGGCCTCATACAAATCGTCCGGAATCGCCTGGAGCACGCCGGTGGTCATCGCGAACACAAACGGAAAGCCAAGCCATGTCTGCATCATGATGAGCGCGGTTTTGGTCCAGAAGGGATCGGTCATCCAGGGTTTCGGCGCGATGTTGAAAAACGCCAGGATCGCGTTGTTAATTACCCCGAAGCTGTCGTTAAACATCCCGGCGAACACCAGAATGGTGACAAAGCCCGGCACCGCCCACGGCAGAATGAAAATGGTGCGGATAAGCGGCTTAAAACGCAGATCTTTCTGGTTCACCAGAATCGCCAGCAGCACGCCCACGGTACACTGGAACGTGGTGGCGAGCAGCGTCCAGACCACCGTCCACTGCAACACGTCAAAGAATGTCGAGCGCCAGATGGAGAGCGTGAAAATATTGACGAAGTTCTTAAGCCCCACCCAGTCCACCAGCTTCGCGGGCGGCGTGTGGTAGAGGTTGTAGTTGGTGAACGCGATGGCGAAGCCAAAAAGGATCGGGAACACCACCAGGAACACCAGCAGAATAAAGCCGGGCGCAATCATCAGATACGGAAAGCCGTCCGAGAGCAGCAGCTGATACTGTTTACGCACGCTGTTAAGCGTCAGCCCTTCGTCGCGGCGCCTGCCGTTCACCCAGGCGTCGCGCAGCGAGAAGTAATAGACCGTCAGCCCAAAGCCCACCACCAGCAGGCTCAGAATCCCTTCCGCCAGCAGGAAGATGGAGTTGTCGCGCGGCACCTCTTCACCGAGCGTATAGAGCCCCCACAGCCCCACACGCAGGAAATCGTGAAACACCCCGAGAAAGCTTGCCAGCAGCACCAGAAAGGTGACGCCTTTTAGCCACTGACGGTTATAAAACTGGCCCACGCCCGGCAACAGAGCGCAGAGCAGCGCGCACCAGGCGTGTCGGCCCGCCCCTCGGGCTACGGGCATCTTTTCGCTGGGACTGATAATCACACACGGCTCCTTCTGAAAACGGGAGGCGCCCCTCCCGCTTTTAACGGTTCATCCGGCGACGCCCCAGACGCCGCCGGGTACGTCTTACTGATTACTGGCCTGCATCGCTTCGATCTGCATGGTTATCTGTTTCACCGCGTTATCGAGCGCGGTTTTCGGCTCCTGCTTGCCGGTGACGCTCAGCTCCAGCGCCGCGTTAGCAGGTGCCCACACTTCGCCCATTTCAGGAATGCCCGGCATCGCGCTGGCGCGCGCCGACTGTACGGCCACCGCACTCGCTTTCTGGTCGCCTTTAATCACCGGATCGTCCATCAGCGCCACCAGCGGCGGGATCTCGCGGGTCGCGATGTAGCGCGTTTTCACATACTGCGGCTGGTTGATGAACTCAATAAACTGCTGCGCCAGGGCTTTGTCTTTGCTCCAGGTGGAGACCACGTAGCCCTTCACGCCGAGGAACGAGCTCATCGGTTTGCCGTCCGGCAGCGTCGGCAGCGGCGCCACGCCGTAGTTAATGCCTGCGGCTTCGTAAGGCTGGAACGCCCACGGGCCGTTAATCACCGCCGCCGCTTTCTTCTCGGTAAACAGCGAATCGATAGCGTTCAGGCCGTTATCGCCGATGATCCCCGCCGGAAAGACGCCGTCGGCATAGAATTTTTTCAGGAAGGTGACGGCTTCCACCGCGCCGGGCTTGTTCAGGCCCACGTCGGTGGCGTTAAACCCGCCTTTGTCGTTTTTCCCGAAGATGTAGCCGCCCATCGGGCCGATGGCGCCCCAGCTGTAGTAAATCTGGTCAAACTTGGCGAGCAGGCCGTACTGGTTTTTCGCGCGCTGTTGTTTGGAGAAGTCATACCAGGCCTGGAGGCTGTCGAACGGCTTTTCCACCAGATCTTTGTTATAGATAAGCACCAGCGTTTCGACGGCTTTCGGCACGCCGTACTGCGCGTTATCCATACGGAAGGCCGCGATGGAAGACGGCGTAAAGGCGTCGGTCTGCTTTTTATCGAGCGTCAGCGGCGTTAATAGGCCCTGCACCACCGCGCCGCCCAGCTGATCGTTTGGGATCACCAGCACATCCGGGCCGATCCCCGCCGGGCCGTCGAGACGCAGTTTTTCCAGCTGCTGGGCGAACGGCATCTCCTGCATGTTCACTTTCACGTCGTACTGCTTTTCAAATGCCGCCACGGCATCCTTAATTCCGGCGGATTTTTTAATGTCTTCCCACACGTTAAGCTGTCGGGTCGCCGCGCTGGCGCCAGCGCTGACCATCAGAGCGGAGAGAACCAGGGCGGTAAGGATGTTCTTTTTCATTATCAACCTCATGTGAAGGTATAACAATTATGTCGTTTTTATTAAGTGCTTCACTTCTGCGTTAAAACTCAATCGCTGTAACCACGCAGCCTGCAAAAGGCCACTCAGCGAGTTTTCATTTTGTTATACGCTACGCTGCCAACCCTGATAACTCTACAAAAAACTGTGCGTTGTGTGATCGTCGTTACAGAAATGAAAACCGGCGATAGGGGGCGAAATCCGGGGAAGTTATAGTCATGGCACTGATTTAAAGCCGTTGCGTATCACTCCGCTGAATTGTTACACGTAATACAAAATAAGGTTCAGCGCCCGTCAGAAACGCCCGCGGCCACCACGGCTTACACTTTCGAGGAACCCTGATGTCCAGCATAAGACTGAGGAATGTCACCAAACGGTTCGGGAAAACCGAAACCCTGCACAATATCAATCTCGATATTGCCGACGGCGAATTTGCGGTGTTCGTCGGGCCGTCCGGCTGCGGAAAGTCCACGCTGCTGCGCATGATCGCGGGCCTTGAAGAGGTGAGCGACGGCGAGGTGCTGATCGGCGATGAGGTGATGAACGACGTCGCGCCCGCGCACCGCGGCGTGGCGATGGTTTTTCAGTCCTACGCGCTCTACCCGCACATGACGGTGGCGGAGAACATGGGCTATGGGCTGAAGGTCAATAAAGTGCCGAAAGATCAGATCCGTCATCAGGTGGAGATGGTGGCGAAAACGCTGCAACTCTCGCACCTTTTGGACCGCAAACCCAAACAGCTCTCCGGCGGCCAGCGCCAGCGCGTGGCAATTGGCCGCGCCATTGTGCGTAACCCGCAGGTGTTTATGTTCGACGAACCGCTCTCCAACCTTGACGCCGAACTGCGCGTTGAGATGCGCCTGCATATCGCGAGGCTCCACCAGGAGCTGAAAACCACGATGGTCTATGTCACTCACGATCAGATTGAGGCGATGACGCTCGCCGATAAAATCGTGGTGATGAACTACGGCAAAGTAGAGCAGATGGGCTCGCCGATGGCGCTTTACTACAACCCGGTGAATAAATTCGTGGCCGGGTTTATCGGCTCGCCGAAGATGAATTTCCTGCCAGCCACCGTAGCGCGCTGGGAAGAAGGCGCGCTGGACGTCACGCTCTCGCAGGGCAAAACGCTGCGGCTGGCCATTCACACCGCGCCGCTGAAGCAAGGCGATGCGGTGACGCTGGGCATTCGCCCGGAGCATCTCTCCACCGGCGCGCAGACGGGAGTCTCATTAACCTTTAACTGCGAAGTGGTGGAGCGCCTTGGCAACAACACCTATCTGTTTGGCCAGTGTTACGGGCATGACAACATGAAAATTCTCCTGCCGGGCGACGTGCATTTCAGCCCGTGGCAGGCGGTGGAAGTGGGCTTTAACCCGCGCGACTGTATGGTGTTTGACGCCGACGGCCTGCGCATCAGCGCCGAAACCGACGTCCCGCACGCGCATTAATTTTCTCCTGCGTCGGCCCAGGGCGGGCCGACGATTTTCCCGCCGCTTTTCGGATTTCACAAAGATCCCCTCCCTCTATTACTGTATATAATACCAGTATTTTGCAGGCTGGCTTTGCTGCCGTTTAAGGAGGAACTATGTCGATGTTATCCGTGCTCCCTGAAGTTTTACCCGAGGCGCTCCCCGCGCCCGCCGCGCTGACCGAGCCGCGCCGCATCCGCGTGAGCTACGCCAGCCGTTTTCATGACGGCGTGAACCTGGCCGCGCTGACGCGTCGCGGCAAATGGCTGGAGGAAGCCGGTTTCCCTACCGGCACCGATGCGGACGTGCGGGTGATGCCTGGCTGTATTGTCATCACGGCGCGCGCGCCGGAGCCGGAAGATCCGCCGCTGCTGAAATCCCTGCGCCGCGTCTGCAAGCTGTCGGTGCGCAAGCAACAGCAGGTGCAGGAGTTTATCGAGGTGATCGCCGGCAAGCGTAAAAAGCGGGTGTGAATGCGCGCGGGCAACATACCGCCCGCGCCGGGGTTTAATACGTATCGTCGCGTCGCAGCCCGACATCGCGCAGCTGCGCCTCGTTCATTCTGCTGAGCACTTTTCGGGTTTGCGCGCGCAGCCGCCAGGCTTTCCAGGCGCGCCAGATCAGTATGAAGCCAATAAACGGTCTGCGGGGTCGGTTCTCGTGAAATTCCATCGTCGCTCTCCTGTGTCAGGCTGAGCCTTATGATGGCCGGGATCGCCCGCAACAATACAGATTCACAAAATCTATTTGTTAGCCATACAGAAGCGCGACATACGCGGCTGAAAGGCGTATTGTGCCGTTATCTGTACCGGTTTTGTGATCTGTACTGTATCAAGGGAGCATACAGCATGACGCGTTATCAGCACCTCGCCTGCCTGCTGGCGGAGCGTATTGAACAGGGCCTTTATCGCCACGGTGAAAAACTGCCGTCGGTACGCAGCCTGAGCCAGGAGCATGGCGTCAGCATCAGCACCGTGCAGCAGGCGTATCTGGTGCTGGAGAATCAGCAGCTCATCGTGCCGCGCCCGCGCTCGGGGTATTTTGTCGCGCCGCGTAAAATGCAGCCACCGGTGCCTGCGATGACGCGCCCGGTACAGCGCCCGGTCGAAGTGACGCAATGGGATGAAGTAATGACGCTCCTTGACGGGCGCGGCAATAAAAGCCTGACCACATTTGGCGGCGGCGCGCCGGATATCACCCACCCTACGCTTAAACCGCTCTGGCGCGAGATGAGCCGTGTAGTGCAACACAATCAGCTGGATGTCTTTAGCTATGACGACCTGGCGGGCCGCCCGGAACTGCGCCAGCAGATAGCCCGCCTGATGCTGGATGGCGGCGCGAACATCAGCGCTGACGAGCTGATTATCACCAGTGGCTGCCATAATGCGCTCTCTGTCGCTCTGCTCGCTGTCTGCAAGCCCGGCGATATCGTCGCCGTGGAATCGCCCTGCTACTACGGCACCATGCAGCTGCTGCGAAGTCTCGATATCAAAGCCATTGAGATCCCGACCGATTCGCAGACCGGCATCAGCGTCGAAGCGCTTGAGCTGGCGCTGGAACAGTGGCCGATTAAAGGCGTCATCCTGGTGCCGAACTGCAATAACCCGCTCGGCTTTATTATGCCCGATGCCCGCAAGCGCGCGGTGCTGGCGCTGGCTCAGCGCCACGACATTATCATTTTTGAAGACGATATCTACGGCGAGCTGGCGACCGAGTACCCGCGCCCCCGAACCATAAAATCCTGGGATATCGACGGGCGCGTCATACTGTGCAGCTCAGTGACGAAAACCCTCGCCCCCGGCCTGCGGGTGGGCTGGATAGCGCCGGGGCGTTACCACGAGCGCGTGCTGCAGATGAAATACGCCGCCAGCGGCACCAACGTGCCCGCCACGCAGCTCGCGGTAGCGGCATTTATCCGCGACGGCCACTATCACCGCCACCTGCGCCGGATGCGCCAGCACTATCAGCGCCAGATGGAGACCTACACCTGCTGGGTGCGTGAATATTTCCCGTGCGGTATCTGCGTCACGCGCCCTAAAGGCGGGTTTATGCTCTGGATAGAGCTGCCGGAGAGCGTCGATATTGTCTGCGTGGCGCGCCAGTTAACGCGCCTGGAAATTCGTGTCGCCCCCGGCTCGCTCTTTTCCGCCTCGGGCAAATACCGCAACTGCCTGCGCATCAACTGCGCGCTGCCTGCCAGCGAGCATTACCGTGAGGCGCTGCAACAGATTGGCGAAGCGCTGCATCACGCCATGGAAGAGAGCTGAGACTCCGGAGTTATCCCCTGTCGCAACCGCCGCATGGGTTATATGCTTAACGCATGGAAAAATTAGCTGAATTAAAGCGCGCCAAGCGTCTGGCGCTCGGCCTGCTGCTGACGGCGGCGGCCACTTTTGTCACTACGCTGTTTTTGCCGCCCGATTTCTGGGTAAGCGGCGTTAAGGCTATCGCGGAAGCCGCGATGGTGGGCGCGCTGGCGGACTGGTTCGCCGTGGTGGCGCTGTTTCGCCGGGTGCCTATTCCTTTTATCTCGCGCCACACCGCGATTATTCCCCGGAAAAAAGACCGCATCGGCGAAAACCTCGGGCAGTTTGTGCAGGAGAAATTCCTCGATACCGACTCGCTGGTCGCGCTGATCCGTCGCCACGAACCAGCGCAGTTGCTCGGCCAGTGGCTCAGCCAGCCCGCCAACGCGCAGCGCGTGGGCCAGAACCTGGTGCAGGTGATGAGCGGTTTTCTGGAACTCACCGACGATAGCCGCATTCAGGGTTTACTAAAGCGCGCGGTGCATAAGGCGATTGATAAGGTCGATCTCACCCAGACCAGCGCGCTGATGCTGGAGAGCATGACCAAAAACAACCGTCATCAGGTGCTGCTGGATGCGCTTATCGGCAGGCTGATTCGCCTGGTGCAGAAGCAGAGCACGCGCGATTTTATCGCCCGCCAGATTGTCCACTGGCTGAAGACCGAGCACCCGCGGAAAGCGAAAATTCTGCCTACCGAGTGGCTCGGCGAACACAGCGCCGAGCTGGTCTCCAGCGCCGTCAATTCCATGCTCGACGACATCAGCCACGACCAGGCGCACCAGCTGCGCCTGGCCTTTGACCGCATCACCGTGGATTTCATCGAGAAGCTGAAAAGCGACCCGGAGATGGCCGAGCGCGCCGACGGCATTAAGGCATACCTGAAAGAGGACGAGGCGTTTAACCGCTACCTGGCGGAGCTGTGGGGCGACGTGCGCGGCTGGCTGAAGAACGACATGCAGGCGGAGGATTCCCGCACCCGCCAGCGGATCGCCGATGCCGGGCAGTGGTTCGGCGAATCGCTGATGGCCGACAGCGCCCTGCGCGCCTCGTTCAACGAACATCTTGAACAGGCCGCGACCACCGTCGCGCCCGAGTTCGCCACATTCCTGACGCGCCACATCAGCGACACGGTAAAAAGCTGGGACGCGCGCGAGATGTCGCAGCAGATAGAGCTCAACATCGGCAAAGACTTACAGTTTATCCGCATCAACGGCACGCTGGTCGGCGGCACCATCGGGCTGGTGCTGTATCTGTTATCGCAGATACCCCGCCTGCTCTGAGCCGTTATTACCGTACAAACACCTGCTCGATGCGCCGGGATTTTAAAAAGTACGGGAGCCAGCATGTGACGCCGATAAACGCCGACAGGACGCTGCGAATGCTGCTGTTATCCCAGCTCGCGCCAAACAGGCTCACCGGCAGTACGGCGAACCACAGCGCGCTTACCACCCCTGCCAGATAGTAGATAACCATCGCGCGGGGCGTGTGCCGCTTACGCTGGAAGAAATGCCAGCTCGCATACGCCGTGATGCCAATAAGCGCCACTAACAGCACCACCGCGCCTGCGGCATACCACGTAATAATGCCCGAGCGGCTGAAGTACGCGCTTATCGCACTGACCAGATCAAAAAACTCCACCGGCAGAAAGATCAGGCTGAAAATAAGCCCGGCAGCTGGCAAATACAGTAACCCGTTAATTTTACTGGCTTCCGCTTTTTCGCAAGCGTGACATAACCCCGACTCTTTGTTCGGCTCATTTTCATTGCACTGGATGCACTTCATTTTCTTTCCCTGTTAATTTCACTTAAATTAAAAAATGGCGAAGTAATGATGAGATATCACAGGCAGCATAACGCAAGCGGAGGGCGTGGCGAAGGGGATTGATCAGTGAATGGATTAATGGTCTGACGTCGCGCAGTGTTAAAGAGCGTGTTTTATTGCATCCGGACGCACTGAAATGAAAATAACCCATACGGAACTTAATGTCCTGAGAGTCATGGCTGAAAAAGAGACCGACTGGACGTGGATAATGCTGGATCGCACGCTTGCGATACGCGGCATTGAAGGGTTTATCGCCACGGATAATCCAGACACTTCTGAACCGTTGATAATATAGGTTTTCATATCCAGCCGGTGGCATCTGTTCGCTCGAACCATACCGACGCTTACTGTTATAAAACATTTCGATGTAATCAAAAATATCGCTTCTGGCTTCGTTTCTCGCTCCGTAGATCTTTTTCTTAATCCGTTCGCGTTTCAGTAGCTGGAAAAAGCTCTCCGCCACCGCGTTGTCGTGGCAGTTACCGCGACGACTCATGCTTCTTTCAAGACCGTGTGATTTCAGGAACGACTGCCACTCATGGCTCGTGTACTGACTGCCCTGATCAGAGTGAACCAGTACCTGTTTTTGAGGATTACGCCTCCACACCGCCATAAGTAATGCGTTCAGGACAATCTCTTTCGTCATGCGGGGTTGCATTGACCAGCCGATAACTTTTCGGGAGAACAGGTCAACCACCACGGCCAGATACAGCCAGCCTTCGTGAGTTCGGATGTAGGTTATGTCCGTCACCCAACTCACATCCGGCGAGTCTGGATTGAACTGCCGCTGGAGCCTATTGGGTGCAACGATGCTGGCTTCGCCTTTACGTGCCCGTGGGCCACGGTACCCAACCTGAGCTTTTATTCCGGCACGCTTCATCAGTCGCCAGACTCTGTTGACTCCGCACTGTTGCCCGTTGTCCCGCAGATCGAGATGGATCTTGCGATAACCATAGACGCGTCCCGATTCTAGCCAGAACTGTTTAATCTGTCCTGTCAGTCTCAGGTCTGCCTGATGGCGTTGTGAATGCGGCGGCTGAAGCCCAAAATAAAATCCACCAGGATGGACATCCAGAACCCGACAGAGTAAGCGAACAGGCCAGCAAAAGGTGTTGTCACGGATAAAGGCGTACCTCAGTCGGACAGCTTTGCGAAGTACGCCGCGGCTTTTTTTAATATGTCCCGTTCGTCGGTAACCCGCTTCAGCTCTTTCTGAAAACGGCGGATCTCTGCCTGAGCATCTGTCTGTTCATTATTAGTGGAAGAATCCGGACCGCACTTCTTTATCCAGGCGTAAAGGCTATGGGTGGTGATATCGAGACGTATTGCAACGCTGGAAACAGAATGACCACGATCAACAACCTGTTTGACTGCTTCAGTTTTAAACTCTTCTGGATAACACTTACCGCTCATGGACACCTCTCTTTAAGCCATCTTAAATGACCCTGAGGTATCTGTTAAACCCGTGGCGATTCAAAACCGCCTATTAAAGCAGGTCGATACCACGCTCTGGCAGCAACTACAAAAACTGGGGCAGTCGAAAGACGAGTATGAAGAAGCGGTACTGCGCTCACTGGTGAGCCCACGCAATATGCAGGTGTCACAGGGCGGGCTGGTGTACAACGGGTTTGGTGGGAGTGCGGGAGATAACTTGAATGCATCGCAAGCGTTAAGTCGGTTGGGAAGTATCGCTGGAATGTCGGTTTCCAGCCTCGCTTTATTCCCTGCTTTCGACAGCGTGCGCCAAGCGCTGCCAATGGTACGAGCCTTCCTCGAAATGGCGCTGGTCATTTTGATACCAGTAGTCCTGCTATTTTCGGCATAGGAGATTAAAACTGTCATCACACTGAGCTTTGTGCAGTTCGCCCTGTTCTTTCTTACCTTCTGGTGGGAGCTAGCTCGCTGGCTGGATAGCTGGCTGATGGAGATAATTTATAGTGAGAACGGAGCTTCGCATTTCAACCTGTACGGCTTACAGAACACTTCAGATGATTTGATCGTCAATATGGTGATGGTGACCTGCTCCCCGTTGATTAACACACCGCGATGTTAGTAATGTCTTCATAAGCCACATGAGGACATCCCCATGAAGAAGCGTTTTTCCGACGAACAGATCATCAGTATTCTCCGCGAGGCCGAAGCCGGGGTTTCAGCCCGGGAACTCTGCCGTAAGCATGCTATTTCAGACGCTACCTTTTACACCTGGCGCAAGAAGTTTGGTGGCATGGAAGTTCCCGAAGTGAAGCGGCTCAAGTCGCTTGAAGAGGAGAACGCCCGCCTCAAGAAGCTGCTCGCTGAAGCCATGCTGGATAAGGAGGCGCTTCAGGTAGCTCTTGGCCGAAAGTTCTGACGACAGACCAGAAGCGGGAAGCCGTGGAAGTCATGTGTGAGGCCGCAAGTCTGTCGCAACGTCGTGCCTGCAGGCTGGCAGGTTTGTCCCTGTCGACCTGCCGTTACCCGGCTCAGCGTCCGGCTGCTGACGCGCAGCTGTCTCTACGCATCACAGAGCTGGCACTTGAGCGCCGCCGCTTTGGTTACCGGCGCATCTGGCAGCTACTGCGTCGGGAGGGCCTTCACGTCAACCACAAGCGGGTATACCGCATCTATCATCTCAACGGCCTGAGTGTAAAACGCAGGCGACGCCGCAAGGGACTGGCGACTGAGCGGCTTCCGCTTCTTCGCCCGGATGCGCCGAACCTGACATGGTCGATGGATTTTGTCATGGATGCACTTGCCAGCGGCCGCAGGATGAAGTGCCTGACCTGCGTGGATGATTTCACGAAGGAGTGTCTGACGATCACCACGGCATTCGGGATTACAGGCGTTCAGGTGACACGTATTCTGGACAGCATTGCGCTGTTTCGTGGCTATCCTGCAACGATAAGAACCGATCAGGGCCCGGAGTTCACCTGCCGCGCGCTCGATCAATGGGCCTTTGAACATGGTGTTGAGTTGCGCTTAATCCAGCCGGGCAAGCCAACGCAAAACGGATTTATTGAGAGTTTCAATGGCCGCTTTCGGGATGAATGCCTGAATGAGCACTGGTTCAGCGATATTCTACATGCCCGGGAAATAATTAATGACTGGCGGCAGGATTATAACGAGTGTCGACCACATTCATCGCTGAATTACCTCACGCCGGCTGAATTTGCAGCGGGCTGGCGAAACGGGAAATTTGAAGAAAAACCAACTGACATTACTAACTGAAGGTTGTATCTAATCCTGGGGGCAGGTCAATAAAGCCCCGTTGGTGGTAAGACAACAAGCGGAGCCTCTGGCGACTACATCACAGTTATGTCAGTTAGTGAGGCTTATCAGGATGACCATGTACCCAAGGGGAGCGAGGCCGAACCGCTGGCAGAGCTTGCATATGGTCTGCAAGTACCGTGACCACCATAAACCTGTTTATCCCCTGCGGCGTCTCGCGACGGCGACAGAACGGGGGCATCGGGCTAAAATGCGCTTCACTAAAAGTTTTTGGGATTGTTTAGAGACGGTGGCTACGTCATAGCTTTCAAGTTGAGTCAGTACGTGTTTGACGCTTGGAACTACACGCCGCTATGAGTTAACATCCCAATTACCACTATCAACCACAGCGGCTTTTTCAAGGGACATAACAGAGCATTTCTTACAGGCAAAAGAGACAGATTTAATCTTCTAACTAGCTGTATTGTAAGGAATTTAGTGACTTGGTGCCGAAGGCCGGACTCGCACATCACTACTATCCTCATGATCTTAAGACATTAAAAATTACCACAATGGGTATGATACCATCATTGATACCATCACGCGCACCTGTTTACTATAATCCACCAGGTTCAAACCAAGTATCAAGGTCAATTTTCATCAAGTATGCACTTTTTGAAACGATCTTAGTAAAATCGCAATGGGTTAGTGCCCCCTGCCATAAAGATAGGAGCTTCATTTTCACATATAATTCTACCTGCCATGATTATAACCTAACATTGAAGCCCTCTTACACTTAAAATCGTTTACACTGCACACAACAAATATTATTCTATCTAAATATTCAAACATATTTACTAAGATAAAGGATATACATGAAATTAACTGACAGAATATTCGTAAAGTTCTTTTATAAAAAAATAAAAATAATAATTCAGCGTTCGTACAAGAAAGGATATTCTCAGGGGAAAGATAAGGGTTATCGTAAAGGTCATGATGATGGTGTGTTAAAATATCACATTCGTCGCGAAATCGATACGTTCTCGATGTCCGCTATTGACAACTCGATTTATGGACCAGAAAATATTGGCGTTACGAGAGAATTAGAGCAACTCATGATTGAAAAAGTAAGAGTTGCAACTAAAGCTGGAATTATAAGTTCACCTTCCCCCTCTCAGTGGGAAATGATTTTTTCAGATCATCCAGCGACTTGCGTTGTTGCTGGTGCTGGCTCAGGTAAATCAACAACACTAATTCTTCGCGTAGTGTTTATGCATTTTTATTTAAGGATTCCATTAAATAAAATTACAGTAATATCATTTACAAAAAAATCATGTGAGGAGTTAAGTGAAAAGTTAAATAAAGCATTTACTTTTTGGGATGAAGGGTATGATAAAGAATCTGTTAATTCACTCGTCAGCACATTCCACTCTCTTATATATAGGTTTTCATTGAACTCAATGCCAGGAATAAGTGTTTTCGATTTTTTAGGCGAACATAAAAATGAGAATGAGTCTGCCTTGGAAATATCATTAGGCAAAAAAAATAATGAGCAAATAGACATTTTGAAAAGCGTTTACACCGAGTTATATAATAATAACAAGGAATTCAAAATTTGTATTGATAAGCTTGTTGATTTTTCAATAACATCATCCTCTTCATCCGATGAAAAAGAGCAAAGAAGTTGGTTAATTAATTATGCAGCAGAGAGAGACCTTGCTCTAACAAAAAAAATTAATGATCTATGGTCTAAAGATGGGAAATGGCCTATAGAGGGAATTGTGCCTGGTCCCGTAAAGTGCTTTCATGTTAATGGAAATATTTTTTATGCTAATGGGTATGTTGAACATAATAAAATGCCGGTTTTTTTATCAGGTAATATTGGGAGTAAGAAATTATTTGATGGGAATGACTCTTTTGATCCTCATGAAACCGATCCCAAGAAAAAAGTACTTTTAAGTACTGCAATATCTATAAAAAACAAAATAGTTGCTGGATACAATAATAGAATTTCTATATTTATAAATAGCAATGACAAACTAAACTCAGTAAATAACTTTCTGAGAACATTTAAAACTGGCGAATCCCCTAGCAATTTTTCAATCAAGTTGCATGGTGAGTTAAACTCAACAAATATACTTGAACTTTTATATGACCAAGGCTCTTTTATTGAAAGTCTTGGCAAAGAAGTTGTTACGACAATATCTAATATTACGCTTTTTCGAGAAAAGGGTATTGAGTATTATTTCGCCAAGGCTTTGGCTTTATTCTGGCCATTATTTGAAGAGACTATCCATAAAAATAACATAATGACTTTCAATCGAATGTTCATAATGTTTTCAGATGAGTTAGTGTTGCAGCAAAGACGTGATTTATTCAAAAATAAATATGTCAGATTTGAAAATCTATTAGTAGATGAATTCCAGGACATTTCACCTCAAATAGCTAATTGGTTAAGGGAAATACATAAAGAAAATGCAATTTTAAGTCGAAGGCCTACGATAATGGCTATTGGTGATGATTGGCAATCAATATATTCATGGAGAGGCAGTTCTCCTGATATTTTCATGAATTTTTCAGATTTTTTCCCTGTGCATAAATCATTGGGAAAACATAAGACAGTTTTTATGATGGAAAACTATCGTTCGGATGCTGCGATTCTTAATGATGCTGAAAAAATGATGGCTTTAGTTAAAGGGAAAATCATAAAAGAATCTATATCATGCCGAAAACCTGATGGTGATGAGCATGGTGTCTATTGTTATGGGTATGATGATAAAAAAGATGATAATTCATGGAAAAATAAAGCAATTCAGCTAATTTATGAACAATTAAATATGGTAAAAAATCAAAAACATAAAGATAAAACTCATATTATAGTTTTGAGTCGAACTAATAATACACTTAAAGAAATAAGAGATCTTTATATAGAAAGATATGGCAGTATTAAAGGAATAAATTTTTTAACGATCCATAAAGCTAAAGGTTTGCAGGGGGAAGTATGTGTGATCTTTGATGATAGTAAAGCTCATATAGGACACATTTTAAGAAATGAAGTTTATAAACAGATTCCCTACTTCAAATATAGTTATGATCAAGCTATGATCGATGAGTCATATCGTTTGGCATATGTAGCTATAACACGAGGGATAAAAAGAGTATTCTGGTTTGCACCAAAAGGAAGTGATGGGGCATTCTCTCATTTTCGGTAAGGAATGAGAGGGTTTCTAGCCCTCTCTATTTCTATTGATAGATTCAGCATTTAGATTCGTATCGTTCAATTTTACTATATTCTATAAATATTAACAGGATGTTGAACAATATCCTGTTTATCATTACATGTAGTTGAAGAGACCTGATTGGCAATGCTGATATTAGGAATAAATGACATCGATGTTTGTAACAATAAGAGTAAAACAAACGCAAGAAATGTTCTAAGGAGAAGTTCATGCGTCATTTTAATACATGTTACCTTACGATTTACTCCATCTCTATTTTTTCGAACAGCACAAAGATTTTCAACAACTAAATTTTTTTTGTATGCATCTCCGGCTCCCCCCCAAATTCTAACTAAATCTATCGTGTCGATTCTATTGGAAGCTGAAACTTTTAAGGTATTAAAAGCCCATAATGCAGCTCTAAGCAAATTAGAAAGTGCATACACAAAAATTGCAAATGACAAAAAATCCACAAAGGCATTATTTCCACCACTACTAATAATACCGGGAACTAACGAGACTAATACTGGAGCAAGAGCAGTAATAGCTGTTAAATATATTGCAGCTTTACTCTCAGCTCCTACTCTTCTTTGATTTTCTAATTCATTGAGTTTTTTTGCCTCATCAAGGGCTAGTTCACTTTCATTTGTCCAGTCAGTATTTTTAATAATTAAGATATCATTATCCAGCTTTTCTTGATCTTGTCTTATTTCTTCACTATTCAGTTCAACTAAAACTGGCCAAAAGAATTCTCTGATATCTTCAAAACTCATATCTACCGATCCTCATAAGTTCATCGACTATAGAACTAGCAATAGGAAGACCTGTCTGGTTTTCTATCCATGCCCATTGACCGTTAGGATTAATTTCTAAAAACCAAAAAACATCATCTTCGTCGCAAATAAAATCTATTGCCCCAAATCGAAGATTAAGTGATTCGACTAGATCTATACACTTAGAACTCAATGATGTAGGTAGCTCTAAAGGTTTATGTTTTAAGTCAATTCGAGACCCCTTGCGCCAGTCTACCTCTGTTTCTTTATGGCTTTGGGAGTAAATTGCAACAGAAAAAACTCTTTTCCCAACTACTGTTACTCTAACATCAAACTTTTTTATTATCTCATGCTGAACTATAATAGGTACCAAAGAAAGTGAACTCGAATCAGTCTCATCTAGTTGACCTAATCTGTTGGTAAAAATGATACTTTCAGCATCATTATTTATAAATAGAGCTTGTCGTAAAGGCTTAGCGATCATTTGAAAGCTATTGCTACAACTTTTTATTTCTTCAAATGAATTAGTGATGGTTGACTCTGGAATATTAAAACCCAAACGTTTGGCAACGACCAGTTGCTTTGGTTTATCTTCAGCTAAAATTATATTAGTAGGCGAGCAAAACCAAAAAGAATCAAGTCGCGAATAAAGACTCTTAAGGAAACTATTCCATTCTCCCTGAATGTAATCAGCAATACCAAGATCAGTTATTGAGGCAGGAACTTCGGGATTCCCAGGTCTACGAAAGTAGGCGGCTTTAACATCGATACCTTTTATTGTATTTCCATTAATAGATATACTCCAATCCATAAATGATGAATCTGACATAGAACAGTATGATCTTGGCAAGTCTTCTGTATTAAGACGGAAGTACTTGATGCCTCGTTTTTTTAACTCAACCACGATATAATCCATAGTTATATCGCGCTTATTAGTCACCAACAATATCATTAAATTAAACCTTCCCTTTGGTGATCATAAGTATGCATAGAGAAATCCTCATCTCTTTCTACTGAAACAAACGTTTTAATAGATAACTCCAGAATATTTCCTGCACACCAGTTATCATCGTCTCGTTCTTGGATTGTATCTGTTTTGGTCATTAACTCTAATAGGTGGTTCATACTTAAATCGGAATCATCCCTTTCTAGTTGAGCCTCTGTTTTAGTGGTTAATTCAAGCATAGAAACTGATGAATCATCATCGCTTTCTTGCCTTACTTTAGTTTTAGTTACTGTCTGTGTAAGAGTATATTTAGAGATTATTGGGATTTCTTTACTGTCCTCTTCAACTACCCAAAGATCTTGCTCATACGAGTACCAACCGGGAATGTTTTCCCCCTCTGTTCTCTCGGTAGCGAATCGAGCCAAAAACGGTAAAGCCAAATTATTACTTTTCATTTTATGCTCCATTGAGATTTAACGAGCCAAAATATTTAAAGAATTCAAAAGTTGAGTGTCGAGTGTTTCAGTTGCAGGAATAGGTAATCCGTTCGCAATACGGTAATTTTTCACAGACTGCCTCGTAGATGGTCCCATTATGCCGTCAATATTCCCATTGTAAAATCCCTTGTCCAGCAATGCGAACTGAACACGCATGATTAAGCGCTTACGCTTCTCTGTAGCAGAAGTAAGCCCATTACTTGCACGGTTAGCTTCTGTAGTTCCAACTGAATTCGTAGTAGTAGAGTTAATATTGTCGTTAGAACGAAGCGAACGCACAGAGGAAGAGGACGATGAGGAACTTGTTCCTGAACTTGAAGACCCAGATGAACTTGGTGAGCTGTATGTTTTTGGATAATAGGGAGTGCTGCCACCATAGTACCCGCCACCTGATGATGAACGGTGAGAACTATGGCTCCGATGGGAGCTATGACTGCGATGCCCTGCAATGTAGAATGGAACTTCGGTGTTAAGTGGGGCTATCACTAAATCATGTTCATTAAGAGTCATACCAGGCAAATCACTTGCTCCGGTAGATGAATCACTTGCCCATACAGAATTATTGAGTGCCAAAAACCCCGGAAGTAGAGCAGCAAAATTAAATTTTTTCATAAAATTGGTCTCGGTGGTTGATGAAAACGGCCCGTTGAAGAACTGAAATAACCAGCACAGGAAGACTTCTGAGTGCATTCATCACATTCTTTAGGATAGTAATTTTTCCAATCAGAGATCGACTGAGCAGCAAGCTCCCAGGCTCTTTCAGGAAGATGACACAAAGGATAATTAAAAATTGTTAGAGGTATACCTGACCTGTGTGCAGCGTCTATAGCGGAGGTTATTTTCTCACTATAGCTGCTGTGTTCAATGAAGATTGTTGACCAGTTTTTTCGCGCCCAACCGATAGATTCCAACCCCATAAGGGAAATCTGATTGATGTTGGAGAAAACACGGCCAACGAACTCTACGATGTCATCCAATTCCGTATAGTTAGCCAGTGTCGGAATAACTCTAAGTTCGATATTAATCCCTGAGTTCCCTGCATTGATTAACCCCTTAACCGTTTCATTAAATGCGCCATTACTTCCTACCAAATGATCATGCACAAGTGGTCTTGATGAGTAGAGCGGTATACCAAAGGTGATTTTTATCTTTTTACTTCGCTTTGCCATTTCATGAGTAAAGTTGGTATCAGCAAATTTGCGTCCATTTGTTAAAACATGCAAAGCAGTATCTGGTGAATTCTCGATGATAAAATCAATGAAGTTAAGGAAATCATCTCCATACAGCAAAGGTTCACCACCGCTGACCCCAACTACTCCATTCAACCCAAATGAAGCGATAGCAAGAGCTGATTGGGTAAGTAGCCAGTCATCATTTGATTTCTTTGGTGGCTGCGAACAAAAGAGACACAAGTTATTGCAGCGTTCCGTTAATAAGACAGTATTATGATTGGCTCTGCGGGACAGAATAACGCGGATCATATTGCCATTGTTAATTACCCCAATATCTCCATCTTCAATTGACTCAAATAATTCAGTGCTAATAACAGAGTAATCAAAGCATGGTAGAATGGCATCATTATTGCTTTCAGCAACTACCAGCAAATTGGGCAAAAAGAATAAAGGGTTCACTGGTTTTTGTTTGCATAACCGATAGAACCCTGTGGGCACATTCTTTTTTGAAGCAAAATGAAAGATATCGTTCCTGATAACCTCAGACATATGCCCATCCTTTTAGCATCTCAGCCTTCGGACCACCTTCTGAGATGCAGTTCATCAGATACCTGAACATCCCCTTGTGATACTGACAAAACGTTGAACGACTCCTATCACCGACAGGCTCACCCTGTACACTTATGTTCTGGCATGGATCTGCACCGCAAAATGGTTGATATGCACATGTATCACAACCCGGCAGAGCACAATTGAACGATGAACTCAACACTGCGTTATAATAAGGACTCTTAGAAAATGATAGCGTTTTAACCTCACCCGCACTGAACTCCGTTTCAGGGTTCACCTTCTGCAACATACGGCTCTCATCGCTACCATATACTCGACCGTCATAATTGAAAAGAATACTGTTAAGCACGACCCCGCTTGGCGACTTTAAATCCGCATAACCACTAAAGCCGGGATTGAAGATCCTTTTCAGATGAATGGAGGCCGAATGTTCCACAACCCTTATCCCTTCATTATTCATCTTGAGAATTTCATCTATCAACGAGGCATAGAAACTGAAGTATTCCTCCATAGAAAATGTGAACGATGCTTTTTGTGCAAACCCATAGGGACTGACAGGTCGGATAAACATGTCCTTGATGCCAAGAGACAAGTGAGCCTTGACAATCGATTCAGGATGCCTAATGAGATCTTTAGTAACTGTAGTAACCGTTGCAACGCGACCAGCGCCTAAAGACCGTTTGATAGCCTCTACCCCTGACACTGTTCTACTGTACGCAAGCCCATGACCAAGAATTCGATTACTGTTGTGAACAACTTCCTCACCATCAAGCGAAACAGAGAACGTTATGTTCCTATCTCTCGACCATTCAAGCATATCCTCATTCAAGACAGACAGGCTTGATGCTACCACCATCTCAAAATCGGTGCTTCCCAGCGTTTCAGCACATTGCTCATAGATAGACTGAATTAAATCGAACCGCAAGAGTGGCTCTCCACCCTGTATCTCTATCTTGTAAGGTGGAGTTGATAGTTTTTTGATAGTAGAAATGATATCAGGGATGAGAGCGGGATCTAAATCATAACCAGAGGCGTTCACTGAAGCTCTACTGACCTGACAATACTTGCAGGTATGGTCGCAACGTAATGTGGGCACAATCATGAAAATTGGCCTGATCGCCAGTTCATTCATCAATCGTTTTGCAAAAGCAGAACTTAAAGCATAGGGAGCAATAGCTGATGAGCTTTCGTTGGTTATGAACAGCTTGCTTTCAAGTGCGTTTGATTGTTCCGCACTGATTTGCTCATCAGAAAGATCAAGCAGCTCTTGCTCATCAATGAAGTGATGAAAACCAGCGAGGTTGCTTATAAACACCTGTCCATTAGGCAATCTGTCAAAATTGAATGGCATCAATTCCATCACGAAAGCCTTTCATCGACACTGCGAAGCACTTTATGGACAATAGAATCTCTCAACGCCCCCGTTTTATGCTGTAGTTTTTCTCGCAAAGCATAATCATTCAGCAGCCTCTCGAATTCGTAGAGGCATTCGGGACCATCGTTTTCAAAAGAGATTGTCCAGGAGGATATATCTTCACAAAGTTTCCACTGAGTAAGCGAAGTCATCCAGTACAGGCTATTGCGTATAACCCATTCAGAATAAACATCTTTTTTTAACGTCCTTTCGCACATTGCCATTGCCTCACAAAACTAATAATCACAATCAGCAACCGCTTTAAAGCGGATTTTTCCTATAGAAATGAGGATACACCATTTAATAAATATGTTACAAGATGTTAGCATCTGAATGGCGATTCCGAAAAATGATGCTGCTTATCCTATGATAATCAATAATGCTTTCTGATTCTCATATGCAGCTTGCACCGGCAAACAGCTAAGAAGCTAACATGACGTTAAAACGCACGGGTTTCAAAGAGTTGTTAGTGGCTCATAGTATGAGATGTATGCCTTCAGCAATCACAATGCGAAAGGATTCTATACTGACTTATTCGAAGAAGCGTTGGCCAGTAACCTTGACATCATTGATGTCAAGGAAGCCTACACCCACTTTCAATACCTTGAGCAACCTAGAAAGATGAGAGCTGGTGGGGGTGAGGATGAAAATTTAACTTCTTATGCGAAGATAAGTATGGGTGCAATTTTTATGAACGCAAACAGAAATCAGAAACTACAAGCGAATGATACATCAGCACTTTCCATTGTTAATTAACTAATTGATATATAAGGTTAAAATTTGTTAGACCTATGAACTATATCCTATCGACTATTAGGATGCTTACATGGTCTGCGGCAGACTAGGTTAAACTGGGCGATTATGCTATAAATTCATTTACGACTAATTGAAATAGTGTCAGGAAAGGAAATATTATGAAGGATATTACGCAAGTGAAAAATATCTACCCTAAAAATCCAGAAAATAATAACACCCCCTCTCAAAAGGTAAAAACCGAAGAAATAAAACCGAACGTTATTTTAGGAATGTCGGTTAAAAGGTTCTTGATTAGCTCTGTAATTACTTTTTTTATAATATTTTTAGTGATATTATGTTCAACAGTATATCTTGTTAAAATAACAATCTCACAAACCCTCTCACCGACATTCTTATTTTTCCCACCAATAGTTATATCAATAGTACTTTCCATGATTTATTACTGGCTTCCAGAAATGAGAGCCGTTATAAATAAGGTATGCGACATTGGCTTGACGGCATCAGTAGCAATTGTATCAATTGTGGCAATATCTAAACCTCTTGGAGGTAGTTATTTTGACTCCATAGTACTAAATAATAATATTACTTCAATTATAATCCTTAGCTATATAGGTGTTTGTTCCCTTACCAAAACAATTGTTACTATATATCCAAACTCGAAAAGAGACCCTAAGCACAATTAGACCAATGATTAATCATCAAAATTATTAATTAATTTTCTTGCCGATATGTAGATCCATTTATAAAGTATCGGCAAGAACATAATCAATGAAAAAGAAATAGTTCCAAATAAAGCTTTCATTGGCAAGTTAGCCGTATCAGAAAAGTTTATTATCAAGCCATATAGACACGCCACGGAATATAACACAACAGTGATTATTATATATTTAAAATTAATCACAATAGTCCAAACATCTTTTATTACATTCATAACACCACCTCTTCAATAATTATTTCACCTCATGATTAATAGCATCTAATAAATAAGTTTTCAAATTTATTTTCATGACATCACATTAACATCCAAACAGCTATAGAATTTCAATATTGGATAGTAGATTAAATGAAATATATACTTACTTGATTGAATATATGACAATAAACAATGGGATTATATCGTTCTTTATAGAATATATCCAAGAAACTTCAAGATTAACATTTCTTGGATATATATGGGATTCAATTTCAAACAAAACTTACATTTTTTATTTGGAAATATTATTTTGTTGTATTTGTAAACACCATCATAATTACTGTATAAATATACTACAAGGAACCTCTTTCTCAATCACTCTTCCGTTAGAGATCACAGAAACATACATAAGATGAAGTCCCTTGTATGAAGTTCTTTCTTTGTGAATAGCATGAAATACCCCATCTTCTTTCTCGTGAGCTTTTTTTATTATTTCAGTTTCATGATTGTCATAGTCGTGCTTTTTACTGGCTTCAATTCCATTATTTACAACACGAAACTTGAATTTAAGCGAATCATAGTTCTCTCCATAACCCTCAGAAAAAATAGCATGAAACTTAACCCATTTATTTTTTGGAATTACAGAGCCGCAACTTTTATAAGTTTTTTTATTTGAAAAACCAAACTCGTCGCTACTATATGTGATTTCAATTTTTATACGGGAGGATATAATACCATGAGGAAGAAGTGAAAAGTATTTTTCCTGATTAAGTAAATATTGACGATATCGCAATCTTTCTTTATTTTTAGAGGTGTAATCAATAACATATCTATCTGGTTCGTTATTTTTTATTTTGTAATCCAGATAATCCTTAATAGTAAGCCCTAATTTATTAACTAAACTTTCCCCAAGCATTATAGAATTTTTGGGTGCCTTGTGCTGTAATTTAGATGCTATATCTACATAGAATGATGTAGCAGTTACTTCATTAATGCCAGGGATACCATAGTTCCCCCACAACACATAATCACTTTCACCGATATCTATGCCAATTCTAATACCAATATTCTCATCAGCGACTTCTTTAATTTGTGGAACAACGATTTCATTCATTACCTCAATAAAGTATGCTGCGCAGTTAATAGCATCAATAGCACTATTTTCTAATGTATTAAGGTTTTCATTTTCATTGCTTCGGAAGAAAGCCATAACAGCATCTCCCATAATTCTATGCACATGTCCATCAAATGCATTGATAGTCTCAATAAAACCGCTAATGATATTGTTTTTAAAAAGAAAAACATCAGATGGACTATATGAAAGACCAAGTTTAGTCGAGCCTATAATATCCATAAACATGGTAACCACATACCCAAATTGCGTTATATTATTTGTCTCCAAATTTTTAAAGTCAGGATGTGTTCCAATCGCAGGCTCTTCCTCTCGATCAGGCTTACCAAAAGCTTCTCTTAGCCCACGGACAGCGTCATAATCTCTTAGTGGCGTAATACCATTTCTTACGACGGCACTTTCCGAATTCACACTTTCATACAATGTTTTATTAAAACTTTCCAAAGAAATGTCATTTGCATCTTCCCACACTGGTTCTAAATTTTCCATCCCAGCAGAGTCGAAGGATTTTTTTGTGAAAAAATTATAACTATCACTCTTATTTCTTTTAGCTATACTTTCCATGTCAGAGTTTAAATTTTTATATAAATTCTTAATACTCATTTTGTTTTTCTTCCTATAAGCAGCAAGTAATAAATGACACATACCATGAATACAATAATCAACAAAAGGAAAATAATGATAAGGCTTAAGACTATCACACTATTCTCTTCATTCTTGAATAACCCAAAAGATAATTCTACCCAAGGGATTGATATCGATATAAAAAAGGAAACGAGGGATAATTTCAAATATAAAATTGATCTTTTTTGCCCATTGTATTTTTTTATTAACCCATTGGACAAAGTGTAATTCAGAATTGCTAGTTGTTGCCCTAAATCTAAATATTTTGTCTCAGATAACTTATTGAAATAGTCAATCCCATCTTTGTAGTAATGAACAATATCCACAAACGAGAAATTGTTCTCCTTTTCGCTTGCCTTAATAAATGGTGCTATTGAACCTAATGACTTGATAATAGAAGCAACATTCAATAAAACTCCTACTACTAAAAATAACATACAGAAAAACAACGATAAATAACTTAATTCATAAAGTTTTTCAGGAAGCACCTTTGACAGATTAACTCCAACGATCGTCAATATGGCTGATGCCAATGTTAGCAATATGGTAGATTTAGTATTTGCATAGTTCAAATAGCTATCAGTTCTTGTTAATGACTTAATAATCAAATCAATTTTGTCTTTGTCCATTATATTCAGTCGCTTTTGTAAAATTGCCGAAATCGATTGACGATTGACATGAAAATATATGAGATAATTTATATTAACTTATAGCTTAGCGGAAAATATGTCAATATATTTCCTCGTTAACCCTTATTAATATAACCAATTAAAATCATATAGTTACACAAGCAAACAAGACTCACAACTTAGAATTAATAACTAAATTGAATATAATCATATTTATATATAAAGAAATAATATATACCTATTGTTTTTGATTGTTAGTTATATTTTTTGAAGTTAAATAACTTTTCGGATACTAATTAAAAGCAAGGGCTAACTCATCGAAGCGCTACGCTGCTTCTTCGAGTTCCCCTTGTTTTTCCGCCCTTCGGTTGGAAAAAATTAAAAGCAAAATCAAGACACTGCATTGACATTATTCGCATCTATCATATAAATAAATTAAGCATAAGGAATATGCTTTTATTTAATTATATGAAAAGGAGTTCATATGGTCGAAAGTAATACTTTTAATAAGATCGTTGTAAGTAAGCATTCCCGTAATGGAAGCGTTAGCGAAGCGAAGCTCTCACACAACCAGCTTCGTTCTCATTGCATCAGTGTCAGATTAAATGATGAAGAGCTGACGCTTCTCAATGAGAGACGTGGCCGTCATCGTAAAGGCGAGTGGCTTCGCTTGTCTTTACTTAATAAACTTCCTGCTGTCGTTCCAGCCATCAATTTTGAAGCCTGGAAAACCCTTGGTGAGATTTCGCAGAAGCTAAACAAGCTCGTGGCTCATCTTGATAGCAAGAGCTATGAAAGCTCTCTGACGCAAACTGAACTCTTCGCCGTAAAGCGTCAGGTCTCAGAGCTTCGCTTGCATTTAATTACCGCTGACCTGTGGAGAGCTTCCCATGAAGGGAATGCAAAAAATCCGCAGGGGTAAGAGCTTCGCAGGGGTCGTGCTTTACGCATTAACACCAGCTTCTCATCATAAAAAAGATCCGATAGTAATTGGCGGGAACATGGATGGAAGCGATGTCGGAGAGTTGATTGCAGAATTCAATGCGACTAAAACGCTTCGCACGGATGTTGCTAAACCAGTCTGGCACAATTCGCTTCGCTTGCCCAAAAACGAAGCGCTGACAGATGCTCAGTGGTCAGGGATTGCTGATGATTACATGTCCCGAATGGGCTTCTCTGAAACGCACCTCAGATGCTATGTCCTTCATGATGATGCGGCCGGCCAGCACATCCACATTATTGCCAGTCGTATAGATCTATCCAATAGAAGTCTTTACTTGGGCAAAAATGAAAACCTCATCAGCACCCGTATCATCCAACAGTTAGAAATAGATCACCATCTGACCAAAACCAAAGGGCCAGAATCGGTAGCATCACCATCCCCAGCTTCGCTATCCAGAAAATCCCCGCCCCAAAAACCGATAATCGCAATACCGAAGCCTAAAAAGCTATCGCGTAACGAAGCGATGATGGAGAAGTATAAAGGAGAGCTAACACCCAAATCGGTTGTTCAGGAAGCCCTGGAAGCATTACTTGTCGATAAACCATCCACCACTGATTTTGTGGTGCAGCTTGCCGCCAACAATATCAAAGCGCTTCCGAATATTGCCTCAACAGGGAAAATGAATGGGTTTTCATTCGAATATCAGGGCATTGCTTTCAAAGCTTCGCAGTTAGGTAAAGGTTATTCCTGGTCTGCCTTACAAAACAGGCTAGATTACCAGCCGGAACGCGACAATGCTTTCCTGTTTGCATTGAAAATGCCCTCAGTCAGTAAGGCATCGGTTAGCGAAGCGCCTGATAGTGCCATAGCAACACATCCACATGAAATCACAACAACGGAAGCTAACAGCCCCATAGCAGCGCTTATCCATGATAACAGTGCTGGTCAGGACGAATACACTAACGCTTCAGTCAAACCGATTCACTTAGAAGCAGGTGCTGGTGCTCAAGAAGCGTTTGCAACCGAAGCGTTAAAAGTAGCGCCCAAGCGAAGCGATGCCGTGTCAGCGTTCAGGTGGTTGGAATACATCCCCTACCTAGATGTAATTTATCGTATGTTGAAAAACCTCAAAATCCCAACCCTCAAACGTCCTCGAAAACACAAAACCATCACTAGCGTGAGAATGATAGAGATAACATCATCACCCCCCAAAACTGCCATTGAAGCACCACATAAATCGTACAGAGCTTCGCTTTCAATGTAGGGCTGGCAAGCCTTTTTTGATAGGTATAGACCAATGAGTTGATCGTTTATACCGATCGATAATCTAGTGTTGATAGCCAATATCTATCATTAATCTTTAATCGATCGGTACAAGTGATTTGCCTTTCCTGTAAACCCAGTCAAAATGTGATTTCACACCAAAGAATATAACAAACTGATTTAACTAGCCTATTTACGTATTCAACTAACATGCAGGTTTTGAAATGGCAGATACCATCTCATCTGTAGTCCCTGATTTCTTCATACATCGAATATGAATTTAACATCTAACACAAAGGAACTTGTATGAGCATCTCCACCACGAAACGCCGCAATGAAGAAGTCAACGTTGGTCTTTCTGATCGTCGGAAAGCCGAGATTACAGCCCCAAAAATTGATCTGTTTGGTGAAACTTACACGTTTGTTAAGACTTTCTCTGGCACTGTCATTAATTCCAACCCAAGCAATAATCAGATCTGGGTAAAAACCGACGCTGGGGATGAGAAGCAGATTTCCGACTATGGTATCCCCTTCAGAAGTTCACACACTATTTATAAATACGAGCTTCGCCAATATAGTGAGGATGGTTCGTATAACGTGTATAAAGATGCACTTATCGTTAATAAGAACACGGGAGAACATGAAGTAAACTTAAACAGGCAAAAAGTTGTCATCCCCGCTTTTCTGACAATGCTGTTCCATAATGCTTCTACAGCATCGTATTACAGAGCAATGCCTGTTTCGAAACTATTCTCTATTGTTTTCATTTTACTTTGTGCTGCTGCACTTATTTCATTTCTCACATTGCCTTGGGGCTTTAAAGATGGATATGTTTGGGATGAGCACAAGTATATGTGGCTCACATATTTCCTATCAAGGATCGGAAGCTTTGTTTGTATCAAATGGATTAAAAGAAGAAGCGCTAGATTTGATCATGAAATCACAAATCTTATCGATTTAGTAAAAAAATAAAAAATAATAAGCAACAAAGAGTTAGCCCGTAGATCCCTACTACGGGCTTTTAAAATAATCACAATCCATATTTTCTTTTCTTCTCTTTGATGGATAACGATCTTTTTAGGGTCGAAGCTTCATATTTCCTTTTCTCATTAGCATAGACTTTCTCTGTTCGGCTACCATTACTGACTATAAAGTTAATCAATGAAGAACATACATTTTTCATACGCTCTTTGTTGATCAAATCATCATCCAGTTTATTTATATGACTATAATATGAAAGTAGCAGAAAGGTTAAAACAACCTCCCTGTTGGAGAAGGTCATTTTTTCGATACCACTTTGGTATTTGATATAAAATCCTGCACAAAAAAGATATGATTGTTCTATAATTCGTTGCTCTGAGAAACCAGACTCAGCGAGTTTATCAACGAATCGATCAAGCAGAAGTAGATACCTTTCCATTAAGTTAATATTTGTTTTATCCATAATATGCATCCTTGCAATAGTGAAATTTTGTCGTCCTGACAAGAAAATAAATAACATAATATTTTACCATGTCAATAGCTAAAACCTATCAATTCTATTAAAGGTATTTTGCAGGTAACGGATGATTAAGTTCTTCAATCGTTATTTGTTTAAGATGAGCATTATAAAGCCATACTTTGAACTGCTCTAAATAGCGTTCATTTAATGCCTTCAAAGCTTCATTTTCTGCTTCAAGTCTTCTAATTCGTTGAGAAGCCACTTTTAAATTAGCAGGTTTTACAGTGTGTATTGCACCAGATTTGATAGTGGCTTTTTTCACACTGAAGCTTTCTGCAATCCTTACATGACTACTTAAGGATTGTCTTGATGGTCTTTTCCCAATAATCCTTACTAACCTGTCGCACAAAGCATCCCAAGTTAGTTTTTCATCTATAGACCATGTGTTAATAACATCTACAATCTTCTTCTCATGATAACCATTTATATGTTTAGCCATTTATTCTCCTTTTTTTTATTCTCTTATGGAATTCATACCATCTATCAGCATTTATGTTCCCATCATTTTTATCATACAGTGTTCTTTTTAAGATTTTATCGTGAATGTTTGAAATCGTTTCGTTATCTAAATTAGATTTCTCAATCGGATAATGTTCACACGGCTTAAACGCATATGAGTGCTTGCAGTATCCATGTTTTGATACAAGTACCGCACCACTACTAAGTGAATCAAACTCGTTAAGATCCACCACTGGAATATCCTTTTTTGTGTGCTCATTAACACACACTGATAACTTTTGTTCTCTTATTGCTTTAGACATTTGAAGATGCGATCTGTGGTCATAAGAAACATTTTGAGAAATTAGCTTACGTCCAGACCAGCGAGCAATACTAAATTCATCCATACCATTTATTTGAGCAAATGTGTTGAGAAGATGCCTCAGTTGATGTGTTCTCAGCAAATATGGGCTACCATCTTCATTTATATAACCATGTCTTTTAAAGATATTAAAATGTCCTTTTATATAATCAGAATCAACAATGTCAGTTTTAAAAAAACTCATTGTAGGTCTGAATAACTTATCTGACATTTTCTTATTGTTTTGATTTAACTGTCTTTCAGTTAACAAGCAAAGCGCATTAGAATATTCAATTTTCTTCTCTCTATCATACCAAGGGAAATCTTGAGGTATATTCTCTTTAAGGGTTCCCATCGTTGAATTAGAGTGATTTTTTTGAATTTCAGCAGCCAATAACCTTGCTTGACTTGATAATTCTTTTAATCTGCTAATTGCCTGTTTAGCTACAGGTATCATTAGAGTTGGAATCCATTTTATATTACCTTCATACCCTTTTGCTGAAAAAAATCTCAAACCGTATCTTTGAATGCCCTTTCCATCACATTCTGTAATTTCACAATCCGCTGGCAAAGCTAAAATTTCTGATATCCTACTCGGTGCGCACATAAGTAAAGCAAGCACAGATGTAGTAAATATATCTCTTGAAGATAATTGTTCATCCCGCTTTGAAAAAATCTCAGCAATCGCAATAACTGATTTGATATCAGGCAATCTAGGATGGCCTTCAAGTGAAGAATCATAACCAGTCCAAGACTGAGTAATCCTATACCTAATTGGATTTACCCAAAATAAATAAGATGAGTTAGTCATCCTATTATCACTTAAAAAAGAACTCAATTTCTCAAGTTCTCTTCCAATAGCAAATGCGTGTGCTTTAGAATACTTTTCAGAGACAATTCTTATGCATTCATCAAAAACTGAATTGTTGCAATAACTTACATTAGCTTCCATATTGATTTTCAGTAAAACGAATTCTACAATCTTCAACATTGATAATGTTGAGTGTTTCGTCTTAGATCTATTGAATGAATGCACATGCAACATATATGCTTTAGCAAAATTAATAAAACTATCATCTAAGCATTCCTTGCTGCTGAGGTTGTTTTTTAAGTTAAACTTAGTAAATCTATATAAACCTTTCCATTTATTGCTTTCCCAAGAAATTGTTAAATTATTATTAGAAATGGTATCCTTACAAAACTCGATGAACTTAATAACATTATAGTGTGGGTTGTTTTTATTACTTGGTTCAAAAATAAATATATTGTTCATTATGTTCTCCAGGGGTTGAATTTTTTACAAGATAAACATTTAAATTCCTCTTTCGTATCTTCTAATAATAAAAATGAATCTAAAACATACTTGATAAAAAAGTTCTTGTTTTCTTCAATCTCTACGCCCATAAGTATATGGGATAAGGGTTTAAAAAATGCACTTAGTTTCTTATCAATATCATAAACACTGTCAGGATTATTTTTTATATAAATCATAGAAGAGTTTGCTGATTTATGATCTAACGCTTTAGCAATCACCTCAATTGAGGCTCCTTCATTAGCCAGTCGACTCCCTAATGTATATCTGAATCTTCTGGCATTAAGCTCTATATAGCTGTTAGTCCTTTCTGATCTAACATCGAATTTTGAAGGAAAGCGTTTTAATAGCTTTGACATGACTGAATTTTTCATATGGAAAAAATCTGTTGTTAAATCAGATAGAAAATCCTCAATTCTTTTTATTTCCGTAATCTTGTCTAAATCCATGAAGATTGGCAATTCGCTTCTATAGTTATTAATCCCAACACTAAATTTATCTTCTACAAACACCTGATTTTCATTAATTAGCATTGATAAGCTGTCATATAAGAACTTTTCTATCATTACCATGTTAAATTCATTTCTGAATGATTTCCTTTGTTTTACTTTTGGTACATTTAAAAAATACCCTTTCTCATTTTTAATGAGATCCTTAGCTTTTAGAGAGATTAATTGTAATGGCCTTCTTCCTGTTATTGCCAACAGAAGAATATAACAATATAAGAAGCGTTGAATTTTCTTCTGAAGATAAAATTTGCTAACAGAGTTAAGGATATAATTTAGTTCCGTTTCAGTTAAAGGTCCTTTATTTGGATCTCGTCTTTTAACTGCCTCTCCTGTTTGGTTTGGAATGATTTTTATTTTCTCCAACATTCTAAGGGCAGTCGCTTCTACTCCAGGGTAATTGAGTTTTTTCCATTTAGTGATGAAGGCCTTAACTATGTTTAGCTTATAGTTTCTCGCTGAACCTAAATAAACATTCAATTGATATATGGCTTTGTCATCAATAGTATCGATAGTCATCGCACCAAACCACTTATAAAATAGATTGTTAATGCTTTGAATATAGAAAGAACTATATTCAGACGCATAGTAAGCCAATGTTTTTAAGTAGCTAAGTTTCATTTTTGTAGGCATTCTATCTACAACTTTATGAGGGTATACGCAGTTTTCTTTATCCAGTTGCCATTTCTTATCTGACAGTTTGAAACTATACCTATTCATCTTAGCAAAAAAGATTTGCTCACTTTCAATACATTTGTTTTCCATACTAAACTCCACTAATTATTTTACTTACCGATTTATAGATCTTTAGGACGACATTCTTCTCTTGTTGCGATATATATTTATAGTTGTATCTATCACACATTATTGACTCCTTTGACCAACCCATTAGATAATTCCTTAAATCTTTCCTTCTACTATATTCTAATTCAGCACCTTCTATTCCTTTAGAATACATATAATTCCAAGAGTGCCTTAACCTATGGCCTGAAAGATTATATAGCTCTGGACTTGCTCGTTTCAGTGTTGATATCACCTTCTCATAAGCTGAAATGCTTAAGGGTTCTCCTGCGTTTTTTCCGGTGCAATGAGCCACCAATAAGAAATTATGCTTTTTCCTTTTTGTCATTTTTTCTCTGCTATTGCTTATGTAATCAAAAATTTCACAGGCTAACTCATCAGATAACGGAATAACCCTTTCTCCAGTCTTTACTAATGGTTGATAAGATCTTCCATCTTCTTTTGAATCATGTCTTCTGACTACACTCAAAGTGTTGTCTCTGAGATCAAAATCATCTATTTTAAGATTGAGCAACTCTCCAGCCCTTAAACCTAAATTTAAGAGCAAGGTAAATATTAGTCTGTTCCTGACCTGTACTTCCTTATGGAAAGGGTTTTCAATCCCGCCAATTTCCAATAGACGGAAAAGCACTTTGATCTCTTCTTCATTTAACGATTTTTCAGATATTTCATTCATATTCAATGAACTGTTTCTTGGAATATGTGCTCTGATACTTTCAATAAATACGTCTACTTCATACTTTGCATGAATCCCCTTTGACGAATGAACTAATCCACATAACCACTTAAGGTAGCGTGAAAAAACGTGTATTCTATAACTAAAGGTTCTCTTCGCAATAAACCTATTACTTGCTGATTTTATATTTATAATTTTCTGTCTGTCGAATCTTTGTTTCGCATATCTTACCAGATCATCTATTTCTGCAACGCTGAGATACTTTTTAAGCTCAATTCTATCAACTATATTAATTTTCCTACTATCTAAGAAATTACTAAAAATTAGTAAGTTAGTTGCAACTATTTCCATAGTTGAGGCGGTTGCGCCTCTATTTCTTATGTCTGTAGTAAGAAATAGATTTTGATAGTAAGCTGGTAGATTACTATTTTTATCAAGGATCAGGCATCCTCGCTCCCCATTACTCATGATGAATTTCTTTACTTTATATCCCATTTTGACCTCATTCTTTACAAATTAATATCACTCTCACTTATTAAATATATTCCAATTTAAAATAATTCAAATTTTTTACAATGACTTTAGTTTATTTGGTATATATATTAATGGCATGGAAAAATTTATTTGACGTCAAATAAACAGGTACGGCTAGTAATATGTATCCATACCCGATATTAAGAAAACCATCTTCAAGCCTTATAGCAAAAGCTCTGCTAGAAAAAAAGGTAAAGAATTACGTCAAATATATTCTTTTTTTCAGATGCAAACTTTACAAAGCCTCGTTGTTTCAAACCCAATACGTAAACTCACAACATCTGTAAATTTCTTTTTCTTAATGCATTATCAAAAGTTAAAAATCGATGAAGCAGCATTTTTGTTAAGCGACATGCTTTCTTGAATTTTCGATAATTAATTGAATCCATTCATCGATTTCGCTTTCGACAAAAGCGGTAGCACGAACACCGATCTTTACTGGCTGTGGAAACCTATTTTGGCTGATAAGACGATAGATCCACGCTTTACCAAATCCAGTTTTCTTCATGACTTCTGGTAAACGGATGAGACGAGCTTGATTTTCCATATGTATGTCCTCTGTTGTTTCTACAGGGATACAGTACAAATGAATTTCGAATGGATGAAGCGAGATTACGAACACCAGAGCCATCCTTGGTTCGAAACTATGAGTCTCTGGAGATTCATATCACTCAGAATCTGAGAGTTTCATAACATCCGAAACCCTCACATCAATAGGCTACAGGTAGAAAACAGTTCTTTCATTCACCTAAATTTTCACAAGATCGAAAACCTTTACTCACTAGATTTGAGCTTAGAGAAGATAACTATCTGTTCAATTGCGTATTAAGACAGCCTCTAATTATGTTTTTTCTTCAATAAGGAGTTAGATTGAAAAATCTATTTTTATAATAAAAACCTTCTAAATTCTATTGCATAATAGTTTTGACATGTTATTTTATTATAACAATAATTATTAAGGACCCAAAAATGATTGATATAAAAGGGAACATAGACCACGTTAGAGTGTATTATTATAGTAATGAACATCTTTTCAGAAGTGAATTAATCAAACTTGGTAGTTATGAATTCTATGATAAATACCTATGTAATCTAACGCCAAGAGAATATCTTGATTTCTTACAACTTCTATTTGATGATATAATTGAACGAACAACGATAATACCAGATGAAATAACCTCTTTAATTAGTTATATGCTCGGCAAAGAAATATTAACAAAACAGGAAGATAATTCATTTGCTATATCTGAAAATATATTCACAGAGAACTATCAAGATCTGACAAAAAAATCCATTACATTAAATAACATACACACTGCTAAAAGAGAAAAAAATATAATCGAATCCAAAATTCATAATAAAAAAGCTCTAAACAAAACTAAAAAGAGGCTATAGAATAGCCTCTTTACTGTCAGATTTTTCCTGATATTACATCAATTATGTGCTGTATGTGGTGTCTAATCTGGTATTCTTTATTTTTCCCCAAACCGGGAAACGTTCTGCTTTTATAATGCTCGTTATATTTTTCTAATGCTTTATTAGAGCCGTACTCTGTGGCCCTTGTTCTAACTTCCTTTTCAATTTTATCTGTCATTTGTAAGAATTTTGACGCTACGTCGCCAATGTCTCTATCAGTGTCATTCGAAACAAAATGTTCTATCCATATATCACCGCTTGCAGGATGTTTATAAATTAAATGAGATGCAACGGCACCAGCCTTGCCACCACCAATCTCAAGTTTTTTCCCGACTATAGTGAAATCACCGATACCTAATACTGTTTTACCAATTTTTTTATGTTTATCCGTGAAAACTTCTTGACCAGAGTAATCTGCATTCTTATCTAATTTGACGAAGTTATCTTTCACTTCAATAAGTTTATTTTTAGGGATTTCATTAAATTGAAAATCGGTAACATTACCATCAATAGTGATATGAAATTCAATAAATTTTAATTTTGTTAACTTGGAAAATTCCACATCGCTAATACTTGGCTTGTTGTATATTAAAGCAACATTTGAACCTTCAAATGCTTTTAAGAAACCATTAAGGGTTTCAATTGCTACACTTGAGTCAACTATAAGGGTGGGGATAAGCGTTTTACATTTATCTAAATTATTTTTAATCGTTGCTACAAATTTTCTTCGAGCCTCTATATCTTTACTAAACTCATGTTGTTTTGGATTGATGACTAACATGACCCTCTTGTTTTTCTCTGAAAGTATCTCTAAACAACGTATAAGTTTATCGGTTTTGGTTAGCACAGGTTCAATTATCGGTATAAACAACTCAGCATTAGTACAACTTGCTGCCAATTCTCTTAGCGCTAACAGCTCAGAACCACGACCATATAGATATGGACTATACATATGACTCCCTCCAGAGAGAACAATGATCACATAAAGTTAAGCATCTCTACACTATCCCCAAAACCGTGAGGATCTTTTTACGTTGAACACTTGATAAAGCAGATGACATTCCCAACACACGAAGGCAACTAGGAAGGCAATTAACAAAGCTTACAATATCATCACTTGTCGTTCTGCCTCTCATTGCATTAATGTAAATATTGTGAGCTAAATCCTGAGGAATTTTTTTAAATATATCCTCGCAGAATGCATAAATAAGCCCGTTGGGTAAATTGATCTTCTCGCCAATGAATTTTTCTATTGCTGGAAGGTATTCACTTCTTTTCAGCATACGAAAAATATATAATATATCAACATTAGCTAAGTTTGACTCAGCATTTTTAACTATCTTAAGGCTACCTCTATTATTTAATGCAATAACACCAACTTTATCTGGAACAATCTCAGCATATTTTTCAGATAAATTTGGATGAGTAACCACATAAACTTTATCGAAAGCTTTTAAATAATCTGGGGTTTGAGTTTGCAATCTACGCGGGGTGTCATATTCCGTTTTAATTTCATACGCTGTAGATGTTCCGTTAAAAATTGCAATATCAACAATAGACTTTCCGACATGAAGCTCACTTAATAATGATGAGGTCCGGGGACTATGCCTCCCAAAAACTATTCGATTTGCTACTTCTGTTTTGTAAACATACTCATTTCTATAATTCCTGGATAACTCTTTATAACATTCACTAAAAAATGTATGTAATGGTTGCCCATCCTGCTTCATTTCATCAGAGAAAGACACAAAATCCAAGACATTAGACGGTTCTCTTCCCTTGGCTAAAGCCTCGAAAACTGGGCGGCTGAACACCCTTGAAAAAACTCTTATATTATCGACACTTAGCGCCATTGGATAATCCATCATAATATTCACTGTTATATAATAGCACAATCATACCGTGAAAAAAATTGTCATATCTCGCATAATCGTTACTGCATTTCAAATCATTAAAATAGTCTATTTCCAGTAAAATCTTTCTTAAAATATATTTATCAACCATTACAACATAATCAATCGGTGTCTGTAATTTTCATTACATCATAAACGCTCATCTCTTTAATATGTCTGTTTTTATTTATAAAAAAGTAGAATTGGCGTAAAAAATCATTTTCTACTACTTTCATAGCTAAAGGTCGGTCTGCATCTCTAATATGATACCCTTGCCTAATTACCTTATCGTCATCTTCATCTCTATAAATCAATCGTGATATTCTATCATCTGACAGATGCACTTTTTTTCTTTCTGACCAAGCAAGTAAATCAAGCATTGGTATTATTCTATAGCTCATTAACTTTTTTATTGTCCCATAACCAAATCTTACTGCATCAAGCGGTGCAGGTTTTACACCCTTAACTTTTCGCCATTGTGGTAATGATATTCGCAGTGCCTCTGCTATCTCATCATCACTTCCAGCCGCAAGATCGATTTCTAACATAATTGTAGTAGGAAACTGTTCAGGGATTTTTTCGGATATGTATTCGTTCTCAATAGTGGAATCAATCTTATATTGTTCTGAATTAGCTCTTATGAATAAAGCCTTTTTCATACAAGCAAAACTGATATTAGCTATTCGATCTACCGTGGTTATAAAAAAGTATGGCGGTTGATAAAGTTTATTTTCAGCATCCATATAATTCAAGTCTTTCTCTTTGATGAGAAAAGGATTACCTTCTAATATCTGCATATAATTTTTCAATACTGTTTTATGCATTCCTTCTTCTATTACTGGTTTGAAGAAATATGTCCTCGCCCATATTTCATGGTAAAGCATATTAATTGAAATGTTTTCAAACTCTCGATATCTATCCAAATCAAACCATGTTTTCACTGCTTTGGTGTCTTCTGATGTCCAACTATTCATTTTTACCCAAGATTTCATTAATGCCACTCCGTTGTAAAAAGTTTTACTTCGTAATAGCACATAAATCGAAAATAAAAAAATAGCGCCTCAATTTTTTATTGAGCACGCCATTTTATTAATTAAAATCAGTTAGTTATCAAAATCAAAAGGTGCAATTCTTCTCTCAGTTGTTTCATCAAGATAATCAGCCCACCACTGCAACATCAACCTACGCTCGTCCAAATGCTCAGCTTTATGAATGTATGCGGCACGAACGGAGTTCCGCTCCTGATGGCTCATCTGCCTCTCAACAGCATCTCTCGACCACTTTCCTGACTCGATCAAAGCACTACAAGCCATCGCTCTAAAACCATGCCCACATACCTCAACAGTTGTGTCATAACCCATCGACCTTAGTGCCTTGTTGACTGTGTTTTCGCTCATAGGTTTTCTGAAATCATGATCGCCAATGAATACAAGGTCGCATTCACCGCTGATTTCTCTGATTGCTTTTAGAAGTTCTAAGGCCTGACGACTTAACGGCACGAGGTGTGGGGTCTTCATTTTTGAGCCTCGATGGGAATATTTGACTCCTGGCAATGGCTCGCGTTCTCCAGGGATAGTCCACATCGCATTTTCAAAGTCGATCTCCGACCATCTTGCGAATCGGAGTTCACTGGAACGGATAAAAATGAGCAATGTCAGCTTTACGGCTAACTTCGTGAGTTTCCTACCTTTGAAGTTATCAATTCGTTCTAAGAGTTCTGAAAATCGTTCGAATGGCAAAGCAGGCCTGTGGATTCTTTTGGCTACAGCAATAGCTCCTGCCATCTCCTGAGCAGGGTTGTAATCTATCAGCCCGTTCTGGACAGCATATCGCATTACTGCCGTCGTTCTTTGCTGTAGTCGGGAAGCAACTTCCAGTCGCCCGGAAGCTTCAACAGCCTTGATAGGGGCAAGAAGATCTCTGGTATTAAGCTCGGATATTTTTCTTTTACCAATAGTAGTAAAGAGACCATCTTCCATGCTTTTTAGAACTCTCTCGCTGTGGGAATCAGACCATTTCCTTTTACAAGCAGTATGCCAGTCCCTTGCGACAGCCTCGAATGTCAAGGCTTCGCTTTGCTCAATCTTATCTGCTTTTTTCTTCTCAGAAGGGTCGATGCCATCAGATACCAACTTTTTGGCTTCATCTCGCTTCCTGCGGGCTTCACCAAGAGAGACCATTGGATAAACACCCAATGCTAAAACTTTCTGTTTGCCCCCGAAACGGTATTGGAGTCGCCAGTATTTTGAACCATTGGGATTGATCAGCAGGTGCATACCCTGCCCATCTGTGAGTTTGAAGGGTTTGTCGGAGGGCTTGGTAGTCCTAACTTTGATATCGGTGAGTGCCATCAGTTGATACCTCCAGTGTTGGTACCAAAATCAATCGAACCGGGAATACCATCAGTTATACCATCATCAGTTGGTATATGTTCAAGGAATTGAGTAGACGTGTACAGACTAAGAAAAGCCAGAAACCTGCTTAACTTACTGTTTTTATGGACTAAAGTAGACGTTAGTAGACTTGAAAAAAGCTTTGTATGGTGCCGAAGGCCGGACTCGAACCGGCACGTATTTCTACGGTTGATTTTGAATCAACTGCGTCTACCGATTTCGCCACTCCGGCACGGAAGGGATGCGGAAAACGTTGGGATTATACCTGTCAGGGGCCGCCATGCAAGCAGCGCTCTTGCGCCGTCCTGTCGAGTGCTGAAAATTTCAGCATAACGCCTCCTCCTTTCTCCATCCTTTCCTTCTTCTCCCCGCTCACAAATTCATCAAAACAATCATTTGCAGGTTTACATCACCTTTCATTTGTTATGTGATCCCGTAACGGGCTTCACTACCCATGCGGCTCGCCCTCTCCTCCCCTGACAGGACAACATATGGATTTTTTCGAGAAAGATCCCACGCCGGAAAACTACTGGCGCGGCGTGATCCTTTTTGGAAACAACTTCGCCACGTACAAGTTCGCGCTGGCGCAGGCGCTGTACGAGGTGAAGCGCGAAAACAGCCTCGTGAAGCTCGAAGACCTGGCGCTGCCATTTAGCACGCATATCTGCGCGCACCTCAGAGAAGCGCCTAAGCAAATCCTCAACATAAAGCGTCCTGGTCAGTTCATCCTTGCCTGTCAGCAGTTTAACCAGCAGGAGATAACGCAGGGGCAGCTTATCGAGGCGACGGTCAGGCACGGGTTTAACGTCGTGCTGAAGGCGTTTCACAATGTCAGCGGCGGGCCGATCGCGAAACCGTTTTTCATCAACGAACAGCGCGCCCACAAAGCCATCCGCCTGACCGATGACTTTTATCGCCTCACGGAAACCACGCAGTTCGCGAATCTTACGCATGAAACCGACGCCCGCTGGCGGCTGGTCGAAAAAGCCTGGCAGATGAACCTGCCGCCGCAGTTGCTGGATGTCCATTACGACCCTGAGCAGGAAACCCTCTTCACCCGCTTAAGCTCATCGCGCATCGCGCTGACGAGCTGTCGCAACAGCCTGAACGGCTACCAGAAGGGCCACTGTTTTTACTGCAACGCGCCCATCAGCCTTGAGAAACACCACCCGACGCTTGCCGATGTCGACCACTTTCTGCCGCTCGCCGCCCAACTGCCGGGCGTTAACCTCAACGGCGTCTGGAATCTGGTGCTTGCGTGTCGCAGCTGTAACCGCGGCGAAAACGGCAAAACCGCCCGCGTCCCCACGCTTGCGCTACTGGCACGGCTGCATGCCCGAAACGAATACTTTATTAACAGCCGCCTGCCGCTGCATGAGGCAATCATTAACCAGACGGGTAATAATGAACGCCAGCGTAAAACCTTTTTGCAGGATGCCTGGAACGCCGCCTTTGCGAACCGCCTACGGCAGTGGGCGCCCGAGCAGCAACAGGAGCTGATTTTCTGATGACGCAGAGCTATTACCAGGCCAACGCGCATGAGTTTTTCGAGGGCACCGTCGCGGTCGATATGTCCTCGTTATATGACGCATTCACCCCGCACCTGCCTGCGGGCGCGCGCGTTCTGGACGCAGGCTGCGGCTCCGGGCGCGATGCGCTCGCGTTCCGTCAGATGGGCTACGAGGTTGAGGCGTTCGACGCCTGCGGCGAACTGGTCGTGCTGGCGCGGGCGCACAGCGGCCTGCCGGTAAAGGAGATGACGTTTAGCGATCTTGCTGCGGTGGAACGCTACGACGGCATCTGGTGCTGCGCGTCGCTGCTGCATCTCTCGCATGACGAACTGCCCGTTGCCATGCAAAAGCTGTCGGCCGCGCTGAAGCCCGGCGGCGTCTGGTATCTCTCGTTTAAATATGGCGAGGGCGAGCGCGAACAGCAGGGGCGGCGTTTTACCGATATGAACGAAGCCCGCCTGATGGCGCTGCTGGCCGCCTTTCCTGAGCTGTCGCCACAGGCGTTGTGGGTGACGCAGGATAAACGCCCGGAGCGCCGCGAGCATTGGCTGAATGGGTTGCTTGTAAAGCGCTAAAACGCATTTCATATTCAGGTTGTGACGCTATTCACATGCCGGGATCAATGTCCCGGCGAGCTGAATAATGCCGCAGCCTTTAAGCAAGCGCATCCGGTTTGGTTAATAACAGATAAATCGTTAAATACCCTTTTTATCTTTCTATAAAAATCAGCCACAAATAAACAGACAAAAAACCGTGTCGCTCTATATATGATATTTCTTTAATTATTTTTACCCTTTTTAATTATGCCATTGATGCCATCGGTAAAAAGACCTAGGGCAAATAGCCTCTTTTATTTTTTTCGTCTCATTGAATACTCTTTCTGCTAATAGACTCCCCAACGAGCGCTACTGCATGGAGATTCACAATGAATGTGTTAATGGTTGATAAGCAATCAATATTTATTGAAGGAATGGCATCGGTGTTGAAGCAGTTTATTCCAGAAATAACCATCTGCGGATTAAATAATCCGGATGAGATTGATACTACACTCGGTTATTTTCCGGCCTCGTTGATTTTGCTGGATGGTGATGCAGGCAAAAGCGTAAACATTGATTTGCTGGATGATTTAGCGCAGCGTCACCCGGCCCTTCCGGTCGTGCTGCTGGTAAATCAGTGCCAGCCTGCGTTGCTGCGGCTGTTTCTGCGTCATCATGTGGCGGCGTTTGTACGGCGCGATTCGCCGCCGGAAGCGATCGTCCAGACGCTGCGCGCCGCCGCAATGGGGATGTTGTGCTTCCCGCAGGAGAGTATTTCGCTGCTGGACAGCGGGCCCGGCGCGCTGGCGCGGCTGAGCGAGCGCCAGCGTGAAATCCTTAAGCTGCTGGCGGCGGGGGAATCGAACAAGCAGATCAGCCGCCATCTGAACATCAGCGCCGGCACGGTGAAGGCCCATCTGGAGTCGATATTCCGGCGTCTTAACGTCACGAATCGCACCCAGGCGGCCATGTTGTATTCCGGGGATGAATAATGCTCTGTTGATTTGTTGACTGTCTACACACGATGAATTTTTACCAATGATTAAGGGGCATTATGCGCTGCACAATGCCCCTGTTTATTTACTGCGGATAGCCGGTTAATACATGCCACTTATCATTTTTTCTTAACATAATAACAAGAGCCTTTCCGTCACCCTTGATATTAAAGAAGCCACTTTTACGATAACCTCTGCCAACGATATCCGAGGCACTTCCTTCCATCTGGGGTTCTAAAATGACGAAATTGTCAGTTGGCTCTGGTTCGCGGCAAAATTCCTGAATCGCTCCACCTACCGTTTTCCACATCACCTCTGCATTAAGCCAGGTCGACGCTGTTCCCGTCTTACGGCAACCTGTATAACCTGACTGAACACGCTGTCGAAGCTTGTCATCTGTTATATCAATATGGCATTTATCCAGATGTCCGCCCGCGTTATCCTGCGCCGCCGCCCAGGCCGCTTCACCACCCGGCTGCGGAACATTACACGCGGGGCCATTCAGGGCCCAGCTACTAAAAGAAAACGCCATTAATGTAGCGGCAAAAGCGCCGGACATGACGCGGGTTTTGGTGATACCTGATACCAGATTAATAGTAAACATATCTCTCTCCTGCACGTAAATAAAAGGGAATGCGAACTCGCAGGTATAAAATAAATTCAGGCAGGCAACAGGCATATTCGCCGGGTGGCAGGAAATCAGCGGCGTTTAGCCTGGGCCATTTCCCGGAATAACCTTGTGAGCTATTCCGGGAATGGTTATGGCGTGGTCTTTTTACGGGGCGAACGTGTCGGAGATTTTTTGCGGGCAGGTGTGATAGCTTTTTTACGCCCTGGCGGAGATGCGGTTGTTTTACGGCTTTTCATGACGTTCCAGAAATAATAAATCGCCACCAGTCCAACGCCCATATCTTTTAATATCCAGAAGGGCAAGGTCTGCGCCATGATATTTTTATCCAGCAGTAAATACGGCAAATTAAGCCCACTCTGGGCCGCGAAACCAAATGCGGCGACTAATAACCCGAGCCGATACCACAGCGGAATTAACAGCATTCTTGTGTTCAGCGAGCTGATAAAAATCACAATCGCCACGGTGATATCAATCAGCGTCACGGCCCAGAACAGTAATTTTATCGATGGCATTATGTTTCTCCTGATTTCGGGCGTCGGGGCGAGCGTTTACGCGCGGGCGCGCGTTTCGCCACGCCGCGGGCGACACGCTTAAGCTCGCCCGCCACCTGCAAAATGTCGTGCCCTTCGCGACGGTTAAAAAAGTTGGCGACCCAGGCGATCATCCCGACGCTCAGCGCGCCGACGAAATACCCGATCCCCATAGCGATATCACTGTCCCGGAAGTTCATCCCCAGCCAGTGCGAAATAAACCCACCCAGCGTAAACGTGGTGCTGACGCTAATGGCGCCGATAATCACCCCCGCCGCCAGTCGGCCATGCTGATGCAGTTTTTTAGGCTGCCAGAAGAACGACACGCTCAGCCCGCCAAACAATCCGGCGAGCGCGGCGAGACACTGGCTTAACAGCTCATGAATGTTTTGATCCGCCATAACGGCACCTCGGAAAAGCGGCCCCGGCGCACAAGGCGCTGAGGCCGCGGCGGTTACTGGCAGGGAGGAAGTACAACCGCGCTGGCATCGTTATCCGTCGAGAGATAGCGCGTCATACTCTGCGCGCTGAAGATAAGATGCCGACCGCTGCTGATGCCCCGCACGCTGTCGATATCGGCGGTGTACCACACGCCCGGCTCCGGCAGCGGCGCGCCGGTGTAGCGATCCCCGCCCAGCTGCTTTTTATTGAGCGCCCAGACGTTCCACAATGAATCCTGCGGGTTGCCGCTCCAGCCAAGCTTTCGCGCCTCATCGCGCGTCACATATTCACGGGGCAGCACGTCGTCTTTATTCAGCGTGCGTAATAACCCGGTGAGTTTAGCGACATCCTTAACGGGCTTTTTATTTTGCGCCACCAGTTCCTGATTCGCGTTATTCACCACCACATCGCATTCCGGCAGGCTGGCATAACCCGGTAACGCAAAAAGGCATGCAGCAAGCCCCATGCCGAACGGCATGTATTTAAAACGTTTCATAAGTTATTCCTTAAATAAGCGCGTCAGAGGGCGGTCAGAAATAAAAGACGCTCGGCTTCGCGGCGACGGGTTAATCCGGCGAGCACATTACCGCCTGCTTTATTCCAGCGTAAAAGCTGATCCGCCGCCTCGCGATAACTGCCCTGATTCAGTAATCGCAACAGCGTGCTGCTTTGCAGATTGCCAAGGCCGACGTTAAAGGCGAAGCTCACCAGCGCATCAAACTGGTTCTGGTTGAGATCCACTTTCACCATCTGGCGAATACCGCGCTCGGTCATGCCTAAATCGGCGCGCAGGAGATCTTCCGCCTCCTGTAGCGTTAAGGCGCGGGTAAAATTCTCATTCGGCAAAATAAGATGGCCGTAGCCGATGGTCCATTTGCCGACGGCGTCCTGGTATTTATCCAGACGCAGCCCTTCAAAGGATTTAATTAATTCCACGCCGGGCATGCCGGTGTTGGTGGGGATATTAGCCATTGTCGTTACTCCTGTCTGTCGGTTTAGGGAGAACCTGATTGGTGTATTCCTCAATCAGGCGCATCACGCTTTCAGGCGGCTCCAGTACGGTGAACTGCATTTCGATATCCACATGGTCGCTGTCGCGCCCGTGGTTATCCCGGCTTTGCGGCGACATGCTGACGTGAAAACGCCCTACCGCCTCATCAGAAACGCCTGCCGGCGCGCTTTGCTGTTCCACCGCATCCGTGCGCACCGTCAGGAACACTTTCATTTTTTCGAGCATCAGTCCGCGCGGCGTGGAGAGCGCCACCAGCGGCAGTTTGAAGTGGTGGTTATCATCAAGCTCCATCTCAATGACTTTCGGCACCAGCCGCCCGTCGTCGCTGTGCTCGAAGAACGGATCCAGCGCCTGCATATACTGATGCGCGATGAGCTGGTTCGCGGAGGTCGCCGCGTGCTGCATCCCGCGGGTGATATCCGCAAGCGTGATGGGCATACCGCGCGGCGACGGCCCTGACGGCGGCGGCGTGCCTCCGCCTGGCGGAGGGCCTGGCGGAACCGGGTCCGGCGGCGTGATATCCGGCGCGGCGGCGCGGTTCACAACCGCATCGTCCGGCGAATCTACCGCGGCGGTGCCCTGAATGGGCGCTGTGCCTGATGACGTCTGCCCCCCTCCCGCCCCCGTTTCCCGGTTGCCGCGTATCCAGTCTTTCAGTGACATAGTGCGCTCCGTGAGAAATGAGGCTGCAACGCAGCCTCAGGGTTAGCTATCAGGGCACCCGGTTGGGGGCAGTGTTGTTATTTCCCGCAGGTGTCGCCGGGGCGACCGGCGTAACGGGGTAGGCGTCGAGCGTTTTGTCATCCAGCTTTTTGGCTTCGGACGGCAAAATAGCCGGGCGCGTGGCCGCATCGGTCAGGAAGTCGATCACGCGCATCAGCGCTTCCGGCGGCGGCTGGCGTTTCACCTGGGTGTGGATGCTGTATTTCGCGCGGGTATCGGTGGAGCGGGTTTGCTGCGCTTTATGCGAGACGCGCCCGCTGATTTTCACGCTGAACGGGCCCCAGCCCACAGACGCTTCCAGCGACGCATCCGCCGCGGTTTCGCTGTTGCTGGATTCGCTCTGGGAGACTTCCAGCTCGAAGTCGATGGTCCCTTCTTCAATGCTGATGTTCGGGTGAGAAATCGCCGCCAGCAGCGGGATACGCATGGTTTTTTTCACCACGCCCTGAATCACGCCTTTTTCATCGACCACGGTTTCGTCGTAGTCGAACTGCACCGCCTCCGCCTTACCGTCTTTAATACAGACGGAAAGCAGGAAGTCGGCATACGCTTTGCTGGCCTGCACCTGCGCTTTGATCATGGCCTGCAGCGGCCCGCCAATCATGTGCTCCAGCGGCAGCGCATTAATGACCGATCCAATGAATTGAGAATCCATAATGCTTACTCCTGTGAGTGTGTAAGAACGTCGCGATGCGAATTCGCAGGAGTCACATTACCGGGCGGGAAACCGGCGACATATTCGCCGGATGGCGGGCGCTGGCGCGGGAAAATGGCCCATGGCATTGGAAATAGTCCCGCTTAATCGTTCGACTGTTAACGATATGAGCGGTCAGGGCCGGGCGGGGCTGCGCCGGGGTAGCGTAATGCTCTACACTCCTTGTCAGTGTCCACAACAAAGGAAACCGCGATGACTATCATCAAAAGTTACGCCGCGCACGAAGCTGGCGCAGAGCTTGAGCTCTATGAGTACGACGCAGGCGAACTGAAGCCTGAGGATGTGGAGGTTGAGGTTGAGTACTGCGGCATCTGCCACTCCGATCTCTCGATGATCGATAACGAATGGGGTATGTCGGCGTATCCGCTGATTGCAGGCCACGAAGTGATTGGCCGTGTGAGTGCGCTGGGCGGCAGCGCGCAGAATAAGGGCCTGAAAGTGGGCCAGCGCGTCGGTATCGGCTGGACGGCGTCAAGCTGCGAACATTGCGACGCCTGTATCAGCGGCAATCAGGTGAACTGCCAGCACGGCAGCGTGCCGACCATCCTGAACCGCGGCGGCTTCGCCGATAAAATTCGCGCGAACTGGCAGTGGGTGATCCCGATGCCGGAAGGCATCGACGCCGCGTCCGCCGGTCCGCTGCTGTGCGGCGGTATTACGGTATTCAAACCGCTGCTGAAGCATCACATTACCGCCACCAGCCGCGTCGGCGTGATCGGCATCGGCGGTCTCGGCCATATCGCCATCAAGCTGTTGCGCGCGATGGGCTGCGAAGTGACAGCGTTCAGCTCGAACCCGTCGAAAGAGCAAGAGATCCTGGCGATGGGCGCGGATAAAGTGGTGAACAGCCGCGATCCGCAAGCGCTTCAGGCGCTGGCCGGTCAGTTCGATCTGATTATCAACACGGTGAATGTGTCGCTCGACTGGATGCCGTATTTCCAGGCGCTGGCCTGGGGCGGGAATTTCCATACCGTCGGCGCGGTGATGAAGCCGTTCGAAGTGCCGGCGTTCTCGCTGATTGCGGGCGACCGTAGCGTATCCGGTTCCGCGACAGGCTCGCCGCACGAGCTGCGCTCGTTGATGAAGCTGGCGGCACGCGCCAAAGTGGCGCCGCAAACCGAAGAGTTCCCGATGTCGCGCATCAACGAGGCGCTGCAACATGTGCGCGACGGCAAAGCGCGCTATCGCGTGGTGCTGAAAGCGGATTTCTGATTGGTAAGCGTAAAAAGCAAAGGCGCCGCGGGGCGCCTTTTTTGATCGATTGAGATGGTGGGTGCGCTTCGCTTACCCACCCTACAAAACCCGGGCCTCACCGTAGGGCGAGTAAGCAACGCGCATCCGCCATCCCACCACTGCACGTTCTCCGTAGGGCGGGTAAGCAGCGCGCACCCGCCATTACTGCCGCCGCCAGCAACGCGCTTACTGCCTCAGCTCCACCACTTGCTGGATCACCTCGTGCACCGGCACCACGCCATAGAGCATCTCGTCCTGCGAGATCCAGACCGGAGCCACCAGCAGCAGCGCGGTGGCGATAACCATCGACAGCAACGCGCCGAGCAGCCAGCGACTGCGCAATCTTCCTTGCTGCTTACCCCACGCGGTGAGCGGCTTGCCGAACTGCTTGTTCAGCCAGCGGCTTCGCCACAGATACCCCATCAGCGTTCCTACCAGCGCGATGCATAGCATCGGGATGCCATGCACCATCGCGATACCCCTTAGCCCGGCTTCCACGTTCCACACGCCATTAATATGGCCGGGAGCGGTCAGGTAAATGCGCCCGGTATCAAAGTTCATCATTCCCTGCCGCTGCCAGGTCGTTACCACCGGCAGCAGCAGATAGATCATCAGCGCCGTAAATACACTCCACTTCGCCAGCGACCAGCGCTGCACCGCGCTGACAAGGCTGCCGAGGCTTTCGATCGCCTCGTTAAGATATGGCGTGGCGAAGGCGCGGTTGAGCGCTTCCCGTAGCGCGTCGCCCCGCTTGCCGCGGCTATGTTCGATAAGCATGGCCTGGTGCGCTTCCGATTCCATAAACGTCTGCACCGTTTTACGGCTGGCGGCCCCTACACGCGGGTTGCGCCGTTTGCCCGGCGTCGCCTGGCGCACCAGCATATCGAGATCGTTTTTCAGCAGCGCCTGCAATACGTGCCCGGCGTCGAGAATATGCGGCGTCACGCCGTAGAGGATCCAGCGGATGGGCTCCTCGCCTGCTTCCGGCAGCGGGCTCTCCATTCGGCCAAAGGGCACGTTCGCGTCATACATGACATGCACGTCGCGACGCGCGTAATCCACATCGTTGTACGTCAGCGCAACGGGGCCGTAACTGCCGAGCGACGGCACGCCCGCCTTGTATAACCCCTCGCGGATATACTCCGGCACGTCGGCCTGCGGGTAGACGAGCTGGTAGTCCGGCGTGGCGGTCGCTTTCAGCGACGTAATGTGTGAAATCATGCCTGTGCCGCTACACGGTGAGCACTGTTTTTTACCGGAGCCGCCGCAGCCGTTACAGGTCACCCTGCCGGCGTAACAGGTGGGGCAGCTCTCGTAGTAGTTTTCGGTGCGGTTTTGTTTAGTGTAATGATCGTAATAGCTGCGCTGGCGCATCACCTGACCGCTGCCGCCGCAGCCATAGCAGGAGGTTTTCCCGGAGCCGTGGCACTGGCCGCAGTTAACCGAGCCGCTGCCGTGACAGTTATTGCAGTTTTCCGTGAGGCAGACGCGCATCGGGTGCAAGTAGACTGCCTCTTCGCTCTTCCAGTCGCCGTAAGGCCGCGAGAGCAGCGACGCCCGCGCGTCATCCAGCGTTTTGTCGCGGGCGAGGATGGCGCTGGTCTGCGCCTGTAAAGCGCGTTCATACTCCGTGCGCGAGTGGCAGACATCGGTATTAAGGCCCGCGGAGACCCGCCCCGCCTGGGTTGCCGTGTCGGTGCGGACGTTAAAAATCAGCCGCAGGCTTATCTGGTAGTGGAAATCGATATAGTCGACAGGCACGACGCTAAGCTCGCCCGGCTCAAGGCGCGTGGAGTCGCGGACGAAGTTCTGGATGGTGGTATCGCAGGCGGCAAGCCAGGCGTCTTTCATGATGTCTCCTCAGGCGAAATGACCCGTCAAAATGCAGGCCGCCGTCAGAGTGGGCCGCTCATCGCTTTTTAAGGGGGAAGAGGCGGAATGGTAGCATAGCGAGGCGCAAGGCTATGCTCCTGATTCTGGTGGGGAAGTGGGTATTGAGGTGGTGGGTATTAATGTGGTGGGTGCGCTACGCTTACCCACCCTACGGGAAGTGGCGATGGGTTTTATGGTGGGTGCGCTACGCTTACCCATCCTACAAGACCCTGGGCTCACCGTAGGGCGGGTAAGCGAAGCGCACCCGCCTTAACGCCACGCCCCACACCCGCCTTACCAAAAACTCACCCGCCCTGGGTTATCGCCTTAAACACGCCTGCGACCGCCACTGCGCCCGGATCTTCCACCCCTTCGAGGTTATCGCTCCCGACGTAGGACGAACGTCCGGCCCTGGCCTGGCCCATCTGCGCGGTGGCCTTTGCGCCCTGCTCCGCGGCCTGAGCGGCGGCGGCAATCCCTTTGTCTCTTAGCGCTTCCAGCGCCGGTTGCAGGGCGTCGATCAGCGTCCGGTCGCCAGGGGCCGCGCCGCCGTAATGCTTCATCTGCGCAAGGCCCGCCAGCAGCGCGTCGGGCAACGCGGCGCCATCGGCCACCTTCTGCCCGGCGGCGGTAAAGAAAATCGACATCAGCACGCCGCTTGAACCGCCCATTACCGTCGCCAGCCGCTCGCCGATAAGCTGCAACAGCGCGGCGGCGTCGTTCAGCGGCAACTGGTTACTGGCAAGCTTCTGCGCGATATCCCGCGCGCCTTCGGCAAAGGTAGAGCCGGTATCGCCGTCGCCCACTTTCGCATCAAGCGCGTTGAGGTGCGCTTCCTGCGCGATAAGCGAGGCCGTGGCGCGATCCAGGAGCGTGCGCACGCGCGGGTTATCGGAAGGCGCGGCCTCAACGCTGTCGCGCACCAGCGGGAGCGACTGCGCGTGCGGTTCGCCAAACGCCACCGGCGACAGCCAGCCCACGGTCTCCACCGGCGCGTTCAGCGCCTGTATAAAGGCGTCATTCAGCGGCAGCAGAGAGAGCGAAAAACCTTTCATGTCGAGCGCGCTCACGAGCGGCGCGGGGCCGATAAGCCAGTCGATGCGGTCTTTCAGCGCCGAGCGCGACAGCTCGCGGGTCAGCAGCGCCATTTCCAGCGCGGACGTGCCGCCGAGGTTATTGATAAGCACCGCGAGACGCGCGTCGGCGGGCACCTGCGGCGTCAGGCGCTCCACCAGCGTCGCCACAATTTCCCGGCTGTTCTGGGTGCTGATGGTGCTGGCGCCGGGCTCGCCGTGAATGCCGAGCCCCAGCTCCGCCTCGCCCTGCTTAATGCGTCCGTCTTCGGCGCTGCCCGGCAGGCTACAGGTCTGTAGCGCCACGCCGAGGCTTTTCACCGCGTCGCTCGCCTGCTGCGCCAGCGCGCGCACGTCGCTTAACGATTTGCCCTGTTCGGCGGCGAAACCGGCGATTTTATGCACCAGCGCCGTGCCGGCGATGCCGCGCGGGTGTTTGTTATCCGGCAGCGCCACGTCGTCGGAAACAATCACCATCTCCACTTTCAGCCCGTGGCGTTTGGCTTTCTCCGCCGCCAGGCCGAAATTCAGTCGGTCGCCGGTGTAGTTTTTTACGATGAGCAGGCAGCCGCGGTCACCCGTCACCGCCACAATGGCGTTCAGCACGGCATCCACGCTCGGCGAGGCAAAGAGATCGCCGCAGACGGCGGCAGTGAGCATTCCCTTACCCACAAAGCCCGCGTGTGCGGGCTCATGGCCTGAGCCGCCGCCGGAGATCACCGCGACTTTGCTTTTATCCCAGTCGCGGCGGGCCACGATGCGGATAGCCGGGTCGATATCAAGGCGGGTGAGATTCTGGTGGCGGGCAGTGAGAAGAAGCCCGTCAACGGCGTCGTTGATAAGGCTTTTACGGTCGTCAAAAAAGAATCTGGACATGGTTTCCTGCGAATCAGTGAACGGTATGCAAAGCATAGCCGTTTCGCAGGCATGCGGCGGTCAGAGCCCGTATTCGCCGTAGCCGCGCCGCTTTTGCAGGCGATCCAGCCAGCGGCCAGCAAAGTGAACACCCACTAACACGGCCGCCAGAAAGGCGGTGTGCAGCCAGAAGGCGACGCGCCCGTCGAAGATAAAAAAGCTCAGGATAAAATACGGCAGCGTGGCGCAGGCTATCGCAAAGAGAAGGTGTTCGCCGAGCGAGAACAGGCGCAGCACCTCGTCGGCGTCTTTCTCCTGTGGGGAGCCTGCCGTCACCACGCCCACCGCCAGACTGCAGCGGTCTGTGTAGCGCGCGAGCAGCGCGAAAAGCAGCGCCAGCACGGCAAACACGCCGCCCTCGAAGGCCAGCCACGGCAGCGGATCGCGAAAATAAAAGTAAGCGCCCACTATCAAAATCAGGATGAGAGCTTCAGGCGCAAAGGCGAGATGGGCGAAGAAAAGGAGTAACAGCGAGGCGAGTCTTTTCATGGCTTCCCGGCAAACGTGAAAAGAGAGGAACCGCACTCCCCCGAGTGAGGGAGTGCGCAAGGCATCAGGCGCGTTTCATCAGCAGCCAGAGGCTTATCAGGAAGAAGCTGGCGCTCGGCAGCAGCGCGCCGATAATCGGCGGAATGCCGTACACCAGGCTCAGCGGCCCGAAGATTTGGTCCAGCACGTAGAAGATAAAGCCGAAGCTGATACCCGTCACGACGCGCACGCCCATCGGCACGCTGCGTAGCGGCCCGAAAATAAACGACAGCGCCATCAGCATCATTACCGCGACGGAAAGCGGCTGGAAGATTTTGCTCCACATATTGAGCTGATATCGGCTGGCGTCCTGGCCGCTCGCTTTCAGGTACGTGACGTAATTACGCAGGCCGCTTATCGACAGCGCGTCCGGATCCAGCGCCACGACGCCGAGCTTATCGGGCGTCAGGTTGGTTTTCCAGGTGCCGGTCAGCGTCTGGGAGCCGGTGATCTGCTGCGGGTTTTTGAGGTTCGACTCATCCACCTGCGACAGGCGCCACAGCTTATGTTCGGCGTCAAACTTCGCGCTGGCGGCGTAGCGAACCGACTCCAGACGACGCTTATCGTTAAAGGCGTAGATGCTGATGCCGCCGAGCTCGTTTTCACCCTTCACGCGCTCGATATAAACGAAGTTGCTGCCGTCTTTCGCCCACATCCCCTGCTGGGTCGAGAGCAGCGAACCGCCAAACATCTGCTGCGCGCGCAGGTTACGGGCCATCTGTTCGCCCTGCGGGGCCACCCATTCGCCGATAGCCATCGTGAAGATAACCAGCGGAATGGCGGTTTTCATCACGGAGGCGGCCACCTGCATACGGGTAAAGCCGGACGCCTGCATGACGACCAGCTCGCTGCGCTGCGCCAGCATCCCTAAGCCCAGGAGCGCGCCAAGCAGCGCGGCCATCGGGAAGAAGATCTGGATATCTTTCGGCACGCTCAGCAGCGTATACGTCCCCGCGCCAAGCGCGGTGTAGCTGCCTTCGCCGGTCTTTTTCAACTGATCGACGAATTTGATAATGCCCGACAGCGATACCAGCATGAACAGCGTCATCATTATGGTGTTGAAAATTGTTCTGCCGATGTACCGGTCGAGAACGCTAAATCCCAGCATCGATCACTCCCCGACGAGCAAAGCGGGCGCGAATGCGGCGCACCGGCACCGTGTCCCACAGGTTCAGCGCCACGGCGAGCGCCAGATAAAGCAGGTTAACGCTCCACATCCAGATCAGCGGATCAAGCTTGCCTTTCGCGCCGTTGGAACGCAGCGAGGTCTGGAGCAGGAAGAAGATAAGGTACAGCAGCATCGCGGGCAGCATTGAGAGCACGCGGCCCTGGCGCGGGTTCACCACCGAGAGCGGCACGACCATCAGCGCCATCACAATCACCGCGAACACCAGCGTCAGGCGCCAGTGGAGCTCGGCGCGCGCCGATTTGGAATCCGCCTGCCAGAGCGTTTGCATATCCATCTGCTCGGCGTCGTCCGGGTCCAGCGCCACGGCCTGATGGCCGATAATCGCCTGGTAATCTTTAAAGTCGGTGATGCGGAAATCGCGCAGCATCGCGGTGCCCTCAAAGCGGGTGCCCTGATTGAGCGTCACCACCTGCGAGCCATCCTTACGCTGCGAGAGTTCCCCGGAATCGGCGACCACCACGGAAGGACGCGCGTTGCCTTTCGGGCGCAGCTGCGCCAGGAAGACATCATTGAATTTGCTGCCGTTCACGCTTTCGATAAACAGCACCGCGTTACCGTTGGTCGCCTGCTGGAACTGGCCCTGCGCGAGCGCCGCCATGCCGGGGTTGGCTTTCGCCTCCGCGAGCACTTCGTCCTGATGACGCGACGACCACGGGCCGACCCACATCACATTCACCGCAGCGATAATGCCAGTCAGCAGCGCGAGCACCATCGCGGCTTTCACCAGCACCGCTTTACTCAGCCCGCAGGCGTGCATGACGGTGATTTCACTTTCGGTATAGAGCCTGCCAAGCGTCATCAATAGCGCGAGGAACAGGCTTAACGGCAGGATGAGCTGCGCCATTTCAGGCACGCCCAGGCCAAGGAGCGAGAGCACGAGGTTTGTCGGAATATCGCCGTCCACCGCCGCGCCAAGAATTCTCACCAGCTTCTGGCAGAAGAAGATCAGCAGCAGGATGAACAAAATCGCCAGTTGGCTTTTGAGCGTCTCCCGAACCAGATATCTTATGATTATCACATTAAATACGCCTGTGAATACGAGTCTTTTTGCAGGAAAATCGCTTGTTTCATGGCTTAAACGTCATTTATTCTCTTGAGTCGTCGAAAAGATCGCTAAGATTACTTATCTTAACGGCTTCGCGCTTCAAGCGTTGCCGACGAGCCGAAACCAAAACAACATTCGTTAAGATTAACACGAAGTCATCGCAACAGCGGAGCACGAGTTACGAAGTGGTTAATTCTATCTGTAGCCGCCGCCGTTGTCTTTAAGATTCAGGAGCGTAGTGCATGGAGTTCAGTGTAAAAAGCGGGAGCCCGGAAAAACAGCGCAGTGCCTGCATTGTCGTAGGCGTTTTTGAACCGCGCCGTCTCTCTCCCATCGCCGAACAACTCGATAAAATCAGCGACGGCTATATCAGCGCCCTGCTGCGTCGCGGTGAGCTGGAGGGCAAACCGGGCCAGACCTTGTTGCTTCATCACGTTCCGAATGTGTTGTCAGAACGTATCCTTCTGATCGGCTGCGGCAAAGAGCGCGAGCTGGATGAGCGTCAGTATAAGCAGGTCATTCAGAAAACCATCAATACTCTGAATGATACCGGGTCGATGGAAGCGGTCTGCTTCCTGACCGAGCTGCACGTCAAAGGCCGCAACACGTACTGGAAAGTGCGCCAGGCGGTGGAGACGGCGAAAGAGACGCTCTACAGCTTCGATCAACTGAAGACGAACAAGAGCGAGCCGCGCCGTCCGCTGCGCAAAATGGTGTTCAACGTGCCGACCCGCCGTGAACTCACCAGCGGCGAGCGCGCGATTCAGCACGGTCTGGCGATCGCTTCCGGCATTAAAGCCGCTAAAGATCTGGGCAATATGCCGCCGAACATCTGTAACGCCGCCTACCTCGCCTCCCAGGCGCGCCAGCTGGCGGATTCCTTCAGCAAAAACGTCGTCACCCGCGTGATTGGCGAGCAGCAGATGAAAGAGCTGGGGATGCATTCGTACCTCGCGGTCGGCGAAGGCTCGCAGAACGAATCCCTGATGTCGGTGATTGAATACAAAGGCAGCAGCGAGCCGGACGCCCGTCCGATTGTGCTGGTGGGCAAAGGGCTGACCTTTGACTCCGGCGGCATCTCGATTAAACCGTCCGAAGGGATGGACGAGATGAAATATGACATGTGCGGCGCGGCGGCGGTGTATGGCGTGATGCGCATGGTGGCTGAGCTGAACCTGCCTATCAACGTGACCGGCATCCTGGCGGGCTGCGAAAACATGCCTGGCGGCCGCGCGTATCGTCCGGGCGACGTGCTGACGACCATGTCCGGCCAGACCGTGGAAGTGCTGAACACCGACGCCGAAGGCCGTCTGGTGCTGTGCGATGTGCTGACGTATGTCGAGCGCTTCGATCCGGAAGTGGTCATCGACGTGGCGACGCTGACCGGCGCGTGCGTGATTGCGCTTGGCCATCACATTACCGGCCTGATGTCGAACCACAATCCGCTGGCGCATGAGCTTATCGGCGCGTCCGAGCAGGCGGGCGACCGCGCCTGGCGTCTGCCGTTGGCGGACGAGTTCCAGGAACAGCTGGAGTCGAATTTCGCGGATATGGCGAATATCGGCGGTCGTCCTGGCGGCGCGATTACCGCCGGATGTTTCCTGTCGCGCTTTACGCGGAAATATAACTGGGCGCACCTGGATATCGCCGGGACCGCCTGGCGCTCCGGCAAGGCGAAGGGCGCCACCGGCCGCCCGGTCGCGCTGCTGTCGCAGTTCCTGCTGAACCGCGCCGGGTTCAACGGCGAAGAGTAAGGCGCTGACAGACGGTGGGTGCGCTTCGCTTACCCACCCTACAAAAACCGTCATATACGCTGGCGATAAGGTAAACGGTGGGTGCGCTTTGCTTACCCACCCTACAACAAACCACCATTCCGCTAAAAATACTCGCTCGCCCCCGAATCAGGGTGAAGACAGGCAGCCAACAACGAGGCAACGTGAAACACCACGGGTATCGCTTATGAAGAACGCAACGTTTTACCTGCTGGACAACGACGACGCGGTGGACGGCCTGAACGCCGTCGAACAACTGGTGTGCGACGTTGCCGCAGCGCGCTGGCGCGCAGGGAAACGCATCCTGATTGCCTGCGTCGACGAAGCCCAGGCCACCCGCATCGACGAAGCGCTCTGGAAGCGCGACCCGGACAGCTTCGTGCCGCACAATCTCGCGGGCGAAGGGCCGCGCGGCGGCGCGCCGGTGGAAATAGCCTGGCCGCAAAAACGCGGCAGCAGCCCGCGGGAGCTCCTGATAAGCCTGCTGCCGGAATTCGCAGCTTTTGCCACTGCTTTCTATGAAGTGGTAGACTTCGTACCTTACGACGAATCCCAGAAACAACTGGCGCGCGAACGCTACAAAGCCTATCGCGCCGCCGGTTTCCACTTGACCACGGCCACCTTCACGGCGCCCGGAACGACACAGTAGAAATGGAAAAGACATATAACCCCCAAGATATCGAACAGCCGCTTTACGAGCACTGGGAGCAGCAGGGCTATTTCAAACCCAACGGCGACGAGAGCCAGGAAAGCTTCTGCATCATGATCCCGCCGCCGAACGTCACCGGCAGTTTGCATATGGGTCACGCCTTCCAGCAAACCATCATGGACACCATGATCCGCTACCAGCGTATGCAGGGTAAAAACACCCTGTGGCAGGTCGGCACCGACCACGCCGGTATCGCGACCCAGATGGTCGTCGAGCGTAAAATCGCCGCTGAAGAAGGTAAAACCCGTCACGACTACGGCCGCGACGCCTTCATCGAGAAAATCTGGGAGTGGAAAGCGGAATCCGGCGGCACCATTACGCGCCAGATGCGTCGTCTGGGTAACTCGGTGGACTGGGAGCGCGAGCGCTTCACCATGGATGAAGGCCTCTCCAACGCGGTGAAAGAGGTGTTCGTCCGTCTTTATAAAGAAGATCTGATCTATCGCGGCAAGCGTCTCGTAAACTGGGACCCGAAACTGCGTACCGCTATCTCTGACCTGGAAGTGGAAAACCGCGAGTCGAAAGGCTCGATGTGGCATATCCGCTATCCGCTGGCGGACGGCGCGAAAACCGCCGACGGCAAAGATTACCTGGTGGTCGCCACCACCCGCCCGGAAACCCTGCTGGGCGATACCGGCGTTGCCGTAAACCCGGAAGATCCTCGTTATAAAGATCTGATCGGCAAGTATGTCGTGCTGCCGCTGGTTAACCGCCGCATCCCGATCGTCGGCGACGAACACGCCGATATGGAAAAAGGCACTGGCTGCGTGAAAATCACCCCGGCGCACGACTTCAACGACTATGAAGTCGGTCGTCGTCACGCCCTGCCGATGATCAATATTCTGACCTTTGACGGCGATATCCGTGAAAGCGCGGAAGTGTACGATACCAAAGGCAACGAATCTGACGTTTACTCAAACGAGATCCCGGCGCAGTTCCAGAAAATGGAGCGCTTCGCCGCGCGTAAAGCGATCGTGGCGGCCGTGGATGAACTCGGCCTGCTCGAAGAGATCAAACCGCACGATCTGACCGTGCCTTACGGCGACCGCGGCGGCGTGGTTATCGAACCGATGCTGACCGACCAGTGGTACGTGCGTGCCGACGTGCTGGCGAAACCGGCGGTGGAAGCGGTAGAAAACGGCGATATTCAGTTTGTGCCGAAGCAGTACGAAAACATGTACTTCTCCTGGATGCGCGATATTCAGGACTGGTGTATCTCCCGTCAGCTCTGGTGGGGCCACCGTATCCCGGCCTGGTACGATGCCGAAGGCAACGTCTATGTAGGCCGCAGCGAAGAGGAAGTGCGTCAGGAAAATAACCTGTCCGCGGACATCGCGCTGCGCCAGGACGACGACGTGCTGGATACCTGGTTCTCCTCCGCGCTCTGGACGTTCTCCACCCTCGGCTGGCCGGAAAACACCGACGCGCTGCGTCAGTTCCACCCGACCAGCGTGATGGTCTCCGGCTTCGATATTATCTTCTTCTGGATTGCCCGCATGATCATGATGACCATGCACTTCATCAAAGATGAAAACGGCAAGCCGCAGGTGCCGTTTAAAACCGTCTATATGACCGGTCTTATCCGCGACGATGAAGGCCAGAAGATGTCCAAATCCAAGGGCAACGTGATTGACCCGCTGGATATGGTCGACGGCATCACGCTGGAAGAATTGCTGGAGAAACGTACCGGCAACATGATGCAGCCGCAGCTGGCGGAGAAAATCCGCAAGCGCACCGAGAAGCAGTTCCCGGAAGGCATCGAGCCGCACGGCACCGACGCCCTGCGCTTTACGCTGGCGGCGCTGGCCTCCACCGGTCGCGATATCAACTGGGACATGAAGCGTCTCGAAGGCTACCGCAACTTCTGCAACAAGCTGTGGAACGCCAGCCGTTTCGTGCTGATGAACACCGAAGAGCAGGATTGCGGCTTCAACGGCGGCGAGAAAGTGCTGTCGCTGGCCGATCGCTGGATCCTGGCGGAATTCAACCAGACCGTGAAAGCGTACCGTGAAGCGCTGGATAACTTCCGCTTCGATATCGCGGCGGGCATTCTGTATGAATTCACCTGGAACCAGTTCTGCGACTGGTATCTGGAGCTGACCAAGCCGGTCATGAACGGCGGCTCGGAAGCTGAACTGCGCGGCACCCGCAACACGCTGGTGACCGTGCTGGAAGGTCTGCTGCGTCTCGCGCATCCGATCATTCCGTTTATCACGGAAACCATCTGGCAGCGCGTGAAAGTGATTGCCGGTATCGACGCCGACACCATTATGCTCCAGCCTTTCCCGGCGTTTGACGCCTCCCGCGTGGACGACGCGGCGCTGGCGGATACCGAGTGGCTGAAGCAGGCGATCATCGCCGTGCGTAATATTCGCGCCGAGATGAACATCGCGCCGGGCAAACCGCTGGCGCTGCTGCTGCGCGGTTGCAGCCAGGACGCGCAGCGTCGTGTTAACGACAACCGCGGCTTCCTGCAGACGCTGGCGCGCCTTGAAAGCATTACCGTGCTGCCTGCCGATGACAAAGGCCCGGTTTCCGTGACCAAAATCATCGACGGCGCCGAGCTGCTGATCCCGATGGCGGGGCTGATTGATAAAGACGCCGAGCTGGCGCGTCTGGCGAAAGAAGTCGCCAAAATCGAAGGCGAAATCGGCCGCATCGAAAGCAAACTCGGCAACGAAGGTTTTGTGGCGCGCGCGCCGGAAGCCGTTATCGCGAAAGAGCGCGAAAAACTGGCGGGCTATCACGAGGCGAAAGCCAAACTGATAGAACAACAGGGCGTCATTAGCGCGCTGTAAGTCAGTTGAGTAACAAGCCGGGGCGACCCGGCTTTTTTTATGTCTGTATTTCGTAAAAAAACGGCGCTCATCTGAGCGCCGTTATGCTTTTAGCGGGCCGTAGCCCTGAGCTTATTTTCAGAGTGCGAAAGGCAGAATGGAGAAACCACGGCCCAGCACGCTTGCCGGATCGTTACGCGGCTGTTCGTCGTGATCGACCAGCGCCAGGTTATCCAGTTCGCCGTCAACATGGGTGTTTTCCAGCAGGTAGCGCGTCAGGCGCACTTTCGCCCACGGCCACGCCAGACCAAAGGTGATACCGCAGACCATGAAATTGCTCAGAATGATCCAGACAAAAGAACCGACGCTCGCCGTGGAGCGGAACGTAATCCCGCCTTCCAGCGACATCTGCTGATAAGCGTAGTTACGCACTTTAACGAACGCGAAGCTAAAGCAGACCAGGATGCCGATCATATAAATGAAATACGGCAGTAAAACGCTCATGATCAGCGATATCAAAAAACTAAGCATTTCTTCCTGGCTATTCATACCATATACACTGTAATGCATTATCTGAGTCATCAATGGCGCCAGCATAATCAATGCTACCGTGATAAATGGCACAAACAGCAGCATCGCCTTGAGATAAATAAAGGTGCAGGTTTTTACGTTCAGGTTGATGGCGAAACGGTGTTTACCGTACTGCAGGTTATTGACCAGCAGGCCGTACCACTGCGCGGCGTAAATGCCCTGCATCAGCGCAGTTCCACCGAGGCCTACCAGAACCGACAGCACGATACCGACAACAATACCGGTCATACTCTGGCTGGAGCCTGCAATCGTAAAGACCAGCCCCATCACGACCGCCACCAGAATCGCAATCAGCAGCGGGCAGCCGAGCATCACCCACCAGGCGCGCAGCGGGCTGGCTTTAAAGCTAAAACGCAGGCCGTTAAGCTTCGTCATCAGCAGCTGATAGCGCAGGCCCTGCATAATAAGGAACGGCGCAAAAGCGATAAACAGCAGCACCATGCAGAGGGTCAAAAAGGTATTATCATTAACGACGTTAACGACAAATACCACGTAGAGAAGCGCGAGGCAGATCCAGCCGACAAAAATCGCGCCGCCTTTAGCGTCGTAAGAAAAACGGGCGCCTGCCAGTTCGGTATTTTCATAAAAATAACGGCGCGCGCGCACCATCGCCCAGGGTAAAAACAGCCCGGCGGTGAACACCGTTAACAGTATGTTGACCAGCCAGACGGGGAAATAACCGCCGCCGCTGCCCTGAAACGAGAATGCGTGTGTCTTATTCCCTGCCAGGAATTTATTATCGTCCGACATAACAATCCTTATTCTGTAAAAAAGAAAAAAGCGCCGTTATAACCGTTAATATCTTAGGGTTAATCCAGTGCGTACTTTAGTGTAATAAAGGCCCGGAAAGAATAATAGCAGCCAATATTCCTGGGCTTGCGTCACTCTTCCTGTAGTGGTATTAAGCACAACACTATGTTGAACAGATGACATCAGAGCAAATGATGAATGTTGAGGCGCCGGTAGACATTATTATGCGCCGGATGACGGCGGCGGATAACGCGGCGGTCGCCCGGGTGATCCGCCAGGTTTCCGCAGAATGCGGGCTGACCGCGGATAAAGGCTACACCGTCGCAGATCCCAATCTCGACGTGCTTTATACGCAATACAGCAAGCCAGGCCACGCGTACTGGGTGATTGAATTAGACGGCGAAGTGGTGGGCGGCGGCGGAATTGCGCCGCTGGTCTGTAGCGAAACGGACATCTGCGAACTGCAAAAAATGTATTTTCTGCCCGTCGCGCGCGGCAGAGGGCTTGCGAAAAAGCTGGCGTTACAGGCGATGGATTTCGCCCGCTCGCAAGGCTATCGCCGCTGCTATCTCGAAACCACCGCCTTTTTAAAAGAGGCGATCGCGCTGTATGAACGCTTAGGCTTCACGCATATTTCGGAACCGCTCGGCTGCACCGGGCATGTGGATTGCGAAGTGCGAATGTTAAAAACGCTCTGAGCGCGTGAAACCGCGAAATAAAAAAGCCGGGCTGACCCGGCTTTTTTATTATTGCTGCATGGAGATACGGATAACCGGCCCGGCTTTTTCCGGCGGCAGCGCCAGCACGTTATGCCAGAGATCCTGCACCATATTGCAGACCTGTTTTTCCTGACCGACGCCTTTTTGCGGATCGGTAAAGACCTCAATCGTGTCGCCATATTTCGCCGCCAGCGACTGACCAATCGGCGCCAGCGTCTCTTCCGCCATTTTCTGCTCCTGCGGCGTCACCTTATGCGCGTTCTGGCCGTAGCTTGTTGACAGCAGCTTCATTTCGACATCCATACGCTTCGCGATAACGTCTTTCGACAGCATCTGAACCGGGTTCACGCCGCCTTTGACCTGCGGCATCAGGAAGCGGAAACAGGCGTCGTCGCTGTGCTGCTGCATTTCGCGGGTCTGTTCCATATTAACGCGCATATACGCGATAACGTCTTCATCCGGCGCGAACTGAATGCGCTGCATCTCAAGCTCAGCCATATTCGCCTGCATCGTGTCGATAATATCCTGCTGCGTTTTGCCCTGCTTCGCCATTTCCAGCGCCTGTCCACGCATGCGCGCGTAGAACGCCGGATCTTTCTCTTTGAGAAGCTTATAGAGCGGCATACTGTTAAACGCCTCGTCAAAGCCCTGCTCCGGCGACGTGTTCGCGCTTCTCAGCCACGCGATATCGGCGATATTCCACAGCACAATGCCGACGACAAAAATCGCGACGGCCGCGAGTTTGTTGACCTTGCCTTTCTTATAAAGCGCAGACGCCACTACGGCAAGCACGATGCCCACCAGCGCGGAGAGTATGACGTGATTCCAGTTCATCCTTTATCCCTTTGGTATTGATAGTTTTTATTGCGCCCGACGACTCAGGCGCGCGCCGGTACGCCGCTGTGAAAGCGGAATTCTGCGTCAGGCTGATTAATCAGCCGCGCTTCCGCCTCGCCCAGCGCCTGCACCCGCGGCGCGATGTCATCCGGCGAAATCTGCTGCGCCAGCGCGAGATAATCCTGATAGTGACGCGCTTCCGAGCGCAGCAGCGACAGGTAAAACTTCTGCAAGTCATCATCCAGATACGGCGCCAGCGCCGCGAAACGCTCGCACGAGCGGGCTTCGATATACGCCCCGCAAATCAGCTTATCGACCAGCGTCGCAGGCTCATACGTGCGCATTTCGCGTCGCATCCCGCGCGCATAGCGGCTGGCGGTAATTTTGACATACGGGATGTTACGCGCCTGCATCACTTCGCGCACCTGCCAGAAGTGGTGTAATTCTTCTTTGATGAGCAGCACCATACTGTCGATGAGCGCCTGGCCCCACGGATCGTCGGTGTGCGGCATCACGCTCTTACCGATGCGCTTATGCAGCGCCAGGAAATCGGGCTCCGGCCCTTCGCGATAGGTGAAATCTTCATAGGGCTGTAGCCAGCCGAGCAGCTCGTCAGAGCCGCTTTTATCGGCGACATAGCGGCGAATGAGCAGCATCGCGGTTTGCGCGGCTTTTAATTCGCAGATCATATGGTCAGTCAGCAGCAGCGGTAAGTTTTCCGGCGCTCTGGCTTCATCTATCCAGGCTTGCGGGGTGGCGCAGTGAAGGAAATTTTTAACGGGGAGAAGGAGTGCGTCGTAATTCATGCGGGGTTCCTGAAATGCGGCAGCGTCGCGCTGCCGCAAACTGCGACTTAGTGACGAACGCCGTCGTCGTCTTCATCCATGCCGTCGTCGTCTTCGTCTTCTTCGCCGTCCGGGTCTTCAAAGTAAGTGCCCCAGCCGTCATATTCGACGTTAAACTTCTCCGCCATGTTCATCAGCTGTTCGACCTGGGCGTCGATAAGCTCGGCGTTCAGCGCGCACTCGCTCAGCGCGTCGCAGCAGATGACGGTTTCGCCGCCCTCTTCCAGCTCCAGCTCTTCCGGGTCCGTCACTTCATAGCCAAGCTTGAACACTTCCACCGCCAGTTTCTCCAGCGTGTCGAAATCGTCTGCCGAGAAATGGTGTTCGATGGTGTACAGCGCGTCAGGATCGCTGCCATCTTCAAGCAGCTCTTCAATAATCAGACGCGTCTCTTCGCGCTGCTCTTCCAGTAATTCCGGGTTTGCCATGGCTCGTTCCTCAGTGTGTGGCAGATACCTTCTATTTTCACACACCCGCGGGAATGCCTCCACCTTTCACCGCAAAGTTTTAACATCGGGGGTTGCAAATGAATATTCATACATATATGTTGAATATTAATTCAATAAGTGGCGTCAGCCAGTGAGGGATATTATGTCTGCGTTGTACCAGAAATCGTTTTTAAAACTGCTCGATTTTACGCCTGCCCAAATCCGCCTGCTGCTGGAGCTTTCCGCAACGCTTAAAAGCGATAAGAAAAACGGCGTTGAAGTTCAAAAGCTTGCCGGAAAAAATATTGCGCTCATCTTCGAAAAAGACTCAACCCGCACGCGATGCTCTTTCGAAGTTGCCGCATATGATCAGGGCGCGCGCGTCACGTATCTCGGCCCGAGCGGCAGTCAGATTGGGCATAAAGAGTCAATTAAAGACACCGCCCGCGTGCTGGGCCGCATGTATGACGGCATTCAGTATCGCGGGTTTGGCCAGGAGATCGTCGAAACGCTGGCGCAGTACGCGGGCGTGCCGGTGTGGAACGGTCTGACCGATGAGTTTCACCCGACGCAACTTCTGGCGGATCTGCTGACCATGCAGGAGCATTTGCCGGGCAAAGCGTTTAATGAGATGACGCTGGTGTACGCGGGCGATGCGCGCAATAACATGGGCAATTCGATGCTGGAAGCCGCCGCGCTGATGGGGCTGGATTTGCGTCTGGTCGCGCCAGAGAGCTGCTGGCCCGCCGCAGAGCTGGTGACCGAGTGCCAGGCGCTGGCGAAAGAGACCGGCGGGCGGATCACCCTCACCGAGGATATCGCCGCGGGCGTGAAGGGCGCGGATTTCATCTATACCGATGTCTGGGTGTCGATGGGCGAAGCCAAAGAGAAATGGGCGGAGCGTATCGCGCTGCTGCGGTCATATCAGGTTAACAGCCAGATGCTGGCGCTGACCGGCAACCCGAACGTGAAATTCCTGCACTGTCTGCCGGCGTTTCATGACGATCAGACCACGCTCGGCAAGCAGATGGCGCAGGAGTATGGCCTGAAAGGCGGCATGGAAGTGACCGACGAGGTGTTTGAGTCGTCCCACAGTATCGTGTTCGATCAGGCCGAAAACCGGATGCATACAATCAAAGCGGTGATGGTGGCGACGCTGTCTGAGTAAGCTCGCGGGGCAGGCGGCTTGCCGGAAGGTGGGTGCGCTTCGCTTACCCACTCTACAGAACAACGCTTATCGTAGGGCGGGTAAGCATCGCGCACCCGCCTTGCCGATAACTGAATGGTGGGTGCGCTGCGCTTACCCACCCTACAGAACAATGCTCACCGTAGGGCGGGTAAGCATCGCGCACCCGCCTTGCTGATAATTGCATAATGGGTGCGCGGCACTTACCTACCCCACAACCCACTCACGCCATCAACATCTTCACAACTGCTTTGCGCACCGGGGCCGGGTCGCCCACCGCGCACAGCGGCTTATGCACTTCGCCTGGCCAGAAAATCACGAAATCGCCCTCTTCCAGCACCACGATTTTCTCCTGCGCGCCTTCAGGCAGGAACGCGATATCTTTATCCGCCAGCCAGTCGGTATCGGGCGCGCCCGGCGGTAACGTGCTGAAGGTCATCCCTTCGCGGCCCGCCAGCACAATCTGAATATCCAGATAACGCGCGTGATACTCGGCGCGGCGATCCGCCAGCGGCTCGGTCATATCCTCCGAGAGCAGGAAAAACAGGCGATTACCGTCCAGATCATACTTGCCCGGCGCGGTCTGTGCCGTCACCTGCTGCTTTACCTGCTCGATCGCTTCGCGGAACGGCGCGGGCAGCCATTCGCCCAACGCGTGAATATTACCGATAATCATGCCCTCTCCTTATATAAAACAGCGTTTCATTTTATTGTGTTATACGAGTAATCGCGTCGGCGCGCCACTGATTTATGGGCAAAACCTGTTTTAGCGCATGGTTATCGCGCCAGCCGTTACCGGCTTGTTAATAGTCGCCAGGCGTTTATGCAGCTTTTATGCATAACCCTGGCGAATACCATTTCCAGCGCCGCTGTATCACGCTGTTTTATCAACCTTTATCGGAAAAAAGACGGGGTTATCACGTTTTACTGACTTCGAAAACAGGCAGGTCGGCGTCATAGTTATTTGCTTTATTTCCAGCAAACAAAAATAATTGCGCACCATATCTGCATAACCATATTATAAATAAAATAAATCTTCTTATTTTCAATAAGTTATATCACTGACCATTTGTTGTCCTAAAACAGATTTTTAACAACACTGCATAAGCGCCGTATATTCTGCGTAGTGATTCATATCACCCGATAAATTAATTAAACTTTCCATGAAATACATCATTATTATGGCGGAATAATGAAATTACCGCGTCGCCCGTGATATTCATCACATAATCAAATTCGCGCTCCATTACTATTTATTTCGAATTCAATCTGCACGGTAACTCGTTATGCGAATATCTTTCGCATAATGCCGCCGTTTTTATTCTGAAAATTAGCGAAGGAATAAATATGGAAAAGCATTACGTGGGATCGGAAATAGGTCAGTTACGCAGCGTTATGTTGCACCGCCCTAATTTAAGCCTGAAAAGACTGACGCCGTCGAACTGTCAGGAATTACTGTTTGACGATGTATTATCGGTCGAACGCGCGGGCGAAGAGCACGATATTTTCGCCCGAACTCTGCGTGACCAGGGTGTGGATGTATTATTGCTGACGGATCTCCTGACCCGCACGCTGGATATCCCGCAGGCGAAAGACTGGCTGCTGGAGACGCAGGTCTCCGAATACCGTCTTGGGCCCTCTTTTGCCGCGGATGTTCGCGGCTGGCTTGCCGACCTGCCGCACCGGGAGCTGGCGCGGCGCTTAAGCGGGGGGCTGACCTTCAGCGAAATCCCGGCCTCGATTCATAATATGGTGGTCGATACGCACGGCGCCAACGATTTTATTATGGAGCCGCTGCCCAACCATTTATTTACGCGTGACACCTCCTGCTGGATATATAACGGCGTGTCGATTAACCCAATGGCGAAACCGGCCCGCCAGCGCGAAACCAATAATCTGCGTGCGATTTATCGCTGGCACCCGGCCTTCGCCGATGGCGAATTTATTAAATATTTCGGCGACCAGAATATTAATTACGACCACGCCACGCTGGAAGGCGGCGATGTATTAGTCATTGGCCGCGGCGCGGTATTAATCGGCATGTCTGAGCGCACCACGCCGCAGGGGGTGGAATTCCTCGCGAGCGCCCTGTTTAAACACCAGCAGGCGACGCGCGTTATCGCCGTGGAATTGCCGAAACACCGCTCCTGTATGCACCTCGATACCGTGATGACGCATATCGATATCGACACCTTCTCCGTCTACCCCGAAGTGGTGCGCCCGGATGTGAAGTGCTGGACCTTAACGCCGGACGGGCGCGGCGGCATCGCGCGTACCGAAGAGAAAACGCTGGTATACGCCCTGGAGCAGGCGCTCGGCATCGATCAGATACGGCTCATCACCACCGGCGGCGATGCCTTTGAGGCCGAGCGCGAGCAGTGGAACGACGCCAACAACGTGCTGACCGTGCGCCCCGGCGTGGTGATCGGTTATGAGCGCAACACCTGGACCAACGAAAAATATGACAAGGCCGGCATCACCGTGCTGCCGATTCCTGGCGACGAGCTGGGCCGCGGACGCGGCGGCGCGCGCTGCATGAGCTGCCCGCTGGAACGCGACGGCATTTAAGGAGAACACCATGGAGAAGAAACCCACGCTGGTGGTGGCGCTTGGCGGCAACGCGCTGCTGAAACGCGGCGAACCGCTGGAGGCCGACATTCAGCGTCACAACGTCGAACTGGCGGCCCACACCATCGCTCAGCTCACCCGCCAGTGGCGCGTGGTGCTGGTGCACGGCAACGGCCCGCAGGTCGGGCTGCTGGCGCTGCAAAACAGCGCTTACCAGAACGTGACGCCTTACCCGCTCGACATCCTGGGCGCCGAAAGCCAGGGAATGATCGGCTACCTGCTGCAACAGTCGCTGAAAAATCAGCTGCCGGATCGCGAAGTCAGCGTGCTGCTGACGCAGGTGGCGGTGGATGACAACGATCCGGCGTTTAAGAACCCGACCAAATATATCGGCCCGGTGTATGACAAAACCCAGGCGGACCAGCTCGCCGCGGAGAAAGGCTGGACGATGAAAGCCGACGGGCCTTACTTCCGCCGCGTGGTGCCCTCGCCCCGGCCGCAGCGGATTGTCGAGAGCGACGCCATCCAGGCGCTTATCGAGCGCGACCACCTGGTGATTTGCAACGGCGGCGGCGGCGTGCCGGTGGTGGACAAAGCCGACGGCTACCACGGCATCGAGGCGGTTATCGATAAAGATCTCTCGGCCGCGCTGCTGGCGCGCCAGTTACACGCCGACGCGCTGCTGATTTTAACCGACGCCGACGCGGTGTACGCCGACTGGGGCAAGCCGACCCAGCGTCCGCTCACGCAGGTAACACCTTCCCAGCTGGCGGAGCTGCACTTCGACGCAGGCTCGATGGGGCCGAAAGTGGCCGCGTGCTGCGCCTTCGTCGAACAGTGCGGCGGCATCGCGGGCATCGGCGCGCTGGGCGACGGTCTCGCCATTCTCGCAGGCGACAAAGGCACGCTGATTCGCCAGTAAGTTTTCTCACCGCTTTCACGCAACAAGGATTTCACCATGACTATCAACCTGAAAAACCGCAACTTCCTGAAACTGCTCGACTACACCCCAGCCGAGATCCAGTACCTCATCGATCTCGCCATGCAGCTGAAGGCCGATAAAAAAGCCGGGCGCGAGAAGAAAACGCTGGTGGGTAAAAACATCGCGCTGATTTTCGAAAAAACCTCCACCCGCACCCGCTGCGCGTTTGAAGTTGGCGCGTTCGATCAGGGCGCGCAGGTGACGTATATCGGGCCGAGCGGCTCGCAGATTGGCCATAAGGAGTCGATGAAAGATACCGCCCGCGTACTGGGGCGCATGTATGACGGCATCGAATATCGCGGCTACGGCCAGGCGATCGTCGAGGAGCTGGGCGAATTCGCGGGCGTGCCGGTGTGGAATGGGCTCACCAACGAATTTCACCCGACGCAAATTCTGGCTGACCTGATGACTATGCTGGAGCATTCGCCAGGCAAAACGCTCCCGCAGATCCGCTTTGCGTATCTTGGCGACGCGCGCAACAACATGGGCAATTCGCTGATGGTGGGTGCGGCAAAAATGGGCATGGAGATCCGCCTGGTGGCGCCGAAAGCCTTCTGGCCGGAAGAGGTGTTAGTCGAACGGTGCCGCGCCATCGCCGCGGAAACCGGCGCGCGCATCATCCTCACCGAGCATGTCGATGAAGGCGTGGACGGCGTCGATTTCCTCTACACCGACGTCTGGGTGTCGATGGGCGAGCCGAAAGAGGCCTGGGCCGAGCGCGTCGCGCTGATGAAACCCTATCAGGTCAACCAGGCGGTGGTGAAAGCGACCGGCAATCCGAACGTCAAATTCATGCACTGCCTGCCCGCGTTTCATAACGAGCACACCACCGTCGGGCGCGACATCGAAGCCGCTTACGGCCTGAAGGGGCTGGAAGTGACGGATGACGTGTTCGAATCCCCCTGCTCCATTGTGTTTGATGAGGCGGAGAACCGTATGCACACCATCAAAGCCGTGATGGTGGCGACGCTCGGCGAATAACCTTTGCGGGCGCGCCGCCGGTGCGCCCGCCGCTTCGGAGATACCCTCATGCACAGGTTCAAATTTCCTTCCGCTTACACCATTTTGTTTGTGCTTATCGCGCTGGTCGCGGCGCTCACCTGGGTCGTGCCTGCCGGGAAATACCAGATGGCGATGAACGACACGCTCGGCAAAGAGGTGCCGGTCGCCGGTACGTACGCGCCCGTCGAGGCCCATCCGCAGGGCATCACCGCCATTCTGCTGGCCCCGGTGGATGGCCTTTATAACCATGTGACCTACACCGCTGGCGCCATCGACGTGGCGCTGTTTGTGCTGATCATCGGCGGCTTTCTGGGCGTGGTGAATAAAACCGGCGCCATTGACGCCGGTATCGAGCGCGTCACCGAGCGGCTGCACGGCAAAGAAGAGTGGATGATCCCGATACTGATGGCGCTGTTCGCCGCAGGCGGCACCATCTACGGCATGGCGGAAGAGTCGCTGCCGTTTTATACGCTGCTGGTGCCGGTGATGATGGCCGCGCGCTTCGACCCGCTGGTCGCCGCCGCCACGGTGCTGCTCGGCGCGGGCATCGGCACGCTCGGCTCCACCATTAACCCCTTCGCGACGGTGATTGCCGCCAACGCCGCCGGTATTCCGTTCACCAGCGGCATCTGGCTGCGCGTGGCGCTGCTGGTGATTGGCTGGATTATCTGCGTGTTGTGGGTGATGCGTTACGCCCGCCGCGTGCGTCAGGATCCGTCGCGTTCTGTGGTGGCGGATCAGTGGGAAGCTAACCGCGCGCACTTTCTCGGCAGCCGCTCCGGCGAGATGCTCCCCTTCACCGCCACGCGCAAAATCATTCTGGTGATTTTCGCCGCCTCGTTTGCGGTGATGATTTACGGCGTGGCGGTGCGCGGCTGGTGGATGGGCGAGATTTCCGGCGTGTTTCTCGCCGCGGCCATTATCACCGGGGTGGTGGCGCGCATGAGCGAAGAAGCCTTCACCAGCACCTTTATCGACGGCGCGCGGGATCTGCTCGGCGTGGCGCTGATCATCGGCATCGCGCGCGGCATTGTGGTGGTGATGGATAACGGCATGATCACCCACACCATTTTGCACAGCGCGGAAAACCTGGTTTCCGGGCTCTCCACCACGGTATTTATTAACGTGACGTACTGGATTGAAGTGGTGCTCTCGTTTCTGGTGCCGTCCTCCTCCGGCCTTGCGGTACTGACCATGCCGATTATGGCGCCGCTCGCTGATTTCGCCCACGTAGGCCGCGACCTGGTGGTCACCGCCTATCAGTCCGCCTCCGGCATCGTGAATCTGATTACGCCCACTTCGGCGGTGGTGATGGGCGGTCTCGCTATCGCCCGCGTGCCTTATGTGCGTTATCTGAAATGGGTCGCGCCGCTCATATTGATTCTGACGGTGCTGAACATGGCCGCGCTCAGCCTCGGCGCGCTGTTTTAGCCATACATGGCGTTGCGGCGCTGTCAACCAGGGGCGTCGCGCCGCATGAAACGCCTCCCACTTCTGAAAAAGCCCGTGCATCGTCAGGTGATTGTGGTTCCCCTGAACACGGGCCGGGAAAACAATATCGTTTTTCTTCAACTTTCATCAACGTAAGGAGTGGCTGTCCATGAAGGATTACGGTGATTATTCCGGAAAAGAGCAGGAGCAGATGGCGATGTGCCAGCGGCTCATCAGCAATAAAACCTATTGCTCCCAGGAGGAGATCCGGCGCGATATGCAGCGCCAGGGGTTTGACAATATCAGCCAGTCCTCCGTTTCACGCCTGCTGAAACTGCTCGGCGTGATTAAAATCCGCAACGCCAAAGGCCAAAAAATTTATTCCCTGAACCCACTGTTGCAACCCGCGCCGGACGCGGCGCGCTCTATCTCGGAAATGGTGGTGAGCGTTGAACATAACAGCGAATTTATCCTTGTCCATACGGTGGCGGGCTATGGCCGGGCGGTGGCGAAAGTGCTGGATTATCACGCCCTGCCGGAGATCTTAGGCGTGGTGGCCGGTAGCAGTATCGTCTGGATAGCGCCACGCGATGTGAAGCGCACCGCGCTGGTGCACAAACGCATTAATTATTTACTTAAAACGCATTAATATTCACTGCAATCGATTCCTGATGGCAAAGTGTGCATTTCCTGCTTGTCAGCTAAACGCACATGCGTATAATGCCGGGCAATTTGCCGGAGGGAAGCATGGTCCAGTGTGTTCGACAATTTGTCTTACCGCGTCGTCAGAAAGCTGACGGCCAGGCCGTTGCTCTTTCCGTTCCTGAATTGCTGTTAAAAGCCCCTCAATGAGGGGCTTTTTTTTGTCCAGCGTTTGTCCGCCGGCCTAAAGAGGAGACAGAAATGGCTAATCCGCTTTATCAAAAACATATTATTTCCATCAACGATCTCAGCCGCGCCGAGCTTGAGCTGGTGCTGGAGACGGCGGCGAAGCTGAAAGCGAACCCGCAGCCGGAGCTGCTGAAGCACAAAGTGATCGCCAGCTGCTTCTTTGAAGCTTCGACCCGCACCCGCCTGTCGTTTGAAACCTCCATGCACCGGCTGGGCGCGGCGGTGGTCGGCTTCTCCGACAGCAGCAACACCTCGCTTGGCAAAAAAGGCGAAACGCTGGCGGACACCATTTCAGTCATCAGCACCTATGTGGACGCCATCGTAATGCGCCACCCGCAGGAGGGCGCGGCGCGTCTGGCGACCGAATTTTCCGGCGGCGTGCCGGTGCTGAATGCGGGCGACGGCGCCAACCAGCACCCGACGCAAACGCTGCTGGATCTCTTTACCATCCAGGAGACGCAGGGGCGTCTTGAGAACCTCACCATCGCGATGGTGGGCGACCTGAAATATGGCCGCACCGTGCATTCGCTGGCGCAGGCGCTGGCGAAGTTCAACGGCAACCGCTTCTGCTTTATCGCCCCGGACGCGCTGGCGATGCCGCAATACATTCTCGATATGCTTGATGAGAAAGGCATCCCGTGGAGCCTGCACAGCGCCATCGAGGATGTGGTGCAGGAAGTGGATATTCTCTACATGACCCGCGTGCAGAAAGAGCGTCTCGACCCGTCGGAATACGCCAACGTGAAGGCCCAGTTTGTGCTGCGCGCCGCCGATCTCCAGGGCGCGCGCGACAATATGAAAGTGCTGCACCCGCTGCCGCGCATCGATGAGATCACAACCGACGTGGATAAAACGCCCCACGCCTGGTATTTCCAGCAGGCGGGCAACGGTATTTTCGCCCGTCAGGCGTTGCTGGCGCTGGTACTGAATCGCGATTTAGCTCTGTAAGGAGAAGCCCATGACTCATGACAATAAACTTCAGGTAGAAGCCATTCGCCGCGGCACGGTGATTGACCATATTCCGGCGCAGGTCGGCTTCAAGCTGCTTTCTCTGTTTAAGCTTACCGAAACCGATCAGCGCATCACTATCGGCCTTAACCTGCCCTCCGGCGAAATGGGCCGCAAAGATTTAATCAAGATTGAAAACACCTTCCTGACCGACGAGCAGGTGAACCAGCTCGCGCTGTATGCGCCGCAGGCGACGGTGAACCGCATCGACGATTATGAAGTGGTAGGCAAAAGCAAGCCGAGCCTGCCGGATCGTATCGAGAACGTGCTGGTCTGCCCGAACGGCAACTGCATCAGCCGTACCGAGCCGGTCTCCTCCAGCTTTGCCGTGAAAACGCGCGACGACGCGGTGCAACTGAAGTGCAAATATTGCGAGAAAGAGTTCGCCCGTCACGTCGTGCTGGCGGATTAATTGTGGCTGGCAATGGCCTTGCGGCTCCCTATAATGAGCGGGAGCCTTACCGCTGTTAACTTCAGGAGAAATTATGTCCCGCACTATCGCCACGGAAAACGCCCCTGCCGCTATCGGTCCTTACGTTCAGGCCGTCGATCTGGGCAACATGGTTATCACCTCCGGTCAGATCCCGGTCGACCCGAAATCCGGCAGCGTGCCGGACGATATCGCCGCCCAGGCGCGTCAGTCGCTGGATAACGTGAAAGCGATTATCGAAGCCGCCGGCCTGAAAGTCGGCGATATCGTGAAAACCACGGTATTCGTCAAAGATCTGAACGACTTCGCGACCGTTAACGCCACTTACGAAGCGTTTTTCACCGAGCATAACGCCACCTTCCCGGCGCGCTCCTGCGTGGAAGTGGCGCGTCTGCCGAAAGATGTGAAAATCGAAATCGAAGCGATCGCCGTACGTCGCTAATCGCGTCTGACGTAAAAAAAGCACCGCGAGCGGTGCTTTTTTTATGGGCTCAGCGCGCCGTTTTCTTCGCTTTGGGTGGGCTCTGGCGCGAAACGTTTACCGGCGTATGTTTGGTCAGCGCGGGCTGCGTGTTGCGATACTGACGCTTCGCCGCGCGCATCTCTTCGATGGTCGGCGCAGGCACTAAGCAGTCGCGGCGCGAACCTATCAGATGCTTTTTGCCCATTGCCTCCAGCGCCTCGCGAATAACCGGCCAGTTGGCCGGATCGTGATAGCGCAGCAGCGCCTTGTGCAGTCGGCGCTGGCGATCGCCTCTCGGCACCACCACGTCTTCACTTTTGTAGCCGATTTTCCCGAGCGGGTTTTTGCCGGTGTAATACATCGTGGTGGAACTGGCGAGCGGCGACGGATAGAAGTTCTGCACCTGATCGAGCCGGAAACGGCGCGCTTTCAGCCACAGCGCCAGGTTCACCATATCTTCGTCACGCGTGCCGGGGTGCGCGGAGATAAAGTACGGGATCAAATACTGCTCTTTGCCCGCCTGTCTGGAATAGGTGTCGAACAGTGCTTTAAAGCGGTCATAGCTGCCCATGCCCGGCTTCATCATTTTTGACAGCGGTCCCTCTTCGGTATGCTCCGGGGCAATCTTCAGATAACCGCCGACGTGGTGCGTCGCGAGCTCTTTGATATAACGCGGATCTTCCACCGCCAGATCGTAGCGCACCCCGGAGGCGATCAGGATCTTCCTGATGCCCCTGAGATCCCGCGCGCGGCGGTAGAGGTTGATCGTCGGCGTATGATCGGTATCCATATGCGGGCAGATCGCCGGGTAGACGCACGACAGACGGCGGCAGGTCTGCTCGGCGCGCGGCGACGTGCAGCGCAGCATATACATATTGGCCGTCGGCCCGCCGAGATCGGAGATAATCCCGGTAAAACCGGGCACTGAATCGCGGATCGCCTCTATCTCATTAATGATCGAGTCTTCCGAGCGGCTCTGGATAATGCGCCCTTCGTGCTCGGTAATAGAGCAGAACGAACAGCCGCCAAAGCAGCCGCGCATAATGTTCACCGAGAAGCGGATCATCTCATAAGCGGGAATGCGTTTTGTGCCGTAAGCCGGGTGCGGTACGCGCTGGTACGGCAGCGCAAACACGCTGTCCATCTCTTCGGTGGAGAGCGGGATCGCAGGCGGGTTGATCCAGATATAACGATCGCCATGCTTTTGCATCAGCGCGCGGGCGCAGCCGGGGTTGGTTTCATGATGCAGAATGCGCGAGGCGTGCGCGTAGAGCACTTTATCGCCCTTCACTTTTTCATACGACGGCAGCAGTACGTAGGTTTTCTCCCACGGCTTCGGGCGCGGCGGCTGAACGGTAACGGCTTTCGCCGCCGGTTTTTCCGGTTTATTGCCATCGGCGCACGGCAGATCGTCGCCATACGGATGCGGGATCGGATCGATGCGCCCCGGCGTGTCGAGACGCGTGGAATCCACACCCGCCCAGCCCGGCAGCGCCTCTTTCACCACGATCGCCGTATTACGCACATCGCGGATAGACGTAATGGGCTCCCCCATCGCCAGACGGTGCGCCACTTCCACCAGCGGACGCTCGCCGTTGCCGAAAATCAGCATGTCGGCTTTGGCATCCACCAGCGCCGAGCGGCGCACGGTATCAGACCAGTAATCGTAATGCGCGGTGCGGCGCAGGCTCGCCTCGATGCCGCCCAGAACCACCGGCACGTCGCGCCAGGCCTCTTTACAGCGCTGGGTATAGACCAGGGTTGCGCGATCCGGGCGTTTCCCGGCTTCGTTATCCGGCGTGTAGGCGTCGTCATGGCGCAGTTTGCGATCCGCCGTGTAGCGGTTGATCATCGAATCCATGTTCCCGGCGGTGACGCCGAAAAACAGGTTCGGTTTGCCAAGGCGCATGAAGTCGTCTTTGCTGCTCCAGTCCGGCTGCGCGATGATCCCGACGCGAAAGCCCTGCGCCTCCAGCATACGGCCGCAAATGGCCATGCCGAAGCTCGGGTGATCGACGTAGGCGTCGCCGGTGACGAGAATAATGTCGCAGCTGTCCCAGCCGAGCTGGTCCATCTCCTCGCGCGACATCGGTAAAAAGGGCGCAGGCCCAAAGCAGGCGGCCCAGTACTGCGGCCAGGAGAACAGATCGCGATCCGGCTGGATCAGGCTCAGGGAACTCATAGTGCTTCCGGAAAAAGGCAAAAGAATCGACAAAGGGCGGCGATTATACGTCCGAAAGCAACAAAAAAAGAAGGGTTATTCTGCGGAAAAAAGCGCCAGCGCCCTTTCCCGCAGAGGACAGGATTACTTGCTGTGCCAGTACGCCGCGGCGCGCATCAGCTGGGGGTTGACGCGCCCTTCAAACGGCTCGCTTAAGCGCTTAACGACTTTGCCTTCGCCGGTTACCCAGAGGTAGTAATTGTCCTCTGGCACCGTCAGCGCCGCCAGTTTCGCTTCCACCGCCTGGGCGTCGTGGCCGATCACCCACTGGATGTTAAATTCGCCGAGGTGCGCCAGGTAGCCTTTCAGCGTCTCATTCGCCACCGTCACGATAGCCTCCACCTGCACCGGTTTCGCCTGCGCGCGGAGCGCCTCAAGGCGGCGGCGCAGCGCGGGCATCCCGGATTCATCGCACACGTAGAGCTGCCAGGCGTAATCTTCCGGCACCACTAACGAGCCGCGCGGCCCGCCGATGCAGAGCGTGTCGCCGGGTTTGGCCGCCACCGCCCAGTCGCTCGCCACGCCAGATTCATGCACGTAAAAATCGATAGTTAATTGCTGGCTCGCCTCGTCAAACAGCGGCGTGTAGTCGCGCGACGGCGGTCGCACGTCGCCTGCCCAGACGATGCCCTCATCGGTGACGTCAGGCGGCACAAACGGCGCGCCGTCCTGCGGGAAAAACACTTTGATATGGTCGTCGAAGCCGCGCGAGGTAAAGCCTGCCAGCGCGTCGCCGCCAAACACGATGCGCTGAAAGCCGCTGACGTGTTCGCTTTTAAGTACGGTAATTTCACGAAAACGCAGTTCGTTGCGCACGCGCTGCGGGAATGGAGTTGTCTGATTCATCATCAACCTGCCAACGTAAACGGTAAATTAGATATATCTAAATTGTCGTAAATGATAATGATTGCCAACAACGGAAATGGCAAGTGATTTTTCGATAGCTAGGGCAGAAACCGCACATCACGCAAAGCTCAATAATTAAACCCTTTATAAACAGCGTATTATTTATAAACTGGATTTTAGAAAGACATCCGTCAGCAAAAAAAGATATAGTTAAGATATATCTGTTTAAACCGGAGATCCCTTATGCGCTCAGACGACCGCCACGCTTCATCCCCCCGCCGCGAGGGCCGTCACGGGCCGGACGGCCATCGTCGCCCGCGCTTTTTCGGCAACGGCGAACTGCGGCTGGTGATGCTGGATATCCTGTGCGCCGGCGAGAGCCACGGCTATGAACTCATCAAAGCCATCGACACGCTGACCGCAGGCCATTACGCGCCGAGCCCCGGCGTGGTCTACCCGACGCTCGACGCGCTGGAGGCGCAAGGGTTTGTGGTGCTGCACGACGAAGAAAACGGCCGAAAGAAAATCGCGATTACCGACGCGGGCCGCGCGTGGCTTGGGGAGAACCGCGAGGCGCTGGAGCATATTCAGGCGCGGATGCGGGCGCGCGCCATCGGGCACAAACTGCGTAAAGATCCGCAAATGAAACGGGCGCTCGACAACATGAAAGCGGTGCTGGATTTAAAAGTGAATCAGGCGGAAATCAGCCCGGAGACGTTAAAACAGATTATCGGGATTATTGACCGGGCGGCGCTGGCGATCTCCCAGCTCGATTAACGCCAACGGCGGTGGCAGGCCACCGCCGTTGTTTTATCAGGCGCTGAGACGGAATACTTTAACCATCTCTTTTAAGTTATGCGCCTGGTCATTAAGCGAAGATGCCGCCGCGACCGATTCCTCCACCAGCGCGGAGTTTTGCTGGGTGGTGGTGTCAATCATGCCGATGGCGCTGTTAATCTGCGAAATACCGTCGGTCTGTTCACGGCTCGCCTGCGCGATTTCTCGCAGGATCGTGTCCATTTCCCCGACGTTTGCCACCATACCGTTCAGCAGACCGCTCGCTTTTTCCACCAGCTCCATACCTTCGCGGGTCTGGCCGGTCGAGTCTTCAATCAGCGCGCGGATCTCGCTTGCCGATGACGCGCTCTTCTGCGCCAGCTGTCGCACTTCGCCCGCCACCACCGCGAAGCCACGGCCATGTTCACCCGCGCGCGCCGCTTCCACGGCGGCGTTCAGCGCCAGGATATTGGTCTGAAACGCGATGGAATCGATCAGGTTGATGATATCCGACATCCGATCCGACGTGCCGCGAATAACGCGCATTTTGTCGGTCACCTGCTGCATCATCTCGCCGTTGCGTTTCACCACGCTTGCCGCGTCGGAGGAGAGCCGCGTCGCCTCGCTGGTGTTATCGGCGGTGTTTTTCACGGTTGACGTGATCTGCTCCATCGAGGCGGCGGTCTGCTCCACGGAGCTCGCCTGCTCTTCGGTGCGCGCCGCCAGATCCTGATTGCCCGCGACAATCTGCGACGCCGCGCTGGAGATGCTTTCCGCGCTGTACTGTACCTCCTGCACAATCGCCTGCAGACGCTGCTTCATATCCATCAGCGCATTCAGTAACACGCCGGTTTCATCGCGCGACTGTATCTCCACCGAGCGGGTAAGATCGCCTTCGGCAATCGCCCCGGCAAAACGCACCGCCTGATCGAGAGGGCGCGTAATGGCGCGTACAAGCAGTCCGCCCATCAGCGAGCCCAGCACCACGCACAGCAGCGTCAGGCCGATCGTCAGCGCACGGTTGTTGCTGAAATCTTTCGCGACCGTCACGCCCGCCTCGCGCATATGGCTGTCCTGAATTTTAATCAGCGCCTGGACGCGCAATTTGTACTCGTTCTGAAGCGCCAGCGTGGTGGACATCATCTCCTCCAGCGCCGCGTTGCGGTCGTTGCGTTTTACCGCATCGAGAATGCGAAACCGCGAAGCCAGATACTGCTTACGTACGTCGGCGATTTGCGCCAGCGCCTGACGCGAGGCGTCATCGGTCAGCGTTTTATTCAGGTCCGTCAGCAGCGCGCTGATACGCCCGCTGATGGCGCTGAGCTGCGCCTCCGACTGCGTTGTCCAGCGCTGGTTCTCGTCCATCAGCATTAATTGCTGCGTACTGACGAAGCTCTGGAAATTCTCAATAAGCTGATTGGCTTTTACGGTAGTGGGATAATCCTCAGCGATAACCTGCTGAATATTATTATTGGCCTGGCTCAGACTGCCGAGTGATAAACCGGCGCTGATAAGTAACAAAACAATAAAAAAGGCAAAAGCGAAAATAAGCTTTGTGCGGATTTTAATATCGCGGATGGACATATTCACTCCGTTGAACGGGTTATTTTGCGCTGGCGAAACGGAAATCGCAGCGATGGATAACGTGATCCGCCGAACCTGCGGGGATCGACAAAGGTCGTTATCGTCAGGCCCTTTTGTAACTTTATGACTTTGATCGTTTTTTTCTTTGATAAATCCACTTAACAATAGCCAGCGGCTATTAATAAGCGGCTATTGATCGGCCAAATGTGCGCCCGATCACTTAATTGCGCAATTAATTACAGCGAAGCGGAAAGGTTTTTTTCTGTGGGTTCAGGAAGATGGGAAAAACAATTTAAAAGAAAGGGTTTAAATTAAATACATTTATTTAATTTATCCTTAACATTAGAGCAACAAATAAAGCGGGTATTAAAAAGGGCACAAATTGATAAATCTTTGAGGCTCGCAGAGGAGCTAAAAGGCGGCATCGCGCCGCCTTTAGCCAAAATTAATGCAGTACGGTCACGGCATCCTGGAGACGGCCGGCGCGGTGTTTCACCATCGAAGAAACCTGCGCGCTCTCCTCCACCAGCGCCGCGTTCTTGCGGGTAATGGCGTCCAGCTCCGCCACGGCGCGGGTAAGATCGGAAAGCCCGTCGGCCTGTTCGGTCGTCGCCTGGCTTATCTGGCCTATCAGGCGCGTCACGTTTTCCACCTGGTTGACGATATCCTGCATCGTGCGCCCCGCTTCATGCACCTGCACCGTACCGGACTCCACTTTGCTGGCGCTGGCGTCAATCAGCTTGCGGATATCGTTGGCGGCGTTCGCGCTGCGGTTCGCCAGATGGCGCACTTCGCCCGCCACGACGGCGAAGCCTTTGCCCTGCTCGCCCGCGCGCGCCGCTTCCACGGCGGCGTTGAGCGCCAGGATGTTGGTCTGGAACGCGATGTCATTAATGAGCGCCGTGATGGAGCCGATGCGCTGCGTGCTGTCGGCAATCTCATCCATGGTGTTGACCACGGTCTCCATCGTCTGTCCGCCGAGACGCGCGGCGTCGCTCGCCTCGCTGGAGAGCTTATCCGCCGCCGCCGCGGTGGCGGAGTTGTTCTGCACCGACGCCGCCATCTGGTTCATAGTGGTGACGGTTTGCTGCACGTTAACCACCGTCTGGCGGGTGCGCTCGTTGAGGTCGTCGTTGCCGCGCGCCAGCGTTTCGCTGCCGCTGCGTACGTTGCTCACCTGGCCTGACACATCATTCATCAGCCAGCGGCACATCAGCCCCAGCTGCCCGATGGCGCGGAGCGTCACGCCGACTTCATCGACGCGATTAAGATGCGCGATGCTTTGCGACTCGCCTGTCGCGATGCGCAGCGCCTGACGCGCCACGTTTTCAATCGGGCGAACAATCTGCCACTCCAGCGCCGCGCCGCCGAGCGCCAGCATTACCGCTGCGGCAAGCGTCGGGGCCAGCAAAGGCGCGCCGGTACAGGCCATGACCGCCGTCCAGGCGATAAACAGCGCCGCCATCACGCCGCGCAGGCGCCAGCGCAACGGCAGCGCAGGAAGTTTTCCCCACCAGCCATTGCGCAGCACCAGGCCTTTGAACAGACGGCGCGGTTTGCGCCCTTCGCGCAGCGCTTTATAGAGCGGCTCGACGGCGGCTATCTCTTCCGCGCTGGCTTTGGTGCGAATCGACATAAAGCCGGTCATTTTTCCGCCGCGCACCATCGGCGCCACATTAGCGCGCACCCAGTAGTGATCGCCGTTCTTACAGCGGTTTTTCACGATGCCGGTCCAGGGCTCGCCCTGCTTCAGCGTGTACCACATATCGGCGAAAGCCGCTTTCGGCATATCCGGATGACGCACCATGTTGTGCGGGCTGCCGGTCAGCTCCTCAGAGGTGTACCCGCTTACCTCGATGAAGGCGTCGTTGGCGTGGGTGATATAGCTTTGCAGATCGGTGGTAGACATAAGCGTGGTGTCGTTAGCGAGCGCAACGTCGCGTTGCGTAACGAACGGCTGAGAAGACATAAACGGCGTCCTTAGGCAGGTTATCCAATTGTTAATCTTTTTTCTGCCTTGTTATGTCGGCGATATATAAATTATCTTTAGCTGTTAAATACGATTCAGCTCGCAAATTAAACATTTCGCGGTCATTTTTTTATGCACGCCGCCGATAATTTATATCCGCAATTATTTACCACGGTGAATAATACACTTGTGTTATTTCAGCGTTTCTCGCATCAGCCCGTCGAGCGTCAGAATACAGCGGTTACGTCCATTATTTTTCCCGAAATACATAGCATCGTCCGCACGACCAATTGCCTCATGCAGCGTCTCGTCCCGCCTTATGCCTGTTAAACCGCCCGTAACCGTCACTTGCAGACTCTCGTCGTTGAGCGTTATCGGAAGCCGGGCGGGACACCCGCAGAGCCGCAACCCCGCTTCCCGCGCTTCTTCCTGCGTATGCCCTGCAAGGAGCGCAATAAACTCTTCGCCGCCGAAGCGATACACCCGCTCGCCGTCGCGCGCTTCGCTTTTTAACCGCTGCGCGACCTCACGCAGCACGTCATCGCCCGCGTTATGTCCGTAGGTATCATTGACCTTTTTAAAGCGGTCGATATCGATAATCAGCAGCCACAGCGCCTGCTCACGCGCGCTATTGTGCAAGAAGTCGAAATCTTCATACAGCAGCTGACGCAGCGGCAGTCCGGTAAGCATGTCGTGCCGGTTGCGTAGTGAGATTAACTGCTGGCGGTAGTCATCGATGCTGGCGACAAACTGCTGCTGCGCGTCGTGGTAAGCGTAGAGTTCATCAGAGCCCACCTGTTTATCGGCAATCAATCGAATTAACGTGTGCGCGGTGTCATGCATGGTTTGATGCGCTTTGCTGATATTTTCAATAAAGCGAGCGTAGCGGGAAGGACTATTATCGCACCTGGTCATCCACTGACAGAAACGACAAGAAAGATGAGACTGAGGATGAATAAAGCTGTTATCTGGTTCGCGACCTAATAAGACGAGTTCTAAAAATTTCCCCGTCCACTCATAATGTAATTTAACGGCGTGGTTTAATTCGTTTAACGATAAATCTATCTGGTGCAAATCCATGCTGACCTCATAAAAACAATAACCACCCTGGCTATCAGGAATACGCGCAATAATAAAGAGGCGCTTGAAAAAGAACCTGGCGGCACATCAGTAAATAGTGTGATTACTCCACTAAAATATATTTACTGTTAATTATATACAGAAAAACATCCGGTGAAATATCTCCCCGCAGCTGCGCCATCGCCGCGCACCGACGCCCTGTTATGGTGCAACACGCCGCCTGGCCCGCACAGACGCTTTACGCGGTGGCAGCATTAAGCGCCGCAATGGTTTTTTTGGAATGATTTCATGCCGCCGCCTCCGCGGCTTCACAGCGGTTTATCCCGATTTTCACGCCCCACGCCGATGTGGCGTAAAGGCTGCAATACTTAATATCGGTATCATGTGATACGCGATCCAAAGGGGCACATTTTGAACAGGTTACCTAACAGCGCCTCGGCTCTTGCCTGTACCGCGCACGCACTGAATCTCATCGAAAAGCGCACGCTGACGCATGAGGAGATGAAAGCACTTAACCGGGAGGTCCACGACTACTTCCAGCAGCATGTAAACCCAGGTTTTTTAGAGTATCGAAAATCAGTCACCGCTGGCGGGGATTACGGAGCCGTAGAGTGGCAGGCGGGAGGTCTTAATACGCTTGTCGACACCCAGGGACAGGAGTTCCTCGATTGCCTGGGTGGGTTTGGCATTTTTAACGTGGGGCACCGTAATCCAGTTGTTGTATCCGCCGTAGAAAATCAGCTCGCGAAACAGCCTCTGCACAGCCAGGAGCTGCTCGACCCGCTAAGAGCGATGCTCGCCAAAACCCTCGCCGCGCTGACGCCCGGCAAACTCAAGTACAGCTTCTTTTGCAACAGCGGAACGGAATCGGTCGAGGCGGCGCTTAAGCTCGCCAAAGCGTATCAGTCGCCGCGGGGCAAATTCACTTTTGTGGCCGCGAGCGGCGCTTTCCACGGCAAATCGCTCGGCGCGCTCTCCGCCACCGCCAAAGCGGCGTTTCGCAAACCCTTTATGCCGCTGCTGCCGGGCTTTCGCCATGTGCCGTTCGGCCATATCGACGCGCTACGCGAGCTGCTGAGTGAATGTAAGAAAACCGGCGATGACGTGGCGGCGGTGATCCTGGAGCCAATCCAGGGCGAAGGCGGCGTGATCCTGCCGCCGCCGGGGTATCTGCCGGCGGTGCGCAAGCTGTGCGATGAGTACGGCGCGCTGCTTATCCTCGATGAAGTCCAGACCGGCATGGGCCGCACCGGCAAGATGTTCGCCTGCGAGCATGAAAACGTGCAGCCGGACATCCTCTGCCTTGCCAAAGCGCTCGGCGGCGGCGTGATGCCGATTGGCGCGACGGTCGCGACGGAAGAGGTGTTCTCGGTGCTGCTCGACAACCCGTTCCTGCACACCACCACGTTTGGCGGCAACCCGCTCGCCTGCGCGGCGGCGCTCGCCACCATTCATGTCCTGCTGGAAGAAAACCTGCCCGCCCAGGCGGAGCAGAAAGGCGACATGTTGCTGGACGGCTTCCGCCAGCTGGGACGTGAATACCCTCACCTGGTGCAGGAGGCGCGCGGCCGCGGGATGTTAATGGCCATTGAGTTTGTCGATAACGAAACCGGCTACCGCTTCGCGAGCGAGATGTTCCGCCAGCGCGTGCTGGTGGCGGGCACGCTCAACAACGCCAAAACGATCCGCATTGAGCCGCCGCTCACGCTGACCATTGAACAGTGCGAGCAGGTGCTTGCCGCCGCGCGCACGGCGCTTGAGACGCTCAGCACCGCTCACAACACAGCGGCGGTCGCCGCCGAAAGCTAACCCTCAGGCAGCGCGCCTTCGTTCTCGTCCGGCGAAGGCGCGGCGCCTTTTCACCCTCGCCTGAAATTTGATTGCCATCACAATCAGCGGATTGTCTCTTTCCCTTTTGGCCGTCGATCGCTTAATCATTAACTCATCCGACCACATAACAATTATTTTACACTGGATGAGTGCAATCATGAGCTACCCGTCGCTGTTCGCCCCGCTCGATCTGGGCTTCACCACGCTTAAAAACCGCGTCCTGATGGGCTCAATGCATACCGGGCTTGAGGAGCACCCGGACGGCGCGCGGCGGCTGGCGGCCTTTTACGCCGAGCGCGCCCGCCACGGCGTGGCGCTGATTGTGACCGGCGGCGTGGCGCCGTCGCCCGCTGGCGTGGCGATTCAGGGCGGCGCGGTGCTTAACGACGCCCACCATCTTCCCCATCACCGCGTCATTACCGACGCGGTGCATCGCGAAGGCGGCAAAATCGCGCTGCAAATTTTGCATACCGGGCGCTACAGCTATCAGCCGCACCCGGTCGCGCCGTCGCCCTTACAGGCGCCGATCAACCGCTTTGCGCCCCATGAGCTGACCCATGACGAGATACTCGCGCTGATTGAGGATTTCGCGCGGTGCGCGTCGCTGGCGCGCGAGGCCGGTTACGACGGCGTGGAGATCATGGGTTCCGAAGGCTATCTGATAAACCAGTTCCTGGCGGCGCGCACTAACCAGCGCGAGGATGAATGGGGCGGCGACTACGCACGCCGGATGCGCTTCGCCGTTGAAGTGGTGCGCGCGGTGCGCGAGCGCGTGGGCCAGGACTTCATCATTATTTATCGTCTCTCGATGCTGGATCTCGTCGAGGGCGGGTCGACCTTCGATGAAACCGTGCAGCTTGCCCGCGCCGTCGAGGCCGCGGGCGCGACGCTGCTGAATACCGGCATCGGCTGGCACGAGGCGCGCATTCCGACGATTGCCACACCGGTGCCGCGCGGCGCGTTTACCTGGGTGACGCGCAAGCTGCGCGGGCAGACCAGGCTGCCGCTGGTGACGACTAACCGGATTAACGATCCGCATGTGGCGGAGGCGATCCTCGCGGCGGGCGACGCCGATATGGTTTCGATGGCGCGACCGTTTCTGGCCGATGCCGAACTGCTCTCTAAAGCCGCGAGCGGGCGCGAGGCGGAAATCAACACCTGCATCGGCTGCAACCAGGCGTGTCTCGATCAGATTTTCGCGGGCAAAATCACGTCGTGCCTGGTGAACCCGCGCGCCTGCCATGAAACGGAGATGGTCTGCGTGCCTGCGCGCGCGCCGAAAAAGCTGGCGGTGGTGGGCGCCGGCCCGGCGGGGCTTTCGTTCGCGGTAAACGCCGCGCAGCGGGGCCATGCCGTGACGCTGTTTGACGCGAGTGCGGAGATTGGCGGGCAGTTTAATATCGCTAAACAGATCCCCGGCAAAGAGGAGTTTTACGAGACGCTGCGCTATTTCCGCCGGATGCTGGCGGTAACCGGCGTGACGCTCGCGCTTAACACGCGCGTCGATGCCGCGATGCTGGCGGAGTTTGACGAGGTGGCGCTCGCGACGGGCATTGTGCCGCGCGTGCCGGATATTGCAGGCATTGATCACCCCAGCGTGCTGACCTATCTCGACGTGCTGCGCGATAAAGCGCCGGTCGGGCAGCGGGTGGCGATTATCGGCTGCGGCGGCATCGGCTTTGATACCGCGATGTATTTAAGCCAGCCGGGAGAAGCCACCAGCCAGAATATCGCCGAGTTTTGCGTGGAATGGGGCATCGACACCAGCCTGAACGCGCCGGGCGGCCTGCGCCCCGAAGGGCCGGTGTTGCCGAAAAGCCCGCGCCAGATAGTGATGCTGCAACGCCGCGCCGGGAAACCGGGCGACGGGCTTGGCAAAACGACCGGGTGGATCCATCGCGCGACGCTGCTGGCGCGCGGCGTGAAGATGATTCCGGCGGTGAGTTATCAGCGCATCGACGATCGCGGGCTGCATGTGTTGATCAACGGCGAGGCACAGGTGCTGGAGGTAGATAACGTGATTATTTGCGCGGGCCAGGAGCCGCAGCAGGCGCTCGCGGCCCCGCTGCGCGCGATGGGCAAGCCGGTGCATTTGATTGGCGGCTGCGACGTGGCGCTGGAGCTCGACGCCCGCCGCGCCATCGCCCAGGGTACGCAGCTGGCGCTGGAGATTTAAGGCATATGGCGGGTGCGCTGCGCTTACCCGTCCTACGATCGAGGCTCCCTTATAGGATGTAGAGTGGGTAAGCGTAGCGCACCCACCGCCCCGCCATAAGCCCTTCTCAGCGGCTTTTACGCAGCTTCACCGCCTTCAACACCACAAACTTATTGTTGGTCGCGACGGTGGTGCAGTTGCCGAAAATCTTTTTCAGCTTGCGGAAATAATCGAGATGGCGGTTGCCGACGATGCGCAGCTCGCCGCCCCATTTCAGGCAGCGGCGGGCGTCCTGGAACATCTGCCAGGCGATATGATCGGTAATCGCGTGCTGCTGGTGAAACGGCGGGTTGCAGAGCACCGCGTGGAAGCTTTCCGGTTCCACGCCCGTCAGCGCGTTATTCACCTGAAACTCGCAGCGATCCAGCGCGTCCGGCAGGTTGGTTTCAACGTTCAGACGGCTCGAAGCCACCGCCATATAAGACTCGTCGACAAACCGCACCCGCGCCTGCGGATTCTGCGCCAGCAGCGTCAGGCCGATCACGCCGTTGCCGCAGCCGAGATCCACCATCTCGCCTTCCACCGCTTCCGGCAGATGCTGCATAAAGAAGCGCGCGCCGATGTCGAGACTGGCGCGGGAAAACACGCTGGCGTGGTTATGAATCGTCCACGGCGTGCCGTCGAGCTTCCAGCTTAAGGTTTCAGGCGCGTCGGCAAGCGCCGGGGCGCTGAAGGCGCAATGGATCAGGCGCGCCTTTTTCCAGGCGAGCGTCGTGGTCGTCGGCCCCAGGATTTTTTCAAACAGCGCCAGCGTCGAGGTATGAATATCGCGCGCTTTGGCACCGGCGATAATGCGCGTCTGCGGCGTCACCACGTTTCGCAGCGCGCGCAGCTGTTGCTCCAGCAACGCGAGCTGTTTCGGGATCTTCATCAGCACCAGTTCCGGTGCGGCGGGCAGCGGGCTCAGGCTGTCCTGCATCGTCACGAGAGATTCGTCGATATCGTTCAGGCGCAGGTTATGGCGCGTGGCCTGATGGGCGATGAACGAATCGTTGACGCTGACCGGACGCACATCCGCCAGCGCGCAGGCGAGCGCGCCGAAACTATCGTTGAAAATCAGTACCGGACCGGAGGGCTGTTCGACCTGTTGCAGCAGGTATTCATCCGCCGCCTCCCAGGCCTGCAGCGGCGTCTCTTCCGGCATTGGCGGAAAACGCTGCAGCGTCAGTGTTTGATTGAGTAACTCCACCTGGCTCATCGGCCCTCCCGAATGGTAAAATCCGCGCGTTTTATCCCTTAATTACACCCCTGAGTAAACCTTTTTTTCACCCGCTGAGGCCGTGATGACCACACTGACGTATCTCCAGGGCTACCCGGAATCTCTGCTTGTCCAGGTACGCACGCTGATTGACCAGAACCGCCTCGGCGAAGTGCTTGAAAAGCGTTATCCACACAAGCACCTGATAACCACGGACAAAGCGCTTTATGACTATGCGCAGGGGCTGAAAAACCGCTATCTGCGCAGCGCCCCGCCGCTCAATAAAGTGGCGTATGACAATAAAATCCACGTCATGAAACACGCGCTCGGGCTGCATACCGCGATTTCCCGCGTGCAGGGCGGCAAGCTAAAGGCAAAGGCAGAGATCCGCGTCGCCACGGTGTTTCGCCAGGCGCCGGAGGATTTTCTGCGGATGATTGTGGTGCATGAGCTCGCGCATATTAAAGAAAAGGAACATAACAAAGCCTTTTATCAGCTGTGCTGCCATATGGAGCCGCAATATCATCAGCTCGAATTCGATACCCGCCTGTGGCTGACCCAGCTTGCGCTGACGCAAGGCGGCGGGCAGACGGCTTAACAATCTGCGCCCGCGCGCACTGGTTTTGTCATTTTCGCGTGTTACTCTGAAAAGATATTCACTGCCGGAGAAGACACGCCTTTATGATACGTTTCGCCGTTGTTGGAACGAACTGGATAACGCGCCAGTTTGTCGATGCCGCCCACGAGACGGGCAAATTTACCCTGACCGCGATCTACTCCCGCAGCCTTGAACAGGCGCAGACGTTCGCGAGCGATTACCCGGTGGAGCATCTCTTCACCTCGCTGGAGGCGCTGGCCGAAAGCGACGCCATCGACGCGGTCTACCTCGCCAGCCCCAACGCCCTGCACTTTTCCCAGTCCTGCCTGTTTCTGAACCATAAAAAACATGTGATTTGCGAAAAGCCGCTGGCCTCTAACCTGCGGGAAGTGGAAGCGGCCATCGCCTGCGCGCGCGAAAACCAGGTCGTGCTGTTCGAGGCGTTTAAAACCGCCAGCCTGCCGAATTTCATCGCGCTGCAACAGGCGCTGCCGAAAGTGGGCGCGCTTCGCAAAGTGCTGTTTAACTACTGCCAGTATTCGTCGCGCTACCCGCGTTATCTCAACGGCGAAAACCCGAATACGTTTAACCCGGCGTTTTCTAACGGCTCCATCATGGATATCGGTTTCTATACGCTCGCCAGCGCCGTCGCGCTGTGGGGCGAGCCGCATGAGGTGAAAGCCACCGCCAGCCTGCTGGCAAGCGGCGTGGACGCGCACGGCGTGGTTCAGATGAACTATGGCGATTTCGACGTCACGCTGCTGCACTCCAAAGTGAGCGACTCGGCGCTGCCGAGCGAAATTCAGGGCGAAGCGGGATCGCTGGTGATTGAAAAACTCTCCGAGTGCCAGCGCATCACCTTTATTCCGCGCGGCGGCAAACCGCAGGAGCTGACGCTGCCGCAGCACATCAATACGATGCTCTATGAAGCCGAAACCTTCGCGCGCCTGGTTGAGACAAACGAAGTGAATCATCCGGGCCTCGCGGTCAGCCGCGCGACGGCGAAATTGCTCACTGAAATTCGCGCCCAGACGGGCGTGAAGTTCCCGGCAGATGATGTGAGCGCGCCGCTGCCGGCGTAAAGCTTTGTAAAAGCGCCCCGGCAACGCATTGACCGCACAAATGTGTTGTAATATTTTGTTACTTGCAAAGGGGAGTAACTTCATTGCCGACGGTCGTCATTACGATGCCACGCATCCGGTCGTCGGGCAGCCTGCCTGTTATCCACACGGTAACGCGGCGGCTGTAAGTGAGACCTTGCCGGAAGGCGAGGTCTGTGCGGTGCTCTTAGGCAAAGCGGCTGACGTCTTCTGACGTTAGCCGTTTTTGTTTAGAGGATTTCGCTTATGAATACTGTCGGCACTCCCTTGCTGTGGGGCGGCTTCGCCGTCGTCGTGGTGATTATGCTGGCTATCGACCTTCTGCTTCAGGGGCGCCGCGGCGCGCACGCGATGACCATGAAGCAGGCGGCCGCCTGGTCCATCGTCTGGGTTTCGCTGTCCCTGCTGTTTAACGCTGCCTTCTGGTGGTATCTCACCGGCACCGCCGGACGTGAAGTGGCGGATACCCAGGCGCTCGCCTTCCTGACCGGTTATCTCATCGAAAAAGCGCTGGCGGTCGATAACGTCTTCGTCTGGCTGATGCTCTTTAGCTACTTCGCCGTACCGCCTGCGCTGCAGCGCCGGGTGCTGATTTACGGCGTGCTGGGCGCTATCGTGCTGCGCACCATTATGATTTTCGCCGGCAGCTGGCTTATTACGCAGTTTGAATGGCTGCTCTATGTGTTCGGCGCGTTCCTGCTCTTTACCGGCGTGAAGATGGCGCTCGCGAAAGAAGATGAAGGCGGCATCGGCGACAAGCCGCTGGTACGCTGGCTGCGCGGGCATTTGCGCATGACGGACAGCATCGAGAGCGAGCACTTCTTCGTGCGTAAAAACGGCCTGCTCTACGCCACACCGCTGCTGCTGGTGCTGATCATGGTGGAGCTGAGCGACGTGATTTTCGCGGTGGACAGCATCCCGGCGATTTTCGCGGTCACCACCGACCCGTTTATCGTGCTGACCTCTAACCTGTTCGCGATCCTCGGCCTGCGCGCCATGTACTTCCTGCTGGCGGGCGTGGCGGAGCGTTTCTCGATGCTGAAATATGGTCTGTCGGTGATCCTGGTGTTTATCGGTATCAAGATGCTGATTGTCGATTTCTACCACATCCCGATCGCCATTTCGCTTGGCGTGGTCGGCGGCATTCTGGTCACGACGCTTGTGATTAACGCCTGGGTTAACCATCGCAACGACAAGAAAAAGCTGGCGGAATAACGTTTTGCCGTCATGGCTTTGACGCCGCCCGTGCTCCTGCGGGCGGCGTTTTTTTATCCGCTATTCGCTGCCCGCGCTTTTGCAACGCGTACGATGACGGAATTGCCGATTTTGTCACAATAACGTTAAGAGACAGTTAAAAAACGGGAGCGATTCAGAAAATCCAGCACTATCCCCTTTCCCGCCATAGCCAAATCCTTATACTCATCTGTGCAAACTTTTGTTACATCCTGACGCAACGTGGCACAGAACACGGCGCGGGATGCAACCACATCACTTCTGAAGGAAATGGTATGACTACGCAATCTCAGGGCGGCGGCCTGTTACACCGCCTGGCGCAGGGCAGTCTGGTAAAACAGATTCTGGTGGGGCTGGTGCTCGGTATTCTGCTGGCCTGGCTTTCCAAACCCGCGGCTATCGCGGTCGGACTGCTCGGCACGCTGTTCGTCGGCGCGCTGAAAGCCGTGGCGCCGGTACTGGTGCTGATGCTGGTAATGGCCTCTATCGCCAACCATAAACACGGGCAGAAAACCAATATCCGCCCCATTCTCTGGCTCTATCTGCTGGGCACGTTTTCCGCGGCGCTGACCGCCGTGCTGTTCAGCTTTCTCTTTCCTTCCACGCTGCATCTGGTCACGGGCGCGACGGATATCACGCCGCCGACCGGGATTGTCGGCGTGCTGCGCGACCTGCTGCTCAGCATGGTCGCGAACCCGGTTGATGCCCTGCTGAAAGGCAATTACATCGGCATTCTGGTCTGGGCCGTGGGCCTCGGCTTCGCGCTGCGTCACGGCAACGACACCACCAAAAATCTGGTGAATGATATGTCGGATGCCGTCACCTTTATGGTGAAGCTGGTGATCCGTTTCGCGCCCATCGGGATTTTCGGCCTGGTCGCGTCCACGCTCGCCACCACCGGCTTCGATACCCTGTGGGGTTACGCGCAGCTGCTGATGGTGCTGATTGGCTGCATGTTCCTGGTGGCGCTGGTGATTAACCCGCTGATTGTGTTTGCCAAAATCCGCCGTAACCCATACCCGCTGGTGTTCGCCTGCCTGCGCGAAAGCGGCGTGACCGCGTTCTTTACCCGCAGCTCGGCGGCGAATATTCCGGTCAACATGGCGCTGTGCGAGAAGCTGAATCTGGATCGCGATACCTATTCGGTGTCTATCCCGCTCGGCGCGACCATCAACATGGCGGGGGCGGCGATCACCATTACGGTGCTGACGCTGGCGGCGGTGCATACGCTGGGGATTGCGGTGGATGTGCCGACCGCGCTGCTGCTGAGCGTGGTGGCGTCGCTGTGCGCCTGCGGCGCGTCGGGCGTGGCGGGCGGTTCGTTGCTGCTGATCCCGCTCGCGTGCAATATGTTCGGCATTCCGAACGATATCGCCATGCAGGTGGTCGCGGTGGGCTTTATTATCGGCGTGTTGCAGGACTCCTGCGAAACCGCGCTGAATTCCTCCACCGACGTGCTCTTCACCGCGGCGGCGTGCCAGGCGGAAGACGCGCGTCTTGCGAGCCACGCGCTGCGTAACTAATCCCTCTCCGGCGGTCTGCGGGCCGCCGTCTTTTACCGCTTCTGCACTATCTCTTTTTCGACCTTAAACGGATCGATTCCGCGCTTTTGCATCTGCCAGAACCTAATAATGTTAAGCCCGTTGATGATGAGAAAGCTGCCCTCAATCAGCGTCCCGCCTATCGAGCCAATCCAGAAATTATGCGTGACCCAGCAGGCGGTGGAACACCACATCACGCAGCGGGTGGTAAGCCCGGTGCAGCGAAACAGCGCCCAGGTGCTGGCGACGGTGCCGATAATCGGTAACAGCTCGATGGGGTGATGGAGTTTCACCAGCCCGAGCGTCAGCGTAAGCACGATAAACAGCGTCATGATCCACAGGCTGCGGGTGCGCAGCGAAATCACCGTGCGCAGGGCGTTCAGCTCCGCGCTCATCCCCGCAGGCGTCGCGCCCATCAGGAAAAAGTGCCCGCCAATGACGGCGCTGTAGACCGCCAGTTGCAGCTTGAAGCGCCGCTCGTCGCGGTTGAAAAAGGTGGTGATGCCAATCAGAAAGGCGATGACCCCAACGCCCTGAGCAAGCCAATACGCGGTCATAAAGCGTCCCTCTCAAAAAAGAAACGGCGCTTCATAAATGAAACGCCGTCTGATGATTACGTCGTCCGGGGCCTACAGCGTCACGCCGCTCTTAAAGATAGCCAGCTCGCGGAAATCGTTTTTCTCGTTGCAGGTCTCTTTGCCGGAGGCGATTTCCACAATTTTATCGACAAACTTTTCCAGCAGTTGCGGCATCGCGGTGCCGTGCAGCAGCTGACCGGCGTCGAAGTCTATCCAGTGCGGTTTTTTCGCCGCCAGCTCGCTGTTGGTGGCGATTTTCACCGTCGGCACGAAACCGCCGTAGGGCGTGCCGCGCCCGGTGCTGAACAGCACCATATGGCAGCCCGCGCCCGCCAGCGCGCTGGTGGCGACAGCGTCGTTGCCCGGCGCGCTCAGCAGGTTAAGGCCCGGCGTATGCAGCCGCTCGCCATAGCGCAGCACGTCGACGACCTGGCTTGCGCCCGCTTTCTGCGTGCAGCCGAGCGATTTCTCTTCAAGCGTAGTGATGCCGCCCGCTTTGTTGCCCGGCGACGGGTTTTCGTAAATCGGCTGGTTGTGCGCGATGAAGTACTGTTTGAAGTCGTTCACCATGGTGACGGTTTTCTCAAACGTCGCTTCGTCGCGGCAGTGGCTCATCAGAATGCGCTCCGCGCCGAACATCTCCGGCACTTCGGTCAGTACCGTGGTGCCGCCGTTGGCGATGACGTAATCCGAGAAACGGCCAAGCATCGGGTTGGCGGTAATGCCGGAAAGCCCGTCTGAGCCGCCGCACTCCAGCCCGAATTTCAGCTCGCTGAGCTTGCCCGGCTCGCGCTTGTCGTGACGCATCACGTCATACAGCGCATGCAGATGCTCAAGCCCCGCTTCCACTTCATCATCCTGATGCTGGCAGACCATGAAATGCACGCGCGCAGGGTCGAAATCGCCGAGCGTCTCGCGAAACGCGTCCACCTGATTGTTCTCACAGCCCAGACCAATCACCAGCACCGCCCCGGCGTTCGGGTGGCGCACCATGTTTTGCAGCATGGTGCGGGTGTTGATGTGATCGTCGCCCAGCTGCGAGCAGCCGTAGGTGTGGCTGAAGAGAAAGACGCCGTCGGTGCCTTCGGCGTCGCGCGTCTCTTTCAGGAAACGGTTCTGGATCTGGCGCGCGATTCCGTTGACGCAGCCGACGGTCGGCAGGATCCACAGTTCATTGCGGATCCCCACTTCGCCGCTGGCGCGACGGTAGATCTGCACCTCGCGATCGCCCATCTGCTCGCCCGTATAAGGCGCTTCGGGTTGATAGCTGTATTCATCCAGATCGCTGAGATTGGTGCGGGTATTATGGGAGTGAATATGTTCGCCCGGCGCGATATCCGCCAGCGCATGACCAATCGGCAGGCCATATTTTACGACGTTCTCTCCCTGTGCGATGGGCAGCAGCGCGAACTTATGCCCGCGCGTCACCGGCTGCAACAGCATGACGGACAGCCCGTCGATGGCGATCACCGTGCCTTCGGGCAGATCCGCCAGCGCTACCGCAACGTTATCCTGCGAATGGATCCTGATGTATTGCATATCAACCTCAAAGGGCCTTAGTTGAGTTCAATGGCGAAGTAGTCGCGAGCGTTGTTGAAGCAGATGTTTTTCACCATCTCGCCCAACAGTTCGCTATCCGCCGGCGCCTCGCCCGCTTCCACCCAGCGGCCAATCATCTGGCACAGAATGCGGCGGAAGTATTCATGACGGGTATAGGAGAGGAAGCTGCGGCTGTCGGTCAGCATGCCCACGAAGCGGCTCAGCAGGCCGAGCTGCGCGAGCTGGGTCATCTGACGCTCCATGCCGTCTTTCTGATCGTTAAACCACCAGCCGGAACCGAACTGCATCTTGCCTGGCATCCCTTCGCCCTGGAAGTTGCCGATCATGGTGCCCAGCACTTCGTTATCACGCGGGTTCAGGCAGTAGAGAATGGTTTTCGGCAGCAGGTTCTCTTCGTTCTGTTTGCTCAGCAGTTTTGACAGCTCTTCCGCGAGCGGACGATCGTTGATGGAGTCAAAGCCGACATCCGGCCCGAGCAGTTTGAACTGGCGCTGGTTGTTATTACGCAGCGCGCCGATGTGATACTGCTGCACCCAGCCGCGACGCGCGTACTCCGCGCCAAGCCAGACCAGCACCGCGGTTTTAAACTGCGCCACTTCCTGCTCGCTGAGCGTCTCGCCCGCCAGACGGCGTGCCAGGATGCTGTCGAGCTCACTTTCGCTGGCGTCGGCAAACAGCACCACGTCCAGCGCGTGATCCGACACTTTACAGCCGTGGGCCGCGAAGTGATCCAGGCGTTTCGTCAGCGCCGTTTGCAGGTCGCTGAAGCGGCGGATATCGGTATCGGAGACTGCCGCGAGCTTCGCCATGTAGTCGGTGAAAGTCGCCTGCTCAATATTGAACGCTTTGTCCGGACGCCAGCTCGGCAGCACTTTGACGCTAAAGCTGCTGTCTTTGGCGATGGTCGCGTGGTGTTCCAGAGAATCGATCGGATCGTCGGTGGTGCCGACCATTTTCACATTCATCTGCTGCATGATGCCGCGGGCGCTGAACGCGTCCTGGGCCAGCAGATCGTTACACTGGTTCCAGATCTCGTCGGCGGTTTTCGGCGACAGCAGTTTGCCGGTAATGCCAAACGGACGGCGCAACTCCAGATGCGTCCAGTGGTAGAGCGGGTTGCCGATGGTGTGCGGCACGGTCGCGGCCCACGCGTCGAACTTCTCGCGGTCGCTCGCATCGCCGGTGCACAGACGCTCAGGCACGCCGTTGGTGCGCATCGCGCGCCATTTGTAGTGGTCGCCTTTCAGCCAGATGTCATACAGGTTTTTAAAACGGTAATTTTCGGCAATCTGCTGCGGCGGAAGGTGGCAGTGATAGTCGAAAATCGGCTGGTCTTTAGCGTAGTCATGGTACAGACGGCGGGCGAATTCGGTGTCGAGCAGGAAATCTTCGGTCATGAACGGGGTCATTTTATGCTTCCTCTGAGCCAGTATTTCAGATGCGTTAGCATGATGCTGACAAAGTTATCACACCAATTTCTAGTGACTGAAGCTATTTTCGTGAGTCAGATCAATAAAAGCACACAAATAATCCTCCCTTTCCGGAGCAGACGCCGCTCCAGCCCGCGCCACGTCTGGCTTCGCGCCGCGCCTGACGTAACCTTACAAAGAAAGATGCTTTTGTGATGGCTCTCAACTTTTAAAGCTGTATGACAAGTTATCGTTCTCCCGTCGCAACTTATAAACCCACGGAATGTTTTTAAGGGGTGAGATTCACCCCATTAGCCGGAACGGATACCGGCCTGGCCCATAAACACGGTACGGCACGGCGTGGGCGGCACCGATAACACTTCCGGCGCGCCTCCTGTTACTGAATGAGACCCGCGCAAGGCTGGCTACCTGCCAGCCTGCGCGGCGAATGATTAAACGATGAGGTTTCCAATGCGTAAAATTAAAGGGTTACGATGGTACATGATTGCGCTGGTGACGCTGGGCACCGTGCTGGGCTACCTGACCCGTAACACTGTGGCCGCCGCAGCGCCCACTCTGATGGAAGAGCTGCACATCTCCACACAGCAATACTCCTATATTATCGCGGCCTACTCCGCGGCCTACACCGTCATGCAGCCAGTGGCTGGCTACGTGCTGGATATTCTCGGCACCAAAATCGGCTACGCCTTCTTCGCCGTCACCTGGGCAGTATTTTGCGGCGCGACAGCGCTGGCAGGCAGCTGGGGCGGTCTGGCGCTGGCGCGCGGCGCCGTGGGTGCGGCGGAAGCGGCCATGATCCCGGCCGGCCTGAAAGCCAGCTCCGAGTGGTTCCCGGCGAAAGAGCGCTCCATCGCGGTGGGCTATTTCAACGTGGGCTCGTCTATCGGCGCCATGATTGCGCCGCCGCTGGTGGTGTGGGCTATCGTGATGCATAGCTGGGAACTGGCGTTCATTATTTCCGGCGTGCTGAGCTTCGCCTGGGCGATGGCCTGGCTGATTTTCTACAAACATCCGCGCGACCAGAAAAAACTGACCGAAGAAGAACGTGACTACATCATTGGCGGCCAAGAAGCGCAGCATCAGACCAACAACGGTAAAAAAATGTCGCCGTGGCAGATCCTGCGTACCCGTCAGTTCTGGGGCATCGCGCTGCCGCGCTTCCTGGCGGAACCGGCCTGGGGCACGTTCAACGCCTGGATCCCGCTGTTTATGTTCAAAGTGTACGGCTTTAACCTGAAAGAGATCGCGATGTTCGCCTGGATGCCGATGCTGTTCGCGGATCTCGGCTGTATCGTCGGCGGTTACCTGCCTCCGCTGTTCCAGCGCTGGTTCGGTGTGAACCTGATCGTCTCCCGTAAAATGGTGGTGACGCTGGGCGCGGTGCTGATGATTGGCCCAGGCATGATCGGCTTGTTCACCAGCCCGTACGTGGCGATTGCCCTGCTGTGCATCGGCGGGTTCGCGCACCAGTCGCTCTCCGGCGCGCTGATTACGCTCTCCTCTGACGTGTTTGGCCGTAATGAAGTGGCGACCGCCAACGGCCTGACCGGCATGGCCGCATGGACCGCGAGCACCCTGTTTGCGCTGGTGGTCGGCGCGCTGGCCGACACCATTGGCTTCAGCCCGCTGTTCGCCGTACTGGCCGTGTTCGACCTGATGGGCGCGCTGGTTATCTGGACGGTGCTGAAAAACAAACCGGCCAGCGAGCTGGAGCGAGAGACGCGAAGTGGCGCTCCCGTCACACAACATTGATTAATGCTCCGGAAAGCCGCCTGCGGGCGGCTTTTTCATGGGCGTCGAGTGGAGGGCTCATCCGAAAAGTGGTATAACAAATCTAAGCAGTATTGTGTTCACTGGAGTCGCACATGGAAATCGCAGAACCGCGTCGTCTGTATCAACAACTGGCCGCCGAGCTTAAGCAACGCATTGAAGAGGGCGTTTATCAGGTAGGTGAAAAACTTCCTGCCGAGCGATTTATCGCCGACGAGAAAAACGTCAGCCGCACGGTCGTGCGCGAAGCCATCATCATGCTCGAAGTCGAAGGCTATGTTGAAGTACGCAAAGGCTCGGGCATCCATGTGATCGCCAGCCAGGCGAAATACCACGCCCCGGCGCCTGAACAGGAGTATGAATTCGCCAGCTACGGCCCGTTCGAACTGTTACAGGCCCGCCAGCTTATCGAGAGTAATATCGCCGAGTTCGCCGCCACCCAGGTGACCAAACAGGACATTATTAAGCTGATGGAGATCCAGGAGAAAGCGCGCAACGAGAAGTTCTTCCGCGACTCTGAGTGGGATCTCCAGTTTCACGTACAGGTCGCGCTCGCCACGCAGAACACGGCGCTTGCCGCTATCGTTGAAAAAATGTGGACCCAGCGCGTTCACAACCCGTACTGGAAAAAACTGCATGAACATATCGATTTACGCACGGTCGACAACTGGTGCGACGATCACGATAACATCCTTAAAGCCCTGATTCGCAAAGACCCGCACGGCGCGAAGCTCGCCATGTGGCAGCATCTGGAGAACACCAAGCAGATGCTGTTTAATGAAACCAGCGACGACTTTGAATTCAACGCCGACCGTTATCTTTTTGCCGAAAATCCGGTGGTCCACCTCGACGCGGCGGCAAACAGCGAAAAGTAGTCCTCTTCTTACCGCGAGGGTAAGCAAACCATATATAGTGTCAGTGTGTGTAAATACCCTCGCCAGCCTTACTCCCGGAAAGCAAAATCATTCTTCAACAAAGCACGATTTCTGTGACGCATCAGGCAGAGCTTTGTTACAATTAGACGCATTTCCTGGTGAATAGTTAGCGCTTGCTTACTTCACTCATCGCACACGGAGCCGTGCCGGCGCCAGGAACGCACAGAGCGCTGTTGACGTCCTTCATACCTCAGAAATGTCGCAATGCTATCTGTTCTACCCCATTGGCTTTAACCGATGTGCCAGGATCACTGAATGGAACTTTTGACACAATTACTCACCGCGCTCTGGAGCCAGGACTTCGAAACGCTGGCCAACCCCGGCATGATCGGCATGCTCTATTTTGTGCTGTTTATGATCCTGTTTCTGGAGAACGGCCTGCTGCCCGCCGCGTTTCTGCCGGGCGACAGCCTGCTGGTGCTGGTGGGGGTACTGATCGCCAAAGGCGCGTTGGGGTATCCGCAAACGGTGCTGCTGCTGACCGCCGCCGCCAGCCTCGGCTGCTGGGTGAGCTATATTCAGGGACGCTGGCTCGGCAATACGCGCATCGTACAGAACTGGCTTTCGCATCTGCCCGCACATTATCACCAGCGGGCGCACCACCTGTTCCATAAACATGGGCTGTCCGCGCTGCTGCTGGGCCGCTTTATCGCCTTTGTGCGCACGCTGCTGCCCACTATCGCCGGGCTTTCTGGCCTCAATAACGCCCGTTTCCAGTTCTTTAACTGGATGAGCGGTCTGCTGTGGGTGGTGATTCTCACCACGCTCGGCTATCTGCTCGGCAAAACGCCGGTGTTCCTTAAATATGAAGACGCCCTGATGTCCTGTCTGATGCTGCTGCCAGTCGTGCTGCTGGTTATCGGCCTGATAGGATCGCTGGTGGTGTTATGGAAGAAAAAACATGGAAACCGGAGCTGAAGGATGGCTTTCACACGCGCGCTTTCTCGTCGTCTTACGCTAACGCTTTCGGCAGGCGCGCTGCTGGCGGCGTTTCTGCTGAGCTGGGCCGCGCTGCAAAAACATGAAACCACGCTGGAAATCCGCCCGGTGTCGCAGGGTGCGACGATCCCCGACGGCTTTTCCGTCTGGCACCATCTCGACGCCAACGGCATTCGTTTTAAAAGTATTACGCCCCAGGATGACATCCTGCTCATCAAGTTCGACGACAGCAATCAGAGCGAAGCGGCGCGCAAAGTGCTCTATCGCTCGCTGCCGCGCGGTTTTGTCATCGCCCAGCAGGAAGAAAAAAGCCTCACCCCCGCCTGGCTCACGCGCCTGCGTCACGATATTCAGCGCCTGGGTTAACCCTTCCAGGAATCTGAATCTTTTCACGGACTTTGGGGTTTGCGCCATTACTTACTATGCTTGAGTAAGCGCAACCCATTGTTCTGTCCGCGCAACACACCGGAATCGCGTCAGGCCGCTGGCCTTACGCAACACAATGGAAGGTTTATCATGAATTACAGCACAGTACTGGCCTTAGCCCTTTTTTCCTGGAATGCCGCAGCGTTTGCCGCCTCCCCCTGCGATGAAAAAGCGCAGGAGATTGAAAAGGAGATCCGCTACGCCGAGCAGCACCAGAATCAGGGCCGCATCGACGGCCTGAAAAAAGCGCTAAGTCAGGTACGGGCCAGCTGCCGCGACGGCGATGTTCTTGCCGAACACCGGCAGAAAGTGGCAAAGAAACAGGCGGAAGTGGCCGAGCGCCGCGCCGAATTGCATGAAGCGTCGCAGAAAGGCGATGCGGATAAAATTGCCAAACGTCGCCACAAGCTCGCAGAAGCTGAGCAAGAGCTTAAGGCGCTGAAAGCTCAAGACTACTGAGCTTATGGATAACCCTCACTTATCAGGAGAGCATTATGTCAAAAGAAAATACCGACCACCTGCGCGCTGAGTTGAAATCGCTTGCCGATACGCTGGAAGAGGTGCTGACCGCCTCCGGGGACAAATCGAAGGAAGAGATGAGCAAACTGCGCAATAAAGCAGAGCGCGCGCTGAAAGACACCCGTTATCACTTAACTGAAACCGGTGATGTGATTGCCAAACAGACCCGCGAAGCGGCGGCGCGTGCGGAAGATTATGTGCGTGAAAATCCGTGGACCGGCGTGGGTATCGGTGCGGCCATCGGCGTCGTGCTGGGCGTGCTCCTGACGCGGCGCTGATTATGACGGAGCCTCGTCACGCGCAAGGGCCGGGTAAAAGCGTTCTCGGCATCGGACAACGTATCGTCACCGTGCTTGTGGAGATGGTGGAAACCCGTTTACGGCTCGCTGTCGTGGAGCTGGAAGAGGAGAAAGCGAATCTCTTTCAGCTGCTGCTGATGACTGGCCTGACGATGCTGTTTGCCGCCTTTGGACTGATGAGTCTGATGGTGCTGCTTATCTGGGCAGTCGATCCGCAGTATCGCCTTAACGTCATGATTGGCACGACCGTCGCGCTGTTTGTACTGGCGCTGATTGGCGGCGTCTGGACGCTCAGGAAATCGCGTCAGTCGACGCTTCTGCGCCACACGCGTCATGAGCTTTCTAACGACCGCCAGCTGCTGGAGGACGATAAGTCATGAGCATGAGCAAAGCCGAGCGCGAAAGGCGCAAAGCGCTGCTGCTCAGTCAAATCCAGCAGCAGCGGCTGGATATGGCGGCCGGTCGTCGCGACTGGCTTGCCGCCACCGGCTCTTACGACCGTAGCTGGAACACGCTGCTGAGCCTGCGCTCCTGGGCGCTGGTTGGCAGCAGCGCGATGGCTATCTGGAGCATCAGGAATCCTAACTTCCTGCTGCGCTGGGCTAAACGCGGATTCGCCGCGTGGAGCACCTGGCGGTTGATTAAAACCACCATGAAACATCCGCTCCCCTGACACTGACGCCTCTCCCCGGAGAGGCGTTTTTTTATCCCCTTCCACATCCTTCATTATTTTTGAATAACTTTGCCAGTTTTCCTTGCTTACATTCCCATCACGCCCGCCCTATGATGCTTTCCATCAACGGCGGAACGCGGATAACCCCGCGCAAAGCAGCCCTTTAATGACAATCAACCTTTCGTGATGAAGCGGGTTTCCTGGAGAGTAAAATGAAAAAATTCGAAGATGCTGGCGTACTGGTGGCACGTATTCTGATGCCGATTCTGTTTATCGTCTCCGGCTTTGGCAAAATTACCGGCTATGCGGGTACGCAGCAGTATATGGAAGCGATGGGCGTGCCGGGCTTTATCCTGCCGCTGGTGGTCCTGCTTGAGTTTGGCGGCGGCCTGGCCATTGTTTTCGGGTTCCTGACCCGCACCACGGCGCTGATTACCGCTGTGTTTACGCTGCTGACCGCCTTCCTGTTTCACAGCAACTTCGCGGAAGGCGTTAACTCGATTATGTTTATGAAGAACTTTTCTATCGCGGGCGGTTATCTGCTGCTGGCGCTGATGGGTCCTGGCGCCTACAGCCTGGATCGTCTGCTGAAAAAGAACTGGTAACTGACTTCACGGCAGGCGGCCCTCACCGCCTGCCTTTTTGCCATACTGAGGGGACACTTCTGACAGGAGAGCATCATGGGACAACTGATCGACGGCGTCTGGCACGACACCTGGTATGACACCAAATCCACCGGCGGCCGCTTTAAGCGCTCTTCGGCGGCGTACCGCAACTGGGTGACCGCCGACGGCGAACCGGGGCCGACAGGCGAAGGCGGTTTCGCGGCGCAGAAAGATCGCTACCATCTTTACGTCTCGCTCGCCTGCCCGTGGGCGCACCGCACGTTAATTCTGCGCGCGCTGAAAGGGCTGGAGTCGTTTATCTCCGTTTCAGTGGTGCATCCGCTGATGCTGGAAAACGGCTGGACCTTCGGCGACGATTTCCCGGCGGCGACCGGCGACACGCTTTATCAGCACGATTTTCTCTATCAGCTGTACCTCCAGGCCGACCCGCACTACTCCGGGCGCGTCACCGTGCCGGTGCTGTGGGATAAAGAGCGTCAGACCATCGTCAGTAACGAATCCGCTGATATCATTCGCATGTTCAACAGCGCTTTCGACGCGGTGGGCGCTCGCGCGGGCGATTACTATCCGCAGGCGCTGCGCGCGGAGATAGATGAGCTGAACGGCTGGATTTACGACACGGTGAACAATGGCGTCTATAAAGCGGGCTTCGCCACCAGCCAGCAGGCGTATGACGAAGCAGTGGAACAGGTGTTCGCCTCGCTGTCGCGCCTTGAGCAGATCCTCGGCCAGCAACGTTATCTGGCAGGCGACCAGCTCACCGAAGCCGATATTCGTCTGTGGACGACGCTCGTGCGGTTTGATCCGGTCTACGTCACGCACTTTAAATGCGATAAGCATCGCATCAGCGATTACCTGAACCTGCATGGCTTTCTGCGCGAGATTTACCAGATGCCGGGCATCGCGGAAACCGTGGATTTCGGGCATATCCGCCACCACTATTTTTGCAGCCACAAAACCATTAATCCGACCGGTATTATCTCCATCGGCCCCTGGCAGGATCTCAATGAGCCGCACGGGCGCGACGAGCGCTTCCGCTAATCCGCTTCGCCCTAAGCCTCTTCTGAAAAATGCGCCGTTCCGACGGCGCTCACACTTTGCGTTTTCCCCCAGGCCGTTTCCTCTGCCGACAGCTAGCATTTAGTTAAGCGATCGCTTTAAAAACAAGTGATTGATGGCAAGGGAGGCGAGAACAGATGTACTGGTACATAAAAGCGTTTAAAAATTACCTCGGTTTTACCGGCAGGTCGCGTCGTAAAGAGTACTGGATGTTCACCCTGGTAAATCTCATCCTCGCGGGCGTGATGCTGGCGCTTGATAGAATGCTTGGGCTGCGCGTTATCGGCGAACAAGGGCTGCTCACGCTGATTTACGGGCTGGCGGTGCTGCTGCCCGCGCTGGCGGTACAGTTCCGCCGCTTGCATGACACTGACCGCACCGCGCGGTGGCTGTTTGTCCTGTTGATCCCGGTTATCGGCTGGCTGATGATCCTCGCGTTCAACACGCAGGAAGGCACCCACGGCGAAAACCGCTTCGGCCCTGACCCGAAACATCATCACTGATCCTCTGGCCGCGTTCCGGCGCGGCACGTTTCTGCTCTCCTTTCTTGTTGCAGCGCCATAAGCGCATAAAGAGTATTGATTAGCTAAACCGGTTTAACTATTGTTTAGCGCAGGATGAATCGAAGGAGATACGCATGTCAGCAAAAGTATGGGCGCTTGGAGATGCCGTGGTGGATCTGCTGCCCGACGGCCACGGCCGGTTACTGCAATGCCCTGGCGGTGCCCCCGCCAACGTGGCGGTCGGCGTGGCGCGGCTTGGCGGCGCGAGCGGATTTATCGGCCGGGTCGGGCGCGATCCGTTCGGGGCGTTTATGACGCAGACGCTGAAAGATGAAAACGTCGATACCCGCGCCATGCATCAGGACCCGGCGCACCGCACCTCGACGGTGGTGGTGGCGCTGGATGACCGTGGCGAACGCTCGTTCACCTTCATGGTGCGCCCGTCCGCCGATCTGTTTCTTACCGCCGACGACTTACCGCCGTTCGGCGCTGGCGAGTGGCTGCACGTCTGTTCGATTGCGCTGTGCGCCCAGCCGTCGCGCGATACCGCCTTTGAGGCGATGGCGCGCATTAAGCGCGCGGGCGGGTTTGTCAGCTTCGACCCGAATATCCGTGAAGATCTCTGGCCCGATACCGCGCAGCTGCGTGAGTGCGTGGAACGCGCGCTGGCGCAGGCGGATGTGGTGAAGCTCTCGCTGGAAGAGCTGGCGTTTATCGCCGGAGCGGATGACGAAGAAAGCGCCCTGGCGCTGGCGCGCCGCCACGCGATCCCGCTGCTGCTGATTACCCGCGGCGCAGAAGGCGTTGACGCCTGTTTTAACGGCGCGTTGCACCACTACCCGGCGGTGAAGGTCGAGTGCGTCGATACCACCGGCGCGGGCGACGCGTTTGTGGCCGGGCTGCTCTGGGGACTTGCGGCGCATGGCCTGTCGGAGAACGCCACGCAGCTTGCGGCCGTTATTGCCGCAGCCCAGGTTTGCGGCGCGCTCGCGACCACCGCCAAAGGCGCGATGACCGCGCTGCCCCGCCTTAACGATCTACAACCACACCTCGTCTGATCCTCTGAGCCGCTGCCGCGGCTCGTTTTGCGAACCGCATCACAATCACTAAACCGGTTTAGCTAATTTAATTGCCAGTAAAAATAAGGCGTGATTATGATTGCCGCCTAAACCGGTTTAGCAAGTCTGCATAATGATGATAACGCCTTCTCAGGGATGCCATACCATGATTAAAAAAAGTACGCTTGCCCTTACCCTTGGCTTAATGGCCGGTGCTCCCGCCGCCTTTGCCGACAGCGATATGTCCAGCATTGAGGCGCGTCTCGCGGCGCTGGAACAGCGTCTTCAGGCCGCGGAACAGCGCGCCAGCGCGGCGGAAACCCGTGCTGAAGCCGCAGAGCGTCAGGCGCAGGCGCTTGCCGCGCAGCAAAAAGCGCAGCAGCCGGTTCAGCCCGTCGCCGCGCAACCTGCGCCACAATCCGCGCCACCATCCGCACCGCAGCCCGCCACGCAAACGGCGGATAATAGCGGGTTTGAATTCCACGGCTACGCCCGCTCGGGCCTGCTGATGAGCGATTCCGCCGCCAAAACGCAGGGCGGCCCATCCTTCACGCCAGCAGGTGAAACCGGCGGCCACGTCGGGCGTCTGGGCAATGAGCCGGACACCTACCTTGAAATGAACCTGGAGCACAAACAGACGCTGGCGAACGGCGCCACCACGCGCTTTAAAGTGATGGTGGCCGACGGTCAGCGCAGCTATAACGACTGGACGGCCTCCACCAGCGATCTCAACGTTCGCCAGGCGTTTACCGAACTCGGCCATCTGCCCACTTTCACCGGCGCGTTTAAAGATGCCACCGTCTGGGCCGGTAAACGCTTCGATCGTGATAACTTCGATATCCACTGGATCGACTCCGACGTGGTCTTCCTCGCCGGTACGGGTGCCGGTATTTATGACATGCGCTGGAGCGATAACGCCCGCAGCAACTTCTCGCTGTATGGCCGCACCTTCGGCGATATCGAGAACAGCGAAAACACCGCGCAGAACTATATCCTGACGCTCAATAACTACGTCGGGCCGGTACAGCTGATGGTGAGCGGGATGCGCGCCAAAGATAACGAAGACCGCGTGGATATCGAGGGCAACCGCGTGAAGAAAGACGCGGCGGAAGATGGCGTGCATGCGCTGCTCGGCCTGCACAACGACAGCTTCTACGGACTGCGCGAAGGCTCCTCGAAAACCGCGCTGCTGTATGGTCACGGCCTTGGCGCGGAAGTGAAATCCATCGGCTCCGATGGCGCGTTACTGCCGCAGGCGGATACCTGGCGTCTGGCGACCTACGGCATGACCCCGCTCGGCGGCGGCTGGCATATCGCGCCGGCGGTGCTGGCGCAGAGCAGTAAAGATCGCTATGTCAAAGGCGACAGCTACCAGTGGGCGACCGCCAACCTGCGCGTGATCCAGGAGATTAACCAGAACTTTGAGCTGCAGTATGAAGGCAGCTACCAGTACATGGATCTGCGCCCGGAAGGCTACAACGCCCGCAACGCGGTCAGCGGCAACTTCTATAAGCTGACCTTCGCGCCGACGCTGAAAGCGGGCGACGTAGGCGAATTCCTCAAGCGTCCGGAGCTGCGTCTGTTCGCCACCTGGATGGACTGGGATCATCGCCTGGATAACTACGCCAGCAGTGACGCCTTCGGCAGCAGCGGCTTTACCGCCGGGGGCGAATGGAATTTCGGCGTACAGATGGAAACCTGGTTCTGATAATAACGGCCCCTGCCGCGCGGGGGCCTGCGTATTGCTGACAACATAAAAAACCACAAGACTGAGGTTGTTATGGATTTTGAACAGATTGCCCGCTCGCTACTGCCGCTGCTCGGCGGCAAAGAGAATATCGCCAGCGCCGCCCACTGCGCCACGCGCCTGCGGCTGGTGCTGGCGGATGACGCCAAAGCCGACACCGCCGCCATCGGCAATGTCGAGGGCGTGAAAGGCTGTTTTCGCAACGCAGGTCAGCTGCAAATTATCTTCGGCACCGGCGTGGTGAATAAAGTCTATGCCGCGTTTATCGCCGCCGCCGGGATCAGCGAATCGAGCAAATCGGAAGCCGCAAGCGTGGCGGCCCGCAAGCTGAACCCGTTCCAGCGCATCGCCCGCCTGCTTTCTAATATTTTTGTGCCGATCATTCCGGCGATTGTGGCGTCCGGCCTGCTGATGGGCCTGCTCGGCATGGTGAAAACCTACGGCTGGGTCAGCCCGGATAACGCGCTCTATATCATGCTGGATATGTGCAGCTCGGCGGCGTTTATCATTCTCCCTATCCTGATTGGCTTTACCGCCGCGCGGGAATTTGGCGGCAACCCGTATCTGGGCGCGACGCTTGGCGGCATTCTCACCCACCCGGCGCTCACCAACGCCTGGGGCGTCGCGGCGGGCTTCCACACCATGAACTTTTTCGGGATTGAAGTCGCGATGATTGGCTACCAGGGCACCGTTTTCCCGGTTCTGCTGGCGGTGTGGTTCATGAGTATCCTGGAAAAACAGCTGCGCCGGATTATCCCGGACGCGCTGGACCTCATCCTGACGCCCTTCTTTACCGTGATTATTTCCGGTTTCGTGGCGCTGCTGGTGATTGGCCCGGCGGGCCGCGCGCTGGGCGACGGCATCTCGCTGGTATTAAGCACGCTGATTACTCACGCGGGCTGGCTCGCGGGGCTGCTGTTCGGCGGGCTCTATTCGGTGATTGTGATAACCGGCGTGCATCACAGCTTCCATGCGATTGAAGCGGGGCTGCTTGGCAACCCGTCTATCGGCGTTAACTTCCTGCTGCCCATCTGGGCGATGGCGAACGTCGCGCAGGGCGGCGCGTGTCTGGCGGTGTGGTTCAAAACCAAAGACGCCAAAGTGAAGGCGATTACTCTGCCGTCAGGCTTTTCGGCGCTGCTCGGCATTACCGAGGCGGCCATTTTCGGGGTCAACCTGCGCTTCGTGAAGCCGTTTATCTCCGGGCTTATCGGCGGCGCGGCGGGCGGCGCGTGGGTCGTCTCTACCCATGTCGGCATGACGGCGGTCGGCCTGACCGGGATTCCGGGCATGGCGATTGTTCAGGCCAGCTCGCTGCTTAACTATGTCATCGGCATGGCGATCGCCTTCTGTATCGCTTTTGCGGTCTCTTACCTGTGGAAATACAAAACGGACGCTGAATAATGACCACCCGCACGCTGCTGCCTGCCATTTTACAGGCCGTGATGAAAGGCCAGCCGGTCGCGCTTGGCGATCGCCACTACCCGCGCTGGCATCTGGCGCCGGTCACGGGCCTGATGAACGATCCAAACGGTTTTATCCAATTTCAGGGGCGCTACCACCTGTTTTATCAGTGGAACCCGCTGGGCTGTGCGCATCAGCATAAATGCTGGGGACACTGGAGCTCGACGGATCTGACGCACTGGCGACACGAGCCGCTGGCGCTGATGCCGGATGAAGAGTATGACCGCAGCGGCTGTTATTCCGGCAGCGCGGTGGATGACAACGGGCGTCTGACGCTCTGCTATACCGGCAACGTGAAATTTGACGACGGCACCCGCACCGCCTGGCAGTGTCTGGCGGTGCAGAACGCGGACGGCGGCTTCGACAAGCTCGGCCCGGTGATGACGCTGCCCGGCGGCTATACCGGCCATGTGCGTGATCCGAAAGTCTGGCGTCACGGCGAGCACTGGTACATGGTGCTGGGCGCGCAGGATCTGGAATTGCAGGGCAAAGTGCTGCTGCTGCGCTCCGACAATCTGTGGAACTGGGAAAACCTGGGCGAGATCGCCGGCAGCACGCTCGGCGGGCTCGGCGAGGCGGGTTATATGTGGGAGTGCCCGGATCTCTTCATGCTGGACGGCAAAGCGATTCTGATCGCCTGCCCGCAGGGGGTGACGCGCGAAGAAAAACGCTATCTCAACACCTACCCGAGCGCGTACCTGTGCGGCGAGCTTGATTACGACACGCCGGAATTTCGTCACGGCCCGCTGGAGGAGCTGGACGCCGGTTTTGAGTTTTACGCGCCGCAAACCACGCTGGCCAACGATGGCCGCCGGTTACTCATCGGCTGGATGGGCGTGCCGGACGGCGAAGAGATGTTGCAGCCGACGGTGGCGCAGGGCTGGATCCATCAGATGACCTGCCCGCGCGAACTGACGCTGCGCGACGGTAAACTCTGCCAGCAGCCGGTACGCGAGCTCGCCGCGCTGCGCGGCGAGGAGCGGCGCCTGGAGGGCGTGGCCGCCACGCTCTCACCACTCGCGGCGGAAAGCCTGGAGCTGATGCTGGAGGCGCAGGGCGACGTCACGCTCGATTTCGCCGCCACCCTGCGTCTCGAATGGACGCGCGACGGTCTGCGGCTTTCGCGCCGGAGCCTCGCCACCGGCGAGTGGATGTATCGTTACTGGCAGGGCGACGCCCGCCGCCTGCACATTTTGTGCGACCGCTCGAGCGTTGAGATTTTCATTAACGACGGCGAAGGCGTGATGAGCAGTCGTTATTTCCCGGCGACCGACGCGACGCTTGGCTTTGAGGGCGACGCGCAACTCCGGCTGCGCTACTGGTCGTTACGCGCCTGCATGGTAGAATGAGGGTTTGACCACTCACCGAACCGAAGCCGTGCGAAAAACCAAACGCGTTACCATCAGTGATATCGCCGCCCTGGCGGGGGTTTCCAAAGCCACCGCCAGCCTCGTGCTCAATGGACGAGGCAAAGAGCTGCGCGTGGCGCAGGAGACGCGCGAGCGCGTTCTGGCTATCGCCCAGCAGCATCACTATCAGCCGAGCATCCACGCCCGCCTGCTGCGCGACAACCGCAGCCATACGCTGGGCCTGGTGGTGCCGGAGATAACCAACTACGGTTTCGCGGTGTTTTCGTACGAGCTGGAAACCCTGTGCCGCGAGGCCGGGCTTCAGCTGCTTATCTCCTGTACCGATGAAAATCCGGGCCAGGAGACGGTGGTGGTCAATAACCTGGTGTCGCGCCAGGTGGACGGGCTTATCGTCGCCTCCAGCATGCTGAGCGACAGCGATTATGTGAAGCTCAGCGAGCAGCTTCCGGTGGTGCTCTTTGACCGCCATATGAACGACACTCAGCTGCCGCTGGTAATCACCGATTCCATTACGCCGACCGCCGAGCTGGTAGCGCGCATCGCGCGCCAGCACCCGGACGAGTTCTATTTTCTCGGCGGCCAGCCGCGTCTTTCCCCCACCCGCGATCGTCTGGAAGGCTTTAAACAAGGGCTGGCGAGGGCGGGCGTTGAGCTACGCCCGGAGTGGATTATTCACGGCAATTATCATCCGAGCAGCGGCTATGAGATGTTCGCCGCGCTCTGCGCCCGGCTGGGACGCCCGCCGAAAGCGCTGTTTACCGCCGCCTGCGGCCTGCTGGAAGGGGTGCTGCGCTACATGAGCCAGCATCGCCTGCTGGAAAGCGATATCCATCTGGCGAGCTTTGACGATCACTATCTCTATGATTCGCTGTCGGTGCGCATCGACACCGTGCAGCAGGATTGCCGTCAGCTGGCGCTGGACTGCTTTGAGATGATCACCCAACTGGTGGATGACAAAGAACCGACGCCCCTGCAACGTCACCTTCCGGCCACGCTGCAATGGCGTCATCCGGCGGATTAACGCTTCACGTTAAAGAGTTTGGGGATTTCGCGCAGGCACCAGGCTTTCGCCTCGCCCATGCTGTCGCGACGCCAGGCCATGATAATGTCCACTTCGCTGGTGGATTCCGGGCTGACGACGCGCAGCCGCCCTTCGGCGATGTCCTTTTCCACCAGCGGATACGGCATCGTCGCCACGCCAAGCCCGGCGAGCAGCGCCTGGCGCTTATCTTCAATAGACGTCACCGTCAGTCTTGGCTGTTTATCCAGCAGTTGCACCGTTAATACGGGGCGTTCGCGCGCGGTGTCCGCCACCGCCACGCCGCGATACTTCACGCGCGTCACCTCGGACAGCGGCTCCGGCTCGTCGTGGATCGGGTGATCCGGCGCGGCCACATAGACATTCATCAGCGTATACAGCTTGCGGGAGTTGATCTCCGACGACGAGCGGAAGTGCATGTCCGGCGCGATGACGATATCGGCGCGCCCCTGCTCCAGACGCTCCCAGGCGCCTGCCAGCACTTCGGTAATGAACGAGAGCTGGGTGTTGGCTTTCGCGGCGAGTTTATCCACCAGCGGAAATAAACAGGGCGTGGGCACCAGCGCCTCGGCGACGATAGTCAGGTGAGTTTCCCAGCCGCGCGCCAGCGCTTCGGCATCCGTGGTGAGTTTATCCGCCGCTTCCAGCAGCACGCGCCCGCGCTCCAGCAACATGCGTCCGACATTCGTGAACTTCGTACGGTGTCCGGAGCGGTCGAACAGCACCACGTCCAGCTCCTCTTCCAGCTTCTGCATGGTGTAGCTCAATGCAGACGGCACGCGGCCCAGTTCGTCAGCCGCGGCGGCGAAACTGCCGCGCCGGTCGATAGCGTCCATCACGCGCAGCGCCTCAAGCGTCAATGCCCTTTCTTTAGCCATCAGGTTCTCGTTCAGGAAATTTGAATATACCCAGCAGATTAACTGGCTAACAATGCAGCGTCCACACCCTTAACATAAAAGCCTGTCAAGAGAGGTAAATTTATGATTATCACGAGAACAGCCAAACAGTGTGGGCAAGCTGACTACGGATGGCTGCAGGCTCGCTATACCTTTTCCTTTGGCCACTACTTCGATCCGAAACTGCTGGGCTACGCCTCGCTGCGCGTACTGAACCAGGAAGTGCTGGCGCCCGCCGCCGCGTTCCAGCCGCGTACCTACCCGAAAGTCGATATTCTTAACCTGATCCTCGACGGCGAAGCGGAATACCGCGACAGCGAAGGCAATCACCTGCGCGCGAAAGCAGGCGACGCGCTGCTGCTCTCCACCCAACCGGGCGTGAGCTACAGCGAACATAACCTGAGCAAAGAGCATTCGCTGACGCGGATGCAGCTCTGGCTCGACGCCTGCCCGGAGCGGGAAAACCCGACGGTGCAGAAAATCGCGGTCGGCCCGCAGGCGCGCCAGCTTCTCGCCTCGCCGGACGGCGCGGAAGGCAGTCTGCAACTGCGCCAGCAGGTCTGGCTGTGGCATATCGCGCTGAACGAAGGGGAATCGGTGAGTATGCCCCTGAACGGGCCGCGCGCCTATTTACAGTCGATCCACGGTACGGTCCATGCAAAGACCGAAACGGAAGACAAAGAAGCATTAACCTGCGGAGACGGCGCGTTTATTCGTGACGAGGCTAACATAACCCTTATTGCGGATTCGCCGCTGCGCGCTTTGCTGGTAGATTTGCCGGTGTAACAGAAGATGCGGATCGCTGCATCAGGAGTCATAAAATGAGTACTATCACACAGCAAAAGAAAGTCACGAAGTTGACTGTATCACCCGCCCCGCAGGAAGCGCATACACGCGCCGGAGCGCAACCAGAGTTTACCTACGATTGCATGCTCAGCGAGCTGGAAGCCATTATCGCTGAAGCCGAAGTACGCCTGGCCGAGGAAGAAGCCGCCTGACGTACGCTTACCGGGCGGGCCGGATGGCTCGCCTCCTCTGAGTCTACAAATTTTTAGCATTCCCCCAATATTTGTTCCCTTCTAAAGAAGGGATTCATGCTGCCTTTACAAATTGCTTCGATTAAAAACGAAATTTTTCCATAAAAAATTCTTTAAAAACATGTATTCATTGTCGTTATGATGCACCGAAGTGTGAGACTAGCCCAGTAGCGCTTCAAAAAACTGTGCTATACAATCTACAAGATTCAACCCGGACACACCGCTAGATGGGGCGCTTTGAGCGTTATTGCATGGTTAAAAAATGAGAGATATCGATGTAAGAAGAGCTGTACACAGCAAAATTCTTAAGGAACACCATAAAGACCCTGATACACTCATTATTGATGAATTTACAATTAATCTGGGTGCAGGACGCGCAGATATTGCTGTAATCAATGGTTTAATGCATGGTTACGAGCTGAAAAGTAAGAGTGATAATTTACTTAGACTACCTGCGCAAATAGAACACTATTCATCCGTTATGGATAAAGTAACCTTAGTTGTTTCAGAATGTCATGCTGAATCGGCACTTAACATAATACCCATATGGTGGGGCGTAAAAATTGCAAATCAAGGATTGCGAAACGGCATACATTTACAAACCGTTCGTGCTGATAAACGCAACCCAAATATAGATAAATTGTCTTTGTCTATGCTTTTGTGGAAAGATGAATTATTGTCAATCCTGAAAGGATTAGGGCAAGATCGCGGTTTAAAAAGTAAACCGCGTAAATATTTATGGGCGCTTCTAGCAGATACTCTACCAACAGACGAATTGCGTGCTTTCGTGCGTGCAACCCTTAAAGCCCGTAAAGATTGGCGAGTTGATATACGACCTTTGTAATGTGGTGATTTTGACCAATCCTGCGCCATACTTCTGCGCTACCAAACTTATGTGCAGGTGACGGATTTAGCTGATAAGCAGCGTAAACTTGAGCATAGGTAGCTATATCTTGATCTCCAGTACAGAAACCAGCACCAGGATATTCTGGATGAGCAATGATTGCTTGGCTATGTGCCCCGTATTGCTCATAGCCATATCGAGTTGCTACTTTCCCTCTAAACACCCAGAAATCATTATCACCTGTATAACGTACACTTGCAGTAGCACTTGGAAAGCGAGTCGCTAAGCGAGTGTATTCGGGGTGCTGAATTCCATAATCGCTGTATACCATTTGTCTGACTAATTGGCCATTAGCATGCAAATCTTGCCAAAGAGTCCATTCGAGCCTTTGCTGCGAATAAATACCTACCGAGATATTACTTAAATCAACTGGAAATGAACCACATGCAAGAGCAACTGTTCTAAAACTTGAAATATGCTGGAGATTATTGATAAGTCCGAGAGCCATAATCTTGATAGTTCCAGCGTTAATACTTTCCTCTGTTAACATATCTCTTAAATCGATTACAACATCAATTTGATGAGGAAGTAATTTTAGATGATGTATGTACGAAGAAATCAGTTGTGGATTTACAAGATCTACAGTGGTGAGCCTTAAGCAAACTTCATTATCCAGAATAAAATCTACAGCATTACGATAGTTTTGTGTTCTTGTCGGAGATGTAACAGGTATTACATGCATTCCTGTCGAGCGTAATTGACTTACTGCATTTATAAATGGATAGGTATCTTGGGGCGATATAAACTCCTCTTCTATAAGAAGACCATCTAAAAAAACCGAGGGCATAGCGGAACATGCCGCAGCAACTTTTTGTCCAAAACCGTCAAGCATTTCATCATATGTTTTGTCAGGTATCTCAGTATCTGGATCGATAGGAACTGGTTCAATTTCAAGTAAAGGTGAGATTTTTTCTTTAACGCTTGGAGTAAGCTGTGCGAGTGCAGTGAATTCCGCCCTTTTCGTTTTAAGTATTGGAATATAAGAGATATTTGCCATTTTTCCTCCTAACTTAATGGCACTAGTGGGAAAACAAATATCTCGCTCCTACAAAGAAAATTCTTTGAATGCGCTCACAATTCATTAATAATGAAGTTATAGGACATCATTTAATTTTATCTGGAATAGTTCCTTTTAAAGTGTTATAGGAATATTTAAATATTGCGAAGACTTTACTTAGACAACAGGTGGCAGAAGACAAATAGCATATACTCGCTTGAAAAATCCTTTCCTAACCCTTTGCCATTCTAAAAATCATTATCGCTGAAGTAACAATCATGCTGCTTCCTGTAATGGAATAAACCATGTTCAAAACAAAAAGAAAACAAATATCGCAAGATATATAATGAATGCTAAAAACATTAGCATTTGATATATGTACTCTTCATTAAATTCATGTAAGTAATTTTCATATGAAGTGAAGCTGACCGGTAAGCCGCGTGCTTTTCATAGAAAGCGTCGTGGGCAGTCATTCATCTTTGCACTACCAATAAAAGCAAAAACCCCGCCGGAGCGGGGTTTTCTAAAGTGTGAAGCTGACCGGTAAGCCGGGTTCTGTCGTGGACAGTCATTCATCTAGGCCAGCAATCGCTCACTGGCTCAAGCAGCCTACCCGGGTTCAGTACGGGCCGTACCTTGTGAACCCCTATTTGGCCTTGCTCCGGGTGGAGTTTACCGTGCCGCGAACTGTTGCCAGACGCGCGGTGCGCTCTTACCGCACCCTTTCACCCTTACCTGATCCCACTTGCGTGGGCCATCGGCGGTTTGCTCTCTGTTGCACTGGTCGTAGGCTTGCGCCCCCCAGGCGTTACCTGGCACCCTGCCCTATGGAGCCCGGACTTTCCTCCCCTCCGTCCGTCTCCCCGAAAGGACGACGACGAAGCGGCGACTGTCTGGTCAGCTTCGGCGCGGAGTATAGAGGGTTTATGCTCGTCTGTCACGCACAGCCCGCATTCTTAGAAGCTGCCTCGCAATATTTCCTTCGATTTCTTTCGATAACCTTCGAAATATCCCTTTTGCGATCGTAATCACAACCGAAACTTTCGATAATATATACATTCCTTTCAAACAAAACATTCCGAAAGAAAGGGGTAAGAGATGTTTATTATTTCCAGTAAGAACCCGCTGCTTAAGGCACAGCGGGAAGGCTACGCGGTGCCGGCGTTTAATATTCATAACCTCGAAACCCTGCAAGTCGTGGTAGAAACCGCCAGCGACATGCGCGCGCCGCTGATTGTCGCCGGTACGCCTGGCACATTCTCCAGCGCAGGAACGAACAATCTGCTCGCGCTCGCCGCCGCGATGGCGCGGCATTATAACCATCCGCTGGCAGTGCACCTCGACCACCATGAAAGCCTGTCGGATATTGAGAATAAGGTGATGGCGGGCGCGCGCTCCGTCATGATTGACGGCTCACACCTCTCCTTTAAAGAAAACGTGGCGCTGGTAAAAAGCGTTACGGCGTTTTGTCACCGCTATGACGCCAGCGTCGAGGCAGAGCTGGGGCGGCTTGGCGGCCAGGAAGACGATCTTGTGGTCGGAGATAACGACGCGCTGTACACCGACCCGGCGCAGGCCCGCGATTTCGTCGGGCAGACCGGTATCGACTCCCTTGCCGTCGCCATAGGTACCGCGCACGGCTTCTATCACGCTGAACCCAGGCTTGATTTTGCAAGGCTCGCCGACATCCGCGCGGTAGTTGACGTCCCGCTGGTGCTGCATGGCGCCTCCGGGTTGCCCGCAGGCGATATTCAAAAAGCCATCTCGCTCGGCGTTTGCAAAGTCAATGTTGCCACCGAGCTTAAAGCGGCCTTCTCCGCCGGGCTTAAACGCTATTTTCACGACCATCCCGATGCCAGCGATCCCCGTCATTACATGCAGCCCGCGAAAGCCGCGATGAAAGAGGTCGTGCGACAGGTGATTCATCGCTGCGGCTGTGAAGGCAAGCTTTAAGACAGCGCGCAGGCGGTTCAGGGCTGCCCATTCCCCCTGCCTTAAGCGCTTTCTGGCAACTTTCGAAAAATTCACGAGGCGGATCGCGAAAGCGAAGCAAGTCCTTTGTCAGTCAAACAAAAGTTTATGAAATTAAATGAAATGGAGGGATTATGCAGGATCTGATAGCCCGACACAAAGCCGGAAAACATATTGGGATATGTTCCGTCTGCTCCGCCCATCCGCTGGTGATAGAGGCGGCGCTGCGTTTCGATCTTCACACTGACAGAAAGGTGTTGATTGAAGCCACCTCAAACCAGGTCAATCAGTATGGCGGCTACACCGGTATGCAGCCTTATCAGTTTCGCGATTTTGTCTGGCAGATAGCGGACCGGCTCGGCTTTCCCCACCAGCGCATCATTCTGGGCGGCGATCACCTTGGGCCTAACTGCTGGCAAAGCGAAAGCGCGGAGGCGGCGATGGAAAAAGCCGTTGTGCTGGTCGCCGCGTATGTAAAAGCGGGGTTCAGCAAAATTCACCTTGATGCTTCCATGTCCTGCAAAGGCGACCCGGTGCCGCTTGCACCGCATACGGTGGCCGAGCGAGCAGCCCGCCTTTGTGAGGCAGCGGAGCGCGCCGCCACCGCGGAGCAGCGGCAACGGCTGACGTATGTCATCGGTACGGAAGTGCCGGTGCCGGGCGGCGAGGCCACGACGATTGGCAGTGTTCATGTCACGCGTGTAGAGGACGCCTCGCTGACGCTTGAAACCCACCGCGAGGCGTTTTACCGGCTGGGGCTGGAAGCGGCATTTGAACGCGTCATCGCTATGGTGGTGCAGCCTGGCGTGGAGTTCGACCATACCCAAATCGTTCACTATCAGCCGCAACACGCGCAGGCGCTTTCCGCGTGGATTAACCAGACGCCGCTGGTGTACGAAGCCCACTCAACGGATTACCAGTCCCGCGAGGCGTACCGGGCGCTGGTCCGTGACCATTTCGCCATTCTGAAAGTGGGGCCTGCGCTCACTTTCGCGCTGCGCGAAGCCCTCTTTGGCCTGGCCTGGATGGAAGAGGCGCTGATCCCGCCGGAACGCCGCAGCCATGTGCGGGACGTCATTGACGAGGTGATGCTGAACGAGCCGGAGTACTGGAAAAAGTATTACCTGCCCATCTGGAGCCAGGCGATGGTCGATATTCACTTCAGCCTCTCCGATCGCATCCGCTACTACTGGCCGCACCCGCGCATCAGCGAGAGCGTGGGCAAACTTATCGCCAACCTGGAAGAGACACCGCTCCCGCCCGGCCTTATCAGCCAGTATCTGCCGGGACAGTTTGAGAGGGTCAACGCCGGGACGCTGGCCGCCACGCCGCACAGCCTGATTATCGACAAAATTCAGGATGTGCTGCGCGCCTACCGTTACGGCTGCTCCCCTGACGCCGACTGACACTGAGGAATCTATGAGCCAATTATTCGTACGTACCGGCATCGCCTTTTCCGGCTGCCAGCATGCGCTGGCGCATATTGGCGAAACCATGCTGGCAAAAGGCGTGGTGCGAGACACTTACCCCACCGCGTTACTGGAGCGGGAGGCGGCCTTCCCGACGGGCATTGCGCTTGAGCGGCATGCGGTAGCGATCCCCCACTGCGAGGCGAACCATGCCGTGTCGCCAGCCATTTACCTGATCCGCCCGGATTCCCCGGTGTGGTTCCGGCGCGCCGACGACGAGGGAGAGATAGCCGTTTCTCTCATCATCGCGCTGATTGTGGACAATCCGGCGGCGCAGCTAACCCTGCTGCGCCGTTTATTCGGCAAGTTGCAAGACCCTGACGAGCTGGATGCGCTGCTCCGGGCGTCCGACGCGGAGCTGGCCACGCGGTTTCAGCAGACCATCCTTGAGCCTGAACCTTGCGTACAGGCTTCATAATCTACTGATAATAAAAGGAGTACCCTATGAAACGAAAAATCATCGTGGCCTGCGGTGGCGCGGTCGCCACGTCGACCATGGCAGCAGAAGAGATCAAAGAGCTGTGCGAAGCGCACCACATTGAGCTGGATCTGGTGCAGTGCAGGGTGAACGAGATTGAGACCTATATGGATGGCGCCGATCTCATCTGCACCACGGCAAAAGTCGAACGCACGTTTGGCGAGATTCCGGTGGTACACGGCATGCCCTTCGTTTCCGGCGTCGGCATTGAGGCGCTCCAGCAGAAAATCCTGACAGTCCTGATGGGGTGACGCCATGTTTAGCGAAATCATGCGTTATATCCTCGACCTCGGCCCCACGGTCATGCTGCCGGTAGTCATTATCATCTTTTCAAAGCTGCTCGGCATGAAGGCCGGCGAATGCTTCCGTTCTGGCCTGCATATAGGCATCGGGTTTGTAGGTATCGGGCTCGTCATCGGTCTGATGCTGGATTCGATTGGCCCGGCGGCGAAGGCGATGGCGGAACATTTCGAAATTAACCTTCATGTGGTGGACGTGGGCTGGCCGGGCTCTTCGCCTATGACCTGGGCGTCGCAAATCGCGCTGGTGGCGATCCCCATCGCTATCGTCGTTAACATCGCCATGCTGTTGACCCGCATGACGCGCGTGGTGAATGTCGATATCTGGAATATCTGGCATATGACGTTTACCGGCGCCATGTTGCATCTCGCCACGGGATCGTACTGGATTGGCATTCTGGGCGTGGCGGCCCATGCCGCCTTTGTCTACAAGCTGGGCGACTGGTTTGCTAAAGATACCCGCGACTATTTTGGTCTGGAAGGTATGGCTATCCCTCACGGCACGTCCGCGTATCTCGGCCCCATCGCGGTCCTGGTGGATACCCTTATTGATAAAATTCCGGGGCTTAATCGCATCCATTTTAGCGCAGACGACGTGCAGAAGCGGTTCGGCCCTTTTGGCGAGCCGGTCACCGTAGGCTTTGTCATGGGACTCGTTATCGGCCTGCTGGCCGGTTATGACGTCAAAGGCGTACTGCAACTGGCGGTAAAAACCGCGGCGGTGATGCTCCTGATGCCGCGCGTCATTAAACCGATTATGGATGGCCTGACGCCTATCGCGAAGCAAGCGCGTAAGCGGCTACAGGCGAAATTCGGCAGCCAGGAATTTCTCATTGGCCTCGATCCGGCTCTGCTGCTGGGCCACACCTCGGTGGTGTCCGCCAGCCTGATCTTTATTCCTTTAACCATTCTGATTGCGGTTGTCGTGCCGGGGAATCAGGTGTTGCCGTTTGGCGATCTGGCCACCATCGGGTTCTTTGTGGCGATGGCAGTCGCGGTGCATCAGGGGAACCTGTTCCGCACGCTGATCTCCGGCGTCATCATCATGAGCATGACGCTCTGGATAGCGACACAGACTATCGGCCTGCATACGCAGCTTGCCGCTAACGCGGGCGCGCTGAAAGCCGGCGGTCAGGTCGCCTCGATGGACCAGGGCGGCTCGCCGGTGACCTGGCTGCTGATCCAGCTCTGCACCTGGCAGAACGTGGCGGGATTTGTCGTTATCGGCGTCATTTACCTGGCCGGCGTGCTGCTCACCTGGCGTCGGGCGCGGGCGTTCGTCGCGGTGGAAAAAGCCGCCGCCCGCGAGGCAGGTACGACCGTTTCATGACCACGGGGGAGCGCGGCTCCCCCTGTAATTTCTGGAGGAACAATGAAATCAGTGGTAATTCATGCTGAGGGCAGCGTGCGCGTTGAAGAACGCCCTGTGCCCACTGTCGAGGCGGACGACGAGGTGCTGGTAAAAGTCGTTTGCTCGGGTTTATGCGGCTCAGATATCCCCCGCATTTTCGCCCGCGGCGCGCACTACTATCCCATCACGCTGGGCCATGAGTTTAGCGGTTATGTGGAGCGCTGCGGCAGCGCGGTGAGCGATCTTTCGCCCGGCGATGCGGTGGCCTGCGTTCCGCTACGGCCCTGTTTTGCATGTGAAGCGTGCGCGCGCGGTTACTTTTCCCTGTGTCGGCACTACCAGTTTGTCGGCTCCCGCAGCGAGGGCGGCCACGCCGAGTACATTGTGGTCAGGCGCGCCAGCCTCTTTCTTTTGCCGCCGGAGATGCCGGTTGAAGATGGCGCGTTTCTTGAGCCTGTCACCGTCGGGCTGCACGCCTTTCACCTGGCTCAGGGATGCGAAGGCAAAAACGTGGTGATTGTCGGCGCTGGCACTATTGGTCTGCTGGCGATGCAGTGCGCGCAGGCGCTGGGCGCGAACAGTGTGACGGCCATTGATATTAACCCGGAAAAGCTCCGACTGGCGCACACGCTCGGCGCCGATCGCGTGCTGAACAGCCGGGAGCTATCCGCGCAGGCCATTCGCGAAATGCTGGAGCCGCAGCGCTTCGACCAGCTGGTGCTGGAAACCGCGGGCGCTCCGCAGACGGTATCACTGGCGATAGACATCGCCGGGCCGCGCGCGCAGGTCGCGCTGGTGGGGACGCTGCACCATGACCTTACCCTCTCCGCCGCGGTTTTTGGCAAAATTTTGCGTAATGAACTGACGCTGCTCGGCAGCTGGATGAACTATTCGTCGTCCTGGCCGGGCGATGAGTGGCGAACCGCCGCGCGACTGCTTGCCGAAAAACGGCTGTCGCTCAGGCCGCTGATTGCGCATCAGGGGGATGCGGAAAGCTTCGTGAGCGCCGTCCAGGCGCTCAACGGCGCGCCGATGCAGGGCAAGATTCTGCTGCGCTTCGCCTGACACAATGAGCCAGCAACCTGAGCTGGCTCACATTTGCTTTCGAAATCTGACGTTCATCTTTCACATGCCTTCGTTTACACTGAATGGAGTCAATTATCAGGCAAACCGATATGAACTCTTTTGAGCGAAGGAACAAGATCCTCGATCTGGTGAATACGCAGGGTAGCGTGATGGTGCTGGATCTTTCGAACGCTTTTGACATTTCTGAGGTCACCATCCGCGCCGACCTGCGCTTTCTGGAAGAAAAAGGGCTGGTGACGCGCTTTCACGGCGGCGCCGGGAAGCCCGGCAGCAGCCTTGCAGAAAGCGACAATCAGGAGGTGAAGCTGGAAGAGCGCTACCAGCTGGCGAGCGATCCTAAAAAACGCATCGCCCAGGCCGCCGCCGCGATGATCAACGAAGGGATGACGCTCATTCTCGATAGCGGCAGCACGACCCTGCTCATCGCCCACGAGCTGGCCAGGATGGCGAACATTACGGTCATCACCAACAGCCTGCCCGCCGCCTGCGCGCTCGCGAATAATAAAGATATTACGCTGGTGGTCTGCGGCGGCACGGTGCGCCATAAAACGCTCTCCATGCATGGCACGATCGCGGAACACTCATTGCAGGGCATCAGTGCCGACCTGATGTTTGTTGGCGCTGACGGCATTGACGCCACCAACGGCATTACCACCTTTAACGAAGGCTATTCCGTCAGCGGCGCGATGGCGGCGGCGGCCCATAAGGTTATCGCCGTCCTGGACGCGACCAAGTTTAACCGTCGCGGGTTTAACCAGGTTCTGCCAATGGCCGAGATAGACTGCGTCATCACCGACGACGGCATTAGCGAAAAAGAGAGAGCGGCGCTTAAGAAAACCGGCGTTGAGCTGAAAATCGTGTGAGTCAGGGCGTCTGTAGCCGTCGCGCTGACAGCCGCGACGGCCAACGGGCGCAGAACAGGTTTACGCCTGCTGCTCCAGCGCATATTTATAAAGCGCGTTCTTCTTCACGCCGTGGATTTCCGCCGCCAGCGCCGCGGCTTTTTTGAGCGGCAGCTCGGCCTGCAGCAGCGCGAGCGTGCGCAGCGCGTCAGGCGGCAGCGCGTCTTCCTGCGCTTTATGCCCTTCGACGATCAGCACCATTTCGCCCTTACGGCGGTTTTCATCCTCTTTCACCCAGGCGAGCAGCTCGCCCACCGGCGCGCCGTTAATGGTTTCCCAGGTTTTGGTGAGTTCGCGCGCCAGCACCACGTAACGGGATTCGCCCCAGACGGCGACCATATCTTCCAGACTTTCCAGCAGGCGATGGGTAGACTCGTAAAAAATCAGCGTGCGCGGCTCCTGCTCCAGCGACTTCAGCGTGTCGCGGCGGCCTTTGGATTTCGCCGGTAAAAAGCCTTCATAGCAGAAGCGGTCAGAGGGCAAACCCGCGGCGGAAAGCGCAGCGATAGCCGCGCACGGCCCCGGCAGCGGCACCACGCGCAGCCCGGCTTCGCGGCAGGCGCGAACCAGATGATAGCCGGGGTCATTAATCAACGGCGTACCGGCGTCGGAGACCAGCGCGATATTCTGGCCTTCGCGCAGTTTAGCGATCAGGGTTTCCGCTTTTTGCTGTTCGTTATGGTCGTGCAACGCAAAAAGCCGGGCGCTGATAGCAAAATGTTGCAGCAGCAGACCGGTATGACGGGTATCCTCAGCGGCGATAAGATCGACGGACTGCAATACTGTCAGGGCGCGTTGCGTAATGTCGCCAAGATTGCCGATAGGCGTCGGGACGATATAGAGCTGGCCCTGAGAATTCTGCGCCGAATCGTTTTGTTTCATTGTTTCGTCCGTATTGCCGATTTAAAATTGAACATTCACCAGAAAAACCCACTGGATACAGTATGGTACCTTCTAAATTTTCCGGCTCTAAAGCCGCGCGTTGTCTGCCTGTCCTGCTGGCAGCCCTGTTTTTCGCAGGCTGCGGCACGAAGACGCCTGATCAAAGCACTGCACATCTGCAGGGCGAAGCCAAAGCGGATTCCGGCTTTTATCTGCACCAGATGGAACAAAGCCGTGATGATAGCAAGACCAACTGGCAATTACTCGCCATACGTGCACTGCTCGACGAAGGCAAACGCGAGCGCGCCATCACGCTCTACGGCGAGCTGCCGCAGAACCTGACGGACATCCAGCGTCGCGAAGCGTCGCTGCTGGAAGCGCAGATCAAAGTGGCGCAGCAGGATTATCAGGGCGCCGCCGCGCTGCTGGATAAAATCAGCCCGGCGGATCTGAACGACGAGCAGAAAGCCCGCTACTGGCAGGCGAAAATTGACGCCAGCCAGGGCCGTCCGTCGCTGGAGCTGCTGCGCGCGCTGATCGCGCAGGAGCCGCTGTTACAAGGCCCATCGAAGCAGAAAAACATCGACGCCACCTGGCAGGCGCTGTCGCAGATGTCCCAGGATCAGGCGAAGGCGCTGGTCATCAACGCCGATGAAAACACGCTTCAGGGCTGGCTGGATCTCCAGCGCGTGTGGTTCGATAACCGCAACGACCCGAAAATGCTCCAGGCGGGCGTGAAGGACTGGCAGACGCGCTACCCGCAAAATCCGGGCGCGAAAATGCTGCCATCGCAGCTTGCCAACCTGCAAAACTACAAGCCCGCTTCCGCCGACAAAATCGCGCTGCTGCTGCCGTTAAATGGCCAGGCGGCCGTGTTTGGCCGCGCCATTCAGCAGGGTTTTGAAGCGGCGAAAAACGCCGGCACCAGCCCGGTCGCCGTTCAGTCGCCAACGCCTGCGCAGGCGGATAGCGCCGCGCAGCCTGCGGATAGCGCCCAGACCGCCCCGACCGATGGCGTGGCAAGCCCTGCCGCCGCGCCGGTCGACGATCTGGCCGCGCAGCCTGACGCACAGGAAAGCGCGCAGCCGGCGCAGCAACCGGTTGATGCCCAGCCTGTCGCTGCCGCGCCCGCGAACCCTGCCGCGGAAATCAAGGTGTATGACACCAGCTCGCAGTCCATCACGCAGATTCTGGCGCAGGCGCAGCAGGATGGCGCAAGCCTGGTCGTCGGCCCGCTCCTGAAAGAGAGCGTGGACGGCGTACTGAAAAGCGGCACGCCGCTGAACGTGCTGGCGCTCAATCAGCCGGAGACGGTGCAGAATCGCCCGAATGTCTGCTATTTCGCGCTGTCGCCGGAAGATGAAGCCGCTGACGCCGCCGCCCATATCTGGCAGGAAGGCAAGCGCGCGCCGCTGCTGCTGGTGCCTTACAGCGCGCTGGGCGATCGCGTCACCAAAGCCTTCGCTGACCGCTGGACGCAGCTTGGCGGCGGTACGGTATTGCAGCAGAAATTCGGCTCCGTCAATGAGCTGAAAATGAACATTAACGGCGGCACCGGCATCGCGCTGACCGGCTCGCCTGTGGCCGCCAGTCTGCCGCAGCAGCAGCCAGTGACGATAGGCGGCCTCTCCATTCCGGCGCCGCCGACCGACGCGCAAATCACCGCAGGCAGCAGCGGCAACGTGGACGCCGTTTATATCCTCGCCACGCCGTCTGAAATTGCGCTGATAAAACCGATGATCGCGATGCGCGCGGGCAGCCACAGCGGGGCTGCGCTGTATGCCAGCTCGCGTAGCGCCCAGGGCGGCTCCGGCCCGGATTTCCGTCTCGAAATGGAAGGCCTGGAGTTCAGCGATATCCCGATGCTCACCGGCAGCAACCCGGCGCTGCAACAGCAGGCGCTCGCGGCGGTAAATAACGACTACTCGCTGGCGCGCCTGTATGCGATGGGCGTGGACGCCTGGTCGCTGGCGAACCATTTCTCCCAGATGCGCCAGGTGCCGGGCTTTCAGCTCAGCGGCAACACCGGCGCGCTTAGCGCGACACAGGACTGCGTCATTAACAGGAAGTTAACGTGGCTCAAATACCAGCAGGGACAGTTGGTTCCGGCCAACTAAGCCGCAAAGAGACCGGCGCCGCCTGGGAAGCCCGGGCGCGCGCTTTTCTTGAGCGTAAGGGATTGCGTTTTATCGCCGCCAACGTGCATGAGCGCGGCGGCGAAATCGATCTCATCATGGACGATCGTGGCGTGACGGTGTTCGTCGAAGTGCGCTACCGCCGCGCCAGTCTGTATGGCGGCGCGGCCGCCAGCGTCACCCGCAGCAAACAGCAAAAATTGTTACATGCCGCCCGGTTGTGGCTCGCGCGCCACAATGGGAGCTTTGATACTGTGGATTGCCGGTTCGATGTGTTAGCCTTCACCGGCAATGAAACCGAGTGGATAGCGAACGCTTTTTCGCTCCACGCCTGAACTGACGTAACGCTCAAAGGATAATCGTGCTAGAAAGAATCAAAGTCTGCTTTACGGAAAGCATTCAAACCCAGATTGCGGCGGCGGAAGCACTCCCGGATGCGATTTCACGTGCGGCCATGACCCTGGTTCAGTCTCTCCTTAACGGCAACAAAATCCTCTGCTGCGGTAACGGCACGTCCGGCGCCAACGCGCAGCATTTTGCGGCCAGCATGATCAATCGTTATGAAACCGAACGGCCCGGTTTACCTGCCATTGCACTAAATACCGATAATGTGGTCTTAACGGCGATAACCAACGACAGGCTGCATGACGAAGTGTATGCCAAACAGGTGCGCGCGCTGGGCCACGCCGGAGATGTGCTGCTGGCGATCTCCACCCGTGGCAACAGCCGCGATATCGTGAAAGCGGTAGAAGCGGCCGTCACCCGCGATATGACTATCGTGGCGCTGACGGGCTACGACGGCGGCGAGCTGGCGGGCCTGCTCGGCCCGCAGGATGTGGAGATCCGTATTCCCTCCCATCGCAGCGCGCGCATTCACGAAATGCATATGCTGACGGTCAACTGCCTGTGTGATCTTATCGATAACACATTGTTTCCACACCAGGATGATTAAGGAGTGCTCATGAAGGCCATTAAACCCCTTGCGGTGGTGATGACCGCGCTAGTGCTACAGGGCTGCGTTGCGGCAGCCGTCGTCGGAACCGCGGCCGTCGGCACCAAAGCCGCCACCGATCCGCGCAGTGTGGGTACTCAGGTTGATGACGGGACGCTGGAGCTGCGCGTGAATACCGCGCTTGGCAAAGATGAACAGCTGAAGAAAGAAGCGCGTATTAACGTGACGGCCTATCAGGGCAAAGTGTTGCTGACCGGCCAGTCGCCGAACCCGGAGCTGGCGTCCCGCGCGAAACAGATAGCGATGGGCGTGGAAGGTGCTACGGAAGTGTTTAACGAGATCCGCAACGGCCAGCCGATTGGGCTCGGCACCGCGTCGTCGGACACCTGGATCACCACCAAAGTGCGCTCCCAGCTGCTTGGCAGCGATCAGGTGAAATCCTCTAACGTGAAGGTAACGACCGAGAACGGCGAAGTGTTCCTGCTGGGTCTGGTCACCGAACGCGAAGGCCGCGCGGCAGCGGATACCGCGAGCCGGGTGAGCGGCGTGAAACACGTAACGACCGCGTTCACCTACATTAAGTAATTCCCTCACTCCAGCCCTCACCCCGCCGGGAGAGGGCTTCTGCGACATCCTTACACTTATGACGATGGCGGGTGCGCTTCGCTTACCCGCCCTACGGTAAAGGGGATGCTTTTGCTTTTGTAGGGTGGGTAAGCGAAGCGCACCCACCTTTCCAGTATCAAAAAACCAGCGCCAGCGCGCCTGTCACCGCGCCCGCCAGCATCACCATCCCGCCGGTGAGCCATAACGCTTTCGCCGGAAAGGCCTTACGCAGCATGATAAGCGAAGGCAGACTCACCGCAGGCAGCGTCACCAGCAGCGCCAGCCCTGGCGCGACGCCCATGCCCGCTACCATCATCGTCTGTACAATCGGGATTTCCGCCGCTGTCGGGATCACGAACAGGCAACCGGCAATCGCCATCGCCAGCACCCAGAACAGCGTATTGCCTACCGCGCCATCGGCGTGTGGGAACAGCCAGACGCGCGCGGCGCCCAGCGCCAGCACCGCCAGCAGATAGACCGGAATCGTATTCCAGAACAGCGTCCAGAGCGCACGAAGCCAGCGCGCCATAAAGCTACCCTGCGACGCTTCTGCAGGCAGCGCTGACTCAGGCAACGCCGGCGCTGGCGTATCGGCCACAAACCGCTGCACCAGCGACGCGATGCCAATCACCATCACCAGCCCCACCGCCACGCGAATAAGCGTAAATTCCCAGCCCAGCACGAAGCCCATAAACACCAGCGTCGCCGGGTTCAGCAGCGGGTTGCCGAGCCAGAAGGCCAGCGCGCCGCCCATCGACACCGACTGGCGGCGCATCCCGGCGGCAACCGGCGCGGCGCAGCAGGTGCACATCATGCCCGGCAGTGAAAACAGCGTGCCGAGCAGCGTACCGCGAAAACGCGGCTGGCCCAGCGTGCGCGCCAGCCAGTCGCGCGGGATCAGCACCTGAATCAGCGAGCCCAGCAGCACGCCGAGCACGGCGGCCTTCCAGACCGCGAGAAAATAGATTGCGGCGTAATCGAGCGCCGCGCGCAGCGGGTTATCCTGCGCGTGCGCGAGAATAGAATTGCCGATGCTGTGCGTTTGCGCTGCGGTAAAGGCTTTGCCGTAATAGGGCTGCCATTTGACGTACCACAGACCAATAAACAGGACGAGAAAAAACAGCGCGGGTTTCCACCATGCGGGGGATTTCGGCGCCAGAGATGAAGACTGACCAGCCATAACATTCCTCTGGAAAACAGGGGGTAAATTTTTGCCGGTCAATAGTACGCCCGCCGGGCGCGTTTTGAAACGCGGTTCAGCGCGCCGTTTGCGCCGCTATTTTACGCAATTGCGCCGAGTCGAGCACCGAGACATCTTCTTTTGCAGGCGACAGCGCCGCATTTATCAGCGCCTGCGCCACGATCTGCGCTTCAATGGCTTTCCATTTTCCTGGCAACAGACGAAACAGCGGCGCCATGAAGGATTCCCCGGCGCGGCGCTTTTCACGATCGCCGATGAGCAGTGACGGGCGCGCCAGCGTCAGCCGTGGCCAGCCCTGCGCCTTCAGCGCTGTTTCCATCTCCCCCTTCACGCGGTTATAGAAAAACGGCGAATTCGGGTTCGCGCCGAGCGCGCTGACCACCAGCATATGCTTCGCGCCAAGCCGCAGCCCGGCGAGCGAGGTATCCACCACCAGCGTGTAGTCAGCCAGAATAAACGCCTCTTTGCTGCCCGCCTCGCGCCGCGTGGTGCCGAGACAGCAAAAGACGATATCCAGCGGCGCGCTGAGCTGCGTCAGCACATCGGAGATCTGCGGATCGCACGGGTTTTCCACTTTATGCATCGGCACGCGCAGCGGGCGGCGCGTTGGCGCGATAATCGACGTCACGCGCGGCTCATCAACCAGCATTCGCAGCAGATGACTGCCCACGAGGCCGCTGGCGCCGGTTATCAGTACTCGACTCATGATCGCTCCTTTGCAGAATCTTCTGCCTTGCAATGTCAGCGCCCTGAACCAGGCTTAATAGTCTGTGTGGTTTAAGTATTTACCATTTCTGGCAAAAGCCATTACTGCACATCACTGTTCTGCAAAGACACCAAGGGAGGCGTAATGAGCAAGAAGATCGCAGTCTTAATCACTGACGAATTTGAAGATTCAGAATTCACATCCCCGGCGGCCGAGTATCGCAAGGCCGGCCATGAAGTGATTACCATCGAGAAAGAGGCCGGGAAAACCGTCACCGGCAAACAGGGCGAGGCGAAAGTCACCATTGATAAGGCCATCGACGAGGTGAGCCCGGCCGATTTCGACGCCCTGCTGCTGCCTGGCGGCCATTCGCCGGACAGCCTGCGAGGCGACGATCGCTTTGTCACCTTTACCCGCGATTTCGTCAATACCGGCAAACCGGTGTTCGCTATCTGCCACGGGCCGCAGTTGTTAATCAGCGCAGATGTGATCCGCGGGCGTAAGCTTACCGCCGTTAAGCCTATCGTGATTGACGTGAAAAACGCCGGGGCGGAGTTCCACGATCAGGAAGTGGTCGTGGATAAAGACCAGCTGGTGACCAGCCGCACGCCGGAAGATTTACCGGCATTTAACCGTGAGGCGCTACGCCTGCTCGGGGCGTAACCAGACGAGTTTTTTACCAAACCCCACGGTGTTGTCAGTAAATTTGATCTCATCCAGACGGATCTCCCACAGCGGGGAGGACATCACCCTGGCCACCGGAAAGCGACGGTTATAGCGCTCGCGCAGGACCTCGCTTTCCGGCTCTTCCACCAGCCGCAATTCGCCTGAAAACTGCACGCCGCGGATAAGCGCTACGGTTTTGGTCTGCCCGTTAACCGTACCCGCGACAGGCGCCAGCTTGCCTGCCATTTTGCCATGTCGGCTTTCCGTATCGCTTAACAGATAAAACGCCACCCGTTCACGATCGTAAAGGTAAAACGCGTTCGCGCACCAGAGCGCTTCTCCATTGCCGACGCAATACGTGACGACATGCTGTTTAGCGAGCCATTTGCTGATGGCGTCGAGAGCGTCCATTGTTTCTCCTGTCGGGGATAATCATGGTAAGGTGCGGCCAGTTGTGACTGCCGCTGATATTCATTATGGAAGAATGGTTTCTTTATCTGATCCGTTGCCCCGATAACCGGCTTTATACCGGCATCACCACTGATGTGGCGCGCCGCTTCGCCCAGCATCAGCGCGGCAAGGGCGCCAAAGCGCTGCGCGGCAAAGGCGAGCTGACGCTGGTTTTCAGCGCGCCCGCGGGCAACCGCTCCGAGGCGCTGCGCGCCGAATACCGCATCAAGCAACTGACAAAACGGCAGAAAGAGCAACTGGTCGCAGGCGAGCTGGCGTTTGAGGCGATGAAAAGCGCACCGCAAACGCCCTGAGATCAGAAGCGGTTAAAATGTTCGTGGTAGTCCACGGGGCCGTGCACGCCGTTCAGGGCGTCGTCGGCGAGACGGTGTACCTGGAACGCCGCTTCGGCGCCAGGCCAGCGGCAGTGCAGATCGTAACGGGCGGCGGGCTCAAAGCCCAGACGGTTGTAAAATTCCGGCGAGCCTAGCGTGACGACTGCCGAGTAGCCGAACTCATTGAGCGAATCGAGCCCTTCATACACTAACTGACGGCCAATCCCCTGCCCGCGCCACTCTTCGTCGACCGCCAGCGGCGCAAGCCCCAGCCACTGACGCTCTTCGCCTGCCACGGTAACGGGGCTGAACGCGACATAGCCGACAACCTGCCCTTCGTCATCCGTTGCGACCAGCCCCAGCGTCAGCAGTCCGTCTTCACGGAGCGCGTGCACCAGCTCCGCCTCGTCGTCGCGGCCGAACGCCCGGCGAAGTAACGCGTCGATGCCCGGCGCATCAATGGGGATTTCTACACGAATCAGCATGGTTCACCTATGGAAATTGCTTTGGTTAGCGGCGAGACGCTAAGCCCCGCTTCTACGAAGTCCGCCAGTTGCAGCAACATGATGCGCAGCGGTTTCGGCATCGCGTCGAGCTCAATGGCGTCCATCAGATTCTTCACATATAACCCTAATTCAGTATCGCCTTCAATCACCAGACGACGTTGAAAGAAAAGCGTATCGGGATCCTGCTTGCGCGCGGCGATCATCAGCAGGTCGGCGGCGTCCGCGCGGAACATGACGTCGGCCTCGGCCTGTTCCCGCACAATGAGCTTGTCGTTCTCAACCGACGTGAACCAGCGCAGGCCGATATCGCGCACCTCGATGCCAAGCCAGCGCCCTTCAAGAAACGCCAGTTCGTCATCCGCCAGCGCCTGACGAAATTGCCAGCCAAGCAGTTGCTCCAGCGCCTGACGCTTGAGCGCAAACGGCGCGAGCGCCACCGGCGCCTTAAGAAGCGAAGGACCAAGATGTACCAGACAGGAACGCAGATTATTCAACACGGGCTTTTCTCCTTGCCAGATCACAATGGCCGTTATTGTGCCATATCGGCCAGGTGAGATAGCGGCTCAAATCAAGCTTTGCGCCTTCGCAGGTACCCCTTTATAGATGCCATCAATACGACATTAGCTGCCTTAAATCAAAAATTGTCGCGGACGGGTTAACTAAAATCGCCGTTCGTTAACAATTTCGCTGCCTTTATGCAGCGCGCCAGGCCTCACGCGGCCTGCTTTTATTTTCAGGACACGCTATGGAGTTGCTTTGCCCCGCCGGTAACCTGCCGGCTCTGAAGGCGGCCATCGATAATGGCGCGGATGCGGTCTATATCGGTCTGAAAGACGATACCAACGCCCGCCACTTCGCTGGCCTCAACTTTACCGAGAAAAAATTACAGGAAGCGGTGAGCTATGTGCACCAGCATGGCCGCAAACTGCACATCGCCATTAATACTTTCGCGCACCCTGACGGCTATGAACGCTGGGAGCGCGCGGTGGATATGGCCGCTCAGCTCGGCGCCGACGCGCTGATTTTAGCCGACCTCGCGATGCTGGAGTACGCCGCCACCCGCTATCCGCACGTAGAACGCCATGTGTCGGTACAGGCGTCCGCCACCAATGAAGCCGCCATTCGTTTTTACCAGCGCCATTTCGACGTGGCCCGCGTGGTGCTGCCGCGCGTGCTGTCCATTCATCAGGTGAAACAACTGGCGCGGGTGACGCCGGTGCCGCTGGAGGTGTTCGCCTTCGGCAGCCTGTGCATCATGGCGGAAGGCCGCTGCTACCTCTCTTCGTACCTGACCGGCGAATCGCCCAATACCGTGGGCGCCTGTTCGCCCGCGCGCTTCGTGCGCTGGCAGCAGACGGAACAGGGGCTGGAGTCGCGCCTGAACGACGTATTGATTGACCGCTACCAGGAAGGCGAAAACGCCGGTTATCCGACGCTCTGCAAAGGCCGCTATCTGGTGGACGGCCAGCGTTATCACGCGCTCGAAGAGCCCACCAGCCTGAACACGCTGGAGCTGCTGCCGGAACTGCTGGCGGCCAATATCGCCTCGGTGAAAATCGAAGGGCGCCAGCGCAGCCCGGCTTACGTCAGCCAGGTGGCGAAAGTCTGGCGTCAGGCTATCGACCGCTGCAAAGCCGACCCGCAGCGCTTCGCGCCGCAACCGGCCTGGATGGACGCGCTCGGCGCGATGGCCGAAGGCACCCAGACGACGCTTGGCGCGTACCATCGCAAATGGCAGTAAGGAGAGCAGGATGAAATACGCATTAGGGCCGGTGCTGTACTACTGGCCGAAAGCGACGCTGGAGAGCTTTTACGAAGCCGCAGCGCAGAGCACCGCCGACGTGATTTATCTCGGCGAGGCGGTGTGCAGCAAACGTCGCGATACCAAAGCCGCCGACTGGCTGGCGCTTGCCAGAACGCTCGCCGCCAGCGGCAAACAGGTGGTGCTCTCAACGCTTGCGCTGGTGCAGGCGCCGTCGGAGCTGACCGAGCTGAAGCGCTATATCGATAACGGCGAGTTTCTGATTGAGGCCAACGACTTCGGCGCGGTGGGACTGGCGGCCGAGCGCAGGCTGCCGTTCGTCGCGGGCCATGCGCTGAACTGCTATAACGCCGTCACGCTGCGTCTGCTGCTGAAAGACGGCATGACGCGCTGGTGTATGCCGGTGGAGCTGTCCCGCGACTGGCTGGTGAATCTGCTCGATCAGTGCGACGCGCTGGGTATCCGCAATCAGTTTGAAGTGGAAGTGCTGAGCTACGGCCACCTGCCGCTCGCTTACTCCGCCCGCTGCTTTACCGCCCGTTCGGAAGACCGGCCGAAAGATGAGTGCGAAACCTGCTGCATCAAATATCCCAACGGGCGTAGCATGCTCTCGCAGGAGAACAGCCAGGTCTTTGTCCTGAACGGCATTCAGACCATGAGCGGTTATGTCTATAACCTCTGCAACGAGCTGCCGGCGATGGCCGGGCTGGTGGATATAGTCCGTCTCTCGCCAATGGGCCCCGAAACGCTGGATATGCTCGACGCCTTCCGGGCCAATGAAAAGGGCGCCGCCCCGCTGCCGCTTGCCGCCCACAGCGACTGTAACGGTTACTGGCGCAGGCTCGCCGGAATGGCGCTTCAGGCATAAGAAAAGGCTCACTTTGTTAACAGCGTTTTGCATCAGTTCATGCAGTATGAAAGGACAGCTTTCCGGCCGGGCCGCGGGCAAAATCCCCGAAATGCGCCAGGCTGGAAGAAGACCTTCAATCTGATGACACTGCTGTAATTAAGTGAGCCGTTATGTCTGATAAATCTGTTGTGCCTTTTTCGGTGCTCGATCTCGCGCCGATCCCGCAAGGCTCCTCCGCCCGTGAGGCGTTCCACCACTCGCTCGATTTAGCCCGTCTCGCCGAGAAGCGCGGCTACGACCGCTACTGGCTGGCGGAGCACCACAATATGACCGGCATCGCCAGCGCCGCCACGTCGGTGCTGATTGGTTATCTCGCCGCCAATACCACCACGCTGCGCCTGGGCTCCGGCGGCGTGATGCTGCCTAACCACGCGCCGCTGGTGATTGCCGAGCAGTTCGGCACGCTCGACGCGCTCTATCCTGGCCGTATTGAGCTGGGCCTGGGCCGCGCGCCGGGCAGCGATCAGCGCACGATGATGGCGCTGCGCCGCCATATGAATCATGACATCGATAACTTTCCGCGCGATGTGAAAGAGCTGACGGACTGGTTCGACGCCCGCGATCCGAACCCGGCGGTACGTCCGGTGCCGGGTTATGGCGCAAAACTCCCGGTCTGGCTGCTGGGCTCAAGCCTCTACAGCGCGCAGCTGGCCGCGCAGATGGGGCTGCCCTTCGCGTTCGCCTCGCATTTCGCGCCGGATATGCTGTTGCAGGCGCTGCACCTCTACCGCACGCACTTCCAGCCCTCTGAGCGCCTGGAAAAACCGCATGCGATGGTATGCATCAATATCGTCGCCGCTGACAGCAATCGCGATGCGGAGTTTTTGTTTACGTCGATGCAGCAGGCGTTTGTGAAGCTGCGCCGCGGCGAAACCGGCCAGCTGCCGCCGCCGATTGCGTCTATGGAGAGTTTCTGGAGCCCGGCGGAGCAGTACGGCGTTCAGCAGGCGCTCAGCATGTCGCTGGTGGGTGATAAAGCGAAGGTCCGCCACGGGCTGTTGTCCATTCTGCGTGAAACCGACGCCGATGAGATTATGGTTAACGGCCAGATTTTCGATCACGATGCGCGGCTGCACTCGTTTGATCTCGCCATGCAGGTGCGGGAAGAGCTGTTAAGCTAATGCGGTTTTCGCCCTCTCCCGCCGCCGGGAGAGGGCGAAGCTGTGATTACTGATAGACCGGCAGCAGGTTGAAGCTGGACAGCAAGTGCACCACCGCGTTACCGAGCCCAAACAGCAGGATCAACGCAATCATCCCCTTCCCGCCCCAGACGCGAAAGCGCGGGCTGCCGAAGCGCTTTCTTGATGCGCGCGCCAGCAGCGCCGGCACAATCGCCGCCCAGATGGTCGCCGCCAGCCCCGCATAGCCAATCGCATACAGAAAACCGTTCGGCCACAGCAGCCCGCCCGCCATCGGCGGTAAAAACGTGAGCAGCGCGGTTTTGAGACGCCCGCGCGGCGAATCGTCAAACCCGAAGAGATCCGCCAGATAGTCGAACAGCCCCAGCGTCACGCCCAGGAAAGAGCTCGCCACGGCGAAGTTGGAAAACACAATCAGCAGCACATCCAGCGTGCGGCTGTTCAGCACGTCGCTCAGCGCGCCCACCAGCACATCGATATTACCGCCCGCCTTCGCGATGCCGATAAATTCCGGGCGCGGAATGTTGCCCATCGTCGCCAGCAGCCAGACGATGTAAAGCGCCAGCGCAATCAGCGTTCCCAGTACCAGGCAGCGAATAATCACAGCCGGTTCTTTGCCGTAGTATTTCATCAGGCTTGGCACATTGCCGTGATAGCCGAACGACGCCAGGCAAAACGGCAGCGTCATTAAGAGATACGGCGTATAGCTCGGGCTTGCCTCGACGGTGTTGAAGAGCGTGGCGGGCTCCACATGGCCCAGCAGTCCGCCAAAAGTCAGAAAGAACGTGATGACCTTGGCGCCCAGCACAATCGCCGTCATCCGGCTTACGGCCTGGGTAGAGAGCCAGACAATAAACGCCACCACCAGCGCGAAGCCAAACCCTGCCAGCCGCGCAGGCACGTCAATATTCATGCCTGCGAGCGTGTGGTGAAGCACTGAGCCGCTGGCCGAGATATAGGCGTACGTCAGGATATAGAGCACAAACGCGACGGAGGCGCCGTTCACCACGTTCCACCCTTTGCCGAGCAGGTCGCGGGTGATGGTGTCGAAGCTGGCGCCGATATGGTAGTTGAGGTTGGCTTCCAGCAACATCAGTCCTGAATGCAGCATACAAAACCAGGTGAACACCAGGGCGAGCAGCGACCAGAAAAACCACGCGCCGGACATCACGACCGGCAGAGAGAACATGCCTGCGCCGATGATCGTGCCGGCGATAATCACAACGCCGCTTAAAAGCGAAGGCGAGGCGCTGCGGGCGACAAGTGTGGTCATAGTGCTTTCCCGTAAAAATTATCCTGATGATTCATTGTACCAGTACGCGAGTACAAAAAGGAGAAAAAATTACGGCTTTGATAAAGCGTGATGCATTTCGCTGGAGTGCCGCAGTATGGCAGCGTGTTGATGAGTCAACGCGGTCTGGCGCAGCACGTTAGTTTTTCATCGCTATAAGGGAGGCATGAGCCACAAGGAGGGGCAAAACATTCACGGCACGGCGGGCGGGCTCACGCCATAAAAAAAGCCCCGGCATGGCCGGGGCTTGTTGTCAGACTTTCTGCGCTTATGCGTCGCCGAAACGACGACGCGGGGTCGCTGCGTCATCACGACGCGGGCCGCGGCCGCCTTCACGACGTTCGCCACCGAAGCTACGACCGCCTTCGCGACGCTCGCCGCTGAAACGACGACCTTCGCCACGGCCTTCACCGCGACCGCCTTCACGGCGTTCGCCGCCGAAACCACGACCACCGCCGCCAGGACGACGATCGCCGCGCGGCTGTGCATCACCCATCAGCTGCATATTCATCGGCTTGTTCAGAATACGCGTACGGGTGAAGTGCTGCAGCACTTCGGTCGGCATGCCTTTCGGCAGCTCGATGGTGGAGTGAGACGCGAACAGCTTGATGTTACCAATGTAACGGCTGCTGATATCGCCTTCGTTGGCGATAGCGCCCACGATGTGACGTACTTCAACGCCATCATCACGACCCACTTCGATGCGGTACAGCTCCATATCGCCGGCGTCACGACGCTCGCGACGTGGACGGTCTTCGCCGCTACGCTCGGTGCGCGGGCCACGATCGTTACGGTCGCCACGGCGCTCGAAACGGTCGTCGCGATCGCGGAACTCACGCTTCGGACGCATCGGCGCATCCGGCGGCAGGATCAGCGGACGTTCGCCCTGCGCCATTTTCAGCAGCGCGGCAGCCAGCGTTTCCACATCCAGCTCGCCTTCCGGCTGAAGCTTGGTCAGCAGCGCGCGGTACTGGTCCAGATCGCTGCTTTCCAGCTGCTGCTGTACTTTCGCGGCGAATTTTTCCAGACGGCGTTTGCCCAGCAGTTCTGCGTTCGGCAGTTCCACTTCCGGAATGGTCAGCTTCATGGTGCGTTCAATGTTACGCAGCAGACGACGCTCGCGGTTCTCAACGAACAGCAGCGCACGGCCTGCACGGCCCGCACGACCGGTACGGCCGATACGGTGAACGTAAGACTCGGAGTCCATCGGGATGTCGTAGTTCACCACGAGGCTGATACGCTCAACGTCCAGACCACGCGCCGCAACGTCGGTTGCGATCAGGATATCCAGACGACCGTCTTTCAGACGCTCCAGGGTCTGCTCGCGCAGGGCCTGGTTCATATCGCCGTTCAGCGCGGCGCTGTTGTAACCGCTGCGCTCCAGCGCTTCAGCCACTTCCAGGGTCGCGTTTTTGGTACGCACGAAGATAATCGCCGCGTCAAAATCTTCCGCTTCCAGGAAACGCACCAGCGCTTCGTTTTTACGCATGCCGTAAACAGACCAGTAGCTCTGGCTGATGTCCGGGCGAGTAGTAACGCTGGACTGGATGCGCACTTCCTGCGGCTCTTTCATAAAGCGACGGGTGATGCGACGAATCGCTTCCGGCATGGTCGCGGAGAAGAGCGCGGTCTGATGTTCAGCCGGGATCTGCGCCATGATGGTTTCAACGTCTTCGATGAAGCCCATACGCAGCATTTCGTCTGCTTCGTCCAGTACCAGGCCTTTCAGGTTAGAAAGATCCAGCGTGCCGCGCTTGAGGTGATCCAGCAGACGGCCCGGCGTACCGACCACAATCTGCGGACCCTGGCGCAGTGCGCGCAGCTGCACGTCATAACGCTGGCCGCCGTACAGGGCCACGACGTTTACGCCATGCATATGTTTAGAGAAATCCGTCATGGCTTCAGCAACCTGAACCGCCAGTTCGCGGGTCGGTGCCAGCACCAGGATCTGCGGCGCGCGCAGAGTTTCATCAATGTTGTGGAGCAGCGGCAGTGAGAACGCTGCGGTTTTGCCGCTACCGGTCTGGGCCATACCCAGAACGTCGCGACCACCCAGCAGATGCGGAATACATTCTGCCTGGATTGGAGATGGTTTTTCGTAACCCAGATCGTTAAGGGCTTCAAGGATTGGAGCCTTCAGGCCCAGATCAGTAAAAGTGGTTTCGAATTCAGCCATGTAGTACGAGTGCCTCAGAATTAATGGCGGCCAGTCTACATAACTCATCGTGAAAATTTTCTGCAATTTTCATTAAAAGTGTGAACCGGCTCAAAGTAGGTGTATTAACGAACAAACAAGCCCTCACCGGTTAAGGTGATGACTTTAGTAAAAAAATCCGTGGGCTGAAATGTTCGTCAGCTATTGCTGGTCCGATTCTGCCAGGTCATCTTGCTCCTGGCCCAAGAGCGCTAATTCCAACAATGCATAACGGTGCTCAACGAAGTTGTGGACGTTGTTAGCAACCGCTAATTTGAACAGTGCCGTGGCGCTGTCCTTATCCCCCAGACTTAGGTAGTACTTACCTAAATAGAAGTTGGTTTCACTGAGATGCTCAGCGAGCGAGGTGTTATCCGTTGCGTCTGCCTTCAGGCGTTCCATTAGCGTTTTTTCGCTAATGTCGCCGAGCCAGAATTCGACAATGTTCCATCCCCACTGTTCTTTGTCCGATTTCTCAAAGCGTTCTTGCAAGGCCGCTTTGGCCTGTTTCTCATCCATTTTGCTTTCAGCAAGGAAGAGCCACAGACTACGGAAAGGATCATTGGGATCGTCGTGATAAAACGCCAGCAGATCATCTTGCGCTAATCGGTAACGTCCGCCGTAATAGAGGGCGATACCGCGATTTAAATGCGCGTAGTTGTAAGTTGGATCGAGCTCAAGTACAGAATCAAACGCTTCATAGGCAGCATCAAAATTGCCTGCCTGCGTTAAATAAATGCCTAAGTAGTTGAATACTTCAGGCATATCGGGGCGGATAGCCAGCGCTTGTGAAAAATCATTCCGCGCCAGTGCCCGCAAACCAAGACTATCATACAACACTCCGCGCTCATATAAAAGCTGTGCGCGTTCATCATCGGTTAAAGCCCGACTTGCGAGGATCTGCTCCATGCGTGCGAGGATCACTTCTTGCTGCAAGGCCGGTTGCAATGGCACCGCCAGGACCTCGCTCTTACGCCAGGCAGAGTTGCTGCATCCTGCCAGCGTGAGTGCTGTCGCAACGAAACACCAGCGCAATAAAGGCTTCATTTCCTACTCCCGAAGACAACTATTGGATGAACGTCCTGTCCCCCGGCTGCAAACGGGGCATCCTGCCTCGTAACAAATGGCTCTCCGTGTCGCCACGGAGAGCTAAACGGCAAACCTTACTCGGCTTCCGGCGCAGCAGGGGCTGCTGCTTCCTGAGTCTGCTCGGTTGCTTCTTTAATGCTCAGACGTACGCGGCCCTGACGGTCAACTTCCAGTACCTTAACCGGTACTTCCTGACCCATCTGCAGATAGTCGGTCACTTTCTCAACACGCTTGTCGGCGATCTGAGAGATGTGTACCAGACCTTCTTTACCGCCGCCGATAGCGACGAAAGCACCAAAGTCAACGATACGGGTCACTTTACCATTGTAGATACGGCCCACTTCGATTTCAGCGGTGATCTCTTCGATACGACGAATCGCGTGTTTCGCTTTCTCGCCATCGGTCGCTGCGATTTTCACCGTACCGTCATCTTCGATTTCGATGGTGGTGCCGGTTTCTTCGGTCAGCGCACGAATCACAGAGCCGCCTTTACCGATCACGTCTTTGATCTTGTCCGGGCTGATCTTGATGGTATGAATACGCGGTGCGAACTGAGAGATATCGCCACGCGGCGCGTTGATAGCCTGTTCCATCACGCCAAGAATGTGCAGACGCGCACCTTTAGCCTGATTCAGCGCCACCTGCATGATCTCTTTGGTGATGCCCTCAATTTTGATATCCATCTGCAGTGCAGTGATACCTTCACGGGAACCAGCCACTTTGAAGTCCATGTCGCCCAGGTGGTCTTCGTCACCCAGAATGTCGGACAGTACGACAAAGTTTTCGCCTTCTTTCACCAGACCCATCGCGATACCCGCGACAGCGGCTTTGATCGGCACGCCTGCGTCCATCAGCGCCAGAGAAGCGCCACACACGGAAGCCATGGAAGAAGAACCATTGGATTCGGTGATTTCAGATACGACGCGAACGGTGTACGGGAAGCGGTCGGCTGCCGGCATCACTGCCAGTACGCCGCGTTTCGCCAGACGACCGTGACCGATTTCACGACGCTTCGGAGAACCAACCATGCCGGTTTCGCCGACAGAGTACGGAGGGAAGTTGTAGTGGAACAGGAAGCGGTCAGTACGCTCGCCCATCAGTTCGTCGATGTTCTGCGCGTCGCGCTCGGTACCCAGCGTCGCGGTAACCAGCGCCTGCGTTTCACCACGGGTGAACAGCGCGGAACCGTGAGTGCGCGGCAGTACGCCGGTGCGCACGTCCAGACCACGGATCATGTCTTTTTCGCGGCCATCGATACGCGGCTCGCCAGCCAGCACGCGGGAGCGAACAACGTTCTTCTCGATAGCGTGCAGGATGTCGCCCAGCTCGTTTTCGTCAAGCGCGTCGCCTTCGGCCTGCTCAGCCTGCAGTGCCGCGATGACGTCCGCTTTGATAGCGTCGATCTGGCTGTAACGTTCTTGTTTGTCAGTGATGCGGTACGCGTCGCTCAGACGAGATTCAGCCAGCGCTTTCACGCGCGCGTTGAGCGCTTCGTTAGCGGCTTCAGGCTGCCAGTCCCAGCGCGGTTTGCCCGCTTCTTTCACGAGATCGTTGATGTTCTGAATCACAACCTGCTGCTGCTCGTGACCGAACACCACAGCGCCCAGCATCTGATCTTCGCTCAGCAGTTCAGCTTCGGATTCCACCATCAGCACGGCGCTTTCGGTACCGGCAACCACCAGATCCAGTTTGCTGGATTTCAGCTCATCCTGGGTCGGGTTCAGTACGTACTGGTCGTTGATGTAACCCACGCGGGCAGCACCAATCGGGCCATTAAACGGAATACCGGACAGAGACAGCGCGGCGGACGCGCCGATCATCGCGACGATATCCGGGTTAACCTGCGGGTTAACGGAAACGACGGTCGCGATAACCTGAACTTCGTTAACGAAGCCTTCCGGGAACAGCGGACGAAGCGGACGGTCAATCAGACGCGCGATCAGCGTTTCGCCTTCGCTAGGACGGCCTTCGCGACGGAAGAAACCGCCAGGGATGCGGCCAGCAGCGTAGGTACGCTCCTGATAGTTAATGGTCAGCGGGAAAAAGTCCTGGCCCGGCTTCGCTTTTTTAGCGCCAACCACGGTCACGAATACCGCAGTGTCATCCATGCTTACCATTACGGCAGCAGTGGCCTGACGAGCCATCATTCCGGTTTCAAGAGTGACAGTATGTTGACCATACTGAAATTTGCGGACGATCGGATTAAGCAAAATTATACCCTTTCTAAATGAAGAACAGCACGCCCAAAGCCGTGCTGACAGTACCCGATCCTCTTTGCATCCTCGCGACTAATGACAACCCTAACCCGCCTGCGCGAATCAAGCCTCTCATTAGCCGCGCGAACCTCTGCAACGAAGATCATACTTAGCAACAATACATGAGTTTACTCGCAATTGCTGCCGTCTGGTCGAAAAAAGGGGCCGTAAAGGCCCCCTTTTCTGAAACTCGCAGTGATTAGCGACGCAGACCCAGGCGCTCGATCAGCGCAGTGTAGCGTGCTACATCTTTACGTTTCAGGTAGTCGAGCAGTTTACGACGCTGAGAAACCATACGCAGCAGACCACGACGGCTGTGGTGATCTTTTTTGTGCTCTGCGAAGTGGCCCTGCAGGTGGTTGATCTGCGCAGTCAGCAGTGCAACCTGAACTTCGGTAGAACCGCTGTCGTTCTCACCACGACCAAACTCAGAAACGATTTTAGCTTTAGCTTCAACGCTTAGAGACATTTTCAACTCCAGTTTATAAAAAATAAGGGTGCCGATCTCTAATTCAGCCACCCGGGGCTACGTCTGCATTAAAAATGACGGACGTAGTGTTTAGCCGCAATATTCTACCTGTCACGGCTTGTTATCGCAAGGTAACGACGAGGGTTAAACCGGATACTCTACGACCAGGCGGCGGGGCGCCACGCGCCCTTCGCTGTCGATTTCCCCCATGCCGAGAAACTTTTGCGCTTCGCCTTCCGTCACGCGCACCAGGCCTTCTGACGGCGCGTCGCTGGTCCGCACCGGGTTGCCATTCTTAAAGTACACGGATGACGTCAGCGGAAGATTAACCACGGGGTAATCCGCCGCCGGGCTGTCCATCGGCATCAACAGCGGATCGAGCAGTTCAGACGGCGCGGTTTCACGCGTCTGCGCCTCTTCAAGCAGCGCATTAAGCTGCTCGAGGGTCACCATACGCTCGACAGGATATTTACTGACCGCCAGGCGGCGCAGATAAATCACATGCGCGCCGCAGCCGAGTTTCTCGCCTAAATCGTCAATGATAGTGCGGATGTAAGTGCCTTTCGAACAGTGCACTTCCAGCTCAAGCTCGTCGCCTTCATGGCGAATAAACAGCAGCTCATAAACGGTAATCGGACGCGCTTCACGCGGCACTTCAATGCCCTGACGCGCATATTCATACAGCGGCTTGCCCTGATATTTCAGCGCCGAGAACATGGTCGGCACCTGCAGGGTGTCGCCGCGAAAGCTCTCCAGCGCATCCTGCAATGCCTGCTCGCTGAACGTAACCGGGCGCTCTTCCACCACCGTGCCGTCGGCGTCGGAGGTGTCGGTGCGCTGCCCGAGACGCGCAATCACGCGGTAACGCTTATCGGAATCGAGCAGATACTGGGAAAACTTGGTCGCTTCACCGAGGCAGATGGGCAGCATACCGGTCGCCAGCGGATCCAGCGCGCCGGTATGCCCGGCGCGATTGGCATTATAGATACGCTTTACTTTTTGCAGCGCGTCGTTGGAGGAGAGCCCCTGCGGCTTATCCAGCAGCAACACGCCATGCACGTCGCGACCGCGACGACGAGGACGACTCATTATTCCTCCTTGTCGTCGTCCGGATTAACGCGACGCTCTTCGTCGTGTTTCACAACGCTGGTGACCAGGTTGGACATGCGCATCCCTTCTACCAGCGAGTTGTCGTAGAAGAAGGTCAGTTCCGGCACGATGCGCAGGCGCATGGCTTTGCCCAGCAGCGAGCGGATGAAGCCTGAGGCATCCTGCAGCGCTTTGATACCGGCTTTTACCGCCGCGTCGTCTTTATCATTCAGGAACGTTACGAACACTTTGGCATAGGCCAGGTCGCGGGACACTTCAACGCCCGATACGGTGGTCATCAGCCCAACGCGCGGATCTTTGATTTCGCGCTGCAGAATGATGGCAATTTCTTTTTGCATCTCCTGCGCGACGCGCTGAGGGCGACCGAATTCTTTCGCCATAATAAAATCTCCAGACAAAAAAGGGGCTATTAGCCCCTTTTGAATAGTCATACCGGGTGGCGCTTCGCTAACCCGGCCTACAAATATGTCCTAATCCACACCCGGCGACGCTCTGCCGCCGGGCAAACGGGGATTAGTCGATGCTGCGCTGGATTTCGATGATCTCGAACACTTCGATCATGTCGCCAACACGGACGTCGTTGTAGTTCTTAACGCCGATACCACATTCCATGCCGTTACGGACTTCGTTAACGTCATCTTTGAAGCGGCGCAGGGATTCCAGCTCGCCTTCATAGATAACCACGTTGTCGCGCAGTACGCGGATTGGGTTATGACGCTTAATCGTGCCTTCTGTGACCATACAGCCCGCGATCGCGCCGAATTTCGGCGATTTGAACACATCGCGCACTTCGGCCAGACCGATGATCTGCTGTTTCAGCTCAGGCGACAGCATGCCGCTCATGGCCGCTTTCACTTCGTCGATCAGGTTATAGATGACGGAGTAGTAGCGCAGATCCAGGCTTTCCGCTTCGATAACACGGCGCGCGGAGGCGTCGGCACGAACGTTGAAGCCCACCAGAATAGCGTTGGAAGCCGCAGCCAGCGTGGCGTCGGTTTCGGTGATACCACCCACGCCCGAGCCAACAATCTTCACCTTCACTTCGTCGGTGGAGAGTTTCAGCAGGGAGTCGGAAATCGCTTCTACGGAGCCCTGTACGTCGGCTTTCAGCACGATGTTGACTTCGTGAACTTCGCCCTCGGTCATGTTCGCGAACATGTTCTCGAGTTTGGATTTCTGCTGACGCGCCAGTTTGACTTCGCGGAATTTGCCCTGACGATAGAGAGCCACTTCACGCGCTTTCTTCTCATCACGAACCACGGTCACTTCATCACCCGCGGCAGGAACGCCGGAGAGACCCAGAATCTCAACAGGAATGGACGGACCCGCTTCCTGGACTTCCTGGTTCAGTTCGTTACGCATCGCACGCACGCGGCCATATTCGAAGCCACACAGCACGATATCGCCTTTGTTCAGCGTACCTTCGCGAACCAGAACGGTAGCAACCGGACCACGACCCTTATCCAGGAAGGATTCGATAACCACGCCGGTCGCCATGCCTTTACGTACCGCGTGCAGTTCCAGAACTTCGGACTGCAGCAGGATAGCGTCCAGCAGTTCATCGATACCGGTGCCCGCTTTCGCAGAAACGTGGACGAACTGGCTCTCGCCGCCCCACTCTTCCGGGATGATGCCGTGCTGAGACAGTTCGTTTTTAACACGATCCGGATCGGCGTCAGGCTTATCGATTTTGTTCACCGCAACGACAACCGGCACTTTCGCCGCTTTCGCGTGCTGGATAGCTTCGATGGTCTGCGGCATCACGCCGTCGTCCGCCGCAACCACCAGAACCACGATGTCCGTTGCCTGCGCACCACGTGCACGCATCGCGGTAAACGCGGCGTGGCCCGGGGTATCCAGGAAGGTGATCATGCCGTTATCGGTCTGTACGTGGTACGCACCGATATGCTGGGTAATGCCGCCCGCTTCGCCCGAAGCCACTTTCGTGGAACGGATGTAGTCAAGCAGAGAGGTTTTACCGTGGTCAACGTGACCCATGATGGTCACGACCGGCGCGCGCGGCTCAGCCTGTGCGCCCATATCACGGTCGCTCATTACCGCTTCTTCCAGCTCGTTTTCACGACGCAGGATAACCTTGTGGCCCATCTCTTCAGCAACCAGCTGCGCGGTTTCCTGATCGATGACCTGGTTAATGGTCGCCATCGCGCCCAGCTTCATCATCGCTTTGATAACCTGAGAGCCTTTTACCGCCATCTTGTTAGCGAGTTCAGCGACAGTGATGGTTTCACCAATAACAACGTCACGGTTAACGGCCTGAGCCGGCTTGTTGAAGCCCTGCTGCAGGGAGCTGCCTTTACGCTTGCCGCCTTTGCCGCCGCGAACGGCTGCACGGGCTTCTTCACGATCCGCTTTGGACTCGGAATGCTTGTTGCTCTTCTTCTGGCGTGCGGCTTTCGCCGGACGCGCGCGGCTACGACCGCCTTCTACTTCGCGATCGCTGTCATCTTCTGCCTGACGCGCGTGCTGGGAAGTAGTGACGTGGTAGTCGCTGCTATCTTCAGATTCTTCTTCGCTGCCGCTTTCCCACTTGGTAGCGTTCTCTTCAGCCATACGACGGGCTTCTTCGGCTACGCGACGGGCATTTTCTTCCAGCTTGCGACGCGCTTCTTCTTCGGCCTTGCGCTTAAGGTCAAGGGCTTCAGCTTCGCGGCGGGCTTTTTCCGCCTGAGCAGCTTTGCTCACTTCGTCAGTTTGTTGATTGCTCACTTTGCTCGTTTCCGCAGCTTCACGTTTCGCTTTATCAGCGGCATCGCGTTTAGCCTGTTCTTCAGCTTCACGTTTAGCCTTATCGCCGGCTTCACGCTTGGCTTTTTCCTCTGCCTCTCGCTTGGCAGCTTCCTCTGCTTCACGACGGGCCTGCTCTTCCGCCTCACGCTTCGCCTGTTCTTCCGCGGCGAGACGCTCTGCCTCTTGCGGATCACGTTTTACAAAGGTGCGTTTTTTGCGGACTTCGATCTGTACCGACTTACTTTTCCCGCCGGTACCCTGAATATTTAAAGTACTGCGCGTTTTGCGCTGTAAAGTCAACTTATCCGGCCCTGAACCATGTTCACGGTTCAGGTGCGCCAGTAAGGCTTGTTTCTCTTGTGCCGTCACAGAGTCTTCAGCGGACTTCGGGATCCCTGCATCAGCGAATTGCTGTACCAGGCGGTCCACGGAGGTCTGAATCTCTGCGGCCAGCGCTTTTACGGTTACATCAGTCATGCTGTTCCTTCCTGCTACAGTTTATTACGCTTCATCGCTAAACCAGCGGATGTTACGAGCGGCCATGATAAGCTCACCGGCTTTCTCATCGGTCAACCCGTCGATATCCGCGAGGTCGTCCACGCCCTGATCGGCGAGGTCGTCAAGCGTACACACACCACGAGCAGCGAGTTGGTAAGCCAGCGTGCGATCCATACCTTCTAAATTCAGCAGGTCGTCAGCCGGTTTGTTATCGCCGAGGCTCTCTTCCTGAGCCAGCGCAAGGGTGGTGAGCGCATTTTTAGCGCGTTCGCGTAATGCTTCCACGGTCGGCTCATCCAGGCCGTCAACTTCCAGCAGCTCTTTCATCGGCACATAGGCCAGTTCTTCGAGCGTGGAGAAGCCTTCTTCCACCAGAACCGTGGCGAACTCTTCATCAATGTCGAGATACTTGGTGAAAGTATCGATAGCGGCGTGCGCTTCAGCCTGATGTTTCGCCTGGAGATCGTCAACCGTCATAACGTTGAGTTCCCAGCCGCTCAGCTGTGAAGCAAGACGCACGTTCTGGCCGTTACGGCCGATAGCCTGCGCCAGGTTGCCCGCTTCGACGGCGATATCCATGGTGTGTTTATCTTCATCCACCACGATAGACGCGACGTCTGCCGGCGCCATGGCGTTGATGACGAACTGCGCCGGATTGTCATCCCACAGCACGATATCAATACGCTCGCCGCCAAGCTCGGTCGACACCGCCTGAACGCGCGCGCCGCGCATACCCACGCAGGCGCCGACCGGGTCGATGCGCTTGTCGTTGGTTTTCACCGCGATTTTAGCGCGTGAACCCGGATCGCGAGCGGCAGCTTTAATTTCAATCACTTCTTCGCCGATTTCCGGTACTTCGATGCGGAACAGCTCGATCAGCATCTCCGGTTTGGCGCGAGTAACGAACAGCTGAGCGCCGCGCGCTTCAGGGCGTACCGCGTACAGTACGCCGCGGATACGGTCGCCCGGACGGAAGTTTTCACGCGGCAGCATATCTTCACGCAGAATGACCGCTTCGGCGTTGCTGCCGAGGTCCAGCGTAATGTTTTCGCGGTTAACTTTTTTCACCACGCCGGTGATGATCTCACCTTCATGTTCGCGGAACTGGTCAACGACCATGGCGCGTTCGGCTTCGCGAACTTTCTGTACGATGACCTGCTTCGCGGTCTGCGTGGTGATACGGTCAAACGTCACGGATTCGATCTGATCTTCAACATACTCGCCGACGTTCAGGCTCGGATCTTCGTAACGCGCCGCTTCCAGCGTGATTTCGCGGGTCGGCTGGGTCACTTCTTCTACAATCACCCAGCGGCGGAACGTGTCGAAATCACCGCTTTTACGGTCGATGCTCACGCGAACATCGATCTCTTGTTCATATTTTTTCTTGGTTGCCGTAGCCAGGGCGCTTTCCAGCGCTTCAAAAATTTTCTCGCGCGGAACCGCTTTTTCGTTGGAAACTGCTTCGACAACAGCCAAAATTTCTTTATTCATCAGGGGCCTTCGCCTCAATCCAGACTGTTAAAATTGGGGTACCAGGTTCGCTCTCTGGATATTACTTAGCGCGAACACTTCGTCTTTGCCGTCAACTGTAACGGTAATCATTTCGCCATCAACGGCTTTAATGACTCCCTGCCACTTACGACGATTCTGTACCGCCATACGCAGTACCAGCGTCACCTCTTCGCCAGTGTAACGGGCGTAATGTTCGGCAGTGAAGAGAGGACGGTCGAGGCCAGGCGAGGAGACTTCCAGGTTGTAAGCCACCGTAACCGGGTCTTCGACATCAAGAACGGCGCTAACCTGGTGGCTGACATCAGCACAATCGTCAACAGTGATGCCATCTTCACTATCAATATAGATGCGCAGCGTCGATGTGCGACCGCGAATGAATTCGATGCCGACGAGTTCGTAGCCCAGCGCTTCCACCGGTGCCGTAATCATCTCTGTTAATTTTTGCTCTAATGTGGACAAGCCCACCCCCAGGACATAAAAAAAGGGCATATAGCCCAGTTATTCTTTAGCCAGATAACAAAAAACCCCGATAAATCGGGGCTTTTAATAACTGAACCCTGTAAACCGCGATGCGCGGTCCGGAACACCTTCCAGGGAATTTTCTTTCAAAAACGGTCAGGAAGGCATTCGCTGCACTTCACAGTATATTTGAAAAACAACTCTCAGGGAAAGTGGTTGCGGGGGCCGGATTTGAACCGACGACCTTCGGGTTATGAGCCCGACGAGCTACCAGGCTGCTCCACCCCGCGTCCGAAAACGTGGCAAATACTACGCCTTAAACGTCTAAATTGCAAGTTCTGCTGGGATTTGGTACCGAGGACGGGACTTGAACCCGTAAGCCCAATCGGGCACTACCACCTCAAGGTAGCGTGTCTACCAATTCCACCACCTCGGCACTATAGTGCGCAGTTTCTGTTTACTGCGCGAAGCTGACAAATTAACGTGGGATATCGCTGGTCGGCTTAGCCGGCGCTGCGGGCTGAGTCTGCTCAGTTTTTGCTGGCGCAGTCAGATTTTCCCACTCGCTTCCTTTACTGGTTTTGTTGCTGTTAATGTTACCCAGCACCAGGCTGATGATGAAGAACAGGGTTGCCAGCACAGCTGTCATACGGGTCATGAAGTTACCAGAACCACTTGAACCGAACAGCGTAGCAGAAGCGCCTGCGCCAAAAGAGGCTCCCATATCAGCGCCTTTACCTTGCTGCAGCATGATAAGACCGACAAGGCCCAGCGCTACAATAAGGAAAACTACCAAAAGAGCTTCGTACATAATCAACCTGTTCCTTGCGGGGTTACCGCAGCCAATTGCTTCAAACCAATAAAGCAGGGTATTTGTCATTCCCTACTGAAGCGGGTGTGAATACTAACGAAAGAGTTCTGGGCGCGCAAGCGCAATTTTACCTGCAAATGCTGACTGCGGAAAAAAACGGCAAATTACGCTAAAGCGGCGATTTTAAAGGCGACTTACGCCGCCTTTTTAAGCATGTATGCGCTTAAACCGCTTTCACGGCATCCGCGATACGGTGCGCGAATTCCGTCACCTGCGCTTCGTCTTCGCCTTCCACCATCACGCGGATAAGCGGTTCGGTACCCGATTTACGCAGCAGCACGCGCCCACGTTTACCCAGCGCCTGTTCGACGTCTTCGGTTACCGCTTTCACGGTGGCATGTTCCAGCGGATCGCCGCTGCCTGGGGTAAAGCGCACATTGACCAGGATCTGCGGGAAGAGCTTCATACCGCTGCAGAGATCGTGCAGGCTCATATGGTTGCGCGCAATTGCCGTTAACACCTGCAGCGCGGCCACAATGCCATCGCCCGTTGTGGTTTTGTCCAGCAGGATGACGTGGCCTGAGTTTTCCGCCCCGATGCGCCAGCCTTTTTCCTGCATTTTTTCCAGTACGTAGCGGTCGCCCACTTTCGCACGCGCAAACGGAATGCCGAGCTGTTTAAGAGCGACTTCCAGCCCCATATTACTCATCAGCGTACCAACCGCGCCGCCGCGCAGCTGGCCCTGACGCAGCCCTTCGCGGGCGATGATATAGAGGATCTGGTCGCCATCCACTTTGTTGCCTTCATGATCGACCATGATGACGCGGTCGCCGTCGCCGTCGAACGCGATACCCAGATCGGCTTTCTCGGCCACCACGCGCTCCTGCAGCAGACGAACATCGGTCGCGCCGCATTTCTCGTTAATGTTCAGCCCGTCCGGTTCAGATCCGATAGTAATCACACGGGCGCCCAGCTCACGCAGCACGTTTGCCGCAATGTGGTATGTCGCGCCGTTCGCGCAATCCACCACGATCTTCAGTCCGTTCAGGCTGAGTTCGTTCGGGAATGTGCCTTTGCAAAATTCGATGTAACGACCGGCGGCATCGACAATACGGCTCGCTTTACCCAGCTCGGCGGAATCCACGCAGCTGATCTCTTTCTCAAGCTCCGCTTCAATCGCCTCTTCCACTTCATCCGGCAATTTTGTGCCGTCGATGGAGAAAAATTTAATGCCGTTGTCGTAAAACGGGTTATGGGACGCAGAAATGACAATACCGGCCTCGGCACGGAAGGTACGCGTCAGATAGGCCACGGCTGGCGTGGGCATCGGCCCGGTGAACAGCGCGGACAGCCCGGCCGCGGCGAGACCCGCTTCCAGTGCGGATTCCAGCATATAACCGGAAATACGGGTGTCCTTACCGATAATGACTTTGCGGGAGCCGTGACGCGCCAGCACTTTGCCCGCCGCCCAGCCAAGCTTCAGGACAAAATCCGGGGTAATCGGCGCATCGCCCACACGACCGCGAATGCCGTCTGTCCCAAAATATTTACGGTTACTCATAGTATTTTTTATCCTTCGCTGAAAGAGTTGCTTCCACCACGCGCATCGCTTCGACGGTTTCTTTGACGTCATGGACACGAATAATTTGCGCCCCCTGCATAGCCGCCATCACCGCGCAGGCAAGGCTTCCGGGCAGGCGCTGATCGGGCCCGACGTTCAGTAGTTGTCCAATCATCGACTTACGCGACATTCCCACCAGCAAAGGCATTCCGAAACGCCGGAATTCTGAAAGCCGGGCGAGAAGCTGGTAATTGTGGGTCAGATTTTTACCGAAACCGAATCCCGGGTCGAGTATGATTTTTTCTTTTGTAATGCCTGCCGCCTCACAGCGGGCGATATGCTGCTCAAAAAAGCGCGTAACGTCGGCAAAAACATCTTCATAGTGCGGTGCCTGCTGCATCGTTTTCGGCTGGCCCTGCATATGCATCAGGCAAACCGGCAAACCGGTCTCTGCCGCCGCCTCAAGCGCGCCTGGCTCTGTCAGCGAGCGGATATCGTTAATAATATGCGCACCGACCCGCGCCGACTCGCGGATCACTTCCGGTTTCGAGGTATCGACTGATACCCACACCTCAAAACGCTGCGCCAGCGCTTCCACCACCGGCACCACGCGGGAAAGCTCTTCTTCCACACTTACTTCCGCCGCGCCAGGACGCGTCGACTCTCCGCCCACATCGATAATGGTCGCGCCGGCGTTGATCATCGCGTTCGCGTGTTTGACCGCCTCTGTCAGCGTATTGTGCTGGCCGCCATCGGAGAAAGAATCCGGCGTGACATTCAGGATTCCCATAACGTGCGGATGAGAAAGTTCGAGCGTTGAGCCCTGAGCGAAGAGTTTCATTGCCATTCCCTTATGAACTTGAATGAACGAAAACAGAAAACCCCGGACAGGCCGGGGTTTTGATTAATGCAGCGGTGCTACAGCAGGCAATTATTTATCGCCAAACTGCTCAGACATGGTGTTGCCCGGGTTCGGCGTACGCGGTTCATCGACCGGACGCGGAGCACGCGGCGTACCGTTGCTGTCAGAGTTATTGTTGGCGCCCGGATCTTCCCAGCCTGCTGGCGGGCGAACATCACGGCGAGCCATCAGATCGTCGATTTGCGGCGCGTCGATGGTTTCATACTTCATCAGCGCGTCTTTCATGGCATGCAGGATGTCCATGTTATCGTTCAGGATCTGACGAGCGCGGTTGTAGTTACGTTCAATCAGGGCTTTAACTTCCTGATCGATGATACGCGCCGTTTCATCTGACATATGCTTGGCTTTCGCCACGCTACGGCCCAGGAATACTTCGCCTTCTTCTTCCGCGTAAAGCAGCGGACCAAGTTTGTCGGAGAAGCCCCACTGGGTCACCATGTTACGGGCCAGGTTAGTCGCGACTTTAATGTCGTTAGACGCACCGGTGGAGACATGCTCCGGCCCGTAGATAATCTCTTCCGCCAGACGACCGCCGTACAGCGTGGAGATCTGGCTTTCCAGTTTCTGACGGCTGGCGCTGATAGCGTCGCCCTCAGGCAGGAAGAACGTGACGCCAAGCGCGCGACCGCGCGGGATAATCGTCACTTTATGCACCGGATCGTGCTCTGGCACCAGGCGGCCGATAATCGCATGGCCCGCTTCATGATACGCGGTGGACTCTTTCTGCGCTTCCGTCATCACCATGGAGCGGCGTTCCGCGCCCATCATGATTTTGTCTTTCGCTTTTTCGAACTCAACCATCGATACGACACGTTTGTTGCCGCGCGCGGCAAACAGCGCCGCTTCGTTGACCAGGTTTGCGAGATCGGCACCGGAGAAGCCAGGCGTACCGCGCGCAATGATTGCCGCGTCGATATCCGGCGCCAGCGGTACGCGACGCATATGCACTTTCAGGATCTGCTCACGACCACGCACATCCGGCAGGCCAACCACCACCTGACGGTCGAAACGGCCAGGACGCAGCAGCGCAGGGTCAAGCACGTCAGGACGGTTAGTCGCCGCGATGACGATAATGCCTTCGTTGCCTTCAAAACCATCCATCTCAACCAGCATCTGGTTCAGGGTCTGCTCACGCTCATCGTGACCGCCGCCAAGACCGGCGCCACGCTGGCGGCCCACGGCATCGATTTCATCGATAAAGATGATGCACGGCGCCGCTTTTTTAGCTTGTTCGAACATGTCGCGAACACGGGACGCGCCCACACCCACGAACATTTCTACGAAGTCAGAACCGGAAATGGTAAAGAACGGCACTTTCGCCTCGCCCGCGATGGCTTTCGCCAGCAGGGTTTTACCGGTACCCGGCGGGCCAACCATCAGGACGCCCTTCGGAATTTTACCGCCCAGCTTCTGGAAACGGCTCGGCTCGCGCAGGTATTCCACCAGCTCGCCGACTTCCTCTTTCGCTTCGTCACAGCCTGCCACGTCAGCGAAAGTGGTTTTAATCTGATCTTCCGTCAGCATGCGCGCTTTGCTTTTGCCGAACGACATGGCGCCTTTGCCACCGCCACCCTGCATTTGGCGCATGAAGAATATCCAGACCCCAATCAGCAGTAGCATCGGGAACCAGGAGATGAAGATAGTCGCCAGCAGGCTCTGCTCTTCAGGCGGTTCGCCGACAACTTTTACGTTTTTGGTCAGCAGGTTATCAAGGAGTTTGGGATCGTTTACGGGAATATAAGTCGTGTATCGGTTACTATCTTTCTTGGTAACGTTGATTTCACGTCCGTTGATACGCGCTTCGCGAACCTGGTCCTGGTTAACTTCTTGCAGGAAGGTAGAGTAATCCACCCTACGGCCACTCGACTCGCTGGGCCCAAAGCTCTGGAATACTGACATCAGCACAACTGCGATGACCAGCCAGAGTATTAGGTTTTTCGCCATGTCACTCAAGGGATTAACCTCATATTACAACTGTGTTAACAAACAGCGTCAGGGTACTATAGTTTGCGCCCGGTCGCTACAATGTACACTTCACGTGAACGGGCACGAGAAGAGTCCGGTTTACGAACTTTCACCTTCGTAAACAGGGAGCGAATTTCCCGCAGGTACTCATCGAAACCTTCGCCCTGAAACACCTTCACTACAAAACTGCCGCCCGGCGCCAGCACATCCCGGCACATTTCGAGCGCCAGCTCCACCAGATACATGGCGCGGGGGATATCCACAGCCGGAGTCCCGCTCATGTTCGGTGCCATATCTGACATGACAACCTGTACTTTACTGTCACCCACGCGTTCCAGTAACGCTTTCATGACTAATTCATCACGAAAGTCGCCCTGAAGGAAGTCCACACCAACGATAGGATCCATTGGTAAAAGATCGCAAGCGATAATACGGCCTGCTCCTCCGATTTGCGTGACCACATACTGTGACCATCCGCCAGGCGCGGCGCCAAGATCGACAACCGTCATGCCTGGTTTAAAAATCTTGTCACTTTGCTGTATTTCATCAAGTTTAAACCAGGCACGGGAACGTAACCCTTTTTTCTGCGCCTGTTGAACATATTTATCGCTAAAGTGTTCCTGTAGCCAGCGACTGGAGCTGGCAGAACGCTTTTTACCTGTCATTTCACATTCCATCCGGGTTCATCGTGAGCCGCAGGCTCAAAAACCCACGTATTGCCATTTGGCGATAATTGGGAGATGGCGGTAGAATGACCCGTTTTCAATCCCAACGTAAGCAAAAAATACGATGAATCTGAGTACTAAACAAAAACAGCACCTGAAAGGTCTTGCCCATCCGCTCAAGCCGGTGGTTATGCTTGGCAACAATGGTTTGACCGAAGGGGTACTGGCCGAGATTGAACAAGCGCTTGAGCACCATGAGTTAATCAAGGTGAAGATCGCCACTGAAGACCGCGAAACTAAAACCCTGGTTGTGGATGCCATCGTGCGTGAAACCGGCGCCTGTAATGTACAGGTCATCGGAAAAACGCTGGTGCTCTACCGCCCGTCAAAGGAACGTAAAATTTCGCTGCCCCGCTAAGCTGTGGGTTTTGCGAGCGATCGCAGAAGCCGCAAACTACAGGCAAGGGTGCAAAATGCCACGCTCCGTTTGTTGATAAAAGGCCGCTCAGCGGCCTTTTTCCTTTCTTTACAATCTGAACGGCATCGCTGTCATGCCGGTTGAGGTGAATCGCACAAATCAGCAAATATGACTCTCTGGCGCGTCTCTTACCGAAAAAACGGCCGTTCAGAGGCAGGCGTTAAAGATAATCGACTTTGATGATTTCAAATTCGACCTGGCCGCCCGGGGTGTTAATGGTCACCACGTCGTCCCGCTCTTTGCCCACCAGACCGCGTGCGATAGGCGAGTTTACAGAAATAAGATTCTGTTTGAAGTCCGCTTCGTCGTCGCCAACGATGCGGTAGGTCAACTCTTCGTCGGTATCCAGGTTCAGCACCGTAACGGTAGAACCAAAGATTACGCGGCCATTGTTTGGCATCTTGGTGATATCAATCACCTGGGCGTTCGAGAGCTTCGCTTCGATATCTTTGATACGCCCTTCGCAGAACCCCTGCTGCTCGCGAGCGGCATGGTATTCGGCATTCTCTTTCAGATCGCCATGCTCGCGCGCTTCGGCGATAGCGGCGATGATTTCCGGGCGACGCACGGATTTCAGATACTCCAGCTCTTCGCGTAATTTCTCAGCGCCACGTAAGGTCATCGGAATAGGTTGCATTTGTTATACCTCTCACTGTCCTGTTAAGAACGGTTCACAGCCCGCTCCGGCTGCACGCCAGCCCGGAAAACCTTCTAGCCCCGGACGGCAAACAAAAGAAAACTGACCCGGAGACAAAGCCCCAGGTCAGGAACGATTTTGCAATTTGATACGTATTTTACCCTGAAGTTCCCGAAGGGTCATCGTTTACTTTGCAGGGCGATGCGCCTTAGTATGACGGCACGTTTCCAGCTGTTACCGCGAGATTATGCGATTTTCCAGATTTGCTGTCGGATTGACCACCAGTGTAGCCCTGAATGCCAGTGCCGCCAATGTCGAAGAGTATATCAATCAGTTACCCGCCGGCGCGAATCTCGCCCTGATGGTGCAAAAAGTCGGAGCCAGCTCCCCTGAGATTGATTTTCACAGCCAGCAGATGGCGCTGCCCGCCAGTACGCAAAAAGTGATTACGGCGCTGGCCGCGCTGTTGCAGCTTGGGCCAGACTTTCGCTTCACCACGACGCTTGAGAGCCGTGGCGACGTGCACGACGGCGTGCTTGATGGCGATTTGATTGCGCGTTTCACGGGTGACCCGACCTTCAAGCGCCAGGATATGCGCAATATGGTGACGGCGCTGAAAAAAGCGGGCGTTCAGCAAATAAAAGGAAACGTGCTGATCGACACTTCCGCTTTCGCAAGCCATGACAAAGCGCCCGGCTGGCCGTGGAACGACATGACGCAATGCTTCAGCGCTCCGCCGTCGGCCGCTATCGTCGATCGCAACTGTTTTTCGGTGTCGCTCTACAGCGCGCCGCAGGCGGGCGAACCGGCGTTCGTGCGTATCGCCTCTTATTATCCGGTCAATGTTTACAGCCAGGTGAAAACCCTGCCACGCGGATCGTCGGAAGCGCAGTATTGCGAGCTGGATGTGGTTACGGGCGATCTGAACCGCTATACGCTCACGGGCTGCATGACGCAGCGCGCCGATCCGCTGCCGCTGGCCTTCGCGATCCAGGATGGCGCGGGCTATGCCGGCGCGATACTGAAAGCGGAGCTGAAACAGGCGGGCATTACTTATAACGGCACGCTGCTGCGCCAGACGCAGCCCAACGAGCCGGGGACGGTTATCGCGAGCCGCCAGTCACCGCCGCTGCACGATCTCCTGCGCCTGATGCTTAAGAAATCCGACAATATGATCGCCGACACGGTGTTTCGCACCATCGGGCGTAATTTCTACGGCGTACCCGGCACCTGGCGCGCAGGCTCCGACGCCGTTCGCCAGATCCTGCGTCAGAAGGCGGGCGTGGATTTAGGCAATACGATCGTGGTGGATGGTTCCGGCCTGTCGCGCCATAATCTGATAGCGCCCGCCACGATGATGCAGGTGCTGCAATATATCGCCCGCAACGACAGCCAGCTGAATTTTATCTCTATGCTGCCGCTGGCGGGGCACGACGGCTCCCTGCTGTACCGCGCAGGCCTCCATGAGGCGGGCGTTGACGGCAAAGTCTCCGCCAAAACCGGCTCGCTGCAGGGGGTCTATAACCTGGCGGGCTTTATCACGACGGCCAGCGGACAGCGCATGGCGTTTGTTCAGTATCTTTCCGGCTACGCCGTAGAGCCCGCCGACCAGCGCAACCGCCGTATTCCGCTGGTGCGCTTTGAGAGCCGACTCTACCGCGACCTTTACCAGAATAATTAACGATGAAACTGCTGATAGTCGAAGATGATCTGCTGTTACAGGAAGGACTGGCGCTGGCGCTCGGCAACGAGGGCTATGCGCTGGATTGCGCCGCGAATGCCGCCGAGGGCGACGCCCTGCTCCAGAGCGGCGAATACAGTCTGATTATTCTCGACTTAGGCCTGCCGGATAAAGACGGCGCTACGCTGCTTAGCCAGTGGCGCCGGAGCGGCGTCACCACCCCAGTGCTTATCCTCACGGCGCGTGACGCGCTGGAAGACCGCGTCAGCGGACTTGATGCGGGCGCGGATGATTATCTGGTCAAACCCTTTGCGCTGGCGGAGCTTCACGCGCGGGCACGGGCGCTAATCCGCCGCTACCAGGGCCACAGCGATAATCTGTTACAGCACGACGACATTACGCTCAACCTGCAAACGCAGCAGGTACTGCTGCAGGGAGCGCCCGTAGAAGTGACGCCGAAAGAGTTCGCGTTGCTCACCCGCCTGATGATGCGTATCGGCCAGACCGTGCATCGCGAAACCCTGCAACAGGATATCTACAGCTGGCAGGACGATCCCAGCTCCAATACGCTGGAAGTGCATATCCATAACCTGCGCCGCAAGCTCGGCAAAACCCGCATCCGCACCATACGCGGCGTGGGCTACCGGCTGGAGCGCCCGTCATGAACAGCATGCGCCGTCGGCTGATGCTGATGCTCGCGCTGATCCTTCTCTTTTTTCAGCTGATTAGCGTTGTCTGGCTCTGGCATGAAAGCCGGGAGCAGATAAGTTTTCTGGTGAATGAAACGCTGTCGGCCAAATCCCGTACCCATCACGTCGAAAAAGAGATCCGCGAGGCCATTGCCTCGCTGCTGGTGCCGTCGCTGGTAATGGTCGGATTCACCCTCTTCTTCTCTTTCTGGGCGGTGACGTGGATAACCCGCCCGCTCAGCAAGCTTAGCCAGACGCTCGCCAGGCGCTCGGCGGATAATCTCTCCCCTGTGCCTGTCGATTCCTCAATGGAAGAGATAAAGGCGGTGACGCTCTCGCTGAACCAGCTCTTTTCACGGCTCGATCACACCATTCAGCAGGAGCGTTTGTTCACGGCAGATGCGGCCCATGAGCTACGCACGCCGCTGGCGGGTATTCGCCTGCATCTGGAGCTCATGGAGCAGTCGGGCGTCGCGCAGGCCACGCCGCTGCTCGCCCGTATTGATCGTCTGATGCACACCGTTGAACAACTGCTGATGCTGTCGCGCGCGGGCCAGGCGCTGGCGAGCGGGCATCATGAGACGCTGTGCTGGAATGAGGATATCCTTGCGCCGCTACACAGCGAACTGGACGAGCTGGCGCAACAGCGCGGGCAGCATATCGTCTGGCCTCATGACGAGACGACATTGCGCGTTCAGGGCGATGCGGTGTTGCTGCGCCTGATGCTGCGAAATCTGCTGGAAAACGCGTCGCGGTACAGTCCTGAGCAAAGCCGCATCGTGGTGCGGTTATCATCTGACGAGGGCGGCAGCCGCCTGACCGTACTTGATGAAGGCCCAGGGATCCCGCAGGCGCAGCGTCAGACGATTACCGAACCTTTCCGGCGGCTGGATCAGCGATACGGCGGCAGCGGCCTGGGGCTCAGTATTGTGCAGCGTATTGTGCATCTGCATCGCGGCAAGTTAATTCTGGAAGATGGGCCGAACGGCGGGCTGGCGGCGTCCTGCTGGCTCCCGGAAGAGATTAACCAGTCATGACTATGTGGCGCGTTTAAGGGTTGATGCCATTAAAAAAGGCCGGTTTCCCGGCCTTTTTGGTTAACGCTGATACACGATTTCGACGCCTTCGTCGTCATCTTCGTCCCAGTCGTCATCCCACTCTTCTTCGGCTTCCGCTTCCATCTCTTCGAGCTGCTGGCGATGATAGTCATCCCACATAAACTCGACTTTTTCCGGCTGCTTCGCTTCTTCTTCGTGAACCACCGGATTTTCGATGATGAAGTGCATCACATCCCAGCAGAGATCTTTTACGTTCATCTGGCTCGCGGCGGAGATCAGGTAATACTTCTGGTCCCAGCCCAGCGCGTCGGCGATCGCTTTGGCTTTCGCTTCCGCGTCTTCACGGCTCAGCAGATCGATTTTATTGAAGACCAGCCAGCGCGGTTTGGAAGCCAGCTTCTCGCTGTACTTCTCAAGCTCGCCCACGATGATACGGGCGTTTTCCGCCGGATCGGAGCCGTCGATCGGATCGAGATCGATCAGGTGCAGCAGTACGCGGCAGCGCTCCAGGTGCTTCAGGAAGCGAATACCGAGGCCTGCGCCTTCCGCCGCGCCTTCGATAAGACCCGGAATATCGGCGACCACGAAGCTTTTCTCGTTATCCATACGCACGACGCCAAGGCTTGGCACCAGCGTGGTAAACGGATAATCCGCCACTTTCGGCTTCGCCGCGGAAACCGCGCGAATAAACGTGGATTTACCGGCGTTCGGCATACCCAGCATACCGACATCCGCCAGCAGCATCAGCTCCAGCTGCAGATCGCGTTTCTCGCCTGGCGTGCCCATGGTTTTCTGGCGCGGAGTACGGTTAACGGAAGATTTGAAGCGGGTGTTGCCAAGGCCGTGCCAGCCGCCCTTCGCCACCATCAGGCGCTGACCGTGTTTGGTCATGTCGCCCATCGTTTCGCCGGTGCCCTGATCGATAACGCGCGTCCCGACCGGCACTTTGACCGTCACGTCTTTGCCGCGCTTACCGGTACAGTCGCGGCTCTGGCCGTTCTGACCACGTTCGGCGCGGAACGATTTTTCAAAACGGTAATCGATAAGGGTATTGAGGTTTTCATCGGCCTCAAGCCAGACGTCGCCGCCATCGCCGCCATCGCCGCCGTCAGGGCCGCCTTTCGGGATATATTTTTCACGACGGAAGCTTACGCAGCCGTTACCGCCGTCACCCGCCACGACCAGGATCGCAGCTTCATCAACAAACTTCATTTTACTTCTCCGTAATTCATTCGCCCGAGCGGGGGATGACTCCAACCGCTTCGTTTTTACGCCACCGTCCCCAAAGACGGTGACCAATGGCGGAATACATCGCACCCGCAACCACGACAAACGCACCGAGATAACCCAACAGGTTTAGCATCGGTCTGGCGAAGAAATCGGGCCAGGCAACAGATAACACATCTGAAAATATTAAGGTAAACAGTGGGGTAAGCGTAATAATGGCGCTCACCTGCGCCGCCTGCCATCTCGCCATCGCTTCCGCCAGTGCGCCATACCCCACCAGGGTATTCAGGCCGCAGAATATCAGGCAGGCCAGTTGCCACGAACTTAACTGAAATACCACGCCAGGCTTCGCCAGCGGCAACAGCGCAATAGTACACAAAGTGTACAGCAAAAAGAGGATCTGTTGCGAGGCCAGACGACGCAGCAGCACCTTCTGCGCTACGCCATAGCTGACCCAGACCGTCGCCGCGCCAACCCCGAAAATCACGCCCCATGTGTAATCCGTCAGGCGCGTAAAGATCTCTATCAGGCTGGTGTTGAAAAACATCACCAGCCCGCAAAGCAGCATTATTGCCCCAATGATCTGCGTGCCGCGCATCTTTTCCTTAAGGATCAATACGCTTGCCACCATCATGCCCACCGGCGAAAGCTGGCCTATGACTTGCGAGGCCGTGGGGCTTAAATATTGCAGGGAGGAGCTGAAAAGGATGAAGTTGCCGAAGAGACCACCCGTTGCTATCGCCAGCAGCACCAGCCAGCGCGGCTTACGGAACAAGCCCATCGGCGGTAGTTTGCCTTTGATCGCAAGGATCAGCCCAAGCCCGATGCCCGCCATCAGAAAGCGGTAGAACACCACCGTAGGGGGCTCCATCACTTCCAGTACCTGCTTCATTGCAATTGGCAGCGCACCCCAGCACATTGCGGTCGTGAGCGCCAAAAGAATACCAATGCCGGCCTGCTGCTTCATGCCCGTTTCCCTACAGAAAAATTACCGGGTTTCCAATGTAAAAAGCCCCGCAACAGGTTGCGGGGCTTTAATCCGTTACCGGACCGAGAAAACCTTACTCAGCAACGATGCTGATGTATTTACGGTTGTTCGGGCCTTTAACTTCAAATTTCACTTTACCGTCTGCTTTAGCAAACAGAGTGTGGTCACGACCGCAACCTACGTTGTTGCCAGCGTGGAATTTGGTGCCACGTTGACGAACGATGATGCTACCCGCCAGAACGGACTCGCCACCGAAACGCTTAACGCCAAGGCGTTTAGCTTCTGAATCGCGACCGTTACGTGTGGAGCCGCCAGCCTTTTTATGTGCCATTTAAATCTCTCCTCAGGTCTTAGGCGCTGATGCCAGTAATTTTCACATCAGTGAACCACTGACGGTGGCCCTGCTGCTTACGGTAGTGTTTACGACGACGAAACTTAACGATTTTAACTTTCTCGCCACGACCGTGAGCAACAACTTCAGCTTTGATTACGCCGCCATCAACGAAAGGAACGCCGATTTTGACATCTTCACCGTTTGCGATCATCAGAACTTCAGCGAACTCAACAGTTTCGCCAGTTGCGATGTCCAGCTTTTCCAGGCGAACGGTCTGACCTTCGCTTACTCGGTGTTGTTTACCACCACTTTGGAAAACCGCGTACATATAGAACTCCGCTTCCGCGCACGCCTTCTGCATGATCAGAGTGCGCTATAAATATTCACAATAGGGCGCGAATATTACGCAAATCGGGACGCTTTGACAAGCCCGTTTGTTGTTCGGTGCGGAAAAAAAACACAACCGTGACGGCGGCGTTTATCTGCCGCGTTTTTCCGGTACAATCTGTACTACATTTAGAATCCACTATCCTTACCTTCTCCCTTACAGACTGTGGTAAACAGGACGATAGCCAGACTTTTGCGATGAATTTAGAAAAAATTAATGAGTTAACCGCGCAAGATATGGCCGGTGTCAACGCGACCATCCTTGAACAGCTCAATTCCGACGTACAGCTTATCAACCAGCTGGGCTATTACATTGTCAGCGGCGGCGGCAAACGCATTCGCCCGATGATCGCGGTGCTCGCTGCGCGCGCGCTGGGTTATGAGGGGAAAGCGCACGTCACTATCGCCGCGCTTATTGAGTTTATCCACACCGCCACGCTCCTGCATGACGATGTGGTGGATGAATCCGATATGCGTCGCGGGAAAGCGACGGCGAATGCCGCTTTCGGCAACGCCGCCAGCGTTCTGGTGGGAGATTTTATTTACACCCGCGCGTTTCAGATGATGACAAGCCTCGGGTCGCTCAAGGTGCTTGAAGTGATGTCCGAGGCGGTCAACGTGATTGCTGAAGGCGAAGTGCTTCAGTTGATGAACGTGAACGATCCCGACATCACCGAAGAGAGCTATATGCGCGTGATTTACAGCAAAACCGCGCGGCTCTTCGAAGCGGCGGCGCAGTGTTCCGGCATCCTGGCCGGCGCCAGCGAAGCGCAGGAGCGCGCGTTGCAGGATTACGGTCGCTACCTCGGCACCGCGTTCCAGCTGATCGACGATCTCCTGGATTACAGCGCTGATGGCGAACGCCTCGGTAAAAACGTGGGCGACGATCTCAACGAAGGCAAACCGACGCTGCCGCTGCTGCATGCGATGCACAACGGCACGCCGGCGCAGGCGCAGATGATCCGCGAGGCGATCGAACAAGGCAACGGGCGTCATCTTCTGGATCCGGTGCTGGAAACGATGGCGGCCTGCGGATCGCTGGAGTGGACGCGCGCCCGTGCTGAAGAAGAAGCGGATAAAGCCATCGCCGCGCTTGAAATTCTCTCCCCTTCCCCCTGGCGCGACGCCCTGATTGCGCTGGCGCATATGTCAGTCCAGCGCGACCACTGATCTTTTTCCGCGCCCGCCGGCGCGGAAAAGTTTCCGCTTTTATTACCACGCTTTATGAACGTCGCGTCGGTAAAATTTCCTGTAACGCCTTCCCGCTTTCTCTTTCTTGTATGGCGTCCCTTCGTGATAACCCACAATGAACCACGGATCGTGTCCCGGGCGAGCCTTTGCAACTCTTACATTTTCTTTGTGGTTATAAGCACACTTCTGAATACAACCAAAACTAACTGGAACCTTTTAGAAAATTTTGTGTTATAAATGATCAATCAGTTCCCCACGGAACTGACAGGGGGGTTTTAATGCCGCAACAGGGAGGAAGCATGGAACGTAAGTTTATCGACTGGCACCCCGCCGATATCGTCGCCGCGCTACGCAAAAAGGGCTCGTCGCTGGCCGCGGAGTCCCGCAAAGCGGGCCTGAGCTCATCAACGCTCGCCAATGCGTTGACCCGCCCCTGGCCCAGAGGCGAAAAGATCATTGCCGAAGCGCTGGGTACCGAGCCGTGGATCATCTGGCCGTCACGCTATCACGATCCGATCACGCACGAATTTATCGATCGCTCGCGTCTGATTCGCCATCGTTGATAATTCCGCCGACATCGCCGCGTTGCCTGAACCATAAAAAAAGCCCGCCGGGAGCGGCTGGTTATCAGCGTTTCCCGACAGGCTTATCGCAGACTCCGCGCAGGCGGAAAAGACGTTATTCGCCTTTTATGCGCTCAATATTCGCACCCAGCGCACGCAGCTTATCTTCGATGCCTTCATAGCCGCGATCGATGTGATAAATGCGATCCACAACGGTCGTGCCTTCCGCGATGCAGCCCGCCAGCACCAGGCTTGCGGATGCGCGCAGATCGGTCGCCATCACCTGCGCGCCGGAGAGTTTTTCAACGCCGTGGCAAATGACAGTATTGCTTTCGATTTCCGCATGCGCGCCCATACGGATAAGCTCCGGCACGTGCATAAAGCGGTTTTCAAAAATGGTTTCGGTGATAACGCCAGTGCCTTCAGCCACCAGGTTCAACAGCGTGAACTGCGCCTGCATATCGGTCGGGAAAGCCGGATGCGGCGCCGTGCGCACGTTTACCGCTTTCGGGCGTTTGCCGTGCATATCAAGGCTTATCCAGTCTTCGCCGGTTTCGATATCCGCGCCCGCTTCACGCAGTTTCGCCAGCACCGCATCCAGCGTGTCAGGGCGGGTGTTGCGGCACATCACTTTACCGCCGGAAATCGCGGCGGCGACCAGGAAAGTCCCGGTCTCGATACGGTCCGGCAAAACGCGATAGACGCCGCCGCCCAGGCGCTCAACGCCTTCGATAGTGATCTTATCGGTACCCTGACCGGTAATTTTCGCACCGAGGGTATTGAGAAAATTCGCGGTATCGACAATCTCCGGCTCGCGCGCGGCGTTTTCGATAACCGTAGTGCCTTCGGCAAGCGTCGCGGCGGACATGATGGTTACCGTCGCGCCAACGCTCACTTTATCCATCACGATATGCGCGCCTTTCAGACGCCCCCGGACAGACGCTTTGACATAGCCTTCTTCCAGTTTGATTTCCGCGCCCAGCTGCTCAAGGCCGGTAATGTGTAAGTCCACCGGACGCGCGCCGATCGCGCAGCCGCCCGGCAGAGAGACCTGGCCCTGACCGAAACGCGCCACCAGCGGCCCCAGCGCCCAGATAGAAGCGCGCATGGTTTTCACCAGCTCGTACGGCGCGCAGAAGATATTGACCTTGCTTGCATCGATCCAGACGGAGCCGTTACGCTCCACTTTAGTCCCGAGCTGGCTCAGCAGCTTCATGGTGGTATCGATATCTTTAAGCTTGGGTACGTTTTGAATTTCTACTGGCTCTTCAGCCAGCAGAGCGGCAAAAAGGATCGGCAGAGCGGCGTTTTTCGCCCCTGAGATCGTCACTTCGCCGGAAAGGCGGCCTGGCCCCTGCACACGGAATTTATCCATCAGAACTGTTCTCTGTTATTCAATCAATTGCTGTCGGCGTAACGCCCACAGCTCAAAAACCGTTGAGTTTGCGCTCGCGTTCCCATTCCTGGGGCGTGAACGTCTTGATGGAGACCGCATGAATGCGGTTATCGGCGATGAACTCCATCAGCGGGCCGTAGACCGCCTGCTGTTTCTTCACGCGGCTCATTTCGCCAAACAGCTCACCCACAGCAATGACCTGAAAGTGGCTGCCATCGCCGGAGGAGACGTGGACTTCCTGGAGAGGCAGTGCGTTCATCAGCACCGTCTGAATTTCATGATTTTCCATGGGCTTTATTCATTATTCAGTGAAAACAGCCCAACATCTTAGAGCAAAGTGGCGCCGTCTTAAACAAGCAAAAAAGCCCCGCCGGAGACACGGACGGGGCTTTATCAGTAACGTGCTGAAAATATTAGTCTGTCGAGGTCGGCAGAAGGTTTTCCGGCAGGTTGTAAAGTTTCGCAAGCGTTGCCAGATTCTCGCTCATCCCTTCAAGCGCCACACCGCGTCCACCCGCCTGCGTCAGCGCGACCAGATGCACCAGCAGCGCCAGCCCGGCGGTATCGACGCGGGCAAGGCCGCTGAGATCGATACGCTGCAAGCCGTCCGTGATGGACTGCCGTTGTTCCCACAGGGGCGTCAACGTCTCGCGATCCAGCGTGCCGTTTAAACGCAGTTGCGCTTCCTGGCGCTCCCAGTGCAGTTCCGCGGACATTACTGTTTCTGATCCAGCGTAATCGGCTGACGGGAGATGGATTTCAGCTGCTCGGTCAGGCCATCGATGCCTTTCTGGCGCAGCAGATCGCTCCACTCGTTCTGTTTGGTCGTAATCATGCTCACGCCTTCCGCGATCATGTCATACGCCTGCCAGTTGCCGGTCTGGCTGTTTTTACGCCACTGGAAATCAAGACGTACCGGCGGACGACCGTTCGGGTCAATGATGGTGACGCGAATCGGAATGATATTGGCATCGCCGAGCGGCTGCTCCGGCGCGATCTGGTAAGTCTGGCCGTGATACATCGCCAGTGCCTGACCGTAGGCCTGTTTCAGGTATTCGCGAAACGCGGCGAAATAGGCTTCGCGCTGCGCAGGCGTCGCTTCTTTGTAATAGCGGCCCAGCACCAGCGCGCCTGCGTATTTCACCTGAACATACGGCAGCAGTTCCTGATCGACGATATCGCGCAGGTAGTTCGGGTTCTGACGGATTTGCGGCTGTTCGTTTTTCAGACGATCAAACGTTTTCTTTGCCGCCTCGTTCATCAGCTTATACGGGTTGGATTGATCCGCCGCCGTAGCAGTGGCAAGCGGCGCAATCACCAGCATGGCGACCATTAAAAGACGTTTAAACATATCCGTTTCTCCTGATTAGTTCGTCGCGCCGGCAGGCGGCGTCGCGTTATCCGGTTGGGCGGCAGAGCCCTGCTCGCCGCCCTCTTTCTGGTTGTCGCCGCTGTTGCTCTTATAGAGGAACTGGCCAATCAGATCTTCAAGCACCATGGCGGATTTCGTGTCCTGAATCGTGCCGCCATCCTTAAGGATAGTGGTTCCCAGCTCAGGATCTTCAAAACCGACGTTCAGCGCCAGATATTGCTCCCCCAGCAGGCCGGAAGTACGAATCGCCAGCGAGCTGGTATCGGGAATATGATCGTAGCGCTGTTCGATATCCATCGCGACGCGCGGCAGGTAGGTTTTCGGATCCAGCGTAATGTCGGAAACGCGGCCGATCACCACGCCGCCAATACGTACCGGCGAATGCGGTTTCAGGCCGCCGATATTATCAAAGGTGGCATAGAGCCGGTATGTCGGTTCGGCCCGCAGCGAAGTGACATCCGCCACTTTCAGACAAATGAACAGTGCGGCCAGCAGCGCCACCAGCATAAAAGCGCCAACCCAAATCTCAAATTTCTTCGTTTGCATGCGTTAGTTCCCAAACATCAATGCGGTAAGCACAAAATCAAGGCCAAGCACGGCCAGTGATGCGTGCACAACGGTACGTGTAGTTGCCCGGCTGATCCCGGCAGACGTCGGGATCGCGTCGTAACCGTTAAAGAGCGCAATCCAGGTCACCGTGATGGCAAACACCACGCTTTTAATCAAACAGTTAATCAGGTCCATACGCCAGTCGACGGCGTCCTGCATGGCGGACCAGAAAAACCCGGCATCGATGCCTTTCCAGTTCACGCCAACCAGAGAACCGCCCCAGACGCCCACCGCCACAAAAATGACCGTGAGCAGCGGCAGCGAGATAACGCCCGCCCAGAAGCGCGGCGAAATCACACGGCGCAGCGGGTCGACCGCCATCATTTCCATGCTGGAGAGCTGTTCAGTCGCCTTCATCAGCCCGATTTCCGCCGTCAGCGCCGAACCGGCGCGGCCCGCGAACAGCAGCGCGGCGACGACCGGCCCCAACTCGCGCAGCAGCGACAGCGCCACCAGCATGCCGAGGCTCGTTTCCGCGCTGTAGGTGGTCAGCACCAGATACCCCTGCAGGCCCAGCACCATCCCGATAAACAGCCCGGAGACGATGATAATGATCATCGACAGGACGCCCACATGATAGAGCTGGCGCACCAGCAGCGGGCCGTGTTTGCGAAACTCCGGCTTGCCGACGATGGCATTGAATAACATCAGCCCGGCGCGGCCGAAGGAGGCGCTGAATTTAAGCCCGCGTTGCCCCATCGACGCCAGTAAATTTAACAGCATGAGCAGACTAACTCCCTGTTGGCGAAATCAGATCGTGGTGGTAATCCCCGGCGGGATAGCGGAAAGGCACCGGCCCGTCGGCGATGCCGTCAAGGAACTGGCGCACGCGCGGATCGGTATTCTCTTGCAGCGCCTGGGCGCTGCCCTGCGCGACAATCCGTTTGTCGGCGACGATATACGCATAATCCGCGATGCTTAATACTTCCGGCACGTCATGCGACACCACCACGCAGGTCACACCGAGCGCGCTGTTCAGCTCGGAAATGAGCTTCACCAGCACGCCCATAGTGATAGGGTCCTGGCCGACGAACGGCTCGTCGAACATGATAAGGTCCGGCTCCAGCGCAATCGCGCGCGCCAGCGCGGCGCGACGCGCCATACCGCCCGAGAGTTCAGAGGGCATCAGTTTCGCCGCCCCGCGCAGCCCTACGGCTTCCAGCTTCATCATGACGGTGCTACGCAATAGCGGTTCCGGCAGACGGGTATGTTCGCGCAGCGGGTAAGCGACGTTTTCAAACACGTTCAGATCGGTAAACAGCGCGCCGGACTGAAACAGCATGCTCATGCGCTTGCGTACTTCATAAAGCCGCGAGCGGGACATGGCGGGAATATTTTCGCCGTCGAACAGGATTTCTCCGCGGTCTGGCGCAATCTGCCCGCCGATCAGGCGCAGCAGCGTGGTTTTACCGATCCCTGACGGCCCCATAATGGCCGTTACCTTACCGCGCGGGACGGTAAGCGAGATATTGTCAAAAATAGATCGGTTGCCGCGCGTAAAGCTTACGCCACGCACGTCAATCAATGTCTCACCGATCTGGCTCATCAACGCATCCTTTAAGGTTCGCAGAGTTGTTCATAATGGCGCCAGTCGACACCGCAAAGGGGTTATTTTTACAGAATATCCCCGTATGAGGTTAGCGAAAGCTGGCATTTGTTTTACTTTTGGCGCGCATCTGGTCAAAATTAAGAGTTTACTTCGTTCCTCAAAGATCCGTATGCGCGGCCAGCAACTCAGGCACAGTGGACCGGCGATTATACCCGAAGAAAGGACTTTGCATGCTTTTAGCTACGGCGCTGTTGATTATTGGTTTGCTATTGGTGGTCTATAGCGCCGATCGTCTGGTTTTCGCCGCCTCGCTACTCTGCCGCAGCCTGGGCGTGCCGCCGTTGCTGATTGGCATTACCGTGGTCGGTATCGGCACCTCTCTGCCTGAAATTATGGTTTCCGTCGCCGCCGCGCTGCATGGCGAAACCAGTCTCGCCGTCGGCACGGCGATTGGTTCGAATATCACCAATATTTTGCTGATAGCGGGCTTAACGGCGCTGCTGCGCCCCCTGGCGGCGCACTCCTCCATGCTGCGTCGCGAGCTCTCCGCCATGCTGATTGTCAGCGCGCTGGCGGGCCTGGTGCTGTGGGATGGCGAACTCACCCGCGCCGAAGGCATCTGGCTATTGCTCATCGCCGCCGCCTATTTATGGTTTATCATCCGCCTGGCCCGCCACGCGGAGCGTCAGGGCAACGACAGCCTGACGCGCGAGCAGCTCGCCGAATTGCCGCGCGAAGGCGGACGCTCGGTCGCGTTTCTCTGGCTTGGCGTGGCGCTCATTATTATGCCGATGGCGACGCGCATGGTGGTGGATAACGCCACCGTGCTGGCCCACGGTTTCGCCATCAGCGAGCTGACCGTCGGCCTGACCGCCATCGCTATCGGCACCAGCCTGCCGGAACTGGCCACCGCCATCGCGGGCGCGCGCAAAGGCGAAGACGATATCGCCATCGGCAATATTATCGGCTCCAATGTTTACAATCTGGCTATTGTTCCTGGCCTGCCCGCGCTGCTGGCGCCTGGTCATTTCGATCCGCTGGCCTTCACCCGCGATTACGGCGTCATGCTGCTGGTCAGCGTTATTTTCGTGATGCTGTGCTGGCGTCCTGAGCGGTATCTCGGTAAAAAAACCGGCGCCGGATTATTATGTGGGTTTCTCGTTTGGATGGTGATGCTGTTCTGGGCGTCGCCGCGTCTTGTTGGATGAATCGGAATCGCATTATGTCGCAACTAGATTTACCGCCAGGTTTTGACTTTGAACAGGCCGGGAAAGATGTCCTGACTATTGAGCGCGCAGGCCTGGAACAGCTGGATCAATACATTAACGCCGACTTTGCCCGCGCCTGCGAAAGCATGTTCTACTGCCGCGGCAAAGTCGTGGTGATGGGCATGGGCAAATCGGGGCACATCGGTAAAAAAATGGCGGCCACGTTCGCCAGCACCGGCACGCCATCGTTCTTCGTGCATCCGGCGGAGGCGAGCCACGGCGATTTAGGCATGGTGAGCCCGCAGGATATCGTGATTGCGATCTCCAACTCCGGCGAGTCCAACGAAATCCTGGCGCTGATCCCGGTGCTCAAACGGCTTCAGGTGCAGCTTATCTGCGTGACAGGCCGTCCGGAGAGCGCGATGGCCAAAGCGGCGGATATCCATCTGTGCATAAAAGTACCGCAGGAAGCCTGCCCGCTCGGCCTGGCGCCGACCACCAGCACCACCGCGACGCTGGTTATGGGCGATGCGCTCGCCGTCGCGCTGCTAAAAGCGCGCGGCTTTACGCCTGAAGATTTCGCGCTTTCGCATCCGGGCGGCGCGCTCGGGCGCAAGCTGCTGCTGCGGGTTAACGACATCATGCACACCGGCGATGAAATTCCGCACGTCAGCAAAGAGGCCTCTCTGCGCGACGCGCTTCTGGAAATCACCCGCAAGAATCTTGGCATGACGGTCATTTGCGATGACCTGATGAAAATCGACGGCGTCTTTACCGATGGCGACTTGCGCCGCGTCTTTGATATGGGCGGCGATCTGCATCAGATGAAGATTGTCGACGTGATGACGCCAGGCGGCATTCGGGTGCGTCCGGGGACGCTCGCGGTCGATGCGCTTAACCTGATGCAGTCGCGCCATATTACTTCCGTCATGGTGGCTGATGGCGACCAGTTGCGCGGTGTGATACATATGCATGATTTGCTGCGCGCAGGCGTGGTGTAACAAAGGAAAGGTTTAATGAGTAACCCTGATGGCGCCATCTCTACCTGCTATGGGCCGGTGAGCGCGCAGATCATTGCGCAGGCGGCGCAAATCCGCCTGCTGATCCTGGATGTCGACGGCGTCATGTCCGACGGCCTGATTTACATGGGCAACAGCGGCGAAGAGCTGAAAGCCTTCAACGTACGCGACGGCTACGGTATTCGCTGCGCGCTGACGTCCGGCATTGAGGTCGCGATTATCACCGGGCGCAAAGCGAAGCTGCTGGAAGATCGCTGCGAGACGCTCGGCATTACGCATCTTTACCAGGGACAATCCGATAAGCTTATCGCTTACCGGCAACTGCTGGAAAAACTGGCGCTTGCTCCAGAAAATGTCGCCTATGTGGGCGATGATTTAATTGACTGGCCGGTCATGGCGCAGGTCGGGCTGAGCGTCGCGGTAGCGGATGCGCATCCGTTGCTGACGCCAAAAGCGGATTACGTCACCCATATTGCAGGCGGACGCGGCGCGGTGCGCGAAGTGTGCGATCTCCTGCTGCTGGCGCAGGGCAAATTAGATGAGGCCATAGGGCAATCCATATGAGTAAGACCAGACGCTGGGTCATTATCCTGCTGGCGCTGGCCGCGCTGGTGCTGATTGGCATTAACCTGGCCGATCAGGATGAAAGCGGCCCGACGACGGTAAACAGCAATGAGCCGACATACCAGAGCGAGCAGTCGAATACCGTTGTCTATAGCCCGGAAGGCGCGCTGAACTACCGCCTGGTCGCGCAGCACGTCGAATATTTCTCCGAAGAAGGCGTTTCCTGGTTTACACAGCCGGTGATGACCACCTTCGATACCAATAAAGTGCCGACCTGGTCGGTCAAGGCGGATCGTGCCAAACTGACCAATGACAGGATGCTCTATCTGACCGGTCATGTGGAAGTGAACGCGCTGACGCCAGATTCACAGTTACGCAAAATTACGACCGACAAGGCGGAGATCAACCTGGTCACCCAGGACGTTACCTCTGATACGCTTGTTACTCTTTACGGCACCAGCTTTAATTCCAGCGGCCTGAAAATGCGCGGGAACCTTCGCAGCAAAAATGCCGAGCTGATTGAAAAGGTTAGAACTTCTTATGAAATCCAGAATAAACAAACTCAGCCTTAATCTCGTACTGACCAGTACGCTGCTGGCGGCAGGCTTCCCGGCGTTCGCGCTGACGGGCGATACCGAACAGCCTATCCATATTGAATCCGATCAGCAGTCGCTGGATATGCAGGGCAACGTGGTCACCTTCACCGGCAACGTCGTGGTGACCCAGGGCACGATTAAAATCAACGCCGATAAAGTCGTCGTGACGCGCCCGAGCGGTGATAAAGGCAAAGAGGTGATTGACGGTTACGGCAATCCGGCCACGTTCTACCAGATGCAGGACAACGGCAAACCGGTGAAAGGCCACGCCTCCACGATGCACTACGAGCTGCAGAGCGATTTCGTGGTGTTGACCGGCAACGCCTACCTTGAACAGCTCGACAGCAACATCAAAGGCGACAAAATCACCTATCTCGTGAAAGAGCAGAAAATGCAGGCGTTCAGCGAGAAAGGTAAACGCGTCACCACCGTGCTGGTGCCGTCGCAGCTGCAAAATAAAGACGGTGCCGCTCAGGCGCCAGCCCAGAAAAAGAGTAACTAAACCCTTATGGCAACACTCATTGCGAAACACCTGGCGAAAGCCTACAAAGGCCGCCGCGTAGTGGAAGATGTCAGCCTGACGGTAAACTCAGGCGAGATTGTCGGCCTGCTTGGCCCGAACGGCGCGGGCAAAACCACGACGTTTTATATGGTCGTGGGTATCGTTCAGCGCGACGCGGGCGACATCATCATTGATGATGAAGATATCAGCCTGCTGCCGCTGCACGCCCGCGCGCGTCGCGGCATCGGCTATCTGCCGCAGGAAGCGTCGATTTTCCGCCGCCTGAGCGTCTATGACAACCTGATGGCCGTCCTGCAAATCCGTGACGATCTCAGCACCGAGCAGCGCGAAGATCGCGCCAAAGAGCTGATGGAAGAGTTTCACATCGACCATCTGCGCGATAGCCTCGGCCAGTCGCTTTCCGGTGGCGAGCGCCGTCGCGTCGAGATCGCCCGCGCGCTGGCCGCGAACCCGAAATTTATCCTGCTTGATGAACCGTTCGCCGGCGTCGACCCGATTTCAGTTATCGATATTAAGCGCATTATTGAGCATCTGCGCGACAGCGGCCTCGGCGTGCTGATTACCGACCACAACGTGCGTGAAACGCTGGCGGTCTGCGAACGCGCTTACATTGTCAGCCAGGGCCACCTTATCGCCCACGGCACGCCTGAAGATATCCTGCAGGACGAACAGGTTAAACGCGTATACCTTGGGGAAGAGTTCAGACTCTGATAGGGTAGAGCAACAGGCAGAAACGGCGCGCTTCCCGGCGCACCCTGCCGCAACAGGTCTTTTTGACGTTTACACCTGAGGATTTTTGCTCTGAATATGAAGCAAGGTTTGCAACTAAGGCTTAGCCAACAGCTCGCCATGACGCCGCAGTTGCAGCAGGCCATCCGCTTGTTGCAATTGTCCACGCTGGAGCTTCAACAGGAGCTGCAACAGGCGCTGGAGAGCAATCCCCTGCTTGAACAAACCGACATTCACGACGAAATTGCCACTCAGGAAACGCAGACCAGCGAAGGGCTGGACACCGCCGAAGCGCTGGAGCAAAAAGAGATGCCGGACGAGCTGCCGCTTGACGCCAGCTGGGACGAGATCTACACCGCCGGCACGCCGTCGGGCACCGGCACTGACTATATCGACGACGAATTGCCTGTCTATCAGGGCGAAACCACCCAAAGCTTGCAGGACTACCTGATGTGGCAGGTGGAACTGACGCCGTTTTCCGATACCGATCGCGCCATCGCCACGGCGATCGTCGACGCGGTGGACGACACCGGCTATCTCACCGTGACGGTGCAGGATATTCTCGACGGCATGGGCAATAGCGATGACGACATTGGTCTGGAAGAGATCGAAGCCGTGCTTAAGCGCGTTCAGCGTTTCGATCCGGTAGGCGTCGCCGCCCGCGATCTGCGCGACTGCCTGCTAATCCAGCTCTCGCAGTTCAGCGCTGAAACGCCCTTCCTGGCGCAGGCGCGCCAGATCGTCAGCGATCATCTCGATTTGCTGGCCAATCATGACTTCCGCAGCCTGATGCGCGTCACGCGCCTTAAAGAAGATGTATTGAAAGAAGCCGTGACTCTTATTCAGTCGCTCGATCCGCGCCCTGGACAGTCGATCCAGACCGGCGAGCCGGAATATGTCATCCCGGATGTCCTGGTGCGCAAGCATAACGACCGCTGGACCGTCGAGCTCAACGCCGACAGCCTTCCCCGGCTCAAAATCAATCAGCAGTACGCCGCCATGTCCGGCAGCGCGCGCAATGAATCCGACAGCCAGTTCATCCGCAGCAATCTCCAGGAGGCCAAATGGCTTATCAAAAGCCTGGAGAGCCGTAACGACACGCTGCTGCGCGTCAGCCGCTGCATCGTCGAACAGCAGCAGGCGTTCTTTGAACAGGGCGAAGAGTATATGAAGCCGATGGTGCTGGCCGATATTGCTCAGGCGGTCGAGATGCATGAATCCACTATCTCCCGCGTCACCACGCAAAAATATCTGCACAGCCCGCGCGGCATCTTTGAATTAAAGTATTTTTTCTCAAGCCACGTAAACACCGAGGGCGGCGGCGAAGCCTCGTCCACGGCCATCCGCGCGCTGGTGAAAAAGTTGATTGCAGCGGAAAACCCCGCGAAACCCTTAAGCGACAGCAAGCTTACGTCTATGCTGTCAGAACAGGGGATCATGGTGGCCCGCCGTACCGTTGCGAAGTATCGAGAATCTTTATCCATACCGCCGTCAAACCAGCGCAAACAGCTGGTCTGACCCAACCGATAAGGAAGACACTATGCAGCTCAACATCACAGGACATAACGTCGAAATCACTGAAGCGCTGCGCGACTTCGTTAATACCAAGTTCGCCAAGCTGGAGCAGTATTTCGAAAGGATTAATCAGGTCTATATTGTGCTGAAGGTGGAAAAGGTGACGCAAATCGCCGACGCCACCCTGCATGTGAACGGCGGGGAGCTGCATGCCAGTTCGGAAGCGCAGGATATGTACGCCGCTATTGACGGTTTGATTGATAAACTGGCGCGGCAGCTCACTAAACATAAAGATAAACTGAAACAACATTAATTGTCCGGGCGTTGCGCTGGGACATCGGCGGCTCGCGGCCCGTGCGGCGAGCCGCCGCACCAGAAAACGCTTAGGTGAAATTATGATGAATAATGATTCGGCTCTGCCATTGAGCAATGTTTTAAACCAGGAATGCACCCGCAGCGGCGTACACTGCCAGAGCAAAAAGCGCGCCCTGGAAATTATCAGCGAGCTGGCGGCAAAGCAGCTCAGCCTGCCGCCGCAGGTCGTCTTTGAAGCGATCCTCACCCGTGAGCGGATGGGCAGTACCGGGATCGGCAACGGCATCGCTATTCCCCACGGCAAGCTTGAAGAAGATACGCTGCGCGCCGTCGGCGTTTTCGTCCAGCTTGAAACGCCTATCCCTTTCGACGCCATTGATAACCAGCCCGTCGATTTACTTTTTGCGCTGCTGGTGCCGGCGGATCAAACCAAAACGCATCTGCATACGCTCTCTCTGGTGGCAAAAAGACTGGCGGACAAAACGATTTGTCGCCGTCTGCGCGCCGCGCAAAGCGATGAAGAGCTCTACCAGATAATCACTGAAACCAGTGAAGAGAATGAATGACCGTGCCGACAGGCACAATCCAGGAGGCGCCGGTTACCCGGTCTGAAGTGTGGAGAAACAGCAGATGGTTCTGATGATCGTCAGTGGACGTTCAGGGTCAGGGAAATCGGTCGCCCTGCGTGCACTGGAAGATATGGGGTTCTACTGCGTCGATAACCTGCCTGTCGTGCTGCTGCCTGAACTGGCGCGCACGCTTTCGGAAAGGCAGATATCCGCCGCGGTGAGCATCGACGTTCGCAATATGCCGGAATCCCCGGAGGTGTTTGAGCAGGCGATGAACAACCTGCCGGACGCGTTCTCTCCGCAACTGCTGTTCCTCGACGCCGACCGTAACACGCTTATCCGCCGCTACAGCGACACGCGTCGCCTGCACCCGCTCTCCAGCAAAAATTTGTCGCTGGAAAGCGCCATTGATGAAGAGAACGATCTGCTGGAGCCGCTGCGATCGCGTGCGGATCTTATCGTCGATACGTCGGAAATGTCGGTGCATGAACTGGCCGAGATGCTGCGCACGCGGCTGCTCGGCAAGCGCGAGCGCGAACTCACAATGGTGTTTGAATCTTTCGGCTTTAAACACGGCATCCCTATCGACGCCGATTACGTTTTCGACGTGCGCTTCCTGCCGAACCCGCACTGGGACCCGAAACTGCGCCCGATGACCGGCCTCGACAAGCCCGTCGCGGCGTTTCTCGACCGCCATACCGAAGTGCATAACTTCATCTACCAGACGCGCAGCTACCTGGAACTCTGGCTGCCGATGCTGGAAACCAACAACCGCAGCTATCTCACCGTCGCGATTGGCTGCACCGGCGGTAAACACCGCTCTGTCTATATCGCCGAACAGCTGGCGGATTACTTCCGCTCGCGCGGTAAAAACGTTCAGTCCCGCCATCGCACGCTGGAAAAACGCAAATCATGACCGTAAAACAGACCGTTGAGATCACCAACAAGCTCGGGATGCACGCCCGCCCGGCCATGAAGCTGTTTGAGCTGGTGCAGAGCTTTGACGCGGAAGTATTACTGCGTAATGAAGCCGGGACAGAAGCGGAAGCCAGCAGCGTGATCGCGCTGCTGATGCTGGATTCCGCCCAGGGCGGGCACATTGAGATTGAAGCTACCGGCCCGCAGGAAAAAGAAGCGCTGGCGGCCGTGATCGCGCTGTTTAACGCAGGCTTTGACGAAGACTGACCGCCCAGTCCTCAGCGCAGCTTATGCTGCGCCATAAACGACTCACCGCCGAGCTGGCGCATCTGGCGCAAAATCCACTGCTGACGCGCACGCACGTAGCCTGACGGCGCGGACGCCTTATAGCGCAGCGGGTTGGGCAGCACTGCCGCCAGCAGCGCGGCTTCTGACGCTGACAGACGGCTGGCGGGCTTGTTGAAATAGCGCTGTGAGGCCTCTTCCACACCAAACACGCCGTCGCCGAATTCCGCGATATTCAGATAGACCGTCAGAATGCGGCGCTTGCTCCAGACGGTTTCGATACCGAGCGTTAAGCCCGCCTCCAGCCCTTTTCGCAGCCAGCTGCGTCCGTCCCATAAAAACAGGTTTTTGGCCGTTTGCTGCGACAGCGTGGACGCCCCGCGGATGCGGCGGCTGTTCTCGTTATGCGAGACGGCTTTCTGGATCGCCGCCACGTCAAATCCCCAGTGATCCGGGAACGTCTGATCTTCCGCCGCGATGACCGCAAGCCCCATCCAGGGCGAAATCTCATCCATACTTACCCAGTCGGAGTGCGCCACGTAGCCAAAATCGCCGCTCAACCACGCGGAGAACTGGCGCTCGACCATAACCGCCGAAAACGGCACCGGCATCACGCTGAACAGCAGAATACCCGCTACCCAGACGCCGAGAACCGCCAGAACCGCGCGCAGCGCCAGCCGCCGCAGACGCGCAAACAGCGAACCGCGCGTTTTATTCATTCGCACATCGCCACCAGGCGCGCCACCAGCTTCTCAATGCCTGCCGCCGCCTCGTCGATGCTTTCCGCCAGCATATAGGCGGGCGTGGTCAGCACTTTGTTATCTTCATCGACCACAATATCGTCCACCGGGCACGGCACATGTTCCCCGCCCATCTCTTCCACCAGCTCGGCGGTATCGATGTCGGTGCCGATAGTCAGACGCAGAGGCGCGGCGATAATTTTCGGCAGCATCGCGGGCGCGATACAGATAAAGCCCAGCGGCTTACCCGCTTCGTGCATCGCCCTAGCCAGCGTCAGAAGCGCCGGGTCGACGGCGCATTCGCTGCCCCGCGTGGCGAAATCGCACAGGTTTTTGGCCGCGCCAAACCCGCCTGGGACCACCAGCGCATCGAGATCCTCCGCGCGCGCCTGCTCCAGCGGCGTTATCTTGCCGCGGGCGATGCGGGCCGCTTCCGCCAGCACATTACGCGTCTCGCCGGTCGGTTCGCCCGTGACGTGATTAATCACGTCCGCTTGTGGTTTATCGGGCGCAAAACAGACCGCCTGCGCGCCATTGCGGGCCAGCGCGAGCAGCGTAATCACCGCCTCATGGATTTCAGAACCGTCATAAACGCCACAACCGCTTAAAACCACTCCGATTTTTTTCATGATTTATCCTTACGTTAAGCCGTTGAAACTTTGCGTAAAATGTTATTTAAACGTTATGCTTCACACATTTTACTGATTCACATAACAAATCATTTAAGATTTGCTATCTTATGTACGAGCGCTTTGATTACTCAGGCCGCGCCACGTAGTTAAAAAGATCAACATCACTAATCAATGGCGAGGCCACGATTTCCCTGGTGTTGGCGCAGTATTCGCGCACCCCGGTTTAGCCGGGGTCATTTTTTTCCGGCCCCGGCAACCCAGGCTTTCAGCGCCTCAACGTCGTGACGCCACTCCTGTTTCAGCTCTTCAATCCATTCACCCACGTTATCCCACCACGCAGGCAGATCGGGCGACTGGATTTTTTGCGCCAGCTGCTGCAAATGACGCAGCCCTACCGCGCCGGCAGCGCCTTTGATCTTATGGCCCTCTTCCACAATGCCTTTTTGATCGCGCGCGGTGAGGTTGGATTCCAGCACGCTCAGGTAGCCCGGCATCATTTTTTCAAACATCGCCAGACCATCGGTGATAAGTTTCGGGCCAACCAGTTGCAGATATTGCTCCAGCATCGGGAGATCGAGCAGCGCCTGCTGCTTGCTGTCGTCGCTTGTCGTCACGTCTTGCTCCTCATCGTCAGGTTGCGTATCCCAGAACTTTTTGATGGTCGCGGTCAGCGCCGGCACCGCCAGCGGTTTGCTCAGCACGTCGTCCATGCCCGCTTCCAGATACTCTTTTTTATCTTTCAGCACGTTGGCCGTTAGCGCCACCAGCGGCGGCAGCGCGTCGCGGGAATAGCGGCGGTTAAGTTCGCGTGAGATATCCAGCCCGGTCATGTCCGGCAGCTGAATATCCAGCAGCACCAGGTCAAACTCGCCGGGGCTGAACATCTCCAGCGCCGCTTTGCCGGTCATCGCCACCTCAACGCTGCAGCCGAGTTTTTCCAGCACCGAGCTCGCCACGATAACGTTAAGCTCAATATCTTCCACCAGCAGCACATGCAGCGCGGGCAGCGGCATCTCGTCGTCGGCCAGCGTATCTTCCACTTCTTCCGCCACGCGCGGCGCCTGCACCGTCAGGACGAAGGTTGATCCCTGCCCCGGTTTGCTGGACACCGTAATATCGCCGCCCATGCTTTTCGCGAGACGGCGCGATACCGCCAGCCCAATCCCCGTGCCGGTCGCCGGTTTTCCGCCCTGGCTATCTTTCACCTGATAATACATGGCGAAGATCTTGTCCTGTTCCTCCTGCGGAATGCCGATACCGGAATCTTCCACCTCAAAGCGTAGCTGCTCGTCTTCGTTATAGCTGACGCGCACCGTCACCTGGCCCTGCTGGGTAAATTTCACCGCGTTGCTGATGAGGTTCCAGAGGATCTGCCGCAGGCGCGTACCGTCGGTCAGCACTTTATGCGGCACCGGGCGCACCGGCTCCATCACGAAGCGCAGCCCTTTCTGCTGCGCCTGAAGGCCGGAGAGGTTTTCCAGGTCCGCCAGAAAACTGGTGAAGTCGACAGGCTGGTTATCAAGCTGCACTTTACGGCGCTCAATTTTATCCATGTCGATAATATCGTTGAAGATATTGCCAAGCGTCACGGCGGAGACGTGAATGGTCTTCAGGTATTTTTCCTGTTCAGCGCTGAGATCGGTATCCAGCAGAATGCGGCTCAAGCCCACAATGCCGTTAAGCGGCGTGCGCAGCTCATGGCTGATGGTGGAGATAAAGGTGGTCTTATCGCGGCTGGCGCGCTCGAGCGCGTCCTGATAGCGCTTACGCTCGGTAATATCGCGCCCGAAGCCCATCAGTCCGTGCCGTTTGCCCACGCGGTCGTAATACGGCACTTTGCGGATCTCAAAGCACGCTTTGCGGCCATCGGGGTAGTCGAGCCACTGCTCGTAGGTAAGAGACACATTATGGCGGAAGACTTTTTCATCGGTCTCCAGCACTTTTTCCGCCGCTTCCGGCGCATACACCTCGTGGGGTTTCAGACCAATCAGCTGTTTTTCGCTTTTGCCGGTGAGCAGCTCCATCGCCCGGTTGCAGCCGGAAAACTCTTTATCTTCATTGCGGTAGAACACCAGATCCGGCGAGGCGTCGAGAAACGAGCGCAGAAAAGAAGATTGCTGCTCCAGCTGGATTTGCGTGACCTCGCGCTCTTTCATCTCCACTTTCAGCTGCTCCAGCATATTCTGGCGCTCGGCCTCCGCTTTTTCACGGTCGGCGATCTCCTGGTTAAGCTGGGCGATATTGTCTTTAAGCTGCACGTTGAGCTTAAGATCGCGCTCGCGCATCTCTTCAAGCTTGTCCACCAGCTTCGAGAGCCGCTGGCGCGACTCCTCAAGTTGCTCCACCACCACCGACAGAAAGTAGACCGCCCAGGGCGTGATCAACAGGCCAAAGAAAATCGAGCGAATAACGTCAATACTTTCGACCTGACCGTGCAGCACCATCGTCACGGCCATTTGCACCGCCATCGCCAGCACGACCAGCGCAAGGGCCAGCAGCAGCGAAAAGCGCACCAGGCCAAGCTTTACCAGTAAATCAACGTAATACTGCGCCAGCATGCGGATCTGTTTCATAAAGGATTCCTGTACTGATATTCCGTTCAATAATACCTAAATCCGCCCCTCTGGCGGGAATTCAGGCAAAAAAGTGCGGAGTGAGAAGGCGAGTGACGTAAAAAGCAGCGTTTAAAGGGCGTCAGCCGCGCCAGGGACACCCGAGCGCCGAGCCCTGCGCGCCGTGCTGGTTAAGATAACGGTCAATTTCCACCATGCCGGTCCAGCGGTTCTCGCACCACAGCGGCGCCAGCAGGGTCGGACGGCGGGCGCTGGCGGAAATACGATGGTAGATGATCTCCGGCGGCGTATGGCGGATCATCTCTCCCGCCGTCACGGCATAATCCTCCAGCGCAATGCCGCTAAGCCGCCCGGCCCGCCAGGCTTTCGCCATAATGCTGCCCTCGACGATATGCAGCGGATGCAGCTTAACGCCATCCACGCCAGTTTCCACCACCCGCTCAAGCGAGACCAGCGCGTCACGGCGGGTTTCGCCCGGCAGCCCGACGATAAGATGCGTGCACACTTTAAGCCCGCGCATTCGCGCCCGACGCGCGGTGTCCTGATAACAGGCAAAATCATGGCCCCGGTTGATGCGATGCAGGGTTTTATCCTTCGCGCTTTGCAGCCCCAGCTCCAGCCAGACTTCATAGCCTTGCTCACGGCAATCCGAGAGGAGATCCAGCACGCTCTCCGGCACGCAGTCCGGGCGCGTGCCCACGCACAGCCCGACGATATCCGCCTGGCTTACCGCCTGCTGGTACATGGCGCGCAAGACGTTCACTTCCGCGAAGGTGCTGGTGTAGGCCTGAAAATAGGCGAGATAGCGGCGGGCGCGGTCGACGCGGGCCGCCTGCTGCGCCAGCTGTTGTTGAATGGAGAGATGCTGCTGGGTTTCATCGGCGAAGGACGCGACATTGCAGAAAGTGCAGCCGCCGCGCCCCAGCGTGCCGTCGCGGTTCGGGCAACTGAAGCCACCATGCAATGACAGCTTATGAACTTTCTGGCCGTAACGACGCGTCAGGTCGCCGCCAAACATATTGACTAATTTTTGTAACTGCATAATCTGAAAAGCCGCCCGGCGAAAGGGCGACAGCCTGCCATTTTTACTCTTTTACGGCGATGACCTGGATCAAGCGCCCCGCCCCGCCTTTACCTGATGAATAACAATTCAACATAAACGCTGTTTTAGTCACCATTATGCTAATTACTTTTCCTTATGATGGTAGCGATTATTTAAGGAATATGACGAACCGTTAAAAACAGAGCGTTTATGCGGCTTACGGGCGCTTAGCAAAAGATCGTGCTGCTTTAAAACGTAATAACAGCGCGCTATCCACTTCCAGCCGCTTTCTTATAGTGAGTCAGATCACACATCACCGGGGCTTATCACCCGGAAAATGCAATATAAAAAAGCTTAAAATATCTTATTATTCAATAATATATATATGCTTTAGCACACTTTTGAATAAATAAGAATGACATTTGACCTGTGTGCGGATTCCCGATAAGTTGGAAATTCGCTGGAAGCTTTCTCGATGGGCGTTCTGCCCATCATATTTATGCAGTAAATGAGATTCCCTCTTAAGTAAGTCCTCAACGACGATGTACCGATGAAAAAGGATATCAGGAGGGCGACACGCAAGGTGTGCGAATAACGCCATACCCTGTCGCCGTACCCTTTTTGCGCCCGCGCGCCATCAGTACAAGGGGGAGTCCCGCAGAGCCTGGGGAGGTTCACTGATATGTTGTACGATAAATCTCTTGAGAGAGACAACTGTGGTTTCGGCCTGATCGCCCACATAGAAGGCGAACCTAGCCACAAGGTTGTGCGTACCGCGATCCACGCGCTGGCCCGTATGCAGCACCGCGGCGCTATCCTCGCGGATGGCAAAACCGGTGACGGCTGCGGCCTGCTGCTGCAAAAGCCGGATCGTTTTTTCCGCATGGTCGCCGAAGAGCACGGCTGGCGCTTAGCCAAAAATTACGCCGTTGGTATGCTGTTCCTGAATCAGGACCCTGAAAAAGCCAGCGCCTCGCGTCGCATCGTTGAAGAAGAGCTGCAGCGTGAAACCCTGTCTATCGTGGGCTGGCGCGTGGTGCCGACCAACGAAGGCGTATTAGGTGAAATCGCGCTCTCCTCAATGCCGCGCATCGAACAGATTTTCGTAAACGCCCCGGCAGGCTGGCGTCCGCGTGATATGGAGCGCCGCCTGTTTATCGCGCGTCGCCGCATTGAAAAACGTCTGGTTGACGATAAAGAGTTCTACGTCTGTAGCCTCTCAAATCTGGTCAACATCTATAAAGGTCTCTGTATGCCGGCGGATCTGCCGCGCTTCTACCTGGACCTGGCGGACCTGCGTCTGGAATCGGCCATCTGCCTGTTCCACCAGCGCTTCTCCACCAACACCGTGCCGCGCTGGCCGCTGGCGCAGCCGTTCCGCTACCTGGCGCACAACGGCGAGATCAACACCATTACCGGCAACCGCCAGTGGGCCCGCGCGCGTACTTATAAATTCCAGACGCCGCTGATCCCCGATCTCCACGACGCCGCGCCGTTTGTAAATGAAACCGGCTCTGACTCCAGCTCAATGGATAACATGCTGGAACTGCTGCTGGCGGGCGGGATGGATATCGTGCGCGCCATGCGTCTGCTGGTGCCGCCGGCCTGGCAGAACAACCCGGATATGGACCCGGAGCTGCGCGCGTTCTTCGACTTTAACTCGATGCACATGGAGCCGTGGGACGGCCCGGCGGGCATCGTGATGTCAGACGGCCGTTTCGCCGCCTGTAACCTTGACCGTAACGGCCTGCGCCCGGCGCGCTACGTTATCACCAAAGATAAGCTCATCACCTGCGCCTCCGAAGTGGGCATCTGGGATTACCAGCCGGACGAAGTCGTGGAGAAAGGCCGCGTAGGGCCTGGCGAGCTGATGGTTATCGACACCCGCGGCGGTCGCATCCTGCACTCGGCGGAAACCGATAACGATCTCAAGAGCCGTCACCCGTATAAAGAGTGGATGGAGAAAAACGTTCGCCGTCTCGTGCCGTTTGAAGATCTGCCTGACGATCAGGTAGGCACCCGTGAAATGGACGACGCCCTGCTCGAAAGCTACCAGAAGCAGTTCTTCTACAGCAATGAAGAGCTGGATGCGGTGATCCGCGTACTGGGCGAAAATGGCCAGGAAGCGGTAGGCTCGATGGGCGACGATACGCCATTCGCCGTGCTCTCCAGTCAGCCGCGCATTATTTATGACTACTTCCGCCAGCAGTTCGCGCAGGTGACCAACCCGCCTATCGATCCGCTGCGCGAAGCGCATGTGATGTCGCTTGCCACCAGCATCGGCCGCGAGATGAACGTTTTCTGCGAAGCTGAAGGCCAGGCGCACCGCCTGAGCTTTAAGTCGCCGATTCTGCTCTACTCCGACTTTAAACAGCTCACCACGCTTGAAGAAGAGCACTATCGCGCCGATACGCTCGATATCACTTTCGACCCGGCGCAGGCGACGCTGGAAGAGACCGTTAAAGCGCTGTGCGACAAAGCCGAACAGATGGTACGCAACGGCACCGTCCTGCTGGTGCTCTCGGATCGCAACATCGCCAAAGATCGTCTGCCGGTACCGGCGCCAATGGCCGTCGGCGCTATCCAGACGCGACTGGTGGAACAGAGCCTGCGCTGCGACGCCAACATTATTGTGGAAACCGCCAGCGCCCGCGACCCGCACCACTTCGCCGTGCTGCTGGGCTTCGGCGCCACCGCTATCTACCCGTATCTCGCCTACGAAACGCTGGCGAAACTGGTGGATACCGGCGCTATCGAAAAAGATTACCGCAGCGTGATGCTGAACTACCGCAACGGCATCAACAAAGGGCTTTATAAGATCATGTCCAAAATGGGCATCTCGACCATCGCCTCTTACCGCTGCTCCAAACTGTTTGAGGCTGTCGGCCTGCACCGCGACGTCTCTGAGCTCTGCTTCCAGGGCGTGGTCAGCCGCATCGGCGGCGCGGGCTTCGCCGATTTCGAACAGGATCTGGTGAACCTGTCGAAGCGCGCCTGGCTTGCGCGCAAACCGCTCGTGCAGGGCGGCTTGCTGAAATATGTTCACGGCGGCGAATACCACGCCTACAACCCGGATGTGGTGCGCACGCTCCAGCAGGCGGTGCAGAGCGGCGACTACAGCGACTATCAGCAATACGCGAAGCTGGTTAACGAACGCCCGGCGGCGACGCTGCGCGATCTGCTGGCGCTGAACCCGCAGGCGGACGCGGTGCGCGTGGAAGATGTCGAACCGGCGAGCGAGCTGTTCAAACGCTTTGATACCGCGGCGATGTCTATCGGCGCGCTGAGCCCGGAAGCGCATGAGTCGCTGGCGGAGGCGATGAACAGCCTCGGCGGTTTCTCGAACTCCGGCGAAGGCGGCGAAGATCCGGCGCGTTACGGCACCAATAAAGTCTCGCGCATTAAGCAGGTGGCCTCCGGCCGCTTCGGCGTAACGCCCGCATATCTGGTTAACGCCGATGTGATTCAGATTAAAGTGGCGCAGGGCGCGAAGCCGGGCGAAGGCGGTCAGCTACCTGGCGACAAAGTGACGCCGTACATCGCGCGTCTGCGTTATTCGGTGCCGGGCGTGACGCTGATCTCCCCGCCGCCGCACCACGATATCTACTCGATTGAAGATCTGGCGCAGCTGATTTTCGACCTAAAACAGGTCAACCCGAAGGCGATGATCTCCGTGAAGCTGGTGTCTGAGCCGGGCGTGGGCACCATCGCCACCGGTGTGGCGAAAGCGTATGCGGATCTCATCACCATCGCAGGCTACGACGGCGGCACGGGCGCAAGCCCCCTCTCCTCCGTGAAATACGCGGGCTGCCCGTGGGAGCTCGGTCTGGTGGAAACGCAGCAGGCGCTGGTCGCCAACGGTCTGCGCCACAAGATCCGCCTGCAGGTGGACGGCGGCCTAAAAACCGGCCTCGACATCATCAAAGCGGCTATTCTTGGCGCGGAGAGCTTCGGCTTCGGCACCGGCCCGATGGTGGCGCTGGGCTGTAAATATCTGCGTATTTGCCATCTGAATAACTGCGCCACCGGCGTGGCGACCCAGGATGACAAACTGCGTAAAAACCACTATCACGGCCTGCCGTTCAAAGTGACCAACTACTTTGAATTCATCGCCCGCGAAACGCGTGAACTCATGGCTCAGCTTGGCGTGACGCGTCTGGTGGATCTGATTGGCCGCACGGATCTTCTGAAAGAGCTGGAAGGCTTTACGGCGAAGCAGCAAAAACTGGATCTGGCGAAACTGCTGGAAACCGCCGAGCCGCATCCTGGCAAAGCGGTCTACTGCACCGAAAGCAACCCGCCGTTCGATAAAGGCGATCTGAACGCGCAACTGCTGGCCCAGGCGAAACCGTATGTCGATAGCCGCCAGAGCAAAACGTTCTGGTTTGATATCCGCAATACCGACCGTTCGGTTGGGGCGCTGCTGTCGGGCTACATCGCGCAGTCGCACGGCGATCAGGGCCTGGCGTCCGATCCTGTCAAAGCGTACTTCACCGGGACTGCCGGACAGAGCTTCGGCGTCTGGAACGCAGGCGGCGTGGAGCTGCACCTGACAGGCGATGCCAACGATTATGTCGGCAAAGGGATGGCGGGCGGCTTGCTGGCGATTCGTCCGCCGGTAGGGTCGTCGTTCAAGAGCTATGAAGCGAGCATTATCGGCAACACCTGCCTGTATGGCGCGACGGGCGGCCGTCTCTACGCCGCAGGCCGCGCAGGCGAGCGTTTCGCGGTGCGTAACTCCGGCGCGATTACGGTCGTGGAAGGGATCGGCGATAACGGCTGTGAATATATGACCGGCGGCATCGTCTGTATTCTCGGTAAAACCGGCGTGAACTTCGGCGCAGGCATGACGGGCGGCTTCGCCTACGTGCTGGACGAAGATGGCGAGTTCCGCAAACGCGTGAACCCGGAGCTGGTGGAAGTGCTGAATGTCGACGAGTTAGCGATTCACGAAGAACACCTGCGCGGGCTTATCACCGAGCATGTTCAACAGACCGGTTCACACCGCGGCGAAGAGATCCTGGCGAACTGGCCGGCGTTCTCAGCCAGATTCGCGCTGGTTAAACCGAAGTCCAGTGATGTAAAAGCATTGTTGGGTCACCGTAGTCGTTCCGCAGCCGAGCTGCGGGTGCAGGCGCAGTAAGAGGTCACGATTGATGAGTCAGAACGTTTACCAATTTATCGACTTACAGCGCGTTGATCCGCCGAAAAAGCCGCTTAAGATCCGTAAAATTGAGTTTGTGGAAATTTATGAGCCCTTCTCGGAAGGCCAGGCCAAAGCGCAGGCAGACCGCTGCCTGTCCTGCGGCAACCCTTACTGTGAATGGAAATGTCCGGTCCATAACTACATCCCTAACTGGCTGAAGCTGGCCAACGAAGGGCGCATTTTCGAAGCCGCAGAGCTTTCTCACCAGACTAACACGCTGCCGGAAGTGTGCGGCCGCGTCTGCCCTCAGGACCGCCTGTGCGAAGGCTCCTGCACGCTGAATGACGAATTCGGCGCCGTGACCATCGGCAACATCGAGCGCTATATCAACGATAAAGCGTTCGAAATGGGCTGGCGGCCGGATCTCTCCGGCGTGAAGCCGACCGGCAAACGCGTCGCGATTGTCGGCGCGGGCCCGGCGGGCCTCGCGTGCGCCGACGTACTGACGCGTAACGGCGTAAAAGCCGTCGTGTTTGATCGTAACCCGGAAATCGGCGGCCTGCTGACCTTCGGCATCCCGGCCTTTAAGCTGGAAAAAGAAGTCATGACGCGCCGTCGTGAAATCTTCACCGGCATGGGCATTGAGTTCAGGCTCAATACCGAAGTGGGCCGCGATATCCAGATGAACGACCTGCTGGGCGACTACGACGCGGTCTTCCTCGGCGTCGGCACCTATCAGTCGATGCGCGGCGGGCTGGAAAACGAAGACGCGCCGGGCGTGTATGAAGCGCTGCCGTTCCTTATCGCCAATACCCGTCAGATCATGGGCTTTGAGGAAGATACAAAGCAGCCATACATCAGTATGGAAGGCAAACGCGTCGTGGTGCTGGGCGGCGGCGATACCGCGATGGACTGCGTGCGTACCTCGGTGCGCCAGGGCGCCACTCACGTCATCTGCGCTTACCGTCGTGATGAAGAGAACATGCCGGGCTCACGTCGCGAAGTGAAAAACGCGCGCGAAGAAGGCGTTGAGTTCCAGTTCAACGTGCAGCCGCTCGGCGTTGAGATCAACGCTAACGGTAAAGTGTGCGGCGTGAAAATGGCGCGCACGCAGATGGGCGAACCGGATGACAAAGGCCGTCGTCGCGCGGAGATCGTGCCGGGCTCCGAGCATGTGCTGCCTGCCGATGCGGTGGTGATGGCGTTTGGTTTCCGTCCGCACAGCATGGAGTGGCTGGCCCAGCACAGCGTGGAGCTTGATTCGCAGGGGCGTGTGATTGCGCCGGAAGGCAATGAAAACGCCTTCCAGACCAGCAACCCGAAAATCTTCGCAGGCGGCGATATCGTGCGCGGCTCCGATCTGGTGGTGACTGCGATTGCCGAAGGTCGTAAAGCGGCGGACGGCATCATGAACTACCTCGAAGTCTGACGGTTCAGACTGACACATTCAAAAGGGAAGCCTCGCGCTTCCCTTTTTTATTTCACTTATCAATAAAGCAAGCCCTTTTATTTCCAGAAAAAGACTTTTCCGTTTCTGAATTACTTTCACAATTCGTTCTGTTTAGATTCGATTCCTGACTCCTGCCCCGTTAAATGCTTTCCTGAACGCGTTCTGTTTCGCCACTTATTTATGGTGCTTATTAATATGTGCACAGTATGAAATCAGACCGTCAAAAGCATACACATTTTATATTTATAAATTCTGTATCTTTCGGAAAGGATGTTATTTACGAGAACAATAAAATAAGCTGCCGCGACGCCGACACTTAACTCAACGCATTATTATATTGGACGTAATTATGGATACTTCTAAAACATTCAGGAAAAATAGAATTGCAAAAATTATGGCGGGTATTTTTCCAGCCATGATCCTCTTTACGCCTGCGCTCTCGCATGCGACCACCAATATCGATGAAGATACAGAGGAGACGTACTTTTTTAGCGGCGACAAAGAATATGTAATTGCCGATGGCGTAACAATGTCATCCTTAACATCAGATCCTGCGGCGCTGGTGAAAGGAAAAAGCGTAGAGTCAATCGTTAATAACGGAACGATTACGAATGATAATGGCGGCGCTGTTCTGATCGATATTTCAGGCCAGACATCCGACATGATGACGCTTGAGAATAAAGGCGCCATTAATAGCACAGGCACAGCCATCGACGTTATTAACGGCAGTAACGTCACCATTATTAATACCGGCGCTATCTCCGGCGGCGACTACGCGATTTCTTTTGAAAACGATGGTAATAACGCGCTGGTGCTTAAAGCAGGCTCCAGCCTTGGGGGCGATGTCATCACCACAGGCTCCCTTAACAATACGATTACCCTGAACGACAGCGGCAATGAAGACAGCAATTTTATTGGCGCGAACGCAGACGACGGCTTTAAATCGCTCACCATGGACGGCAGCGACTGGACGCTGACCGGTGATGTCGATCTCACGGGTGAAGGCGACAGCCTTATCGTCAAAACCGGCAACCTGACGCTCGGCGGCGACGTGACAAACACCGGTTCGACGTTAATTAATAATGCGGCCTCACTGCAAATCGGTACCGGCAGCGGCGCGAACGCCTCGCTGGAAGGTAACGTTACCAACAACGGCACACTGATTTTCAACCAGGCGGCAGATTATACTTTTGCGGGCGATATTTCCGGCACCGGTAATCTGGTGAAAGAAAACGCCAGCACGCTGACGCTCACCGGTAACAACAGCTTTAGCGGCGATACCACCCTGAAAGCCGGTACAACCCTTGTGGCGGAGAATGCCGTGATGGGGCCTGATGGCGGCACTGGCATCATTAATATCGACAGCGGCGCCACGTTCGCCTCTGCGGGCACCGTAAACAGCGATGTGGCGATTGCCGCAGGCGGCGTGCTGGCGTCCTGGAATGCCGTCAGCGGCAACGAGAACGCCTCCACCCCGGCGACGGGCAATACTATCAATGGCGACGTGACCAACCAGGGCACGCTGCAAATCGCGGGCGGTAGTAACGTCGGCAATGTGTTTACCATCAACGGCAACTACACCGGCGATGAGAACAGCCGCATCGTGATGAACACCGAGGCAGGCGAAGATAATTCTCCGACTGACCATCTGGCTATTACCGGCGACAGCGCGGGCAGCTCTGCGCTTGAAGTGGCGAATATCGGCGGCCAGGGCGCGCAGACCATTAACGGTATTGAACTTATCAGCGTTGGCGGCGCGTCTGACGCCTCTTTCACGCTGGATAAACCGGTCGTGGCGGGGATGTGGGAATACGATCTCTATCAGCATGACGACGGCAACTGGTATCTGGAATCGAAAGCCAGCGATACGCCAGATCCGACGCCGGATCCAACGCCAGACCCGGATGATAATGGCGGTGACGACGATGGCGATAACGGCGGCGATGATAACGGTGGTAATGGCGGCGATACGCCACCGGCTCCAGAAGTGTACCGCCCGGAGGCGGGCGTCTATATGGCGAACTACCTGGCCGCCCAGCAGATGTTTATTCACAAGCGCGACGATCGCGATCAGCTGATGCTGCGCGACGCCGACGATCTGAATACCTGGATGTACGTTAAAGGCGAGTACAACGACGGCAACTTCGCGGACAGCAACCTGAAATATAAGATTCGCTCCGCCGTAGTGCAGTTAGGCAGCGACTTCCTGAGCAAAGATCTCTCCACCGGCACGCTGCACAGCGGTTTTATGCTGGGCGCAGGCTACAGCGACACCACCGCAGACGCGCGCCATAATTCGCGCTCGGCAGATGGCCGTGTTAACGGCTATAACGTCGGCGTGTATGCTACCTGGCAGGAAGATCAGACTCTGCGTCTCGGCAGTTATATCGACAGCTGGGCGTCTTACAGCTGGTATAACAGCCAGGTGAATGGCGACGATATGCCAGGCGAAGAGTACGACAGCCAGGGCTATGCCGCCTCGCTGGAGCTGGGTCACGCCTGGCTGGTGCCGTCAGAGAAAGCGCGCACCATGAAGTTTGAACCGCAGGGCCAGGTGGTTTACAGCAATCTGGATCAGGATAACCACGTAGAATATAACGGCACGCGCGTCGGCACGCCGGATGATGACGCGGTGCTGGGTCGTATCGGGTTCAAGGCAAGCTATGTCGATCAGAAAGCCGTGGAAGCCTGGCAGCCTTACGGCGCGGTGAACTGGCTTATCGGCAACGGCATGAGCGATCTGAACTTTAACGACGAGACGCTGGATTCCAACGTGCCGTCTAATCGCTTCCAGCTCGAAACGGGCGTCAGCGGTAAGGTGAATGACACGACTACCGTTTCCTTCCGGGTCAGCAGCGAATGGGGCGATAACTCCTATAACGCCTGTTCCGGCCATATGCTGGTGAACTATCGCTGGTAACAGGCAGGGACAAAAAAACCGCCTCTTCGGGCGGTTTAATAAAAAAGCCGGGCTGCCGTCAGCATACCCGGCTTTATATTGAGGCAGTACGATTACTTAACCACGCGCAGCGCCGGACGCCCGCCACGCGGCGGCGGCTCGTCATCCGGGCCGTTATCATCCGCATCGTCAGGCTTATCGCCATCAATCACAGACATCACGGTTTCCGGCTCTTCTGCGCTGTCGTCGTCGTTCAGGCTCGCCATCTCTTCATCATAAGCGGCTTCTGGCTCGAACATCGTGCCGGCGCCGTTTTCACGGGCATAGATAGCCAGCACGGCAGCCAGCGGCACCGATACCTGACGCGGCACGCCGCCGAAACGGGCGTTGAAGCGCACTTCGTCATTCGCCAGTTCCAGATTGCCGACCGCACGCGGAGCGATATTCAGAACAATTTGCCCGTCACGCGCGTACTCCAGCGGCACCAGCACGCCCGGCAGCGTCACATCCACGACCAGGTGCGGCGTCAGCTGGTTGTCCAGCAGCCATTCATAAAAGGCACGCAGCAGATAGGGACGACGTGGAGAGAGCTGAGAGATATCCATAAGGTTTAGCCCCGGGTTTGCAGACGGATTTCGCGCTCGGCTTCGGTCAGCGAAGCCAGGAACGAATCACGCTCAAACACGCGAGTCATATAGCCTTTGAGCTCTTTGGCGCCCGCGCCGCTGAACTCAACGCCTAACTGCGGCAGACGCCACAGCAGCGGTGCCAGATAGCAATCCACCAGGCTGAACTCATCGCTCAGGAAATAGGGCTTCTGGCCGAATACCGGCGCGATAGCCAGCAGCTCTTCACGCAGCTGTTTACGCGCGTTATCGGCTTCCTGGGCGGAACCGCTGACGATAACGTTCATCAGCGAGTACCAGTCCTTCTCGATACGGTGCATATACAGGCGGCTTTCACCGCGAGCCACCGGGTAAACTGGCATTAACGGCGGGTGCGGGAAACGCTCATCGAGATATTCCATAATGATGCGCGACTCCCAAAGAGTCAGTTCACGGTCTACCAGCGTCGGCACGCTTTGATTTGGGTTGAGGTCAATCAGATCCTGCGGCAGGTTATCCGTTTCCACATGCTCAATTTCAAAGCTGACACCCTTTTCAGCCAGCACAATGCGGACCTGATGGCTGTAGATATCAGTAGGACCAGAAAACAGCGTCATTACCGAACGTTTGTTGGCAGCGACAGCCATGAAAACCTCCAGGTATATTCAGAAAGTTACTGCTACCAGCCGCACACACGGCTGGCCTTATTAATCACCCTTCCGTGCCGAACTTTCTTCCGTCTGCAAAACGAACAAAACGTGAACAGTTACCAGCATTTGGGCACAAAATTGGATGATAGTTTACCAGATTTTGCGCAGCTTGTGGTGAGAGGTTTTGTCCGATTGCCGTAAATGGGCGGGATTTCAGTGGATTAGCGACCAGATAAAAATTCCGGGCATAAAAAAACCCGGCTGTATGCCGGGTTTTTCGCCAATTCGATTCTGCAAAAGCAGAAAAGGATTAACGTTTGGAGAACTGCGGACGACGACGTGCTTTACGCAGACCGACTTTCTTACGTTCAACCTGACGAGCGTCACGAGTAACGAAGCCAGCTTTACGCAGTTCAGAGCGCAGAGACTCATCGTACTCCATCAGAGCGCGGGTGATACCGTGACGGATCGCACCAGCCTGACCGGAGATACCACCACCTTTAACGGTGATGTACAGATCCAGTTTCTCAACCATGTCGACCAGTTCCAGCGGCTGGCGAACTACCATGCGGGCAGTTTCGCGACCGAAGTACTGTTCCAGAGAACGCTGGTTGATAACGATTTTACCGTTGCCCGGTTTGATAAACACACGAGCGGCGGAGCTTTTGCGGCGACCAGTGCCGTAGTATTGATTTTCAGCCATTGCCATAATCCCGATTAGATGTCCAGAACTTGCGGTTGCTGCGCCGCGTGGTTGTGCTCGTTGCCCGCGTAAACTTTCAGTTTACGGTACATAGCACGGCCCAGAGGGCCTTTCGGCAGCATGCCTTTAACCGCGATTTCAATTACACGCTCAGGACGGCGGGCAATCATCTCTTCAAAGGTCGCTTCTTTGATACCACCGATGTGGCCAGTGTGGTGGTAGTACATTTTGTCAGAACGCTTGTTGCCGGTTACAGCAACTTTTTCTGCGTTCAGAACGATGATGTAATCACCGGTATCAACGTGCGGAGTGTATTCCGCTTTGTGCTTACCGCGCAGGCGACGAGCCAGTTCGGTAGCCAGACGGCCCAGAGTTTTACCGGTCGCGTCAACAACATACCAGTCGCGTTTTACGGTTTCTGGTTTAGCTGTAAAAGTTTTCATTAAAAGCTTACCCAAATATAGAGTTACACGTTGGCGAACACCCAAACGCTTAAATTGAGTTGAGGTTCACACGACAAAGTCCGCAAACCTACCCCCTCGGATATGTTTTCGGCACACAAAAGTTTCGGGAAAAAAACTTTCTTGTAACGTGGGGTCGCAAGATTATAGAGAAGTCGAGTATAAAGATCGACCCCTTTTATCAGGAAAGTACCCGAATTCGCTCCCCGGTACGCTGAGGAGCGGCCAGGCCTCAGGCCAGGTGCGGGCGTTTGAGGTATTCCTCGCTCTGCATCTCCTGCAAACGCGACAGGCAGCGCTTAAATTCAAACTGCAGTTGCTCGCCCTGATAGATGTTCTCCAGCGGCGAATCTGCCGAGACCACCAGCTTCACCTGGCGTTCGTAAAACTCATCCACCAGCGCGATAAAGCGCCGCGCCGCGTTCTCGGTAGAGGTCGTCATCACCGGTACGTCAAACAGCAGCACCGTATGGAACTGGCGCGACAGCGCGATGTAGTCATGCTGACTGCGCGCATCGACGCACAGCGTGTCGAAAGACGCGGCCAGCGTCTGGTTTTCCACGCCGAGCGTCGGCAACGGGCGATGGTTAATCTCAAGCGACGGCGCCGCTGCCGCGTTACGCGGCGCGCCCGCCAGCGCCTGCCAGAGCGCGTCCATCTGACGCGCCGTCTCTTCGCTCCGCGGCGAGAGCCACAAATGCGCCTGGGTCAGCGTGCGCAGGCGGTAATCAATGCCTGCATCGACGTTCATGATGTCGCAATTTGCTTTTATTGCCTCAATGGCCGGTAAAAAGCGCGTGCGCTGTAAGCCGTTGCGGTACAGCTCATCGGGCGGAATGTTGGACGTCGCGACAAGCGTAATGCCGCGTGCGAACAGCGCCTGCATCAGCCCGCCAAGCAGCATGGCGTCGGTAATGTCGGAGACAAAAAACTCATCGAAGCAGATAACGTCCGCCTGCGCTTTAAAACCGTCAGCGACGACTTCCAGCGGATCGGTCTGTCCTTGCAGCGCGGCGAGCTCTTCATGCACGCGCAGCATAAAGCGGTGAAAATGCAGCCTGAGCTTGCGCTCGCCCGGCAGGCTATGAAAGAACAGGTCCATCAGCCAGGTTTTACCGCGCCCGACGCCGCCCCACATATATAAGCCGCGTACCGGCGCTTCACCGGCCGTCTCTTCACGTTTGCCGAACAGCTTGCCGACTTTGGTCAGCAGGCCGCCGCGGGCTGGCGCAGGCGCGTCGGTTTTCTGCGAAAGGGCCTGCCAGATAAGATTCAGACGATTTACCGCTTCATGCTGGACGTCGTCCGGCTGGTGGGTGCCCTCTTTCAGGGCCCGTTGGTAGCGCGATGTCGGAGAGATGCTCTGCATATATTATTCTTACTTCCTGAAAACGTTCGCCGCAGCGTTATTTTGGCCAAAAAAAGGCCGCTCTACACTACGCCATGCCGCTCCAGGATTCCACTTCTCCTGAATTAGCGGTTATAGTGGGTTTACCGGTCGACGGCACGCAGACGAGAAACCAAGCCTCGCCGTTACCACCCTACGGAATCACAAGACAACGGGAGATGTTCATGACCTGGGAATATGCGCTTATTGGGTTAGTCGTCGGCATTATTATCGGCGCCGTCGCTATGCGTTTCGGTAACCGCAAATTACGTCAACAGCAGGCTCTGCAGTACGAGCTTGAGAAAAACAAAGCGGAGCTTGACGACTACCGCGAAGAACTGGTCAGCCACTTCGCCCGCAGCGCTGAACTGCTGGATAACATGGCGGATGACTATCGTCAGCTCTATCAGCACATGGCGAAAAGCTCCAGCAGCCTGCTGCCGGAAATGTCCGCGGAGACCAACCCGTTCCGCAATCGCCTTGCGGAATCGGAAGCGAGCAACGATCAGGCGCCGGTCCAGATGCCGCGCGACTATTCAGACAGCGCTTCTGGTCTGCTGCGCACCGGCGCGAAGCGCAACTGATTCAGCTAACTATCCTTACCGTCGGGCGCATGTAGCGCCCGCTTTTCTTTGGGCGCTGACTATGCTTATTCTGAGCGCTGCCGTCCCGATGACAGCATTGTTACGACTTTGAGAATTCAATAATATCCGTCTTTTCAGGTGACTTTTTATAACCAGGTTGCGAGAGCCGCGTTCATGAAAAAACAAACCCTGCTGTTAAGTGCGTTAGCGTTAAGTCTCGGTTTATCTCTGTCGGCGCCCGCGCCGGTGCTCGCCGCCCTGCCGTCGCAGGTGCCGGGCCAGCCTGCCATCCCAAGCCTCGCGCCGATGCTGGAAAAAGTGCTGCCTGCGGTCGTCAGCGTGCGGGTGGAAGGCACCGCCGTGCAGGAGCAGCGCGTACCGGAGGAGCTGAAAAAATTCTTCGGCGAGTCGATGCCGGACCAGCAGGCGCAGCCGTTTGAAGGGCTCGGCTCGGGCGTGATTATTGACGCCGCCAAAGGCTATGTGCTCACCAATAACCACGTCATTAACCACGCGGAGAAAATCAGCGTTCAGCTTAATGACGGCCGCGAGTTCGACGCCAAACTGATTGGCGGCGACGACCAGAGCGATATCGCGCTGATCCAGCTGCAAAACGCCAGCAACCTGACGCAAATCCAGGTGGCGGATTCCGATAAACTGCGCGTCGGCGATTTCGTGGTGGCCGTCGGCAACCCGTTCGGGCTCGGCCAGACGGCGACATCCGGCATCGTCTCGGCGCTAGGCCGCAGCGGGCTCAATCTCGAAGGCTTTGAAAACTTTATCCAGACCGATGCGTCCATTAACCGCGGCAACTCCGGCGGCGCGCTGCTGAACCTGAATGGCGAGCTTATCGGCATCAATACCGCGATCCTCGCGCCGGGCGGCGGCAGCGTCGGGATCGGCTTCGCCATCCCGGCCAATATGGCCCAGACGCTCGCTAAACAACTGATGCAATCAGGCGAGGTGAAACGCGGTCTGCTCGGCATTAAAGGCACCGAGATGAGCGCCGATATCGCCAAAGCGTTTAACCTGAACACCCAGCGCGGTGCCTTTGTCAGCGAAGTGCTGCCAAACTCGGGCTCCGCTAAAGCGGGCATTAAAGCGGGCGACGTGATCGTGAGCCTCAATGGCCGTCCGCTGAACAGTTTCGCCGAACTGCGCTCGCGCATCGCCACCACCGAACCTGGCACAAAAGTGAAACTGGGCCTGCTGCGCGACGGTAAAGCCCAGGAAGTGGAGGTGACGCTCGATAAAAGCACGTCCTCCTCCGCCAGCGCCGATATCATCGCCCCGGCCTTGCAGGGCGCGACGTTAAGCGACGGCCAGCTTAAAGACGGCACCAAAGGCATTACCATTAATAGCGTCGAAAAAGGCAGCGCCGCAGCCCAGGCGGGCCTGCAGAAAGACGATGTTATCGTCGGCGTGAACCGCGCGCGCGTCAGCACCATCGCTGAAATGCGCAAGCTGCTGGAAAGCAAGCCTGCCATCATCGCGCTGCATATCGTGCGTGGAAACGACAGTCTCTATTTACTGCTGCGTTAATAAACTGAGAGAACGGGCATCACGCCGCGTGTGATGTCCGTTTAACTCATGGTATGCTGCGCCCGTCCCCTGACTACTTATTCCATACACATGTTTCTGAAGCTTTTACGCTCGGTTATTGCGGGGTTGATTGTCGCCGCGTTGCTGCTGACGCTCGTACCTTCCCTGCGCCCCTATAATCCGCTGTTGCAGCAAAAGCTCGACAGCGTCGATGAAACGCCCGTGAGTTATAACCGGGCGGTGCGCCGCGCTGCGCCTGCGGTCGTGAACGTCTATAACCGCAGCCTCGGCGGCAGCAATCGCAGCCAGCTGGAAATTCGCACGCTCGGCTCCGGCGTTATCATGGATCAGCGCGGCTATATTCTGACCAACAAACATGTCATCAACGACGCCGATCAGATTATCGTGGCGCTGCAGGATGGCCGCGTGTTTGAGGCGCTGCTGGTAGGTTCAGACAGCCTGACCGATCTGGCGGTGCTGAAAATCAACGCGACCGCCCTGCCGGTGATTCCCATCAACCCGCAGCGTATGCCCCACATCGGTGACGTCGTCATGGCGATTGGCAACCCTTATAACCTTGGGCAGACCATCACCCAGGGGATTATCAGCGCCACCGGGCGAATCGGCCTGAACCCGTCCGGACGCCAGAATTTCCTGCAAACCGACGCCTCCATCAACCACGGCAACTCCGGCGGCGCGCTGGTGAACTCGCTGGGCGAGCTGATGGGTATCAACACGCTCTCATTTGATAAGAGCAACGACGGCGAAACGCCGGAGGGCATCGGTTTTGCGATCCCAACGCAGCTCGCCACGCGCATTATGGAAAAACTTATCCGCGACGGGCGCGTGATCCGCGGCTATATCGGCATTAGCGGGCGTGAAATTACGCCGATGCATACGCCGGCGGCGGGTATCGACCAGATTCAGGGGATTGTGGTGAACGACGTGGCGCAGGACGGTCCTGCCGCGCGCGCGGGCATTCAGGTAAATGACGTGATTGTGTCGGTGAACAAGAAGCCTGCCATCTCCGCGCTGGAAACCATGGATCAGGTGGCGGAAATCCGTCCTGGCTCGGTGATCCCGGTGGAAGTGATGCGTAACGACCGCAAACTCACTATCCAGGTGACGATTCAGGAATACCCGGCGACGCCAGAATAGCGCAATAGCAAAATCGCAGGCATAAAAAAACCGGAACGCGCGTTCCGGTTTTTTTTCGCTCGTTAACGCTTACTTGTTAACGAACTCTTCGCCCAGGGCGATATCTTTTTTCAGCGTATCCAGCATGCCTTCCAGCGACTGCTGTTCGTAAGCGCTCAGGGCGCCGATCGGTTTACGCTCTTCAATACCGTTTTTACCCAGCAGCAGCGGCTGTGAGAAGAAGCGGGCATATTCGCCGTCGCCTTCCACATAGGCGCATTCCACCACGCCCTGCTCGCCCTGCAGCGCACGCACCAGGGAGAGACCGAAACGCGCGGCCGCCTGGCCCATAGACAGGGTCGCAGAGCCTCCGCCCGCTTTCGCTTCCACCACTTCGGTGCCCGCGTTCTGGATGCGTTTGGTCAGATCGGCCACTTCCTGATCGGTAAAGTTAACGCCCGGGATCTGCGAGAGCAGCGGCAGAATGGTCACGCCAGAGTGGCCGCCGATCACCGGCACGTCCAGCTCAGCCGGTTTTTTGCCTTTCAGTTCCGCCACAAAGGTGTTGGAGCGGATGATGTCCAGCGTGGTCACGCCAAACAGTTTGTTCTTGTCGTACACGCCTGCTTTTTTCAGCACTTCTGCCGCGATGGCGACCGTGGTGTTCACCGGGTTGGTGATAATGCCGATGCACGCTTTCGGGCAGGTGGTCGCGACCTGCTGAATCAGGTTTTTCACGATGCCTGCGTTCACGTTGAACAGGTCAGAGCGATCCATACCCGGTTTACGGGCGACACCTGCGGAGATCAGCACCACATCAGCGCCTTCCAGCGCCGGCTTCGCGTCTTCGCCGGAGAAACCTTTGATTTTCACGTCGGTCGGGATATGACTTAAATCCACCGCAACCCCTGGGGTCACCGGCGCAATGTCATACAGAGAGAGTTCTGAACCTGAAGGCAGTTGGGTCTTGAGTAGAAGGGCAAGCGCCTGGCCGATACCGCCTGCCGCGCCGAGGACTGCAACTTTCATCCTAAACTCCTTATTATGGTTAGCAATTGTGTGCCGTTACTCCATGAGGTGGCGACCATAATCATCCTGGGAGGAAGTTATAGCACTCTTTTCGCCCGCAGTTTGCGATCGTAGCGCGGTTTAACTGAAAGCGATGCGGCCTTCTCGCCCGGGTGCAGATGACGCGAATACCGCCGGGTCACTACCGAAGCAACATCTCAACAGGCGGTTACATTACACCCTCTTTAAGCATCAAAACAACATCATTTTGATAACATTTAGTTTACTTAAAGCCTTATTTGCGAGTCGTGACGCAGGCATGTTCCTCGATAACGTAATTTGATAAAATTCGTCTCTTTCATAACATTATTTCAGCCCGCCGCAAGGCAGACCATTTGCATAAAAATTCATCACAATGCATAATAATGTTGTTTATTGGCCTGTATACGGGTGATATATGCGTAGCTCCGCAAAACAAGAAGAATTAGTGAAAGCCTTCAAGGCCTTACTAAAAGAAGAGAAGTTCAGTTCCCAGGGTGAAATCGTCCAGGCCCTTCAGGATCAGGGTTTCGAGAACATCAACCAGTCCAAAGTCTCCCGCATGTTAACGAAATTTGGCGCCGTGCGTACCCGCAACGCCAAGATGGAGATGGTGTACTGCCTGCCGGTTGAGTTGGGCGTCCCGACGACGTCCAGCCCGCTGAAAAACCTGGTGCTGGATATCGACTACAACGACGCGGTGGTGGTGATTCACACCAGCCCCGGCGCCGCGCAGCTTATCGCGCGCCTGCTGGATTCCCTTGGCAAAGCCGAAGGGATCCTCGGCACCATCGCCGGTGACGACACTATTTTTACCACGCCCGCGCGCGGCTTTACGGTGAAAGATCTCTACGAAGCCATTCTGGTGCTGTTCGAGCAGGAGTTATAAGCCCTGCGCCGCCGTCGGTTCTGCCGGCGGCAGCTCTTTTCGCCTCGCATTTCCACTTGCTTTTGTTACGCACGCAGCAGCATCTGCCTCTTTTTTACGGTTCCGCCTGTTTCGCTGCCTGAAGATCGCACAAATCGTCAAATTCATCCAATCTATTGATTTCTCGATAAATTGATCATAAAACGGGCTTTTAGACCCCATTTTTATAATGATCGGTAATAAAAACCCTGTCCTGACCACACAAAGTTTCATAGTAAATAATTAGGGTCGTATTAATTTTTTGGGTGATTAGTGTATACTTGTTTTTGTGATGAGGGTCACACAATAAGACCCCACCGATAACAATTACGACGAGGAAAAGAACATGAAAACCAAATCTACTGTAACAGCCCTGACACTTCTCTCCATGCTGTCCTTCGGCGCTTTCGCGGCGGATTCCATCAACGCAGAACAGGCACAGAACCGTCAGTCTATCGGTACCGTATCTGTTGACGCCGTAAACGCGGCTCCGATGGATCTGCGTGCGATGCTGAATGAAAAAGCAGAAGCAAAAGGCGCAACCGCGTATCGCGTGATTGAAGCCCGTACTGGCGACCACTGGCACGCCACTGCCGAGCTTTATAAATAAGCGTGATAAACCCGCGCGACTAACACGTTAAACCTCTCAGCGGCCCGATAAAAACCGTACGCTAACCATTAAGGCCGCTGAATACACCTGCATGAGGAATGAATAATGAAAACGACATTTACCATCGCTGCTCTGGGCCTGGCATCCGTACTCTCTTTCGGCGCGAGCGCCGCAGTACAACAGGTCAACGCGCAACAGGCGCAAAATCTCCAGCCGATGGGCTCCGTCTCCGTGACGCAGCTGAGCGGCTCGCCGATGGACGTTCGCCAGCAACTGGCCGCTAAAGCGGAAAAAGAAGGCGCAAGCAGCTATCGCATCACTGAACTGACTCAGGGCGATCACTGGCACGCCACGGCAGAACTGTACAAATAAACCCTCGTCGTCTTCTCCGACGACTTTTGCCCCTGCTTCGCGGGGGCCTTTTTGAGGGTGTGCTGTATGGCTATTGCCGGATATTGAAGAGGAGCTGACCTTCCAGCTCCTCTTCTGCTTCTTCAAACAGCAGAATCAACGCGCCGAAGCGGCGTTTCACTTCCGCCGTTACATGCAGAAAGACAATTTCCAGGGGCAACGGCAGCGCCTCTTCCGTCACCACCTTCCACAGACTATCCAGATCGCCCACGCGCTCCGGCGTTAAACCAAACGTCTCGGCAAACGCCCGGTAGAAATCCTGCTGACTGGCCATCGTACTGAAATCAAAACTGTAGCTTTTCATTGTCGCCACCACGTTTAGCGGGCGGCTGCGATGCCGCCCTCACGCTTATAAGCCGCCAAGATGCAGCGTTTTCACTTCCATAAACTCATCGAGCCCCAGCACAGAGCCTTCGCGCCCCAGCCCCGACTCTTTCACGCCGCCGAATGGCGCGACCTCGGTTGAAACCGCACATTCATTAACGCCAATCATGCCGCTTTCCAGCAACTGCGAGACGCGGAACACGCGCTGAAGGTTCTGCGTATAGAAGTAGGCGGCGAGACCATAAGGCGTATTGTTGGCGCGCGCGATGACTTCCTCTTCGGTTTTAAAGCTAAAGCAGGCCGCCAGCGGGCCGAAGGTCTCTTCCTGCGCCAGCTTCATATCGTCGTTTGCATCAATCAGCACGGTCGGCTGCCAGAAATTGCCGCCGAGCGCATGCGGTTTGCCGCCGGTAAGCACTTTCGCGCCCTTCGCGACCGCGTCGTCCACATGTTCGCGCACTTTATCGACCGCCGATGTCTCGATAAGCGGCCCGACGATAACGCCTTCTTCCATGCCGTTGCCCACTTTCAGCGCTTTTACCGCTTCCGCCAGCTGGTTGACGAAACGGTCATAAACGCCTTCCTGAATGTAGAAACGGTTAACGCTGACGCACACCTGGCCTGCGTTACGGAATTTATTGGCGACCGCACCTTTGACCGCCGCGTCGATGTCGGCATCGTCAAACACGATATACGGCGCGTTGCCGCCAAGCTCCATCGACACTTTTTTCATCGTTTCGGCGGCGTTGCGCATCAGCGTTTTGCCCACAGCGGTCGAGCCGGTGAAGGAGATTTTACGGACGTCCGGGCTTGCCATGATGGCGTCGCTGATTTCCGATGTACTGCCCGCCACCGCGTTCAGCACGCCATCCGGCACGCCTGCCTCTTGCGCCAGCGCCACCAGCGCGAAGGCACTGAGCGGCGTATTGTTGGCGGGTTTGATAACGCCGGTGCAGCCTGCGGCCAGCGCCGGGCCAAGCTTGCGGGTCAGCATCGCCATCGGGAAGTTCCATGGCGTGATCGCCGCCACCACGCCGACCGGCTCGCGTGTCGCCAGGATGCGCGAGCCAGGCTTCACGGGCGGAATGATTTCGCCGTTGGCGCGTTTGGCCTGCTCGGCGAACCACTGGATAAAGCTCGCGGCGTATTCCACTTCGCCTTCGGCTTCTTTCAGCGGCTTGCCCTGCTCGCTCGTCATCAGCTCGCCCAGCGCGCGCTTGTTTTCGATGATGAGCTGATACCAGCGGTAGAGAATTTCAGAACGTTCTTTGGCGGTTTTCGCGCGCCAGGCGGGGAAAGCGCGACTGGCGGCGGCGATAGCGGCCTCGGTCTCTTTTTTACCCGCTTTCGCGACCTGCGCGATGACCTCGCCCGTCGCCGGATTCAGCACATCGAAGGTCTCCTGCGCGCTGTGCCATTTTCCGTCAACAAAGTATCCGGTCTTAAAAAACGTATATTCTGCAAATGGTTGTGCGGTCATAGTCCCCTCCTGCACGTAAAATTCCGTGGATGGAGGTAAGTATAGTCATAAAAAAACCGACGCTTTGGGCGTCGGTTTTGGCATTACGTGTTGGTAAACGCCTGCTGATATTTATGAAGCATGTCGGTCAGCCGCTTCACGGAATCAATCACCGATTGCGGCGCCGCCCAGACATGCAGCTTCTCCTGGTAGACCGCCAGCTCATCCAGCAACTGACGGAACGTCGCGCGTCGTTTTTCATCGCTGGAGGCGGAAATGACCCGGTCCGCCGTGCGTCTTAACTGGCGGTGAAACGCCGAGAGATCGTCGTTGACCGGCACCGGCGCTTCGCGCAGGCGCTGGTGCGCGATGATGAGATTCAGCGCCAGGCGAAACTTCGCCACGTCATCCGGGAATTTGCTCAACAGCAGAAAGAGTTGCTGATAGAGCGCAGGCAGATGGTTCTCTTTACGCCGCGCTTTGTTGGTGGTGAGCGACGAGACCGCCGCCGAGACAAACTGGTTCAGCAACATGCGGCCCGTCTGCGCCTGCGAGTTATCGCGGATCACCAGAATCACCATCATCGCCAGCATACAGCCCACCAGCTGGCCCAGCGCGCTATCGAGAAACTGGCTGAAGTGGAACGTCATCGGGTTATCAAGCACCAGAATATTGATGGTGCCCGCCAGCGCGCCCATGGAGCCAAGCCGTCGTTTTTGCACTTCGATGCCGATAAAAAAGCCGAGCAGCGCCATGCTGATGCACAGCAGCAACATACTTTGCTGGGTCGACGGAAGCACGACCAGGAAATAGAACGCCCCGAGCGGCAGCGCGGCAAGCATCCCGTAAAGGAAATCGAGCGACACCATGCGCGGGTTCGGCAGGCGCATCGCCAGCGCCGTCACGACCGCAATCATGATCATCGCGCCGCTGCCGGAGGTCCAGCCGGTCCAGAGCCAGAAGAGCGTGCCCAGCAGGCACGACACCGTGGTGCGCCAGAAGTTGATCATGGCGTGGTGACGCTCCGCCGACGGGGCTTTGACCACCACTTCGTCGGTCAGCACGTCCTCTTCCACCGCGCTGATTTTCGCGTTAGTGATCACGCCGCGTTTGAGCAGCAGATAACGCGTGGCCGCGCCCACCCAGGTGTAAATCGTCACCGGCGTGTCGTGCTCGCCGGTCCAGGAGAGCACACGGCGGATAAATTTCAGGCGCCGATGGACGTCAGCGGCGGTCTCCACCGGCTCGACAAACAGCTCGCGGTATTCCGGCGCTATCGACTCCGGGCGGGTGTTCTGGATGAGATACGTCTCGCAGGCCTGGGTGATTAACGTCAGCGAGAGCGTATTGAGCGCTTTCAGGCGGCGGTTCGCGCGCACCCAGCGCGAAGATTCCATATTCAGGTTAACCCGCATGCCATCGAGCGCGGCGGTGCGGCGCACCAGCGCGCCCCAGGCTTTATCCACCTCTGCGCTGTCGCCGTGGGCCATGCAGAGCTGCATCAGGCGAAACTGCTCCACCAGCAGCGCGTCCAGCTCGCGGTCGATCTCTTTCTTAATGGAGCGCGGAGAGAACAGGAGATCGGCGATAATCGCGCAGAAAATCCCAAGCACGATTTCACTACAGCGCTCCAGCGCGAACTGCGGCGCCAGCAGCGGCTCGGTCTGAATCGTAATGACGATAATCAGCGCCGTGTAACCCGCAAGCCCCCAGGCATACGAGTTTTCGACTTTCACCAGCGATGAGACCCAGGTACAGAAACCAGCCCAGATACAGCAAAGGGTCAGCATCACGACCGGCGCGCGAATGGTGCCGATAATCATCACCAGCGCGGCGATACAGCCGATGAATGTCCCGATGATTCGGAGCATCCCGCGGTAGCGGATAGCGCCGGACCACGGCTCGCCGCCCGCGGCAAACGCCGGGCCCGCCGCCACGATAGCGGCGGTCAGCACCGCCCAGCGCGGCGTTTCAAGCTGAAAGTGAAACCCGACGAACAGCGCCAGCACAATGGCGGTGGCGAGTTTTATCGCAAAGCGCAGATGCCGGGGATCGATAGATAAAAAGCCCATCATGATTAGCCGAATTCGCGCAGGCGGTGCATCAGCTTGTTAAAGGCCGATTCGTGGCTGCGGTCGCGATCCCGCTCTCCTGTCACCACGACGGTCGCCGTCGTGCCGGACGGATAGAGGTTGCCGGGCTGTTTATCGAGGCGAATGCGCACCGGCACGCGCTGCGCCAGACGCACCCATTCGAGGTTAGAATCAACCGTCGCCATGCCTTTGTCGTCGCGCGTGCTGCTGGCGTTCGTCACGCCCGCCGAGACGCTGTCGACGGTGCCGTGCAGCACGTTATTACTGCCAAGCGGCGTAATCTCTACGCGAAAGCCGGGGCGTACGCCCTCCAGCTTGGTCTCTTCCATATAAGCCTGAACGTAGAAGCTGTTCTGTTTGACCAGCGCCACCGCCGTGGAGCCGCGCGTAATAAATTCGCCGGTGTAGACGTTAAGGTTGGTGACCCAGCCGTCCGCCGGCGCGCGGATCACGGTGCGTTGCAGGTCGAGCTTCGCCAGATCGCGCGTCGCTTCGGCTTTCGCCAGCTGATGCAGCACGGTTTGCAGCACGTTGTTCGCCTGGTCTATTTCTTCACGCGACATCGCCTGCACTCCGAGCTTGTTACGACGGCCCGCCTCGCGGCGTTTTTCATTGGCCAGCGCCTGGTAGTACGCGACATCGGCTTCAGCTTCTTCCAGCGCCTTCTGGTAACGCGGCTGGTCTATAGTGAAAAGCACCTGATCTTTTTTCACCAGTTGGTTGTCATGCACGTCCACCGAGGTGATTAGCCCGGCGACGTCCGGCGCGATAGCGACCACATCGGCGCTGAAGCGCGCATCACGCGTCCAGGGCGATTCGGTATAAAAACTCCAGGCGCGAAAAATGGCGATGAAGGCGAGCACGACCAGCACCACGGTGATGGCTGTGCGGGTGATTTTTGTTGTTAGTAGTTTCACATCAACCTCAGACAAACAAGCGCGACAGCAGATAAAACAGACAGCAGTAGAGCGCCGTATTAAATAACGCCGGATGCCAGACGAAATCGTAAATCCCGGTCGGGATCAGCGCACGGCGCACCAGCCAGAAAATCGCCAGCGACAGCAGAAGCTCAAAAAAGATCGGCGGAAAGGAAAGACCGAATATCACAATGACCGGAAAAAGACTCATGTTGACCTTGATTTGCGTACAGGCGATTGATTTTTAAACTATATTCCGCAACGAGTGACCTGGAATGGCCGGGCGAGAGTGCGGTGTTAGTTATGTTGGAAATAATATATTAGCGTAACTGATAGTAAGTTATCTATGATATGTGATCTAAATCACTTTTAAGCCAGAGTGAATAATGGAACGACTAAAAAGAATGTCGGTGTTCGCCAAAGTGGTGGAGCTGGGCTCGTTTACCAGCGCCGCCAGGCAGCTTGAGATGAGCGTCTCTTCTATCAGTCAGACGGTATCGAAACTGGAAGATGAGTTGCAGGTCAAGCTGTTAAACCGCAGCACCCGCAGCATTGGCTTAACCGAGGCAGGCCGGATCTACTACCAGGGCTGTCGTCGTATGCTGCATGAAGTACAGGAAGTGCATGAACAGTTATACGCTTTTAATAATAGCCCTATCGGCACGCTGCGGATCGGCTGTTCTTCAACCATGGCGCAAAATGTACTGGCGTCTCTGACCGCCGGAATGCTCCGCGACTATCCGGGGCTGTCGGTCAACCTGGTGACCGGCATTCCGGCCCCCGATCTTATCGCCGACGGGCTGGACGTGGTGATCCGCGTCGGCGCCCTACAGGATTCCAGTCTGTTTTCAAAACGTCTCGGCTCGATGCCGATGGTCGTCTGCGCCGCCAAAAGCTATCTCGCTCAGGCGGGCACGCCGGAAAAACCCGCCGATCTCGCCAACCATTCATGGCTTGAATATAGCGTGCGTCCCGACAACGAATTCGAACTTATCGCGCCGGAAGGTATCTCCACCCGCCTGCTGCCGCAGGGGCGTTTTGTCACCAATGATCCGATGACGCTTTCCCGCTGGCTGAAAGCGGGCGCAGGCATTGCGTATGTACCGCTAATGTGGGTGATCGATGAGATCAACAGCGGGGAGCTGGAGATCCTGTTCCCGCGCTACCAGTCCGATCCGCGACCGGTATACGCGCTCTATACCGAAAAAGACAAACTGCCGCTTAAGGTGCAGGTCTGCATCAACGCGCTTAATGACTATTTCGTGAAAGTGGCGCAGGTATACCAGGAGATGCGGGGAAGAAACGGGAAGGGAAAAGAGAGCCGCGCCTGACGGTATCGCCCCTCGCAAACGGAGGGGCGAAAACACACGCTTATGCCGTACCGCCAACCGTCAGGTTATCCACCTTCAGCGTCGGCTGACCGACGCCTACCGGCAGGCTCTGGCCTTCTTTACCGCAGACGCCGACGCCGTTATCCAGCTTCACGTCGTTACCCACCATTGAAATCTGCTGCATCGCCTCGATGCCGGAGCCGATAAGCGTCGCGCCTTTCACCGGCTTCGTCACTTTACCGTTTTCGATGAGATACGCTTCCGAGGTCGAGAAGACGAACTTACCAGAAGTGATATCCACCTGGCCGCCGCCGAAGTTCGGCGCGAAGATCCCGTAATCCACCGATTCGATAATCTCCTGCGGCGTGGATTTTCCGGCCAGCATATAGGTGTTGGTCATGCGCGGCATCGGCAGGTGCGCGTAAGATTCGCGACGGCCGTTACCGGTCGGCGCGACGCCCATCAGGCGCGCGTTGAGCTTATCCTGCATATAGCCTTTCAGGATGCCGTTTTCGATCAGCACGTTGTACTGGCCCGGCACGCCTTCGTCATCAATGGCGAGCGAACCGCGGCGATTGGCAAGCGTACCGTCGTCGACCACGGTACAGAGCTCAGACGCCACAAGCTGGCCCATCTGGCCGCTGAAGACAGACGTGCCGCGACGGTTGAAGTCGCCTTCAAGGCCGTGACCGACCGCCTCATGCAGCAGCACGCCAGGCCAGCCCGCGCCCAGCACCACCGGCAGCGTGCCGGCAGGCGCCGCCACGGCGCTCAGGTTTACCAGCGCCATACGCACCGCTTCTCTCGCCCAGGCTTCGGCGCGCACTTCGCCGTCGGTATTTTCCATAAACCACTGGTAGCCGAAACGGCCGCCGCCGCCGCTGGAGCCGCGCTCGCGCTTGCCGTCTTCTTCCACCTGCACGCTCACGGAAAGGCGCACCAGCGGACGCACGTCTGCCGCCAGCGTACCGTCAGTGGCGGCCACCAGAATCAGTTCATAGACGCCGGTCAGGCTCGCGCTCACTTCCTGTACGCGCTTGTCGGCAGCGCGCGCGGCGTTATCGACGCGGCGTAAAATATCGAGCTTCTCTTCACGGCTCATGCTTTGCAGCGGATCGAGCGTGGTGTAGAGCGGCGAATATTCAACGCCGCTCAGGGTCTTGATGCGCCCTTCGCCCTGCTCGCGCACGATGCTGCGCGCGGCCTGCGCGCTCTGCTCCAGCGCCAGCAGGCTAATCTGATCGGCATAAGCGAAGCCGGTTTTCTCGCCGCTGATGGCGCGTACGCCGACGCCCTGGTCAATATTGTAAGAGCCGTCTTTAATTATGCGGTCTTCTAAAACCCAGGATTCGTGATAACTGGACTGAAAGTAAAGATCGCCGTAATCCAGGCGGCGCTCATAAAGCTGGCCGAGGATGGAGAAGAGATCCTGATGGCTCAGGCCATTAGCAGTCAGTAGCTGCTCACTTACCAGGTTCAGACTCATTATTTGCTACTCTCTTGGTCCTGCCCGCACGGGCAATGAAAAAGGTTATCAGGCGAGCTTGCGGTAATTCCGCCGCGGCGTCAAATCATTGCGCCGCTTGCGCACGCGGCTGGCGCATCACTTCGTTGATTTGCGGCTTATCGACAGGCCCGGTGATGTGATAGCGCAGCACGGAGATTTTATTCCACAGCGGGCCAAGCACTTTGCTGGCGGCAAACACCGCCGCGCCGACGATCGGGTTCACGGCGAACGCCGCCGCCACGCCGACCGTCGCGGAAATCTCCGGCGCCACGACCGCTTCCATATCCAGCGTCCGGGCGGGCAGGTTAACGGAGCCTTTCATGGCGATATCCGCTTCCAGGCCATCCACCAGCGTATCTTCGGTGTGCATGATGCCGTCTTTGATCCAGACCGTACTGCGAATCGAATCGTAATAAAAACCTTCGCCGAAGGTATCGCTGAAGTCAAAGCGTAGCTTGCGCAGCAGCGCGTCGAAGCTGAGCAGGCGCAGCAGTTGCCCGGCGTGGCCGGTGCCGAGATCGGCGATTTGCCCTTTACCGAGGCGGGTATGCAGTACGCCGCTTAACGACGCTTCATCGGGTTTCCATGGCGCGTCGCGCCAGTGGAGATCGTAATCGACATTAAACGACGAGCCCTGGAGCGGGGTTTTCACGCCGAAGAAACTGGTCGCCGCATCCAGCTGTTTGCCCTTCAGGACGCCTTTCACCGATGTGCGCATCGCATCCTGCCGGTTGACCCATTCGCCCTGCATGGTCAGACGCGCGAAGCCGGTATCCAGCAGGCCGTTCTGGAGCGACAGAGTATCGCCGTTGATGGTGAAATCGCCGTCGATACGACCATATTTCTGCCCCCACAACCAACACTCGGCGCAGCGCAGCGCCAGATTCGGCCAGCCGCTGAAATCCACGGCCTGCGTTTTTTGCCCGGACGCGCCGGTCAAGACCGACGCCGCTTCATCCGCGTGGCTCGGGTTGTAATAGAGATAATCGATATTCGCCTGCCAGGGCGCGCCGTCGCGCATCAACAGGCGACCGTTGATTTCACGGCCCTGGGCGGAAACTTCCGTACCGCCCGCCTGCGGCGTCGTCATGATGCTGAGGTTATTCCAGCGCTGGCCGCCAAAGGTCAGCGCCGGGGTGCGCAGCGTTATGGCTTCCGGGAACAGCGTCGTGCTGCTCACCTTCTGCGCCGCGCCCTGGTTAAAGAGCGCCAGCCACTGCGCGCCGTCCATCGCCGGCAGATTCAGTTCGACGCCGCGATTTTCCGGCAGCGGCGGCGTGGTGCGGCTGTCGGTCGCCCAGATAGCCCGATCCAGCGTCAGCTTGCGGCCCAGCAGCCAGCGGCTGTTGAAATGGTTTTCCGCCCCGGCGTTGCCGGTCACGTCAAAGCTTTTCAAATCACCTTTCGCGCGGACTTTAAAGGGCAGCGCTTTACCCGCGGGCTTCTCGATCGGTTCAGGTAAGTGGCTGCTTACATTCTTTAGATCGCCGGTGATGTCGACCTGATAATTTACGCCAGCATGATAAGGCAGCGAAATCGCTACTTTGCCATTCCAGGGAATGCTGCCGCTAAGCGCGTCGTTCATCGGCTTCGGCAGCAGCCCGGTGCGGGTGGGCTGCCAGTCGCCGTTCATATTCACTTCCACCTGGTAAGCTTTCTTTTCTTCACGGGTGGAGAAGTCGACATTCAGCGGCTGGTTAAACCAGGTGGCCGTTAACGGTTCGCTTTGCAAATTGCCGTTCACGAAGCTGAATTTGCCGTTCAGGTTATGCAGCGTGCTGTTCAGCGGCTTCACAAACAGCGAATTGTTGCGCAGCCAGACGTCACCTTCGGCGGTCGTCATGGCGCCATCCAGCGGAATGTCGAGATGTAAGCGAGCATTCACATCGCCGTCGAGCTGGAGCTCATCAAGCGTCGTGCCCAGCGAATCCGCCAGCGGCGTATCTTTAAAGTATGGCCCGACCGCGTGACCCGGCCCGGCGATATCGGCATCGATAAAGAGTTTTTCCTGCGAGTAGTCCGGGATAACGGCCGTCAGGTTTTTACCCGTGACGCCGCCAAGCATCACCTGCGGCGCGGCCATCCACAGTCCGTCGTTGCGGAAATCGAGATTAATGGCGAAATCTTTCAGCGCGGGCCAGTCCGGCTGGAACGCATAAGTGGCGTTGCGCAGCGGCACATAGACTTCAAACTGGCCGTCGTTTCGTTTATACGGGAAATGCTGCGGGTTGCCGACATAGACCAGCGTGGCGTTCTCCACCTGACCGCCCTGAATCGCGCCGCTCAGGTAATCGACAAGCGCTTTACCCATCAGGTTTTCCGGGAAGTAGCGCCAGGCCTGCGCGGCATCCGTCGTCTGAATGCCTGCCAGTATTTCCAGCCAGGGTTGCCCGTCCTTCGGCTGCTGGTAACGAAAATCGCCGCGCGCCCACAGGGAATGCGCCTGTACGTCGAGATTTTTGCCTGCAAGCGTGAAGCCTTGCGCATTCTTGCGCCAGTCGAACGTCGCCTCGCCGCGCGCAATCTCCAGCGGCGCGCGAAATACGCTCTGATACGGCATCCGGGCGTCAGTCATATTGACCGCCGCCTGACCATGCTCCAGCGTGCCGGAAACTGAGCCGGAGAAATGCTCCGCGCCCGGCAGAAGTTTCCACTGCTGCCAGGAGAGATCGCTCCAGCGGGCCAGAAAACGGGTTTTGTCAGTCGCCTGAAGCGGGATATCAAGCGCCAGCGCGTCGATTTTCCCTTTCGGGCGCGTGCTGCCCCACACGTCGCCAAGCGACGGCGCAAGCTTTGTTGCGAGCGGTAAAAAACCTTCCAGCCCGCTCAGTTCAAGGTTGCTGGCGCGCACGCGCAGTTCATCGCTGCGCCGCACTTTGTCGCCGTCGACGGGTTGATCGGCAAGCCAGGCCAGATTCAGCGAGCCCGCGGGCCAGGGTTTATCATCGACAGTCACCCGCGTCTGCGGGATATCGACCTGCCAGGCGTCGTCGGTGTGGCGGATATGCGCGGTAAGGTTATCAACCGAGAGACGGTGGCTGCGATCCTCGCCGCGCCAGGTCGTTCCGCCCTGCTTCAGCCAGATATCGCCGCCCGCCACTTCGCCGTCGCGTAGCGTCATCCACGCTTCGAGGCTGAACTGCGCGCTGGTGAGATCGACATTGTCTTTCATCCACTGACCCAGCCAGGGTTTGACATCCACGTCGTCCGCCTGCATCCAGACCGTACCGCGATTCAGCAGGCCGTTGTCGTCGCGCAGATCCATGCGCACCTGCATCACGCCGTGCTGGCCGGTAAGGCTGGAGAGGCTCACCTGGCCTTCGGCGCGGTGGCGGTTTTTCCCGTTGAGCCAGGTCAACTGCGGAACGGCGAGTTCGGCGCGCTGGCCGGAGATCGTAATGAAGCTGAGCGTGCTGTCGCGCAGATCGAAGTGATCGAACTGGCGGAAGAAGAGATCGCTGAGTTTGTTGCCTTCCAGCGGGTTACCGCCTTCGCTCTGCTTAATGGGCGTGTTGGTGCGTACCTGGAGCTGATAAAAGGTGAGATCGCGGAACTGCCAGCGAAAATGGAGCAGGCTTTGCCAGACATCCAGCGCGAGCGTGACGCGTTTAACCGAGAAGCTGCCGCCGTCGCTGAGCTGCGCGTTGATGTCGCGTACCTCAAGCGTCGGCCCGAACGTCTGCCAGGCGGCTTCGAGATGGCTTGCCCGCACCGGAACGCCGGTCGCGCTGGAAATTTTTTCCAGCAGCGCGGGGCGCCAGGTGTTGAGATGAGGCAGCGCGAGCCGCAGTCCACTCACCATCAGTGCGACGATAACAATCAGCGTTGCGCCTGTGAGTAGCAAAATGCCCGGCAGTCGCCTCACCCTTCTCTCCTTGTCAGCCGCCGCGGCGGTACCTTCACTCGCACAGTCGACCGCTGTGCGCTACATCATAACCACGTCGAACTGCTCCTGATTGTAGAGCGGTTCAATTTGCACCTTAACCTGTTTGCCGACGAAAATCTCCACCTCGGCCAGCGCATGGGATTCGTCGCTTTTCAGCGCTTCGGCCACGGCAGGCGACGCGTACACCAGGAAGCGGTCAGAGTCGTAAGCATGATGCACGCGCACGATTTCGCGCATGATTTCGTAGCAGACGGTTTCTACCGTTTTGACGGTGCCGCGGCCATGACAGGTAGGACAGTCATTACACAGCACATGTTCAATACTTTCTCGGGTGCGTTTACGGGTCATCTCCACCAGGCCGAGCTGCGAGAAGCCGTTAATGCTGGTCTTCACGCGATCCTTGCTCAGCGCCTGCTCAAGCGAATGCAGCACGCGGCGGCGGTGATCTTCATTACTCATATCGATAAAGTCGATGATGATAATGCCGCCCAGGTTGCGCAGGCGCAGCTGGCGGGCGATCGCCTGCGTCGCTTCAATGTTGGTATTGAAAATGGTGTCGTCGAGATTGCGGTGGCCGACAAACGCGCCGGTGTTGATATCAATCGTCGTCATCGCCTCGGTCTGATCGATGATCAGATAGCCGCCGGATTTCAGCTCCACTTTGCGCTCCAGCGCGCGCTGGATTTCATTCTCGACGTCATAGAGATCGAAAATCGGCTGACGGCCGCTGTAGTGCTCAAGCTTGCTGTTCATCTCCGGCATATACTCCGCCGTAAATTCCAGCAGCATTTCATAAGTCAGGCGGGAATCGACGCGGATGCGATCAAGCTGGGCGACAGCGAAATCGCGCAGCACGCGCTGGGCCAGGGCCAGTTCACCGTAAAGCTGGTAGCGCGTCTGATGGCGCTTTTTACGCTCCATCACTTTCGTCCAGACGCGTTTCAGATAGGCGGCGTCGGAGGATAAATCCTCCTCGCAAACCCCTTCGGCGGCGGTACGAATGATAAAACCGCCCTGCTCGTCGCAGTAATCCGCCACGATGCGTTTCAGACGCTCGCGCTCGGTTTCGCTTTCAATACGCTGGGAGACGCCCACATGCGAGGCGCCAGGCATAAAGACCAGATAGCGCGAAGGCAGCGTGATGTCGGTCGTGAGGCGCGCGCCTTTGGTGCCGAGCGGATCTTTCACCACCTGCACCATAAGATCCTGCCCCTGGCGCACCAGCTCGGAGATATCGCGGACGGTGAAGTTTTTCTGTTCGTCGCCCGCCACGCATTCGGTGTGCGGCATGATGTCGGAGGCGTGAAGAAACGCGGCTTTATCGAGGCCAATATCTACAAATGCCGCCTGCATTCCCGGAAGAACGCGACTGACCCGACCTTTGTAGATATTGCCTACTATCCCGCGGCGCGCTTCACGTTCGATGTGAATTTCCTGCAAAATCCCGCCATCAATGTACGCCACCCGGGTTTCCGACGGGGTAACGTTAACCAACAATTCAGCCGTCATCTTGTTTATCCCTCACGCAGTGAGTTGAATTCGCTCAGCAATTCCCAGGTTTCTACCAGCGGAAGGCCTACCACGGCGTGGTAGCTTCCCTCAATACGTCTGACAAAACAGCCGCCCAGCCCCTGAATGCCATAGGCGCCCGCTTTATCCATCGGCTCGCCGCTTTCAACATACGCGGCGATGTCCTGCGCCGTCAGCGCTCTGAACGTCACGCGGGTAATGACCAGACGCTCGCGCACGCGCTGTTTATCGGCCAGCGCAACGGCGGTCATTACCTCGTGCGTTTGCCCCGAGAGTCTGCGCAACATCTCCGCCGCATGGGCGGCGTCGCGCGGTTTTTCCAGCACGTCGCCATCCAGCACAACGATAGTGTCCGCGCCAAGCACCGGGAGATCGCGCGCGGCCAGCGCCACGCCTGCGCGGGCTTTGTCGCGGGCCAGACGGGTGACATAATCCTGCGGCGCTTCCTGTGGAGCGCGCTGCTCCTCCACGCCCGGCACCAGACGTTCAAACGTAACGCCCAGCATTCCCAGCAGCTCCTGACGACGCGGCGAGCCCGAGGCGAGATAAAGATCTGTCATATCTGTCCTTTATTGTACAGCAAACTGTTGGCGTACTTTGCGCATCAGCAGGAATATCCACGGCCAGAGCACGCCATTGACGACGCTGCTCCAGAAGACTTCCGGCCGGAAAGCGACATCGATAACCAGGAATTCCGCCCAGAAGACGATAATATCCGCGGCCAGCGACAACAGCATCACGACCAGCGCCTGTTGCCAGAGCGCCAGATTGCGGAAAAGCTGGAATTTCAGCGCGACCAGATAGGCGATAATACTCAGTGAAAGGGCGCGAACCCCAAGCGTAGAGCCGCTGATAAGATCCAGTATGGCACCCATCACAAAACCCGTACCGACATTTACGCGATGCGGCAGCGCGAGGATCCAGTAGAGCAGAATCAGCAGAACCCAGTTAGGCCGGAAGACGATAATCGCATCCGGCCAGGGCATGATCTGCAACAGCAGCGCGATTAAAAAGGAGAGCCAGATAACCCAGCGCCCCTGACTACGATAGCTCGCCACTACTGTCCTCCCCGTGCGGGAGACGCGGCGTCAGACGGCGCTGCCGTGGAGGTACTGGCATTGGGCGCAGCAGGCGCTGGCGGCCCCATGGCATCCGGCGATGGCAGCACCTGCGGCATCATCTGCATCAGGCGTTCGTTCGCCACGCGATGCACTTCTTCCGGCGTCATCGGGTTCGCGCCTTCGCGATCGGCGCCCCAGAGCAGCAGCAGATAGCGCAGACGTTGCAGACCCGCCGTCGGACGCGCCTGGATGACGGTATACGCGCGCTGGGTGTCGAGCTTCACGGACGACACCACGCCAACCGGATACCCTTCCGGGAAACGGCCGCCGAGACCGGAGGTCACCAGCACGTCGCCGACGCGAATGTCGGTATTCGCCGGCAGGTGCTCCAGCTGTAAATCGTCAGTGCAGCCGCTACCGGCGGCAATCACGCGGATATCGTTACGCAGCACCTGGATAGGCAGCGCATGAGTCGCGTCGCAGATAAGCAGCACGCGGCTGGTCAGCTTCGCCACGGCGACGACCTGACCGACCACGCCTTTATCGCTGATCACCGGCTGGCCTTCATAAACCCCGTTGACGCTGCCTTTATCAATCACGACCTGATCGCTGTACGGATCGTTAACGGTCGAGATCACCTGCGTGACCATTTTCTGTTCGTCCTGACGCAGCGGCGAGCCGAGCAGTTCGCGCAGACGCGCGTTTTCCTGCTTGTACTGCCCAAGCATCAGAATTTCGCTGTTTTTCAGCAGCAGCTCTTGGCGCAGCGCCCGGTTTTCCAGCTCAAGCTGATCGCGGGACGCCAGCGTTTGCGAGACGCTGTCGAGTAATTCTCGTGGACCGTTGGAGATAAAGTAGAAAGGACTGACGGCGGTGTCCATGTACGTCCGGATCTGGCTGAACGTACCGAGGCGGCTGTCGGCGATGATGACACCAAGCGCCACCAGCACCGCCAGAATAAGGCGAATCTGTAGCGACGGGCCACGGCTAAAAATTGGCTTCATAGGCTATGCGTATTCCCAAACCAACAAGAAGGGCAACCTGAGTTGCCCTTTCCTGCGGCTGTTACTCTTCGCTGAACAGGTCGCCGCCGTGCATGTCGATCATTTCCAGCGCCTTGCCGCCGCCCCGGGCCACGCAAGTGAGCGGATCTTCCGCCACCACGACCGGAATGCCGGTCTCTTCCATCAGCAAACGGTCAAGGTTACGCAGCAGCGCGCCGCCGCCGGTCAGTACCATGCCGCGCTCGGAGATGTCGGAAGCCAGTTCTGGCGGGCACTGTTCCAGCGCGACCATAACGGCGCTGACGATACCGGTCAGCGGTTCCTGCAGCGCTTCGAGAATTTCGTTGGAGTTCAGAGTGAAACCGCGCGGTACGCCCTCTGCCAGGTTACGGCCGCGAACTTCGATTTCGCGCACTTCGTCACCCGGATAGGCGGAGCCGATCTCATGTTTAATACGCTCAGCGGTGGCTTCACCGATAAGCGAGCCGTAGTTACGGCGTACATAATTAATGATGGCTTCGTCAAAACGGTCGCCGCCGATACGCACGGAGGAGGAGTACACCACGCCGTTCAGGGAGATCACCGCCACTTCGGTCGTACCGCCACCGATATCCACCACCATCGAACCGGTCGCTTCAGACACTGGCAGGCCCGCGCCAATCGCGGCCGCCATCGGCTCTTCAATCAGGAAAACTTCGCGGGCGCCTGCGCCCTGTGCGGATTCGCGGATGGCGCGGCGTTCAACTTGGGTAGCGCCGACCGGCACACACACCAGTACACGCGGGCTCGGGCGCATAAAGCTGTTGCTGTGCACTTGCTTGATGAAGTGCTGGAGCATTTTTTCCGTGACAAAGAAATCGGCGATCACGCCATCTTTCATCGGGCGGATAGCGGCGATATTGCCCGGCGTACGGCCAAGCATCTGCTTCGCTTCATGACCTACGGCTGCGACGCTCTTCGGCGAGCCGGCACGATCCTGGCGAATGGCGACCACGGAAGGCTCATTCAGTACGATGCCTTGCCCTTTTACATAGATAAGGGTATTCGCGGTACCCAGGTCAATGGACAGGTCATTGGAAAACATGCCACGAAATTTTTTAAACATACTAAGGGATAATCCTGAAAGCTGGGGCGGAAAACAAAATCCGCTTACTTTACCAACCACACGAAGCAGCGACAAGGCGCAAAAAATGTTCTGCATCGGTGAAAAATAGTGCGGCTTTTCTTCTGTTAAACCGTCGCCGCCCCGGCCTTTCCGGCTGGCGATTTCGCGAGCGTTGCTGGCCCGACGACGTCTTATACGTGAAGAGTTAAAGCCTGCGTCAATATGCTGCGACACTCTGGCCGGCAGGCATGCGCCCCCTTAAGATGCAGCGCGCGTTATTCTACGTGAAAACAAGTTAAACGGCAGGTCAAACCGAGTATCTTTGCGAATATTTTTTCACATGAGTATCGAGAGGTTGCGAGGCCGCAAAAAAATCGCCCTGACCTCCCGTCACGCCACGCTCGACCAGCGTCTGCCATTCACTTTTGGTTCTGACGCCGGCGGCAAAAACCCGCGTCTGCGTTCCGTTGCACGCCTCCACCAGACTCTGTACAAAAAGCTGGTTTTCGGTGCGCTTGTTGATATCCCGCACCAGACCCGGATGCAGCTTGATGATTTCGACATCCAGCGCTTTGATCCAGGCCGTGCCGACCACCGTCAATCCCGCCTGAACCACCGCGATGCGAAGCCCAAGCGCCCTGATTAAACGCACAACCGGTTGTAAACGGCTGAGATGTTGACAAACATCTGCCTCGGCAAGTTCAAAAAGAATGCGTTTTCGATGCGATTTTTCGCATTGCATCAATGTGTCGCGCAGCCAGCGCTGAAACGGCGGGCGGATCAGCGACTCGACTGTGACCGGCAGCGCCAGGGTTTCGTCAGGCCAGAAACGCAGAAAAGGCAGGATGCGGGTAATCAGCTGACGGTCGTACTGTTCGGCCAGACCAAACTGCTGCACCATCGGCATATACTCCGCCGCCAGCACCTCTTCTTCGCCGTCAAAGATTCGGCACAAGAGTTCGCGGTGATGGACATAGCCGTCGCGCAATACGGCAGGCTTTTGATAAAAGCGCGGGCCGCCGCGCTGCAGCGCGTTTTCAATCAGGGTGCGCCAGCGCACATTGCCGCGCCCTTTTTCCGGCAGCGAGCTGTCATAAACCGCCCAGCCGTTGCCCCCCTGCAATACCGCGTTGCGGGCAGCCACTTCGGCATGCTCCATCACCTGTTCGGTCGTTTGCCCGCTGCGCCAGGCGCAGATGCCGATATGCAGCATATCGCTGCTGTCCAGCATCCGGGTTGGCGGCAGCGTACCGACGGCGTTAAGCAACTGGCTGGCGATGCTGTCGGCTTCTTTTAGCGTGCGGTGCGGCAGCAGTACGGCAAAATCGCTGCGGAAATAGCGGGCCAGCAGGGCGCCGGGATAACGCATGATAAAGGTAGAGAGCATGTTGATAAGCGTGAAAAGATACTCTTCAACGGCGGTTTTGCCCCAGCTATCGCGCAGCATGTCGAAATCCGGCAGGCGGATCATCATCACCACGCCGTGCGTCACGACTTTCTCCTGCTCTTCCAGCAGCGTCGCCAGCTGGTTATCAAAGAAGATGCGGTTACTCAGCCCGGTTTTGGCGTCCTGGGCTGCGAAGGCGCGGATCAGCGTATCCATACGGCTGCGCTGTTCTCCGGCGCGCTGTAATTCGGTCAGTAACACATCCAGCGCGCTGCTGGCATGGGTGGGCCATTCGTGAATATTGCCGCGCGCGTTGGCGCCGCGCTCGCCGTTGAGGATGCGCACCGCACGGCTTTCCAGCAGTTCCTGCCCTGCGAGCTGGCGTTTTATCCAGCGCACGGAGATATAAATGAGGACGACCATCAGCGCGAATGCCAGCGTCAACGGCGCGGTGGTCAGCAGGGAGCGATAATAGTTCGCCAGCGGATCCTGCCAGGTTAAACGCAGCGTCATGCCTGGGTGTTTAATGAGGGGGACTGAAAGGTGACGGGCGCGGGTCTGAAAGGTCGATTCACGATAGCTTTCAGGTCTCGCGTGACTGAAAACGACTTTACCGCCCATTTCAAACTCAATCAGCACGATATCCAGAGGCACCATCATTTCATCCAGGCGGTGCTGCATCATCTGGGGCGACTGAAAAACCAGTTCGTTATCCACCACGGACGCGACTGACGCGACGCGCTGCGTCACTTTATGCTGAATAGCGTTAAAAAAGCTCAGTGAACAGCCAAGCAGCGTCACCAGCATCGCCATACCGACCAGCAGCGTGACAAAGGCGGAGAATTTCGTCGTTAAGCGCATCCTTGTGTTAACTCCGTGGTTGGATGTCACGCGGGGGAACCGCCTTTCGGTTCTTCACGCTAATGGACAGGTGGAAAGTGAGTACTAACTTTGAATATCGAACCGCGCATACTACCAGAAATGGTTGAGCGGCTATGCAGTTTTATTGCGGCAAATCGGCATAACGTTTCAATATGCGAGTATAGTCCTCAGTAATGATTTTCCCACTTAAGTCGTTTTTAAGGAGCGTTAACATGCAGGCTTTACTTCTCGAACAGCAGGACGGCAAAACGCTGGCCTGCGTGAAATCTATAGAAGAAGCGATGCTGCCGCAGGCAGAAGTCACGGTCGATATCGACTGGTCGAGCCTGAACTATAAAGACGCGCTGGCGATTACCGGCAAAGGCAAAATCATTCGCGAATTTCCGATGGTGCCGGGGATCGATTTCGCGGGGGTCGTGCGCGACAGCGCTGACGCGCGCTTTACGCCGGGCCAGCAGGTCCTTCTGACCGGCTGGGGCGTGGGTGAAAACCACTGGGGCGGCCTTGCCGAAACGGCGCGTGTGAAAGGCGACTGGCTGGTGCCGTTACCGCAGGGGCTGGATGGTCGTCAGGCGATGATTATCGGCACGGCGGGCTTTACCGCAATGCTGTGCGTGATGGCGCTGGAAGAAGCAGGCGTGCGTCCGGAAAGCGGCGAAGTGCTTGTTACCGGCGCGAGCGGCGGCGTGGGCAGCACGGCGGTGGCGCTGCTGCATAACCTGGGATATCAGGTTGTCGCCGTTTCCGGTCGCGAAAGTACGCACGATTACCTGAAAAGCCTCGGCGCCAGCCGGATTGTCGGCCGTGACGAGTTTGCAGAAAGCCGCCCGCTGGAGAAACAGCTGTGGGCGGGCGCGGTGGACACCGTTGGCGATAAGGTGCTGGCGAAAGTGCTGGCGCAGACGAGCTATGGCGGCTGCGTGGCGGCCTGCGGCCTGGCGGGCGGCTTTGCGCTGCCGACTACCGTCATGCCTTTTATCCTGCGCAACGTGCGTCTCCAGGGCGTTGATTCCGTGATGACGCCTGCGCCGCGCCGCCTCGAAGCATGGCAGCGCCTGGCGCGCGATCTGCCGGCCTCGTTTTATCAGCAGAGCGCGACTGAAATCACGCTCGATCAGGCGGCTGAATTCGCCGGGGCCATTATCAGCAATCGCGCGCAGGGCCGGACGCTGGTAAAAATTCGATAAGCTAAAATTTATTTACAGATAATTAACCTCTCCACTCGCAGGCTGACTTGAGCCCTGTCATGATTAAGCGGTAGCGTTATGAATCGTTTTTGCGGAGCCGGTCATGAAAAAAGTCAGCCGTTTAACCGAAGCCGATGTCACTGCCGAGTCGGCTTTCTTTATGCAGCGTCGTCAGGTGCTTAAAGCCCTGGGCATTACTACCGCGGCGCTCTCGCTGCCCACCGCCGCCCAGGCCGATGTGCTCTCCTGGTTTAAAGGAAATGACCGGCCCAAAGCCCCCGCTGGCGCGCCGCTTGATTTCACGCGCCCGGCGCAGTATCAGGCGAAGCTCGATCTGACGCCGGAAGACAAAGTCACGGGTTATAACAACTTCTATGAATTTGGGCTGGATAAAGCCGACCCTGCCGCAAACGCCGGCGTCCTGAAAACCAACCCGTGGACGCTGAAAATCGGCGGAGAAGTGGCGAAGCCGCTGACGCTGGATCACGACGACCTCACCAAAAAATTTCCGCTGGAAGAGCGCATTTACCGGATGCGCTGCGTCGAAGCCTGGTCAATGGTGGTGCCGTGGATAGGTTTCCCTCTGCATAAACTGCTCGCGCTGGTGGAGCCCACCAGCAACGCGAAATATGTCGCCTTTAAGACGCTCTACGCGCCCGAGATTATGCCCGGCCAGAAAGACCGTTTTATCGGCGGCGGGCTGGAGTATCCGTATGTTGAAGCATTACGTCTCGATGAAGCGATGCACCCGCTGACGATGCTGACGACCGGCGTCTACGGCAAAGCGCTGCCCCCGCAAAACGGCGCGCCGGTGCGTCTCACCGTGCCGTGGAAATATGGCTTTAAAGGCATTAAATCGATCGTCAGCATTACGCTGACCCGCGAGCGCCCGCCGACCACCTGGAATCTGGCCGCGCCGGATGAATATGGGTTTTACGCCAACGTCAACCCGCACGTCGATCATCCTCGCTGGTCGCAGGCCAGCGAGCGCGTGATTGGCGCGGGCGGCGTGCTGGATGTGAAGCGCCAGCCGACGCTGCTCTTTAACGGCTACGCCGACGAGGTGGTGTCGCTCTATAAAGGCCTCGATCTGCGGGAGAACTTCTGAGTGCGTTTAACGGCAAAACAGATTACCTGGCTGAAAGTGGCGCTGCATCTCGCCGCGTTTTTACCGCTGGTGTGGCTTTTCTATGCGGCAAGCCAGGGCTTGTTCAGCGCCGATCCGGCGAAAGATATTCAGCATTTTACCGGCAGAATGGCGCTAAAACTGCTGCTCGCCACACTCCTTGTGACGCCGCTGACCCGCCTGTTAAAACAGCCGTTGCTTATCCGCACCCGTCGTCTGCTGGGTTTGTGGTGTTTTGCGTGGGCGACACTGCATCTGGTGAGCTATTCGCTGCTGGAGCTGGGGCTGAGCAATCTGTCGCTGCTGGGTAGCGAGCTGGTTTCTCGCCCGTATCTGACGCTGGGTGTTGTCAGCTGGCTTATTCTGCTGGCGCTGGCGCTCACTTCTTTCCAGGCGGCGCAGCGCAAACTTGGCCGCCGGTGGCAAACGGTGCATAACTGCATCTATCTGGTCGCGATCCTCGCGCCGATTCACTACCTGTGGTCAGTGAAAATCCTGTCGCCGCAGCCTGTCCTCTACGCGCTGGGCGCGATCGTTCTGCTGGCATGGCGCTACAAAAAGCTGCGTCAATGGTGGCGAACGTGACGCGTTTATGTGCGTTTTCCCGCACTTCTGTTATTCCCCGATAACGTTTTCCTGCGGGCGGTTGATAATCTTCCCTGATAAGACCAGTATTTAGCTGCCAAATGCTACGAAATCGTTATAATGTGCGACTTTGGTTTTTCACCCACGGCTTTTTACACGCCGACGGGTGACAACCAGACGATGAAGGTATATTTTGACATTTACCGGAAGATGGCAGGAGATAGCGCCAGGATGACCGAGAAATTTCACATTTTGCTTTTGAACGGCCCGAACCTTAACATGCTGGGCACCCGTGAGCCGGAGAAGTACGGCACACAGACGCTTGAACAAATTGTTAACGATCTCGCCGCTGTTGCAGAGCAGTTGAATGTCTCGCTCGACCACCTGCAATCCAACGCTGAATATGCGCTTATCGACCGAATTCATCAGGCTAAAGACCAGATTGACTATATCCTGATCAATCCGGCCGCGTTTACGCATACCAGCGTGGCGCTGCGCGACGCGTTGCTGTCGGTGAATATCCCGTTTATCGAGATCCACCTGAGCAATGTGCACGCCCGGGAGCCTTTCCGGCATCATTCATACCTTTCAGATATCGCCGCCGGCGTCATCTGCGGATTAGGCGCCGATGGCTATACCTATGCGTTACAGACGGCGGTCAAACGCCTGTCACAATCACACTAAACAAGAGTACGGAACCCACTCATGGATATTCGTAAGATTAAAAAACTGATCGAGCTGGTTGAAGAATCAGGCATCGCTGAACTGGAAATTTCTGAAGGCGAAGAGTCTGTACGTATCAGCCGCTCCCCGGCCAACACGGGCTTCCCGATGATGCAGCAGGCGTATGCCGCGCCGATGATGCAGCAGCAGCCGCAAGCCCTGTCCAACGCTGTTGCACCTGCCGCCGCTCCGGCGATGGAAGCTCCGGCTGCCGCAGAAGTCAGTGGTCACATCGTACGTTCCCCGATGGTTGGTACCTTCTATCGTACCCCGAGCCCGGATGCGAAAGCGTTTGTGGAAGTAGGCCAGAAAGTCAACGTGGGCGACACCCTGTGCATCGTTGAAGCGATGAAAATGATGAACCAGATCGAATCCGACAAAGCGGGCGTCGTGAAAGCGATCCTGGTGGAAAGCGGTCAGCCAGTTGAATTTGACGAGCCGCTGGTTGTCATCGAATAACGAGGCGAACATGCTGGATAAAATTGTCATCGCTAACCGCGGCGAAATCGCACTGCGTATTCTTCGTGCCTGTAAAGAGCTGGGCATCAAGACCGTCGCTGTGCATTCCACCGCGGACCGCGATCTGAAACACGTACTGCTGGCTGACGAGACCGTGTGCATCGGTCCGGCGCCGTCAGTCAAAAGCTATCTGAACATCCCGGCGATCATCGCGGCCGCCGAAATCACCGGCGCTGTGGCGATTCACCCGGGTTATGGCTTCCTCTCCGAGAACGCCAACTTCGCCGAGCAGGTTGAGCAATCCGGCTTTATCTTCATCGGCCCGAAAGCCGACACGATTCGCCTGATGGGCGATAAAGTGTCTGCGATCACCGCTATGAAGAAAGCGGGCGTACCGACCGTACCAGGCTCCGACGGCCCGCTGGGCGACGATATGGATAAGAACCGCGCCCATGCGAAACGCATCGGCTATCCGGTGATTATCAAAGCGTCAGGCGGCGGCGGCGGTCGCGGTATGCGTGTCGTGCGCAGCGATGCTGAACTGGCGCAGTCCATCTCCATGACCAAAGCGGAAGCGAAAGCCGCTTTCAACAACGATATGGTCTACATGGAGAAGTACCTGGAAAACCCACGTCACATCGAAATTCAGGTGCTGGCTGATGGTCAGGGCAACGCTATCTATCTGGCAGAACGCGACTGCTCCATGCAGCGTCGTCACCAGAAAGTCGTCGAAGAAGCGCCGGCGCCGGGCATTACCCCGGAACTGCGCCGCTACATCGGCGAACGCTGCGCGAAAGCGTGTGTCGATATCGGCTACCGCGGCGCGGGTACGTTCGAGTTCCTGTTTGAAAACGGCGAGTTCTACTTCATCGAGATGAACACCCGTATTCAGGTAGAGCATCCGGTGACCGAGATGATCACAGGCGTTGACCTTATCAAAGAGCAGCTGCGTATCGCTGCCGGTCAGCCGCTCTCTATCAAACAGGAAGAAGTCGTGGTCAAAGGCCATGCGGTCGAGTGCCGTATCAACGCCGAAGACCCGAACACGTTCCTGCCAAGCCCGGGTAAAATCACGCGCTTCCACGCGCCGGGCGGCTTTGGCGTTCGCTGGGAATCGCATATCTACGCCGGTTATACCGTACCGCCGTATTACGATTCCATGATCGGCAAGCTCATCTGCTATGGCGAAAACCGCGACGTGGCGCTGGCCCGTATGCGTAACGCCCTGCAGGAGCTGATCATCGACGGCATCAAAACCAACGTTGATCTGCAGACCCGCATCATGAACGATGAAAACTTCCAGCACGGTGGAACGAACATCCACTATCTGGAGAAGAAACTGGGCCTGCAAGAGAAATAAGCCCCGTTTCCCTGCACAAGGCCAGCTCTGCTGGCCTTTATTTTTTGTGCCTCCCCGGAAGTGCCAGGGTACAATCGCCGCTTTCTTCACTGACAGGGTATGACAATGGACAAACGTTTTGTTCAGGCCCATAAAGAAGCGCGCTGGGCGCTGTGGCTGACCCTCCTCTATCTCGCCGCCTGGTTGGTAGCCGCTTACTTACCTGATTCGCAACAGGGCTTCACCGGCCTGCCGCACTGGTTTGAAATGGCCTGCCTGCTGGTGCCGCTGCTGTTTATTCTGCTTTGTTGGCTGATGGTGCGCGTGATTTTCCGCGACATTCCTCTGGAGGATAACGATGCAGCATGAAGTCATAGTGCCGCTGGTCGCCTATTTGCTGGTGGTGTTTGGCCTGTCGCTGTATGCGATGAAGCGCCGCGGCAGCGGTAATTTCCTGAATGAATATTTCCTCGGCAGCCGCTCAATGGGCGGCGTGGTGCTGGCGATGACGCTGACCGCGACCTATATCAGCGCCAGTTCGTTTATCGGCGGGCCGGGCGCCGCGTATAAATATGGGCTCGGCTGGGTGCTGCTGGCGATGATCCAGTTGCCCGCCGTCTGGCTGTCGCTCGGCATTCTCGGTAAAAAATTCGCTATCCTCGCGCGGCGCTATAACGCCGTGACGCTTAACGATATGCTCTACGCGCGCTTTCAGAGCCGCCTGCTGGTGTGGCTGGCGAGCCTGAGCCTGCTGGTGGCGTTTATCGGCGCCATGACGGTGCAGTTTATCGGCGGCGCGCGCCTGCTGGAGACGGCGGCGGGTATTCCTTACGAAACCGGCCTGCTGATTTTCGGCATCAGTATTGCGCTCTATACCGCGTTCGGCGGCTTTCGCGCGAGCGTGCTTAACGACACGCTGCAGGGCCTGGTAATGCTTATCGGCACTGTCGTCCTGCTGGTGGGTGTGGTCCATGCGGCGGGCGGCCTGCACGGCGCGGTGGATAAGCTTCAGCATATCGACCCGAAGCTCGTGTCGCCGCAGGGCGCGGACGGTATTCTGTCGCCAACGTTTATGACCTCGTTCTGGGTGCTGGTCTGTTTCGGGGTGATTGGCCTGCCGCATACGGCGGTGCGCTGTATCTCGTATAAAGACAGCAAAGCGGTGCATCGCGGCATTATTCTCGGCACGATTGTCGTGGCGATATTGATGCTGGGAATGCATCTCGCCGGCGCGCTGGGCCGCGCGGTACTGCCGGATTTGCACGTCCCTGATCTGGTGATCCCGACGCTGATGGTGACGGTCCTGCCGCCTTTCGCCGCCGGGATCTTTCTCGCCGCGCCGATGGCCGCGATTATGTCGACAATCAACGCGCAGCTGTTGCAGTCTTCAGCGACGATCGTCAAAGATCTGTGGCTGAATCTGCGCCCGGCGGAGATCCACAACGAGAAACGCCTGAAGCGGATGTCGTCGCTGATTACGCTAATTCTGAGCGTCCTGCTGTTGCTGGCCGCGTGGCGTCCGCCCGAAATGATTATCTGGCTCAACCTGCTGGCCTTTGGCGGCCTGGAAGCCGTGTTCCTCTGGCCGCTGGTGCTGGGTCTTTACTGGGAGCGCGCCAACGCGGCAGGCGCGCTGTCCGGTATGATTGTCGGCGGCGTGCTTTACGCGCTACTGGCCACGTTTAAAATACAGCTGTTCGGCTTTCATCCGATTGTGCCGTCCCTGCTGCTAAGTCTGCTGGCTTTTGTGGTGGGCAACCTTTTTGGTCGCCCGGTTCCGCAGGCCGCGCCTGTTTCCTCTGTTAATGAATGAGTAATGCCATGCCCTGGATCCAACTGAAAATAAACACCACTGGCGCTAACGCCGAAGCGATTAGCGATGCGCTGATGGAAAGCGGCGCGGTCTCCGTAACCTTCCAGGACACCCACGACACGCCGGTGTTCGAGCCGCTGCCGGGTGAAACGCGTCTGTGGGGCGATACGGACGTCATCGGCCTGTTTGACGCGGAAACGGACATGCAGGACGTGGTCGCCATGCTCGAAAACGCCCCGCTCCCCGGCGCGGGCTTCGCCCATAAAATCGAGCAGCTGGAAGATAAAGACTGGGAGCGGGAGTGGATGGACAACTTCCACCCGATGCGCTTCGGCGAACGCCTGTGGATCTGCCCGAGCTGGCGCGACGTGCCGGATGAAAACGCCGTTAACGTGATGCTCGATCCAGGCCTGGCGTTCGGCACCGGCACGCATCCGACGACCTCCCTCTGCCTGCAGTGGCTGGACGGGCTGGATCTGACCGGTAAAACCGTTATCGATTTCGGCTGCGGCTCCGGCATTCTGGCGATTGCCGCGCTGAAGCTGGGCGCGGCGAAAGCGATCGGCGTGGATATCGACCCTCAGGCGATTCAGGCGAGCCGCGATAATGCCGAGCGCAACGGCGTCTCGGAGCGCCTGGAGCTTTATCTCCCGGAAAACCAGCCTGCCGATATGCAGGCCGATGTCGTGGTCGCCAATATTCTCGCAGGCCCGCTGCGCGAACTGGCGCCGCTGATTAGCGTGCTGCCGGTACAGGGCGGATTGCTGGGGCTTTCCGGCATTCTGGCAAGCCAGGCAGAGAGCGTATGCGAGGCGTATGAAGCGCTGTTCACGCTCGATCCGGTCGTGGAAAAAGAAGAGTGGTGCCGTATTACCGGCCTGAAGCGTTAAAGCCCACCAGTAACGACTGCACTATCAATCGTCACAAAAAAGCGCGGCATCGTCCGCGCTTTTTATTTTTTTATACACTGTTTTGATTTTTGACGGCGCCGCTATAACCTTATAATAACTGTATGAAATATATATTTCGCGAATAAGAAAACATCTATTATTCACACAGAGAATTTGTTTATGGCTACGAAAATTGCTCGTTCCGCCTGGCTCGCGCTGAGTCTCTTCCCTGCGCTGGCGATGGCGTCGCACTGGAGCTATGAAGGCGAAGGCGCGCCCGAACACTGGGGATCGCTGGACCCGGATTTCAGCCTGTGCCAGAAAGGCATGAACCAGTCACCCATTGATATCGACAACACGTTAAAAGCCCATGTCGTACCGCTGAATACGCACTATATTGACGGCCCGTCGCTGATCCTCAATAACGGCCATACCATTCAGGCGACAATGCCGCCAACGACGCAGGATAGCGTCACTATCGACGGCACGGTGTACGCGCTTCAGCAACTCCATTTTCATGCGCCGAGCGAAAACACGCTCCACGGCAAACACTACGATCTCGAAATGCATCTGGTGCATAAAAACGCGGCGGGCGAGATTGCGGTCGTCGCGGTGATGTTTAAAACCGGGGCGGCGAACATCGAACTCGCGAAACTCTGGCAGGCGATGCCTGACCATGCCGACGCCAGCCAGCCGCTGAAGGCCGCCATTGATATCAACAGATTGCTGCCGAAAGACAAGACCTACTATCGCTTTAGCGGCTCGCTGACCACGCCGCCCTGCAGTGAAGGGGTCTCCTGGCTTGTTATGAAGCACCCGCTGACGCTTTCAGCAGAGCAGCTCAATCAATTCAAACAGGTTATGCATCACGACAATAATCGTCCCGTACAACCTCTCCACGGCCGCATCGTCGTAGAATAATTCACTGCGGGCGGAAAAGACCGCCCGCCTTTTAACCAGCATTTCCGCCCTTCCTCGCAGGATCCACCAGCGACATAACGAGACCCAGATCGCATTTTATCGCTTAATTCGCACAATTTATCGCCGTTTATCCCGCTTCTTCCCCTGCCGTTTCGTTAAAAAAAGAACGATTTCCGGGATTTTTTTCGCGCGCGTTTTTTCGTCGATTTTGCTTAACGTTATGATTGTTAAGTTTAATTTATTAGGGGATTCTGTACAGACGCCGATTCATTGATCTGTCGCATCGGATTGTTCAAAGTTTGGCCTTTCATCTCGTGCAAAAAATGCGTAATATACGCCGCCTTGCAGGCACAGTATGGTCATTTCTTCACTCATGCGTATCGGACACTACCAGCTCAGAAATCGCCTGATCGCAGCCCCGATGGCTGGCATTACAGACAGACCGTTTCGGACGCTGTGCTACGAGATGGGAGCAGGGTTAACCGTTTCTGAGATGATGTCCTCTAACCCGGAAGTCTGGGCGAGCGATAAATCCCGGTTGCGGATGGTACATGTGGATGAACCGGGTATTCGCACCGTGCAAATCGCCGGCAGCGTACCCGAAGAGATGGCGGAAGCCGCGCGTATCAACGTGGATAACGGCGCCCAGATTATTGATATCAATATGGGTTGTCCGGCTAAAAAAGTGAATCGCAAGCTGGCAGGTTCAGCCCTTCTGCAATACCCGGATCTGGTGAAGTCAATCCTGACCGCGGTAGTTAACGCAGTGGACGTTCCCGTGACGCTGAAGATTCGCACCGGCTGGGATCCGGCTAACCGTAACTGTGTAGAAATTGCCCAATTGGCTGAAGAATGTGGTATTCAGGCGCTCACGATTCATGGCCGCACGCGCGCCTGTTTGTTTCAGGGCAACGCAGAATACGACAGCATTCGGACAGTTAAGCAGAAGGTCTCCATTCCGGTTATTGCGAATGGCGACATTACTTCCCCGCATAAAGCCAGGGCTGTGCTCGACTATACAGGGGCTGATGCTCTGATGATAGGTCGCGCGGCTCAGGGAAGACCCTGGATCTTCCGGGAAATCCAGCACTATCTGGACACTGGGGAGTTGCTGCCCCCTCTGCCTCTGGCAGAGGTTAAGCGTTTGCTTTGCGCGCACGTTCGGGAATTGCATGACTTTTACGGCCAGGCAAAGGGGTACCGAATCGCGCGTAAACATGTGGCCTGGTATCTCCAGGAACATGCTCCAGATGACCAGTTTCGGCGCACATTCAACGCCATTGAGGATGCCAGCGAACAGCTGGAGGCGTTGGAGGCATACTTCGAAAATTTTGCGTAAACAGAAATAAAGAGCTGACAGAACTATGTTCGAACAACGCGTAAATTCTGACGTACTGACCGTTTCTACCGTTAACTCTCAGGATCAGGTGACTCAAAAGCCCCTGCGTGACTCGGTAAAACAGGCACTGAAGAACTATTTTGCTCAACTGAACGGTCAGGATGTGAATGACCTGTATGAGCTGGTACTGGCTGAAGTAGAACAGCCCCTGTTGGACATGGTGATGCAATACACCCGCGGCAACCAGACCCGCGCTGCGCTGATGATGGGTATCAACCGCGGTACGCTGCGTAAGAAACTGAAAAAATACGGCATGAACTAAGTTCGCTTAGCGAAGCTGATTAAAAAGGCGCGAACCGGCATGGGGAAGCGCCTTTTTTGTTTTCTGCCAGTCGCCCCGCCGCCTTTCTCCCGTCAGGCCTGACAAATACCGCCTCCGCGCTACACTAATGACAGTATCGTGCCAGAAATATCGGCGCTGTAGCGACATTGCTGAACACGGTTATACCTGTCAAATCCATTGTCATTAAGGGGTCTTAAATCGCTTCCGCCGGATTTTCGGCAGTGATAATGTTCAGCGCTCCCTCTACACTCCGCAGACCCGCCCTCCAGGGCCTGAGGATGCACGACCCTATTTTGGATAAAACGCCATGCTGGTTAGTCATTACGATCATGTTCTTGTTGTGACCTCGTTTATTGTGGCTATCCTGGCGTCAAGCACCGCGCTGAATATGGCCGGACGCGTGACCACCAGCAGCGGCCACGTCGCGCGCATCTGGCTGACGGGCGGCAGCGTCGCAATGGGGATCGGCATCTGGGCGATGCATTTTATCGGCATGCTGGCGATGAGCCTGCCTGTCACGCTCAGTTATGACCCGCTTATTACCGCGGCATCGCTGCTTATCGCCATCGGCTCCGCGCTGTTCGCGCTCTGGCTGGTGTGCGGCGCTGAGCTGAAAGTGTCGCGTCTTATTCCGGGCTCGCTCGTACTGGGCTGCGGCATTGCGGCCATGCACTATACCGGCATGGCGGCGCTGCTGGTGGAGCCAGGCATCGTCTGGGCCTGGGGATGGGTGGCGCTGTCTGTGGTAATTGCCCTGCTGGCCTCGGTGGCCGCGCTGTGGCTCACTTTCCGGTTACGTCAGGATGTCGGCCACGTCGCACTGATGCGCGCGGGCGCCGCCATCATTATGGGCATTGCAATCGCGGGCATGCATTATACCGGCATGATGGCGGCCAATTTCCCCGGTCATACCCATGCGACGCACATGGGCGTGAACACCCGCTGGCTGGCGCTGGTCGTGACGCTGGTGACGCTCGCGATCCTCGCCATCTCTCTGCTCGTCTCGATGTTCGATGCCCGTCTGCAGGCGCGCACCTCGCTGCTCGCCTCTTCACTGGCTGAAGCCAATAAAGAACTCGCCCAGCTGGCGCTGCACGATACGCTCACGCGCCTGCCAAACCGCATTCTGCTTGAGGATCGTCTCGATCAGGCCATTCGCAAAGCCGATCGCGAAGAGAGCCGTTTCGCGCTGATGTTTATGGATCTCGACGGTTTTAAAGCCGTGAATGACGCCTACGGACATAACACGGGCGACCGGCTGTTAGTCGCCGTGACCGAACGCCTGAAGGAACAGCTGAAAGGGCAGTTTACGCTGGCGCGCATCGGCGGCGATGAGTTTGTATTACTGGCGGAAACCGACCAGCCTGACGACGCGGCGGGGCTCGCCAACGCCCTGGTCCACGCGTTTGATCATCCTTTTGCCATTGAGCCTTATGACGTCGTGGTGACGATCAGCATTGGCATCGCGTTCTACCCGCACGACGGCAAAAATAGCCGTGAACTGCTGTTTAACGCCGACGCCGCGATGTACCACACCAAACATACCGGCCGAAACGGTTATAGTTTTTTCCAGCCCTCGATGAACACCCAGGCGCAGACCCAGCTTCAGTTGATGAACGATCTCTGGCTGGCGCGCGAGCGTAAAGAGCTGCGCCTTGTTTATCAGCCAAAATTCCAGGCGCCTGCCGGACCGGTTGTTGGTTTCGAGGCGCTGCTGCGCTGGCAGCACCCGCAATACGGGCTGCTCTCGCCTGACGCTTTCCTGCCGCTCGCGGAGAAAACCGGGATGATCATCAGTATTGGCGAATGGGTGCTGGACGAAGCCTGTCGCCAGTTGAATGAATGGCATCAGGCGGGACATAAGGCGTGGTCAGTCGCGGTGAATCTGTCCACGATGCAGTTTGAACAGCCGGGCCTGGTCGAAATGGTGATGGACTGTCTTGAACGCCATCAGATAGCGCCGGAGAAACTGATTCTGGAAGTGACTGAAACCACGGCCATGAGCAATCCTGATGAAAGCGTGCGGCTGCTTACCCGGCTCACCGAGCTTGGCGTAAAAGCCTCAATTGACGATTTCGGCACGGGTTATTCGAGCCTGCTCTACCTGAAGCGGTTGCCCGCCAGCGAGCTCAAAATCGACCGCGCGTTTGTGAATGAATTACGCGCCGAGGGCGAGGACGCGACGATTGTGTCCGCCATTGTGGCGCTGGCGAAAACCCTTAATCTGCGGGTGGTCGCCGAAGGGGTGGAAACGGTTGAACAGCAGCAGTTCCTCACCGAGCTTGGCTGTAATACTTTACAGGGCTACCTGCTCGGCAAGCCGCTGGCGCCGGACGTGATCTCGCGTGAAGGTGAAAATCTGGCGCATTCCCAACCAGCCGCCGCAGCAGAAGAAAACGCGTCGGGCTGATCCTCACGCCAGCAGCGACCGCGCCGCTGGCGAAAACGCGTTTATTTGTGATTATCTTCGTACGCGCCATTATTTTCCGGGCGCGGCAGCATGCGTAATATATTGTCCACCAGCGCGGGCGCTTGTCTGAAAATATCGTACGCGTCCGGCTGAAATAGCCAGTTTTTAAGAATGCCGCTCAGGCAGCCGTGTAAAATCGTTAACATAATATCGACATCCAGAGAGTCCGCTATCTGTTTATCCGCCATCCCTTGCCGCAGTAATTCCCCGACATAACGCCGACTGAACCCGATGCGCTCGCGAATGTCGCTCTCCGGCATCATCGCTTCATCGAATTCGCATTTACGGTAAAGAATTTGCAGCAATGCGCGCTGGCGCGGACTACTGGCGATATATTGCAATGCGGCAATAAACGTTTCGCGTAATAAACGTAAGGGATCCCGCCATGCGTCTTGCGGAATGGCAGGACGAATAATGTCCCTTACGGGTAATTGCTGCTGCCAGATTGCGTTAAACAGTTCCGCTTTACTGGTGAAATGCCAGTACACCGCGCCGCGGGTCACCTGCGCGGCCTGCGCGATGTCCGTAAGCGTGGTATGCGCGACGCCGCGCTCGGCGAACGTAAAGATAGCGGCATCGATCAGTTGCTGGCGCGTTTTGAGCGCCTCCTGTTTGGTTCTCCGGGCCATAAATCACCTTGCCTTTTCCTGGCGGGCTAGTCATCAAAAAGTGCGTTGCCGTTTTATCACACCTTTTATTTTCAGGCTTAGGATTTTATATATAGATTTAAAGAATGAGTTAATAATTAGAATACACAAAATAAATACATTTCATTCTCGACATGTTTTTAATCAGCCAGAAACAAAATTATTTCAGAAATCATAAAACCAAAAAGAAATGAAGCGCTTCCTTTGCTTTCTGATGCTTTTCGCTGTCCGAATAAATAAGGAATACTGACACAGAGGCCGGATTATTTGTACGATAGCGCCCTGTTATTTTCATCGCCCCCATATTCCTGCTACCGGCCTGACGGTGGATATCGTATTTATGCTAATAAAGGAACAGCAATGACCAATTATGCCAGGCTTCTGCTTATGCCTCTTGGCCTGTACCTCTGTGTGTCAGGGATGACAGGTTGTGATAACCAAACTGATGAGGCGCCTGCCGCCGCCGCGCCGCAGGTTACCGTGCATGTCGTTCAGCCTTCTCCCGTCGCGGTAGTGACGGAGCTACCAGGCCGCACCCGCGCTTTTCGCGTAGCCCAGGTCCGTCCACAGGTCAGCGGCATTATCCTCAGCCGAAACTTTACCGAAGGCGCGGATGTGAACGCAGGCGACTCGCTCTACCAGATCGATCCGGCGATGTATCAGGCGGCGTGGCAGAGCGCCAGAGGGGATCTCGCGAAAGCCCAGGCCGCGGCCGGGATGGCCCGCCTGACGGTAAAACGCTACGCGGCGCTGACGGACACGCAGTACATCAGCAAGCAGGAGTATGACGAGGCGGTAGCAAGTGCCCATCAGGCCGAGGCGAGCGTGGCGGCGGCGAAAGCGGCGCTGGAGAGCGCCAGAATCAATCTGGCCTGGACGAAAGTCACCTCGCCGATCACTGGTCGCATCGGTAAATCGAATGTCACCGAAGGCGCGCTTGTCACCAGCAGCCAGGCGAGCGAACTGGCGACGGTGCAGCAGCTCGACCCGATGTATGTGGACGTCACGCAATCCAGCACCGACTTCCTGCGCCTGAAAAACGCGATGGCCCAGGGGAGCGTTGAAAAAGAAGCCAGTGACGGCAACGTCGAACTGGTGATGGAAAACGGCGACACCTATCCGCTGAAAGGCCAGTTGCAATTCTCCGACGTCACCGTCGATGAAAGCACCGGCTCCATTACGCTGCGCGCTATTTTCCCGAACCCGCAGCATCTCCTGCTGCCAGGGATGTTCGTGCGCGCCCGCATTCACGAAGGCATTCAGCCTGACGCCATTCTGGTGCCTCAACAGGGTGTGACGCGCACCCCGCGCGGCGAGGCGATGGTCATGGTCGTTAATGAGAAAAACCAGGTGGAAAACCGCAGCGTCACCACAAGCCAGGCCATTAAAGAGAGCTGGCTCGTCACCAGCGGGCTCAAAACGGGCGAGAAAGTCATCATCAGCGGGCTGCAAAAAGCGCATCCGGGCGCGGTCGTCACGCCTGTTTCCACACCTGTGAAATAAGGTGACGTCATGGCTAACTTTTTTATTCAACGCCCCATTTTCGCCTGGGTTCTGGCCATCATCATGATGATGGCGGGCGCGCTGGCTATTCTGCAACTGCCCATCGCCCAGTATCCGACCATCGCCCCGCCAGCCATCGCTGTTTCGGCCACTTACCCGGGCGCCGATGCGCAGACGGTACAGGATACAGTGACGCAGGTTATCGAACAGAACATGAACGGCATCGATAATCTGATGTATATGTCCTCCACCAGCGACTCCGCGGGCGGCGTGACCGTCACGCTGACCTTTACGTCCGGTACCGATCCGGATATCGCCCAGGTGCAGGTACAGAACAAACTGCAGCTTGCGATGCCGCTGCTGCCGCAGGAGGTTCAGCAACAGGGCGTGAGCGTCGAGAAATCCAGCAGCAGCTTTCTGCTGGTCGCCGGGTTTATCAGCGACAACCCGTTACTGACGCAGGAAGATATCGCCGACTACGTCTCTTCAGACGTTAAAGACACCATCAGCCGCACCAACGGCGTCGGCGACGTGCAGCTGTTCGGCGCGCAGTACGCCATGCGCATCTGGCTTGATACCCATGCGATGAATAACTACCAGCTCACGCCGCTGGATATTATTAATCAGCTGAAAGCGCAGAATAACCAGATAGCCGCAGGCCAGCTCGGCGGCACGCCCGCCGTGCCGGGGCAACAGCTTAACGCGTCAATCATCGCCCAGACGCGGCTTAAAGATCCGCAGGAGTTTGGCCGGGTGATGCTGAAAGTTAATCCGGACGGCTCGCAGGTGCGGTTACGCGACGTGGCGCGCATTGAGCTTGGCGGCGAGAACTACAATATGCTGACCAAAATCAACGGTCAGCCCGCCACGGGGCTTGGAATTAAACTCGCCACCGGCGCCAACGCGCTGGATACCGCAGAGGCGATCAAGACGACGCTTGCCGATTTACAGCGCTATTTCCCGCAGGGCATGAAGGTGGTTTACCCCTACGACACCACGCCGTTTGTGAAAATCTCCATTCACGAAGTGGTGAAGACGCTGTTTGAAGCCATCGTCCTGGTTTTCCTGGTGATGTATCTGTTCCTGCAAAACCTGCGGGCGACGCTTATCCCTACCATCGCCGTGCCGGTGGTGCTGCTCGGCACCTTCGCGGTGCTGGCGGCGTTCGGCTATTCCATTAATACCCTGACGATGTTTGGCATGGTGCTGGCGATAGGGCTGCTGGTGGATGACGCCATCGTAGTGGTCGAGAACGTCGAGCGCGTGATGGTGGAAGAGAAACTGCCGCCTAAAGAGGCGACGCAGCTGTCGATGTCGCAGATTCAGGGCGCGCTGGTGGGGATCGCGATGGTGCTCTCCGCCGTTTTCGTGCCGATGGCGTTCTTTGGCGGCTCGACCGGCGCTATCTACCGGCAGTTTTCCGTCACCATCGTTTCTTCTATGGCGCTTTCCGTGCTGGTGGCGCTGATACTCACCCCCGCCCTGTGCGCCACGCTGCTTAAACCGGTAAGTGACGATCACCACGCGCAGAAAGCGAAATTTTTCGTCTGGTTTAACGCGCGCTTTGACTTAAGCGTGAATCATTACACCCAGAGCGTCGGCGGCATTCTGCATAAAACCGGGCGCTATCTTTTGCTCTATCTGCTGATTGTCGCGGGGATGACGGTGCTGTTTGTCCGCCTGCCGACATCCTTCCTGCCTGAGGAAGATCAGGGCGTCTTTATGACGATGGTGCAGCTGCCGTCAGGCGCGACGCAGGCGCGCACCCAGCAGGTGCTCGATCAGGTGACGCATTACTATCTCAACGATGAAAAAGCCAATGTGGAATCGGTGTTTACCGTTAGCGGCTTTAGCTTCAGCGGTCAGGGGCAAAACGCCGGGATCGCGTTTATCAGCCTTAAGCCCTGGGAGGCGCGCCCTGGCCATGAAAACAGCGTCGGGGCGATTGTCTCCCGCGCCAGCCATGCCTTCAGCAAAATCCAGGACGGGCTGGTTTTCCCGTTTAACCTGCCGGCTATCCTTGAACTGGGCACCGCGACCGGTTTTGACTTCGAGCTGAAAGACCAGGCCAACCTTGGGCATGGCGCACTGACGCAGGCGCGCAATCAGTTACTCGGTATGGTTCATGAGCATCCGGATGTGCTGACGCGCGTGCGCCCGAATGGGCTTGAGGATACGCCGCAGTTCAAGCTGGATGTGGATCAGGAGAAAGCGCAGGCGCTGGGCGTGTCGATTCCGGATATCAACCAGACGATTATGACGGCGCTGGGCGGCACTTATGTTAACGATTTTATCGACCGGGGCCGCGTGAAAAAAGTCTACGTTCAGGCCGATGCGACGTTCCGTATGTTGCCGTCGGATATCGGCGCTATTTACGTGCGCGGCAGCGGCGGCGATATGGTGCCGCTCTCCGCGTTTACCACCTCGCACTGGATCTACGGCTCACCCCGCCTGGAGCGTTACAACGGGATGCCATCCATGGAAATTCTGGGTGAGGCGGCCCCTGGCAGAAGTACCGGCGAAGCGATGGCGCTTATGGAGAGCCTCGCCGCGAAACTGCCTTCTGGCATTGGCTACGACTGGACCGGGCTCTCTTATCAGGAACGCCTTTCCGGCAACCAGGCGCCCGCGTTATACGCTATTTCGCTGGTGGTCGTGTTCCTGTGCCTGGCGGCGCTCTATGAAAGCTGGTCGATTCCGTTTTCGGTGATGCTGGTGGTGCCGCTGGGGATTATCGGCGCGCTGCTGGCAGCCTCGCTGCGCGGGCTCAATAATGACGTCTATTTCCAGGTAGGCCTGCTGACAACCATTGGACTGTCGGCGAAAAACGCCATTCTGATTGTTGAGTTCGCCAAAGACCTGATGGAAAAAGAAGGCCGCAGCCTGACGGAGGCGACGCTTGAAGCGGTGCGCTTACGTCTGCGCCCTATTCTGATGACATCGCTGGCGTTTATTCTCGGCGTGCTGCCGCTGGTGCTGAATAACGGCGCGAGAAGCGGCGCGCAGAACGCGGTCGGCACCGGCGTGATGGGCGGTATGCTGAGCGCCACGCTGCTGGCGATTTTCTTCGTTCCTGTGTTCTTCGTGGTGGTCCGCCGACGTTTTATAAAACCGAATGGCAATGCGTAAATGCTAATTACAGGGCGCCAGCGTGGCGCCTTGTTTTATTCCGCTTATCTGATTTTGTATTTTGCTTTATCATTGCAAATACCATAACTCCTTATTGTCATTAGCTTATTATTCCCTGCATCGTAACGGTACGGGATAACGTAAAGCGCCATTCTTCATAATTTCTTCACATTAACCCCGTTTCACGCCCTGTTCATCCATCTTTTTTACATTTCACATGAATTGCAATTATTGTCTGCTCAACGCATCACCAGACGCGTGATAACCTTCTTTTATTGGCCGCTGTCGATAAATGATTTCTGTGTTCGAATCGTTTCGGGACGACAATTTATTCTGTAGAGGTGAATGATGAAAAAACTAATTCCCGCCGCGCTGCTGTGTACGTTACTGGCTGGCTGCGCCCATGATTCTCCTTGCGTGCCGGTTTATGACGATCAGGGCCGTCTGGTTCATACCAACACCTGCATGAAAGGCACCACGCAGGATAACTGGGAAACCGCAGGCGCCGTCGCGGGCGGTGCCGCCGCGCTCGCCGGGTTAACGATGGGCATTATCGCGCTGAGTAAATAAGCGAAAATCGGCGGGCCGATCCACGCCCGCCTCGCTGCTTTAAAACGGTGCAGAGTTTTGTCATAAGGTAAAATTTTGGCATTGCTTTGGCGCATAATAAAAAAGACGTCATAAAACGGACGTCTTCTTTACCCTCAACGCCTCGTTATTTTCATTCCCCGCATGAGTTCTCTCACCGGTTTTTCCGATGCTTGTTCCGGCAATATTAACGCAGTAAATTACTCTCCAGCCGCCTGAATAAAAGCGCTGATTATTTTGCTCCAAAATGTGGCGCGTATTGTCTTTTTGCACTTTTTCAGTGCGATTATTTTTTCTTTTTCTGTCTACACTTCGCTTAATACATCTGCGCATGGCTTTTTTGGGCTGATGTAAACCTGGCACTCCCTTTGCTTTACCCCCTATGGCTTATGCCACAGACAGCAAACTGGCGCCTCCCGGTCGCCTTATATCTATAACGATAATTCTCGCCACACAGGATGCATTATGAAGAAGATGATGATCGCCACTCTGGCCGCCGCAGGCACGCTGCTCGCCGTTGCTAACCAGGCCCATGCCGGCGCCACGCTGGACAGTGTGAAAAAGAAAGGTTTTGTGCAGTGCGGCATCAGTGACGGTTTGCCGGGCTTTTCCTATGCGGATGCCGGCGGCAAGTTTACCGGTATCGACGTTGATGTCTGCCGCGGCGTGGCTGCTGCTGTCTTTGGCGACGCGTCAAAAGTGAAATATACCCCGCTGACCGCGAAAGAGCGCTTCACCGCGCTGCAATCCGGCGAAGTGGATGTGCTGTCCCGTAATACCACCTGGACGTCATCACGCGATGCGGGCATGGGCATGTCGTTTACGGGCGTCACCTATTACGACGGTATCGGCTTCCTGACCCATAACAAAGCAGGCCTGAAAAGCGCTAAAGAGCTGGATGGCGCAACCGTGTGTATCCAGGCCGGTACTGACACCGAGCTGAACGTGGCGGATTATTTTAAAGCCAACAATATGAAATATACGCCGGTGACCTTCGATCGTTCCGATGAGTCAGCCAAAGCGCTGGAATCCGGGCGCTGCGATACGCTGGCCTCCGACCAGTCTCAGCTCTACGCGCTGCGCATTAAGCTTAGCAACCCGGCCGAATGGATTGTCCTGCCGGAAGTGATCTCTAAAGAACCGCTGGGCCCGGTTGTTCGCCGCGGCGATGAGGAGTGGTTCTCCATTGTGCGCTGGACGCTGTTCGCCATGCTGAACGCCGAAGAGATGGGTATCGATTCTAAAAACGTGGACGCCAAAGCGGCGAATCCTTCCACGCCGGATATGGCGCATCTGTTAGGCAAAGAAGGCGACTACGGCAAGGATCTGAAGCTGGATAATAAGTGGGCTTATAACATCATCAAGCAGGTCGGTAACTATGGCGAGATCTTCGAGCGTAACGTCGGCCAGGAAAGCCCGCTGAAGATCAAACGCGGCCAGAACAACCTCTGGAATAAAGGCGGTATTCAGTACGCGCCGCCGGTGCGTTAAGCAGTATGCCGTTACGGGCGTCGCCCTGGCGACGCCCAGCCCAGAGTTATGGTTGCCTGAGGTTTACCTATGTTGCATCGACGCCCTGGCGTGAAAGGACCTCTCTCCCTTTCCAGCCCTGCGGTTCGCGCGTGGCTGTACCAGATTGTGGCGATTGCTGTCGTGCTTGGCATCGCCGCGTATTTAATTCATAACACCATTACCAACCTGAACAGCCGGGGTATTACCTCGGGGTTTGCGTTTCTCGAACGCAGCGCCGGGTTTGGCATCGTTCAGCATCTGATTGATTACCAGGAAGGCGATACGTATGGCCGCGTTTTCCTGGTCGGTCTGATGAATACGCTGCTGGTCTCCGCGCTCTGTATCGTTTTCGCCTCGTTTCTCGGCTTCTTTATCGGCCTTGCGCGTCTCTCCGATAACTGGCTGCTGCGTAAACTCTCCACTATTTATATCGAGACCTTCCGCAATATTCCGCCGCTGTTACAGATCTTCTTCTGGTATTTCGCGGTACTGCGTAACTTACCGGGCCCCCGGCAGGCAGTGAGCGCGTTCGATCTGGCGTTTTTAAGCAACCGCGGGCTTTACCTGCCGTCGCCTGAGGCGGGAGAAGGCGCACTGGCCTTTATCGCCGCGCTGGTTATCGCGCTAATACTTTCCGCCGGGTTGTATCGCTTTAATAAAAAGCATCAGATGAAAACGGGCCAGCTGCGGCGTACCTGGCCGACGCTGCTGTTACTTATCATTGTGTTGCCATTGCTGGCGCATCTGGCGTTCGGCCCCGCGCTGCACTGGGATGTGCCTGCGCTGCGCGGATTTAACTTCCGCGGCGGGCTGGCGCTCATCCCGGAACTGGCGGCGCTGACGCTGGCGCTTTCTGTTTATACCTCCGCCTTTATCGCTGAGATTATCCGCGCCGGGATTTTGTCCGTCCCGCACGGCCAGCATGAGGCGGCCCGGTCGTTAGGCCTGCCGAACCCGGTCACGCTGTGGCAGGTGATTATTCCGCAGGCGATGCGCGTCATTATTCCGCCATTAACCAGCCAGTATCTGAACATTGTGAAAAACTCATCACTGGCGGCCGCTATCGGTTACCCCGATATGGTGTCGCTGTTTGCCGGTACGGTGCTGAACCAGACCGGACAGGCGATTGAAACGATCGCTATCACAATGTCGGTCTACCTGATTATCAGTCTGTCGATTTCACTCCTGATGAACCTTTATAACCGGCGTATAGCCCTGGTGGAGCGCTAAACCATGACGACGAATGCGATATCGCCTGCTCCTGCGCGTCCGGTTAACCGCGGCGCGCTGGTCTGGATGCGCAAAAACCTGTTCTCCAGCTGGAGTAATAGCCTGCTGACGCTGTTTTGTCTCTGGATGATGTGGGAGCTTATCCCGCCGCTGCTGAACTGGGCGTTTTTTCAGGCCAACTGGGTAGGCAGCACCCGCGCCGACTGCACCAAAGAAGGCGCCTGCTGGGTATTTATTCATGCCCGCTTCGGCCAGTTTATGTATGGGCTCTACCCGCACAACGAACGCTGGCGCATTAATCTGGCGCTGATTATCGGTCTGGTCTCGATTGTGCCAATATTCTGGAAATCTCTGCCGCAGCGCGGTCGCTATATCGCGTGCTGGGCCATCGCATATCCCGTTGTGGTGTGGTGGCTGCTGTATGGCGGTTTTCTGGGACTGGAGCGCGTCGAAACCCGCCAGTGGGGCGGACTTACGCTGACGCTGATTATCGCCTCGGTGGGAATAGCCGGCGCGCTGCCGCTGGGGATCCTGCTGGCGCTGGGGCGTCGCTCCCGGATGCCGGTGGTGCGGGTGCTCTCGGTGATTTTTATTGAGTTCTGGCGCGGCGTACCGCTTATCACGGTACTGTTTATGTCATCCGTGATGCTGCCGCTGTTTATGGCGGAAGGAACCAGCATCGACAAGCTTATTCGCGCGCTGGTCGGGGTAATTCTGTTCCAGTCCGCCTATGTGGCGGAAGTGGTGCGTGGTGGGTTACAGGCGCTGCCCAAGGGCCAGTACGAGGCCGCGGAATCACTGGCGCTGGGCTACTGGAAAACGCAGGGGCTGGTGATCCTGCCGCAGGCGCTGAAGCTTGTGATACCGGGTCTGGTCAATACCATCATCGCCCTTTTTAAAGATACGAGTCTGGTCATTATTATCGGGCTTTTCGATCTGTTCAGCAGCGTCCAACAGGCGACTGTCGATCCCGCCTGGCTCGGGATGTCGACGGAGGGCTATGTTTTCGCCGCGCTGATCTACTGGATCTTCTGCTTTAGCATGTCGCGCTACAGCCAGCATCTGGAAAAGCGCTTTCACACCGGGCGTACGCCGCACTGAGGATAACCATGAGTCAAATAACACTGCAGCCTGCCGACGCGATGATTACGCTGGAAAACGTGAATAAATGGTACGGACAGTTTCACGTACTTAAAGATATTAACCTGAAGGTGAAACAAGGGGAGCGCATCGTATTGTGCGGGCCCTCGGGTTCCGGGAAATCGACCACGATCCGCTGTATCAATCATCTGGAAGAACATCAGCAAGGGCGCATTGTCGTCGACGGTATTGAACTGAACGACGATCTGCGCAATATCGAAAAGGTACGTACCGAAGTGGGGATGGTGTTTCAGCACTTTAATCTGTTCCCTCACCTGACCGTATTGCAGAACTGTACGCTGGCGCCGATTTGGGTGCGTAAGCTTCCTAAAAAAGAGGCGGAAGCGCTGGCGATGCATTATCTGGAAAGGGTGCGTATTGCAGAGCATGCGCATAAATTCCCGGGGCAGATCTCCGGCGGACAGCAGCAACGCGTGGCGATTGCCCGTTCGTTATGCATGAAACCGAAAATTATGCTGTTTGATGAGCCGACGTCGGCGCTCGATCCGGAGATGGTCAAAGAAGTGCTCGATACCATGATTGGCCTTGCTGAATCCGGTATGACGATGTTATGCGTTACCCACGAAATGGGTTTTGCGCGTACGGTGGCGGATCGGGTCATCTTTATGGATCGCGGCGAGATTGTAGAGGAGGCGCCGCCGCAGGCATTTTTCTCAAATCCGCAGTCAGAACGTACCCGCGCATTTCTCTCTCAGGTTATTCACTGATATTCCTTTCGCCCCGCCGTTATGGTGGGGCGCATTATTTTTTAATTTTATACCCCAGAGTAAAGAGGAAAACATGGTTTCTGCCGGCGCGGCGAGTCGCAGGACAATGAAAAAGCGGCATTCGGATGCAGAAGAATATTAAGGGTAAAGAAGCGAAGAGTATCGGTGGGTATTAAATCGTGGATCGTATAAAAGCAAAAACCCCTCAGCAGTGCTGAGGGGTTCTTTAATTGATGTCTGGCAGTTCCCTACTCTCGCATGGGGAGGCCCCACACTACCATCGGCGCTACGGCGTTTCACTTCTGAGTTCGGCATGGGGTCAGGTGGGACCACCGCGCTACAGCCGCCAGACAAATTCTTTTTAAATGCCGAACTTTAACCGAAAAACTGGTGCTGATACCCAGAGTCGAACTGGGGACCTCACCCTTACCAAGGGTGCGCTCTACCAACTGAGCCATATCAGCACACTAAATTTGATGCCTGGCAGTTCCCTACTCTCGCATGGGGAGGCCCCACACTACCATCGGCGCTACGGCGTTTCACTTCTGAGTTCGGCATGGGGTCAGGTGGGACCACCGCGCTACAGCCGCCAGGCAAATTCTGTCCGTCCACCGCTTTCGCCATGAACGTTTATCCGTCACAAGCTGAATATCTCTCTCAACACGCCAGACTTCTTTGGCGTTGTAAGGTTAAGCCTCACGGTTCATTAGTACCGGTTAGCTCAACGCATCGCTGCGCTTACACACCCGGCCTATCAACGTCGTCGTCTTCAACGTTCCTTCAGGACTCTCAAGGAGTCAGGGAGAACTCATCTCGGGGCAAGTTTCGTGCTTAGATGCTTTCAGCACTTATCTCTTCCGCATTTAGCTACCGGGCAGTGCCATTGGCATGACAACCCGAACACCAGTGATGCGTCCACTCCGGTCCTCTCGTACTGGGAGCAGCCCCCCTCAATTCTCCAGCGCCCACGGCAGATAGGGACCGAACTGTCTCACGACGTTCTAAACCCAGCTCGCGTACCACTTTAAATGGCGAACAGCCATACCCTTGGGACCTACTTCAGCCCCAGGATGTGATGAGCCGACATCGAGGTGCCAAACACCGCCGTCGATATGAACTCTTGGGCGGTATCAGCCTGTTATCCCCGGAGTACCTTTTATCCGTTGAGCGATGGCCCTTCCATACAGAACCACCGGATCACTATGACCTGCTTTCGCACCTGCTCGAGCCGTCACTCTCGCAGTCAAGCCAGCTTATGCCATTGCACTAACCTCCTGATGTCCGACCAGGATTAGCTGACCTTCGTGCTCCTCCGTTACACTTTGGGAGGAGACCGCCCCAGTCAAACTACCCACCAGACACTGTCCCCACGCCGGATCACGGCGCCAGGTTAGAACATCAAACATTAAAGGGTGGTATTTCAAGGTTGGCTCCACGCAGACTGGCGTCCACGCTTCAAAGCCTCCCACCTATCCTACACATCAAGGCTCAATGTTCAGTGTCAAGCTGTAGTAAAGGTTCACGGGGTCTTTCCGTCTTGCCGCGGGTACACTGCATCTTCACAGCGAGTTCAATTTCACTGAGTCTCGGGTGGAGACAGCCTGGCCATCATTACGCCATTCGTGCAGGTCGGAACTTACCCGACAAGGAATTTCGCTACCTTAGGACCGTTATAGTTACGGCCGCCGTTTACCGGGGCTTCGATCAGGAGCTTCTCTTGCGATAACCCCATCAATTAACCTTCCGGCACCGGGCAGGCGTCACACCGTATACGTCCACTTTCGTGTTTGCACAGTGCTGTGTTTTTAATAAACAGTTGCAGCCAGCTGGTATCTTCGACTGACTTCAGCTCCACCCGCAGGGGCTTCACCTACATGTCAGCGTGCCTTCTCCCGAAGTTACGGCACCATTTTGCCTAGTTCCTTCACCCGAGTTCTCTCAAGCGCCTTGGTATTCTCTACCTGACCACCTGTGTCGGTTTGGGGTACGATTTGATGTTACCTGATGCTTAGAGGCTTTTCCTGGAAGCAGGGCATTTGTCACTTCAGCACCGTGGTGCCTCGTCATCACGCCTCAGCCTTAACTTTCCGGATTTGCCTGGAAAGTCAGCCTACACGCTTAAACCGGGACAACCGTCGCCCGGCCGACATAGCCTTCTCCGTCCCCCCTTCGCAGTAACACCAAGTACAGGAATATTAACCTGTTTCCCATCGACTACGCCTTTCGGCCTCGCCTTAGGGGTCGACTCACCCTGCCCCGATTAACGTTGGACAGGAACCCTTGGTCTTCCGGCGAGCGGGCTTTTCACCCGCTTTATCGTTACTTATGTCAGCATTCGCACTTCTGATACCTCCAGCATGCCTCACAGCACACCTTCACAGGCTTACAGAACGCTCCCCTACCCAACAACACATAGTGTCGCTGCCGCAGCTTCGGTGCATGGTTTAGCCCCGTTACATCTTCCGCGCAGGCCGACTCGACCAGTGAGCTATTACGCTTTCTTTAAATGATGGCTGCTTCTAAGCCAACATCCTGGCTGTCTGGGCCTTCCCACATCGTTTCCCACTTAACCATGACTTTGGGACCTTAGCTGGCGGTCTGGGTTGTTTCCCTCTTCACGACGGACGTTAGCACCCGCCGTGTGTCTCCCGTGATAACATTCTCCGGTATTCGCAGTTTGCATCGGGTTGGTAAGCCGGGATGGCCCCCTAGCCGAAACAGTGCTCTACCCCCGGAGATGAGTTCACGAGGCGCTACCTAAATAGCTTTCGGGGAGAACCAGCTATCTCCCGGTTTGATTGGCCTTTCACCCCCAGCCACAGGTCATCCGCTAATTTTTCAACATTAGTCGGTTCGGTCCTCCAGTTAGTGTTACCCAACCTTCAACCTGCCCATGGCTAGATCACCGGGTTTCGGGTCTATACCCTGCAACTTAACGCCCAATTAAGACTCGGTTTCCCTTCGGCTCCCCTATGCGGTTAACCTTGCTACAGAATATAAGTCGCTGACCCATTATACAAAAGGTACGCAGTCACCCTCTTACGAAGGCTCCCACTGCTTGTACGTACACGGTTTCAGGTTCTGTTTCACTCCCCTCGCCGGGGTTCTTTTCGCCTTTCCCTCACGGTACTGGTTCACTATCGGTCAGTCAGGAGTATTTAGCCTTGGAGGATGGTCCCCCCATCTTCAGACAGGATATCACGTGTCCCGCCCTACTCATCGAGCTCACAACCTGTGTGCCTTCGTGTACGGGGCTGTCACCCTGTATCGCCGGCCTTTCCAGACCGTTCCACTGACACACACGCTGATTCAGGCTCTGGGCTGTTCCCCGTTCGCTCGCCGCTACTGGGGGAATCTCGGTTGATTTCTTTTCCTCGGGGTACTTAGATGTTTCAGTTCCCCCGGTTCGCCTCGTTTGACTATGTATTCATCAAACGATGATGCACCGAAGTGCACCGGGTTTCCCCATTCGGACATCGCCGGTTATAACGGTTCATATCACCTTACCGGCGCTTTTCGCAGATTAGCACGTCCTTCATCGCCTCTGACTGCCAGGGCATCCACCGTGTACGCTTGTTCGCTTAACCTCACAACCCGAAGAAGTCTTCGCGCTGCGAGTTTGAGAGACTCTGACACACCGCGCATTCCTTGTTTACGGAAGAATGCAACAGCGTGTCTGTTTCAATTTTCAGCTTGTTCCGGATTGTTAAAGAGCAAATATCTCAAACGTGACTTTACAGTCAGTTTTGAGATATTAATCGGTAACGCCTTTCACTCATTACCAGCAGGTGGCGTCCCTTAGGGGATTCGAACCCCTGTTACCGCCGTGAAAGGGCGGTGTCCTGGGCCTCTAGACGAAAGGGACTTCGCTTTCGCAGACAACCCTGCTTCTTTACTTTCTATCAGACAATCTGTGTGAGCACTACGAGGTTGTATCTTTCAGGTAAGGAGGTGATCCAACCGCAGGTTCCCCTACGGTTACCTTGTTACGACTTCACCCCAGTCATGAATCACAAAGTGGTAAGCGCCCTCCCGAAGGTTAAGCTACCTACTTCTTTTGCAACCCACTCCCATGGTGTGACGGGCGGTGTGTACAAGGCCCGGGAACGTATTCACCGTGGCATTCTGATCCACGATTACTAGCGATTCCGACTTCATGGAGTCGAGTTGCAGACTCCAATCCGGACTACGACGCACTTTATGAGGTCCGCTTGCTCTCGCGAGTTCGCTTCTCTTTGTATGCGCCATTGTAGCACGTGTGTAGCCCTGGTCGTAAGGGCCATGATGACTTGACGTCATCCCCACCTTCCTCCGGTTTATCACCGGCAGTCTCCTTTGAGTTCCCACCATCACGTGCTGGCAACAAAGGATAAGGGTTGCGCTCGTTGCGGGACTTAACCCAACATTTCACAACACGAGCTGACGACAGCCATGCAGCACCTGTCTCAGAGTTCCCGAAGGCACTCCCGCATCTCTGCAGGATTCTCTGGATGTCAAGACCAGGTAAGGTTCTTCGCGTTGCATCGAATTAAACCACATGCTCCACCGCTTGTGCGGGCCCCCGTCAATTCATTTGAGTTTTAACCTTGCGGCCGTACTCCCCAGGCGGTCGACTTAACGCGTTAGCTCCGGAAGCCACGCCTCAAGGGCACAACCTCCAAGTCGACATCGTTTACGGCGTGGACTACCAGGGTATCTAATCCTGTTTGCTCCCCACGCTTTCGCACCTGAGCGTCAGTCTTCGTCCAGGGGGCCGCCTTCGCCACCGGTATTCCTCCAGATCTCTACGCATTTCACCGCTACACCTGGAATTCTACCCCCCTCTACGAGACTCAAGCCTGCCAGTTTCAAATGCAGTTCCCAGGTTGAGCCCGGGGATTTCACATCTGACTTAACAGACCGCCTGCGTGCGCTTTACGCCCAGTAATTCCGATTAACGCTTGCACCCTCCGTATTACCGCGGCTGCTGGCACGGAGTTAGCCGGTGCTTCTTCTGCGAGTAACGTCAATGACTGTGGTTATTAACCACAATCCCTTCCTCCTCGCTGAAAGTACTTTACAACCCGAAGGCCTTCTTCATACACGCGGCATGGCTGCATCAGGCTTGCGCCCATTGTGCAATATTCCCCACTGCTGCCTCCCGTAGGAGTCTGGACCGTGTCTCAGTTCCAGTGTGGCTGGTCATCCTCTCAGACCAGCTAGGGATCGTCGCCTAGGTGAGCCGTTACCCCACCTACTAGCTAATCCCATCTGGGCACATCTGATGGCATGAGGCCCGAAGGTCCCCCACTTTGGTCCGAAGACGTTATGCGGTATTAGCTACCGTTTCCAGTAGTTATCCCCCTCCATCAGGCAGTTTCCCAGACATTACTCACCCGTCCGCCACTCGTCAGCAGAGCAGCAAGCTGCTCTCTGTTACCGTTCGACTTGCATGTGTTAGGCCTGCCGCCAGCGTTCAATCTGAGCCATGATCAAACTCTTCAATTAAAAGTCTGATGCTCAAAGAATTAAACTGTTAGTTCGTAATGAATTAACTGTTGTTCACTTGAGACTTGATATTCGTTTATCGTCCGTAGACGTTAAGATATCAGTGCCCCGAGTGCCCACACAGATTGTCTGATAAATTGTTAAAGAGCGGTGCGACGCGGCATTCAGCCTGCTGTCGCGAGGTGGCGTATATTACGCTTTCCTCTTTCAGAGTCAACCCTTAATTTCAGGATTTTTCTCTTTCCGACTCACCGTCGCTGTGTGATGTTCGTCATCAGCGCCGTGTCGATGGAGGCGCATTATAGGGAGTTCTCCTGAGCCCGCAACACATAAATCGCATAAAAATGACTGACTGCTGCATTCCCCAGCAAAACCCCGGTTTATACCCATTTGCACACAGAGTTATCCACAAACCGACCACGCCCCGAAATTTCGCGAGCGCCACGCAAACGTTTTCGCTACAATGCAGCCCTGTTTACGACGCACGCTTTTTCAGGAGCGTGAGCTACATTTCAGTAAAAAATGGCTGGAATTTCGCTAACGCTCTTCTGTAATGATCAAATCCAGGGGATTTATACATGCAACAACCTCGTCCTGTACGCCGCGCTCTGCTCAGCGTTTCTGACAAAGCCGGTATCGTCGACTTCGCCCGCGCACTCTCAACGCGTGGGGTTGAGCTCCTCTCTACGGGCGGTACGGCTCGGCTGCTGGCGGAAGCTGGTCTGCCGGTGACGGAAGTCTCCGACTACACGGGCTTCCCGGAGATGATGGACGGCCGCGTCAAAACCCTGCACCCGAAAGTCCACGGCGGCATTCTGGGTCGTCGCGGCCAGGACGACGAGATCATGGCGCAGCATGCGATCTCCCCGATTGATATGGTGGTGGTGAACCTCTACCCGTTCGCGCAGACGGTCGCGCGCGAAGGCTGCACGCTGGAAGACGCGGTTGAGAATATCGATATCGGCGGCCCGACGATGGTCCGCTCCGCCGCCAAGAACCATAAAGATGTCGCCATTGTGGTAAAGAGCAGCGACTACACCGCTATTATTGAAGAGCTGGATGCGAATAACGGCTCGTTGTCCTTTACTACGCGTTTCGATCTCGCCATTAAAGCCTTCGAGCATACGGCCGCGTATGACAGCATGATCGCCAACTACTTCGGCAGCCTGGTGCCTGCTTATCATGGCGAAACCACTGCCCCTGCTGGCCGCTTCCCACGCACCCTCAACCTGAACTTTATTAAGAAGCAGGATATGCGTTACGGCGAGAACAGCCATCAGCAGGCTGCCTTCTATATAGAAGAAGAAATTAAAGAAGCGTCTGTCGCGACCGCCCGCCAGGCTCAGGGTAAAGCGCTCTCTTATAACAACATCGCCGATACCGACGCCGCGCTGGAGTGCGTGAAGGAATTCAGCGAACCGGCCTGCGTGATTGTGAAGCATGCCAACCCGTGCGGCGTTGCCGTCAGCAGCTCGATTCTCGACGCCTATGACCGCGCTTATAAAACCGACCCGACGTCCGCCTTTGGCGGCATCATCGCCTTTAACCGCGAGCTGGATGCCGAAACCGCGCAGGCGATCGTTTCTCGCCAGTTCGTTGAAGTCATCATTGCGCCATCTGCCAGTGAAGAAGCCCTGAAAATCACCGCCGCGAAGCAAAACGTGCGCGTACTGGTGTGCGGCGAATGGCACTCTCGCGTACCGGGCCTCGATTTCAAACGCGTTAATGGCGGCCTGCTGGTCCAGGACCGCGATCTGGGCATGGTGACCGAAGCCGATCTGCGTGTAGTGACAAAACGCCAGCCGACCGAACAGGAGCTGCGCGACGCGCTCTTCTGCTGGAAAGTGGCGAAATTCGTGAAATCCAACGCCATTGTTTATGCGCGCGATAACATGACCATCGGCATTGGCGCCGGCCAGATGAGCCGCGTCTATTCCGCTAAAATCGCGGGTATCAAAGCTGGCGATGAAGGCCTGGAAGTCAAAGGCTCGGCGATGGCCTCCGACGCGTTCTTCCCGTTCCGTGACGGCATCGACGCCGCCGCGGCCGTGGGCATCACCTGTGTTATCCAGCCGGGCGGTTCGATTCGCGATGACGAAGTGATCGCCGCCGCCGACGAACACGGCATCGCCATGATCTTCACTGATATGCGCCATTTCCGCCATTAATCACGGAGCTACGATGAAAGTATTAGTTATTGGCAACGGCGGGCGCGAGCACGCGCTGGCCTGGAAAGCCGTCCAGTCGCCGCAGGTTGAAACCGTTTTTGTGGCACCGGGCAACGCCGGTACGGCGCTTGAGCCTGCGCTGCAAAACGTCGCCATCAGCCCGACCGACATTCCGGCGCTGCTGAGCTTTGCGCAGGCGGAAAACATCGATCTGACGATTGTCGGGCCGGAAGCGCCGCTGGTTATCGGCGTGGTGGACGCGTTTCGCGCCGCGGGCCTGAAAATCTTCGGGCCAACCAAAGGCGCCGCGCAGCTCGAAGGCTCAAAAGCCTTCACGAAAGATTTCCTGGCGCGCCATCGCATCCCGACGGCGGAATACCAGAACTTTACCGAGACCGAACCGGCGCTGGCGTATATTCGTGAAAAAGGCGCGCCGATTGTTATCAAGGCCGACGGCCTGGCGGCCGGTAAAGGCGTTATCGTGGCGATGACGCTTGCCGAAGCCGAAGCGGCGGTGCTGGACATGCTGGCGGGCAATGCGTTTGGCGACGCGGGCCACCGCATCGTCGTCGAAGAGTTCCTGGATGGCGAAGAGGCCAGCTTTATTGTGATGGTGGATGGCGAGCATGTGGAGCCGATGGCCACCAGCCAGGATCATAAACGCGTGGGCGATGGCGACACCGGCCTGAACACCGGTGGTATGGGCGCCTATTCCCCGGCACCGGTCGTCACCGATGAGGTTTTCCAGCGCACGATGGAACGCATCATATGGCCAACCGTGCGCGGCATGGCGGCGGAAGGCAATACCTACACCGGCTTCCTGTACGCAGGTCTGATGATCGACAAGCAGGGCAACCCGAAGGTTATCGAGTTCAACTGCCGCTTTGGCGACCCGGAAACGCAGCCGATCATGATGCGTTTGCAGTCCGATCTGGTTGAGCTTTGCCTGGCCGCCTGCGACGGCAAACTCGATACGGTGAAATCGCGATGGGATCCGCGCCCGTCGCTGGGCGTCGTCATGGCCGCTGGGGGCTATCCGGGCGACTACCGCACGGGTGATGTGATCCACGGTCTGCCGATTGAAGAGATCGCGAACGGCGATGGCAAAGTCTTCCATGCCGGCACGACGTTGCGCGACGACGACCACGTCGTCACCAGCGGCGGGCGCGTGCTGTGCGTCACCGCGCTGGGCGACAGCGTTGCCCAGGCGCAGGCGCGCGCTTACCGCTTAGCGGAAGATATTCACTGGGATGACTGCTTCTGCCGTAAAGATATTGGCTACCGCGCCATCGCGCGCGAGCAGGCGAAATAAGCGCGCACGCTACAAAGGCTTAAACGCAAAAGCGACGGTTAATCCCGTCGCTTTTTTTATGAGGCTCAGAAGCTGTCGGGCTTCGGCTGCCAGGCGCAAAAATCTTCGTTCGCCACCAGCAACAGCTGTGTGCCCTCCGGCGCCTCCAGCCAGGCGGCGCTGACGCGCGCCTTCGCATGACGCTGACGCTCTGAGAGACGCTCCTGCGCCCTTCTGTCGAACTCCGGCTGCGCCATCTGCCCTTCACAGGTCGTTATCGTGCCGTCAGGGTTCCAGCGCCCCTGGCGCAGCACCACGCGTCCTGCGCGCAGCGCGTCGCTGGTATTGCGCATCTGCGTGGCGCGATATTGCCACAGCGCGATTTGATCGCTGGAAAGCTGCTGTTTCTGCCCGTTAACGTCACGCTGCATAAAGCTCAGCCCGCCGCGATCGTCAAAGCGAATTTTCACCTGTTCAGGCTGTTTACCTTCAAGCCGGTAATCCACGGACGTGAGCGTGTCGTTCTGCCAGCGATAATCGCTCACAGAGGTCTTATCGCCAGACCAGGGGCTGAATGCCGCCAGCAGGTGGACCGAGCCATCATTATTATCTTTACGCCACAGGCGCACCACGCCGTCATCGGCCAGATAGCCGCTGGCGGTAAAGGGGGGAATGTCCGGGGTGGAACGACAGGCGGAAAGGAACAGCGCGCCCGTCAGGGCCAGCATACGCCAGCCAAACAAAAGGGGCGATTTCGCCCCTTCGTTAAAACCTTTCACTGCCACGCGGTTTACTTAACAGCGTCTTTCAGTGCTTTGCCAGAAACGAAAGCCGGCACGTTAGCTGCAGCGATTTTGATTTCTTTACCGGTCTGCGGGTTGCGGCCAGTACGCTCAGCGCGGTGGTTCACTTTGAAGGTACCGAAACCAACCAGCTGTACAGCATCGCCTTCTTTCAGAGACTCAGTAATCGCAGCCAGAGTGGATTCCAGAGCAGCTTTCGCTTGCGCTTTAGACAGGTCAGCCTTGTCTGCAATTACATCAATCAGTTGAGTCTTGTTCATAAGTTATCCTTACAATGTGTTTATCGCTTGCTAAGCATCGAGTGCGACGGAAATGCCTTGAAAGCACTCTCCTGCATACACGCACCGATAGCCACTTTTTTTCGCCTCCCAAATGTAGACCAGACGGGGGGCTAATTGGAAGCCTTCAGGTGAGACAAAACAGGCTGTAAATCACGTTTTGTTGTCTCATTGCTGCAAATTTATACCGATATTACTGGTTCCATCCTCGCGCAGGTCTGCGCGCAGGCCTTTTATCAGCTCAATATCGCGTTCTTCGCAGGCGGCCAGCAAACGGAAAATTTCCCACTGAATATCCCATTCCTGCTCTACAGCCGGGTTCGCTTTCAGCTCATCGTCGGTCATTTCACGGCCCGCCTGGGTCATCTCCAGCATGGCGACGGTCGTGATGGAGGTCTCGCTGACTTCAATCGCGTGCTCCAGCGTCTCGCCGCTCAGGCGCGAATGCACCAACTCGCTCAGCGCGACGCAGGCGTCGATAGCCGGGTAGACGCCGTAGAGATCATAATCTTCCGCCGCCGGAATCGCTTCTTCGAGCTTTTCGAGCTGGCTGTCGAAATTCACTTTGGCGTCTTTGACCGTCAGCGTTTCCCAGATGAGATCGAGAATGCGGCGATACAGCTGCGCATCGCCGAAACCGGTCTGCTGGCAGAACATGGCGTAGTTGGGGTACATCCGCTCGCACAGCGAGGCCATGAAGGTCACATGCTGCCAGGCTTCCAGCTTTTCCAGCCGCAGATGAATAGGGTTTTGTAACATAGTGGCGTCTCACAGACCGAAAATTAGCGGCAGTGTACCTGAATCACCCCTGAATTTCCTGCCATCGTAGAAAGGCGGGACGACCGGAGGCCACGGCATCCGCCCAGCGCGTCGGTTCGGGCAGCCGGTAGCCTTTCGTACAGCGCTGCACCCAGCCAAGCGCGGTATCAATACTGACGCGATGCCCTGTCGAGACAAACAGCGGATTGCAGCGCGCTTTACTGCGCCACACCCACGCCAGCTGCTCGCCTTTATCCATCAGCGGCGAAACCGCGCCGGGTTCGTCGCTGAGCGGCTCAAACTTACCGCACAGCCGCTTTTTAGCGACGCCTATCGTCGGCACATCCACCAGCATCCCGAAGTGGCTCGCCACGCCGAGACGTCGCGGATGCGAAATACCGTGCCCGTCGACAAACAGCAAATCCGGCTTTCTGGAGAGCATTTCCCAGGCGGTCAGCAGCGCCGGATATTCGCGAAACGACAGAAAACCGGGGATATACGGCATGGTGGTGGGAATGCGCGCCACCTGGTACTCCACCAGTTCCAGAGACGGATACTTCAGGAGCACCATCGCCGCTCGCGTTACTTCGCCGCCCTGCTCAAATCCGACATCCGCCCCGCCGATTATCGTCGGCGGGTCGACGTTTAACCGGTCCTCGCGGACCACATTAGATGCCAGTTCGATTTGTTGTGCGCGAAGCGTCGCGAGATCCATAGTTTCTCCTTACAGGTGATAAGGCGCCGATAAGCGGTGAACCGCCTCGACGAAGGCCCCCGCATGTTCCGGAGGCACATCCTGATGAATACCATGCCCCAGATTGAACACATGGCCTTCACCGTGGCCGAAACCAGCAAGTATAGACGCCACTTCCTCTTCGATACGGGCAGGCGACGCATAAAGCATCGATGGATCCATATTGCCCTGCAGCGCGACCTTATGCCCCACGCGACGGCGCGCATCGGCGATATCGGTCGTCCAGTCGAGTCCCAGCGCGTCACAGCCGGTCTCCGCTATCGCTTCCAGCCACTGGCCGCCGCCTTTGGTAAACAGCGTCACCGGCACGCGTCGGCCTTCGTTTTCGCGCAGCAGCCCGTCGACGATTTTATGCATGTAATACAGTGAGAACTGCTGGTAGTCGCGACCGGTCAGCACGCCGCCCCAGGTATCGAAAATCATCACCGACTGCGCGCCCGCGCGGATCTGCGCGTTCAGATAGAGCGTGACGCTTTTCGCGAGTTTATCGAGCAGCAAATGCAGCGTCTGCGGCTCGGCATACATCATTTTCTTGATGACGGTAAACGCCTTGCTGCTGCCGCCTTCCACCATATAAGTGGCGAGCGTCCAGGGACTGCCGGAGAAGCCAATCAGCGGCACTTCGCCTTTCAGCTCGCGGCGGATCGTGCGCACCGCGTTCATGACATAGCCCAGTTCCTGTTCCGGGTCCGGCACCGGCAGTTTTTCAACGTCCGCTTTGTTGGTAATGGTCGATGTGAAGCGTGGGCCTTCGCCCGCTTCAAAATAGAGCCCCAGCCCCATCGCATCCGGAATCGTCAGAATGTCCGAAAAGAGGATCGCCGCATCGAGCGGATAGCGACGCAGTGGCTGTAGCGTCACTTCGCACGCCAGCTCGGCGTTTTTGCAAAGCGACATAAAATCGCCCGCCTGCGCGCGGGTGGCCTTATATTCCGGCAGATAACGCCCCGCCTGTCTCATCATCCACACCGGGGTGACGTCCACAGGCTGGCGTTGCAGCGCGCGCAGGTAACGATCGTTTTTCAGTTCGGTCATTTTTTCTTATTCCTCAAGCGACAGGCTGCTATTGTATCACGTCATTCATCGTCTGCCCGGCAGCGCGCCACCGTATCTTCTATCAGGCGGCGGGCCACGGTACCCGGCGCCGGCAGTAGCGGCAGCTGGTCGTAGCGATACCAGCCCGCGTCGATAAGCTCTTTGGTGTCTATCCGGATGTCCCCGCTGTCGTAGTCCGCCGTAAACGCGGTCATCAGCGATTGCGGGAACGGCCAGGGCTGAGACGTCACATAGCGCAGATTCTTGATGCGGATATTGCTCTCTTCCATCACCTCGCGCGCCACCGCCTGTTCCAGCGTTTCGCCCACTTCGACAAACCCGGCCAGCACGGTGTAAACGCCATTGCGGTGTCGCGTGTGCTGCGCCAGAAGGATTTTATCGTCACGGCGGATAGCCACGATGATGCACGGCGCGATTTGCGGGTAGTAGCGTTCGCGACAGTGCCCGCAGAGCATCGCCCACTCCGTTTTGCTCGGGTGCATCTCATGGCCGCAGTAGCCGCAATATTTATGCGAGCGGTAAAACTCGGCGAGCTGTACGCCCCGTCCCGCCAGCTGGAACAGCCCGGCGTCCTGGTCGATAAGCTGCCGCACCGAGGCCATCTCCGCCTCGCGCTTTTGCAGCACCAGCCATACCGGCGCGTCTTCCCAGATACCGATTTGCAGCGCCTTTTCGCCCGTAAGACCAAAATCCGCGGCCTGGCCGTAAGGTAATTCCGCTTTTGGCAGCCATAATTTCTGTTCATGGCTGACTATCCACCAGCCATGGTCTAAATTTTCTAGGGTACGTTCCATAATTGATTGCACTACCTCTGCTTCACTGGCACGTTATTAACAGTGTTCTTACATATTTTGGGTCATTTGCGTTTTTACATCTTATATCTCATGGAGTCGATCATGCTAAACCAGCTAAAAAGTCTGACGGAACGCGTTGGTGGGAGTAATGAGTTAGTTGATCGTTGGCTTGGCGCCCGCAACCATCTGTTAGTCACCTATTACAAGATGGTCGGCATCAAACCCGGCAAGGAGCCGATGACTGCGCTTGATGAACAGGCGCTGGACGATTTCTGTCATTGCCTGGTGGATTACCTCTCCGCCGGTCATTTCAATATTTACGAGCGCGTCATCAGCGAAATGGAAGGCACCAGCCCGCTGGTCGCCGCCACGCAAATTTATCCTCAGCTGGAATCCAATACCCAGCAAATCATGGATTTCTACGACACGCACCTGGAAAGCGCCATCGATCACGATAACTGCCTGGAGTTTCAGGAAGCGCTTTCCGGCATCGGCGAGGCGCTCGCCGCCCGCTTCGCGCTGGAAGATAAGCTCATCATGCTGGCTTATGACAATAACCTGGGCCAGAGCGCCAATGACGAAGCAGGTCTCGCCCGACCGGCTTGAGTTCGGCACTATTAACGAGTAGTTTAGTTATCTCCCCGCCGCTTTTGCGGGGTTTATCTTGTCGGAGTGCCCAGTGCGACAGCACGGGCTGAGACCGTTAATTCGGGATCCGCGGAACCTGATCAGGTTAAGACCTGCGAAGGGAACAAGAGTAATTCCATTTTGCCCCGCTCAGGGTGTCGTTTCGCCCTGAGACCCTCTCCAGGGTGCGCGGGCGCACGCCATTACTCCTCCGTTGTTCTGACAAGCCACTTCCTGACCGTTAACTGGAATGCGCTATGTCTGTATCAAACAAACCTGGCCGCCGCGAGCAGCGCGCCGCCGCACAACACTTTATCGACACGCTGGAAGGCACCGCTTTCCCCAACTCTCACCGCATCTATCTCACCGGCTCACGCGAGGATATCCGCGTGCCGATGCGCGAAATCCGCCTGAGCCCGACGCTTGCGGGCGGCAGCAAAGAGAACCCGCGCTATGAGCCCAACGAGCCGGTGCCGGTTTATGACACCTCAGGCCCTTACGGCGATCCAGCGGTGCGTATCGACGTCCGCGAAGGGTTGACCAAATTACGCAGCGCCTGGATAGACGCGCGTAACGACACGGAAACCCTGGATTCCCGCAGTTCGGCGTATACCCGCGAGCGCCTGGCCGATGACGGGCTGGATGAGTTGCGCTTTCGCGGGCTGCTGACGCCAAAGCGCGCAAAGGCGGGCCAGCGCGTCACCCAGTTGCATTACGCGCGTCAGGGCATCGTGACGCCCGAAATGGAATTCATCGCTATCCGGGAAAATATGGGCCGCGAGCGCATTCGCACGACGGTACTGCGCCAGCAGCATCCGGGCCACGGCTTTGGCGCGCGCCTGCCGGAGAACATCACGCCGGAGTTCGTGCGTGACGAAGTCGCCGCCGGGCGCGCCATCATTCCTGCCAACATCAATCACCCGGAATCGGAGCCGATGATTATCGGTCGTAACTTCCTGGTGAAGGTCAACGCCAATATCGGCAACTCGGCGGTGACGTCGTCTATCGAAGAGGAAGTCGAAAAACTGGTCTGGGCGACCCGCTGGGGCGCGGATACCGTGATGGACCTTTCCACCGGGCGCTATATCCACGAAACCCGCGAATGGATCCTGCGCAACAGCCCGGTGCCGATCGGTACGGTGCCGATCTACCAGGCGCTGGAGAAGGCTAACGGGATCGCCGAAGATCTGAGCTGGGAGATGTTCCGCGACACGCTGCTTGAGCAGGCCGAACAGGGCGTTGATTACTTCACCATTCACGCGGGCGTGCTGCTGCGCTATGTGCCGATGACCGCAGGCCGTCTGACGGGCATCGTCTCGCGCGGCGGCTCGATCATGGCGAAATGGTGCCTGTCGCATCACCGTGAAAACTTCCTCTACGAGCATTTCCGCGAAATCTGCGAAATTTGCGCCGCCTATGACGTCTCGCTGTCGCTTGGCGACGGCCTGCGCCCCGGCTCCATTCAGGACGCCAACGACGAGGCGCAATTCGCCGAACTCCACACGCTCGGCGAACTGACGAAAATCGCGTGGGAATATGACGTTCAGGTCATGATAGAAGGCCCGGGCCATGTGCCGATGCAGATGATCCGCCGCAATATGACCGAAGAGCTGGAGCACTGTCATGAAGCGCCATTCTACACGCTCGGGCCGCTTACGACCGATATCGCGCCCGGCTACGATCATTTCACCTCCGGGATCGGCGCGGCGATGATTGGCTGGTTCGGCTGCGCGATGCTCTGTTACGTGACGCCAAAAGAACACCTCGGCCTGCCAAATAAAGAAGATGTGAAACAGGGGCTCATCACCTACAAAATTGCCGCCCACGCCGCCGATCTCGCCAAAGGGCATCCGGGGGCGCAGATCCGCGACAACGCCATGTCGAAAGCGCGCTTTGAATTCCGTTGGGAAGATCAGTTCAACCTGGCGCTCGATCCGTTCACCGCCCGCGCCTACCACGATGAAACGCTGCCGCAGGAGTCCGGTAAAGTCGCGCATTTCTGCTCCATGTGCGGCCCGAAATTCTGCTCGATGAAAATCACCCAGGAGGTGCGCGACTACGCCGCGAAGCAGGCGATCGACGCGGGCATGACGGAGATGTCCCACCGCTTTCAGGCGCGCGGCGGCGATATTTATCTGCGCCAGGAGGAGGTCGAGTGATGGAGCCTCTGTTCGCGCCCGTACCGCGCCGCCTCGGGCTTTATCCGGTCGTCGACAGCGTGGAGTGGGTCACGCGTTTGCTGGAGGCTGGCGTGCGCACGCTTCAGTTGCGCATCAAGGATAAAACCGATGCTGAGGTGGAAGCCGATGTCGCCGCCGCCATTGCGCTGGGACAGCGCTGCCACGCCCGGCTGTTTATCAACGACTATTGGCGTCTCGCGATAAAACATCAGGCCTATGGCGTTCATCTCGGGCAGGAAGATCTGGAAACGGCCGATCTCAACGCCATTCGCAACGCCGGACTGCGGCTTGGCGTCTCCACGCATGACGATATGGAAATCGACGTGGCGCTGGCGGTGCGTCCCTCTTATATCGCGCTCGGTCACGTCTTTCCCACGCAGACCAAACAGATGCCCTCAGCGCCGCAAGGGCTTGCACAACTGGCGGCACACGTAAAACGGCTCGGCGACTATCCGACGGTCGCCATCGGCGGCATCAGCCTTGAACGCGCGCCCGCGGTGCTGGAAACCGGCGTCGGCAGTATCGCGGTGGTGAGCGCCATCACGCACGCGCCCGACTGGCGCGGTGCCACGCAACGGTTACTCGAACTGGCGGGGGTGGGCGATGAATGACGCCGATTTTATGCGTTACAGCCGCCAGCTGCTGCTGGAGGATATCGCCATCGATGGCCAGCAAAAACTGCTGGCAAGCCGCGTGTTGATTGTCGGCCTTGGCGGTCTCGGCTCGCCCGCCGCGCTCTATCTGGCAGGCGCAGGCGTGGGCACGCTATGGCTTGCCGATGACGACGCGGTGCACCTCAGTAATCTCCAACGGCAGATCCTGTTTAACGTCAGTGATATCGAACAGCCGAAATCGCGGGTGGCGGCGCGTCGTTTACAGGCGCTCAACCCGGCTATCAACAGCGTGGCGCTGAATGAACGGCTTGAGGGCGACGCGCTGCGCGAAGCGGTCGAGAGCGTCGATCTGGTGCTGGATTGCAGCGACAACATGACCACCCGGCAAGCCATCAACGCGGCCTGCGTGGCGCACGGCACGCCGCTCATTACCGCCAGCGCGGTCGGCATGGGCGGACAAATCGCCACCTTCGCGCCGCCCTTTGATTATGGCTGCTACCGCTGCCTGTGGCCGGATGACAGCGAGCCTGAGCGTAACTGCCTCACCGCCGGCGTGCTCGGCCCGGTGGTGGGCCTGATGGGCACGCTTCAGGCGCTGGAGGCGATCAAGCTATTGTGCGGCATCAGGCCCGACCAGGGCGAGCTGCGCCTCTTCGACGCCCGCGCCAGCCAGTGGCGCACCCTGACGCTCCAGCGCGCGGCGGACTGCCCGGTTTGCGGAGGCAAGCATGCGCATTGAACTCAACGATGAAGCCATACAATGCGTCCAGGGCTTGAGCGCGGCGCAGCTGCTGGCGCAGTTAAAACTCGACAGGCCCGGTACGGCGCTCGCGGTCAATCAGACCATTCTCCCGCGCAGCCAGTGGCCCGACTACACCCTGCAGGAAGGCGACAGCCTGCTGCTGTTTCAGGTTATCGCAGGAGGCTAAGATGTTACGAATCGCGGATAAAACCTTTCAATCACGCCTGTTTACCGGCACCGGTAAATTCGCGTCGCCGTCGCTGATGCTGGAAGCGATACGTGAGAGCGGCAGCGAGATGGCGACGCTCGCCATGAAGCGCGTGGATCTGCTGCGCCGGGACGATGCGCTGCTGGCGCCGTTGCAGGCATCCGGCGTGGCGTTGTTGCCAAACACATCCGGCGCCAAAACCGCCGAAGAGGCGGTCTTCGCTGCGCAGCTCGCCCGTGAAGCGCTGGGCACTCACTGGATCAAACTGGAGATCCATCCCGACGCCCGCTGGCTGCTGCCGGACCCGATAGAAACGCTGCGGGCGGCGGAAAAACTGGTCGCGCAGGGGTTTGTGGTATTGCCCTATTGCGGCGCGGATCCGGTGCTCTGCAAGCGCCTCGAAGAGGCGGGCTGCGCGGCGGTGATGCCGCTCGGCGCGCCGATTGGCTCCAATCAGGGGCTGCAGACGCGGGCGCTGCTGGAAATTATCATCGCGCAGGCAAACGTGCCGGTGGTGGTGGATGCGGGTATCGGCGCGCCAAGTCATGCCGCCGAGGCGCTGGAAATGGGCGCCGATGCGGTGCTGGTGAATACGGCCATCGCCGTGGCGCGCGATCCGGTCGCGATGGCGCGCGCGTTCCGCCTGGCTGTCGAGGCGGGCCGTACCGGGTTTGAAGCCGGGCTCGGCGCGCGCGCGTTTCAGGCGCAGGCCACCAGCCCGCTCACCGGTTTCCTGGAGGCGCAGGCATGAACACCTTTACCGATCGCTGGCGCACGCTGAACTGGGATGATATCCGGCTGCGCATTCACAGCAAAACCGGACGCGATGTGGAGCGCGCGCTCGCCGCCGCGCATCCTGACCGGGAAGATATGATGGCGCTGCTCTCCCCGGCCGCGCTGGATTATCTCGAACCGCTGGCGCAGCGCGCGCAGCAACTCACCCGCCAGCGCTTTGGCAACACCGTCAGTTTTTATGTGCCGCTTTATCTTTCTAATCTTTGCGCCAACGAATGCACCTACTGCGGCTTCTCCATGAGCAACCGCATCAAACGCAAAACGCTGGACGAAGAGGAGATTGCGCGCGAGTGCGCCGCAATTAAAGCGATGGGGTTTGAGCATCTGCTGCTGGTCACCGGCGAGCACCAGAATAAGGTAGGCATGGATTATTTCCGCCGTCACCTTCCGGCGATCCGCCGCCAGTTTGCGTCGCTGCAAATGGAAGTGCAGCCGCTCGGGCAGGCGGAGTATGCCGAGCTGAAAGCGCTCGGGCTCGACGGCGTGCTGGTTTATCAGGAGACGTATCACGAAGCGGTCTATGCCCGCCACCACCTGCGCGGCAATAAACAGGACTTTTTCTGGCGGCTGGAGACGCCGGACCGACTCGGGCGCGCGGGCATCGACCGCATCGGGCTTGGGGCGCTGACCGGGCTGTCTGACTGCTGGCGCACCGATAACTATATGGTGGCGGAGCATTTACTCTGGCTGCAACAGCGCTACTGGCAGAGCCGCTACTCTGTGGCGTTCCCGCGTCTTCGCCCTTGCGCGGGCGGCATTCAGCCCGCCTCGGTGATGGATGAACGCCAGCTGGTGCAGCTCATCTGCGCCTTTCGCCTGTTTGCGCCGGAAGCCGAGCTGTCGCTCTCCACCCGCGAATCGCCGCACTTTCGCGATAACGTGGTGCCGATTGCGATCAACGCCGTCAGCGCGTTTTCCCGCACCCAGCCAGGCGGCTACGCCGACGGGCATACCGAACTGGAACAGTTCGCGCCCCATGACGGACGTCGCCCGGAAGAGGTCGCGGCCAGTCTTATCCAGCGGGGGCTTCAGCCGGTGTGGAAAGACTGGGATGGGTATCTGGGAAGAAGCGCGCAAAACGCCTGAAACCAAACGCAAACCGGGCGATATCTTTCGGCATGTTACGCAAAACGGAAAGTTGCGGTTTGATGGCCAACGCCTGTGGATTTACTCTGCTCTTGCCGGCCTGGGATGGCTGGCCGGGGCGGCTCCTGATGCTCTCTCTCTGCCGCCCCGCCTCTTAATGTTCGCCCGGTAGCAAAGTAAACGGGCTTTGGAAACCGGTTTCCATTTTTGCGGTTTTCTTTGTGATGGGTAACACACAATCACATCAAAGCGGTTGTTGGGAGCGGGGGTGGGGGATAAATATCAAGGAAACAACAGTCACAGAGAGCGGATTATGAAAAATATCGTTTTATGCTGTGCCGCAGGTATGTCCACCAGCATGCTGGTTCAACGGATGAAAGACGCCGCCCAGAAAAAAGGCGTCGAGGTGGCTATTAAGGCCGTTCCGGTCGCGGAGTTTAAAGATATTATCGGCACCGCCGACATCGTACTGCTTGGCCCGCAGGTCAAATATGAACAGCCCAAGTTTCAGGAAATTGCCGATCCGCTGGGCAAAAAAGTCGCCGTTATCGACATGATGGATTACGGCATGATGAAAGGCGACGTGGTGCTGGATAAAGCCCTTAAGATGCTGGAGCAATAAGGACATGGAAGATTTAGAGTCGATTATTATGGAGCTGCTGGTCAATGCCGGCAGCGCGCGCAGCCAGGCGCTGACTGCGCTTCAGCTGGCCCGCAAAGGCGATTTCGACGGCGCCGAAAAAGCGATGGAAGAATCCCACGAGTTTGTGAAGCATGCGCATAAAATCCAGACGCAGCTTATCGGGCTGGACGAGGGCAGCGGTAAACTGCCGGTCAACCTTATTACCGTTCACTCTCAGGATCACCTGATGAACGCGATGGTTATCCAGGATCTGGCGGGTGACCTGATCGAGCTTTACCGCCGTCTGCCGCTGGTGAAATAGCGCCTCGCCACACCGCTATTATCCCATCACGCCCGGTTTGACCGGGCTTTTTCATATCCACGCCTCACTCCTGATTGCAAGCCGCTAAACCGGACGGTGTCTTTTATTCACGCTTTATGGCACAACGATGTTCTCAGGCGCCTTAAGGCCCGTTAATGATAAAACAGGTTTCGTCATGCCCTCGGTTCCCGTTCCGGTTTTTACCCTTGCCATTCTTTTGATGCTGCTGGCGAAAATCTCGTTGTCTGGCAACAGTCATTACCGCCGACTCGCGACTTTTGTGGGAGGATGCGCGCTACTGGTGCTGCTCACCGCGTTGCGCTGGTCGCTCGACCTGACGGTGTTACGCCAGTTGCAATCACTTGCCGCTATTACGCTGCCGCCGCTTGCGTGGTACTGCTTTTCCGGGCTCGCCGCTTCGCAGGCGTTACGACGAAATCTAATGATAGTCGCGCCCGCCGCCGTGGCGCTTATCGTTAATCTGGTCTTTCCTGCCGCGACAGACTGCGCGCTCGCGGCGCTTTATCTCGGTTATGGCGTCGCTCTGCTGCGCACCGCTCACCAGGGAGCGGATGCTTTTTCGCGAAGCCGCCTGAGCGATGCGCCAGCGGCGGCAAAGCTCGCTTTCGTCTCGGGCGCCTTTCTCTGTTTTTCCGCGCTGACTGACATCGCGATCGCCTTCGATTTCCGGTATTTTCAGGGCAAGCAGGCGCCGCTGCTGGTCGCCGTGTCGCAGGCAATACTGCTGCCGTTTATGTGTCTCGCCATTTTATGGCCCGCCAGAAAACCAGCGCAGGCAGCGCCTGCCGCCGTTCCGGCGCTGCCCGCGAGCGACGCGGTGCAGGACGAGCAACGCTGTGCGCAGCTCGAAGAGATGCTGCGCGCGCAGTCGCTTTACCTGAATCCCGATCTCACGCTGGATCTGCTGGCGCGAAAAACCGGCACGCCCGCCCGTCATATTTCACGGGCAGTCAATGCCACGCGGGGTTGTAACGTCTCGCAGTGGATTAACAGCTTTCGCATCGCCCACGCACAGCAGTTGTTGCGTCTGACCGGCTCGCCCGTTACCGCCGTGATGCTGGAGTCTGGCTTTAACACGAAATCGAACTTCAATCGCGAGTTCGCGCGGATTGTGGGGATGAGCCCGGTGGAATATCGCCGCGCGGCGGCTGATACCCCAGCGCCTGATCAAGAAACGCGCTTATCTGCGCCGTGAGTTGCTGGTGAATATTCTCACGACTGAAGCCTGCGCCATCACGGCACACAATCCCCTCACCCGGCTCATGCGCGTCGATAACGGCGGCCGCGCCCGGCTTACAAAGCTGCATAAAGCTAAAGTGTGTAGCACCTGCAACGCTAATAGCGCGAGTGAGCTGGCCGGGCAAACGGTGGACCAGATAGCCAGACTCCAGCGCGGCGGGCACATCGTCGCTGTCGGCACCAGCGCTCATTACCAGCACAGGAATTCCCACCTTCGCCAGGCTTTGCGACGTAAAGCCGCGCGCGAGCCCCAGATCTAACGACACCACGGCCCTGATTCGGCTATCGCGCTGGCTTTCCGCCAGCCGGTGCCCTGCGCCCGGTAAATCGATGCCAAGCGTACGGGCAACCTGGCAACCGCCCAGTTCAGGATGACTTTTACAATCCGCCAGAAAACGCGGCGCAGAGAACCGCGCGCCCGCCAGTTCCAGAACCGTCCATCCACCCAGTGAATGCCCTGCCGCAGCAATACGCTGTTCGTCTGGTGTCCCGGTTTTTTCCGGGCTGGCGATCAGCGCATCCAGCACACGCGTGACGTCTTTCGGGCGTTGCCAGAGCGCCTGCGCCTGGGACGGCTCTTTATTACGGGTCGTGGTACCCGGATGGTCCATCGCGGCGACGATATACCCCTGGTCTGCCATCGCCTTTGCCAGCCAGTTCAGGTTGCGCCAGTTACCGCCAAAGCCATGCGAAAGTAACAGTACCGGGTGCGCGCCCGGCGCAGGAGCGGCGTCGCGCTGTACCTTAACGCCCGTGAACACGATGTTGTCGCCCACCGTCTCTGTCGCATGGTTATCGTCTGTGGGATACCAGACGGCGACATCCAGCGGACGCGTGGCAGGCGAGTCGATGGTGAACTGACGAAAACCGATGCCCGCCGATGCGGCAGCGCTTAACAGCAGAAGGGTAATAAAGGTGATGAGTCGATACATGGCAATGCTCTCCGTTTACAGGTCACGGATTTGTAGCATCGGGGCGGTATGCGGGCGTCCTGAAACGCGATCGAGGTCTTTTTAGGGGATTTCAGACATAAAAAAACCCGCCGAAGCGGGTTTTTAGTCAGGCTAAGAACGATTACTCGTTGTCGTTGCCGCCCAGACCTGCGTTCAGCAGTTCTGCCAGGCTTGCAGACGCGTCTTCCGCAGTCACCTGCGGTGCTGCCGGGAGTTCACCCGCAGCGCGACGGCGCATACGATCCTGGTGGTACGCGTAACCGGTACCGGCCGGGATCAGACGACCCACAATAACGTTCTCTTTCAGACCGCGCAGTTCGTCGCGTTTGCCCGCAACGGCTGCTTCGGTCAGCACGCGAGTGGTCTCCTGGAACGATGCCGCGGAGATGAAGGACTCGGTGGCCAGAGACGCTTTGGTGATACCCAGCAGGTCGCGCATGTAAGTCGCGCTGACTTTGCCGTTCGCTTCCAGTTCGCGGTTGGCGATCTTGACGCGAGAGTATTCCACCTGCTCACCTTCCAGGAACTCGGAGCTGCCTGCGTTCATGATGGTGGCTTTACGCAGCATCTGACGAACGATAACTTCGATGTGCTTATCGTTAATCTTAACGCCCTGCAGACGGTAAACGTCCTGCACTTCGTTAACGATGTAACGGGTCACAGCCTGAACGCCACGCAGACGCAGAATGTCATGCGGCGCTTCCGGACCGTCGGAAACCACATCACCGCGTTCTACGCGTTCACCTTCGAACACGTTGAGCTGACGCCACTTAGGAATCATCTCTTCGTACGGCTCGCTGCCATCTACCGGGGTGATAACCAGACGGCGTTTACCTTTGGTCTCTTTACCGAAGGAGATGATGCCGCTGATTTCAGCCAGGATTGCCGGCTCTTTCGGACGACGCGCTTCGAACAGGTCAGCAACGCGTGGCAGACCACCGGTGATGTCCTTGGTACCGCCGGATTCCTGAGGAATACGCGCCAGGGTGTCACCAGAGCTAATCTGTACGCCATCTTCCAGCTGTACAATCGCTTTACCCGGCAGGAAGTACTGTGCCGGCATATCGGTACCCGGGATCAGAACGTCGTTACCCTGAGCATCAACGATTTTCAGCGCCGGACGCAGATCTTTACCGCCCGCGGTACGTTCAGCGGAATCCAGAACCACCAGAGAAGACAGACCGGTCAGTTCGTCGGTCTGACGAGTAATGGTCTGGCCGTCAATCATGTCAGTGAAGCGGATGAAACCACTGACTTCGGTGATAACCGGCATGGTGTGCGGATCCCAGTTTGCAACGGTTTCACCGCCGGCAACCTGCTCGCCATCACCCTTCGCCATAACTGCGCCGTAAGGCACTTTATAGCTCTCTTTGGTACGACCGAATTCGTCGATCAGCTTCAGCTCGGTGTTACGGGAAGTCACCACCAGCTTACCGCTGGAGTTAACAACCGACTTCGCATTGCTCAGACGGATGCTACCTTTGTTTTTCACCTGGATGCTGGATTCAGCAGCCGCACGAGATGCCGCACCACCGATGTGGAACGTACGCATCGTCAGCTGAGTACCCGGCTCACCGATGGACTGTGCCGCGATAACGCCGATGGCTTCACCTTTGTTGATGATGTGGCCACGCGCGAGATCTCGACCATAGCAGTGCGCACATACACCGAAATCGGTGTCACAGGATACAACGGAACGCACTTTCACGGAGTCAACAGAGTTCGCTTCCAGCAGGTCACACCACTGTTCGTGCAGCAGGGTGTTGCGTGGAACCAGAATGTCTGCGGTACCCGGCTTCAGAATGTCTTCCGCGGTAACACGACCCAGTACGCGATCGCGCAGCGGCTCTTTAACATCGCCACCCTCGATAACCGGGGTCATGGTGATGCCTTCCAGCGTGCCGCAATCGTCTTCGGTCACCACCAGATCCTGCGCCACGTCAACCAGACGACGGGTCAGATAACCGGAGTTCGCGGTTTTCAGTGCGGTATCCGCCAGACCTTTACGCGCGCCGTGGGTCGAGATGAAGTACTGGAGTACGTTCAGACCTTCACGGAAGTTCGCGGTGATTGGCGTTTCGATGATGGAGCCATCCGGCTTCGCCATCAGACCACGCATACCCGCAAGCTGACGAATCTGTGCCGCAGAACCACGCGCACCGGAGTCGGCCATCATGTAAATGCTGTTGAAGGAAACCTGCTGCTCTTCTACGCCGTCACGGTTAATCACGGTTTCGGTTTGCAGGTTATCCATCATCGCTTTGGATACACGATCGTTCGCCGCAGCCCAGATATCGATAACTTTGTTGTAGCGTTCGCCCGCGGTAACCAGACCAGACTGGAACTGCTCCTGGATCTCGGCCACTTCGGCTTCCGCTTCGGAGATGATCTCGTGTTTCTTCTCCGGAATAACCATGTCGTCGATACCTACGGACGCGCCAGAGCGCGCTGCATAGGCAAAACCGGTGTACATGGTCTGGTCAGCAAAGATAACGGTCGGCTTCAGGCCCAGAATGCGGTAACAGGTGTTCAGCATTTTGGAGATAGCTTTCTTGCCCAGCGCCTGGTTGACGATGGAGAAAGGCAGACCTTTCGGTACGATCATCCACAGAATGGCACGGCCAACAGTCGTGTCTTTCAGGCTGGTTTTCGCAACGAATTCGCCGTTTGCATCTTTTTCATATTCAGTGATACGCACTTTAACGCGCGCATGCAGAGAGGCCAGGCCAGCGCGATAGATACGCTCGGCTTCTTTAGGGCCAGTCAGCACCATGCCTTCGCCTTTGGCGTTAACACAGTCACGGGTCATGTAGTACAGACCCAGTACAACGTCCTGAGAAGGAACGATGATTGGTTCGCCGTTCGCCGGAGACAGAATGTTGTTGGTAGACATCATCAGCGCGCGCGCTTCAAGCTGGGCTTCCAGCGTCAGCGGTACGTGAACAGCCATCTGGTCACCATCGAAGTCGGCGTTGTATGCCGCACAAACCAGCGGGTGCAGCTGGATAGCTTTACCTTCGATCAGTACCGGTTCGAACGCCTGAATACCCAGACGGTGCAGGGTCGGCGCACGGTTCAGCAGTACCGGGTGCTCACGGATAACTTCGTCCAGGATATCCCACACGACCGCTTCTTCACGCTCAACCATTTTCTTGGCGGCTTTGATGGTAGTCGCGAGGCCACGCAGTTCCAGCTTGCCGTAGATGAACGGTTTGAACAGTTCCAGCGCCATTTTCTTCGGCAGGCCGCACTGATGCAGACGCAGGTACGGACCTACGGTAATTACGGAACGACCAGAGTAGTCCACGCGCTTACCGAGCAGGTTCTGACGGAAACGCCCCTGCTTACCTTTGATCATGTCGGCAAGGGATTTCAGCGGACGCTTGTTGGAGCCGGTGATCGCGCGACCGCGACGGCCGTTATCCAGCAGGGCGTCTACCGCTTCCTGCAGCATACGTTTTTCGTTGCGTACGATGATGTCCGGCGCAGCGAGATCCAGCAGACGTTTCAGACGGTTGTTACGGTTGATCACGCGACGATACAGATCGTTCAGATCCGACGTTGCGAAACGACCGCCATCCAGCGGAACCAGCGGACGCAGATCCGGCGGCAGCACCGGCAGCACGGTCAGGATCATCCACTCCGGCTTGTTGCCAGACTGTACGAACGCTTCCAGCAGCTTGATGCGCTTGGTCAGCTTTTTACGCTTGGTTTCGGAGTTGGTTTCGTTCAGCTCTTCGCGCAGCTGCTCGCACTCGGCTTCCAGATCCATGCTTTTCAGCAGAGCCTGGATAGCTTCGGCGCCCATTTTCGCGTCGAATTCGTCACCGAACTCTTCCAGCGCGTCCAGGTACTGCTCTTCAGTCAGGATCTGGCTGCGCTCGAGGTTGGTCATGCCACCCTCGATAACCACGTAAGATTCAAAATACAGTACGCGTTCGATATCGCGCAGCGGCATATCCAGCAGCAGACCGATACGGGACGGCAGAGATTTCAGGAACCAGATGTGGGCAGTCGGGGAAGCCAGCTCGATGTGGCCCATGCGCTCACGACGCACTTTAGTCTGGGTCACTTCAACGCCGCACTTCTCACAAATCACACCGCGGTGTTTCAGGCGCTTGTACTTACCGCACAGGCACTCATAGTCTTTTACCGGCCCAAAGATACGGGCGCAAAACAGACCGTCGCGCTCCGGCTTAAAGGTACGGTAGTTAATGGTTTCCGGCTTTTTAACTTCACCGAAAGACCATGAACGGATCATGTCTGGCGAGGCCAGAGCAATTTTGATCGCATCAAACTCTTCGGTTTTAGTTTGCGCTTTCAGAAACTTTAATAAGTCTTTCACGGATTTGCTCCCGTCGGAGTTAGCACAATCTGGCGCCGGGTGTTACCCCGGCACCAGTGACCTGTTTGAGCGAGAGTTACTCGTCTTCCAGTTCGATGTTGATGCCCAGCGAACGAATCTCTTTCAACAGTACGTTGAACGATTCCGGCATGCCCGGTTCCATCTGATGGTTGCCATCCACGATGTTCTTATACATCTTGGTACGGCCGTTCACGTCATCAGACTTAACGGTAAGCATTTCCTGCAGGGTATAGGCGGCGCCGTAAGCTTCCAGCGCCCACACTTCCATCTCACCGAAGCGCTGGCCACCGAACTGCGCCTTACCACCCAGCGGCTGCTGAGTAACCAGGCTGTAAGAACCGGTGGAACGAGCGTGCATCTTGTCGTCAACCAGGTGGTTCAGTTTCAGCATGTACATGTAACCTACGGTTACCGGACGCTCGAACTGTTCACCCGTACGGCCGTCGAACAGGGTGATCTGACCGGAAGTCGGCAGGTCGCCCAGCTGCAGCAGCTCTTTAATCTCAGCTTCTTTCGCGCCGTCGAATACCGGCGTGGCGAGCGGCATACCTTTACGCAGGTTTTCAGCCAGACGCAGTACTTCTTCGTCGCTGAAGGTGTTCAGGTCAACTTTCTGACGAACATCCTGGCCGAGGTCGTAAGCTTTCTGGATGAATTCGCGCAGTTTCGCGACTTCTTCCTGACGCTTCAGCATGGCGTTGATCTTGTCGCCGATACCTTTCGCCGCCATACCCAAGTGAGTTTCCAGGATCTGACCGATGTTCATACGAGACGGTACGCCCAGCGGGTTCAGTACGATATCTACCGGCGTGCCGTTTTCATCGTAAGGCATATCTTCGATCGGGTTGATCTTGGAGATAACACCTTTGTTACCGTGGCGGCCTGCCATCTTATCGCCCGGCTGGATCTGACGTTTAACGGCCAGATACACCTTAACGATCTTCAGCACGCCCGGCGCCAGATCGTCGCCCTGGGTGATTTTGCGGCGTTTCGCTTCGAGTTTCTTCTCAAACTCGTGCTTCAGCTCGTCGTACTGCTCAGCCAGCTGTTCCAGCTGATTCTGTTTCTCTTCGTCGGTCAGGCCGAGTTCCAGCCAGCGGTCGCGCGGCAGTTTGTCGAGCTTCTCAGCTTCGACGCCGCCTGCGATCAGGACAGCGCGAATACGGCTGAACAGACCCGCTTCGAGGATCTGCAGTTCTTCAGACAGGTCTTTTTTGGCCTGCTTGAGCTGCATTTCTTCGATTTCCAGCGCACGTTTGTCTTTTTCCACACCATCGCGGGTAAAGACCTGAACGTCGATAACCGTACCGGAAACGCCGTTCGGCACGCGCAGAGAAGAGTCTTTAACGTCAGACGCTTTCTCACCGAAGATTGCACGCAGCAGTTTCTCTTCCGGCGTCAGCTGGGTTTCACCTTTCGGGGTAACCTTGCCCACCAGAATGTCGCCGCCGGTCACTTCCGCGCCGATGTAGACGATACCGGATTCATCGAGTTTGGAGAGCGCAGCTTCACCCACGTTCGGGATGTCAGCGGTGATCTCTTCCGGCCCCAGCTTGGTATCGCGAGATACGCACGCCAGTTCCTGGATGTGAATCGTGGTGAAACGGTCTTCCTGGACCACACGCTCGGAAACGAGGATGGAGTCTTCGAAGTTGTAGCCGTTCCACGGCATGAACGCTACGCGCATGTTCTGACCGAGCGCCAGTTCACCGAGGTCGGTGGACGGACCGTCTGCCAGCACGTCGCCGCGCTCAACCGGTTCATTCAGAGACACGCACGGCATCTGGTTGATGCAGGTGTTCTGGTTAGAACGGGTGTATTTAGTCAGGTTATAGATGTCGATACCTGCTTCGCCCGGGTACATCTCGTCTTCGTTAACTTTGATAACGATACGGGATGCATCCACGTACTGAACGGTACCGCCACGTTTCGCAACGGCGGTTACACCGGAGTCAACGGCAACAGCACGTTCCATACCGGTCCCTACCAGCGGCTTATCAGCGCGCAGAGTCGGAACCGCCTGACGTTGCATGTTCGCACCCATCAATGCACGGTTGGCGTCATCGTGCTCAAGGAACGGGATCAGGGACGCACCGACGGAAACCACCTGCTGGGTGGAAACGTCCATATAGTCAACCTGGTCTGCGCTGAAGAGGCTGGATTCGCCTTTGCTGCGGCAGGTGACCAAATCATCGGCGAAGCGGCCTTCTTCGGTCAGGTTGGTGTTCGCCTGAGCGATAACGTAGTTACCTTCTTCGATAGCGGAGAGGTAATGAATTTCATCGGTCACCACACCGTCGGTCACTTTACGGTACGGCGTCTCAAGGAAGCCATACTCGTTAGTCTGTGCGTACACGGACAGGGAGTTGATCAGACCGATGTTCGGACCTTCCGGCGTTTCGATAGGACATACGCGACCGTAGTGGGTCGGGTGTACGTCTCGAACTTCGAAGCCTGCGCGTTCACGCGTCAGACCGCCCGGGCCGAGCGCAGAGATACGACGTTTGTGCGTAATCTCAGACAGCGGGTTGTTCTGGTCCATAAACTGGGAAAGCTGGCTGGAGCCGAAGAACTCTTTCACCGCAGCGGAGATAGGCTTGGCGTTGATCATATCCTGCGGCATCAGGGTATCCAGATCGCCCAGAGACAGACGCTCTTTCACCGCACGCTCTACACGCACCAGGCCAACGCGGAACTGGTTTTCCGCCATTTCGCCAACGGAACGGATACGACGGTTGCCGAGGTGGTCGATATCGTCCACTTCGCCTTTACCGTTACGGATATCGATGAGCTTCTTCATCACGTCGATGATGTCAGCTTTGCTCAGGATACCGGAACCTTCAATCTCGTCGCGCAGCAGAGAACGGTTGAACTTCATGCGGCCAACCGCAGACAGATCGTAACGATCTTCAGAGAAGAACAGGTTCTCAAACAGGCTTTCCGCCGCTTCACGCGTCGGCGGCTCGCCAGGACGCATCATGCGGTAGATTTCAACCAGCGCGCTCAGGCGATCGGTGGTCGGGTCGACGCGTACGGTCTCAGACATGTACGGGCCGTGATCGAGGTCGTTGGTGAACAGTGTCTCGATACGTTTGTGACCAGACTGGCTCAGCTTCGCCAGCAGATCCAGGGACAGCTCCATGTTGGCCGGGCAAATCAGCTCGCCAGTGGAAGCATCCACGTAATCTTTCGCTGCGACTTTACCGGCGATGTATTCCACCGGAACTTCGATGTGTTTGATTTCGTCTTTTTCGAGCTGGCGGATATGACGCGCAGTGATACGACGGCCTTTTTCTACGTAAATTTTGCCGTTTGCTTCGATATCAAAGGATGCGGTTTCACCACGCAGACGCTCCGGAATCAGCTCCATCTGCAGCTTGTTGTCGCGGATTTCGAAAACCACTTTCTCGAAGAACAGGTCAAGAATCTGCTCAGTGGTGTAATCCAGCGCGCGCAGGATGATAGTTGCCGGCAGCTTACGACGACGGTCGATACGGACAAACAGGTTGTCTTTAGGATCGAACTCGAAGTCCAGCCAGGAGCCACGGTAAGGAATGATGCGTGCGTTATACAGCACCTTACCAGAGGAGTGGGTTTTGCCCTTGTCACTGTCAAAGAACACGCCCGGGCTACGGTGCAGCTGAGAAACGATAACACGCTCAGTACCGTTGATGACGAAGGTACCGTTATCGGTCATGAGCGGAATTTCGCCCATGTAAACTTCTTGCTCTTTGATGTCTTTAACGGTGCCTTCCGGCGCTTCGCGCTCGTAGATCACCAGACGCAGCTTAACGCGCAGCGGTGCCGAATAGGTCACGCCACGGATCTGGCATTCTTTAACATCAAAGACAGGTTCGCCAAGACGGTAGCTGACGTACTGCAGTTCCGAATTGCCGCTGTAGCTCTGAATCGGGAATACGGAGCGGAAAGCCGCTTCCAGACCGTACTGACCCTCAGGATCTTGCTCGATAAATTTCTGGAACGAGTCAAGCTGGATAGAAAGGAGATAGGGAACATCCAGAACTTGCGGACGTTTACCAAAATCCTTACGAATACGTTTTTTCTCGGTATAGGAGTAAACCATAGGGTTCCTCAGCTCGCTGACAAGTCGACCCACTCTGTCCATCGAAGGGACAGTTTATGCAACACCATTTTGTTGACCGAAAAGTGGAACACTTTTCGCAATACCTGTTGCTATCACGCTTAAACCATTTCATTGCGATTTACACAGTGCCGAAACGCTGTCGCAGTATATTAAGTCGTCGATAGAAACAAGCATTGACGGGTAACCAGCAGTAAAACAGTGTGAAACGCTACTGGTCCCCTAGCGCAAAAAGGCTGGTGACCAAAAAGTCACCAGCCATCAGCCTGATTTCTCAGGCTGCCACCAGAAGGGTTGGCTTATTTAACTTCAACTTCAGCGCCAGCTTCTTCCAGAGATTTTTTCAGAGCTTCAGCGTCATCTTTGCTCACGCCTTCTTTCAGAGCGGCCGGAGCAGATTCTACCAGGTCTTTAGCTTCTTTCAGACCCAGGCCAGTCGCGCCACGTACTGCTTTGATAACAGCAACTTTGTTAGCGCCAGCGGCTTTCAGAATAACGTCGAATTCAGTTTTCTCTTCAGCAGCTTCAGCCGGACCAGCAGCAGCAACAGCTACAGCAGCAGCAGCGGAAACACCGAATTTTTCTTCCATTGCAGAGATCAGCTCAACAACGTCCATTACGGACATAGCGGATACTGCTTCAATGATTTGATCTTTAGTGATAGACATTTAATTGTTCCTGAATATCAGAATAAGTTTTGTACGTAAGCAAATACGCGATTACGCAGCTTCTTTCGCATCGCGAACAGCAGCCAGAGTGCGAACCAGTTTGCCAGCAGAGGCTTCTTTCATGGTTGCCATCAGGCGTGCAATTGCTTCTTCGTAAGTCGGCAGAGTTGCCAGGCGGTCGATCTGCGACGCCGGGATCAGCTCGCCTTCAAAGGCAGCGGCTTTAACCTCAAATTTTGCATTCGCTTTCGCGAAATCTTTGAACAGACGAGCAGCAGCGCCCGGGTGTTCCATAGAATATGCAATCAGGGTCGGACCAACAAACGCGTCTTTCAGGCACTCAAACTGAGTACCTTCAACAACACGGCGCAGCAGGGTGTTACGAACAACACGCATGTATACGCCGGCTTCGCGACCTGCTTTACGCAGTTCAGTCATTTTGTCTACAGTCACGCCACGGGAATCCGCGACAACTGCAGACAGCGCGCCTTTGGCTACTTCGCTGACTTCAGCAACAATCGCTTGTTTGTCTTGAAGATTTAAAGCCATTAGCTTTTGCTCCTGGATTTTAGCCGGGACACGTCCCGGAACTCACTTCACTCAATCATACGAAAGAGCGTCGAAATACGGTGAGCAGAAACAAGCCAAAGACTACTTAAAAAATATTCTTCAGGTTCTGTCACCGTCTACGCAGGGAATTAAGTCTCTTACGAAACACCTGCGGTCTTGGACGGAGGCCTGGATAAGGCCAGGCTCCAACCGAAAATCTTTTGTGCTCTGCTTAGCAGAACAATGGGCGTAAGATTGTAGACAAATCCGACGCCCACGTAAAGAGGCGAATTAGTTCGCCGCTGCGCTCAGACCAGACTGGTCTACCGCAACACCTGCGCCCATGGTGGTGGACAGGCTAACTTTCTTGATGTACACGCCTTTAGCAGAAGACGGTTTTGCTTTTTTCAGAGCAACCAGCAGCGCTTCCAGGTTTTCTTTCAGTTTGTCAGCGTCGAAATCCACTTTACCGATAGTGGTGTGAATGATGCCGTTTTTGTCGTTACGGTAACGAACCTGACCTGCTTTAGCGTTTTTAACCGCTTCAGCAACGTTCGGCGTTACAGTACCTACTTTCGGGTTTGGCATCAGGCCGCGCGGGCCCAGAACCTGGCCCAGCTGGCCAACAACGCGCATCGCATCCGGGGAAGCAATAACAACGTCAAAGTTCATTTCGCCTTTTTTGATCTGGTCAGCCAGATCTTCCATACCTACCAGCTCCGCGCCAGCCGCTTTAGCAGCTTCAGCGTTCGGGCCCTGGGCAAATACGGCTACGCGAACAGAACGGCCAGTACCGTGCGGCAGTACAGTCGCGCCACGTACGTTCTGGTCAGATTTACGAGCGTCGATGCCGAGGTTAACAGCAACGTCAACGCTTTCTACGAACTTAGCGGTAGCCAGTTCTTTCAGCAGAGTGATGGCTTCGTTGATGTCGTACTGTTTGGTCGCATCAACTTTGTCACGGATCACACGCATGCGCTTGGTCAGTTTAGCCATTTCTTAATCCTCCACTACCAGGCCCATGGAACGTGCAGTACCTTCGATGGAGCGAGTCATCGCTTCTACGTCGGCGCCAGTCATGTCAGCAGCTTTGGTCTGTGCAATTTCCTGCAGCTGAGCGCGGGTAATGGTACCCACCTTGTCTTTGTTCGGTTTACCGGAACCAGACTTGATACCAGCCGCTTTTTTCAGCAGTACTGCTGCCGGCGGGGTTTTGGTAACGAAGGTGAAAGAACGGTCAGCGTAAACGGTAATAACAACCGGAATCGGCAGACCTTTTTCCATGGAATCCGTCTTCGCGTTGAACGCTTTACAGAATTCCATGATGTTAACACCCTGCTGACCCAGAGCCGGACCGACCGGCGGGCTCGGGTTAGCCATACCAGCTGCAACCTGCAGCTTAACGTAGGCTTGTACTTTCTTGGCCATGAAAATTTCCTCAGTTGGGTCCAGCGCCTCGACGAGGCTCCCCGTGATTAAAACGTTTTATGGGTTGGCCCCATAAAAACAAAAGGCGCGAAATTGTATTCCAATCTCGCGCCCTGTGCAACGGTTAACCGCTGCTTTTTCGAACTCAGCTTACGCTTTTTCTACCTGGCTGAAATCAAGCTCAACCGGGGTAGCACGACCGAAAATAGAAACCGACACTTTCAGGCGGCTCTTCTCGTAATCGACTTCTTCCACGACGCCGTTAAAGTCAGCAAACGGACCATCGTTGACACGAACCATCTCACCCGGCTCAAACAGCGTTTTCGGACGCGGTTTGTCGCCAACCTGCTGCAGACGGTTCATGATAGCGTCGACTTCTTTGTCGCTGATTGGCGCCGGACGGTCAGACGTACCGCCGATGAAGCCCATCACGCGAGGTACGCTACGCACCAGGTGCCAGCTTGCATCGTTCATGACCATCTGAACTAACACATAACCGGGGAAGAATTTGCGCTCGCTCTTGCGACGCTGGCCGCCACGGATTTCCACTACCTCTTCGGTAGGAACCATGACTTCGCCAAACAACTCTTCCATATTGTGTAATTTGATATGCTCGCGCAGCGAGGTCGCTACGCGGCCTTCAAAACCGGAAAACGCCTGAACGACGTACCAGCGCTTTTTAGGTGCTTCAGACATCTCAGAACCTCAGGCCAGTGATAAAGGATACCAGGCGGACCAGAATACCATCCAGCCCCCACAGGATCAGTGACATAACAGCGGTCACTGCAGCCACGATTAATGTGGTGTGCAACGTTTCCTGGCGAGTCGGCCAAATAACCTTACGGACTTCGGTTCTCGCTTCACGGGCAAAGGCGACGGTAGCTTTACCTTTCGTCGTCAACAGCGCGACACCACCCGCTGCAGCAATCAGAATTACTACCGCAAGAGCACGCAGCGGCAGAGTCACCTCACGGTAAAGAAAGTTGCCTACGATAGCTACAATCAGCAGCGCAGCGACAACCAACCACTTCATCACTTCCAGGCCGCGCCCGCTTCCCTGAGCTTCGGTATTCGCACTCATAAACCAACCTGTCATAGTAAATCAGACAAACATTTTTGCCCCGCACGAGCGAGGCAAGCCAGACCGAATTGCTCTTTTTACATTGCGCTTCGGAGTTACGCTATCTGCAGAGCCTGTCTCAGCAATGATTATGTGGAATAAATCACTGATGAGCCAGGTTCTGGGCCGAGAGCGTGCAAAAAGGGCATCAAATGATGCCCTTTTATTGCGCATTGCGTCAAATGTTATCAGCGATTAGCCGAGAACTTTAGCAACCACGCCCGCGCCAACGGTACGGCCGCCTTCGCGGATTGCGAAACGCAGACCGTCGTCCATCGCGATCGGGTGGATCAGGGTAACAACCATTTTGATGTTGTCGCCCGGCATTACCATCTCTACGCCTTCCGGCAGTTCGATGGTGCCAGTCACGTCAGTCGTACGGAAGTAGAACTGCGGACGGTAGCCTTTGAAGAACGGAGTGTGACGGCCGCCTTCGTCTTTGGACAGAATGTACACTTCAGATTCGAACTTGGTGTGCGGCTTGATGGAGCCCGGCTTGGCCAGTACCTGACCACGTTCGATTTCTTCACGTTTGATACCACGCAGCAGAACACCTACGTTCTCGCCCGCACGGCCTTCGTCCAGCAGTTTGCGGAACATTTCAACGCCGGTACAGGTGGATTTCGCGGTGTCTTTGATACCCACGATTTCAACTTCTTCACCCACCTTGATGATACCGCGCTCTACACGACCGGTAACAACGGTACCACGACCGGAGATGGAGAATACGTCTTCGATCGGCAGCAGGAACGGCTTGTCAATCGCGCGCTCCGGTTCCGGGATGTAGGAATCCAGGTGACCAGCCAGCTCGATGATTTTCGCTTCCCACTCTGCGTCGCCTTCCAGCGCTTTCAGAGCAGAGCCACGAACGATCGGGGTGTCGTCGCCCGGGAAGTCGTACTGAGACAGCAGCTCACGCACTTCCATCTCAACCAGTTCCAGCAGCTCTTCGTCATCAACCATGTCACATTTGTTCAGGAACACGATGATGTACGGAACGCCTACCTGACGACCCAGCAGGATGTGCTCACGGGTCTGCGGCATCGGGCCGTCAGTCGCAGCAACAACCAGGATAGCGCCGTCCATCTGAGCAGCACCGGTGATCATGTTTTTCACATAGTCGGCGTGGCCCGGGCAGTCAACGTGCGCGTAGTGGCGAGTCGGGGTGTCGTATTCAACGTGAGAGGTGTTGATGGTGATACCACGAGCTTTTTCTTCCGGCGCGTTATCGATCTGGTCGAATGCACGAGCAGAACCACCGTAGGTTTTCGCCAGAACGGTAGTGATGGCAGCGGTCAGCGTTGTTTTACCATGGTCAACGTGGCCGATAGTACCGACGTTAACGTGCGGTTTTGTACGTTCAAACTTTTCTTTAGACATCGATTGTCCCTCTAAGACACGGATAAATCGGTGGTATCACCACATCAACCAGGCATTTGCCTGAATTTGTTGAATACATCTACAGAAGAGAAACAGGGAGGAGATTGAGAAGTGGTGCTGATAGGCAGATTCGAACTGCCGACCTCACCCTTACCAAGGGTGCGCTCTACCAACTGAGCTATATCAGCACATCCTGGAGCGGGCAGCGGGAATCGAACCCGCATCATCAGCTTGGAAGGCTGAGGTAATAGCCATTATACGATGCCCGCATCCTGAAACTCGGCTACCCAGTTCTTTCTGTACAAAAAAGAAATTCTTTTTTGCTTGAGCTGGCAGGCTTACCGACCAACTCTGGCATCGCAATCGCGAAGCCGAAAGTGGTGGTGGGGGAAGGATTCGAACCTTCGAAGTCTGTGACGGCAGATTTACAGTCTGCTCCCTTTGGCCGCTCGGGAACCCCACCTGAACTTGATGGTGCCGGCTACCGGAATCGAACTGGTGACCTACTGATTACAAGTCAGTTGCTCTACCTACTGAGCTAAGCCGGCATCAAGTAGCGCGCATTCTAGGAATAGCGGCGCGCGCATGCAACAAAAAAATTGCTTAATCCGATCTATTGCTCACATTTTGCGCATTAACGCGCATTTCTGACGCCTTTTCAGCCACTCATGATGAAATAATCCACACCTGCGCAATGAAACTGAGAGATGCTGAAAGCAAGAAATCACGCTAGCGACCAACATTTACCCGGCACAAGAATGTATGGATGCCTTACCTGCGCCAGGAACCATTCTCGATTTATGGTTTCCAGAGGCCTTTCTCATTCTTTTGCTTTACTCAACGGGAAAGATAACGTCATACAAGTGGACAAGCTTTATACAATCAAAGTAAAGAAGCGTGATGCTTTTCGGAGAAAGGAAAGTGAGGAAGATTTTTTCTTATTATTCCTTTTGATCTGATGTTACCCTCCTGCCCATTGTGAAATTCTCGCTTAACCGGCGTGCCATTAAGCGGTCTAAGATGAAAGCATCACAGCGCTGAGCAAAGGGTTTTCATTTTGTCCTGAATGACAGGCAGAAGCATGCTTATGAGTAATAAAGATCAAACTTTAACGTCCCCTTATCTCCAGTTTAACCGGAGCCAGTGGGCTGCCCTGCGCGATTCAGTGCCGATGACGCTTACCGAAGGCGAGATAGCGCGGCTTAAGGGCATTAACGAAGACCTTTCTCTGGAAGAGGTAGCGGAAATCTATCTGCCGCTCTCGCGCTTGCTCAATTTTTATATTAGCTCTAATTTGCGTCGTCAGGCTGTACTTGAGCAATTTCTCGGCACCAATGGCCAGCGCATACCTTATATTATTAGCATCGCGGGAAGTGTGGCGGTGGGAAAAAGTACGACTGCCCGCGTATTGCAGGCGTTGTTAAGCCGCTGGCCTGAACACCGTCGCGTTGAATTAATTACTACCGATGGCTTCCTTCATCCGAACGCCGTTCTTAAAGAGCGCAATCTGATGAAGAAGAAAGGCTTTCCTCAGTCGTATGATATGCACCGCCTGGTTAAGTTTGTTTCTGATATCAAATCAGGCGTACCGAATGTCACCGCGCCGGTTTATTCACACCTCATTTATGATGTGATCCCTGATGGGGATAAAATCGTCAATCAGCCTGATATTCTCATTCTTGAAGGGCTGAATGTCCTGCAAAGCGGCATGGATTATCCTCATGATCCGCATCATGTATTCGTCTCAGACTTTGTGGACTTCTCTATTTATGTTGATGCGCCAGAAGACTTACTGCAACGCTGGTATATCAATCGTTTTCTGAAATTCCGTGAGGGCGCGTTCACAGACCCTGATTCTTATTTCCATAACTACGCCAGGCTTTCTGAAGAAGAAGCGATTAATATCGCCACACAGTTGTGGAAAGAGATTAACTGGTTGAACCTGAAAGAGAATATTCTGCCGACACGAGAGCGCGCCAGCCTCATCATGACCAAAAGCGCTAACCATGCCGTTGATTGTGTGCGCTTAAGAAAATAGAGCGGCAAAAAAAGGGAGCCTTGCTCCCTTTTTTCATTCGGCGCTGCGTAATGAGATCTCACCGCCTACCCAGGGTTTTGTGACGCCATTTTGCTCAAGCAGTAGCGCCCCCTGATTATCGATCCCACGCGAAATCCCGTATATTTCCCGCTCACCAATAATGAGTTTAACCTGGCGGTGAATAAAATTATCCAGCTTTTCCCAGCGGGTTAAGAAAGGAGCCAGCCCTTCTTGCTCAAATTCCCGCAAAGACGCACGCAGCTTTTCAATCAACCTGACGGCCAGTTCGTTTCTGTCGACTTTAATTCCGGCTTCCTGAAGGTTTATCCAGCCCTGGTTCACGATGTCGCTCTCAACCTGACGCATCGCCAGATTAATACCCGCACCAATGACAATCTGCGCCGCATCGCCCGTTTTCCCCGTGAGTTCCACCAGAATACCGGCCAGCTTCCTGTCATTGAGGTAGAGATCGTTAGGCCACTTCACCCGCACCTGATCGGCGCCTAGTTCGTGCAGCACTTCCGCCATAACAATACCGATAACCAGGCTTAAGCCGATGGCCGCGGCGGGCCCCTGCTCAAGACGCCAGTACATGGACAGATATAAGTTCGCGCCAAACGGTGAAAACCATTTACGCCCACGGCGCCCGCGGCCAGCCTGCTGATATTCGGCAATACAGGCGTCACCTGACTCAAGCTCAGAAAGCCTGTCCAGTAAATACTGGTTTGTGGAGTCGATAACCGGCAGTACCGTGACCGACCCGGTTTTGATATGAGAATGGATGAAAGATTCGTTAAGTAACTGTATGGGACCCGGCAGGCTATACCCTTTTCCCGGAACCGTAAAAACATCAATGCCCCAGTCACGTAGCGTCTGGATATGCTTGTTAATTGCGGCCCGGCTCATCCCCAGCCGTTCGCCAAGCTGTTCGCCGGAATGGAATTCGCCGTCGGCAAGAAGCGATATCAACGTTAACGGAATAGTATTATCTTTCAAGCAATCGTCTCCACAGCATTCACTTCGCCCATTGCGCCAATAAAACGAACTTCCGGCTCCAGCCACACATTAAATTTTTCGCCGACGCGCTGACGAACTTCATGTGCAAGTTTTACTACATCCTCACTGGTCGCATCATGCTCATTGATAAGTACAAGCGCCTGCTGACGGTGTACGGCCGCGCCACCGACACGATGCCCTTTCATATCGCAACGATCGATAAGCCAGCCTGCCGCCAGTTTTACCTGTCCGTCAATTTGTGGATAACGCGGCGCATCAGGGTAATGTATAAACAGCGCACTGGCTTCTTCCGCGGTGATTACCGGGTTTTTAAAGAAGCTGCCGGCATTGCCATATTCTTTGGGATCGGGCAGCTTCGTACGACGCATATGGCATACCGCATCAAATACCTGACGTGGCGTGACTGTATCAGGAGACAGACGCGTCAAATCCCCATAGGTCAGTACCGGCGACCACTGTTTGGGAAGACGAAGACCTATACCCGTAATAGCATAGCGATCCTGATAATCGTGTTTGAAGATGCTGTCGCGATAACCAAAGCGGCAGTCGCTATTACCAAGACGAACCTGTTCGCCTGAATGGAGATCGATGCAATCCACATACAGACAGAATTGTTTAAACTCTACGCCATAAGCGCCAATGTTCTGGATTGGGGAGGATCCGGCGCAACCCGGAATAAGCGCCAGATTCTCAAGACCGGCAATATTACGATCCAGTGTGAATTCGACCAGACGATGCCAGTTCTCACCCGCCCCGGCATGTATTAACCAGGCGTCAGGCTGTTCTTCAACCTGTATGCCCATAATCCGGTTCAGAATAACCGTACCGTTGAAATCATCAAGAAATAGTACGTTGCTCCCTTCCCCCAGGATCAAAACCGTTTGGGAAGCTGCGTGTGCCTGCTGCCAGGCTTCAGCCAGCGCTTTAGCAGTAGGCGCCGTCACGATCTGCTGCGCGCGTTTATCAATACCGAATGTATTGTAAGGTTTGAGGGAGTTATTCATGCCATGAGTCCTGATGTCGAAACCCGGACAGTTTAACCGATTAGCAGGTTGATAGCTTCTCTGGCATTGGCAGAGCACACAAAAGGAAGGAAGAAAAAGCGACGCTTTTACTATGGACAGCAAATATAAAAAATGGAGTATAAAAAGCAAAAACCCCTCAGCGGCGCTGAGGGGTTCTTTATTTGATGCCTGGCAGTTCCCTACTCTCGCATGGGGAGGCCCCACACTACCATCGGCGCTACGGCGTTTCACTTCTGAGTTCGGCATGGGGTCAGGTGGGACCACCGCGCTACAGCCGCCAGGCAAATTCTGTCCGTCCACCGCTTTCGCCATGAACGTTTATCCGTCACAAGCTGAATGTCTCTCTCAACACGCCAGACTTCTTTGGCGTTGTAAGGTTAAGCCTCACGGTTCATTAGTACCGGTTAGCTCAACGCATCGCTGCGCTTACACACCCGGCCTATCAACGTCGTCGTCTTCAACGTTCCTTCAGGACTCTCAAGGAGTCAGGGAGAACTCATCTCGGGGCAAGTTTCGTGCTTAGATGCTTTCAGCACTTATCTCTTCCGCATTTAGCTACCGGGCAGTGCCATTGGCATGACAACCCGAACACCAGTGATGCGTCCACTCCGGTCCTCTCGTACTGGGAGCAGCCCCCCTCAATTCTCCAGCGCCCACGGCAGATAGGGACCGAACTGTCTCACGACGTTCTAAACCCAGCTCGCGTACCACTTTAAATGGCGAACAGCCATACCCTTGGGACCTACTTCAGCCCCAGGATGTGATGAGCCGACATCGAGGTGCCAAACACCGCCGTCGATATGAACTCTTGGGCGGTATCAGCCTGTTATCCCCGGAGTACCTTTTATCCGTTGAGCGATGGCCCTTCCATACAGAACCACCGGATCACTATGACCTGCTTTCGCACCTGCTCGAGCCGTCACTCTCGCAGTCAAGCCAGCTTATGCCATTGCACTAACCTCCTGATGTCCGACCAGGATTAGCTGACCTTCGTGCTCCTCCGTTACACTTTGGGAGGAGACCGCCCCAGTCAAACTACCCACCAGACACTGTCCCCACGCCGGATCACGGCGCCAGGTTAGAACATCAAACATTAAAGGGTGGTATTTCAAGGTTGGCTCCACGCAGACTGGCGTCCACGCTTCAAAGCCTCCCACCTATCCTACACATCAAGGCTCAATGTTCAGTGTCAAGCTGTAGTAAAGGTTCACGGGGTCTTTCCGTCTTGCCGCGGGTACACTGCATCTTCACAGCGAGTTCAATTTCACTGAGTCTCGGGTGGAGACAGCCTGGCCATCATTACGCCATTCGTGCAGGTCGGAACTTACCCGACAAGGAATTTCGCTACCTTAGGACCGTTATAGTTACGGCCGCCGTTTACCGGGGCTTCGATCAGGAGCTTCTCTTGCGATAACCCCATCAATTAACCTTCCGGCACCGGGCAGGCGTCACACCGTATACGTCCACTTTCGTGTTTGCACAGTGCTGTGTTTTTAATAAACAGTTGCAGCCAGCTGGTATCTTCGACTGACTTCAGCTCCACCCGCAGGGGCTTCACCTACATGTCAGCGTGCCTTCTCCCGAAGTTACGGCACCATTTTGCCTAGTTCCTTCACCCGAGTTCTCTCAAGCGCCTTGGTATTCTCTACCTGACCACCTGTGTCGGTTTGGGGTACGATTTGATGTTACCTGATGCTTAGAGGCTTTTCCTGGAAGCAGGGCATTTGTCACTTCAGCACCGTGGTGCCTCGTCATCACGCCTCAGCCTTAACTTTCCGGATTTGCCTGGAAAGTCAGCCTACACGCTTAAACCGGGACAACCGTCGCCCGGCCGACATAGCCTTCTCCGTCCCCCCTTCGCAGTAACACCAAGTACAGGAATATTAACCTGTTTCCCATCGACTACGCCTTTCGGCCTCGCCTTAGGGGTCGACTCACCCTGCCCCGATTAACGTTGGACAGGAACCCTTGGTCTTCCGGCGAGCGGGCTTTTCACCCGCTTTATCGTTACTTATGTCAGCATTCGCACTTCTGATACCTCCAGCATGCCTCACAGCACACCTTCACAGGCTTACAGAACGCTCCCCTACCCAACAACACATAGTGTCGCTGCCGCAGCTTCGGTGCATGGTTTAGCCCCGTTACATCTTCCGCGCAGGCCGACTCGACCAGTGAGCTATTACGCTTTCTTTAAATGATGGCTGCTTCTAAGCCAACATCCTGGCTGTCTGGGCCTTCCCACATCGTTTCCCACTTAACCATGACTTTGGGACCTTAGCTGGCGGTCTGGGTTGTTTCCCTCTTCACGACGGACGTTAGCACCCGCCGTGTGTCTCCCGTGATAACATTCTCCGGTATTCGCAGTTTGCATCGGGTTGGTAAGCCGGGATGGCCCCCTAGCCGAAACAGTGCTCTACCCCCGGAGATGAGTTCACGAGGCGCTACCTAAATAGCTTTCGGGGAGAACCAGCTATCTCCCGGTTTGATTGGCCTTTCACCCCCAGCCACAGGTCATCCGCTAATTTTTCAACATTAGTCGGTTCGGTCCTCCAGTTAGTGTTACCCAACCTTCAACCTGCCCATGGCTAGATCACCGGGTTTCGGGTCTATACCCTGCAACTTAACGCCCGGTTAAGACTCGGTTTCCCTTCGGCTCCCCTATACGGTTAACCTTGCTACAGAATATAAGTCGCTGACCCATTATACAAAAGGTACGCAGTCACCCTCTTACGAAGGCTCCCACTGCTTGTACGTACACGGTTTCAGGTTCTGTTTCACTCCCCTCGCCGGGGTTCTTTTCGCCTTTCCCTCACGGTACTGGTTCACTATCGGTCAGTCAGGAGTATTTAGCCTTGGAGGATGGTCCCCCCATCTTCAGACAGGATATCACGTGTCCCGCCCTACTCATCGAGCTCACAACCTGTGTGCCTTCGTGTACGGGGCTGTCACCCTGTATCGCCGGCCTTTCCAGACCGTTCCACTGACACACACGCTGATTCAGGCTCTGGGCTGTTCCCCGTTCGCTCGCCGCTACTGGGGGAATCTCGGTTGATTTCTTTTCCTCGGGGTACTTAGATGTTTCAGTTCCCCCGGTTCGCCTCGTTTGACTATGTATTCATCAAACGATGATGCACCGAAGTGCACCGGGTTTCCCCATTCGGACATCGCCGGTTATAACGGTTCATATCACCTTACCGGCGCTTTTCGCAGATTAGCACGTCCTTCATCGCCTCTGACTGCCAGGGCATCCACCGTGTACGCTTGTTCGCTTAACCTCACAACCCGAAGAAGTCTTCGTGCTGCGAGTTTGAGAGACTCTGACACACCGCGCATTCCTTATTACGGAGAAATGCAACAGCATGTCTGTTTCAATTTTCAGCTTGTTCCGGATTGTTAAAGAGCAAATACTTCGCAGTATACTCATCGAGTACACTCTGAAGTGATGGTGGAGCTATGCGGGATCGAACCGCAGACCTCCTGCGTGCAAAGCAGGCGCTCTCCCAGCTGAGCTATAGCCCCATCGTAGTTAAACCTCTTCAACTCCTGCGGAGTTGGTAGGCCTGAGTGGACTTGAACCACCGACCTCACCCTTATCAGGGGTGCGCTCTAACCACCTGAGCTACAAGCCTGTAGAGGTTTTGCTTCTTTACTTTCTATCAGACAATCTGTGTGAGCACTACGAGGTTGTATCTTTCAGGTAAGGAGGTGATCCAACCGCAGGTTCCCCTACGGTTACCTTGTTACGACTTCACCCCAGTCATGAATCACAAAGTGGTAAGCGCCCTCCCGAAGGTTAAGCTACCTACTTCTTTTGCAACCCACTCCCATGGTGTGACGGGCGGTGTGTACAAGGCCCGGGAACGTATTCACCGTGGCATTCTGATCCACGATTACTAGCGATTCCGACTTCATGGAGTCGAGTTGCAGACTCCAATCCGGACTACGACGCACTTTATGAGGTCCGCTTGCTCTCGCGAGTTCGCTTCTCTTTGTATGCGCCATTGTAGCACGTGTGTAGCCCTGGTCGTAAGGGCCATGATGACTTGACGTCATCCCCACCTTCCTCCGGTTTATCACCGGCAGTCTCCTTTGAGTTCCCACCATCACGTGCTGGCAACAAAGGATAAGGGTTGCGCTCGTTGCGGGACTTAACCCAACATTTCACAACACGAGCTGACGACAGCCATGCAGCACCTGTCTCAGAGTTCCCGAAGGCACTCCCGCATCTCTGCAGGATTCTCTGGATGTCAAGACCAGGTAAGGTTCTTCGCGTTGCATCGAATTAAACCACATGCTCCACCGCTTGTGCGGGCCCCCGTCAATTCATTTGAGTTTTAACCTTGCGGCCGTACTCCCCAGGCGGTCGACTTAACGCGTTAGCTCCGGAAGCCACGCCTCAAGGGCACAACCTCCAAGTCGACATCGTTTACGGCGTGGACTACCAGGGTATCTAATCCTGTTTGCTCCCCACGCTTTCGCACCTGAGCGTCAGTCTTCGTCCAGGGGGCCGCCTTCGCCACCGGTATTCCTCCAGATCTCTACGCATTTCACCGCTACACCTGGAATTCTACCCCCCTCTACGAGACTCAAGCCTGCCAGTTTCAAATGCAGTTCCCAGGTTGAGCCCGGGGATTTCACATCTGACTTAACAGACCGCCTGCGTGCGCTTTACGCCCAGTAATTCCGATTAACGCTTGCACCCTCCGTATTACCGCGGCTGCTGGCACGGAGTTAGCCGGTGCTTCTTCTGCGAGTAACGTCAATGACTGTGGTTATTAACCACAATCCCTTCCTCCTCGCTGAAAGTACTTTACAACCCGAAGGCCTTCTTCATACACGCGGCATGGCTGCATCAGGCTTGCGCCCATTGTGCAATATTCCCCACTGCTGCCTCCCGTAGGAGTCTGGACCGTGTCTCAGTTCCAGTGTGGCTGGTCATCCTCTCAGACCAGCTAGGGATCGTCGCCTAGGTGAGCCGTTACCCCACCTACTAGCTAATCCCATCTGGGCACATCTGATGGCATGAGGCCCGAAGGTCCCCCACTTTGGTCCGAAGACGTTATGCGGTATTAGCTACCGTTTCCAGTAGTTATCCCCCTCCATCAGGCAGTTTCCCAGACATTACTCACCCGTCCGCCACTCGTCAGCAGAGCAGCAAGCTGCTCTCTGTTACCGTTCGACTTGCATGTGTTAGGCCTGCCGCCAGCGTTCAATCTGAGCCATGATCAAACTCTTCAATTAAAAGTCTGATGCTCAAAGAATTAAACTGTTAGTTCGTAATGAATTAACTGTTGTTCACTTGAGACTTGATATTCGTTTATCGTCCGTAGACGTTAAGATATCAGTGCCCCGAGTGCCCACACAGATTGTCTGATAAATTGTTAAAGAGCGGTGCGACGCGGCGTTCAGCCTGCTGTCGCGAGGTGGCGTATATTACGCTTTCCTCTTTCAGAGTCAAGCGTTTATTTTCGCTTTCGTCTGCCTGACGGGCCGGCTCGTTCGCCGTTGTGCCGTGTCAGTGGAGGCGCATTATAGGGAGTTCTTTGCGCCTGACAACCCCTAATTTCAAAAAACTTTCTGACCGTTCACTTTCCAGGCAATACGCCGGAAAATGATACTAATCGCGGTTCAGACGGGCGATTTCCTGCGCAAAAAGGGCCACCTGAGGCCAGTCCGTATAGACAACTTCTTTTGAAGTATCCGTCTCCCCGCCCGTCATTTTCATAATCAGGCGAATCATAAAGCGGTCAAACCAGCGATAACGCGGATAACGCAGCGCGCCCGCGAAGACCGCGCAATGATCAGGCTGCCACGGCGAGCTCAACAGAAACTTACGGGTATAGCTATTGGTCTGCGGCGTTCGCTTCTCGGGTTTACGCGCCACGAGGTTAACCGAGAAGAACGCGCCCGGCATTGCATTAAGCGCCTGCTGATGTTGTTTCACAAACGCGTCCAGCGTCGGGTGAAAATGACCGTAGCGAATCGATGCGCCTATCACCACCTTCTTATATTGCGTCCAGTCTGGCTCTTCGGCGCGATGCAGGTTGACCACATCCACCGCTTCGCCCATTTCCTGTAGCTGAGACGCGATATAAAAAGCGATTTCGCGCGTTTGTCCATCACGGGTGGAAAACAGAATTAAGGTTTTCACGTTTATCTCCTTATTCGCGCCAGAACGTCGGGGTGAACAGCACCAGAAGCGTAAACACTTCCAGACGCCCGAAAAGCATATTGGCAATGAGTATCCACTTAGCGATGGGGTTCATACTGGCGAAGTTATCCGCCACAACGCCAAGGCCAGGCCCAAGGTTATTAAGCGTCGCCACCACAGAGGCGAATGCCGAGAAGTCGTCCACGCCGGTCGCGATAATCGCCAGCATGCTGACCAGGAACACCAGCGCATACGCCGAGAAGAATCCCCACACCGCTTCGAGGATACGTTCCGGCAACGCGCGGTTGCCAAGCTTAATACTGTAGACCGCGTTCGGGTGCACCAGCCTTTTCAGCTCGCGGTTGCCCTGTTTAAAGAGCAGCAAAATGCGAATAACTTTAAGACCGCCGCCGGTTGAACCGGCGCAGCCGCCAATAAATGCCGAGCAGAGCAACAGCACCGGCAGGAAAAGCGGCCACTTCGCGATACTGTCCGTCGTAAAGCCCGCCGTCGTCGCCATCGACACCACCTGGAAAAACGCCTGGTTAAGCGTCGTTATCGCCGAGTCGTACGTGTCATGGAACCAGAGCACCAGCGTACAGATAAAGACCAGTGTCAGTTGCACGCCGATAAACATACGAAACTCCGGATCGCGGGAATAGACTTTCAGGCTACGCCCGCTGAGCAGCGAAAAGTGCAGGCCGTAGTTACAGCCGGAGATCAGCAGAAAGATAGCAATAATAGTGTTAATGGTCGGGCTGGCGAAATACCCGACGCTGGCATCGTGAGTGGAGAACCCGCCGATGGCGATAGTGGCAAAGCTATGTCCGATAGCGTCAAACGCCGGCATTCCGGCAAACCACAGCGCCAGCGCGCACGCCACCGTCAGCAAAACATAAATCAGCCACAGCGTTTTCGCCGTTTCGGCGATACGCGGGCGCATTTTATTGTCTTTGAGCGGCCCCGGCATTTCAGCGCGGTACAGCTGCATCCCACCGACGCCGAGAATGGGCAGAATCGCCACCGCCAGCACAATGATCCCCATCCCGCCGAACCATTGCAGCATCTGGCGATAGAAAAGAATGGCATGCGGCAGAGAATCAAGCCCCACCAGCGTGGTCGCGCCCGTGGTCGTCAGCCCCGAAAAGGATTCGAAAAAGGCGTCAGTAATCGTGAGGTTAGGCCGCTCGGAGAAGATAAACGGCAGGGCGCCGACGCTGCCCAGCACCGTCCAGAAGAGCACGACAATAAGAAACCCTTCGCGCGATTTCAGCTCGCGCTTCTGGTGACGGTTCGGCCACCAGAGCGCCGCGCCGATAGCCAGCGCGACAAAAAAGGTTTGAGTGAAAGCGCGTCCCGCGCCGTCGCGGTATAGCAGGGCCACCAGGCCGGGAATGATCATCGTCCCGGAAAACAGGATAACCAGTAGACCAACGATTCGGGTAATGGCGCGAAAATGCATCTGCCGTTTCCTTTGGAATCAAAATGAAGGAGAGGATTATTATTCAACCGACAACAAATGCAATGCGCCACGGCTAAAGTCGGCAAGCTTTGCCGAAAAAGCCGCCACCTGCGTATGCGGAAGCGCCACCCGCAACGCCACATTCGCCTGAAATGCGCTCTCCACCACCCGGCCGTTAAACTGGCCGAGCAGCGTTTCGACGCCTGCGAGCTGTGCGTAATCGCACAGCAAAGTATATTCCGTCAGCGGCACTTTGAGCGTGGTTTCAAGCAGCGTTAACGCCTGTTGCACGCCGCCGCCGTAGGCTTTCACCAGCCCGCCGGTGCCAAGCTTAACGCCGCCGAAGTAGCGCACCACCACGGCAGTAATCTCACCGACGCCGCTGCCCATCAGCTGCGCCAGCATCGGTTTGCCGGCCGTGCCTGCCGGTTCGCCGTCGTCCGAGAACCCGAGTTGCTGTGAATCATCGGGCGCGCCCGCCACCCACGCCTGACAATAATGCCGGGCATCCGGGTAATCGGCGCGCGCCTGCGCAACGAACGCTTTGGCCGCTTCCACGCCCTCGGTATGGCCGAGCAACGTAATAAAGCGGCTCTTTTTGATCTCTTCCGTAAAGATCACCGGCGACGCCGGAACAAGCCAGCTCTCCATCAGGCGAGCTTCAGATCCCGGGTCATGTTTTCCACGCCGTGCTCGTGAATCACCACGTTATCCTCAATGCGGATACCGCCGAACGGCTTCAGCGCCTCGATTTTCTGCCAGTTAAAGTGCTTACTGAACGGGCCTTCGCGCCACGGCGCCAGCAGCGACTCAATAAAGTAAATCCCCGGCTCAATCGTCAGCACCATACGCGGCTGCAATACGCGCGTGCAGCGCAGATACGGATATTTCGCCGGTGCAGCCAGATGCGTGCCGGTATCGTCCTGCATAAAGCCCGCGACGTCATGCACCTGCAAGCCCAGCGGATGCCCGATACCGTGCGGCATAAACGGCCCGGTAATGTCAGCTTCCACCATCGCTTCTTCGCTGATATCCGTGACAATCTGATGACGGCGCAGCAGCTTCGCGATGCGCTGATGGAACTGAATGTGGTAATCGATGTAACTGATCCCTGCTTTCATGGTGCCAATCAGCGCCAGCTGTTCTTCATTCACATCTTTAATCAGGGCCGCAAAATCGCTGTCGCTGTCAGCCGCCCAGGTACGGGTTAAATCGGCCGCATAACCGTTATATTCCGCGCCCGCGTCCAGCAGGAAGCTGCGCATCTCAGACGGCGCGCGGTGATCAAGGCGCGTGTAATGCAGCACGGCGGCGTGTTCATTCAGCGCCACGATATTGCTGTAAGGCACATCGGTATCGCGATGGCCGGTCGCGGTCAGGTACGCGAGGTTAATATCGAACTCGCTCATACCGGAAAGAAACGCTTCATGCGCGGCGCGATGACCGTTGACCGCCGTCTTCTGCGCTTCGCGCATACAGGCCAGCTCGTAATCCGTTTTATACGCGCGGTAGAAGTGCAGATAGTCGATAACGCCTTTCGGGTTAATTTTATCCGCCGGGAGCTCCAGTTTCAGCGCGCGCTCCGGCACCGGACCGATATACGCGATATTGCCGCGCGCGGCAGGCAGCTGACCGCCAATATCATCGGCTTTCGGCAGCGCGATAATGTCTATCTCATCCGTCCAGAACGCGTCCGGCAGCGGCTCGACGTTATGCCAGTAATCCACCGGCAGATAAAACCACAGCTTCGGCTTATTGACGCCGTCCACCAGCAGCCAGCAGTTCGGCACCTGCGTGACCGGCACCCAGGCTTTGAACTGCGGGTTGACCTTAAATGGATAGGCGTGATCGTCTAAAAAGACGTTGAACAGTTCGCCGGAGTGGATAAGCAGCGCGTCCAGATTAAAGCGGGCAAGCACGTTGCGGGTACGCTCCTGAAGCGTATCCAGATGATTTTTATAGAGGGTGGTCAGCGAATCCATACTTTACCTTTAAAGTTTGAGCTCTCAACTCCGGCATCTTAGCACACCGGTCTATTCCCCGAGCGTTTTCCACCTTCCGTGATCGTGTTTGCAAATATTTAAACAGTAATTTGCATTTCATTAACATCAACTCCACACTCCGCTTCATCTGGTACGACCAGATCCCCTTGCTGGATTCAGGAGACCGACATGCTCTACAAAGGCGACACCCTGTACCTTAACTGGCTGGAAGACGGCATTGCCGAACTGGTGTTCGATGCCCCCGGCTCGGTGAATAAGCTTGATACCGCGACCGTGGCAAGCCTTGGCCATGCGCTGGAGGTGCTGGAAAAACAGCACGATCTCAAAGCCCTGCTGCTGCGCTCGGAAAAAGCCGCGTTTATCGTCGGCGCCGACATTACCGAATTCCTCTCGCTGTTCCAGGTGCCTGCTGAGCAGTTAAGCCAGTGGCTGCACTTTGCCAACAGCGTGTTTAACCGCCTTGAAGATCTGCTGGTGCCTACGCTTTGCGCCATCAACGGCTACGCGTTAGGCGGCGGCTGCGAGTGCGTGCTGGCGACCGATTTCCGTCTCGCCACGCCGGATGCCCGCATCGGCCTGCCGGAAACGAAACTTGGCATCATGCCGGGCTTTGGCGGTTCGGTACGCCTGCCGCGTCTGTTAGGCGCCGACAGCGCGCTGGAAATCATCGCGGCCGGTAAAGACATCACCGCCGACGCGGCGCTGAAAGTGGGCCTGGTCGACGCGGTCGTTAAACCGGAGAAACTGATCGAGGGCGCGCTGCGTATGCTGCGTCAGGCCATCGACGGCGAACTCGACTGGCAAGCCCGCCGCCAGCCGAAGCTTGAACCGCTGCGCTTAAGTAAAATTGAAGCCACCATGAGCTTTACCATCGCCAAAGGCATGGTGATGCAGACCGCGGGCAAACACTACCCGGCGCCGATGACGGCGGTGAAAACCATCGAAGCGGCCGCGGGGCTGGGCCGTGATGAAGCGCTGGCGCTGGAGAACAAAAGCTTTGTGCCGCTGGCGCGCTCCAGCGAAGCGCTCGCGCTGGTCGGCATCTTCTTAAACGACCAGTACGTCAAAGGCATTGCGAAAAAGCTGACCAAAGAGACCGAGACGCCGAAACAGGCTGCGGTACTGGGCGCAGGCATCATGGGCGGCGGCATCGCCTACCAGTCAGCCTGGAAAGGCGTGCCGGTCATCATGAAAGACATTAACGAGAAATCACTGACGCTCGGCATCAGCGAAGCCAGCAAGCTGCTGAATAAACAGCTGGAGCGCGGCAAAATCGACGGGCTGAAACTCGCAAACGTCATCGCCACCATCCATCCGACGCTGGATTACGCCGGGTTTGAGCGTGTTGACGTGGTCGTCGAAGCCGTGGTCGAAAACCCGAAAGTGAAAAAAGCGGTGCTGGCGGAAACCGAAGAAAAGGTGCGCCCGGATACCGTGATTGCCTCCAATACCTCCACCATTCCTATCAGCGAACTGGCGAGCGTGCTGAAGAGACCGGAAAACTTCTGCGGCATGCACTTCTTTAACCCGGTGCACCGTATGCCGCTGGTTGAAGTGATCCGCGGCGAAAAAACCTCCGACGCCACGATAGCCAAAGTGGTGGCCTGGGCCAGCAAAATGGGCAAAACGCCCATCGTGGTGAACGACTGCCCCGGCTTCTTCGTGAACCGCGTGCTGTTCCCCTACTTCGCCGGTTTCAGTCAGCTGCTGCGCGACGGCGCCGACTTCCGCCAGATCGATAAAGTCATGGAGAAACAGTTCGGCTGGCCGATGGGCCCGGCGTACCTGCTGGATGTTGTGGGCATCGATACCGCGCACCACGCGCAGGCTGTGATGGCGGCAGGTTTCCCGCAACGCATGCAAAAAGATTACCGCGATGCGATCGACGCGCTGTTTGAGGCTGGCCGCTTCGGACAGAAAAACGGCAAAGGCTTCTATGCCTATCAGGAAGACAGCAAAGGCAAACCGCGCAAAGTGCAGGATGACGCGGCAGACAGCCTGCTGGCGGAAGTGAGCCAGCCGAAGCGCGCGTTCAGCGATGAAGAGATCGTGGCGCGCATGATGATCCCGATGGTCAACGAAGTGGTGCGCTGCCTGGAAGAAGGCATTATCGCCAGCCCCGCCGAGGCGGATATGGCGCTGGTCTACGGTCTCGGCTTCCCACCGTTCCACGGCGGCGCGTTCCGCTGGCTGGATACGCAGGGCAGCGCGAAATACCTCGATATGGCGCAGCGCTATCAGCATCTCGGCCCGCTTTATGAAGCGCCGGCGGGGCTTCGCGACAAAGCGAGCCACAACGCGCCTTATTACCCCCAGGTTGAACCCGCCCAACCGGTGGGCGAACTGCAAACGGCTTAAGGAGTGACGAATGGAAAAGGTTGTAATTGTTGATGCTATCCGCACCCCGATGGGCCGTTCCAAAGGCGGCGCGTTCCGTCAGGTGCGGGCAGAAGATCTCTCCGCACACCTGATGCGCAGCCTGCTGTCGCGTAATCCGCAGCTGGAAGGCAGCGCTATCGACGACATCTACTGGGGATGCGTGCAGCAGACGCTGGAGCAGGGTTTTAACATCGCCCGCAACGCCGCGCTGCTGGCGGAAATTCCGCACAGCGTGCCGGCGGTGACGGTCAACCGCCTGTGCGGTTCGTCAATGCAGGCGCTGCACGACGCCGCGCGGATGATCATGACCGGCGACGCCAGCGTGTGTCTGGTAGGCGGCGTGGAGCATATGGGCCATGTGCCGATGAACCACGGCGTCGATTTTCATCCCGGCTTAAGCCGTAACGTGGCGAAAGCGGCAGGCATGATGGGCCTGACGGCGGAAATGCTTTCGCGTATGCACGGCATCAGCCGCGAAATGCAGGACGCTTTCGCCGCCCGCTCCCACCAGCGCGCCTGGGCCGCCACGCAGGCCGGGCATTTTAAACAGGAAATCATTCCGACCAGCGGCCACGACGCCGACGGCGTGCTTAAGCGCTACGACTTTGACGAAGTGATCCGCCCGGAAACCACCGTCGAAGGGCTGTCGCAGCTGAAACCGGCGTTCGACCCGGCAAGCGGCACGGTTACCGCGGGCACCTCGTCGGCGCTCTCCGACGGCGCCGCGGCGATGCTGGTGATGAGCGAATCGCGCGCCCGCGAACTCGGCCTGACCCCGCGCGCCCGTATCCGCTCGATGGCGGTGGTGGGCTGCGATCCGTCGATTATGGGTTACGGCCCGGTGCCCGCGTCAAAGCTGGCGCTGAAAAAAGCCGGGCTGACCGCGGGCGATATCGATCTGTTTGAGATGAACGAAGCCTTTGCCGCGCAGATCCTGCCGTGCATTAAAGATCTGGGTCTGATGGAGCAGATCGACGAAAAGATCAACCTCAACGGCGGCGCGATAGCGCTCGGCCACCCGCTTGGTTGCTCCGGCGCGCGTATCAGCACCACGTTAATTAACCTGATGGAACGCCGTGACGCGGAGCTGGGACTTGCCACCATGTGTATCGGTCTGGGCCAGGGCATCGCGACGGTCTTTGAGCGGGTATAAACCAGCCAACGCCGCCATAGTATCAGGGGCGAAGAGAGAAAAATTTAGTTGCCGTTCTTCCCGCCTGTCAGGGGCGGGTTTTTTATTTCCCACGTTTGTGCCAGGCTCTTTTATCGACCCCATATTTCAGGGAAAAACATGAAGGGATGCTTTATCTTCGTGCCGCTTGCCGCGGCGATTTTTTGCACCACTTCCGCACGGGCAGCGCTGTCGGAAGAGACGCTGGCGCAGCGCTGTCTGGCCTCGCTTATCAGCGCGTCGCAGGATCACGCGTTTATGCAGCAGGTGCTTAATGAGTCGCGCATTGTGCCGGAGAGCGTTGTCGTGGAACGGTATGATGAAAACGTGGGGCAACAGCATATCGCAACCCAGCTCACCGCAAAGCTGGATCACCCGGCGCGCAAAAACATCACGCTGCTCTGCCTGCTGGAAAACGATCGACCATTATATGTCTGGTCAGGAAGGGAGATTGCCGCCAGCCCGTAGTACCGGGCTGGCGTTATAAGAAAGCGGCTCAGATAAAGGCGAAGGCGTCGCCGAACAGGCGGTCTTCACGCGCGGCGCGCTCGTTGCAGAACAGGTCGCGGGCTATTTTCGCCATCTCGAAACGACCGGCGATATAAATATCGTGTCCGGCAAGCGTGCCGAAATCCTGCATCACTGCCGTCAGCACCGTGCCGCTGCGACCGCGCCACGTCTCATCCGGCTGCTCGACGACCGGGACAATCTTCAGGTTCGGATGGTCAACCGACAGCGCTTCCAGCTCTGAGAGATCGTAGAGGTGCTTCTCTTCGCGGCCGCCCCAGTAAATCGTGATATCGCGATGCGGGTTGCGCGCCAGCGCCGTCAGCAGAATCGAACGGGCGTAGGAAAATCCCGTACCGCCGGCAATCAGGATCAGCGGACGCTCTTCGTCATCGCGCAGCCAGGCGTCGCCATGCGGAATATCGACCACGATTTCACGCTCTTTGAGAATGCGGTCCATCACCGCCATCGCATAGAGGTTAAGTTCCGACGCGCCGATATGCAGTTCGATAAAGCCCTGCTCATCCGGCGTGGAGGCCATAGAAAAAGGGCGCTTGTCCCGCTCATCCATTACCACCATCAGGTACTGACCTGCGCGAAACGAAAAGGCCGCTTCCGGCACTAAACGAACGCGATAAACGGTATCCGTGATGGCTTCTACCGAGGTCACTTTACAGCTTAAGGTTGTCATGCGTTCCCTCTGTCGGGTCAATAATGCAACTGCAACGGCGGCGCGTCAGGCGCCTTTTCCGTCATGAAAAATCGCGAGCTCATCCCAGATAGCGTCGATACGCGCCGTCACGCTGGGATCTTTCTTGATGGGGGTGCCCCATTCGCGCTGCGTTTCGCCCGGCCATTTGTTGGTCGCGTCGAGACCCATTTTGGAGCCAAGCCCCGACACCGGCGAGGCGAAATCCAGGTAATCGATCGGCGTGTTTTCCACCATCACCGTGTCGCGCGCCGGATCCATGCGCGTAGTAATCGCCCAGATCACATCGTTCCAGTCGCGCGCGTTAATGTCATCATCACAAACGATCACGAACTTGGTATACATGAACTGGCGCAGGAACGACCAGACGCCCATCATCACGCGCTTCGCGTGGCCCGCGTACTGCTTGCGCATGGTCACGACGGCAAGCCGGTACGAGCACCCTTCCGGCGGTAGATAAAAATCCACGATCTCCGGGAACTGCTTTTGCAGAATAGGCACCAGCACTTCATTCAGCGCCACACCCAGCACGGCAGGTTCATCAGGCGGGCGGCCCGTATAGGTCGAGTGATAAATCGCATCTTTGCGCTGGGTCACATGCGTCACGGTAAAGACCGGGAAACTGTCTATCTCATTATAGTAACCGGTGTGGTCGCCATACGGGCCTTCCGGCGCCATTTCGCCAGGCTCAATATACCCTTCCAGCACGATTTCGGCGCTGGCCGGGATCTCAAGGTCGTTAGAAAGACACTTCACCACTTCGGTTTTGGTGCCGCGCAGCAGGCCCGCGAACGCGTATTCAGACAGCGTATCCGGCACCGGCGTCACCGCGCCGAGAATGGTTGCGGGATCGGCGCCCAGCGCCACGGCGACCGGGAAGCGTTCGCCCGGATGCGCCTGGCACCACTCCTGGAAATCGAGCGCGCCGCCGCGATGCGACAGCCAGCGCATAATGAGTTTGTTTTTGCCGATTAACTGCTGGCGATAGATGCCCAGATTCTGGCGCTCTTTATGCGGGCCGCGGGTGACCGTCAGGCCCCAGGTAATGAGCGGCGCAGCGTCGCCCGGCCAGCACTGCATGATGGGAATGCGGTTCAGGTCGACTTCATCGCCCTGCCACACTTTCTCCTGGCAAGGCGCGTTACGCAGCCGCTTCGTCGGCATATTCAGCACTTGCTTAAACTGCGGCAGTTTATCGAAGAGATCGCGGAATCCGCGCGGCGGCTCCGGCTCTTTCAGAAACGCCAGCAGCTTGCCGACTTCACGCAGCGCGGAGACATCCTCCTGCCCCATGCCCATCGCCACGCGTTTCGGCGTGCCAAACAGGTTGCAGAGCACCGGCATGGTATGGCCTTTCGGGTTTTCAAACAGCAGCGCCGGGCCGCCCGCGCGCAATGTGCGGTCGGCAATTTCCGTCATCTCCAGGTAAGGATCGACAGGCAATGTAATGCGCTTGAGTTCGCCTTGCTGCTCCAGCAGCGCCAGAAAATCGCGTAGGTCGTGGTATTTCATGCAGTTATTCGTGGCTTTAAAATAAGCTTTTTATTATACGGTGTTCGCCGCAGGCATGCCGTAATTTTGTTAAATTAACGTGAATCATCACCACAGGCTATAGCACTGCGCGGTATAATGCCCTTAGCGATCCTGAGGTGGTTTTGTTATGCTGGCGCGTCCGGCCATGTAAGAAGAGTCATTATGCAATCCTGGTATTTACTGTACTGTAAACGCGGGCAGCTTCAGCGCGCCAAAGAGCACCTTGAACGACAGTCGGTGAACTGCCTTACGCCAATGATTACGCTTGAGAAAATGGTACGAGGCAGACGCACTTCCGTCAGCGAGCCGCTGTTCCCGAACTACCTTTTCGTTCGGTTTGATCCGGAAGATATTCATACCACGACGATAAGCTCCACCCGTGGCGTGAGTCATTTTGTTCGCTTTGGATCGCACCCGGCCGTGGTGCCGCAAACGGTCATCGAACAGCTTCTGGACTGGCAGCCGGAAAACGTGACCGACCCGGATACGCCGCATACCGGCGATACGGTAGTGATCACCGAAGGCGCGTTTGAAGGGTTGCAGGCGATTTTTACCGAGCCCGATGGCGAGGCACGTTCCATGCTGCTGCTGAATTTGCTGAATAAGCAGGTGCTGCAAAGCGTGAAGAATACCGAGTTCCGTAAAGTCTGACGCGATAGCCGCAGTAAAAACGGCGGCGCGAGGCCGCCATTTTCATTAATGCGTCGCTTCGCCGATGACACCACCAGCGCCTGCGCCGACCGCCGCGCCTTTCAGCACGCTTTTCCCGGTCGCAGCGGCAACGCCCGCGCCGACTACCGCGCCCGCGACACCGCCTTTACGCGCGGCTTTGCCTTTATCGCCTTTTTTCAGCATCGCGCCGGTGCCTGCGCCAATAACCGCGCCGCCCACGGCAGTTTTGACATCTTTACCCGCGATGGCGCCCGCCGTCGCGCCAAGCACCGCGCCGGTCGCGGTTTTATCCATCGCCATCACCGGCGCGCTGGTGAGCAGCATCAGCGCCACTATGCCCGTTATCGTCTTTTTCATTATCGTCCCTCAGCTGTGTAAATCCGGGAAACCTTCCCGGCGGGAAGCATATCACCGGGCTTTCAGGGCGAAATGAACCGGATGCGTGCAAAAATCCACACTCCCCAGGTTTCAGCAGGCAGCGTTACGCAGGCGACGTGTTTTTCAGAAACAGACGGGCGGCGTTAGCATCCGTGGTGGCTTCAAGCCAGACGGGATCTTCACCACGCCACTGCGCCACCTGCTTAAGAATATGCGGCAGCCAGCACGGCTCGTTACGACGCGACGCGGGCTTGGGTGTGAGATCGCGCGGCAGCAGGTAAGGCGCGTCCGTCTCCAGCAGCAGGCGTTCGGCAGGGATAACGGGCAGCAAGGCGCGCAGCTCAAGCCCGCGGCGCTCGTCGCAGACCCAGCCGGTAATGCCGAGGTAGAGTCCGCGCTCAAGGACTTCACGCGCCTCCCGTTCGGTGCCGGTAAAGCAGTGCAGTACCGCGCCCGGCAGTTTATCGAGCCACGGGTCGAGCAATTCAAGAAAGCGCGCATGAGCATCGCGACAGTGTAAAAACACCGGCAGCGCCAGCTCTGCCGCCAGCCGCAGCTGTTCGGTAAAGGCGTGCTCCTGTTCGGCAGGCGTTGAAAAATTCCGGTTGAAATCCAGCCCGCATTCGCCAATCGCCACGACCTGCGCCTCGCCGGCAAGCGCACGCAGCCGCGCCGCGCTCTCATCATTCCACGTGCTGGCGTCGTGCGGGTGAACGCCCGCCGTCGACCAGCAGCCCTCGTAACGCCTGGCGAACGCGCAGGCGCGCTCGCTCTCCTCAAGCGAGGTGCCGGTAAAGAGCATATTAGTGACGCCTGCCGCACGGGCGCGAGCGATCATCTCATCTCTGTCATTTTCAAACTGAGAGCTGGTTATATTCAGGCCAATATCAAACATCGCGCTTTCCATATGAAAACCGCCCTGACGGGCGGTTACGTTATTCTTCTGCTTCTTCTTCGGCATCCTGCTCGCGCGGACGCCGTTTACCGACGTAAAAGCGCGAGAAGAAAATCCCGACTTCAAACAGACAGTACATCGGTATCGCCAGCAGCGTTTGCGAGAACACATCCGGCGGCGTAAGCAACATCCCGACGACGAACGCGCCGACCAGCACATACGGGCGTTTGGCGCGCAAGTCCTGTGGCGTGGTCACGCCCATCCAGCACAGCAAGACGATAGCGACCGGCACTTCAAACGACACGCCGAAGGCCATAAACAGCGCCATGACGAAATCGAGATAGCTGGTGATATCGGTCGACACAACAACACCGACAGGCGCCGTTTTCGTTAAGAAGCCGAACGCCAGGGGGAATACCACGAAATAGGCGAAGGCCATACCGATATAAAACAGCAGCGTACTGGAAACCAGCAGCGGGATAATCAGCCGCCGCTCATGCTTGTACAGCGCCGGAGCGACAAACGCCCAGACCTGATACAAAATCACCGGCGCGGAGAGGATCACCGACACCATCATGGTCAGCTTGATAGGCGTGAAAAACGGCGACGCCACGTCGGTGGCAATCATGCTGGCGCCGTGCGGCATCTGGCTTATCAGCGGCGCCGCGACGAGCTGGTAGATATCATTGGCGAAATAGACCAGCGCCAGAAAAATCACCAGGACCGCGACGATGCAGTTCAGCAGCCGCTTACGCAGTTCAATCAGATGACTGATTAGGGGTTGGGTATCTTCAACAGCCATGTCAGGGTTTATCACTCACGGTGGATGCGGCTTCAGGTTTGCGCGCGCTGGCGGGCGCGTCCGGCGACGCTTCAACGTTCTTTGCAGGCTCAGCGTTTGCAGAGGCCGTTGATTGCGCGGCGGCGGTTTCTGCCTCTGGCGACACTTGCGGCTTCTGCGCGGGCGACTGGGCCTGATGCTCGGCTTTAGCAGGCGTGACGCCTTCGTGCTGAGCTTCGTTGCCTTTCACCAGCGGGTTATGAATGGTGTGGGCGTCGTCGCTCGCTTTTTCCGGATCGTTAACGCTGTAAGAGCGCTTCATCGATTCCGCCGCCTCGCGCAGTTCGTCCATCGACGCTTTCAGCTCCGGCGTCAGGTTATCGATGCTCGCTTTTTCCACTTTCTTCAGGCTTTCCTGAAATTCCTGGAGCTTCAGTTCCTGGGTCAGTTCATTCTGCACGGTGGTCGCAAGCGAGCGCAGCGCGCGTACCCAGCCTGCGACAGTGCGGACAGCCACAGGCAAACGCTGCGGCCCCAGCACGATAAGACCGATAACAAAAACCAGCAGCAGTTCGCCAAAACCAATATCAAACACGGATTACACCTGCTCTTTATCACGTTTTTTGGCGTCGTCAGCGGTGACGTCGCTTTTGGTTTCGCCGATTTGTTTATCCTGCGCGGAAGGCGCGGTGAAATCCGCATCCTGCTGATGCTTTTGCTTGTCGTCGTCACCCATCGCTTTTTTAAAGCCTTTGATGGATTCACCAAGGTCAGAGCCCAGCGAGCGTAGTTTTTTGGTGCCGAAAAGCAGAACAACCAGAACCGCGATAATCAATAACTGCCAGATACTGATGCCACCCATACATTTCCTCAGTTACCAGTGATAATGGTATTCATCGGGCCACAGTATACCCGTGGCCGTTACATAACAATGCCTGCTAGTCGGTACGCCGCCAGCCGATAAGCCAGACGAGAATGCCGCCTGCCATCAGCCATCCGGGCGACATGCCCCAGTCAGGACGGTTGATAAAGAGCAGCGTGCCGCTCAGCATCAGCGTGGCGCCGATGCCGAACAGATACCGCGACTGCCCTTGCTTCACGCGATGCTCCTGCAGCTCATGGGCAATCTTATCAACACTTTGTTGCAGTTGTTTGCCTTGCCGCAGGCTGTTGTAGACCAGTTCAGGAATCTCCGGAATTTTCTCGGCCCAGAACGGCGCTTTTTCCTTAAAGGAGCGCACCAGCGCCGGGAAGCCCACCTGATCTTTGATCCAGCTTTCCAGAAAAGGTTTCGCCGTTTTCCATAAATCAAGCTGCGGATAGAGCTGACGCCCGACGCCCTCAATGTACAGCAGCGTTTTTTGCAGCAGCACCAGTTGCGGCTGCACTTCCATATTAAACCGACGTGCGGTGTTAAAGAGATTGAGCAGCACATGACCAAACGAGATTTCTGCGAGCGGCTTTTCAAAAATCGGCTCACAGACGGTACGAATGGCGGACTCGAACTCTTCCACATTGGTATCCGGCGGCACCCAGCCCGAATCCACATGCAGCTCCGCGACGCGGCGGTAGTCGCGGTTGAAGAAGGCGATAAAGTTTTCCGCCAGATAACGCTTATCTTCTTTATTCAGCGAGCCCACGATACCGCAGTCGATGCCAATGTATTGCGGATCGTGCGGGTGATCGTGACTGACAAAGATATTGCCCGGATGCATGTCACCGTGGAAAAAGCTGTCGCGGAATACCTGGGTGAAGAACACCTGCACGCCGCGTTCGGCCAGCAGTTTCATGTCGGTCCCGTTGGCTTCCAGCGCCGCGACATCATTCACCGGAATGCCATAAATACGCTCCATGACCATCATCGTCGGGCTGCAATAGTCCGAATAGACTTCCGGCACGTAGAGCATTGGGCTGTTTTCGAAATTACGGCGCAGCTGAATGGCGTTCGCCGCTTCACGCAGCAGATCGAGTTCATCCAGCAGCGTTTTTTCATACTCGCGCACCACTTCCATCGGGCGCAGGCGGCGGCCATCCGGCAGCAGACGCGGCACCCAGCGCGCGAGACGATAAATGAGCTTCATATCCGCCTTGATGACCGGCAGGATATCGGGGCGGATCACCTTGATAACCACCTCTTTCCCGCTCTCTTTCAGACGGGCGGTGTGCACCTGCGCGATAGAGGCGGAAGCGAGCGGCGTAATATCGAAATCATCAAACCACTCCTCGACAGGACGATCGCCCATCGATTTTTCGATCTGCTGTTTGGCGAGTCTGCCGTCAAAGGGCGCGACACGATCCTGCAACAGCGCCAGCTGATCGGCGATAACCGGCGGGAACAGATCGCGACGTGTCGACAGCATCTGCCCGAACTTGATCCAGACCGGCCCCAGCTCCTGCAACGCCAGCCGCAGCCGTGTGCCGAGCTCCAGATCTTTGTGCCGGTTCGGCATCCAGAACAGCCCGCGACGCCAGATCCGCAGCGGCAACGTGAGGCGCATGCGTGGAATCAGCTCATCCAGACCGTAGCTCAGGAACGTTTTGATAATGAAATAAAGGCGCCGAATTTCACCTGGCGTCATTTGCCCTCCAGTTTATCCAACCGTTTGGTTAATTCTTCCAGCTGACGCCCGACGGCCGAGATCTCTTCGGCAAACCAGGCGATTTCCAGCGCGCCTGGCGCGACGCGCCACTCTTCGGTAATGGCTTCCGCCAGATAGCGCTGGTTGCGCGTAAAGCCTTTCTGCAGCAGTTGCCCGCCGCGACGCATAACGCGCCCGATGCCTTCCGCGGCGATATCGCCGACCCACGGCGCCAGCAGACCGGCGGGGTCAAACTCGGCCATATCCATCAGCGCCACAAAATTTTGCACCACCTGCAGATCGCCCTGCACTTCCAGCTCGCCGCTGCGGATAAGCGCGGTCAGCTGCTGGCGATCCTGAAGCTTCGGCAAAACCGAGAGGCGCGTGATAACGGTGCAGTCCGCCTCGCCCTCCCATTTGCTGAGCACATCCAGTTGCTGCTCGCTGAACACCAGCACCAGCGGTGTGGAGAGTTCTTCAAGCGTGACGCGCAACACTTTGCCCTGCAAACGCTGGCGCGGCGCTTTCAGCGCGCTCTCGCGGTACAGAAATGTGTTCAGCGCGCCTTCAATGCCAGCCATCATTAGCGGTGTGAAAGGCATCCGGCACCTCCTCAGAATTTGTAGCCGCGATGCAGCGCTACGATCCCGCCGGTCATGTTGTAGTAGTTGACGTTCTCGAAGCCCGCGTCGTTCATCATCGCTTTCAGGGTTTCCTGATCCGGATGCATACGGATGGATTCAGCGAGATAACGGTAGCTGCCGGCGTCTTTCGCCACCAGCTCGCCGACGCGCGGCAGAATATGGAAAGAGTAAGCGTCATACGCTTTATTAAGCGGCTCAAACACCGGTTTGGAGAACTCCAGCACCAGCAGACGGCCACCCGGCTTCAGCACGCGGAACATAGAGCGCAGCGCTTTTTCTTTATCGGTAACGTTACGCAGACCGAAAGAGATAGTAATGCAGTCAAAGGTGTTATCCGGGAACGGCAGCGCTTCCGCGTTGGCCTGGACATACTCGACGTTGCCGACGATGCCGGTATTGCGCAGCTTCTCACGCCCCATTTTCAGCATCGAATCGTTGATATCCGCCAGCACCACTTTGCCGCTCTCGCCCACCAGACGGGAGAATTTTGCGGTTAAATCGCCGGTGCCGCCCGCGAGATCCAGGACTTTCTGGCCGCGACGCACGCCGCTGCAATCGATAGTGAAGCGCTTCCACAGACGATGAATGCCGAACGACATCAGATCGTTCATGACATCATATTTCGCCGCCACGGAGTGGAAGACCTGCGCCACCATATCCGCTTTTTGCTCTTTCGCTACGGTCTGGAAGCCAAAGTGCGTTGTATCTTGTGAATCTTCAACCATCTCAGTGCCTGCTTATCAAGGAAATGTTTGTGAAGTGTAACAGATTGGCCGCAATTGCCCTACGATTCAAGGCGGCATTAGCGCGCCGATCAGCGCTCGCCCGCGACGCGAAACGCCGCTAAGTGGCTGTTTTCATCAGGGGCGCTGGCAAGCGCTTCGGCATCGGAGAGCGCGAATGCGTCGTCGTCCTGCATCGCCTGTTCGGCCAAATCCGGATTAATCTCGCGCTTTACCTCAACGCCCATACCGCGAAACGCCTCCGCCTGGGCGAGCAGGTTGCCGCGCCCGCTGGCGAGTTTTTTCATCGCCTGGCGGTAGCTGTCGCTGGCTTTGTCGAGGTTCTGGCCGATGGCGCTCATGTCGTCAACGAACAGCCGCATTTTGTCGTACAGGCGGCTGGCGCGATCGGCTATTTGCTGGGCGTTACGGCTTTGGTGCTCATAGCGCCAGAGGTTGGAAATGGTGCGCAGCGCCACCAGCAGCGTGGTCGGGCTCACCAGCATGATATTGTTTTTTAACGCCTCGGTGATCAGCTCCGGCTGTTTATCGATAGCCAGCAAAAAGGCGGGTTCGACCGGGATAAACATCAGCACGTAATCCAGCGTGCGCAGCCCCGGCAACTGCTGATAATCTTTGCGCCCCAGCAGGCGGATATGGTTACGAAGCGAAGCGATATGCTCGTTGAGCGCCATCTCGCGGTTGTAGTCATCTTCAGCGTTAAAGTAACGTTCATAGGCCACCAGCGTCATTTTGGCGTCAATCACTACATCTTTACCCTGCGGCAGACGCACGATGACATCCGGCTGCATACGGCTGCGGTCGGCGAGCTGGATATTGACCTGGGTTTCATACTCATGCCCTTCGCGCAGGCCAGAGGCTTCCAGCACGCGCGCGAGCACCACTTCGCCCCAATTCCCCTGGGCTTTGTTGTCGCCTTTTAACGCGCGCGTCAGATTGACGGCTTCCTGCGCCATTTGCGCGTTCAGTTGCTGGAGGTTGCGGATTTCATGGGCCAGCGTGTGACGCTCGCGCGCCTCCTGGCCGAAGCTCTCCTGCACCTGGCGGCGGAAGCCGTCGAGCTGTTCGCGCAGCGGGGAAAGCAGGCCATTCAGGCTCTGGCGGTTTTGCTCATCGACCTGGCGGCGGCTCTGCTCAAAGATACGGTTGGCGAGGTTTTCAAACTGTTCGCTCAGGCGCTGTTCGCTGCTCATCATCTGGCGCAGTTTTTCTTCGGCGTGGACCCGGGTGGCCTCCAGCCGCGTGGTGACTTCGCGCAGATCGGACTCCAGCGAGCTGTTGATCTCCCGCAGGTTGCGCAGTTCGTTATTAAGCAGATCGCACTCGTCACGCCAGTGCTGGTTATGCGCCAGCGCCTCGCGGGCCGCGCTGAGTTCGCCGTAGATATCGCGCTGTTCCGCCAGCAGATCCGCTTTTTGCTGGGCGGTTCGCAGGCCTGACATCAGCCAGCCCACCGCCACGCCCGCCAGTGCGACCACGGCTAACACCAGATATGAGATTTCCACCACGCCTCCTGCCTGAACCGCTCATTACGCCAGAGAGGATTGTGCTGTACATAATTCCAGACGAAAAGCGTTTTTCTGTAAGGATCGTCATTCCTGCGAGACATTACGCAAAAAGGCCGGCGGAACGCCGGCCAGAAAGGGAGCTATCAGAGAAGACGGCGCGCCGCCTCCACCACGATTTTCACCGCGTGGCTTTCGGTTTGTTTCATGGTTTCCGCGTTCGGGATCTCTTGCTGGGTGCGGTTGACGATAACGCCCGCCACCATGCCCGCGCGCAGGCCCTGGCTTGAGCACATGGTCAGCAGCGTCGCGGATTCCATTTCATAGTTCATCACGCCCATCGCCTGCCACTCTTTCATGGAGCCGTTAAAGCGGCTGACCACGCGGCCGGAGAAGGTGTCGTAGCGCTCCTGGCCCGGATAGAAGGTGTCGGAAGAGGCGGTCACGCCGATGTGCGTTGTCGCGCCGACCGCTTTGGCGGCTTCCACCAGCGCGGTGGTGCAGGCGAAATCGGCAACGGCCGGGTATTCCATCGGCGCGAAGTGCAGGCTGGCGCCGTCAAGGCGTACGGAAGCGGTCGTCACCAGCACGTCGCCGACGTTGATATGCGGCTGGATAGCGCCAGTGGTGCCCACGCGCAGGAATGTACGAATGCCCAGCTGCGCCAGCTCTTCAACCGCGATAGAGGTGGACGGGCCGCCGATACCGGTGGAGCAGATGATGACCACTTTGCCATCAAGCTCGGCGCGCCAGGAGGTGAATTCACGGTGGGAGGCCAGTTTGACCGGCTTATCCATCAGCGCGGCGATCTTTTCCACTCGCTCCGGGTCGCCCGGGACAATCGCTAATTCCGCGCCCTGAAGATCGCTTTTTTTAAGGCCGAGGTGAAAAACATCAGACATAGGTGACTCCTCTGTGGGTCGGTTTGTCAGGAGAAGCAAAACGGTACTTTACAGAACCTTTCCGGCGTTTTTCGTGACCGGATTCACTTCAAAAGAAAGGAGTTGCATTAAATTTCCATTATTTCGTGATGATGATCACACAAGCAACCCGATAAGTGAAATTCCGCGCCGCGCATGCCTGCTTTTGCCACCCCCACTCCCGCCACACGCAGGCTATAGTTAGGGATGCGCTAAAACAATAACGGGTACGGAGAATGCCATGACCAACAGCACTGACAATAAGGCGGGCTTTGCCGCTGCGGTCTCACCTGTCGCTTCAACGGTAGTTCATACGCCGCAGGATGCCATTATCGCGGGCGAAACCTCGATTCCCACGCAGGGTGAAAATATGCCTGCTTACCACGCCCGCCCGCGCGCCGCCGATGGCCCGCTACCGGTGGTGATTGTGGTGCAGGAGATTTTTGGCGTGCATGAACATATTCGCGATATTTGCCGTCGCCTGGCCCTGGAAGGGTATCTGGCGGTGGCGCCGGAGCTCTATTTCCGCCAGGGCGACCCGAATGAGTATGACGATATTTCCTCGCTGTTGAGCAACCTGGTGTCGAAAGTGCCGGACGCGCAGGTGCTGGCGGATCTGGATCATGTGGCAAGCTGGGCGTCGCGCAACGGCGGCGACGCGCATCGTCTGATGCTGACTGGCTTTTGCTGGGGCGGGCGTATCGCCTGGCTGTACGCCGCGCATAATCCGCAATTGAAAGCCGCGGTCGCCTGGTATGGCAAGCTCATGGGCGATAAAACGCTGAATTCGCCGAAGCATCCGGTGGATGTCGCCACCGATCTCACCGCGCCGGTGCTGGGGCTGTATGGCGCGCAGGATACGGGTATTTCGCTTGAGAGCGTGGAAACCATGCGTCAGGCGCTGCGCGCCGCCAACGCGAAGGCGGAAATCATCGTATACCCGGACGCGGGCCATGCGTTTAACGCCGATTATCGCCCGAGTTATCACGAGGCGTCGGCGAAAGACGGGTGGGAACGTATGCTGGAATGGTTCAAAGCCTACGGGAGTAAGAAAGCATAAAAAACGCCCGGGAAACCGGGCGTTTTTTTATTGCGGCGTATTGGTGGCGGGAGCCGGAGGATTTGGGGCGCGGTGGGTGCGCTACGCTTACCCACCCTACAAAACCACAAACTACATCGCACTGTTTATTGCGGGCGGCGGTGGGTGCGCTGCGCTTACCCACCCTACAAAATCACAAACCGCATCGCATAACCGTTACGCCTGGCGCAGATTCTGCGCCGCTTTCACCATGTTGGCGAGCGCCGCGCGGGTCTCCGGCCAGCCGCGGGTTTTCAGGCCGCAATCCGGGTTCACCCACAGACGCTCCTGCGGAATACGCTGCGCGGCTTTTTTCAGCAGCGCCTCGATCCACGCCACGTCCGGCACGTTCGGCGAGTGGATGTCGTACACGCCCGGCCCGATTTCATTCGGGTATTCAAACTCTTCGAACGACTCCAGCAGCTCCATATCTGAACGTGACGTTTCGATAGTGATCACGTCCGCATCCAGCGCGGCGATAGAATCCATGATGTCGTTGAACTCGCAATAACACATGTGGGTGTGGATCTGGGTGTCGTCCTTCGCGACCGCCGCGTTCAGGCGGAACGCCTCCACGCCCCAGGCGAGGTACGCGTCCCAGTCGCTGCGTTTAAGCGGCAGCCCTTCACGCAGCGCCGGTTCGTCAATCTGGATGATGCCGATGCCTGCGGCTTCGAGATCCGCCACTTCGTCACGCAGCGCCAGCGCAATCTGTTTGGCGATGGTTTCGCGCGAGACATCTTCACGCGGGAACGACCAGCAGAGGATCGTCACCGGCCCAGTCAGCATCCCTTTCACCGGTTTGTCGGTCAGCGACTGCGCATACTTCGCCCACTCGACGGTGATCGGCGCCGGACGGCTGATGTCGCCGATCACCACCGGCGGCTTCACGCAGCGGGAGCCGTAGCTCTGCACCCAGCCGTTCTGGGTGAAGACGAAGCCATCAAGATGCTCGCCGAAATACTCCACCATGTCGTTACGCTCGGCTTCGCCGTGCACCAGCACATCGAGACCCAGACGCTCCTGCTCGGCGATCGCCTGCTTAATATGTTCGGCGATGCCGGTGCGGTAGTTGGCCGCATCCAGATTGCCCTTTTTGAAGTCCAGGCGCAGGCCGCGGATTTCGGTGGTCTGCGGGAACGAGCCGATGGTAGTGGTCGGCCAGGCTGGCAGGTTGAAGCGGGCGCGCTGCGCTTCGGCGCGTACCGGGTACGCATGGGCGCGCTGGCTGTCCTGCGGGGTAATGGCCTGAAGACGCTGTTCCACGGCCGGGTTGTGTACGCGGGCCGAATGTTTACGAGCCTGAATCGGCGCGCTCCACTGCTCGATTTTGGTTGTGTCGCCGCTGTTCAGCGCGTCGCGCAGCAGCGCCAGCTCTTCGCATTTTTGCAGCGCGAAGGCAAACCAGCTTTTCACTTCCGCATCCAGACGCGTCTCGACGCTCAGATCGATAGGGCTGTGCAGCAGCGAGCAGGACGAGCCCACCCACAGCTCACGCTGGCCGGCGATGGCTTTCAGCTGCGCGTATTTCTCGGTGAGATCGGCGCGCCAGACGTTGCGGCCATTGATAACGCCTGCGGAGAGTAACCACTCCTGCGGCAGGCGGCGATGCAGTTCGTTGACATCGTCATGGCCGTGAACCAGATCGACATGCAGCCCCTGCACCGGCAGCGCGGTGATGGTGTCAAGGTTATCGCTCACGCCTTCAAAATAGGTGGTGAGCAGCAGTTTGGTCTGGCCTTTCAGCGCGTCGTAGGCCGGTTTGAACGCGTCCAGCCACGCCTGCGGCAGCTCAAGCACCAGCGCGGGTTCATCAATCTGCACCCACTGGATGCCGCGCTTCGCAAGCTCGGCGATGACCTGCTGGTAGACCGGCAGAATGTCATTGAGCAGGGAAAGGCGGTCAAACTGTTCGCCCTTCACTTTGCCAAGCCACAGGTAAGTGACCGGGCCCAGCAGTACCGGTTTAACGTGATGACCGAGCGCCAGCGCTTCGTCCACTTCATCCAGCAGCTGCGTCCAGGCGAGGCTGAACTGCTGGCCTTTGGTGAATTCCGGCACCATGTAGTGATAGTTGGTGTTAAACCATTTGGTCATTTCGGCGGCGGCGGCGGGTTCGCCGGTCGGCGCGCGGCCACGGCCGATGCGGAACAACGTGTCGATATCCACCGTGCCGTCAGCATTCTGGTGGCGCGCCGGGACGTTGCCGAGCAGCAGGCTGGTGGTGAGCACATGATCGTACCAGGCGAAGTCGCCGACCGGCAGCAGATCGATTCCCGCCGCTTTTTGCTGTTCCCAGTGGCGGGCGCGCAGCTCGCGGCCCACCGCCAGTAATTCTTCACGGGTGCTTTTGCCCGCCCAGTAGCTCTCTTGCGCTTTTTTCAGCTCGCGACGCAGGCCGACGCGGGGAAAACCGAGGGTATGGTTATGGATAGTCATGATGTTCTGCCTCTCTTAAGAATGAATCCCGTGTCAGGAGATGAATCTGTTCGTTTTATCTGCTCGTCTAATTAATTAATCCGTATGTATTTCGGATTTCGGGAAGGCGGCAAGCTGGTGAATCCCCGGGAGCTTACTGAAGTAAGTGACCGGGGTGAGCCAGCACAGCCAACGCACCAGAAATTCGAAAGACGTCGGATTTGGACGTCCAGATGTTTACACATCCATAATTGGCAGTTACTGTATATTCCTCAAGCGCAAATTATTCATGCTGAAGTGAAGGACATTCATGATCGAGATAAAACACCTGCGAACGCTTCAGGCGCTGCGTAATTGCGGCTCACTGGCGGCGGCGGCGGCATCGCTGCATCAGACCCAATCCGCGCTTTCACACCAGTTCAGCGATCTGGAGCAGCGTCTCGGCTTCCGGTTATTCGTGCGTAAGAGCCAGCCGCTGCGCTTCACGCCGCAGGGCGAGATCCTGTTGCAGCTGGCAGCCCAGGTGCTGCCGCAGATAAGCCGCGCGCTGCAGGCCTGCAATGAACCGCAGCAGACCCGCCTGCGTATCGCGATTGAGTGTCATAGCTGTATTCAGTGGCTGGCTCCGGCGCTGGAGGCGTTCCGCGCCCGCTGGCCGCAGGTGGAGATGGATTTCAAATCGGGCGTGACGTTTGATCCGCAGCCTGCGCTGCAACAGGACGAACTGGATCTGGTGCTGACGTCAGACATCCTGCCGCGCAGCGGCCTGCACTATTCGCCGATGTTTGATTTTGAAGTGCGTCTGGTCGTGGCGCCCGATCATCCGCTGGCGACCAAAACGCAGGTGACGCCGGAGGATTTCGCCAGCGAAACCTTGCTGATTTACCCGGTACAGCGCAGTCGTCTCGACGTCTGGCGTCACTTCTTACAGCCGGCGGGCATCAGCCCGACGCTGAAAAGCGTCGATAACACGCTGTTGCTGATCCAGATGGTGTCGGCGCGCATGGGCATCGCCGCGCTGCCGCACTGGGTGGTGGAGAATTTCGAGCGTCAGGGGCTGGTGGTGACGCGCCCGCTGGGCGAGGGATTATGGAGCCGGCTGTACGCTGCGGTGCGCGATGGCGAGCAGCGTCAGCCGGTGACGGAAGCGTTTATTCAGCAGGCGCGTCAGCACGCCTGCGATTCCCTTCCGTTTGTGCGGAGCGCGGCGCGACCCAGCGTCGGTGGACCCACAGAGAAGCCACTATCACCGCTCCCCCAATGATAAAGCTCGGCCAGTGGGGCTGCTGCTGCCAGATGGCGAGGTTAACCAGCAGCCCGGCGGGCACATGCATGTTATTCATGATGCCAAGCGTGCCGGCGTCCACCTGCGTGGCGCCGTAGTTCCACATAAAGTAGCCAAGCCCCGAGGCCGCCACGCCCAGCCACACCAGAATCCCCCATTGCAGGCCGGTGGTCGGCAGTTTTTGCGGGTTGCCGAGCGCGAACCAGGCGATTACCGCCACCACGAACGCGCCGAGATAGAACCACGAAAACGCGCTGTGCTGCGGCATCGGATGCGTCTCCATCAGGCGTTTATAGCCCACCATCCCGATAGCGAAGCTGATATTCGCCAGCTGTACCAGCAGCAGTCCGGTCCAGAAGTGATCGCTCACTTTGTCATAGCGAATAATCGCCGAGCCGATAACCGCAAGCCCGGCGCTTAACGCATAGCCCCAGCGCAGCCGACGGCGGCTCAGCAGATCGTAAATCAGCGTGATATAGAGCGGCGTAAGCACCGTGAACAGCAGAAATTCCTGGACGGTCAGGTAGAGGTACGCTCGGAAGCTGAACAGGTACATCACGCCCAGCTGCAACGCGCCCACCAGCATATAGAGCGCCAGCGTTTTCAGGCTCTGCCCGCGGGTGCGTAAAAACGGCAGGAAGACCAGCGCCGCCAGCCCGACGCGCATCAGCACCGAGAAGGTGCTGTCCACCTGGCCCGCCAGGTATTCGCCAATCAGGCTGAAAGAGAATGCCCACAGGATCGTGGTGATGATGAGTAACGCCACAATGATCATCTCAACAGAAAACAAAGACGGGCATTGTAGCGAAGCTGCTGGTGAAAAGTCGCACTATTTGGTTGACAAGTGGTTAGCGATAAACCACTTGTCACCCTGATGATTAATCCAGAAACAGTTTACGCAGGTAGTGCGGCACGGCGTCTTCGGCGTTGGTGCCGATCACTTCCAGCTCCGGCAGCAGATCTTTCAGGCGCTGGTGCGCGTTGCCCATGATGCAGCCCTTGCCCGCCATTGAAAGCATCTCCGCGTCGTTCATCCCGTCGCCGAACGCGATGCAGGACTCCAGCCCGAAGCCGATCGCTTTAGCGACCGCCTCCAGCGCGTGGCCTTTGGACACGCCGCCCGCCATCACTTCAAGGCAGGTAAGCGTGGAAAAGCTCACGTTAACGCGATCGCCCCAGCGGGCGTTAATGGCCTGCTCCAGCGGTAACAGCTTTTCGTGAACGTCGCAGGTGAAGAAGACTTTGCTGACGCCCTGCGGCTCCAGCAGCGCAGGTTCGAACAACGAATATTTAAAGACCGCTTCTTTAAAATATTTCAGCTCGTCCGGGCGCTCGCGGCTCATAAACCATTCGTCGTCGCGATAGACGTTGGTGATGATATCGGGGTTATCGCGCACCACGCCGAACAGATCGGCGGCGATGTCGGTATCAAGGTTATGGGTAAAGACAAGATTGCCGTCGGTGTCGTGCACCCGCGCGCCGTTGGAGGTGATCATATAGGCCTTGATCTCAAGGCCGTCGCGGATCTGGCCGACGTCGATATGGTGGCGGCCGGTGGCGAAGACAAAGTTCACGCCGCGGGCGGTCAGTAATTTGAGCGTTTGTTTGGCAAACGGCGTCAGTGCATGGTCAGGGGCTAAGAGTGTGCCGTCTAAATCAGACGCAACGACCTGATACATAATAAAAACAACCTCTGGTGGAGCGACCGAACGCTCCGGTCGCGGGTAATCAGTTATGCTCGTCGAAGAAATCGACAATGGCATTCAGCGCTTCGGCGCGCATAGCGTCCTGCTCAAACAGGATCTCATGGTACGCCCCTTTGATGACGTAAGGTTTACCCCCCCAACATGGGTGGCCCGCCGCGGCGCGAAGTTCACAGAAGCGGTCGTGCGAGCGGTTATCCACCACACGTTCCAGCTCTGCCTGGAGTAACAATAGCGGCGTGGTGCTGTCGGTGGCCCCCGCCAGCACCTGTTCTCCTGCCTGGATGCCTTCCCGCACCCAGTGATATGTCGGTCCGCCGACGCGCAGCTGCGGTTCGTCGGCATAAAAACGCAGATTGCGCCGGTAGCGCTCGTGGCTGTGCGTCAGCATGTTGAGACTAAAAGGCAGCGGTCGCCAGCGTCCGGTGCCGATGGCATAGCCATCGCGCAGCGACGGGTACTCTTCCGCCCAGTCGAGGATCGAGCGCAGCATCCAGTCCGGCAGGCGAATAATGATGCCGAACATGGGGGCGCAGAGCGCCACGGCATCAAACGCGTTCGGGTTGCGCAGTAAGAATAACGTCCCAATGGCACCGCCCATCGAATGCGCGAGCAGATAGCGTTTCCGCCACGGGCCCGGCGCGACTTCCTGCTGCCAGAAACGCTCGAAATCATCGACATAATCGCTGAAGTTTACGACGTGACCGCGATGGGTGTCTTCCAGCAACCGCCCGGAACGCCCCTGACCGCGGTGGTCGATAATCAGTACATCAAACCCGCAGTGGAACAGATCGTATGCCAGTTCCGCATACTTTACGTAGGTTTCGATGCGGCCGGGGCAGACGACGATGACGCGATCGTGGTTTTCCGCACGAAAACGCACAAAGCGCACCGGAATGTTATCAACACCCAAAAACTCATCTTCTTCGCGCTGTTGCCAGAAATCCGTCAGCGCGCCCATCGTGAACGCCGCGAATCCGGCTTCCCGTGAAAACCAACTGTTCCTGTGTCTGGTCATGGTCCTTATTGCTCCGCATCCACGCCTGTCCGGGCTTTTTTGTGATTCGTAGCACATACCTCAACAATAGCGTATTGTGGCATAAAAGTGCGCAATCAGGGAGCTTCGCATGACCTTCGAGTGGTGGTGTACCTACCTTCTGACAACCCTTATTCTTAGCCTCTCGCCGGGTTCCGGCGCCATTAATACCATGAGCACCGCCATCAGCCACGGGTATCGCGGCGCGGCGGCGTCTATCGCCGGGTTACAGACCGGTCTTGCGCTGCATATCGTGCTGGTCGGCATTGGGTTGGGCGCGCTGTTCTCCCGCTCCCTGATGGCCTTTGAAATCCTGAAATGGGCGGGCGCCGCGTATCTTATCTGGCTTGGCATTCAGCAGTGGCGCGCCGCGGGCGCCATCGATCTCAATGCGCTCGCGCAGAGCCAGCCGCGCAGCAGGCTGTTTAAACGCGCGGTGTTTGTGAATCTCACTAACCCGAAAAGCATCGTGTTTCTCGCCGCGCTGTTCCCGCAGTTTATCGTGCCGCATCAGCCGCAGGCGATGCAGTATGTGGTGCTCGGGGTAACGACTATCGTGGTGGATATCATCGTGATGATTGGTTACGCGACGCTTGCCACGCGGATTCGCGGCTGGATCAAAGGCCCGCATCAGATGAAGGCCTTAAATAAAGTTTTTGGTTCGCTGTTTATGCTGATTGGCGCGCTGCTTGCCACCGCGCGCCGCGCCTGATTAGCGAGAGATAATAAGATGAATGCCGAAGCCGGTGAACAGCGCGCCGGCGGTGCCGTCGATCCACTTCGCGAGGCGCTGATAGCCACTGCGCATTTTCGGCAGCGCAAAGACGCTCGCCACCAGCGCAAACCACGCGAAAGTCTCCAGCGCTATCAGCACGAAAATGCCCCAGCGGGCGCTGGTGCCGACGCTGTCGCCAACAAACAGTGAAAAAACGCTGCCGAAGTAGATAACCGCTTTCGGGTTCGCCAGGTTGGTCAGCATTCCTTTCAGGAAACTGCGCCCGCGCGCCGCCAGTTCAATTTGCGGCGCCTCGCCCGTCGGCGCGCTTTTCTTCAGCGCCCCGCGCAGCATCTGATAACCCATCCAGCACAGATAAAGCCCGCCGCCCACCACAATGATGTTATGCAGCCAGGCCATTTTTTCGAGGATCAGATGCAGGCCGAGCAGCGCCACGCCGGACCACACCATGACGCCGGCGGTAATGCCCAGCACGCCCATCAGCGCCTCTTTGCGGGAGCGGCTGGCCGCCGTTTGCGAGACAAAAAAGAAGTCGGGGCCGGGGCTTGCCAGCGCCACCAGATGCACCATCGCGACGGTAAAGAACAGCGTTAACATAGAGGTTTGCCAGGTCAGAATCAGAGAACATTCATCCTGGCATGTTTGGGCGGGGCTGACTACTCTTCGTCGTCGCCGTCGACGTGCTCGCGGATAAGCGTCATAAACGGTCTGCCGAAGCGCTCCAGTTTGCGGGTGCCGACGCCGTTAATCCCGAGCATTTCGCCGGGGCTGAGCGGCATCTGCTCGGCCATTTCAATCAGCGTCGCGTCGTTAAAGACGACATACGGCGGAATGTTTTCTTCATCGGCGATGGCTTTGCGTAGTTTGCGCAGTTTCGCGAACAGCTTGCGGTCATAATTGCCGCCGTACGATTTCTGCGCCACGCGCGGTTTGAGCGCCGCGACGCGCGGCACCGCCAGCATCAGCGGCGCTTCGCCACGCAGGAACGGACGCGCGGCTTCGGTGAGCTGCAAGGCCGAGTGCTGCGCAATGTTCTGCGTCACCACGCCCAGATGGATAAGCTGGCGGATAACGCTGACCCAGTGCTCCTGGCTCTGATCGCGCCCGATGCCGTACACCTTGAGCTTGTCATGGCCGAGCTCGCGGATGCGCTGGTTATTCGCGCCGCGCAGCACCTCCACCACATACCCCATCCCGAAGCGCTGCTCCACGCGCGCGATAGCCGACAGCGCCTTTTGCGCGTCCACCAGGCCATCGTAACGGCGCGGCGGATCGAGACAGATATCGCAGTTGCCGCACGGCGCCTGGCGTCCTTCGCCGAAATAGTTCAGCAGCACCAGACGGCGGCAGGTTTGCGCCTCGGCGAACGCGCCCATCGCGTTTAGCTTGTGACGCTCGATATCCTGGAGCGGGCCTGGCGCTTTTTCTTCCAGACAGCGGCGCAGCCACGCCATATCCGCCGGATCGTAAAACAGCATCGCCTCGGCAGGCAGGCCATCGCGCCCGGCGCGGCCCGTCTCCTGGTAGTAGGATTCAATATTGCGGGGAATATCGAAGTGCACGACAAAGCGCACGTTGGGCTTGTTGATACCCATGCCGAAGGCCACGGTCGCCACGACAATCTGTAAATCATCGCGCTGGAATTTCTCCTGCACCGAGGCGCGCACCTCATGCTCGAGACCCGCGTGGTAGGCGGCGGCGCTGATGCCGCGGCTTTGCAGGCGCGCGGCGGTGTCTTCCACTTTCGCGCGGCTGTTGCAGTAGATGATGCCGGATTTACCGCGCTGCTCCTGCACATAGCGCATGAGCTGATCGAGCGGTTTGAATTTTTCCATCAGCATGTAGCGGATGTTCGGGCGGTCAAAACTGCTGATTTCAATCAGCGGATCGTCAAGGCCCAGCAGGCGAACAATATCGCGCCGCGTGGTGTCATCCGCCGTAGCGGTGAGCGCGATAAACGGCACCGCCGGGAAACGCGCGCGCAGCTGCCCGAGCGCCGCGTATTCCGGGCGGAAATCGTGGCCCCACTGGGAGATACAGTGCGCTTCATCTACCGCCACCATCGCCAGATCCCAGTAGCCCAGGGTGTCGATGAAGTTATCCATCATCAGTCTTTCCGGCGCGATGTAGAGCAGGCGCACCTCTCCGGTACGACAGCCCGCCAGCACCGCCTGCTGCTCGTCGCGGCTCTGCGTCGAATTCAGACACGCCGCGGCCACGCCGTTCGCCAGAAGCTGATCGACCTGGTCTTTCATCAGAGAAATCAGCGGAGAAACCACGATGGTCAGGCCGGTTTTCACCAGCGCCGGAATTTGATAACACAGCGATTTGCCGCCGCCGGTGGGCATCACCACCAGGCAGTCGCGCCCTTCAAGCACCGCGTCGATAATGGTGGCCTGGCCTGGACGGAACTGCTGATAGCCAAAGGTTTCCTGTAAAACCTGCTTAGCCAGCGTTTCCTGACTGTAAACTTCCGCCTGCGCCACACTCACTCCAGATACTGAAAATAAAACAGGCGCTATTTTCAGCGCCTGCGTCGGAAACTGCAATGCCTCAGAAGAGATCGTTAAGCATAACCCCAAAGCCAAAGCGAGTCTGGTTAAAGTTGTAATCAATTAACGATTCGCCATAACCGCTGTACAACTGGGTGTAGAGGCGCACGTGTTTCGTGATCGGGTAGCTCAGGCCAAGCTCCGCGCCGCCGTAGCCGGTGTTCCAGTTATACTGGCCCTTCACGCTCCAGATAGCCTCGCCCCACTGATAACCCACCTTGAGCTGGTAATAACCCATGTATTTGGTGATATCCGGGTTGTCGTCGGTGTTGCCCAGCACATACCACGGCTTCACTTCCACCAGCCAGTCGCCGTTCTGCGCCATCAGACGCGTATAGAGGCGGTTCCAGCTACGGGAAGTTGGGTCAGAGCGGCCATTCGACTGGTGGTTATAACCAAATTCCACATCGCGCAGCGTCCAGCCCGCCAGCTCGTAATCGGTCGCAAAGCCCAGGAACAGCTGCGGTTCATAGTTGGTTTCGCGAAACGGCGACGACTGCCCGCTGTTGGAAAGCTGCCACCAGGATTTCTGGGTATAGGACGCGCCCAGCACCGAATTCGGGCCCATAATGCCGCGCCAGAACGGGAACGCCAGGCTCAGCTGAAATTTCACTTCATCTTTACGGGCGTTATCGGTCCAGTCGTAAGACTTAATCGCCTCTTTATTCAGGTCATCGGTCACGGTGTAGAGCAGATAGTTGCTCTCGTATGGATAGAGCGTAAACGGGTTATCGTGATCCTGAAGCAGGTTGGCGATGATGCTGCCGCGAACGGCAGGCGCATCATGCACCTCTTTCATAGTCGCTTCCTGTGCTAATGCTGTGCATGGCAGCAAACTTGCGGCCATAAACCAACCCAGAAACGTGCGCATCGGCAGTGTTCTCCTGAACGAATATTTCGATGATGAATTATTATCCGGCAGACATTCTACATATTTATTTCGTGTCTGCTTAGTCCTGCTTTCTTAAACTGGAAAGCAACAAATGGGAAGCATAAAATAAACATTCATTTAACCTTATGTGCCTGTTCTCTCTGGACGAGGAAATCATCATGTCCGCAACACTGCTGACCCCGGAAGCGGCTCTGCAACTGGTCGGCGAAATCTTTGTTTATCACATGCCTTTTAACCGTGCCCTGGGGCTGGAGCTGGAACGTTACGAAAAAGAATATGCCCAGCTCGCGTTTAATAATCAGCCGATGCTGGTGGGCAACTGGGCACAAAGCATTCTGCACGGCGGGGCAATCGCCTCGGCGCTGGATGTGGCGGCGGGCCTGGTGTGCGTCGGCAGTACGCTCACGCGCCACGACAGCATCAGCGAAGAGGAGCTGCGCCAGCGGCTCTCCCGGATGGGCACGATTGATATGCGCGTCGATTACCTGCGGCCCGGCCGCGGCCAGCGCTTTACCGCCTCCAGCACGCTGCTGCGCGCGGGTAATAAAGTGGCGGTGGCGCGCGTCGAATTACACAACGAAGAGCAGGTGTATATCGCCAGCGCCACGGCCACCTATATGGTGGGGTAAGCCGCGCAATACTGATAAACTGCTCACACTTTTCTCATGCCAAGAGTTTTACATGGATGCTAAACAGACGCGTCAGGGCGTGTTCTTTGCGCTTGCCGCTTATTTTATCTGGGGCATTGCCCCCGCGTATTTCAAACTGATTCAGGCGGTGCCCGCCGATGAAATCCTGACGCACCGCGTAATCTGGTCTTTCTTTTTTATGCTGGCGCTCATCAGCCTGAGCCGCCAGTGGGGATCGGTGAAGCGGCTGTTTTCGACGCCGAAAAAGGTCTTCAGCCTGGCGCTCAGCGCCGTGCTGGTGGGCGGCAACTGGCTGCTGTTTATCTGGGCGGTGAATAACCATCACCTGCTGGAGGCGAGCCTCGGCTATTTCATCAACCCGCTGGTGAATGTGCTGCTGGGGATGATTTTTCTCGGCGAGCGCTTTCGCCGGATGCAGTGGCTGGCGGTGTTGCTGGCGGCCTGCGGCGTTCTGGTGCAGCTCTGGACGTTCGGCTCGCTGCCGGTTATCGCACTCGGCCTCGCCTTTAGCTTCGCGTTCTATGGCCTGGTGCGTAAAAAGATCATGGTCGACGCGCAGACCGGCATGCTGATGGAAACGCTGTGGCTGCTGCCGGTTGCGGCGGTTTACCTGTTCGGCATCGCCGACAGTCCGACCAGCCATATGGGCAGCAATCCATGGTCGCTGAATCTCCTGCTGATGGCGGCGGGCGTGGTGACGACCATTCCGCTGCTCTGCTTTACCGCCGCCGCGACGCGCCTGCGCCTCTCCACGCTTGGTTTTTTCCAGTACATTGGCCCGACGCTGATGTTCCTGCTGGCGGTTATCTTTTACGGCGAAGTGCCGGGGCCGGATAAAATGGTGACCTTCGGGTTTATCTGGCTGGCGCTGGCGATATTTATTATGGACGCGCTTTATACCCAACGGCGTTTGCGCCAGCGTTAATAAACCGTCGTATAACAGGGCGTTACTGACGCCCTGTTACTGCCGCTTACACCAAATAATCACGATTCTCACCTACTGATTTTAGCCGGGGTGCGCGCCTTGCAACCCGGGGCCCCTTACCTATAATCCGCTCTTTATGCATTACGCCATCTGCTGTTTCGCGATAACAGAGGCGCAAAAGGTATTTTCATGTCAGCCCTGTTTGCTTTCTTTTTCCCGCCGCGCACGGCCACCCTGCGCCGCCTGCCTTATCTGGGATGGCTGTTCGGTTTGCTGTTCGGTCTGGGCCTCATACTTGCGATCGCGCCTGACGATGTGGCGCTTGTTCTCTTTTTAATTGCTCTCTGGCTCTATTACCGCGCCGGCGCGCTGCGTGCCCGTGACGCCGGTCTGAAAGCCCGGAATTACCTGTTCTATTCACTGGCAATGTGGATTGCCGGGATAGTCATCGCTTACCTGCGCGGTTTCGAGCCAGGCAGCACAGAATACCTTTCGTTCGGCGGCAGTTTTCAGGTTGTGATGACGCTACTGCTGCTGGCCGCCCCGGCGCCTGGCACCGCAAAAAAAGCGCAATAAAATCGGGCGGTAATGTCGCTAACCCCAGCAAAATTTCAGGCGTTAAGGAGCCTTCAGGATGTCCAGCATGGAAAACAATAAAAACCACTACGACTTTATGGCAGACGAGAAGCTAAGCGATAAATGGAAAACGCGCTTTGCGTTCATTGAGGAGCATGGTTATCCCGGCATCCTTTTCCCGACGCCGGAGTGGAGCGGCGCGCTGAAAAAGATGGGCTTTATGTCACGCCTTAAGGTGATGATCAATTTCTTCACTTACTTTTTCTCCTTCATTTATCTGGCTATCCTCGGCCTTTGGAAGAAAAGTATTATTTGCGTGATAGCCTTTTTCATCGTCGGTTTTATTACCGTGCTGCTGGGGATAAAAGGACTGATCTATATCGTACCTATCTATTTTGCCGTACGTACCAATACCTGGTATTACGATCTGAAAGTCAAAGGCAAGCAGGACTGGAGCCTGTAAGGGTCTGCGTCTCGCACTATGAAAAAAGCCTCTTCATGGAAGAGGCTTTTTTGCTTTTATAACCAGTTCTTACGCTTGAAGTAGAGGTAAGGCGCCAGCCCCGCCAGCAGCATCGCGACAATCGCGCCGGGGTAGCCGTAGCTCCAGTGCAGCTCGGGCATAAATTCGAAGTTCATTCCGTAGCTGGAGGCCACCAGCGTCGGCGGCAGGAAGACCACGGACACCACCGAGAAGATTTTGATGATGCGGTTCTGCTCGATGTTGATAAAACCCATCGCCGCCTGCATCAGGAAGTTCACCTTCTGGAACAGCGATTCGTTATGCGGCAGCAGGGATTCGATATCGCGCAGGATCTCACGCGCCTGCTCCAGCTGACCGCCCGGCAGACGCGCCTTGCGCACCAGGAAGTTCAGCGCGCGCTGGGTATCCATCAGGCACAGGCGCACTTTCCAGCCGGTATCTTCCAGCTCCGCCAGCGTCGACAGCGCCTCGTCATATTCATCGCCCTGATGCCCTTCCATAATGACGCGGCTCAGGTTTTCGAGATCGCTGTAGATGTTTTCTATCTCGTCCGCCAGCTGTTCGATCTTGGTTTCAAAGAGATCGAGCAGCAGTTCATAGGCGTTGCCGTCCATCATCGACTGGCTGCGCGCGCGCATGCGGTACAACCGGAACGCCGGCAGCTCGCGCTCGCGCAGCGTAAACAGCCGCCCGTTACGAATGGTGAACGCCACGGTGGAGTTGCCGCCGTGATCTTCCGCGTCTTCATAAAAGAAAAACGAGTGAATATGCAGCCCGTCTTCGTCTTCAAAGAAGCGGGCGGAGGCTTCGATATCCTCCAGTTCCGGGCGTGTCGCCAGGCTTTGGCCAAGTTCCGTTTGCACGCGCTGTCGTTCGCTCTCTTCCGGCTCCACCAGGTCAACCCAGATGGACTCTTTCAGCGAAACGGCCTCGTCAACTTCGAGGCGGGACAGTTTGTTGTTTTCCAGTTGAAATGCGCTCAGCATGACCGGGACTCCCAAAAAAACAAATTCTGGACAGTTCGGTTGGGCACACAGAAACAGATGGGGTTTCAGACCATTAAACAGCCTGACTCAGCGCGACGGGAGAGAAAACGGTCGCTGACAACCACTAAGGCCATCAGCGTAAGAGGATAGCCTTAGGAGTTGTTCCTGTTTGACAGGTTTTTGAGCCAGCATCTACTGGGTGTGTCCAAGGCGAATGTCCTCTTAGCGTAATCGTGGGCGCATGTTACGCCACCAAAAATTAGGCGTCAACACGTACACTTAAGATAAAACACCTCAATGATTGACAGGAATTATAGTGCCTGCGGGCGCGTTTTGCCGGACCGTTTTCACGCTCCGCTTCCTGCCATTCCCGGGGGATTATCGCCGCGCCAGATGACAGAAAATCCAGCGCGGCGTGAAGAAATAAAAAAGGCCGCCGACGCGACGCGCCAGCGGCCTGGTAAGCTTTCTCAGAAACAGGTCAGACGGTTTCGAGGCGCGCGTAAGCGGCCACCAGCCATTTGATGCCCTGACCGTTGAACGCCACCTGCAACCGGCTGTGTTCGCCGCTGCCTTCGAGATTCACGATGGTGCCTTCGCCGAATTTCGGGTGACGCACGCGCTGACCGAGCTTATAGCCGGAATCGTTCTGCGCTATCGGCGCGCCCAGCTGCTTATGGCTGACCGGACGGCTGACGCTCGCGCGCAGGCGCACCTCTTCCACACAGCCTTCCGGCAGTTCGGCGATAAAGCGCGACGGACGGTGATACGCCTCTTTGCCGTACAGGCGACGGGTTTCCGCATAGGTGAGCGTCAGCTTCTGCATGGCGCGGGTGACGCCCACATAGGCCAGGCGTCGCTCCTCTTCCAGACGGCCGCCTTCATCGAGCGACATCTGGCTTGGGAACATCCCCTCTTCCATACCGACGATAAACACCTGCGGGAACTCCAGCCCTTTGGCGGAGTGCAGCGTCATCAGCTGCACCGCGTCCTGCCAGGCGTCGGCCTGCCCTTCTCCCGCTTCCAGCGCCGCGTGGGATAAAAACGCCTGCAACGGCATCAGATCTTCGTCTTCTTCGTTGTAGCTGAACTGGCGCGTCGCCGTCACCAGTTCCTCTAAGTTTTCGATACGCGCCTGGCCCTTCTCGCCTTTTTCCTGCTCATACATCAGCCACAGGCCGGAATCCTTAATCACCCGGTCGGTCTGCACATGCAGCGGCATATCGATGGTTTCATGCGCCAGCGCCTCGATAAGTTCAAGGAAACGCTGCAAAGCGCTGGCGGCGCGGCCGGCCAGGGCTTTTTCCTGCAACAGCTGGCGGCACGCCTGCCAGAGCGTCAGCTGGCGGTCTCGCGCGGTCTGGCGCACGACATCCAGCGTGCGGTCGCCGATGCCGCGCGTCGGCGTATTCACCACGCGCTCAAAGGCCGCGTCGTCGTTACGGTTGGCGATAAGACGCAGGTAAGAGAGCGCGTCTTTGATCTCCTGGCGTTCGAAGAATCGCATGCCGCCGTAGATACGATACGGCATGCTGGCCTGTAACAGCGCCTCTTCCAGCACGCGCGACTGGGCGTTGCTGCGATAGAGAATGGCGCAATCCTGCAACGCGCCGCCGTTCTCCTGCCAGACCTTGATGCGGTTGACCACAAAGCGCGCTTCATCCAGTTCGTTGAACGCGCAATACAGCGAGATAGGCTCGCCGTCGCTGCCGTCGGTCCACAGCTCTTTGCCAAGACGCCCCGCGTTGTTGGCGATCAGGGCGTTCGCGGCGTTAAGAATGTTGTTAGTGGAGCGGTAGTTCTGCTCCAGACGAATAGTCTGCGCGCCCGGAAAATCGTTCAGGAAGCGCTGGATATTTTCCACCTGCGCGCCGCGCCAGCCGTAGATCGACTGGTCATCGTCGCCCACGATCATCACTTTGCCGGTATCGCCCGCCAGCAGGCGGATCCAGGCGTACTGAATGCCGTTGGTGTCCTGGAACTCATCCACCAGAATATTGGTGAAGCGCTCGCGGTAGTGGTTGAGGATATGCGGTTTGTTGAGCCACAGCTCGTGGGCGCGCAGCAGCAGCTCGGCGAAATCCACCAGCCCCGCGCGGTCGCACGCTTCCTGATACGCCTGATACACCTTCTGCCAGGTCTGCTCTACCGGGTTGCCGTAGCTCTGAATATGGTGCGGGCGCAGGCCGTCATCTTTTTTGCCGTTGATGTACCACATCGCCTGGCGCGGCGGCCACTGCTTCTCGTCGAGGTTCATCGCCTTGATAAGACGCTTGAGCAGACGCAGCTGATCTTCGCTATCGAGGATCTGGAAATCCTGCGGCAGGTTGGCGTCCATATGGTGCGCGCGCAGCAGGCGATGCGCGAGACCGTGGAACGTGCCGACCCACATGCCGCCCTGGCTGGTGCCCATCAGCTGGCCGATACGGTGGCGCATCTCCGCCGCCGCTTTGTTGGTAAAGGTCACCGCCATGATGGAGTACGGCGAACAGTTTTCTACCATCATCAGCCAGGCGATACGATGCACCAGCACGCGCGTCTTTCCGCTGCCCGCGCCCGCCAGCACCAGCATATTGCTGCGCGGCGCGGCTACGGCTTCGCGCTGTTTATCGTTAAGGCTGTCGAGCAGGTAAGAAACGTCCATTGATTGGCACCGCCGCGTTAAAAACAGAAAAAACACAAAACGCCCGCAGGCGTCTCGCAGACCAGGCTTACGGGATATCAGGCAGCAATACGTATGCTGCCTGCCGAAAAGCCTGGAATTATATACAGAGTGGTGATGATTATATCAGCGAGGTCAGGGATGCCAACCGCGAAATCTCCAGATGCGGCAACAGGCGGCTGTCATCTATCTGCATCAGGTCGCCGTCAAGCAGGTTTATCCAGCACGCCTGCACGCCGGAGCGGATGGCGCCCGCCACGTCGGTGGTCAGGTCGTCGCCTACGTGCAGGAGAGTCCCGGGCGCCACGCCAAGCTTCTGCGCGGCCAGATGATACATATCGCTGTACGGCTTGGCGCGGCCGTGCGGCCCGGCGCGCAGCACAAACTGAAACAGGCCGCCCAGGCCGAACTGTTCCGGCTCGGCGTTGCCGTTGGTGATGGCCACCAGCGGCCACTTTTTCGCGAGCTGCTGCAACGCCTCGAGATTTTCCTCAGGCACCTCGATGCGGCTGCGCCAGCGGGCGAAGTTCAGCATCGCCTCGTTCGCGCCTTCAGACGCCTCATGGGCGGAAAGCCCGGCTTCCAGCATCACCTGTTCAATGGCGCGCCGCCGCCATTCGGTCACGTCGTGATAGATCTCCGGCTCCTGCTGGCGCAGCGCCGCGCGGGCGCGGTGCAAATCCGCGGCGGTGAACGCGCTGAGCCGCGGATGGTAACACTGCATAAACGCCAGCGTCTCTTGTTCGGTACGGGCGATAACCGGGCGGTTATCGTAGAGCGTATCGTCGAGATCGAACGTCAGGGCGGCAATCGCGCCCAGCGGACGGTAAAAGTACATTACGGTTTTCCTCGTCTGGCGCGTGGGTGCGCCGCGTCGTAGACCGAAGCCAGATGCTGGAAATCAAGATGCGTATAGATCTGGGTGGTCGAGAGATTAGCGTGGCCCAGCAGCTCCTGGACCGCGCGCAGATCGCCGCTGGATTCCAGCATATGTGTCGCGAAAGAGTGCCGCAGCTTATGGGGGTGAACATGGCTGTTCAGCCCCTGTTTGATGCCCCACTCCGCAAAGCGTTTTTGCACGTTACGCGCCGAGATGCGCTTGCCTTGTTTTGATAAAAACAGCGCGTCGTCGTCAGGGCCAAACAGCTCACGCAGGTTAAGCCAGTGTTCAATCCAGGCAACGGCGCTGCGGCCTATCGGCAGGCGCCGCTCTTTGCTGCCTTTCCCCATCACCCAGACTTCGCCGCTGGCGAGATCGAGATAACGACAGTCGATATTGACCAGCTCGGAAAGACGCAGCCCGGCGCCGTACATGATTTCCAGCATCGCGCGATCGCGGACCGCCAGCGGATCGTTAAGATCGATATCCAGCAGTCGGTTAACGTCATCAACATCAATATTTTTCGGCAGATGGCGCGGCGTTTTCGGCGTGCTGACGCCTTTCGCCGGGTTCGCTTTCAGCTCGCCCTGGCTCACCTGCCAGTCGAAAAAGCTGCGCAGCGCCGAGAGACGCAGCGCCAGGCTGGACGGCCCCAGCCCGGCGCGACGACTGCGTACCGCAAGCGATCGAACCATCGCGGCGTCGCACTGCGCCCAGCTTTTAAGCCCCGCCTCGCCCGCCAGCGCCACCATCGCGGCCAGCTGCCGCTCATAATTAAGCAGCGTCACGGGGCTTAACTGGCGCTCCACTTTCAGATAACGCAGAAAGCGCGCAATGGGCGGGTGCAGCGGCGAGTCGGTCATACGCGCTCTATCCAGCGTGCAAGCAGATCGGGCAGCATCAGCGACAGCTCATGCAGCAGTTGCGTGCCCTGACCTTGCTGATAATGCTGCGGGTCGCGGCTGCTGAAAATCAGCACGCCGAGCTCGCCATGTTCGCCGAGCAGCGACATCGCCACCGACCCGACGGCTTTCGCCTCCGGCAATACCACCAGCAGTTCCGGGCCGTTCAGCGTTCCCAGGTAGTGCGTCTGCTGGCCGAGACGCTGAATACGCACCGGTTCGAACGCCTGACGCGACAGCGCCAGATGCGTGAAGCCGGAGGGCGCGCCAAGCCGCCAACGCTCCGGGAACAGGCGAATATTCGCGCCCGCAAGCCCCATATCGCGCGCCCAGCGGTTGAGCCGCTCCAGCATCTCCTGAAGACTGCCGGCGCAGGCGAGCCGCCCCTGCAATTTCAACAGGCGATAAAATAACCCTTCGTTGGCGCTCGCCTGCTCCATCAACAACGTCATGTTTTCCTCCAGTTCGTTGATGTGGTTACGCGCGCGCGCCATGTGCCACTCCACCAGCGAAACGGTTCCGCGCACCGGGTGCGGCACGCGGATCTGCTCCACCATCGCGGCGTTGCGGATAAAAAAATCGGGATGGCGCAGCAGATAGTCGAGCACCGCGTCGTCATCAAGCGTCGCCAGCGTCTCCTGCTGTTCTCCAGCCTTACTCATAAGTGAATAAATCCATCATAAACGTGGGTGGCGGGGCCGGTCATAAAGAGCGGGTTGCCAGGCCCCTTCCAGGCGATATCGAGCCGACCGCCAGGCAAGTCGACACGCACCTGGGCGGCCAGCAGCCCCTGCTGAATGCCGACCGCGACCGCGCCGCACGCGCCGCTGCCGCAGGCCTGCGTTTCGCCGGCGCCGCGCTCAAACACGCGCAGCCGGATGTGTTCGGTATTCATCACCTGCATAAAACCGATGTTGGCGCGCTCCGGGAAGCGCTCATGGCTTTCCATCAGCGGCCCGAGCGTCTCCACCGGCGCGGTGGCGACGTCATCGACCTGAATCACGCAGTGCGGGTTGCCCATCGACACCACGCCGCACAGCACCGTTTGCTCGGCGGCGCGCATGATGTAGGTCTTCTCGGCTTTATTGGCGCGAAACGGCACCAGCGAGGGTTCGAAAACCGGCTCGCCCATGTTCACGCGCACCAGTTCATCTTCATTAACCGTTAACACCATGCGGCCGTTCGCGGTGCTGACGCGGATTTCCCGTTTGTTGGTCAGCCCTTTGAGGCGCACGAAACGGGCGAAACAGCGCGCGCCGTTGCCGCATTGCGCCACTTCGCTGCCGTCGGCGTTAAAAATGCGGTAGTGAAAATCGAGATCGGGATCGTAAGGCGGTTCGACCACCAGCAGCTGATCGAACCCCACGCCCTGATGCCTGTCCGCCAGGCGGCGGATCATCTCAGGCGAAAAGAAGACGTTTTGCGTCACCGCGTCCACGACCATAAAGTCGTTACCCAGGCCATGCATTTTAGAGAACTGCATTGTTGTACTCCGTTTGCGCGGTTACGAGTCGGTTACTGCCTGCTGACCTGCGTCGGGCCATCGGTATCGCCACGGTTGTTGGTGTCCGGGATGGTCGTCTCGGTTTGCTGTTCCGGCGCTTTTTGCGGCTGGGCCTTGCTGTCTGCTGGCGGGAAGTAAAGCGGGCCTTTCAGACCGCATCCGGTGAGGCTAAACAGCGTCAGCATCACTGCCAGAGAGCGAAAAATCGTTTTCATTTATCGGTGCCTGTTGTTCATTCATCTGTTTTCTATCATCGCAGGTGAACATGCAAAAGCAAGAGTTTGCGTAACGCCGGATGACACAAAAGCCGTTCCGCCCGCCGGTTTCTATTCCCGGCTATTGCTTTTATACTGCCGCCATCGCGTACAACAGGAAACCAACATGAACGACAGTGAATTTCACCGCCTGGCCGACGGCCTGTGGATGACCATTGAAGAGCGTCTCGACGCGTGGGATGGCGACAGCGATATCGACTGCGAAATCAACGGCGGCGTGCTGACGCTCTCGTTTGAAAACGGCAGCAAAATCATTATCAACCGTCAGGAGCCGCTGCATCAGGTGTGGCTGGCGACCAAACAGGGCGGTTATCACTTCGATTATAAAAACGACGAATGGATTTGCGATCGCAGCGGCGAACGCTTCTGGGATCTGCTGGAAACCGCCGCCACGCAACAGGCGGGCGAGGCGGTCAGCTTTCGTTAATCAGGACTAATATTGCTGTAACAGCGGCGTGGCGCTGTCGTCATCGTTGAGCGGCGTCACGGCTTTGATGGTCTGCGTGCGGAAGGGGATCACCTGCTGGCGGCCATCGACCTTCACAATCTGGTAGAACTGCGGCAGGTTGAAGTTGACGAAGCTCGAGCCATACGTAAAGCGGTCATGCGATGACGAGTAGAACCGGCTGACGTCGCGCACCAGATCCTCTTTGCTGCCTTCGCAGTGGTGATAGACCTCGGCGCGGTTGCTTTCATCGAGAATATAGATGTTAAAGCCGTCGTCGTTGGTTCCTTCAAAGAAGAACTGAATAATCCCTTCACTCGCAAAACCGTCCACTACCGACGGCAGTTCGACATGATCGGTTTCGACCTGAACAGACAGGCCGTGCAGCTTGTTGTGCGAAATCGCGCCGTAAAACTCGATGGCGTTTTCCAGTTTCTGTACCGAGACGTTAAGGCGCTCAAAGAACAGGCCCCAGGTCTGGCCCGCCACGCGCAGCGCTTTGAAGCGGCCTGGCTCAAGACGGGTGCTGGAGAGACGAAACTCAATACACTCGGACACCAGTTGCTGCACGCGCGTGCGGATAAGGCCGCGCAGATGCTGGCTGTAGCAGAACACTTCGACGCTGTCCGGCGGCGCGGCGTCCTGATGCATTTTGCCAAGAATCGTTTTCAGCGCCTCGATCATCGCCTGCTCGCCATTGAAATGCAGCGTACGCACTTCGTTCCACGAGTTGCGATACAGCAGATCGATACTGCCGACCAGGCACTGCTGCTGCTCGCCGAAGCTGAAGACGTCAAGCTTACGGAAATCGAAATGCACCACCTGGTTGCGGAACGCCGTCGTCGGGTCATATTCCAGGTTGACGATAATCGCCAGATGGCGGATTTCACACGGGCTGTAGAGCGCTTTTGGCGTCGGCGCCGGTAAGCGCAGCGGGAAGTGGTGCGACACGTCGGCTACCAGTTCCTGCAGTTTCGGCAGATCGCAAATGCCGTTGCCCTTAATAAACAGGCGGGTGCGCGACGTCAGCAGGCCGTTAAACCAGGCCCAGGCCACCAGCTTATTAAGATAACGGTTATATTCCAGCGGCTGATGGCTGATGATGGAATCCATGCTCGGCGCGCGGTTGTAGAGATACCAGCCGGTGCGGTTGGCGCGGCCTGGCGGCACATGGATAAAGGTCAGCGTCGGCTCGGAGAGATCCGGCGAAATCTGCGGGTTTACCAGCGTCACTTTACCCGGCAGCGCTTCAAACGCGGCATAGAGTTTGCGCGTCAGCACGCCGATATCCTGCGGGCTCGCGGAGACGCTCAGGTTATTGCGGCGCGCGAAGCGGATCAGGTTACGGTAGCTCTGCATCATGGCATCGAGCAGTTCGTTATGCGCCTCGCGCACCTGATCGATTTTCCAGTTGGCGCGGTTATCGAGCATCGTCAGGCGCGCGTCGTCCCAGCCCCACTCTTTCACCAGCTGGCTTAACACCTCGCGGCGCCAGCCCACGCAGGCGCGCTCGCGGGAGAGTTTTTCGCACACTTTCAGGTAGAAGCAACGGCGCACGAGATCGAGACGCGCGCTATCGTCGATAGCCGTCAGGTAGTGCGTCACGCGCTCCAGCATCATGCAGTAAGGATCGAGCCCGAACGAGACGATTTCGCCGTCGTGCAGACGCTGTTTGATATCTTTCGCGAGCAGGCGGGTATTCGGGTATTCCCAGGAATAGGCTTCCAGCAGCAGCGTTTTCAGCACGGCTTTGTACGGGGAATCGATGCTTTTATAGAGCTGCCAGAGGCTCGCGCCGAAATACTCTTCGGCGGAAAGTGAGCTCAGGCCGCCCAGATCCATCCACTCGTTCGGCGTCAGCACGCCCTGCGCGTAGAGCGTCATCACGTAATCATCGTAATGCTCTTCTTCGTCGCACGGCACCATGTTCCAGAGAATACGTTTGCCGGCCATGCGCACGGCGGTGCGGTAGAACTCATCCAGCAGCAAAATGTGCTGCGTCGAGCCGCAATCTTCGCCGCCGAGGCTGCCGCTTTCGTTATGGCGGAAGCGGTTTTCATCAATCAGGAAGAAACTGACCTCGACGCCCAGCGACGCCGCCCAGCTTTCCAGCAGGCTGCATTTACGTTGCAGCAACTGGCGCTCGTCGTTATCAAGCCATGCCTGATGACAGACCCAGATGTCGAGATCGGACGAACAGCTCTGCCCCACGGAGGAAGTGCTGCCCATCGAATAGATGCCGGTAATCGGCAGTTCGCCCTTCACCGTCAGCTGTGCAGGCATACCGCGCTGGGTTTCCAGCTCATTCAGGTAGTGGCGTTGGGTTTCATCAGGCGTGTAAAGGCAAATGCCGTAGGGAACGTTACCTTCAAGGTAACCCGGCATCAGCGGATGGTGATAATGCAGTAATGTCGGCAGCAGACTGTAGACCTGTTGGAAAGCAGGCCCCATGGCAGCAAGCGCGCGATCCACACGCAATTGATTGATGGCATCCAGTCTCTGCTTCAGTGTCTCAATATAGAGGTACAAGACGTATCGCCTGATGGTTACAGAATGTAAACAGTATTCACCGTTATGTCGCCCTTGTGATTATGGTGTGACGGGCGGACAAATGGCTCAAAACGTGATCAATCTAACACCTTGTAGATTGACCGTAAAGAAAGATGCGCTACAGATAATTATAGCACCGTTCCCCTGCCCTTAGCGCCTTTCTGTGTGGCGTCTGCACGCCGCGTCTCGCCGCCGTTTGACCTGACAGCCTTCCGCTAACAGTGGTAGGATGATCGGCAGACGACATTTACGGTATCAAGCATGTTAGACAATGTATTAAGAATTGCCACCCGCCAAAGTCCGCTGGCGCTCTGGCAGGCACAATATGTGAAGCAGCGGCTGGAAGCCTGTCATCCCGGGCTGACCGTCGAACTGGTGCCTATGGTGACGCGCGGCGATGTGATCCTCGATACGCCGCTGGCGAAAGTGGGCGGCAAGGGGCTGTTCGTGAAAGAACTGGAACTCGCCATGCTGGATGGCCGCGCCGATATCGCGGTGCACTCCATGAAAGATGTGCCGGTCGAATTCCCGGAAGGGCTTGGCCTGGTCACGATTTGCGAGCGCGAAGATCCGCGCGACGCCTTTGTCTCCAGCCAGTATAAAAGCCTGGATGAAATGCCTGCGGGCAGCATCGTCGGGACATCGAGCCTGCGCCGTCAGTGCCAGATTGCCGCGCGCCGCCCGGATCTCATCATCCGCTCGCTGCGCGGGAACGTCGGGACGCGCCTGAGCAAACTCGACAACGGCGACTATGACGCCATTATTCTGGCGGTCGCGGGCCTTAAACGTCTGCAACTCGACGCGCGCATCACAAGCCCGCTCGCGCCGGAAATTTCGCTGCCCGCCGTAGGCCAGGGCGCGGTCGGCATTGAGTGCCGCCTTGACGATACGCGTACTCGCGAACTGCTCGCGCCGCTCAACCATGAAGAGACCGCCGTGCGCGTGCGCGCGGAACGCGCCATGAACATGCGTCTGGAAGGCGGCTGCCAGGTGCCTATCGGCAGCTATGCGGAACTGAAAGACGGCGAGTTGTGGCTGCGCGCGCTGGTCGGCGCGCCGGACGGCTCGCGCATCGTGCGCGGCGAACGCCGCGGCGCGCCAGAGGACGCAAGCCAGCTTGGCGTCTCGCTTGCCGAAGAGCTGTTAAACCACGGCGCGCGGGAGATCCTCGCCGACGTCTACCAGGGGGATGGCCCCGCATGACGATTCTGGTCACCCGCCCCTCTCCCGCCGGGGAGGAATTAGTGAGCCGCCTGCGCGCACTGGGGCAGGAGGCCTGGAGTTTTCCGCTGATCGAATTTTGCCCCGGCCGGGAACTGCCGCAGTTGCCCGCGCTGCTCGACGCGCTCGCGCCGCACGATCTTCTTTTTGCGCTCTCGCAACACGCGGTGAGTTTCGCGAACGCGCATTTACAGCGTCTGGGGCTGCGCTGGCCTCGCGCCATCGAGGCTTTCGCCATCGGGCGCACCACCGCGCTGGCGCTGCATCAGGTTAGCGGTTTGCACATCCATTACCCGCGCGATCGGGAAATCAGCGAAGTCTTGCTACAATTACCTGAATTACAAAACGTTGCCGGTAAGCGTGCGCTCATCCTGCGCGGCAACGGCGGTCGCGAGCTGTTAGGGGAAACCTTAACGGAGCGCGGCGCGGCCGTGACGTTTTGTGAATGCTATCAACGTAGCGCGAAAATTTACGACGGCACCGAGGAAGCGCACCGCTGGCACACGCGCGGCATTACCACGCTGGTGGTGACCAGCGGAGAAATGCTGCGCCAGCTGCATGACCTGATGCCGCCGTGGTATCGCGAAAACTGGTTGCTGCGCTGTCGGCTGGTGGTCGTCAGCGAGCGTCTGGCGACGCTTGCCCGTGAACTGGGCTGGCAGAACATTCTGGTCGCTGATAACGCCGATAACGACGCGCTGCTGCGCGCGTTGCAATAACTTTTAAACGGGAAGCCACAATGACGGAACAACAACACACCCCTGCTACGGTTGAAGAAACCCCGCAGGTTGTGGAGACAACGCCACAGCCGGAACCGACCGCGAAAAAAGACCGCTTTGGCAAAACCGCGCTGGCGCTGAGCGCTGTGGCCATCGCCATTGCGCTGGCGACGGGCGCGGGTCTGTGGACCTGGAGCAAAAAGCAGGCCGACACGCAAAACGCCAGCAGCGATACGCTCGCCACCCAGTTAACCTCGTTGCAAAATCAGCAGCAGGCGCAGAAAGCTGAGTTTGAGAAAACCCTCAAAACGCAGGCTGACGCGCTCGCGGCCGCGACCCGCCAGCAGGAAGCGATGGCGCGCGAACTGGATGAAGTCCAGAAAAAAGTCGCGACCATTTCCGGCAGCGACGCCAAAACCTGGCAGCTCGCCCAGGCGGATTTCCTGGTGAAACTCGCCGGGCGTAAGCTCTGGAGCGATCAGGACGCCACCACCGCCGCCGCGCTGTTAAAAAGCGCCGATGCGAGCCTCGCCGACATGAACGATCCGAGCCTTATCACCGCGCGCCGCGCGCTGACGGATGATATCGCCGCGCTGGCGAGCGTGACGCAGGTCGATTACGACGGCATCATCCTTAAGCTGAACCAGCTTTCCAACCAGGTCGATAATCTGCGCCTTGCGGATAACGACAGCGACGACGCGCCGATGGACAGCGACGGCAGCGAACTCTCCAGCTCGCTTGGCGAATGGCGTCAGAACCTGGTGAAAAGCTGGCATAACTTTATGGACAGCTTTATTACTATCCGCCGCCGCGACGAAACCGCCGTGCCGCTGCTGGCCCCGAATCAGGATATCTATCTGCGCGAGAATATCCGCTCGCGTCTGCTGGTCGCCGCCCAGGCCGTGCCGCGTCATCAGGATGAGATCTACAAGCAGTCGCTCGATAACGTCTCGACGTGGGTACGCGCGTACTACGACACCAGTGACGCGGGCACCAAAGCGTTTCTGGAATCTATCGACGCTCTGGCCCAGCAAAATATCAGCATGGATGTCCCGGAAACCCTGCAAAGCCAGGCGATTCTGGAAAAACTCATGCAGACGCGGGTACGTAATCTGATGGCGCAGCCGTCAGTGCCGGGCGAGGCTGCCGCCCCGCAGGTTGACGACCCACGCACGCAAGCTCCGGCCGACGCGGCGCCGACGCAGGGAGAACAGTAATGCTGAAAGTCTTATTGCTGTTTCTGCTGTTGATCGCCGGGATCGTGGTCGGCCCGATGGTTGCCGGTCACCAGGGTTATGTGCTGATCCAGACCGATACCTGGAATATCGAGACCAGCGTTACCGGCCTTGCGATCATCCTGATCCTCTCGCTGGTGGTGCTGTTTGCCATCGAATGGCTGCTGCGTCGTCTGTTCCGCACCGGCGCGCGCACCCGCGGCTGGTTCGCAGGCCGCAAACGCAGCCGCGCGCGCAAGCAAACCAAACTGGCGCTGCTGAAGCTTGCCGAGGGCGATTATCAGCAGGTTGAAAAGCTGATGTCGAAAAACGCCGATCACGCCGAACAGCCGGTGGTTAACTATCTGCTGGCCGCGGAAGCCGCCCAGCAGCGCGGCGACGAAGCGCGCGCCAATCAGCACCTTGAGCGTGCGGCGGAGCTGGCGGATAACGATCAGATCCCGGTTGAGATCACCCGCGTGCGTCTGCAACTGGCGCGCAATGAAAATCACGCGGCCCGTCACGGCGTTGACCGTCTGCTGGAAATTACGCCGCGCCACCCGGAAGTGTTGCGACTGGCGGAGCAGGCGTATATCCGCACCGGCGCCTGGAGCTCGCTGCTGGATATTATTCCTTCGATGCAGAAGGCGGGCGTGGGCGACGACGAACACCGCGACGCGCTGACGCGTCAGGCGTGGATCGGGCTGATGGATCAGGCCCGTGCCGATCAGGGCAGCGATGGCCTGAAGGCATGGTGGCGTAACCAGAGCCGCAAAACGCGCCATCAACCGGCGTTGCAGGTGGCGATGGCGGAGCATCTGATCGAGTGTGACGACCATCAGACCGCGCAGGAGATTATTCTCGACGGCCTGAAACGTCAGTATGACGATCGTCTGGTGCTGCTGATGCCGCGCCTGAAAGCCGGTAACCCGGAACAGCTCGAAAAAGCGCTGCGCCAGCAGATCAAAACCTACGGCGATCGCCCGCTGCTCTGGAGCACGTTAGGCCAGTTGCTGATGTCCCACGGCGAATGGAAAGAGGCGAGCCTCGCGTTCCGCGCGGCGCTCAAACAGCGACCGGACGCCTTCGATTACGCCTGGCTTGCAGATGTCCTCGATCGTCTGCATCAGCCCGAAGAGGCCGCCACGATGCGCCGCGACGGCCTGCTGCTGACGCTACAGCAAAACACCCCGCAATAATCCCCACCCCTCTTCGGAGGGGTTTTTTGTTTCACGATGACTCCAGCCCGGTAGTTCGCTGGACTGCGGCGTAGCCCTATACAGCAGGTTTATCAATAGCTTACGCGCGTTCATCATATGCCGGTGCTTTCTGAAACTTGACCCGGTTCTCCCTCGCGCCGCTCCTATCTGGCTCCTGGAATCCGGGTCGTTCCAAGGAGTCATCATGGCAAAGATCAAGCTCACCAAGACCGCCGTAGAGTCGGCGCAACCCCAGGCGAAGGACATCGAACTACGGGATACCGTCGTGCCCGGCTTCCTTTGCAAGATTACCCCGACGGGGCGCCGGGTGTTCATGCTCCAGTACCGCACGAACTCTGGCCAGCCCCGCAAGCCCTCGCTGGGACTCTACGGGGAACTAACCGTCGAACAGGCGCGGGTCAAAGCGCAGGACTGGCTGGCCGAGGTTCGCCGGGGTGGCGACCCCGGCGGCGCCAAGGCCGAGGCGCGCAAGGCGCCCACAATGGCCGAGTTGTGCAAGAAGTTCATGGAGGACTACTCCAAGAAGCGCAACAAGGTCAGCACGCAGGACGGCTACCAGGGCGTCATCGACCGCAACATCATCCCACTGCTGGGCCGCAAGAAGGCACATGACGTGAAGCGGCCCGACATTGCGGGGCTGATGGAAAAGCTGGCCTACAAGCCGACCGAGGCCAACAAGACCTTCGGCGTGCTACGCAAGATGTTCAACCTGGCCGAAGTGTGGGGCTTCCGCCCGGACGGCACGAACCCGTGCCGTCACGTCCCGATGTACCCGCCTGGCAAGGAAACCCGGCTCATCGTGGACGAGGAAATGGTGCGGATCTTCCGCCAGTTGGAGAAACTGGAGGCGGAGGGGCTGGAGAACTACGTCATCCCGTTGGCGATCCGGCTGCAATTCGAGTTTGCGGCACGGCGCTCCGAAATCTGCCCGCTCGAATGGAGCTGGCTGGACTTCGAGAACCGGCGCGTGGTGTGGCCCGACAGCAAGGTTGGCGGCATTTCCAAGCCCATGAGCGAGGAAGCCTATCGGCTGCTTTCGACGGCGCCGCGGCTGGAAGGCTGCCCTTACGTCCTGCCGTCGCCGAACGACCCGGCGAAGCACCTAACCTTTGGCGAGCACTATGGCGGCTGGTGCCGGACGCTCAAGGCCGCCAGCGTGCCGCACGTTGGCACGCACGGCATCCGTCATCGCTCGACCACCGACATTGCCAATTCCGGTGTGCCGACCAAAGTGGGCATGAAGCTGACGGGCCACAAGACCGTGGCGATGTTCATGCACTACGTCCACACCGAGGACAAGCCGGTGCGCGAGGCGGCCGAGTTGGTGGCCAGCCGCCGCCAAGCCATCACGGGCGCGCGGCAGCTTGCGGAGGCGGTGGCATGAACGGGCGCCGGTCATCAGCAGCATCGCTCGCAGCTCCTGCGGCGCTGCTGGGCGACATTCGGGCACTGATCGAGGCGGCGCGCAAGCGCGCCGCCTCGACGGTGAATAGCGAGCTTACGATGCTCTACTGGCGCATCGGCCAGCGCATCCACACGCAGGTCTTGGACGGGCGCCGGGGCGCCTACGGTAAGGAAGTTCTGCCCACCTTGGCTGCGCAGTTGGTGGAGGAGTACGGCAGCAGCTTTGCAGAGCAGAACTTGCGCCGCATGGTGCAGTTCGCCGCCACCTTCCCCGACGAGCGAATTCTCGTATCACTGATACGAGAATTAAGCTGGACGCACTTCATCGCCCTGATGCCGCTGAAAGACCCGCTCCAGCGGGACTACTACGCACAGATGGCCAGCACCCAACGCTGGAGCGTGCGGACGCTGCGCGAGCGTATCGACTCGATGCTGTACGAGCGCACGGCGCTTTCCCAAAAGCCCGAAGAAACCATAGCGCAGGAGTTGGCGACCCTGCGCGATGCGCAGCGCATGTCGCCGGCCCTGGTCATGCGCGACCCGTACATCCTCGACTTCCTGGGCCTGCGGGACACTTGGCAGGAAGGCGACTTGGAAGCGGCGATCATCCGTGAAATGGAGTCCTTCCTGCTGGAGCTGGGCGCGGGCTTCTCATTCGTCGCCCGGCAGAAGCGCATTCCGATCGACGACGAGGATTTCCACCTTGACCTGCTGTTCTACAACCGCAAGCTGCGGCGGCTGGTGGCGGTGGAGTTGAAGGTAGGTGACTTCAAGGCGGCCTACAAAGGGCAGATGGAGCTCTACCTTCGGTGGCTAGACAAGCACGAACGGGAGCCGGAGGAAGCCTCGCCGCTCGGGATCATCCTTTGCACCGGCAAGAAGCGCGAGCAGATCGAATTGCTGGAGCTGGACAAGTCCGGCATCCACGTTGCCGAGTATCTGACCGCCTTGCCGCCGAGGGGCGTGCTGGTGGAGCGGCTGCAACAGGCAACGCAACGGGCGCAGTTGCAGATCGAGCAGCGCAAGACCGACAACGAGTAGTCCTGTCCCAAGCAGTCGGGCGTCCCGGCGTGCCGCCGTCGCGCTGTCGTGCTGTCGTGCTGCGCATCGAGCTTCGCTGCGCGAGTCTCGCCCCTGTCGGGCTTCCATCACTGACGCCTCCGTCCCGGCTCGTTGATCCGGGCCTGCGCGCTCCGCTTGCCAAAAATCGACTCTGTGCAGTGGGCGGGTGTGGGCGGTCTTGCTGTTCCCTTCACCGTATCACGGCGTTCTCGCCGTCAAGGGCGGCGCGCGCCATGCGCGCTTGCGTCCTGGCGGCCGTCTGCGACCCCTGACTGCTTGCGCTGCGCCGTGCTGTCGCCGGTTCCGGGCAATTCCGCCCGAGCAACCGGAGCACGATCATGTCGCAACTGTCCTTTCCCTCGTTCGATTCCACTCTGCTGGTGCGCGACGCGCATGGGCGCTATCTACCGGCATCGGCCGACGACATCCTGGAAGCTGCGCGCCAGGTCATTGACCGGAAAATGCAGCGCAGAGCAGAGTTCACTTCGCCGGCGGCGGTCAAGGAATATTTGCGTACAAAGTTGGCCAGCTTCGAGCATGAGGTGTTCGCAGTGCTGTTCATGGATACGCGCCATCGTCTGATCGAATACAGGGAGATGTTCCACGGCACCATTGACGGTGCATCGGTGTATCCGCGCGAAGTGGTCAAGGAGGCGCTGCGACTCAATGCGGCGGCGGTCGTCGTTTCGCACAACCATCCGAGCGGAAACCCCGAGCCGAGCGCGGCTGACCGGGCGCTGACCCAGCGGCTCAAGGAAGCGTTGGGTCTGGTGGACGTGCGCGTGCTCGATCACATCATCGTTGCGGGCAACGAAACGGCATCGTTCGCCGAGCATGGGCTGATCTAGCCCAAGGGGGCTTCGGCCCCTTTTTGCTGCGCCTGGTGGCATAGCTATGGCCCTCGGCCTGATGCTCAGGCCGTCGCAACCTGAATCATCTCGTCGTAATGTCTCTTGTCCACCTCTTCCAGCCACTGGAAGATGTGCCCGATGACGCTGTGGCTTTCGCCTGCCAAGTTTTCTGCGGATTCCTCTGTTATCTCAATAACGTCGCTATGTGAATACTTATTGATAAAGCGGTATATTTTTTCTTTAAGCTCTGGTGTCGTGATGGTGCAATCTTTTAGGCCAGCCTCCATCAATTGACTAATGTCGCTTCGCCGCCTTGGATATTTGAAGGTGAAGAACGATTCAACAAGCTTTCGGGCGAGGTTGGCGGTCAAGAACGCCTCATCTCGATTGAGTGTCGTGTGCGCCCTGTATTCGTAGAGCTTCTTGAAGATATAGTGATATTCGGAACCGTAGTTCTTCAGTGAGTCGTCGGCATCCACAAGTTGGGAATGACGAGGGGAGCCAGGTGGCGCATCCAGGCGATAAAAGAAGCAATTCTCGGTGTTGCCTTTTTTGACTCGATTCCTATTGGTGCCAGTGAACCAATCTCTCACTAGCTTAAAGTACGTGAAGTTGTGAGTCAGCACAAAAAGCTGCTTGGCTTCAGTGCATTGCGTTCTCAGGAACGAGTAGGCGTGAAACAAGTGATTAGAATCAAAGCTTGAGACCGGATCATCAACGACGACGATCGTATCCTTGATGTTATTTCCATTTTCTTTGAGCTTCGTGATGAAATAGACAAATGCAATCGCAGTCTTCTCACCTTCGCTCAAATTCCCATCGTGCTCACCAACCCCGTTTCTGATGATCTCATAGCCTTTCTTCTTCTGATTGAAGTTCAGGCAAAGCTCAGAGCGGCCAATGAAGCGATGTAGGATGTCATTGAACTCCTTTGCCCCGACCGTTTCATTCGAGAGCATCGCTTCTATGGCTCCGACCTCTTGACTAATTTTTTCAATTTCCTTATGGTCGTTCTTTGCTTCTAACTCAAGGTCATTGCACTTCTTCTCACTTCCAGCATAGTCAAATTCTTGCACCTCAGCCGCAGCAAAGTGAAGCTCCAGTGCCACCTTGCTTTTTGAGGTCTCAGATTTGAAATTTGAAGTCTTATTGTTGTGCTTTCCGACGAGAGAAACAATCGACTTCAGGATGTCATTGAAATTGGTGACATCGTCTTCAACCACATCCGAGATCTGAATGTCTGTCTTCCCAGGGTCTGTGATCTTGGCCTTCAGGGCTTCCCGCCATCCGTCCATTTGCTGGTCGATCTTTTCAGCAGCAGTTGCGTAGTCGTTTTGAAGCTTCTCTGCCTCGGCCGATAGTTCTTTATAAAACTCGGTCGATGCGGGAAGCTGATTAGCTGGAGCGCCTTGAGATTCAATCCATGTCGCCGCGTTCTGAAGTCGGCTCTGAAACTCCGTGAACTCCTTGCTGAAGTGGGCAGCAAGCGCCTCGGCACGAAGCTGGGTAAACGTAGCGCCGCAGAACTCGCAGGATTGCGAGTCGTGGTTTTTATGGATTTCCAAGCCTGCTTGAACCCATTCGCGGATGTCCGGGTTATCGGTCAGCCGCTGGATTGCTTGATTGACCGCCGTAGTCCCAATCAAATCTCTGATGCGGCCCGCCGCTTTCTTAAAATAGTCCGGCTCAATGGCCGTTGAGGCGAAAGCAATGCTTGGAAGCTGATCTGGCTTGGCGGCATTCGTAAGGTCGATAACCCTCTCATCTGGAAGAACCGACTCCGCCTTGATAATTGTCTCGCCATTATTCTGTATGAAGTTGGAGAGCTTGCGGCGGTCGTAATTCAAGTAATAACTGTCGCTCGTATCAATCGCCTGAAGTCCAAGCTTCATTTTCTTGGCAGCATTGGTCAGGAATTTCTCCAATGACTCACGTTGCTTCTTGATATCGCTTTGCTTGTCGTCGTGAGCCTTCTTTTTCGACTGAAGCTCGCTCTTCAGCTTCTCCAGCTTCTGCAAGTCATCAATCTTCTCTTTCGCAATAAGAAGGATGCTTTTTACGGATTTGTCCCAATCAATGTTCTCATGCACGAAGCGTTGATTGAAAACATGAATATTCAATTGGGATGAGTGGAGTGTGGATTCCGTGATCGTTGAGCCATCCTCCAGAACTACTGAAAATTGGCCCGTGCTGAAGCGGGGAACCATCGAGCGAAGCTCAAAGCAAGAGAATAGATTCGATAGCGTTGACTTGCCTGTTCCATTCCAACCATAGACCAGGTTGTACCGGCCAAACTTTTGGATCTTCGTTCCATTGAAGTCGCTGAAGATTCCGAACTGTTTGAGGCGGTTGATGCAGACAATCATTTCTAGATCTCCGTGTTCTTGCTTTCCCATCATTTGCTTGCGAAACAAATGGTAAACGAAGAGTCCTCTTGCGTCTCCGCTTCGCGGATCGCGCTGCTCCAGGTTCGCTAGTCGCTCATCCCTGGCGGGACTGGCTTTGCCAGCCTTCCGTATCGCTGACGCCTACGGCCCGGCTTCCAGCTTCGGGCCTGCGCGCTTGCGCTTGCCGTGCGGTTCGGCACACAGGGGAGGCCGTTGCCATGTCCAGCCGTCTTCCCTGACTTCATCACCTTGTCCGCGACTGTAGCCCGCGGCCGGGGGCCGTCAAGGCGCGCAGGGCCGTGTCCTCGGCTGCGCCTGCGGGCCGCACCAACCCTGCGCTTGTTTCCTTGACAGCCCCCGTCCGCGCGCTCCTGACCGTCGCGGGCGATGAACTCAGGAAAGACGGTGGCAACAGGGCCAACCGGGTTCCTCGTGCCGACCGCACCGAACAGCCGAAAGGCTGGGCTCCGAATCTAGGAATCCGGTGTGCGGTGTGAACAGCAAACCTCTTTTGTCAGGAGAAAGACCATGCAACTCGCATCCCGTTTCGCTTCCCGCTCCCCCTCGCTGCGCAGCGATTACCCGCTGTCCGACGACCAGATTCACCGCGTGGCCCCGTCCATCTTCGCGGACGCGCCGCACGAGAGCCGTTCGCAGCGGTATGCCTACATCCCCACCGCCGCCGTGCTGACCGAGCTTCGCAAAGAAGGCTTCCAGCCTTTCATGGTGACGCAAACCCGCGTGCGCGATGAAGGCAAGCGCGAGCACACCAAACACATGATTCGCTTGCGCCACGCCAGCCAGATCAACGGCGCGGAGGCCAACGAAATCGTGCTGCTGAACTCGCACGACGGCACCAGCAGCTATCAGATGCTGGCCGGAATGTTCCGGTTCGTGTGCAGCAATGGCCTTGTCTGCGGCAACGCCGTGGCCGATGTGCGAGTGCCCCATAAAGGCGACGTGGCCGGTCTGGTCATTGAGGGCGCTTACGAAGTCTTGAGCGGTTTCGACCGGGTGAAGGAATCGCGCGATGCCATGCGCGGCATCACCTTGGACGATGGCGAATCCGAAGTGTTCGCCCGCGCCGCGCTCGCCCTCAAGTACGACGACCCGGACAAGCCCGCGCCCATCACGGAATCGCAAATCCTGATGCCGCGCCGCTTCGACGACCGCCGCCCCGACCTGTGGAGCGTGTTCAACCGCACCCAAGAAAACCTGACCCAAGGCGGACTGCGTGGCCGCAGCGCCAACGGGCGCCGCCAGCAAACCCGCCCGGTGCAGGGCATCGACCAAAACATCCGACTGAATCGTGCCCTCTGGCTGCTGGCCGATGGCATGCGCCAGTTGAAAGCCTGAATCCCTACGCGGCAAGGGCAGGCAGCAGCCCTTGTCGCTTTCTTCGCTGCTGCATCCCTGAACAGATAGGAGTTATCACCATGAACGCCGTTACCCAAACCGAAGCCCGCGCCATCAACACCGCCGCCGCTATCCCGCTGGAAGCCGCTGATCCGACCAAGAACCTGATTCTGGTTCCGCTGTCGCGGCTGGTGTCGCGCCCCACTGGCCGCAACGTGCGCAAGACCCCGCGCATGTCCATTCCCGAACTCGCCGCCAGCATCCAGCGTGTCGGCCTGCTGCAAAACCTCATCGTGATTGCCGCCGCCGATGGCAAGCATTACGAAGTCGTGGCCGGTGGCCGTCGCCTCGCAGCGTTGAAGCTGCTGGCGAAGAAGCACCGCATCAGCAAGGAATGGGAGGTGCCTTGCCTGCTGGTGGCCGATGGCACCGCACGCACGGCCAGCCTGACCGAGAACGTGCAGCGAGAAGCCATGCACCCCGCCGACCAGTTCGAGGCGTTCGCCGCGCTGGTGGGCGAAGGCCGCAGCATCGAGGATATTGCAGCGGATTTTTCCGTCACGCCGCTGGTGGTGCAGCGCCGCTTGAAACTTGCCAACGTCTCGCCGCGCCTGCTGGCCGACTATCGCGCCGAGGTCGTGAGCCTTGACCAGTTGATGGCCCTTGCCATCACCGACGACCACGCCGCGCAGGAAGCCGCGTTCTACGGTGCGCCGACATGGCAGCGCAGCCCGCACAACCTGCGCGACCGTCTGACCGAACGCGAAATCGACGCCTACCGGCATCCGCTGGTGCGCTTTGTCGGGCTGGACGGCTACGAGCAGGAAGGCGGTGGCATCCGCCGCGACCTGTTCGCGGAGGGCGACAAAGGCGTGTATCTGACCGATGCCGCACTGCTGGAACGGCTGGCGCAAGACAAGCTGGCAGGTATCGCCGCCATGGTGAAGGCCGAGGGCTGGGCGTGGGTGGATGCCACGCCGGGCATGACCCATGCGGATTTGCAAGCCTTCCAGCGTGCTCCAAGGGAACGCCGCAGCCCGAACAAGCGCGACGCGCAGCGCATCGAGAAGCTGCAAACCAAGCTGCACGAACTGGCCGAGGCGGTGGATGCCGCGCTGGATGACGAGGACGAGGAAAAGGCCGATGCCTTGCAGGAAGAAGGCGAACGCCTGGGCGAGCAGTTGCAGGCGCTGGACGATAGCTTGCTGGACTATGCGGCCAATGTGAAAGCCGCAGCCGGTGCCATCGTCACCATCGACCGCGACGGGCAGGCCGCGATTCATCGCGGGCTGCTGCGCGAAGCGGAGGCCAAGGCACTGCGCACGCTGGAACGGCTGCGGCAGGGTTTCGGCAGCGAAGGCGAAGCCGCGAACGAGGACGAAGGCGAAGGCGAGGACGACGAGCAGCCCAAGACCGCCACAATGTCCGACCGACTGGCGCAGCGGTTGAGCGCGCACCGTACCGCCGCGCTGCAAATCGAAGTGGCCCGGCATCCGCAAGCCGCGCTGGCCGCCGTGGTGCATGGCATGGTGCAGACCGTCTTGCAGGAAAGCCACTACGGCCACGAGCTGCCGCTGGGCGTGCGCCTCACGGTGCAAGACCGGCTGGAACGCATGGCCCCGGACTGGCCGGAATCACCCGCCGCCGTGGCGCTGCGCGAACTGCAACAGGTGGCAGGCGAAACCTTGCCGGAGGACAGCGCCGAACTGTTCGCTGCGCTGCTGGCGAAATCACAGGATGAACTGGTGCGGCTGCTGGCAGTGTGCGCAGCTTCCACGGTGGACGTGGTGACGCCTCGCGCCACGCCGCACCAGCCCGGCGCGGAACTAGCGCAGGCCGTGGGGCTGGATATGGCCGCGTGGTGGCAGCCCACCAATGAGGGTTATTTCCGGCATGTGCCGAAGGCAGCGATTCTGGAAGCCGTTGGCGAGTTAGCGCCCTCGCACGTCACCCGACTGGCGAAGTTGAAGAAGGGCGACATTGCCAGCGAAGCCGAACGGCTGGCCGCTGGCACCGGCTGGATGCCCGCCATCTTCCGCACCGAAGGCCCGCAGCAGGCCGGGCAGGACGTGCCTGCGGATGGCGAAGCCGAAGCGCTGGAACAAGCGGCCGCCGTGGCGGATGACCAGCCGCAGGCCGAGGCTTTGGCCGCGTGACTTCGCACCGTAGATAGCGCCCCGGTTCCGGCTGGGGCGCTTCATGTCGAGGATGCCTGCCATGACCCACCAACCCGCAAACCGCCCCCGCATGGCGGCGACCTACGCCTCCGGCACGGTGCGTGCCCGCCGCTGGCATGGCGATGGCGACGTGCGCGGCTACCGTCCGTCGCGTAGCTGGACGGCCCGCGCCGACCTGACCGACCTGCATCCGATCACGGGCCGCGCCTTGCCGCGCGCCGTGTGGTGGATCATCGAAACCAAGGAATAACGAGCCGCACCGGCCCCAAGCCGTTCCGCCTTGGGGCCGGTGGTCAAAACTCCGGGCGCGGCGGTGGCCGCGCCCGGTTTCACTGCTCAAAGTCAAAACGCCCCTTCGCCGCCTTCGGTCAGGCGGCGAAGGGGCCGCGCACAACGGCGCTTGTGCGCGAAGAACCCACGAAGCCAGCAAGTGCTGGCGGCGCATCGCGCCGCCGACGATTCGACCGCGCCCCGCCGCAATGGGCGGGGCTTGCGCGGCTACGCCCCGGCTTGCCGCGGCAGGTTGCACGAAAGCGTGCCGTCCCCGACGCTGGCGGTTCGTTGTCTGTACGTCACGAAGGACGGTTCACCGACACGCCGCCCGGCCTCGCTTCTATGGAGCTTCCACACCACGCCTCAAGCATGTGGCCGCGAGCTGCGGCAGGGGCGCTCTTGCCTTGTCATGGGCATTGACCTGGCCGCGTCAGGGCGCAAGCCGGTTCCCAACGACAAGGGCGACGCCGAGAGCGCCCCGGACTTCCGCCTCCAGGCGGTCGGCCACGACATCGGCGCGGCGTGGAAGAAGACCAGCGAGGCTGGGCGGGATTACCTGTCAGTGAGCCTCGACGATCCTTCGTTCCCGGCAACCGTTTATGCCCGCCTGATCGAGAACGAGGATGGCACGCACGACCTGATCTGGTCGCGCAACAAGCCCAAGGCGGCCTGACAGCCGCTTAGCGCGCCCCGCCCACTGCGGCGGGGCGCGATGCTGCTGATTGCAGCACCGCTCGCGCAGGATTTCTGCCGCTGCCGCGTGCTGGACACGCCCATCAGGGCGGGCCTGCATGGGTGCCTTGTGGCTCGCAATCCGTGTCAACGAGCGATCTATGGCGTGTCGGCGCTGTAAGCGCCGCCGGGCTTTCGGGCTTCGCCCCGTGCCGGCAAGCCGTCACCGCCATACGGCTTCAATCCCTCACGCCTCCGCGCCTGTGGCGCTGCGCGCTCCGCTTGCTGCAATTCAGCGCCACACGCCAACGCGCTACGGCGTGTCGGGCTCTTCCCATAGCGCCCCAAGTTCCTGGCGCACCTGTGCCAGCAAAAGGTCGGCTTCGCGGGTGCTGTCGCCGGCATAAGCCAATGTCAGCAGCGTGAGCGGATGCACTTCCATGACCTCGCACAGATCGGCCAGCTTCTGGATAGTTGGGCTTTTCAGGTCGCGCTCCAGCGTACTCATGTAGGTGCGACTGGACACGTTGGAGAACGCTTCCTGGCTCAAACCACGCGCCTTCCTTACCGTCCGAATCGCCGCTGCCAATGAGTTCTTCGCTGCCACCTATGGTTTCCCCCAAAAACCAAGATGACAGCCCATTGCGCCCTATAGGGCTACAATCTATAGTGTTCATTTGGTGATGTTGTTTTCCTTTTCCGTGCTTTTACAGAGATCCGCATCTGCGGATTTCCTCAGACCCAGGGAACCGCATCCGTGTCTTTCCTGACTTCCACCCATACGCCTTCGTGCCTCTCCGCTTTTGCGGATTGGTGCACTTGCGCATCTGTGCGTCCGTCCGCACGCACAGATGCGCCTCGGCGATTGCGTGTATTCGTGGAAGGGGCGCGACCTTGACCACGCTTGTCACCGAGGAAGACCGGGTGCAGCTGCTGGCCCACGGCCTCACACGCACCACAGGGCAGGAATGCGACCCGCTGCCAGTGGTGCGCCTGTTCACACCGGATGCACATGCGACGTGGCTACTGGCCGCGCTCGATCCGACCGATGGCGATACGGCCTACGGCCTGATCGACCTCGGGATCGGAATGCCGGTGCTGGGGACGGTAAAGCTGTCTGATCTGGCGTCCATCATCGGGCCGCACAAGCAGCCGGTGATGCGAGATCGGTATTTCCAGCCGACGCGGCCGCTGTCGGAATACGTTCGACTGGCTCAGGAGAACGGTTCAATCACCGATTGACACATTCCAGCGCGACCAGGCCAAAAGTATCGCATTGTGACTATTTCGGTCTTAGCCAAGACCTGGCAAGTCTTGATCCGCATGCTTGCACCAGGGTGGTGCACCCCTGACCAAAACAGTCATGATCCCAGGCGCGCGATCCGGCACGGTGTTCAATGCTGCACCCCATTTCCGGGCGGTGCAGTCGTCGCACTTAGACGATTTCAGCAATGCACTGGAGCGAATCTGTCTTGACACCAGCAGCTAAAGCGTAACCCGAGTTTGATGACCACTTGATGGCGATTCGATAGCTCCCGCACAGCGGAATTGTGGCGACGTTCCCAGAAACAGGGAGGTTTCGCCATGACTGACCGCAGCAGCCAACACTGGTATCCCACGGCGGCGTATCTCTACACGCTGCACCTAGATGGCCCGGCGCTGGCTTGGGAGTATTTGCGCAGGAATCCAAATTACCGGCGCGACTGGCTACGCCGGCGTCGCAAGCCAGACGCGGCGCAGGCCTGGGGCCTGCGTCTGCTGGAAGATCCCGGCCTGGATGCGCGCGATGCACATCCTGCTTGGTTCCCCGATCACGATGCCGTGGTGCAGCTATACCCCGACGCCGACCCACCGCCCAATGCGCACACCTTCGAGTTCTGGCGCATTCCTGGGCGCAAGCAACTGACCCACGACGGCAAGCGCCTGGTGCTCGTATCGCATTGGCCAGGCTGCTGCGTTCGGCTGGCACTCGCGCCCGATTTGGAAGAAGGCTCGGCCTACCTCTACGCCGCACGTGCCTGCGCTACGCCCTGTGCGCGCTACCGCACGCTCGCTGCCAAGCTGGATGCGCTATCTGCCGCAACCGTGGCCGCGCCTGTGGCAACAGCCCGCTCTCGCCCCACGCCCGCCGCGCTGCTGGAACTGCATACCTTGCAAGCGCTCGACGCGACCCTCGCGGGAGCCTCCTTGCGCGAGGTGGCCGAAGGTCTGTTCGGCGCGGATGCCGTCGCGGCCGACTGGCAGAAAGACAGTGCATTGCGTGCCCGCGTGCGGCGGCTGGTACGCCGCGGCGATGAGCTGATGCACGGCGGCTACCGCCGACTAGCGCAGCTTCCAATGTTCCCGTCGCATTAGGGGGGGGACGTTTCTCGACCCGTGCGAATCGTCCCTTAGCAAGAAGCCTTGCTTTCTTGAGAGTGCCTCTATCCGGCCGCGTGGTGTGGCCGGGTTTGATGGAGGCACATCCCATGCGACCTGCTCCCTCGCGGCCTGCCGCCGCTGCCGTCACTGCGACCTCGCAGCCTCAACGCTACCTGACAAACGACGAAGCCGCCGACTACCTGCGGCTGTCGCCGCGCACGCTGGAGAAGCAGCGGGTGATCGGCGGCGGCCCCAAGTTCCGCAAGTTCGGCCGACGCGTCATGTACGCGGTGTCCGACCTCGATGCCTGGGCCGACCAGCGCAGCTACGAGGCCACGTCCGATCCCGAATACGCCGAGCGCCACGCGGGCGACTACCGTGATGGCCGCTGACCGTCGGCGCGTGGGTGGCCTTCGCCATGTCCAGCCCGCCAGGGCAAGCCTTGCCGCAGCGCGAACAGCTCGATCTGTTCCGAGCGCTGCCGGGCGACATGGCGCCACGCGATTCCCAGGACTTGATGGCCTTTCCGTTCTTCTCGCTTGCCAAGTCGCGGCGCACGGCGCCGATCGACTTCCGCAGCGGGAACGTCACCATCCGCGTGGAAGGCACGCAGGAGCACGGCATCGCAACGATATGGGATGCCGACGTGCTGATATGGGCCGCCTCGCAGATCGTAGAGGCGCGCGACGCGGGCCTGCGCCCGTCGCGCTGGATACGCGCCACGCCTTACGAGATTCTGCGCTTCATCGGGCGCGGCACGTCCCTCAACGACTACCAGCGCCTGAAGGCCGCCCTCGACCGGCTGCAATCGACCACGGTGGCCACGTCCATCCGCGAAACCACGGGAAGGCGCTTGCATCGCTTCTCGTGGATCAACGAGTGGAAGGAACTGGCCGACGCCAGCGGCACGCCGCTGGGCATCGAGCTGATCTTGCCGGACTGGTTCTACGCCGGCGTGCTCGACGCCGCCCTGGTGCTTACCATCGACCCGGCCTATTTCCGCTTGAAGGGCGGTATCGAACGCTGGCTGTACCGCCTGGTGCGCAAGCATGGGGGGCGGCAGGAGCACGGCTGGCAATTCGACTTCCGACACCTGTACCGCAAATCCGGCAGCGCGGCCCGCTTCTCGGACTTCGCCTACGACGTGCGCGCCCTGGTAGCGCGGCAGTCGCTGCCCGGCTACGTCCTCGGCATCGAGCGGATGCCGGACGACAACACCGAGTTGCTGACCTTCCGGCCCGTGCCGCATACGGCACGGGGATAACTGCGGGAGAACCTGTGGACGGCCTCGTGCTATCAGGAGTACCGGGTATCGTGCTATCAGGAGTACGACTCTCGTGCTATCAGGAGTACGAAAACGCCGGCAAGCCAACAACGGCGCGGGTTTGCGTTCCCTCTAACTTACCTAACAAGAAATACATAACTTTTAGTAGAAGCGCGCCGTTTCGGTGGACAACCACGAAACGGCACGGCCAGGCCGGCTTTCCAGCTCGGAGGGCCGCGCCATGATCTTCGCGTTTCTCAACCAGAAAGGCGGCGTCGGCAAGACCACGCTCGCCACGCACATCGCCGGCGAACTGGCGATGCGCGGCCTGCATGTCATCCTGCTGGATGCCGACCCGCAGGGGTCATCGCTCGACTGGACGCAGCGGCGTAGCCAGCAGGGCCTGCCCCGTCTGTTCAGCGCCGTGGGACTTGCCCGCGAAACGCTGCATCAGGAAGCGCCAGAACTCGCTAGGCGGGCCGATCACATCATCATCGACGGCCCGCCGCGCATCGCCGCCCTCGCGCGCTCCGCGCTGCTGGCGGCCGAGCGCGTGCTGATCCCCGTGCAGCCCAGCCCCTACGACGTATGGGCTTCTGCCGAGATGGTCGCACTGATCCGCGAAGCACAGGTGTTCCGGCCAGCGCTGCGCGCGGCCTTCGTCATCAACCGGCGCGTCAGCACCACCATCATCGGCAGGGAGGCACGGCAATCGCTGGCCGAACAGCCGCTGCCCGCGCTGCGCTCGGAGATCCACCAGCGCATCGTCTTTGCCGACAGCGTAGCCGCTGGCCGGCTCGCCCGCGAAACCGCGCCCGACAGCGCCGCTGCCCGCGAGATCGCCGCGCTCACCGACGAACTGCTGCGGTGGCCGACATGACTGGAAAGCCATCACCACGCAGCAAGCGCGTCGGCATCGGTGCGCGTCCCCCAGCGAATCCGCACGCCGAAGCGTGGATTCGCCAGGGCGACGCAGATGCCTTGCAGAAAGGCGACCTCTACACCGCTCGACTGACGCTCGACATCACGCCCGCCATGCGGGCGCGCATCAAGGTGTCGGCCTTCACGCGAGGCGTGACCGTAGCCGAACTGCTGCGCGGCCTGCTGGAGCGGGAGTTTCCCCCGGAGGGCACGCCGTGAACGCATCCGCTTCGACCGCCCACACCCCCAAAGCAAGTGCGCCCACGGCTGCACCGCCGCCGGCGCCTTCGACACTCGCCGGCCAAGCCGGCAACGTGCCGCTGACGCGCGTGGCGCTGGCCTACATCGAACCGCGCTTCAAGCTCTACCTGCGCTTCGGCGAACCGGCGCGCACGCTCCAGCTCGACCGCTGGCGGCGCTGCGCCGTGTTCCTGCCGAACGCGGTTCTGTGCCGCATCCGTTGGCAGGCCAACGACTACGGCACGATCCGCTGGCAGCTCATGGTGATGCAGACCGCCACGCCGCTGGACGCCGTGCAGCGCATCCCCGGCGTGCAGCCGGGCGCGCGTCTGCTGCTGCACGCCGAAGGCGATGCCAACGTGCGCGCCGTGCTGGAACGCATCGACGGCATCGAGGCGCTGGGCATCGCAGCCGCAGACACATCGCCCGCGTACTGGCGCACGCTCGCGAACCGGCTCGCAGCGCGCTCGCCGCTACCCACATACACCGCAGAACGGCACGCCGCCTGGCTGGCCGGGAGGGCATTGCCATGACCACGATTTCCACGACCGGCCCCGTGCCGCATCCTCGCTCGCGCCTGCGCGCTCGCCTCGTGCTGGCAGGCTTCGCCACCGTCGGCCTCGCTGGGCTGGCCTGGGCGGCGTTCGTGCAGCCCCTGCCGCGAATGGCCTACAACCCGTCCGACAGCGTGGCGGTCGGTTGGTATCGCATCGAACCGCTCGACCCGCGCACCGCCTCGCGGCCACGTCCGCTGTCCGTGGACAGCATCGTGCTGGTGCCGCTGCCCGACAGGGCCGCCATGCTGGCTGCGCAGCGCGGCTACCTGCCGACCCGCGTTCCGCTGCTCAAACGTGTGGGCGCGGTCGCGCCGCAACACGTTTGCATCGTCGCCGGGCAGGCACGCATCGACGGCGTGCCTGCGGCCGCCGCGCTCCCTGCCGACCGGCTGGGCCGGCCGCTGCCATCCTTGCCGTTTTGCCGCCGCCTCGAACCGGGCGAACTGTTCCTGTTGAGCGTGACCAATCCGGCGTCGTTCGACAGCCGCTATTTCGGCCCGGTCAGCGCATCCGCCGTGATCGGCGTCGCGCACCCGGTCTGGCTGGAGACACGCCCATGATGGCCGCCGATTCGCTGCACGTTGCCGTGCCTCTCATCGTGCCATCGGGCATGTCGTTCCAGTGGCTGCCGCCGTGTCGTCGCGCGTGCAGCGCGGGCGCATTCGCGCCGCGCCTCGCCCAACATCCGGCGCAGCCGTCCAGCGTGCAGGCGTCTTGCCTCGAACGCGCCCGGCCTGCGGCCATTGGCGCGTTCGCCGGCGGGCTGGCTGCAAGCAGCGCAGCGCCGCCGGGCCGCCGACGCCCGGAGCGACAGCGAGGGGCAACGGCGGAAGGCAAGACAAAAGGACGCGGCACCGGGCCGCGTCGAAAGCTTGTCTGCACATGGGGGTGGCGCGGCACGGAGCGGCTTCGCCGCCGTGCCGCGTGGGGCGCGAGGGTCGCGCCAATGCAGGCATGTCCGCGTGCTTCGCACGACAGGACTCGCCAGGGCTTGCAGGGAGAACGGCAATGACCGACCGCCGCGACGACGATTTCCGGGTGCGCCCCAGCGCCCCGAAGAACCGGGGCAAGGGCCAGGGGCAGAGCTTCGTTTCCAAGGTGCTCAAGCAGGCCGGCAGAGCCAGCAGCGGCAAGTCGGCGGTGCGCCGTCCTGGGGCGGCCGGCACCGGCCAGCGGCCTGGCTCGCGCCTGGGGCGCGGCCATACGGCGGCGCGCTTTGCCGGGGCGAAGCTAACGCCCATGTCGCGGCGCGTGACCATCAAGACCTTGCTGGTCAATCACCAACGGGCCAGTCCGCAATCGCTCGCCAAGCACCTGCGCTACGTCGAACGCGATGGCGTGGGCCGCGACGGCGAACTGGGCCAAGCCTACGGGCCGCAGACCGACACCGCCGGCCTCGATGCCTTCAAGGAACGCTGCTCCAATGACCGCCACCATTTCCGCTTCATCGTTTCGCCGGAGGACGGGGCTGAACTGGACGACCTGCGCACCTACACCCGGCATCTGGTGGATCGCATGGAAGCCGACCTGGGCACGCGGCTGGATTGGGTGGCGGTCGATCACTGGAACACCGACAACCCGCACACCCACCTGATCGTGCGCGGGCGCGACGACACGGGCAAAGACCTCATCATCGCGGGCGACTACATCGCCCACGGCTTCCGCCATCGGGCCGCCGAGCTAGCGACGGAATGGCTGGGGCCGCGCACCGAACTGGAGATCCAGCAGACTTTGCAGCGCGAAGTGGAGCAAGAGCGGTGGACGAGCATCGACCGCACATTGCAGCGCGAGGTCGGCGACGATGGCCGAGTGCGGATCGAGCGCTTGAACGAACCCCGGCTGCAACGCCAGCGCCTGCTGCTGATCGGCCGCCTGCAACGCTTGCAGCGCCTGGGCCTGGCCGACGAAGTGCAGCCTGGCACCTGGGCCATCCATGCGGATGCGGAGAAGACCTTGCGCGCCCTGGGCGAGCGCGGCGACATCATCCGCACCATGCAGCGGGCGATGAGCGGCCAGCCGCGCGATCTGGCGGTGTTCGAGCCGGGCGACGATGGCCGCACCATCATCGGCCGCGTGGCCGGCAAGGGCTTGGCCGACGAGCTGCACGACCGCGGTTATCTGGTCATCGACGGCGTGGATGGCAAGGCCCACTACGTCGCGTTGAATGCCCGCGACGAGCTGGCGAACTACGCGACCGGAGCCGTGGTGGAGGTACGCGGTGCCGCCGAGATGCGGTCGGCCGACAAGAACATCGCCGCGCTGGCGAGCGATGGCCTGTATCGCCCCGATCATCACCTGGCGATCGAGCGAGGCCGAGCCAAGCCCGGCCGCGACCCGCAGGAGGTCGTCGCGGCCCACGTTCGCCGGCTGGAATCCCTGCGCCGGGCCTGCATTGTGGAACGTGTGGCGGACGGACTATGGAAGGTGCCGGACGATCTGGCGGAGCGTGGCCGCCAGTACGACGCGCAACGGCTGGGCGGCGTGGCTGTGGAGCTGAAATCGCATCTGTCGATCGAGCGGCAGGCGCGGGTAATCGGCGCGACCTGGCTGGATCAGCAATTGATCGGCGGCGGCAAGGGGCTGGGCGACCTGGGCTTTGGTGGCGATGCCAAGCAAGCCTTGCAGCAGCGCGCCAACTTCCTCGAAGAAGAGGGGCTGGCCCAGCGGCGCGGGCAGCGGGTGATTCTTGCCCAGAATCTGCTGGAAACGTTGCGCAATCGGGAGCTGGCGCAGGCAGCGAAGGACATTGCCGCCGACACCGGCCTGGAGCATCGCTCCGTCACGGACGGGGAGCGCGTGGCCGGCATCTACCGGCGCTCCGTCATGCTCGCCAGCGGGCGCTACGCGATGCTTGATGACGGCAAGGAATTCAGCCTGGTGCCGTGGCGGCCGGTGATCGAACAGCGGCTGGGGCAGCAGATCGCCGCGACAGTGCGCGGCGGTGGCGCGTTGTGGGAGATTAGCCGGCAGCGCGGGCCTGAACTCTGATAGCGCACATCATCTTCTGCATGTTGCAAGATCGTCGGGGCTAGGTGCGAATACTTCACGATATCAACCTGAACCTTTGGTGTGCACCAAGATTTCCAACTGTCGTGCCACATGATCGAAAGGCGCGACGCTGCGCTCCGCGCGGCATAGCACGATCGCACCTTCAATACTGGCGACGATGAGAGTGGCCAGTTGGGATGCATCGACGTACGTGTGTCCGTGAGATTGCAGTGATGCAGACAGTATCGCCTTCCACTGGCCAAACGTCAGCGCAGCGGCCTCCAGTGCTTCTACCGCTTCACCCTCAATCGGTTGTTCGACCGCTGCGGCCATGACCGGGCAACCCTGGCGAAAATCAGAGCGCAGCAGGATTTCGCGCCACAAACCCAAAAACGCACGCAACCCCGGCCGGAGCCCGTCGCGTAAATGACCTTCCAACTGCCGCTGCACTCGGGCACCCGCCTGCAACACCGCCTCAGAAATCACCTGCTGCTTGCCGCCCGGAAAGTAGTGGTAGGTCGAGCCGAAGGGCGCCTGGGCACGCTTGGCCATCTCCCGGATGCTGGTTGCGTTCAAGCCGTGCCGGGCCAGCATCTCGGCGGCCACGGCCACGACACGCTGGCGGCCGTCAGTTTGACGAGGACTCATGGCAAAAACCTTGCTAAGACAGTCGTCATAGTCTAGCCTCGCGAATTCAAGTATGACAGTCGTCATAGATAGCGTGAAATGGCCGTGACTTCGAACCTGATTGAACTGACCGCCGCCGATGGCTACGTACTCGGCGCCACTCGGTATGTGCCAGACATCCCACCCCATGCATGTCTGGTCGTTGCCGGCGCCACCGCCGTACCCCAAGGCTTCTACAAGCGCTTCGCCGAGTTCGCCACCTCCCGGGGCTTTGAAGTCCTGACCTTCGACTATCGGGGGATCGGCCGCTCGCATCCCGGATCATTGAAGAACTTCCGCATGGACTTGTTGGACTGGGGGCGACTCGATCTGGCAGCAGCGGTCGATGCTATGGCCCATCCGCAGGTGCCGCTATTCATCGTCGGGCACTCATTTGGCGGCCATGCCTTCGGGTTGCTCCCCAACCACCAGAAAGTGGCAGGCTTTTATGTGTTTGGTACGGGGGCGGGCTGGCATGGCTACATGCCGATGGGTGAACGCCTGCGGGTACTGGCGATGTGGAACCTCGTTCTTCCAGTCCTGACGTGGTGGAAGGGGTACTGCCCTTGGAAGATGCTGGGCATGGGTGAGGATCTTCCCGTTGATGTCTACCGCCAGTGGCGGCACTGGTGCCGCTTTCCCCGTTATTTTTTTGACGACCCTGCCATGTCTGGCATCGAACGTAATTACGCCGAGGTGCGCACGCCGATCGTGGCTGCCAATGCGCTTGACGACCGGTGGGCGATGCCAGCCTCGCGGGATGCCTTCATGGAGGCTTATCGGAATGCACCATTAACGTGCAAGGACCTAAATCCTTCCCAATCCGGCGGCGCGCTCGGACATATGGGCTATTTCCGCCAATCAGCGACATCGCACTGGGAAGACGCGCTGGAATGGTTTGCGGGTCTGTCCCACAGGGCCGAACGGAGATGAACACAGCGCCACACTGACGCTCCTCGCTTCGCTGACTACTTCGCGCCACTTTCGGCAGCAATGCCCTGCTCTAAGCGGCACATCTGCCGCTCTTCGAGCGGCGCCCATATCTACATCTAGATCAGCAAGGGAAAAATTAGCGGACCTTTTTGCTAAGGCGCTTGCGATAAGAAATATAGGAGCAAAGCACGTTACAGCAGTTCAAGCTCGCTCAAGTTTGATTGCACGCTCTGGGCAGGCAGTGACGCATAGGCCACATGCCTCACATGCACTGGCATTCGGCATGAAGGCCTGCTTCCAACCGTGGGCAAAGCCCTTCACCTTGCCAATCCAGGAGAGGCCGTCTCGATCGGACTTGGGAAGGACACCGAGCACGAACACGTCTTTCGGACAGGCGCTGATGCAGTCGCCTTTTCCCTCGCAGCGGTTGCGATCGATGACCGGCACAAACTTGCCAGGCGGATGCTTACACGGCTCAGCCGCGGCTTTCGGTGTTTTTTCCATAGGTCCTTTCTCTGGGTTATGGTTTACCCAGCGGTGCTTTGAAGAGCGGTGCTAAGACCAATTTTACTTCATTGTGGCACCGAGTGCCAGTTGGTGCATTGTGCTCTAATGGCACTAAATGCCATAAATCAGAGCGATTTGAATGACAGAGAAGCACCCCAGCCTTCGTGAAAGGCACAAACAAAGCACTCGAACGGACTTGTCCAACTTCGGACTGGAACTGTTCTTGAAACAAGGCTTCGCCAATACCACCATCGAGCAGATCGTCGAACCCCTGGGCATCGCGCGGCGTACCTTCTTTCGGTACTTCAAGACCAAGGAGGAACTGGTCTTCGCGTGGCACGCAGAGAAGACTGTGGAGTTGGTCGAGGTGTTGAAGAGCAGGCCCGCCAAGGAGCGCCCCTTGGACGCGGTTTGCGCAACCATGGCGACGACCCTCAAGCGCTACGACGCGAATCCAGAGCTTGCCTTCGCTCTGGTACGCCTTCTGAAAGAGACACCGGCCTTGCTCGCCAAGGAATGCGAAAAGCGGATGGACCGGGAACTGGCGCTTGCTGCTGCATTGGTGGAGCGAGAAGGCAAGCAGGGTCTGATCCCCCTCAAAGCGCGCATCATCGTTGGTGCGGTCACGTCAGCGTGGATGGCAGCGCTGGATGAGTGGTATGCCGACGGCGGGCAGGCAGACCTGCGGCCCATCATGGCAAGCGCGTTCGCATTGGTTCACGAGCTGTGATCATCATCCTGGGCGACGCGCCGTATTGTCATTGACCGTGGAGCACTGCCTTGGAGCATGCATGTGCTCCGAAGGCGGCGCTTTCCACGCCGGCTGTTTCGTGTCGTGCCGAAGGCCTTTGCATTTCCTGTCAACAGCCCTCGCAGCGGAGATCGGCTGCGGCCGACAGGAGATGCTCCAGCAGGATGCGGCGTATCTCCAATATCGCCTCTGCCGTTTCCTGCACGCTGTGCCATGACGTGATGACCCTCTCGGATAACGCGCCCTCCAGGTGCGCACTGGCATAGGGCACCACGCCGTCGCTGGACTGCGCCAGTATGTCCTCGGGACGTTCGCGGCCAATGATCGAGTGGTAGCGCACCCTCGGGCTGATCTGCAATTGCGCAGCCGCACGCACGAATGGATCGCGGTCGCTCAGGTTGTCGATGCTGTTCGGGATATGCAGCGGTTCGCTGCCCTGACCCTGGGGAGAAAGCCGGGCCAGCCGTCTCGTCAGATCGCCCGCCTGCTCCAACATGGCCAGAGGCAAGGTGACGAGATTGGCGGCGTGGCGTGCCAGCCGGTTCTCGGCGAAGGGCGTGCCGCGGTGCGGTGCGGCAATAAAAACGGCGCGTGTGACCTGCGGCATCGGCTGAAACTCCACATATGCGGTCAGATCGCGCTGGAGTTCCGGGTCCGATGCCATGCGCGTTTTCGCTCCCGACGGTAACAACGGCCACATTGCCTGGCCTGCATCGGACACCAACAGCCGCGACAACACGCCACCCATGCTATGGCCGACCAGCACCATGTCGCGTGAGGCGCGGGCCGTGCCCTGGGGGTCGAAGTGGGCCAGTGTCTGTGTCAGCGCCTGCTCGATGGCGTGCCGGTTCAGGGCCAGGGGGGCATTCGTTGGGTAATAGACCTGCCAGATCTGATAGTGCTGGCGCAGCGTCTCGTCGCCCAGCACCTCGTTGGCCACATTGACCCATGCTTCCGGGCTGCTCGCCAGTCCGTGCAGCATGACGACGATCCCCCGTTCCGGGTCATAGGGCTGCATCAACTGGATTTGCGGCCGCACGATGCCGTCGCTCATGCCGAACAGGGTACGCAGCGCTTGTGTGGCGAAGCCGGAGCGCGCGAGCCAAAGGCCATAACCGGCAGTGAAGTTGGCCGCGAGCGGAGCCTGTACCCCGGCCGTGTCGATCTGCTTCGCGCGGTAAGGATCGTAGAGGCGAATATCCACGCGGCGGGTGCCCAGCACCTCTTGCAGGTTCCGGCCCTCGAAGGTGATCAGCGCAGTGATCGCGGGATACCGCATCTCGGTATAAGGCACCGGGGGACTGGTTGGTAGCGGCGGGAGGACCGCCACCAGCGGGGCGCCGAAGCCGTCGCGCCGATAGGTGTTGCGCAGGCCGGAGAAGCGCAGCGAGGAAGCGGTCACCAGCGCCTCTGGCAGCGCCGCACCCTGCGTGCGTGCAAACCCCTCGACGTGGCTGCTTAGACGCCACTGTCCAAGATGGAGGACAGAAGCCCCGGTGTTGCGGGTGGCGGCAACCCGCTCGCGCCAGCGGGCGTTGAACAGGCGTGTCACGGTCTGCTCGACGGCGTAGTTGTAGTAGTCGCGCACTTGGGTCTGGCGGTCCTCGAACGCGCGTTCTCCGGGGCGCCGCTCGGTGAAAAACAGGTAGGCCCAGGCGTGCCGCGCTGCTTCAAGCCACGCGTCCAGCGCCGGGGCTTGCCGGGTCGAGCTGGCAGGCGCCTGGTCGGCCGCGAGTGCCGCTTCCAGCCACAGTTCGGACAGCGCGGACTGGCGCTGCTCCTCGGTGATGCCGCTCGCCTGCGCCAGGGTCTGTCGGCAGGCCTCCTGGCGTTCACGGCAGTCGTCGATGCCGACCACGCGCAGCACCTCCTGCGCGGCCGTGCTCAGCCGGCCCGTGGTGAGCACGTCGCCACGTCGCTCAGCCAGGTACTCCTTGGGTGAGATGGATGAAACGGACACCACCGCGCAGCCTGGCAGCAGCGCGACGAGCAGTACCCACAGCAGTATGTGAAACGGGGGCCGAAGGCGACTCATGAAGCCGCCTCCTGCATATCGGAAAGGTCGGAGCGCGCGGCTCGGCAGCCGAGAGGGTCGGCGTTGGTGGCCTGCGCGCGACCGGGTTCGCACGGCTCAACCGTGGCTCGGGATACGTCTTCCATAGCGCTTCTCTCCCCTGAAGCCAATGAAACGCCGACAGGGGCGGTTCAGCCAAAACTTCAGTCATTGTGACACAAAGTGCCAATTGGCGCATAATGCAGTATTGGCACCAAGTGCCAGTTAAGGCAGAATGCACCCATGACACAGAAAAACCCTGGCCTTCGCGAAAGACACAAGGAGAGCACCCGCAGGGAGTTGTCCAACCTCGGGCTCGCGCTGTTTCTGAAGCAAGGCTTCACCCACACCACCATCGAGCAGATCGTCGACCCTCTGGGCATCGCGCGGCGCACCTTCTTTCGCTACTTCAAGACCAAAGAGGATCTGGTCTTTGCCTGGCATGAAGAAAAGACCGTTCAGTTGGCCGACGAGTTGAGGGGCAGGCCCGCCGAGGAGCGCCCCTTGGATGCGGTCTGCGAAACGCTGGGGACGGTGCTCAAACTCTATGACGCCAATCCCGACATGGCTTTTGCTCTGGTGCGCCTCCTGAAGGAAGCACCGCCCTTGCTCGCGAAGGAGTGCGAGAAGCGGATGGAGCGAGAAGTGGTGCTTGCCGCCGTGCTGGTGGAGCGATACGGCGAACGGGGCCTGAGCCTGCTGGAGGCGCGCATCATCGTGGGCGCGGCGACGTCAGCATGGACGGCCGCCCTGGATGAATGGTACGCCGACGGTGGGCAGGCAAATCTGCGGCCGATCATGGCAAGAGCGTTCTCACTGGTGCGCGAGCTGTGATGGCGACGCTGCACGATCTGACGCATCGCCAAGGTCACCCTGGACCGCGGCTTGGGGCGTGCGTGATGGCCGCAGCGCTTTGCGTCGGTGGTTGCGCGACGCAGCCGCCTTATGCGACGCCACACGTCGATGTGCCGACGGCTTGGGCGAACGCCAAGGCAGGTACGCCAGTCGGTGGCGCCGAGTTGCGCGAGGACTGGTGGACGCATCTGGGCGATCCCGCCATCGACACCCTCGTCGCCTCGGCGTTGATCGACAACCCCACGCTTGCACAAGCAGCCGCACGTGTCGATGAAGCGCGTGCGGGGCTGGGAGCGAGCCGTGCCCGGCGCGCTCCCCAGCTTGGTGGCAACGGATCGCTGTCGCGCGGCAAGTCGCAGGGCCAGACGGGCGGCGCCGAGACAATCAACGCCACTACGGGTTCTTTGGGCGGCAGCCTTGCTTGGGAGCTTGATCTTTGGGGCCGTGCCCGTGCGACGGAAGACGCGGCCCGCAGCCGGCTCGACGCGCGCAACGCGGACGCCGATGACGCCCGGCTGTCCCTGGCCGCGCAGATCGCCGACGGCGTCGTGGCCCTGCGCGCCTGCAACTATTCCCTCGCGATTCGCGGCCAGGACATCGCCTCGCGTGAAACCGAGCTTTCGCTGATCCGTCAGCGCCTCGCGGTTGGCAATGTCGCGCCCGTGGAAGAAGCCAGCGCACTGAGCAATCTTGCCGCCGCGAGAACCAATCGCTTCAGCCAGGAAGAGGCCTGCACGACCCTGGTGGACGCGCTTGTCGCGCTTAGCGGCCGGGAGGCCGCGACGGTACGGCAGCTTGCGATGCAGCCGCCGCTTGTATCGCCCAGCGGTGACTCGTCGCAAGCCGCAGCCATCAGCCGCCCGGCTGGTCCCGCGGCCACCGCCTCCCTCGCGCCCTCGTCGCGCCTGGACCTTCAGGCCATTGTCCACCTCCAGCACGGCGAGGCTCGGCGCCTCGCGATGTCATCTCCCTCCGTGCCGCCCAGTAGTGATTCGTCGGCATCCGTTGCAGTCGAACATCTCGATGATCCCGCGGCCATCGTACCCATCGCGCCGTCATCCCGACTGGATCTGCCGGCAACCGTTCTTCTCCAGCATCCTGCGGTCCGGTCAGCCGAGCGGGAACTCGCCGCCACATATGCCGAGATCGGTGTTGCCCGTGCCGAGCGTCTGCCGCGTGTTGATCTGTCTGCGCTCCTGACGGGCCAGTGGATTCGCGCACTGGGGTCCACGGTCAATTTCGATACCTGGTCCGCCGGCGCTGCGGTGTCCGTGCCCATCTTCGATGCGGGGCTGGGGGCGGCCAACGTCGATGTCGCCGAAGCGCGGTATCGCGCGGCCCTGGCGACCTTGGCAGACACCCTGCGTACAGCGACCCGTGATGTCGAGGACGCTCTGGCTGCGCTGTCGTCGGCGCAGCAGCGCGTGGGCACGTCCCGACAGGCTACCGATGCAGCTCGCATTGCTTTGCAAGCCAACGAAGCCCGATATCGCGCCGGCGCCATCAGCCTGTTCGAGCTGGAAGGCTCGCGACGGCAGTTCAACAGCGCGCAAGAGAGCGCCATTTCGGCTGCTTCCGATCGCGCTCGATCCTGGGTTTCCCTCGTGCGCGCCGCAGGGAATCCGCCGCTGTCGGCGGCGGCACCGGAGCCGCCGGTGACCCGAAAGACGACCGATACCCCTATCGCCCGCAACGAAAGTATTCGCAGATGAGCCCAGAACAAGAGCACCCCCGCAATTCGCCCACTCCTGGTCACCTGCGCAGGAACCGGGTCGCGTATGCCATCGGGGCCATCGCCGTCGTTGCGGCGGCGCTGGCGCTCGTCTTCGTGCAGCGCGATCGGAGCCCGGCCGAAGTTACTCCCGCCGCCACGCCAGCGCTCACCGTGACAAGCGCCGCGCCACGCGAGGTGTCTTGGCCGCTGCAAATCAAAGCCACCGGCGCGATTGCCGCATGGGAAGAAGCCAGCATCGGCTCGCAGATCGGCGGCTACCAACTCATCGACGTTCGCGTCAACGTCGGGGACGTTGTGAAAAAGGGCCAGGTGATCGCCCGTTTCGATCGCGCGCTGTTGGAGGCGGAACACGCGCAACTGAAGGCGAATGCCGATCAAGCGGCCGCCAACCGCCAGCGCGGTCTGGCGTTGCAGCGTAGCAGCGCCATGAGCGATCAGGACGTGCTGCAGCTCGTGACCCAATCCAAGACCGCCGATGCCTTGCTCGCGGCCAATGCGCTACGGCTGCGCTACACCGACGTCAGGGCGCCCGATGATGGTGTCATCAGCGCCAGAACGGCGACCCTTGGCACCGTCGTCCCGGTGGGCCAGGAATTGTTCCGGATGATTCGCCAGGGGCGCCTGGAATGGCGTGGCGAGCTGACGGCGGGACAACTGGCCCAAGTCAAGATCGGCCAGGAAGTCACGCTTGAACTTCCCGACGGCAACACCGCGACGGCGACCGTTCGACAGACTTCGCCCGTGCTGGACAGCGCCTCGCGCCTGGCCATCGTCTATGCCGACCTCCGACCAGGTAGCTCGGCCCGGGCTGGCATGTACGCCAGCGGCAGCCTTGGGCTGGGGAGCGGCGCGGCGCTGGTCGTGCCCGCCGAGAGCGTCGTCATTCGCGATGGGCGCAGCCATGTGCTCGCGTTGGCCGACGCCAGCGCAACGCCCCGGGTGTCGCTGCGAAGCGTCACTGTCGGCCGGCGCAATGGCCGGGAGGTCGAGATCACCGACGGGCTTGGCAAAGATGAACACGTCGTCGTCCAGGGCGCAGGGTTCCTCAAGGACCGTGATCTGGTGCGCATCTCCCAAGGCCGTCCGGCAGGAGCGGCCAAGCCATGAACTTCGCCACCTGGTCCATTCGCAATCCCATACCCTCGATCCTGCTGTTCGCGCTGCTGGCGCTCGCCGGATTGTGGGGATTCCAGAAGCTGCCCACGCAGGACTTGCCCGACCTCGATCTGCCGATGGTTACGGTAGCGTTGTCGCAGCCGGGGGCGGCCCCCGCTCAACTCGAAACGGAGGTCGCACGCAAGGTCGAGGACGCGCTCGCGACCTTGAGCGGGCTGAACCATCTGACCACATCAGTCACGGATGGCTTGGTGTCGATCCAGGTGCAATTCGTACTGGAAAAGAATCTGTCGGACGCGCTGATCGAGACCAAGAACGCGGTGGACGGCATTCGCTCCGACCTCCCGCCTGATCTGCTGCAACCGACGGTCAGCGCGTCCAACAGCGTCGGTGCTCCGGTGCTCACCTATGCCATCGCTTCCTCCCGTCTCAGCGAGGAGCAGCTTTCCTGGTTCGTGGACGATACAGTCGCCAAGACCGTGCTCGGCGTGTCCGGTGTTGGCCGGTTCGAGCGGCTTGGCGGCATCGAACGCGAGGTTCGGATCGAGGTCGATCCGCTGCGCATGTCTGCCCTTGGCATCACCGCGGCGGATGTCTCCCGAGCGTTGCGCCAGGTACAGCAGCAGTCCTCGGGTGGCCGCGGACAGCTCGGCGGCGAGGAGCAGTCGGTTCGCACGATCGCCACGGTTCGCCAAGCATCGGAGCTTGCGGGCCTGCGGATCTCGCTGTCGAACGGCACGAGCTTCAGGCTGGACCAGATCGCGACCATAATCGATGGTCAGGCTGATCCCACGCACGCGGCCTTGCTCGATGGCAAGCACGTGGTCGGCTTCAGCGTGTATCGCGCCAGGGGCTTTGACGAAGTGCGGCTGGCCGATGGCGTTCGCGAGGCCCTGGCCGGCCTCCAGCAGGCCGATCCGGCGCTCAGCCTGACGGAGATTTCTGGGTCGGTCGGCCAGACGCTGGAGCAGTACGAAGGTTCGATGGCGATGCTGTACGAAGGCGCCATCCTGGCGATGATCGTCGTCTGGCTCTTCCTGCGCGACTGGCGCGCGACACTGATCGCCTCGACCGCGCTACCGCTGTCCATCCTGCCCGCGTTCGCGGCCATGGCCTGGCTGGGCTTCACGCTCAATACCGTCACGCTGCTGGCGCTTGCGGTGGTCGTGGGCATCCTGGTCGATGACGCCATCGTCGAGATCGAGAACATCGAGCGCCACCGGCACATGGGCAAATCGATCCGGAAGGCAGCAGAGGATGCCGTGACCGAGATCGCCCTGGCCGTCATGGCGACCACCATGAGCTTGGTGGTCGTCTTCCTGCCGACCGCCATGATGAGCGGCATTGGCGGCTTGGTCTTCAAGCAGTTCGGCTGGACCGCCGTGATCGCCGTGCTCGCGTCGCTGCTCGTCGCGCGCTTGCTCACGCCAATGATGGCAGCCTACCTGCTCAAGCCCGAGCCGATTCCCGAGAAAGAAGATGGCCGGGTCATGCGCTGGTACATGGCAACGGCGCGCTGGTGCCTGAAGCACCGCAAGACCACCTTGGGCGGCGCGGTCATCTTTCTGGCCGCTTCGCTCGCCCTTGTACCCTTCATCGAGACGGGCTTCATCCCGGCCTCCGACAGTGGCACGACGACCGTGAGCATCGAGTTGCCGCCGGCCAGTTCGATGGCGGACACATTGGCGGTTGCCGAGTCTGCGCGCAAGGCCGTCAGCGATGTGGATGGCATCGCCCACGTCTTCGCCACGGTGGGCACTGCGCAGAGTGCCGGGCCAGGAGGCACGCGTGCTGGCGAGGTTCGGCGGGCGTCGCTCACGCTCACGATGGGGCCGCGTGGCGATCGGCCATCGCAGCAGGTCATTGAGAAAGCTGTGCGAGAGCGCCTGCTCAACGTTGCAGGCGCGCGCTTCGCTGTTGGTGGTGGAGGGCCGGGGGAGAAACTTTCGATCATCCTCGCCAGCGACAATGCCGAGGTGCTCAAGGCGAGCGCAGAGGCAGTGGAATCCGAACTGCGCGACGTCAAGGGCCTCACGGGCATCGCCTCCACCGCAAGCCTGGAACGTCCCGAGATCATCATCCGCCCCGACCCGGAACGCGCGGCCGAGCGTGGCGTGACGACCGCAGCGATCGGCGACGTGGTACGGGTGGCGACGAGCGGCGATTTCGATTCGCAGGTCGCGCGCCTGAACCTGGACAACCGGCAGGTCTATATCCGTGCGCGCATTCCCGATGCAGCACGGCAGGACATTGACACGATCGGCAACATGCGCGTACCGGGCCGCGACGGGCCGGTGCCGCTTGCCAGCGTTGCCAGTCTGTCCGTGGAGAGTGGTCCTGCGCAGATCGACCGCCACGACCGCCTTCGCAACGTCACCATTTCGGCTGACTTGGGGGGCACCGCACTTGGAACGGCGCAAGCAGCAGCCGCCAACCTGCCTTCGATTAAGTCCCTGCCATCCAGCGTGAAGGTGGTCGAGGCCGGCGATGCAGAAATCGTTGCCGAACTCGGCGCGGGCTTCGGTATGGCGCTCGTGGTTGGTGTCCTGTGCATCTACTGCGTGCTGGTGCTGCTGTTTAGGGACTTTCTTCAGCCGATCACCATTCTCTCGGCCATACCGCTGTCCATCGGCGGCGCGTTTCTCGCGCTGCTGGTCACGCGCAGCCAGTTGAGCGTGCCTTCAATGATCGGGCTGGTCATGCTGATGGGGATCGTCACTAAGAACTCCATTCTGCTCGTCGAGTACGCGGTCATCGGCATGCGCGATCGCGGCTTGTCTGTTCACGATGCCTTGCTGGACGCGTGCCACAAGCGAGCGCGCCCCATCGTGATGACCACCATCGCGATGATCGCCGGCATGTTGCCCATCGCGCTGGGGCTTGGCGCGGATTCGAGCTTCCGCCGGCCCATGGCCATGGCGGTGATCGGCGGCCTGATCACATCGACCGCATTGAGCTTGCTCGTCGTGCCTGCCGTGTTCCTGTACGTGGACAAGTTCGAGAAATGGCTGGCATCGCTCGGATTCTTTCGACACACCGAGCGCGCCACCGCCGGCGAGGGGGCGCTTGAACGATGACACAGCAGCCTTCGCCACGATGCGGCACTCCCGCAGCGCGTCCGTCGCCTCCCTTCATGGCGAGCAGCGTGTGGCCGGACTGGTGCGAGACGACGTCGGGTCGTCAAAACGAGATGGAAGTCAGGCAGACGGTGAAGTGCGGCCGTCTGCCGACGGTCCGCGAGCCTATCGGCGCAGTTCGATGGCGCGGTCCGCCAGCAGCCGATCCCCTGCATGGGGAGAGGCATTCTTCACGTTCTCCTTGAAAGGGATCAATCATGTCATCACGCCTTCATTGCGCAGCCCGGCTGCGACGCCAGCCGTCTTATGCGGCGCTGCCGATTCTGGTCGCCGGCATTTTCTCCACTCCCGCCGCCGTTGCTCAGACCGACGATACGAAGAGGTCCGCGAGAGGCCAGGCCATGGCCGAAGCCGAGCGCAGTGAATCGACATGGGGGATCGGCGTCGCCGGTGGCATGCAGTACCGCGTTTACCGGGACTTCGATAACCGCGTGCGTGGCTTGCCGATGATCACCTATGAGAATAAGTGGATTCAGGTGGCCGGCCCTGGCCTGGACGTCAAGCTCCCGTCGTTGGGGCCGGTGTCTTTCAGGCTGCGTGGCCGGTATGCCATGGATGAGTTCGATTCTGGCGACTCGCCGTACTTCGCGGGTATGCGCGACCGGGATTCCAGCTTCTGGGTCGGCGGTGCCGCCATCTGGCGCAGCGGCATTGCCAACCTGTCTGCCGAAGTGCTGACCGATGCCATGAGCAACAGCAAGGGAACGCGGGCGACGCTGCAGATCGATCGGCGTTTCACCGCAGGCCCGATCGGTTTGACACCGCGGCTCGCGGCCGAGTGGGTGGACAGCAAGTACGTGGATTACTACTACGGCGTGAGGTCGGACGAAGCGCAAAGCTGGCGCCCGGCCTACAGCGGCAGTTCCTCGGTCAATACCGAAATCGGACTGCGCGTTGACTGGCAGCCTGTGCCCAAGCACACGGTGTTCCTCGATATGGGCGCCAAGCACATGGGCAGTTCGATCCGCAACAGCCCGCTGGTCGAAAAGAGCACGCAGTACGGCGTGGGACTCGGCTACCTGTATCGGTTCTGAGAAGGCGATTCATGGCATGGCCCGTTGCTGGGCTTTTGCTGTGTTTCGGATTCGACTCGAAATGAGCGGGACGCAGGGCATTGGGAATGTGTGCTGGAGCGCGTTATCTGGCCAGCCACTGCCAACTGCGTTCATCTCGATCTTCTTTTTGTGGGAGGGGTAGCTATGGCAACTCGCAATGGCTCCAGACGTTTCAGGAATCTCGACGGCAGCGCGGCCCCTGGTACTGTGCTGCCGGCATTTCGCATGTTGGTCCTGGACAGCCTAGCCGGGCGTGGCCGCGGTGTTCCAAGAAAAGCACCCGTCCCATGTGTCGAGACCGACCTCGTAGCGATCGCCAGTCCGCCGGGACCGGGCGAAGGCGCTCGCCTCACCTGGATTGGACATGCAAGCTGGCTGGTGCAGCTAGAGGGCAAGTCGTTCCTCATCGATCCGATCTTTGGCGACCTTGCCCTGGGCCCGGGGGGACGAAATGTTCCGGCCGGCGTGCTGCCCGAAAACCTGCCGCCCATCGATGCCGTGCTGATCACGCACAACCACTACGACCACCTCGATCTTCCCTCCGTACAGCAGGTCGGTGCGCCGGTGATCGCCGGGCTGGGCATGCAGGCGTTCCTGGCGAAGAAGGGCATTCCCGCAAGCGAACTGAATTGGTGGGAATCCGCTGAACTTGGCTCCGCCAAAGTGTCTTTTGTGCCTGCTCAGCACTACAGCCGTCGTGGCCTCACCGACGCCAACGAAACGCTATGGGGCGGATTCGTCGTCGAGGGGCCATCCGCCAGCATTTATCACTCGGGCGATACGGGATATTTCGACGGCTTCCGGGAGATCGGTCGTCGCTTTCCGGCGATTGACGCGGCGCTTCTACCGATCGGCGCCTACGACCCGGCATGGTTCATGCGGGCGCAACACATGAATCCAGAGGAAGCTGTCCAAGCCTATCTAGACTTGGGTGCGCGGAGCTTTTTCGCCATGCACTGGGGGACGTTCAAGTTGACCTACGAACCGCTCGATGAACCTCCAGTTCGCCTGGCGGCGGAGTGGAAAAGACTGGGGCTGACTGCTTCAGAAAAGCGGGTTCTCGCCGTTGGCGAAACTGCAGAAGTGCGACGTCCAAATGAATAAGCCGGCTCTACAGCGGCGACCCACGCCGTCACCCACTGCAACGCCACGCCATCATCGCTTTATCGACGGCGCATGCGAACCTGCCATGTGCCAGGCAGAAGTGCCTGGGCTGGAAACGCTGTGTTCCGTTCGCTTGGCGGCGAAGCGCTCTGGCCGCTTGCCGCATGTAGCGAGTGAATCCCCTGCGTGGAAAGGCTGGATGGCGATTGGGGCAATGCTCTGGAGTGGCTCGGCGCTGGCTGAGGAGCGCTGCGACCGCAAAGGCATTGCGGCCGAATCCACGGTGAATCTGCGAATCGACAACGACATGTTCGGCGGCCTCGGGCAGGACCAGGGGTACTCCAATGGCTTCCTGCTCACGCTGGTTTCGCCGAATCTAATCCACCGTGCGGATGACCCGAGCCTGCCCGATATCGCCAGACGGTTGAACCACGCGTTCTCCGGCTTGCAGCCTGGCGGGTTCGATGAGTTGAACATGACTATTGGGCTCGGTCAGACGATGTACACGCCCACCGACCGCGAGCCGCACGAACTGATTGCAGACGACCGGCCTTACGCCGGCGCATTGATGTTCAGCGTGGGCTACAACGCTCGAAAAGGCGACGACCTGCGGACTTCGCAACTACGGTTAGGCATCGTGGGGCCTGCTGCCAAAGCCGGAGAAGTTCAGGACTGGTGGCACGGCGTCATTGGCGTGGACAGGTTCAATGGCTGGGACAACCAACTGCAAAACGAACCTGTGGTGCAGTTCATTCACGAGCGACGAAAGCGGTTCGCGCTGCAGCAGCCTGCCGGGCCATGGCGGTGGGACGCGATTACCCATTGGGGCGGCAGCCTGGGCAACTTCGCCACTTACGCCAACACCGGGATCGAGTTCCGTTTCGGCTATTTGCTGCCGGACGACTTTGGTACAGCGCCAATGCGGCCGGCCGGCGAGAACACATCCCCGATCCGCACGAGCGCGACGCAGGGGTGGCGCGGCCATTTCTTCGTCGCTGCCGATGCGCGTTGGGTCCTGCGCGACATCACGCTCGACGGAAATACCTTCCGCTCCAGCCACAGCGTGGACAAGCGCCCACTGGTTGCAGACATCGGCTTCGGTATCGCATTTACCCATGGCCACTGGCGTTTCGCCTTCGCGCGCTACCACCGGACCCGCGAGTTCGATGGACAGCGCGAGCGACCGGCCTTTGGGAGCTTCACCATTGGCAGGCGGTTCTGATGGAAGAAATCGCGTTCTCGATACAGCGACTAGACCGTCGCGCAGGTGGCCTGACTCAAGGAGAAACGAGGTGAGACCGATGAACTCGAAGTACGTCGTCGTGATGACCGGAGCCACAAGTGGGTTTGGCCAATTCACGCTGCAGGATCTGGCCGCTTCCCCTGACACAAGGGTCATCATAGGCGCTCGTGGAGAAAATCGCGCCGTGCCGAAAGGCGTTGATGTCTTGCCGCTTGATCTTGCCTCTCTGGCCAGCGTCCGCGACTTTGCCGGCGCCGTGATACGGCAGCTTGGGGATGAACGTATTGACATCCTTGTCCTCAATGCAGGCCTGCATGGCACACCCGCCGATCAGCGTAGCGCCGAGGGTTATGGCCTCACGTTCGCCGTGAATCACCTTGCTCACTATCTGCTGGCGCGTCTGCTGCTGCCGCATATCGCTGAGCGGGGTCGAGTGGTGATCACGTCGAGCAACATGCACAACCCGCCCATCAAAGCGATCGGTCCCAAGACGCTCGACCTTCAGGAGTGGGCGTATCCGCCGAAAGGCGGTTCGGGTGACGGCATACGCTCCTACACGGCGTCGAAATTGTGCAACCTCATGACGGCACTGTCCCTGGCCCGGCATGACACGGTGGTGGCGCGCCAGATCGAGGTCATCGCCTTCAACCCGGGCCTAACGGGTGGCGCTGCCGGCCGCGAGGCGTCTGCGTTGCAGAAGGCGCTCCTTAGCATCGTGATGCGCACGATCTTCCCTCTGGTCGGTATCTTCCGCCCCGAGTTCGTGATGAATGCGCCCGAGCACTCGGGTCGGATGCTGGCCGACGTGGCGCTCGGAACGCTTTCCCTGCCGGAGGGGCGCATTTACATCTCCCTCGTCAAGGGAAATCCCACCTTTCCCGATCCCTCGGAGCTGGCTCGCAACCGTGAGGCCCAGGAGCGCTTGTGGCGCGAGAGTGCCGTAATGGTGGGCGTGGAGGAGTCGTCTCCATGAGTTTCTTGAGAGAACCGATTCGCCCAATAGACAACCAAACTGCGAGCTTCTTGTAGTGGACAACCTGACTCACACTTTGGTCGGCGCCGCTTTGGGGCAGGCCGGGCTCAAGCGGCGAACGGCGCTCGCGATGCCGGCATTGATGATCGGCGCGAATCTGTCCGACGTGGATGTCTTGTGTATCGCTTTCGGCGAGGCTCTCTCGTGCAGGCGTGGCTGGACACATGGCCCGATCGGGTTGCTCGTGCTGCCAGCGGTTCTAACGCTCGTGCTGCTGTGGTTCGACAGATGGCAAACCCGTAGAGGTTCACGACCAGGCGCGCGCCCCGCCGTTCAGCCGGGGCAGCTCTTGTTGCTCAGCTATATCGGCGCGCTTTCGCACCCCTTGCTGGACTGGATGAATAGCTGGGGCATCCGGCTTCTGATGCCGTTCTCGGAGCGTTGGTTTTATGGCGATGCGCTTTTCATCGCCGATCCATGGATCTGGCTCGCCCTTGGCATAGGAATCTGGCTATCACGGCGCCGCGAGCGCTCGGGCGCAGGTCGGACATCCAGCCCGGCGATAGTGGCCCTTCTGGTAACCACACTCTATAGCGGCGCAATGGTCGCGAGTGGGCGAGTTGTGGAAGAACGTGTAGCCCGCGAGTTCAAGGAGTCTGGTCTGGGTCAACCGCAGCAGGTTCTGGCGAATCCGGTATTTGCCGACCCGTTCAGGCGGAGGATCGTCGTGCAGACAGAGCATCAGTATGGCTTTGGTGATTTTCGCTGGCTTCCCAACCCTCATGTATCGCTGGACCAGGAACTTGTTTCCTCTCACATGGACCAGTCGGCGATTGCTCTGGTGGCTGGGCAGAGCAAGCAGATGGCCGATTTCCTGTACTGGTCTCGGTTCCCCTTCGCGATGATCAAAGGAAATGGTGAGAACACCAACGTCACTGTTGGGGATGCGCGGTTCGGAACGCGCCCGGATACGGGGGTTTTCTCGGTTAAAGCAGCGTTTCCACTGGAACTGACGAAGCAGAGCGACCCTGAGAGGTTGGTCGATTCGTGTGATAAAAAGTGCCCGGAGAATTGACTCCGCACACTTTGGCGTTCTCACCCTCAGAAATTAAATGCGGATAGCCTCAAGCGCGATCTATAGATTCGGCAAAATCAGAAAATTGGCTTTCCCTCCAGGTACGCTTACATGATCAACACGATTCGGCCTGGCGGGCGCCGGCCGACTTCCGTGTCCTTGATCATTGACAGCGCATCGGCAAACGGCGCTTCCAGACCAATGGAAGAACGCAGCTTTCCGTCGCCGGCTAACTTGGCGATTTCCTCCAGATTCTTGAAACCGCCTGTCGAGAACGTCATCCGGTAGCGCCCGGAGATGAGGCCGCGCAGCATCCTGGCCGGAGTCGGATTGATGTCGATGAAGCGGCCCTTGGGCTTGAGCATCGCCAGTCCATCAGCGACGGCCAGCGTACCGAGCGTGTCGAACACCGCGTCGTAGAGGCCGTCGGATGCAAACGAGGCCTTCTCCGAGTAAGGAAACACCGGATTGACGCCAGCAGCCCTCGCTGCAGCGATCGAAGCATCGCCGCACGCGCCGCACACCTGCGCGCCATGCGCCTGCGCGAGTTGGACCGCGCTGCTGCCTACGGCGCCGCTGCAGCCGTGGATGAAGATTCTCGAACCGTGGCCCACGCGCGCGACGCCGACGACGGCCGCCCAGGCGGTTGCCGCCGGGATGGGGAGGCACGCGGCTTCGCTGAACGTGAGCGAGGCGGGCTTGCGGACAATGAGCTTGGCGTCGGCATCGACGACCTCGGCAAACGCACCTTGCCTCTTAATCTCGACCGTGCCGAAAACTTCGTCGCCCACACGGAAGTCGGTGACATCGGTGCCGACTTCTTCCACTACCCCAGCGAAGTCCGAACCCATACCCTGGGGAAACTTCCGTCCGGTGACGAACTTCATGACACCGCGCCGCAGCTTCCAATCCAGCGGATTGATCGCAGCGGCTTTCACGCGCACGCGCACCCGTCGGGCTTCGAGTGGGGGAAGTGTATATTCGGCGAATGCCATCGTCTCGGGGCCGCCGTAGCTGCTGAACTGCACTCTTTTCATGGTGTCTCTTTACCTTTCGGCTGCTTTTGGAATGTCAATGGATCGAGGGGGCGATGCTGGCCGGGAGCGTTCGCTCGTGGAGGTCTTCAACGTGACGTCCTGCGAGATGACGGATGTGGTTGCGGTGTCAAGCATCGCCAGCATCACCGAGGTCTGCCACTCGAAATACGGGTTGAAGGTGAGCCGTGCGTGGATCTTCCCTTCCTCTCGATAGCCCCAGTCCGAGTACCAGACGGGCTCCCCCTTTTCGCAGGCCTGCGTGTCGCCTTCACGCAAGCCGTTCAGGCACAGGCGCAGGCTGCCGCCGTCCCCATAAACAGTGTTAGCGGGAGAGAACGTGACGCTCATGTGCGAGAACTGGCTGATGCGCCATTCGGGCAGCCGGTCCTGCCGGACCAGAACGCGCCGGCGATCCGTCAGTCCGTCCGGCTCGCCTCCGTACCAGACCAAGCGGCTGTCCGGGTGCGTGAAGCGCTGCTGGAAGACATCGAACAGATAGTCGGTATCCAGCACGGAATCGTGCTCGGCAACGACCATGAAGACCGGCTTCTCATAGGCCCGGTCGCGCAGCAGCCGGCGTGCGTTGGCGCTGGTCCGATAGAACTGTGCGAACCCGTTGGACGGGACGTTGAAGTACTTGACGGCGTTCTGCATCGGAATCGTCCCGTCAGGCTTGATGAGCCAGGGCCGGACACGGGCCGCCAGCGGCGCAAGCCAATCGAAGGGCATGCTCTTGAAGCCGGGCGAGAACAGCACCAGTCCTGCGATCTCGGGATGCGAATACGCGTAGTCAAGGACCAGGTTCGCTCCCGTGGAGAACCCTCCTAGGTACACCTCGCCATCGACGTCGCGCTGCAGCGCCATGGCCTGTTCCCAGACCACTTGGCGCCATTGCTCCGCCGTTGTCGTCAGCAAGTCGTCGGGCCGCGTGCCGTGGCCGGGGAGGAGCACCGTTCGCACCAGTAATCCTTGGCTCGCCAATGGCGGCCCCACGTCGTGGAAGGACCAGGGCGAATCGCCGAGGCCATGCACGAACAGAATCCCTTTTCGCGGACGCGCTCCCGCCTCGGATTCAGCGGGCCGCCACTCCTGTGGGGCATTCCACGCCAACTCGGCATCCCGGTCGGCAAGCTGGAAACTGCGGCCGGCCTGGATTTGAGCGATCGTGTCGCGTCGATACTTTTCAAAGCTCACCGAGCCGACCGGAGACTCGCTGAAATCCACCGTTGCGCACCCGGACGACAGGCTGACTGCTCCGAGAACCACGGCGAGCAGCGCGGCACCTCGCGCTAAGCGCGAGATGACCGAGCGGACGCCGAATTCATGCCAGTTCGGCATGGTCTTCCTCGGTGAGGGAAATGCCACCGGCGGCGACGTTCTCCTGAAGGTGCTCGACGGAGCCCGTGCCGGGGATCGCCAGCATCACCGGGGAGGATGCCAACAACCAGGCCAGCGCGATCTGGGACGGCGTGGCACCATGCCTTCCGGCGACCCGGGCCAGCCGCCCGTCGTCGATCTCCCCCATGCCCCCACCGAGCGGGAAGAACGGGCAGAACGCGATGCCGGCTTCTTCGCAGGCCTTCAGCAGGCTCAGGTCCTCGCGCTTGGCGATATGGAAGTTGTTCTGCACGGCCGCGATCGGGGCGATGGCGCGGGCCTCGTTGAAGTGCCCGATATCGACGTTGCTGATGCCCAGATGCCGAATCAGGCCTTCTGCACGCAGTGCGGCCAGCGCCTCGAAGCGTTCGGCCAGCGACTCGCCGTGAGGCACCGTCATCTCGCCGATGCGCAGGTACACCAGATCGAGACGGTCCAGGCCAAGACTCGACAGGTTCTCTTCGACGAGCCTGCGCATGTCGGCACCGGTGGCCGGTCGATGGCTGCCATCCGGGTTGAACACGACCCCGACCTTGGTCGCGATCACCAGGTTGGACCGATAGGGATACAACGCCTCACGGATGAGCGCATTGGCGCGTACCGAACCATCGGTGCTCTGGTAGAACTCGGCCGTATCGATGTGGTTGACGCCGAGTTCGACTGCGCGGCGCAGCACGGCACGCCCGGTTTCCGGGTCTCGCGCCGGACCACGGAAGCCGTTGCAAGGCAGGCGCATGGCGCCAAAGCCCAGCCGGTTGATGGGCAGCTCTCCGCCAAGGCGGAACTCATTGGTACTGGGAAGCGAAGAATTCATTTCGTGTTCCTGATGGGAGTTGCGTGAGGTTGTCAGGTCGAGCGGGACGCGCGGATCACGCGCAACCCAACCGTTCGGCGATCCGGTCGAAGATGTATTCGGTGGCCGTCGCATAACCGCCGATCTGGCAGTGCGACTGCGCCGTCGAGGTCTCGTCGAACAACAGGTATTCCTTGGGACCTTGCAAGGCGTCGTAGAACGGCTTGGCTCCATGGAAGACCTCGCCGGTGCCGTCCAGCACGAGCGTCTCGCAGGTCACCTTGTCCAGAACGGCCGAGTTGTCGTAGGGCTGGAGGGCCTGCACCACATCCTTGATCGTGTTCGGCACGCCGTGCTTCCAGGCGTAGTCACGCACCAGGTTGCGCATCTGCTCCGGAATCTGGTCCAGCGGGTGGTCAGCGAAGCGCTCCAGTTGCGCGATGATCTGGCGGCCCCAACTGATGTTGCCGGGATCGGTGATGCAGAGCTTGATGCGCTTGTCGAACGCGGCCACGCGCGGCGCCAGATAGCCGCCGAAGCTCAGTCCCATCAGCGCGATGTTGGAGGCGTCGATTTCCGGGAATTTTTCCAGCGCGAAGTCGATCAGCGGGCTGACGACCTTTTCCCAATCCGGGCGGAAGGTGAGATTGTTCAGTCGCAGCGCGAATCCCTGGCCCGGACCATCGTAGGTCAGGCAGTGGATACCCCGTTGCAGCGCGCCTTCGCACACCCAGCGGGTGTCTTCGGCCCAGGTATCCCGGCCAGGCGTGACGATGAGCAGTGGTGCCTTTGCGCCCGCATGGGGCGACCGGTAGAAGTAGCCGGGAAGGAAGTCGCCCTCGTAGGGGATTTCGATGCGCTCGCCGGGGTAGCCCGACAGCTTGATGTAGCGCTCGTAGCACGAGGCGCTGGCGACCGCGTACTCCTTCATGCGCTTGTCCTCGAAGTCGCTGAAATACAGGAGCGCGCAGCGCCAGTAGGTGGAGGCCCGAAGAAAGGCGCTGGCGGCGGTGACGCGCTTGCCTTTTTGGTCAGCCGCTTCGGCCCTGTCCTGCAGCCGGCCTGCCAGCGCGGCCCAGGCACTGACCCAAGCCTCTTCGTCGCTGCCCTTGAGCTGGTGCACCACGTCCATGACCTCGCCGAAATCGGTCATGCCGTAGGGCATCAGGCTCAGGATGTGCTTGATCAGTGCGTCAAGCAGTACGTTGTCATTGAAAAAACCAGGGTCTGCCCAATGCTTTCCGACCTGTGCTGAAGTCGCCGCGCTGGCCTTTGCGCCGTGTACTTGTTTAGTGTCAAATTTATCTTTCTGATCGATCATGATGTGTGTACCTCATCCTTAATGTTGACAAATTGATCTCGCCTTGGATTCGGCCGGATCGCTCTCTCCGTTGGAGGTAGAGGACCGATTCATGGAGTGAGTGCTAACCCCGGACTAGAAAAATTCAGTTGTTATTTCTTCTCTCTACGCTCCACTCCACGGCTCAATGAGCCATGAAGAAAGGTCTGGACGGCGTGGCCCACAATTCGGTCGATCTCGCTGTTGGACAAAGGTGACGAACGGAGTCCTGAAGCTGCCAGCAGCTTGGCATGGCCGGCTACCAGGCCAATGAAATGTTCGGCAAGCACTTTGGCTGGAACCGCGCCAGACAGGTCTTTTCCCGATTGCTGTTGCGTCTCGATCCAGTCGGAGAGGATCTCGATGGCCTTGCCGTAACTCACTTCCCACATTGCCTGTGCAACATCGGGAAAGCGCCTGCCTTCATTGACTAAGAGACGGTGCAGGGCAAGCGTGCGTGGGGACAGTGCGGACTGTAGTAGCCGCTTGCCGAGCAATGGAAGCACTTCTTCTGGCCCGCCATTCCCGATTCGCAACTGCTCCAGCGGCTTCGCCACGTCTGCGCACAGACTGATCATGGCCTCCTTGAACAGTCCTTCCTTGCCGCCGAAGTGGCTATAGATGTTGCTGCGTGAACCTCCCACGCGGGCGATCAAGTCATCCACGGCGACGCTGTCGAAACCGCGTTCGAGGAATAGCTCAGCCGCAACGGAGATTAGATCCTGAAGGCGCTGTGCGCCCTTTGCGGTTCGATGCTTCGTCGGTGATGTGCGCTGATCCTTTACCACTTCGATTGTCCTTGGCTTCATCGTTTATGTAACGTACTATACAGTACACTTTCGGGCGTGACAACTGCACAGGCGCCAGCCGATAGGAAACATATGCCACCTCCGGCTGTGCGCTAACCAAAGTAAGGACTACAAAATGGAACTACGGCACCTGCGTTGCTTTGTCGCCGTTGCGGAAGAACTCCACTTCGCTCGTGCAGCGGAAAAGCTGCACATCGAGCAATCGCCCCTGTCGCGCACGATCAAGGAGCTGGAGGAAGAACTAGGGGAACAGTTGTTCATCCGCTCCAGCCGAAGCACGCGCCTGACACGGGCAGGCAAGCTGTTTCTAGAGCATGTGCCACGCGTGTTCACGGCCTTGCAGCAAGCGCGCGACAGTGTGAAAGCAGCATCCAACGGCTTCCACGGCCAGTTGAGAATCGCCGTTTCCGACGGCATCACGTCTTCGCGTCTCCCGAGCTTGCTGGCGATGTGCAGGCAGGAGGAACCCGAGGTGGATATTCGGCTTTTCCAAGTGCCGCTGTCACAGCAACTCAAGGGCCTGCAAGACGATCTGTACGACTTGGGGTTTGCTCAATCCGATGAAGTGGGTGACGGCATAACCGCCGAGGCCGTATGGAGCGATCCGCTCATGGTGGCTGTGCCCGCGCGGCATCACCTGCTCAAGCACAAGCGAATCCCATTGGATGAATTGCTGCAATTTCCGCTGGTGCTCTGCGATCCGCAGGCGTGCGAGGGCCATGCTCGCCAGGTGGAACGCATGCTGCGTCGATCCGACCGCGAGCCGCTGATCGCAGAACGTGTCGCTTCGTTCGAGCTGATGATGGTGGTGGTTTCCGCTGGCTTCGCCTTGGGTCTAGCCGGCTTGCCGCATATCGTGGCGAGCCGGGAATGCGGCGTGGTGGCCCGGCCATTGGCCGGGCGCTCCCCTATGCTGACCACCTACCTTCTGCGGCGCGAAGGGGAAGAGTCTGAAGTGCTGACTCGATTCGTCGAACGGGTACAGGCAATCGACTTGCCCGAAGGCGCAAGGCCCGTGCCGTCAGCCGAATCTGACCCACAGGAGGAAATCGAGCTATGAAGCGAATGGCGCTATTGCTGCTGGCCGGCTTGCTCACGGCCTGCGGCCCATCTGAGACGCCCAAGCAGGCCAACATCCCGACCGTCGAGGAACTGGCTGCCGATCCTGCACGGTTGAAGGAGTTGCGTCAGCAGTGCAAGACCGACCGTGCGACGCTTGGCGACGTACTCTGCAACCGCGTGGCAGAAGCCACGCGCAAGCGGTTCTATGGCGGCGGCAACACGCCCTATACCCCGCCGGAGGCGCCACCTAAGTTCTAGTCGCTAGTCCTTCACAAATTATTTTCCCTCTTAACCAAACACGCCGCAGCGCGCTCGCGCCTGCGGCGTTTCTATTGGTTTCGCTCCAGCCTGGAACGATGCTTTTTGCATCATCTTGCTTCCGATAACGGTCTTTGACCGGCACCTACCCGGCACCGATCCTCCCTCTATGCGGCACGTCCCTGTGCCGCTTTTGAACGAGGAATCAGCGCAGGGAAATCGGAGGCCAGTCGATGCAAGCTCAGGGCGTACTGTTCGGGCAGATCGCCGCCGTATTCGGCATCGTGATCGCCGGCGTGTGGAGTGCAACGCAATGGACAGCCGCCGCCCTGGGCTATCAACTACGCCTTGGCTCGCCGTGGTTCGACTTCTTTGGAACTCCGGTCTATCACCCTTGGCGGCTGTTCGAGTGGTGGTTCTTCTTTGACGCCTACGCGCCGCACGTCTTCGATATCGGCGGGGCTATCGCGGGTGGCAGCGGTCTGGTGGCCGTGGGGGTCGCCATCGCCATGTCGGTGTGGCGCTCGCGGCAAGCGCGCCTTGTCACCACCTACGGTTCGGCACGTTGGGCCGATGCGGACGACATACGCAAAGCCGGTCTGATCCAGCCCGACGGGGTTTTCCTCGGGCTGCATCGCGGCCAGTACCTTCGCCATGAAGGCCCGGAACACGTCCTGACCTTCGCCCCCACACGCTCGGGCAAGGGTGTGGGCCTGGTCGTTCCCACCTTGTTGAGTTGGCCCGCATCCGTCGTCGTTCACGACATCAAAGGCGAGAACTGGACGCTCACCGCAGGCTGGCGTTCGCGGTTTAGCCACTGCCTCCTGTTCAACCCCACGGATGCGCAGTCGGCAGCCTACAACCCGCTGCTCGAAGTCCGGCGCGGCGCGCATGAAGTCCGCGACGTGCAAAACGTGGCGGACATTCTGGTCGATCCCGATGGTGCGCTTGAGCGCAGGAACCATTGGGAAAAGACCAGTCATGCGCTGCTGGTCGGCGCGATCCTGCATGTGCTCTACGCGGGCGAGGACAAAACGCTACGCGGCGTCGCCAACTTCCTCAGCGACCCTGCTTGTCCCTTCGAGCTGACGCTGCACCGGATGATGACGACGAAGCACCTGGGCGATGCGCCTCACCCGGTTGTCGCATCCGCTGCGCGCGAAGTGCTGAACAAGTCAGACAACGAGCGGTCGGGCGTGCTCTCCACCGCCATGTCGTTTCTCGGTCTGTACCGCGACCCGACCGTGGCCGAAGTCACGTCGCGCTGCGACTGGCGCATCGCCGACCTGATTTCCGCCGAGCATCCGGTATCGCTCTATCTGGTCGTGCCGCCTTCCGACATCAGCCGCACCAAGCCGCTGATCCGGCTCATCTTGAACCAGATCGGGCGGCGGCTGACCGAATCGCTCGATGGCAGCGACGGCATCGCGCGCCGCCACAAGCTGCTGCTGATGCTGGACGAATTTCCGGCGCTGGGTCGTCTGGACTTCTTCGAGTCCGCACTTGCCTTCATGGCCGGCTACGGCATCCGCAGCTTTCTCATCGCTCAGAGCCTGAACCAGATCGACAAGGCGTATGGGCAGAACCATTCCATCCTCGACAACTGCCATGTCCGGGTGACTTTCGCCACCAACGACGAAAGGACGGCGAAAAGGATTTCCGAAACCCTCGGCACTGCCACCGAGCTTCGCGCGCAGCGCAACTACGCCGGCCACCGGCTCGCTCCATGGCTGGGGCACCTGATGGTGTCGCGTCAGGAAACCGCGCGTCCGCTGCTGACGCCCGGCGAGGTGATGCAGCTTCCGCCCGATGACGCCGTGGTCATGGTGTCCAGCGTCGCCCCGATCCGCGCGAAGAAGCTGCGCTACTACGCCGACGCCAATTTCAAGAATCGCGTCCTGCCACCGCCCGCGCTCGCAGTCGGGAGGTACGCCGACGCGCCGCCAGCCCACCCCGACGACTGGAGCGGCTTGGCGATCCCGGCCGTACCTGCGGCGCCGGCCTCGGCATCCGCCGATGGCCTGGGCGGCACCGATGACGGCGGCCCGCGCCGCCAGCCCGAACTCTCCGAAACCGTCGCCTACGACCCCGAGCCTGACGCACATGCGAACGACCTGGCTCTGCTCGATGACGACGACCTGGTGCTGCCACTTCCCGGCCAGCTCGACCCGTCCATGCAGCGCACGGCCCGGCTGGCTTCCCTCGACCCCAACGACGGAATCGACCTATGAGCCAATACCGCCTCAACCTTTTCATCCAGCCCGAGCACGCCAAGCGCCTGGACGAACTGGCCGCCAAGAAAGGTGTGTCCAAGTCCTCCATCGTCGCAGCGGCCTTGGCGTCCTGGCTGTCACCGGATGCTGGCGACCAGCGTGAGGCCGCTATTGCCAAGCGGCTGGATCGACTGTCGCGGCAGACCGAACGCCTGGAGCGCGACCAGAACATCCAGATCGAAACGCTGGCGCTGTTCATCCGCTATTTCCTGACCGTCAGCACGCCAGTGCCAGAAGCCCACCAGGACGCGGCCCGCGCCCAGGGCAAGGCGCGCTTCGAGCAGTTCGTCGAGCAGTTGGGCCGTCACCTGCTGCGTGGCCGCAGTCTGGTGCGCGACGTGGTGGAGGAATTGCACCCCGATCCGATGCGGATGGATGACGCAGCAGCGATGGCGTCCGCCCATGAACGAACTGCGGAGCGTGCATCATGAGTGCCGTTCCGCAGATCCCGCCCGAACCCCGGTCATCCGCAGCGGCGTCCCAGGATCGCCGCATCCAGATGCTGCGCACGGCGATGGGGCCGCTGATCGCCGCTGCGCTCGAAGACCCGGACGTGGTGGAAATCATGCTCAACCCGGATCGCACCCTGTGGGTGGATCGGTTGTCGTCGGGTCGCTCGCCGCTGGGCGTGGAACTGCCCGAAGCAGATGGCGAACGCATCATCCGCCTGGTAGCCGCGCATGTCGGTGCGGAGGTGCATCGCAGCCAGCCGCTCTTGACCGCCGAGCTGCCGGAAACCGGCGAGCGTTTCGAGGGCATCCTGCCACCGGCCGCCCCGGGGCCAGCCTTCGCGCTGCGCAAGCGGGCCGTGAGCATCATCGGTCTGGATCGCTACGTGGCCGACGGCATCCTGACCGCCGGGCAGGCCGAGTTCCTGCGCCGCGCCGTGCGCGAGCGGCAGAACATCCTGATCGCCGGCGGCACCAGCACCGGCAAGACCACGCTGGCGAACGCGCTGCTGGCCGAGATCGCCGCCACAGGCGACCGCGTGCTGGTGCTCGAAGACACCATCGAGCTGCAATGCGCGGCCCGCGACCATGTGCCGCTGCGCACCCGCGCCGGCGTCGTCACCATGACCGAGCTGGTGCGGGCCACGATGCGCCTGCGGCCTGACCGCGTGATCGTCGGCGAGGTGCGCGGCGGCGAGGCCCTCGACCTCATCAAAGTGTGGGGCACCGGCCACCCCGGCGGCATTGCAACCATCCACGCCGGCTCCGCGCTGGGCGCCTTGCTGCGCCTCGAACAGTTGATTCTCGAAGTCGCTGTGAATCCGCCGCGGGCGCTGATCGCCGAGGCGGTCAACGTCGTCATTCACATCGCCGGACGCGGCCGCAAGCGCCACGTCGAAACCATCGCCCGTGTCGTCGGCTTCGACGGCACCGGCTATCGCCTGGCGGACGCGCTGGAAACGCCGTTTCCCAAGCTGACGCCGGCTCCTCTCGCAGCCGACGCCGCTGCACATCCCCGTCCCCCAACCAACTTGGAGAACTGCCATGACGCACGTTGATTCTTTCCGCTTTTCCGTAAATCCGCTTCCTCACCTGTCCGGCCTAGCGCGACTGCGCAGCCTCGCCCGCCCTGCGGGGCAAGGGCTGCTGCTGGCCGCGCTGCTGCTGTTGCTGGCGGGCACGGCGCAAGCCGCCGGTTCCTCGATGCCGTGGGAGGGGCCCTTGCAGTCGATTCTGGATTCGATCCAGGGGCCGGTGGCACGCATCGTCGCGGTCATCATCATCATCGCCACGGGCCTGGCGCTGGCCTTCGGCGACACCAGCGGCGGCTTTCGCAAGCTGATCCAGATCGTGTTCGGGTTGAGCATCGCGTTCGCCGCTTCCTCGTTCTTCCTGTCGTTCTTCTCGTTCTCCGGCGGGGCCGTCGTATGAGTACGGCCAGCGACCTTCCGGGCTTCGAGGTGCCGCTGCATCGCTCGCTGACCGAGCCAATCCTGCTGGGCGGCGCGCCGCGCACCGTGGCAATTGCCAACGGCACGCTGGCCGCCGCCGTCGGACTGGGCCTGCAACTGTGGATTCCCGGCGTGGTGCTCTGGATCGTCGGCCACTCGCTGGCCGTATGGGGTGCTCGCGTCGATCCGCAGTTCATGCAGGTCTTCGCGCGGCATATCAAACACCGCCCGCTTCTGGACGTGTGAGGGGAGGACGCCATGCTGAACCTTGCCGAATATCGTCAGCGCCCGGCCTTGCTTGCCGACTGGCTGCCCTGGGCCGGGCTGGTCGCGCCGGGCGTTGTACTGAACAAAGATGGTTCGTTTCAACGCACGTTCCAGTTTCGCGGTCCCGACCTGGACAGTGCGACACAGGGCGAACTGATTGCCACGTCGGCGCGGCAGAACAACGCGCTTCGCCGTACCGGGTCTGGCTGGGCCTTCTATATCGAGGCCGAGCGAATGCGGGCATCGAGCTATCCGCAGTCCTCCTTTCCCGAACCACTGTCCTGGCTGGTGGATGAGGAGCGACGCGCGGCGTTCGAGGAGTCGGATGGCCATTTCGAGAGCGTCTATCACTTCACGTTGCAACACCTACCGCCGCAAGAGTCTCGCGCCCGTGCGGCTGGGATGCTGTACGAGAACCGGCCCACCGAGGGCGTGGACTGGCGCGGTCGGCTCGATTCCTTCGTGGCAGAGACCGATCGCGTGTTCGACCTGCTCGATGGTGTGATGCCGGAGATTGCCTGGCTGGACGACAGCCAGACGCTGACCTACCTGCATGCCACAGTCTCCACGCGCCGCTATCGCGTCGGCGTGCCCGACGTGCCGTTCCATATCGACGCGCTGCTGGCCGATGCCGCGCTGGTCGGCGGCCTGGCGCCCATGCTGGGCGATCAGCACCTGCGCGTGGTGTCGGTACGAGGCTTCCCGACCTCGACCTGGCCGGGGATTTTGGACGACCTCAACCGCCTGGGCTTTGCGTATCGCTGGAATACGCGCTTCCTGTGTCTCGACAAAGCCGAGGCGGAACGGGAGTTGGGGCGCTTGCGGCGCCAATGGTTCGCCAAGCGCAAGAACGTCATCGCGCTGCTGCGCGAAACGATCTTTCAGCAGGAAAGCCCGCTGGTCGATACCGATGCCAGCAACAAGGCCGCCGACGCCGATGCCGCCTTGCAGGAGCTGGGCAGCGATCAAGTCGCCTTCGGCTACCTCACCGCCACGGTGACGGTGCTCGACGCCGACCCGGCCGTGGCCGACGAGAAGCTGCGCATGGTGGAGCGCGTTATCCAAGGCCGGGGCTTCGTGACGATCCCCGAAACCCTCAACGCGGTCGATGCCTGGCTGTCGTCCGTCCCCGGCAACGCATACGCGAACGTGCGTCATCCCATCGTTTCGACGCTGAACCTGGCGCACATGATGCCGATGTCAGCGGTATGGGCCGGGCCGAAGAAGAACGACCACCTCGACGGCCCGCCGCTGATCGTGACACGCACCGATGGTGCGACGCCGTTCCGGCTGGTAACGCACATCGGCGACGTGGGCCACACCCTTGTCGCCGGGCCGACTGGCATGGGCAAGTCGGTGCTGCTCGCCATCCTGGCCATGCAGTTCCGGCGCTACTTCGGCTCGCGGATCTTCGCCTTCGACATGGGGCGCTCGATGCGCGCCACCATCCTCGGCCTTGGCGGTGAGCACTACGACCTCGGTGCCGATGGCGGCATCGCCTTCCAGCCACTCGCGCGAATTGCCCACGAGGGCTACCGCACCTGGGCCGCGGAATGGGTGGAGGGCCGGCTGCTGCACGAAGGCGTGACGGTCGGCCCGGACGAGAAGGCTGCCATCTGGTCGGCGCTGAGAAGCCTTGCCGGTGCGCCGGTGGAGCAGCGCACCATGACCGGCTTGTCGGTGTTATTGCAGTCCAACGCGCTGCGCCAAGCGCTCGCGCCCTATGTGCTGGGCGGCGCACACGGCAAGCTGCTGGACGCTGACCACGACCGGCTGGGCATGGCCGACGTGCAGGGCTTCGAGATGGAAGAACTGATGCACAGCCCCGCCGCCGTGCAAGCGGTGCTGCGCTACCTGTTCGCCCGCTTCGACGAGCGTTTCGACGGTGCGCCGACGCTGCTGATCCTCGATGAAGCGTGGCTATTCCTTGATGAGCCATCTTTCGCGGCCCGCATCCGGCAATGGCTCAAGACGCTCAGGAAAAAAAACGTCAGCGTCATCTTCGCCACGCAGTCGCTGGCCGACATCAAGGATTCGACCATCGCGCCCGCGATCATCGAGAGTTGCGCCAGTCGGATTTTCTTACCTAATCCGCAGGCGACCGAGCCGCAGATTCGCACGATCTACGAGGGCTTCGGGCTCAACAGCCGGCAGATCGAGATCGTCGCCACCGCGCAGCCCAAGCGCGACTACTACTACCAGTCGCGCCTCGGCAACCGCCTATTCGACCTCGACCTGGGGCCTGTCGCGCTCGCATTCGCGGGCGCATCCACCCCTCAAGACCAACGCGATATTGACCGCGTGCTGACGCAGGCCGGCGCTCCCGGCTTCGCCGGCGCGTGGCTGCGCCATCGCGGCCTCGGCTGGGCCGCCGACCTGCTGCCGTCCGCTCCGGCGGCAGCTTCCTTTCTCGCTTCTCAACCGCTGGAGGTTTCACTATGAAGACCAAGCCCCGTTTGCTCTCTGTCTCACTCGCTGCTGTGTTGTCGGTATTTCTGCTGGCCATGCAGCCCGCATCCGCGCTGACGGTGTTCGACCCGTCCAACTTCGTGCAGAACACGCTGACCGCCGTGCGCACGCTGGAACAGATCAACAACCAGATCAACCAGCTCCAGAACGAGGCGCAGATGTTGATGAACCAGGCCAGGAATCTGGCAAACCTCGACTTCAACATCGTCAACCGCCTGCGCTCGACGCTCGCCACCACCGAGCGCCTGATCGCCGAGGCGCGCGGCTTGGCCTACGACGTGCAGAGCATGGATGCCACGTTCGCCCGCCTGTACCCGGAACAGTACGCCGCCACCATCAGCGGCGACCGCATGGCGCAGGACGCCCGCGAACGCTGGCAGAACACCTTGAACGGCCTGCACACCGCGATGCGGATGCAGGCGCAGGTGTCGCAGAACCTCGCCCAAGACGAAAGCGCGCTGGCCGACCTCGTGAACCAGAGCCAATCGGCGACCGGCGCGCTGCAAGCGATGCAGGCGACGAACCAGCTCCTGGCTTTGCAGGCCAAGCAGTCGATCCAGGGGCAGCAGCTCCAGATCACGCAAGACCGGGCCGCTTCGCTGGAACTGGCGCGGCAAGCGGCGGCTATGGAGCGCGCCCGCGAAGTGCGGCGGCGCTTCCTCGGCACCGGCACGCCGTACACGCCGCAGTCCGTCAACTTCTACAACAACTGACCGGAGGCGGCCATGCGAAGCGCTTCCGTCCTGCTGGCCGTGCTGCTGACCGCGTGCGGCCAGCAGCCGGCCGAGAACCTGGCCGACGCCCTGGCCGCAGATCCGGTGCGGCTCAAGGCATTGCGCGGGCAATGCGCGGCCGACCGGCAGGCCGTGGGCGAGGATGCCTGCCGCGCCGCCGCCGAAGCCTTCCGGCGGCGCTTTTTCGCCGGCCATACCGGGCCGGACGAATACAACTCGCTGGCTGAACTTCCGCCGATTCCGCCGAGCTTCGATACGCCCGCAGATGAATTGCCAGAGGGCGCCGTTCTGCTCACTCCGTCCGAGGATTCGCCATGAACGACGTGACCATCATCGACCGTTTCCTCGATACGTTCTCGCGCTACATCGACTCGGGCTTCGGTTTGTTGCAGGGCGAAGTGGCGTTTCTCACCGCCACACTCATCGTCATCGACATGACGATCGCTGGTCTTTATTGGGCCATGAGCCACGCCACCGGCCAGGGCGATGACGTGATCGTCAAGCTGCTGCGCAAGGTGCTCTATGTCGGCGCGTTCGCCTACATCATCGGCAACTTCAACTGGCTGGCGAGCATCGTGTTCCGCTCGTTCGCCGGCTTGGGGATCACCGCGACCGGCTCGGCCATCACGATGGAGAACTTCCTTCAGCCTGGCCGGCTGGCGAAGACCGGCATCGACGCTGCCGCGCCGATTCTGGAACAGATCGGGGACATGGCTGGGTTCCCCGAGGTGTTCGTGAACATCGACCCCATCGTGGTGCTGTTCATCGCCTGGCTGGTGGTGATCCTCTGCTTCTTCGTGCTGGCGGTACAGCTTTTCATCACGCTGATCGAGTTCAAGCTGACCACGCTCGCCGGCTTCGTCTTGATCCCGTTTGCACTCTGGAACAAGACCTCGTTCCTCGCGGAAAAGGTGCTGGGCAACGTGGTGTCGTCAGGCATCAAGGTCTTGGTGCTGGCCGTCATCGTCGGCATCGGTTCCGGCCTGTTCGCCGAGTTCCAGGTGCATCCCGACGAGCCATCCATCGACCACGCGCTGGTCGTGATGCTGGCCTCGCTCGCGCTGCTTGCGCTGGGCATTTTCGGACCCGGTATCGCCACCGGCCTGGTGTCCGGTGCGCCGCAGCTTGGTGCGGGCGCGATGGCTGGTGCTGCGGTCGGCGCTGTCGGCACCGGCGTTGCCATCGGCGCCGCCGCAACGGGCGTGGGCGGCGCCGTCATGGCCGGTGCACGAATGGCCCCGGCGGCCGCAAAGCTGGCCGGTGCCGGGGCGCGTGCCGCGACTTCGGCGGCCGGCAGTGCCCGATCGGCGTTCCAGGCCGGTTCCACTGCGGCCGGCGGCGGTGCCAAGGGCGCGGCGGCTGGCCTCGGCAATGTCGCCAAGACCGGCGCACAAGCCGCAGGCCGCCGCGTCGCCTCTGGAGCTTCCGCTGCGGGGCAGAAGATGGCCGATTTCTTCCGCGCTGGCTGGAACGGCACAGAAGCCGGCAGCGACGGTGCTGGCCCCGGCCAGACCGCAGACGGCGCCGCAGGCTCGCAGAAGCAAGAGCAACCGGCCTGGGCCAAGCGGATGCACCGGCGCCAGCAGGCCACCCATGCCGCGACCACTGCTGCCCACACGCTGCGCGGCGGCGACGGCGGCGGCTCCGGGCAAGGCCCGAGCCTGCGGGATTCCGATACCTAACCTTCAAGGAGAACACCCATGCGATTCAAACGCCCGCAGGTGCGCTACGCCGATACGCCGCAGCCTGCCACCCCGTATCAAGCCGCCGCCCAGGTATGGGACGACCGTATCGGCTCGGCTCGCATGCAGGCCAAGAACTGGCGACTGATGGCCTTCGGCTGCCTAGTGCTCGCGCTGCTGATGGCCGGCGGCCTGGTGTGGCGCTCGGCGCAGTCCATCGTGACGCCCTATGTCATCGAGGTCGATCAGGCCGGGCAGGTGCGCGCCGTAGGTGAGGCCGCCACGCCGTACCGGCCCGGCGACGCGCAGATCGCGCACCACCTGGCGCGCTTCGTGACGCTGGTTCGCTCGCTGTCCATCGATCCCATCGTGGTGCGGCAGAACTGGCTCGATGCCTACGACTACACCACCGACAAGGGCGCGGCGGTGCTCAACGACTACGCCCGCACCAATGACCCATTCGCCCGCATCGGCAAGGAATCGGTGACGGTGCAGATCACCAGCGTGGTTCGCGCCAGCGACACGTCTTTCAACGTGCGCTGGACAGAGCAGCGCTACGTCAACGGTGCGCCCGCCGGCACCGAACGCTGGAACGCCGTGCTTTCGACCGTCCTGCAAACCCCGCGTACCGAACAGCGCCTGCGCAAGAACCCATTGGGTATCTACGTCAACGGACTGTCATGGAGCCGCGAACTGGATTCTTCCGAAGGAGCCAAACCATGAAACTTCGTTTCCGCCTTTACGTTTTTCCTTTGACGCTGCTGGCCCTCGCGGGCTGCGCCTCGCAGGGCAAGCCGCCGCCGTCCATCTCGCTCGACGAGCCGGTGCTGGCCCAGCCGTTGCCCGAACCGCCCAAGCCCGTCGAAGTCGTCGCCGTCCCTGAACCGCTGGCGCTGCCAGCGCAGTTGAAGCCGCTGCCGGAAGTCGATGAAGCCCCCGCTGCGCCGGAGCCGGCCGACGAAAAGGTGCGCGTTTCCCGTGCCAATGCAGAAGCGCGTATCGCGCCTACCCGTGAGGGCTACGTCAACGCGATTCAGGTGTGGCCGTTCACCGATGGCGCGCTTTATCAGGTCTATGCGTCGCCGGGGCGCGTGACGGTGGTTTCGCTTCAACCGGGCGAGGAACTGGTGACGGTCGCCGCCGGCGATACCGTGCGCTGGATCGTGGGCGACACGTCCAGCGGCGGCGGGGCCGATCTGCGCGTCAATGTGCTGGTCAAGCCCATCCGTTCCGGTCTGAAAACCAATCTCGTCATCACCACCAGTCGGCGCACCTACCTGCTGGAGCTGACCTCGACCGAGAAGGCATGGATGGCGTCGGTATCCTGGGACTACCCGAAAGACCGGATGCTCGCGTTGCAGCGCCAGGCGCAGGCTGCGCAGGCGACAACGCCTGTCGATACGGGCCTGTCGCTGGACAAGATCCGCTTCCGCTACGCGGTATCGGGCAGCAACCCGCCGTGGAAGCCGCTACGCGCCTTCGATGATGGAGAGAAGGTCTATATCCAGTTTCCGGCCGGCATTGCTCAGGGCGAGTTGCCGCCGCTGTTTGTCATCGGCGCGCAGGGCGACGGGCAATTGGTGAACTACCGTTTCCGCGCGCCGTACTACGTCGTGGATCGCCTGTTCGGCGCGGCCGAACTGCGGCTGGGCGGCGACGGCGGCGACTTGGTGCGGATCGAGCGCACCGATGGCGTTGCGCGGAGGAACTGACCATGAGCCAGGATGACACTCCCGACCTTGCCGCGCCGCAGGCGGCGGGCAAGATCGCTCCCGAGGCGGTGGCGCTGCGCGCCCAGCCGCGCCCGGTCACGCGCCTGAATCGGCGCACGCTGGCCATCCTCGCCGGCGTCCTGGCGGTGGCCGTGCTCGGCGCGCTGATGTGGTCGCTGCAACCTCAGCGGCGCGGTGCGGGCGAGCAGACCGAGCTTTACAACGTCGATCGTGTCTCGAAGTCGGAAGGACTGGATGCGCTGCCGACGGACTACTCCAAGCTGCCGCCGGCGTTGCCGCCTGCCGTTCCCGAACTGGGGCCGCCGCTGCCGGGCGATCTTGGCCCTGCCATCGTGAAGTCGCAGCAGCCGGCGACGGCCGCCTACGCGGCCCCCGGCCACGACCCGAACGATGCTCTGCGCAAAGAAGCCGAAGCGGCCGCGGCCTCGTCCGTGTTCTTCCGCTCGGGAGGGCAGAATGCGGCGCCGGTGGCGCAGACACAGGTGGCCGCTGCGCCGGGCTTCGCCGCCAATGCGGCGTTTGACCCGCTGGCGGCCGGGCCGGCCTCCACGGCGGCCCAGCCTGCTGACCCGACAGCGGTGCAAAACCGGCAAGACCAGAAAGAGGCTTTCCTGAAAGGTGGCTCCACTGAAACCCGTAATTCCGGCAATCTGACCCTGCCAACTTCGCCGTATCAGGTCATGGCCGGAACGGTGGTCGCAGGTGCCTTGGTGACGGGCATCAAGTCGGACTTGCCCGGCGACGTGATCGCCACGGTGACGGAGCCGGTCTATGACACAGCCACCGGGCGCTTCCTGCTGATTCCGCAGGGTTCGCGCATCCTGGGCAAATACAACAGCCAGGTCAGCTACGGGCAGAGCCGCGTTCAAGTCGTCTGGAACCGGATCATCCTGCCGGACACGTCTTCGCTCACGCTCGACAACCTGGCCGGCACCGACCCAGCCGGCTATGCCGGGCTGGAGGACGATGTGGACTACCACTGGGGCCGCATCTTTGCCGGTGCGGCACTCACCACGCTGCTGGGCGTCGGTGCCGAGCTGGCCGCGCCGGAGAACCGGCAGGATGGTGATCGCGTCATCATCGCTGGGCGCGACAGCGCGCAAGACAGCATCAATCAGGTCGGCCAGGAGATGACCCGGCGCAACCTCAACATTCAGCCGACCTTGACGCAACGACCGGGCCTGCCGGTTCGCATCATCGTCAACCGGGATCTGGTGCTGCGGCCGTACCAACCGCTGTTCTTCAACCGGGGGACTTCACGATGAGCACGACCAAGAAGCTGCGGCTTGGCCCGCTGCCGAAGACCGAGAGCACCAAGCTGACTTTCGTTTGCCCGACCAGTTTAAAAGCCGACCTCGACCGCTACGCCGCGCTACACGCGCAGGCGTATGGCGAGGCAGTCGATGCGGCGACGCTGATCCCGCATATGCTGGAAGCGTTCATGGCGGGCGATCGAGGATTCAGGAAGGGCACGGCGACCCGCAGCGCACCACCGAAGCCGCCATGATTGCACCGCATACTATTCAACGGCATCCATCGAACGCGCAGCCCAGGCTGCGCGTTCTTCATTCTGGATGCCGCCGAGCCTGTTGGGCTATGATGATGCGACAGGCCCGCCGTTCCTCGGCAATCGAGCACTACACAGTGCGATGCGGCTTTCTCTCCCAAAGCTCCTATGTCGCTCCTAGCCGACGACGCCGCTCTTCTTCAAAGCGGCCCCGAAAGTAGCTAACCTACTATCCCATATACGGTTTCAAGCCCTTCTTGATTTGAGCCGAAGACTTGACACCGGCACTTTTTTGTCTCTGCGGTTTGAGAGATGTTGTTGTGCAGCAAGCAAATCCCCGGGAGCTTACATCAGTAAGTGACCGGGGTGAGCGCGCGCAGCCAGGGCAGCCACGGCGCGAAAGCCCCTTCGGCCTGTGGATCAGATTTCGTGGTGTGGCAAGGCGGCAAGTAAGCAAATCTCCGGGAGCTTACCTCAGTAAGTGACCGGGGTGAGCGCGCGCAGCCAGGGCAACCACGGCGCGAAAGCCCCTTCGGCCTGTGGGTCAGATTTCGTGGTGTGGCAAGGCGGCAAGTAAGCGAATCCCCGGGAGCTTACATCAGTAAGTGACCGGGGTAAGCGCGCGCAGCCAACACCGCCACGCCGCGAAAGATGATCTACAGGCAAAAAAATACCTGCCCGAGGGCAGGTATCAAAACAGGTCTGTTTGACAACAAATGTGGTGCTTCACTCAACGTTATGTCCATGGTGTTTGATGAGGCCGAAGCGACATCTGTCTGTGGACGATAAGCACCGTAAACGGCTCTGCGTCATTCCTAGGTTTATGAAGCCGAAGCGAACATAAGAGATGGAATGAGCATCTACACGGTTATTGTAGCATTTATCGTGCCAGGTATGCAGCGTTTGTCTGCAATAGCTAACCCCTTGTTTCATCGCCACTGTGACCGAGGCTGTATGTTGGTCTCCCAAGCAGGCGCCGCCATCAGGTGTCATCAAATGGCGACAGGGTTTGCAGACCTGGCATTTTTTCTAAACATATTAAAAACTTATATGTCTCCTGTGAGCGACAGGTATAACGCCAGGTGTCGCTAAACCCCGTCACCCGCCCGCTACATCAGTTTCACCTGAATATTTTCCTGAATCAGCAGGTCGCCAAGCGTGTTAGCGGCCCCGAGCGCGCTGTTGTGATAAACGTCAAACACCTGGCCGCCGGGCGTCTCGAAACCGCTTACCGACCAGATGCCTTCCGGCGTATTGAGCAGCTTCACCTCGCTGCCGTTATCGCCCGTAATGCGTAGCGGTTCGTGCGGCTCGTCTTTCAGGTTCAGCGCGTTATCGAGGTTTAGCGTCAGGCTCCCTTTTCCGCTCGTACCGGGAGGTGGCATTGATGATTAGTAAAGAAACAGATTAACCAGGATAAACGAACTTTGTGATCGGGATTACGGTGAGAGATATGAAACAGACAATGAGAAAGGTTGAAGAAAAATAAAAACAGAAGGAGAAATAAAACGCAGAGGTGAAACGTCAGACGGCAGAAAACAAAAAACCTCGCCGAAGCGAGGTTCAAAAGTGGTCGGCGAGAGAGGATTCGAACCTCCGACCCACTGGTCCCAAACCAGTTGCGCTACCAAGCTGCGCTACTCGCCGTATACTGCTTTTTGACTTTTTTGTTCAATCAAGTAGTGGTGCGAGGGGGGGGACTTGAACCCCCACGTCCGAAGGACACTAACACCTGAAGCTAGCGCGTCTACCAATTCCGCCACCTTCGCATCGCCACAAACTCTTAAATAATGGGGTGGCTAATGGGACTCGAACCCACGACAACTGGAATCACAATCCAGGGCTCTACCAACTGAGCTATAGCCACCACTGTATTCTTTCACGCGGTATTCAAACCACCGCAGCTCAAGCGCCGGTTAAATGGCGCGCCCGACAGGATTCGAACCTGAGACCTCTGCCTCCGGAGGGCAGCGCTCTATCCAGCTGAGCTACGGGCGCGTAGCGCCGTTGCGGGTGGGGATACTACGGACTTCGCGCCCTGCTGTCTAGTGCTTTTTTTGAAGAAAATGCGCGTTTGGTTATGCTTTGCGCATTCTGGTGGTTATCCATCCACTTTAGGGGTCGAACCGTACCGATCGAACCCGAAAAGCTTATAAATAACGCTCACCAGCGCCAGGAAAATCGCGCCGACAATGAGTGACATACGCGTATCGTCATTGAATCCCATGCCCACCAGCACGCAGACCAGAAACGCCATCGTCAGGTAATTCGCCCACGGGAACAGCACGGAGCGGAACGGATGCGCGGCAATCGCCGCCTGGTGCGTCTGACGGAAGCGCAACTGGCTAATCAGGATAACAAACCACGGCACCATGCCCGGCAGCACGCTGGCGCTGTAGACATAAACGAATACGCGCTGCGGATTCGGGATAATGTAATTGAGGCACGAGCCCACCAGCAGAATCACAATCGAGACCGCCACACCCGCCACCGGTACGCCGTTGCGTGAGACTTTCCCCATCGCCGCCGGTAACTGACGGTTATTCGCCAGCGCATAGAGCATACGCCCGCAGCTGTACATGCCGCTGTTGCACCCGGAGAGCGCCGCGGTCAGCACCACGAAGTTGATAATGCCTGCCGCTGCGGTGATCCCGATTTTCGCGAAAGTCAGCACAAACGGGCTGCCGTTGCTGCCGATTTCATCCCACGGGAAGATAGTCACGATAACGAAGATCGCGCCCACGTAGAAAATCAGGATGCGCCACAGCACTTTACCGACCGCGCTGCGCAGCGTCACCTGCGGGTTTTTCGCTTCGCCCGCGGTAATGCCAATCAGCTCAACGCCCTGATAGGACGCCACAACGATACAGAGCGCCGTCAGGAAGCCCTTCCAGCCGCCCGCAAAGAAACCGCCGTGCGAGGTAAGATTGCCAAAGCCAATGGCATGGCCGCCGTTGCCGAAACCAAAGAAAATCACGCCAAGCCCGACTACGATCATGACGATAATAGTGGTGACTTTAATCATCGCGAACCAGAATTCGATTTCGCCATACAGCCGCACCGCCGCGAGATTCGCCAGCGCGACCAGGCCCACGGCAATCAACGCGGGTATCCACTGCGCCATCTCCGGGAACCAGAACTGGACGTAAACCCCAATGGCGGTGATTTCCGAAATGCCCACCGCCATCCACATAAACCAGTAGGACCACGCGGTGAGATAGCCGAAGAACGGGCTCATGTAGCGATGCGCGTAAACGGCGAACGAACCGGTTACGGGCTCAAGGAAGAGCATTTCGCCCATTGAGCGCATAATGAAAAAGACAAACAGCCCGGCGATGATATAGGCCAGCAGCACCGACGGCCCTGCCCATTTCAGCGTACTGGCGGCGCCCATAAACAGCCCCACCCCGATAGTGCCGCCGAGCGCAATTAGTTCGATATGTCGGGCCTCCAGCCCTCGCTGTAGTTCCGGTTTATTCTCTGCCATAGATCCTCTGTGTTGTGTTTCACGTGCGTCCAGGTGAACCTGGTTATTGTGATGGTGAATGCCTGAGCCCCTGCGGGCAGCGTAAAACCCTGCCGCGTCCTGTAAAGGGGCGGGCGAATGGTTCCGCAATTTGAGAGAAATGGCAAATAATGCGTGGTAAAAATGCGCTTACTGCGCAATAAACCATCAGGAGAAAAACGGCGGCGTCGACGGACGCCGCCTGCGGATCACAGCTTGCCGGTGTAGTGCCAGCCCAGGTAGCGCAGCAGGCGCAGCTGGCGTTTGAGGCGGCTCGGCTGGGAGAGCAGACGATAAAGCCATTCCAGCCCGAGGTTTTGCCACCCTTTCGGCGCGCGTTTCACATGGCCGGTGAAGACATCGTAGGTGCCGCCCACGCCCATATAAAGGGCGTGCGGGTGGACGAGACGACAATCGCGCATAAAGATCTCCTGGCGCGGCGAGCCCATCGCCACCGTGACAATCTGCGCGCCGCTGTCGCGGATACGCGCAAACAGCGCCGCCCGCTCTTCCGGCTTAAAATAGCCGTCCTGCGCGTCGACGATATTCACCTTCCACTGCCGTTTGAGCTTTTCGATGGTTTGCGCGAGCACCTCAGGCTTGCCGCCCACCAGAAAGACCGGCGTGCCCTCGCGGCCGGCGCGCGCCATCAGCGCCTCCCAGAGATCGGCGCCCGCCACGCGCGACACCTGCGCCTGCGGGTACTTTTTACGTACTGAGCGCACCACGCTGATGCCGTCGGCATATTTAAATTCCGCCGCTTCAATCAGGCTGCGGACTTCAGCGTCGGCCTCCAGCGCCAGCATCTTTTCGGCGTTAATCGCCACCAGCGTGCCGTGACGCAGCGTACCGTCGGCATAGAGATAATCGAGCGCGTGTTGCATATCGCGCCACCCCAGCAGCGGCAGCCCGCGAAGCGTATAGACCGGGGCGGTAACCTGTTCAGACATCATATTCCTTTAACCTTAAAGCATTTCCGTTGGCGACAGCGGCGGCGCGCGGCGGCGGCGCGGATGGATAAGCCCCGCGTTATCCAGCAGCCAGTAAATCAGTTTCGCCACCACCAGACAGGCGCCGAAGACCACCATAAAAAAGACCACGCGCGACACGAACGCATCCAGCCCTTCGCGGGCCAGCACAATCATGTTGAAGATAGCGCCGAAGCAGAAGCTGTGCAGAATAGCGGCTTTATAGCGGTTCGGCTCGCGGTTGCCGCGCTCATACAGCCAGTCGAACCATTTGATGATAAGCCCGACCGCCACCGCGCCAGGCGGGATAAACCACACGCCGCCCATCACCACCAGCGAGCCGAGCAGCGTCGGGGAGATAGCCAGCCCCGAATGATTATTCAGCACTTCCCAGGTAAAATAGTTGGCGGTGTTGAGCACAATATGCGGCCGGTCCGGCCAGACCCACGACGGAATAAAGACGTAGAAATCGCGCGCAATCGGCGCCAGCCCCTGAAACTCAATATCGCCGTAGTGTTGCAGCAGCAGCGCCAGATTTTCCCACGGCGAAAAGGTGTCGCGCGTAAGATAAAGAAAGGTGTAAAACGCTTCGTCGCCGCTGACATTCAGCCCGTAGCGCTTCAGCGCCAGCCAGAACATCCCCACAATCCCCATTACGCCCGCCGCGGCCAGCATCCCCGGCGAGATCCAGCCGCGGATAATGCCGATAAACAGGAAAATGGCGAAGGTGATAATGATATTGGCGCGCGTGCCGCCGACAATCATATAGGTCAGCAGGCCAAACCCGACGGTGCTGACGAGGAAAAAGATCCATGCGCGACTGTCCTGGCGCAGGAAATAGACCACCAGCATCGCCGGAATAAAGAAGTAGAAAAAGCGCTTCAGCGCCACGCCGGAGACTTCGCTGGAGAAAATCTGGCTATAGGAGTGCAGCCGGAAGAGCAGAAAGCCGTTATGCATAAAGAAAATGCCGACGCTCACCAGGGCGACCGCCATCATCACTATCCACGCCAGATGGGTTTCGACGCGGTTCATGGTGAACAGCCCGCCGCCGGCGGATGAGGTCTGCGTCCTCGCCCGCAACCGTGTTTTATAGGTGACGTAATAGACCGCGTAGAAACAGCCCGCCGAAAGCAGCGCCTGCAACAATACTTCTGCGGGCACTACCGCCACGTTAAAGCGAAACACCAGGATGCTGGTCAGCGGAAAGCCGAAGAAAAACGTCAGCAGGAACAGCAGCGAGAAAAAGACGTTAAAGTTAAACCGCACCCGGCGGAACTCAAACCAGGTCAGCGTGCCGATAAACAGCGTCGCCAGCAGCCAGACGATAAACAGGCCGCTGAATTGCAGTAAGCTCATGCCACTTCTCCTGAAGCGATACGCAGCGCGCGGTGCCAGCCGGTCAGGTAGTTAGGTTTAAAGAACGCGATTTGCGATTTATCGACCATCTGCAACTGACGCTGCGCCTCGCGCACCGTCACCTCATTAAGCTTATCGCCGGTAAACAGCACTGGCAGATTTTGTTCCACCATATCCTGCCAGAACGGGTTCTCGCGGCTCAGCACGCACGGGACGCCCGCCTGAATCAGCAGGCACAGCGTGCCGATCCCCTGCTGGCGCGCAAAAATGAAATAGCCGAGATCGCACTGGCGCAGCAGCGTCAGATACGCGTCGAAATCGAGCTTTTCACGCAGCACGTTGAGGTTTTCCGGGCTGAACAGCGCCTGCCCGGCCCGCGTCACTTCATCGATCCACGCGTCGTTATTCGACGGGTATCCCATCGGCACAATCACACTGACGTTATCGCCGAACTGCTGATGCACCGCCTGCAACGCCGCGATATGGTCGTTGCTCCGATCGCCGGAGTTGCCCACCAGAATCGTCAGTTTTCCGTCGCGCTCTGGCGGCGGCAGTTGGTTTAACCCTTCATCCATGCGCGTCGGGAAGTAAAGCAGTTCCCCCGGCACGCCAGGATGGCGCTTCGCAAAGTGGCTGAGATCGCCGCGCGTGGCGAACACATGGCCTACGCGCCCCTGCGCCAGCCGGCGCAGCCGGTAAAAGAGCTGGAATTTCAGGCTGCGCGAGGCTTCGTAGAGATCCGCGCCCCAGATATGCCAGCTCACCTGCGCGGGCTTCAGCCCGCCGCCGAGCAGCGCCAGCCACAGCGGCGCATTAAACTGGCCGTGCAGGAAAAAGCGCTGCTGGCGGTTTTCACGCGCCAGCGCCACAACGGCGCGGGCGAGCGATTTTTTATCGGGATAAATGCTCAGCGAAAGCGCCGGGTACTGCTGGCCGAGTTGTTCATCGGCGCTCACCACCATAAAGCGGCGCGCCTGGTCGTTCGTATCGGCCAGTTCATTGTTAAAGAAACGCAGTACCGTCTGGTTATGATGGGGAATATCGGACCCCAGAACGTGAATCAATGCTGTCATGTCTGTCTGCGCCAGAGTAAAAATACGCCACAACAGAGGGCGAAATAGACAATATAGGTCGCCATATAGGCCTGGGCCGCCCCTGCCGCGCCGTGCGCCGGGATCAGCCAGTATGAAAAGCCGGTTAATAAAGCAAACTGGCTGACTTCCGTCAAAATATAAAAGCGCAGCGAGGCTTTCGCGATAATCAAATAGCCGAAGACGTAAGCGCCCACTTTCAGCACGTCGCCCACCAGTTGCCAGGCGAAGAGGTCACGCATGGCAGTAAACTGCGGCGAGAACAGCAGCCAGATGGCGAAATCCCGCAGCAGATACACCGCGAGGCTCGCCGTCGCCACCGCGGGCAGCACGAACTTCAGCGCGCGCCCGATTTCGCGGGTGATGTCGCGCTTCGCCTCAAGACGGGAGAGCGTCGGCAGCAGCCAGACGCTGAACGACGCGGTAATAAACTGTAAATAGGCGTCGGAGATGCTGCTCACCCCCTGCCAGATGCCGACGGCCTCCCACCCGTAACGGGCGGCCAGCAGGTTTCGCATCATCACATACGCGACCGGCAGCGTTACCGCCGTCATCAGGGCCATCAGCGTGAATTTACCGAGATGGCGCGCCAGCGGGCCGTCCCAGGAAGGTTTCAGGTAGCGCAGCGGCACATGCTCGCGCCGCATCAGCATCCAGACCGCCGGAATGGCCACCAGCGCAGGCACCAGCGCCAGACCCAGCAGCGCGCCTTCATACCCGCCAAGACGAAAACAGGCGTAATACGCCGCCACGCCGATAAGGCTGCCGATAATCAGCGCCAGCGCGTTGCCCGCCGCGTCGCGAAAGCCTTTGATAATCGCGAGCGTCAGGTTGGCCCAGGCGATCCCCATCTGGATGAAGGCCACCATGCGCACCACGTTTTCATAGCGAGCATGGCCAAACAGCCCCACGCTAATCGGCCCCGCCGCCAGCAGAAAAATCACCGCCAGTAACGTCGAGAAGCCCAGCACCATCGCCGATGCCGTACCCGTGACGCGCTGCAGCCCGGCGGCGTCATGCTGATGCTGCGCGACCAGTTTCGTCACGCCGTTGAAAATACCCGCCCCGGCCAGCACGCCGAGCACCGTAATCAGCTGGCGGAAATTCCCCGCCTGGCCGACGCCCGCCGGGCCAAACGCGACCGCCAGCAGTTTGACGACCACAAGCCCGGCGCCGATTTTGATAAGCGTGGACCCGGCGGTCCACACGGAAGCTTTAGCGAGCGACATATCAGCCGAAATAGCTCAGCAGCGTATTGATCACCGTGCGCTGATTGACCGGCGCGAGGTTAAAGAACAGCGGCAGGCGGAGCAGGCGTTCGCTCTCGGCGGTGGTGAAGCGGTCTTCACCGTGGAACTCGCCAAATTTTTCGCCCGCCGGACAGCCGTGCAGCGGAATGTAGTGGAACACCGCCAGGATCTCGGCCTCTTTGAGGTACGCGATAAGCTTGCTGCGATCGTCGATATCGCGAAGCTTAATGTAAAACATATGCGCGTTATGGCGGCAGGTATCGGGGATCGACGGCAGCGTGATGCGTCCGGCGCGCGCCAGCGGCGCGAGCGCGTCGTAATAAGTCTGCCACAGCGTCAGGCGCTGCTGGTTAATGCGGTCTGCCGCTTCCAGCTGCGCCCAGAGATAGGCGGCCTGCAAATCGGACATCAGGTAGCTGGAGCCGATATCGCGCCAGGTATATTTGTCCACCTGACCGCGGAAGAACTGGCTGCGGTTGGTGCCTTTTTCGCGAATGATCTCCGCGCGCTCAATCAGCGCCGGATCGTTAATCAGCGTCGCGCCGCCTTCGCCGCCGGCGGTGTAGTTTTTGGTTTCATGGAAGCTAAAGCAGCCGATGTGGCCGATAGTGCCGAGCGCGCGGCCTTTATAGGTCGACATCACGCCCTGCGCGGCGTCTTCCACCACATAGAGCTGATGCTTCTCGGCAATCGCCATAATGGCGTCCATCTCGCAGGCCACGCCCGCGTAATGCACCGGCACGATGGCGCGGGTCTTGTCGGTGATGGCCGCTTCAATCCGCGTTTCATCGATATTCATGGTGTCCGGGCGCACATCCACAAAGACAATTTTCGCGCCGCGCAGCACAAAGGCGTTAGCGGTGGAGACGAACGTAAAGCTCGGCATGATCACTTCATCGCCCGGCTGGATATTCAGCAGCAGCGCCGCCATCTCCAGCGACGCGGTGCAGGACGGCGTCAGCAACACCTTCGGGCTGCCGAAACGCTGTTCCATCCACTGCTGGCAGCGGCGGGTAAAACCGCCGTCGCCGCACAGCTTGCCGCTGCTCATCGCAGACTGCATATAGTCGATTTCCGTGCCAACCACGGGCGGTGCGTTAAATGGGATCATGATAGTTACCTGTATAACCAATAAGCGGTGCTTTCGATGTTGCCGCCGCTGGCAATATAGCGGCGCAGCGCGGCGCGGTTGCCCGCCTGCGTCGCGACCCGCAAGGTGTAAAGCCCGCGCGTGACGCACCACTGGCGCGCCGCCTGCATCAGGGCTTCTCCGGCGCCGCGACCGGCCAGCAGGCCGATGCGGGCTTCTTGTTCGTTAAGCGCGCGCAGCGTGACGAAACCGCGCAGCGCCCCCTGCGGCGCGCGCAGGATGAGACATTCGTGGTCGAACGCGCCTTTTACCGCGTTTTCGACCCACTGCGCGTAAAACCGTCCGCTGGCGTCAGGCGCATACCAGGGCGCGCGAAACCGGCTCATGGCGAACGCCTCCGCCGCCGCGTCGCGCAGCAGCGGGATATCGTCGGGCGTGGCGGTCGTTATCTGCGCGTCGCGCGCGGGCGCATCAGGCGTGAGCGTGAGCGCGAAATCCACTTCGCCCTCCACCAGCTGAAAGCCGAGCTGCGCCAGGCCATCCAGCAGATCGCAGCGGGCGGCGTGCACTTTCGCCTGCACGCGCGACCAGCCGTCTAATTGCGCCACGTCTAACGCCGGCGCGGTATCGGAGAAACGGACAATCGCGCTGTCGATGCCGAAAAACCGGCTCTCCCACTCCAGGGGTTCAATACTGGCGCGGACGTGCACGGAGCAGCTCCAGCAGATACTGGCCGTAGCCGGTTTTGGCGAGCTGCTGCGCGACGCGTCGAACGTCGTCGTCATTGAGCCAGCCATTGCGCCAGGCAATCTCTTCCAGACACGCGATTTTAAAGCCCTGGCGTTTTTCGACGGTTTGCACGAAGGTGCTGGCCTCGATCAGGCTGTCATGCGTGCCGGTATCAAGCCAGGCGAAACCACGGCCCAGCAACTCAACGTTCAGCTTGCCTGCCTCCATGTACATCTGATTAATGGAGGTGATTTCAAGCTCGCCGCGGCTGGAGGGTTTAACCTGTTTCGCGTATTCCACCACGTTGCTGTCGTAGAAATAGAGCCCGGTCACGGCCCAGCGGGATTTCGGATGCGTCGGTTTTTCTTCGATGGAAATGGCGCGGAAATTGTCGTCAAACTCCACCACGCCGAAACGCTCAGGGTCCATAACCTGATAGCCGAACACTGTCGCGCCTTCGGTTCGTGCCGCGACGTGGCGCAGTTTCGGGCTAAAGCCCTGACCAAAAAAGATATTATCGCCCAGCACCAGGCAGGAAGGACCGCCCGCGAGAAACTGCTCGCCGATAATAAACGCCTGCGCGAGGCCATCCGGGCTCGGCTGCACGGCGTACTCCAGCGAAATCCCAAACGCGGAGCCGTCACCCAGCAGGCGCTGGAAATAGATCTGGTCTTCAGGCGTGGTGATAATGAGCACTTCGCGGATCCCCGCCAGCATCAATACCGACAGCGGATAGTAGATCATCGGCTTGTCGTAGATGGGCAGAAGCTGTTTGGAAACGCCGCGAGTAATAGGATGAAGGCGGCTGCCAGAGCCGCCCGCCAGAATAATGCCTTTCATGCCGGTCTCCAGTCGTGTTTAGCGCGCAAGCCCCAGACGCTGGCCCTGATAGCTGCCGTCCTGAACCTGCTTCCACCAGGTCTCGTTGTCGAGATACCACTGCACCGTTTTACGCATTCCGCTTTCAAAGGTTTCCTGCGGACGCCAGCCGAGCTCGCGCTCGATTTTGCTGGCGTCGATGGCGTAACGCAGATCGTGGCCGGGACGGTCCTGGACGAACGTGATAAGCGAACTGTACTGATCCACGCCCGCCGGTTTTTGCGGCGCCAGCTCTTCCAGCAGCGCGCAGATGGTTTTCACAACATCGAGGTTTTTCTGCTCGTTATGGCCGCCGATGTTGTAGGTTTCACCCACGACGCCTTCCGTCGCCACCAGGCAGAGCGCGCGCGCGTGGTCTTCCACATAGAGCCAGTCGCGGATCTGCTGACCGTTGCCATATACCGGCAGCGGTTTACCCGCCAGCGCGTTAAGGATGGTCAGCGGGATCAGTTTCTCCGGGAAGTGGTACGGCCCGTAGTTATTGGAGCAGTTGGTCACGATGGTCGGCAGACCATAGGTGCGCCGCCAGGCGCGAACCAGATGGTCGCTGCCCGCTTTGGACGCGGAGTACGGGCTGCTTGGCGCATACGGCGTGGTTTCCGTAAAGAAATCATCGAGGCCGTGCAGATCGCCATACACTTCGTCGGTCGAGATATGGTGAAAACGAAACGCCGCTTTTTCGGCGTCACTCAGCACGCTCCAGTAGCGGCGCGCCGCCTCCAGAAGCGTATAGGTGCCGACGATGTTGGTTTCGATAAACGCCGCCGGGCCGTCGATAGAGCGGTCGACATGGCTTTCCGCCGCCAGATGCATGACGACGTCCGGCTTAAACTGCGTGAACAGACGATCCAGGCTCTGCGCGTCGCAGATATCGACCTGTTCAAACGCGAAACGCGCGTCCTGCGCGACCGGCGCCAGCGACGCCAGATTCCCGGCGTAGGTCAGTTTATCCACCACCAGCACGGCGTGGTCGGTGTTCTGGATAAGGTGTCTGACGACGGCGGAGCCGATAAAGCCGGCGCCGCCCGTAACCAGAAAGCGTTTCATCGCCAGACTCCTTTGGTGTCGACGACCCAGGCGTGGTTGAGCGTCGAGCCGTCGATGGCTTTGAACTGCTGATGGTCGACCAGCATCACCAGCACGTCGGCCTCGGCCAGCGCGTCGTCGAGCGCGCTCAGGCGGCACTTACCTTCAAGGCGTGCCGGCAGCGTATGAATATTCGGCTCGACGACCAGCGTTTCGCCGCTGTGCCAGTCAGCGATAAGCTCAGCGATTTCCATCGCCGGGCTTTCGCGTAAATCGTCGATATTCGGTTTAAACGCCAGGCCAAAGCAGGCGATTTTCACCTCGCTGGCGCGGCGGTTGGTCGCGGCGAGACAGTCGGCCAGCGTGCTTTTCACCTGCTGGATGACCCAGTGAGGTTTGTGGTCGTTCACTTCACGCGCGGTACGGATGAGACGCGCCTGCTGCGGGTTCTGCGCCACAATAAACCACGGATCGACCGCGATGCAGTGGCCGCCGACGCCAGGGCCCGGTTGCAGAATGTTCACGCGCGGGTGGCGGTTCGCGAGACGAATCAATTCCCAGACGTTAATGCCCTGATCGGCGCAAATCAGCGACAGTTCGTTGGCGAACGCAATATTCACATCGCGGAAGCTGTTTTCGGTGAGTTTACACATCTCGGCGGTGCGGGAGTTAGTGACCACACACTCGCCTTCCAGGAAGATTTTGTAAAGTTCGCTGGCGCGCGCCGAGCAGACCGGCGTCATCCCGCCAATCACGCGATCGTTTTTAATCAGTTCGACCATTACCTGGCCTGGCAGCACGCGCTCCGGGCAGTAGGCGATATTAATATCCGCCGCCTCGCCAGCCTGCTGCGGGAAGCTGAGATCCGGGCGCAGCGCCGCGAGCCACTGCGCCATTTGTTCGGTCGCGCCGACCGGCGATGTGGATTCCAGAATCACCAGCGCGCCTTTACGCAGCACCGGCGCGACAGACTCCGCCGCCGCCTGTACGTAGGTCATATCCGGCTCGTGATCGCCTTTAAACGGCGTGGGAACGGCAATGAGATAGGCGTCCGCTTCGACAGGCTGTGTGCTGGCGCGCAGGAAACCGCCTTCCACGGCGGTTTTCACAACGTTGTCGAGCTCCGGCTCGACAATATGAATTTCACCCCGGTTGATGGTATCGACCGCATGCTGATTGATGTCGATGCCGATGACCTGTTTTTCTCGCGAGGCAAAGGCCGCCGCGGTGGGTAAACCGATATAACCCAGACCAATCACCGAAATGGTTTTAAAACTCATAGTGATACCCGATTATTTTTAAGTGCATGTAATATCCGTTCGCATGCCTGGCCGTCGCCATAAGGGTTATGGGCGTGGCTCATGGCCTGGTACGCCGCCTCGTCGTTCAGCAGCCGCGTCACTTCAGCGACGATACGCTGCGTGTCCGTGCCCACCAGACGCACGGTGCCCGCTTCGACCGCTTCCGGCCGCTCGGTGGTTTCTCGCATCACCAGTACCGGTTTACCCAGCGACGGCGCCTCTTCCTGGATGCCGCCGGAGTCGGTCAGGATCAGCCATGCGTGATTCATCAGCCAGACAAACGGCAGATACTCCTGCGGCTCGATCAGCACCACGTTTTCGACGTGGCCCAGAATACGGTTTACCGGTTCGGTAACGTTGGGGTTGAGGTGCACCGGATAGACAATCTGTACGTCGCGGTTTTGCGCGGCGATATCCGCCAGCGCGCGACAAATCTGCTCGAATCCTTCGCCGAAACTTTCGCGACGATGGCCCGTGACCAGAATCATTTTCTTGTCGCCGTCCAGGAACGGGTATTGCGTTTCAAGGCGCAGGCGCAACGGTTCATCCGCCATAACGCGGTCGCGCACGGCGATCAGCGCATCGATAACCGTATTGCCGGTAACGAAGATCCGCGCTTCAGGGATGTTTTCGCGCAGCAGATTCTGGCGCGACAGTTCGGTCGGGGCGAAGTGATACATGGCCAGATGGCCGGTAAGCGTGCGGTTGGCCTCTTCCGGCCACGGCGAGTAGAGATCGCCGGTGCGCAGTCCCGCCTCGACGTGACCGACGGGAATACGCTGATAAAACGCGGCCAGGCTGGTGGCGATGGTGGTGGTGGTATCACCATGCACCAGCACCACATCCGGGCGGAATTCAGTCAGAATCGGTTTCAGCCCTTCCAGAATGCGACAGGTGATCTCGGTGAGCCCCTGTCCGGGCTTCATGATGTTCAGGTCGTAGTCCGGCACAATGGAAAAAAGATGCAGCACCTGATCCAGCATCTCGCGATGCTGAGCCGTGACGCAAACCCGGGTGTCGAACGCGGGATCCTGTGCCAGCGCATGAACCAGCGGCGCCATTTTGATGGCTTCTGGTCGCGTGCCAAAAACGGTTAGTACTCTCACAACGATTCTCTTCAGTTGACGATGAAGGCGACGCGCGCCTTCATCCAGGACGCGTGCTTATGCGGTGCGACGGCGGCGGACCAGAGCCACGCCAGCGCCAGTCAACGCCCCAACAGCTCCCCACATGATCATCAGGAACGCGCGACGTGGGCTGTCGCGTTTAACCGGCTCTTCCGGCGTGCGCAGATAGCGATAGGTCTGAAAGCGCGGGTCCAGCGTCGGCCCCACGTTCAGCGTCGCCAGCATCGCCCGGTTCTGGTCGTAGTCGATGTCATAGGTCGGCCCTACCGCCTGGAGATTTTCCAGACGCGCCTGCAACAACGGGCGACCCAGCATGAACAGTTCAGAATCCGGCAGCTCATCTGCGGGAACGTCCGTTTCGCTGCGAGAAATGTTGTGTTGTTCCGCCACCTGCAACGCCTGCTGAACGTTGTGCACGCGGCGATCGAAAATCGATTTCGCGACGGCCTCCTGACGCTTCACCTGCGCTTTCATCTGCACGGTGCGCGCGGCCCAGGCGCCTTTCAGCTCATCGTTAAGATGGCTGGCGGCCCGCTGGCTGGCGAACGCGATGTACTGACGCAACAGGTTGTTGGCGTCGGGCGCGGTTTCCGCAATCAAGCGGATGTTGTCGTTTTGATTGTGGGTGACGTCGCCCGCGGTGAACTGGATATTGTCGATAAACTCATCCAGCAGCGCGGCGTCGGCTTTGCTGTTGCCGACCTGACGCTGTTTGTAATAGTCCGTCTGCAACCAGAAATCGCGGCGGGTATCCCAGGCGGAGAGCTGCATGATGAATTCTTTATAAGCGTCGTCCATCACCGAGGGCTGATCCACCGGCGCCAGGTTGGCTTTCGCATCCAGATTGCGCAGGAACTGCTGCTGCGAATAGTAGCCGCCCAGCATGTTGACGGTCGGTCGGTCGGTGATCGCCATCGCGCTCCACTCCTGGCGCGCGAAGAACGTGTAAGTGAGCGCGACCAGCGCAAACAACACGGCCATGCCGACTATCCAGAATTTCCCTGCCCACAGCGTTCGGAACAGACCACGAATATCCAGTTCATTATCTGCCACTCCTGGCGGAGTGCCCGGCACTTTTTGATTCATCACGTCCCCGTTTTTCTTTAATTAGCGGTGGGCTTGTTGCTTCCGCGCTTAATGCGACGCTTAACGCGTTTGATGAAGCGCGCCACTTTCCATGCCCGTTTGATACAGTAGCCGTAGAAGAAAAATGCTAGCAAGAATAATGCCAACATTACCCACTCGGGGATAATATGGGCCGCATATTCCGATGCCACGCCAATACCGGCCAGCAGCGCGGCGGCGAGCGTGATCAGGACAAACGCCTGACGAGAAGTAAAACCGGCGCGCATGATCAGATGATGAATGTGCTGACGGTCCGGCGAGAACGGGCTCATGCCTTTACGCAGGCGGCGGTACATGATGGCTATCATGTCCATCAGCGGAATCGCGATGATCCAGAGCGCGGTCACCGGACTAATCGGATGCGTTTTCCCCTGCGTGGTCTCCAGCAGGATCCAGATAACGGTAAAACCGATAAGCGTACTGCCCGCATCGCCCATAAAGACTTTATAGCGTCGCCCGAACGCGCCGAGGTTCAGCAGAATGTAAGGAAGGATGGCGGCGATCATGGCGAAGCACCACATCGACAGGCTGGTCTGCCCGTCGAACCACAGGATCATCCCGATGGCCGCGAAAGAGACGCACGAAAGCCCGCCCAGCAGGCCGTCGATGCCGTCAACCATGTTGAAAGCGTTAATCGCCGCCCAGACGGCGAACAGCGTCAGGAAATACCCAAACGGCCCCAGCACCATCTCCCACGACCCGAAAATATAGCCAAGGCTTCGCAGATAGAGCCCGCCCACCGTCATCATCACCACGCCGATAACGGCCTGGATAACGGCGCGGATTTTTACGCTAATGTCATATCGGTCATCCAGCGCGCCGACAAACACCAGCACGCCGGCGCTCGCCAGGTATAACGCCGCATGAGGAATGTAGTAGTCCGCAATGAAGAAGGTAAAGCAGATGCCTGCGTAGACGGAGATGCCGCCCACGAGCGGGATAAGCCCCTGATGGCGCTTACGGAAGTTGGGTTTATCGACCAGACCAACCCTTTTGCCCAGCTTTCGTGCAAAAAAAAGAAAAACAAATGTGAATAAAAAAATACTGAGTAGCTCAGTACCAACGGTAACTAAATTCACAGTGTGCGCTCTCTGCAAACGTTAAGTCCGGAGGAAGTATAACTGCGGCAGTCAGGCTTTCTAAGCACTCCTCCGCCCCTCATCCCTGAACAGACTAATTATTATTCAGTAAGATAAACATAGCTCAGACCAGATAAAAACTGGCGCACCTTTACAGTAAATCCTGTAAAGATCGCGCTTGTTGCCTATCGTATAGAGCAACAAAGAAAAACGCCACGTCGTGACGTGGCGTTCCCCGAGTTTCCGCTGACTACGAACGTTTCATCATATCGAAGAATTCGTCGTTAGTTTTGGTCATCGCCAGTTTATTAATGAGGAATTCCATCGCGTCGATCTCACCCATCGGGTGAATGATTTTACGCAGGATCCACATTTTCTGCAGTTCTTCCTGAGTCGTCAGCAGCTCTTCTTTACGGGTACCGGAACGGTTGTAATCGATAGCCGGGAAGACGCGTTTTTCCGCAATCTTACGAGAGAGGTGCAGTTCCATGTTACCGGTGCCTTTGAACTCTTCGTAGATAACTTCATCCATTTTAGAGCCGGTATCAATCAGAGCAGTCGCAATGATGGTCAGGCTGCCGCCCTCTTCCACGTTACGCGCCGCACCGAAGAAACGCTTCGGACGATGCAGGGCGTTCGCGTCCACACCACCGGTCAGTACTTTGCCGGAGGCCGGCACGACGGTGTTGTAAGCGCGCGCCAGACGGGTGATGGAGTCGAGCAGAATGATAACGTCTTTTTTATGCTCAACCAGGCGCTTGGCCTTCTCGATAACCATCTCGGCGACCTGAACGTGGCGGGAAGCCGGTTCGTCGAACGTGGACGCAACCACTTCGCCTTTCACCAGACGCTGCATCTCGGTCACTTCTTCCGGACGTTCGTCGATGAGCAGTACCATCAGGACGCAATCCGGATGGTTATACGCGATGCTCTGCGCGATGTTCTGCAGCAGCATGGTTTTACCGGCTTTCGGCGGCGCCACGATAAGACCACGCTGACCGCGGCCGATCGGCGATGCCAGATCCAGAACACGCGCCGTCAAATCTTCGGTCGACCCGTTGCCGCGCTCCATGCGCAGACGAGAGTTGGCGTGCAGCGGCGTTAAGTTTTCGAACAGGATCTTATTACGTGCGTTTTCCGGTTTATCGAAGTTGACTTCGTTCACTTTCAACAGCGCGAAGTAGCGCTCGCCTTCTTTCGGCGGACGAATCTTACCGGAGATGGTATCCCCTGTGCGGAGGTTGAAACGGCGGATTTGGCTGGGAGAAACGTAGATGTCGTCGGGACCGGCAAGGTAGGAGCTGTCTGCAGAACGGAGGAAGCCGAAGCCATCCTGCAATATCTCCAGCACACCGTCGCCAAAGATATCTTCGCCACTCTTCGCATGCTGTTTCAGGATGGCGAAAATAATATCCTGTTTGCGCATGCGGGCCAGGTTTTCCAGTCCCATATTTTCGCCGAGAGTAATCAGCTCAGAAACCGGCGTATTCTTTAATTCGGTAAGATTCATAGTGGTGGGTTCTTAAACTCGGGGTAAATCTCGAACGTAATGTTGTGAATGGTATGGCAGGGTCATCCATGCCTGTTAACGGGCTTCATCTCATGTCTGTTCGTTGCCTGGTTGCAGGTAAGGAACGCAGAACTGAAACGACAAGACGGAATGAGTGATAAGTCCCGGAGTTAATGCTCTTCTCGCCTACCGGTCTCGGTATTGACATTGTCACGGGCGGGAAGCGTCGGGTATTACAAGATTCAAACTAAAAGGTAAGTTTAAATTGAAGTCAAAAATTAAGTTAGCATGACTGAAGCCGGGCGTCCAGCGGTCCTGAGTATTTAGGAACCGTGATCGCCCCGGCGGGGAACCATTACGCCAGGTTGGCGTCGAGGAACTCTTTCAGTTGGCCTTTAGACAGCGCACCGACTTTGGTCGCCGCTACTTCACCGTTCTTGAACAGCAGCAGAGTCGGAATGCCGCGGATGCCGTATTTCGGCGCGGTGCCCGGGTTCTGGTCGATGTTCAGCTTGGCAACCGTCAGTTTGCCCTGATATTCATCAGCGATTTCATCAAGGATAGGGGCGATCATCTTGCACGGACCACACCATTCTGCCCAGAAATCAACCAGCGTCAACCCGTCCGCTTTAAGTACATCCGTGTCGAAACTGTCGTCAGTCAGGTGAATAATTTTATCGCTCATGTTTTACTCCAAAGATTAGGCCTGTCATGTTGGTGTAGCATTAACCAACATAAGGTTGACTTTATTTCACCGGATACGCTTTCGTAAAGCAATAGTTAGCTGATATTCTACCACACTATGAGCAAAACACACTTGACTGAACAGAAGTTTTCCGACTTCGCCCTGCACCCTGTTGTAGTTCAAGCCCTTGAGAAAAAAGGGTTTTATAACTGCACCCCTATCCAGGCTCTGGCACTCCCGTTAACGCTCGCGGGCCGTGACGTTGCAGGGCAGGCGCAAACCGGTACCGGCAAAACGATGGCGTTTTTAACGTCAACGTTTCACTATTTACTCTCACACCCTGCGGTGGAAAACCGTCAGGTGAATCAACCGCGCGCCCTGATTATGGCGCCGACCCGCGAACTGGCGGTGCAGATTCACTCCGACGCAGAGCCGCTGGCTGAAGCCACCGGCCTTAAGCTGGGTCTCGCCTACGGCGGCGACGGCTATGACAAACAACTCAAAGTGCTGGAAAGCGGCGTCGATATTCTGATCGGCACCACCGGCCGTCTTATCGATTACACCAAACAAAACCACGTCAACCTGGGCGCGATTCAGGTCGTGGTGCTCGACGAAGCCGATCGCATGTACGATCTGGGCTTTATCAAAGATATTCGCTGGCTGTTCCGCCGTATGCCGGCCGCCGCAGAGCGTCTCAATATGCTGTTCTCCGCTACGCTCTCTTACCGCGTGCGCGAACTGGCGTTTGAGCAGATGAACAACGCGGAATATGTCGAAGTCGAGCCGGAGCAGAAAACGGGCCACCGTATTAAAGAAGAGCTTTTCTATCCGTCTAACGAAGAGAAAATGCGCCTGCTCCAGACGCTGATTGAAGAAGAGTGGCCGGATCGCGCCATCATTTTCGCCAATACCAAACACCGTTGCGAAGACATCTGGGGCCATCTGGCGGCAGACGGTCATCGCGTCGGCCTGTTGACCGGTGACGTGGCGCAGAAAAAACGCCTGCGTATTCTGGATGAATTCACCCGCGGCGATCTCGATATTCTGGTCGCAACGGACGTCGCGGCGCGCGGCCTGCATATTCCTGCCGTCACGCACGTCTTCAACTACGATCTGCCGGACGACTGCGAAGACTATGTGCATCGCATCGGCCGTACCGGTCGTGCGGGCGCCAGCGGCCACTCCATCAGCCTCGCCTGTGAAGAGTACGCGCTGAACCTGCCGGCGATTGAAACCTATATCGGCCACTCCATTCCGGTGAGTAAATACAACCCGGATGCGCTGTTAAGCGAACTGCCGCCGCCGAAGCGCCTGTCGCGTCCGCGTACCGGTAATGGCCCGCGTCGTTCCGGCGCGCCGCGTAACCGTCGTCGTACAGGATAAACGCTATGCCCGGCACCTCCTCACTGTATGCGGCAATCGACCTCGGTTCGAACAGCTTTCATATGCTGGTGGTACGTGAGGTGGCCGGAAGCATTCAGACGCTCACGCGTGTGAAACGCAAGGTCCGCCTCGCGGCGGGCCTCGGCGCCGACAATGCGCTCTCGGCGGACGCCATGGAGCGCGGCTGGCAATGTCTGCGTCTGTTCGCTGAACGGCTCCAGGATATCCCCCCGTCGCAAATCCGCGTAGTCGCCACCGCGACGCTGCGCCTTGCCACTAATGCCGATGTGTTTGTCGCCCGCGCTCAGGAGATCCTCGGCTGCCCGGTTCAGGTTATTGCTGGCGAAGAAGAAGCGCGGCTGATCTATCAGGGCGTGGCGCACACCACCGGCGGCGCTGACAGGCGCCTCGTTGTCGATATCGGCGGCGCCAGCACAGAGCTTGTGACCGGCACCGGCGCGCGGGCAACCTCGCTTTTCAGCCTGCCGATGGGCTGCGTGACCTTCCTTGAGCGCTTCTTTACCGACCGCAGCCTGACGCAGGAACATTTCGCCAGCGCCGAACAGGCCGCCCGCGAGATCCTGCAACCGGTTATCGCGCAACTGCGCGGTCAGGGCTGGAAAATCTGCGTCGGAGCCTCAGGCACCGTACAGGCGCTGCAGGAAATCATGATGGCGCAGGGAATGGACGAGCGTATTACCCTTGCGAAACTCCAGCAGCTCAAGGCGCGCGCCATTCACTGCGGCCGCCTGGAGGAGCTTGAGATCGAGGGCCTGACGCTGGAGCGCGCGCTGGTCTTCCCGAGCGGGCTCGCCATTCTTATCGCGATTTTCAGCGAACTGGAAATCGAATGCATGACGCTTGCCGGCGGCGCGCTGCGCGAAGGGCTGGTGTACGGCATGCTGCATCTGGCGGTGGATCAGGATATTCGCAACCGTACGCTGAAAAACATTCAGCGGCGTTTTATGGTGGATATCGCCCAGGCCGGACGCGTGGCGCAGCTGGCGGAACGGTTTGCCGTCAGCGTGGAGCACGAATGGGCCCTTGACGATCTCAGCCGTGCGCTGCTGCACAGCGCCAGCCTGCTGCATGAAGTTGGCCTGGCAGTCGATTTCAAACGCGCGCCCCAGCACGCCGCTTATCTGGTGAATAACCTGGATTTGCCGGGCTTTACGCCCGCGCAGAAAAAGCTGCTGGCGACGCTGTTGCTGAACCAGACCGGCACGGTCGATCTCTCCGCGCTGCAGCAGCAAAACGCCGTCCCGCTGCGCGTGGCCGAACGTCTTTGCCGACTGCTGCGTCTGGCGATTATCTTCGCCAGCCGTCGTCGCGACGATATGCTGCCTGACGTCACGCTCACCGCGCGCGACGAAACGCTCACCGCGACGCTCCCGCAGGACTGGTTTTCCATTCACCCGCTGGGAGCCGAAATGTTAGGGCAGGAGCAGCTCTGGCAAAGCTACGTGCACTGGCAGCTCGACGTGCAGTAACGTCCAGCGCATAAAAAACCGCCCCTGAGGCGGTTTTTTATTATCGGCACGACGCCCGCCGTTTTACCCGCCGCGCGCCTTCGCCAGCATCGCTTTGATATTGGCGACATTCGCCTGGCCTTTTTGCATCCGCTCCTGCGGCGTCACGACTTTGCGCTCGGTTTCCCAGTGCAAATCGTCCTGCGGCAGTTCCAGCAGAAAGCGGCTCGGCTCAGGACGTACCAGCTCGCCATACTGGCGGCGCTCTTTACACAGCGTGAAGGTCAGCTCTTTCTGCGCGCGCGTGATACCTACGTAGGCAAGACGTCGCTCTTCATCGATATTGTCCTCATCGATACTGCTCTGATGCGGCAGCAGCCCCTCTTCCATACCGACCAGGAACACATACGGGAACTCCAGCCCTTTCGAGGCGTGCAGGGTCATGAGCTGTACCTGATCGAGCTCTTCATCGCTTTCGCCGCGCTCCATCATGTCGCGCAGCGTAAAGCGCGTGACGACCTGCGTCAGCGTCATCGGCTCGTCGAGATCGGTGCCTTCCAGCATCTCCGTCATCCAACTAAAGAGCTGGTTGACGTTCTTCATGCGCATTTCCGCCGCTTTCGGGCTGGGCGAGGTTTCAAAAAGCCAGGCTTCATAATCGATGCCGCGAATAAGATCGCGTACCGCCGCCACCGGTTCACGCTCAGACAACACGGCCACTTCCTGCAGCCAGCTCGTAAAGCGCGTCAGCGATTCGTAACCGCGCCCGGTCAGCGTCTGGGCAAGGCCCATGTCAAAACTGGCGGTGAATAGACTTTTATTACGCTGATTCGCCCACTCGCCGAGCTTTTGCAGCGTCGCCGGGCCGATTTCGCGCTTCGGCGTGTTCACGATGCGCAGAAACGCGCTGTCGTCGTCCGGGTTGGTCAGCACGCGCAGATAGGCCAGCAAATCTTTGATTTCCGGGCGCGAGAAAAACGATGTACCGCCGGAAATACGATACGGGATGCGGTTTTGCATCAGCATTTTTTCAAACACGCGCGACTGGTGGTTGCCGCGATACAGGATGGCGTAATCTTTGTACTGCGTCTTATTGATAAAGTGGTGCGCAATAAGCTCACCCGTGACGCGCTCCGCCTCGTGCTCTTCATGGTTCGCAGTAAGGACTTTCAGTTCAGTGCCGTAACCCAGCTCGGAAAAGAGTTTTTTCTTGAAAACGTGCGGGTTGTTGGCGATGAGAATGTTGGCGGCTTTGAGAATGCGCCCGGAAGAGCGATAGTTCTGCTCAAGCTTAATCACCTGGAGCGCCGGGAAATCCTGGCTTAACAGCACCAGGTTCTGCGGACGCGCGCCACGCCAGGAGTAGATTGACTGGTCGTCGTCGCCTACCACCGTAAAGCGCGCGCGGCTGCCTACCAGCAGTTTCACCAGCTCATACTGGCTGGTGTTGGTGTCCTGATATTCATCCACCAGCAGGTAGCGAATGCGGTTCTGCCAGCGCTCGCGTACTTCTTCATTACGCTGCAACAGCAGCGTCGGCAGCAGGATCAGATCGTCAAAATCGAGCACGTTGCAGGCTTTCAGATGCGCGTCGTAAAGGCTATAGCAGTGCGCAAAAATGCGCTCGCGCTCGCCGATGGCGCGCGCGGCGGCCTGCGGCGGGCTCAGCAGATCGTTTTTCCAGTTCGAAATCGTGGAAATCAATTGCTGCAACAGTACCTTATCGTTTTCGACCAGCCCTTCGGTCAGCTCTTTGATAAGCGCCATCTGATCGGTATCGTCAAACAGCGAGAAATTGGACTTCATGCCCAGCGCCGCGTATTCACGCTTGATGATTTCCAGACCCAGCGTGTGGAATGTTGAAATCATCAGGCCGCGCGCCTCCTTGCGCCCCATCGTCTGGGCCACACGCTCTTTCATTTCACGCGCGGCTTTGTTGGTAAAAGTGACCGCCGCGATATGGCGCGCCTGGTAGCCGCAGCCGTGGATCAGGTGCGCAATTTTGTTAGTGATGACGCGGGTTTTACCGGAGCCAGCACCCGCCAGCACCAGGCAGGGACCAGTGACGAATTCGACGGCTTGTTGTTGGGCGGGGTTCAGACGCATAAATTACTCAGTGAAGTCAGAGGAGAAGGCGGCTCCCCACAGCAGGTACGACAGTACGAAGGGAGAAAAACGCGTGGTAGTATAGCCAGCGTTATCAACCCCACTCAAGGCACGATCATGGCAAAAACAGCAGCAGCACTGCATATCCTTGTTAAAGAAGAAAAACTGGCACTGGATCTGCTGGAGCAAATTAAAAATGGCGGCGATTTTGAAAAGCTGGCCAAGAAACACTCTATTTGCCCGTCGGGCAAAAAAGGCGGCCATTTAGGTGAGTTCCGGCAGGGCCAGATGGTGCCGGCTTTCGATAAAGTGGTGTTCTCCTGCCCGGTGCTGGAGCCGACCGGCCCGCTGCATACGCAATTTGGCTACCACATCATTAAAGTGCTGTACCGTAACTGATAAAAAGGCCTTCTCTGTGAGAAGGCCTTTTTTCTGGCATTGATTGCGAAAACCTTTCGTTGCTTCACGGCGGGTGCGCGGTGCTTACCCGCCCTACAAAAACTACGTTAACGCCGCGACATCAAAATGCTGGCGGCGGGTGCGCGGGGCTTACCCGCCCTACGAATAACTACGTTAATGCCGCTACATCAAAACGCTGGCGGCGGGTACGCGGTGCTTACCCGCCCCACGAAACGACGGTTACCCGTACGTAGGGTGGGTAAGTGGAACGCACCCACCTTTTAACAATGCCGGTTAGCCCGCGACCGCGATACGTTTCATGTCGGTCATATAACCGCGCAGTTTGTGCCCCACTTTTTCGATCTCGTGGCTGCGAATCGCATCGTTGACGTCACGCAACTGCGCGTTATCCACTGCGGTGCCCTCTACGGCTTTACCCAGATCGCCCGGCTGCAGTGTGGTCATAAACTCTTTCAGCAGCGGCACGGCAGCGTTGGCAAACAGGTAGTTGCCATATTCCGCCGTATCCGAGATAACCACGTTCATTTCATACAGGCGCTTACGGGCGATAGTGTTCGCGATAAGCGGCAGCTCATGCAGAGACTCATAGTACGCAGACTCTTCGATGATGCCGGCAGCCACCATGGTTTCAAACGCCAGTTCAACGCCCGCTTTCACCATCGCGATCATCAGCACGCCTTTGTCGAAATACTCCTGCTCGCTGATTTTGCCTTCATACTGCGGCGCATTTTCAAACGCGGTTTTGCCGGTCTCTTCGCGCCAGGTCAGCAGTTTCTTATCGTCGTTCGCCCAGTCCGCCATCATGCCGGAAGAGAATTCGCCGGAGATGATGTCGTCCATGTGTTTCTGGAACAGCGGCGCCATGATCGTTTTCAGCTGTTCGGAGAGCGCGTAAGCGCGCAGTTTCGCCGGGTTGGAAAGGCGATCCATCATCAGCGTAATGCCGCCCTGCTTCAGCGCTTCGGTGATAGTTTCCCAGCCGAACTGGATCAGTTTTTCTGCATAAGCCGGGTCGGTACCCTCTTCCACCAGCTTGTCGAAGCACAGCAGAGAGCCAGCCTGTAACATGCCGCACAGAATGGTCTGCTCGCCCATCAGGTCAGATTTCACTTCCGCAACGAAAGACGATTCCAGCACGCCTGCGCGGTGACCGCCGGTTGCCGCCGCCCACGCTTTCGCGATAGCCATGCCTTCGCCCTTCGGATCGTTTTCCGGATGCACGGCGATAAGCGTCGGCACGCCGAAACCACGTTTGTACTCTTCACGGACTTCCGTACCCGGGCACTTAGGCGCCACCATCACCACGGTGATGTCTTTACGGATCTGCTCACCCACTTCAACGATGTTAAAACCGTGGGAGTAGCCCAGCGCGGCGCCGTCTTTCATCAGCGGCTGCACAGCGCGTACAACATCAGAGTGCTGTTTGTCCGGCGTCAGGTTAACGACCAGATCCGCCTGCGGGATCAGCTCTTCATAAGTGCCTACCTGAAAACCGTTTTCCGTCGCCTTGCGCCAGGAGGCGCGCTTCTCGGCGATAGCTTCTTTACGCAGGGCATAGGAAACATCCAGCCCGGAATCACGCATGTTCAGGCCCTGGTTGAGACCCTGTGCGCCGCAACCCACGATGACTACTTTTTTACCTTTGAGGTAGCCTGCGCCATCGGCGAATTCGTCGCGCGCCATGAAGCGGCATTTACCCAGTTGCGCCAGCTGCTGACGCAAATTCAAAGTATTGAAGTAGTTAGCCATGGTGATACCTCGTGATGTTGTATTGTCTTATTGTTCGGTTTAATGCGTCGTCAAAAGCGACGGTACAGATTTCAGGTTACAGGAAGACGGCGTTTTCGCGAGTCCTGCGCCCCAGGGTTGCGAGCCCGGTCAGAGAAAGCCGCCACACCGGTAACCTGAAACCGGTTAAGACCACTATATGACAGGAAATTCGTTGCGGAAATTGATATATTGACAACATCACGTTGCGTTTTCCGCAACGCCATCTCAGGGAGTCGCCTCTGTGGATCTACGCGATCTGAAAATGTTCCTGCATCTGGCGGAAAGCCGCCATTTTGGCCGCAGCGCGCGGGCCATGCACGTCAGTCCTTCGACGCTGTCACGCCAGATCCAGCGGCTGGAGGAGGATCTGGCCCAGCCGCTGTTTATTCGCGATAACCGCGCCGTCACGCTGACCGAAGCGGGCGAAGCGCTGCGCCAGTTCGCGCAACAGACGCTGCTGCAATACCAGCAGTTGCGCCACACGATCGACCAGCAGGGGCCGACGCTCTCAGGCGAGCTGCATCTGTTTTGCTCGGTGACGGCCGCGTACAGCCATCTGCCGCCGATCCTCGATCGCTTTCGCGCCGAACACCCTTCGGTAGAGATTAAGCTGACTACCGGCGATGCGGCTGACGCCGTGGAAAAGGTCAATTCCGGCGAGGCCGATATCGCTATCGCTGGTAAGCCGGAAGCCCTGCCCGCCGCGGTCGCATTCTCGATGCTGGAAAACCTGAGCGTGGTGCTGATAGCCCCAGCGCTCCCTTGCCCGGTGCGCGCGCAGGTTTCCATACCAGAGCCGGACTGGACGAAAGTGCCGTTTATCATGCCGGATCAGGGCCCGGTACGGCGGCGCATTGAGCTGTGGTTTCGCCGTCATAAAATCAGTAATCCGTTTATTTACGCGACCGTCGCCGGACATGAAGCGATGGTGTCAATGGTGGCGCTGGGCTGCGGCGTGGCGCTGATACCGGAAGTCGTGCTGGAAAATAGCCCTGAGCCGGTGCGCAACCGCGTGCTGATCCTTGAGCGCAGCGATGAAAAGACGCCGTTCGAGCTTGGCGTGTGCGCACAAAAAAAGCGGCTGCATGAGCCGCTTGTTGAAGCCTTCTGGAAACTCCTGCCGGGCTACCGTTAACCCGCGAGAAAGAATCGAAACGCCGGGTTGCCGGTTTCATCATGGCACTCGTAACCAAGCTCATTAAGCCGGGTTTCGAAATCCGGCTCATGTTCGCTGAGTTCAAAGGCCGCCAGCACGCGCCCGTAGTCGGTGCCATGGCTGCGGTAATGGAACAGCGAAATGTTCCAGTGCGTGCCGAGCGTGTGCAGAAAACGCAGCAGCGCGCCCGGCGCCTCCGGGAATTCAAAGCTGTACAGCCGCTCGCGCAGCGGCCGCGAAGGGCGCCCGCCGACCATGTAGCGCACATGCAGCTTCGCCATCTCGTCGTCGGAGAGATCCACCACGCCATAGCCGTCGCCCGTTAACTGCGCGATGATCTCATGCCGCTCTTCAAGCCCGCGGCTGATCCGCACGCCGACGAAAATGCAGGCGTCTTTGGCATCGGCGAAGCGGTAGTTAAACTCCGTGACCGCGCGTCCGCCCAGCAACTGGCAGAATTTCAGGAAGCTGCCTTTCTCTTCCGGGATCGTCACCGCCAGCAGCGCCTCGCGCTGTTCGCCGAGTTCGCAGCGTTCAGAGACATAGCGCAGCCCGTGGAAGTTCACGTTGGCGCCAGAGAGCACATGGGCCAGACGCTCGCCGCGAATATCATGCTGCGCGACGTACTTTTTCATGCCCGCCAGCGCCAGCGCGCCGGAAGGCTCCGCCACCGCGCGGACATCTTCAAACAGATCTTTCATTGCCGCGCAGATTGCATCGCTGTCTACAGTGATGATGTCGTCGAGATACTCCTGACAAACACGGAACGTCTCATCACCGATACGTTTTACCGCCACGCCTTCCGCAAACAGACCGACGCGCGGTAAATCGACCGGGTGCCCGGCCTCAAGCGCCGCTTTCAGGCAGGCGGAATCGGCAGCTTCGACAGCGATCACTTTGATCTGCGGCATCAGCTGTTTGATCAACACCGCGACGCCTGCAGCCAGACCGCCGCCGCCGACCGGTACAAATACGCGATCGATATGCGCGTCCTGCTGAAGCAGCTCCAGCGCCAGCGTTCCCTGCCCGGCGATAACGGCGGGATGATCGAACGGCGGCACGTAAGTAAAACCCTGCTGAGAGAGCGAAATCGCATGGGCTTTCGCCTCGTCGAAATTCGCGCCATGCAGCAGCACTTCGCCGCCGAAACCGCGTACCGCATCCACTTTGATATCCGCCGTGGTGACCGGCATAACGATAAGCGATTTAATGCCCAGACGGGATGCCGAAAGCGCCACGCCCTGCGCATGATTGCCCGCAGAAGCGGTAATCACGCCACGCGCTTTCTGCTCGTCATTGAGATTCGCCATCATGGCGTAAGCGCCGCGCAGCTTAAAGCTGTGTACCGGCTGGCGGTCTTCGCGCTTCACCAGCACCACGTTATTAAGCCGTGCCGACAGCTTCTCCATCTTTTGCAGCGGCGTAACCTGCGCCACTTCATAGACCGGAGAGCGCAGCACGGCGCGCAGATATTCCGCCCCGCAGGGGGCGGCGGAAAGCGGTTGCGATTCGGCCATGATCAGCCTCCCAGCTTCGATTTATCGCGCACGGCGCCTTTATCGGCGCTGGTGGCGAGGCTTGCGTAAGCGCGCAACGCGAAGGAAACCTGACGCTCGCGGTTACGCGGCGTCCAGGCGTCAGCACCGCGCGCTTCCTGCGCTTCACGGCGCGCCGCAAGCTGCTGGTCGCTGACTTCAAGCTGGATACCGCGGTTGGGGATATCAATCGCTATCATATCGCCATCTTCGATAAGCGCGATGTTGCCCCCGCTGGCGGCTTCCGGAGAGACGTGGCCGATGGAAAGCCCGGACGTGCCGCCCGAGAAACGACCATCAGTAATAAGCGCGCAGGCTTTACCGAGGCCCATTGATTTCAGGAAGCTGGTCGGATAGAGCATCTCCTGCATACCCGGACCGCCTTTCGGCCCTTCGTAGCGGATCACCACCACATCGCCCGCGACGACCTTACCGCCAAGGATCGCTTCAACCGCGTCGTCCTGGCTTTCATAGACTTTCGCCGGGCCGCGGAACACCAGACTATCTTCATCAACGCCCGCCGTTTTCACTATGCAGCCGTTTTCTGCGAAGTTGCCATACAGCACCGCAAGGCCGCCATCCTGGCTGTAGGCATGTTCCAGCGAGCGGATGCAGCCCTCCTGACGATCGTCATCCAGCGAATCCCAGCGGCAGGATTGCGAAAACGCCTGCGTGGTGCGAATGCCCGCCGGACCTGCGCGGTACATCTCTTTCACCGCGCTATCCTGGGTGAGCATGACGTCGTACTGTTCAAGCGTCTGCGGCAGCGTCAGCCCCAGCACGTTATTCACCTCGCGGTTCAGAAGACCGGCGCGATCCAGTTCCCCGAGAATGCCGATGACCCCGCCCGCGCGGTGAACATCTTCCATATGGTATTTCTGGGTGCTGGGCGCCACTTTGCACAGCTGCGGTACTTTGCGGGAGAGACGGTCGATATCGCTCATCGTAAAGTCGATTTCCGCTTCCTGGGCCGCGGCCAGCAGATGCAGGACAGTGTTGGTGGAGCCGCCCATCGCGATGTCGAGCGTCATGGCGTTTTCAAACGCCGCTTTGCTCGCGATATTGCGCGGCAATACGCTGGCGTCGTCCTGCTCGTAATAACGTTTGGTGAGCGAAACGATGCGTTTGCCCGCATTGATGAAGAGATCTTTACGATCGGCATGGGTCGCCAGCAGCGAGCCGTTGCCCGGCTGCGACAGGCCCAGCGCCTCGGTCAGACAGTTCATGGAGTTGGCGGTGAACATGCCGGAGCAGGAGCCGCAGGTCGGGCAGGCGGAACGTTCTACCTGGTCGCTCTGCTCGTCGCTGACATGCGGGTTCGCCCCCTGAATCATCGCATCGACCAGATCAAGTTTGATTATCTGGTCGGAAAGTTTGGTTTTACCGGCTTCCATCGGACCGCCGGAGACGAAAATCACCGGAATGTTCAGACGCAGGGAGGCCATCAGCATCCCGGGGGTGATTTTGTCGCAGTTGGAGATACAAACCATAGCGTCCGCACAGTGGGCGTTCACCATATACTCGACAGAGTCGGCAATAAGCTCGCGGGACGGCAGTGAATAGAGCATGCCGCCGTGTCCCATAGCGATGCCGTCATCCACCGCGATGGTGTTGAACTCTTTCGCCACGCCGCCAGCCGCCTCGATTTGCTCCGCAACCAGTTTTCCCAGATCGCGCAGATGCACATGGCCCGGCACAAACTGAGTAAAGGAGTTCACAACCGCGATAATTGGCTTGCCGAAATCGGCATCGGTCATTCCCGTGGCGCGCCATAAGGCGCGGGCACCCGCCATATTGCGGCCGTGCGTGGTGGTGGCAGAACGGTACTTAGGCATGCTTTTCACTCCAGTCTCTACAAAAGCCGGGCGGCTGATGCCGCCCGTGCAGGTGTTATTGTGCTTACGGGTTAACCTGGTCCAGCCAGCCCCATTTATCTTCGGTCTCACCGGTGAACAGGCCAAAGAATGCCTGCTGAACGCGTTTGGTGACCGGGCCACAGCGGCCTTCGCCTACCTGAATGCCATCTACGCTACGCACCGGCGTGATTTCCGCCGCAGTGCCGGACATAAACACTTCATCGGCCAGGTACAGGGATTCACGGGAGAGCACCTGCTCACGGACTTCAATGCCCATATCTTTGGCAAGCTTGATGATGGCGTCACGGGTGATGCCAGGCAGCGCGGAAGAGGTAAACGGCGGGGTATAGATGACGCCATCTTTAACTTCAAACAGGTTTTCGCCCGCGCCTTCAGAGATATAACCGTGAACATCCAGCGCGATGCCTTCCTGGTAACCGTGACGACGCGCTTCACTGCCGACCAAAAGAGAGGAAAGGTAGTTACCGCCTGCTTTGGCGGCGGTAGGAATGGTGTTTGGCGCCGCGCGATTCCATGAAGAGACCATCGCGTCGATCCCCTGATCCAGCGCTTCCGCACCCAGATACGCGCCCCACGGGAACGCGGCGATAATGACGTCCGTCTTGTAGCCCTCAGGCGGGTTAACACCCATACCGACATCGCCCACGAACACCAGCGGACGGATGTACGCGCTGGTGAGTTTGTTTTCACGAATGACCTGGCGACAGGCTTCCATTAACTCATCAACAGACTGGCTAACCGGGAAGCGATAAATTTTGGCGGAATCACGCAGGCGCTGCATATGTTCACGATGGCGGAACACGACCGGCCCTTTATGCGAATCGTAACAGCGGATCCCTTCAAAGACTGATGTACCATAGTGCAACGCATGGGACATGACGTGAACTTTCGCCTCGCCCCAGGGAACCATTTCGCCGTTGAACCAAATGTAATCAGCTTTTTTCGTCGTCATTTTTCTTCTTCCTTTTGCGCTCAGGCGCGGATTTGTTGTGATGTGGGTTGCTGGATTTCGACGCACGCGACATCGACCAGTTTGCTTAGCTGACTAAACAGTAATTCGACTGGACGAGGGCTGGCAACGGTCAGCTCAATATTTATATTTTCCGCATTAGCGCCAGCCGCCATATTCATGGCGCAAATTTGAAAGCCACGGTGACGCACCACGCGCAGCACACGTTCCAGGGTTTCCGGTCGAAAGCGAGCCTGTACGGCGAGTTGATGTTGCATCATGATATTTTCTCCAGCATTTGTGAGTTGCTGGCGCCAGGAGGCACCAGAGGCCAGACGTTTTCAGCTTCATCGATTGAAACGTGCAGCAGATAAGGACCTTCGCTGTTGAACATAGCCTCCAGCGCGGCTTCCACCTGGTCTTTACGGGTGATGCGCTGACCGGCAATGCCAAAGGCGCTGGCCAGCGTCAGAAAATCAGGGTTATCAGACAGATTCGTCTCGCTATAACGCTCTGAGAAGAAAAGCTGCTGCCACTGGCGCACCATTCCAAGGCGCTGGTTATCCAGCAGAACAATCTTCAGGGGCAATTGCTTACGCTTCACGGTACCCAGCTCCTGAATGTTCATCATGAAGGAGCCGTCGCCCGTCACGCAGATAACGGTATCGTCAGGGCGCGCCACTTGTGCACCTACCGCCGCGGGCAGTCCAAACCCCATCGTGCCGAGACCACTTGAGGTGATGAAATTTTCCGGGCGGCTAAAGCGCATGTGCTGCGCCGCCCACATCTGATGCTGGCCTACATCGGTGGTCACAACGCTGTTTGCCGGTTTGCGGTCAGAGAGCTGCTTTAATAACAACGGTGCAAAAATGCCTTCGCCGGGATGATCGTAACGCCAGTCATGTTCACTTCGCAGCGCCGCGACGCGCTCACGCCAGGCGTCGATCGTCATCGGACGTTGCAGCGCGGGTAATAAAGCATTGAGATCGCCCTGCAGCCCTACATGCGCCTGACGCAGCTTGTTCAGTTCAGCCGGATCGATATCCATATGGATAACTTTGGCGTGGGGAGCAAAAGTATTGAGCTTACCGGTGACGCGATCGTCAAAGCGCGCGCCAACCGCTATCAGCAAATCGCACTCCTGCACCGCCAGGTTCGCGGCTTTAGTGCCGTGCATACCCAGCATGCCGACATACCACGGATAGCTCGCTTCCACAGCGCCAAGCCCTTTCAGCGTGACCGCGCAAGGGATCTGCGTTTGCGCCATAAATTCGCGCAGCGCCGGCACCGCCTGCGCCATGCCGACGCCACCGCCGACATAGAGCATAGGTTTTTCAGCCTGGCTCAGTAAGGTACGCGCCTGTTCCAGCTCCGCCTGAGGGATAACAAACGTATCCTCGACACTGGAAAGCCATGGCTCAAGCTCCCCACTGGCCAGTTGAATGTCTTTAGGAATATCGATCAGTACCGGCCCAGGACGACCCGAGCTCGCCAGATGAAAAGCATGCGCCATGATTTCCGGCAGCTCGTCCAGCGACTCTACGAGAAAGCTGTGTTTGGTACAGGCAAGCGACAGACCGAGTACGTCGACTTCCTGAAAGGCATCGGTACCGATAAGCGGCGCCGCGACCTGCCCGGTGATTGCCACAACGGGAACCGAATCCAGCAGCGCATCCGCAAGGCCCGTGATCAGATTGGTAGCGCCTGGCCCGGAGGTAGCGATACATACGCCGGTTTTACCGGTAGCGCGTGCATAGCCGATGGCCGCCATTGCTGCGCCCTGCTCATGCCGACACAGTAGGTGTTCCACGCCGCCGTCGTATAACGCATCATAAACCGGCATTATCGCCCCGCCCGGATAGCCAAATACGGTATCCACTCCCTGAGCTCGCAAAGCATGTACCACCCACTGTGCACCATTCATAGTTAGTTCCCCGCCTTACAATGCGGACAACAGAATTTTATGCTGCTACTCATTCTCTGTTCCTCGCTTAAGTTTTAGGTCATAAAAAAACCCCCGGACCTTTCGGTGCGGGGGTTTTCGACGATTCAGGCTTGATTTCTAAGCCTTTCTTCTTCCGAGTGCAGCCCCGCACGGTGGGTTAATAATCACCACCACGCTAATCACGACCAGGCTAATCACTAGTAGAAGGGTTGTCATTTCTGTATGTACTTACGTCATATTCGAAGGAATACCTAAGAGTTATCACAGAGAACAAAGCTGTGACAAGAAATATTTATGACGCAGCACTGCAATACATTCAGCAAATCTATTAAAACCCAACGTAATCAACCAGTAGCGTTAACTGAAATTTTTTCAGGATTTTTAGCGATCGCGCCTGCCGGCGCAATGCTCTTCTGAAAACTTATTACGCTTTTGCGAGACATCTCGGGCAAATTTTAAATATGCAATATCTTGCAGAAAAAGATCGCTATATGTATCGAATAAGCGCGTATTTCACCTCGATAAACCTCTTTATTCTGGCGATGCTTCACGCCTGAGGAGGGGTTATGTCGCTATCAGTTATCCATACTCGCGCTGCGCTTGGGGTTAAAGCACCTCTCGTGACGGTCGAGGTTCATATCAGCGCAGGGCTGCCAGGCCTGACGATTGTCGGCCTGCCGGAAACAACCGTTAAAGAATCCCGGGATCGGGTACGTAGCGCGATCATCAATAGTGGTTATGATTTTCCGGCGAAAAAGATCACTATTAATCTTGCCCCTGCCGATCTGCCAAAAGAAGGAGGACGCTATGATTTGCCAATTGCGATAGCGCTTCTCGCTGCTTCTGAGCAGCTGCACGCATCGCATCTTGGTGAATATGAATTTGTAGGAGAGCTTGCGCTTACAGGCGCGTTAAGAGGCGTACCCGGCGCTATTTCAGCCGCTATGGAGGCGCTTGGGTGTAAAAGGAAAATTATCGTCGCGCATGACAATGCGCAAGAAGTTGGGCTCATTAACAAAGAGGGTTGTCTTGTCGCTCATCATTTACAGGAGGTCTGTGCTTTTCTTGAAGGGAAAACCACGCTGGAACCTGCTCAGCCATCCGGCTTTGAATTCAGAGCGCCAGCGGGAGACCTGAACGACGTTATCGGGCAACCGCAGGGAAAGCGCGCACTGGAGTTAACGGCAGCAGGCGGCCATAACTTGCTGTTTATAGGGCCGCCCGGCACGGGAAAAACGATGCTCGCCAGCAGACTCAATGGGTTACTTCCGCCTCTGAGCGACCAGGAGGCGCTGGAGAGCGCCGCAATACTGAGTCTGGTCAATCCCGTCGCATTGAATCATCAGTGGCGTCAGCGGCCATTCAGAGCCCCTCACCATAGCGCATCGCTGAATGCCATGGTGGGTGGAGGAGCAATACCTGCGCCGGGCGAGATTTCACTGGCTCATAATGGCGTGCTTTTCCTTGATGAATTACCTGAGTTTGAGCGGCGGGTGCTGGATGCATTACGCGAACCCATCGAATCCGGGCAAATTCATCTTTCACGGACGCGGGCGAAATTAACCTATCCGGCGCGCTTTCAGCTTATCGCCGCCATGAACCCCAGCCCGACAGGACACTACAAAGGGAATCATAACCGCTGCTCGCCAGAACAAACGCTACGTTATCTCGGTCGTCTTTCAGGCCCCTTTCTCGACAGGTTTGATATCTCAATCGAAATTCCTCTTCCTCCGCCAGGTATGCTTAGTCAGGCGGGACAGGCAGGCGAAAGCAGCTCACAAGTACGAGAACGGGTACTTCAAAGCCGTGAATGTCAATTTGCACGGCAAGGGAAGCTCAACGCCATGCTGGATAATCGGGAGATACGCCAGTTCTGCGTACTTAGCCCGACAGATGCGCAGTGGCTTGAAGCGGCGTTAATTAAACTGGGACTATCCATTCGCGCCTGGCAGCGTTTACTTAAAGTAGCGCGCACTATCGCAGATAGCGAACAGAAGGAAAGGATTGGTCGTGAACATTTGCAGGAAGCGCTGAGTTATCGCGCAATAGACAGGATGCTGGCGCACTTGCAAAAACTTATGGCATAACGGGAATAACATTATCCAGGTATATAAGCCGCCAGCGGGCGATACATAAGACAAATGGGGCTTGCGCCCCATTTATGATTACTCATCCGTTTCCACAAAATCGTCCATCCCTTCCATTTGCGGCTTGCCGCCAGACAGGGTATGGAAACGCTTGGGACGTTTGATTCGTGTCATGTATTTGGACCACACGCGTTCTGCTTCAGTAGCAGGTTCGCGAATACCTCGACAGACATCAACAAATTGCTTTTCTTCAGCAGTCACAGGCTCACGCTTGCCGAGATCAAGTTCATTAAAGGCATAGCCATGACGCTCAAGCAGCTGTGCTTCTTTAATCGTGAAATCACCATGGCGAGAGAACCCGCGCGGATAATATTTGTTGTCGAAAAATCGATTAGTCGTCGTAAAGCTTTCCGCCATCCTACACGCTCCTAATTCTCTTGGCCGAGCTATTTATGGCGCGGAGTATTAGTTACGCTTGACAGAGTGTAAAACAAAACATTTAAATCATTACGACAAATTTTTTTGTGGAGTGGGATGTGGATACCGACTTGCTGAAAACCTTTCTTGAAGTCAGCCGAACGCGCCATTTTGGCAGGGCGGCTGAAGCGCTTTACCTGACACAGTCAGCGGTGAGCTTTCGCATCCGTCAGCTGGAAAATCAACTGGGTGTTAACCTTTTTACTCGTCACCGCAATAACATACGCCTCACGGCCGCGGGTGAAAGACTATTACCTTATGCTGAAAATCTGATGAATATATGGCAGACGGCCCGTAAAGATGTCGCACAGACGTCTCGCCATAACCTTTTTTCTATTGGGGCCAGCGCGTCTCTTTGGGAGTGTATGCTCTCCGAATGGCTGACAAGGCTGTACCGGGAGAAAGGGAGTATGCAATTTGAGGCGCGTATCGCTCAGCGACAGTCCTTGGTTAAACAGTTGCATGAACGGCAGTTGGATCTGCTGATCACCACTGAAGCGCCCAAAATGGATGAGTTTTCGAGCCAGTTGCTGGGGCATTTTACCCTCGGCCTTTATTGCGCCACGCCGGAACGTAGCAAGACCAGCCTTAATTATCTTCGACTTGAGTGGGGACCTGATTTTCAGCAGAACGAGGCAGGGCTGGTGACGCCAGAGGATATTCCTGTGCTGACAACCAGTTCGGCCGATATCGCCAGAAAAATGCTGCCGGAATTACAGGGATGTACCTGGCTACCGGTTAACTGGGCTAAAGAAAAAAATGATCTACATCCGGTGCTGGATAGCACGACGCTTTCTCGCCCGCTTTATGCTATCTGGCTGCAAAATAGTGATAAAAACAGCAGCATAAAAGATCTTCTGAAGATCCCGGTAATCACTTAATTTGTGGTTTGTGGAATATTACAAAGGGAAAGAGACGATAAAAGGAGGGGTTATTCGGTAAAAAACAGATAAAAAAAATCCTTAGCCGAAGCTAAGGATAATTTCTGGCAGGGGCGGAGGGACTCGAACCCCCAACACCCGGTTTTGGAGACCGGTGCTCTACCAATTGAACTACGCCCCTAAATAGGGTGGCGGAACGGACGGGACTCGAACCCGCGACCCCCTGCGTGACAGGCAGGTATTCTAACCGACTGAACTACCGCTCCACCGAATTTCTTCACACCACCGGATTATTGTTCCGGCTTACTGCTTAATTTGATGCCTGGCAGTTCCCTACTCTCGCATGGGGAGGCCCCACACTACCATCGGCGCTACGGCGTTTCACTTCTGAGTTCGGCATGGGGTCAGGTGGGACCACCGCGCTACAGCCGCCAGGCAAATTCTGTTCGTCCACCGCTTTACGCCATGAACGTTTATCCGTCACAAGCTGAATATCTCTCTCAACACGCCAGACTTCTTTGGCGTTGTAAGGTTAAGCCTCACGGTTCATTAGTACCGGTTAGCTCAACGCATCGCTGCGCTTACACACCCGGCCTATCAACGTCGTCGTCTTCAACGTTCCTTCAGGACTCTCAAGGAGTCAGGGAGAACTCATCTCGGGGCAAGTTTCGTGCTTAGATGCTTTCAGCACTTATCTCTTCCGCATTTAGCTACCGGGCAGTGCCATTGGCATGACAACCCGAACACCAGTGATGCGTCCACTCCGGTCCTCTCGTACTGGGAGCAGCCCCCCTCAATTCTCCAGCGCCCACGGCAGATAGGGACCGAACTGTCTCACGACGTTCTAAACCCAGCTCGCGTACCACTTTAAATGGCGAACAGCCATACCCTTGGGACCTACTTCAGCCCCAGGATGTGATGAGCCGACATCGAGGTGCCAAACACCGCCGTCGATATGAACTCTTGGGCGGTATCAGCCTGTTATCCCCGGAGTACCTTTTATCCGTTGAGCGATGGCCCTTCCATACAGAACCACCGGATCACTATGACCTGCTTTCGCACCTGCTCGAGCCGTCACTCTCGCAGTCAAGCCAGCTTATGCCATTGCACTAACCTCCTGATGTCCGACCAGGATTAGCTGACCTTCGTGCTCCTCCGTTACACTTTGGGAGGAGACCGCCCCAGTCAAACTACCCACCAGACACTGTCCCCACGCCGGATCACGGCGCCAGGTTAGAACATCAAACATTAAAGGGTGGTATTTCAAGGTTGGCTCCACGCAGACTGGCGTCCACGCTTCAAAGCCTCCCACCTATCCTACACATCAAGGCTCAATGTTCAGTGTCAAGCTGTAGTAAAGGTTCACGGGGTCTTTCCGTCTTGCCGCGGGTACACTGCATCTTCACAGCGAGTTCAATTTCACTGAGTCTCGGGTGGAGACAGCCTGGCCATCATTACGCCATTCGTGCAGGTCGGAACTTACCCGACAAGGAATTTCGCTACCTTAGGACCGTTATAGTTACGGCCGCCGTTTACCGGGGCTTCGATCAGGAGCTTCTCTTGCGATAACCCCATCAATTAACCTTCCGGCACCGGGCAGGCGTCACACCGTATACGTCCACTTTCGTGTTTGCACAGTGCTGTGTTTTTAATAAACAGTTGCAGCCAGCTGGTATCTTCGACTGACTTCAGCTCCACCCGCAGGGGCTTCACCTACATGTCAGCGTGCCTTCTCCCGAAGTTACGGCACCATTTTGCCTAGTTCCTTCACCCGAGTTCTCTCAAGCGCCTTGGTATTCTCTACCTGACCACCTGTGTCGGTTTGGGGTACGATTTGATGTTACCTGATGCTTAGAGGCTTTTCCTGGAAGCAGGGCATTTGTCACTTCAGCACCGTGGTGCCTCGTCATCACGCCTCAGCCTTAACTTTCCGGATTTGCCTGGAAAGTCAGCCTACACGCTTAAACCGGGACAACCGTCGCCCGGCCGACATAGCCTTCTCCGTCCCCCCTTCGCAGTAACACCAAGTACAGGAATATTAACCTGTTTCCCATCGACTACGCCTTTCGGCCTCGCCTTAGGGGTCGACTCACCCTGCCCCGATTAACGTTGGACAGGAACCCTTGGTCTTCCGGCGAGCGGGCTTTTCACCCGCTTTATCGTTACTTATGTCAGCATTCGCACTTCTGATACCTCCAGCATGCCTCACAGCACACCTTCACAGGCTTACAGAACGCTCCCCTACCCAACAACACATAGTGTCGCTGCCGCAGCTTCGGTGCATGGTTTAGCCCCGTTACATCTTCCGCGCAGGCCGACTCGACCAGTGAGCTATTACGCTTTCTTTAAATGATGGCTGCTTCTAAGCCAACATCCTGGCTGTCTGGGCCTTCCCACATCGTTTCCCACTTAACCATGACTTTGGGACCTTAGCTGGCGGTCTGGGTTGTTTCCCTCTTCACGACGGACGTTAGCACCCGCCGTGTGTCTCCCGTGATAACATTCTCCGGTATTCGCAGTTTGCATCGGGTTGGTAAGCCGGGATGGCCCCCTAGCCGAAACAGTGCTCTACCCCCGGAGATGAGTTCACGAGGCGCTACCTAAATAGCTTTCGGGGAGAACCAGCTATCTCCCGGTTTGATTGGCCTTTCACCCCCAGCCACAGGTCATCCGCTAATTTTTCAACATTAGTCGGTTCGGTCCTCCAGTTAGTGTTACCCAACCTTCAACCTGCCCATGGCTAGATCACCGGGTTTCGGGTCTATACCCTGCAACTTAACGCCCAATTAAGACTCGGTTTCCCTTCGGCTCCCCTATGCGGTTAACCTTGCTACAGAATATAAGTCGCTGACCCATTATACAAAAGGTACGCAGTCACCCTCTTACGAAGGCTCCCACTGCTTGTACGTACACGGTTTCAGGTTCTGTTTCACTCCCCTCGCCGGGGTTCTTTTCGCCTTTCCCTCACGGTACTGGTTCACTATCGGTCAGTCAGGAGTATTTAGCCTTGGAGGATGGTCCCCCCATCTTCAGACAGGATATCACGTGTCCCGCCCTACTCATCGAGCTCACAACCTGTGTGCCTTCGTGTACGGGGCTGTCACCCTGTATCGCCGGCCTTTCCAGACCGTTCCACTGACACACACGCTGATTCAGGCTCTGGGCTGTTCCCCGTTCGCTCGCCGCTACTGGGGGAATCTCGGTTGATTTCTTTTCCTCGGGGTACTTAGATGTTTCAGTTCCCCCGGTTCGCCTCGTTTGACTATGTATTCATCAAACGATGATGCACCGAAGTGCACCGGGTTTCCCCATTCGGACATCGCCGGTTATAACGGTTCATATCACCTTACCGGCGCTTTTCGCAGATTAGCACGTCCTTCATCGCCTCTGACTGCCAGGGCATCCACCGTGTACGCTTGTTCGCTTAACCTCACAACCCGAAGAAGTCTTCGTGCTGCGAGTTTGAGAGACTCTGACACACCGCGCATTCCTTATTACGGAGAAATGCAACAGCATGTCTGTTTCAATTTTCAGCTTGTTCCGGATTGTTAAAGAGCAAATACTTCGCAGTATACTCATCGAGTACACTCTGAAGTGATGGTGGAGCTATGCGGGATCGAACCGCAGACCTCCTGCGTGCAAAGCAGGCGCTCTCCCAGCTGAGCTATAGCCCCATCGTAGTTAAACCTCTTCAACTCCTGCGGAGTTGGTAGGCCTGAGTGGACTTGAACCACCGACCTCACCCTTATCAGGGGTGCGCTCTAACCACCTGAGCTACAAGCCTGTAGAGGTTTTGCTTCTTTACTTTCTATCAGACAATCTGTGTGAGCACTACGAGGTTGTATCTTTCAGGTAAGGAGGTGATCCAACCGCAGGTTCCCCTACGGTTACCTTGTTACGACTTCACCCCAGTCATGAATCACAAAGTGGTAAGCGCCCTCCCGAAGGTTAAGCTACCTACTTCTTTTGCAACCCACTCCCATGGTGTGACGGGCGGTGTGTACAAGGCCCGGGAACGTATTCACCGTGGCATTCTGATCCACGATTACTAGCGATTCCGACTTCATGGAGTCGAGTTGCAGACTCCAATCCGGACTACGACGCACTTTATGAGGTCCGCTTGCTCTCGCGAGTTCGCTTCTCTTTGTATGCGCCATTGTAGCACGTGTGTAGCCCTGGTCGTAAGGGCCATGATGACTTGACGTCATCCCCACCTTCCTCCGGTTTATCACCGGCAGTCTCCTTTGAGTTCCCACCATCACGTGCTGGCAACAAAGGATAAGGGTTGCGCTCGTTGCGGGACTTAACCCAACATTTCACAACACGAGCTGACGACAGCCATGCAGCACCTGTCTCAGAGTTCCCGAAGGCACTCCCGCATCTCTGCAGGATTCTCTGGATGTCAAGACCAGGTAAGGTTCTTCGCGTTGCATCGAATTAAACCACATGCTCCACCGCTTGTGCGGGCCCCCGTCAATTCATTTGAGTTTTAACCTTGCGGCCGTACTCCCCAGGCGGTCGACTTAACGCGTTAGCTCCGGAAGCCACGCCTCAAGGGCACAACCTCCAAGTCGACATCGTTTACGGCGTGGACTACCAGGGTATCTAATCCTGTTTGCTCCCCACGCTTTCGCACCTGAGCGTCAGTCTTCGTCCAGGGGGCCGCCTTCGCCACCGGTATTCCTCCAGATCTCTACGCATTTCACCGCTACACCTGGAATTCTACCCCCCTCTACGAGACTCAAGCCTGCCAGTTTCAAATGCAGTTCCCAGGTTGAGCCCGGGGATTTCACATCTGACTTAACAGACCGCCTGCGTGCGCTTTACGCCCAGTAATTCCGATTAACGCTTGCACCCTCCGTATTACCGCGGCTGCTGGCACGGAGTTAGCCGGTGCTTCTTCTGCGAGTAACGTCAATGACTGCGGTTATTAACCACAATCCCTTCCTCCTCGCTGAAAGTACTTTACAACCCGAAGGCCTTCTTCATACACGCGGCATGGCTGCATCAGGCTTGCGCCCATTGTGCAATATTCCCCACTGCTGCCTCCCGTAGGAGTCTGGACCGTGTCTCAGTTCCAGTGTGGCTGGTCATCCTCTCAGACCAGCTAGGGATCGTCGCCTAGGTGAGCCGTTACCCCACCTACTAGCTAATCCCATCTGGGCACATCTGATGGCATGAGGCCCGAAGGTCCCCCACTTTGGTCCGAAGACGTTATGCGGTATTAGCTACCGTTTCCAGTAGTTATCCCCCTCCATCAGGCAGTTTCCCAGACATTACTCACCCGTCCGCCACTCGTCAGCAGAGCAGCAAGCTGCTCCCTGTTACCGTTCGACTTGCATGTGTTAGGCCTGCCGCCAGCGTTCAATCTGAGCCATGATCAAACTCTTCAATTAAAAGTCTGATGCTCAAAGAATTAAACTGTTAGTTCGTAATGAATTAACTGTTGTTCACTTGAGACTTGATATTCGTTTATCGTCCGTAGACGTTAAGATATCAGTGCCCCGAGTGCCCACACAGATTGTCTGATAAATTGTTAAAGAGCGGTGCGACGCGGCGTTCAGCCTGCTGTCGCGAGGTGGCGTATATTACGCTTTCCTCTTTCAGAGTCAAGCGTTTATTTTCGCTTTCGTCTGCCTGACGGGCCGGCTCGTTCGCCGTTGTGCCGTGTCAGTGGAGGCGCATTATAGGGAGTTCTTTGCGCCTGACAACCCCTAATTTCAAAAAACTTTCTGACCGTCTCTTTTTTGTGCAAAAGCCTTTTAAACTGGCAATTTTTCGAGCTTATTAAAGCCATAACGCTGCAAAACGGACATTAACTGCGCAACTTCCGGCGTTAATGCCATGCAGTACGCAATATTCTCATCAGAAGAACACGCATCCGGCGCTTCATGCTCCAGCAGCCAGGCAGTGCGTCTGGCAATCGCCGCGCCAGAATCCACCAGCCGGGTGCCTTCCGGCAACACCTGCAACAGCTCGTCGGCCAGCAACGGGAAGTGCGTACAACCGAGGACCACGGTATCCGGCGGCTCAGGCATGCGCAGCCACGGACGCAGCACGCGACGCAGCGCTTCCAGAGAAACCGGCTCGCCGTGCAGTTTCGCTTCGGCAATTTCCACCAGCTCCGCTGAACCCAGCATTTCTATCTGGCATTCATTGGCGAAGCGCGCAATCAGCTCATGCGTATAAGGACGCTTAACCGTTCCGCGAGTCGCCAGCAGCCCCACCACGCCGTTCGCCGTCAGACGCGCGGCTGGTTTGATAGCAGGCACGACGCCCACAACAGGAAACGCGAATTTTTCACGTAGAGCAGGGAGAGAAACCGTACTGGCGGAGTTGCAGGCGATAACGGCAAGCGCCAGAGGGTAGCGCGCCTGAACGGCGGTCACAATCTCGACCACGCGCTCAACGATAAACGCTTCGCTCTTCTCACCGTATGGGAATGCAACGTTATCGAAAGCGTAGATGTAATGCAGATCCGGCAGGAGATGCCGGATCTCATCATAAACAGAAAGCCCACCCACACCCGAGTCAAAAACCAGTATGGTTGGGCGGGCCTCAGAAGGTGTAGCTGCCTGACAAGTTGTACTCCCGTCCTGCAGTTTGGTAGCCATAAGCCGTCTCGTAATCTTTATCGAACAGATTAGCTATTTTACCACGAACTGTAAGGTGAGAGGTGACCGGATACGAAACCGCGACATCCCACAGACTGACGCCGCCGAGCTTCACTTTTTCTGATGGGATAGCGTTAAAGTTAGTATCTTCGCGCTCGCCGATATACTGGTAAGTGACATCCCACCCAAAGTCTGAGACTTCACCGCTGAGATCGTATTTCACTTGTTGTCTGGCGCGACGCTGCAAGCGCTCATGTGTTTCATCATCACGCGGATCGATATACTGCAACGTAAGCTGATGACTCACAGGCCCGGTAGTCAGATTGCCAGTCCACTCCACTCCTTTAATCGTGGCGGATTTGACGTTGTAATAAGCGTCATTGTTATAGCTTATCAGGTTGTCAATCTTGTATCGCCACGCCGACAAGCGCCAGTCCAGAGGACCGGTTACCCCTTCAATGCCTGCTTCCCACTGCCTGGATTTTTCCGGCTGAAGATCCGGGTTGGACGCAATACCATACTGCGGCGACCCAAACTGCTGGGTCAGGCCCGGCGCCAGAAACCCTGTACCATATGAAAGGGTGGCACGGTAGCCATCCACAAACCCCCACCCAGCAGCGGTCTGCCAGGTACCATGCCAGCCAAACTGCTCATCATGATCTTCACGACCTGACGCTTCGAGCGTGACATCATCAAGCACCTGCTGCTGGCCGGTAAGGTAAATCCCCGTGGTATCGCGTTTATAGCGGTCAGTATCAGCCTGCGTTGTTGAGGTGAGTTTTTCCTGCTTCCAGTCCACTCCGGCACTGACGGAACCGTGACCGACAACAAGGTTGTTACCCCACTGAATATAACGCTGCTCCATGCGATCAAGCGTCGTGCCATCCTGGTAACGGCCATAAAGGCTACTGTAGTTATAGCTTTTCAGCTTCTGGAAACTGGCGATGAGCTGAGAAGAATAGATGTCGGCGTTATAGCGTAATCCGGTATCCCATGACTGATTGTCATACTGGTTTTCATCCGCGCTGAATGCCGGAGAAAACGGCGGGCTGCCTACATCGTAATCGGCGTTATTGGCATAGCCATAGCCGCGAAAGAAACCCTCAACGTTGTCAGAGAAATGATGCTGAAGGCTGCCAAAAAACGTTTTATTACGATAACCGTCGCGGTCGCTGTCATGGCTCCATGTCGATCCCGGCTGAACGTTAAATCCGTGGGTCGTCTGGTATGCCCCCATCGCCGTCACCACCGTGTCGCCAAAACGCTGACGCAGCGTGCCCGAATATTCCTGATAGCCCTTAGAACCGACACCAGCATCAATGCGTGACACTTCATCATCACTCTGCGTGATGATATTAATCACGCCACCAATAGCCCCGGAGCCATATACCGCCGAACGCGGCCCGCGAATAAACTCAATACGCTGAATTAGCGACACCGGGATTTGATAAAGATTAGAGTCATTGGATAGGTTTGGACGAGAAACTGGTACGCCATCCATCAGGATGAGCGCGTGGCGTGAATCCGTGCCGCGGACATAAACGGAAGCGAGTTGCCCCATTCCCCCGTTTTGTGAAATATCCACGCCAGGCAAACGACGCAATACATCCAGCACCGTTTTAGACTGCCATTTATCGATTTGCTCACGCGTCACGACATCAGTCGGCGCCAGCACCGTATTGACCGGCTGCTGAAAACGGTTGGCGGTCACCACCAGAGAATCTGAGTCGCCATCCTGCGCCCAGCCAGAAAACGCCGTGACGGAAAGCGCCGTCAGCAGCGAGATTTTTTTTATCATCATTAATGTAAGCATCCGCTTAACTTGTAGGATGCCGCAGGCGCACTTGATAGAACGCGATAAGTGCGCGAGATGCGACGTGACTCCGGCAGGTCTTCGGGCTTGGAGGTGTGTTACGGATGAGGACTTCCCACCGGCGGGCCGGCAGTGTCTGCGAACGCGTTCATCCCACCTGTCTTTACCGCTGCGCGTCAGCTCCAGATTCGCACTGGATTCCCTTTTCACTCACAGGAGACCGGAAACGGCATGCTACATGGAGCGCCAGACAGAAGTCCAGACTTCCATCTGTGATGATGCAAAAACAATCAACGCTGGACATCACGCCCGCATTCCCTACAATCCCGGCGTAAATTTTTATCACCCAGGACGCATGATGACCCCTGAACATCTCCCTATCGATCAATACGACGCACAGCTGGCCGAAAAAACCGAGCGCCTGCAAAGCATGATGGCGCCTTTCGCCGCGCCAGCGCCGGAGGTGTTCCGCTCGCCGGTAAGCCACTACCGCATGCGCGCCGAGTTCCGCCTCTGGCATGACGGCGACGACCTCTATCACATCATTTTCGATCAGGAGACGCGCAGCCGTATTCGCGTCGACAGTTTCCCGGCGGCGAGCGAGCTGATTAACGCCCTGATGCCGCGCATGATCGCGGGCATTCGCGACAACCGCACGCTGCGCCACAAGCTGTTCCAGATTGACTACCTGACCACCCGCAGCCAGCAGGCGGTCGTCTCGCTGCTCTATCACCGCGCGCTGGATGACGCCTGGCGTGAAGAGGCGACGCGTCTTCGCGATGCGCTGCGCGCCGACGGTTTTGATGTGCACTTCATCGGCCGCGCGACAAAAACCAAAATCATGCTCGATCAGGATTACATCGACGAGCGCCTGCCGGTAGCGGGCACGGAGATGATTTATCGCCAGGTGGAGAACAGCTTTACCCAGCCGAACGCGGCGATGAACATTCATATGCTGGAGTGGGCGCTGGATGTCACCCGGGGTTCAAAAGGCGATCTGCTGGAGCTTTACTGCGGTAACGGCAACTTCTCGCTGGCGCTGGCGCGCAACTTTAACCGCGTGCTGGCGACGGAAATCGCCAAGCCGTCCGTCGCCGCCGCGCAATACAACATTGCGGCCAACCACATCGACAACGTGCAGATTATCCGCATGGCGGCGGAAGAATTTACCCAGGCGATGAACGGCGTGCGTGAATTTAACCGCCTGCAGGGGATCGATCTGAAAAGCTACCAGTGCGAGACGATCTTCGTCGATCCGCCGCGCAGCGGGCTGGATCATGAGACCGTCAAAATGGTGCAGGCGTATCCGCGTATCCTTTATATCTCCTGCAACCCGCAAACACTTTGCGAGAACCTCGACACGCTGAGCCAGACGCACCGCGTCGAGCGCCTCGCGCTGTTCGATCAGTTCCCTTACACCCACCATATGGAATGCGGCGTACTGTTAACGCGCCGCTAATAAAAAAGGGCGCCTCAGCGTCCTTTTCTTCACTCTTCGTAGCGCGCTTTGCGCCGACGCAGGCGAAAGCCAATCCAGAACAACAGCACCACCGACAGCACCGACGGCAGGAAGTTAGAGCCAATCGCCGGATATTCGGCGCGCACCACGGCGCTGTAAAGCAGCACGCCCAGAATAAAACAGGCGGCGGCGATGCCCGGCAGGCCCACCGGCATCGTGCGGTTAAGGTAGCGCTGGTGCAGACAATACACCGTCAGCGCCAGGGAGATAATCGGGAAAATCGAGAAAGGCACGATGGAGCTAAACAGCGCCGCGCAGGTGCCGTTAATCGACAGGCCGGCTAACAGCGCCAGCAGCAGCGTACCCTTTTCTTGTGTCGTGGTTCTCATTGCTCGTCCTTCACTTATCGGAATTTTGCGCCATCTTTTCTTGTTCGCGACGGTACCAGTAGTAAGCGCCTTTGGAAATCATGCGCAGTTGCAAGACCAGCCGCTCTTCTAATTGCCCGCGCTGTTCCGGGCTCACGTCCAGCGCTTCAGCGCCGGCGCTAAAGACAATGGTCACCATCGCCTCCGCCTGAGCCTCGGTAAACGCGCGCGGCATATGATTTTCGAGTTCCAGATAATCGGCAAGTTCCGCGATGAAATGCTGGATTTCACGCGCCACCGCGGCGCGAAACGCCGCTGACGTCCCGGAGCGCTCGCGCAGCAGCAGCCGGAACGCGTTCGGGTTATTGCCGATAAACTCCATAAAGGTGGAGACCGACGTGCGGATCACGCTGCCGCCTTTGGCGATGCGCTGGCGCGCCTGGCGCATCAGCTGGCGCAGCATCAGGCCGCTTTCGTCCACCATCGTCAGGCCCAGCTCATCCACATCACGGAAGTGCCGGTAAAACGAGGTCGGCGCAATGCCGGCCTCGCGCGCCACTTCGCGCAGGCTCAGGCTGGCAAAACTTCTTTCCGCGCTTAGCTGACTAAACGCGGCTTCCACCAGCGACCGCCGGGTTCGTTCTTTCTGTTGCGCTCTGACGCCCATCACGTTGCCTGCTTCCTTCCTGTTGAAACGGCACTATACCAGTTTTAAAACTACCGGGTTTATAACGGATTGTGAATGATTGTTTACGACGAGCAGGCTACCAGAGATGGCAAAACGCACAGCGAGAATTGGGTTATTCTTTGGGTGATGTTACTATTCTGTTGCTTTTATGTATAAGAACAAGGTAAGCCTTACCATGCCACAAACCTACGATTATGATGTAATAGTGATTGGCTCTGGCCCCGGCGGCGAAGGCGCCGCAATGGGCCTGGTGAAACAGGGCGCCACGGTAGCCGTGATAGAGCGCTACCATAATGTCGGCGGCGGTTGCACCCACTGGGGCACCATCCCGTCGAAGGCGCTACGCCACGCCGTCAGCCGTATCATTGAATTTAACCAGAACCCGTTATACAGCGCCCACTCCCGTCCTCTCCGTTCCTCTTTCGCCGACATCCTCAACCACGCCGACAACGTGATCAATCAGCAGACCAACATGCGCCAGGGCTTTTACGAGCGCAACCGCTGCCAGATCCTGCAGGGCGACGCGCGTTTTGTTGATGAACATACGATTGAGCTTACCTGCAACGACGGCTCGATAGAGACCCTGACCGCTGAGAAATTCGTGATTGCCTGCGGCTCGCGCCCCTATCACCCGGACGATGTGGATTTCACCCACTCGCGCATCTACGACAGCGACTCCATCCTCAGCATGCACCATGAGCCGCGCCATGTGATTATCTACGGCGCGGGCGTCATCGGCTGTGAATACGCGTCGATTTTCCGCGGGATGAACGTCAAGGTGGATCTCATCAACACCCGCGACCGCCTGCTGGCGTTTCTCGATCAGGAGATGTCCGATTCGCTCTCATACCACTTCTGGAACAGCGGCGTGGTGATTCGCCACAACGAAGAGTATGAGCGTATCGAAGGCGTGGATGACGGCGTGATTGTGCACCTGAAATCAGGCAAGAAAGTGAAAGCTGACTGCCTGCTCTATGCGAACGGACGCACCGGCAACACCGATTCGCTGGCGCTGGAAAATATCGGCCTTGAGGCCGACAGCCGCGGGCTGCTGAAAGTGAACAGCATGTACCAGACCGCGCTGCCGCATATCTACGCCGTGGGCGATGTCATCGGTTATCCGAGCCTGGCGTCCGCCGCCTACGATCAGGGCCGCATCGCCGCCCAGGCGCTGGTGAAAGGCGTGGCGTCGGCGCATCTGGTGGAAGATATTCCGACTGGCATCTACACCATTCCGGAAATCAGCTCCGTCGGCAAAACCGAACAGCAGCTCACCGCCATGAAAGTGCCTTACGAAGTGGGTCGCGCGCAGTTTAAACATCTGGCGCGCGCGCAAATTGTGGGCATGAACGTGGGCACGCTGAAGATTTTGTTCCACCGCGAAACCAAAGAGATTCTGGGAATTCATTGCTTTGGGGAGCGCGCGGCCGAGATTATTCATATCGGCCAGGCGATTATGGAGCAGAAAGGTGGCGGTAACACCATTGAATACTTCGTTAACACCACCTTTAACTACCCGACGATGGCGGAAGCCTATCGGGTCGCCGCGCTGAACGGCTTAAACCGCCTGTTTTAACGCGCTGTCGAAGCGGCCATCCATCTGTTTGCGGATGGCCTCTGCGAGCTGTTCATAGCGGCTGCGCAGTGGCGAGCCAGGACGATACACCAGACCGATAGTGCGTCGCGGCTCCGGCTTCACGCAGGGCAGATAAACGACGCCGTCGCGATGGCGCTCCGGCGGCACGGCGAGCGCAGGCAAAAGCGTAATGCCGCTGCCCGCCGCCACCATATTGCGCAGCGTTTCAAGGCTGGTCGCGCGGAAATGCGTGTCTTCATCCGCGCCCGCTTCGAAGCAAAAGCCCATCGCCTGATCGCGCAGGCAGTGGCCGTCTTCCAGCATCAGCAGTTTTTCGCCCGCCAGTTCGCCCATCGGCACGCGGTCGCGTCCGGCCCACGGGTGATCTTCATAGACCGCCAGCAGCATCGGCTCATCAAACAGCGGCACTTCGATAAAGGCTTCGCTCTCTTTCACCAGCGCCAGAATAGCGCAGTCAAGCTTGCCGCTGTCGAGCTGGGCCAGCAGCTGATGCGTCTGCGCTTCGTGCAGATACATTTCGAGTTTGGGGAACGTCTGATGCAGCATCGGGATGATTTGCGGCAGCAGATAAGGACTGATGGTCGGGATAAGGCCGATATGCAGCGGGCCGGACATGGTTTCGCCCTGCTGGCTCGCCATCTCCTTCAGCACTTTTACTTCACGTAAAACGGTACGCGCCTGGTCTACCAGCAGCAGCCCCGCCTGTGTGAACAGCACTTTGCGGCTGGTGCGTTCCAGCAGCATCACGCCGAGTTCATCTTCAAGCTTACGGATTTGACCGCTCAGGGTTGGCTGACTCACGTGGCAGGCGTCCGCCGCACGCCGGAAATGGCGATGTTCGGCAAGGGCCACCAGGTATTCAAGATCACGAATATTCATTCTTCATCCTCCGCCGCCATGATAGTTCATGGCGATAGATAGCATAGCAACCAACGATTATCCCTATCAAGCACGAAAGTGAATAATAGCCTCAGCCGCGGAGAACATCACTCGTTACCCTCACCGAGTGATAACCCGCACACAGAGTCTCTCTGTTAGCCGTATAACTAAAGCCAACGTGAACTATTTAGCGGACAGTAAGTCCGCTTTTTTTTTGCCTGCGTTTCGGGACGCATAAAAAAAGCCCGACATCCGCCGGGCTTTCTTCTGCCATTCGCTATTATGCCAGTCGCGCTTTCGCCGCGCTAATGGCCTGCGCCACCTGCACCGGCGAGACGCCGCCCTGCGCCGCGCGCTTATCAAGACACGACTGCAGCGACAGCACCGGGTACACATCGTCACTGATTACCGGGCTGAATTTTTGCAGGTCGGCGAGCGCCAGATCTTCCAGCGGTTTGCCCTGGCGAATCGCCTCTACCACCGCCTCGCCCACAATGTGGTGCGCTTCGCGGAACGGCACGCCTTTAGCGACCAGGTAATCCGCCAGTTCCGTGGCGTTAGCGTAGCCCTGCTGCGCCGCTTCCTGACAGCGCGGGCGTTTCACCTGAATGCCGTCCAGCACCAGCGCCGCCATATGCAGGCAATCAAGCCAGGTGTCGAGCGCGTCGAACAGCCCTTCTTTATCTTCCTGCATATCTTTGTTGTACGCGAGCGGCAGACCTTTGAGCGTCATCATCATGCCGGTAAGCGCGCCCTGCACGCGGCCGCACTTGCCGCGAATAAGCTCCAGCGCGTCCGGGTTTTTCTTCTGCGGCATTAATGAGGAGCCGGACGTCACGCGATCGGACAGCTCGACAAACCCCGCTTCGCCGGAGTTAAAGAAAATCAGATCTTCCGCGAAGCGCGACAGATGCACCATGCTGATGGCGGCGTCCGACAGCAGCTCCAGCACATGGTCGCGATCGGAAACGCTGTCCAGGCTGTTGCGGGTGGCGCTGGCGAAACCAAGCCAGCCTGCCAGTTGTTCACGGTCGATCTCATACGCCGTACCGGCGAGCGCGCCGCTGCCAAGCGGGCTGACATCGAGACGTTTCAGCGTATCTTTCAGGCGGCTTTCGTCGCGCGCCAGCATTTCGACATACGCCAGGCACCAGTGCGCGAACGTCACCGGCTGGGCGCGTTGCAGGTGGGTGTAACCCGGCATCACCGCATCCTGGTTTTCCTCGGCGGTCACCACCAGCGCCTGCTGGAGCTGACGCGTGGCGCTCAGCAGCGCATGCACCTGGGTTTTGCACCAGAGTTTCAGGTCAGTGGCGACCTGGTCGTTACGGCTACGTCCGGTATGCAGTTTTTTGCCGAGCGGGCCGACTTTGTCGATAAGCTTGCCTTCCACCCAGCTGTGAATATCTTCCGCGTCGCTTTCCAGAATCGCGTGCGGGTTTTCCAGCACCTCTTCCAGCAGCGTATTGAGCGCGCCTTCAAGCTGGCTTTGCTCCTGCGCGGTCAGTACGCCGACGGTGACCAGCGCTTTAGACCAGGCCACGGAGCCGATAATGTCCTGCTCGGCGAGTCGGTAATCAAAGCGCAGAGAGTCATTAAATTGTTTAAACCGCCCGTCTGCCGCCTGAGTAAAACGTCCGCCCCAAAGTGCCATAATCCGCTCCGTTATCTGTCTTGCAATGGCGGGTGCGCTTTGCTTACCCGCACTACGACTGTTCTGGTTATCTCTTAAATGCGGGTGCGCTTCGCTTACCCGCCCTACAAAATAGTGTGCTGCTTTTCTGCCCCGTGGCCCACTTGCCGCGCGTAGGGCGGGTAAGCGTCAGCGCACCCGCCATCCACGCAACGGCAGATTACTTCTTCAGCTCATTCAGCGCACGGATGCGTGAAGAGAGGGAGAACAGACGGATAAAGCCGCCCGCGTGGCTGTGATCGTACACTTCGTCTTCGCCGAAGGTCGCGAACTCTTCGTTATACAGGCTGTTGGTCGATTTCTTCTGAATCGCGGTGACACGGCCTTTATAGAGCTCCAGCACCACTTCGCCGCTCACCTGTTCAGCCAGCGACTGCGCTGCCGCCTGCAGGGACTGACGCAGCGGGGCGAACCAGCGGCCGTCGTACACGACATAAGACATCTCAAGGCCCACCTGCTCACGCCATTTAAAGCTATCGCGATCCAGCACCAGCTGCTCAACGCCGCGCAGCGCCGCCATCATAATGGTGCCCCCCGGGGTTTCGTAGCAGCCGCGGGATTTAATACCCACCAGACGGTTTTCCACGATATCGATACGGCCCACGCCATGCTTCGCGCCGATTTTATTCAGCACTTCCAGGCAGCCAAACGGGGTCAGGTGCTCGCCGTTAACCGCAACCACGTTGCCTTTCTCAACGGTCACGGTCACCTGCTCCGCCTCATCCGGCGCGTCTTTAGGATCGACGGTCCAGACCCAGCAATCCTGGTTCGGGGCATTCCACGGGCTTTCCAGCACGCCGCCTTCGGTGGAGATATGCCAGGCGTTCTCGTCGCGGCTGTAAATTTTCTCAAGCGACGCGGTGGTCGGGATATCGCGCGCTTTCAGGTAATCCAGCAGCGCTTCACGGGAACGCAGGTTCCACTCACGCCACGGGGCGATAACTTTCAGGTGCGGAGCCAGCGCCGCCCAGGCGGATTCGAAACGCACCTGGTCGTTGCCTTTACCGGTCGCGCCGTGGCACAGCGCGTCGGCGCCGACTTTCTTCGCCACGTCCACCAGCGCTTTGGCGATCAGCGGACGCGCCATCGAGGTGCCCAGCAGATAGCTGCCTTCATACAGCGCGCCGGTTTGCAGCACCGGATACACGTAATCTTTGATGAACTCTTCACGCGCATCGACCACATAGCACTCAGACGCGCCGGAGCGCAGCGCTTTCTGCTCAACGCCTTTCAGATCGTCACGATCCTGGCCGATATCGACCACGCAGGCGACCACGTCGCACCCTTCATAGTTTTCTTTCAGCCACGGAATGATGGCAGAGGTGTCGAGGCCGCCGGAGTAAGCGAGAACCACTTTTTTGATGCCGTGATTTTGCATTGTCTTTTTCCTTTAAAAATTTGTAATCAGGCCAAAATGCGCGTGCCGATGGACACGCCATTAAAGAGAGCGGGCAACTGCTCCGCGTGGCGCCAGGAGGCGATGTCCACCGGGCGGCCCAGCGTGCGGGCGGCGTCCAGCGCCGCGTGCACTTTAACGATCATCCCGTCGGTGATAATGCCCTGCGCGATAAGCTGCTCGGCTTTCGCAGAGGTCATCTCGGCGATGCGCTGGCCTTTGCCATCCAGGATGCCGCTCACGTCGGAGAGCAGAATCAGATCCGCGCCCAGTGTGGCCGCGAGCGCCGTGGCCGCCTGGTCGGCGTTCACGTTCATCAGATCGCCGTTGTCCGTCACGCCAATGGAGCTAATCACCGGCATAAAGCCGTTTTCCAGCAGCGTCGTAATCAGCTTCGGCGACCCCGGATGCGCCTGGCCCACATGGCCCAGCTCTTCATCAAGCGGCGTCACGCTGACGCTGTCGCCGTCGCCCAGGAACAGGCCGACGGAGGCAATACCGTGTTTTTTCGCCCAGGCGAGCAGCGTCTTGTTGGCGGTGCCCGCCAGCGCCCCGGTAATGATGTCGATTTGATCGGCAGGCGTGACGCGCAGGCCGTCTTTCTTTTTCACCGGCAGGTTAAGCTGCTTCATCAGGTCGTCAACGAGGCAGCCGCCGCCGTGAACGATAACCAGCGGACGCTGATGCTCCTTGCGGTAGTTAACGAGGGCGGTAAAAAGACGCTCCAGCGCCTCTTCGCTGTCGAGCAACACACCGCCTAACTTAATGATTAACGGGTTCATCATCACACCTGACTCGGTTAAATAAGAGACTGCGTTTCGGCGAAGCCAAAACGAATATTCATACACTGCACTGCCTGCGCGGCGGCGCCTTTCAGCAGGTTATCTTCCGTGGCGACCACGATCAGATGCTCGCCCTGCACGGCGAAGCCGATATCGCAAAACGGCAGGCCCACCACGTTTTTCAGCGCGGGCACGCCTTTGTCATACAGCCGCACCAGCGGTTTGTCGCCGTAAGCGTCCTGGAAGGTGGCAGCGACTTGCTGCGCGCTCACTCCCGGCTTCAGGCGGCAGGTGATGGTTTCCAGAATGCCGCGCGGGAAGCTGCCGAGGTGCGGCGTGAAGATTACCTCCGCGCCCAGATGGCTCGTGATTTCCGGCTGATGGCGATGCGTAAAAATGCCGTAAGGCTGAAGGCTCACTTCGCAAAAACTGTTGGAGATAGCTGCTTTACGCCCCGCGCCGCTCACGCCGCTGGTGGCGTTAATCACCGGCCACTGATTGAGATCCAGCAAACCGGCGTCAATCAGCGGTTTCAGCGAAAGCTGCGCCGCGGTCGGGTAGCATCCCGGCACCGCCACCAGCGTCGCTTCCTTCAGCGCGTCGCGGTTCCACTCCGCCAGGCCATACACCGCCTGCGCCAGCAGCTCCGGGTGCTGGTGCGTGAATCCGTAAAATTTGTCGTAGAACGCGGCGTCGTTAACACGAAAGGCGCCGGAGAGGTCGAATACCACGCAGCCCGCATCGAGAAACTGCGGCGCGAGATCGTGGCTGACTTCATGGGCGGTGGCGAGAAACACCACATCCACGCCGTCGGTGAACTCGCGAATGTCGCTCATCGGCTGCAGCGGCAGGTCAAGCACGCCTTTCAGCTGCGGATGCAGATCGGAGATTAACTTTCCCGCATCATTGCTTTGCGCTGAGACCGTCAATGCGGTTATGTTCATATGCGGATGGCGATTCACGTAGGTCGCAAGCTCTGCGCCGGCATAACCACTGGCGCCAACAATCAGCGTGTTCAACATCGGGGCTGGATACCTTCTACCGTCATGTATTTCAGGCGCGGGCCTCCGGGCCGTTGCCGCGTCCGCGAGCGTATCGTCTTCACCGGAATCCGGCGGTTCCCTTACGCTCAACGTTAATGTATTTTTATTCACAAATACTGCATGAATATTGATACTATCACGACCTGAGGTCTGTCAACAGTGAAAATGAAATTACCGCCTTTTATCGAGATTTACCGCACGCTTATCGCCACGCCTTCCATCAGCGCCACCGACAGCGCGCTCGATCAGAGCAATGCGACTTTAATCAATTTGCTGGCGGGCTGGTTTGGCAGTCTCGGCTTCCAGGTCGAAGTGCAGCCGGTCCCCGGTACGCGCAATAAATTCAATATGCTGGCGAGCACCGGCAGCGGCGCGGGCGGCCTGTTGCTGGCCGGGCATACCGATACCGTGCCTTTCGACGACGGGCGCTGGACGCGCGACCCTTTCACGCTGACCGAGCATGACAACAAACTGTTCGGGCTCGGCACCGCCGATATGAAAGGCTTTTTCGCGTTTATTCTTGATGCGCTGCGTGACGTGGATGTGACGCAGCTGAAAAAACCGCTCTACATCCTGGCGACTGCCGATGAAGAGACGAGCATGGCAGGCGCGCGCTATTTCGCTGAAACGACCGCGTTGCGACCAGACTGCGCCATCATCGGCGAGCCGACGTCGCTTCAGCCGATCCGCGCCCATAAAGGCCATATCTCCAGCGCTATCCGCGTGCAGGGGCAATCCGGCCACTCCAGCGACCCGGAGCGCGGCGTAAATGCTATTGAACTGATGCATGACGCCATCGGGCGCATTATGCAACTGCGCGATTCGCTCAAAGAACGCTATCACTATGACGCGTTTACGGTGCCTTACCCGACGCTTAACCTCGGCCATATTCACGGCGGCGACGCGTCGAACCGCATTTGCGCCTGCTGCGAGCTGCATATGGATATTCGTCCGCTGCCGGGCATGACGCTTGACGATTTAAGCGGGCTGCTGAACGAGGCGCTGGAGCCGGTGAGCCTGCGCTGGCCGGGCCGTCTGACGGTCTACGATCTGCATCCGCCGATCCCTGGCTACGAATGTCCGCCGGATCACAAGCTGGTGCAGGTGGTGGAAAATCTTCTCGGCGCGCAAACCGATGTGGTGAACTACTGCACCGAAGCGCCGTTTATTCAGACGATTTGCCCGACGCTGGTACTCGGCCCCGGCTCGATTAATCAGGCTCACCAGCCGGATGAATATCTGGAAACGCGGTTTATCAAGCCGACCCGCGAATTGATTTCGCAGGTGGTGCATCACTTCTGCTGGCACTGATGTCCTGAATGTGATGGTGGATGCGCTGCGCTTATCTCCCTCTACAAGTAATTTTATCGTAGGGCGGGTAAGCTCGCGCACCCGCCATCAGACCAACGGTGGATGCGCTACGCTTATCACCCTACAAACGATAAAACCCAAATAGCGCCGCCGATTTCACCGTAGGGCGGGTAAGCCACGCGCACCCGCCAGTTCCCCTGGCAAACTCAGCCCATTCCACTGCGTTTACACTCTCTCGCAGCGCGTGCGACTGCATATTGCCGCTGACGCCTGCACGCTATTTTCATAAGCGTTACTTATCTGCAATAACGTGAATTAACTTTCATAAATTGCCGCGGTTTATTCCCCTGCTGAAGCGATTTCGCAGCAATTGACGAACGGGATTTCGCGTGGCTTTATAAAGTAAGAAGTCATTCAAGCCTGAACTTTCGGACGTAAGTAAAAGCTATCGCTTTTCGGTGTCCTGATTTTTTGCAGAACCTATACCCAAGGATTTCGTGTTGCAGGAAGGCGGCAAGCCTGGTGAGCCCCGGGAGCTTACATCGGTAAGTGACCGGGGTCGCCAGGCGCGGCCAACGCGCCTGCGGCGCGAAAGACGACGGGTATTAAACATAATTGAGATGGGGTGTCTGGGGTTATATGAACGAACAATATTCCGCTTTGCGAAGCAATGTCAGTATGCTCGGCAAGTTGCTCGGGGATACCATCAAGGATGCGCTGGGAGAAAACATCCTTGACCGCGTAGAAACAATCCGCAAGTTGTCGAAGTCGTCCCGTGCTGGCAATGAAGCAGACCGCCAGGCGCTGTTAACCACGCTGCAAAACCTTTCCAACGATGAACTGCTGCCGGTGGCCCGCGCGTTCAGCCAGTTCCTGAATCTGGCCAACACCGCCGAGCAATACCACAGCATTTCGCCGAAAGGCGAAGCAGCCAGCAACCCGGAAATTATCGCCCGCACCCTGCGCAAGCTCAAAGACCAGCCTGACATCAACGAAACCGCGATTCGTCAGGCCGTGGAGGCGTTGTCGCTGGAACTGGTGCTGACCGCGCACCCGACCGAGATCACCCGCCGCACGCTTATCCACAAAATGGTCGAAGTGAATAACTGCTTAAAACAGCTCGACCACAAAGATATCGCTGATTACGAGCGCAACCAGATCATGCGCCGCCTGCGCCAGCTGATTGCGCAGTCCTGGCACACCGATGAAATTCGCAAAAACCGCCCGAGCCCGGTGGACGAAGCCAAATGGGGCTTCGCCGTAGTGGAAAACAGCCTCTGGGAAGGCGTGCCGAATTATCTGCGCGAGCTGAATGAACAGCTCGAAGCGCATCTCGATTACAAACTGCCGGTGGATTTCGTGCCGGTGCGTTTCACCTCCTGGATGGGCGGCGACCGCGACGGCAACCCGAACGTCACCGCGGATATCACCCGTCACGTCCTGCTGCTGAGCCGCTGGAAAGCGACCGATCTGTTCCTGAAAGATATTCAGGTGCTGATTTCCGAGCTTTCGATGGTCGAGTGCAGCGACGCGCTGCGTGATTACGTCGGCACCGAGGGCGCCCAGGAGCCTTACCGCTACCTGCTGAAAGGGCTGCGCGCGCAGCTGCTCGCGACCCAGGCCTGGCTTGAAGCGCGCCTGAAAGGCCAGAAGCTGCCGAAGCCGCAGGGCCTGCTGACCCAGAACGAACAGCTCTGGGAGCCGCTCTACGCCTGTTATGAATCTCTCGTCGCCTGTGGGCTTGGGATCATCGCCAACGGCGAACTGCTCGACACCCTGCGCCGCGTGAAAGCTTTCGGCGTGCCGCTGGTGCGTATCGACATCCGTCAGGAGAGCACCCGCCACACCGAAGCGCTGGGCGAACTGACCCGCTATCTCGGCATCGGCGACTACGAAAGCTGGTCGGAAGCCGACAAACAGGCGTTCCTGATCCGCGAACTCAACTCCAAGCGTCCGCTGCTGCCGCGCCAGTGGGAGCCGAGCGACAACACCCGCGAAGTGCTGGATACCTGCAAAGTGATCGCCGAAGCGCCGAAAGGCTCGATCGCCGCTTACGTTATCTCGATGGCGAAAACGCCGTCCGACGTGCTGGCCGTACACCTGCTGCTGAAAGAAGCGGGTATTGGCTTCGCGTTGCCGGTGGCCCCGCTGTTTGAAACGCTCGACGACCTGAATAACGCCAACGACGTGATGACCCAGTTGCTGAATATCGACTGGTATCGCGGCTTTATTCAGGGCAAACAGATGGTGATGATTGGCTATTCCGACTCCGCGAAAGACGCGGGCGTGATGGCCGCCTCCTGGGCGCAGTACCAGGCGCAGGACGCGCTGATCAAAACCTGCGAGAAAGCGGGTATCGCGCTGACGCTGTTCCACGGTCGCGGCGGCTCCATTGGCCGCGGCGGCGCGCCGGCGCACGCGGCGCTGCTCTCCCAGCCGCCGGGCAGCCTGAAGGGCGGCCTGCGCGTCACCGAGCAGGGCGAGATGATCCGCTTTAAATACGGCCTGCCGGAAGTCACCATCAGCAGCCTGTCGCTCTACACCAGCGCCATTCTGGAAGCTAACCTGCTGCCGCCGCCGGAGCCGAAAGCCGGCTGGCGTCACATCATGGATGAACTGTCCGACATCTCCTGCACCATGTACCGCGGCTACGTGCGCGAAAACAAGGATTTCGTGCCGTATTTCCGCTCGGCCACGCCGGAGCAGGAGCTCGGCAAACTGCCGCTCGGTTCACGCCCGGCCAAGCGTCGCCCGACCGGCGGCGTCGAATCGCTGCGCGCCATTCCGTGGATTTTCGCCTGGACGCAAAACCGGCTGATGCTGCCCGCCTGGCTGGGCGCGGGCGCCGCGCTGCAAAAAGTGGTGGAAGACGGCAAGCAGGACGAGCTGGAAACCATGTGTCGCGACTGGCCGTTCTTCTCCACGCGCCTCGGCATGCTGGAGATGGTCTTTGCCAAAGCGGATCTGTGGCTGGCGGACTACTACGATCAGCGTCTGGTGAAAAAGGAGCTCTGGCCGCTCGGCCAGGAGCTGCGCCAGCTGCTGGAAGCGGATATCAAAGTGGTGCTGGATATCGCCAACGACTCGCATCTGATGGCGGATCTGCCGTGGATTGCCGAGTCTATCCAGTTGCGCAATATCTACACCGACCCGCTGAACGTGCTCCAGGCGGAGTTGTTGCACCGCTCGCGCCAGGCCGAGGAAGAAGGCAAACCCGCCGACCCGTGCGTTGAGCAGGCGCTGATGGTCACCATCGCAGGCGTCGCGGCAGGGATGCGCAACACCGGCTGATGTCACGCCTCAGAAGATAAAAAGCCCCGGCGCGCCGGGGCTTTTTTATGGGCAGCACGGTAAGCGTCAGTAGTAGAGCACCGTAAACGTAATCGCGCCGTTTGCCTTGCCGGGGCGCATCCGATCTTCCGTCTGGACATAGCGCGCCACAAACGGAATGCGGTGCGTGGAGACATCGTCGGTGCTGAGATCCCAGTAGTTATTGTTGTAGGTGTTCAGCGCCATCGGCTCATGCGTCGCATCTGACACATTGCCTTTGGCTATCTGAATGCCGATCCCGCTGGCGCTGTCGCTACCCGGCGTGACGGAGAAAATACCCGTACTGGCGTCAATCACCGTGGTGGAGGGTTTCATCGTGATCCACACCGGGTTCGGCGAGGCGTTACCCATTGAGGTGATGCCGCTGTCATTCGCGTTGATATTGGTGCGGATACCCCAGGCGCGCGGGCAGTTGGTCAGGGTAATCGACGCATCGCGCCACTCCGTCCCGCTCCCTACGCCGCTGAAATCGTTCTCCGCGCTCCAGGTGCCGAGCTTCACGTTAACATCCGGCGTGGTACAGGAGAGCGCGGCGACATTGACCGATCCGGTAAAGTTGATTTTCAGCGCGTTAAGCGGGCTGCCCGAGGCGCCTGACGCGATGAAATCGATCGCCATCGACGGCAGATCCTGGCCGTTCACATATCCCGGCTGTACAGGGCCGGTTTTAATGAGATAGAGCCAGAACTCACTATTCACCGTATGGTTAACGTTCTGATTGGGCTGCGGATGAATGGTGTCGATGTAATACGTTCCCGGAATGGCGACGCTTTTGTCACCCTGCGCCCATACCGCGACCCCGACGCCTGGCAGATTGGTATCCCAGACTTTGCCGGGGAACGGCGGTCCGTTCCACGGTGAAAGCCCGTGCGGCGTGCTGGTCCAGTGATAGTCATACGAGACGTCATAAGGCACGCTGTCGGTCGAGAGACAGTCAATTTTGACCGGCGCGCTGGGCATGTAATGCAGCCGGTAGAGCGTGCGCCCGTCAGAGGCGTCAGAGCCCACGGAAATCGTCCCGTTAATCGGCAGCGTCACGTTCACCGCATGCGACCCGGTGTGATAAGAACACGAGGTAGAAGCCAGCGCGTGCCCGCCGAACGCCAGCAGCAAAAGCATTCCGGCCTGGAGAGATAAAACCGTTTTCCTTACAGACATAATTCCCTCTTTACTGTGCATCGTTCCTGTCACAGGAAAAGTGTTATTGCCCGGCCACTCAGGCTGGCGTTAACCCGCCGTAAACGAGGCCTGGCGGCGCCGGTCGGTGGAGAGCTGTAGCGAGGGCGACGCGGCTCCCGCAGGCGGCAGACACGGTGTATCGAAGCGCTGGATCGACTGACGCTGTCCCTCCGCCTGCGGCATGAGCAAGTAGCTAATCAGACACTGCATCCCCACGCTCTCGCCCCACTTGACCGTCAGCTGGCCCTGGTTATTGCCAACGCGCGCATAGACCAGCCCACCCTGCCCCGCCGAACCCACCTGATTGCCTTCGGCATCGAACACCACCGCGCCGAACGGCACCGGATCGCCCTGATAACGCGAGGCGATAAGTACCGGCGTGCCGGTATTGGCTTTGTAGGTGAGCTTCACCACCGCCCCCAGATAAGGCGCCACTTTCTGCGAGGTGTTTTCCAGTTCCACATTCACCGGCGCGGTTTTCGGATCGACCGTGATGTCATTAAACTGATACGGGTCGAGGTACGGCACCGCCGCATAGCCGCGTCCGTCGACGAACACGCCGGGATAGGACGACACCGCCGCGCCGCGCGCGCCTTTCGCCTCGACCAGCGCGAAGGTGTCCGAGGTATACGGCGTAAACGTCAGCCCGCCGGAATGGCCAATAATGGTGCCGGTCGCGCCGAGCGACACGCTGCTGTAGTTATCGCCCACGCTGTAGCCACCGCTCAGCATCGTGACCTGGCTGCGGTAATCGGCGTTAAAGGAGCCGCTGGTGCCTTCTCCCTGATCGCCGTTCATCGCGGTCACGCTGTAGTTCATCTGGTTATACTCGCCAAGCGAGCCTGAGACGCCCACCTGTTGTCCGTCATGGCCGTTGCTGTCGCGCGTTAAATCGATATGCGCATGGGGCGTGTGCTGTTCAAAGTCCTGGCCCAGCGGGAAGCTCATCGTCAGCAAATAGTTGGTCTGCCCTTCGTTCTCTTTGCTGTAGGTGCGGCTCACCGTCAGGCCGTACGTCAGGCTTTTATAGGTGTTGTTATAGCCGACCTGAAACTGCTTATCGGAGCCCGCTTTATTCCAGTAATCCTGTAACGAACCGCTGAGGTAGAACTGCCCCCAGCCGTCGTCCAGCCCCTGGCTGACCGTCGCCACAAACTGATTTTTCATGCGCAGAATACTGTCCGGCGAATCGCCGCGATCGACCGCGTCGCGCGTCAGCATCGCCGTCTGAAAGTCCATGTACTGGCTGGTGGCGAAGCGATACGCCGCCAGTGAAATATTGCTGCGCGTCTCCGTGATATCTTTGCTGAAGCTGAGTTTATAGCTCTGCCCGCTGAGGCTGTCGGCCTGACGCTGGCCATTCACGTAAGTACCGTTATCCAGATGCGTGCGCGCCTGCGTGATATCCAGCGCCAGCGAGCCAATGGGCGTGCCGAAGGCCATCCCGAACAGCAGCGCGTAGTAGCCCTGGCTCACCTGGACGCCGCCGTAGCTCGTCAGACGGTTAGAAATCCCGTACTGGTAAGTCGCCTGATACAGCGCCGGTTTGCTGCGTAGCGAATCGTTGTGATACTCCCCGGCCACGGCGGAGTAGCGCAGCGCGCCGGGGCGCAACTGTTGCGCCACCGAGGCGTAAGGCACCTGGAAATGCTGTTCGCTGCCGTCCGCCTCATAGACGGTGACGTCAAGATTGCCGCCATAGCCGGTCGGGTAGAGATCGTTAATCGCGAATTCGCCGGGCGCGACGGTGGTTTCATAGATGGTCTGCCCGCTCTGGCGCACCGTGACGCGCGCGTTGGTGCGTGCCACGCCGCGGATATCCGGCGCGTAGCCGCGCTGCGATTCCGGCAGCATCCGCTCGTCGCTCGCGACCTGAACGCCTTTAAAAGGCAGCGTATCGAAGACCTGGCCCTGGGTATTCGTCTCCCCGACCAGCGCGCGTCCTTTAATAGCGGGAATGTCGCGTTGCAGATAGGTGCTGATGCTGTTGTATTGCCGCTCGCCCTCTTCCATATAGCTGTAGTAGCCGTTATGGCGAAGATACCAGGCGCCGACGTTAAGCCCACCATCAAGGCTTGAGTAAAAGGAGTCGAGCGTTTTACCGTTGGCATGGCTGGAGTAGCCATTCATGTTATACCCGAGCATCAGCGCCGGAATGCCGCTATCCCAGAGCTCAGGGTTTACGCTGCCGCGCGCGTTATGCAGCAGATAAATTTGCGGCACCGAAATATCGAGCCGCTGTTCGCTGGTATCAAACGCGATTTCCGAATGCGGGAGCTTCTTTTCCAGATCGAGACACGGCTCGCCCTGCTGAAAAGGGGTCAGGAAATCCTTCGGCAATTTTTCATAATTAAACGGGATAGTTTTAATCAGATCCGCCGTCAGACAGACGCGGCTGGTTTTATCCGGTTGCGCCACCACGTCAATGTCGCTGGTGAGCGTCGCCTGACCATTAATGTATACCAGCGCGCGATAGCGGCCCGGCAGCGCCGTCGCGCCATTGGCGAAACGGCTTAAATCCACCGCGTTTTTATTTTCCAGATTCAGGAAAATATTATCGAATTCGACGCGCTCGGCGATATCGACCGGCTTCTCAGCGGGCTTTCCCGGCAGATTTTCCGCCTTTCCCGGCGCTGCCAGCAAAAAAGTCATCACAGCCATGATGCCGGGCGCGAGCGTCGCTGCATTTCCCTGGCGCAACCTATTTTTCATCACGCTTCTCTTTTAGGGTGATAGTTGAATAAACAGAGCGACGGCTTATTTCAGCGTCGCCTCGAATTCATTCAGCGCGCCATAATCATTGACAAAGACGCCTGCGAGTTTATTTCCCGGACTGCCGGGCAGTTTTACCGTCATGGTGGATTTTGGCGCGATCATGTCGGCATCAACGGTTTTCCCGTTCACCTTCAGCCTGACCAGAGAAATAAAATAGGGCGTGGGGTTTATCGCCTCGATAGTCTGACCACTGGCGCGCCAGGTCACATGTGAGACCGCTTCATTCGCATTGCCTTCAAGCCCTGTGGGCCGGAGAAATAATTTAATGCGCGAGCGAAACGCGACCTGTAGATAGTTATCGCTGAGCGTCGCTTTTTTGGCGGGGATTTCCAGCACGTTAAGCCAGTAAACCGATTCACGATCCGCCGGCAGTAATTTACCGGTAAAGGTAATACGCAGCGTCTGGCCTTTATCCGGCTCTACCCGGTTAATGGGCGGCGTTAAAATAAAGGGCACCTGGATGGTTTCCGGCGCGGCGTCTGCGTTGCCGTTATCGATCCAGCTTTGAATTAATACCGGCGAGGCGCCTTTATTATCGAGCTTTACGCTGACCTCCGGCGCATCGCTCGGGTAAATCACGCGGGTGCCGGTAATCACGATACTGGCGATGGCCGCCGGGCAGGCGAACCACGTCGCCAGCGCAAAAAACGCGCCTTTCCAGGAAAGGGTATGCGCCATGCTATTTACTCCCTTAAGGAAATACAGGAGGGGCGGCCCCTCCTGTCGCGTTTTTACTTATACATCAGCGAGTAAACGACGCTGCTGTTAACCTTACCGGCAGTGGTCGCATCTTCTGCGTAATATTCCACGGCGTAAGGCAGCGTGGCGCTGCCGTCGGTAGTGTCATAGGCGATATAGGTGGTATCGGTCGCCTGGCTTGCGCTACCTGCTTTAATCACGGCATAGGAAGAGCTGGAACCATCGCGCAGCTGGAGGCTGACGTTTTTGGCATTATCCGTACCCGTGGCGTTTTTCAGGCGGCCGGTCACCGGATCGACCGAGGCGCCCGCTTCAAAGTAAGCGGCCACCGTGGTCAGCGTGCCTTCACAGTTGGCAAGCTCCATCACAAAATTGGTGCGACCCGCCGTTTTACCGGCGGCTTCGAGCTGATTGATACCCAGCGTCGGCAGCGTAATGGTCGCGTCTGCGCCCTGACCGTCTACGGTTACGTCACATGATGTTGCCGTCAGTTCCCCTTCAAAGGTAATTGTGCCGGTGGAAGCCGCCTGCGCGGTAGCAGCCAATCCCATTGCCGCAGCTAAAGAAAGGCCAAGTGCTAACTTTTTCATATATCATCCTGGTTACATTAAAAGTTAAGCTATTTATTAAAATAGCCGGAATATATTCACAGCCTGTGAATATACTTTTCATCCCGAGTGCGCCTTGCGTATCAGGATAAAACAGGTGCGCCACCATCGTTAAACATCGCGCTAAGGGTGACTATGGCGCGCTTATTTACCGCCAGCGCTGAACGTTACGCTGTTATTAATCGTTATGGGTAGCGATCGTACCTGTTTTAACGAGAGTGGTTATTAACAGCGCCACAATGATGTGTGCATTATAAAAAGCATCCGTCACGTAACAATAGACGGACCTCTAACAGCCTCTATGAATAAGCCGATTCACTCTGAAAACACCTTTAAAAATAATCATCTGGAAAATACCGGGCCGATTTCCTAAATATCAGGAAGACGCAATTTCAGTAAGAAATAAAAAAGGAAAGCGCTATTACCCTGGCAATAAGAAAACCCCAATGGGCAATAATTATCGCAGGGCATTATCTTTATTATTGATTATTTATTTGAATGGAAAGTAAAGAGCAAACCCTGGTGTGACGGACGTGAGGGGGGTGAGTCGTTAAGCGTTTATCTTACAGTGACCATTAACAGCGCCAGCGCCGTACAAAAAAGAAAGGAGGCCAGCGGCCTCCTTTCTTGCATTGCGCAATCGTGCTTACAGCGCCATATCGTGCTGCGGGCTGGCTGCTTGTGCCGGTTTGGCTTCCGGCGTGGCGGGTTTCGCGTCTTTCATCTGGATCACCGGCGGTTTGGTGAGCTGCAGCGTCGCCGCCGTCTCATCCCATACCTGCTGGGTCAGCGCCACGTTGCCGTTCAGCTTCTGACCGTAGCTCGGCACGATCTCACGCAGCTTGCTCTGCCAGGCTTCCGATTTGTACTGCTCCGGGAACAGTTGCTTGATGACGTTGATGGAGATCGGGGCCGCGGTGGAAGCGCCAGGCGATGCGCCAAGCAGCGCCGCCAGGGTTTTCTGCTGGTCGGTGACGATTTCGGTGCCCAGCTTCAGCACGCCGCCCTTCTCCGGGTCTTTCTTGATGATCTGGACACGCTGGCCGGCCTGGATAAGCTTCCAGTCCTCTTTACGCGCCGTCGGGTAGTACTCTTTCAGCGCTTCAAAACGGTCTTCATCGCTCAGCATGACCTGACCAATCAGGTATTTCACCAGATCAAAGTTATCGAGGCCCACATCGGTCATCGGCATAAAGTTGCTGGTGGTGGTAGTGCTCAGCAGATCGAAGAACGAACCATTTTTCAGGAATTTGGTGGAGAAGGTCGCGAACGGCCCGAACAGCACCACGCGTTTGCCGTCCAGGAAGCGGGCGTCAAGGTGCGGTACGGACATCGGCGGCGCGCCGACGGACGCCTGGCCATAGACTTTCTCGCCGTGCTGACGGGCGATTTCCGGGTTTTCAGACACCAGGAACGAGCCGCCAACCGGGAAACCTGCGTAGTTGTCCGCTTCCGGAATGCCGGTTTTTTGCAGCAGCTTCAGCGCGCCGCCGCCCGCGCCGATGAACACATACTTCGCGTCCACGGCGTGCTCTTTCCCGCTGTTCACATCGGTGATGGTGACGTGCCAGGAGTTATCGGCGTTGCGTTTGAAATCGGTAACTTCAGAGGAGGTTTCCAGTTTGAAGTTGCTGGTTTTTTTCAGGCTGCCCACCAGCTGGCGGGTAATTTCGCCGTAGTTCACGTCGGTGCCGACCGGCGTCCAGGTGGCGGCGACTTTCTGCTTCGGATCGCGGCCTTCGATAATCAGCGGCGCCCATTTTTTGATTTGCTGCTGATCGGTGGAGAACTGCATGCCCTGGAACAGCGTGGTCTGCTGCAGCGCCTGATAACGTTTGGTCAGGTACTCCACATTTTTATCGCCCCAGACAAAGCTCATGTGCGGCGTGGAGTTAATAAAGGAGTGCGGATCGTTGAGCACGCCGCGCTTCACCTGAGAAGACCAGAACTGGCGCGAAATCATAAACGCTTCGTTGATTTCCAGCGCTTTGGTCACGTCGATCGAACCGTCTTCACGCTCCGGCGTGTAGTTCAGCTCCATGTTCGCCGAGTGGCCGGTCCCGGCGTTGTTCCAGCCGTTAGAGGATTCGAGCGCCACGCCGTCGAGTTTTTCCACCATCAGCTGTTTCCAGTCCGGCTGGATCTCCTGAAGGACGGTACCGAGCGACGCGCTCATGATGCCGCCGCCAATCAGCAGAACATCGGTTTTTTCCGTGGTGTTTTCCGCATAAGCGGCTGAACTGACAAGTAAAGCAATAAGCGAGAAAGCAGGCGCGCGTTTTCCGCTGAGGATCATTTTAGACATCACAATCAACTATCATTGAAAATTTAGCTGATTATTTTAACGCATCAATTAACTTTTTAAAATTATTAAAACAAAAAATTAACAACCGTAAGAAGCGTGCGGTTATATCAGACGTTTCGCATGCCATGCGCGTAAATAGCGCCACCGCATTTCACTAAAATAATCAGCCAGTTCCGGTTATCGCCGGAAACGGCTGTATGCCGGGCGCCGCCACAAATATTACGCATTAAAACACTACAGACGTTGCGATTATTCATGACGTCGCCGCGGACCGTCAGGCATTAATGACTTTGCCGATCGCGTTGACGGCTTCGAGAATATTTTTGGCGTAGCCTTCAATCTCTTTGGTCAGCGTTAACGCCTCGCGGGAAATAGCTGTCGTGGACGCCACCGCGTCACCGCTGCGACAGATAGAGTCGAGCGCGCTTTTCGTCAGGTGATCGTTTTTCTCGGTGATGCGCGTTATTTTTCCGGTCGCGTCATCGATACGGTCAGCCAGCGATTTCACCTCGGTGGCGACGACAGAAAAGCCTTTACCCGCATCGCCCGCCCGCGCCGCTTCCACCGAGGCGTTAAGCGACAGCAGTTTGGTCTGGGTCGCTATCTGCGCGATGACGGACGACAGATCCATAATACTTTCAGAGTCATTTTTCAGGTTGGTCACGATAGCGATAACCTGCTCCATATTGCTTTGGATATTCTCCATCGCGGTAACGCAGTCGTCTAAGGTCTTTCTGATCTCAACCGTTTTGGTGAGCGTCTCGCGGGAGACGGCTTCCGCTCTTTCCGTCGCCTGGCGCTCATCGCGACTCTTCTGTACTTCAGCCGTTACGTCATAGGCGAATTTCACCACGCGATAGAGACGGCCTTTATCGTCAAACACCGGGCTGTAGCTGGCGCGCAGCCAGAGTTCATGACGATGTTTGGTCACGCGGCGGAAATCGCCGGAGGCGAATTCGCCGTGGTTCAGCTTGCGCCAGAAATCCGCGTACTCCGCGCTCATCGCGTACTCGCGCTCGCAGAAAATACGATGATGCTTGCCGATAATTTCGTTCAGCGTGTACCCGGAAGCCTTACAGAAGTTCTCGTTGGCAGAGACGATATGCCCGTCCGGCGTAAATTCAATAATCGCCATAGAGCGGTGCGCCGCCTTGAGGATAGCGTCTTTGTTCAGCGCGTCATGGATCCTTCCTGAGATATCACGCGCCAGTTTAAGAACATACTCAACGTTATTGTTTTTGCCGATGACCGGAATATAGTTCGCCTCCAGCCACATTTCGCTGCCGTCTTTTTTATAACGCTGGAATTTATCGCTGAAGGTTTCGCCGCGTCCGAGACGGTGCCAGAACTGTTTATATTCCGGGCTCGCCGCATATTCCGGCGAGCAGAACATGCGGTGGTGCTTCCCCACCAGTTCGCTAAGCGAATATCCCATGGCATTCTGGAAAGGCGGATTCGCCTCCACAATAGTGCCATCAGGGCGGAAAAGAATAACCGCCATATGTTCTTTTATCGCAGCAAACGCCGCGTGATTTTTTAAAATATTGGTTATCGTGCTAATCATTATTGCTATCCAGGAAGGTTTCTTACACAGCATATCGGCAATAATGATTAAGACATAACGTGTATTTTTATATCGCTCCGATAGCTGTTACGCCTGGTTTGTTTATTAATATCAAAACAGTCGCAATAATATGTGTGCTAACAGTCAGAAATAGCATCGGCGATGCGTAATCATCTCTACAGAAAGCGAAAACACGCTGAGATTTAACTTAAGGAAAAACAACCTGTACAGCCTATGATAATCTTGTACAAGTTGCGTGGCGTGCTGAAAGATATGTTTTGTAACAATCGCGTTAGCGCCCGCCACAAAAAAGGAGGCTTGCGCCTCCCCTTTATTAACCCGAAAGGGTTAAGCCGTTTTCAGTTCCACCGCCGGTCTTACACCCAGCGTATGGCAGATGGCGTAACTCATTTCCGCGCGGTTAAGCGTATAGAAGTGGAAATCTTTTACGCCTTCGCGGCTTAAAATCTTCACCATGTCCATCGCGATGTTAGCGCCGACCAGCTTGCGGGTTTCGGCGTCGTCATCAAGCCCGGCAAACATCTGCGACATCCAGGACGGAATGCGCACGTTGGTCATGTCGGCAAACTTTTTCGCCTGCTTAAAGTTAGAGACCGGCAGAATACCGGGAATGATTTCCACATCAATGCCCGTCGCGGCGCAGCGGTCGCGAAAGCGCAGATAACTTTCGACGTCAAAGAAGAACTGGGTGATGGCGCGGTTAGCGCCCGCGTCGATTTTACGGCGCAGATTCAGCAGATCCGCCTGCGCACTTTTCGCCTCCGGGTGTACTTCCGGATACGCCGCGACGGAGATATCGAAATCAGCGACCTCTTTTAACAGCGCCACCAGATCGCTGGCGTACATTTCCGGCTTGCCGCTGCCAGCAGGCAGGTCGCCGCGCAGCGCGACGATATGGCGAATGCCGTTGTTCCAGTAGTCGCGCGCAATGGTGCGCAGCTCATCAGGCGTCGCATCGATGCAGGTGAGGTGCGGCGCCGCTTCAAGGCCCGTGCGGTCTTTGATGCCTTTGATGATGCTGTGGGTGCGGTCGCGCTCGCCGGAGTTGGCGCCGTAGGTGACCGACACAAATTTCGGCTTCAGGCTGCTTAAGCGATCGATAGAGGACCACAGGGTCTGCTCCATTTCACTGGTGCGCGGCGGGAAAAACTCAAAGGAGACGTTAATCTGTCCCTGCACTTCTGCGAGGCTCTGATTCAGGGCCTCCCGCTGGTTGGCGTGAAAAAAGCTCATACCTTACCTCATCAATCGCTGTGTCGTGGTCGCGTGTGTTGACTTCTATACGTTTAGACGTCCAGATGTAAAAATGACGGAAAAGCCGGATGGCGTCAACAGGTAAATCATCACTTGATGTGAGTATTTTTCAGCGAAGATGAAAAAGGTTCATGACGGGGAAGTGCGCAAAGGTTGTACAGCGGAAGAAAGGCGTGGGGTGTTATCTGGCATGGCGGGTGCGCTGGCGCTTACCCGCCCTACAAGGGATGTGGCGTTGGATGTTTCTGACCGGCGGGTGCGCTGACGCTTACCCGCCCTACAGGGGATGTGGCGTTGGATATTATCTGGTACGGCGGGTGCGCTGACGCTTACCCGCCCTACAAGGGATGTGGCGTTGGGATATTATCTGGCACGGCGGGTGCGCTAACGCTTACCCGCCCTACAAAATAAAACGCAGGCATTACGTAGGGTGGGTAAGCGCAGCGCACCCACCACGGTGAAATCAGAGCAACTGCGCCAGACGGTTAAGATCCGACTGAATCGCCCCGGCGGTCACGTCGCGCCCGGCGCCTGGCCCGCGGATAACTAACGGGTTATCGCGATACCAGCGGCTTTCAATAGCGAACACGTTATCGCAAGGCAGCAGCGACGCCAGCGGATGCTCAGGACGCACCGCCTCGACGCCGACGCGCGCCTTGCCGTTGGCGTCAAAGCGCGCCACATAGCGCAGCACCAGGCCCAGCTCGCGCGCCGCTTCAAGACGCTGCACCATCTGCTCGTTCAGCGCGTCGCCATATTCAAAGAAGTGATCCACCGATCCCTCTTCGCACCCGGCCGGCACCAGCGACTCCACGCGCACCTGATCGGGTTCGATATCGTAGCCCGCCTCGCGCGCCAGGATAACTAACTTGCGCATCACATCTTTACCGGAGAGATCCACGCGCGGGTCCGGCTCCGTCAACCCCTGCTGCCACGCCTGGTCCACCAGCTCGGTAAACGGCACCGTACCGTCGAACTGTAAAAACAGCCACGACAGCGTGCCGGAGAAAATCCCGCTGATGGAGAGAATCGAATCGCCGCTGTCGCGCAGATCGCGCACCGTATGGTTCACCGGCAGTCCGGCGCCGACGGTCGCGTTATAGAGCCAGTGGCGTCCCGTTTTCGCAAAGGCGTCGCGGATTTGACGGTATTTCTGGCTGTTGCTCGCGCCCGCCAGTTTATTGGCGCTGATCACGTGAAAACCGTGGCTTGCGAAATCGAGATACTGATCCGCCAGATCCTGGCTTGCGGTGACGTCCAGCACCACTAAATCGTCGTACGGGTGCGCGCGCATCCACAGGAACAGCGACTCTTCATCCTGCTCCACCGCTTCATCATTAAAGAACGCCAGCGCGCGGCTCGCGTCCAGGCCGTCGTAATTCAGCAGGCTGCGGCGGCTGTCCACCACGCCCGCCAGTACAAACTCAAGGCCGGTGCGGGCAGAGAGCGTCTCCTGCTCGCGCGCGAACAGCTCCAGCCAGCGCGAGCCGATATTTCCCTTGCCGAACAGCACTAATCCGATACGTTTTTCCGCGCGGAACAGCGACTGGTGCAGCCCCTGGATCAGGCTCTCCGTCGGGCCGGTACGCAGCACCGCCACCAGGCTGATGGCCTCTTCCGACTGCCAGATAAACTCTACCGGCTGATCTTTCAGCTGCTGCCAGAAACGATGGCTGTGCAGCGGGTTGCGGCAGACGCCCGCCCCCACCAGCGCCACCAGCGCCAGCCCTTCACGCAGGCGCAGCTCGCCCGGCAGCGCGGCGTCTTCCAGCAATTTGAGCGCGCTGCCGACGACTTCCGAGGTATAGCAGAGTTGCAGCAGGCGGCGATCGGGATGCACGCCGACCGATAGCGGACGCAGCTGGGCGCGTCTTAAGAGCGCATCAACCTCTTTATGCGCCAGTTTGAAATCCTGGTGCGACGGCACTTCAAATTCGATAAGGCAGACATCATCATGACTGGTGACGATACGCGCGCCGGTGCCGGAGGCCAGCACGCGCTCAATGCGCGTGGAGCCCTGCTCCGGGCTGTAGCTGCAACGCAGCTGTAGATCGATATCGCTGCCGGAAACCGGCTGCAACGTGCGGGCGTGCAGCACGGGCGCGGCCAGACGCGCCAGCTCGCTCGCTTCGTCGAGGCGCAGCAGCGGCAGTAAGCAGGCGTCTTTAACTTTGCGCGGGTCGGCGCTGTAAACGCCCGCCACGTCGCTCCAGATGGTGACGCGCGAGACACCCGCCAGCGCGCCGATTTGCGTTGCCGAGTAGTCGGAGCCGTTACGGCCGAGCAGCACGGTTTCGCCCGCGTCGTTGCGGCAGATAAACCCGGTGACGACTAAACGTTTATTCGGGTGCTGCACCAGCAACTGCTGCAACAGCGGGAAGGAGAGGCCTTCGTTCACCTGCGGCTGCGCGGCGCGCTCCGCACGCAGGAAATCGCGCGCGTCGAGCCAGGCGGCGTCGATCCCCTGCTGATTGAGCACCGCGGCCATCAGGCGCGCGGACCAGATCTCGCCGTGGCCGACCACTTCCGCGTAAACCGCGTCGGTGATAGTGCCGTCCAGCAGCGCCGCGAGACGCTCAAGGTCGCGGATAAATTCGCTGACCAGGCCGTCGGCGACCGAGGCGGGCAGCAGCCCGGAGATAAGCTCGCTCTGATAACGGCGCAGCGCCTGTTGCACCTGATGCGCGGAGAGACGATCGTTCTGGCTTAACTTCAGCCAGCTTATCAGCTGGTTGGTCGTACTGCCCGCCGCGGACACCACCATCATATCCCCGGCGCGGGAATAGTCGGCCATGATACCCGCCACGCGCAGGTAACATTTCACGTCGGCGAGACTGCTGCCGCCAAATTTGTGCAGCTGACGACCGTTCGTCCCTGCAGGCGCTGTAACACTCATGCTTACCCCTTAGCCCGCCGCCTGGAATGCTTTTTCCAGGTCGGCAATTAAATCTTCGCTATCTTCAATACCGGTCGAAATACGTAACAGCGTCTCGGAAATGCCCGCGGCGGCGCGCGCTTGTGGCGCCATGCCGGCGTGGGTCATCGTCGCGGCGTGGGAAATCAGGCTCTCCACGCCCCCTAACGATTCCGCCAGCGTGAACAGCTCCAGCGCGCCGAGAAAACGGCGCAGCGTCTCTTCATCGCCATCCAGTTCAAAACTCAGCATCGCGCCGAAGCCTTTCTGCTGGCGGGCGGCTATCTCATGCCCCGCATTCTCCGGCAGCGACGGATGATACAACTTTTTCACCCGCGGCTGTTGCTTCAGGAAATCGACAATCGCGCTGGCGTTACGCTGCGCCACTTCCATACGCGGGCTCAATGTACGCAGGCCGCGCAGCAGCAGGTAGCTGTCGAACGCGCCGCCGGTCACGCCGATGTTATTCGCCCACCAGGCAAGCTCGGTCACCTGCTCAGGATCTTTCGCAATCACCACGCCTGCGACCACATCGGAGTGCCCGTTGAGGTATTTGGTGCAGGAGTGCAGAACCAGATCGGCGCCCAGCGCCAGCGGGTTCTGCAATGCCGGGCTCATGAACGTATTATCCACCACACTTATGGCTCCGGCCGCGCGCGAAAGTTCGCAAATTTTCGCAATATCCACCACGCGCAACAAGGGATTGCTCGGGCTTTCCACCAGCACCAGTTTCGGTTGTTCGGCAAGCGCCGCTTTCAGCGCCGCCTCATCGCCCTGATCGACGAATTTCACGCGATAACAGCCGCGTTTCGCGAGGCTGTCGAACAGGCGATAGCTGCCGCCGTAGCAGTCATGCGGCGCCACCAGCAGATCCCCGGGCTTCAGGTAAACGGTGGTGACCAGATGGATCGCCGACATGCCGGTGTTGGTCAGCACGGCGCCCGCGCCGCCTTCCAGCTCCGCCAGGGCACGCTGTACCACGTCGCGCGTCGGGTTGCCGCGGCGGGAATAGTCATGCGCGCGCGGTTCATTAAAACCGGTGAAGTTATAGGTGCTGGAGAGGTGAATCGGCGGGACAACGCAGCCGTACTGCTCGTCGTCATTGAGCCCGCTGCGCACTGCGATGGTGGCCTGTTTACGCGTCATGATGAGTCGTTTCCTGGCATTATCGGAGAAAAGTCAGGTGACAGAGTAAACATTGCCAATATAGACGTCAATACATCTGGACATCTAAACTTCTTTGCGTATAGATTGAGCAAAACAGGATTAGCCGTTAAAATTATGTGTTTTATAGGGTAGTGATGCAGCATCGGTACGGAAGTCACGGTATTATTCTACGCTGCTGAACAACAGACTATCGGGTTAAGACCGTGAGACCTATCCGGTTTTAATCTTTTTCTAATGACTGAGAGGATTAAAGGTATCTCATGGCTGAATGGAACGGCGAATATATCAGCCCCTACGCTGAGCACGGCAAGAAGAGTGAACAGGTCAAAAAAATTACGGTTTCCATTCCTCTGAAGGTGTTAAAAATCCTCACCGATGAACGCACCCGTCGTCAGGTGAATAACCTGCGCCATGCCACCAACAGCGAGCTGCTGTGCGAGGCTTTCCTTCACGCCTTTACCGGCCAGCCCTTGCCGGACGACGATGACCTGCGTAAAGAGCGCAGCGATGAGATCCCGGAAGAGGCCAAGGTAATCATGCGTGAAATGGGTATCGACCCGGATACCTGGGAATACTGATTCGCATCAACGACAAAGGCGCCCACCGGCGCCTTTGTTTTATGCTCGAGAGCAACAAAAAAGGCGCCGTCTGGCGCCTTTTTTCGGGAAACTTATTTGCTGCCCGGGATGCTGAAGCGTTTGTTGAAACGCTCAACACGACCACCGGTATCAACAACACGCTGTTTACCAGTGAAGAACGGGTGGCAGTTGCCGCACACGTCCAGGTTCAGGTCGTGGCCAACGGTGGAGCGAGTTTTGATCACGTTACCGCAGGAGCAGGTAGCGGTGATTTCAACATATTTCGGGTGAATATCTTTTTTCATGGGAAACCTCAGTTAAGGCCGCGTCGCTCTTCCAGCCCTTACGCCAGACACCACGCGATGTTGATAAAGTCGGTTTGATACTTTTAAAGGGCATCAAAGGCGGAGAATCATACAGAAAATAACCGCCCCATGCAAACTGATCCGCAAATTGATGAACACACAGTGTACACTATCACGCTCCTTTTCTCAGCCCGGATGCCTTCATGCCTGTCGCCCGCGTCGCTCTGCCCGTTCCGCTTGCCCGCACCTTTGACTATCTGCTGCCCGATGCCATGACGGCGGCGGCGGGCTGTCGCGTGCGCGTGCCGTTCGGCCGCCAGCAGCGCGTCGGCGTGGTCGTGGCAGTTGGCGATGAGAGCGAGCTGCCGCTTGATGAGCTAAAAAGCGTGGTGGAGGTGCTGGACAGCGAATCGCTCTACCCGCCTGTGCTCTGGCGTATGCTGCTGTGGGCGGCCGATTATTATCATCACCCGATTGGCGAAGTACTCTTCCACGCGCTGCCGGTGCTGTTGCGCCAGGGCAAACCCGCCAGCCATGCGCCGCTCTGGTACTGGTTCGCCACCGAAGAGGGCCAGGCGGTCGATCTCAACAGCCTCAAGCGTTCGCCAAAGCAGCAGCAGGCGCTGGCGGCGCTGCGCCAGGGCAGGCTCTGGCGGCATGAAGTGGCGCAGATGGCGTTTAACGACGCCGCGCTTCAGGCGCTGCGCGCCAAAGGGCTGTGCGAGCTTGGCAGCGAGCTGCCGCCGGTCGCCGACTGGCGCGGTCAGTTTTCGGTATCCGGCGACAGGCTGCGGCTCAATACCGAGCAGGCGACGGCGGTGGGCGCCATTCGCGGCGAAGCCGATAACTTCTGCGCCTGGCTGCTGGCGGGCGTGACCGGCTCCGGGAAAACCGAAGTCTATTTAAGCGTGCTCGAAAACACGCTCGCGCAGGGCAAACAGGCGCTGGTGCTGGTGCCGGAAATCGGCCTCACACCCCAGACCATCGCCCGCTTTCGCGAGCGTTTCAACGCGCCCGTCGAGGTGCTGCACTCGGCGCTGAACGACAGCGAGCGGCTGGCGGCCTGGCTGAAAGCCAAAAGCGGCGAGGCGGCGATTGTCATCGGCACGCGCTCGGCGCTGTTCACGCCCTTTAAAAACCTCGGGGTGATCGTTATCGATGAAGAGCACGACAGCTCTTATAAACAGCAGGAAGGCTGGCGCTATCACGCGCGCGATCTGGCGGTCTACCGGGCGCACAGCGAGCAGATCCCGATTATTTTAGGCTCCGCGACGCCGGCGCTGGAGACGCTGCACAACGTGCGCCAGCGTAAATACCGCGTGCTGAAGCTGACGCACCGCGCGGGCAACGCGCGCCCGGCGCAGCAGCATGTACTGGATCTGAAAGGCCAGCCGCTCCAGGCGGGCCTCGCGCCTGCGCTGGTCGCCCGGATGCGTCAGCATTTGCAGGCGGATAACCAGGTGATTCTGTTTCTTAACCGCCGCGGCTTCGCGCCCGCGCTGCTCTGCCACGACTGCGGCTGGATAGCCGAATGCCCGCGCTGCGATCACTACTACACGCTGCATCAGTCACAGCATCAGCTGCGCTGCCACCATTGCGACAGTCAGCGACCCGTGCCGCGCCAGTGCCCGCAGTGCGGCTCCACGCATCTGGTGCCGGTGGGGCTTGGCACCGAACAGCTGGAACAGAGCCTGGCGCCGTTATTCCCCGGCGTGCCGCTGTCGCGTATCGACCGCGACACGACCAGCCGTAAGGGCGCGCTCGAAGAGCAACTGGCGGAAGTTCACCGCGGCGGCGCGCGCATTCTTATCGGCACCCAGATGCTGGCCAAAGGCCATCACTTCCCCGATGTCACGCTGGTGGCACTGCTGGATGTCGACGGCGCGCTGTTCTGCGCCGATTTCCGCTCGGCGGAGCGTTTCGCCCAGCTCTACACGCAGGTGGCGGGTCGCGCCGGACGCGCAGGTAAACAGGGCGAAGTGGTGCTCCAGACGCACCACCCGGAACATCCGCTGTTACAGACGCTGCTGCATCAGGGTTATGACGCATTTGCCGATCAGGCGCTCGCCGAGCGCGGCAGCGTCTCGCTTCCGCCCTACAGCAGCCATATTTTGATTCGCGCGGAAGATCACCATAACCAGGACGCGCCAGCGTTTCTCCAGCAGCTGCGCAATCTGCTTCAGGCCAGCCCGCTTGCCGATCAAAAACTCTGGCTGCTCGGCCCGGTGCCTGCGCTGCAGCCCAAACGCGGCGGACGCTATCGCTGGCAGTTGCTGCTGCAACACCCGTCGCGCTTACAGTTGCAACGAATTGTCGCGGGCAGCCTGCCGCTGGTGGGCACGCTTCCCGCCGCCCGTAAAGTGAAATGGACGCTCGACGTCGACCCGACCGAAGGCTGAACCGCGCCCCGCTTCTGCGAAACGGATCGTAAAATTTAATATCCGTCACATCTCCGATGTAATTTTTGTAACTGGCGCGCCCAATATCTGCTAAGAATGTGAGGCGTGTCAGATTACAGGACGAGTCTGCGCCCGCGGACCGCTACGAGGAGATGAAGTGAAGTCCAAAAAGCAGGTTGCCGCCGCAACCATGAAAGATGTCGCCGTTCGCGCCAGGGTCTCTACCGCGACGGTATCCCGTGCGTTAATGAACCCCGAGAAAGTCTCACAGGCCACCCGCAACCGCGTGGAGCAGGCCGCCATTGACGTGGGTTATCTGCCCGGATCGCTCAACCGTAACCTGAAGCGCAACGAATCGCGCACCATTCTGGTGATTGTCCCGGACATCTGCGATCCGTTTTTCAGCGAAATCATTCGTGGTATTGAAGTTACCGCGGCGGACCAGGGGTATCTGGTGCTGATTGGCGACTGCGCGCACCAGAACCAGCAGGAAAAAACCTTCATCGATCTCATCATCACCAAACAGATAGACGGCATGCTGCTGCTGGGCTCGCGTCTGCCGTTCGACGCCAGCAAAGAAGAGCAGCGCAATCTGCCGCCGATGGTAATGGCGAACGAATTCGCGCCGGAGCTGGAGTTGCCGACGGTGCATATCGACAACCTTACCGCCGCCTTCAACGCCGTGAACTATCTCCACGAGCTGGGCCATCAGCGTATCGCCTGTATCGCCGGGCCGGAAGAGATGCCGCTGTGCCACTACCGCCTGCAGGGCTATGTTCAGGCGCTGCGCCGCAGCGGCATGACGGTAGACCCGCATTATATCGCCCGCGGCGATTTCACCTATGAAGCGGGCGCGCAGGCGCTGGAACAGCTGTTAAGCCTGCCGCAGCCGCCGACGGCGATTTTCTGCCACAGCGACGTGATGGCGCTCGGCGCGCTGTCGATGGCGAAACGCCGCGGCTTCCGCGTGCCGGACGATCTCTCCATCATCGGCTTTGATAACATTGCGTTAGCGGAGTTTTGCGATCCGCCGCTCACCACCGTGGCCCAGCCGCGTTTTGATATCGGCCGCGAAGCCATGCTGTTACTGCTCAGCCAGCTCAATGGACATACCGTCAGCAGCGGCTCGCGTCTGCTGGACTGCGAGCTGGTGCTGCGCGGCACCACGCGCGCGCCGAAGCCGCGAAATTAACCGCCTTTAAGACTCCTTATCTGGTCAAAGGCCCGTCCCTTAAGTAACATGGCGGGCTGATAACGAATGGATACAGCGAAACGATAGTGGCACAACGAGATTATGTACGCCGCGGACAGCCGACGCCCGCGCGGCGCAAGAAAACCAGTCCCCGCAAAAAGCAACGTAACCTGCCTGCTGTTTCACCGGCGATGGTCGCTATCGCAGCGGCGGCGCTGGTCGCCTTTATTGGCGGTCTGTACTTTATTACGCATCACAAGAAAGAAGAGTCGGAAACCCTGCCGGGCCATAAAGTCACGGGCAATGGTCTGCCGCCTAAGCCTGAAGAGCGCTGGCGCTATATTAAAGAGCTGGAGAGCCGCCAGCCTGGCGTGCTGAAGCCGACCGAGCCTTCCGCCGGCGGCGAAATCATGAATCAGGATCAACTGACCAACGAACAGCGTCAGTTGCTCGATCAGATGCAGGCGGATATGCGCCAGCAGCCGACGCAGCTTAATGAAGTGCCGTGGAACGAACAGACCCCGGCGCAGCGCCAGCAGACGCTGCAACGCCAGAAGCAGCTTCAGCAGCAACAGCAGATGCAGCAGTGGAATAACACGGCGCAACAGCCGGTACGCACCGCGCCGCGCACGGAAGCCCCGCGCGCAGAAACGCGTTATCAGCAGCCGCAGACCCGCACCGTGCAGACGCAGCAGCCCGCGCGCACCACGACGCCTGCGCAACCGCCGCGTCAGCCGCAGGCGAACAGCGCGCCGTATCAGGATCTGCTCCAGACGCCGCCGCATACCACTACGCAGCGTGAAACCGCCCAGAGCAAGCCTGCGCAAACCGCGCCGGTGACGCGTGAGACGGAAGCCGCGAAACCGGCCGAGAAGAAAGACGATCGCCGCTGGATGGTGCAGTGCGGTTCGTTTAAAGGCACCGAGCAGGCGGAAACCGTGCGCGCCCAGCTGGCGTTTGAAGGGTTTGACTCACGCATTACGTCCAACAATGGCTGGAACCGCGTGGTGATTGGCCCGATTAAAGGCAAAGACAATGCCGACGGTACGCTCAACCGCCTGAAGATGGCGGGTCACTCAAACTGCATTCGTCTCGCCTCCGGGGGTTGAAACCCCCAAAACATCCCCCATCTATAATTGCATTCTGCCCTGCATCACCCGCAGGGCGCTGTCTTCAGCTTATGCAATAAGGGGTTTGCTCGTGACAACAATAGTAAGTGTGCGCCGCAACGGCCATGTAGTGATCGGTGGCGACGGCCAGGCCACCCTGGGCAACACCGTAATGAAAGGCAACGTGAAAAAAGTCCGCCGTCTGTATAACGATAAAGTTATCGCGGGCTTTGCCGGCGGCACCGCCGACGCCTTTACCCTCTTTGAACTCTTTGAACGCAAACTGGAAATGCACCAGGGCCATCTGGTGAAAGCCGCCGTGGAACTGGCGAAAGACTGGCGTACCGACCGTATGCTGCGCCGTCTTGAAGCCCTGCTGGCGGTTGCCGACGAAAACGCCTCGCTGATTATTACCGGCAACGGCGACGTCGTGCAGCCGGAAAACGATCTGATCGCCATTGGTTCCGGCGGGCCTTACGCGCAGGCTGCGGCACGCGCGCTGCTGGAAAATACCGAGCTTGGCGCTCGTGACATCGTCGAGAAGTCGCTGGGGATTGCGGGCGATATCTGCATCTACACCAACCACTTCCTCACCATCGAAGAATTGAACTCCAAAGCGTAAGGACCCTACATGTCTGAAATGACCCCACGCGAGATTGTCAGCGAACTCGACAAACACATTATCGGTCAGGACGCGGCGAAGCGTTCTGTCGCTATCGCGCTGCGTAACCGCTGGCGCCGTATGCAGCTTAACGAAGAGCTGCGCCATGAAGTGACCCCGAAAAACATCCTGATGATCGGCCCGACCGGCGTCGGTAAAACCGAAATTGCCCGTCGTCTGGCGAAGCTCGCCAACGCGCCGTTCATCAAAGTGGAAGCGACCAAATTCACTGAAGTGGGTTATGTCGGTAAAGAAGTGGATTCCATCATCCGCGATCTGACCGATTCCGCCATTAAAATGGTGCGTATGCAGTCAATTGAGAAAAACCGCTACCGCGCCGAAGAGATGGCCGAAGAGCGCATTCTCGACGTGCTGATCCCGCCGGCCAAAAACAACTGGGGCCAGCCGGAACAGCAGCAGGAGCCGTCCGCCGCGCGTCAGGCGTTCCGCAAAAAACTGCGCGAAGGCGAGCTCGACGACAAAGAGATTGAAATCAATCTGGCCGCGGCGCCGATGGGCGTCGAAATCATGGCGCCTCCGGGCATGGAAGAGATGACCAGCCAGCTGCAGTCCATGTTCCAGAACCTGGGCGGCCAGAAGCAAAAACCGCGCAAGCTGAAAATCAAAGACGCGATGAAACTGCTGGTGGAAGAAGAAGCCGCCAAGCTGGTGAATCCGGAAGAGCTGAAAGAACAGGCTATCGAAGCCGTTGAGCAACACGGCATCGTGTTCATCGACGAAATCGATAAAATCTGTAAGCGCGGCGGCAACGTTTCCGGCCCGGATGTCTCCCGTGAAGGCGTACAGCGCGACCTGCTGCCGCTGGTGGAAGGCTGCACCGTCTCCACCAAACACGGCATGGTGAAAACCGACCACATTCTGTTTATCGCCTCCGGCGCGTTCCAGGTGGCGAGCCCGTCCGATCTGATCCCGGAACTTCAGGGTCGTCTGCCGATCCGCGTTGAGCTGCAGGCGCTCACCGCTGACGATTTCGAGCGCATCCTGACCGAGCCGAACGCCTCTGTCACCGTCCAGTACAAAGCGCTGATGGAAACCGAAGGCGTGAATATCGAGTTCACCGACGACGGCATCAAGCGTATCGCCCAGGCGGCGTGGCAGGTGAACGAAACCACGGAAAACATCGGCGCGCGCCGTCTGCACACGGTGCTGGAGCGCCTGATGGAAGATATCTCCTATGACGCGAGCGATCTGGGCGGTCAGACGATTACTATCGACGCGGATTATGTGAGCAAACACCTGGATGCGCTGGTCGCAGATGAAGATCTGAGCCGTTTTATCTTATAATCGCGCTCAACGCATTTTCATCACTTTTGGTGAGGGCTTTTGCTCTGCCGGGGTGAGGTGCGGTAAGGCGGCAAGTCTGTTCCCGGCGTTCGCGCGCCGGGTGATTCAGGCGACGCCAGCCATCCGCAGCTTCATCCGGCAGGCGAGCCCTCATTTTTATTGGCTCAGATCCGTTTATGAATACATCCACACCATCGTTAAGCCGTACCCAGGCCTGGCTTGAAAGCCTGCGTCCGCGCACGCTGCCGCTGGCGTTTTCCGCTATTCTCGTCGGCAGCGCGCTCGCAGCCTGGCAGGGCTATTTCGATCCCGTGATTACGCTGCTGGCGCTGCTGACCGCCGGGCTGCTGCAAATTCTGTCCAACCTTGCCAACGATTATGGCGACGCCGTCAAAGGCAGCGATCAGCCGGACCGCCTCGGCCCGCTGCGCGGTATGCAAAAAGGGGCCATCACCGCGCCGCAGATGAAGCACGCCATTCAGCTCACCGTGGCGCTGATTTGTATCTCCGGGCTGGCGCTGGTGTATGTCGCCTGCCGCAGCATGGCGGATGTGCTCGGGTTCCTGGCGCTCGGCGCGCTCTCTATCCTCGCCGCCATTACCTACACCGTCGGCACGCGCCCTTACGGTTATATGGGCCTTGGCGATATCTCCGTGCTGGTTTTCTTCGGCTGGCTGAGCGTGCTCGGCAGCTGGTATCTCCAGGCCCATACGCTGATCGCGCCGGTCTGGCTGCCCGCGACCGCCTGCGGATTACTGGCCGCGGCAGTGCTCAATATCAATAACCTGCGCGATATCGACAGCGATCGCCGCAACGGCAAGAACACGCTGGCGGTGCGCCTCGGCCCCGTCGTCGCCCGCCGTTACCATGTGGGGCTGTTAGTCGGCGCGCTGGGCTGCCTCGCGGCGTTTAATCTGCTGTGGCTGCACAGTCCCTGGGGCTGGCTGTTTCTGCTCGCCACGCCGCTGCTGGCGCGCCAGGCGCGTTTTGTGCTGCGCGAAACCGAGCCTGCGGCGATGCGCCCGATGCTTGAGCGCACGGTCAAAGCGGCGCTGCTGGTGAATCTGCTGTTTATCATCGGGCTTATCGTCAGCCAGCCTCTGCGTTAACTGACCCGCATCAATTAACAATTGATGATTTTGCCAACAGCGCGCGTTAAGCGATATACTGACAGCTCTTGCAGCAACTGAACGTTAAACCTATGAAATACGATACTTCTGAGCTTTGTGACATCTACCAGGAAGAGGTCAACGTTGTGGAGCCTCTGTTCTCCAACTTCGGCGGTCGCTCTTCTTTTGGCGGGCAAATCATCACGGTGAAATGTTTCGAGGACAACGGGTTGCTGTATGAGCTGCTCGAAGAAAATGGCCGCGGACGCGTTTTACTGGTAGATGGCGGCGGTTCGGTACGCCGCGCCCTGATCGATGCGGAACTGGCGCGCCTTGCGGTGCAGAATGAATGGGAAGGAGTTGTCGTCTACGGCGCGGTGCGTCAGGTGGACGATCTGGCGGAGCTGGATGTCGGCATCCAGGCGCTGGCGGCGATCCCGGTGGGCGCTGCGGGCGAAGGCATCGGCGAAAGCGACGTGCGCGTTAACTTCGGCGGCGTGACCTTCTTCTCCGGCGACCATCTCTACGCCGACAATACCGGTATTATCCTTTCTGAAGATCCGCTGGATATCGAGTAACAAAAACGGGCGCCCTGAGCGCCCGTTCTTTTTGGTTCAAAGTGCGGTAATCACACTTCTTCCATTTTTCCCAGCAGCGCCTGCAGGCGTTCCTGCCAGACATGCTGCTGTTCGCGCAGCTGGTGGTTTTCGTGCTCCAGCGCTTCGCGGCTGCCCTGGGCGTTCTGAACTTCCTGAGCAAGTTGATTGTTCTTGTCTTTCAGCTCTTCGATTTCCATCTGCAGCAGGGTGATAGTATCAACAGCCTGCTGTACTTTGGCTTCCAGTTTCTCAAACACTTCAAATGACATCGTCCTACCTCTCCTGAATTGCAAGGCGTTGATGGATAACTATCCTCGTCCCGGTGCCCGGCGACGCCTTAAATTAATCTGTGCGCACAACACTAGTCCCGATTGTATGAAGCCCTTGTGCCCCTGTCCAGCGACAACCCGCACGGATTGCGGTTTGCGCGCTTTTTCAGTCTAAACCGAGTGTATTCGCGACACGCCAGGGTAAATTGTTAACATATGCGTTAATGAAATGATTCAGCTCTCACTTCACCTTGTCCGAAAAACACGCCAATGAGCGCGAAAACGCTCATTTTCTTGACGTGACACACACATTTTAATTTCGATATTTCTCGTTTTTGTTCGTTAACGATAAGTTAACACCATGTCTACATGACATCGTGGTCGTCTTCGACATCACGCTTACAATAATCATCAATTAGCCTTCAGGACCCGATTATGAGTCAAACATCAACCTTAAAAGGCGAGTGCATCGCCGAATTCCTCGGTACCGGGTTGTTGATTTTCTTTGGCGTGGGCTGCGTGGCGGCGCTGAAAGTGGCAGGAGCCAGTTTCGGTCAGTGGGAAATCAGCATCATCTGGGGTCTGGGCGTGGCGATGGCCATCTACCTGACCGCAGGCGTTTCCGGCGCGCATCTTAACCCGGCGGTAACCATCGCGTTGTGGCTGTTTGCCTGTTTCGACGGGCGCAAAGTGGTACCTTTTATTATTTCTCAGTTTGCCGGCGCCTTTTGCGCAGCGGCGTTAGTTTACGGGCTTTACTACAATCTTTTCCTCGATTACGAACAGACTCACCACATGGTTCGCGGCAGCGTCGAAAGTCTCGATCTGGCCGGTATTTTCTCCACCTATCCAAACCCGCACATCAACCTGGTTCAGGCGTTTGCGGTTGAAATGATCATTACCGCCATTCTGATGGGCGTTATCCTGGCGCTGACCGACGACGGCAACGGCATTCCGCGCGGCCCTCTGGCGCCGCTGCTGATTGGCCTGCTGATTGCGGTTATCGGCGCGTCAATGGGCCCGCTGACCGGCTTCGCCATGAACCCGGCGCGCGATTTAGGACCGAAGGCGTTCGCGTGGCTCGCAGGCTGGGGTAACGTGGCCTTTACCGGCGGGCGTGATATTCCTTACTTCCTGGTGCCGGCCCTGGGCCCGGTCGTCGGCGCGGCGCTTGGCGCGTTTGGCTACCGCAAACTGATTGGCCGCCATTTACCGTGCGATGCCTGCGAGCCAGAAGCGGATAAACCTTCTGCCACCAGCGCACAACAGAAAGCTTCGCTGTAACCGATTTACGGGATAAAAATGATGACTACAGAAAAAAAATATATCGTTGCGCTCGACCAGGGTACAACCAGTTCCCGCGCCGTCGTGCTGGATCATGACGCCAACATCGTCAGCGTCTCCCAGCGTGAATTTGAACAGATCTATCCCCGTCCAGGCTGGGTAGAACACGACCCGATGGAAATCTGGGCCTCCCAGAGCTCCACGCTGGTGGAAGCCCTCGCGAAAGCGGATATCAGTTCGGATCAAATTGCCGCTATCGGCATTACCAACCAGCGCGAAACCGCGGTGGTCTGGGAGCGCGAAACCGGCAAACCGATTCATAACGCGATTGTCTGGCAGTGCCGCCGTACCTCCGAGATTTGCGAGAAGCTGAAACGCGACGGCATGGAAGATTACGTACGCCAGGCGACGGGCCTCGTAATCGATCCGTACTTCTCCGGCACCAAAGTGAAGTGGATCCTCGACCACGTCGACGGCGCCCGCGAGCGCGCGAAGCGCGGCGAACTGCTGTTCGGCACCGTCGATACCTGGCTTATCTGGAAAATGACCCAGGGCCGCGTGCATGTCACCGACTACACCAACGCCTCGCGCACCATGCTGTTCAACATCCACGAGCTTGACTGGGATGACAGAATGCTGGAGGCGCTGGATATTCCGCGCGCCATGCTGCCACAGGTGCGTAAGTCGTCTGAAGTGTACGGCCAGACCAACATCGGCGGTAAAGGCGGTACCCGTATTCCTATCGCCGGCATCGCAGGCGACCAGCAGGCGGCGCTGTTTGGCCAGCTCTGCGTGAAAGAAGGGATGGCGAAAAACACCTACGGCACCGGCTGCTTTATGCTGATGAACACCGGCGAAAAAGCGGTGGCCTCCACCCACGGCCTGCTGACCACCATCGCCTGCGGCCCGCGCGGTGAAGTGAACTATGCGCTGGAAGGCGCGGTGTTTATGGCGGGCGCGTCAATCCAGTGGCTGCGCGACGAGATGAAGCTTATCAGCGACGCGTTTGACTCCGAATATTTCGCGACCAAAGTGAAAGACACCAACGGCGTCTATGTGGTACCGGCGTTTACCGGCCTCGGCGCGCCCTACTGGGACCCGTATGCCCGCGGCGCGATTTTCGGCCTCACCCGCGGCGTGAACTCGAACCATATTATTCGCGCGACGCTGGAATCCATCGCCTACCAGACCCGCGACGTGCTGGAAGCGATGCAGGCGGATTCCGGTATTCGTCTGCACGCGCTGCGCGTGGACGGCGGCGCCGTGGCGAACAACTTCCTGATGCAGTTCCAGTCTGACATTCTCGGCACTCGCGTGGAGCGCCCGGAAGTGCGTGAAGTCACCGCGCTGGGCGCGGCCTATCTGGCTGGCCTTGCGGTGGGTTACTGGCAGAACCTGGATGAACTCCAGGAAAAAGCGGTGATTGAGCGTGAATTCCGCCCGGGTATTGAAACCACCGAGCGTAACTACCGCTACGAAGGCTGGCGCAAGGCGGTCAAACGCGCCATGGCCTGGGAAGAGCACGACAAAGAGTAAGCGTTAACCTCATTGGTATCCCCCCTTTTCTCCCGCCTTCGGGCGGGAGACTTTTCCCGCTTTTTTCATTCGTCCCCCGCAATTAGTGTATCCTTTGCAGCAATACCCCCCTTTTCTGATGGTTTGTGTGAATGAAAGAGATCGAAAAAGCTGAAATTAAACGCCTGAGCGACCGCCTTGATGCCGTACGTCACCAGCAGGCCGCCGTTTCCCTGACGGAAGCTGCCGATAAATACGCGGAGCTGGAGCAGGAGATCGCCACGCTGGAAGCGGAAATCGCGCGCCTGAAAGATGTGCGTACCGATAAGCTCAGCAAAGAAGCGCAGAAGCTGATGGCGATGCCGTTTAAACGCCCTATCACCAAAAAAGAGCAGGCCGATATGGGCAAGCTGAAGAAAAGCGTGCGCGGGCTGGTGGTCGTTCACCCGATGACCGCGCTGGGTCGTGAAATGGGCCTGAAAGAGATGACAGGCTTTGCAAAAAGCGAGTTTTAAGCGTGGCGGGCCGTCGTCTGGCGGCCGTATTTAACCGAGAGAGAGTTTTAACGTAACGCCGCAGGCCTGCGCATAGCTTTGAAGCTTGTCGGCGCTGGCGCCCAGGGCATTATTTTCCAGTTGGCTGGCTTCTGGCCGTGATACTCCCGTTTTTTTCAGCCACGTTGTTTTTTGTGAGGCCTGCCTGCGTACACATTGCAATAAGCAGGGCGCTGAGTTCCTCTTCCCGTATTTGCTGCTCGTAAGCTGCCTGAACCGCCGCGTTTCCTAAGGCGCAGGCTTTCACCTGCGCAAAGGTGACTCCTTTAACCGACATGGCTGAGCTCCTCTAATCGTTTGAGTGCAATTTCGATTTCACACTGCGGCGTTTTTTGCGTCTTTTTTATAAAAGTACGCAAAATAAAAATGCGCTGCCCCACCGCGAAAGCAAAAAACGTGCGTGCGATATCTTTACCGCCAACCCGCAGTTCGTACAAGCCCCTGGTCAGCACACGAGTGTCTGGATAACGCAGCCGGAAGCCTTCTCGTTCAAGCTTTTCCAGCCCTCTCAATACCTTCGCCTGTATGAGAGGATCAAGCGCGTAAAGCTCTTCCGCCGCGCCCGGATGAAAAATTAATTCAAACATGACGCGCATCCGTGCATAGGGTCGTTCTCCGGCATCATTCTCTGTTATACCTTCCGGGCTTCCTGCCCATGGAATCAGCAATGATTTTACTGCTGTAAACGAAAGCGAAATGTTTTATGTGCGGGTATTGCGAGATGCCTTCCACGATTTCTCGTTTCGAAGAGGGAGTTACGCTGACTCGCCAGGCATCCCCTGAATTGGCCCTACCAATTCCCCCGCAAACTTACCGCCCACTCACAAAACCCCAAAAAAGCGTAACCAGCGTGTTGCCGACACCTAACAAATGGTTAACCTTTTGTTGTCATTCACCCTACAACAACACATTGGTTGGGCCACTTTTACAAATCCGCGCTAACAGAAGCACAGACTTCCGGCACGAATGAAGGCCCGCAGGAGATTCGCTATGCACCTCTGGCAGCAGAATTACGACCCGGCAGGGAATATCTGGCTATCAAGCCTGATTGCCGCTTTGCCGATCCTGTTTTTCTTTTTCGCGCTGATTAAGCTCAAGCTGAAAGGCTATCTGGCGGCGACCATTACCGTCGTCATCGCGCTGCTGGTGGCGCTCTTTTTCTACAAGATGCCGGCGGAACGCGCGTTCGCGTCCGTGATTTACGGCTTCTTCTACGGCCTGTGGCCTATCGCGTGGATTATCATCGCTGCGGTGTTCGTTTATAAAATTTCGGTGAAAACCGGGCAGTTCGACATCATCCGTTCGTCGATTCTCTCCATCACGCCGGACCAGCGTCTGCAAATGCTGATTGTCGGTTTCTCCTTCGGGGCGTTTCTGGAAGGGGCCGCAGGCTTTGGCGCGCCGGTGGCGATCACCGCCGCGTTGCTGGTGGGGCTTGGCTTTAACCCGCTGTACGCCGCCGGGCTGTGCCTGATTGTGAATACCGCGCCGGTGGCGTTTGGCGCGATGGGCATTCCGATTCTGGTGGCAGGCCAGGTGACCGGCCTCGACAGCTTCCAGATTGGTCAGATGGTGGGCCGTCAGTTGCCGTTCCTGACCATTATCGTACTGTTCTGGATCATGGCGATTATGGACGGCTTGCGCGGCATTAAAGAGACCTGGCCCGCGGTGCTGGTGGCCGGCGGCTCGTTCGCCATCGCCCAGTATTTAAGCTCGAACTTTATCGGGCCGGAGCTGCCGGACATTATCTCCTCGCTGGTGTCGCTGGTCTGCCTGACGCTGTTTCTCAAACGCTGGCAGCCGGTGCGTATTTTCCGCTTCGGCGATATGGGCGCCTCGGTGGTCGATCAGACGCTGGCGCGCAAGAACTACACCGCAGGCCAGGTGGTGCGCGCCTGGACGCCGTTCCTGTTCCTGACCGCCACGGTGACGCTCTGGAGCATTCCGCCGTTTAAAGCGCTGTTCGCCAAAGGCGGCCCGCTCTCAGATCTGGTGTTTAACGTCTCTGTGCCGTTCCTGGATGGCCTGGTGGCCCGCATGCCGCCGGTCGTCGCAAAGGCCACCTCCTACGCGGCGGTCTACAAATTCGACTGGCTCTCCGCCACCGGCACCGCGATTTTCGTGGCGGCTATCATTTCGATTATCTGGCTGCGCATGAAGCCGAAAGCCGCCGTGGAAACCTTCGGTCAGACGATGAAAGAGCTGGCGCTGCCGATTTACTCCATCGGCATGGTGCTGGCGTTCGCGTTTATCTCTAACTACTCCGGGCTCTCCTCGACGCTGGCGCTCGCGCTCGCGCACACCAGCAGCGCGTTTCCGTTCTTCTCGCCGTTCCTCGGCTGGCTTGGCGTGTTCCTGACCGGCTCGGATACCTCGTCGAACGCGCTGTTCGCGGCGCTCCAGGCCACGGCGGCGCAGCAGACCGGCGTCTCGGACATTCTGATGGTGGCGGCGAACACTACCGGCGGCGTGACCGGCAAGATGATTTCGCCGCAGTCTATCGCTATCGCCTGCGCGGCGGTGGGGCTGGTGGGCAAAGAGTCCGATCTTTTCCGCTTTACCGTGAAGCACAGCCTGGCGTTCACCTGCATGGTGGGGCTTATCACGCTGCTTCAGGCTTACTACTTTACCTGGATGATCCCATGACATTGATGACCCGGCGACTGGCCGACCATCTGGTGGAGCGCATTCGTGCGCTCATTACCGAGCGCGGGCTGGAAGCCGGAATGCGACTGCCGTCGGAGCGACAGCTCGCGCAGGAGCTTGGCGTCTCGCGCAATTCGCTGCGCGAAGCGTTGCAGATTTTGATTCGCGACGGGCTGCTGATAAGCCGTCGCGGCGGCGGCACCTTTGTGCGCTATCAGCTGGAGCCGTGGTCGGAACAGCGCATCGTCCAGCCCATTCGTAACCTGATGGCGGACGATCCGGGTTATCGCTACGACATTTTAGAAGCGCGCCACGCCATTGAGGCCAGCACCGCGTGGTATGCGGCGCTGCGCGCCACCGCGCAGGATAAAGAAAAGCTGCGCTACTGCTTCGACGCGATGTTGCAGTTTACCGAGCGCGACGACCCGGATCTCGCCTCGCAGGCCGACGTGCGCTTTCACCTGGCGATTGCCGAGGCGTCGCATAACGTGGTGCTGCTCCAGACCATGCGCGGTTTTTTCGATCTGCTGCAGTCGTCGGTGATGGAGAGCCGCCAGCGGATGTATCAGCAGCAGCCGATTTTCGCGCAGCTCACAGGCCAGCACCGCGAGATGCTGGAGGCGATAGAAACCGGCGATGCCGAACGGGCGCGCAACGCGACGCTGCGCCACCTCGGCTTTGTCCACTCCACGATTAAACAGCTTGATGAAGATGTCGCCCGCCAGGCGCGTGTCACCCGCCTGCCCGACGACGTAATGCAACCTTCCAGGGAGAATAAAGAATGATTATTTCCGCAGCCAGCGACTATCGCGCAGCGGCGCAGCGTATCCTGCCGCCGTTTCTGTTTCACTACATCGACGGCGGGGCCTACGCGGAATATACCCTTAAGCGCAACGTGGACGATCTCTCGCAGGTGGCGCTGCGCCAGCGCGTGCTGAAAAATATGTCGGATTTGAGCCTTGAGACGACGCTGTTTAACGAAACGCTCTCGATGCCGGTCGCGCTGGGGCCGGTCGGGTTGTGCGGCATGTACGCGCGTCGCGGCGAAGTTCAGGCGGCGCGCGCGGCCTCGGCGAAAGGCATTCCGTTTACGCTCTCGACGGTATCCGTCTGCCCGATTGAAGAAGTCGCGCCAGTGATGAACCGTCCGATGTGGTTCCAGCTCTATGTGCTGCGCGACCGCGGGTTTATGCGTAACGCGCTGGAGCGCGCCAAAGCGGCGGGCTGCTCAACGCTGGTGTTTACCGTTGATATGCCCACGCCCGGCGCGCGCTACCGCGACGCCCACTCCGGCATGAGCGGCGCCAACGCCGCCATGCGCCGCTACTGGCAGGCGGTGACGCATCCGCAGTGGGCGTGGGACGTGGGCCTGAATGGCCGCCCGCACGATCTCGGCAATATTTCCGCCTACCTTGGCAAGCCGACCGGGCTTGAGGATTACATCGGCTGGCTGGCGAACAATTTCGACCCGTCTATCTCGTGGAAAGACCTGGAGTGGATCCGCGAATTCTGGGACGGCCCGATGGTGATCAAAGGTATCCTCGACCCGGAAGACGCCCGCGACGCGGTGCGCTTCGGCGCCGACGGGATTGTGGTCTCCAACCACGGCGGCCGCCAGCTTGACGGCGTGCTCTCGTCAGCCCGCGCGCTGCCCGCCATCGCCGATGCGGTGAAGGGCGACATCACCATTCTCGCCGACAGCGGCCTCCGCAACGGGCTGGATGTGGTGCGTATGATTGCGCTCGGCGCCGACAGCGTGCTGCTGGGCCGCGCGTACCTTTACGCGCTCGCGACCCACGGCGAGAAAGGCGTGGCGAACCTGCTGAATTTAATTGAGAAGGAGATGCGGGTGGCAATGACGCTGACCGGTGCGAAGTCAATTAAGGAGATCACGCGCGAATCGCTGGTGCCGTCGCCGGAATTTACGTCGGTTCTGGCCGATCTGCCCGCCGCCAGCGCGAAGCCTGAGCAGGATGACGCGGCGTAAAAGTTGGTGATGTGAGGGTGGCGGGGAGAGTCGTGACGGGTAAGTGGCGATGGCGGGTGCGCTTACCCGCCCTACCACGCGCTCTACAACGCATAGAGACGTGTTTCCGTAGGGTGGGTAAGCGCAGCGCACCCACCGTGACCTGCTACCCCCGGCCCCACAATCTGCGTGAAAAACTCTCGATCTTCCCGTTAAGACGCCGGTTTTGCAGCGTTTTCGCCCAACTGGCGGAAAGGCCGCCGGCGCTCAGGAGCCGGTGATACTGCTCGTCGTCGAACGGCGTATGCCACGCGATGGCGGCGGCCTCGCGCACGGAAATAGCGCTCACCCGCGACACCAGCTCCAGCGGCGCGTCGCTGAACACCTTCCCTTCGCCGATCACCCGGTACAGCCAGCCGCAGCGCGCGGTATCCTGCATCCGGCCGGAAAGCTCGCTAATCCCCGAGTGAAAATTGACCTTAAAGCACGGCGAACGCGGCTGGGTGATCTGTATCAGCGCCTCGCCCCAGCGAAAGATATCGCCGATAAACGCGTTCTCTTCCGTCAGCCCCAGCGTCGAGAGATTCTCGCCAAACGCGGGCGGCGCGAACCACTCCGCCTGTTCCGGGTACTCACGCGCCCAGACGGCGTAATGCTCGCGCGGATAGTGGCACAGCGCGCGGTCCGCCCCGCCGTGAATTTTCTTCTCCGCCTGCTGATCGCCAACCAGCCCGCGGCTGGTGAGCGACAACTCGCCCTCCACCTGCACTTTGCCGATGGCGCTGGGCCTGCTGCCTTCATAGTCGCGGATTTTGCCGAGATACACCTGCACCGGGAAATACATACGCGCCTCCTTTTGCGGATATAAAAAAAGCGAGCCATCAGGCTCGCTTTTTACAGGTCAGGTTGCAACCTTATTTCTGAGAAGCGAAACGCGCTGCGGCTTCGTCCCAGTTAACCACGTTCCAGAACTCTTTGATGTAGTCCGGACGACGGTTCTGGAATTTCAGGTAGTACGCGTGCTCCCACACGTCCAGGCCCAGGATCGGGTAGCCGGAAGCGCCGGAGATAGCTTCGCCCATCAGCGGGGAATCCTGGTTTGCGGTGGAAACGACAGCCAGTTTGTCGCCTTTCAGCACCAGCCACGCCCAGCCGGAGCCGAAACGGGTCGCAGCCGCTTTCTCGAACTCTTCTTTGAATTTCTCAACGGAGCCGAAATCGCGCTCGATAGCCGCTTTCAGGTCGCCCTGCAGGGTGGTGCCTTTTTTCAGGCCTTTCCAGAACAGGCTGTGGTTCGCGTGGCCGCCCGCGTTGTTACGCAGAACGGTTTTTTTATCAGCCGGAACCTGATCCAGTTTGGTGATCAGTTCTTCAACCGGCAGATTCGCCAGTTCCGGCAGGCTTTCCAGCGCCGCGTTAGCGTTGTTGACGTAGGTCTGGTGGTGTTTGGTGTGATGGATTTCCATCGTCTGCTTGTCGAAATGCGGTTCCAGGGCGTCGTATGCGTACGGCAGGGATGGCAGTGTGTAACTCATATTCATCATCTCCATTATTGTCGGGCGGCAGAGGTGTTAACGCCGCGTAAGCAGTGGGTTCATTATAGTTAATTAAATGATATTGAAAATGTTTATCAATGCCGCAGTTTTTATATGGTTATAACTTAACGCAATAATGGCTGAAAATGGACACCTCGCGCCGATTTTTACACAGATTTCCATGCGTTAGGTATCGTCTGAATTAGCTGCAAAGTGTGATCCCCGTTCGGCTTACCCCCTGTTTTTTGCCACCCGTTAACGCTTCGCGGCAGCGCCCCAAAGGTGAAAATTTGAGCGCCTCAATAGACTCGATTCGGTTAGGGGGCGGCTTTCGCTCCCGTTGGCTCTGTGACGGAAACGAGGACGACAGCATGAGTAACGCAATAACCATGGGCATACTGTGGCATTTGATTGGCGCGGCGAGCGCCGCCTGCTTTTATGCGCCGTTTAAGAAGGTGCGGCACTGGTCCTGGGAAACCATGTGGTCGGTGGGCGGCGTGGTGTCGTGGCTGATTTTACCCTGGGCAGTCAGTGCCCTGCTGCTGCCCGACTTCTGGGCCTATTACCGCTCGTTCAGCGCCGCCACGCTGCTGCCGGTGTTTTTATTCGGCGCGATGTGGGGCATCGGCAACATTAACTACGGCCTGACCATGCGCTATCTCGGCATGTCGATGGGCATCGGCATCGCGATTGGCATTACGCTGATTGTCGGCACGCTGATGACGCCGCTGCTGAACGGTAAATTCGGGCTGCTCATCGGCACGCCCGGTGGGCAGATGACGCTGCTTGGCGTGTTCGTCGCGCTCATTGGCGTCGCCATCGTCACCCGCGCAGGCCAGCTGAAAGAGCGCCAGATGGGCATCAAAGCCGAAGAGTTTAACCTGAAGAAAGGGCTGGTGCTGGCGGTGCTGTGCGGCGTGTTCTCCGCAGGCATGTCGTTTGCGATGGACGCCGCGAAGCCGATGCATGAAGCCGCCGCGGCGCTGGGCGTCGATCCGCTCTACGTCGCGCTGCCAAGCTATGTCGTTATTATGGGCGGCGGCGCGCTGATTAACCTCGGCTTCTGTTTTATTCGCCTCGCGAAGGTGAAAAATCTGTCGATTAAAGCCGATTTCTCGCTGGCGAAACCGCTGCTTATCAGCAACGTGCTGCTCTCGGCGCTGGGCGGGCTGATGTGGTATTTGCAGTTCTTTTTCTACGCCTGGGGCCATGCGCGCATCCCGGCGCAGTATGACTACATCAGCTGGATGCTGCACATGAGCTTCTACGTGCTGTGCGGCGGGATCGTCGGACTGGTGCTGCGCGAGTGGAAAGCCGCCGGGCGTCGTCCGGTCAGCGTGCTGAGTCTGGGCTGCGTGGTGATTATCGTGGCGGCGAATATCGTCGGGCTGGGCATGGCGACCAACTAACCGGCCAGAGCGCCCCACTGCTGACGCCACACCCGTGGCGTCACGCCCGTTTCACGGGTAAACACCACCGAGAAATAGTTACTGTCTTCAAAGCCGCAGCGCGCGGCGATATCGCTAATCAGCAACGAGGAGTGGCGCAGCAGGTACTGCGCCTGGCAGATGCGCAGCTGGCGCAGATACTGGCTGATGCTCATGCCCGTCTGCTGGCGGAACAGCTGGCGCAGCGGGCGTTCGGCAATCTGGTAATGGCTGCAAAAATGTTGCAAATCGAACGGCACTTCCAGGCTGTTGCCCAGCGCGGCCATCAGCAGATCGAGCGTTTCGCCGTCGCCCGGCCCCGCGCCGCCCGACGGCTGATAACGATGACGGCGCAGCGTAATCGCCAGCTGTAAAAAGAGGCTTTCGGCCAGGCAGTGCGAAAGCGCGTCTTGCTTCGGGCTTTCATGCTCCAGCTGGTCAATGACCTGGCGCGCCTGCACCATGCCCTGGCTGCTGAGCCGCCAGCGCGGGTCGCCGCTCGCGCCACGCGGGTTTTCCAGCAGATCGCGCCAGTTGACGTTAAGTTTTAGCCGTTCGGGGCAGTAGATGATGTTATGCAGCACCAGGTCGTTAACCGACTGGTAGCTGTGGCGGTCTTCGGCGCGGATATAAAAGAGATCGCCGCAGGTAATGCGGTAAGGCCTGTCGTTCAGCACATGCAGCCCGTTGCCGCGCCACACCAGCACCAGTTCGCAGAACTCGTGGGTATGCTCGGCAAAAACATTTTGCGGGTAGCGATCCGCCACGACGACCGGCTGGGTGGGTGTCGCGAAGAAATCCGCTTTCCTGAGCACTAACTGAGAGGCCACAGCGTATCTCCGGGGCAAATGGCTGCAAAGTATGCGCTTTTTCGCCGCAGAAAACGGTGATTCCCTTCGCGTTACTGGATTTGCCCGTCGCGCCCCTGGCGAATATCGCGCGGCGACCACGAAAACTCGCGCCGGAACAGCGTGGAGAAGTGATTGCTGTCGCCAAAACCGCACTGGTAGGCGATATCCGTAACGCTCTCTTCGCTGTGGCGCAGCAGATAGCGCGCTTTCATCAGGCGCAGACGATTAAGGTAGCGCTGCGGCGTCAGGCCGGTGCGCTGCTTAAGCTGGCGGTGAAGCGTGCGCAGCGACAGCATGTGGCTATCGGCCAGCCGCTCCCAGCAGACCTCTTCCGCGTAATGCTCCTCAAGCCAGGCGATAAGCTGATTCAGCCGTTCATCGGCGTGGCCGCCGCCCTGCGCATGCGCGCCGCTTCGCAGTAAAATTAGCAGCTGCATAAAGAGCATCTCCATGCTGGCGATGGCATGCACGTCGCTGCTTTCGCGCAGCGCTTCGAGCCGCTCCACCAGCGGACGGGCCTGATGCAGCGTCTGCTGGCTGATGCGCCAGTGCGACGGATAGTGGCCGTCCTGCTCCTGCGGCAAAAGCTTTTCAAGCCCCGACAGGAAACTGAACGCCTGCGGCGAGCGATACAGCACATTGGTCAGACAGAGATTTTCGGTGTGCTCATAGAGATGGCGATCGTGGTCGCGCACAAAGCAGACGGAGCCGCCGCTGAGCGTATACGGCTGACCATTAAACACATGCGTGCCGGTGCCGTGCTCGACGATAACAATCTCATAAAAATCATGATGATGTTCAGGAAAAGCCGCCTGCGGCAGACGCGGTTCAATGGTGACCGACGCCGCGCCGGATGGGAAAAAATCAACGCTCTGTAGTACCGTCATCATCGCCCCCGCGTTCTGTGAAACCTGCCTGATAGTAGATAACGGTTCTCACTTACACCTTAAATTTTCGACGCCAAAACGCGCAAAGCCCGTCGGATTTTTAAGAAACACCGTGAAATTTCTGGAAATGCGGCGCGGCTCACACCGCTGCCGGCCCGGCGGCCAGACGCCATTTTGTGAACTCCCTCACGTTCATCTTTGCTTCCTTGCCAGCGCGCTTAACACGCTGTCCGTGGAGTGAAGGTGCGCCGCCGCGCCGCTCCCTAGACTGGCGTCAGAGATTCCAACAAGGACCCCAACCATGACTATTCGCCATAGCGTCGCGGTCGATCTGGGCGCCTCCAGCGGCCGCGTGATGCTGGCTCGCTACGACAGCCACGGACAGCGCCTGACGCTTGAAGAAATACACCGTTTCGCCAACGGCCTGCGCCGCGTGGACGGCTTCGACACCTGGGATGTGGACGCGCTGGAGCGCGAAGTGCGCGCGGGTCTGGAGAAAGCCTGCGCGCGCGGCGTCGCTATCGACAGCATCGGCATCGACACCTGGGGCGTCGACTATGTGTTGCTGGACGCGCGCGGCGAGCGCGTCGGCCTGCCGGTGTCGTATCGCGACAGCCGCACCGACGGCATTATGGCCCGCGCCGAGCAGCAAATGGGCCGCGAGGCGATTTACCGCCGCACCGGCATTCAGTTTCTGCCGTTTAACACGCTGTATCAGTTTCGCGCGCTGGTGGAGCAGCAGCCGGAGCTGGTCGCGCGCGTGGCGCATGCGCTGCTCATCCCGGATTACCTCTGCTACCGGCTGACCGGCGCGCTGAACTGGGATTACACCAATGCCACCACCACCCAGCTCATTAACATCAATACCGATAACTGGGACGAGACGCTGCTCGACTGGGCGGGCGTGCCGCGCCACTGGCTCGGCGCGCCGACGCATCCGGGCAACGTGATCGGCCACTGGCGCAGCGCGCAGGGCGTGGGAGTGCCGGTGGTTTCCGTGGCGACGCACGACACCGCCAGCGCGGTGATCGCCGCGCCGCTGGCGACGCCGGACGCGGCGTATCTCTCTTCCGGCACCTGGTCGCTGATGGGTTTTGAGAGCAAAACGCCGTACACCGATGACCGCGCGCTCGCGGCCAATATCACCAATGAAGGCGGCGCCGAAGGGCGCTACCGGGTGCTGAAAAACATCATGGGGCTGTGGCTGTTGCAGCGCGTCTGCCAGGAGCAGCAGATTACCGACCTGCCCGCCCTTATCGACGAGGCGCGCGCGCTTGCGCCCTGCCGCTTTGTGGTGAACCCCAATGACGACCGCTTTATCAACCCGCAAAGCATGAGCCGCGAAATTCAGGCCGCCTGCCTTGAGCGCGGCGAGCCTGCGCCGCAAAGCGCGGCAGAGCTGGCGCGCTGCGTTTTTGACAGCCTGGCGCTGCTGTACGCCCGCGTGCTGGATGAACTCACCGCCCTGCGCGGGCGGCCGTTCACAGTGCTGCACATTGTCGGCGGCGGCAGCCAGAACCCGCTGCTGAATCAGCTTTGCGCCGATGCCTGCGGTATTCCGGTGCAGGCCGGCCCGGTGGAAGCCTCCACGCTCGGCAATATCGGCTGTCAGCTGATGGCGCTGGACGACATCGCCGATGTCGACGCGTTTCGCCGCGTTGTCACCGCCAGCCAGACGCTGACCCCTTTTCACCCTCAGACGGACAGCGAAATAGCGCGCCACGCGGCGCGGGTATCGCCGTCCCGTCAAATCAGGAAGGAGCTTTACGCATGACCACTCACATTCAGCAGGCCTGGGAACTGGCGAAGCAGCGCTTCGCCGCCGTCGGCGTCGATGCCGAAGCCGCGCTAAACCAGCTCGACCGCCTGCCGGTCTCCATGCACTGCTGGCAGGGCGACGACGTGGCCGGTTTTGAAAACCCGCAGGGACAGCTCACCGGCGGCATTCAGGCGACCGGCAACTATCCGGGCAAGGCGCGCAACGCCGAAGAACTGCGCGCCGATCTCGACCAGGCGCTGCGCCTGATCCCCGGCCCCAAACGCCTGAACCTGCACGCCATCTATCTGGAATCCGACACGCCGGTCGCCCGCAATGAGATCAAACCGGCACACTTCGCGAACTGGGTGGCGTGGGCGCGCGAACGCCGGCTGGGGCTGGATTTCAACCCGTCGTGCTTCTCGCACCCGCTGAGCGCCGACGGCTTTACGCTCTCGCACCCCAACCCGGAAATTCGTCAGTTCTGGATTGAGCACTGCCAGGCGAGCCGCCGCGTGTCGGCGTCGTTCGGCGAACAGCTCGGCACGCCGTCGGTGATGAACATCTGGATCCCGGACGGCATGAAAGATACGCCGGTGGATCGCCTGGCGCCGCGACGCCGTCTGCTCGCCGCGCTGGATGACGTTATCCGCGAAAAACTCAATCCGGCGCACCACATCGACGCCGTAGAGAGCAAGCTGTTCGGCATCGGTGCGGAGAGCTACACCGTCGGCTCGAACGAGTTTTACCTGGGCTATGCCGCCAGCCGCCAGACCGCGCTGTGCCTCGACGCCGGCCATTTCCACCCGACGGAAGTGATCTCCGACAAAATCTCCGCCGCGATACTTTATGTACCGCGTCTGCTGCTGCATGTGAGCCGTCCGGTGCGCTGGGACAGCGATCATGTCGTGCTGCTGGATGACGAAACCCAGGCCATCGCCGGCGAAATTATTCGTCATGACCTGTTTGACCGCGTGCATATCGGCCTCGATTTCTTCGACGCCTCCATCAACCGCATCGCGGCGTGGGTGATTGGCACCCGCAACATGAAAAAAGCGCTGCTGCGCGCGCTGCTGGAGCCGACCGCGCAACTGCGTCAGCTGGAGCTTGACGGCGATTACACCGCGCGTCTGGCGCTGCTCGAAGAGCAGAAATCGCTGCCGTGGCAGGCCGTCTGGGAGATGTATTGCGAGCGCCACGACACGCCAGCCGACGCCGCGTGGCTCTCCGCCGTCCGCCACTATGAACAACACGTATTAAGCACGCGCTAAGGAGCACTCATGCAACGTATTCTCTCTTCCTGGTTTGTTCAGGGGATGGTTAAAGCCACCAGCGATATGTGGCTGAAAGGCTGGGACGAACGTAACGGCGGCAATGTAAGCCTGCGCCTTGACGCGGCCGACGTGGAGCCTTACCGCGATGAGTTTTACCCCGCGCCGCGCTGCGTGGAGCTGAGCCAGCCGCGCACGGAGCTCGCGGGCTGCTGGTTCCTCGTGACCGGCTCCGGGAAGTTTTTCCGCAACGTGCAGCTCGATCCGGCAGACACGCTGGTGCTGCTGCAAATCACCGACGACGGCATGGCGTACCACATTCACTGGGGGCTCAGTAACGGCGGCCTGCCGACGTCGGAGCTGGCGTCGCATTTTCAGTCGCACGCGGTGCGCAAAGCCGTCTCCGGCGGCCAGGATCGCGTGATCATGCACTGCCACGCCACGAACCTGATTGCGCTAAGTTTTGTGCTGGAGCTTGATGAAGCGCGCTTTACGCGCCTGCTGTGGGAAGGCAGCACCGAATGCCTGGTGGTGTTCCCGGACGGCATCGGCATTGTGCCGTGGATGGTGCCGGGCACCGATGGCATCGGCAGCGCCACGTCGGAGCAGATGAAAACCCACACGCTGGTGCTGTGGCCGCATCACGGTATTTTCGGCACCGGGCCGACGCTTGATGAGGCGTTCGGGCTTATCGATACCGCCGAGAAATCCGCCGAGATCCTGGTCAAGGTGCTGTCGATGGGCGGCATGAAGCAGACCATCACGCGCGAGGAGTTGATTGCGCTCGGCGAGCGTTTTGGCGTGACGCCGCACGCGGGCGCTATCGCGCTGTAAGCGGGCGGGCGTCGTGGAGGTAGACGGTGGGTGCGCTGCGCTTACCCACCCTACATTGATGAGATGACTGGTAGGGCGGGTAAGCGAAGCGCACCCACCATTACCGCAAAACCAGGGAGAGCCGCATGAACGCGATATTGGCCCTCCGTAAATATTGTCAGGAGGCATGATGATCCGCAAAGCGTTTGTAATGCAGGTCAACCCGGACGCGCACGAGGAGTATCAGCGCCGCCACTCTCCCATCTGGCCGGAGCTTGCGGCGGTGCTGAAACAGCATGGCGCGCACCATTACGCCATCTGGCTTGATGCGCAGCGTCATTTGCTCTTCGCGACGGTTGAGATTGAAAGCGAGGCGCGCTGGAACGCCGTGGCGCGCACCGAGGTATGCCAGCGCTGGTGGAAGCATATGCGCGAGATTATGCCGTCCAACCCGGACAATAGCCCGGTGAGCCAGGAGTTGAAAAACGTGTTTTATCTGGAGTGAGCGCGGGAGTGGATGAATGGCGGGTGCGCTGGCGCTTACCCGCCCTACGAGAGGTTCAATTCTGGGACTGGCGGGTGCGCTGGCGCTTACCCGCCCTGGATAACACAAAGCCTTCCATTAACCGTAGGGCGGGTAAGCGCAGCGCACCCGCCGTGATTAGACACCCGCCATTACTACGCCTTCACCGTCTCTTTTAACCCCACGCCCTGCCGCGTGCCTGAGAGCGTAAACGCCGACACCACCGTTATCGCCAGCACAAAACTGCCGAGGATGAGATAGGTATCCTGAAACCCTATCCGGTCATACATCGTACCGGCGAAGGCGGAGAGAAAAATCGCCGCCATCTGCTTGGCAAACTGAAAACCAATCAGATAAATGGTCGCCGACAAACGCGTATCAAACACGCCGGTAATGTATTTAAACGCGCCCACCAGCAGGAACGGCACTTCCAGCGCGTGCAGCATTTTCAGCGCCACGATTTCATAAACGTTCGTGGCGAACGCCGAGCCGATAATGCGCGTGGCCATAATCGTGCCCGCAATCAGCAGCGTGTTTTTCGCGCCGATGCGGTTAATGATCCACGGCGAGCAGAACATAATGATGGCGTTGCACAACTCCCCCGCCGTGGTGGCGAAACCAAACGCCTGCGTGCCCGCCTGCGGCGTCGGGAAGAACGATTTAAAAAACGTCGCGAACTGCTGATCAAACACGTCATACACGCACGCCACGCCCACCACATACAAAATAAACATCCACAGCTTCGGCAGGCGGAACAGGCCCAGCGCCATTTTCGCCGTTACCTGCGGCTGGTTGGCGCCGAGCGCGTTCATCACCTGCGCCGTCTGATTCGCGCGAGGGCGCGCCACCAGCAGCAGCCCCATCAGCACCAGCGCGGCGCAGGAGCCCATCCAGAACACGATGGCCGGGTTGACGTTAAACAGCATCCCCGCCGTCGAGGCGCACAGCCCCCAGCCGAGGCAGCCAAACATGCGCGCCTTGCCATATTCAAAACCGCTGCTGCGGCTCACGCGCTCAATGTATGCCTCAATCGCCCCGGCACCGGAGGAGAAGCAAAAGCCGATATACAGTCCGCCCATCAGCGCGCCGAGCCAGATATTCACCTTCAGCAGCGGCCCGAAGACCCACAGGAAGAACGGCGCGAACAGCACCAGCAAGGTGGTGATAATCCACAGCAGATGTTTTTTTAAGCCCAGCTTATCGGAAATCACGCCCAGCACCGGCTGAAACGCGATGGCGAACAACGACATACAGGAGAATACAATGCCGGTATCGGTTTTGTTCAGGCCAATCACATCCGACAGCCAGATAGGCAGAAACGGAAAGCAGGTGGCCATGATGAAGAAGTAGAAAAAGAAGAAGAGACCAAAGATCCAGAAGTTCGGGTTATGTTTTGGGGTACAGACGGTATTTTTCATTATTGTCGCCCTTAGAAGACCAGACCATTGAGGCGCCGCCTTCGCGGCGCCCGCCTGTTACACGCGCTCAAACGCGATAAGCATCGCGGTTTCCGGGTCGAGCACCGGCAGTTGTAGCCCCGCCTGCGCCAGCCATTCGCCGCTGGCGCTGACAGGCTCGTTCATCCAGCCGGGCAGCCTGCGCATGGTGTGGCCGCCTTCGCCGGTCAGCTGAATATTCGGATGATCCACGAGACGCACCTGGTAACGGGCCTGCGGATCGAGCCCCGGCACGCGCAGCGCGCCCGGCAGCGTGTAGTCCGGCATCGCCAGCTGGCTTATCAGGAACAGCCCCTGCGACTTATCCTGACTGACGACGCCCTGCACCTGCGTGGCGGCGTCCGGCATCTCCACGCGCCACAGGTTTCCGGTGTGGATCAGCTCGCGCCACTCTTTATAGAGCGCGGCATAGCGCCGATAGCCCGCCGCCTCCTGCTCGCCGGCGCTGACCGGGTCCAGCTCCAGCCCCATATGACCGAACAGCGCCGTCAGGCCGCGAAATTCAATACTGTGCTGGCGGAAAGTCGCGTGGCAGCGCGGGTTGCCGATATGCGCGCCCATGACTTCCGGCGGGAAGAAGTAGCTCATACCGCGCTGGATGGTGTTGCGCTCCAGCGCGTCGTTGTTGTCGGAGGCCCAGAAGCGGTGCGTGCGTGTCAGCACTTCGAAATCGATACGCCCGCCGCCGGACGCGCAGGACTCAAACTCAACGTGCGGGAAGCGCGCGCGCAGCACATCCAGCAGACGATAGAACTGGCGCGTCTGGGCGTCCGCCGCCGCTTTGCCCGCGTGGCCCGGCTGCACCAGTTCGCGGTTCATGTCCCACTTCACGTAATCGACCGGGTGCTCGCCCAGAAGCCAGCTCATGCGTTCCAGCAGGTACTCGAAGGCCTCAGGAATGTTGAGATTAAGCACCCACTGGTGGCGTCCGGTGGTTTTCGGATAGCCCGGCAGCGCCAGCACCCAGTCCGGGTGCGCGCGGTAAAGATCGGAATCAGGGTTGATCATCTCCGGCTCCACCCAGATGCCGAACTCCATGCCGAGATTTTTCACATGGTTAATCACCGGCATCAGGCCGTTCGGGTATTTCTGCTCATCGAGATACCAGTCGCCGAGCGCCGCGTGGTCGTCGTTGCGGCCCTTGAACCAGCCGTCGTCGATGATAAAGCGCTCCACGCCAAGCGCCGCGGCGCTGGTCGCCATCTGCATGATGTACTCCGGCTGGTGGTCGAAGTAGATCCCCTCCCAGGTGTTGAGGTGCACCGGGCGCGGTTTGTTGCCGGGAAAACGAATAATTTCCTCACGCAGAAAGCGGTGGAACTGCTGGCTCATGCCGTTCAGGCCGCGCGTGGAGTGGCTCGCATAGAGCCACGGCGTGTGCAGCGTCTCGCCGATCGCCAGCGCCATTTCACCCGACAGATAAAGCGCCTCGGCCTGGAGATAGCGCCGCCCGTCGGTTTTCGCTTCGCACTTCAGCCGGTGGTTGCCGCTCCAGCCAAGGTGCACGCCCCAGACGTCGCCGTGCTGCTCGCCAAACCCCGGCGTACCGGCGATAAGCGCCGGAAAATGCTCGTGCGAGGTGCGCCCGCGGCGGTTCTCCAGCACAAAGCCGTCGTGGCTTAACGTCACGCGGTGCGGCTGGAACTCGCGCGTCCAGCGACCATGAAACGCCATCACTTCAAACGCCCGCTCCGCCACCGGCAGCGTGACCGCGAAACGATCCACCTGCCAGGCCCCGTCGCGCAGATTGGTCAGGCCGTGGCGCACCTTTAGCACGCCGCTGTCGCTGAGCGAAAGCTCGCTCACGAGCCGCAGCCCGGCAGTGGCGTCTTCACTGGTGATCACCAGCGTCTGCCCGTTCTGGTTGACGTCCTGCGTGATAAACACCGGCGAGGCGTCCAGCCCGTTGCGGTGCCCTTCCAGCCCCGGCGCGCCAAACAGCCCGTGGCCGTTCTCCGCCATTAACGTAACGGGTGAGTCGGTATCCAGACGGCCATTAGCCACCGGGCGTAAAAGGCTCGCGCAATCCTGCTCCGAAAAGCGCGCAAGATGCGGCCCCCAGTAGACAATTTCGGCGAAGGGGTACGTTTTGATAACAACATCGGTTGCAGGGCTGGTGAGTCGATGAATGCAGATTTCCATAAAAGCATCTCCGGAATAAGGAATGCTTTTACTGTTGATCCGAAACGTTTCGGATGCCAACCAAAACGTTTCGGATGTGTGATCTGCACAGGATTTTGTTTAAGAGAAGGGGAAGGGTTTAGTCAGCGGGGTGCAGCGTGTCGCCCTCCAGAAAATCGGGCTGCCACAGCACCTGGAGCTGTTCTGCGGGCTCGCCCGCGATGAGACGCTGCACCATGCCGGCGATTTGCCGGCCCACGCCTTCGCGCGTGGACTGAATGACCGCCGCCACGTCCATCTCCACGATGCTGTCGGGCGGCAGACCGTCATAGACCACCAGCGAAACGGCCCCTTCGCCCTGTAAGCGATTGAGGGTTTGCAGCGCCATCGCGGCCCCGTCGCCAAGCGAGTTGCAGTCGGTCACAATGGCCGTCGGCGGCGCGGGCAGCGCCATCAGTTCCAGCACCGCTTTGTAGCCCGCGCGGCGGGTAGGCGGCAGCATCCGCAGGCCGCTGTCATCAAGCTGATGCGCTTTCAGCGCGTCTCGCCAGCCCTCGCGGCGCTGGGTGATAAACGCCTGGCTGTTGTGCTCGCCAAGCATCGCGATGCGCCGGTGGCCGAGACGAATTAACCGCTCGGTGGCCTGATGCGTACCGGCGTAGTTATCGAAATCAAACCAGGCGTAGGGTTGCGGCAACCGGCTGCGCCCGAGCGCCAGGAAAGGAAAATTCACCGTCTGGAGCTGCTGCAAACGTGGGTCGTTATCGAGCGTATGCGCCACGATCAGCGCGTCCACGCGGCGGCTTTGCACCAGACGCATATAGCTGTGGCTGTCCGCCAGATCGTCATCGGCAATCAGCAGCAAATCGACCTCATGTTGGGCCAGTTCGCGGCTTATCTCGCCCACCATCTCCATAAAGACGCTGTTATTGAGCGGCACGGGATGCACGGGAAAGACCAGCCCGACGGCGTCGATTTTGCCCATTTTCAGGCGACGCGCGAACGTGTTAGGCCGGTAGCCGCGTCGCGCCGCTTCGGCCTCCACCCGCGCGCGGGTCTCCTGAGAAACGTCATCGTAACCGTTCAGCGCGCGGCTGACGGTGGTGACGGAGAGGCCAAGTTGTGCGGCGATTGCTTTAAGCGACATAAGTTAAGTGCCTGATTGCATGATGCGTAAAAGTGTCGCCTGGGGGCGTCGCAGGCGTCCACAGATTCTGTAGGGCTTAATTCTGTTCCGCCACCAGAATTGCCTGAGTATCCGGCTCCAGCGCGCGAAAAATATGTGCCCGATCGGCCGGGTAACAGATGTAATCCCCGGCGTGCAACTCCTCCGGCGCTTCCACCAGCCCGACCAGCGCGCGTCCCTGCGTCACGATGATATGTTCCACCGAACCCGTTGGATGCGGCTGCGACAGGCGCTCGCCTTCCGGCTGCGTCAGTAACAGGTAGATATCGCGACGCGCGCCAGGCGGACAGGTCGCCAGCAAAATCGCCTGATAATTGGCGAGTTCCGCCACGACTTTTGGCCCTTCGCCGCGGCGGATCACCTGCGTTTTATTGGCCTGCGGCTCCATCAGGCGGGCGAAAGGAATATCGAGCGCCACGCATAACGCCCAGAGCGTCTCCAGGCTCGGATTACCGTTCCCGGCTTCGAGCTGGGACAGCGTGGATTTCGCGATCCCCGCGCGGCGGGCCACTTCGGCCAGCGATAACCCGGCGCGCGTGCGTTCACGCACGAGACTTTGAGCAATCACGGTGATGGGCTGTGTCATGTCGGACTCCCTGGTTCGTTAAAATGAACGAACGTTCGTGTTGAAAATCGGCCGCGGTCTGTTCATTATAATGTTCATTCGTTCGTTATGGGTGAAAAACGTATGATTCTACACCGGTTCGCCTGTCTTAAAGGCGACATTATAAAGGCTATTGCGCTGGTCTGTCTGGCCGTCGGCGTGGTGGGTATTTCTTATGGCACGCTGGCGATGGCTTATGGCTTCGCGATGTGGGTGCCGCTGCTGCTGTCCATCGCGGTGCTGGCAGGCGCGTCGGAGTTTATTTTTATCGGCATCGTCGCAAGCGGGGGGAACCCGCTGGCCGCGGCGGCGGCGGGTCTGCTGGTTAACGCGCGCCATCTGCCGTTTGGCATCACGGTGCGGGATCTCGTGGGCCGTGGCGCGAAAAGACTGCTGGGCTCGCACATCATGAATGATGAAAGCGTGGTGTTCGGGCTATCGCAGGAGACGCCCGAAACGCGCAAAGCGGCGTACTGGCTGTGCGGGCTTGGCGTGGCGCTGTGCTGGCCGCTTGGCGTTGTTATCGGCGTGGCGATGGGCACGCTGCTTCCCGCGCCGGAAACCATCGGTCTTGACGCCGTTTTCCCGGCGATCTTACTCGCGCTGGTGCTGCCCGCCCTGAAAAACAGAACCACGCTTATCCGCGCAGGCAGCGGCGCGGCGCTCTCGCTTGCCGCCGTGCCGTTCGCGCCGGTCGGGCTGCCGGTGCTGCTCTCGCTGGCGGGCTTATTCACGAGGAAGAAATAATGGCGAGCACCATGATGATTCTGGCTGGGATCGCCGTACTTTCTGTCGGCACGTATCTGATGCGCTTTGGCGGGGCGAAGCTCGGTAACAAGCTGGCGCTGAGCGAACGGGCGCAGGCGCTGCTCTCCGATGCGGCAACGACATTGCTGTTTGCCGTGGCGCTGGCGGCCACTTTCTATGAAAGCGAGCATTTTGCGGGTATGGCGAGGGTGCTGGGCGTGGCGTTCGCGCTCTTTCTGGCCTGGCGCAAGGCGCCGTTAATCGTGGTGATTGTTGCGGCGGCAGTCGTCACCGCGCTGCTGCGTCTGGCGGGGATGCCATAAAAAAAGCGCCCGCAGGCGCTCTTTCGACAACTTCTGGCTTATTTGTTCAGTTCGGCGGTCATGTGGACCTGATTGCCGGTGAACGCTTCGGTGATTTTGTACGTCGCGCCCATCTGCTCGGCCTGCGCGGCGATTTTAGCTTCCGCGCCGGAGAGCGTGGTGTCGGTCGCGGTGATGGACTGGCCAGCGAAAGCGCCGAAAGCGGTAGCAAGGGTCATAACTGCGACAAAAGATTTGATAGTGTTCATGGCAATATTCCTTCAGTTCTGGTTTAAGTGAGAAGGCGTGTCGCCTTCGATGTGTGTAATAGTAGACCTGCACACCGGAAACCAAAAGCGGAAGGATTTGCCGTTCTTTGTCAGAAAAACTGAACAATTTTTATGCGTTTTTATCGCCTGCGATCAGGCGCTGCGGATGCGTATAAATCGTCGCGCGGCCAGGGCGCGAAAAGCCCACCAGCGTCAGGTTGCAGCGCTCGGCGACTTCCACGGCGAGCGTGGTGGCGGCAGAGACCGCAAAGAGAATTTCCACGCCGCAGGTCGCGGCTTTCTGCACCATCTCATAGCTGGCGCGACTCGAGACCAGTACCGCGCCCTGCTGCCACGCTTCACGCGCGCGGCGGCCGAGCAGTTTATCCAGCGCGACGTGACGCCCGACATCCTCATGCCCGCCCGCGATATCGCCCTGCGGCGTCAGCCAGGCGGCGGCGTGCGTACAGCCGGTGAGCTCGCCGACAGGCTGGACGCTGGCAAGCTGACGCAGCGCGCCGTCGAGGTTATCAAGCGAGAAAGTTTGCGTGAACGGCAGCGGAGCCAGAGGACGCACAATATCGTTAAGCAGTTCCACGCCGCAGACGCCGCAGCCGGTCCGCCCCGCCAGATTGCGGCGGCGCGCTTTGAGCCCCATAAAGCGACGGCTGGAAAGTTCCACCTGAATTTCGATACCATTACACCCATGGATAATATCCATACCGTAAATTTCGTGTGAAGATTCGACAATTCCTTCCGATAAAGAAAACCCAAGGGCGAAGATTTCCAAATCTTTGGGAGACGCCATCATCACGACGTGGGATATACCGTTGTAGACCAGCGCTACCGGCACTTCTTCCGCCAGCCAGTCCGGCTCTGTGGTGGTGAGATTCTCTCTTTTCCAGAGCGGAAGGGAACGAGCGGCGGTGACGTCGGTCACGTTTTGCAACAGTTCTGGATGGTTCTTATTCACTTTTTATTAACCGTCTGAAACAGCCTCAGCAACATTGTGGTATTCTGTTGCGCCTAATCCCTCCTCTTTAAGAAGGGAATGATGATTGTGAACCGTTGCGGCGGCATCCGCAAAAGAAAAACCATACGACTTACTTTGTGACAATGTCTGAACAAGGAGCAATCCATGCAGGTCAGCAGAAGGCAGTTCTTTAAGATCTGCGCTGGCGGTATGGCAGGCACCACGGCAGCCGCACTGGGATTTGCCCCCAGCGTCGCGCTGGCGGAAACACGGCAATATAAACTGCTGCGCACCCGCGAAACCCGTAATACCTGTACGTACTGCTCCGTCGGCTGTGGGCTGTTGATGTATAGCCTCGGCGACGGCGCGAAAAACGCGAAATCCTCGATTTTCCACATCGAAGGGGACCCGGATCATCCGGTCAACCGCGGGGCGCTTTGCCCGAAAGGCGCAGGTCTGGTGGATTTCATCCACTCCGAATCGCGTCTGAAGTACCCGGAATACCGCGCGCCAGGCTCCGATAAATGGCAGCGCATCAGCTGGGAAGACGCGTTCGATCGCATCGCGAAGCTGATGAAAGAAGACCGCGACGCGAACTACATCGCGCAAAACGCCGAAGGCACGACCGTTAACCGCTGGCTCTCCACCGGTATGCTGTGCGCCTCCGCTTCCAGTAACGAAACCGGCTATTTAACCCAGAAATTTACCCGCGCCCTCGGCATGTTAGCCGTGGATAACCAGGCGCGTGTCTGACACGGACCAACGGTAGCAAGTCTTGCTCCAACATTTGGTCGCGGTGCGATGACCAACCACTGGGTTGATATGAAGAACGCCAACCTCATCGTCGTGATGGGTGGGAACGCGGCAGAAGCGCATCCGGTGGGTTTCCGCTGGGCGATGGAAGCCAAGATCCACAATGGCGCGAAGCTTATCGTGATTGACCCGCGCTTTACGCGCACGGCGTCGGTGGCCGATTTCTATACGCCTATCCGTTCCGGTACTGACATCGCTTTCCTGTCAGGCGTACTGCTGTACCTGCTGAACAACAACAAGTTTAACCGCGAATATGTCGAGGCCTACACTAACGCCAGCCTGATCGTGCGTGAAGATTACGGTTTCGATGACGGCCTGTTTACCGGCTACGACGCGGAAAAACGCAAATATGACAAAACCAGCTGGCACTATGAGCTGGATGAAAAAGGCTTCGCGAAACGCGATACCACGCTCTCTCACCCGCGCTGCGTCTGGAACCTGCTGAAAACGCACGTCTCCCGCTATACGCCGGATGTCGTTGAGAATATCTGTGGGACGCCGAAAGCCGATTTCCTCAAGGTGTGCGAATACATCGCCGAAACCAGCGTGCACGACAAAACCGCGTCGTTCCTGTATGCGCTCGGCTGGACGCAGCACTCCGTGGGCGCCCAGAACATCCGTACTATGGCCATGATCCAGCTGCTGCTGGGTAATATGGGTATGGCGGGCGGCGGCGTGAATGCGCTTCGCGGACACTCCAACATTCAGGGTCTGACCGACCTCGGTCTGCTGAGCCAGAGCCTGACCGGCTACATGTCGCTGCCAAGCGAAAAACAGGCCGATCTGCAAACCTACCTGACCGCCAACACGCCGAAACCGCTGCTGGAAGGCCAGGTGAACTACTGGGGCAACTACCCGAAATTCTTCGTTTCGCTGATGAAAGCCTTCTATGGCGATAAAGCGACGGCGGAGAACAGCTGGGGCTTCGACTGGCTGCCGAAGTGGGATAAAGGCTACGACGTCCTGCAATATTTCGAGATGATGCACCAGGGCAAAGTCAACGGCTACATCTGCCAGGGCTTTAACCCGGTCGCCTCGTTCCCGAACAAAAACAAAGTGGTCGCTTCACTCTCAAAACTGAAGTTCCTGGTGACTATCGATCCGCTCAATACCGAGACCTCTACCTTCTGGCAGAACCACGGCGAGCAGAACGATGTCGATCCGGCGAGCATTCAGACCGAAGTGTTCCGCCTGCCGTCCACCTGCTTTGCCGAAGAGAACGGATCTATCGTGAACTCCGGCCGCTGGCTGCAGTGGCACTGGAAAGGCCAGGATGCACCGGGCGAAGCGCTGAACGACGGCGAAATTCTGGCCGGCATCTTCCTGCGCCTGCGTAAGATGTACGCCGAGCAGGGCGGCGCGTGCCCGGAACAGGTGCTCAGCATGAGCTGGAACTATTCGACGCCGGAAAACCCGTCGCCGGAAGAAGTGGCTATGGAGAGCAACGGTAAAGCGCTGGCGGATATCATCGATCCGGTGACCGGCAACGTACTGGCGAAGAAAGGCGATCAGCTGGGCACCTTCGCGCACCTGCGCGACGACGGCACCACCTCGAGCGGCTGCTGGATCTTCGCCGGTAGTTGGACGCCGGACGGCAACCAGATGGCGCGCCGCGACAACGCCGACCCGTCGGGCCTTGGCAATACGCTGGGCTGGGCATGGGCGTGGCCGCTGAACCGTCGCATCCTGTATAACCGCGCCTCCGCGGATCCGCAGGGCAAACCGTGGGACCCGAAACGCCAGCTTCTCTCTTACGCCAACGGCAAGTGGGTCGGCGCCGATATCCCGGACTACAGCACCGCGCCACCGGGCAGCGATGTCGGTCCGTTTATCATGCAGCCGGAAGGCATGGGCCGCCTGTTCGCCATCGACAAAATGGCGGAAGGCCCGTTCCCGGAACACTACGAGCCGTTCGAGACGCCGATTGGCACCAACCCGCTGCACCCGAACGTGGTGTCTAACCCGGCGGCGCGCGTGTTCAAAGGCGATCTGGAAGCGATGGGCAAAGCGGATAAGTTCCCGTATGTCGGCACCACGTACCGTCTGACCGAGCATTTCCACTACTGGACCAAGCACGCGCTGTTAAACGCCATCGCGCAGCCGGAACAGTTTGTGGAGATAGGCGAGAAACTTGCCGGCAAGCTTGGCATCGCGCAGGGCGATACCGTGAAAGTCTCCTCCAACCGCGGCTATATCAAAGCCAAAGCGGTGGTGACCAAGCGTATTCGCACGCTCAACGTGGACGGCAAACAGGTGGATACCATCGGTATTCCAATCCACTGGGGTTACGAAGGGGTCGCGAAGAAAGGCTTTATCGCCAACACGCTGACGCCGTTCGTGGGCGACGCCAACACCCAGACGCCGGAATTCAAGGCGTTCCTGGTGAACGTGGAAAAGGTGTAACGGAGACGACTTATGGCTTATCAATCGCAAGACATTATCCGTCGTTCCGCGACTAACGGTTTCACGCCCGCGCCGCAGGCGCGGGACCACCAGCAGGAAGTGGCGAAGCTTATCGACGTGACCACCTGTATCGGCTGTAAAGCCTGTCAGGTGGCCTGTTCCGAGTGGAACGATCTGCGTGACGAGGTCGGTCATAACGTCGGGGTGTATGACAACCCGGCGGATCTGACCGCCAAGTCCTGGACCGTGATGCGCTTCTCGGAAGTGGAGCAGAACGACAAACTGGAATGGCTTATCCGCAAGGATGGCTGTATGCACTGCGCCGATCCGGGCTGCCTGAAAGCGTGCCCGTCGGAAGGCGCTATCATTCAGTATGCCAACGGCATCGTCGATTTTCAGTCTGAGCAGTGCATCGGCTGCGGCTACTGCATCGCGGGCTGTCCGTTCGACGTCCCGCGCCTGAACCCGGAAGATAACCGCGTCTACAAATGCACCCTGTGCGTGGATCGCGTGACCGTGGGCCAGGAGCCGGCGTGCGTGAAGACCTGTCCGACCGGCGCTATCCACTTTGGCTCCAAAGAGGATATGAAACAGCTGGCTGGCGAGCGCGTGGCGGAGCTGAAAACCCGTGGTTACGAAAACGCGGGCCTGTACGATCCGGCAGGCGTTGGCGGTACGCACGTCATGTACGTGCTGCACCACAACGACAAGCCGAACCTGTATCACGGTCTGCCGGAGAACCCGGAAATCAGCGAAGCCGTTAAGTTCTGGAAAGGCATCTGGAAACCGCTCGCCGCTATCGGCTTTGCGGCGACCTTCGCAGCCAGCGTCTTCCACTACGTCGGTATCGGTCCAAACCGCGCCGAGGAAGATGAAGACAATCTGCACCATGACGATGATGAGGTGCGTAAATGAAAAGACGTGACACCATCGTGCGCTACAGCGCGCCAGAGCGAATCAACCACTGGATCACCGCCTTCGCCTTCGTGCTGGCGGCGGTGAGCGGGCTGGGGTTCTTTTTCCCCTCCTTCAACTGGCTGATGAACATTCTCGGCACGCCGCAGCTGGCGCGCATCCTCCACCCCTTCGTTGGGGTGGTGATGTTCGTCTCGTTTATGCTGATGTTTTTCCGTTACTGGCACCACAACCTCATTAACCGTGACGATATTTTGTGGGCAAAAAATATCCACAAAATCGCCATGAACGAGGAAGTGGGCGATACCGGGCGCTATAATTTCGGTCAGAAGTGCGTCTTCTGGGCGGCCATTCTGCTGCTTCTGCTGTTACTGGCAAGCGGCGTGGTGATCTGGCGTCCGTGGTTCGCGCCGATGTTCCCCATCCCGGTGATTCGCCTGGCGCTGCTGGCGCATTCATTTGCCGCGGTGGCCTTAATTGTGGTTATCATGGTGCATATTTACGCGGCCCTGTGGGTCAAAGGCACCATTACCGCCATGGTGGAAGGCTGGGTTACTAAAACCTGGGCGAAGAAACACCACCCGCGCTGGTATCGCGAAGTGCGCGAGAAACAGGAAAAATCATCTGAATGAGTATTCGCATCATCCCGCAAGACCAGCTGGAGAAGAGCGATAAACGTACGGCGGAAGTGATTCCGCCGTTATTGTTCCCCAGACTGAAAAATCTCTATAACCGCCGCGCCGCGCGCCTGCGCGAGCTGGCTGAAAATAATCCGCTGGGCGATTACCTGCGTTTTGCCGCGCTTATCGCGCATGCCCAGGAGGTGGTGCTGTATGACCACCCGCTGGAGATGGATTTGACGGCCCGCATCAAAGAAGCCGCGGAACAGGGCAAGCCCCCGCTCGATATTCACGTACTGCCGCGCGACGGCCACTGGCAAAAGCTGTTGCAGTCGCTGATTGCCGAGCTGAAGCCGGAGATGAGCGGCCCGGCGCTGGCGGTTATCGAGAATCTCGAAAAAGCCTCGGCGCAGGAGCTGGAAATGATGGCGAGCGCCCTGTTCAGCGCCGATTTCAGCGCGGTGAGCAGCGATAAAGCGCCGTTTATCTGGGCGGCGCTGTCGCTCTACTGGGCGCAGATGGCGAGCCTGATCCCCGGCAAAGCGCGGGCGGAGTATGGCGAAGCGCGTCAGTTCTGCCCGGTCTGCGGCAGCATACCGGTCTCCAGCATGGTGCATATCGGCTCAAGCCAGGGGCTGCGCTATCTGCACTGCAACCTGTGCGAAACCGAATGGCACGTCGTGCGCGTTAAATGCAGCAACTGCGAGCAGACCCGCGATTTGCACTACTGGTCGCTGGAGAGCGAGCAGGCGGCCATTAAAGCCGAAAGCTGCGGCGACTGCGGCACTTACCTGAAGATTTTGTATCAGGAAAAAGACCCGAACGTGGAGCCGGTGGCGGACGATCTCGCCTCGCTGGTGCTCGACGCCCGTATGGAGCAGGAAGGCTTCGCCAGAAGCTCCATCAACCCGTTCCTGTTCCCGGGAGAGGGTGAGTAATCTTGTCTGTAGCCCGCTCGTTCAGGGCGGGCTAGTTCCTGCTCGTTATCGACATATCATTTTCTTTGCCGGTTACAACGCAAGCGCAGAGAGCACATGTTGCGGATCGTTCGCAATCGCACGCAACAGCGCACGCGCAGGCCCGGTTGGCGAGCGTCTTCCCTGCTCCCAGTTGCGCAGCGTATCCACGCTTACCGAAATCAGGCTGGCGAATTTCGTCTGAGAAAGGCCTGATGCCTGTCTGATCGCTTTTATTTTCAGCGCGTCGATGACAAAAGCTCGTGAGGGCTCGCGGCGGCCTTCGCTGATATCATTCATCTGCCGCAGGCTTTCGGTTAACTGCTCAAACAGCGCGTTGTCCATCACCACCTCTCATTCAACATTCTGAGCACAGATTTTTCGTGAGGCGAGAGATCGTCTTTTATCCCCTTGCGATAAATCAGCAGCAGGCGGATTTCATCGGCAGCAGCGCGATAGAAATAGATGATCCTGACGCCGCCCCGTTTTCCCCGGCCGCCTGACAGCCAGCGCGCCTTACGAAGCCCGCCGGTATCCGGTATCACGTCGCCGTAATCAGGCCGCAGGGCCAGAAACCACTGCAACCGCTGGTATTCGGCATCACTAAGCAGAGTTGTCACGGCCCGGGTAAAGATTTCCGTTTCAATAAAGAGCATATTCCATACGCCACCGGCTGATGTTAACACAGCATGAAGGTACGTCAATGGCGTACCCCGAAGACAATACGGTATCGTGACGCTACGCGCCGGACAATGTCCCGGACGGAAAGATTTCCCTTCTGCGATCCCCCTTCCGTAATGATTTGTGCCATTACATCAACGGGATAAATATACGGCTGGGTAGCAAGGCTCCCGCCTATTTCAGCATGGCCAGCGCAGAGGAGAGCGTGAGGACAAACAGAAACAGGCCGCCGCCGGTATCGACGACGACCTTCAGCCAGCGCACCGAAAAGCGGCGCGTGGTCAGCACAATCGCGCCGCCGCACAGCAGCAGCCATACGGCCATAATGGCGACATGGATGCTGGCGAGCAGCAGATAGTGCGAGAAGGCCGTTCCGGCGAAGGCGGGCACGACGGTCAGCCAGAGCAGGATCGCTTTGATATTAAAAAGGTTCGCCAGTAGCGCCTCTTTCACGCCCGCGCCGTGGCCTGTGTTTTGCTGCGGACGCCGCCAGGCCTGAATGCCGCTTACGACAAGCCGCAGCGCCAGCCAGAGCAAATAGAGCGTGCCCGTAAGCTGTAAGGTTTTCATCACCGGCGGATAGCGCACCAGCAGCTGCGTGACGCCCAGCCCCACCAGCGAGGCGTGAATATAAATTCCGATGAGCGTGCCCGCGATAACGCTGAATACGCCCGTAATTCCCCGGTGGATTACATTGTTCATCGCCAGCGTAAAGCTCGCGCCGGGAGAGAGCGCCACCGGCGCGATCGCCAGCATAAAACCTGAAATATCCACACCGCCGCCTCTTTTCATATCAGCCGTTACTTAACCACAATCACGACATACGCGGTATTCACCAGAAATAGCGGCGGATTACCTTCCTTTACGTTGCGTTTTCGCAGGTACGCCATACTCAAAGGCGGAACCCGGTTTGTCACAGAAGGAATGACCATGCGCAAGTTTATCGGCTTTGACATTGGCGGCACCCATATCAAACACGGCCTGATCACCGAAGAGGGCGAGGAGCTTTCCAGCGACGAATATGATACCCACTACGATCCTGACGCGTTCAAAAACGCCTGGCGCGAGGCCGTTGAGCGTTACCAGAAAAATGACGACATAGCGGGCATCGGCGTCAGTTTCCCCGGCTATATCAACCCCGGCACCGGCCATGTGCCGAAGGCGGGCGCGCTGACGTTTCTCGACGGCTGTAATCTGCTGGAGCTGTTTGGCGAACTGACGTCGCTGCCGGTCACGGTGGAAAACGATGCGAACTGCGCGGCGCTTGGCGAAATGTGGCGCGGCGCCGGGCAGCGCTACGACTCGTTTATCTGTATGACCATCGGCACCGGCATTGGCGGCGGCCTGATCCTCAACCGTGAACTGATGCGCGGCGCGCACTTCCGCGCGGGCGAGTTTGGCGTGATACCGGTCGGCGACAACGGCGAGAACATGCATCAGATCGCCTCCGCGCGCGGGCTGATGGAAGCGAGCCGCCGGGCGCTGTCGCTGCCGTCAGACGCCCCGCTGCACGGCAAAGAAGTCTTCGAACGCATGGGTGGCGACGTGCATCTGCGTGAGGTGGTGGAGCGCTGGGTCGGTTATCTGGCGCGCGGCGTTTACAGCGTGGTGTCGCTCTACGATCCGCAGGTAGTGCTGATTGGCGGCGGCATCAGCCAGCAGAAAGATCTCTACCCCATGCTTGAGCGCAGCCTCGAAAAATATAACTTCTGGGATGCGTTGCGGGTGCCCATTCAACCCTGCCAGCTCGGCAACCAGGCCGGGCGGCTGGGCGCGGTGTGGCTCGCGAAACAGAAACAGTAGCCCCGCCGCGACGGGGCTTACGCCTTACAGGGCCGCGCGATAAATCGCCATGATTTCCGCGTGGCTTGCCTGCACCGGATTAGTAAACCCGCAGGCGTCTTTAAGCGCGTTCTCCGCAAGCTCAGAGATATCGTCTTCACGCACTCTCAGCTCCCGCAACCCGGCAGGAATATGGATCCTGCGAGCCAGCGCGCAAATAGCGGCGATGCAGGCATTCGCCCCTTCGGCGTCGCTCATGCCGCTGACATCGACGCCCATCGCCTGCGCGCAGTCGCGCAAGCGGTGCCCCGCCGCGGCGCTGTTAAAGCGCTGTACATGCGGCAGCAGGATAGCGTTACAGACGCCGTGCGGCAGATCGTAAAAACCGCCCAGCTGATGCGCCATCGCGTGCACATACCCGAGCGACGCGTTATTAAACGCCATCCCCGCCATAAACTGCGCCCAGGCCATCGCCTCGCGGGCCGCGACGTTATCCCCCTCTTCCACCGCCTGCGGCAGCGTTTGCGCAATCATGGCGATGGCTTTCAGCGCGCAGGCGTCGGTCACCGGCGTGGCGGCCGTCGAGACATACGCCTCGATGGCGTGGGTCAGCGCGTCCATGCCTGTCGCGGCGGTCAGCGATTTCGGCATCCCCATCATCAGCGCCGGATCGTTAACCGACATCACCGGCGTCACATGTTTATCGACAATCGCCATTTTCACATGCCGCTCCTGGTCGGTGATGATGCAAAAACGCGTCATCTCCGACGCCGTGCCCGCCGTGGTATTGATGGCGATCATCGGCAGTTGCGGTTTGCGGGAGCGGTCGACGCCTTCGTAATCACGGATATCGCCGCCGTTGGCGGCCACCAGCGCGATGCCCTTGGCGCAGTCGTGCGGCGAACCGCCCCCGAGCGAAATCACGCAGTCGCAGCGATGCGCGCGCAGCATACTTAAGCCCGCTTCCACATTTTCCGTGGTCGGGTTCGGGTGCGTGCCGTCGAAAACCACGCTGTGGATGCCTTTCTGCGCCAGCATCTCCTTTAGCTGGCCCGCCATGCCCAGCGCCGATAGCATACCGTCCGTCACAATCAGCGCGTTGCGATAGCCATATTCACAGGCCGTTTTCAGCGCCTCGTCGAGACTATTCATGCCAATCATATTAATTGCGGGAATATAAAAAACAGACGCGGTCATACTCATTATCCTTAATGAATGAAATGAGCCTCTGAAAATACACCGCATGGCAGAGTGAAAAAAGCGAGACGCCGCGAATTACGACGAATTGGTTGCCAGAAAGCACCATAAAATAAAACAGTTAGCGATATTTTCTGGAATTATTCATGAGTTCATTAAAACATGGGGAATATATATTTCATTGATATATATTCCCCGGTTTCGGTAGTCGATTTACAGCGTGGAATTAAACAGCGCGCTGTCGCGCAGCAGATGTTCATTGCCGCGACGGCGGGTAAAGCCGATGCGGTCGAAATATTCCAGAATCTGAATCGCCAGCTTACGGCCCACGTTCAGGCTGTCGCGGAAATCGGCGGCGACGGTCGCGCCTTTCTCGCGATCGAGCGTGCGGATCAGATCGGCGAACGCCACAATGCGATCGTGACGATAATAGCGATCTTTAACGATCGCCGTGATGAAGCCCTGCTGCGCGGCGAGCCGCAACAGCTGGCGCATCGCCTGTTCTTCTTCACCCGCTTCGCGCGCCAGATCGCGCACCCACCAGGGCTCGTCGCCAAACAGTCCCTGAATTTTTTCCCACAGCGCCTGCTGAGACTCGCTGAAACCGGCCTTATGGCCCGGCAGATGCAGCCAGCCTTCGCGGCTCGCGAGCTGTCCGTCGCGCCGCATCCGTTCGATCAGCGCCAGCACCAGCGGCTCCGGCTCGGAAGGGAGCGTCATGCGCCGCAGGCGCTCGCGGCCAGGGCCCGGCTCTTCGCTGTGCGTTTCATGGTAGCGGGCGAGCGTGGCGAGCAGTTTCTCCTGCCAGCGCGCCGCGAGCGCGCTGCTTAACAGATAACCGTTCGCCTGGAGATAGTCCCCACTGCCCGCCAGCGCGTCGAGCGATGCCGCAGAGAGCTGGCGCGCCCAGCCGAACGTCGCGAGCGCGACCGCGCCGCGCGAGGCGTGGAGCCGCAGCGCGTCAGCGTCGGTTCTGGCGCTTGCCAGTTCGGCGAGAAACGCGAGAAATTCCGGCTGGCGTTTGCCGCGCCGCGGGGTTTCCAGCGTGACGACGCGCGCGCCCGCCAGCGTCTGGCGCGCGCTGATGTCGCGCAGCACCAGCCGGTCGTTATCGGCCAGGAAGAGCGGCGTGTCGAACACCAGCTCCGCCAGATTATCTTCCAGCAGCGAGACGCGACCGGTGACGTGGCTCGCCGCATGGTGAATATGCAGCGGCTGCCACTGTTGCAGCGGCGCATGGTGGTCGAGCGTGACGATAACCCGCTCTGTGGCCTGCGGCGGCGCGTCGCTGAGCAGCCAGTCGCCGCGCCGGATATCCGCTTTCTGCGCGTCGCCGCTGATATTCAGCGCGATGCGCTGACCGGCGAACGCCCGCTCCGTCGGCTGGTTCTGCGCGTGCAGGCCGCGCACGCGCATCGGCGTGTTCGCGCCGGTCAGGTAGAGCGTATCGCCGACGTTCACCTCGCCGGAAAGCGCCGTGCCGGTCACCACCAGGCCCGCGCCCTTGACGGTAAACGCGCGATCGACCGCTAGGCGAAAGCGCTGCCCGACAGGATGCGTGCGTTCGGGCAACGTGCGCAGATGGTCGCGCAGCGCCTCTATGCCCACGCCTTCGGTGGCCGCCGTGACGAACAGCGTGGCGTCGTGCCAGCCATAATCGCTCAGCGTGGCCATCACCTGCGCTTTCACCTGCACGAGGCGTGCGTCATCCACCCGGTCGGCTTTGGTGAGCGCCACGGTGAGCGTCGGCTGGCCGGTCAGGCGCAGAATTGCGAGGTGCTCGCGGGTCTGGGCCATCACGCCGTCATCGCACGCCACCATCAGCAGCGCATGATCGATGCCGCCCACGCCCGCCAGCATATTAGCCAGGAATTTCTCATGGCCGGGCACGTCGATAAAGCCGATGACGCGCCCGTCCGGCTGCGGCCAGTAGGCATAGCCGAGATCGATGGTCATGCCGCGTTTTTTCTCTTCCGGCAGACGGTCGGCGTTAATACCGGTGAGCGCTTCAAGCAGCGTGGTTTTGCCGTGGTCCACATGCCCGGCGGTGGCGATAATCATTGCAACAACATCTCCATCAGTCCTGCCTCGTCTTCAAGGCAGCGTAAATCGAGCCATAACCGCCCGTCGCCCACGCGCCCGATAACCGGCACCGGCAGACGGCGCCAGCGGGCGGCAAGCGCCTCAAGACGGCCGCCGCGCCCGTCGCGCGGGGTGAAGGTGAGCGCCGCACCCGGAAGGCGGTCGACCGGCAGCGAGCCGCTGCCGATCTGCGACAGGCAGGGCGTCACGTCTATCTGAAACTCGTCGCCGTAGCGGGCCTCCAGCGCCGGGCGCAGGCGCTGCGCCTGTTCGTTAATGTCAGACGCCTGACGCGTCAGCAGCCGTAGGGTCGGCAGCCGTTCGGCGAGTTTTTCCGGATGCAGATAAAGGCGCAGCGTGGCGTCGAGCGCCGCCAGCGTCATTTTGTCGGCGCGCAGCGCGCGCTTGAGCGGGTGTTTCTGAAGCGCCGCGATGAGCGACTTTTTGCCGACGATAATCCCTGCCTGCGGCCCGCCCGGCAGTTTATCGCCGGAAAAGCTCACCAGACTCGCCCCGGCGGCCAGCGCCTCCTGCGGCATCGGCTCTTTCGGCAGCCCATACTGGCTGAGATCGATAAGCGAACCGCTGCCGAGATCGACAATTACCGGAAGCGTTGACGCCTGCGCCAGCTCGGCGGCCTCCACGGCTTTGGTAAAGCCTTCAATCTGGTAATTGCTGGTGTGTACTTTCATCAGCAGCGCGGTCTGCTCGCCGACAGCATCCAGATAATCGCGCAGGTGCGTGCGGTTGGTCGTGCCCACTTCCACCAGCTGACAGCCCGCCTGGCGCATCACATCCGGGATACGAAACGCGCCGCCAATCTCCACCAGCTCGCCGCGCGACACGATCACCTCTTTGCCTGCGCCCAGCGCCGCCAGCATCAGCAGCACCGCCGCGGCGTTGTTATTGACGATACAGGCGTCTTCCGCGCCGGTGAGTTCGCAGAGTAATTCCGCCAGCGCGCGGTCGCGGTGGCCGCGCTCGCCGCCTTCGGCGTCATACTCCAGCGTCACGGGCGAGCGCATGGCGCGGGCGACCGCTTCAACCGCTTCTTCCGCCTGCAACGCGCGGCCAAGATTGGTGTGCAGCACCGTCCCGGTAAGATTAAAAACCGGGCGCAGCGCGCTTTGCGAACCGCGCGCCAGCCGGTCGGCCGCCGCCGCGGCCCAGTCGTCGCACCATGAGGGCAGCGCCTGGCGCTCGCGAATGGCGAGCCGCGCCGCCTCCTGCATCGCGCGAAGGGTGTTGACCACGCGGGTATGGCCGTAGGCGTCCAGCAACGGCTGGAACGCGCTGTCGCGCAGCAGGCGGTCGGTGGCGGGAAGCTGGCTGTAAAGCAGACGGGAATCGGTCGTCATGGCGTGCATAAACCTGGATAAAACATGGCGATAATTTAGCAGGAAACGCGGGGCAGTTCAGTCCCCGCGCCCGGTCAGCGCAATAAAAGGCGGTTCCCACCCGGTCAGGCGCTGGGCGGCTCGGTACGCGCGAAGCTGTCGCGGGCAAAAAGCGCCTCCACCAGTTTCACCAGATGCGGACGCTGCGCGCACCAGCCCGGCGCCACGCGACGGAAATTGAGATAGCCGATGGCGCAGGCGGTGGCGATGGTGGCGAGCGTCAGTTCCTCGGCCTTCAGCGTGCCGTCAGCCGCATACCCTTCCAGCGCGTCGAGGCCGCGGTTGATTTTCTCCCGCTGGCGCAGCAGTTCACTTTCCGACTGCTGTTCCGCCGGGCGCGCCTGCTCGCGAACCGAAACCAGCGCCGCGTCCATAATGCCGTCGGCAAGCGCCTCCAGCTGGCGAACTTTCAGCGCCGCGCGCGGTTCTTGCGGCACCAGCGCCGGTTGCGCGTCCAGCAGCTCGATATACTGCGCGATGATGGGCGAATCAAACCAGGTCTCGCCCTCATCGGTCACCAGCGCCGGCACTTTCCCCAGCGGGTTGTACTGCGCCATGCCGTTCTGTTCGGCATAGGGCGATTCATTTACGAACTCAAACACGATGCCTTTTTCAAGCAACATCACAGAGATTTTGCGTACAAACGGGCTGGTGTAACTACCGATAATTTTCATGCCGGGTCCTTTTACGTTAACGCCAGGGTCAGGGTCAGTATGATTCAGGATACGCCAAAAGGAGGCGCGGCGGCGCGCTAAAACGTCATTTGAAGCATGACTGGCAAGCGCCTTTTTACCGCATTTTCCTGCTGTAACTTTCTTACAGACTATCCTTGATAGCGTGAGTAAAAAATGTACGCCGCCCGTTCAGATTATTCCTGGGAAATATTTTGTGATTCACATCACAAACGAATAACAAAGACGCCGAATGGAAATGTGATTTTATTCACATTTAATGGTTAATAGCGGTGACATTTTGCGCATTGTCTTTTTTTTACACGTCTTTTTTGTGACGCAAGTCACCTAACAACACCCCTGGCACCCCGCTATCAAGTGATCGCGATCACACTTAAAGGGCCTGTCTGGACACCATCGCGATTCAGTGCCAGATTTCGCGTCATCAGAGCATGGGTCCGGCTACCTCTGCCGCCACGTTAACAATAAACCTCGGGCCGCAAGCCTGCGCGTAAACATAAGAAGGGGTGTTCTATGTCATCCGATATCAAGATCAAAGTGCAAAGCTTTGGTCGCTTTCTCAGCAATATGGTAATGCCTAACATCGGCGCGTTTATCGCCTGGGGTATTATCACCGCGTTATTTATTCCCACAGGATGGTGGCCAAACGAGACGCTGGCGAAGCTGGTCGGCCCGATGATCACTTACCTGCTGCCGCTGCTTATCGGTTATACCGGCGGTAAGCTGGTCGGCGGCGAGCGCGGCGGCGTGGTGGGCGCGATTACCACCATGGGCGTTATCGTCGGCGCGGATATCCCGATGTTCCTGGGCGCAATGATCGCAGGCCCGCTGGGCGGCTTCTGCATCAAGAAATTCGACGCCTCGGTCGACGGCAAAATCAAATCCGGCTTTGAAATGCTGGTGAACAACTTCTCCGCGGGCATCATCGGGATGATCCTCGCGATTCTGGCGTTCCTCGGCATTGGCCCGGCGGTAGAAGTGCTCTCCAAAGTACTGGCCGCGGGCGTGAACTTCATGGTGGTTCACGACATGCTGCCGCTGGCGTCGATTTTCGTTGAACCGGCGAAAATCCTGTTCCTCAACAACGCCATCAACCACGGTATCTTCTCGCCGCTGGGCATTCAGCAGTCGCATGAACTCGGCAAATCTATCTTCTTCCTGATTGAAGCCAACCCGGGTCCGGGCATGGGTATTCTGCTGGCGTACATGTTCTTTGGCCGCGGCAGCGCGAAGCAGTCCGCAGGCGGCGCGGCTATCATCCACTTCCTGGGCGGTATCCACGAAATCTACTTCCCGTATGTGCTGATGAACCCGCGTCTGATCCTCGCCGTTATCCTGGGCGGTATGACCGGCGTCTTCTGCCTGACCATACTGAACGGCGGCCTGGTTTCTCCGGCGTCTCCGGGCTCTATCCTGGCGGTGCTGGCGATGACGCCGAAAGGCGCGTACTTCGCAAACCTGGTGGCGATTTTCGCCGCGATGGCCGTCTCCTTCGTGGTGGCCGCTATCCTGCTGAAAACCAGCAAAGTGAAAGAAGAAGACGATATCGATGCTGCGACCCGTCGCATGCAGGATATGAAAGCGCAGTCCAAAGGCGCCGCGACCGCGGCGAGCGCGGATCTGAGCAACGACCTGAGCCACGTGCGTAAAATCATCGTCGCCTGCGACGCCGGTATGGGGTCCAGCGCGATGGGCGCCGGCGTACTGCGTAAGAAAGTGCAGGACGCGGGCCTGAGCCATATTTCCGTGACCAACAGTGCGATTAACAGCCTGCCGGGCGATGTGGATCTGGTGATCACCCACCGCGATTTAACCGAGCGCGCCATGCGCCAGGCGCCGCACGCGCAGCACATCTCGCTGACCAACTTCCTGGACAGCGGCCTGTACGCCGGCCTGACCGAACGTCTGGTGGCCGCGCAGCGTCATACGCAGAACGAAGAGAAAGTGCGCACCAGCCTGCAGGACAGCTTCGACGCCAACGACAGCCACCTGTTTAAGCTCAGCGCGGATAACATCTTCCTGGGCCGTCAGGCGGCGAATAAAGAAGAGGCGATTCGCTTTGCGGGCGAGCAGCTGGTGAAAGGCGGCTACGTGCAGCCGGAATATGTGGACGCAATGCTGGAGCGCGAAAAACTCACCCCGACCTATCTCGGCGAGTCCATCGCGGTTCCGCACGGCACCGTGGAAGCCAAAGACCGCGTGCTGAAAACCGGCGTCGTGTTCTGCCAGTATCCGCAGGGCGTGCGTTTTGGTGAAGAAGAAGACGATATCGCCCGCCTGGTGATTGGTATCGCGGCGCGCAATAACGAACATATTCAGGTCATCACCAGCCTGACCAACGCGCTGGATGATGAAAGCGTGATTGAGCGCCTGGCGCATACCAGCAGCGTCGATGAAGTGCTGGCGCTGCTCTCCGGTAAAACTGTGGCCTAACGCCACACAGAGAGGGACACTGTCCCTCTCTTTCTCATTGAGAAGCTATTGAGATGTTTGTGCTCCGCCAGGGCAACCTTACCTCTCCCGTTCAGGGAGAGGGCAAGGGAAAGGGAGGTCGCACGCAGCACCCTTTCCCCCGCCCTCTCGGGTGATACAGTTTCCGCTTTAAGTAAGAAGGTATTCCCATGAAAGCATTACATTTTGGCGCAGGTAATATTGGTCGTGGCTTTATTGGCAAACTGCTCGCTGACGCAGGCATCGGCCTGACGTTCGCCGACGTGAACCAGACGGTGCTGGACGCGTTAAACGCGCGCCACAGCTATCAGGTGCGCGTGGTGGGCGAGCAGGAGCAGATTGATACTGTTTCCGGCGTGGATGCGGTTAACAGCACCAGCGACGATGTCGTGACGCTTATCGCCACGGTCGATCTCGTGACGACCGCCGTTGGCCCCGTCGTGCTGGAGCGCATCGCCCCGGCGGTCGCCAAAGGCCTGGCGCTGCGTAAAGCGCAGGGCAACGAGCGCCCGCTTAATATCATCGCCTGTGAAAACATGGTGCGCGGCACCAGCCAGCTGAAAACCCATGTGTTTAACGCGCTGGCAGAGAGCGACAAAGCCTGGGTGGAAAGCCACGTCGGTTTTGTTGATTCCGCCGTTGACCGTATCGTGCCGCCGTCGGCATCCGCCGCGCACGATCCGCTGGAAGTGACCGTTGAAACCTTCAGCGAGTGGATTGTCGACAAAACCCAGTTCAAAGGCGAGTTGCCGACCATCGCAGGCATGGAGCTGACCGACAATCTGATGGCATTTGTTGAACGCAAGCTCTTCACCCTGAACACCGGGCATGCTATAACCGCCTACCTCGGAAAACAGGCCGGTCATCAGACCATTCGCGACGCGATTCTGGATGAGAAAATTCGTCTGGTGGTGCGCGGCGCGATGGAAGAGAGCGGCGCGGTGTTGATTAAACGCTACGGCTTTGATGACGCGAAACATGCCGCGTATATCGAGAAGATCCTTAGCCGTTTTGAAAACCCGTACCTGAAAGACGACGTAGAGCGCGTTGGCCGTCAGCCGCTGCGCAAACTGAGCGCGGGCGACCGTCTGATTAAGCCGCTGCTGGGCACGCTGGAATATGGCCTGCCGCATCAGAATCTGGTGCTGGGTATCGCCGCCGCGATGCATTTCCGCAGCGAAGACGATCCGCAGGCGCAGGAGCTGGCGCAGCTTATCGCCGACAAAGGCCCGCAGGCCGCGCTGGCGCAGATTTCCGGGCTGGACGCCAACAGCGATGTCGTGGCTTCGGCGGTAAACGCGTATAACGCAACAGCGTAATGAATAACGGGCGCGGCTGAGTCTGCGCCCGCTGATGACGTGTCAGATATGCAGGCAATGATGGAAGAAACCCAGGCCTTTGAAAACCGTGTGCTTGAGCGTCTGAATGCTGGCAAAACCGTAAGAAGCTTGTTGATCGCCGCCGTAGAGCTCCTCACCGAGGCGGTCAATATTCTGGTGTTGCAGGTGTTCCGTAAAGACGACTACGCGGTCAAATACGCCGTTGAGCCGTTGCTCGACGGCAGCGGCCCGCTGGGCGATCTCTCCGTGCGCCTGAAGCTGATTTACGGGCTCGGCGTGATAAGCCGCGCCGAGTACGAAGACTGCGAACTGCTGATGGCGCTGCGTGAAGAACTCAATCACGACGGCAATGACTACGCCTTTACCGACGATGAAATCCTCGGGCCCTTCGGCGAACTGCACTGCGTCGTCGCGCTGCCGCCCGCGCCGCCCGCCCTCGAAAGCAGCGACCCGCAACTGATCCAGATGCAAAAACAGCGCTACCAGCAGGTCGTGCGCTCCACTATGGTCCTTTCCCTGACTGAATTGCTCTCAAGGATCAGCTTAAAAAAAGCCTTCCAGAAGTAGCTTCGGTGGCCGCGTAGCGCTTCTGTCCCCTCTCCCGCCGGTCAGCCCTCCGTAACAGCCGTTACCCGCTCTGTGCTACACTCCGACGCAGTTAATCTTGCGGAAAAGAGTCATGAAACGAGAACTTGCCATCGAATTTTCACGCGTCACCGAAGCGGCGGCGCTGGCCGGGTACAAGTGGCTGGGACGCGGCGATAAAAACCTCGCTGACGGCGCGGCCGTTAACGCCATGCGCATTATGCTCAATAAAGTCGATATCGACGGGCAGATTGTGATTGGCGAAGGGGAAATCGATGAAGCGCCGATGCTCTACATCGGCGAGAAGGTCGGCACCGGCACCGGCGACGCGGTTGATATCGCGGTCGATCCTATCGAAGGCACGCGCATGACGGCGATGGGCCAGGCCAACGCGCTGGCGGTGCTGGCGGTGGGCGATAAGGGCAGCTTCCTGAACGCGCCCGATATGTATATGGAGAAGCTGATTGTCGGCCCCGGCGCGAAAGGCGTTATCGATCTCAGCCTGCCGCTTGAGCAAAACCTGAAAAACATCGCCGCGGCGCTTGATAAACCGCTTAATGAACTCACCGTCACTATTCTTGCCAAGCCGCGCCACGATGCGGTTATCGCGCAGATGCAGCAGCTCGGCGTGCGCGTTTTCGCCATTCCTGACGGCGACGTGGCGGCGTCTATTCTGACCTGTATGCCGGACAGCGAAGTGGACGTGCTTTACGGCATCGGCGGCGCGCCGGAAGGCGTGGTGTCGGCGGCGGTGATCCGCGCGCTGGATGGCGATATGCAGGGCCGCCTGCTGGCGCGTCACGTTGTGAAAGGCGACACGCCGGAAAACCGCCGCATCGGCGAGCAGGAGCTCGCGCGCTGTCAGGCGATGGGCATCGCGGCGGGCAACGTGCTGAAACTGGATGAGATGGCGCGCAACGATAATGTGATTTTCTCAGCGACCGGCATCACCAAGGGCGATCTGCTGGACGGCATTACCCGCAAGGGCAATATCGCCACCACCGAGACGCTGCTGATCCGCGGCAAATCGCGCACCATTCGCCGCATTCAGTCGATTCACTATCTCGATCGCAAAGACCCGGAGATCCAGACACACATTCTGTAATCGTTTGTCGGAACGAGCTTTCCGGCCCGTTCGGGCTGGAAATGGTGCGCGGCGCTGGCGAAGATAAAGTAACAGCTAACAGAGGAGCGAAACATGGCGGATTGGGTTACAGGTAAAGTGGTTCGGGTTCAGCACTGGACCGATGCTCTCTTCAGTCTCGTGGTTCACGCCCCTGTCGCGCCCTTCACCGCCGGACAATTCACCAAGCTGGGTCTTGAGATTGACGGCGAGCGCGTGCAGCGCGCCTATTCTTACGTCAACGCGCCGGGCAACCCGGATCTGGAGTTTTACCTGGTGACGGTGCCGGAGGGCAAACTCAGCCCGCGGCTGCACGCGATGCAGCCCGGTGACGAGGTGATGGTGGTAAGCGACGCGGCGGGCTTTTTCGTGCTGGAAGAAATTCCCGAGTGCGAGACGTTATGGATGCTGGCGACCGGCACCGCCATCGGCCCGTATCTGTCGATTCTGCAGGAAGGTAAAGATCTCGAGCGCTTCCAAAATATCGTGCTGGTGCACGCGGTGCGCTACGCCCAGGATTTGAGCTACTTACCGCTGATGCTGGAGCTGCAACAGCGCTACGAAGGCAAGTTACGGGTGCAGACGGTGGTGAGCCGTGAAACGGTCTCAGGCTCGCTGACCGGGCGGGTGCCGGCGCTGATTGAAAGCGGCGCGCTGGAAGAGGCGGTCGGGCTGCCGATGGACACCGCGACCAGTCATGTGATGCTGTGCGGGAACCCGCAGATGGTGCGCGATACGCAGCAGTTGCTGAAAGATACCCGCCAGATGGCGAAGCATCTGCGCCGCCGTCCGGGGCATATGACGGCGGAGCACTACTGGTAATCAGCGGTACTTCACATCCAGCGTGTCTTTGCCGTATTTGTTCTCGCCCTGGGTGCCGAGAAACGCGCCCAGGTCCAGCAGCATCATCACCATGATGAGCGTCGGGATGAAGCGCCCCACGGCCCACTGCCAGACGCCGCCCAGCACCGCCCAGTTACCGGCAAGCAGCATCCACGCGAGGATCATCAACAGCGCCCACGCGCCCGATTTGCCGCGGTCGTGGAGGCGTTTCACCACCACCGACGCCGTCGGCCACAGCAGACACACCAGTATAAACGCCGCGGTCTGCGTATTGAGTAAATCATTGCCTGTCAGGGTAAAAAGGATAATCATCGACGCCACCCAGAGCGCTATCCATACCCAGAAATCACGGCGGCCAATCCGGCCTTTAAAAGAGAACAACCACTGCTGAAGGGTCATAGCCTAAACCTTACTGTATGTGTGGCGCACAGTTTACCCTGGCGCGGACGGGTTTTGACAAGCCAGCCCGATATGGTTTTAATCGCTGTGATACGCAACCGGGAAAGGTGAATCATGAAGCCGCTGTTTTATCTTCTTTTTCTGACGCTGCCGCTGGCGGCGCGCTTCGCTGATGCCGAAACCGACCCACAGACGCTGACGCCGACCGCGCCGTACCTGCTGCCCGGCTCGCCCACGTTTGACCTCTCGATTTCCCAGTTTCGCGAACGGTTCAATGCCGACAACCCCACGCTCCCGCTCAATGAATTTCGCGCCATCGACGTGAAAGGCGATAAGGTCAACCTGATGCGCGCGGCCAGCAAGATTAATGAAAACCTCTATGCCTCCACGGCGCTGGAGCGCGGCACGCTGAAAATCAAAAGCATCCAGATAACCTGGCTGCCCATTCAGGGGCCGGAGCAGAAAGCCGCGAAAGCCAAAGCGCTGGAGTATATGGCGGCGCTGCTGCGGAGCTTCACGCCGAAAATGGGCAAAGCGCAAAGCCAGCAGCGGCTGACGCACTTACTGACCGAGGGCAAGGGCAAACGCTACTTCAGCCAGGCCGAAGGCGCGATTCGCTATATAGTCGCAGACAGCGGCGAAAAGGGCCTTACCTTCGCCGTTGAACCGATTAAGCTGGCGTTATCGCAAACGCTGGAAGGGAGCAATAAATGACAAAAAGCAAAGCCTTTCCGGGTTCGAATCTCTATACTGTTTCACAGACCGCGCTGCCTGACGGGCAGCAATATTCCTTAATTCGCTTAGCGCGTGGAGAGTAAAAATGCGACATCCTTTAGTGATGGGTAACTGGAAACTGAACGGCAGCCGCCACATGGTAAACGAGCTGGTAGCTAACCTGCGTAAAGAGCTGGCTGGCGTGACCGGCTGCGACGTAGCGATCGCCCCGCCGGCGATGTATCTGGATCTGGCGAAGCAGGCCGCCGCTGGCAGCCACATCATTCTTGGCGCTCAGAACGTCGACGTTAACCTCTCCGGCGCGTTCACCGGTGAAACTTCCGCTGAAATGCTCAAAGATATCGGCGCGAAATACATCATTATCGGCCACTCCGAGCGTCGTACTTATCACGCGGAATCTGACGAGCTGATCGCGAAGAAATTCGCCGTGCTGAAAGCGCAGGGTCTGGTGCCGGTACTGTGCATTGGTGAAACCGAAGCTGAAAACGAAGCGGGCAAAACGGAAGAAGTCTGCGCGCGTCAGATCGACGCTGTGCTGAAAACCCAGGGCGCTGCGGCGTTCGAAGGCGTTGTGATTGCTTACGAACCGGTATGGGCTATCGGTACCGGCAAATCCGCCACCCCGGCACAGGCGCAGGCAGTTCACAAATTCATCCGTGACCACATCGCCAAAGCCGACGCGAAAATCGCCGAGCAGGTTATCATTCAGTACGGCGGTTCTGTGAACGCGGCTAACGCGGCAGAGCTCTTCACCCAGCCGGACATCGACGGCGCGCTGGTAGGCGGCGCCTCTCTGAAGGCGGACGCGTTCGCGGTCATCGTGAAAGCCGCTGAAGAAGCGAAAAAAGCGTAACACTCTGCGCCGCTCATTCGGGCGGCGCTCTTTTTCCCTTCCCTGCTCTCACTCGTCTTCAGGCGCTTTTTTGCTGCCGGTGAAACTTAATACTCTGCATAATTTCCTGATACTGCCAGTGGTGTGAATCCAGAAACTCGCCGATGCAGGTGCCGATATAGCACACCATTTTTTTGCCTTCCTGCGCATCGTTTACCAGGATCACCGTCTGGCGTTGAAACACCGGCGTATTGTCTTCCATATACTGATAGAACATATCGACCGCCGGTTCACCGTCGATAATGGTCATCTCCGTGGATTCCAGACGGAATTCGGGCAGGGAGGTTTCCATTTCTCTGACGATGCGGGCGGCGACGGCATGGACCTTATCATCCGCATTGGCAGAGGCTCGGGAAACCACAAAGGTTAATTCACTTACGTTACTGTCACTAACGGGGAATAAATTCATAACTCAGTCTTTATCTATTTTGGGCGTAACACGCTCTGCTACCTGTAAAAAAGAGAACACGACGCCACACGGGCGACCGCCATATTTAAAAGCGCACATTTATGCTGGGTGTATTTGCGTTAAGCTAAACCGCATTTCCGGCAGAGGATAACGCGTTTCATCGGGCAATTAAAAGTCCTGAGGGCAATTTCCTGCCTTATGTGAAATTTATTCAATACAGACAATAAGTTATATACCTTAAGGTTATGCAACAGCCGCCATAATTCGATATTTTCTTATAATTTCACTGTGCATATGATCAGGCAATATAACCGATGCGGCAACAGATAAGCATTAATTGATAAAAAGAAGACGGTAAAATCGGGTTGATAAAGGTTGAAAGGCGGCAAAAAAGGAAAAAGCCGCCGGGCGTTATCTCGCCTTTATCCTGAAAATAGTCACATTTAAAGTCGGTATAATGCCCTTATAAAATTCTCAAATGAATCTGCAACCTCAAAAAGGGCATCGCCGTCTTCGGCATAGAGATAGACACGACCGTAATCACTTTCTTTTAATGACAGAAAAAAGGAATGACCGCCGTTATCATAAGCGAACGGGATAAATTCCTTTTTATGCCAGGGGCCGTATTCGCTGTCGGCAGGCGTAATGCTGATTATGTCGCTAATGAGTGTTTCAATGGGAAGCTGTCCATACTTGATCGGGTTAAAACCACCCACAGGGATTCCCCACCGGTCTGCCTCAACGTCTTCCTCAGCTAAGTAACCGCCGTTTATTCTTAAATAGTGCGCTTTGAAGGATTCCGGCAGGGGTACAGGAAAGCTTTTTGCAAATTCTGTCCACTCAATGTTACTTATCTTTCTTTCGGGATCGACCAGTTCAACCATGGGTAAGTGCTCCTTAAAGTCATTTTTAAACAGAAAAACTCGTAAGATATTTTCATTCTCTCTTAGAAATACTCTATATTTGCACATTAGTTGTTTGTTAAAAGCATAACTAACTTCAAAACATTTTTTAATATCATTACATCAATCGCCTTCAAACAGGCCAATGTACTTTAAACCATTATAGCTAATTGATGGATCTGGCTTCATATTCAATGCGGAGTCGGCATACCATACTAAAGCATTCGCTTTTTGAATTCCTGATGCGTAACATTTCGATTTAACGTTTTCTTTCACCCCCTCGTCTACAGCAGCTTCTTCAAGCAGATCATCTAACGGAACTGCTTTACTTTCTCTGCGTATAATGCCAATAAAATCTTCATCGTACCATTTGATACCTAAATCTCTACAGAATCCGCACACTTGATAATCAGGATCGTCTATATCACCATCGGTAGAATAATCTAATTCAAAATAACGCGTATAGTCATCTGCCGATGAAAAGTTATTCCCTATCCATAAATGAACTTAATTGTTAATCATTTCGAAAGCCTCTGGCATTAAAATGCCGGTTATAATTTATAAGTTTATTTGACTCTGTACTGAAACCAGATGTCAATCTACCGCTTTTTATGGAAAACACGCTCAATCGGACTGTTATGAGTTGCGGTTTTCTATGATGGTGGGAGGTTGCGGTGCGCTTCGGTGCGGTTGCCCACGGCGTCCCAGAAGAAGCGCTCTTCTTTCTGCGGTTCAACGGCTTTTGTCACCTGGCCCGCGGCGTCGTAGCCCCACAGGTACTGGCTGTATTTTTCGCCCGGCGTCGCCGGAGTCGCATCGGTGTGTATCTGCTGGACTATCTGGTCGGTGCAGTCCCAGCGGTAGCGGCGCTCGAACACCAGCTCGCGGCGCGCGTCCAGCACCGTGCGCTGCGTGACGCGGCCTGCGGAGTCGTAACGAGTCTCCTGCGAGAGCACGCCCTGGCTGCGGGAAACTTCCCGGTGCAGGCGGTCGCGGCCGTACGCCGCCAGCGTGTGCATTGCTCCGCCGTGGCGCAGCTGCATCTCCAGCAGGTGACCGGTGCCGTAGCGCAGCGTGGCAAGCTCCCGGCCATCCGGGAATGTTGTGCTGCTGAGGTTGCCGAGCGCGTCGTACTCATACTCGAACTTCCCGCCGTGGTTCTCCTCGCTCACCAGCTCGCCCGCGGCGTTACGGGTGAAGACCAGCACGGCGTCCCACTCAGGCTCACGCTCTTCCAGCAGCGCCTGCCGCCATTCGGCGCGCGTGGCGCGGCGGATTTCCAGCGAGAGCGTGTTATGGCGGTACTCGGTGCGGTGCTCCGCGGTTTCGCGGTTTCGCGGTTTCGCGGTTTCGCGGTTTCGCGGTTTCGCGGTTTCGCGGTTTCGCGGTTTCGCGGTTTCGCGGGCGGTAAGATAAATTCCCTTTACAAAAGTAGAATTAATAATTCCAACTAAAGAACACTTTGTTGAAAATATAACATCACAGAACTAACATTATAAAAAATGCATTGCCTTGGATAGGCGATGCATTTAATATAAAGAAATTAAAGTCACTTTAAAACAGCAGGATTGAATACTACAATGTCTTTATTTTTTTTCACACCACAAGGCATAGCCCCCGCTTTAAATATCTCATATATTTCTTCAAGAGGTGATCCCGGCACAATTCCATTAATATATCGCTGAGTTGAAACCATACTCAACATATATATAACCTCATCGCTAACTTCGCTTATAAAATCCTCATATTTTTTATTTTCCGCAAGACCCATCTTCTTCTTTAAAAGATATGCTTTACGCTTTCTGATATTTTCTTTTAAAGCATCCCCTTTTGAAATCATCATTTGCTTTTTAATAGCTTCTTGCGATTCTTTATAAAGAGGGTTTAAAAATAATTCGGAAGTAACCTCAGCAAAAAAATCAGTCCATACCAAATATTGTTCAGGCAATTGTTGATCAAAAATAAGATGCAAAGCCAACTTCTTATCATTAATATTTTCTAGGTTTAATACATTTCCATTGCTTCCAGCAAGAAGCTCAGGCTTGCGGGAAAGCAGCATAGGTTCCATGTAAACATCCACAAAAACTTGCATAATCACTCCAGTGTTAAATTAAACCTTCGCTCTGAATTAAATTGTGATAGGTCGTCCTTTACCTTAACGCAGGGAAATAATGCAAAGACCATTACGCTCTTTGATAAGCTATAAGCTAAGAAAGTTAATTTATAGTTACTTTAAGTGATTCAAAAAATATACAGGCATCAATATGTTTCATATTGTTAAATTAGGATTAAATAACAAAAAGCGTTCTTTTTTCATACCACATACCCAGCCGCCGCTCTTATAAAGGCCATATACTCTCTCAAAAAAATCATCTTTTATTTCATTATCAAGATATCGATTGATACAAACAAGAGCTAAAACAGAAAATGCATCTTGCCTGGCTTCCGAAAATAAAAAATCATCATATTCAGAGTTTATATTTTTAATCTTCTTTTTCCGATATTCCAAAAGTAGAGAAGAATTTTGCTTTTGGCGATTTTCTAGTTCAGCAGAGACAAAACTTTGTGCACTTGAAAATAAGCTATTGGCACGTAACTTTTTTTCGTATTCAGACAAGACATCTTGCCAAATTTTATATCCGGATGGAAGGTTTTGTTCAAAAGCGAACAAAAACGCATCTTCCCTCCTTTTAACAAGTAAAAAATCACTCAAATTTTGTTCATCAACACCTTTGAAAAATTGTTCTGAGAATAAAAAGTCAATTGGTTCTAATGTATATTCCTTATTCACTACGAATATCCTTTACTAAATATCCTTGACCATAGACTATGGTCTTTATGATTATTTAAAGCACCACCAGCGCGATCCATATCGAAATATGAAAATGCTTAATATTTTTTTCGTCCCATGGATGACTACCGAATGGATATTATAAAAATAAATAGCAATCATAATACTTATATAATATTTAGATATTTATTTAATAATATTAACTAGCTTTTTAGGTGAATTGATATTAGATTATGCATCTTCGTAAGATTAATTCCTGAACTATTATTAAAACATAAGTCTATTCCTATCCTTTCATTCTATATGCAGAATAAGGCGGAGAGTCCGCCCTGAATGCTTATAATAAAGAAATTAATTAATAATTTCTATCTGGGTAACATTTTAATTTTTTTAGGTGCGTATTTCTTCCAAGAAATTAGCACCCCCTGAGAGCCAAGCTCGTTATTTATTTGTTCTAATAGCTCTTCTGGCACAGTCCATAACCATCGCTCATCGGCACCATCGATTTTTTTAATTCACCCCATGAATTCTTTGAAATGATTTCTGATAAAGTTAACTCACCTACTTTAATTTTTAGATGAAAAGAATTAATTATGTTTAAAGGATAAACCAGTCTTAGCATAGTAGAATTAAATCGAGCTTCACCTTTAAATCTACCATCAGTTTCTTTATTAAAAGCCAGTGCATTTTCCCAAGGGAAAATCTTGACCATATTTTCCCCGGCAGCATAATAATATGCGTCATATACATCACTGCATTTATAACCAATAGCATAAGCCGCAATATTATTTGCGAAGAACTCTTCCAAAAATAAAATTAGTGACTTAAAATCGTTACCCTCATATTGGATATCGATATGAAAAAAGCCACCAAATTCTTTGGTTGAGAAACCAAATGCTGCCTTCCATGGTCCATCTTTATTACTTTCATGATATATTCTAAAATCTTTTGCTTCCCCTTTATCTAAAGCAATTTTCAGATGTTCTAAATCAGCCTCGATAAAGTCAATGTCTTCGTCTCCAGAGGTTTTGCAAAAAGCGTAATAACCCTGAGCATTTGGAGTCATCTTAATAAACTTAAAAAAGCGAGAGCTTTCATTAAAAGCATCAACAGGAGTAACTTCATTTGTACCATAAATAGACACGCCAAAAGTCATACTATCTCCTATATACTATCAATTAAATCATCCAGCACGGATTTTATGTGATAAGCATCATATTGATGTTTAAAAACAATGATCTCACCCTGCTGTGAACCGGGTAGGTTACTCATTGCAGTTTGGTTTCGTGTTGTTAATGTTGGCAATTTCTTGCCCATATCTGTTTTTGAAGCGAGTTCAATAGAATGTGTTTTCCCATTAATATCAATAGCCATAATATCAGGCCTTCTTCCTGAAACACCAGGACCATGAGCAAAACTGTATGATCTATTTAAACTTACCACTCATTGCTAATTTATTAGCGATAACTTCTGAAAACTGATTATGGCCAGGTGTTTTATCAACTTGCCCTTTGCCATATATTTTTGCGCCATTAACCTCTCTGACTGGACAAGGCGCGAGTCCGAAAGGATCAATACCTGTAAGCGGATCACCCACATAACTGTAGGTATTCATCCCGCCCGCTAACCCAATCGGGTCCATCTGGGTGTAACGCCCGGCGACCGGGTCGTAATAGCGGAAAAGGTTGTAGTGAAGTCCGCTTTCACGGTCGAGGTACTGGCCCTGGAAGCGCAGGTTCTGCGGCACCTGCCACTGCGGTACGCTGAGTTCGCGCTCGGTTTCGCCCTAGGTGCTGAAATGCCCCCGCCAGACGGTCTGGCCGTCCGCGTCCGTCACCCGCTCCGGCAGGCCGTTGAGCTCGGTGTGGTACCAGTAAATCTCGCAGTCGTCGAAAACACTGTCGATGCGCGCCAGCGGCTCGTAGCTGCCTTCGGTGTAGACGTACTGAACGTAGTGGTCCGGCTCGCGGTCGCTCTGTTCGCCGGCCAGTTGCAGGCCCTGCCAGCCGAAGCGGATGGTTTCCGGCTGCCGGTCGTTATAACGCCACAGAACCTTATGCGTCCTGCGGCCCAGCGGGTCGTAGCGGTACTCCACTTTTCTGTATTCCGCATGACCGGTGAAGGTGATTTCTTTTACCCGCTGCTCATCGTCATAGGCAAAATGCTGGATAACGCCGGATTTGTCCCGTCGCTGAATCAGCCGCCCGAACCCGTCATAATCCAGCTTCAGTCCGTCGAGGCGCAGCAGCAGGTTATGCCACACCGGGTTGCGGTGCTCCTCAGTGCGGTTACCTGCCGGGTCCCAGAAAAAGCGTTCTTCCTTCTGCGGTTCGACGGCTTTCGTGACCTGGCCCGCGGCATCGTAGCCCCACAGGTACTGGCTGTATTTTTCGCCCGGCGTCGCCGGAGTCGCATCGGTGTGTATCTGCTGGACTATCTGGTCGGTGCGGTCCCACCGGTAGCGGCGCTCGCTCACCAGCTCGCCCGCGGCGTTACGGGTGAAGACCAGCACGGCGTCCCACTCAGGCTCGCGCTCTTCCAGCAGCGCCTGACGCCATTCGGCGCGCGTGGCGCGTGGCGCGTCACCTTACGCTCGCGCAGTTTCTTATTTTTTTATTGTTAATAAAATTAAACATGAAAATCATCAAGAGCAAAGCTCTTGATGATTACAGTTAATGATTGCGTCGATATAATAGGTTATTATATTACTATCATCTTCTTCTAAAACTATTTCTTATACAAATCACCAAAAGCCACTTCAATATAATCATCAGGGTTATTTATCATGAAATCCTCCCCAGGAAAAAGAATATCCCAAACAATAATATAGAACTCCCTCATACTAATTTTACTTGGTGGATCAAATACTGGGATCGCTGACTCATAAAGACGCTTGAGTTGCTTTTCATCATAAAAGCTTATTGCATATGCAAAGCTATTTTTGCATCTATCCTTAATAAAGGGTGGAAGATTATCATATGATGGCTTTATTAAGCCTTTTAATACTAAATCCAAGCTTTCTTCATTAGATAGGTTCAACCCTATAAAAGAGCTATCCATATTGGGGTCTTCAGCAAGCGACTGCCAAACCATTGAAACGTAACTATTGCTAATTTTTTTCATATTTACTCCGCAATTCCAAATATACTATACATTTTCCCTGTCTTCGTATTAAAACTTGCACGAACTCTCCTTGTGCTAAAATATTCCTCACCACCCATCTTATAACCTTCAGCTACAGTCTGGGGCATATCAAAATCTACTTTGCCATTCGTATGAATTTTAGGATCATACTCTTTTAATGCTCTCTCAATTGCTTGCTGATGGTCTTGATACGTAAGGAATCGTGTAGCATCCACAGGACGCCCAGGCACAGCATCAGGTGTATAACCCGTAGTAGCCCTATATTTTTGCTGTTCCAATGTAGTACCAGCCCCATGTCTTCGAAGACCATGAATACCAGCATCCCCATGTTCTCTCTCGAATGCCTGAATCCATTTTTTAGAAGTTGTTTCACACATCAACCCCAATGGATCCACCCACGTCAGCGGATCACCCACATAGCTGTAGGTATTAATCCCGCCCGCTAACCCAATCGGGTCCATCTGGGTGTAACGCCCCGCAACCGGGTCGTAATAGCGGAACAGGTTGTAGTGCAGGCCACTTTCGCGGTCGAGGTACTGGCCCTGGAAGCGCAGGTTCTGCGGCACCTGCCACTGCGGTACGCTGAGTTCGCGCTCGGTTTCGCCCCAGGTGCTGAAATGCCCCCGCCAGACGGTCTGGCCGTCCGCGTCCGTCACCCGCTCCGGCAGGCCGTTGAGCTCGGTGTGGTACCAGTAAATCTCGCAGTCGTCGAAAACACTGTCGATGCGCGCCAGCGGCTCGTAGCTGCCTTCGGTGTAGACGTACTGAACGTAGTGGTCCGGCTCGCGGTCGCTCTGTTCGCCGGCCAGTTGCAGGCCCTGCCAGCCGAAGCGGATGGTTTCCGGCTGCCGGTCGTTATAACGCCACAGAACCTTATGCGTCCTGCGGCCCAGCGGGTCATAGCGGTACTCCACACGGCGGAACTCTGCGTTCCCCTCAAACCGGATTTCCTTCACCCGCTGCTCATCGTCATAGGCAAAGTGCTGGATAACGCCGCTTTTATCCTGACGGCGCGTGAGCCTGCCGAACCCGTCGTAATCGAGCTTCAGCCCGTCGAGGCGCAGCAGCAGGTTGTGCCACACCGGGTTGCGGTGCTCCTCCGTGCGGTTGCCCGCGGCGTCCCAGAAGAAACGCTCTTCCTTCTGCGGTTCGACGGCTTTCGTGACCTGGCCTGCGGCATCGTAGCCCCACAGGTACTGGCTGTATTTTTCGCCCGGCGTCGCCGGAGTCGCATCGGTGTGTATCTGCTGGACTATCTGGTCGGTGCGGTCCCACCGGTAGCGGCGCTCAAACACCAGCTCGCGGCGCGCGTCCAGCACCGTGCGCTGCGTGACGCGTCCGGCGGCGTCGTAACGCGTTTCCTGTGAGAGCACGCCCTGGCTGCGGGAGATTTCCCGGTGCAGGCGGTCGCGGCCGTACGCCGCCAGCGTATGTGTCGCCCCGCCGTGGCGCAGCTGCATCTCCAGCAGGTGGCCGGTGCCGTAGCGCAGGGTGGCGAGCTCCCGGCCATCCGGGAATGTTGTGCTGCTGAGATTACCGAGGGCGTCGTACTCATACCCGAACTTCCCGCCGTGGTTCTCCTCGCTCACCAGCTCGCCCGCCGCGTTGCGGGTGAAGACCAGCACGGCATCCCACTCAGGCTCGCGCTCTTCCAGCAGCGCCTGACGCCATTCGGCGCGCGTGGCTCGCCGGATTTCCAGCGACAGCGTGTTGTGGCGGTACTCGGTGCGGTGCTCTGCGGTTTCCCGGGCGGTGAGGCGGCCCAGCACGTCATATTCAAAGGCAGTCACAAGCGGCGCGTCCGCGCTGCCCGGCAGCGGATGGCGAATCACCTCCGTCACCTGCCCCAGCGCGTCGTGGCGGTACTCCGTCAGGCGGCCCGCGTAATCCCGCTGGCCCGTCAGGCGGCCTGCGGCGTCATACTCAAACCGCCAGCTCTCGCGGTTCGGGTTCACCAGCGTCGTCAGACGGCCGAAGCGGTCATAGCGCAGGCGCGTCAGATGGCCCGCCGGGTCGGCGGCGCTCACCACCTGACCGCGCGCGTTACGCGTGACTTTGCGCTCGCGCAGCCCGTCGTCATCCTGCCCGCACAGCAGCCCGGCCCTGTCATATTCATAGTGCGTCTCGCGGCCGTCCGCCCGCCGCCAGGTGCGCAGACGCCCCGCCGCAGTCAGCGTCCAGCGGTCGGTGTTGCCTTCGGCGTCGCTGGCGCTGAGCGGTCGCCCCGCGTCGTCATAAAGCCGGTGGCTCTGGTTGCCGGAGCAGTCCTCGTCGCGCACCAGTTGCCCGCGCTCGTTCCACCAGAACCGGTGCGTGTTGTTCAGCGCGTCGGTCTGCTGAACCAGGTCGCCCTGCTCGTTCCACTCAAAGCGCGTCACGCCGCCTTTCGGGTCGGTGAGCGCGACCACATCGCCGCGCGGGTTGTATTCATACTGCCAGGTGGCGCCGTCCGGCAGCACTTCCTTCACCGGGAAGGCGAACGCCGGGTGCCATGTGGTGAACGTGCTGTGGCCGAGCGGGTCACGCACTTCCGTCAGGTTGCCGTGCTCGTCGTAGCCGTATACCCAGCGGCTGCCGTCCGGCGTGGTGGCCGCGGTCAGCAGCTCGGCATAATCCGCCCACTCGTAGCGCCACACGCCGCCGTGGCGGTCGGTGTATTCCGTGATGCGGTAGAGGAAATCCCAGCAGTGGCGCGTCAAGAAACCCGCGTCGCAGCTTACCGTGGCGCAGCGTTTCGCCTCGTCGGCATCAATGCGCCAGCGCTCCAGCACATTGTCCTGGTCGTCCAGCACCTGATAACCGCACACGCGCCAGTTGGGCGCATCGGCGGCGGGCTGCCACTGATAATGCACGCTCAGGTTAGTGGAGTAGCTGTGCCAGCCCATCATGTCGCTGGCGCGATCCCAGCCGAAGCGGCGCGTGACGATGCCGTCCGCGTCGGTCACGTCGGTCAACTGGCCATGTTCGTTATAGCCGTAAGTCACCAGCAGGCGGCGCTCGCCGTTGCATACCTGATGCACGCTGGCGAGACGGCCATGCGTTTTCTCATACGCGAGTTCGACATCCAGCGCTTCGTTGTCGCCGGAAATCCGCGCCAGCCTGCCGTGTTCATCCCAGCTGTAGTACTGGCAGTTCTCGTGACGATCGTAGATGCGGAACAGCCGCCACTCGCCCGGACGCGTCGGGTCCGGTTCGTAGACGTGGTATTCGCCGCTCGTCATCTGGAGCATCAGCGTGCCGCTGACGGTGTAATAGAGCGTAACGCCGTCTTCGAGATAATCCACCACGTCGCCGGGGGTCAGCTCGCCCAGGCCCAGATCGCGGCCGGACATATCGCGCCAGATAAATTCGTTGTTCTCAAGGCGGAAGAAGCGGGTCTCAAACGGCAGCAGCCAGCCGGCGCCGAGCATACCGGTCGCCAGATTGCGGCTGTTGTAGACACGCTGCCAGATAAGCGGAATGCGGTCTTCCAGCGTGAAATCGCGGTCTTCGCCGCCCGCGAGGATTTTCGCGCCGCTGGCGATATCCACCGGGTGCTGCGTCTGGCGCGATTCGCTGCCAATGCGTCCCGCCTGAAGCAGGGCGATCGTCGTCAGTCCCATGGTGAAATCAGAAAGAAGCTGGCAGCAGAACATCTTGCCCATGCGACGGTTGAATATCGCCCTGAATAACCCTTTGCTGAGATTGCGCAATATTCCCGGCCCAAGGCTGCCGATGGCGTTACCGATAAGCCGCGCCCAGAAATTCTTACCGCTGCGGATATCGCGCACCACGATGCTCTCGCCGCCGATGTACACCCGCGAGTTTTCCAGTACCTGGACTTTGGCTTCGCAGGTGCTGCGGTCGCCGTTGCGGCTCGCTGGCTGCCCGTTGATCAGCACTTTTTTCGAGCCTTCCGCCAGAAAGTTGGTGCCGGTGGCCATATGCCCTTTAGTGCAGTCGACGGTATCGCCCGGCGCAGCTTCGGCGTAAGGGCTGGCGCCCTCGACCACCGGCTGGGTGAGGTTATCCCAGACGCCGGTCGCGAAGTTTTTGATGGTGCTTCCGCTGTTTTTAGCGACGGCTTTCGTTCCCGCCCATATCTCATCCATGGTGGGCATACTAATCTGCGTCAGCTCAAGAATATCGATAGCCATGCCCACCGCCATCTTTTTAGCGGCGTCGAAAAAGCTCTCTTGCGGAACGGGGTTGTTGAGATAGTTATGATCGACGGTACCCGCCGCGCGCGCTGCCGCTTTGCGCATAATGAAAACGTTGGGAGAACCGCTGCTGATAGTTGCATCGGGCGGGCCGCCCCCGCCAAAGAAGTTGCTGATGGCGTCAACGCCCTTACCGACAAAATCACCGATCTTTTCCGGCCAGTCGGTCGCATAGGCGACACCAATAACCGCCACGCCTATCACAGCGGTAAACGGGTTCGACATGAGGGCCATGCCCCCTGCCAGCGCGGCGAGACAGATGGCCCCCTCCACCACGCCGCTAACCACATCGGCAATCAGAGAGCTGTGAACCAGCGGATCGTGAATACGGGCAGCTAACAGTTCGGACACGCTTACGCTCCCTCTCCCGGCGTAAATTCGAGACCCGCTTTAATGGACTCCCATACCGCCAGCGCGTCTTCATCAAAGGGCGCGTTGCGGCTCATCGCCATCACCAGCAGGTGATCGTCAAGCATCGTCGCGATTAACTGCTCGTAAACGGTCACGCTGTGATTATCAAAACGCAACGCCACCTCCTGCGCAGGCCTGCCGCCCAGCTGAGTGTTAATCACTTCGCCGCCAGAAAACTTTTTCATGTCGCGTTTAAGTTTGGCGACCTGGCCTTTCAGGTACGCTTCTTCTTCGCCAGGCTTGACGTCCCACGCGCGGGTCAGCACCAGAGAGGCGCGCGCTTTCGGCAGCGTCAATATCGTCATGCTGCGATCCTGCACGGCTTCCGGCAGCGTCAGCGTCCCTTCTGATAACGTATATTTCACCTGGCTCATGCCTGTCCCTCTCCGTCGGAATTAAATGTTTTTGCCACTTCGTTCTGGATATCCCCAGGCGTCGGCGCGACGTTTGATGCTTTGTCCGGTTCCTTCTTGAGGTTCAGATCGAGCGTGCCGCCGGTATTGATTTGCCCTGTGCCGCTGGCGTTGATCGCGAATTTTGTACAGTAGAGATTGACCTCGCCGTTCGCGCTCATCTCCAGCACCGAATCGCCCGTGACCAGGCGAATGCCGGTCGCGGAAGAAACGGTCACCGTGCCCTGGCCTTTGATGTCGTACTGCCCCCCGACCAGCTCATTGCGGCTCATCTGAATGGCGTGTTCCTGCTTGCCTTCAACCTTGCCGGTGTAGTCCTGCTTAACAGAAAGTATCCGCGAGCCGCCGACGCTGTGGGTTTCATCTTTTTTCACTTTGGTATCGAGGTTGCGCTCGGCCTGCAGCCACACCTGCTCCTCGCCTGCCTTGTCCTCAAAGCGCAGGGCGTTGGCGTTATCCGGCGAGCCGTCCTTCGAGCGGCTTAAAAAACCCATCTGCGTCGCGGCCGCCGGCAGCGCCCACGGCGGCATGCTGGCCTCGTTATACACGCGGCCCGTTATCAGCGGGCGGTCCGGGTCGCCGTTGATGAAATCCACCACCACCTCGTCGCCCACGCGCGGTATCTGCACGCCGCCAAAACCCTGGCCCGCCCAGGCGCTGGAGACGCGCACCCAGCTCGAACTGGTGTCGTCGCCCTTGCCCAGACGGTCCCAGTGGAACTTCACCTTCACGCGGCCATATTTGTCGGTCCAGATGCTCTCGCCCTGCGGGCCGACCACCTTCGCCGTCTGCGGGCCGTAGGTGCGCGGCCACGGCGTCTTCTGCGCCGGGCGGTACGGCACATCCGCCGGTATCACCTCAAAGCGGATTTCATGCAGGGTGTTGCTGTCCGGCCCGCTGGCGTAGCGGTTCTCTTCAAAGCGGTAATGCGCCACGGTGGTGAGGTATTCGCCGTTATCGCCGAAGAACGGGGCGTTGCGCAGCACAAAGGTGTGACCCGGCGCGATACCGAGCGCCGTCGCGGTGCCCTGGGTCTGGCGGTGCTCCACCTGCCAGCGCTCCTGGCGGATGCGGGCATAGAACTCCCCGTGGCCGTGCTCCACAAAACGGCCCGGCCAGTCGTAGACGTCAATGCTCCCCGGCTGCGGCGACAGCGGGTTCTGCCGCGCCTGGAACAGCCAGGCGTTCGGCTTGCGGAAGTCGTAGTCGTCGAGGCTGTAGATGCCCGGCGTCACGCTGTCCTCCAGCGCCCACTGGCTGATACCCTCTTCGTCGGTTGAACCACCGGAAGGGGTCACATGGTAGGGAATGGTCTCGTAGCCCGGGAACGGCTCATACTGGCCGGGGGCGTCGGTGAGGATGAGCGTGTGGCGGTCCTGCTCGTGGCGGAAGTGGTAGGCGATGCCCTCCAGCTCCAGCAGGCGGCTGATGAAATCGAGGCTGCTCTCCTGGTACTGCACGCAGTACTCCCAGACGCGGTAGCTGCCCGAGAGCCGCTCTTCCATGTTCACCCGGCTCTCGCCCAGCAGGGTTTTCACTATCTGCGGCACCGTCTGCCCCTGGAAGATGCGCAGGTTACGGTCGCGCTGCATCGGCCACAGGTCCGGCTCCACCGTCAGCTCATAGGCCGCGTAGCGGGTGCCGGAGAGCTCCACCGCGCTCACCGCCACGCGGGTCACCTTGCCGTTGAGGTAGCGCGGCGTCATCAGCGCCTGGGTCGGGATGGTCACCGTCACCGGCTGGCCCAGCAGCGCGCTGCGGTCGGCGCGTGCATCGGTGCCGAGCAGCGTCAGGGTGAACATGAACGGCTCCGACAGCGCCTCGCGCCCGGAGAGTTTCCAGAAAAGCAGCCCCTCGACCGGGAGCTGAACGGTGATTCGGTTAAACATAACTTCCATCCCTATGTGTATATGCGGTGCATACCAGAGCCGGAGACATCCACCTGGCTATGCCCGTAAATCACAGCACAGCAGCAAATGACGCATACCTTTCAGGCTTCTGGCCGCGCAGCAGACACTCTGCCAGAAACACTTTGCAGTTTTAGTTAATTTCATATTGCAGGCGACATGAAATTTCATAATACGGCTACCGCTGCCATAGCCTCGATCGAGGTTAAGCCATATCAGGAAATGTCAGGTAACGAAGCGGTAAAAAAGACGCTATACAAACGCCACGCGCTTGCTGTGTAAATATACCAATAAGTGACTCACCGAAAAACCGCCATTATTCTGAATATACAGACTATTCTGATTCCACTGAGCGTAAGGATTGATGGTTGGGATAAATTCTGGCGACTCGCGCACTATTTTTATGGAGAGTATCACTAATAACGCGCTGAAATATTCATGAAAGAAAGAGAATTTTCTTTTACTTACCGCGCTGAGAAAGGCTTTTTATATGAAAGGATAATATTTAGCTTAGGGGAACCACTAATTATGGTGGGTCGGGCAAATAACGGATTATTTACCCCGGCACAGGAGAGGTTTTTTGCATGATTTGGGGTAACAGACGCCTTTGCGCCGTGCGGCTGTGCGCGCTCAACGGCAAGCGCGAAGCGCTTCGTTCTGTCGGCACACACGGCAAGCGCCCGGCGTTACTTCTCCCGGCTGATAATGACGTCGTTTAAGCAATCTGGCGTTTTCGCGCTAAAGCTGAACGTGACAGCCTCGCCAGACGCACCGGCAGGCGTGGTGTAGCTGGTCACTTCATTCTCGGAATGACCGCGCGGGGTGTCGGTTATCGTCAATACGGGGTAATGCTGTTTCACGTCATTAAGCGTCAGGCACGCCCCCTGCCAGTGAGAGATAAACAGCAGCGTCTTCTCCTGCGGATCTCTGCTCAGCCGCAATTCAATATCGGTCAGCTTCCCTGCGGCAGTAAACACGACATCTTCCGCCCGGTAAAAATTGATGTATTCGTTCTGAGAATTTAGCTGGAATGCTAAAGGCGCGTGGTTAAGCGTGGCGACGTTGATATCCGCTAAGGATGACCGCATCGCACCAATAAACTGCCAGAGGCTGGCGGAGGTTGTGCTGGCTGAAGCGCCGCTGATCATTAACATCGTTATTAACGCAGCGGTAATGGCCTTTCCGGTATGGCGAATGAAAATCATATTATCCTTAATGTCTGACGTTGGGGTTTCATTTATTCACTATGAATCATCTTATTAATGTCGGGCAGGCAGCAGATAGCGGTTTATCAGTGTAATACCGTTACCTGGATTGCATACCAACACGGTTACGAGTCAGGGTAAATGTTTGCGGCGCATAATAGCCACCTTTTACAGGAACCTTGATGAGCCGCCACGTCATCCTGTCGCCTTCAACCTCAAGACTCGCCTGCCCGTTAACGCCGCCGAAAGTGGAATCAAACGCCACATCGGCCCGGTTGCCCGTACTGGTACCGCGCAAATTCGTCTCCCCGGGCGCGGCGCAGTCGATACGGTTGCAGCGCTGCGTGATGTAACAGTAAGTGCCGTTTATCACCTGCGCGTTTTGCTTCAGGTCCAGCGTTAGCACAGATCCTGCCGCATTCTCGCCTTCCCACTGGCCGGAAAACCTTTCATCAGCGAACGCACTCAGGCTACAGAGAGCCAGAAAAAGTAAGAGCTTTTTGGGATGACGCAGCATGAGCGTTAAAGGCATCATATCAGTCCTTGAATGCGCGGTATGGCAGGGATGTAGTTTTTTATAAATATCAGGAAGCTAGTGTTATAAAAAATACTTATAAGTCTTAATGAACCAACTCAGATTATCTGAAGGCTCATTAATTTCTAACGCAGAAGCATGATCAATTTCCGGTTCGCCGGGGATAGTAATATAAAAGACAATATTATTTACGTTACTGCCGAGAGAGACACATAGCTGTTGTTTTGCCTTTTTCATGGCACTTACATAGAGATTAATATTTCTTCTTCTTTCAGGATCAAAGTCATATCCTTCAGGCAGTAAAGGAAGAATATCTTCATTATAATGCTCCATCATTATAGTTGTGAAAGAACGGACGCCGACATCATCATTATCATCAAAAAAACCAAGCACCCAGGAATACCCCTCCCACTCAATGCCCTTATGCATATTTTCAATACTTACCTTTGTAGATATAGCCATATAGCTTGAAAGAGCGTCATCATCTAATACTAATACCACAGCGTAGATTTCATCACCCTGATATTTTTCGTGTAAAGCGGAAAACTCTTGCTGGATTAAAAGGTTAAGTACTTCTTGCTGATAATTATGCCACGAACCCATAGACACCCCGTAATTATTATAAAATCAAACTGATAATCAAAGTCTGTACATCCTGTTCGCTTCGCCATCGAATAAGCGGGCTATGTCTTTAATATTATCCCAGACAATTAGCTTCTCATCCATTATTGCTTTAATAAAAATAGCATTCTTAAATAAAAGAGTAAATCTCATCATTAAAATGATTAACTAATTTAAAGGAATCATTATCCACAGAATTCTATAAACTTTTCAAAAGAGTTCCATAATTCATGAATAAAATATAACTTTACTACCTAAAAAAGATCGGCCAATATTTTTCTTCTGGTTGTTTCAGAATGACTGGTAACATTATCCTTTACTTAATGATGGCAGAGGTTAAAGAGCCAATTCTTTGATATTTATCACCTTAAATAACCACTAAAAATAACTGAGGAAATAATTTCACTCTCCGTTTTTTTAATTTATATTCCTTATAAACACATTAAATATATCTATAAGCTCATTGTAGCTCGAAAATTCATCTCGTTGGTTAAGCTTATACCTCCCTGTTTCGGCATCCATTATTTCTGACATACAACTTAAATCATCCCAAACGGTAAACCTACAAATAAACCTATCATTATCAAAATCTATGACAATACTTTCCGAATATTCATTTTTATTATGAACAATATCTAAATCTAAATCAGTTTTTTTGCGCACCCAACACTCAAAGTTTTCTAACATCTCCTTTTAACCTCTCCATTAACTTTCTCGCCCCGGCTTTTTTATTTATTTGTTTTCCAATATATTCAAACCATCATTCAATATTTTTGTATTATTTACATCTCCGCCACGATCTATATATGACGACCATTTTGGATAGTACTCTTTAAATAATAAGTTACCGACATCAGTAAGATCAGAACTATATAAGATAAGATCTTCTTTCAAGCTACCATCATCTTTAAATGGTTCAATCCTAATCAACCCATTTTCCTTGAGAAACGTCATTAACACTATCGTTATTTTTGTTATTTGTTCACGATAAGGTAGATTCTTGCTTCTTTTCAACAAAGTTGTGTAATTAAATCTTAACAAATCCATCATATTTATTCCTGGTAATCAAGTCGTATTATTCGAGAGATGCATCAGAAAGTTCTATCAATTTTTTTAGAAGTTCTTCAGCTCGCGGCTATCCGGCAGATTGATGACGGTGCGGTTGCCGAGCTTATCGTAATGATGATAAAGGGAGACCAGGTACGGTATTATAGTTAGGAACTCGGTAGGGTATTGATGACAACGACGAAGTGCAAGAGTTACGGAAGAGCTTTATAGGGTGAAAACGGCGGTAAATAGTTTTAAGGAAAGAATTATTTGATTTATTAAACATCAATGAGAGAAACGCAAGAACTTATGCTGTTTCTGTTTTCATTTATAATTATATATATGTTAATGAAAAGAAATCATTACACTGAAAAAATCAATATGGCAATTTAAAACGAGTTGGGAGATCCCCCCCAACTTAAAAATTACTTAATCCAAACCTTATATCTTTCAGGGTCTCTTAATATTAAAGCTTTCATTTCTTCAAAAATCTCTTTCACCTCTTCCGTATCTGTTTTATATTTTGCCAGCACTTCGCATATGCCATTACAAACATGGCCAAGAATATAGGTGATTTCATCAATGAAAGATTCTATTTTTTTATACGGCAAAAAAATGACAAACTCCACTTTCTTCTTTTTTGATAAAGTAGTAGGTCCTTTAACAACTAATTCTTCATTTTTTGCCGTTGCGGATATTATAAAAACGACAGTGTAGTCACTTCCTGAAAAGAGCTTTTCATAATGCTGGATTTTTTTATTAAGTGAATTCAACATTTCTTCAAGAGGGTTTAGCACGGCATTTGTTATATTATAATTAACCCCAACTTCCGCATATATTTGGTTAAACTTAATTCTCATAGATCACACTTTCCTTTTGGTTTATAACTTTTTTTATTACCTTCAGGTATTTCACCAGTACTTTCATAGTGGGCATCTAGCTTTGCTGTTTCGGCGGCTTTAGCTTTAGATGTTGACTCGTATCCATCTTCTAAAACAGTACCCGCTACTTGCTTATCAGGATATAAGTCACGAAGTTTCCGCACCTGTTGGTGTAAACGTGTTGGAAGCCCTGAACTAATGGTTATTCTATTCATGTCAGCTTTACCGTATTTATATAACTCTCCATCAATCCTAATTTCATAAACACCAAAGTTCCCTGTGGCTGTATTAGTATTGAGATTAGTCAACCCCAGCGGATCCACCCACACCAGCGGGTTCGGCGCATACTGGTAAAGGTTTATCCCGCCCGCGAGCCCAATCGGGTCCTGGCTGATAAAGCGCCCCGCGTCAGGATCATAGTAGCGGAAACGGTTATAGTGCAAACCCGTCTCGGCATCAAAGTACTGCCCCTGGTAGCGTAACGGCTGATACACCGGCTCACCGGCATATATTGAAATATAGTTTTCCTTTTTATAGATTTGGAAAAAGTACTGCTTTTTTCAATAATTAACTTCCAAAAAAATCCAGAACGTAAAAAAGCCCAAGGATTATATAAAATCTTTGGGCTCATACATTCATATTTTATTATAGAAGGATTTCAATTCTTCAGCATACTGCTTATGCTTGGGTATCTTCGATTTCTTTAAATAATCCTCAAGCTTAACTTGATTGTTTTTTAATAGATAGTACTCAATCATATAAGTTATTAGAAAGCTTTTATAAAAAGGAAGCTTTTCAATTATAACATCTTTGTCTTGTTCTTCGTTGTAATCATCAATATCTTCTTCATCAAGACCAAACATCTTAATTCTTACATACTTTATAATATTAACACAATCGTCTACAATTACTTCCTCAAGTTCTTTAAGAGATACATCGGCGTTTTTTATACGATTAGCATCCAAATTAATAACTTGGCTCGGTGGATCACTTTTATTTATTTCAACATTGAGCTCCAAAACAATACTATTTAACAAGTAAGTGTAATTATCAGATTTTATAAAATCTTTAATCTCAGCCGTATTTACCATGAATTAGTTCCTTTTATAATTCTGACCAAGTCATAACCTGTATGCCGATAAGGATCCATAGCTTCGTGTGCCCATGGAGCCGCTTTTTCCAAGTTCCAAGGCTCATTCACCTTTGAAGTTTTAAGTCTTTGTGGCAAACTTCTATGATGTATTTCCAAAGATACATCTCTGATTTCAGCCATGCCCGTTTTACGATTAATTACTTCAACTCGCATTTTAGGTGCCAAGCCTTCTTTCATTCTCGCAATATTTTTAGGTGAATATTTATGAGAGTTTATTTGAGCTTCTTTTTTCCAAAATTCTTTTCTGGCTGAAGACCAACACTTTAACCCCAGCGGATCCACCCACACCAGCGGGTTCGGCGCATACTGGTAAAGGTTTATCCCGCCCGCGAGCCCTATCGGGTCCTGACTGATAAAGCGCCCCGCGTCAGGATCATAGTAGCGGAAGCGGTTATAGTGCAAACCCGTCTCGGCATCAAAATACTGCCCCTGGTAGCGTAGCGGCTGATACACCGGCTCGCCGGCGCGTGTCACGATGTGTTCCACGCGAAGCGTGTTGCCCCAGGCGCGGTATTCGGCCCGCCAGGCGATTTCGCCGCCCGCGCCCGTCAGCTCGCGCGGCATCCCCGACACATCGTTGTGATACCAGTACACCTCTGCGTCGTGTTCGGTGTCGCCCTTGCCCAGACTGATTTGCGCCAGCGGCGCGAAGCTGTCGTCTTCGTAAATCCACAGGTGGCTGCGCCCGCCGCGTGATTCACTCAGCAGGCGGTTGCCGTCCCACACAAACGTCGTCACGCCAAACGCGTCCTGCTTCCAGCTGCGTCTGCCGAAAGCGTCATAACCGTAAGTGGTGCGCTGCTCGGCGCCGTTACGCACCGTGACGGATTCCGCCAGCTGATGCTCCGCATTCCAGCGGAACTGCTGCTGCGTGTGCCGCGCCGTCAGCTTCGTGATGACGTTGCCGAAATTATCGTAATCCCAGCGTTTGTCCTCATACACGCGCAGGCGGTTGTCGTGTAGCGGCGCCGCGCCGGTGTCGCTCAGGAGGTTATGGGCCGGGTCAAAAGCGAAATGCTCTTCGCGGGCGCGGGTCAGGCGGCCCAGCGCATCGTAGTCGTAGCGATGCTCGCCCGTGTATTTATCCACCATCTGCAACAGCTGGCCGTCGCGCCGCCAGGCGTAATCGCGCGCGACCGCGATTTTCCCGTTACGCCCCGCGCGCTGGCTGACCAGCCGCCCCATTTCATCATGGACATACTCGCTGCTGATGGTGCCCTGCGTGCGGCGAACTTCCCGGTGCAGCACATCGCGCTCGCTTTCGCTGATAACCCGGCTGCCGAGGTTCACCTGAATACGGTGGCCGCTGCCGTAGTAGAAGTTTTTCAGCTCGCGGCCATCCGGCAGGGTGGTGACGGTGCGGTTGCCGAGCTCGTCATACTGATGACGTAATTCGTGGCTGACGCCGCGAATAAGGTTACGTTCGAGCGTCAGTTGCCCGGCGGCGTCCCACTCCAGCTCCACGCGGCCGCCGTGGTTGATGCCCGCAATCAGCCGCCCAACGGAATCATACCGGTAACGCGTGCGCTGCCACTGATCCTCGCCGCTGCGCGCGACCAGTTTTTCCAGCAGCCTCCCGGCCTCGTCACGCTGGTAATGCGTGCGGATGACGGTGCCGTCTCCGTTGCCTTCTTCCTCGCGCACCGTCGGGAAGCCGCCCGCGTCATAGCGGTAACGGGTGGTGCAGCCGTCAAACCCGGTCTCGCGGATGAGCGAGTCGCGCAGGTCATATTCCATCTCATAACGCGCGCCGTTTTCATTGATCAGCGTGGTCAGACGGCGCGCCAGATCATATTCATATTTCACCTGATGCCCGAGCGCATCAATACGCGCCAGCGGCAGGCCATCCGGCGCCAGTTTCCATTGCGTAAGCTGCCCCTGCGCGTCGCGCCAGGCGGTAAGGCGCTGCCAGCGGTCAAACTCAAAGGTCTCCGTGGCGCCATCCGGGTGAACAATGCTCAGCGGCAGGCCATCCTGCCGGTTGTTTATCAGCGTGCGGTTGCCCGCCGCGTCGATCTGCTCTTTGAGCCAGCCATATTTGTCATAGCCGAAGGTGGTGGTACGCCCCGAACAATCCGTGTGGCTGATAAGAAAGTTGGCGCTGTTCCAGGAGAGACGCTGAATACCCGACGCCGCATCGCGAATGCGCACCAGGTTGCCGCGATCGTCGTGGTTATATTCCGTGATACGACCCAGCTCATCCATGAAACGAATCAGGTTACCGGCGACGTCATAGGCGTATTCGCGCGTGCCGCCCTGCATATCGGTGACGCGCACCGGCAGGTTCCAGCGCTCGTGGTAGTCGATGCGCGTCATCTGCCCGTCCGGCTCGGTCACGGCGGTACAGTTGCCGCGCTCATCGTAACGGTAGCGCGTGACGCGGCCCGCCGGGTCGGTCAGTTGCGTCATTTGCCCGCGAACGTTGCGACGGAACCGGGTATAGCCGCCAGCGGCGTCCTGATAGGCCAGCAGCTCATGGTTGTCGTCATACTCGTACCGCGTCACGCGCCCTAATGCATCAGTCACCGTGGTGCTGGCGGCGCCATATTCAAACCGCCATTCGCCGCCGAGACTGTCGCGATGCGCCAGCACTTTCCCGGAGGGCTCGTGTTTATCGTAGTGATAGAAACACTCCATTTCGCCAGCGCGGCGGTGCGCCACCATGATGTGGTTGCGGTAACGGAATTCGCGCAGCACCTCGCCCAGGCCATTCCTGACGGCGATGAGATCGCCCTGCGGCGAATAGTCATAGCGGCACAGGCTTTCGGCGCTGAGCGGGTCGGAGGGGTGACAGACGCTGACGCCGACAATACGTTCAACCGTGTCGTTATCCGCAAGCGTGAGCCTGCCAAAATGAACGATAAAACGCCGTCCGGCGCTGTCGGTTATCTGTTCAGGCTGATGATGAGCGTTGTAGTGCAGCGTCAGGCGGTTGTCATGCCGGTCGCTTATCGCCGTGAGCAGCCAGCGGCCCGGCTGCGCCTGGTGCGTAAAATGCCAGCAGCGCGCTTCATCGGCGGTAAAAATACGGAACTCGCCCGGCAGTGGCTGCGAAAGCGAAAGCTGTTCATAGCGGTGCAGCCTCGGCGGGTGGCCCGGCTCTGGCCACGGGAACTCGATTTCGCGCCCCTGTTCATCGATAAACAGCAGGATGTCATCCTGCGCGCGAACCTCCAGCGACAGCGGTAAAAACCACCCCTGCCCGAGCCAGCCGTTGCCGATTTCATCGGAAAAGTAATACCGCTGCCAGTTAAGCGGCACGGATGCCGGGAAGGAAAAGTCGTTATCTTCATTACCGAACAGGACTTTGATGCCCAGAATAGCGTTGACCGGGCTGCCGACCAGCGGCTCGACCGCGGCGGTATTCGGGATTTTGCACGGCTCGGTCTCTTTTTTCGCCTTGCCTTTATCGCTGCCGCCCTTCTCGCTGCCCGCTTTTTTGGCTTTGACCGCGTCTTCCGCGCCTTCTTTGGCGGCTTTGCCTTCGGCTTTGGCTGCCGCTTTCTCCGCTTTAAACGCGGATTTTTCGGCGAGTTTCGCGGTTTCTTTTACCAGCCCTTTCGTCGCGCTGGCCGCTTCTATCGCTTTACCGGCTTTCACCGCCATTTTACCGGCTTTAAACGCCGCGCCGCCGCCCGGTACGAAGTTCGCCGCCGCGGAGGCCGCGGATAGCGCCGCGTTGCCGTAGTCGCCTTCGGCGGCATAAATCGCCGCGTTAGCGCCATCCGCCACCACGCCCAGTACCGGCACCGCCCCTAAGACATCCAGCCCGGTATGGACAATATCGCCCCAGTCGCCCCACCAGCTTTTCTTTTTAGGCGGGTTAGCGCTGCCAGCCGCGACCTTGCCTTTCGGTGCTGGCGCATATTGTAATTTACCGATAGTATTTCCTGTCGCCATGTAAATTCCCTGCGATGGATTGCGTGTTCTTAATAAAAGCGTTCAGGTTTATTGCGTTACGCAATAAACGCAATAAACGCAATAATATCTTTTTAAAATGTGCCGGTAATAACGTTACCTTGCATAATAGTAAACGGTGGTATTTAGCATTAAATACCTATCAGAACCGGACGCATCTCAAAAGTAAATATCGCCCCCGGACAGGAGCGATAGAGTAAGAAAATAAATTAATCAGCAGCGGGTGGCCAGTGTAACCCCTTGCGAATAGCGAGTTGACGCACCTCTTCTAGCTTATCCGTCGTTCTTTTATTACTGTCTTTTTCACGCTCGATGGCGTCAGCCAGTAGCTTTCCAAAATTCAGGCCGTTCTGGTTTTCAATATTTGGATTGGCACCATAATTGAGTAAATATTCAACCTGATCCAGCTCCATGCCCGCTAATGCCACCATTAATACCGTTTTCCCGGCACTGTCGGTTTTATTAACATCAGCCCCTGCCGATAGTAGATATTTCATGACGGAAAATGAGTTATCTGAAGCCGAATTAAAAATTAAAGGCTGGTAGTTGGTCATGGCGTTCGGGCTGAGGCCGCCTTCAATCAGCGCTTTGATATAGGCCGGGTTGTTGGAGCTTGCCATCACGGCGGCCGGGCTGCCGAAATCCGGGATCTCCTGAAGCGGATCCGCGCCCGCTTTCACAAGCGCCGTCACAATCTCCAGCGATGTCGCATCGCCATTGGTCGCCTCTAAGAGCGCATACATCAGCAATGTCATTTCCTGACTGCCAGGTTTATTTAAGCTTGTGCTTTTGGCTAATGCTTTTACTTCGGAAAGATTATGCTCGGCAATGGCCTGAGCAAGCTGTAATTGCGTACCGCTAAAATAAACTTCCGGCGCTGCTTGTTTCATATTTGTACTTCCATGACCAGGTATTACGACAGAAAAGAGTGCCAGTCCTGCGAGGAGACTGCAAATTAGCCTTCGGAACGTCTTCATTCTGCTCTCCTTATAAAGCCATCAGTATAGCCTCATCCTCTGCTTTTTCTGCTTCGATACAGGGAATGACCTGGCTCATAAAATGGCGGTTAATTGGGTTGCCCTGGCCGCCCGACATATCGTGTTTGATGCCCACTGCTGCGGGTAGCGCGGCAATAACTAACCCTACGCCCGCGCCAATAATCCCGCCAAACACTCCGCCGAGTTTTGCGCCCAGTGCGCCCAGCGCCCCGACCACACCTATCGTGCCCAGCACGCCTGGCTCCTGCAGGCCGGTTAACACTTCGCCTTTAACGCGGTAAGCGTTGATGTTCTCTGACGTGACGCTCTTCTCAAGCACTTTGCCGCCGTATTTCTCGACCGTTCCGCTGTTAAGGCCCGCCGCGTTGAACGTCCAGCCCGGCTTATTGCTGGCGCGCGAACAGGCGGAGGCGAGCCCGCCGCCCAGGGAATGGCCGACACAGTCAACGGGCGCGGGAGATCTTTTCAGAGAAGCTCCAATTTCAACTGCTTTTTTATAATACGGGTTGCTGACACCAAACGCCTGTTTGGCATTGACGCCCCAGTCCGGCCCCGACTGCGTGCCGCGAAAGACCACCGAAGGTTTCATATCCTTGCCAAACACCGCTTCGTCTGGCTCATACATCCGCGCACGAAACTGCGGCGCGCCATTGGCACGTAAGTCGTTCGGCGAAAGGTTATATTTCGCGAGCGCCTGCGGGTCGTTAGAGATATCTTTCCACCCTGCCGGGATCTCAGGAGTCGGTTTCGACGGATCGCGGGGCTCATACACGTAATCCGCCAGACGCGCCTTCTCCACCGCCACGTTATTCTGCTCAAGCCGCTGAGCCGCCGCCTGCGCTTTTGGGTCACTGCTCTGTTTACCTTTCGCGATAAGCGCCTTACGCCGCTCCCAGGTCTCTTTCTTAGTGAAGTTTCCGCCACGACCGCCGTTGGCTTTGCCGTTCATGGCGAACGTATCCTGTACGCGGTTAAGTGGACGCCCGCCGACGTTGGTATCCGGGCTGTGTTCGAGCGACCAGCAGTCGCCCTCCACCGTACCGCTGACCACGCCTTTATTGCGTCCCGCCGCATCGCCAATGGTGGTTGGCACAAAGCTCTGGTTATAAACAAAAGCGGGGTTACGGCCAAAATTCACCGAATCAACGGTGCTTTTTGAGGGTTCCAGCGTGGCGGTCACCGGGTAAGGCACCGGCGGCTGGATGCCCGGAGTAAAGCACATATCGGGGGCCAGGCAGACCAGCTTATATTTCCCGTTTTTACGGGCGGCAAAGTTCTCAGCCATGCGCGCTTCTTTTTTCCTTCAGGTTTAACAGCGACGGGGGCAGCGGCAAAAAGTCTGCCGACTCGCGATCGCCCAGCAGTTGCCGCGCGCGTGCGACCTGCGCGTGACGTTCTTCACGCGCGACAAAGCGCAGCTCGGTCATCACCGGCTCCATCAGCTCGGAGATTACCGTACGATAGCTGCAATGCACTTTACGCGCGGGCACGTCCACCACTAGCGTATCGAGCGTCATATCCTGCGCGACCCCGGCCCCTTTCTGCGTCATGATAAAAACAAACAGGCTTTCCACCGGCACCTGAAAGCGAATCTCCTGATCGGCTTTTTCACGCGCAGAGATGAGATATTTCAGCGTTACCGGTATCGCGCTTAAGGGCGCGGGCAGCGGGAACTGCAACAGCGGGTGCGCGCCGCACCAGTAGTCAAAGCGAAAGTCCTTCGGCAAAAAAGGGTGGCGGTTCTGCTTCCAGTTTTCGTCATAGGTACCGGCGTGCTCAATGCGCCCCTTCCAGCCGCGGCCATAGAATCCAAACCCGGCGGCCAGGCCCGCGTCGTCAATCTTCTTCACCGGCTGGGTGACCCACTCAATCTGCGGGGCGGGCAGCCTGTCTTTTTTCAGATGCTTTCTGACCTCGCGCGGGTACCAGCCCATCCCGACCGTGTTTTCCTGGGCTGCGACCACCTGATCGTCCGGCAACGTATACATCCCGCCCGCCGCATATTCGTAGCGCAGCTCCAGCGTCTGAAGGGGTTCAGGATCGGTCAGCCGCCAGCCTGCCATCACGTTCCACCACTCGCGCGGCCCGTGAATGCGTAACAGGCGGGTCGTGTCGCCAATCTGCGCGCCCACCGTAAAGCTGCGCGCGGGTTTATCCTGCGGCGCCCAGGCGCTGGCGTTAATGACGACATCCATCCAGGGTTTATAGGGCGCCAGATCGCTTTCAAACCGGACGCTGCTGTAGCCCGGCTCGCCGTAATGGAGATCCTGTTCAACAAGTTCGCCCTGATCGTCGCACAGCGTCAGCGCGCCCGTGGCGATATCAAGATCGTAACTGACTCTTGCGACAACGGTGCTGAAGCCGTGATCGTTCTGGTCGAACGAATCAAACAGCATGGCCGGAAAGGCGCTGAGATTAGAGAAGTTTTCCATATCAGTTGATATTGATTTCCGTACCGTCGATGTCGATGACCTTCTCGCCGACCATCTTGATTTTGTTGGCGCTGAGCGTAATGGTGCCGTTCTGTTCCAGCACAATCATCGACTCCCCGCAGACCAGCGTGATTTTGTCTTCCGCGCTGAAATCTGCTGTAGTGCCCGCAGACAGGCTGAGATCTTTGCCGGAGTTCACCGAGTATTTGAGCGCCACGTTATGCATCTGCATCGCGCCGACGTTGGTCATCCAGCCTGCGCCGACGTTCAGCACATACGCTGCGCCAATATTGGTGTTTTGCGCGAGGCCAACGTTCAGCATGGAGGCGAGCGCGATGGTTTCGGTTTTGGTCTTATCGACGCGCAGCGTCTGGGCGCCGTTGACGGTCACGCTCTGGTTTTGCCCGATACGCACGTCTTCGTTCTGATCGACCGTCTCGGTACGGTTGGAATGAATCGTGATGGTTTCATTGCCATCCACCGTCTCTGTGCGGTTCTGGTGCACCGTGATCGTTTCATTTTCCACGACCGTTTCCGTGCGGTTTTTCTTCACCGTCGTGGTTTCGTTCGCGCCAATGGTTTTGGTGCGGTTGCTGCCTACCGAATGCGTTTCATCGTTCTCGATTTCGGTATCCATGTTCTTTTCAGCATGCAGCCACACCTGCTCCTCGCCCGCCTTGTCCTCAAAGCGCAGGGCGTTGGCGTTGTCCGGCGAGCCGTCCTTCGAGCGGCTTAAAAAACCCATCTGCGTCGCGGCCGCCGGCAGCGCCCACGGCGGCATGCTGGCCTCGTTGTACACGCGGCCCGTTATCAGCGGGCGGTCCGGGTCGCCGTTGATGAAGTCCACCACCACCTCGTCGCCCACGCGCGGTATCTGCACGCCACCGAAGCCCTGGCCCGCCCAGGCGCTGGAGACGCGCACCCAGCTGGAACTGGTGTCGTCGCCCTTGCCCAGACGGTCCCAGTGGAACTTCACCTTCACGCGGCCATATTTGTCGGTCCAGATGCTCTCGCCCTGCGGGCCGACCACCTTCGCCGTCTGCGGGCCGTAGGTGCGCGGCCACGGCGTCTTCTGCGCCGGGCGGTACGGCACATCCGCCGGTATCACCTCAAAGCGGATTTCATGCAGGGTGTTGCTGTCCGGCCCGCTGGCGTAGCGGTTCTCTTCAAAGCGGTAATGCGCCACGGTGGTGAGGTATTCGCCGTTATCGCCGAAGAACGGGGCGTTGCACAGCACAAAGGTGTGACCCGGCGCGATACCGAGCGCCGTCGCGGTGCCCTGGGTCTGGCGGTGCTCCACCTGCCAGCGCTCCTGGCGGATGCGGGCATAGAACTCCCCGTGGCCGTGCTCCACAAAACGGCCCGGCCAGTCGTAGACGTCAATGCTCCCCGGCTGCGGCGACAGCGGGTTCTGCCGCGCCTGGAACAGCCAGGCGTTCGGCTTGCGGAAGTCGTAGTCGTCGAGGCTGTAGATGCCCGGCGTCACGCTGTCCTCCAGCGCCCACTGGCTGATACCCTCTTCGTCGGTTGAACCGCCGGACGGGGTCACATGGTACGGAATGGTCTCGTAGCCCGGGAACGGCTCGTACTGGCCGGGGGCATCGGTGAGCACCAGCGTGTGGCGGTCCTGCTCGTGGCGGAAGTGGTAGGCGATGCCCTCCAGCTCCAGCAGGCGGCTGATGAAATCGAGGCTGCTCTCCTGGTACTGCACGCAGTATTCCCAGACGCGGTAGCTGCCGGAAAGACGCTCTTCCATGTTCACCCGGCTCTCGCCGAGCAGGGTTTTCACTATCTGCGGCACCGTCTGCCCCTGGAAGATACGCAGGTTACGGTCGCGCTGCATCGGCCACAGGTCCGGCTCCACCGTCAGCTCATAGGCCGCGTAGCGGGTGCCGGAGAGCTCCACCGCGCTCACCGCCACGCGGGTCACCTTGCCGTTGAGGTAGCGCGGCGTCATCAGCGCCTGGGTCGGGATGGTCACCGTCACCGGCTGGCCCAGCAGCGCGCTGCGGTCGGCGCGTGCATCGGTGCCGAGCAGCGTCAGGGTGAACATAAACGGCTCCGACAGCGCCTCGCGCCCGGAGAGTTTCCAGAAAAGCAGCCCCTCGACCGGGAGCTGAACGGTGATTCGGTTGAGCATAACTTCAATCTCTATATTCACGAACAGTCAATGCTGAAAGGAAGGAAAGCCGGATCCGAGGATCTTAAGTTTGAGCATCAAAGTGGTGATTAGTTGACGCAGTGGTCTTATGACAGTGCCGGAAGCGACACCAAAAGCACGCTGAGCTTTTCTCTATTGTTGATTTTCATAACCTTAACGGCAATGCACCACAAAAAGAGAAAATTCTGTTTATTTAGTTTAACTATAGCCTACTGCAAAATATAAAAAATAGCCTATGCGTTATAATAGAGTTTAATAATTTTAAGATAAATTTTATATACAGATAAAAAAGTATTAATTCTCAATAGCACCGCGTTCTTTATCAAAGGTTGCCAAAATTATTTCAAGACATCTAATGTTTGCTTCAAAATAGTAATCTTTGTGGTTCATATGAGGCCCAACCATTTCTGCATAACACCATACGTCATCGCAGCCAAAGACATAAGCCTTGTAAAGCGCACGTACATTTTCAGCGGCGCTTATGATTTCACCATTCCACTCAAAAAGCACATCATCTAAACGTTCATTCATATCATTAACGATATTTTTAGGTCCATCGGCGCTGAGTGCGACTGCATTATCATGTTTATTGAAACGAGATGTAGTCAACATATAAACGTGTTCAGGAGAAGGGTAAGCCACCTTTGAAAAAAAGCATAAATTTATCACACCATGATTAATATCATTAAAGGTATGCTCTACAACCAATCTATTTTCAGCAATTACTTTAGAATTCCATGAGTCAGGGATTTTGAAAGAAATTCCACTATCTGCTCCTAAGCTTATGGAAGTCAGTAACTCAGCCAACATAAGATTACTACGGAATGAAAGATCCCAATTAACCGCCGTGAAATGCATAATATTAGCATTCTTCTCATAATCCTTTTCTGCACAAGATACTTTTAATAGAAAATAATTTCCGCCACCTTTCACAGGATTATAATCTTTTTGTACAGTAAACCTTGAGATTACTTGCTCGCCCGAAGCAAGACGCTTGTATGTAAGAACATCTGCAAACCTTCCAGCTCCGGATGGATGACTGATAATTCTTTGATGGAGAATGTTTTCGCCCATTAGAGAAAGTTTATTATATAACCAGTCAGATGGATTCATTTCCCAAAGGGCGTTTTCATAAGCAATCCATACTTCCATATAAGGAAAGTCACCTTGAGAAATATAACGACCAATATTGATCAATCCTACGTCTTTAAATTCAATAGGTGCAAGCTCTACAGGTTTAACATAATTCGGTAATACAACCCAATAGTGATAATTTTCTTGTGTAGTTCCAGTATACAGACACTTCCAAAAAATCTCTTGCGCTTCTTCTTTTTTAAATCCCTGCGTAATTGGAAAGCTATGTCCAATATCGAAATCCATAAAATAACTCCTTTCAAGCTTAGCCTAGCCAAATCCCATAATATATAATTACCACACTCAGTGATAATATCACCCGTAAAGACAGCAAAAGAGCAGTAGAGGTATTGAATGCAATATTTTTTAGTTTGTCATAGTTATCTTTATTATAAGCCTTATGAAACCTCATGATACCACTAAATAAAGACGGCAGGCCCACATTAATAAAATATACACCACATAGTGTCGCCAATGACAAAAGAGCCACTCCTGTATAATGATCTCCAGCCCCTTGGGGAATTACGAAAAAATAATTCTCCAGGCTATAAAACAATAAAGATAAAATCGTTGCAACAATATAAACAGCAAGCAACTTCAATATAGTATAAACCCATTGTTTTTTTCGGGCAGGCGTTTTCTTTCTCCAGATAACATATAATGCTAAAATAACAAAAACAATAAAAGCCGTAAAAGACATATTTTGACCTCTAATTTATATTATCTAGCCCCCGACAAGGACTGTAGTGCACCCGCTTATTATGGCTCCATCACCGCTTGCATTTTTTCCAGATGCTTTAAACTTATCATCTTCATTTTTGAAAAAATCAATTGCTGACATCATCATATCTACATTAAACTTAGTGAACTTCTCAGCAAATTTTTTAGCGTAAAATTTCATGTTAATATCTGCACTCAAGCCTAACTTCAATGCAAGCTCACCTGATATTTTGACATTCAATGAATAATCAGTGGAGTCAGCTAAAACAGTTAATCCAGCAGATGCACCCACTCCACCGAATGGGACTCCGACCTTACTCTCTGACGTAAAAACACCATACAAATCAGTTTTAGTGAAAGCCTCTGCTTTAGCTAAAGCAGCTTCACTTCCACTTTCATAAACCAACCCAAACCTGCCCTTGTTCCCCAAATATACTTCAGTAACCATTTTTGCTTCAGCTGTAGCTACAGTAAAATCACCGCCTATACTTGCATATATATTACCTTCTTGTCCAATTGCACCTGTTGCACCATATTGTGCCCCAGTAGCCGTGGCACTGGAATTTATAATGATAACGTCTTTTTCATCACGATATAACGTGCCTGAAGCACTTGTCGAAGCTAATTTCGTTCTTATTTCACCACGAAGCATCGAGGTGCTTTTCATATTACCAAATACTAAATCTTGTAACGTAAATCCGATCGATGTGGTATCAAGCTTTCCTGATCCGTTCTTGTCTTCCATACTCGCATATGCGCCTAAAATTCGCGCATCATAGTTATCACCGTGTATAGTCCCATCTGGTCTTGCTTTTTTTGCTAACGTTGCCCCCCAATATTTTGGTGGGGCAGTTTTGTCTTTAGGAGCCGCAGCTTTGTCTTTAGGAGCCGCAGTTTTGTTACACAAGGTCTTGTCTCCCAGACGAGCAAGAGGCAGCCCATTAATAAATACCGAGCTAGAACCACTGACTATTATTCCCTGGCCGTGTTTTTTGCACAATAAACCGTCAGTCTTTCTTGCTGCAGGAAATCCACCAATAATTACATTTGGACTCCCTGTCTGTATTAAACCCAAATGCGCGCCTTTATCAATTAGCGCTCTCGCGGCTGGCTTTCCCATTTACATTCACCTTATGCTTATGTTAACTATTTATTTTTACTACGGCACCTTTGATATCAGTAAGATTGACCCCAGTTATATTTACGGTATTTTTTGCTGTTGTATCGACATTTACCCCACCACCTATTGCAGTCAATTGTTCGCCTTTTAAAGAGGCCGAATTTATGCTTTCGGCAGTCAAATCTCCTTGCAACACAGTAAGATTTATACCCGTCGGCGTGATTAATAAATAATTATCACCTACTTTGAGTTTAATGCTTGATGTTGCTTCCAGCGATGTATTACCGTCTTTATCCATAGTTAATATACAGGCAGACTGACCAACGTTGACAGTATGCTTCGAACCAATACTATTAATTGAGTCAACACCCACGCTGGTAGTCACATTTCTTTTAATGGTATTTTTTTCATCTCTACCTATTGTTTTATTACGATCTACAGCAACGTGATGGGTCTCAGAGTTTTCAATTTCTGTATCCATATTTCTTTCTGCATGGATCCAGATCTGCTCATGGCCCGCCTTATCCTCAAAGCGCAGGGCGTTGGCATTATCTTTATGGCCATTTTTACTACGGCTTAAAAAACCCATCTGTGTCGCTGCAGCAGGCAGCGCCCACGGCGGCATGCTGGCTTCGTTGTACACGCGGCCCGTTATCAGCGGGCGGTCCGGGTCGCCGTTGATGAAGTCCACCACCACTTCGTCGCCCACACGCGGTATCTGCACCCCGCCAAAACCCTGTCCTGCCCAGGCGCTCGACACACGCACCCAGCTCGAACTGGTGTCGTCGCCCTTGCCGAGGCGGTCCCAGTGGAACTTCACCTTCACGCGGCCATATTTGTCCGTCCAGATGCTCTCGCCCTGCGGGCCGACCACCTTCGCCGTCTGCGGGCCGTAAGTACGCGGCCACGGCGTTTTCTGCGCCGGGCGGTACGGCACGTCCGCCGGTATCACCTCAAAGCGGATTTCATGCAGGGTGTTGCTGTCCGGCCCGCTGGCGTAGCGGTTCTCTTCAAAGCGGTAGTGCGCGACGGTGGTGAGGTATTCGCCGTTATCGCCGAAGAACGGGGCGTTGCGCAGCACAAAGGTGTGACCCGGCGCGATACCGAGCGCCGTCGCGGTGCCCTGGGTCTGGCGGTGCTCCACCTGCCAGCGCTCCTGGCGGATGCGGGCATAGAACTCCCCGTGGCCGTGCTCCACAAAACGGCCCGGCCAGTCGTAGACGTCAATGCTCCCCGGCTGCGGCGACAGCGGGTTCTGCCGCGCCTGGAACAGCCAGGCGTTCGGCTTGCGGAAGTCGTAGTCGTCGAGGCTGTAGATGCCCGGCGTCACGCTGTCCTCCAGCGCCCACTGGCTGATACCCTCTTCGTCGGTTGAACCACCGGAAGGGGTCACATGGTAGGGAATGGTCTCGTAGCCCGGGAACGGCTCATACTGGCCGGGGGCGTCGGTGAGGATGAGCGTGTGGCGGTCCTGCTCGTGGCGGAAGTGGTAGGCGATGCCCTCCAGCTCCAGCAGGCGGCTGATGAAATCGAGGCTGCTCTCCTGGTACTGCACGCAGTACTCCCAGACGCGGTAGCTGCCCGAGAGCCGCTCTTCCATGTTCACCCGGCTCTCGCCCAGCAGGGTTTTCACTATCTGCGGCACCGTCTGCCCCTGGAAGATGCGCAGGTTACGGTCGCGCTGCATCGGCCACAGGTCCGGCTCCACTGTCAGCTCATAGGCCGCGTAGCGGGTGCCGGAGAGCTCCACCGCGCTCACCGCCACGCGGGTCACCTTGCCGTTGAGGTAGCGCGGCGTCATCAGCGCCTGGGTCGGGATGGTCACCGTCACCGGCTGGCCCAGCAGCGCGCTGCGGTCGGCGCGCGCGTCGGTGCCGAGCAGCGTCAGGGTGAACATGAACGGCTCCGACAGCGCCTCGCGCCCGGAGAGTTTCCAGAAAAGCAGCCCCTCGACCGGGAGCTGAACGGTGATTCGGTTGAGCATAGTCTTCATTCCATAATGTCTTATGCGATCGCGTGCGTAGCGGCAAAGCAGAAAGGGAGAAAACCCGCGGCATCAGAAATGATATCGCCTGCATAATCAGGAATTATGCAGGCGCGTGTCAGCGGGTAAGGTCGTGCAGGAATTATTTAACCGGGGTGGGCGGCCATTTTCCGCCGTGCTCAATGAGCTTCTCTTTTATTTCAGTGAGCTTTTGATACTCGTCGCTTCCCGCTTTCGCCCGCTTCAGGAAACGCTCAAGCTGGTTGCCCATCGTCCAGCCGAACTTACCGTGAATCTCCGGATCGGCACCTTTTTCCAGCAGCAGCAATACATGATCGTAGGCGTGATAATCCAGGGCGTCGATCAGCAGCGTATTGCCGAGCGAATCGGTGATGTTGATATTCGCGCCCGCATCCAGCATCGCTTCAAGCGTATCCGTATTTTTGGCTTTGATGGTTTCAAAAATAATCGGCTCATGGGACGTTTTATCTTTCGCGTCCGGCGATAAACCACCGTCGAGCATCGCCTTAATCCAGTCGCCGCTGTCGGCGTTGAGTACAAACTCAGCCGGACTGCTTTGCCCCTGCGGACGCGGCTGGAGCGGATCGGCCCCGGCCTTAACCAGCACGGTAATGATCGTTAACTGGTCAGGCGTTTTTTTATCATTTAAGGCATTCCCGAGCGCCCAGAACAACAGTGTCATTTCCTGCTGGCCGGGTTTATTCAGGTCGGTTTCCAGCGCAAGTTTTTCCACTTCGCTGACATCGCCAGCTTCAATAGCCTTCGCCAGCGTCAGTTGCTGGCCGCTAAAGTAATCCTGCGGGTTTAAATCCATATCTTTTTTACACCCCTGAATCATGAAGATAAAAAACAGCGCGAGGCATCCCCAAAAGATTTTCTTCACAGGCGGCTCCCGATGATGGCGATATCCTCATCTTTTTGCTGTTCAATACAGTGAATGGCCTGCCCGATGCCGTGACGATCAAGCGCGCTTCCTGTGCCACCGGGCAGATCGTGTGGAATCCCCGCCGCATTGGGGCTGAGCGCAGAAACGCCTTCTTTAAGCAGCGTCGGCACAGGGAGGCCTTTCATTGACTTAAGGTCTTCCCAGACATTCACTTCCTGCGCTTTCGTCAGCAACTCGCCCTCAACGCGGTAGGCCTGGATATCATCCGTTTTACCCAGAACAGTGCCGCCATATTTTTCCACGGTGTCGCTGTTGAGACCGGCGGCGTTGAAGGTCCAGGCTGGCTTGCCACTCGCCATGGAGGTAGCAGACGCCAGGCCGCCGCCCAATGAGTGACCGGCGATATCAATGTTCTGTCCGGATTTCGCCAGCTTGTCACCAATACCCACCGCGCTTTTGTAGTAGTCGGAATCCCGGCCCATACCCTGTGCGAAGTTGTTCGACCAGTCAGCCCCGTTTTTAACCGGCGCCAGCTCGCCTTTATTCCACAGCGAAGAGAGGTTATCTCCTATCGAGGCAAACCCTGGCTCCCTTGAGCCCCTGAAGACCACCGTCGGGTTCATATCATTGCCAAAGACGGCCTGGTCAGGCTGGTAGACGCGCGCCAGAAAATTGGGCGAGGCGGGGTCGTCGTACAGCATATTGCTTTTCAGGCCGAGCTTATTCAGGGCCGCGCTGTCATTACTGATATCCTTCCAGCCCTCCGGCACGCCGGGTGTGGTTTCCAGGGGGTTGACCGTCTTGTAGACGTTTTCCGCAAGCTTGGCTTTTTCGACGGCGATGTTGTTATCGGCAAGACGCTTCGCGGCGATCTGCGCATCGGGGTAGATACTGGCGTTGCCCTTGCTGATGAGATCTTTACGCGCCTGCCAGCGTTCCGCCTTGGTCATCGCTTTGAGCTGTGCGGCGGTCTGCTTCATGTCTTTGCCCGGCGTCGCCAGCTCAGGGCCCGCTGCGGCTTTCGATTTCACCACCTGGGTTGGTCTGACGGTCGGCGGCGGAAGCGTCCGATAGACACGCACCATCGCGCCATAGCGAACGATAATGCTACCTAACGGAAACATCAGGGACCGGGGCGCGTGGGTAGGCTCCAGTTCGCCTTTCTTATTAATGTAGTAAAGCTCGGTGGTGGGCGACCAGGGCCGCGAGCTTTCATCAATCGCCACCAGGTTGCCATGCCAGAATTCATCGGCAATCAGCTTGCGTAAGTCACGCCCGGACTGATACGGATTCGCGCGGGTCGAAGGCTGAAACTGATCGTAACGCGTAAACAGCGAGCGCACGGTGTTATCCGGCACAGACATTATCCACTGCGCGGCGATGTCAGGACGCATGATCCTTTCAAACTGCGCAGGCGGAACGTTCTCGCGGAAAATAGAGACAATTTTGATGTGGTACATACGTGTTGTCCTGTAGCGGGTATTCACCTGCCGGCATTTATGAAGGTATAAGCCGGAGACAGGACGGGAGGCGTCGTGGGGTAGCGGCGGGCAATCCGCCGCCGCTAACGCCTCCCGGTATCCTTACGGGTTTACAAGCCAGGTGCCCGGACGGGAGACATTGATGGTCTGACTGCGGGTCTGGCCGCGTCCTTTGATGGTCAGCTCATAATCGCCGGTCGGCAATTGCAGCGAGGCGAAGCCGTTCTCAGCCGGCGTCACGGTCTGCGTTTTGCCGTTAAGCGCCAGCTGCTCGCCCTCGCCCATGCGCACGTAGATCTGCGCCACCAGCGCGCCCTGTACCGGCGCGTTTTGCGCCGGCGCGGCGTCCTGCGTCGTCGTGGTCGCCGGCGCGGTCGTGGTGTTCTGCACCGGCGGCTGCGCAGGCGCTTGTTCACGCGGCGCGCTGTCGTTGCTGGCGGTTTCCGGGGCGGGGTTATCCCCGCTGCCGCCAAACAGCAGTCCGCCGGCAACCAGGCCCACCAGCACGCCCGCGGCAATCAGCCCCGGCATTTTGTAGCGGCGCCAGCCGGTCTCGGCGGCAGGCGTTGTCTCTTCTTCTTCCACCGGCACCAGCATGGTGCCCGGCTTTTTGACGCTCATGACGTCATCGAGCCCGGCGACCGGCATTTCAATCAGCGCGGCGAATTCATCAATCGACTGCGGACGGTCTTCCATTTTCAGCGCCAGCGCGCGGTCGATGGCCTGTAACAGCGGCAGCGAATAGCCTTCCGGGCGTAGCTCGGCGAGCGGACGATAGCTGTCGGCAATGCTGCGCACTACGCTCACCGGCGGCGGCGAGCCCATAATCAGCGTATGCAGCACCGCGCCGAGCGCGTAGATATCGGTCCACGGGCCCTGCTCGCTTTCGTTGTCGTCGGTGTATTGTTCAATCGGCGCAAAGCCCGGACGCAGCATGGTTTCCGTCTCATCGGAGACGTTGCCGATACTGCGGCGCGCGGAGCCGAAATCGAGCAGCACCGGCAGGCCGTTATCCTGGATCTGGATGTTATCCAGCGAGATATCGCGGTGCAGGTAGCCTTCGTCATGAATCGTTTTGATGGCCCCGAACAGCATCGGCAGCGTGCGGCGGATCCACGCCTCGTTGATCATCTCCGGGTGCTGTTTGCTCAGGCGCGACAGCGTGGTGCCGCTGTAGAAAACGGTGCCCATGTAGGCGGTGTCGTTTTGCACCCAGAAGCGCAGCACATGCAGCAGGTTCGGGTGGTTGAAGCGCGCCAGCAGACGCGCCTCCTGAATAAAGCTGTTCAGGCCCGCGGTAAACGCTTTGCTGAAGCGGTCGCTGCGCAACACCAGGCGCATGTCGTCATTACGCACCGCCAGCGAGGACGGCATAAACTCTTTAATCGCAATGGTACGCTCAAGCTGATGATCCCAGGCGCGATAGACAATGCCGAAACCGCCACCACCAATCACTTCCTTAATTTCAAACTCATTGAAACGGTAACCAATCGGCAGGGCGTTGGGTACAGTCCGGTTGTTTTCGTAATCCGTCATGTTTGGAAAACTCTCTGCTTGATGATGGCGTTACGCCGCAAACTGACACTGAAACTCACCCTGCTCGAACGTCACGCGCAGACGACGATATTTCTCGTCCTGCGCGCTGGCGGTGAGCAGTATCTGGCTCATCTGCGGCAGCAGGGTGTTGGTAAGGATCGCATCGACCATACGGCCGCCGGATTCCACCTCGGTGCAACGCGCCACAATCTGGGTAATTACGCTGTCGTCGAATTCGGAAATAATACCGTGATTTTCCTCAAGACGACGCTGGATCCGCTTAAGCTGCAATTTCACAATTTCGGCCAGCATCGCGTCGCTTAACGGATAATACGGCACAACCAGCAATCGTCCCAGCAGTGCAGGCGGAAAAACCTGCAAAAGCGGCTGACGCAGCGCCGTACTGAGCGCCTCCGGCTCCGGCATCAGGTCCGGATCGGCGCACATGGCGCTGATAAGATCGGTGCCGACGTTGGACGTCAGGATGATAATCGTGTTGCGGAAATCGATATGACGCCCTTCACCATCTTCCATCCAGCCTTTATCGAACACCTGGAAGAAAATCTCATGCACGTCCGGGTGCGCTTTTTCAATCTCATCGAGCAGCACGACGCTGTAAGGACGACGACGCACCGCTTCGGTCAGCACGCCGCCTTCGCCGTAGCCTACATAGCCCGGAGGCGCGCCTTTGAGCGTGGAGACGGTATGCGCTTCCTGGAACTCGCTCATGTTGATGGTGATAACGTTCTGCTCGCCGCCGTACAGCGACTCGGCGAGCGCCAGCGCGGTTTCGGTTTTACCGACGCCGGACGGGCCGCAGAGCATAAAGACGCCCACCGGCTTGTTCGGGTCATCAAGGCGCGCGCGGGAGGTGCGCACGCGTTTGGCGATAAGCTCAAGCCCGTGACGCTGGCCGATAACGCGCTGGTTCAGCGTGTCGGCAAGCTTCAGCACCGCGTCGATTTCGTTTTTCACCATGCGGCCCAGCGGGATGCCGGTCCAGTCGGAGACCACCGCCGCGACGACGTTCGCGTCCACCGCGGCGAACAGCAGCGGCGCGTCGCCCTGTACGGCGGCCAGCGCCTTCTGGCGCTCCGCCAGCGTCTCGCGCAGCGCAGGCTGGGCTTCTTCGTCGGCCATATGCAGCTCGGCGCGCAGGGCGATAATCGCATCCACCAGCGCGCGCTCCTCTTCCCAGCGGGCGGTCAGGGCGTCGCGTTCGGCTTCCAGCGCTTCACGCTCGGCGTTCAGACGCGCCACGCGCTCGCCGTCGCCCACCGCCACGCGCGCTTCGCGCTCGGCGATTTCCGCTTCCACTTCCAGCGCTGCGATACGGTGCAGGCAATCTTCTAACTGCGGCGGCGGCGCGCTCTGGCTGACGGCGACGCGCGCGCAGGCGGTATCCAGCAGCGCGACGGCTTTATCCGGCAGCTGGCGCGCCGGAATGTAGCGGTGCGACAGTTTCACCGCCGCGCTGACCGCTTCGTCCAGCAACAGCACGCGGTGATGTTTCTCCAGCGGCGAGACGGTGCTGCGAAGCATCAGCACGGCTTTTTCTTCGTCCGGCTCATGCACCTGCACGGTCTGGAAGCGGCGCGTCAGGGCCGGGTCTTTCTCGATGTATTTTTTATATTCCGCCCAGGTGGTCGCGCCGATGGTGCGCAGCTGGCCGCGCGCCAGCGCCGGTTTCAGCAGGTTGGCGGCGTCGCCGGTGCCCTGCTGGCCGCCCGCGCCGATGAGCGTATGGATTTCGTCGATAAACAGCACAATCGGCGTGGCGCTGGACTGCACTTCATTGATAAGCCCCTGCAGACGCGCTTCAAATTCGCCTTTCATGCCCGCGCCCGCCTGCAACATGCCGATATCGAGCAGCCACAGCTGCACGTTTTGCAGCGGCTCCGGGACATCGCCCGCGGCGATACGGTGCGCCAGGCCTTCCACGACCGCGGTTTTACCCACGCCCGCTTCACCGGTCAGCAGCGGGTTGTTCTGACGGCGACGCATCAGAATATCCACCATCTGGCGGATCTCTTCATCGCGCCCGACCACCGGGTCGATTTTGCCTTCACGCGCGCGCGCGGTGAGATCCTGGCCATACTGCGCGAGCGTGCCCTGCTGCACCGGCGCGTTACCGGCGGCGTCCGGCGCGGCGGCGACCGCCTGCTGGGCCTCTTTGCTGCCCGCGAAGATGGCGTCGAACTGCTCGACCAGCAGGTCGGCGCTGATGCGGTTGAACTGACTGGAGATGCCTTTCAGCACGTTCGCCAGGTTAAAGGTTTTCAGAATGCCGATCAGCAGATGCCCGCCGCGAATGCGCGTCACGCCGAACTTCAGCGAGCCGTACACCCACGCGCGCTCCACCGCGCTGTCGATATGCTCCGAGAGATCGGAAACGGAACTTGCGCCGCGCGGCAGGCGATCCAGCGCCGCCACGATATCCCGGCTCAGCGCCTCTTCATCCAGTGAAAAATGGCGGATCAGATGTTGTAAATCCCCGTCCTGCTGCTGCATCAGCTGATGCAGCCAGTGCGCCAGCTCCACATACGGGTTGCCGCGCAGCTTGCAGAAGGAGGTGGCGCTTTCCAGCGAGGTAAACAACAGCGTATCCAGTTTGCCGAACAGTACGGCACGGCTGATTTCTGACATGATCGGTTCCGTTCAGGTTGGCGCGTATCTTACGCAACAAGCGATATTATTGGCGGGCATAACGTAAAGGCAGGCAGAACGCATAAGCGCAACAGAGCGCCAGCGCGGCTAAACGCACCCAGAGCGCGTCTTGCGGGTAATAGCCAGCCAGTTCGTAAACCCCGGTTAGTCCATAACGAAAAATAAAAAACTGAAGAAGTGAGCAAACAAGAATAAAGAAAAAGGCCGTCACTTTTATGACTGCGCGACCCGACGGTCGTCGGGTTTTGATGACGATAAAACCTGCAAGTAACAGCAGCGAAACGAAAACATAAACCCCGTTAATCCAGCCGCCGGGCTGTGTCAGTATCACGTCGCTGTGCATTATTTTTCCTTTCTGAGATGGCGGGTATATTCCGTATATCCTCTCTGACACCGCGCCCACCGGCGCAGGCCATGTTAACTTTCCGCGCGAAAAACCAGATCGCCGCGCGGTTGCGGGGTGGGCTGTTTGCCAAGCCAGGCGCTGTAGCCGAGGCGGCCCGTGCCGCCAGGCGTGACGCCTTTTACCGCGTCGGCGCGCAGGATAACGCGCACCTCCCACTCATACTCGATGCCCATATACTGACGCACCCAGTCGCGCAGCTCCTCGACCCACGGCTCGCCGGGCAGAAAACGCTGATAGGTCTCTTCATCCAGCGGGCCGAGTTCAATGCGAAATTTATGCTGCACGTCGCGCACCGCCACGCCGAGAAACGCCGCCTCGCCGAGACGCGGCATCCGACGGCCCGCGCCGAGACGCGCTTTCTCACGCTCGGTTAACGGCATCCACTGCGGGATGTTCTGCACAATCGTCACCGGCACGTGGAAATAGTGGCGCAGAATTTTTTCAAGCCCCTCGGCGTCGCGCCCGTTGCGGGTCAGATGGCCGACCAGCGAATAACGCGCGTGGTGGCTGAGGCTGCCCTTTTCCATCTGCCCCGGCTGACCCATGCCGATAAGCGAGGCGAGATATTTTTCAATGCGCGGCCCGTCAGTGCGGTCGAGCGACGCGGTCGGCTGGGCGTCGGCCCAGGCGCGGTAGAACAGCAGCGTCAGGCGGTGATGAAACAGATCCGCGAACGCGCTCAGGCTGTCATCCTGATGATGATACAGACGCTCGCGCGCATATTCGGTCAGGTGCATCGGCAGCGGGCCGTTCGGGCCAAACAGGCCGAAGCTTAAAATCGACACATCGTACAGCGGCGTGTTGTCGCGCGGTTTCACCGCGGCGAGCGTTGACGGCGCAAAGGCCATCGATGGCTGCTGACCGATGCGCAGCGGCTCAAAGCGTGGCAGCGGCGCGCGGCCTAAACGGTAGCGTTCGCCGCCCTGCGCGTCGAGACGGCGCAGCATCTGGAACAGATCGTAGCGCCACGGCGCGGCCATCATCTGTTGCCAGTAATTCTCCGGCAGCCGGGAGGCGCTTTTCACCGGCGCGGGTTGTGGCTGCGTCTCACTCATATCAGCGCCCTTTTACCCATTCGCGGCCCCCAGTAGCCCACTTCGCCGCGCTGCTGGCTCTTGAGCGTGAACTCGGTGAAGCTGTTCATGGAGACCAGGCGTGCGAAGACGCGCTCCAGCACGCTGCCGAGCAGCCACGGGCTGGAGCCGGAAAACGCCTGTTCGTCGACGGTCATCGAAATCCCGACGCCGCGGGCGAAGACAATCGGGCCCGGCTCCGGCACGCGGCGATGCACCGGCTCCAGCACGCAGTGGCGAATGCCGTCAATCTGGCGCGCCACCGGCGCTTCCGCCAGGCGCGCGTAGAGGCCGAGCAACTGGCGCAGCGCGGCGGCGCCCTCGCCATCTTCGGCGTCCATCAGGCTTAAGTAGTTCATTTGCAGCTGGCTGATAAGCCGCCAGGTGCTGAAGCCTTCCGCCAGCGCCGGACGCGGCGGCGTCGGCCCTTTGCGCATGGTGAGCGCGCGCACCGGCATGGAATCCGGCAGCACGAACTGGCCCATATCCTGCGCCAGCATCAGCGGCAGATCGCGGCTGGTGCACATCACTTCGGCGGTGATATAGCGCAGTTCGTCGCGCCACGGCGCGTGGCTTGCGTCCACCAGCGATACAAACGCCTCGGAGCCGACATAGCCGGTACGCGTGCCGTAGCGCAGCGCGTGTTCCGAGAGCGCGCGCTGTTCGCGGCGCATCGAGAAATACGCGCCGTAGTTGCCGCCGTCGCGGCTCCAGGTGCTCCAGAATGGGCGGAAAATCTGGTCGTCGCGCTGGCCGTCTTCGCTGGCGTAAATTTTACTGACCGAGAAAATCTCGTAATCCAGCGGGCGAATGTTATCCACCACCAGGTGGTATTCGCTTAAGCCCTCGGTAAGCTTCTGGCGCTCGGCGATTTTCGGGAACAAATTGATGACCGGCGTGCAGTGCATCGCGAGGTGGCTTTTATCCACCACGCGCTCCAGCGGCGTGTCGGTTTTATCGAGCAGGATGATGATATCGAACGCGTTCGCCTGCCCGCTCTGCGCCAGCAGCTTGCCGATGCCGCGCAGGCTTAAGAACTGGAAGCGCGCCGGGAACGCGAAATATTCCTGCAACAGGCGGTAGCCGTCGAAGTTGCGCAGATCGTCCGGCAGCAGCGCCTGGTCGGCCTCAAAGCCTTCCTGACGCAGCGCGTCATCGTCCAGCACCACGCGTGACGGTTTCGGGCCGACGGTCTGACAGAAGATGCCGACGCGGTGCTCCATCAGAAGCTCCAGCAGTTGCAGCGCCTGGATATCCGGCCCGCTCAGGAAGAAATCGAGGCGGTCGAAATCGAGATGGTTGAGCAGCACCGGGCCGTCGCACGCGATGCGCACGCGCAGGGCGCTGACCGCGCCGCGCTGGCTTAAGCCGAGCTGGCTTAACGGCGCGTCGGCCGGTACGCCGCCTAACTCCACCAGGCTGATATGCAGCGGCAGCAGGCGAACGTCATGGGCGGTGGCGTAGCTACAGGTGACGCCGTTCTTTTTCAGAAGCTGGCTGTCCATCATCGTGCCACGCGGCACCACAAACCCGTTGCTCAAATCCCCTTTGGCGCTGTCCGGGTGCAGTTCGGCAATCGCCATTGACGGCGTCGGCGCCAGATAATTCGGCGCGAGCATCTCCAGCAGGCGCTGGGAGAAGCGCGGAAACTCGGCGTCCATTTTGAGCTGTACGCGGGAGGTGAGAAAGGCGAAGCCTTCCATCAGGCGCTCGATGTACGGGTCCGCGATTTCAATGCCGCGCATACCGAGCCTGCCCGCCACTTTCGGGTAGCGTTCGGCGAATTCCGCGCCCATTTCGCGCAGATACGCCAGCTCTCGGTTGTAGTATTCGAGCAGTTTACTGTCCATGTTTACCCCGCGTCTTTAAGCTCAAAATGGCCGTTTTCCAGATCCACATCGGTGCGGAACAGAAATTCGAGCGGCCAGGGCACGCACCACAGGCGGCCTTTAATCTCAATCGATAATACGTTGTGCAGGTCGAGCGATTTGGTGTCGCAGACGCAGCGCACCTGCAACCCCTGCGGCAGAATGCGCGGTTCGAAGTGCAAAATCGCCTCGGTGAGCCGCTGCTGGATGTCGCCCCACTCAATCTCCGACATCCGCTTACCCGCGAGCGGCGCCACGCCGAAGTTAAACACCGAGCGGCGCACATGGTCCACCCGGCTGAGATCCTGCTGCGCTTCGTTATTAATGGTATTGAACAGCCACTGCAAATCGCGCAGCACCTGGCGACGCAGCGCGCTGTGGGAGACGAGATTGCTGTTCGCCGGCTCCTGACGCTTGTCCGGCGCGTTATCGGTCAGACGGTCCAGCAGCGACGGCTGCATTTTGTCGCGCGCGGTGACCGTCGAGGCGTTGCGTCGCGAACGGTAGCCGTGGCGCAGCAGATCGCCGCTGTCGTCATCCTGATACGGTTTATTCATGCGATGCGTCGTCCGGCAGCCCGAAAGCGAGCATATCCAGCGTCAGCAGCGCGAACTCCTGTTCGCCGCTCAGCCAGACTTTCTGACCCGCGCCGAGATAATGAATGCCTTCCGCGTCCAGCGGCTGCCACTCGGTGGTGCGCGCCAGCAGGAAGCGGTCTTCCGCGCCGGTTTCCAGCGGGTAGCGCGCCGGGATCTGGCACACCTGTTCGGTGCCGTCCACCAGCTGCACCATCGCGTGACGCCACACCAGATCGGTGACGCTCGCCGGGGCCTGGAAACGAACCGACGCGATAGCGCTGAACGGCACCCAGAAGTAGTTGCCGTTAACGATAAGCTCGCACACCGGCCCCAGACGCGCGTCGCCGTCCATCAGCCAGTCAAAACGCACCGGCTCGCCGGGCGCGTCGCCCACGGCCAGCGTCAGTTCGCCCGGATTGGCCTCGGCCTGCTCCAGCGCCTCGCTGCGAAGCTCGCTTGCGCGCGCCGGGTCGGTTTCCGCCAGCGCTTTCAGCAGCAGATCCAGCCACGGCCACTGTTCGCCCGGCATCCGCGGACGCGCGCGGCCCGCCAGCACTTCGGCGCGCTGCTGCTCGCCTTCGATAGCCTGTTGCAGCAGCGTCACGGTCGGCTGCGCCTGCGGCGCCAGCGCGGCCCAGCTTTTCAGCTGGGTGAGCGCGCGGGTCCAGTTAGCGTTCAGGCAGAGAAACTGCACAAACGCGGCGCGGCGATCGGCGTTGCCCGGCTGGGCTTTGATATCGGCCTCAAGGCGGCTCAGCGCGTCGCTGACGCTCGCGCCAGCCAGTTGTTGATACAGCGTGTTCATAACGGCTCCTGGCGGTTAACGGTCATTACAGCGCGCGGTAAGCGCCCGCCGCGGGGTCGCGCAGCTGCGGATGCAGCGCTTCGACCAACAGAATATTGAGCGTCGTGCCCGGCGCGACATAGCTGGACCAGACTTTGCGAACTTCTTCTAAGCGCGCGCGCAGACGCGCCTCGTCGCTGGCCTGCTCGCGGGAGATTTCAACCGCCACCGTGCCCTGCGCCTGCCAGACGTTCTGCTCGCTGTTATACGGCAGGATCATCCAGCTTTGGGCGGAGCGGCCATCGCTGACGACCATGCGCTCGTTATTAACGCTGGTGATAAGCAGGTTATCGGCGTCGACGCCCGCGTTAATGCCGACAATCGGGAAGCCGTGTACGAAGGTCACCGCGACTTTTTTCTCGCCCGCTTCACCCATCTGAGTGACTTCACTGCGGCCATTCAGCCAGCCGCCTTTTTCGCAGATGCCGTCGTCTTTCGCCGGAATAAACAGCGCTTTGGCGTCCGCGCCGCCTTTCCAGAAGGTGCGCAGGTGGCAGCCGTCCTGAAGGTTAAATTCGAGCCACGGCGTGCGGTCCGCTGGCGGCGAGAGATCTTCCGGGCGGCCCTGCGGCAGGGTATCGGCGGTGGTCGGCGTCGCGGCGGCGGCGGCCGTGGTCTGCTCAGGCTCGGTTTGCGGCGTCACCACCGGATTCCAGTCGCCGCTTTTGGTGGCCGTGCCATGCGCCAGCGCTTTGCCCTGGGTGTCGTTCAGCTGCCAGCGCACGGTTTTCAGTTTGCCGCACTGGCTTTCCAGCAGCGAGCCGAGACGCGGCATAAAGTTATCCAGCACCTTCGGCGTTTTGTCGCCGCTGGAGACGATGCGCAGCGGCAGCTCAGGGCCGCACCAGCTTTGCGGCGTGTTGTCTTTAATGTTGTCTACCCAGACATCCAGTTTCAGGGTATTTGACTGAACGATACGGTAATTATCTGCCCAGACGCTGGATGACGCCGCAAGCAGAGCCAGACCCGGAAGCCAAAGTTTCATAAAAGTCCTTGTTAGCCTTTAATCTCGAAGGGGGAAAAACTGCGCCGCGTCAGAGAGCGTATGCAGCAGCGTCGTATCCTGGGGCGATCCTACCCAGACCGCTACGGCGCTGTAATTATCCTGCTTATCATGCCCCTGCTCACCATTTTTCAACAGTATTTGATTCATCAGAGTGAGCCATTCATCTGGGGTATTCACCATATGAAGGGATTTTTTCATCTGCTCTTCGCTCACGCCGTGCCAGAAACCGTCGGTGCAAAGCAAAAACGCGTCGCCGTCTTCAATCGGCACTACATCACTGTAGCTCGCCTCGCGGCCTTCATCGCCCATGCCGAGCGCGAAATAGAGCAGGTTGCTGTTCACGCCGTCGGTCTGATGCCCGGCGTCTTTCATCTGCTGCACCAGGCTGTGATCGGTCGTGACGTGATAGAGCCAGCCGCGGCGAAAGAGATACAGGCGGCTGTCGCCCGCGTGCGCCCAGTACGCCAGGTGATAGTCGCGGTCGATGAACAGGCTCACCAGCGTCGTGCCCATGCGGTGATAATCCTGTACCGCCTTTTGCTCGGCGCGGATCGCGTGGTTCGCCTGATTCACATACTCGCGGATATATTGCGCGTTGAGATGCTGCTCCCCGTCAAAACGCGAGAGAATGGCATTGCGCGCGAGCGCCGCGGCGACGTCGCCACCCGGCAGGCCGGCGATCCCGTCGCACACCACGAAGCAGGCGGAGCGTTCGCCGATGGTCTCTCCGGTCTGATCCTGGTTGCTGGCGCGCTCGCCCTGTCTGGAGAGTGAGGCCGTGCTGATATTCATTCTTCTTCCGATCCGCTTTGTGAGTCTTTGTACTGATTCACTTCCATGTCATAAGCGTGCAGGAAGGCTTCGCCGAACAGGGTATGGAAATCGTCCTCGATTTCACCGGCGGTATCGCTGTAATGACGCACAAAGTAATCCCACAGCGCGGCTTTGCGGCTCGCCGGCAGCGCCAGGCGCGAGATAGCGCCGTCGCGCTTCGCTTCTTCTTCGAGCTGCTCCGGGTTAAAGGATTGCAGCATGGCGGCGATGATGGCGCGGATACCGGCGATCATCCCGAGCTGGTGGGCCTGGAGATCGATAAGCGCGTCGCGTACCGATTTTTTCGGCGGCATAAAGCCCGGCATACGGGTGCCGAACATCTGCATCAACACGGTTTTACCCGACGGCAGTAGCTTGAACGGGTTGTTCGCGTCGTCCAGCACCATCGTCATATCGGCTTTCACGCCGCGCTTGAGAATCGAGCGCGAGGAGAGCAGCGCCACGGTGCCCTGCGAGAACATGCTGAGCATCTGGCCGAGCTGGCGCATATTGTCGCGGTCAAACTGCGGCGTCGGTTGCAGCTCGCCAAGGCCCATACCTTCCAGCAATGCTTCCAGCAGTTCGCCGTTCAGCACGTCGCCGTTAGACGCCGTCGGCGTGCCGCCCTGGCTGGTCGGCGACTGCACCGGGTCGATGCGCAGGCGGCCTTTTGGCGTCTGCGCGGTGCTGCGCGCCACCGCCTGCGGCGTCGGCAGCGTGATACCGGCGTAATCCTGGACTTCCGGCGGCGTCGGCTGAACTTCCACGCGCGTCACCGGCTCTTCCGGCACTTCTTCCGGGAACAGCGGCGAACCGGCGAGCGACGCCAGATCGATTGAGTCGTCGGCGTTCGGCGCAAGCGGCGAGGTCGTCATCTCCGGCTGCGATTTTTCCGTCTGCGGTTTTTCGGGTGAAATTGCTGGTTTAACCGGCTCAGCGTCCTGCTTCGCGGCGGGCGGCGGCGTTAATGGCGCAGCGCCTGCGTTAAGCTCATCCGGCGGCGTCAGCGGCACGGCGCCGCCCATCATCAGGCCAAGCGGATCGTCGCTGCGGCTCTGTACCGGCGTGGAGCCCACGCCGCCAAACAGCGCCAGCGGATCGAGCTCTTCTTCGTTCTCTTTTTGCGGCGCCTGCGGTTTCGCGGCCTGACGGTTATCAGACGGCGGCACCAGCGTGGTCGGCGTCACGTCGTTGAAAATGCTGTCTTTATCGAACGGCGTGTCATCTTTGAACAGGCTGTCCGGGTTGACTCTTTCATTGCCGAACAGCGGCTCGTTGCCGCCGCTCTGGAAGTGCGCCAGCGGATCTTCCGGGTTGCGATCCGCCTCTTTCGGGGCGTTGAACGGGTTAAACGGCTGCGCTTCCGGCGTTTTCGGGCGCGCGCTCTGGCTCTGCCCCTGACTGATGCTGTCGGAGATAGAGAACTCCTGCATCAGGCTGTCCCAGATTTCGGTCGGCACTGCCGTTGGCGCGTTGTCCTGCGCGTCGGCTTTCGGCGGCTGCTGCGGTTTCGCAGGCTGCGGCGCCTGAGGCTGCTGCGGCGCGACGTTCGGTTTCGGCGCGGCCATCGCGATAACCGGCTGCGCGTTCAGCGCCAGATCGCTCACCTGAATGCGGTAATCGTCAATGCCCAGCACATCGCCGTCCTGCAGCTCAACCTGACGGCCGCGCTCCAGCGGAATATCGTTCAGCACCACGCGGGTGACGTTGCCGCGGTTAGTGATGCGGCACTCGCCGTCCGCGGAGATATGGACAATCGCCTGCAGGCGGGAAATCGTTCTTTCGTTATCCGGCAGTACCAGATTGTTATCCGTACCACGGCCAATCGTGCCGCCCGGCGGGTAGAAGTCACAGCTGCTCTGAGGAGGCTGGTGGCCGGGCTTGTTGGTAGTAATCGTGAATCGCATAGCGTATTCCTGCCTGGGGTTATTAGCGCTCAAACGTCGCGGGTCTTATCAGACGCCCGACGTTTGCGTGCTAAGGAACAGAGCCGCGCCTGTGCGCTGCCCGTGACTGCCTGTCGTTAAGCCTCGCGCCTCACAACCGGACGGGGTTATTCTATTGATAATACGTATATCAGCGCCATTAACATCATCGCTGCGCATAAACATAGTCGCTGTCGCGCCTGGCTGTGGGACATGTTTTATCTTTTGCCGCAAAGGCTGAAACGTAGGGCGGGTAAGCGAAGCGCACCCGCCTTAACTCACCGCGCTCTCTGTGCTGCGGATTTCTGATACAGCGCCGTCATTTCCGGGCTATGCGCAATCAGCGAACATTTCAGCACCCGGTAATCGCTTTTCGCTGTGCCGCCCACAGGCGTTTTCAGCGCCTGCGTAATGATCGTATCCGCTTCATTAAATGCCTCGACCGGCAATTCGCTCGCCTCCAGCCAGGCGGCGGCGCTGGCGTTGGCGTCTTCTTTCAACGCGGCGCTGTCGGCAATATGGCCCATGCAGCGGTTCTGTACCCACTCGGTAAAAATCTGCGGCTGCGTAAATTCGCTTACCTGTGCCAGCGGCTGCGCCAGCGCGGCGTGGAAAGAAACCGTCAAAACTGTGAAAGCGGCGATACGTGTTTTTAACATGATGAATTTTCTCGCAGCCCGCTTACTGGTCCGGCTGATTTTTATAACGGCGTATGAGCGCGTCCAGTTCGTGGCTGTGCATGAAATCGATGCATTTCGCGAGCGTCATCGGCTCGCCCGACTGGCTGCCATACGTTTTCGCAAGAAAGGTTTTGCCAAGCGTAATGACCGCCGTATGCGCCTCAAGCGAATAATCGCCGAACTCCAGATAGCCTCTCGCTGCGGCCGCCGCGTCGTTTTTTACTTCTTCAGACTGATAGCCCTGCGCAATACAGGTGCTCAGGGCGTAATTTCTTAGATACTCTTCCGGGCTGTAAGTTGTGGTGCGGGCTAACGCCTGCGACGCGAACAACCCTGTAAAAATAAATGCCACGCAGAACTGCTTCACCATCCCTGATCCCTGAAAAGGTAAAGTGAGCCCTTGCGGGCTCACTACGATTACGCTTCTTTGTTTTCTTTGATGTTCCAGCCAGCGCTGGTTTCTGCGCCTTTGCCGCCGGTCGCCGTCTGCTCCCAGTACTGCTGTTTCACTTTCGCAGCCTGGAATGCATAAGTAACGCCAACGGTGTCGCCGTTGTCAGCACCGGTGTACTGAACGGAGGTCACCAGCACATCTTCCAGAGTGATACGGGTGTATTCCACCTGCTGGCCGCCCGCTTTGCAGACAGACAGCTCAACTTTGGTCAGGTGCTTACCGCTGGAGCAGTGCTTCAGGATAGCGGTGGTGGATTTGTCGATCAGCGCGTTAACGTGCAGATCGTTGAAATTCACTTTACCGGCACCGCCGCCGCCGCCCACGCTCATATTACCCGGCTGGGATGCGCCCCAGGAAAAAGAGGTGATGTCGGTCCAGCCGGTGTGGTTGGAATCTTTAGATTCGCCGGTTACACCGTCTACTTTCAGGAACATATCAATAGCCATAATATTTACTCTTCGTTAATGACGATTATTGCTTTCGAAAAAGCGCTTAATATGGCAAACAGGAAAGCATGGGGCTGAATAAAACCATCCATATTTTACCTCTGCCTCTCAGCCTGACAGCATGTTTATTCCGTCAGGCGATCTCAGCAGCCCGCCCAACGCGAGCCGCTAAAATAGGTGATTTATTACTGCTGATATAACGCAGTTGTTACGCGTCAAATGATTTTTTAAAGATTATTACCCGGTCTCAGGTGGAATTATTTTAACTCCCAAAACCATATTTCTTTGCAGTCGGGCAGGCACATAGAGTGACAAGTAAAGGCGTTATTGCCTTCCGGTTCCAGTAAATCGATATGACCACCGCCATAACCATTAACAACATTAAAGAAAACAACGCCTCTGCGATTCCTTAACGCTTGTCCCCCGCTTCGACGATCGGTGTAAATCTCTGCTTTACCGAAGGCGGATGATTTGTAAAGCTGGTCGGCCAGTAATTTTGCACCGGATTCAATTTTTCTGCCTTTATAAGCTCCGGCTTTAATAATGAATCGACCATCAAAAGGTACATTACACTTCAACAGCGCCAGGCTCATTCTTACCGCGCATGTATTTTTGAACGCTTGATTTACTTTTATGATGTCATCGTAATCGTAACCAATCTCAGCGTATACATCACGGGCATCTACAAAGTCTGCGCTTCCATCTGTAGATGAGTAATGATTCATTTTTAACTGCTGATATAACGGTCTCATTTGTCAGATTCCTTTTGACAGGGGAAATCATGTTTAAGCGCTTCAAGCATCAGGACGCTGGCTTTCTCTTTAAGTCGTTCTGGCGGTAGCTTTTTAAAGTACCCGTACGTCCATTCGCGAAGCGTTGATGGCATCGTTGTTTTACTTTTGCACCAGCCCATTCCTTCCGTCGAATCAAACAGACCGAGCAAATAGATTTGCGCCTGTAGCGAGGCCTCTTTATCTGCTCTGTCGTTCCAGGCGTTTAAGAGTTGCTCACCTGTCACATTGCCCCGGTTAGGATCAAGACGATTTTTTTGATGCTCATCGGGATTAATCACCCAATCGCCGGCCATGACTGGCGCGCTTAACAGCGCAGCGCTGAATACTGAAGCCAGAATAAGAACAGAATGTTTCATGAATTTCCTTATTTGCTTTTCCTGAAGACTCATAACCGCCGCACATCGCGAAATCGTTATGGATTATCCTGATTCCAGGTGTGGTCCGGATTTTCAAACAATACCGCTTTCGCCGCTTTATCCAGTTCAGGGCCGCCATATAAGCGCAAACCATTTATTGTTAGCTCGGTGCTTTTCTGGCAAAAACAAAAAGCAGTTTTTCATGAGCGTTTACTTACAGGCATAAATTTCTTTTAACGCTTCAATAATCAGCATTTTGGCTTGCGCGTTTTTAAGCCGCTCAGGCGATGATTTAGAAAAATAGTCGTAAGCAATATTGCGTAACGAGCCGGGTTTTAACGGTCTGTCAGGACACCACAATATTCCTTCGGTGGCATCCATCACGCCCACGAAATACATATCGGCTTTAATACGCTCGCGCTCGTTCTGCCTGTTACTCCAGGCGTTAAAAAAACGCGCGGCGTTAATACGGCTGTCCTGCGCGGTTAATAACGCCGGATCGCGCGGGAATACCGATGTGCTGTCCTCAGGCAAATCCTCTGCCCGCGGATATTCATAAACCCTGGTGCTGGCGGCGGACATTGCCGACAGCGCCAGCAGGGCGCTTGCCAGCGCAAGATGTATTTTCATCACGTATCCCTGTGAGTATGAAAAAGTGGCAGGCCGTAAGGAATGCCCTTACGGCCTGAGGCAGCGTTACGCCTCGTTGCTCTTCAGCGACGGCAGTTTGGAGACCAGACGCAGAGAAACGGTCAGGCCTTCCAGCTGGTAGTGCGGACGCAGGAAGAACTTGGCGGCGTAGTAGCCTGGGTTGTCCTCGATCTCCTGAACCTGTACCTCGGCTGCCGCCAGCGGCTTACGGGATTTGGTTTCCTGAGAGGAGTTCGCCGGGTCGCCGTCCACATAGTTCATCACCCAGTCGTTCAGCCAGCGTTCCATCTCGTCGCGCTCGCGGAAAGAACCGATCTTGTCGCGAACGATGCACTTGAGGTAGTGCGCGAAACGGCAGCAGGCGAACAGGTACGGCAGGCGGGCCGCCAGACGGGCGTTCGCGGTGGCGTCCGGGTCGTGGTATTCCGCCGGTTTTTGCAGCGACTGCGCGCCGATAAAGGCGGCGAAGTCGGAGTTTTTGCGGTGGATCAGCGGCATAAAGCCGTTTTTCGCCAGTTCCGCTTCGCGACGGTCGCTGATGGCGATTTCGGTCGGGCACTTCATGTCCACGCCGCCGTCGTCGCTCGGGAAAGTGTGACACGGCAGATTTTCTACCGCGCCGCCCGATTCCACGCCGCGAATGGAGGTGCACCAGCCGTACTCTTTAAAGGAACGGTTGATGTTGGCCGCCATCGCGTAGGCCGCGTTGGCCCAGTTGTAGTTGCTGTGGTTCGCGCCGTCGGTCTCTTCTTCGAAGTCGAAGCTGTCCACCGGGTTAGTGCGAATGCCATACGGCAGACGCGACAGGAAGCGCGGCATGACGAGGCCCAGATAGCGCGCATCTTCCGACTCGCGCAGGCTGCGCCAGGCGGCGTACTCGGTGTTCTGGAAGATTTTGGTCAGGTCGCGCGGGTTCGCCAGCTCCTGCCAGGATTCCATCTGCATCACGCTCGGCGCGGTGCCGGTGATGAACGGGCAGTGCGCCGCCGCGCCGATGCGCGCCATTTCGCTCAGCAGTTCAACATCCTGCGGGCTGTGGTCGAAGTAGTAGTCGCCCACCAGGCAGCCAAACGGCTCGCCGCCGAACTGGCCATACTCTTCTTCGTAGATTTTTTTGAAGATCGGGCTCTGGTCCCAGCCCACGCCCTTAAAGCGTTTCAGGGTGCGGCCCAGCTCCTGCTTGGAGATGCTCATAAAGCGGATTTTCAGCATCTCGTCGGTTTCAGTGTTGTTGACCAGATAGTTCAGGCCACGCCAGGCGCTTTCCAGCTTCTGGAACTCGTCGTGGTGAATAATCTGGTTAACCTGCTGAGACAGCTTCTCGTCGATACCGGCAATCAGGTTCTGGATGGTGCGGTAGGTGTCGTTTGAGAAGGTGACGGTGTTTTCCAGCGCCTGCTGGGCCAGGGTTTTTACCGCGTTTTCGACGGCCGAACGGGCCTGGTCGGTTTTCGGGCGAAACTCTTTGCTGAGCAGCGCGCTGAATTCATCCTGGCTGAACGCCTGCTGCGACTGCAGCTCTTGCTGTTGAGAAGGATTGCTCATCGATTACTCCTCGTTACCTTTGGTGCCATCGTCATCTTTCGGCATCTGGCTCAGCGATTTGAGCAGCGTCGGGTCCTGAAGCACTTTCGCGATAAGCTCTTCGGCGCCGTTTTTACCGTCCATGTAGGTCAGCAGGTTAGAGAGCTGAGTACGGGCTTCCAGCAGCTTGTTCAGCGGCTCGACCTTACGCGCGACGGCGTCCGGCAGGAAGTCGTCCATGCTGTCGAAAGTGAGATCGATATTCAGTTTGCCTTCGCCGGTCAGGGTGTTGTCCACCTGGAACGCCACGCGCGGCTTGAGCGCTTTCATACGCTCGTCGAAGTTGTCGATATCAATTTCAAGGAATTTACGTTCGTCCACCGCAGGCTGCGGATCGACCGGCTTCCCGACCAGGTCGGCAAACACGCCCATCACAAACGGAAGCTGAATTTTGCGTTCCGCGCCGTAGATTTCCACGTCGTACTCGATCTGCACGCGCGGCGCGCGGTTACGGGCGATAAATTTCTGCCCACTGTTACTCATTGGCATGATGTTCTCCATCGAAGATGCGCGGTGAATTTCGGGCGGCGGGCCTCATGCCTGTCGCCGTAAAGGGAAACGCCGTTATTCCCGGCGTCCGATAATGTTTTCCACCTGATGCACGCTGTCGGGCGCCAGGTCGCGAATAAGATCCATGAAATTCATTTCAATCAGTCGCTGCACGCGCTCAATCATCAGCGGCGCGGGGTGGCTCGGCTCGTGCCGGGCAAAATATTGCTTCACTTTCTCAAGCATTAACTGGGCGTCGTCGCGCGTTTGCAGTTGCACGTTGCGCCAGTCGGTCTCCACCACGCGCGCCGGGGCGCTGGTCGTCGTGGCGGCAGGCGCGTTATCGGTCTGCGCCTGCGGGTCTTGCGCATCCTGCGGCGCCTGGGTTTCGCCGCTCTGGCAGGCCAGGGCCACAATGCTCGTCAGCTTCTGGAGCTGCTCCATCTCCGGCACGCCGCTCTCACCGAGGTGGCTGACCAGAATGGTGCGGATCGTTTCCAGACGCGCGTGGATCTGGACTATCGCCTCGATGCCCGGCTGATCGCCGCGCGCGAGTTCATCCACCAGCCGCGGGCGGCCGCCCGGATAACCCGGACATTCGCTTTTGCTGTTGTCGAGCAACGACTGCGCGTCGCGCAGCGTAATTTCATCGCCGTTGCTGCGCAGCAGCGTGGCGGTGCGCAGCGTGCCGGTCAGGGCGGATTTATCGCCAAGGCCCGCCAGCGCGTTAATACGGTAGAACGGATCTTTTTCGCCGTACTCTTCCAGCAGCGGATAGAGCGGCTCCCAGTAGCGCGTCAGCGCTTCCTGAATCAGCAGCAACCCGTCGGCATAGCCCGGCAGGCCGCGGCGTTTGGCCCACGCGTGGGTCAGCGCCAGCATGACGCGCAGATCTTTGGTGCGCTCAAGCAACGACAGGGCCAGCTTTTCAACTTTAGTCCAGTCCGCCGGCTCTGCCGGAATAATGGTGTCGCCGAACTGCTGTTCCGCCTTGCCCTGGCTTGCCTGTTCCATCGCCTGGTAATCGGCGTCGTACTCCAGGTTTTCGCCGCACGGCTGCTCCGGGCTCACCGGAGCGAGAAGGGTTTCAATATCCATCGAACTGCCTTATTCGAACATGGGCGGGTAAAGCCCGTGGCGACCCGGACGCGCACCGCCCGCCGGATCAAACAACAGCGAAAAGAGCTGCCCGGTAAAATTGCCGCTGTGCACATGCGTGTAGAGCGGATAGCCGTCGCTGCGATTGGTCCACCAGAAGCTGGTCTGGCGCTGCGGGTCGAAACACTCCGCCGCCTGACGCCAGCTCAGCGTCACCGGCGACTCCTGATAACCAATGACATCCAGAATTTCCGAGCGATTCTCGGGCGCCGGCAGCGCGGGCGACGGAACGGCCTGCACCGCCTGGTCGAGCTGTTCGGCGGAGAACGCGTTGCGCACCGCGTGATGCAGGACGCGGCCAAGCTGCTGATACCACTCTTCGGCCATCGCCAGATGCTGCGGCGTCCACTCGGCGGGGCTGAACGCCACCGTCGCGACGAGCGGATACTGACGCCCTACGCTGTCGCGGCCCGGCATCAGGCAGCCCATCTGCACCTGCTGACTGCCGAGCATCGGCGGCACCACGAAATTCCAGACCGGCGCGCTGGCAAACTGCCGGTTGCCCGTCTCGCGCTGTTCATCCTCTTTCTGCCAGTTCAGCAGCCCTACCTGAAACCAGTGCGACCACTGGCGTTGCAGGGCATCGGGAAAACGGCGCTGGAGAAAGTCGCCGGCACTGGGCAGTTTCCCGTACCAGCTAATCGCAGGGTAATGACTCATTATCCGTTCCTTGCGGTTAAGGGCATGCGAAGCCAGGGAGCTGGAATGGGTTGCGGATACTGTTCGGCGTGAATTCCAGCGTCACGCTGTGTCCGTCAACCGAAAACGTCGCCTGGCGGCTCAGGCTTCCTGCACCCGGCGCAATGCGGGCGCGATCGAAAAAGCGGTTCAGCGCCCACGCGCCGTTGGTCACCAGCGTCGAGGTGGTGCCGTTGGCAAGCCCGAGCTGCATACGCACCTGATTCGTGCCGCCGCTGCCCGGCCAGCTCATCAGCTGGACCGCCTGCGGGCCGTGGCTGTAACGCAGAAGCTGGCCGTCAACGTCGAGCGACAGCGTGAGGATGTCGTTATCCATCCGCACGGTGCGCACCGTCACGCGATAAGACGGCGTGGTCGCGCCGTTGGCGAAGAAGGCGTCGCGAATGTATTGCGCCTGCTGGAACGGACGCAGCACCCCTTCGCTGCCCGGCAGCGTTTTGCCGTCGATGCCCGGCGTGAAGCGCCAGCGCTGCTGGGTGGTATCCACTTTATTCGTCAGATTATCGCGAAAGAAACTGTCCATCAGCCCGGTGCCCGGCGCGAACATGCGCGCCAAATCGTCCGGCGTTACTTCGCTGCTGGCGGAGCGCACCAGCGGATAACGGCCCGCGATCGCCTGGCGGCAGAAGCTGCCGACTTCCACGCTGATACGCTTACGGACGTTTTCCAGCTCACGCTGCTGGGTGTCGCTGCTCGCCCCTACCGCCATGCGGCTGAACATATTTTGCAGCCCGCCCGGCAGACGCCCGGCGCTCGCCTGTAAGCGGCTGATCGCCTCGCCCCCCGGCGGCGGCATACCGCTGTTGGCGGCGTCCTGCACGGCGGTCAGGTAACGGTAGAGTTCATCGATCTGCTTGATGAAGTCATCAAACACGATAGCTTTGCCGCCTTTCTCCAGCGGCTGCGCCAGTTCGATGATAGGCGCGTAGTGATCGGTCACCACTTGTTCCGGCGTCTGCGGCGCGGCGGCGGCGGTGGTCGCCCCGCTTTCACGGTCGCTGAACAGCGCTTCCAGGGTGCGGGTCGCGCGGTTGCCCTGCTCTTTCGCCTGCGCTTCGCCCGCCTGCGGCTCGGCGCGGGAGAGCGTCAGCACCTGGCTTAAGTTCAGCACCAGACGGCGCAGCGGCGAGTTGCTGCTGGAGAGCACGCGGGCCGTGTTGATGCGCTGGTTCAGGTCGGCGCTGTTGTTAAGCTGAATATCCGCCAGGTAGCTGTCCCACTGGCTGATAAAGTCGCGCATATAGAGCTGGCGCACCGCGTTGTCCGTCTGCGTTTTATCTTCCTGCGCGGTGGTCAGCCCCAGCACCCAGGCATCGTCGTCATGCAGCGAAGCCGTGACGTTATCAATCTGGCCGTTGAAGCTTTCCCAGTAGCCTTTCGGGGTGTAGAGCCCCGGCACGCCGTCGCTGACCGGCTTGCCGCTTTTACGCGAAAAGACCAGTTCGCTCTGCGGGCCGCCCAGCGTGGCGAGCGACACCGGCTTTAAGTTTTCATCGCGCTCCAGCAAGCGTTTGAGGCGGCCATAGACGCGCAGCGACAGCGGCTTCTGGTTGATCATCGCCTGCTGGCGGCTAATCAGCGATTCATCTTTGGCGTAGGGCGAGGTCTGGATTTGCGGCTCCAGCAGTTGCGTCAGGTGCCATTCGAGCTGGTTAAGCTGCGCCTGGGTGACGTTCTGCGGCAGGTTGCGCTCAAGGTTGAGCATTACCCACGAGTGCAGGAATTTGCCGTCGTAGTGCTTCGGCTGGTAGAGCATCTGGTACGCCTTCAGCGCTTCGTAGCTGTACTCCACGTCGCTGCCGTTGTCGTTACGCACCCAGCCGGTGATGAGCTGCGCCACGGCGGGCATCAGCATCTCCTGAAGCGCTTTCTGGTAGAGCGCCTGCGAAGCGTCGTTAACGTCATCGCCGCGATAAAGCCCCATGCGGTACGTCACCGGCGGCGAGTTCAGGTCAAACGCTTTACTCTTCGGCAGCTCCACCAGGCTGTTAAAGAACGGCAGCATACTGAAGAGATCGCGCCCGGCGGTGGTTTGCAGCGCTTTGCTCTGGCGCTCGACGCCCGGCACTTTCCCTTCGACTTCCGCCAGGTAGTCTTTGTTATTGCCATAACTCGTCAGCCACAGGCCGCCCAGCACCAGTAACAGCGCTATGAGCGCCGCGTAGCCAGACCACAACACCGCGCGGTTGCGCAGCTCCCACCAGCGGTTCTGCCCGGCGATGCCCGCTTCCTGGAAAATCACGTTCTGGAGCAGGTTTTTAATAAAGAAACTCTGTCCTTTGCCGCCGGGGATCGGCGCTTCTTTGCTCACCGAATCCCAGTTGTCGCCCTCTTTGCCGCCGGACGGCAGCGACAGCGCGCGGTTGAGTTCGCCCATCACGCGGTCAAACGGCAGCCCTTCCTGGGTGCCGCTCGCGAGATAAATCCCGCGCGGCGAGAATTCGGTTTCAAAGTTGGAACGGGCGAAAACGGTGCTGAGGTAATCCGCGAGCAGCGGACGCAGCGCCGCGAACTCCTGCGGGAACAGATAACACTCGGCGCGCGCTTTCGGGTCGCTTTCCGCGAGCAGGGTATCCGGCAGGCCCGCGTCCAGACGCTGCTGGAGCAGCGCGAATTCCTGAGTAAATGCCGCTAACAGGTCGAAATCGGCCTGTTTTGAGCGATCCCACGGGAAGGTGAAACCCCAGATCTGGTCGCGCTGCGCTTTATCGAAGCGCCCGAAGTAAGAACGAAAGCCTTTCAGCAGGTCGGCTTTGGTGACCAGCACATAGACCGGGAAGCGGATACCGAGTTGCTCATGCAGCTCGCCAAGACGCTGACGCAGGTTAACGGCCTGTTGTTGCGTCGCTTCCGGCGACTGGGTCAGCAGATCAGAGACGCTGATGGTGATGATCACGCCGTTAATCGGCTGGCGGCGGCGATATTTACGCAGCAGATCGACAAAGCTTAACCATTCACCGGCGTCCTGCGCCTGTTCGCTCTCCTGCGTGGTGTAACGCCCGGCGGTATCGAGCAGCACCGCTTCGTTAGTGAACCACCAGTCGCAGTTGCGGGTGCCGCCGATGCCGCGCAGCGCCGTTTTGCCAAAGCGATCCGCCAGCGGGAATTGCAGGCCGGAGTTAACCAGCGCCGTCGTTTTACCGGAGCCCGGCGCGCCGATAATCACATACCACGGAAGCTGATAGAGATATTGCGTGCTGAAGCGCTGCGTCCACTGGCCGCGCTGGCCTGGGGCGTTGAAATGCGCTTTTTTGAGGATTTGCGCCGCTTCGTCGAAACGGTCCGCCAGCACTTTATCGTCATTGCCGAGGCGCTTGAGGTCGCTGCCGCCCTCTTCCGCAGGCTTGCCTTCGTTGAGTTTGTCCATCAGCTTGCGGTTCAGCCAGGCGTTGTAGAGCCGCGGCACGATGTGGCTATGCACCCAAATCAGGTAGATAAGCGCAATGCTGATGATACGGTTGGTTTCCGACTCCAGCGGGCGGCTGTCGACGATAGACAGCAGGGGTCCTATCATCCAGACGACCGCCGACAGCGCGGTAACGCCCATGAACCCCCACAAGATGCGGTTGGTCACTATTGAAAGGAGAATATTCAGCATCCTTAGTTTCCTTGCGGCAATCCGTTCAGCTCGGCCAGAGTGTTATCCGGCGACACCAGCAGAGTGATCTCTACACGGCGGTTGCGGGCGCGGTTTTCCGGCGTATTGTTCGGAGCGATAGGGTCCATCTCGCCGCGGCCCTGCGCTCTGACGCGGCTCGGGTCGGCGAGGTGCGCCTGGAGCATTTTCTGTACCGATTCGGCGCGCGAGAGCGACAGCTCGTAGTTAGAAGCGAAACGCGCGCTGCGGATAGGCACGTTGTCGCTGTAGCCCACCACGAGGATTTTGCCGCTGACATTGTTCATCGCCTGCGCCACGCGGTCGATAACCGGTTCATAGCGGTCACGCACCACGGTCGAGGCGGACGCGAACAGGCCGTCGCCTTTCAGAATAACCACGCTGCGATCGGCTTCGTCGCGCACCGCCACCAGGCCCGCTTCAATTTCCGGGCGCAGGAAACCGCGCAGGTTAAGCACCGGCGCCACTTCACGCGCGGGCTGCTGAACGGTGACTTCCGGCAGCGGCGTCTGGTAAATCTTCGCCAGCACCGGGCTGGTGTTATCGCCAAGCCGCCAGTTGAGAATGATAAAGAACAGGCACGCCAGGAAACCGGCCAGCGCCACGCAGGCCCACAGCGGCACCACCGGACGCCAGAGCTTACGCAGCACCGGTTGATCTTCCGGGTGCGGCGAGAGCGGCGGCGGGTAGCTGCCGCGCACGCTGCGGATCATCTGCCACAGGCGCTGTTTGATGGTCTCAAGCTGCGTGCGGCCGTTATCCATGACGCGATAGCGCCCTTCGAAGCCGAGCAGCAGGCAGTAGTTGATCATCTCCAGCAGAAAGATGTGCTCGCGCGGGTTTTGCGACAGCCGCGCCAGAAGCTGGAAGAATTTCTCGCCGCCCCAGGTTTCGTTGTGGAACGTCACCAGCAGACCGCTGCCTGACCAGACGCCGCGGCTGCCCCACGGCGTGAGCGCGGCCGCTTCATCCAGCGCCGTACACAGGCAGTAGCGCGCGCCGACGATCACTTCGTAAGGCAGCGCCGCCTGCTGGCAGCGCACTTCAAAGCGGCGGATCTCGTCGATCAGGCGCTGGCGCAGCCCGGCCTGATCTTCATGCGATACAGAATGACGAATCTGCGGGATCGCGTTTAGCAGCGGGTTGGCCGCCGCGACCAGCGGATTATTACTGCTGGCACCGGAAAGAATGGCATCGCTGCCGGTGGCTTGTGGTTCCATAGTGAGCGCTCGTCGTGTTATTCATTCGTACTGCGAATGGCCCAAAACTCCATATCAAGGCCCGGGAATTCACCAGCGAGATGCAGCGCGAACGCGCCGGATTTCTCCATCTCTTTCCAGAGTTCGCCGCCCTTTTCCAGTTCGAAATAGCTGTAGCCGGCATGCCACGGGATCTGCGGCGGCGCAACCGGCATGGCGCGCAGCACCATACCCGGCAGCTGCAGCTGCACCAGATCGCGAATTTTGGTGACCGGCGCGACTTTCATCTGCGCCGGGAAGTGCGTTTGCAGCGCCTCGCCCGGCACGTTGGCTTTGACCGCCAGCACGAAACCGAACTCGCGCACCATGTTGCTTTCCGGCACGGTGGCGACGTTGAGCCCGTGCGAACGCTCGGTGAGCGGCAGCTGAATGGCGCTCTCTTCCATCACCAGCGACAACCCCTGGCGCAGCATCAGGGTCAGTTTGCCAAAGCAGCCCGCCAGGTTGTCATGGTCGTAGACCGGCAGCGTCGCGTCCGGCGCGCGCTGCGCCGTCCAGGTGGTGAGCTCGCAGGCGAACGCCAGCCAGTCGCGCCACAGGGTTTCCGGGTGGAGCAACGGCAGCGTTTTTAAATGCGTGACGTGGCCGAGGTGATGGTTAATCAGCGACAGCAGCATGAACTCCACCATCTCCGAGGTGTTAAACCGCCCCGGCTGGCGCAGACGCTGGCTGATTTGCTGGCTGCGCTGGCCGAGCAGGCCATGCAGATCGTTGAGCATGCTGTAGAGCGGCCCGCTGTTGATGGCGTTAAGCATCGGCGGAATGTAGCTGGTGTCGAGGCGCACCTGGTTGTCGTTGCGCTTCTCAATCACCTGCGCGACGCCAATGGCCGTCCACTCGGCGGTCAGTTCGCTCTCCAGCATCAGCTTGAGACGCAGGCGGCCAAACTGCACCGTCGCCGCGCCGACCGCCAGCGCGTTGTCGTCTTCCACCTCTTCTTCAAAGGTGGCGTAGCGGGCGAGCGAATCGGCCGCCTCGCTGAAAATTACCTCTTCACGTCCGGCGCGGCGGGCGGGCAGCGCCAGCACCACGCGCTCGTGCGTGAGGTTATCGGGGATGGCGAGCGGCGCCGGGCCGTGGCGGGCGTCGCGGAAAGAGAACGGCGTGCCGTCCGGCAGCAGACCGCTGGCGTAGCTCAGCGCCACGCGTCCCTGACGCAGCATCGCCTCGTCAAATTCCAGATCGAGAAATCCCCAGAGATACGGACGCTGCAACGAACCCCATTCGCGGATGTGGTGTTGCAGGAAACTTTCCGCACGCTGGAAGTGGTGCGGACGCAGGAACATCCCTTCGGTCCAGACCACTTTTTCTGCTTTGTTCATACTGGTGTCCTGTAAGGGCGCTGATTATTCGTTGATGACGCGGATCCCGTTGACGTCAAGAAACACTTTCGCCTCGAGTTCGTCGGATGACCATTTCCAGAATTTATAAATACTGCTGTCACTGGGTGCGGGAAGCGGGAGCGAGATTCGCCATTTTTTGCCGTCCAGCGCCTGATATTCCGCCATCACGCCGATGTAGCGCGCGTCAAGCGAGCTCTGGCCGCTGAGGGTTTTATCCAGCTGGCCTGGCATCAGGAAGAACTCGTCGCTGTTGAGCAGGTTGGCTCCCAGCACGGTCTGAGCATTGTTTTGCAGCGAAAAGAAATCGGCAGACATAAAGTCGGCATCGGATTTCAGAAGCAGCACCCGGACTTTTAGCGGGGCGGAATTATTAATTTGCGGGTGAGCCTGAAAATGCAGGCTGTACTGGGAAGGAACGCTGCGTGAAGACGATAAGCAGCCGCTCAGTAAGGTGAGAGCGGCAATCAAAAACGCCAGGAAGCCCTGGCGTAAAACGGTACGGTTTTTCATGAGGTGTGGCTCATTGAATCAGGATTAATCGATAACCCAGGTTCCGCTTTTGGTGTTTTTACAGGCTTTGCTATTGCCATCCACCGTCACGCAGTTGGCTTTGGCGGCTTTACGGCGCAGTTTCGGGGTTACTGCCCGCATCTGCGCATCGTACAGCTCGCTTTTCACCGCTGCGCGCAGCGGAGCATAACCAATCAGTTGCTCTTCACCCTGATCGGCGATCGCCAGCCAATGGCCTTCAACCTGGCCCAGTACATTATAGGTTTTGCCGGTTTCGAGCTGACGAACCACTTTGCCGCCGAAATCCGGGCGGGTCATGACCGACGCCGGGTACATCGCGCGGTACTCTTCGTTAACAGGCTCGAACTCTTTTGGCGGAGTCACCGCGTGGCGGTGGGTGAGCGTGACGCCATTAACCACACTGGTCACGATAGTGTCATCCGTAACGGCAGGAGGCGGCGCTTTACAACCCGCTACGCCTAACACAAACAGCAGGGCTAATACGATTCGCATATTCATCGATGGTTTCCGTTGCAAATATATTCTGTATACAAAGAAATAACGGCTTCTGGATTCAGGCTATGACTAAAAGTTTGTCATTGCCAGTGAAGATTATGCCATTTCGGTGAAGGAATTTCATTTTCTTCAGAGATAGCTACCGCACGGGCTTTACCGAAGTAAACCCGGACGTTTTACGCATATTTCTGAGGCAGAGCGAGAAAATTCTACATAACCCTGATGACAATTCAACACCAGGTCTGGCGGGCATTCCGGTGAAAACGTCTGCCTGTTTAATTCAATAGCGCATTTTTAGGAATTTTCCGCCCCTGAGCACAAGAAATAATCCGGCAAACAATAAATATATTCACGGGTATCCATAGGTTTTTATTATATTAAGCGTTTGATTTAAAAGATAAAGTAACGCGAAAGCGTAACGCTTTGCCGAACGATTAACGGGGGAAATAGCGGGCCGGGAGGCTATTAGGATTAATCTGAAAACAGATTATTAAGGAGGCATGAATATATGCAGCTACCATATTTAGTGGGTGTAAAAATTCACGCTAAAAATCACACTACAAGATCTTAAGTAAAATTTCTTTAATTAATGATGACAGCAAATAGTGCTAACGCCTTTACGGTTTCTGTTAACGCTATTTGTTAAAAAAGCATAATGGCAGTTGATTGCGCTTTTTTGTCATCAGATTTTCCTTACAAACAGTGCGAATTCTGTCGTGCGTGTCGCTTTTTAAGCCTGCCTTTTCGCTACAGATGTAAATATTATTACGCGTGATTATTACGGTGTGGGCATGGGCGTGACGCGCGGCGAACCGCGATAAAAACAAAAAAACCCCGCCAGGGGCGAGGTTTTTTCAGCTACTGTTGCGGTTGGTAGCCGCAAAGCACACTGTGTTACGTCAACAGTGTAACTATACGACGAAATGCGCGCACCCGCAATTGGCGCGCGGCGCAGCAGTGGCTTTTAGTCAGTATGGTCCAGCTCTCCCTTTCTTGTCCAGAAAATACTGTTCATTTATACAGTGTTTATCTATAATGATGTTGCTGTCACAGCGTGCGATACGGGGCCGCATTTAAACGGGCGCAATAAAGAGTCCTGGCTGAAACGGGTGGTGCCGTCAGTGCCTTAACCCCGAGAGAGCACACTGTGTTACGCCAACAAAACAACTGGCAACAGGCAGCGGAGAGGTACGCCAGTTGGTGCTCCTTTACCAGAGGAGACGCGTATGAGCGGAGTGGATTTGTTTATCCTTATCCTGAAACTCATTGTTGCAGTCCTGCAACTGCTTGATGCTGTCCTGAAGTTCCTTCGGTAACTCAGGTTCAGGCCGCACCAAAGAGGGGCGGGCAACCGCCCCTCTTTAACACGGTACATCCACCAGGAGGGAACGATGTCAGGAATCATCGCTATCAGGTCTGTCACCCCGGTCGGCATCGATTTTGACCGGCTGCGTGAAGAGAGTCAGGCGCTCGGCTTCAATATGCTGGACCGGCTCGCCGTCCACTGGATGGACGGCAGCAATGCCTTCTCCGCCCCTGGCGAACGGCTGCTCGGCGCATTTCTTGGCGACGCGCTGGTCGGCGTCGGCGGGCTGAATCGCTGCCCTTTCGATACCCATCCGCGCGCCGGACGCGTGCGCCATCTTTACGTCAGCCATGCGGTACGCCGTGTCGGCGTGGGCAATCAGCTGCTGGCGACGCTTGCCCGGCAAGCCCATAACACGTTTGATTACCTCAATATCCGCGCGCCGGAATCCGCCTTCAGCTTTTATTTACAGGCAGGCTTTCTGCCGATGGACCACCCGCACATTACGCACCGGCTGACGCTGCCGTCTGCGGCCTGAATCGCGTCGCGGCTTCCCGCCGTGGCGTCATTCACAGTGGCAATAAAACTTTCCGATGAGTGTCCGTAAAAGCTGCCTGCCCTGTTTCATGACGACATGACAGTTGACTGGATAATCCCCGCGTATGCGGTATATTTCTCTCGCATTTAATATCCACACAGAGATATATCCTGTTTCCTTCACCTGTGCATATCGAATAACCATGATGAGAATGTTCGCTAACCGTCATTTGCTAATGATGTTGATCCTGCTTGTCGCCGTCGGGCAGATGGCGCAGACGATTTATATTCCGGCCATCGCCGATATCGCGCTGGAGATGAACGTCCGTGAAGGCGCGGTGCAGAGCGTGATGGCGGCGTATCTGCTCACCTACGGCGTGTCGCAACTGATTTACGGGCCGGTTTCCGACCGCATCGGTCGCCGTCCGGTCATCCTTACGGGGCTGTTGATTTTTATCCTGGCGACGCTGGTGGCGCTGGCCGCGCAAAGCCTGCCGGTGCTGATCGCGGCCGGTTGTTTACAGGGGATGGGCACCGGCGTGGGCGGCGTGATGGCGCGCACCCTGCCGCGCGATCTCTATGAAGGCCCGGCGCTGCGCCAGGCGAACAGCCTGCTCAATATGGGGATTCTGGTGAGCCCGCTGGTGGCGCCGCTGCTCGGCGGCGTGCTGGATACGCTGTGGGGCTGGCGCGCCTGCTTCGCGTTTCTGCTCACGCTTGCCGTCGTGGTCACGTTCTGTATGTTCCGCTGGATGCCGGAAACCCGTCCGGCGCAGGCGCAGCGTCCTCGCCTGCTGGCGAGCTACAAACTGCTGTTCGGCACCGCCAGCTTTAACTGCTATCTGATTATGCTGGTCGCCGCCCTCGCGGGCGTCGCGGTATTCGAAGCCTGCTCCGGCGTGCTGATGGGCGCCGGGCTTGGGCTGAGCAGCCTCGCGGTGAGCGTGCTGTTTATTCTGCCGATCCCGGCGGCGTTCTTCGGCGCCTGGTTTGCGGGACGCACGCATAAGCGTTTCACCACGCTGATGTGGCAGGCGGTGCTGAGCTGTCTGTCGGCGGGCGTGCTGATGTGGGTGCCGGGGTGGCTCGGCATCATGAATACCTGGACGCTGCTTATTCCCGCCGCGCTCTTTTTCTTCGGCGCCGGGATGCTGTTCCCGCTCGCCACCAGCGGCGCGATGGAGCCGTTCCCGTTCCTGGCAGGCACCGCCGGCGCGCTGGTGGGCGGCCTGCAAAACTGCGGGTCCGGGCTGCTGGCGTGGTCATCCGCGCTGCTGCCGCAGAACGGGCAGTTTAGCCTCGGGATGCTGATGACGGCGATGGGCGTGCTGATGCTGGCGTGCTGGCTGCCGCTGGCGCACCGTGAGCGGATGCCGGAACAGACGGTTTAACATGTTCATGCCCCGGCGCGCGCTCCGTGGCGCAGGTCGGGTTCATCATCGCGTCCAGCAGGGCGGCCTGCGCGGGCCGCCAGGCGCCCTCTTCCCCATCGTAAAACTGATTCGCGGCATTGAGCGCGTACGGAATGCCCGCCTTTTTCAGCTCGCAGGCCATAAAACTGGCGAAGGCGAGCGTCGCCGCGGACGGCGTGGTTTTCACCGTCTGCGCCGCCGACCAGCCGCCCACCCAGCTGACATGACCGGTTTTCTGCTGCCAGCGGCGGGCGCTGTTAATGCGCTCGCGGATCGCCGCTTTTTCCGCCGCGGTGCCGGACGTCCACGGGTATTTGCCATTCGCGCGCAGCGGCCCCCACGGGAAAATGTGCCACTGCGCCAGTACGTAGTGGCTGCTCTGGGGCGGCAGTTTCAGTATGGAGAGATCTTCCGGCACGGCGCGAAAGCGCGGCGCGATGAAAATCATCCGTTGCGCATCCACATGGTGAATGGTTTTGATCACGTCGCCATACAGCCGGTTGAGCTGCTGCGGGTTGTGGTTGAGCTTGTCGGCGGGCTCGTAAATCAGATCAAAACCGAGCAGCGGGTGCTCGCTGCCGAAGTAATTCGCCACAGCGCTCCACCAGGCCACAACTTTCGCGGCGTTCTGCGCGCTCGGGTCCGCCTTAAACGCATCGGCCTGATAAGAAATTATCGGGATGATGTCATAGCGCTCGCAGGCTTCGACGATTTTGCGCAAGTGGATTAGCCGCTCCTCGGTGGCGTCGCCCGCCACCCGCACCCGCACATGGCGAATGCCGCGCTGCTGGAAATCGCGTACCGCCAGCGGATCGAACTCGCGGATGCCGCGTTCGGTGCGCGCCCAGTCGACATCCATGCCGACGCCCAGCTGCGCGCTGTAACGCTGGGCCGTCAGAGGCTCGCTGGCGCTTGCGGGCGGCGCGGCATGCGCGGAGGTAAAGAGCAGCAGAAAAGCGAGGGGGAGCAGCGTTTTCATGGCGACCGTATCGGGAAAAGGAATCAGAAATATGTAGCACGGATCCGCGCAGGCCGGGTAGTCCGCGGATGTGCTATTCGGCAAGCAACTGCATCAGCGCATGAATATGCGTCACCACAAAGAGCAGCGCCAGCGCGCAGACCGCCAGCGCAATCGCCAGTTTCGCCCGCACCTGGCCGGGCGCGGAAAAATCCTCGCGCGCCAGCGCGGTCAGGTGACGCTGGCGGGCATAGACATAAATCAGCCCGGCAATACCCGTAAGACACCCCAGCGCCAGCCAGATAAGCAGACCCGCGTTATTCCACGTATGGCGCAGCGCCAGCGCCAGCAGCGCGCCGTAGCCGAGCAGCGTGCGCACCCACGCAAGCGACGTGCGCTCCGGTTGCAGCCCCGGATCGCGCGGATTACCCGGCATAAAACACCACCAGCATCACCGCCAGCGCCACCACGACCAGCACGCCGCTGATAAACGCCAGCATACGGGTATAGGGCAGCGCCGCTTTCAGGCGCATCGCCTTTTCGTTGCGCAACCAGCGCAGGTAGCCGTAAATGGCGAGCGCCCCCGCGAAAAAGCAGAGCAGCAGCGACACCGCCTCGCGCACTACCGGCGTGGCGAAATCCGGCGCCAGCTGATCCAGCCCGACCCCCGCCGCCAGAAACCCCAGCGCGGTGCGCACCCACGCCAGAAACGTGCGTTCATTGGCCAGCGAAAAGCGATAGTCCGGCGCCTCGCCGAGACGGGAAATTTTCATGACGGCTCCCTGTTTTACCTGTGCATGCTCAGCATAACGTAAAACGGGCGTCGCAGAGGAGCAGAAGCGGCGCGACCGGCACCGTGACGATGCCGGTCGGTAAGGCGGGGCGTAACGTTAGTGCAGTTCCGGCCAGTAGTCTTTGTTGGCCTCAATCAGATCGTCGAGAATCGCTTTCGCGACCGACGCGCTGGGGACGGTTTTCGACAGCGTAATCGCCTGCCACAGTTTCTGCCGTGAGCGCTGCTCCCAGGCGTCCACCACCAGTTTTTCCACCGCCACCTGCTGGCTCATCAGCCCTTTCTGGAAGTGCGGAATATCGCCGACCGTCAGCGGCTCCGGCCCGTTTTTACCCACCAGACACGGGATCTCGACCATCGCATCGGCGTCAAAGTTATGAATAGCGCCGTTATTCGGCACAATCAGCAGCATCCGCGCTTGGGTGTTAAAAGCGATAGCGGTCGCCAGATCGACGATATACGAGGCGTGTTCGTCTATCTCCAGCTCGCCTGCCGACGAATGGCCCGCAGTGATAATAGCGCGGCACGCGTCAAAGACCTGTTTTTCACGGTGCTCCATCACTTCGTTGGCGCGGGTATGCGCCGGGTTGGAATGCGCCACGACGTAATCCGGGAAGAGATAGTATTTCAGGTAGGTGTTCGGCATGGTGTCCGGATCCAGCGCCTGCACGTCTTTCGCTTTCGCGAAGGTGTCGTTCCAGCTCGCTTCGGTATGCGTGTCCTCTGAAGGCGGCACATAGCCGTGCTTCGCCACATACTCGCGCAGCCGCGGCATCAGATCGTTGCCCTCCAGATCTTCAATCGACGTCCACCAGCCGAAGTGGTTGAGGCCGTAGTAACGCACACGCATCTCTTTACGGCTGTTCAGGCCGACGATTTTCGCCATCCGCCCTTCAATGCCAATCGGCATATCGCAGATGTTGAGAATTCTGGCGTTCGGGCGCAGGCGGCGGGTGGCTTCCGCCACAATCGCCGCCGGGTTGGAGTAATTGAGCATCCAGGCGTTCGGCGAATATTGCTCCATATAATCCACCAGCTCCAGCACGCCGCCGATAGAGCGCATCCCGTAGGCTATTCCGCCAGGGCCGCAGGTCTCCTGGCCGACCACGCCGTGGCGCAGCGGAATTTTTTCATCTTGTTCGCGCATCGGATATTTGCCGACGCGAATGTGCGCCATCACAAAATCCACGTCGGTGAAGGCCGTTTGCGGGTCCGTGGTGTAGGTAAATTCGATCTCCGGCGCCTGCTCCTTCAGCAGGATTTTGCACGCCTCGGCGATGATCTCCTGACGCGCGCCGTCGTTGTCATAGAACTTCAGCGCGCGCAGCGGGAAGCGATCGCGGTTAGCCAGCAGCATCAGGACAATGCCAGGGGTAAAGGTGCTGCCGCCGCCTGCGATGACAACTGAGAATTTTTTCATGATACAGCCTCCGTCATGGGGGATAGTGGGGTCGTGGAAGGGGTTTTCATCAGCGATTCCAGCTGGTCGCGCACCTGAGGAACGTGCAGGCCGACAATCACCTGGATGCCGTTGCCGCGACGCACCACGCCGTGGGCGCCAAGGGCTTTAAAGACGTCGTCACTCTGGGTTTTCGCCATGTCGACGAGCGTGATGCGCAACCGGGTGGCGCAGTTATTGATGCTTTCGATATTCTCCGCGCCGCCGAGCGCCTGGAGGAATCCGGCGGCCTGACCGGCAGCGGAGTGCGCGGCCGCCGTGGTCTGCCCCCGCGCGGCGCGGTAATCGGCTTTGCTGTAGAGCCTGATGTCGCTCTCGGCGCGGCCTGGCGTTTTGAGGTCGAAGCGCAGGATAAGCGCCCTGAAGACGATGAAGTAGAGCGCGGTAAACCCGCAGCCGATGCCAATCTGGGTGAACACCATGCCGGCGTGGTTATGGAACATGGGTATCCAGTTCTGCGGCAGGAACTGATCGAGCAGGCCGCCGCCCATGTTGCCCACGACGCCGAAGATATACATCAGCGTCGCCATCGTGGCCGCCAGCACCGCATGCACCGCGAACAGCAGCGGAGAAATAAACAGGAAGGTGAACTCCAGCGGCTCGGTGATCCCCACCAGCACCGCCGTTAACGTCGCCGGAATTAACAGCCCCGCCACTTTGACGCGATTTTCCGGCGCGGCGGTGTACCAGAGCGCCAGCGCGATGCCCACCGAGCCAAACACTTTCGAGTTGCCATGCAGCGCAAAACCGCCTTCCGGGAACAGCGATTTAAGCGGCGCCGTGCTCTGGCTGAATTCCTGCAAATGCTGCGCCCAGTAGACCTGAATGCCGCCTTCCACCGCCGCCGGGCCGAAGATAAACGGGCCGTAGACGAAGTGGTGCAGCCCGGTCGGGATCAGAATGCGCTCAAGGAAGGTGTAGACCCAGACGCCGAGCGCGCCGGCGGAGCGTAAAAACGCCTGTAATGACTCAATGCCCATCTGCACTTTCGGCCAGCCCAGCAGCGTGAGCCAGGCGCAGGGGATCATCACAAAGAACGCGATAATCACCACAAACGAGGTACCCTGAAAAATGCCAAGGAAAACCGGTAACGATTTTGCGTAATAACGGTTATGAATGGCCGTAACGATCCCGGAGATAACAATCGCGCCGATAATGCTGGTATCGAGCGTTTTAATCCCGGCAATCAGCGTTAACCCGCTGCCCGCGACAGGATCGGCCGTAAAATTAACGCCAAAGAAGTGACCCCAGGTCATGCCCATCGCGTTAATGAAATAGTTCCAGGTGAGAAAGCTAATCAGCACGGCGAGGCAGGCGCGACCCTGCGCCTCGCGGGCGAGGCCAATCGGTAAGCCGACCGCGAAAATCAGCGGCATATTACGAAATGCCGCCCAGCCGCCCTCTTCAATGATGTGAACGATCTGCGCGAAAAGATTATCGGGCGCGGTGAATGCCTCGCCCACAAACAGCGGATTTTGCAGCATGATGGCAATGCCGACGACCATCCCGGCGAAAGGAAATAACAACACCGGGGTAAACATGGCGCCGCCAAATCGTTGTATTTGACTGAGCATTTTTAAATCCTCATGTAACAACCTGTAGGGTTTGAGGCCTTAATCATTTTCTTGTGGCCTGAAGCGAGCATAAAAACTAACCGCGGCGCGAACATGGCGCGCCGCTGCGATCCGTGATCGCATTCATGGTTTTAATTTGCTCATTCAGGTCTACTTTTCCTCTTAAATCTGGACATCTTCAGGGGCTATCTCCCCACTGACAGGCGTAAAGAGGTCTACGGGTGATCTACAAATCCATTGCCGAAAGGCTGCGTCTGCGCCTGAATTCATCGGATTACCACATCGGCAGCCCGTTACCCGGCGAGAAAGCGCTGGCGCAGGAGTTCGGCGTGGCGCGAATGACCATTCGCAAAGCGGTCGATTTGCTGGTGGGCTGGGGGCTGGTGGTGCGTCGCCACGGCAGCGGCACCTATGTGGCGCGTAAAGACGTGCACCACGAAACCACGAATCTGACGGGGCTTGCTGAGGTGCTGCGTCAGCAAGGGAAAGACGTGTACAGCAAGGTGTTGCAGTTTGAAGTGATGCCTGCCCCGCCCGCCATCGCCAGCCAGTTGCGCATCCAGATAAACGAGCGCATCTACTTTTCGCGACGGGTGCGTTATGTCGAGGGAAAACCGCTGATGCTGGAAGACAGCTATATGCCGGTGAAGCTGTTCCGCACGCTGTCGCTGGCGCATCTGGAGGGATCGAAGTTTGATTACATCGAGAAGGAGTGCGGCATTACCATCAGCGGCAACTATGAAAGCCTGACGCCGGTGCTGGCGGATAAACAGCTGGCGGCGATGATGAATGTGCAGGAGCAGACGCCGCTGCTGCGCATTACGTCGCTCTCTTACAGCGACAGCGGCGAATTTCTCAATTACTCGGTGATGTTTCGCAATACCAGCGACTATCAGGTAGATTACCACCTGCATCGCGTTCGCCCGCCGGTATTATGATGACCGGACGGACACGCATAAAAAAAGGCCCCGCTACGGGGGCCTTTTCATACGATGCCGTTACTGGTTTTCGGTTTCACTATGGCTCAGCGCCGGGCGTTCGCCTTCAATGACGCGCTCGTCATCCTGGGCGCGCGGCTGACCGATGGCGATACGCTGCGGGGCCAGCGCTTCAGGAATATTGCGCACCAGATCGATGTGCAGCAGCCCGTTGGTGAAGGTCGCGCCGGAGACTTCCATATGTTCAGCCAGCGTAAAGCTCAGGCTGAAGGGCTGAATAACCAGACCCTGATGGAGCCATTTCGGTTCGTTTTCCGGTTTTACCGGCGAGCCTTTCACGCGCAGTACGGTATTTTCCAGCTCAATCTCCAGATCTTCCTGACGGAAACCGGCTAACGCAAGGGTAATGCGATAGTGGTTGTCGTCGCTTTTTTCGATGTTATAGGGCGGGAAGCTCTGGCTTTCAGCGGTGTTCATCAGCGCGTTGGCCAGTTTGTCAAAACCGATCCACTGACGGAAAAACGGGGATAAATCATAGTTACGCATAGTATCTCTCCTTCTTTGAAGCGAGTGAAAACGCCAGTGCGTTAACTGGCTGTGCTCCCGTCTGGCGAGCACGGAACGACAAAGGTGGGCCGCCGCGGCGACCCGGCGAAATTAGTTACCGATTTCGATACGGCGCGGTTTTTTGGCTTCCGGGATCACGCGCTCAAGCTCGATGTAGAGCAGGCCGTTCACCAGATTTGCGCCACGCACGAAGATATTTTCGGCCAGCTGGAATTTGCGCTCGAAGTTGCGCTCGGCGATCCCCTGATACAGGTAGGTACGCTCTTTCTGATCCGGCGCGTGGGAGCCTTTCACCACCAGCAGATTGTCCTGGGCGGTAATTTCCAGCTCGCTTTCTGCAAAGCCTGCCACGGCAATGGCGATACGGTAGTGGTTTTCGTCTACCAGCTCGACGTTGTACGGAGGGTAGCCGCCGTTGCTCTGGCTCTGGTTGTTCTCAAGCAGATTGAAAAGACGGTCAAAACCGATGGCGGAACGATACAGCGGGGATAAATCGAAGTTACGCATACATACTCCTGAAATCAGCGAGGTTTAACATCGCCCTCCTCAAAGGACAGGCGGCTGTGGCGGAAGGCCCGTTCGGCATCCTCCCTGCGACCACGATCCAAAAATGGGTGCGGCCCGACGCTTTTCAAGGGCCGAATCCGGCCTTTTTTTGTCGATTTACATTTCTTTGCGTAGACTGGAGATAACAGCATCTAATGCTAAACTGCGAGCGCTGCCACAGGACGGCAAAGGCGCGCTATTCATTCTGATTCAGGGGCGTTATATCTCATGACTGACGCCTGCGATGCGACGACAAAACAGAAGAATGAAAATGAAAAATACTCTCGGGAAAATGATTTTTTGCGGTAGCGTTTTGCTGCTCGGCGGCTGTTCCAGCGTCATGTCGCACACCGGCGGCGGCGAGCAGGGGTACTATCCCGGCACGCGCGCCAGCGCGACGATGCTCGCCGATGACGATACCAGCTGGGGGCTGAAGCCGCTGGTGGCGCTCGATCTCCCCTTTACGGCGATAGCGGATACGCTGCTTATCCCGTGGGACGCCTTCCGTACCGATAAATCGGTGAAATCGCGGGTGGAAGAGAGCGAAAAGAAGTCCTTCGCCATTAACGCCGTGATCCCTCCCGCGCCCTGATTATCTTCCGGTTTCCGTCATCCAGATCTGGCGGAAACCGTCTGTCTCCTGCATCCAGGCGATGCGTTTTCCATCCGGCGATATTACTACGGCATCGGCTGAAATCGCCGCCGTCTGCGGCGGCGTGAGCGGCGTTATCTCGCCTGTATGGACATCACACAATACAATCCGGTTGTCCTGCATAAACCCGATAGCCTCGCCCGACGGATGCCAGCTAAACGCCGACGCCACGCCCTGAGCGCCCTGCGTCACCTGACGCGGTTCGCCGCCCGCAGGCGCAATGAGCCACAGTTGCGCCACGCCGTTATCATCGTTCATCAAAAAGGCGATTTCCGTGCCCTGCGGGTTGCTGCGCACCCAGTGGCGCGGCGTGGCGGCAAGCCCCGGATAGCGGCGATCGTGCGTGAACGTGAGGCGGCGCTGCATAACGCCCGCAGGCGGCGCGGGCATGGCGTCCGGCGCGCCTTCAAGCGGCGCGTCGCCAGGCGTTTTCCACGCGGCTTCCTCTTGCGGTAAATCCACGATAAACAGCTCCGGCGCTTTCACGCCTGCGTGCGTCAGCGTATCGCCGATAAACGCCAGCGCGCGGCGCTGCCGCGTGCCGTCGGCTTTCTGATAACCGTTAAGCCCAACCCAGCCCTCTTCATACGCGCGGTTGATCTCATCGCTGCCGGGGCGCGGCGCGGGCGTGGTGCGGCTTACCAGCGCGCACCAGCGGCTGCCCGCGTATTCGCGCGGGTGCGCGCACGGCGGCGTGACCGGGCCGAACGGCAGCGCCACGCCGACGTTGCGCAAATCAAGCGCCGGATCGCGCTCATGCAGGACGTGGTCGTTATAGGTAAAGCTCAGCCAGGCGCCGTCCGGGCTGAACACATGCACATGGCTGCCGCCGCGCAGCGCGCCGGGCGTAAACGGCGGCGTGATATCCATCGCGTCGAGATTCTCTGCCGCGCCGTTTTCCACTACCACGCCGCGGCGGTGATGAAAATCGTAGCGCCAGGTGTCGTCCGGGTTCTCCGGGCCGTGAATGAAAACATACTGCTCCGCCACGGGGCTCACCGTCACCACGCCGACGTGCGCGCCGTCGGGCGCGCGGTAGATAACCTCTACCTCCCCCGTCCCGACATTGACGCGCTCAATGGTTTTGCCGGTAAACGACGCGCCGGATGGCCGCACGTCAAACGCCAGCCACTGGCTGTCGGGCGTCCAGACGTTAATATTGGTGAGCTGATGGTGACGCGGGGCGAAGGTGAGCTGTTTCATCAAGAGAAAACCCTGAAGCCAAAGAGGGCCTCAGGGTAAAAGATTCCGCGGAAAAAGCCTATCAGGGAACCGGCGTAATCAGCGGCTCGCCCGCGCACCAGGCGTTGACGTTCTCCAGCACCAGCCGCGACATTTCGCGCCGCGTCTCCCGTGTGGCGCTCGCCATATGCGGCGTGATAACGACATTGTCGCGCTGCTGAAGCGATGCGGGCACGTTCGGCTCATCCGTAAAAACATCCAGCCCGGCGCCGGCAATCGCGCCGCTCTCCAGCGCCGCAATCAGCGCCGCTTCATCCACCACGCTGCCGCGCGCGATGTTAATCAGAATCCCTTGTGGGCCGAGCGCCTCCAGCACGGCGGCATTGACCACGCCGCGCGTGGCATCGCCGCCTGGCGCGCAGAGCATCAGGAAATCGCTCTCCTGCGCCAGCTGCGCTAAACCTGGCACAAAGCGGTACGGCAGCGCGCTGTGCGGCTGGCGGCCGGTATAAGAGATAGTCATATCAAACGCCTGCGCGCGGCGGGCAATGGCCTGCCCGATGCGCCCCATGCCGAAAATGCCAAGCCGCGCGCCGGAGACTTTTCGCGTCCACGTAAAGCCGCCCTGTTGCCAGCCGCCCTGCTCGATAAACTTCTGCGCGGCGACGATACGGCGCGACGTGGCAAGCATCAGGCCGATGGCGAGATCGGCCACGTCATCCGTCAGCACGCCCGGCGTATGGGTGACGGCGATGCCGCGCTCGAGCGCCGCCGCCACGTCCACGCCGTCATAACCGACGCCGAAAACCGCAATGAGCGAAAGCGCCGGTAGCCGGGCGATAAATTCACCAGTGACCACAGCTTCGCCGTTGGTGACCAGCGCCGCGATGTCGCCAGCAATCGCCACGAAGTCAGCGTCAGACATCTGCGAAAATTCACGCAGATCGTAGCGCTCGCGCAGTTCCGCCGTGAGCGCATCCGGCAGATACGCGTGTTTCAGCACAATCGTTTTCATCGGGACTCCTGTTTAAGTGAGGCGGACGGTCCAGCTACGCCGAGGCGCGCCGGGCGCGAGACCAGCACGCCAATAATGCCGCCCAGGATCAGCGCCACGGCCACAATCAGCAGCCCGTAGTGGTAGCTATCCGTCGCGTCTTTGATTTTGCCGAGCACCGGCGGCAGACCGAGCCCGACGAAATTCGCCACGGTATTAATAAACGCGATAGAGGCGGCAGCGGCCACACCCGCCAGTTTTTCGGTCGTGACCGCCCAGAAGATCGGCGTGAGGGCGAAGTTAAAGCCGACCGTCAGCACCAGCAGCCCGTAAGCCACCAGCAGGTTGCTGGACCAGATAGCGATGGCCAGCGACACGCCGGAGAGGATCAGCGGCAGGCCAAGATGCCAGGAGCGCTCATGCGTGGTGTCGGAGTGGCGGCCGTTGAGATACATAAACAGGCAGGCGGCGATAAACGGCACGGCGGAGAGCAGACTCACCACGATGTTGCTCTGATCGCTCGCCATGCTTTTGATGATGAGCGGCAGAAACAGCGTGATGCCGATAGAGCCAAACGCCTGGAGGAACCAGACCAGGCTCAGCAGCAGCACGGTTTTGTTTTTCAGCGCGCTCAGCCAGCTGTGGTTATTACCGACTTCCACACCCGCGTTGTCGCGCGCCAGCTGCGCTTTCAGCCAGCCTTTTTGTTCCGCCGACAGCCACGGGGCGTGATCCGGCGTCTGCGGCAGTCGCCACAGCACCATAACGCCGAGCACTATCGCCGGAATGCCCTCAATAGCGAACAGCCAGCGCCAGCCTGCGATATCCGCGAGGCCGTGCATGTTCAGAATAGAGCCGGAGATCGGCAGGCCGATAATCGACGCCATCACCGAGCCCATGTAAAAGAACGACATCGCCCGCGCGCGGTTGCTCTTCGGGAACCAGCAGGAGATGTAATAGATAATGCCCGGCGTAAAGCCTGCCTCCGCCATGCCGAGCAAAAAGCGCATGACGTAGAGCTGCGTTGGCGTCTGTACCAGCGACATCCCGGCGCTGACGATGCCCCAGGTGATCATGATGCGGGCGATCCAGACGCGGGCGCCGACCTTCGTCATGATGACGTTGCTCGGGATTTCAAAAATGATGTAGGAGATGTAGAACATCCCGACGCCGAGGCCATACATGCTGGCGCTCAGGCCGAGATCGGCGTTCATTTGCAGCGCCGCGATGGAGATGTTGGTTTTATCGAGGTTCGCGACAAAGTAGCAGAGAATAATAAACGGGATTATCTTCGCGTTAAGCTGCCGCAGGGTGGTCGAGTACAGATCGGTATGCATAGCAGAACCCTCTTTCCTGCCGTGGCAACCCCGGCAGGTTTATGGTTGTTATAAGTTGATACGTAACGCGCGCCGGTGACCGGCGGCGCGTTATCTGCGCATTCCGTCGCAGGCGTCCCTGCCTTCCGTGACGGCCTCAGCCGACGCGCTTCACCTCCCCGACCAGCAGGATGTAAGAGAGCGCGCCGATAAGCGCCACGACCGAGATGTACACCAGCGCCGGGCCGAAGCCGTAATCCTGCGCCAGATAACCAATCACCAGCGGCACCGTGATGCCGCCCAGCCCGCCGACGAAGTTAAACATGCCGCCGGTAAGCCCAATCAGGCGCATCGGGGCCAGCGACGAGACCAGCGACCAGGTGATCGACGCAAAGCCGTTACCGAAGAACGCGAGCGCCATCAGCACGACAATCCATGTCGGATCGTTGGTGTAATTCGCGCCCATAATGCAGGTGGAGATCAGCAGACCGCAGATAATCGGCAGCTTGCGCGCCACGCCAAGCGAATAGCCTTTACGCACCAGACGGTCCGCCACCCAGCCGGAGAGCAGCACGCCAAAGAACGCGGCGAGGAACGGCACGGTGGTCATAAAGCCCGCTTTCAGCGCCGTGATGCCTTTCTCCTGGGTGAGATAGTTCGGGAACCAGGTCAGGAAGAACCAGAGCGTGGAGGTAACCGCAAACTGGCCGAGATAAACGCCAATCAGTTTGCGATGGAACACCAGCTTCCAGTCGGCGCGGGAGAGCGGCTGGCGCTCGGCCTTCGCGGCGGGCGCGTCGCCGTCCACCAGGCCGCCGCCGTCGCGGATGTAATCGAGCTCCGCCTGGCTGATGCCTTTGGTAAGCCGCGGCGGTTGATACACCTTAAACCAGACGAGCGACCAGATAATCCCGATCCCGCCGGTGACGATAAACACCCAGTGCCAGCTTAAAAGCTCCTGGATCCAGATGAGCAGCGGCGTGAGGAACGCGAGCCCGACGAACTGCCCGGAGGTGTAAAACCCGACCGCCGAGGCGCGCTCGTGCTCCGGAAACCAACTGGTCACCATGCGGTTGTTGGTCGGGAACGCGGGGGCTTCAAACACGCCGGTGATGGCGCGCAGACCGATGAGCGAGAGCAGCCCGGTCGCGAAGCCCTGGAATAGCGTCGCGACTGACCAGCCGAAAATCGCGATGAAGTAGGTCAGGCGCGAACCCATGCGGTCAAGAAACCAGCCGCCGGGGATCTGGCAGAGCGTATAGAGCCAGGCGAAGGCGGAAAAGACGTAGCCCATTTCCGCTTTGCTGATGCCAAACTCCTCCTGAATATGCGCCGACGCCACGGCTAAATTGGCGCGGTCGACATAACAAATCACCACGGTAATAAAGATCATCGCCAGCGTCAGATAACGACGACGCCCCGGTTTTGCAGCAGTTACAGAAATATCCATAACGTTCTGTCTCCAGAATTAAGGCATAGCGAGGCCGCTCACCATGCCCTGTAAAATACAGAGGGTGTGTTTTTTATATTCGGGTGTACTGCCCGGCGAGCCGGGCTCATTTTCATTTAATCAATACGCGAAATAATTTTCGTAAAAGCTGGAATTACCTTGTCCTGAATAATTCGCGTTGTGGGACGAGGTTCGTATGCGCGATGTCCTAAATAGTTCGTGTTGCACGAAAAGCCACTGCGCGCAACGCGCTAAATAATTCGCGTTGTGGGAAGGCGGCAAGTTAACGAATCCCCGGGAGCTTACTGAAGTAAGTGACCGGGATGAGGAAACGCAGCCAACGCACCCACAGCGTGAAGTATGACGGACATTACCATTCGGCGACAGAACCATCAGCGTGCCGCCACAACGGATTGCGCCAGTCCGCGCAACCCTGACTGCGCGCCACCACCTGCTCTTCGTCGATCTCCACGCCAAGACCCGGCTTCATCAATGGCTGGAAGTAACCGCCTTCCATTTTGAAATCGTCTTTATTTTTAACGAAATCAAGCAGCTCAGCCCCCTGGTTATAGTGGATGCCCATGCTCTGCTCCTGGAACACCGCATTGCGCGAAATGAAATCGACATGCAGACAGGCCGCCAGCGCGATGGGCCCGAGCGGGCAGTGCGGCGCAAGGCCGACGTCATACGCCTCCGCCATCGCGGCGATTTTCGCGCACTCGGTAATGCCGCCCGCATGTGATAAATCGGGTTGCAGAATGGCCAGCCCGCCCGCTTCCAGCACGCGCTTAAATTCAAAGCGCGAGAACATACGCTCGCCCGCCGCAATTGGAATATGCGTCTGCGCGGCGAGGCGCGGATAATATTCCGCCTGCTCTGCTAATACCGGCTCTTCAATAAATAACGGGCGATACGGCTCCAGCTCTTTAATTAATATTTTCGCCATCGGCGCGCTGACGCGACCGTGAAAATCGAGACCAAATTCGATATCGCTGCCAAATTCTTCACGGATCTGCGCTACGGTATTCACCGCCGCGTCGACTTTACGTGAATCATCAATAATGCCTAACTCTTCGCAGCCGTTTAATTTAAAGGTATCGAAACCAATCTGGCGCAGCGTTTTAATACCGGCGATAACCTCTGCCGGACGGTCGCCGCCCACCCAGCTGTACGCTTTGATTTTATCGCGCACCAGACCGCCCATTAGCTGCCAGACCGGCGCGTTCAGCGCTTTGCCTTTAATATCCCACAGCGCCTGGTCGATACCGGCGATGGCGCTCATCAGGATCGGGCCGCCGCGGTAAAACCCGCCGCGATACATCACCTGCCACAGATCATTGATGCGCGCCGGATCCTGACCAATCAGGTATTCGCCCAGCTCATGCACCGCCGCCTCGACCGTCCGCGCCCGGCCTTCAATCACCGGCTCGCCCCAGCCCACCACGCCTTCGTCGGTTTCAATCTTCAGAAACATCCAGCGGGGCGGTAAACGGTATGTCGTTAGTTTGGTTATTTTCATTGCACTGCCTCCCGATACGCCTTAACAAATGCTTTCGCCTGCGCGGCCGTGCGCTCAACCGGCTGTCCGGCGCGATACAAATCGCTGCCAAGCCCGGCGCCGATGCAGCCCGCTTTCAGCCACACCGCCAGGTTTTCCGGCGTGACGCCGCCCACGGCGAACACCGGTATTTCCGGCGGCAGCACGGCTTTTAATGCTTTGATGTAATCGGGGCCGAAGGCGGCGGACGGGAAGATTTTCAGCGCCTGCGCGCCAGCCTCGATGGCGTTGAACGCCTCGGTCGCCGTGGCGCAGCCAGGGCAGACGGTCATGCCGTAACTCACCGCGCGTCGGATCACCTCCGGCTGAATATTGGGCGTCACGACAAGCTTACTGCCCATCTCTGCCAGCTCATCCACCTGCTCCGGCTTTAATACCGTGCCTGCGCCAATCAGCGCGCGATCGCCAAACGTTTTGACCATCGCGGCGATACTGGTGCGCCAGTCCGGCGAGTTGAGAGGGATTTCCACCGCCTCGAACCCGGCGTCGATAACCGCCGCGACGTGATCGTGCGCCTCGTCGGGCGTGATGCCGCGTAGGATGGCGATGAGCGGAAGTTTATTCTGCCACTGCATGAGCGAGACTCCTTATGCCTGTCTGAAATGCGCGGTCGCCTTCAAGCGCCTGCGCCGTATATCCCAGCAGCGACAGCGCGCGCTGGTAACGGCTGGCGAGCGACGGGCTGGCGACCAGCGTGAGGGGTTGTTTGCTGTCTGGCTGCCAGTGGCGAAGCTGGCTTGCCACTTCGTTGCCAATCAGCAACCCGGAAAGAAATTCGGCGACGTGTTCGCGCGCAAGGCTTCCCAGCACATGGGCGGCGCGAACTTCAAACAGGCGGGTCAGCGGCGCGTCGGTTTCCGCGCCCTGTTCAAGCCCCGCGTTAAAGGCATCGGCGCTCGGCTGCTGTTCCGGCAGGCCCGCGCCAATCAATGAATGGGTTAATAAAAGATGGTGCAGCTCGCCGGTCATCACCGTGCGGAAATCATTAACCTGCTGCGCGTCCGCCTGTACCCATTTGCAGTGCGTGCCGGGCATGATGTAGAGCGGCGCGGGGGCAAGCTCGCGGGCGCCGAGCAACTGGGTTTCTTCGCCGCGCATGACGTTGCGGTTGTCGTCACGGCTCACGCACAGGCCAGGGATAATAAAAACGCGTTCCGCCACCGTCGTGAGCTGGCTGCCGATATCGGCAAAGCGGGCCGGGCACGGCAGATACGGGGCGATTTTCCAGCCCGCGTTACTGCCGACCATGCCCGCCATGACCACGGGCGTGGCGTTATCGCGCCAGCCTTCGGTTACCTGCGCTAACACCGCTTCGGGGGTTCTGCCGTTGAGGCGGGTGACGCCCGCCTCCGATTGCCTGCTTTCCAGGCACTGCTCGTCCTGGAAAAGCCAGGCGCGCAGATTGGTGGAACCCCAGTCGATAGCGATGTAGCGAGATGTCATGTGATTTCCTTAAGCCTTTTTGTCGAGCTGGCGATCATGGTTAACGCCGCCTGCTCCGCCGCCTCGCCATCCTGATGCCGTATCGCATCGAACAGCGCTTTATGCTCCTGGAGCGTTTTCGGCATGTTGGCCTCATCGCCCATCCAGGTACGCTCAAACACGGCCCGTTGCAGGGAACTTATCGCCACGCTGAGCTGTTGCAGCACCGGGTTATGCACCGCCTCCAGTACCGCTTCGTGATAACGAATATCCGCCTCGTTAAAGGCATCGCGATCCTGGTTGTTGGCAATCATGTCGTTCAGCGCCGCCTCAATACGCGCCAGATCGCTTGAAGTCGCGCGCTCTGCCGCCCAGCGGGCGATAGCAGGCTCCACCAGGTTGCGCACTTCGCTCATTGAGGCGATGAGCCGGGGGTCATCGTCATGCTCCAGCACCCACTGGAGCACCTCGGTATCGAGGTAGTTCCACTGGTTGCGGGGCGCGACAAACGCGCCGCGATAACGCTTCATCTCAATGAGCCGCTTCGCCATCAGCGAGCGATACACTTCGCGAATGATGTTGCGCGAGGTTTCAAACTCCTCGCACAGTTCCGCTTCTGCGGGCAGTGACGCGCCCGGTACATATTTTCCGCCAACAATCTGGCGGCCTAACGTCACGATGATGCGGTCGGTTTTGGTCATGTTATGGGTTCCTTTCACGCGAGGTTTCTTCGCTTACTTTACCCTGACCGCCGATTTTCGCCGCATTTTTGAAGTACAACCGTGACGCGGGTGGCCGTGCTGATGGGTTCAATGTAGTACAATCTATTATGGTTGTACTACAATTTAGATCACAAAAACGACAAAAGGATATATCGGGCGAGATAACAGAAAGGGACTTATCAGGTTGTTCAATGAGAATGAAAAAGACGTGATTTACGGGAAACCGTTACGGAAAAGGCGTGAAAATTCAGCAAAACGCCCGTAGGTTTTCGATGGTTTGGCGCAGGACGGGCAATTTATAATGGCGGCGGCGCTTGAGGCTTTTTGCCTCATGCTGTCGGCAGAAATGCAGTGATGGTGAGGCAGAAAGAAGAAAGCCCCGAAGGTCATTTATTCAATTAACCAACGAGGCCCACTGATGCATAGACACCATCAGCGTAGCCTCTTACCCGCCGAAAGGCAAGGAGAAGAAGGCCATGAAACTGCTGCGAAGCACCCTGTTCTGGTGTGTATTAATGATATGTATAACATTGTTAATGTTCACATTTCTGACGCGTCATTCGCTGTGCGAACTGAGGCTGAAGGACGGGCAAAGGGAATTTGCTGCGTTTCTGGCTTACGAATCCGGTAAGTAGCAACCTGTCGGGCGGGGGCAACCCCGCTCTTTCAGGTGAGGCGAGGCTGAATGTAGTTTTGCAGCCGAAAGCGCCTTTCTGACGCGCCGCTCGTGACTGGCGGCGCGTCAACATTCCTTCTTAGCGCAGAGCGAATTTCTCAATCGCGTACGCGACGCCATCTTCCAGGTTCGAGCGGGTCACAAAATTGGCGGCCTCTTTCGCCGCATCAATGGCGTTCTCCATCGCCACGCCGACGCCCGCATATTCCAGCATCGCAATATCGTTTTCCTGATCGCCTATCGCCATTACTTCTTCCGGCTGGATGTTTAAAACTTCCGCCAGGGATTTCACGCCGGTGCCTTTGGTGACGCGTTTATCGAGGATCTCCAGGAAATAAGGCGCGCTTTTCAGCACGGTGTATTTCTCTTTGACGTCCTGCGGGATGCGCGTGATGGCTTTATCGAGGATTTCCGGCTCGTCAATCATCATGACTTTCAGGAAGGTCATGTTCGGGTCCATCTTTTCCGCCTCGCAGAATACCAGCGGAATGGTGGCGACAAACGATTCATGCACGGTATAGCGGCTGATGTCGCGGTTCGCAGTGTAGAGCGTGGTGCGATCGAGCGCGTGAAAATGCGAGCCTACCTCACGCGAAAGCTGCTCCAGGTAGCGGTAATCGTCATAACTGAGCGGCGTTTGCGCCACGGTGCTGCCGTCACTCGCCTTTTGTACCAGCGCGCCGTTATAGGTGATGCAGTAATCGCCGGGTTTATCCATGTGCAGCTCGCGCAGATAACTCTCCACGCCCGCAAAAGGCCGGCCGGTCGTCAGCACCACATTAATGCCCTGTTCGCGGGCGGCGGCGATGGCGTTTTTCACGCCTGGTGAAATGGTGTGATCGGGCAGCAGTAATGTGCCATCCATGTCGATTGCGATAAGTTTAATAGCCATGAGTTCCCCTGCGTAAATGAGTCTTTTCGCATGCTAACGCGATTGTGCTCAAAACACAGTAGCAGCCGGGGCGAGAAAAGGGGATGGATCCGCAGGGAAAATGCCGGTTAATGCGCCGTGGCGAAGGGAAGGACAATGCGGTTACCGGGGTAGCAAGGGCGAGTGGCGGGTGTATGAAGGGCGAGTGGCGCTATAAATGATAAAGGCGGGTGAAGCTGCGCTTACCCGCCTTGTGTGCTGTTGTAGGGCGGGTAAGCGAAGCGCCACCCGCCATAACGGCCATCAGATATCGATATTGGCCGCTTTCAGGGCGTTCTCTTCGATAAAGGCGCGACGCGGTTCAACGGCGTCGCCCATCAGCGTGGTAAAGAGCTGATCGGCCGCAATGGCGTCTTTTACCGTTACGCGCAGCATACGGCGGCTTTCCGGATCCATCGTGGTTTCCCACAGCTGCTCCGGGTTCATTTCGCCAAGACCTTTATAACGCTGAATTGACAGACCGCGACGGGACTCTTTCACCAGCCAGTCCAGCGCCTGCTCGAAGCTTGCCACCGGCTGACGACGTTCGCCGCGCTCGATAAACGCGTCTTCTTCAATCAGGCCGCGCAGCTTCTCGCCGAGGGTGCAAAGACGACGGTATTCGCCGCCGGTCACGAATTCGTGATCAAGCACGTAATCGGTGTCGACGCCATGCGTACGTACGCGCACCACCGGCTCGAAACGACGCGTTTCCGCGTTTTCACGAATATCGTATTTCCAGACGCTGCCATGCTGCTCGTTGTCATTGAGCGTGGTGATAAGCGCAGAGACCCAACGGGTCACGTTCGCTTCATCGGCCAGCATCTCTTCGGACAGCGTCGGCTGATAGATAAGCTCCTTCAGCAGCGCGCGCGGGTAGCGGCGCTCCATACGGTTGATCATCTTCTGCGCGCCGTTGTACTCAGAGACGAGTTTTTCCAGCGCTTCGCCAGCGATAGCGGGCGCGCTGGCATTCGCATGCAGCGTCGCGCCGTCCAGCGCGATGGCGATCTGGTACTGATCCATCGCTTCGTCGTCTTTAATGTACTGTTCCTGCTTGCCTTTTTTCACTTTGTAGAGCGGCGGCTGGGCGATATAGACATGGCCGCGTTCAATGATTTCCGGCATCTGACGGTAGAAGAAGGTCAACAGCAGCGTACGGATGTGCGAGCCGTCGACGTCAGCATCGGTCATGATGATGATGCTGTGGTAGCGCAGTTTATCCGGGTTGTATTCGTCACGACCAATGCCGCAGCCGAGCGCGGTAATCAGCGTCGCTACTTCCTGGGAAGAGAGCATCTTGTCAAAGCGCGCCTTCTCCACGTTCAGGATTTTCCCTTTCAGCGGCAGGATCGCCTGATTCTTACGGTTACGGCCCTGTTTTGCAGAACCGCCCGCGGAGTCCCCTTCCACGAGGTAGAGTTCGGAATGCGCCGGGTCGCGCTCCTGGCAATCCGCCAGTTTGCCCGGCAGCCCTGCGAGATCCAGCGCGCCTTTACGACGGGTCATTTCACGCGCTTTACGGGCAGCTTCACGGGCGCGCGCGGCGTCGATGATTTTGCCGACCACGATTTTGGCGTCGCTCGGGTTTTCCAGCAGGTATTCCGCCAGCAGTTCGTTCATCTGCTGCTCAACCGCCGATTTCACCTCGGAGGAGACCAGTTTGTCTTTGGTCTGAGAGGAGAATTTCGGGTCCGGCACTTTAACGGACACGACAGCAATCAGGCCTTCACGCGCGTCATCGCCGGTGGCGCTGACTTTCGCTTTCTTGCTGTAGCCTTCTTTATCCATATAGGCGTTCAGCGTACGGGTCATCGCCGCGCGGAAGCCCGCCAGGTGCGTACCGCCGTCGCGCTGCGGAATGTTGTTGGTGAAGCAGTAGATGTTTTCCTGGAAACCGTCGTTCCACTGCAGCGCCACTTCCACGCCGATACCGTCTTTTTCAGTAGAGAAATAAAAGATATTCGGGTGAATCGGCGTTTTGTTCTTGTTCAGGTACTCCACGAACGCTTTGATGCCGCCTTCGTAATGGAAGTGATCCTGCTTGCCGTCGCGTTTATCGACCAGACGAATAGAAACGCCGGAATTGAGGAATGAGAGTTCGCGCAGGCGCTTCGCCAGGATCTCATATTCAAATTCAGTGACGTTGGTGAAGGTTTCAAGGCTTGGCCAGAAACGGACCTGAGTACCGGTCTGATCGGTATCGCCGGTCACCGCCAGCGGCGCTTGCGGCACGCCGTGCACGTAAGTCTGCTGATGGATTTTGCCTTCGCGGCGAATCACCAGCTCCAGTTTCTGGGACAGGGCGTTAACCACAGAGACGCCCACGCCGTGCAGGCCACCGGAGACTTTATAGGAGTTATCATCGAATTTACCGCCCGCGTGCAGCACGGTCATGATAACTTCCGCCGCCGACACGCCCTCTTCCGGATGGATACCGGTCGGAATGCCGCGCCCGTCATCCGATACCGAGACGGAGTTGTCGGCATGGATAGTCACGACGATATCTTTACAGTGACCCGCGAGCGCTTCGTCGATAGCGTTATCTACCACCTCGAATACCATGTGGTGCAGACCGGTGCCGTCATCCGTATCGCCGATATACATACCCGGGCGCTTACGCACCGCATCCAGCCCTTTCAGGACTTTGATACTGGAGGAGTCATAAGAATTCGACATCAACGTTTCTCGCTCATTTTAACTTGGGTTAATCCGTTATTTTACCCTGATCGACAGCGAACATCTTCGAATTTTTGTCCGTCATGTCGAGAATATGTTCAGCGCTGATCGCGCTGACAAAGACTTGCGACTGCGTAGCCTTCAGGCGCTGCGCCAGAAGCCCACGTCGGGCGTCGTCGAGTTCAGAGGCAAAATCATCTATCAGATAAAGGCAGCGCCGTCCGCTTTCGCGAGTCAGAAACTCGCCCTGGGCGAGGCGCAGCGCGCACATCAGGAGCTTAAGCTGCCCACGCGACAGCGTATCTTCCACCGGCGCGCCGTCGGCGCGAATGCGGAAATCGGCCTTGTGAGGGCCATGCGCGGTGTAGGTCAGCATCCGGTCGCGCTCGAAACCGCGCTCCAGCACGTCGGCATAGTCGCTATCTTTCTCCCAGCCGCGCTGGAAAGAAAACGAGAGCGAAAATTCCGGCAAAAATTGCGCGCAGGTATCGGCCATATCGTTGGCGATCGCCTCGCTGTAGCTGGCGCGCCACTGACTTATCTGTTCGGCCAGCGGAACCAGTTCACGGTCCCACGGGCGCAGTTGTTCATAGCGGGTCACCTGTCGCAGCGCGGCGTTGCGCTGTTTGAGCAGGCGCTTTAAGTTGCTCCAGGCCACAAAGAAGCCCGGTTCGTTATGGAAGCATCCCCAGTCGAGGAACGCTCTTCTGTATTTGGGGCCGCCGCCGAGCAAAGTAAACCCCTCGGGGGTAATTAATTGCATCGGCATCAGCTGCGCCAGCTCGGCCACTTTATGACCGTCGCTGCCGTCGATGCGCACCGTACTGTCGCCGTTGCGATCTTTTGTCAGGCCGACCGAGACTTCGCGCTCGTCGCCCTGCAACCGCCCGTGAAGAATAAAGGCATCCTGTTCGTGGCGGATCACGCGCCCGATTTGCAGACTGCGAAACGCGCGTCCGTGGCCCAGCGTGTAAATCGCTTCCAGCACGCTGGTTTTCCCGCTGCCGTTCGCGCCAACCAGAAAGTTAAAGCCGGGAGAGAGCGCGAGATCCGCGTTTTCGATATTGCGGAAATCTTTGATGAGGAGACGCGTCAGTGACATTAAGAACTTTTCCGGTTCAGGGCGTGCATACTCTGAGAGACAGGGGCGTTGGTGTCGCAGCCAGTTCGGTTACCGCCAGCGCGCAGAAAGCGGAGCGTACACATAGTACGTGAGCATTTCGAGCACTGCCGGGAGGCGAAATGGCAAGTAAACCAGCCCCTTTTGGAAACTCTACAGACGCATGGGCATAACAACATAGGCCGCGGAACTGCTCGCCGCATCTTCTATCTGCACGCTCGATACTGAATCCGTCAGCAAAATACGAACATTCTCGCATTTGAGCGCGTTCAGCACGTCCAGCACATAACTGACGTTAAACCCGATCTCCATCTCCGTGCCCGCGTAGGTGACGTCCAGAATTTCTTCCGCCTCTTCCTGCTCGGGGTTATTCGCGGTGATTTTGAGCTGGTTTTCACTCACATACAGACGCACACCGCGGAATTTCTCGTTGGAGAGAATGGCCGCGCGGGCAAACGCCTGTTTGAGAATATCGCAGCCGGCTTCCAGCGTTTTGTCCGGGTTTTTCGGCAGCACGCGACGGTAATCCGGGAAGCGGCCATCAACCAGCTTCGAGGTAAAGATGAAATCGCCGACGTGAGCGCGAATATTGTTGCTGCCGATCTGGATGCGCAGCGGGGCGTCGCCGCCATCAAGCATACGCATCAGCTCCAGCACGCCTTTACGCGGCACGATCACCGAATGGTTCGGCAACGGCTGGCCGACCGGCATTGCGCAGACCGCCAGACGGTGGCCGTCGGTCGCAACCGTCCGCAAATCTTCGCCTTCGGTTTCAAACAACATGCCGTTGAGGTAATAACGGACATCCTGATGCGCCATGGAGAACTGCGTGGCTTCGATAAGGCGCTTCATGGTCGCCTGAGGCAGGGTGAATTCCACCTCGCTCTGCCAGTCGTCAAGATTCGGGAAATCCGCCGCCGGCAGCGTGGAGAGCGAGAAACGGCTGCGCCCGGAGCTCACGCGCATACGGTCGCCCTCCAGCTGAACGGCGATTTCCGCCCCTTCCGGCAGGCCGCGGCAGATATCAAAGAATTTACGGGCAGGGACGGTGGTTGCGCCCGGCTCGTGCGGCTGCACCAACGCGACGCGCGCCACCATCTCCATTTCCAGATCGGTGCCGGTCAGCGACAGCGCGCCATCCGCGACCTGGAGCAACAGGTTGCCGAGAATAGGCAGCGTCGGACGGCCGCCCAGCGGGCCGCTGACCTGCTGGAGCGGCTTTAATAAATGTTCACGTTCAACGGTAAATTTCATAGCGTCACGAAGATAATGTTCTGATTAAATTGGAGAAATCTTCTTTGATATCGTGGCTTTCTTCACGCAACTGCTCAATCTTGCGGCAGGCGTGCAGCACCGTAGTGTGGTCGCGGCCGCCAAACGCATCGCCGATCTCCGGCAGGCTGTGGTTGGTCAGCTCTTTGGCGAGCGCCATCGCCATCTGGCGCGGACGCGCGACCGAGCGGGAACGCCGCTTGGAGAGCAAATCCGCTACCTTGATCTTGTAGTACTCCGCCACCGTCTTTTGAATATTGTCGATAGTGACAAGTTTTTCCTGCAGCGCCAGCAGATCGCGCAGCGCCTCGCGCACGAAATCGATAGTGATCGCCCGACCGGTAAAGTTAGCGTTGGCGATCACGCGGTTCAGCGCGCCCTCAAGCTCACGCACGTTGGATCGCAGACGCTTGGCGATAAAGAAAGCCACTTCGCCTGGCAGGCGGATATCGTTCTCATCCGCCTTTTTCATCAGGATCGCCACGCGAGTTTCCAGCTCCGGCGGCTCAATGGCTACCGTGAGACCCCATCCGAAGCGCGATTTCAGACGATCCTCAACCCCATTGATCTCTTTTGGATAGCGATCCGAGGTCAGAATGATCTGCTGATTGCCTTCCAGCAGGGCGTTAAAGGTGTGGAAAAACTCTTCCTGGGATCGCTCTTTATTGGCGAAGAACTGGATATCATCAATAAGCAGCGCATCCACCGAACGGTAGTAGCGTTTGAACTCTTCGATAGCGTTGTTTTGCAGCGCTTTCACCATGTCCTGGACGAAACGCTCAGAGTGCATGTAAACCACTTTGGCGTTGGGCTTACGGGCCATGATGCCATTGCCCACCGCATGCAACAGGTGCGTTTTACCCAGACCCGTGCCGCCATAAAGGAAGAGCGGGTTATACGCGCCGCCGGGGTTATCCGCCACCTGACGCGCCGCCGCGCGGGCCAGTTGGTTAGATTTACCCTCAACGAAGTTATCAAAGGTGTGTTTGACATTGACGTTCGAACGGTAGGACGGCTCCGCGGGAGCGGGCACGTTGTCCCACGCCGGGCGCACGGGTGCTGCCGCGGGCGCGGCCTGCGCAGGCCTTACCGCCTGGCTTGCCGGTGCGGTTGTCGTCGCCGTCAGGGGTTTCGTGCCGACTTCAAAGCGCAGCAGCGGCGCGTCAGAGCCGCAGAAATCATTCAGTAATCCATTAATATTATTGAGGTATTTGTCCCTTACCCAATCGAGCACAAACCGGTTTGGCGCATACAAAGCCAGCGTGTTATCGCTCAGTTCCGCCTGTAGGGGGCGTATCCACATGCTGAATTCAGTGGCTGGTAACTCATCCTGCAATCGGGCAAGACACTGCTGCCAAAG